>NZ_JAOQOF010000001.1:0-3285000 GCF_025961735.1 Sphingobium sp. B11D3B | reverse complement strand
GAGCGGGACGGGACATGACCAGAGCGTCGAAGATCCGCTGAGCGACGATCTGCTCGAGGCAACCGAGCGCTAGGCCCACTCAGCGCCTGAAACGACAAGAGCACGATCAGCTATATGGCCGATCGTGCTCTTTTGATTTGGTCGAACCGGATCACAGCCCGGCCCGCGACGTCCGCACCCTCAAAGAGCGCGGCTCCGGATCAGATCATTCCGCCGCTTCGGTCGCACGAGGGCGACGGCCCCGGCGCGGCTTTGCGGGCGCTTCCGTGGCGTCATTCGCCTCTGCCGGCGCTTCGGCCCGATCCTCGGACTCGTCCGATTCGATGCGGGCGATGGAGGGCGGCAGACCGGGAAGGCCGATCTCGCCCTCATCCCGATCGGTTTCGTCATCATTGGCAACGCGCGGACGGCGCGGCTGACGCTCTTTGCGTTCAGCACGCTCCGGGCGCTCGGCGCGTTCCGGGCGTTCAGCACGCTCGGGCCGCTCTGCCCGTTCCGCACGCTCGCCCTGGTCCTGACGCGGCTCCTGCCGTGCCGGGCGATCCTGCCCGTCCCGGTCCGGCCCACGATCGCGGCGCGGGCGCTCGTCCTGATTGCGATTGTCCTGCTGACGGAAATCCTGATGGCGCGGTGCGAACTCGTCGCCATCCTCGCTGCCGTCGATCAGCTCGTCATTGTCGAAGCTGTTGTCCTGATCGCCATCGTCGTTGCGACGGAAGCGGCCCTGCTGCTCCTCCTGCCGCGCACGGTTGTCGGCGAGGACGCGAAAATAGTGATCGGCGAACTGCAGATAATATTCCGCGTTCACCCGATCGCCGGACATCTGGGCGTCGCGCGCCAGATTGCGATATTTTTCGAGAAGCTGAGGCGCATTGCCCCGTGCGCGGCTGTCGATCCGGTTGCCCGAATCGCCGTTACCGCGATTGCCTCCGCCCCCTTGGCGCGGGTTATTCCGACCGCGACGGCGACCGGCCTGACGATTATTGATCAAAGGTTCGTCCCTATGCTCTCGACTAAAACCCGGCGTTCCCGATCAATGGCCCCAAGCGCTATACAACACATCGTTGGCGGAACGGTTTTGACACCGCTCTCGCCCCGCGCTTCGGCCAACGGCTCCAATTCCAGAACGCCGCCAAAACTGTGGGAGCAGACCACTCACGCAAGCGCTTCGCGCGTTTGCAACAGTGGTCCTGAAACTGGCAGATAGTCGTTCCCGTGCATCAAACCAAGCGAAAATCGTTGGGAGCCGTGAAAAAGCGCAGCCCTATGCCCTGGTGAGCACCAGCGCCCGCGCCCGCCCGGCCAGATCGCGGCGCACCGCGACATGGAAGCCGGCTTCCCGAAACAGTGCGCCGGCCGTCTCCTCCTGGTCGAAACCGATCTCGAAGATCGCTGCGCCTCCTGCGGCGAGGCGGTCGCCCGTCTGCGCGGCGAGCCGCCGATAATCGTCCAGCCCATCGGCTCCTGCGAACAGGGCGCTGGCTGGCTCATGATCGCGCACCTGCCGGGGCAGCATGGCGGACGTGCTGATATAAGGCGGGTTGCAGAGAATGAGGTCGAAGCACTCCTCGATCCCGTCGGCCCAGTCCCCCGCGCGGATCTCCGCCCGCGCCTCCATCCCGCAAAGCCGGACATTCGCCCGTGCGATCTCGATCGCAGCCGCAGAGGCATCGACGCCGACACCGCTCGCCTCCCGCCAGACATCCAGCGCCGCCAGCAGCAGCGCCCCCGAGCCGGTGCCGAGATCGAGGATGCGTCCCGGCGGCCGCCTCCCCTCGAACTGCGCGATCGCCGCCTCGATCAGGGTCTCGCTGTCCGGTCGCGGCACTAGCACGCCCGGCGCGACCTTCAGGGTCAGCGTCCAGAAATCCCGCGTGCCGGTGATGTAGGCGATCGGCTCATGCGCCAGCCGCCGGGCGAGCAGCGCATCGGCGCCCTCGGGGCAGGAGAGCCGGGGCAGGGCAAGGATCATCTCCTCGCGGCTCATCGCCAGCGCGTGGGCGGCAAGCAGTTCAGCATCGAGCCGGGGCGTATCGCTGACCGCGCCCAGAGCGGTCGTGGCGGCGCGCAGCCAATCGGCCAGCCCGCTCACAAGCTCGTGCTCCTGCGAAGGCAGGAGCCCAGGGCAAAGCAGCCCCCCGCTCCCGGCTTCATGGTCGACACACCCCCGCCGCTCACGCCGCCATGTCGAGCTGCGCCAGCCGCGCAGCCTCATCCTCGGCGATGAGCGCGGCGATCACCTCGTCTAGTCCAGGGCCTTCGAGAATTTCCGGCAGGCGATGCAGGGTCAGGTTGATGCGATGATCGGTCACGCGGCCCTGCGGGAAATTATAGGTGCGGATGCGCTCCGAGCGGTCGCCCGAGCCGACCATCGCCTTGCGCGCGCCCGCATGCTCCGCCTGCGTGCGCTCGCGCTCGGCTTCATAGAGGCGTGTGCGCAGCACCTTCATGGCCTTCGCCTTGTTCTTGTGCTGGGACTTCTCGTCCTGCTGCGTCACGACGAGACCCGTCGGCAAATGGGTGATGCGCACGGCGCTGTCGGTCGTGTTCACATGCTGCCCGCCCGAGCCGGACGAGCGATAGACGTCGATCCGCAGGTCAGTCGCCTCGTTGATCTGCACGTCGACATCCTCGGCCTCGGGCAGCACGGCCACGGTCGCCGCCGAGGTGTGGATGCGCCCGCCGCTCTCCGTCACCGGCACGCGCTGCACGCGATGGACGCCGCTCTCGAACTTCATGCGCGCGAACACCCCAGTGCCGGTCACGCTGGCGATCACTTCCTTGAAGCCGCCCGCCTCGGACGCGCTGGCCGAGATGATCTCGACGCGCCAGCCCTGCGTCTCGGCATAGCGCTGATACATGCGGAACAGATCGCCAGCGAACAGCGCAGCCTCATCGCCGCCGGTGCCGGCGCGAATCTCCAGCATCGCCGGGCGGGCATCCGCCGCATCCTTGGGGAGCAGCGCCAAGGCCAGCGCATGTTCGGCCTGCGGAAGCCGCGCGCGCAGGCTTTCCAGTTCCTCCTGCGCAATCGCCTTCATTTCGGGATCGGCGAGCATCGCTTCCAGCTCGCCCTGCTCGGCGCGCAACGCCACAACCGCCCGCGCGGCCTGCACCACCGGCTCCAGCTCGGCATAGTCCTTGGAGAGCCGCACGAACTCCGCCGGATCAAGATCCGGCCGCGCCATCTGCGCCTGCACCTCCTCCTGCCGCCGGAGGATCGCAGCGATGCGATCAGGGGAGATGGTGGTCATGCCCCGATGTCGGTCAGCAGAACCGTTGCGTGAGGAACCAGACCATCCACGTGATCAATTTCAAAGCTTCGACGGATAATTGCTTCTAGTTTTTTGGGCTCAAGGGAAGTGTCGAGGTCTTCCCGGCCAAATGCCAAACGAGCACAAACAGCCCCGGATGGGGCCGAGCCGCGCAGATTGGTCTTGATGATCCAGTCCGAATTGAGGCTACGTGCCTTTTGATAACGCTTCTTGAGGGATCCCGACACGATCGGTTCAACGGTGATTCCGTTGCGCCGGAAAAGTGAAGCAATCTGGAGAGCGAACATCTCCGAACCAATATCGTCGGCAACCACTACGAGTTCAGGGCGCTGCTCTCTCGGCGCATCCAGCAGCATCCCCAGCCGCTCAATCCCCGCCGCCCAACCGACCGCCGGGGTCGCCGGCCCGCCCAGCGTCTCGATCAGCCCGTCATAACGTCCGCCGCCCAGCACCGTCCCCTGCGCGCCCAGCCGATCCGTGACGAACTCGAACGCGGTGTGCCGATAATAATCCAGCCCGCGCACCAGCCGGGCATTGCGGGTCCACGCCACGCCAGCCGCCTTCAGCCCGCCGGTCACTTTCTCGAAGAAGGCCTGCGCCTCGTCGGTCAGATAGGCGTCGATATCCGGCGCGTCCGCCACGATTGCCTGATCGCGCGGGTCCTTGCTGTCGAGGATGCGCATCGGGTTCTTTTCGAGCCGGGTCAGACTGTCTTCGCTCAGGCTCGCCTTGTGCCCCTCGAAATGCGCAACCAGCGCCGCGCGCCAGGCATCGCGGCTCGCGGCATCGCCCAGCGTGTTGAGCGTCAGCGTCACGCCCTCGCTGATGCCCAGCTCCTTGAGCAACTGGTCGGCAAAGATCAGCAGCTCGGCATCGGCCAGCGGCTCGGCCGCGCCGATGATCTCGGCATCGATCTGGTGGAACTGGCGATAGCGCCCCTTTTGCGGCCGCTCATAGCGGAACAGCGGCCCGTGCGTCGCAACCTTGAGCGGCGCATATTGCTGCCAGCCCTCGGTGATATAGGCCCGCGCGATGCCGGCGGTGAACTCCGGACGCAGCGTGAGCGAATCCCCGCCGCGATCCTCGAAGCTGTACATCTCCTTGGAGACGACATCGGTGGTTTCGCCCAGCGAGCGGGAGAAGACCGCCGTCTGTTCGAATACCGGCACTTCGATCCGCCGGAAGCCATAGAGCTTGCGGACTTTCTCGAACGTTTCGACCACATGCGCGAAGCGGTCCGCGCTGTCGCCGATCATATCCTGAGTGCCGCGAACCGGCCGGGGTGTCTCGATTTTCGCCATGGCCGCGCCTCTAGCGGGAATCGCGCTTTAAGGAAACCGGCTTGCAAGTGCAGATTGTTCCCTTTATGTTCCTAGGCGGGATTTAGGAGACGATGATGAGCGACAGCTTCGAAGGCGGTTGTCAATGCGGCGCGGTGCGTTACCGGGGAACAGGAACGCCCGAGCATGTGGCGCTCTGCCATTGCGCGGACTGCCGCAAATCATCCGGCGCGCCGATGGTGCTCTGGGCCGCCTTTGCGGAAAAGGCGGTGACGGTGCTGACTGGCAATGTCAGCGATTATCAGTCCTCCCCGTCCGTGACCCGGAGCTTCTGCCCCGTCTGCGGCACGGGCCTGTTCTTCACAAATCCGGAGGCGCTGCCCGGGCTGATCGACATCCAGGCCGCCACGTTCGACGATCCCGAGGCGCTGCCGCCGCAAGTGCAGATCCAGACCGCCGAGCGGCCGCACTGGATGACCACGCTGGATGCGCTGCCGAGCTTCGAGCGCTTTCCCGGCGAATAAGGTCCGCCCCATCCGCTTCACCTGAAGCGCGGGACGAGGCGGAGGGTTTGACACGGATCAACGCCGCCTGTGTCGAAAGCGGCCATTCACTCGACTTGTTGAGAGATCAATCAAGGAGAGTCGGATGGCCCACTACCCCAATACGCCCGGCATGACAGGCGTGCTGCGCCCGTTGCGCATCGAAGGTGACATTCTGGATATGGAAGTCGAGGGGGAAATCCCCGCGCAACTCAATGGCACCTTCCATCGCGTCCACCCCGATGCGCAATTCCCGCCGATGTTCGAGAACGATCAGTTCTTCAACGGCGACGGCATGGTCAGCCTGTTCCACTTCCATGATGGCAAGGTGGATTTCCGCCAGCGCTACGCCCAGACCGACAAGTGGAAGGCCGAGCGGGCCGCCGGCAAGTCGCTGTTCGGCATGTATCGCAATCCGCTGACCGATGACGAGAGCGTCAAGGGCATGATCCGCGGCACGGCCAACACCAACGTCATGGTCCATGCCGGCAAGCTTTATGCGATGAAGGAGGACAGCCCCTGCCTCATCATGGATCCGCTCAGCCTGGAGACCCAAGGCTACACGAATTTTGACGGCAAGATCAAAAACCAGACCTTCTCCGGCCATGGCAAGATCGACCCCGTCACCGGCAATTTCTGCAACCATGGCTATGCCGCGACCGGCGTGCTGACCGACGATGTCAGCTATTTCGAGATCGACCCGCAGGGCAATGTGCTGTTCGAGACCTTCTTCAAGGTCCCCTATTACTGCATGATGCACGACTTCGGCCTGACCCAGGATTACGTGATCTTCCACATCGTGCCGATCACCGGCAATTGGGATCGGCTGAAGGCCGGCAAGCCGCATTTCGGCTTCGACAAGACGCTCCCGGTCTACCTCGGCGTGCTGAAGCGCGGCGGCGATGGCGCGGACATCCGCTGGTTCAAGCGCGACAACTGCTTCGCCAGCCATGTCATGAACGCCTATCAGGACGGCACCAAGATCCACTTCGACACCTGCGAGGCGAAAGGGAACAGCTTCCCCTTCTTCCCGGACATCCATGACGACAGTTTCGATCCGGTTGCCGCGCGGCCCTTCCTGACCCGCTGGACGGTCGACCTGGCCTCCAACGGTGAAGAATTCGCCAGCATCGAGAAGCTGACCGACTGGATCGACGAATTTCCCCGCATCGACGAGCGCTTCGTCGGCCAGCCCTATCGCCACGGCTGGGGCCTGGTGATGGACCCGGAGATGCCGATGGACTTCCTCCGTGGTCGCGCCAGCGGCTTCAAGATGAACAAGATCGGCCATTGGGATCTCGTCGCACGCACCGAGGATTGCTGGTGGGCGGGTCCGGAATCGATCATCCAGGAGCCCTGCTTCGTGCCGCGCTCGGCCGATGCGCCGGAGGGCGATGGCTACATCATCGCGCTCGTGGACAATCTCATCACCAACTATTCCGATCTGGTGGTGCTCGACGCGCTCAACCTGCCGGCCGGGCCGATCGCCCGCGCCAAGCTGCCCATCCGCATCCGCTCGGGCCTGCATGGCAATTGGGCAGACGCCAGCAAGCTGCCGCGCGCAGCCTGAGGGCCGAGCATAGGATATAGACCGAGGGGGTGGACGGCTTGCCGCCCCCTTGTCATGCTGGGCGCATCTATTTCCCCGGAGTGCCATGATGCGCCGTTGCCTTTTGCCTGCCCTTCTTCTGCTGACCCTGCCCGCAAGCGCCCTTCTCGCCCAGGATGCCGCCGCGCCGCCGCCGCGCTCGGCCCCCGCCGCGCTGCCGATCCTGAGCACCGTGCCGCAAGCGCGGGACATCGCCTGGACCAGCGGCACTCTCAAGCTGGAGGTGGACGCGACCGATGTGGACCGGCGCATCATCACCATCCGCGAGACCATCCCCATGTCGACCGGTGGCCCGCTGACCCTGCTCCTGCCGGAATGGCTGCCGGGCCACCACGCCCCGCGCGGGCAGATCGAGAAGATCGCCGGCCTTAGCTTCACGACCGCGGACGGCCGGCCATTGCGCTGGAAGCGCGACCCGCTCAACGTCTACGCCTTTCACCTCTCCGTGCCGGACGGGGCAGGCGCCGTGATCGCCAATTTCCAGTTTCTGGCGCCCACCGCGGGCAATCAGGGCCGGATCGTGATGACCGACTCGCTGCTCAACCTGCAGTGGGACAGCGTCTCGCTCTATCCGGCCGGCTTCTACACCCGCCGCATCCCGATTCAGGCCAGCGTCACGCTGCCGGAAGGCTGGACCGCAGCGACTGCGCTGACCAGTGAGCGCGACGGCAAGACGGTCCGCTACGAGGAGACCGATTACGAGACGCTGGTCGATTCGCCGATCTTCGCAGGGCTCCACAGCCGCGAGATCGCGCTGGCGCCAGACGTGCGGCTGAGCGTCTTTGCCGATACGCCGGAAGAGCTCAAAGCCACCGAGCCGCAGATCAACCTGCATCGCCGCCTTGTCGATGAAGCCGTCGCGCTGTTCGGCGCGCGCCATTATGATCGCTATAATTTCCTGCTCTCCATCTCGGACAAGCTGGGCGGCATCGGCCTGGAGCATCACCGGCTCAGCGAAAATGGCGTCTCGCTGGGCTACTTCACGCAATGGGAGGCCGCGCTGGGCGACCGCGACCTGCTCGCGCACGAATTCACCCATAGCTGGAACGGCAAATATCGCCGCCCGGAGATGCTCTGGACACCCGATTTCGCCACGCCCATGCAGGACGACCTGCTCTGGGTGTATGAAGGACAGACCCAGTTCTGGGGTTATGTGCTCTCCGCCCGCTCGGGACTGCTGAGCAAGGCCGAGACGCTCGATGCGCTGGCCGCCATCGCGGCGCGGCTCGACGCGACCAGAGGCCGCACCTGGCGCCCGGTGATCGACACCACCTACGATCCGATCATCGCGGCCCGCCGCCCCAAGGCCTGGACGAGTTGGCAGCGCTCGGAAGATTATTATAATGAAGGCCTGATGATCTGGCTGGAAGTGGACGCCATCATCCGCCGCGAAACCGCCGGCGCGCGCGGCATCGATGATTTCGCCAAGGCCTTCTTCGGTGTGAATGATCGCGACTGGGGCGTGCTGACCTACAATCGTCAGGATGTGATCGAGACGCTCAACGGCGTCGTCGCTTATGATTGGGACGGGCTACTGCGCGAGCGGATAGAGCAGACCAATAGCGAGGTCACCAAGGCCGGGTTCGACCTAGGCGGCTACAAGCTGACCTACGGCCTTATCACCAACTCGACGATTCGGGCCGCCGAGACCGTGGGCAAATATGTCGACCAGAGCTTCGGCCCCGGGCTGATCGTCGGGGAAGATGGCGTCGTGCGCTCCGTCATCTGGGATAGCCCCGCCTTCAAGGCAGCCATCGCGGTCGGCGATTCGATCACGGCGGTTGGCGACACCGAGTTTTCCGCCGATGTCTTCCGCGAGGGGGTGCGGGCGACGGCCCAAAAACATCCGCTCGTCCTGACCCTGAGGCGGGACAAAAGATATCGCACGATCACGCTCGATTATTCCGGCGGCCTGCGCTATCCGCGCCTCGAAAAATCACAAGAGGGTTCAACCAGTCTCGACCGACTGCTGACAGCGCGGACCGGCGAGACTTCCGTCAATTAACCTGTGGGTGCGAAAAACCATGAACATCGATATGATTCCTGTCGGCAGCAATCCGCCGGAAAGCCTCAATGTCGTCATTGAGGTGCCGACCGGTGGCGAGCCGGTGAAATATGAGTTCGACAAGGCATCGGGCGCCCTCTTCGTCGATCGCATCCTGCACACGCCGATGCGCTACCCCGCAAATTACGGTTTCGTTCCGCACACGCTCTCGCCCGATGGCGATCCGCTCGATGCGCTGGTCGTGGCCCGCTCGCCCTTCATCCCGGGCTCGGTGGTGCGCGCCCGCCCCATCGCCGTCCTCAACCTCGAGGATGAGCATGGTGGCGATGAGAAGCTGCTCTGCGTCCCCGACGACGCGACCTTCCCTTATTACGCCAATGTGACCGAGAAGGAGCATCTGCCCGACATCGTGTTCAAGCAGGTCGAGCACTTCTTCACGCACTATAAGGATCTCGAGGCCGAGAAGTGGGTGCGTGTCGGCACCTGGGGCAACAGCGCGGAAGCTCGCCAGATCACGCTGGAAGCCATTGAGCGCTTCCAGCAGAACAAGGCCGCGAAGAGCGCCGCCTGATCGTTTGGCCCCAGTGCGCGGGGCCCGCAGATACAAAAAGAGGCTCCCAGCGCACCGCCGGGAGCCTCTTTTTTGCAAGAACCATATCGAGCCCCTGCCGGCGGCGACCGGATGATCAGCTCGCGGTCTTCACCTTCTCATAGGGAACGAACTTGCCGAGGCTGACGAAGCCGCGCGGGAAGTGCCCGGCGCGATCCACTAGCCGTACGATATCGACATCGCACAGCTGCGAGCTGCTCGTCTTGGTGACGAGAATATCGTCATCATCAAGGGACGAGGCGCCGCTAACCGGCCGGTTGACATAGAGCTTGCCGCCGACCTCATAGATGATCGCCGTCTTGTCGATGATCTGCGTCGAGCGCACGCTGCTCAGGCTGATGCACCGGACCGGCTCTCCGGCAGTGCGCCCTTCCAGCGCCTTGGCGAGCTTGGCGTCAGCCTTGGCCTGCGCCTCTGCTGCGCGAGTCGATTGGGCGGCGGCGGGCACCGTAGCGACCATCGCGACCCCGATAATGCCTGTGAACAGGCGAGACATGAAACGCATCCTGCGTCCTTTCCGGTTTCCCATTTCCCGCGCCCGATTGCCGCTCTACCCCCTTCTGCCTGAATGGGCCATGAGCGCCCCTTCCCGCGCGGTGAAAAAACAGCATTTCGCTTCCGTTCGTCGCCCCCTTTTCCTATAGGCTGGGGCATGACGGACAATAGCAATACGACCCCCGCTCAGAACGCAAATGATTATGGTGCCGACAGCATCAAGGTGCTGAAGGGCCTGGACGCCGTGCGCAAGCGCCCCGGCATGTATATCGGCGATACCGATGACGGCTCCGGCCTGCATCACATGGTCTTCGAGGTGAGCGACAACGCCATTGACGAGGCGCTGGCCGGACATTGCGATCTGGTGCTGATCGAGCTGAACCCGGACGGCTCCGTTTCGGTCGAGGATAATGGTCGCGGCATCCCGACCGACATTCACCGCGAGGAAGGCGTTTCGGCGGCCGAGGTCATCATGACCCAACTGCACGCCGGCGGAAAGTTCGAGAACACCTCCGACGACAATGCCTATAAGGTCTCCGGCGGCCTGCACGGCGTCGGCGTCTCCGTCGTCAACGCGCTTTCCGAGTGGCTGGAGCTGACCGTGTGGCGCGAAGGCAAGGAGCACTGGATGCGCTTCCGCTATGGTGATGCGGAAGGCCCGCTCGTCGTGCGCGGCGATGCGCCCGTGGTCGACGGCAAGCCCAAAAAGGGGACGCGCGTCACCTTCCTTGCCTCGACCGACACGTTCAAGAACGTCACCGAGTTCGATTTCGACAAGCTGGAGCATCGCTATCGCGAGCTTGCCTTCCTCAACTCCGGCGTGCGCATCCTGCTGCGCGACAAGCGCCATGAAGAGGTGAAGGAGCACGACCTGTTCTACGAGGGCGGCATCGCGGCCTTCGTGAAATATCTCGATCGCAACAAGAATGCGCTGATGCCCGACCCCATCGCCATCTCGGCGGACCGGGACGGTATCGGCATTGATGTCGCGCTGGAGTGGAATGACAGTTATTACGAGAACGTCCTCTGCTTCACCAACAACATCCCGCAGCGGGACGGCGGCACTCACCTGGCGGCCTTCCGCGCCGCGCTGACCCGCACGCTCAACAGCTATGGCGACAAGTCCGGCCTGCTCAAGAAGGAGAAGGTCAGCCTTACCGGCGAGGACATGCGCGAGGGGCTGACTGCCATCGTGTCCGTCAAGCTGCCCGATCCCAAGTTCAGCAGCCAGACCAAGGACAAGCTGGTCTCCTCCGAGGTGCGCCAGCCGCTTGAAAGCCTGATGGCCGACAAGATGCAGGAGTGGCTGGAGGAAAATCCCGGCCACGCCAAGTCGATCATCCAGAAGGTGGTCGATGCCGCCGCGGCGCGCGAGGCCGCCAAGAAGGCCCGCGAACTGACGCGCCGCAAGGGCGTGATGGACATCGCCTCCCTGCCCGGCAAGCTCGCCGACTGTCAGGAGCGCGACCCCGCCAAATCCGAGCTGTTCCTCGTCGAGGGCGATTCGGCCGGCGGCTCGGCCAAGCAGGGCCGCGACCGGCATTTCCAGGCGATCCTGCCCTTGCGCGGCAAGATCCTCAATGTCGAGCGGGCCCGGTTCGACCGGATGCTGGCCAGCCGCGAGATCGGCACGCTCATCCAGGCGATGGGCACCGGCATTCGCGACGACTTCAATCTGGAGAAGCTGCGCTACCACAAGATCGTCATTATGACGGACGCCGACGTGGACGGCGCCCACATCCGCACGCTGCTGCTCACCTTCTTCTACCGGCAGATGCCGCAGATCATCGAGGCCGGCCATCTCTACATCGCCCAGCCGCCGCTCTACAAAGCCACGCGCGGGCGCAGCGAAGTCTACTTGAAGGACGAAGCCGCGCTCGACCAGTATCTGGTCGACAATGGTGTCGATACGCTGGTGCTGGAGACGGAAACCGGCACCCGCTCGGGTCAGGACCTGCGTGACCTCATCGACCATGCCCGGCGCAGCCGCGCGCTGATGCGCTATGTGCCGCGTCGCTATGACGGTGCGATCGTCGAGGCGCTGGCTCTGGCGGGCGCGCTGGCCTTCGATCTCTCTGATGATGCCCGCGCGCAGGCGCTCGCCCGCGCGGCGGAATGGCTGGACCGGACCGACGAGGAAGGCCGCTGGACCGGCCGCCTCTCGGCCGAGGGCGGCTATCATCTCGAGCGGCTGGTGCGCGGCGTGACCGATCACCACATCATCGAGCCGGCCTTCCTCAATTCCGCCGAAGCCCGCAAGCTGGACACGCTGACCAAGGAGCAGGCGAGCCTCTACGCCAGCCCAAGCCATCTGCTCGCCGCGCGCGCTGCCGCCGCGCAGGCGCAGGCCGAGAGCGAGACGGAAGACAGCGACGGCGAAGAGACCCCCGCACCCACCGCTGCGCACGCCCGCGGCGTGCGGATCACCCGCCCGTCCGAGCTGCTCGACGCCGTGCTGGCCGCCGGCCGCAAGGGCCTCGCGATCCAGCGCTACAAGGGTCTTGGTGAGATGAACGCCGACCAGCTGTGGGAAACCACGCTCGATCCCAATGTGCGCTCGATGCTCCGCGTGGAGATCGAGCAGGCGGACGTCGCCGACGAGATCTTCACGCGCCTGATGGGCGACATCGTCGAACCGCGCCGCGAGTTCATCCAGGACAACGCCCTCAACGTCGCCAATCTCGACGTTTGAGGCGGTCTCACTAACCGGCTTGGAATGAGGCACCCTCGGTCCGCTCGATATCGAGTCGGCTGAGGGTGTCCATCAGTGTGCCGCGCCCGGATCGACGGCCCTTTTCGGCCGGGGGGCGAACCATACTGCTGCGGCAGCGAACACGAAGGCGGCCGCGGACAGCAGGAACATGTGGTTGATCGCCACCGTCAGGCTTTCCTGCTGGACGGTCTGCTCGATCACCCCGCGCACCTGATCGAGCGAGAAGCCGGCGCCTTGCAGCGCCTCGCGCGTCGCCTCGCTGTTCATGGCGCCGACCATCTCGCTGCGCGCCGTCACGGCATTATTGGCCCACATGGTCGTAGCGACGGAGGTGCCAATGGCGCCGGCCATCGTGCGCAGGAAGCTCATCACGCCCGCCGCCGATGCGGTCTCGTCCGGGTCTACCGCCGAGAGCGCAATCGTGGTGAGCGGAATGAAGAAGAAGGGCATGCCGATGCCCTGCATCAGCTGCGGGAAGGCCAGCGTCCAGAAGTCCGCACCCGACGTCCAGTGTGCGCGCAGCAGCGACGTGAGCCCGAGCCACAGGATGCCGAATGTCACCAGAATGCGCGGATCGACCTTGTTGGTGAGCTTGCCGACGATGGGCGACATGATGACGGCAGCCACGCCCATGAAGGCGGTTACGTAGCCAGCGTCGGTGGCAGTGTAGCCAAGGTCGGTCTGCAGCCATTGCGGAATGAGCACAACCGCCGAGAACATCGTCCCGAAGGCAAGCGACAGGCTGAGCACCGCCGCCGAAAAGCCGCGATGCCGGAACACCCGCAGATTGACGATCGGTTGCGCCTCGGTCAGCTCCCAGGCGAGGAACAGCGCGAAGCCGATCAGCGCGATGATCGCCAGGATTACGATCTTGCTGTCCCCGAACCAGTCATGCTCGCGGCCGATGTCGAGGATGACCTGCAGCGCGCCGATCCACAGGATCAGCAGCGCCAGCCCGATCGTGTCGACACGCATCTTCTCGGTCCTGGTCTCCGCGTGGCGCAAGAAGCGGGTCGCGCCATAAGCGCACAGCGCGGCGACCGGAATATTGATGAAGAAAATCCAGTGCCAGGACCAGCTATCGCTGATGGTCCCCCCCAGGATAGGGCCGAGAATCGGCGCGATGACGGTGGTCATCGCCCACAGGCCCATTGCCTGCCCCCGCAGATGCTTGGGGAAGATGCGCATCAGCAAGGTCTGGCTGAGCGGCATCAGCGGCCCGCCGCACAGCCCCTGGCCGATGCGGAAGGCGACCAGCATGCCGAGGCTGCTCGACAGGCCGCAGAGCACCGAGAAGATGCCAAAGCCGATCATGCCGAAGGTGAAGGTGCGCACGGTGCCGAAGCGCCCCGCAAGCCAGCCGGTCAGCGGCACGCAGATCGCTTCCGCCACCGCATAGGATGTGATGATCCATGTGCCCTGCGAGGCCGAGATGCCGAGCGAGCCGGCAATGTGCGCCACCGAGACATTGGCGATCGTCGTGTCCAGCACGATCATGAAATTGCTGAGCGCGAGCACCGCGCCGGCAATCACCAGCGCAGCGCCCGAGAGCGGCGTGAAATCGTCCGCCTTGCTGGCCATGCCTGTGCCCTTCCCTATCCGGTCGCGCTCACTGCGCCGATGTATCGACCTCGGCGGTCATCGAAAGCCCGACCCGCAGCGGATGCGCGGCCAGCTCCTTGGCGTCGAGCGCGACGCGCACCGGCAGGCGCTGCACCACCTTGATCCAGTTGCCGGTCGCATTCTGGGCCGGGATCAGCGCAAAGGCCGATCCGGTACCGCCCGAGAAGCCGACGACACGGCCATGATATTCGACGCTGCTGCCATAGAGATCGGACACGAGCGTCACCGGCTGGCCCGGCTTCACCTTGGTGAGCTGGCTTTCCTTGAAATTCGCATCGACATAGACCTGCCCGACCGGGACGACGCGCATCACCGTCGCGCCCGGCGCGATGCGCTGGCCGACCTGCACGGTCCGGTTGGCGATGACGCCATCGATGGGTGCGCGGATGACGGTTCGCTCAAGATCGAGCTCGGCCTGCCGCACCTTTGCCTTGGCGGCGAGAACATCCGGATTGGTTTCAACCGTGCTGCCCTGGATCAACGCATCGTTGGCGGCGAGATTGCCGGCCGCGACGCCGCGCGAGGCGCTGGCCTGCGCCATGGCGGCCTTGGCCTGTTCCAGCGCCGCACGGGCGCTGGCGAGCGCGTTGGTCGCCGCCGTCAGCTCATCACCGGAGACCGCACCGTTGGCCGAGAGCGCCTTGCGCCGGCTATAATCGACCTGCGCCTTCTCGAACGAGGCCTGCGCCGCGACGAGTTGGGCCTGCGTGCTGCGGATGTCCGCGCCCCGGGCGAGAACCTGATCGGACAGTGCATTGCTGGTCGCGCTCGCCTGCCCGAACTGGCGGCGTGCCTTGGCCAGCTCGGCCTGTGCGGTCGCGAGGGCAATCTGCGCATCGCGATCGTCGAGCCGGACCAGGATATCGCCAGCCTTCACGCTGTCCGTGTCCGTCTTGAGCACGGCCGCCACCTGTCCGCCCACCATGGGCGTAATCTGCGCGGTATCTGCGCCGACATAGGCATTGTCGGTCTCGACATAATGGCTGCCAATGGCGGCATACCATCCGCCATAGCCGATGCACGCGAGCAGAACCGCGCCGGCAATCGCCAGCAAAGCCGTCTTGCGCCGACTACGGGAGGGCGCAGCATCCGACGTTTGCGTTGCAGTAGCTGCGGGGAAGTGAGGGTCAGCTTCAGCCATGGGTAGCATCCTTGGTGGGCGTCGTTTGGGCAGCCGTGCCCGTATCGGTAAATCCGCCGCCGAGCGCACGGACGAGTGCAACGTCGAGCGTGAAGGCCCGCGCCTGAAGATCGGCCACGATGCGCTTGGCCTGCAGCGCACGGTCCTGCGCGGTCAGCACATCGAGGAAGGTGGAGAGCCCGCCCTCGTATCGCTGCGTGGCAATCGCATACGCCGCTTCGAAATCCGCGAGCGACTTGCGCGATTGCTCAAGCTGAACGGCAAGCGCGCGCTGGCTGACGACGGCATCTGCGACGGCGCGATAGGCGTCGGTCACGGTCCGGTCGTAGCTCGCCACGGCCTCGTCATAGCCGGCGCGGGCGCCTTTATATTGCCCTTGCAGCGCGCCGCCGCGAAAGATCGGCAGGGTGATCGCCGGGCCAACGCTGCCATAGTCGGAGCCGCTCTTGAACAGGTTGGACAGCCCGAGCGACTGAAAGCCGAAGATCGCGGACAGGTTGATCGCCGGATAGAAATCGGCGCGGGCAACCTTGATGCGGCTCGCCTCGGCCTCCACCCGCACCCGCGCGGCGGCAATGTCGGGCCGGCGACCGACCAGATCGGTGGTGACATCCTCGGGGATGCCCCGCGCCGCGATGGTCACGGCCGGAGGCGTGATCGCCAGACCGCGATCGGGGCCGGCGCCGAGCAGGGCCGCCAGCCGGTTGCGAGCCAGCCCGATCTGCTCATCCGTCGCGGCGAGATCGCTGCGGGCGGCCGGAACGGCAGCGCTGGCCTGCTTGAGCTCTGCCTGGGTATCGAGGCCGGAGGTCACGCGATCGCTCACCAGGCCCTGCGTCTTCTCGCGCACCTCCAGCGCCGTCTGCAGCACCGCTCGCTGCGCGAACAGCCGCGCCAGATCGGCATAGGCATCCGCGACATTTGTGGAGAGCATCAGCGCCGCCTGCTGATAATCGAGCTGCGCCGCCTCGGCATCCGAGCGGGCAGCGGCATAGGCCGCGCGATTGCGACCCCAGAGGTCAAGATCGAAACCGAGCGCGGCGTGGACATTGCCCGAGCTGTTCCAGCCCTGCGGCACGAAAGCCGGCGGAATGCCGTTATTATAGCTTTGCTTGGCAGCGGAGCCGCCGGCGGACACATCAAGCGAGGGCAAGCGGGCCGCGCCGGCCTGCTGGGCGATCGCCTCGGCCCGGCGGACGCGCGCTAGCGCAACCGCGAGATCCGGCGATCCGGCCAAGGCCTCCTGAATCAGCCCGTCGAGCTGCGGGTCGCCATAGCTGGCCCACCAATCTGCCTTGACCCAAGGCGCGCCCGGGGCAGTCGGAGCCAGGCTCTGGCTCGCCGCGTAATGATCGGCCGGCGCGATCGCCGGTGCCGGGCCCATACGAGGGACGGCCGCGCAGCCGGGGAGAGCCAGCATCGCGAGCAGGGCACCAGCGCGTCGAGACAGGAAAGTCGTGGCCATGAGTCGAAAAACCGTACTGTTGGGTACAGTCAGCGCTCTGATCCTCAATGACGGGGTTGTCAACAGAAAACTGTACTGTATAGTACGGTTATGGAGCAGGATACCGAAACACTCCCCGTCACGCGCCGCGAAAGCCGCAAGCAGGACCGCCGGCAGGCCATTGTCGACGCTGCGCGCACCTCATTTCTGGAGCATGGTTATGCCGGCACGTCGATGTCCGGCCTGCTCAAGACGCTCGGCGGCTCCAAGGCGACGTTGTGGGGCTATTTTCGATCCAAGGAAGACCTGTTCGCCGCAGTCGTTGAGGAAGTCAGCCTGCAGTTTCGCGCCGAGATTCAGGACGTGCTGGCAACGAAAGCCGATCTTGAGTGCACGCTCATCGCCTTCTGTCGCGCCTTCCTGCGCAAGATCACGTCGCCGGACGGCCAAGCCACCTGGCGGCTGGTCGTTGCGGAGAGTGGGCGCTTTCCCGAGGTCGGCAAGATTTTCCATGAGCGGGCCGCCCGGCCGGTTCAGGGCGCCTTGCAGGCTTTCTTTGCCCGGCAGATCGCCAGCGGCGCGCTGATCGAGGAAGACCCCGCAGTCATGGTGGAAGCCCTGATGGGCCTTTGCATCGGCCAGCATATGCGGGCGATCTGGGGATTCGAGCGACTGAACGACGCCGAGATTGACGTCTATGCGCTGCGCTTCACGCACATCTTCATGCGGGCCTACGCGCGGGGCACCTGAGATCCGGGCGGCGCATCGTCGCCCGCGCTGCCCGCCGCCTCATTGTCTCCAACACATCCTCTCCTATGTGCAGAAGACAGGAGAAAATCGATGCGCATCGGGACAGTCAGGGAAATCAAGAACCACGAATATCGTGTCGGCCTCACCCCGGAGAGCGTGCGGGAACTGGTGGCGCATGGCCATGAAGTCTGGGTCGAACAGGCCGCGGGTCTAGGCATCGGCAGCAGCGATGAGGATTATCGCGCCGCCGGAGCGATCATCCAGCCCGATGCGCGGACGGTGTTCGGGCAGTGCGAGATGATCGTCAAGGTCAAGGAGCCGCAGGCGGAGGAGCGCGAGATGCTTCGGCCCGGACAGATCCTCTACACCTATCTCCATCTCGCCCCCGATGCCGCCCAGACTGCCGATTTGGTTCGCTCCGGCGTGACGGCCATCGCCTATGAAACGGTAACCGGCCCGCAGGGCACGCTGCCCTTGCTCAAACCGATGAGCCAGGTGGCCGGGCGGATGAGCATACAGGCCGGCGCGACCGCGCTTGAGAAGGCGCATGGCGGGCGCGGCGTCCTGCTCGGCGGCGTGCCGGGCGTCCTGCCGGCAAAGGTGGTCATTCTCGGAGGCGGCGTGGTCGGCTTCAATGCCGCGCAGATGGCCACAGGATTGGGCGCCGACGTGACGATCCTCGACCGCAATCCGGATGTTCTAGAGCGTCTCGGCACCCACTTCGAGGGGCGCGCGAAGACCCGCTTCTCGGGCCGCGCGGCGCTTGCGGAAAGGCTTGTGGATGCGGATCTGGTCATCGGCGCGGTGCTGGTGCCCGGTGCCACCGCGCCGAAGCTGGTCTCACGCGACATGCTCTCGTCCATGAAGAGTGGCGCGGTGCTCGTCGATGTCGCGATCGATCAGGGCGGCTGTTTCGAGACCAGCCGGCCCACCACTCATGCCGAGCCGACCTTCATCGTGGATGGCATCGTGCATTATTGCGTCGCCAACATGCCCGGTGCCGTCGCGCGGACGAGCACCTATGCGCTGAACAACGTCACCCTGCCCCATGCGCTCAGCATCGCCGATCTCGGCTGGCGCGCCGCGCTCGCCCGCGACCCGCATCTGGCCAATGGCCTCAATGTCCATGCCGGCAAGGTCACCTGCCCCGCCGTCGCGGAGGCGCTGGGTTATGAGGTGGAGCCAGTGAAAGCCGTGCTCGGGTCCTAAATCCCGGGAACCGCCGGCCCCTCGCCAAAGGGCATCAACGGGCTGACGCCCAGCACATCGGCCAGCGGTCTGCGATCGCTAAGCCGCCGGAACAGCGCATAAGCAATCCAGCGCGCGCGACCATCGACATTCGGCGCGCCGCGCCCTGCCAGATGATCGCTGATCCGCACGGTGCGCGTTTCCAACGAGATGCGCGTCAGCCCGGTCCGGTTCTCCACCCCGACATGAGCGTGCTGCGCCGAAAAGGCGATGATCTCGCCCGGCGCGATCAGCACCGGCGTGCCTTGGGCGGCGTCGATGGGGACGAGCGGGCGTGGCGCCATGCGCCCGCGATCGGCTGAGGCGCTGCCGGTGCGGCGCCGGGCCATCGCTTCGGCGAGATCGAAATCGGCGCTGTCATTGGGGATCGGCCGGTCGAACAGCTCGGGCAGAAACGCGAAGGTGCGCCCGCTTGTGATCGGCCAGACCGGCGCCCACCAGTTGACCTGCGCCGCCAGATTGGTGCCCCAGCTATCGCGATGAAAGCCGACCGTCGCCGTGCTGCGCGCGCTGTGCGGCTGGTTATCCGCCGGCACGGGCGGCTGGAAGCGCAGCAGCAGCCGGTCCCGCGCCACGTCGTCGGCCTGCAATCCCACCGCCTCGAACAGCGCGCGCCATAAGTGCTTGGCTTGCGCGTCATTGGAGAAGGCGCGCTGCACGGCGTCGAGCGTCTCGGCCAGCGCCACCCTGTCCAACGCCTCGTGAATGCGCTCCGGATCGTGGGGCGCGAGGTGCTGCTCGACGAAGGCGCGCGCATGATCCGCCAGCGCGCGCATCGCCGGAAGCGCCCCGAAGCGGACGATATCCCCACGATAGAGCTGGTCATGCAGCGCATCGACCGACACCGCCGGTGCCGCGTAGATATCCGCCGCTGCGGCCATGCTCAGTCCCGCACCTGCCGGCCCTCGATGGGATAGGCCGGATCGGTATAGCCATGGGTGGAGGCATAACCGGGCGCCACCAGTCCGTCGGCAAAGGCCTCGTCCTCGGGGCCCATCGGTACGCTCAGCGCATCGAGATAGGCATCCCACTGCGCCTCGGTGCGCGGGCCGGCAATCGCGGCGCTGACGAAGCGGTTGCGCAGCACCCAGGCCAGCGCAAAGGCGACGGTGCTCACCCCCTTGGCAGCGGCATGGGCATTCACCGCCTCGGCAATGGCCAGCGATTCGGTGCGCCACTCGGTTTGCTTGAGACGGATGTCGCCCCGCGCGGCGCGAGAGTCCGCCGGCGGCGGCCCGTCACCGGCATATTTGCCGCTCAGCACCCCCCGGGCCAGCGGGCTGTAGGGCACCACGCCCAGGCCATAATGGCCAGCGGCGGGCATCTGCTCCACCTCAACGAGGCGATCGACCATATTATACAGCGGCTGACTGGCAATCGGCCGATCCATGCCAATGGCGTCCGCCGCGCGGCAGATCTCGGCAATGCGCCAGCCGCGAAAGTTCGACACGCCATAATAACGCAGCTTCCCCTGCGCGATCAGATCGTCAATCGCCCGCAGCCCTTCCTCGAAGGGCGCATGCGGATCGGCCTTATGAAAATAGAGCAGGTCGATATAGTCGGTGCACAGCCGCTTGAGGCTCGCCTCGACATCCTGCACGATCCATTTGCGCGATTGCCCGCCCTCATTCGGCCCCTTCCCGAAGGCATGGCCAAATTTGGTGGCGACGACCCAATGATGCCGGTGGTCGCGGATCGCCCGGCCCACCACTTCCTCAGATTGGCCGCCATTATAGCCATCGGCGGTGTCGAGAAAATTGATGCCCTGGTCGCGCGCCTTGTGGATGATCCGCGTCGCCGTGGGCTCATCCGTCGCGCCGCCGAACATCATGGTGCCAAGGCAAAGTGGCGAGACCTTGAGGGCGCTGCGCCCCAGATAGCGATAGTCCATAGTCCCTCTCCTCTCCCTCCTGACACGATCGTGCGATTGGCAATCGCTATCATGCTAAGCAATCGCCGTCAGCCTTGAGGACAGCGCATCCATTCAAATTTCCATCTTCGGCCATTAGCCTCCGCTCGATGATGCCCGGCAAGGGCGCATAGAACGGAGGGAGAGTGCGATGCGTGATGCAATTATAGCTGTAGGCCTGCTGGCCATGGCCGGACTGAGCGGGGCGAGCCTCGCGGAGACGCCAAAGGCGCCGCTCACCGTCGAGCAACGGCTGCAGCGGGTGGAGGATGAGCTGGCGATCCGGCGCATCATCGTCGATTATGCCGCCACGCAGGATGCCCGCGACTATACCGCCTATGCGAATCTGTTTGCCACTGATGGCGAATGGGCGAACGGCAAGGCCGTCCACAAGGGACGCGCGGCAATCCGGCAGTTGCTCGTCAACCTCTATGGCACGCCGCCCGCGGGCTTCGTGAACAACGAGAACTATCACCTCACGTCCAACATCCAGATCGACATCGACGGCAACCGGGCGACCGCGCACTCGCGCCACCTGCTCATCTGGCGCGGCCCGAATGGCGAGCCGGTGCCGGCGCTCGCGGGCCGCTATGAGGACGAATTCATCCGCGAGAATGGCGAATGGAAGATCCGGCGCCGCGTCGATTATCCGGTGATGCCCACCGCCGAGGAATGGATGAAGGTCGTCCGCGCGCGCCAGGCCGCGCAATGATCGCATTGCGCCCCATCGCTGCGATCGCGCTGCTCGCCGGCGCCGCTCTTCCGGCCAGCGCCCAGCGCGACGAAACCGCCGATCGGGCCGCCATCCACGCGCTGCTCGTCGCTTATGGCAGCACGCTCGACGCGCGCGACTTCGCGGGGTTCGGGCGACTGTTCGGAAAGGACGGCGTCTATGCCGCCGGCGGTGGCGCAGAAGCGCGGGGGCCGGCTGCCGGCGAAATGATGCGCAAGGTCTTCGCCGGCAATGCCATGGGCTTCGCCGAGCCGAATTATCACCTGTTCTTCAACGAGGTCGTGACCTTCACCGGCGCGGACAGCGCGAGGGCGACATCCATGTCGCTCTACGTCGTGCCGGATGAGCGGAACCGGCCCACGCCCGTGCTCATGGCCGCCTATGAGGACGATCTGGTGCGGGAAGACGGGCGCTGGGTCTTCGCGCGCCGGTCTGTGAAGGGGCTCACGCCTGCACGCCGACCTTAGCGAAGATTGGGCGGCGCAGGAGGAAGCTGCTGTTCCTCGCGGAAAAGCAAATGTTCATCGCAATCCTATTGTCAATATAATCGATTGAGTTAAGTTATCGCCTCCGACCCGGCAAAACAGGAGGAACGGCCGATGTCCACGCCCACGCCCCATTCGGCTGCCCAGAGCGGGGATGACCCCCATGGCAGCGCGCTCTCTCTGATTCGGCAGCATCTTGACCGCCTCAAATTCGGCGCCGTGCATCTGACTGTGCACGAAGGCCGCCTCGTCCAGATCGAGGTGACCGAGAAGACCAGGCTGACCGCCTAACCCTTTCCGTCGGGCCGCCTGGCCGCCCGCGCGATAACAGACCCATAGCATGATGCTGACCGGACCACTGGAGGCATCCCTTTTTTCAAACAAGGGGATTTCACCATGGTCAACAGACCGCTTCTTTCGCTGAGCGCGCTCGCCGCAGCTCTTCTCTTTCATGGCACCGCACAAGCGGACGAAACCGCAGGCGCAGCGCCCGCGACCGGCTCCCACAGCACGGCCGCCCCGCATGAAGACCGCAGCGCCCCGCAGGAGATCGTGGTGACGGCGCGCCGGCGCTCCGAAACCTCGCAGGAAATCCCGATTGCCGTCTCCGTCGTCGGCGGCGCCCAGCTCGACAGCACCGGGGCCTTCAATGTCGGCCGTCTCCAGCAGCTTGCGCCGACGCTGCAATTCTATTCGTCCAACCCGCGCAACACGGCCGTGAACATCCGCGGCATCGGCGTGCCCTTCGGCCTCACCAGCGACGGCTTCGAGCAGGGGGTCGGCATCTATGTGGATGACGTCTATTACTCGCGGGTCGCCTCGGCCACCTTCGACTTTCTCGACGTCGCGCAGATCGAAGTGCTGCGCGGACCGCAGGGCACGCTTTACGGCAAGAACACCACAGCCGGGGCGATCAATATCACCACCAATCAGCCGACCTTCGACTTTGAGGGCAAGGCGGAGGTCAGCGTGGGCAGCCTGAACTTCAAGCAGGCCAAGGCCGCCATTTCCGGCCCGCTCTCGGACACGCTGGCTGCGCGCATCGCCGTCTCCAGCACCAGCCGGCGCGGCACGATCTACAATGTCACAACCGACCGGTGGATTCAGAGTCAGGACAATATCGGCCTGCGCGGACAGTTGCTCTGGAAGCCCACCGACACCTTCAGCGCCACCCTTGTGGGCGACTATAGCGAGCAGGATGCGGCGTGCTGCGGCTCGGTGTTCGTGCGCACGGGCGCCACCCAGCGCCCGCTCAATCGCCAGTTCGCCGCCTTGGCTGCCGCGCAGAACTACGCGCCACCCAGCCTGAATGGCTTTGACCGCCTGACCGATCTCGATGCCAGCCTCAATGCCGGCAACGTCATCGGCGGCGTCGCCCTGCGGTTGAAGTGGGATGTCGGCCCCGGCACGCTGACTTCCGTGACTGCCTGGCGCAGCTGGAACTGGAAACCG
Organism: Sphingobium sp. B11D3B; assembly: GCF_025961735.1. Taxonomy (NCBI): domain Bacteria; kingdom Pseudomonadati; phylum Pseudomonadota; class Alphaproteobacteria; order Sphingomonadales; family Sphingobiaceae; genus Sphingobium; species Sphingobium sp. B11D3B. The sequence goes on along the minus strand of NZ_JAOQOF010000001.1, from coordinate 3,261,686 downwards.
GAGAACGACCGCGATTTTACCGGCCTGCCGATCGTCACGCTCTCGCAGAACCCCTCCCAGCAGGATCAGTACACGCAGGAGCTGCGCTACAATTACAGCGGCAAGCAGTTCGATTTCGTTCTGGGCGCCTTCGCCTTTAACCAGCGGATCGACACGCAGGGAACCGAGCAGCATGGCGCGGCATCCAGCCGCTGGACGCTGAACCCGAGCAGTGCGTTGGCCAGCAACCCGGCGGTGCTGAACGGGCTGACCGCGCGCAACACGCAATATCTCAAGAGCACCAGCCTGGCGCTGTTCGGCCAGCTGGCCTGGAAGGCCACCGACGCGCTGACTATCCAGCCCGGCCTGCGCCTCAACTATGACAAGAAGGAAGGCTTCTACCAGCGCCGCGTCTTCGATGGACAGGGCGTGGAAATCTTCGCGACGGACACGGGCACTGTGCGTGCGGCGCAGCTCGGTGTCTTCACCCCGCAGCTCAGCGCCCCGGAGGCCAGCGACTGGAACTTCAGCTACGACCTCACAGTGAGCTACCGCGTCGCCCCGGACATCCTGACCTATGCGACCTATGCCAAGACCTTCAAGACGGTCGGCATCAACCAGAACGGCCTGCCCACCGATGCCGCCGGCAATCCGATCCTTGCCGCCGGGCAGATCCGGCCCGAGCAGGTCCAGCATTTCGAGGCCGGCATCAAGGCGCAGTTCTGGGATCGTCGCGCGACGCTCAACCTCTCGGCCTTCCGCACCGACATCAAGGATTATCAGGCCACGGTGAACAACGGCCAGTTCGGGGTGCTGCGCGGCTATCTCGCCAATGCCGACAAAGTCCGCTCGCAAGGCGTGGAGGTCGACTTCTCGGTGCGCCCGAGCCAGCGTTTCAATGCCTATGTGAATGGCGCCTACACGGATGCCACCTATCGGCGCTTCGTCGACGCGCCCTGCCCGCCGGAGCTTTCTGGCGGCACGGCGGCCGGGAGCAATGCGCCGAGCGTGCCGGGCACGCCCGGTGGCTTCAGCCCGGCCAATTGCGACATCTCCGGCCAGCGCCTGCCGGGCGTCTCCAAGTGGGCGCTCTCCTTCGGCGCGGAAGGCAATGTGCCGGCCACGCTGCTCGGCCAGACCGGCGAGGTGTATCTCGGCTATGACGGCAGTTATCGCTCCAACTTCTCGTCCAACGCCTCACCCTCAGCTTACACCTGGATCGACGGCTACAGCCTGTCGAACGTCCGGCTCGGCTTTCGGACGGATGCCGGCCTCGACATCTTCGGATGGGTGCGGAATGCTTTTAACGAGAACTATTACGAGCAGCTGTTCGTCGGCCCCGCCAATACCGGCCTGATCGCGGGGCTGCCCGGCGACCCGCGCACCTGGGGCGCGACGGTGAAGGTCTCGTTCTGATGGGAAGGGGCGGGAGGCTAAAAACCTCCCGCCCTAATGCGCGCCAGAAACCACCCCTCCGTTCGTGTCGAGCGAAGTCGAGACACCAAAGCGCAGCGCTGGGCGTGTCTCGACTTCGCTCGACACGAACGGGGTGTTGGAACGGACGCTTTTAGAGGGAGTGCAACCTCGCCCTCAAATCCCCGCCAGCTGCGCCCCAGTCGACCAATTGCCGTGCAGCCCCTGCCGGATGCGCACGGGCAGCTTGGCGCGGGCGACCGGTCCCTCGTCGACATGCTGGGCATCGAAGAAGCACAGCTCAGAATAATTGGTCACGTGATTGTCGACCAGTGCGATCACATAGCCTTCGCCTTCCGGCGCATCCGCTGATTTCGGAACGAAGCAGGGCTCCTGGATGCCGCATTGCGGCCCCGGCCACCAGATCTTGGTGCTCCCCGTGGCGAGATCGATATGGGCAAGGCTGTTGATCATGCCGACAAACGGACCGCCCGGCCCTTCATAGGGCTTCTCCCGATCCATCACGAGCATCCAACCATGGCGATAAGCCTGCGTGGCGTAGCGATCATCGATCCGGGGGAACTCGTCGGCGAGATTGGTCAGCTTCTCGATGCTCTCGAACTCGTCACTGTTGGACGCCATGTCGACGCTCCAGCGGCTGAGATAGCCCAGGCCCGCAATCGGATCGAACGGCGCGCCGTGAATATCCGGGAAGAAGGGGAAGCTGTTGTTGGCCGCCACCGGATGATCGAAGTAGATTCGCGTGCCCTCGTTGAAGGCGTTCATCACATGGCCCACGAAGCAGTTGGATGGCGCCTTGAACCAGCGCATGTCCGCGGCCGTGGCGCCGGCCTGCCGGGGTAGCACGGCAAGCCAGACCGGCTGGGTGGTGTCGAACCCGAAATAGGGCAGGCGCTTTTCCAGCCGCTCCATGCTGGTGAGCAGCGGCATGACCGAGAAGACCGCATAATCTTCCGTCACGCCGAAATCATGCATCATGCACAGATATTTGTTCTGGAAGGGGATCTCGAACAGCAACTCACCGGTGGGCGAGATTTCCATATAGCTCATGTCATGGGTCATCGGCCCTTTGGACATGTAGGAGAAGGCACACATATTGCCGGTGGCCGGGTCGATCTTCGGATGGGCGCAGAAGGTCTTGCTGTCGATCCGCCCGCCGAAGTCGGTGTAGCCATGGGTCTCCAGAGTGTTCGGGTCCATGAGCAGGCAGGGGCTGTCCTCCTTCATGGCGTAGAGCTTGCCGGCATGGACCAGCACATTGGTATTGGCGGTGCCACGAATCTGCCCCTCGACGCTCGGATCGTCGGTCAGGTGATTGCGGTACATGCCGAACAGCGACTTGCCGGCCTTGTTCTCCAGCTTCCACTTGTCGGTCTGCGCATAACGCTGGCGGAAATCGACCTTGCCATCCTTGACCCGGAACATGCTGACCATGCCGTCGCCATTGAAGAACTGGTCGTCCTCGAATTTGGGTGCGAACTGATTGTCCGGGTGGACGCGGTGGAAGGCGCCATCCAGATCAGCGGGGACTTCCCCCTCGATCTCGACGTCGTGAATGTCGCCCTGCAAACGGAGCGGGCGAAGTGTACCGGTGAAACCGAACGTGTTGGGGAAATGGGCCATGCGTCGCTCTCCTCGATTCTCTCTCTCGCGCCTGATCTACCGGCCCGCGCATCCGCAGAAATTGATCGAGCGCAACACGCGCCTGGATCATCTCGTCGCCTGATTGGACAGGCTGGCAACCGCCCCCTCGCAGCCCTGTTTTTTGCGAAACAGCCCGTTAACCAGGCGCCACTAATGTCGCAGCGCGCATCGTCGCGCGGACGGGGAACCTGCAATCATGCGGCATGTGATCGCTTTTGGCTCGGTAGTGGCGCTGCTGACGCTGGCCGGCTGTGGGGGTGGCGGTGGCGCGCTTAACTCGACGCCCACACCCGCACCGGCTCCCACACCGACACCGACTCCGACCCCGGCACCCACGCCCGCGCCGACCCCCAGCACGGTCAATTACGACACCAGCGAATACCGCAATTCCTCCGGCCTGCCTTATCATGGCGCGATTACTGCCTATCAGGCGGGCGCCAGCGGCGCGGGCGTGACGGTCGGCGTGGTGGACAGCGGCCTGTCGGATCCGACCGGCGAGTTCACCGGCCGGATCAGCGCCGCCTCCGCGGACTTTGCCGGCAATAGCAGCTACACGGATGTGGAGGGCCATGGCACGGCGGTCTCGGCGGTGCTTGCTGCAGGGCGCAACAACCGGCGCGTGATGGGGATGGCCTGGGGCGCGACCGTGATGGCGCTGCGGACCGACGACCAGTCCGACTGCGATGCCGATGGCTGCAAGCACAGCACCACGGCCATTGCCAACGCCATCGACCATGCCAGGATCAATGGCGCACGGATCATCAACGTCTCGCTCGGGGGCGGCGCGGCTCCCAATTATCTGCTGCAGGCGGTGAAGCGCGCCACCCAGGCCGGCATCATCATTGTCATTTCCGCCGGCAATAACGAGGACGGCCAGCCCATGATGGCCGCGCCGGACGAGCTGGCGCAATCCTTTGCCAACCCGGCCTACAGCAACGGCCTCGTGATCATCGCGCCATCGGTAAACAGCAATGATACGGTGAGCAGCTTCTCGGCCGGTGTTGCCGGCTTCGAGAGCGTGAGCATCGCCGCGCTCGGCAGTCGCGTCCTGTCCTTCGATCACACCGGCACCGACTATCTCTATTCCGGCACATCGTTTGCCGCGCCGCAGGTGGCCGGCGCCGCTGCGCTGCTGGCGGATGCCTTCCCCAATCTCACCAGCGCGCAGATCGTTGCGCTGCTCAAGAACAGCGCGCGCGATGTCGGCGCGCCGGGCGCCGATGCGCGCTATGGCGTGGGCATCCTGGATATCGCCAAGGCGTTCCAGCCGGTCGGCACGCTCAGCATGGCTGGCACACAGATCGCGCTCTCACCCCTTTCGACCAGCACACTGTCCGCACCGATGGGCGACGCCACGCCTGCCGCGCTGGATGCGGTTGCGCTGGACGATTATCAGCGCGCCTATCGCGTAGACCTGACCCCGCGCTTCGCCCGCCCTGCACCGCGCCGTGAGTTCGCCGCTGCGCTCGACACCACCCAGCGCCATCTCAACGTCGGGACGCAGTCGCTCAGCCTCTCGCTCAATCTCCGCCCGACAGTTGAGGCGACCACCACGCGCGATCCGTTTGCGTTCCGTCAGTCAGACGAGGCCCGCACCCGGCTGCTCTCCGGCACGCTGAGCGCGCAGATCGCACCCCAGGCGCGCATGATGCTGGGCTTGCGGACGAGCATCGCCGCGTTGGAACAGCGCCTCGCCGGCCGTGCCGGCCCCAGCTTCCTGATGGCGGATCATGGCTTCGATGCCGATCAGGCCGACCGGCAGGCGCAAGCTGCCCTCACCGTCTCGCAGCAGCTGTCACCGGCGCTGACCATCATCGGCGGGTTCGAGCGGGGCGATATGCAACGTGCCGCTCTCGCGGATGCCGAGCAGTGGCGCGCCACGCCCTATCATGCGGCGTCGCTCTCGCTCGACTATCAGCGCGGGGCGATCGGCCTCACTGCCGGGACGACGATGCTGGACGAGCAGGCCACGCTGCTCGGCGCCCGCTTCTCCGCCAATTTCGGTGCACAGTCGGCGCGCAGCCTGTTTACGCGGTTGGGGGCGCGCGCCGACCTGCCGGGCGCCGTCCGCCTCTCGGCCAACTGGCAGCGCGGCTGGACCCGCGCCGCGGCCGGCGGAGCCTTGCGCGAAGGCGGATCGCTGGTCAGCCAAAGCTGGTCGGCCGATCTGGCCCGTGGCGATCTCTTCGCGCCCGGCGATCTGCTGGGTCTGCGCATCTCCCAGCCGCTGCGCGTCATCGCCAGCCGCTTCACGCTGATCGTACCGCAGACCTGGGACTGGGAGCAGCAACTGGCGACCGACGCGCGCGTGCCGCTCAACCTCGTGCCGCGCGGCCGCCAGCGCGATTATGAGCTGAGCTATGGGCGCGGCATCGGCCCCGGCTGGCTCGGCGCCAACCTCTTCCTGCGCGAGCAGGGCGGCAACATCGCGGCCATACCCGACGAGCTGGGCATGGCTCTGCGTTGGTCGGTGGGGTTCTGAGGCTCGACTGCTGCCGAACGTAGGCTGGCCAAACCGAGCCCCCCCTGTTCCGGTCATTCCCGCGAACGCGGGAATCCAGAACCCCGCGGAACTGCGATTGCGCCCCTGGATTCCCGCGTGCGCGGGAATGACGAGAGGAGAACTGCCCGCCTTCAGACGGTGAAGCTTTCGCCGCAGCCGCAGGCGCCCTTGGCGTTGGGATTGTTGAACACGAAGCCGGCGGTGAAATCGTCTTCCACCCAGTCCATGGTCGAGCCGATGAGGTAGAGCACCGAGGCGGCATCGATGAAGAACAGGCCGCCGGGCGTCTCGATCCGCTCATCGAACGGCGCGACTTCGCTCACATAGTCAACGGAATAGGCCAGCCCCGAGCAGCCCCGGCGCGGCGTGGAGAGCTTGACGCCCATCGTGCCCTCAGGCGCCTTGGCCATCAGGTCCGCAACACGCTGCTCGGCGGCCGGCGTCAGCGTGACGGCGGCAGGCAGCGGGCGCTTGGTGGTGGTCGTGGTCATGGCTCCGTCCTTCACAGTAACTCCGGTCGGGCAGGTCGGGAAATAACCGCCAGCCCCCACCCCAACCTCTCCCCTGAAGGGGAGGGGCTAAGTGTTTACAGCATCCCCAGTTCCAGCTTGGCTTCATCGCTCATCTTCTGCGGGTCCCACGGTGGGTCCCAGACGAGATTGACGTCCACCAGCCCGACGCCGGGCACCGATCCCACGCGCATTTCCACTTCGCCCGGCATCGATTCCGCGACCGGGCAATGCGGCGTCGTCAGCGTCATGGTCACGGCGACATGATTGTCCTCGCCCACCTCGACCCCGTAGATCAGCCCGAGATCGTAGATGTTCACGGGGATTTCCGGATCGAAGATGCTCTTGAGCGCATCGATCACCGCATCATAGGTCGCGCCGCCCGGCTCACCGGCGGGCGCATCGCTGGGCTTCTGGGCAAGAAAGCCCTCCAGATAGTCGCGCTTGCGGGCGACCTTGTCCGAGGCATTTTCAGCCGATGACGGCACATCCTCCACCACATCGCTCACGCGAGCGCGCGGCGGCGAAGCGACGCCTTCGACTTCCTCGGTCCTGATTCTGCTCTCGTCATTCATCCGAATATCGTCCTGACCCGATCGAGGCCACGCAACAGGGCCTCGATATCGCTTTCATCATTGTAAATCCCGAAGCTGGCCCTCGCCGTCGCCTCGACGCCGAGATGCGCCATGAGCGGCTGCGCGCAGTGATGGCCCGCGCGGATCGCCACGCCGCTCTCATCCAAGATAGTGCCGATGTCGTGGGGATGAACCCCCTCCATCACGAAAGAGACGATTCCCGCCGCATCCTCCGGCCCGAGCAGGCGGATGGTGTTGATGCCGCGCAACGCCTCGCGCGTGCGGGCGACCAGAGCATCCTCATGGGCAGCCATGCGATCGAGCCCGATCGCCTCGACATAATCGATTGCCGCCGCCAGCCCGATCGTCTCAATGATCGCGGGGGTGCCCGCCTCGAACCGCGCGGGGGGCGGTGCATAAGTGGTGCGCGCGAAGGTCACCTTGTCGATCATCGCACCGCCGCCATGATAAGGCGGCATGGCCTCGAGGATTGCGCCCCGCGCCCACAGCACGCCGATGCCGGTTGGGCCGTACAACTTGTGGCCGGAGAAGAGGTAGAAATCGCAGCCCAGCGTCTGCACGTCGATGGCGAGACGCGGCGCGGCCTGACAGCCATCGACCAGCAACAGCGCCCCGGCGCCATGGGCAATCTCCGCCGCGCGCTGCACGTCCAGCACGCTGCCGAGCACATTGGAGACATGAGCCAGCGCCACGAGCTTGTGCTCCGGACGGATCATCGCCGCCATGGCATCCAGATCGATGCGGCCATCCTGCGTCAGTGGCACGACGTCGATTTGCGCGCCGGTCCGCTCGGCAATCAGCTGCCAGGGCACGATATTGCTGTGATGCTCCAGCGTCGAGAGCAGGATGCGGTCGCCGGCCTTGAGATTGGCCCCGCCCCAGCTCTGCGCGACGAGATTGATCCCCTCGGTCGCGCCGCGCACGAAGACGATCTCATTCTCGCTCGGCGCGTTGATAAAGCGCGCCACGCGACGGCGCGCGGCCTCGAAGGCCAGCGTCATGTCCGCCGAGCGCGCGTAGACGCCGCGATGCACAGTCGCATAATCCGCGCCCATGGCCCGCACCGTGGCCTCGATCACCGCCTGCGGCTTCTGTGCCGTGGCGGCGGTATCGAGATAGTGCCAGGGCTTGCCGTCAACGGTGACGAGGCCGGGGAAATCGGCGCGACGGCTGAGGAGCGCGTTCATGGTTGCGGCGGAGGGTGTCTCGACTTCGCTCGACACGAACGGGGTCTTGGTCGTCATCACGCTGACATCTCCGAACAGAGCGCGCGAGCGCGAACCCGAGGCCGGAATAACCCGATCAACCCCACCCTTCCGTTCGTGTCGAGCGAAGTCGAGACACACCCAGCACGGCCCCTTCCCTTGCTCCTGTCAAGGCAGGAGCCCAGGGGGGCAAGGGCAGTCGGTTGCGCCCTAGGCTCCTGCCTTCGCAGGAGCACGGGGGCGGCAGAAGCCAGCGAACCATTCATAAGAGCAGCACGCCCCATCATCCCAGCGCCTCCAACCGGGCCCGCGCCACCGTCGCGAACCGCTCGCGCTCGGCCTCGTCGGCCATGTCGTCGAACAGCCCGGCGATGAAGGCTTCGAGCAACAGCGCCTTGGCGCTTGCTGGATCGATCCCGCGCGAGGCCATGTAGAACAAGGCAGCGGCATCGAGCTGGCCAATGCTGGCACCATGGGCGCACTTCACGTCATCGGCGAAGATCTCCAACTCCGGCTTGGCATTGGCCGTGGCGGTGCGGCCGAGCAGCATCGCCTTGAAGCTCTGTGCGGCATCGGTCTTCTGTGCATCGCGCGCGACGCGGATCTGCCCGAGATAATTGGTCGTCGCCTTGCCCGCCGCGATCGCCCGCACGGTCTGCGCACTGGTCGCTTCCGGCTCGGCATGGTTGAGCGTCGTCACCAGCTCGATGGTCTGCGAGGCGCCACCGATCAACGCCGCCTTCAGCTCGAAATGCGCATGGCGGGCGAGCGTCACGTCGAAGGTGACCCGCCCCAGCGTGCCGCCGCTGTTCAGCAGATGGACGTTGAGCGTGCCGCCCGCGCCGATCTCGACCAGATGATCGCGCACGATGCTCTCGCCGTCCGCGCTATCCTGCAGCAGCGCCAGCGTGCGCACTTCACCGGGCGCGACGACGATCCGCTCGGGCGCGCCCACGGGCCAGACCTGCGCCGCGGCATCGAGGTCGCTATAGCGCCAAGCCTCGTCGCGGCGCGTGGGGAGCGTTGCCGATGCCATCATGCGCCGCCTCCCGCCCGCTCGGTCGACAGATACTCGCGAATGCGCGCGACCAACGAGGGCCGGGCCTTGTCCACACAGGCGCGCACCTCGTCCTGCGACGCCTTGCCTTTGCGCACGCATTGCGTGGTGGCCTTGCACAAGGCCGCGTCGAGCTTGCGCACGCCGGTCGATTCACTCAATCCGCAATGATATTTGCCCGCCGCGTCACGGGTGATGCCCACCTGGACGCCGCGCAGGCGCTGCGCGATGACGGTGATGTCCTCGTCGGTCGCGCCCTCAATCGGCACCGGCGGCGCGGCGACGGCGCTCTGAGCAAACACCAAGGCGGCCATCAGACTCATGCCGCGACCACCTCGGCATAGCCGTCCTTCTCCAGCGCCAGCGCCAGTTCCGGTCCACCCGATTTCACGATGCGGCCGGCCGCGAGCACGTGCACGAAGTCCGGCTGCACATAATCGAGCAGGCGCTGATAATGGGTGATGAGCAGCACGGCCTTGTCCGGCGCGCGCATGATCGCGTTGATCCCGGCGCCCACGGTCTTGAGCGCATCGATATCGAGGCCGGAATCGGTCTCGTCGAGAATCGCCAGCTTGGGGTCCAATATGCCCATATGGACCATCTCGGCGCGCTTCTTCTCGCCGCCCGAAAAGCCCACATTTACCGGGCGCTTGAGCATCTCCATGTCCATGCCGAGCAGCGCCGCCTTCTCGCGCGCCAGCCGCAGGAAATCGGCGGCGGACAGCGGCTCTTCACCGCGGACGCGGCGCTGGCTGTTCAGCGCCTCGCGCAGGAACTGGACATTGGAGACGCCAGGAATCTCGACCGGATATTGGAAGCCGAGGAACAAGCCGGCGGCGGCGCGCTCATGCGGCTCCATGTCGAGCAGATCGGCGCCGTTGAACGAGACGCTGCCCTGCGTGGCTTCATAACCGGGCCGACCGCCAAGCGTGTAGGCCAGCGTGGACTTGCCCGCACCGTTCGGCCCCATGATCGCATGGATTTCGCCCGCATTGATCGAGAGGCTGAGGCCCTTGAGGATGGCCTTGCCGTCGATTTCGGTGTGGAGATTGTCGATGGTCAGCATCAGCGCCCGCCTTCCTGCTCGTGCTGGCGGATGAGCGTGCGGGCCGTCCAGAAGGCCATGTCACGCACGTCGCCGGGGGCGGGGAACAGCGTGTCGATGTGCCGCTTGATCGGCATATAGGGCCACCAGTCAGCGCCCGGCTCCGGCGCGCCCTTCTCCAGCAGGCCAACGACGAACTCGCTCACCGGCCCCATGCGCGCGAGATTGGGCGCCTTGGCCTTGTGAAACGTCTTGTCCGTCCGCAGCCGCTCGGTGAACGTCGCATCGCCCTTGGCCAGCGCCTCGCGGCACTGCGCCTGATAGGCATCGAGATCGCCGAAATCCTGGACGGCACGCGGCTGCAACTCGCCTTCTTCCAGTTCGTAATCCTCGGTCAGGATGAGGATCGCCGCCGTCCATGACTGGCCATTGCCGACATCCTCCGCGAAATCGGCGAGGGCATCCTGGATATCGTCTTCGTCGCTCAAAAGTCTCGTTCCTGTAAAAGCCCACTCAGGGAGAGGGTGTTTAATGTTCGTCACCCCGGACTCGATCCGGGGTCCAGCAGCCTTTCGGCGCTGCGTCGTAAGAAGCGGGATGCCGGATCAGGTCCGGCATGATGTGGGAGGACAGGGCAGAGGTCACCCCACCGAACCTTCCAACGAAATACCCAACAGCTTCTGTGCTTCCACCGCGAATTCCATCGGCAGTTGCTGGAGCACATCCTTGGCGAAGCCGTTGACGATCAGGCTCACCGCCGCTTCCTGATCCAGCCCGCGCTGCAGGGCGTAGAAGAGCTGATCGTCGCTGATCTTGCTGGTCGTCGCCTCATGCTCGACGATGGCGCTCGGATTCTTCACCTCGATATAGGGCACGGTGTGGGCGCCGCACTGGTCACCCAGCAGTAGCGAATCGCACTGGGTGAAGTTGCGCGCCCCTTCCGCATTGGCGCTCATCCGCACAAGGCCGCGATAGGTGCCGTTGGATTTGCCGGCGCTGATGCCTTTGGAGACGATCGTCGAACGGGTGTTCCTGCCGTTGTGGATCATCTTGGTGCCGGTATCGGCCTGCTGGCGGTTGTTGGTCACCGCCACCGAGTAGAACTCGCCAACGCTGTTCTCGCCGTTCAGCACGCAGCTGGGATATTTCCACGTGATCGCGCTGCCGGTTTCCACCTGCGTCCAGCTCACCTTGCTGTTGCGCCCTTGGCACAGCGCGCGCTTGGTGACGAAATTGTAGATGCCGCCCTTGCCCTCAGCATCGCCGGGATACCAGTTCTGCACGGTCGAATATTTGATCTCGGCATCATCGAGCGCGACCAGCTCGACCACGGCAGCGTGGAGCTGGTTCTCGTCGCGCTGCGGGGCGGTGCAGCCTTCCAGATAGGAGACGTAGCTGCCCTTGTCCGCGACGATCAGCGTGCGCTCGAACTGGCCGGTATTCTCGGCATTGATCCGGAAATAGGTGGAGAGCTCCATCGGGCAGCGGACACCCTCGGGAATGTAGACGAAGGTCCCATCCGAGAAAACCGCGCAGTTCAAGGTGGCGAAGTAATTGTCATGCATCGGCACGACCTTGCCGAGCCACTTCTTCACCAGATCGGGGAACTCGCGGATCGCCTCGCTGATCGAGCGGAAGATGACGCCGGCTTCCTCCAGCTCCTTGCGGAAGGTGGTCGCAACGGAAACGCTGTCGAACACGGCGTCCACAGCGACCCGGCGCGCGCCCGCGACATTGGCGAGCACCTTCTGCTCCTCGATGGGGATGCCGAGCTTCTCGTAAGTCCGGCGGATTTCCGGATCGAGCTCGTCCAGGCTGCCCAACTCGACCTTCTTCTTGGGCGCCGCATAATAATAGGCGTCCTGATAATCGATCGGCGGCACGTTGAGTTTCGCCCAATCCGGCGAGTCCATCGTCAGCCAGTGGCGATAGGCCTTGAAGCGCCACTCCAGCATCCATTCCGGCTCGTTCTTCTTGGCCGAGATGAAGCGGACAGTGTCCTCGCTCAGGCCCTTGGGCGCGAACTCCTGCTCGATGTCCGAACTGAAGCCCCACTCATAGTCGCTCACCTTCTTGGCGGCGGCGAGCGCATCTTCATTCTTGGGGCGGGTATCGACCGGGGCAGTCATTGCACGGACTCCATGGCGGTTGCGCTTGCAGGGCCAGTCAGGCCCGGAGGCGAGAAAGCCGCAACCGGCAGCGTTTCAGGGGAAGCGATGAGATGAGCCAGCGTGACATGCGCCAGCGCATCGCGGACCAGCGCGTTGACGCCGATCCAGTGCGGGCGGATGTCACAGGGCTGCGAGAGGGCGCAGCATTCCGCCCCGTGCGGCTCGAGGCAGCCAGTGAGCGCGATCGGGCCATCGACCGCTTCGATGATGTCGGCCAGCGTGATCGCCGCCGCCGGACGCGCCAGCTTGATGCCGCCGCCGCTGCCGCGCGTCGCCTTGATCAGCCCGGCCCGGCCGAGCAGGCTCGCAAGCTTCTGTCCCGTCGGCACCGGAATGCCGGCCTTGACCGAGAGGCTCGCCGCATTCGCACGCGCGCCACCGCACTGCGAGGCGGCGGTCCGCATCATCAGCACGGCATAATCGGCAAGGCTCGACAGGCGCATGTTTGCAAACGACTCTCAAATCGGAGTAAATCGGTCTGATTGCGCAAATGGGCCGACGCTCGGCGGAAATCAAGCCCGAAAGCAGAGCAATTCGCAGCGCGGGCGCTTCTGTGCCTTACGCGATGAGGGGCGAGCACGCGGCAGCGGCTGGCGGGTCAGCTGATCTGACTCAACCTGGCGATCCCGTCCTTGAGCTCCGCGCGCTTCATCGAGAGACGGATTACGATGCTGGCTCGCTCGCGCAGCTCCGTGGGCGTGAGGCCCGTGAAATGCTTGATCTCGCGGATGAAATGCGATTGGTCATAGAAGGCATCGCCACTCACTTCCGCCCATTCCAGATCTTCGCGCGCCAGAACCTGGGCACAGCGCAGCGCCCGATACTTGCGCGCCAGATATTTGGGCGGCGCGCCGTACAGCCGGTTGCACCAGCGCGCGAGCTGGCGCGCGGAAAGGCCCGTCGTCTCCTGCAGCACCTCGACCCGGGGCGACTGCTCGTCTGCCAGCCAGCGGTCCACAACCTCGATGAATCTGCGCTCTGCATCCGGGACGGGATGAAGGTGATCGCGGATGAAAGCCCAGAAGATATCTTCCGCGCTGCCAGGATCATCGATCCTCCGGAGCGCTGACAGCATATCGGTCCAGCCGGGGCCGAACCGCGCAGCGAGATCGACCACATCATCGGATGCCGCATCCGCATCGCCGGCCCGCAGCGCCGCCCAGCCCAGCGGCAGAACGGAAACGCCGAAGACCTGCAAAGGCCCGTACACATCGAAATGCGTCGCCGCGCTGGTCGCGCCGAGCAGGCAGCATTCAGGGGTCTCCGCCCGGTGCCCGTCCACGAACCGATAGGCACCCGAACCAGCGAGCATGAAGCGAATTTGCGCGAAGTCCGCACGGGTATGGTCCGCCACGCGCGGCTGGTCCGCGGTGAACAGGTACATCGCGCCAAAATAATGTGCCAGATCGACAGGCGGAACGAAGTAGCTGAGCGCTACCATGTCCGCAGTATCGGCAACGGAGAATCTGTGACGCACGCGCGACCCTGACCACTCTCCAGGGAAAGACGAGCCGAAATGTTCGATCGGAAGGACTGGCAGTTCGGCAGGGCCAAGGCCACGCCATCGCGTGCTCCACCCTGACCGACCTTTCGCACAAATCGCTGATGCGGCAAATAAAAAAGCGGCCCGGCAGGCAATATCACCCGCCAGACCGCTAAAGTTCAAGGTCTCTGAGCCAAATGACCAAGAGCCCTTCGGGTCGCAGCCTCGCCGTAACGCGATTCGTTCAGCTTGGATTGGACGGAATCGTCATGATAATGCGAATCGTAGCCCGGTTGAGATTCCGCGCCACGGCTCTGTTGCGCTGCCCTTTGACCGCTTGACCGAGCGCTGGCATAGCGCGCGGCATGTACCAGAAGCTCCGCCCTCTCCTGTTCGCGCTCGATGCGGAGCGCGCCCATGGCCTCGCCCTTGCCGCGCTGCGCCTGCCTTTGCCCTCAGCCCCCAAGCCGGACCCAATTCTGGCCCAACGGCTGTTCGGACTGGACTTCGCCAGCCCGGTCGGCCTCGCTGCGGGGTTCGACAAGAATGGCGACGTGATAGACCGGGTCGGCGCGCTGGGCTTCGGCTTTGGAGAATTGGGGACGCTGACCCCACGCCCACAGGTCGGCAATCCACGCCCGCGCATTTTCCGGCTGGTCGAGGATGGCGGCATCATCAACCGGCTGGGGTTCAACAATGGCGGGCAACCGGCGGCCTGCGCCCGGCTCGGTCGACGCGGCAAGCCACAGGGGCTGATCATCGGCATCAATATCGGCGCCAACAAGGACACCGAGGATCGCATTGCCGATTATGAGGAAGGCGTGCGGGCCATGAGCCCCCATTGCCATTACCTCACCGTCAATGTGTCCTCGCCCAATACCCCCGGCCTGCGGGCCCTGCAGGACAGGGGCGCGCTCGACGCCCTGCTCGGCCGCGTGATGGCCGCGCGTGCAGAGGACGGACCGCCGATGCTCCTCAAGATCGCACCCGACCTGGAGCCGGCGGACATCGACGACATCGCGGAACTGGCTTTGCAGCACCGCATCGACGGACTGATCGTAACGAACACCACGATCAGCCGCCCGGCCTCGCTCCGCTCCGCCAATGCCGGGGAATCGGGCGGCCTGTCCGGCGCACCGCTGCATGACATGGCCCTTGGCCGCCTGCGCGATTTCCGCCAGCGCCTGGGCGACCGGCTGCCGTTGATCGGCGCCGGCGGCATCCGTACCGCCGAGCAGGCTTATGCCCGCATCCGCGCCGGTGCGAGCCTCATCCAGCTCTATTCGGCGATGGTCTATGAGGGGCCGTATCTGCCCGCGCGCATCAATGCCGGTCTCGCCGATCTCTTGCGGCGGGATGGGTTCACATCGATCAGCCAGGCCGTCGGGGTAGATGCGCGCTGAGGAATTGGCGGCCTCAACGGATCGATATTGCCTTTGCGCTGTTTTTGCGATGAGGTCGCGCCAGACGAACTGAACGGAATTCGCCCAGCATGGATGCCAGCCCGCCACCCCGCAAGATCGAGGATCACGCCTTTCTCGCGCTGGTCATCCTCATCACGGTCGCCTTCGCGTTCATTCTGGAGCCTTATTTCCAGGCGATCCTGTGGGGCGTGATCATCGCCATCCTGTTCCAGCCGGTGCATCGCGAGATTCGCGACATCATGCCGCGCTGGCCCAGCGCCGCTGCCGGCCTGACGTTGCTGCTCATCATCGCACTGGTGATCGTACCGGCGCTGCTGCTCACCATCGCGCTGATCCAGGAAGCGAGCGTGTTCTACGCGCGCATTCAGTCCGGCGAGATCAACTTCGCGCAATTGTTCGATGATCTGCGCGCCAGCATGCCCGCTTGGTCCGAAAGCTGGCTCCAGCGTTACGGGCTCGACAATTTCAATGCCGCGCAAGAGCGGCTGCGCGAAGCGGCGGCAGACAGCTTCCAGTTCGTGGCAGCGCAGGCCGTCAACATCGGCCAGAGTGCGTTCAGCCTGTTCATCGCGTTCACCGTCATGCTCTATCTCACTTATTTCCTGCTGCGCGATGGCGAGACTCTGATGGAGAGCGTGATCAAGCGGACGCCGCTACGCGATGGCCCGCGCCGGGAATTGCTCCGCCAGTTCGTACTGGTGATCCGCGCGACCGTGAAAGGCAGCATTATCGTCGCCATCGTGCAGGGCTTCATCGGCGGGGTCGTGTTCTGGCTGCTGGGCGTCGAAGGCGCCTTGCTGTGGGGCGTGATGATGGGCTTCTTCTCGCTGTTGCCCGCCGTGGGCACCGGCATCGTCTGGGTGCCGGTCGCGGTCTACCTGCTAGTCAGCGGCGCGCTGGCCCAAGCGCTCATCCTCATCTTCTGCGGCATCTTCGTGATCGGGATGGTGGATAATCTGCTGCGGCCGATCCTAGTCGGGCGGGATACCCGAATGCCGGACTATCTGGTGCTCATCACCACGCTGGGCGGGCTGCAACTGTTCGGCTTCAGCGGGCTGGTGATCGGTCCGGTCATCGCTGCCCTGTTCATCGCCACCTGGAACATCGTAGCCGGGATGCGCGGGCAGGATGAGGCCGCGCTCCCCATCACGGAGCCAGACGACCTGCCGGATGCCGCTTCCGTGCCGGTCGGCGAGGTGGAAGCGCGCTTGCGCACGGATGCGGCAGGCACGCAGAAGCCGGCTTCATCGCCACAAGGCGGTTGACGCTGTCCCGGATCAGGGCTAATGGCCCGGCCTTCGCGCGCCTGCGGCTTCCGCCTGGCGAGTCGGGCCGCGCGCCCAAAAACAGTTTCGAGTTCGAGGAATTTCATGGCCAATACGCCGCAGGCAAAGAAGCGCATTCGTCGCAACGCACGTCGCGCCGAGATCAACGGTAGCCGCATGAGCCGCATCCGCACCCTCGTGAAGAAGGTGGAAGCAGCGGTCGCAGCGGGTGACAAGTCGGCGGCGCAGGCAGCCCTTTCCGCCGCACAGCCCGAGCTGTCGCGTGGCGTGGCCCGTGGCGTGCTCCACAAGAACACCGCCTCGCGCAAGTTCAGCCGCCTGACCAAGAGCGTCGCCGGCCTGGCCTGAGCGCTCTCGCGGATTTCAAGACAAGAACGGCGTCGGACTTTCCGGCGCCTTTTTTGTTGTCCGGACGAGCGGCTGGCCCCTCCCGTCCCTCATGATCAGCCGCGCCTCTCGCGGGCTCGTCAGTCCTGCCCGGCGATCTTGATCTTCTTCCCAAGCAGGGTCCGCACATAGATCCGCTGGACCATCACGAACACCACCACCGTCAGCGGCGCAGCCAGCAGCATGCCCATGAAGCCGAACAGAAGCCCGGCCGCCACTACCGCGAAGAGCAGCACGGCGGGCGGCACGTCCACGGCCTGCTTTTGAATCATCGGCTGCAGGAAATTGCCCTGCAATTGTTGGATGATGAGGAACACCAGGGTCGTCCACAGGGCAGTCATCGGCGACACGGTAAAGGCCAGCAACACGGCCGGCACGCCCGCGATGATCGGGCCGATCATCGGGATCACATCCAGCAGGCCCGCAATGATGCCAAGGCCGCCTGCTGCGGGCACGCCCAACGCCGCAAGCCCGGCCCAGGTCAACGCCGCCACGACCACCGACGAGACAGCCTGTCCCATCATCCAGCCTCGCAAGCCGCGCACCGCATCATCGAGTGCCTCGCCGAGCGGGGATTCGGCCCGCTGGGGCATCAGCAAGATGAGGCCGCGCCGATAGACGGCGGGATCGCTGGCGATGAAGATGGCGCCGACGAACAGCAGCACCAGATTGGCGATGCCGTTGCCCGCCGTGAGCGCATAACCGCCGGCCTGAGACAGAAGGTTGGAAAGGTCGCCCTGACCCTGCTCGATCAGGTCGCGGGTGGCGTCGCCGAGGCCAAACCGCTCCAGCAGCGCCTGCACCTGATCGATGGCGGGCGGGATGCTGTCCCGGATGGTGTCGAACTCACCCACGATCTGCGTGCCGAACAGCGTGAAGGCGCCGGTGATGACCGCCAGCAGCGTCACCACCGCAAGCGCCAGCCCCAGTCCGCGCGGCAGCCCGGGGATGCGGCAGATGACGCGGGTTATGGCATCGAGAATGGCCGCCAGCACCAAAGCCGCAAAGACCAGCAGCAGCAGGCCGGACATTTTGACGAACAGCCACGCCGTGCCCACGACCGCCAGAATGATCACGGTCGCCATGGCGATTCGCGCGCCCGGACCTTGCCGTTCGCGCGGCGCCGGATCCGCCTCGCGGTGCTGAACTGTCATGACATCCCCCTTATCGTTCACCGCCAGCTTAATGCTTGGTGGTGCCTGTGCAATGTACCGTTGGGCTCCCGCTCACCAGCCGAAGCGTGACGCGCCGCTTGCCAAAGGGCCGGCCGAAACGGTCTGCAGGCGCCGGTAACGTGCTTCGATCAGGCTGAACATGCCAAAGCCGAGCAAGCCGATGGCAATCAGAATGTCCCAGGGATTGGTCAGCCAGGCGAGCGCGTCCGACATGCCGCCGGCCTCGCTTGCCTGAGAATCCAGCCCCGCAGAGATCAGAAAGCCGCCGGTAATCAAAAACACTGCCCCGCGCGCGGCATAGCCCAACCGTCCGGTCCACTGCGCCCAGGCCTTGCGCGCGACCTGCGGTTCCAGATGCTTAAGATAGCTGCCCTTGGCGGCCTTGACGAGCTGGTACAGTCCCGTACCGATCAGGATCAGGCCGCCGATGATGAGCAGGATAAAGCCACCGGGCAGTTGGAGGGCGCTCTGTGCGCCTTCCTCCGTCCCGCCGCCCGAGCCACCGGAGGTGCCCTGCATCAACCGGATCGCCTGCCACGCCAGAAACAGGTGGATCAGGCCGCTCGCCGCCGCGCCGACGCGGCTGATCTTGCCCTTGGTATCATCATCATGCTGCTCGATGTTGAAAGCGGCGTCCGACAGCCGCCAGAGCCCATAGCCGATCAACCCCGCCGCCATCAGGCCAAGGAAAATCATGCCGCCGCCATCGCCGAGATATTCAAGGGCGCCCGACGGATCCTCGGCCCGCCCGGCCCGCAACACGAGAAAGGCAATGACGATGTAAAGCGCGCCACGGGTCGCGAAGCCGGCGCGCGCGAGCATCGTCAGTCTGGCTCCGGCATCCATGTACGCATCTCCCTGTTCACCGACGCTAACGATCAGGGCGCAGCGACGTTCCGCGCCGATGCGTCGAGCGGATCAGGTCCGCTCGACCGGGAGAGGTCGCTCATGAGGGAGGCCTTGGACCATGCAACGGTCAGGCGGTGGTGGTGCGGCTGTCCATGGGTGACACGTCCACCGAATTGAAGGTCTTCTGGGAATGGCCGCCGACGAACACGCCGTCGATCGGCGAGATGTCCGAATAATCCCGGCCCATGCCGACGACGAGATGATCGCCATTGGCGAGCACGCCATTGGTCGGATCAATCCCTACCCAGCCGCGCAGGGGACCGCACCACAAGGCCACCCAGGCGTGCATCGCATCCGCGCCGACCAGCCGCGCCTGCCCCGGCGGCGGATCGGTGCGCAGATAGCCGCTCACATAAGCCGCCGGCAAACCGGCGGCACGCAGCGCGACGATGAGGATGTGCGCGAAATCCTGGCAGACGCCGCGCCGGATGGAGAAGGCCTCGGCCACCGGCGTATCGGCTTCGGTCGCCTTGGTGTCGTAGTGAAAGCTCGCCTGAATGTGCCGGGCCAGCGCCAGCGCCGCGCTCAGGCAGTCGGCGTCGGGCGCCAGATGCGGCCGCGCCCAGGCGGCGATCTGCGGCACGAGCGGCAGCAAGCGGGATGGGAAGAGATAGGTCACGGGGGACATCGGCCCGACATCCATGACGAACAGCGCCGCCTGCGCGACCTCCGTTACGCTCATCCGGGCGCCAAGCAGATCCAGCTCGGCCTCGCTCACATCGGCGATGAACGTGGAGCGCACTTCCAGCGAGGCCACGGGCTTGAGCATCTCGATGCGGGTGAGGTTGAACGGATAGGCCCCGACGCGCTCTTGGCGCACGTCCGGCACAGGATCCACGATGAGGCGATAGTCCCGCACCTGCTGCCCCGGCCACGCGATGGGCGCGAGCCGCAAATTGAAATGCGCCAGCCGCACGGGCGGATCATAATCGACGCGGATGATGTGGCTGACCCGATATCTCATCGTCTGTTATACATCCGCCTCATCTATGCCAGCCGCGTCATGCCGGAGGCGCGCGGCGCATCCTCGCCCTTGAGGAAGAAGCGATCATCGATCCGGTCGGAGAGATCGAGCAGCGCCGTCTCGATGACCTCCAGATCGCGCGCCGTGAGCATCTCGGCCGAGGCGGCATGCAGACGGGCAGAGAGCGCCAGGGCGAGTTGCACCGGCGGCTCGGGCATCCCGTCGTCGCGCAGCGTCGGCAAGGCGCGCAGATGATCGAGAATCGCATCGACCTGAAAGGCAAGCGAGCGCGGATTGCCCGGCTCCAGCAGCAGCATGTCGCGCACCGGCGCCAGCGCCAGACCGGAGAGGTAGCGGGTGCGATAGCTGATCTGGCAATCGCAGAGATCCAGAAACAGATTGAGGTCGTGGCCATTGGCATCGTCACCCGCGAAGGTACGCGCCAGCCGGCACAGATGGATCGCGCGTTCGAGCCGCCGGCCTAGCTCCAGGAAACGCCAGCCCGCACCGCGCACCATATTCTCGGCAGACAGGCCGGAGAGCGCCGCGCAACGATCCAGCAGCCGCGCGACATGCGCCATGAGCTGCGACTCGCGCGCTTCGCTCACCCGGTCGATCTGGCGGCTGAGCAGGCGCCAGAAGTCCACCGCCAGCCGCTCGCGAAGGCCGCGACCGATCGCTTCGGCCGCCTCGAACAGGGATTGGACGCTACCCGGCATCTCCGGATCGCTGAGTGCATGGACGCAAAGCTTGCCGGTGCCTTCACCCAGCTTGTCCTTGCGGGCGCTGCCCCAGGCAACCAGCGTATCGGCCACGCGGCCGAGCGTCGGGCGGTCGAGCGCGGAGGCTGCCTCGCCTTCGATACTGCCGCCGATCAGCACGCGGATCATCCGCAGCACCATTTCGCCACGCTCCAGATAGCGCGCGAGCCAGAAGAAATTATCCGCAGCCTTGCTGGGCAGCGTGCCCGCGACCCGGCGAATGGCGACTGGCGCACCGCTGTCGAGCGTGACCACTGCCGTCTGCGGTTCATCAGCGACAATACAGACGTCGGCGGACATGTCGCCCTGCCCCATCAGCACCGCCCGCATGTCATCATGCGCTGCGAGCCGCGCAAACCCGCCCGGCATCGCCCGCCACTGGCCATGCGCGTCGCGGGCGAGGAAGGCGCGCAGGATGAACGGGCGGGGCAGCAGCACGCCATCGACCAGCGCCGGCGTGGTGGACAATTGCACCAGCTCCTGCCCGATATAATCCATCGGGCGCTGCTCCAGCTCGGCGAGGAACGCGGCATTCTCGGCAGGGCTGAGGCGCGAGGCCAGGCGCGCGCGGCCATGGGGGATCGCCGGCACCGGCAAGCCGAAGGCAGAGCCGATGGCCAACCGGTCCGCCTGCTCGCGAACATGCGCGCGCTCCTTCGCCTGCCCGCACCACCATGTCGCAACATTGGGAATGCGCAGCGGCTCGCCGAGCAGCTTGCGGCAGAGACGCGGCAGGAAGGCGGCGAGCGCCGGCGTCTCCAGCACCCCGGCGCCGGGCCAGTTGGCGATGACGAGGCTGCCGTGGCGCATCGCCTCGAAAATATCCGGCACGCCGATGGTCGAGCGCGAATCGAACGCCAGCGGATCGAGCAGGTCCGTGCCCATCCGCCGCCACAGCCCATCGACCCGCTTCACGCCCTCGACGGTGCGGACGTAAAGCTGCCCGTCGCGCACGGTGAGATCCTGCCCCTCGACCAGCAGGATGCCGAGATAGCGCGCGAGGTGCGCCTGCTCGGCATAGCTCTGATTGTAACGCCCCTGCGTGAGCAACGCGATGCGCGGATCGGGCCGGGCACAGACGGCGGCGAGGCCCTGCCGGAAATCGGAGAAGAAGGGCGCCAGCCGCACAAAATTGACGATGCCGAGCGCATCGTCCGTCGCGCGCGTCATCGCGAGGCGGTTTTCCAGCGCATAGCCGGCACCGACGGGCGTGCGCACATAATCCGCCAGCACCCGCCATTCGCCATCCGGCCCGCGCGCCAGATCGACCGCGTAAAATTGCAGCCGGTGGCCGCGCGGCGGCGGCAGGCCGCGCATCTGCCGCCAATAATCCGGCGCCCCGGCCACGATCGCCGCCGGCAGCTCGCCACTGGCGACAAGGCTGCACGCGCCATAAAGATCATCGAGCACATGCTCGAGCAGATCGGCCCGCTGTGCCAGACCCGCCTCGATGCCCTGCCACTGCGTCGCGTGGATCAGCATCGGCACGGGACTGAGCGGCCAGACGCGCTCCTCGACCTCACCGGTCAGGCGAAAGGCCATGCCGAGATCGACGACCTGCTGATCGGCCCGGGCCTGCAGACCGGCGAAGCCGCCCCGCGCGGCGCTGGCAATGGCACCGAACATCGCTTCCCAGCGATGCGCCATGGCAGGATCGCCCTGCGCCGCGAGCATGAGGTCACCGCGCCCGGCTTCGCGCGCATAGCGCGCGAGGGCCTGGCCGATGTCCTCTTCCCCGGCAGTCATGGCAAGCGACGCATTCAAAGGGTCGCGGGCCGTCGCAGATCGAGCGTCAATGGAAATTCCCCCGTTTTCTCGTCCGGTGGCAGCACCATGGAGCCCGGCGTATGGCCATGATCTTGGAACCGCGCCTTGCGCCGCGCCTCCGCCTCATAGGCATTCACCGGCACGTCGTCATAATTGCGTCCGCCCGGATGCGCCACATGATAGACGCAGCCGCCGAGCGACCGGCCGCTCCACGCGTCGAACACGTCGAACGTCAGGGGCGCATTGACCGGCAGGCGCGGGTGGAGACAGTCCGAGGGAGCCCAGGCCTTGTACCGCACGCCGCCCACGGCCTCGCCTGCCACGCCGGTGGGTGCCAGTGGCACGCGGCGGCCGTTGCAGGCGACGACATGCCGCCCCTCGACCAGCCCGGAGACGCGCACCTGCAGCCGCTCGGTTGAGCTGTCCACATAGCGCACGGTCCCGCCGATCGCGCCGGTTTCGCCCAGCACATGCCAAGGCTCCAGCGCGTGGGAAATCTCCAGCTCCAGCCCGCCGGCCCGCACCGCCCCATGGACCGGGAAGCGGAACTGCTTCTGCGCCTCGAACCAGTTGGGATCGAAATCATAGCCCGCCCGGCGCAGATCGCCGAGCACGTCGAGAAAATCCTCCCAGACGAAATGGGGCAGCATGAAGCGATCGTGCAGGCGCGTGCCCCAGCGCACCAGATTGCCCTCCTGCGGCGTGCGCCAGAACCAGGCGGTGAGCGCGCGCAGCAGCAGTTGTTGCGCCAAACTCATCCGCGCGTCCGGCGGCATCTCGAAGCCGCGGAACTCGACCAGCCCCAACCGCCCGGTCGGCCCATCGGGCGAGAACATCTTGTCGATGCAAATCTCGGTGCGGTGCGTATTGCCGGTCACGTCCACCAGCAGGTTGCGGAACAGCCGGTCGACCAGCCAGGGGGGTGGCGTGGCGCCTTCTCCCGGCCCTGATTTAAAGGGATGGGGCACCTGCGCCAGCGCCACCTCCAGCTCGTACAGCCCGTCATGCCGCGCCTCGTCGATGCGGGGTGCCTGGCTGGTGGGGCCAATGAACAGACCGGAGAAGAGATAGCTGAGCGAAGGATGGCGCTGCCAGTAGAGCACGAAGCTCTTGAGCAGGTCCGGCCGACGGATGAACGGCGAATCGGTGAGGCTCGGCCCGCCGAGCACGAGATGATTGCCGCCGCCCGTGCCCACGGCGCGCCCATCGACCATGAACTTGTCGGCCGTGAGCTTGAGCGCTCGCGCAACATCGTAGAGCGTTTCGGTCAGCTCGACCGTCTCGCCCCATGTCGCGACCGGCTGCACATTGACCTCGATGACGCCGGGATCGGGCGTGATCTTGAGCACCTGCAGGCGCGGATCGGGCGGCGGGGCGTAGCCTTCAATCCGCACTTCGACGCGCATGGCGCAGGCTGCGGCCTCCACCTGCGCGATCAGCTCCAGATAATCCTCCAGCTCGCGCACCGGCGGCAGGAAGACGGAGAGATAATGCGCCTTGGGCTCGACGGTGATCGCGGTGCGCACCGCGCCCTCGATGATCTCCTGCTCCACCCGCTCCTGCGCTGCCGCGCCGCCGGCCTCCGCGCGGGAGGCAACCATCTGCTCGCGCACATCCGGCCGGTGCGCCCGCTCCGCGCGCTGGACATGATAATCCGCAAGCGGCTCGCGCGGTTCGCTGGTGTCGCGCGGGTGGATATAGGGGAAGTCGGCCGGCGGCACGAAGGGCAGCGAGCCCAGCGGCAAGCGGTAGCCCAGCGAGCTGTCGCCCGGCACGGCATGGAGCTTGCCCCGGCGCACCGCCCAGACCTCGCTCTGCCAGCGTGGCTTGGTTTGCGCAGCCTGCCAGCGCTGGATGGGCAAGGCGTAGCCGACGGGCTCGACCAGCCCCATCGCAAACGCCTTCTTCATCCGCTCGCGCGCCTCGACATCGCTGAGCCTGTTATCGTCTGGCGTCACATTGACGGGCAAATCTTCCGCCTTGCGCGCCCACTCCTGCTCATCCTCATAGACCGGCGCGACATAATCGGGCTGAACCTCAAGGCCTGCGGCGATAGTCGCCAGAAAGCGCGCGGCAAGCGCCGGCGTCGCGAGCGGCTTGCCCTCGGCCTCTTCCCGCGCGATCAGCATCGGGTCGCGCCACACTGGCACGCCATCCTTGCGCCAGTAGACCGCATAGGCCCAGCGCGGCAGGCTCTCGCCGGGATACCATTTGCCCTGACCGTGGTGGAGCATCCCGCCCGGCGCGAATTTCTCCCGCAGCGCCCGCACGAGCTTGTCCGCATAGCCCTGCTTGGTCGGGCCGACGGCGCCGCCGTTCCACTCATCCTCCTGCCCGCCGTTCTCGGCGACGAAGGTCGGCTCGCCGCCGGTGGTCAGCCGCACATCCTGCGCGACGAGGTCGGCGTCGACCTGTTCGCCCAGCGCCTGCACGGCGGCCCAACGCTCATCGGTGAACGGCTTGGTGATCCGCACCGCCTCGGCAATGCGCGAGACGCGCATCTCGAAGCGGAAGTCCACTTCCGCCGGCTCGGCCAGCCCCTCGATGGGCGAGGCCGAGCGATAATGAGGCGATGCACAGAGCGGGATATGCCCCTCGCCGGCGAACATGCCGGAGGTCGCGTCCAGCGCGATCCAGCCCGCGCCCGGCACATAGACTTCCGCCCAGGCGTGGAGATCGACCACGTCGCGCGTCACGCCCTTGGGGCCTTCGACCGGCTCGACATCCGCGACGAGCTGGATCGAATAGCCCGAGACGAACCGCGCCGCGAAGCCCAGCCGCCGCACCAGCTGCACCAGCAGCCAGGCGCTGTCCCGGCAGGAGCCGGTGCCGATCTGCAGGGTCTCTTCCGGGGTCTGCACCCCGGTTTCCATGCGGATGACATAACCGATACGCTGTTCGAGCTGGCGATTGATCTCCACCAGAAAATCGATGGTGCGGCCCTGATGGCCCGCATGCTGTGCCACCAGCGCCTCGAACAGCGGACCCTGCGCCTCGACCTCGAAATAGGCAGCCAGATCCGTCTTCAGCGCCTCGTCATAGGCGAACGGATACTCCTCGGCATAAGGCTCGACGAAGAAATCGAACGGATTGATGACGTCGAGATCGGCGAGCAGATCCACTTCCACCACGAAACGGTCGACCGGATCGGGAAAGACCAGCCGCGCCTGCCAGTTGCCGTGCGGGTCCTGCTGCCAGTTGATGAAATGGCCCTCTGGCTCGATCCGCAGCGCATAGTTCGGCACCTTGGTGCGGCTATGCGGCGCGGGTCGAAGCCGGATGATCTGCGGCCCGAGACGGATCGGCCTGCTGTAGTGATAGGCCGTGCGATGATAGACTGCAGCTTTGAGCATCCGCGCAGTGAATGCGAATATTGTGCAATGCGCAATAGACAATGCGCGCCCGGTGGGCCAACGGCTCGGCCCGGCCTTTCCAAAACGTTAAGAAACGGCGGTCAGGGATTGCACGAGCAGGACGGCGCGCAAGCCGGGCGCAACAGAGGAAGGCATGGCGGAACAGGATTTCAGGCGGCAGGAGTATATTTCCGGGGCGCTTATCGATTGGGAGCGGCGCGGCGCTGACCATGGCGTCATCCTGACGCTGCATATCGCCGAAAGCGGCATGCGCGGCGGCCACCACCGGGTGTCGACGGCACTCAACGATCGCCAGTTGCGCGCGCTGACCCGCGATCTCATGCGGGCGGCGCGTGCGCGTGGCCTCAGCATCGAATCGCGCACGCCGCTGCGCACGCGAATCTGGCGGCGCCTCAAGTCGATGGTGAACTGAGCGGCGCTCAGCCCGCCCGGTCGATCAGCTTGCGAAATGCGTCGAGGAAGCTGCGGAAAAAATCCTCCGTCTTCTTGTCCGTCAGCCGGCCGTCATCCTCGAACAGCTTGGCCGCATTGCCGACATAGGCCTCGGGCTGCTGGAGGATCGGCGTGTCCTGAAAGACCAGCATCTGGCGCAGATGATGATTGGCGCCGAACCCGCCAAGCGCTCCGGGCGAGACGGTCATGATCGCCGCGGGCTTGCCCATCCACACGCTCTGACCATAGGGCCGCGAGCCAACGTCGATAGCGTTCTTGAGCACGCCCGGCACCGAACGGTTATATTCAGGCGTGACGAACAGCAACGCGTCGGCCGGGGCGATCTCGTTGCGAAAGCGCGTCCACGCTGCCGGCGGGCTGTCGGTCTCCGCATCTTCATCATAATGCGGCAAATCGCCGATCTCCACGATCCGCAGCGCCATATCGTCATCGGCGAGGCGCGCCAGCTCCAGCGCCGCCTTGCGGTTATACGAGTCCTTGCGCAGACTGCCCACGATTACCGCGACATCGATCTTCCCGCTCATCACTGACCCTTTCATCTGGTTGCTATCCGGCGCGGTCGAGGCGCTGCCGTCTCATCTTCCTGAACGGCCCGACGAGGCGCGCGTTCCCTGAACACGTTCCCTGCAAGCTGCGCCCGCCGACCGGGAATCGCAACCGAACCCTCGCTCAAGCATTTCATCGCCCGGAACAAACAGAAGGAAGACGATCATGAAACAGCGCGGCACATTGATTCTGCTGCTCGGCGCGGCCCTCGCACTCCAGGCTTGCGCAACTGTCAAAGGCGCCGGCAAGGACATTGAATCGGTTGGTCAGGCCGGGCAGGAAGTGATCGACGGCAACTAAGCGAGAGTGACACGGGCGGCCTTGATACGGCCGCCCGATCCTTCAAGAGCCCGCCCGCCGACTATCAACGTCCCAAGCATCACAATTTGACGGCGGCGTTGCCCCCATCCGCCCACAGCGCCGAGCCAGTGACAAAGCTCGCCATGTCGCTGGCCAGAAATAGCGCCGCCTGCGCGATTTCTTCTGGTTGTGCGATCCGCTTCATCGCGTGAAGACTAGCCGCCCAGGCCTGCTGATCGGCATCGCCTGCCATCCCTGTCGCTGTCCCGCCCGGTAGCAGAGCGTTGGCGCGGATGCCCTGCGCGCCATAATCGGCCGTGATGCCGCGCACGAGGCCAAGCAGCCCGGCCTTCGCCGTCCCATAAGCCGACATGCCCGGCAAGCCGACGCTGTTGCCTACGAAGCTGCCGGTGAAGACAAGCGCGCCGCTGCCTTGATCGAGCATGGCCGGAATCTGCACGCGGGCGCCGAGGAAAGCCGCCGTCAGGTTGACCGCCAGCACCTGCGACCAATCCTCCGGCGTGAGGTCTGCCAGCGGCTGCATCGTCCCGACAAGCCCGGCATTGTTGAATGCGACGTGCAGGCCCCCGAAGGTCTCACAGGCGACCGCAACGGCTCGGCGGTGCGTCTCCTCATTGCGCACGTCGCCCGCGACGATGGCCGCCCGCCCACCCTGCGCTCTGATGGACTCGGCCACGCTCTCAAGCGCCGCCTCGCGTCGGGAAACCAGCACGACGGCCGCGCCCTGTTGCGCGAACAGCAGCGCAGCGGCGCGCCCGATCCCCGAACTCGCGCCAGTGATGATGGCGACTTTGCGATCCAGTAATGTCATGATCCAGCTCCATAAGTGGAGCCGATCAGCTAGACGCGCGGCCGGACGGGCGCGTCCCGTTTCTTGTGGTCAAACCCCTCCCGCGCGGCTCAGCCCTGCGCGGAAGGCTCGTCCCCATAATACAGCTCGCCGATGCGGATTTCCTCACGGCCTTGGGCGACCCGGTGCGCGTTGGTATCCCGCAGCGAGAAGACGCAGCCGCAATATTCCTGCTGGTAGAAGCGCTCGCGCTTGCTGATCTCGATCATCCGCGCCGCGCCGCCACCCTTGCGCCAGTTGAACGTCCAATATTTGATGCCGGGATAATGCGCCGCCGCGCGCTCCCCGCAATCGTTGATCTGGTTCATGTTCTTCCAGCGCGAGATGCCGAGCGACGAGGTGATGACCGGAAAGCCGTGCTCATGCGCGTAAAGCGCCGTGCGTTCGAAGCGCATGTCGAAGCACATGGTGCAGCGCGCGCCGCGCTCGGGCTCATTCTCCATGCCCTTGGCGCGCTTGAACCAGTTCACCGTGTCATAGTCGGCATCGACGAAGGGAATATTATGCTGCTCGGCAAAGCGGATATTCTCCTCCTTGCGCAGCAGATATTCCTCCCTGGGGTGGATGTTCGGATTGTAGAAGAAGATGGTGTAGTCGATGCCGCTCGCGGTCATCGCTTCCATCACCTCGCCCGAGCAGGGCGCGCAGCAGCTGTGCAACAGCACCTTCTTCTCGCCATCGGGCGGCGTGATGACCGGGCGTTCGTAATCGAGGCTATTGGGGTTCGTCATGGCGCGCGCCCATAGCAGATCGCCGGGCGCGCGTCACCCTGTGCGGTGGGCGAGCGGACTGGTCTATGCCTTAACCCCGATCACGGTTCGGCCTTTCCCCACGCTGTTCGGGCTGAGCTTGTCGAAGCCCCGTTCTTCTACCCTCGAGGCTGAGCAGAGAAGGACAGCCCTTCGACAGGCTCAGGGCGAACGGAGATCATATATCTCATAATCCGCCCGACCAACCGACCGTCCTCTAAAAGGTCGAGGTCGTGGCACCGCCATCGATGGTGAGGCTCTGGCCAGTGGTGTAGTTGGCAAACTCGCTGCAGAACATCGCCACGAACGCTCCCACATCGTCCGCATTGCCGAAGCGCCCGCTGGCGATCCGCCAGTCTCGCACGAACTCGGCGACCTCATCCTCATAGGTCGTGCCCTTGGCCTTCGCGCGGGCATTGAACTGGTCCTCGACTGTCGCGGTGTGGTGCATGCCCGGCAGCAGGTTGTTGATGACGACATTGTGCTTCGCCACCACCTTGGAGACGGCGACGCTGTAGTTCACCAGCGCCGCCCGCGTGCTGCCGGAAAGCGCCCGGATTTCGCCGGGATATTTCGCAGCCACCGTGGCGATGTTCACCACCCGGCCCCATCGGCGCTCCACCATGCCATCGAGCACGCGGCGCATGAACTCAATGGGCGAAAGCAGCGAAATCTCGATAGCGCTCTGCCATTGCTCACCGGTGATCGCGCGATAGTCCGGCGTCATCGGCGGCGGGGCGCAGGTGCCGACGAGAATGTCCGGCTCCGGGCAGGCCGCCAGAATGCGCTCGCGCCCCTCGGCGCTGGCATGATCGGCGACGATTGGCACGACCCGCGCGCCGGTCTCATCGGCAATCTCCTGCGCCGCGTGCATCAGCCGGTCCTCGCCCCGCGCCGAGATGAACACGTCCACGCCCTCGCGGGCCAGCGCCATCGCCGCGCTCTTGCCCATGCCGGCGCTGGCGCCATTGACGATCGCCTTGCGGCCCCTGATGCCCAGATCCATGGCCTGCCTCTCCTGTGTTTCTCGTTCGGCCCAGCCTAGCGCGTCCGACTAAGCCGCGCCACCGCCCGCTCCCTCCGTCATTCCCGCGGACGCTGGAATCCAAGGGCGCGATGGAAATTCGGCTGGGTTCTAGATTCCCGCGTTCGCGGGAATGACGAACGGAAATGTCGTATCCTCTTATCCCAAAGGCCGCCCACTTGCCGTTTCCGCCGGCATCGCTTGCGTCACGTCCCAATGCTCGACGATCAGCCCGTCCTCGATGCGGAAGATGTTCATGACCGCACTGCCGCCATCTTCCGGCCCCATCCGTCCGATGATCTGCACGGTGGCATAATCGCCATCCACCAGCACCCGCCGGACCTGAATCTCCGTGCCTGGCTTGGAGAAGACCGGCTCCAGCCATTTGAGCGCATTTTCGCGGCCGTCGGCGATGATCGGGTTGTGCTGGATATAGTCCTCATGGACATATCCCTCAAAGGCCCGGCGGGGATCGCGCTGTTCATAGAGGATCGTCACGAAGTCGATCATCAACGCCCGGTTACGCGCCGTCAGCGCGATATGATCGGCGCTCCCGGCCTGCACCGGATCGACGACCGCGCCCTGCGCGATCGCCCGCTCCACGGGGAACAGCCCTGCAGAGGACTCCGCCATGTTCAGAGCACCGCCCAATAGTTGAACACGGACTTGGTCTTCTGCCGATCCGTCTTGCCGATGAACACGGTCCGGCTGAGCCAGCCATGCGGCCCTTCCGGCGCATCGAACTGCGGGGTCACCCGCATATAATATTCGGAGGGGTCGACCGGCTCATAATTCTGCAGGCGATCCAGCACTTCCTTGGGGCCATGGCGCACGCCGGTGTTGCGCAGCTGGATCAGCGTGCCGTCATCGGCCTCGATCAGGTAACGCGCGTTGAAGTCGCAGGTCTGGTCCGGGCGGATGCTGGGCCAATCGCCGCCGGTGTGGGGCACGATGCGCCCATTGAGGCGCGGACCGGTGATGCGGCCACCGAGCACGCCGACATAGCCGCGCTCCAGCCCGTCCGTGGTCGGGCCGTAACGAAAGCGAGGGCTCAGATCGATCTCGATGGTGAAGACATATTCCAGTTCAGGCGGTTGCATACCGGTTCCTTGCATGTGGGTGTGTGGATGAGGCGGGTGGCGGCGCTCAGGCGAGCGGCGGCGGCTTGGCGTTGACCTTGCCGGAAACGAAATCATCCTCGTCCGTCACCATGCGGACGCCATGGGTCTCGTATCGCAGCATCGAGGTGGCGAGGAAGCCAATGACCGCAAAGGCGGCGAGCGTGAGGAAGCCGGGCGTGATCGCGGCTTCCGTCGCCTGGGGCGAGAGCAGATTGCCGCTGCCGGCGATCAGCGCGAGAATGATCGGCCCGAGTAGCTTGCCGAAGCCGCTGACCATCTGGACGAGGCCGCCGCCCAGCCCGGCGAGGCGGACCGGGAATAATTCCGTCCCGTAGGGCGAGCTGTTGGAGGCGCCGCCATCGTAGAACAGCGATCCGCACATCAGGCACAGCAGGAACACGGGCACCCCGGCCACGAAATAAGGGTGCAGGAAGGCCGCCGCGCTGATCGTCACCGCCGTGCCGAACAGGCAGATGAGCGCGGAGCGCCAGCGACCGATGAAGTGCGGGGTGACCGTCCATAGCGCCCGGCCGGCGATGCCTGCGATGCTCACAAACACGAAATAGGCAGCCGCCTCGGCCGGCTGGATCTTGAGCAGCATGGTGAGCACCGTCGGCCCCCACAAGGCCACGCCGAAGCCGGCGATGCCGAGCCCGGAGCTGGTCGCCACGATCAGCCAGAAGCGACCCGGATAGAGGGCAATGTCGCGCAGGCGCGCGCGGCGCACTTCCTTGGGCACGCGCGGCAGCGGGATCTGCTCCTTGGGCAGATCGACATATTTGGCGAGCACATCATGCGCTTCGGTCGCGCGGCCCTGGGAGACCAGCCAGCGGACCGACTCCGGCACCAGGAAGTAGAGTGCGAAGGCGATGACGAGCGGGAAAAAACCGAGCAGGGCGAGGCCGCGCCAGCCGATGGTCGGCAGGAAATTGGCGACCAGCAACGAGGCCAGCAACACCCCGCCGGGCGCGATCAGGCCGCTCGCACTGGCGATCATGGTGCGCCAGCGCGTCGGCGCGATCTCGATCAGCAAGGTGATCTGCGTGCCGCCATAGCCCACGCCGACGATGAAGCGCAGGAACGCGAACAGCATCCAGCTCCCGTCCGGCACGAAGGCCGCGCAGCCGGCCGCCAGCGAATAGAGCACAATCCCGGAAATCAGTGCCGGCTTGCGCCCATAGCGGTCCGCGAACCAGGCGAAGGGCAGCGCACCCACCAATTGGCCCACGCCTGCCGAAAGCAACACGATGGAGACCTGGCCGAAGGTGAGGTTCCATTCCGGCCCGATGACGCTGACCAGAAAGCCGATGATGTAGAAATCGAAAAACTCAAACAGGCCCTGCGTCATCAGCAGGACGACGAGCAGCCAGTAGCGCGGCTTGAGCCGGGCCGATTCGAAGATGTCGATGCCATCCTGCTCTGGCATGGCCGTCGCTGCGGCAGTCATACGCGACCACCCGCGTCCGAGGCTGGGCAGACAAGGATGCTCATCCGCAGGGCGCGCCTCTCCACATCTCTCGAGAGCGACATCAATCCAGACAGTGAGAATATGGTATCCATCTCGCTCATGCTCTCATTAGTTGGCCGTGGTGATGCGGGAGTAGACCGGCGTTTCCTGTGGCGCTCCGGCCTGCTGCCGGGCGTATGCCTTGCTCTGCAGATCGATCAGATGGGCATGGATCGCCTGCACGTCGGCGCGCGTCAGCAGATCGTCCCAGCGCGGCATTCCGTTGGGCAGCAGCAGCCCTTCCAGCACGATCTGCTCGAACGCCTGATGCGCGCCCTCGCTCATGCGGGTCAGGCTCGGCAGCGGTGCGCGCGGCATGTTGGAATGGCAGATCGAACAGTTTTTCGAGAAGAGCACCCGTCCCTTCGCCAACCGATCGGCATCGGTGCCGGAGATCTGCACGGGCGGGGCCGGGATCGGCCCCTCCGCCGGGACGTCCGGCGGGATCGGCACTGGTCCGCCATCCAGCCGAAAGACTAGGATGCGATTGGCGTTCCCCTTGGCATAAGCCGCGGAATAATCGGGGACCAAGCCCCAGCCGCCCCCGCCCCAGCCGGTCTGCACCGCGATATATTGCACGCCCTTCACCCGGTAGGTCATGGGGGCGGCAAGGATCGAGCGGCCGGTGTCGATCGTGCGCAGCACCTTGCCGGTGTCCGAATCCAGGATAACCAGCTTGCCCGACAGCGTGCCGAAGATGGTGAGGCCGCTCTGCGTCGCAAGTACGCCACTGCGGTCCTGCCAGCCGTCCTCGCGCGGATAGCTCCAGATCGTCCTGCCCGTCACCGGATCAACGGCGCGCACATCGGCCGCCCAGGGCTTGTCCTTCACCCATTGCCATTGCGGCAGATCGGTGATGGTCTTCTGCACATCCTTGGGCAGACTGGGAAGCGCCGCTTCCAGAAAGGGCGTGAAGATCGATTCCGTGCCCGCGTTCAGCGCCAGCTTGCGCCGCGGCATCGCCAGATTGGCGGGCGGCACCATGATGAGATTGCCCATGTCGAGAAAATGGGCGACGTACATCTTGCGCTGCGGATCATAAGCCGCGCCATACCAGTTGCGCGCGCCGGGCGGTGCCGGGAAGACCAGCTTGGGGCCGGCATTGATGTCCGAATATTCCGGCGTGGCGATCGGCTTGCCGGTCTTGAGGTCCCAGCCCGAGGCCCAGCTTGTGCGCACCATTCTGTGCACCGCGAGCGGCTTGCCCGTCTCCCTGTCCAGCATGAAGAAGAAGCCGTTCTTGGGCGTGTGCAGCAGCACGGGGCGCTCGGCGCCGTTCACCGCCATACGCGTCAGGATCATGGGTTGGACGGAGGTGAAATCCCAGTTATCGCCCGGCGTTTCCTGAAAATGCCATTTCATCGCGCCCGTCTTGCGGTCGAGCGCGACCAGCGAACTCAGGTAGAGATTGTCCCCGCCGCCTGGCGAACGGATCGCCTGCGCATAAGGCCCGCCATTACCGACGCCGATGATGACTTGATCGAATTCGGGATCGTAAGTGATCGCATCCCAGGCCGTGCCGCCGCCGCCGATATCCCAGCGGCTTTTCGGGTTCCAGGTCTTCAGCGCCGCCTCCAGCGCCTTGCTTTCCTGCGGCCCAAGCGCGGGATCGCGCGGTATGGTGTAGAAGCGCCAGACCTCCTTGCCGGTGCGGATGTCGAACGCGATGACATAGCCGCGCGTGTCATATTCCGCGCCGGCATTGCCGATGATGACGATGTCGCCCGCCACTTCCGGCGCGCCCGTGCTGGTATAGGCCCGACTGCGATCGAGAAAACTGTCGACCTTCCAAACGACCGCACCGGTCTTCTGGTCGAGCGCATAGAGCCATCCGTCGAGCGCGGCGACGAACACTTTCCCGTCCGCCACCGCCACGCCGCGATTGGCCTGATCGCAACAGGCGTAGCGATTGACCTGCATGTCGACCTCGGGCGAGAAGACCCAGAGTTGCCGGCCCGTTGCCGCGTCCAGCGCATAGGCCCGGCCGAGATTGCCCGACGTATACATCACCCCGTCGATGACGACCGGCGTCGCTTCCTGCACGCGGGTGGTGCCGAGATCATAATCCCAGGCGAGGCCGAGCCGGCCCACATTGGTCTTGTCGATATCTGTGAGGCGGGAGTAGCGACTTTCCGCCCAGTCCCCGCCCGGATTGTCCCAATCGTCGCCCGCACCGAACGGAGGCGGTCCCGCCATGCTGCCGGGTGGCGCGTTCGAGCAGGCGGCCAGCAGGGCAAGGCCCAGCACGGCGCCAAGCAGGCTCGACAAACCGGAGGGTCGCACGGCAGGACGCCCGGACACTGCTCAGCCCATCTGCGTGACGGGGTTCACATATTCGGCGGCGCGGTCCTCCATGCACTCGTTCCAGATTTTGCGGAAGGTGAAGAGCCATGTGCCATCGACGCGGCGCAACTCATCTTCATAATGGCCATAGCCGCCGACATAGGGCGTGCGCAGGCGGGTATCGTTGTCGATTTCGAACCAGAAGGAGCGGCTCCAGGCCTTGTCGCCTTCCACCTTCACGGTGATGTTGGTGATGAAGTGGCGCAGCCGCGGCGGGCGGGTCGGCTCCTCGCCCTTGCCGCGCCCCGAGAAGTAGGTGCGCATGCCCTTGCATTCCTCGCGGATCGCCTCGCGCCCGCGCACGATGCCGCCCGCCCAATCCAGCACGCCTTCTTCGGCGAAGGTGCTGGCGTAACCATCCGGGTCCTGCCAATCGAGCGCGAACAGATAGCGCGCCTGCAGATCCTCGATTTCCGCGCGGTCGTCAGCGAAACTGGCCATGAACGTTCCTCTCCTCAGGTCTCAAATCTTGTCTTGGGCGCCGGAAGTGGGGTCAGCGCCTAGCGCCGCCAGGGTGTCAGCGCCTTGCGGGTATCGTCCCAATGCTCGACGACCTTGCCATCGGCGATGCGGAACATGTCGAAGGCTTCGCCAGAGTAGGTCTCGCCGGGATTGTGCGGATCGGGCTGCGGCTGGGTCCAGATCACCACCACATAGTCGCCCTGCGCGATTGCCTTCTTCAGCGTCTTCTTGCCGGGCGGGATCATTGCGGGCGGGGGATTGCGGATCAGCGAGATCAGCTCCAGCACGCCCTCGCGGCCCTGCCGCACATTGGGATTATGCTGGATGTAATCCTCATCGATGTATTTCATCACCGCATCGGGATCGGCGCGATTGATGACGCCGTCCCACATCGCCAGCACCATCTCGATATTGGCCTGCTCGCGCCTGCGCTCGTGATTGATCCCGAGCCACCAACTGATCGCGGCGGTCACGCCCACCAGCAGGAGGGCACCCAGCACTAGCGATATCTTCATCCTCTCACCTCTCCCCGACCCATGATCGTCCGATCCGGTGTCGCCGGCCCGTCGCGCACGCGCCGGACCGAATCGCACCCTCTCCGCGCGGTCGCCTGGCTGGCCCGACTCGGCGATCCGCATTCCCCCGCTCAACCGCTCCGCAACGAAATGGGAAACGGCAATTTTTTCTCATTGAACGGAACCAGCTTGCACTGAATGAACAAATTTGCAAGTTTCATCTCACGATTGCTAGACGATTCAGCAAAGAGTCGCGGCAGGAGCTTGGTTCACAGGAGAGGACAATGCTGCATCCCGGCTGCATCCGCGTGTCTCAGCGCGCCTTCCGATCACGGAAGGCGATGCGATGAGCGATCCGTTCTCCACCGCGCGCACAGGCGGCGCGTCACGGCGGCCACACATGGCCTTCTCGCGGCGCGGCCTGCTCGGCGCTGGCGTCGGATTGATCGCCGCGCCGTCGCTCGCCGCCATCGGCACCGTCGGTGAGCGGCCCATTGTTTCGACATCGGCCGGCAAGGTGCAGGGCATCACCGAGGGCGCGGTTTATGCGTTCAAGGGCATTCCCTATGGCGAGCCGACGGGGGGCGCCGCACGTTTCCTCCCGCCTGTCCCACGCAAGCCCTGGAGCGATGTGCGCGACGCCTCGCGCTACGGGCCGCGCTGCCCGCAGCATGGCTTTCTCGGCGGTCCCGACACGCCCACGCATTCCGAAGACTGCCTCGTCGCCAATGTCTGGACCGGCTCGCTGACCGGCAGCAAGCCGGTGATGGTCTGGGTCCATGGCGGCGGCTGGGAAGTCGGTGGCTCGGACGATCCCGTCAGCAATGGCGCCTGGCTGGCGCGCAATCATGACGTCGTGATGGTCTCGATCAACCACCGCCTCAACGTCCACGGTTATCTCAATCTCTCGGAAGCGGGCGATGAGCGTTATGCGCTCTCCGGCAATGCCGGCGCACTCGACATTGCGCTGGCCCTCGCCTGGGTGCGCGAGAATATCGGCCAGTTCGGCGGCGATTCCGGCCGGGTGATGATCTTCGGCCATTCCGGCGGCGGCCGCAAGATCAATGCGATGATGACGATGCCGTCGGCCTCGGGCCTGTTCCACCGTGCCATCTCGCAAAGCGGCCCCGGCATCCGGCTCGACTCACGTGAGGTCTCGCTAGATCGCGCCGACCGCCTCCTGCACAAGCTCGGCATCCGCAAAGGCGGGCTCCGCCGTCTGGCGGACGTGCCGACGCACACGCTCACCGCCACCGGCATCGAGGTCCGCAACGAGACCGGCCAGTTCCGTCCCTTCGTGGACGGGCTGAGCGTGGTCCAGCACCCGTTCCTGCCGCACGCGCCGCTGCTCAGCGCTGACGTGCCGATGATGCTCGGCACCACTATCGAGGAAACGACGATCTTCCTCGGCCATGTGCCTTCCTACGACACGATGAGCGATGCGCGGGTGCTGGAGGAGTCGTTGCGGTTCTTCCCGCCCGGCGAGGCGCCCAAGGCCATCGAGACCTGGCGGGGCATGTTCCCCGACCATAGCAACACCCGGCTGTTCGCACGGCTGACCACCGACCGGTCCTATCTGCTCGATGCGACGATTCAGGCCGAGAGCAAGGCCGCGCTCGGGCGGGCGCCGGCCTATCTCTATCTGGTCGACTGGCCGACCGACATCGGCAGCCTGCATGGCGTTTCGCCCCATGGCATCGAGCTGGCCTTCACCTTCGGCAATATCGAGGCGCACTCCGGCGTCGGCACGGTGACGCCCGAGGCCGATGCGTTGCGCGCAGCCATGTCCGGCGCGTGGACGTCCTTTGCGCGGACCGGCCGGCCGGACAATCCGCACATGCCGGTGTGGCTGCCCTATGAAACCTCGCTGCGGGCCACGATGCGCTTCGGCAAGACCGTGCGGCTCGAATCCGATCCGCTGGCCGCGCAGCGCAGCTACATGGCCCGCTTCGGCTCCGAGCAACTGGGCGAACGCGAGCCGCGCCCGCCCGGGCCTTGGATACGCTGATGAGCGGATCGGCAACGCCAGAGCGCCAGCCGCCCGCGCTCGATTTCGCCTTCGAGATCGAGATTGAGCTGACCAGGCGCTATCGCTATGGCCCCACCTTCTGGGGCGCCGAGCGCGGCTTCGTGGGTGTGGAAAGCGGCATCGTGCGCGGCCCGCGCCTCAATGGCATTGTGGTCCCGCACAGCGGCGGTGACTGGCCGACCATCCGCACCGACCACACCGTCAAGTTCGAGGCGCGCTATCTGATCCAGGCGGATGACGGCACGATCATCGAGCTGCAGAACCGCGGCGTGCGGCACGGTAACAAGGATGTGCTGGCCCGGCTCCAGAATTACGAGGCCGTCGACCCGGCGGACTATTATGCCGGCGCCAGCCCGGTGTTCGATGCACCGGAAGGCCCGCATGACTGGCTCTGCCGCACGATGTTCGTAGGCAAGATCGATCGCCGCGCCGACCGTGCGGTGTTCTCCTACTGGGCGGTGCTGTGATCGCGCGGCGATCCCTCACAGCTTTCAAGACCCTTGCTTTGGCGAGCCTGCTCGGCTGCGCCTCTGATGCGGTCGCCGCCGATGACGCGCCCGCCTTTGCCGATCGCTGCGCAGCGGCCCGCGCCCTCCTGCCCGCCGACGTGACGCTCACCTCACTCGAAACGGTGGCCCCCGCGCCACACTGGCAGAGCCCCACCTCGCCGACATCGCCGAAAGGCGAAGCGGTGCGGGCGGACTTCTGCCGATTGGCCGGCATGATCGACGGCGATATCGGCTTTGAGCTCTGGCTCCCGCGCGATTGGAATCGGCGCTTCCTCGGCACCGGCGTCGGCGGCGAGGCGGGCTATTATAATTATGCCGATATGGCGCGCGGCGTGGAGCAGGGCTTTGCTGCGGCCTCCAGCGATACCGGCCATCGCCAGGGCGAGCGCTGGATCGACGATGCCCGCAAGTCGGAAACGTACGCTCATCTCGCCTATCACCGGCTGACGCAGGTCTCTAAGGCGATCATCGATGGCTTTTACGGCGCGCCGGCCGCGCACGCCTATTTCCTCGGCTGCTCCGGCGGCGGACGGCAGGGCCTGCGTGAGTTGCAGCTCTACCCCGGCGATTATGACGGCGCCCTGATCGGTGCACCGGGTCTGGACGTGCCCCTGCTCGCCGCCCGGCTGCTGCATGTGCATCTCGCCCAGACGCAGAACGACGGCGTCGCGGTCAGCGCGGCGGACTGGGATCTGGTCTCGCGGCGCGCCATTGCGCGTTGCGATGAGAATGACGGCGCGGCCGATGGCATCATCGACGATCCGCGCACCTGCGCTTTCCGCGTCGAAGAGCTGGCCTGCAAGCCCGGCCAATCTAAAGACTGCCTTGCGCCCGCCACGGTCAAAACCATCGCGAACATCGTCGCCCCGCTCACCGACAGCACCGGCAAGACCCATGATTTCGGTCTGCTGCCCGGCATCACGGCCCGCCCCGGCGGCCTGCCACCGCTGCCCGTCCAGATGTTCGGCCATGCGCGTCACAGTGCAGGCCGGGGCGACGCCGGTTGGGACCCGGCCAGCTTCGATCTTGCCGCCGATCTCGCGGCCGCCCGCAAAAGCTTCGCGACCATGGATGCCCGCAGCGCGGACATGCGGGCCTTTGCGGCGCGCGGGGGCAGGCTGATCCTCTATCATGGCTGGGCCGATGCATCGGTGCAGCCACTCTCCACGCTCGATCTCTTCGCGCGCATGGGCGCAGAGGCGGAGCAGGACCGCGACGCCTTCGCCCGGCTCTACATGGTGCCGGGCATGCAGCACTGCCGGGGCGGGGCCGGCACGGACCGTTTCGGCGGATCGGAAGACCGCAGCGCGACCGGCAAGCCGGAGAGCGATCTGCTCGCGGCGCTGGTGGCATGGGTGGAGCAAGGCGCTGCGCCCGGAGCGATCCTCGCCCGGCATGCGGACGCGAACAGGGCCGTAACGGCGGTCCGCCCGCTCTGCGCCTGGCCCGCACAAGCATCACATTCCGAGGCCGCTAATACCGGGCCAAGCGCCGATCTGCGCTGTGACAGCCATGCGCGGGGAGGCACGTAACGACACTCGCGACACCCTATGGCTCGTCGCCTGAGCGACTCTGCCGGAGAGTGCGCGCCAGACACTGAAGAAGGAGGGGAAGAAGGGGGAGCAAGGCCCGATCCGGTTCACGCAATCGCGCAGAGACAAGCACGAAGCCAGAACGCAGCGACCGGGCACGACAGTTTTCAGACGACGTAAAAAGACAAATCCTGAGTCCAGACAGCCGATTTTTTCAAAATTCGAGTTGAGGGAGAGAGCCAATGATTTCCGAGTTTCTGAAAGGACGCGCGCGTGGCCATGTCCGCCTCGGTGGCATATCACGCATCACCCTGGCCGCCGCATTGTGCGTGCCCGCCAGCCTGTTCGCCACCGCGGCCGCCGCACAGACGGATGCCGCCCCGCAAGAGAGCGGGAAGACGGAAGACATCATCGTCACCGCCCAGTTCCGCTCGCAGAATGTGCAGTCGACACCGATCGCCATCACCGCGCTGAGCGCGCAGCAGCTTGAGGCACGCGGCCAGACCAGCATCACCGAGATCGCCACCAAGGCGCCGAACGTGAACCTGCGCGAGAGCAATCCGCAGGGCCCGTCGCTGCAGGCCCATATTCGCGGCATCGGCCAGGCCGACTTCAGCCTCGCCTTCGAGCCGGGCGTGGGCGTGTATGTGAATGACGTCTATTATTCGACGCTCACCGGATCGGTGCTCGATCTGCTCGATCTGGAGCGGGTCGAAGTGCTGCGCGGGCCGCAGGGCACACTGGCGGGCATGAACTCCATCGGTGGCGCCATCAAGCTCTACACCAAGAAGCCGGATGGCAATGACGGCGGCTTCGTGGAAGCGACCGTCGGCAGCCTCAATCGCGTGGATGTACGCGCTGCCGCCAACTTTACCATCGTGCCGGATCGTCTGTTCGCCCGCATCTCGGGCGTGTCGCGCAATCAGGATGGTTATGTGAAGGTCTATGACTTCGCCTGTACCCATCCGCAACTGGACGCGGTCTACAACATTCCCTCGCAAGCCGATGGCCGCAAGTGCCAGCTCGGCACGGAGGGTGGCAAATCTTATGTCGCGGCGCGCGGCTCCCTGCGCTGGGTGCCGACCGAGGATCTGGAGATCAACATCAGCGGCGACATCACCCGCGACGATTCGGAGGCCGCGCCGCAGACGCTGATCTTCGTCGGCACGGCCAACGCGACCAGCTACACGCCGGGCACGACGGGGCTGAACCTCAGCCGCAACTATCCGATGTATTCCACGGCCCCCACAAACGGCCTCAACCTGTGGAATCCCACGACCGGCACCTCGCCGTTCGTGCCCTATTCGCCCTGGGGCGTCGCGGGGGACAGCTTCACCAAGAGCCCCTATGTCAATTACTCCACCTACTGCGATGCGCAGCCCGTGGATGGCTCCGCGCCCTATTGCTTCAAGTCGCAGAGCCGCGTGAATGGCTGGGGCGTCAGCGGCAACATCGATTACAGCTTCTCTGACAATCTCAAGCTGACCTCGATCACCGCCTATCGCAGCTTCACGGCCAACTGGGTGCAGGATTTCGATGCCACACCGCTCAGCAACGCGCTGATCGATTATGAAGCGACCAACTGGCAGTTCAGCCAGGAACTACGCCTTGCCTCCAGCCTGTTCGACAACAAGGTCGATCTGGTCGTGGGCGGCTTCTATATCAATCGCTTCGGCACCTATCGCGGCACGATCAACCAGGGTCTGTTGATCTTCACCGAATATGACGAAATCCCCGCCACTAACTGGGCGGCCTTTGCCAATGCCTCCTGGCGGATCACCGACAAGCTCGAGCTGAATGGCGGCATCCGCTATTCCGAGGAGGAAAAGACGTTCCGCTTCTTCCGGGGCGGTCGTCCCGGCGTGCAGGCCGGCAACCCGGCGCCCTATTTCCCCTGCACGGTCAATGGCGTGAACTATGGCGTCGTCCACGTTGCGTTCTGCGGACTGAATGGCGCTGAGGGCGATTACAAGGGCAACAATGTCGATTGGCGCGCTGTGCTGCAATATCAGTGGACGCCGGACATCATGACCTACGCAAGCGTTGCCACCGGCTTCAAGGGTGGCGGCATCAATCCCCGTCCTTATACACCGGCGCAGGCGGTTCCGTTCGATCCCGAGAACCTCAAGGCGTATGAAATCGGCTTCAAGTCGCGGTTCTTCGATCGGCGCGCGCAGCTGAACGTCTCGGCATTCGTCAACAAATATTCGGACTTCATCGCGAGCGTCTTCTCCCGCGTGACGGCCGCACCGAATGCGGGCTGCCCGATTTCGCCCAACGACCTGACCTGCTCCTACTTCGTCAATGCAGGCAAGGCGACGCTCAAGGGTCTGGAAGCCGAACTGTCGCTCGAGCCGGTCGACAATCTGCTCATCGATGCATCGGCGGCGCTGTTGGACTTCAAGTACGATCAGCTGTCGGGCTGCTCGCCGGCCCTCACGCCGACGACCTGCACGGCACCGTCGGGCGGCCTGGGCGCCGGCCTGCGGTACGGCATGACGCTGCCCTATGCGCCCAAGCGGCAGATCAGCGTCGGCGCGCAATATAAGTTCGATCTCGGTTCCACCGGTTCGATCACGCCGCGCCTCGACTGGAGCTGGCGCTCACGGCAGCAGACCCTGACGGTGCAGAACAACGTGCTGTCCTATCTGCCCTCTTACGGTCTGCTCAACGGCCGCATCGCCTGGAACTCGGCGGATGATGACTGGCAGCTTGCCCTGCAGGTGACCAACATCACCAACAAGCTGTACTGGACCGGCATCGGCCCCAACAACAACTCGGGCACCGTGGCGGCCAACCCCGGCATGCCGCGCGAGTGGTCGCTGTCACTCAAGCGCACCTTCTGACGAACGGGCTGGCGGCGGCGGGATGGCCATCATCCCGCCGCCGCCCCGGCCATTTCTCAAATCCCCCGATGAAGCCGGAGAGGCAGCAATGTTGAACAGCAGCAGCAAGGCCCTGATATCCCTCGCACTCGGCGCGGCGCTGGCCACGGCGGCCCCAGCGACCACCTCCACCAGCGGCGGAGCCGGCCCCTATCGGGTGACGATGACCGATGAGATTGACGGCCTCGATCATCACACCGTCTATCAGCCGGCCAATCTGGCCACGCTTGGCGACAAGAAGCTCCCCATCTTCATCTGGGCGAATGGCGGCTGCGCGGACAAGGGCAATGCCTATCGCTACATGCTCGATCATATTGCCGCGCATGGCTATCTCGTCGTGGCGCTGGGCAAGATCGGTCGCAAGGGCGAGGAGAATAATTTCGGGCGCTGGCCGCGCGAATTCGGCATGCCAGCAACGCCGCCGCCGCTCGATGGCCCCACCGGCACCTTGCCGCACGAAATGAAGGCGGCGATCGACTGGGCAGTGGCGCAGAACAGCAAGGATGGCAGCCCGCTCAAGGGCCGGCTCGATACCAGCAAGATCGGCGTTTCCGGCCATAGTTGCGGCACGCTGCAGGCGCTGGCGATGTCCTCCACCGATCCGCGCGTCACGACCACGCTGATGCTCAATGGCGGCGTGTGGAACA
Organism: Sphingobium sp. B11D3B; assembly: GCF_025961735.1. Lineage (NCBI taxonomy): Bacteria > Pseudomonadati > Pseudomonadota > Alphaproteobacteria > Sphingomonadales > Sphingobiaceae > Sphingobium > Sphingobium sp. B11D3B. The sequence goes on along the minus strand of NZ_JAOQOF010000001.1, from coordinate 3,218,520 downwards.
TCGGCACCGGCGGCCTGCCCGGCGCGCCCGAGATCACCAAGAAATCGCTTGAGACAATCCATGGCACCATCGCCTATATTCATGGCGAGAAGGACAGCGCCCTGCCCAACGGCACGGACGACTTCTCGCGCATCAGCAGCATCCCGGCGATGCTCGCGGTGCGCAAGGATGTCGCCCATTCCGGCACCTTCCTGCTCAAAAATGGCGGGGCTTATGGCACGGTGGCGCTGGCCTGGCTGGACTGGCAGCTCAAGGGCGACCCGCGCGCCGCGCGCTGGTTCGTCGGCGCGGACTGCACGCTCTGCACCGATCCGCGCTGGACGGTCCAACGCAAGAACTTCCCCTGAAGCCGCGCCGCAAATTGGCATTGCGCGCGACCGGGGTCCGGTGATTGCGAATTTACCGCCCACTCCCTAAGAGCCTGCGAAGCTGGGCTGCGCGGAGCGGGCGGGAAACGGCCGGCGCGGCAAGAAGGATGCGTGGTGATGGCAAAGGCCAGTGAAGCTCCCGAAATGACCGGCGCGATCGAGCGCGCGCTGCGGGCGCTCAAGTCGGTCGCCGAACATGGCGAGTTCACCCCGCGCGATCTCGCCGAGGATGTCGGCATCCCGACCAGCACCGCCTATCGCCTGCTCCAGTCGCTGGGCGCGATGAACTTCGTCGAGAAGTCGAGCCATGGCAGCTATCGCGTCGGCCGCGAGCTGGTGCGCCTCTCCTCCATGGTCGCCGCGCAATTCGATTATGGCGCCATCGCAAGGCCGTTCCTCGCCGACCTGTCGGATGCGTTTCAGGAGACCTGCGCCTTCGCGCTCTACCTGCCAAACGAGCATAGCTGCTCGATCATCGAGACGATCAACGCGCTCCACCCGCTGCAATATGTCGTGGAGACCTACAAGACCCGCGCGCTCGTCTGGGGTGCGCTCGGCCGCGCCATGCTGCCCTGGCTGGACGAGGCCGATGTGCGCATCGCCATCGAACGGCAGGGGCCACCGCTGGAGGCGGGCACGCCGCCAATGACCTACGAGCTGCTGCAGACCGAGAATGAGCGCGTGCGCAAGCAGGGCTGCTTCGTGGCGACCAGCCCCAGCGCACTCGGTACCAATGGCACGGCAGCACCGGTGTTCAATGCGCGCGGCCAGATCTTCGGGAGCCTTGGCGTGGCCATTCCCGCCGTGCGCTACGATGCCGAGATGCAGCCCAGCCTTAGCGCGGCCGTGATCAAGGCCGCGCGCGGGATGAGCGCGGCGCTCGGCCATGGCGGCAGCCGCCAGCGCAAGAGCCTCTGACCGATAGGGGCGTGGCGGAGACGCCTCGCCATGGGGCCGGGCTGCGGTCCGCGCGATCACGGCATCGCCGGGCTCGCTATCCCCCCGCCCCCATATCAGCAGACAGCAAAAAGCCCCGCCGGTCGTGCCAGCGGGGCCTTTTAAATACTTGGTCCGGTCAGGCCGGGCTGTGGCGGCCTCAGGCGGCTTCCAGCTCGTCCTCATCGGCGGTCTGCACCGGGCCGCTGTCCTGGCCCTTGGCGCTCTCGTCGCGGTCGACCAGCTCGATAATCGCCATCTGCACGGCGTCCGACGCGCGGATGTCCGCCTTGATGATGCGGGTATAGCCGCCGGCGCGATCCTTGTAGCGCTCGGCCAGCACGTCGAACAGCTTGGTGAGCTGCGTGTCATCGAGCAGGCGGGCATGCGCCAGACGACGGTTGGAGAGGCCACCACGCTTGGCGAGCGTGATCAGCTTCTCGACATAGGGGCGCAGTTCCTTGGCCTTGGGCAGCGTGGTCTTGATCTGCTCGTGCTTGATGAGCGCGGCCGCCATGTTGCGGAACATCGCGGTGCGGTGAGCGGAAGTACGCTGCAGCTTGCGGCCGCCATATCTGTGACGCATGAGTCCAGTCCTTCGTTCGTTATGGGGCCGTGCAAGGCACCCCGTACCAGGCGATGCATAACGGGCACCGCCAAAACCCGGCCTCCTGCAAGAAGGACTTGAAGCGCCGCCCTAAAGCGGGTTGGGGGCGAAGAGTCAAGGGAAAGTGCAAGGAGCGGATGCGTCACAGGCCGGCAGATCGCTGCCCCTCAAGAATTCCTGATATGACAGTTGGGACAGCGTCACGATTTAGGTTCCCGCGCACAGCATCCTACGTTCGACTGACCTCCTACAGGAAAGCTACCCAGATAGAAATTTGCTATCATGTCGTATATGCTGAGAGCTTGGGGGATGGCTCGGCAGTGAAGAACAATTTACAAACTTGGACAAGGCTGAGACGGCTCAGGCTTCAAGAACTCAGCATCGGCATTGGCGACAAAGCAATGGCCGCATTGAAGCACTGGCCCCTTTCGGGCGAGGGACGCCAAGTAAAAGCGGGAACCGAGCGCTTACTTGCTGGTCTTCACGCTACGCACGATCGAGACGTTCATTACGCGTTTGATAACCTTGCTCGAGCGATGACAGAACTACAGTTAATTTCCGACAACCCGTTTTTCGTGTAAGTGCTTTCTCAACAAGCTCATCAAATGAAATGGAGTGAAAAGCGTACCCTAGGGGAGCTTGTGACCAGCTTCATTTTAGAGTTTGATGAGTTTGTGTCCGCACACCGTCCCCAAAGATTGCTCCAAGCCGATCACGTTCACAGCAAGATGCCAGCAGTTCCCGATACTGGCGATCTCGGTCGAAAACTTATTGAAATTACACCGGATCAGCAACTCGGTCCACTTAAGTTCCAATTTCTAGATGGGTGGGTCCGTATCAAGCACGAGAAGTCCCATCCTTCTGATCAAGACCTCAGGAACGTAAAGCTTGCTCAGCGCGCTCTTGCCACAGAGGGGGCTCTGCTTGTCGAACAACTAGAAGATTCTAATTGCGACCGAAGGTTAGTTGAAATTATTCGGGACGTTAACGGGAAAATCGCAGATGAAGTCGACGTAATTGCGCTTGGGATCGTCAATCTTTCGTGCGTGCAGATGGCGGCGCGGTTCGAAAATGAATTACCTGATGTCATATCAGCACGTTTAGACGGCTTCAGCGCTGGCGTTGGCCTCTTTGTAGGTCAATATCCTGCATGGCAACGTTTTGTTGAGAACGCTGCTTCCACGGACGGCGATCTATTGGACGTAAAAAGTATATATAAAGCTGGCTCTGCACTTATTCCACATCTGAAGGCGTCTACTGAACTCGTTGACCCCGAAGTTCCGCGCTCGATCGAGTGGATTTTGGAAGCGATTTCAAATCCACGCGCGTCGAGTAAAAGGGCCTTATTCGGGGCAATTCGGACTTTAGAAAATTTGCTGGCGCTGATATTTACCGAATTCGCGGCCTTGTTGGGCTCCGCCAGTGCAGGCGTCAAAACCGGCACGCGCCGTGCTATTGCGACTATAGCTGGGGGTGCATTGCTACTCGCAGCAGCCACGACGGCTACAAATATTTCGCCCGCGGCAGGTCGTATCGCCAAAATCGACTGGCTTGAGAAAGCTGCGAAGATTGTGAAAAGGGGCTTAAACGACGCTGACTAGTTAATTCTTTTTGGCACCGATCAGGCATAGGACGTTTATAACCTACAAACAGAAAAAGCCCCCGCCTTCCGGCAGGGGCTTTTCTCATCATCAATGCTGAACCGGGTCAAAGATTACTTCGACCCGATGCCTTTAGCCCAGCAATTCCTGCTCGAGCTTCTTGGCGATCTCTTCGATGTTCTCCGGCGGCCAGCCCGGGATGTCCATCCCGAGGCGCAGGCCCATGCTGGAGAGCACTTCCTTGATCTCGTTGAGGCTCTTGCGGCCGAAGTTCGGCGTGCGGAGCATCTCGGCCTCGGTCTTCTGGACGAGGTCGCCGATGTAGATGATGTTATCGTTCTTGAGGCAGTTGGCGCTGCGCACGCTGAGCTCCAGCTCGTCCACCTTCTTGAGCAGATAGCGGTTGATCTGGTTGGCATCGCCCTCGCCTTCGTCGGCGGCAGCACCAGCGCCTGCACCCGTGCTCGGGCCGGCGGTCGGCAGCGCATCCTCGAAGTGGACGAAGAGCTGCAGCTGGTCCTGCAGGATGCGCGCGGCATAGGCCACGGCGTCCTCGGGGCTGACGGTGCCGTCCGTCTCGACGGTCAGATTGAGCCGGTCATAGTCCAGCTCCTGGCCGATGCGGGCGTTCTCGACCTTGTACGCCACCTGGCGCACGGGCGAGTAGAGCGCATCCACCGGGATGAGGCCGATCGGCGCATCGGCCGGGCGGTTGTTCACGGCAGGCACATAGCCCTTCCCGGTGTCGACGGTCAGCTCCATGTTGAAGCTGGCACCTTCGTCCAGATGGCAGATCACCAGATCGCTGTTCATCACGGCCATGTCGCCGGTCACCACGATGTCACCGGCGGTGACGGTCGTGGGGCCGGTGGCGCTGAGCTGAAGACGGCGCGGGCCTTCGCCCTCCATCTTGAGCGCGATCTGCTTCACGTTGAGCACGATGTCGGTGACGTCTTCGCGCACACCGGCCAGGCTCGAGAATTCGTGAAGCACGTTCTCGATCTTGATCGCGGTGACGGCGGCGCCCTGCAACGAGGAGAGCAACACGCGGCGAAGCGCGTTGCCCAGCGTCAGGCCAAAGCCGCGCTCAAGCGGCTCGGCGACGAAGGTCGCGCGGCGTTTCGGGTCGCCCCCGGCCTTGATCTCGAGGCCATTGGGCTTCTTCAATTCCTGCCAGTTCCGGATGTTGACAGTCATGTATTTCCCCTGGGAGTTGGGCGGAGGACGGTGGAGTGCAGCTGCGATCCGGCCCCGGCCTTAGAAGGAATGGTCGGGCAGGTATCGGGTTTCCGCAAAGAAACCCCCGCCCTGCTCGTCGGGCCGAATCAGACGCGGCGGCGCTTGCTCGGCCGCACGCCATTGTGCGGGATCGGCGTGACGTCACGGATGGACGTGATGGTAAAACCGACGGCCTGCAGCGCGCGCAGAGCCGATTCGCGGCCCGAACCGGGGCCTTTGACTTCCACCTCGAGGGTGCGCACGCCATGCTCGGCGGCCTTGCGGCCGGCGTCTTCGGCGCAGACCTGCGCGGCATAAGGCGTCGACTTGCGGCTGCCCTTGAAGCCCATCATGCCGGCGCTGGACCAGCTGATCGCATTGCCCTGCGCATCGGTAATGGTGATCATGGTGTTGTTGAAGCTGGCGTTCACATGCGCGACGCCTGCCGAGATATTCTTGCGCTCGCGCCTGCGAAGCCGCTGGGGTTCCCGTGCCATCTGACTAACTTTCCTACTCGAAACTGGTTGAACCGGTGCCTGCGCCTGTTTCGCAATTCCTGCGTCGCACACACCCTGCCATGCCTGTCCGCGCCGGGAGCATTATCCCTTTGCCGGTCCCCGTGCCGATCACCCATCCCGCCTTGGGCGCCGAATGATCGGCAGACCCGTGGGAAGAGGCGATCCCATGCGGGACCAGGACCGGAGCGTTTGAACGCTACCGGGGCGGGGAGCGAGGACCGGATGGTCCGGTGGTCGCGCCTTGCCCCTGCACGTCCCTGCCCTTGCGGGCCTTGCCGGGTCTGGCGCGCCTCCATTGGGGCGGGCCTGCTACGGCGGGGACGTCTGGTCCGGACTGTTCTGGCGGGTGCGGATGCGATGTTTCAGCACATGCGCCCGGCGGAACAGAAGAAGCCGGATCGCTCCGGCGCCGGGCGGCTCGCGATGGCATGGCCGCAGCCATGCCAGCATCGCGCCATCCGGCCTTGCGTTACTTCTTCTTGCCGGCGATCGGCTTGGCCTTGCCCTTGCGGGTGCGCGCATTGGTATGCGTGCGCTGGCCACGGACCGGCAGGCCCTTGCGATGACGCAGGCCGCGATAGCAGGCCAGATCCATCAGGCGCTTGATGTTCATCGCGGTTTCGCGACGCAGATCGCCCTCGACCGTCAGGTCGGCGTCGATCGTTTCACGGATCTGCAGCACTTCCGCGTCGGTCAGGTCCTGAACCCGGCGGCTGTGATCGATGCCGAGCTTGTCGGCGATGCCCACGGCGGTCCGGGGACCGATGCCATGGATGTAGGTCAGCGCGATGATCACGCGCTTGTTGGTCGGGATGTTGACCCCCGCAATACGTGCCATATATCCTCCTGCTCCACAGGATGCTCTGGCGGGCATCCTATCTCGTAGCGTTGAACCCGGACGCGCAAAGCACGGCGAGCGCTCGCTCGCGCTGCCGTTGACCTTGTCGCATTGGGAACGGCGGTCGTTACTGCAACGCTCGTGCCCTGTCAACGGCAGGCCGGAACGGACCGCCTCTTTAACAGTATCAAAACCCCTACCGGGTTCTTATGAGCCTTCCAGCCCGCCGCCCTGTCGCCCGTTTCCGAATCAGAGCCCCTTTTTCATGTCCCAAAGCGCTCCCACATCCTCGGTGACCACGCGACTCGTGAAGGGGGCCGGCTGGGTGATGACGTCGCAGGTCATCATCAACTTAGTCTCCTTCGCCTCGTCGATCGTGCTGGCGCGCCTGCTGATGCCGGAAGACTTCGGCCTGGTCGCCATTGCACTGGGGGTCAGCGCGGTGGTCACGGCTTTGACCTCCATGCCGCTGTCGGAGGCGCTCATCCAGATCAACGATATCGAGGACGATCACTTCCACAGCGCGTTCACGCTGGGCTTCATCCGCGCGATGATGCTGACGCTGCTGCTGGCCGGGGCGGCCTGGCCGGTGGCGGCCATGTATGACGACAGTCGCCTCGCTCCGATCATGCTTGCACTTGCAGGGCAGGCCTTCATCAGCGGCTTCTATAGCGCTCGCTGGCCGATGATCCAGAAGCAGCTCTCCTTTGCGCCGGATGCCATCGCCGGCGTCGTGACCCGCGTGGCGGCCGTTACCGCGTCGGTCGTGATCGCCTATCTGTACCAAACCTATTGGGCGATCGTGATCCCGATTGTGCTGATGCAGTTCCTCAGCGTGGTGGTCACGCATCTTTACGCGCCCTATCTGCCGCGCCTCAGGCTCTCGAAGGTGCGCGAGATCTGGTCCTTCTCGATCTGGATGACCTTCAGTTCCGTGCTGACGACCGTCAACGCGCGCATCGACAGTCTCGTGCTGGGCGGTGTTCTGGGGCAGCGCGAGGTGGGCTTCTATAGCTACGCCGATGAGAAGGCGCGGATGCCCACGCGCGAGCTCTCAACGCCGCTCATCCGGCTGCTGTTTCCCGGTCTCACCGCGGTTCGGCATGATCCCGCCCGGCTCGCCGCGGCCTATCAGCGCACGCTGACCGTCATTTTCGCCGTCTGCGTGCCGGCTGGCGCCGGCTTCGGCCTGGTTGCCGACATGTTCGTTCACGTGTTGCTCGGTCCGAAATGGATCGAGATCATCCCGATCATGCAAGTGCTGGCCTTTACCTTCGCGTTCGAGAATCTGGTCACCGCTACCGCGCCGCTCGCGATGGCAATGGGCGCGACCCGCGCGCTGTTCGTGCGCGATCTCATGACCTTTGCATTCCGCGTGCCGCTTATCATCACCGGGCTTCTGCTGTTCGGCATAACGGGGCTGTTGGGCGCGCGCGTGCTGTCCACCCTCGCCTCTGTCCTGCTCAACATGCTGCTCGCCAAGCAAATCGTGCATGTCAGCATCCGCCGTCAGTTTCTCGGCTGCGCGCGCACCTTTGTCGCCGTGGGCGGCATGTGCGCGGGAGTGATCGCCTTCAAGATGGCCCTGCCCGCCCATGTCGCGCACAGCGTGTCCGGTTTGCTGGCGACGATTGCGGTCGGCGGGGTGGCTTACATCGCCTGCCATCTGGGCGTGTGGATCCTGCGTGGACGGCCTGTAGGACCGGAAACGGATCTGATCGCCATCTTCGGCGGCGTCCTGCGCAAGCTGGGACGGTTCAAAAGGCCCCAGCCAGGACTATCCGAGCAATAAAAGGCAGGCTTAGCCGGCCGAGGCGGTCCCTGCCGTCAATCGCTGCAGCAGCATGTCGAGCTTGGGGCCATCAAGATGGCGCTTGATTGCCGCGAAGGCGCGCTCCGCGATGGCCCGGCATTCGTCGGGGCGCTTGAGCAAGTCCGCGACGACATCCTCCAGGTCCGATAGATCCCAGCGTACCGGCACATAGGTTTCCCCGGCCCGATAGATGTCGCAGAAGGTTTCCAGATGGCTCATGTCGGGCTTCACCAGCACGGCGCCGGTCAGCACCGCCTCCAGATCGCGCCAGCAGATCTCGCCAAAACCGAACGGGCTGAAGCACAGCTGCGACTGGTCCATCTCGCTCATGAACGCAGCCCGATCGACCCGCCCCTGCCACGCCACCTGATGGCGCGCAGCGAGGGCTCGCACGGCCTGCTCGGCCTCGCGGCGCATGATCACATACCAATGTGTGCGCTCACCCGCGTCGACGCGCCCCTCAGCGTGTAACTGCGCAGGTGCGAGCGCGAAGCGCGCATGAACGTCGATGGGGCGGGAACCGCTCGGGATCGCCTGACGCTGTTCGAACGCCTTGAGCAGCACCGGCGCGGTCGCAAAAGCCGGCGCTAGCACGAGGCGGTCGACGATGTCCGGCCGACAGCGCCAGTTTGGCTCGTCCACAGTCAGCCCCGCCTTGTCGCTGTAATAGGCCGCCAGATTGGTATGCGCTGCTTGAGGGACACGATAATGATCGCGATCCAGCATCAGCGATTTCTTGGCATAAAGATCGACATAATCCGCGACCCGGTCGGCAAAGCGGACATCGGTCGGCGCGAACCAGTCGAGATAGGTGATCGGCGCGTGCGGATTGGCGGACTTGACCCGCTCCAATACGCGCACGAGCTCGCCATCCGGCAACACATAAAAGGACTGGATCAGGATGGCAGACGCGTCCTTGATCAGATGCTCCGCATTCTCCGCCGGATAAGGCACGGCGCGGAACGCATAGCCCTGTCGGTCAAAGCGATCCGCGTCATGATAGAAAGGGTAGATTTGCGGCCAGGCGATCTGGTCATCGGCATAGATGAACAGAATCCGCGTCTGGGCCTGGCGAGGGAAGCGGCGCGCGAGATGGGACCGGATGACCGGCTTCACCGGATCGTAGCGGCGCCTTCCATCATCCAGAAGGCTTATCGCCCGCGCTTCGATCCCCATCACCACTATCGCTCCGTCCTCTTTGCGCCCAGCGCACCAGCCTCGTTTGCGAACGAGGGGAGGATCAGCGATCGAGAATGGTCACAATCGCGTTCGACACCTCATCGATATCCGCCATGCCGTCAACCCGGCTGACGATGTTGCGTTCCTCATAGATTGGCAGGATCGGCGCTGTTTTCGCGCGATACTCGGCCATGCGGGTGCGCACCGTTTCCTCATTGTCATCGGGCCGCCGCTTGAACTCGGTGCTCCCGCACCGATCGCAAACGCCCTCGACCTTTGGTGTCTTATACCGATCATGATAGCCTTCACCGCAGCTTGCGCAAGTGAAGCGGCCGGTGATCCGGTCGACCAGTGCATCCTCGTCGACCGCCAGTTCAATGACATGATCGAGCTGACGGTTGCGCGCGCCCAGCAGCGCGTCCAGGCTCTCCGCCTGCGCCGCCGTGCGCGGATAGCCATCGAAGATCACGCCGACATCCGGTGCGAGCTGATCCAGCGCCTCGCCGATGATGCCCGAGACGATCTCGTCCGAGACGAGCTCGCCGGCATCCATCACCGCCTTCGCCTTGAGACCTACCGGGGTGCCGGCCTTCACCGCCGCCCGCAGCATGTCGCCGGTCGAGAGCTGAACCATGCCAAGCGCAGCGACCAGACGCTGCGCCTGAGTGCCCTTGCCGGCGCCGGGCGGTCCCAGCAGGATGATGTTCATGTCACTCCCCCAAAATTCACAAGAAGGATAAGCCTGCGGCCGGGTTGCCCCGGCCGGCTCAGCGCATCCGGCCCTTCAGACGCGCCTTCTTGATGAGGTCGCGATACTGGTGGGCGATGAGATGGCTCTGGATCTGCGTGACGGTATCCACGGTCACGTTGACGACGATGAGCAGGCTCGTGCCGCCGAGATAGAACGGGATCCCGGCACGGGCGATCGCGAACTCGGGAATCAGGCAGACCAGGGCCAGATAGATGGCACCGATCACCGTGATCCGCGTCAGCACATAATCGAGATAGTTCTCAGTGTTCTTGCCGGGACGGATGCCCGGAATGAACCCGCCGTTGCGCTTGAGATTCTCCGCCGTCTCTTCCGGGTTGAAGACCACCGCGGTGTAGAAGAAGCAGAAGAAGATGATGCCCGCGCCGTAGAGCGCCATGTAGAGCGGCGTGCCGTGCGACAGATACTGGTTGATCGACAGCACGAAGTCGCCCCACGCGCCGGTCGACGCATTGGCGCCCGCACCGGAGAACTGCGTGATGGTGAGCGGCAGCAGCAGCAGCGACGAGGCGAAGATCGGCGGGATCACACCGGCGGTGTTGATCTTCAGCGGCAGGTGGCTGCGGTCCGCCTGCATCACGCCCTGCTTGGTCTGGCGCTTGGGATACTGGATCAGCACGCGGCGCTGGGCGCGCTCGACAAAGCAGATGCCCGCGATCAGGCCGAGGCCGACGATGATGATGCCGAGGATGACCAGACCCGAGATCGAACCGGTGCGGCCCGATTCGAAGAGGTTGGTGAGCGTCACCGGCAATTGGGCGACGATACCCGCCATGATGATCAGCGAGATGCCGTTGCCGATGCCGCGGCTGGTGATCTGCTCACCCAGCCACAGCAGGAACATCGTGCCGCCGATCAGCGAGATGACCGCGCTGATGCGGAACAACATGCCGGGATCGACCACGGCCTGCAGCCCGGATTGCGCGCCATAGGCCTCGAGCCCGACGGCAATAAAATAGCCCTGGATCGCCGTGAGGCCGACCGTGCCATAGCGGGTGTACTGGTTGAGCTTCTTGCGGCCGGCTTCGCCTTCCTTCTTGATCGCGGCCAGCTTGGGCGAGAGCGACGAGCCGAGCTGCACGACGATGGAGGCAGTAATATAGGGCATGATGCCCAGCGCGATGAGGCTCATGCGCTGCAGGCTACCGCCGGAGAAGGTATTGAAGATGTCGAGAATGCCGCCCTGCGTCTGTTGATAGAGCTGGGCCAGCACGGTCGGATCGACACCGGGGAGCGGGACGAACGAGAAAAAGCGGAAGACGATGAGCGCGCCCACCGTGAACCAGATCCGCTTCTTGAGCTCTGTAGCCTGGCCGAAGTTAGCGAGGCTCAGATTGGCTGCCATTTGGTCGGCGCGTGATGCCATGATCGCTTGCAATCCCGAAAAATGATGCTCGCCCAGGATTTGGGGGACGAACAGCCTTATCCCTTAGACGTCTGACCGGCGCCTGTCGAATAGCGGTGCCTGACTATATAACGGCATATGCAAGCGACCCCACCTGCCCATATCGGCGGGAGGGGTCGGCTATGCAAGCTCACAGTCAGGCCTGTCTCCCGATCAAGGAGATTATGCGGCCTCGGCCGGTGCAGCCTTGGCGAGAATCTCGACCTTGCCGCCAGCCTTCTCGACCGCCTCGATGGCAGCGCTGGAGGCGCCGGCCACCGCGAAGTTCGCCTTGGTGGTCAGTTCGCCCTTGGCGAGCAGACGCACGCCATGCTTGCCGCCTCGCGAAATGCCGGCCGCGCGCAGCGCGGCCTGGTCGATGGTCGCGGCCGCATCAAGCTTGCCGGCGTCGATCGCCTTCTGGACCATGCCGAGGTTCACGACCGCATAGTCCTTGCGGAAGATGTTGTTGAAGCCGCGCTTCGGCAGACGCATGTGGAGCGGCATCTGGCCGCCCTCGAAACCGTTAATGGCGACGCCCGAACGTGCCTTGGCACCCTTCTGGCCGCGACCGGCAGTCTTGCCCTTGCCCGAGCCGATACCACGGCCGACGCGCATCCGGCCCTTGCGGGAGCCGGCATTATCCTTGAGTTCATTCAGCTTCATAAGTGCACTCGCTTTCGCTGTTGTCGCGCTGGTGGAAAGTGCGGCCCATAGCCGCCGCACTTTGCTTTGTCACCCCATAGAATCTGTCTCGGCCGATCTCCGTCCTTCGCGTCCTGCACACGGCTCGGCGCTATCGGCGTGACAAGCCTCATGGTTAAGCGGCACCCCGGCATTCACAAATTTTGCAAGTGCGAAGGCTCAAAAAGTCATTCGCTTTAGGGCTTTACATGGTTAACGCTCGTGATCAGTCGCGCCCGAGCGCGCCCGGCTCCATCGACGAGTTGCGCATTATCGCGACCGTTCTCCTCGTCGCCTTTCATGTCGTGGGGCAGACCGACAGCGGCCTGCGAATCGAGGACGGTCATCCCGCGCGGTTCATCGTCGATCTGGGCGCCAGCTTCCGGATGCCGGCCTTCGCCTTCGTCGCCGGTTTCATCTACTGCCTGCGCCCGCCCACGCGAGGCCATATGCGCGACTTTCTGCGCGGCAAGGCGCGGCGGATCGCGCTCCCTGGCCTGATCGCCGCCGTCCTGTTTGGATCGGTTGCCTACATGCAGGGTTCGCGGTTCGGCATCCCGCCCGAAGCCCTGTGGGGGCTGGCCATCTTCCCCTATGCGCACTTCTGGTTTTTGCAGGCGATCCTCGCGCTGTTCATCGTCGTCGGCCTGATCGACATCGCACTCGATCATCGCGGGCAGTGGCCAATGTTCGCCGGCGCCTTGCTGCTTGCTTTGTGGCCCCCGCCCATCCCGACACTTTTCGCACTGCCGCAAGCGATCGTTCTGGCGCCCTTCTTCATCTTCGGCATGTGCGTCTATCGAAGCTGGGCGTGGATTGCGCAGCATGGGCGGCTGATCGTCCCGCTGGCCGCCGTGGCTGCATTGCTTGCCTTCAGTGGCGCCTTCTATGATTATCTGATGCTCGGCGTCTCTCCGAACACGAGCATTGCCTCATCGCTGCTGCTGGGCATGTCGGTCAGCCTGCTCATTCTGCTGCGCTGGCCGCACCACCCCTATGCACGCAAGGTTGGGCAGTTCAGCTTTACCATCTATCTCTATCATGTGTTCGCCACCGCCGGCGCGCGGATGGCGCTCCACACAGTCGGTATCGACGCGCTCGCGATTCATCTGCCGGTCGGCATTCTCGCGGGGCTGCTCGGCCCGGCCGCACTGCATCTCATTCTGCTCAAGACGCCCGTTGTCGGCCCACTGGCCCTGGGCATCCGGACCAAGGCGCCCGCGCCCCGCAGCGCGCCGGCCCAGCATGTCAAAGCGCGTGCACCTGCATCCGCTCTGGCTCTTCCGGCAACATCATCCCGCCCGGCCGTCCCGCGCGGTCAGTGAGCCGTCTCCAACGAGCACACGTTCGGCAGACCCACAAACGAAAACGGAGCGCGTAACCCTCAAGGCTACGCGCTCCGTTTTCAATGTCGGTCGTAAAAGGCTTCAGCCTTCGACGATCTGCACCATGTGCGGCAGCTTGCGGATCGCGCCGCGCACTTCCGGCGTGTCCTCGAGTTCGACGACACGGTTCATCTTGCCCAGGCCGAGGCCGATCAGGATCTTCTCCTGAGAGGCCGGACGGCGGATCGGGGACCCGATCTGCTTCAGCTTGATCTTCGCCATGTCAGTTACTCCGCAATCGCTTCGGCGTCAGCCGCAGCGACCTCGGCAGAGGCGCCACCGCGACGAAGCAGGTCAGCGACCTTCTTGCCGCGACGCTGAGCGACCGACTTGGGGCTGGTCTGCTCGGTGAGAGCCGCGAACGTCGCCCGGATCATGTTGTACGGGTTCGAGGTGCCGACCGACTTGGTCACCACGTCGGCCACGCCAAGGCTCTCGAACACGGCGCGCATCGGACCGCCGGCGATGATGCCGGTGCCTGCCGGCGCGGTACGAACGGTCACCTTGCCGGCGCCGAAGTGCCCGCGACCATCATGGTGCAGCGTGCGGCCTTCCTTGAGCGGAACGCGAACCATTGCCTTCTTGGCAGCGGCGGTCGCCTTGCTGATCGCCTCGGGAACCTCACGAGCCTTGCCATGGCCGAAGCCGGCACGGCCCTTGCCGTCACCCACGACCACGAGCGCCGCAAAGCCGAAGCGCTTGCCGCCCTTCACGGTCTTCGAGACGCGGTTGATGTGGACGAGCTTCTCGACGAATTCCTCGCCATTGTCGTCCTCACCGCCACGGCCGCGACGGTCGTCACGACGGCCACGGCCGCCACGATCCCGATCGCCACCGCTGCGGCCGCCACGGCCACGGCGCTGTTGCTGCTGCGGCTCGGCGGCCACACCCGTCACGTCCTGGGGCGTGGTCTCGGGCGCGAGAACAGCCTCGGGCTGATTGCCCTCACCGGTGGTGTTTTCGTCTGCCATCATCAGAACTCCAGTCCGCCTTCACGAGCGGCATCGGCCAGCGCTTTCACGCGACCATGAAAGAGGAAGCCACCACGATCGAACACGACCTTGGTAACGCCGGCCTTGGCAGCAGCCTCGGCCACGCGCTTGCCGACATCGGCTGCAGCCGATGAGGTGGCGCCGGTCTTGCCACGCACGTCCTTGTCCAGGGTCGACGCTGCGGCCAGGGTCTTGCCCTGCGTGTCGTCGATGACCTGCGCATAGATATGCCGGCCGGAACGGTGCACGGACAGACGGGGCTTGCCACCCGCCCGCGCCTTGATCGCGGTACGCACGCGCCGGGCGCGACGATCGAAGAGAGAGAGTTTCGCCATGGCTTACTTCTTCTTGCCTTCTTTGCGGAAGATAAACTCGCCGCGATACTTGATACCCTTGCCCTTATAGGGCTCCGGCTTGCGCCAGCGACGGATTTCCGCCGCGACCTGGCCGACCTGCTGCTTGTCGATCCCGCTGATTTCCACCGTGGTGTTATCGGGGGTCTTGATCTCGATGCCGGCCGGAACCGGGAAATCGACATCATGGCTGTAGCCGAGCTGCAGCTTCAGGTTCTTGCCCTGGGCCGTGGCACGATAGCCGACGCCGGTGATCTCGAGCACCTTGGTGTAACCCTCGGTCACGCCCGTGACGAGGTTCTGCACCAGCGTGCGCTGCATGCCCCAGAATGCTCGAGCCGCCTTGGTGGCGTTGGCCGGCTTGATCGAAATCGCACCGTCTTCCAGCTCATAGCTGATCTCGTCGCGCATCTGGAGCGCCAGCGTGCCCTTGGGGCCCTTCACGGAAAGCTGACCGTTCTCGATGGTGGCCGTCACCCCGCTGGGGATCGTGACCGGCTTTTTGCCGATGCGGCTCATCAGAACACCTCCGCCAGCACTTCGCCGCCGACATTCTGTGCGCGCGCTTCGGCATCCGAGAGCACGCCACGGGGCGTCGAGACGATGGTGATACCGAGGCCATTGCGCACCACCGGAAGCTCCTTGGAGCCCGAATAGACGCGACGGCCAGGCTTGGAAACGCGCGCGACGTGCTTGATCGCCGGCTCGCCTTCAAAATATTTCAGCTCGATGCGCAGGCCATCATGGCCAGCCACCTGCTCTTCGGAATAGCCGCGGATGTAACCCTCGCGCTGAAGCACGTCGAGCACACGCGCACGCAGCTTGGACGCGGGCGAAACCACGCTGTCCTTGCGGGCCCGCTGGCCGTTGCGGATGCGGGTGAGCAGGTCACCCAGGGGATCGGTCAGTGCCATCTCTTAATCCTTACCAGCTCGACTTGGTGACGCCGGGGATCAGGCCCTTGTTGGCCAGATCGCGCAGCTGAACACGGCAAAGCCGGAACTTGCGATAGTAAGCGCGGGGACGACCGGTCAGCTCGCAGCGGTTGCGTACCCGGGTCGGGTTGCCGTTGCGGGGGATCTCGGCCAGCTTGAGACGCGCGATCAGACGCTCGCTGTCATCAAGCGACGTGTCATTCGCCACTGCCTTGAGACGGGCATATTTGCCGGCGTACTTCTTCACCAGCTTCTTGCGCCGTTCGTTCTTGTTGATCGAACTCAGTTTCGCCATGGACTTAAGCTCTCTTCCTTAGAAATTGGATCCGGCCACGCTCACGCAGCCTCTTTTTCCGCCTCGGCGGGGAACGGGAAACCGAAAAGACGCAGCAGTTCGCGCGCTTCTTCGTCCGTGCGGGCCGTGGTGGTCACGATGATGTCCATGCCACGCACCTTGTCGACGCGGTCATAGCTGATCTCGGGGAAGATGATCTGCTCCTTGATGCCGAAGGCATAGTTGCCACGGCCGTCGAAGCTCTTCGGGTTGAGACCACGGAAGTCGCGGATGCGGGGCATCGCGATCGTCACGAGACGATCGAGAAACTCGTACATGCGCTCGCGACGCAGGGTCACCTTTGCACCGATGGGCATGCCTTCACGCAGCTTGAACTGCGCGATCGACTTCTTCGCCTTGGTGATGACCGGCTTCTGGCCGGCAATCAGTTCCATTTCCTCGGCGGCCTGGGTGACCTTCTTCTTGTCCTGGGTCGCCTCGCCCACGCCCATGTTGAGCGTGATCTTCTCGATCCGGGGGATTTCCATGTGGTTCTTGTAACCGAACTTCTCGCTCAGCGCCTTGACGATGGTCTCGTCATACAGCTTGCGCGAGCGCGGGATGTACTTGTCAGCCATCAGATGACCTCCCCGGTCTTGACCGCGACGCGGACCTTCTTGCCGTCACGGTCCTCGAAGCGGACGCGCGTGGCCTTGCCGTCGACAGCCAGTGCAACATTGGAAATGTGCAGCGGCGCCGGCTTGCGATCGATGCCGCCCTGCGGATTTGCCTGGTCGGGCTTGCGGTGACGGGCGTGGACGTTGATGCCGTCGACCAGCACCTTGTCATCCTTGGGCATCACCTGGAGGACGGAACCGGTACGGCCCTTGTCCTTGCCGGCGAGCACGACGACTGTGTCACCCTTCTTGATACGTGCAGCGCTCATCACAGCACCTCGGGAGCAAGCGAAATGATCTTCATGAAGTTCTTCGCGCGCAGCTCGCGGACCACGGGGCCAAAGATACGCGTGCCGATCGGCTCCGCATTCTTGTTGACCAGCACGGCCGCATTGCCGTCGAAGCGAATGACGCTGCCGTCGGGACGACGAACGTCCTTGGCGGTGCGCACGATCACGGCGCGGTGAACGTCACCCTTCTTCACGCGGCCACGGGGGGCGGCGTCCTTCACGGAGACGACGATGATGTCGCCAACGCTGGCAAAACGACGCTTCGAGCCGCCGAGCACCTTGATGCACTGGACGCGCTTGGCGCCGCTGTTGTCAGCGACATCAAGATTGGATTGCATCTGGATCATCGATCCGGTTCCTTCTCAATTGGCCTGCCGGGACACAGCCTGTGTCTGGCCCGGTGGTTCCGTTAAATCCTTGAGACCTGCTCAGGCTGCTGCGTCTGCAGCAACCTGCTCGGGAGACTTGTGGGTGTCGACCCGCGCGATGACCTTCCAGGTCTTCAGCTTCGAGATCGGCGCCGTCTCCTCGATACGGACGGTCTCACCCTCGTGATACTCGTTGGCATCGTCGTGGGCGTGATACTTCTTCGAGCGACGGATGATCTTGCCGTAGAGCGGGTGCTTCACCTTGCGCTCCACCTTGACGACGACCGTCTTGTCACCCTTGTCGGAAACCACCGTTCCCGTCAGCACGCGCTTGGGCATGGGCCTGTTTCCTTCTTACTTCGCGGACGAGCGCGAACGCTCGGCCTGGAGGGTTTTGATCCGCGCGATGTCGCGACGCACTTCGCGCACGCGGCTCGGCTTCTCAAGCTGGTTGGTCGCAGCCTGAAAGCGCAGGTTGAACTGCTCGCGCTTCAGCTCGCCCAGATCGGTCGAAAGCTGATCGTCGCTCTTCGCCTTGAGGTCAGAAATCTTGGTCATGACCATCATGCTCCCAGATGCGAGGTGTCGCCGAGACGCGCCACCACCTTCGTCTTGATCGGCAGCTTCATCGCTGCGCGGCTGAATGCTTCCGCAGCCAGCGGACCGGGCACGCCGTCCAGCTCGAACAGGATGCGGCCGGGCTTTACGCGCGCCGCCCAATATTCGATCGAACCCTTGCCCTTACCCTGACGGACTTCGGCAGGCTTCTTGGACACCGGCACGTCCGGGAAGACGCGAATCCAGAGACGGCCCTGACGACGGATGTGACGCGTGATCGCGCGGCGAGCCGCTTCGATCTGGCGCGCAGTGAGCCGCTCCGGTTCCAGAGCCTTGAGGCCGTAGGATCCGAAATTGAGGTCCGTTCCACCCTTGGCATCGCCCTTGATGCGACCCTTGAAGGTCTTGCGGAACTTGGTTTTCTTCGGCTGTAGCATGATGCTTTACCTTGCTCTCAATTCTCAGCGAGCCGGACGCACACCGGAGGTCTGAGCCTCCAGCATGAGACGGTCGGTCGCCATCGGATCGTGGCCGAGGATCTCGCCCTTGAAGATCCAGACCTTGATGCCGCAAACGCCATAGGCCGTGTGGGCCTCGGCTTCTGCATAATCGACGTTCGCACGCAGCGTGTGCAGCGGAACGCGACCTTCGCGATACCACTCGACACGGGCGATCTCCGCGCCGCCCAGACGGCCGCCGCAGGTGATCTTGATGCCCTCGGCGCCGAGACGCAGCGCGCTCTGCACGGCGCGCTTCATGGCGCGACGGAAAGCGATGCGACGCTCGAGCTGATCGGCAACGCCCTGGGCGACGAGCTTGGAGTCGATTTCCGGCTTGCGGATCTCGACGATGTTCAGGCTCACGTCGCTGGACGTCATCGCGCTCAGCTTCTTGCGCAGCTTCTCGATGTCCGCGCCCTTCTTGCCGATGATGACACCGGGACGGGCTGCATAGATCGACACGCGGCACAGCTTGGCCGGACGCTCGATGACCACCTTGGAGATCGCGGCCTGGGGCAGCGTCTTCATGACATACTTGCGGATCTTGAGATCCTCAAGCAGCAGGCGACCATAGTCCTGGCCTTCCGCGAACCAGCGGCTGTCCCAGGTGCGGTTGATCTGCAGGCGCAGACCGATGGGATTGCTCTTGTGACCCATGGATCAGGCCTCCTCTTCCGCAGCTTCACGCACGACGATGCGCACGCGGCTGAAGGGCTTCAGGATGCGGGTGGACTTGCCGCGACCACGCGCATGGAAGCGCTTCATGGTGAACGACTTGCCGACACTCGCCTCGGCGACGACGAGCGCGTCGACGTCGAGATTGTGGTTGTTCTCCGCATTGGCGACCGCGCTGGCGAGCACCTTGCGAACATCGACCGCCATCGCGCGCTTGGAGAAGGCGAGCACGTTCATCGCGTCCTCGACCTTGCGGCCACGGATGAGCGCGGCGACCAGGTTCAGCTTCTGGGCCGAACCGCGGATCTGCGTGCCGACGGCCAGCGCCTCATTGTCCGAGACGCGGCGGGGAGCTTTTGCCTTGCCCATCAGCGCTTGCCCTTCTTGTCAGCGGCGTGGCCGGGGAAGTAGCGCGTCGGCGCGAATTCACCCAGCTTGTGACCGACCATGTCTTCGTTCACCGAAACGGGAACGTGCTTGCGACCATTGTAGACGTTGAACGTCAGGCCAACGAACTGCGGCAGGATGGTGGAGCGGCGCGACCAGGTCTTGATCGGACCGCCACGGCCGTTGTTCTCCTGCGCGGTTTCTGCCTTCTTGAGCAGATGCAGGTCCACGAAGGGACCCTTCCAGACGGAGCGAGCCATCGCTTACCTCTTCTTCTTGGCGTGACGCGACCGGATGATCATCTTGTCGGTCGACTTGTTGTGACGGGTACGAGCACCCTTAGTGGGCTTGCCCCACGGGGTAACCGGATGACGGCCGCCCGAGGTCCGACCTTCACCACCGCCGTGCGGGTGGTCGACCGGGTTCTTGGCGACACCGCGGGTGAGCGGACGACGGCCGAGCCAGCGGCTGCGGCCGGCCTTGGCGAGGTTCTGGTTCTGGTTGTCGGGGTTCGACACCGCACCGATGGTCGCCATGCAGTCCGAGCGGATGTAGCGCTGCTCACCCGAGCCGAGACGGACGATGACCATGCCGCGATCGCGACCGACGAGCTGGGCATAGGTGCCCGCGCTGCGTGCGATCTGAGCGCCCTTGCCCGGCTTCATCTCGATGTTGTGGATGATCGTGCCGACCGGCATCTGACCCAGTTCCATCGCGTTGCCCGGCTTCACGTCGGTCTTCTTGCCTGCGATCACCTTATCGCCGACAGCCAGACGCTGCGGGGCGATGATGTAGGCCTGCTCGCCATCGGCATAGCTGACCAGCGCAATGAACGCCGTACGGTTGGGGTCATATTCCAGACGCTCCACCGTGCCTTCGACGTCCCACTTGCGACGCTTGAAGTCGATGATGCGATAGCGCTGCTTGTGACCGCCGGCGATACCGCGCGAAGTCACATGACCCTTGTTGTTGCGGCCACCGGTCTTGCGCTTGCCTTCGGTCAGCGCCTTGACGGGCTTTCCCTTGTGGAGGCCGGACCGGTCGACGAGGATCAGGCCGCGCTGGGCCGGGCTCGTCGGGTTATAATGCTTGAGTGCCATTGTTCAGTCCGCCCTCAAATGCCCGTGGTGATGTCGATCGACTGGCCTTCGGCCAGGGTCACGACAGCCTTCTTCACGTCCGAGCGCGTGTAGGGCTTGCCCTTCCAGCGCTTGGTCTTGCCCTTCTGGACGATCGTGTTGACCGACTTGACGCTGACATTGAACAGCGCCTCGACAGCGGCCTTGATCTCGGGCTTCGAAGCGTCACGCGCGACCTTGAACACAACCGCGTTGTGTTCGGAGACCAGCGTCGCCTTTTCGGTGATGTGCGGGGCGACAATCACGTCGTAATGACGCGTGGCCACCGCTGCTGCCTGCTTCTTAGCCATTGAAGCGCGCCTCCAGCTGCTCGACCGCGGCACGGGTCAGCACCAGGCTGTCCGCACGCAGGATATCGTAGACATTGGCACCGATGGCGGGGAGCACATTGACACCGACGAGATTGGACGAGGCCTTGGCGAAGGAGAGGTTGGTCGCCTCGCCGTCGATGAACAGCACCTTGCCGAGGTTGAGCTTGGCCAGCTGACCCGCCAGTTCCTTGGTCTTGCCGTCCTTGACGTCCAGATTGTCCAGAACCGTGAGCGAGCCGCCCTTGGCCTTGGCCGAAAGCGCCATCTTGAGGCCCAGTGCACGCACCTTCTTGTTGAGCGAGTGCCCGAAGGTACGGGCGCGCTGACCGTGCGCCTTACCACCACCGATGAAGATCGGGGCGCGGCGATCGCCGTGACGAGCCGTACCGCCGCCCTTCTGGCGACCGAACTTCTTGCCCGTGCGGGCAACGTCAGAACGCTCGCGCGTCGCCGAGGCCGGGGCACGGCGCTTTTCAAGCTGCCAGGTGACGACACGGTGCAGAATGTCCGCGCGCGGCTCGAGGCCGAACACTTCGTCATTCAGCTCGACATCGCCGGAGGCCTTGCCGCCGTCCAGAGTGAGAACCTTGATCTTCATGACTTAGCCCTCCTGGCCTTCAGTGGCCTCGGGCGCCGCGACGTCCTGCGCAGGCGTATCGGCCGGAGCCTCGGCGTTATTGTTCGCAGCCGACTTGATGCTGGCCGGGTACGGCACGTCAGCCGGACGATCGACCTTCACGGCGTCCTTGACGAGAAGCCAGGCGCCCTTCGAGCCGGGCACGCTGCCCTTCACGAACAGCAGGCCGCGCTCGACGTCCGTGCGGACGATCTCGAGGTTCTGCTGGGTGCGCTGACGGTCGCCCATGTGGCCGGCCATCTTCTTGTTCTTGAACACGCGGCCCGGATCCTGACGGTTACCCGTCGAACCATGGGCACGGTGGCTGATCGACACGCCGTGCGTGGCGCGCATACCGCCGAAGCCCCAGCGCTTCATGGCGCCGGCAAAGCCCTTGCCCTGCGTCTGACCCGTCACGTCGACGAGCTGACCAGCGATGAAGTGATCGGCAGCGATTTCCGCGCCGACATCGAGCAGGGCGTCCTCGGCCACGCGGAACTCGACGACCTGCGCCTTGGGTTCCACCTGAGCCTTGGCAAAGTGCTCGCGCTGCGGCTTGGCAACATTCTTCGCCTTCGCAACGCCGGCACCCAGCTGCACGGCTACATAGCCGTCCTTATCCATTTCGCGACGGGCAATGACCTGGTTGCCTTCGAGCGCCAGGACGGTGACGGGCACATGGCGGCCATCATCCTGGAACAGGCGGGTCATACCCACTTTCTTCGCGATCACGCCGGTACGCATGATCCAATCCTCCAATAGAGGCCCCTGCATGATGCGGGGGCTTATCCAACGAAAAAACCGCCAGGGCCCTAAGACCCAGGCAGCCAACCCGATTTTGCGATGCGTTCCCCCGTCCGGGCTGGATGCTTCCGGACCCTCGACAAACGAGGCGGAAACGACGGAGGACGCTGCCCGGCCGAAGCCGGCGGTATCCAAATGTCCTGCAAGGCGACCCGAAGGCCGCCCCGCTACGGCCATCAGGCCAGTTTGATCTCGACGTTCACGCCGGCAGCCAGATCGAGCTTCATCAGCGCATCGACGGTCTGCGGGGTCGGCTGCACGATATCAAGCATGCGCTTGTAGGTGCGGACCTCGAACTGTTCACGGCTCTTCTTATCGATGTGCGGCCCACGGTTGACCGTGAACTTCTCGATGCGGGTCGGCAGCGGAATGGGACCGCGAATGAGAGCACCCGTACGACGAGCGGTATCGGCGATGTCGCCGGTCGCCTGATCCAGCACGCGATGATCGAATGCCTTGAGACGAATACGGATATTCTGCGTTTCCATGTCCACTAACCGATGTGAAAGAGCCAAAACAAAACCGCTTCACCCTGATGGCCCCGGTGCCATTCTGGCACTCACGAGCCCGCGCGAAGCGGCGAAAAAAGCAGGCCGCTCGAATCACCTGATCCGAGCGGCTCGCTGCCTATATTACTTCGAGATCGTCGCGACAACCCCAGAACCGACCGTGCGGCCACCTTCGCGAATAGCGAAGCGGAGGCCCGGGTCCATCGCGATCGGCGCGATGAGCTTGACGGCCAGCTTCACGTTGTCGCCAGGCATGACCATCTCGGTGCCCTCGGGGAGGACGACCTCGCCGGTCACGTCCGTCGTGCGGAAGTAGAACTGCGGACGATAGTTGGCGAAGAACGGCGTGTGACGGCCACCTTCGTCCTTCGACAGCACATACACCTCGGCTTCGAACTCGGTGTGCGGCGTGACCGAACCCGGCTTGGCCAGAACCTGACCACGCTCGACTTCTTCACGGCCAACGCCACGGATCAGCGCGCCGATGTTGTCGCCGGCTTCACCCTGGTCGAGCAGCTTGCGGAACATTTCCACGCCGGTGACGGTCGTCTTCTTGGTGGGCTTGAGGCCGATGATCTCGACTTCCTCGCCAACCTTCACAACGCCGGTCTCGACGCGGCCGGTCACCACGGTGCCGCGACCCGAGATCGAGAACACGTCTTCGATCGGCATCAGGAACGGACGGTCAACCGGACGGGCCGGCTGCGGGATGTAGGCGTCGACGGCATCCATGAGCGCCTTGATCGAATCCTTGCCGATCGCGTCGTCACGGCCTTCGAGAGCGGCCAGAGCCGAACCCTTGACGATGGGGATGTCGTCGCCCGGGAAGTCGTAGCTGGAGAGCAGCTCGCGCACTTCCAGCTCGACGAGCTCGAGGAGCTCCTCGTCGTCGACCTGGTCGACCTTGTTCATGTACACGACGAGCGCCGGCACGCCGACCTGACGGGCGAGCAGGATGTGCTCGCGGGTCTGCGGCATCGGGCCGTCAGCAGCGTTCACCACGAGGATCGCGCCGTCCATCTGGGCGGCACCGGTGATCATGTTCTTCACATAGTCAGCGTGGCCCGGGCAGTCGACGTGCGCATAGTGACGGGCGCCAGTCTCATACTCGACGTGTGCGGTCGAGATCGTGATGCCGCGCTCGCGCTCCTCGGGAGCCTTGTCGATGTTGGCATAGTCCGTGAACGTGGCGCCACCGGTTTCGGCCAGCACCTTGGTGATGGCGGCGGTCAGCGTGGTCTTACCATGGTCGACGTGACCGATGGTGCCGATATTGCAGTGCGGCTTGTTCCGCTCGAATTTAGCCTTAGCCATTTCCTACCTCTTTTCGCTCAATAGCTTGGGTTCAACCGCTCGGGGAAGCCTCGCGAAGGCGCCCCCATAACAGCAAATTTACATAAATCCAGATGAAAGTGCCGGCTTAGGCCAGCTTCGCCTTCACCTCGTCCGCGACGTTCTGCGGCACCTCGTCATAGTGCGAGAACTGCATGGAGTAGTTTGCGCGGCCCTGGGTGAACGAGCGGAGCGAGTTCACATAGCCGAACATGTTGGCCAGCGGGACCATCGCCTCGACAACCTGCGCATTACCGCGGCTGTCGGTGCCCTGGATCTGGCCACGACGCGAGTTCATGTCGCCGATGACGTCACCCAGATATTCCTCAGGCGTCACCACCTCGACCTTCATCACCGGCTCGAGCAGCGTGATGCCGGCCTTCTGCGCGACTTCACGCATCGCACCGCGACCGGTGATTTCGAATGCCAGCGCCGACGAGTCGACGTCGTGATAGGCGCCGTCATACAGGTTGATCTCGAAGTCGATGATCGGGAAGCCGATGAGCGAGCCCGTGGCCGCCGTCTCGCGCATACCCTTCTCGATCGCCGGGATATATTCCTTGGGAATATTACCGCCCTTGATCTCGTCCTTGAAGATGATGCCCGCACCGCGCTCGCCCGGCGTGACCTTCACCTTGATGCGGCCGAACTGGCCGGTGCCGCCCGACTGCTTCTTGTGAGTGTAGTCGACGTCGACGGCCTTCTTGAGATACTCGCGATAGGCCACCTGCGGCGCACCGACGTTCGCCTCGACCTTGAACTCGCGCTTCATGCGGTCGACGAGAATTTCGAGGTGAAGCTCGCCCATGCCCTTGATGATCGTCTGGCCCGATTCGTGATCGGTCGAGACGCGGAACGACGGGTCCTCGGCAGCCAGACGATTGAGCGCAACGCCCATCTTCTCCTGGTCGGCCTTGGTCTTGGGCTCCACGGACAGCTCGATGACCGGCTCGGGGAATTCCATGCGCTCCAGGATGATCGGCTGACGCTCGGCGCACAGTGTGTCACCGGTCGTCGTTTCCTTCATGCCGGCCAGCGCGACGATATCGCCGGCATAAGCCGTATCGATGTCCTCACGGCTGTTCGCATGCATCAGGAGCATACGGCCGATCTTTTCCTTCTTGTCCTTTACGGAGTTCAGATAGGTGCCCTTGCTCAGCGTGCCGGAATAGACGCGCAGGAAGGTGAGCGAGCCGACGAACGGATCGTTCATGATCTTGAACGCGAGACCCGAGAACGGCGCCTCGTCGCTGGTCGCGCGGCTGTCCGGCTCTTCCGTGTCGGGGTTGATGCCCTGCACGTCCTCGATGTCCAGCGGGCTGGGCAGATAGTCGACGACCGCATCCAGCAGCGCCTGCACGCCCTTGTTCTTGAAGGCCGAGCCGCACAGCACCGGCACGAAGCTCTGGTTCAGCGTGCCCTTGCGGATCAGCTTCTTGAGCGTCGCGACGTCGGGCTCGTTACCCTCGAGATAGGCTTCCATCGCGGCATCGTCCTGCTCGACGGCCAGCTCAACCAGCTTCTCGCGATACTCGGCAGCCTTGTCGGCGAGGTCGGCCGGAATTTCTTCATAGAAGAATTCGGCGCCCAGATTCTCATCCTTCCAGATGATCGCGCGGTTGTTGACGAGATCGACGAGACCCTTGAAGTCCGATTCCGCGCCGATGGGCAGATACAGGACGGCCGGGGTCGCGCCCAGGCGATCGATGATCGTCTGCACGCAATAATAGAAATTGGCACCTGTACGGTCGAGCTTGTTGATGAAGCACATCCGAGGCACGCCGTACTTGTCAGCCTGACGCCACACCGTCTCCGACTGCGGCTCCACGCCGGCAACGCCGTCGAACGCGGCGACCGCGCCGTCGAGCACGCGCAGCGAACGCTCCACCTCAATGGTGAAGTCCACGTGGCCGGGGGTGTCGATGATGTTCAGGCGATGCTCGGGGCCCTTGCCCTCATCGGCTTTCCACAGGCAGGTCGTCGCAGCCGACGTGATCGTGATGCCGCGCTCCTGCTCCTGCTCCATCCAGTCCATCGTGGCGGCGCCGTCGTGCACTTCGCCAATCTTGTAGGACTTGCCGGTGTAATAGAGGATGCGCTCGGTCGTCGTAGTCTTGCCGGCGTCGATGTGCGCCATAATGCCGAAATTGCGGTAACGCTCGAGCGGGTGGCTGCGGGCCATGATCTTTACTCCATTGCCCGCGTGCGGCGGGGCTGCGGTCTGAAAGGTTCCTCTCCGTTCGGGTTGGCTCGGCGGGGACCCGTTTCTCCCCTCACGGAAGAACAGCCCTTCGACAGGCCCGAGCGAACGGTGATGCAGGAAGCCGGGACAGTCCTGTGACGGCCCCGGCATCCAATATAGTGCTTACCAGCGGTAATGCGAGAAGGCGCGGTTGGCTTCGGCCATCCGGTGCGTGTCTTCACGCTTCTTCACAGCATTTCCGCGGTTGTTCGCGGCATCCAGAAGCTCGCCGGAGAGGCGGGCCGCCATCGTGGTCTCGCTGCGGCTGCGCGCCGCATTGATGAGCCAGCGAATGGCCAGCGCCTGGGCGCGCTCGGGACGGACTTCCACCGGCACCTGATAGGTCGCACCACCAACACGGCGGCTGCGGACCTCGATGCCCGGCTTCACATTGTTGAGGGCGTCATGAAAGACCGAGATCGGATCCTTCTTGGCGCGGGTTTCAACGGTGGCCAGTGCGCCATAAACAATCTGCTCAGCGACAGCCTTCTTGCCGTCATACATGACGCTGTTCATGAACTTGGACAGAACCTGATCGCCATACTGGGGATCGGGCAGGATGACGCGCTTTTCGGGGCGACGACGACGTGACATATCTCTGTTCTCCCCTGCTTACTTCGGACGCTTCGCGCCGTACTTGGAACGGCTCTGCTTGCGGTCCTTGACGCCCTGGGTATCCAGAACGCCGCGAAGAACGTGATAGCGCACACCGGGAAGGTCGCGCACACGGCCGCCACGGATCAGCACGACGCTGTGCTCCTGGAGGTTGTGGCCTTCGCCCGGAATGTAGCTGATGACCTCACGGCTGTTGGTGAGGCGCACCTTGCAGACCTTGCGGAGAGCCGAGTTCGGCTTCTTCGGGGTCACGGTGTAGACACGGGTGCAGACGCCGCGCTTCTGCGGGTTCTGCTCCATCGCAGGGACCTTGCTCTTGGCCTTCTGCGGCTCGCGGCCCTTGCGGACCAGCTGGTTGATCGTTGGCATGAAGCCCTTCACCTTTTTTCAGTTACTCTGCCATCTGCATGTCCTGGGTCGGCCGATGGCCAGCCGGGGCTGACCTCCAAACGACAAGAGACCCGGCGGTCGGTAAAGACCCCCTGGCCCCGCAAGAGCATAGGCAATGTTCAAGCTCTGTATGACCCAGCGGACGAGCGACCGAATCCTAGTGAAAGCACAGGTTGCGGGCCGCGAGGCAGGCGGGCCTATACAGAGAGGCCGCCAACCGGTCAAGCACGGCTCACCCCAAGGGGCACGCGTGGCGGCGAGGCGTTTTGAAATGCCGCCTTGCCTCTTTCGGCCTGCGCGCGCACATCCCAATCACCCGGCCCAATCACCCCGGCCCAATACCCTGGCAGCAAAGGCGAGAGCTGATGACCCTGACCATGCACGCGATCACCGTTCCCCTCCTCGTCAACAGCTTGACCAACATGGAGAGGTGGCTCGCGCGCCCGGATGTGCGGGCTGCCGAGGCCGATCTGCTGGCCGCCCGGCTGATCGAGGACATGCGCCCGCTCACGGCGCAATATCAGATGGCGTCGGACAGCGCCAAGAATGGCATCGCCCGTCTCGCCGGCATCGAGCCGCCCGCCATGCCGGACACCGAGGCGAGCCTCGATGCCCTGCAGGAGCGGTGCGCAAAGACCATCGCCTTCGTCCAGAGCGTGACGCCCGCGCAACTGGAGGGCAGCGAGGACCGCGAGATCGTGCTGCGCTTCCCGAACGGTCAGGGATATCGGTTCCACGGGCGGGATTATGTCACCGGCTTCATGCTGCCCAACTTCCTGTTCCACGCGACGACGGCCTATGCGCTGCTGCGGGCACGTGGGATCGCGATCGGCAAGCCGGATTTCCTGGCGCATCTCGGCGCGCCGGTCCCGCTCGCCGACCCGGCATGAGCTGACAGCGGCCTATCCCGCGCGGCATCGGCCGCTCCGGCATGGTTCGCCCTTTGCGCGACCGACAGAGTCGGCTAGAGCCCGGCCCCATGAGCGAGACAGTGTCCTTTGGCTATCGTGAGGTAGCCCCCGAGGAAAAGACGAAGCTGGTCGGCGACGTCTTCTCCAATGTCGCCCGCAACTACGACATCATGAACGATGCGATGTCCGGCGGGATGCATCGGCTGTGGAAGGACCAGTTCGTCCGCCGCATAAAGCCGCGCAAGGACGAGGCGATTCTCGACATGGCGGGCGGCACCGGCGACATCGCCTTCCGCATGGCCAAGCATGGCGCGCGCGTGACGGTGAGCGACATCAACGAGGATATGCTCGCCGTGGGCATGACGCGGGCGCAGAAGCGCGGCATCGAGGGGCTGGTCTGGCAGCCGCAAAATGCCGAGCAGCTGATCTTCGGCGATCGCAGCTTCGATGCCTACACCATCGCGTTCGGCATCCGTAATGTGACTGACATCCCGGCGGCGCTGCGGGAAGCACATCGCGTGCTCAAATATGGCGGCCGCTTCTTCTGCCTGGAGTTTTCCAGCACCACCTGGCCCGGTTTCGGCGATGTGTATGACGCCTATTCGCACAAGCTGGTGCCCAAGCTGGGCAAGATGATCGCAGGGGATGCGGAGAGCTATCGCTATCTCATCGAATCCATCCGTCGCTTCCCGGACATGCCGAAGTTCAAGGGCATGATCGAGGAGGCGGGCTTCGTGCAGGCGAAGGCCGAGCCGATCATGGGCGGCCTCGTCGCCATTCATTCTGGATGGAAGATATGATTCGCCAGCGCAGCAGCGCCATGGTGCGTTTCGCAAGGCGATAAGGTCATGACAGCCCACATCACCCATCTCTGGCGCCTGCTCTCATGGGGACGGACCCTCGCCCGGCATGGCGCGCTGCGCGGTATCGAGCGGGATGGCAATACGCCCGCGCCGGTCCGCCGCCTCGCACGGCTGGCACGGCTCGGCGCGCGCGTGCCCAAGGAGCCGCGCTATGCGGAGGCGTTTCAAGCCATTGGCCCGGCCGCGATCAAGCTCGGCCAGTCGCTGGCGACGCGCCCCGATCTGGTCGGTGAGGATGCCGCCCGCGATCTGCTGTCGCTGCAGGACGCGCTGCCGCCCATGCCCTTCTCCGCGATTCGCGCCGAGATCGAAGCCAGCTTCGGGCGACCGCTCGAATCGATCTACGCCAGCGTCGATGAGCAGGCCGTCGGCGCGGCGTCCATCGCGCAGGTGCATCGTGCCGTGACGACGGACGGCCGCGCGGTCGCCATCAAGGTGCTGCGCCCGGGCATTCGCGAGCGATTCAACCGCGACATCGACACTTATGAATGGGCGGCGGCGCATCTGGAGCAACTGGGCGGCGAGGCCTCGCGCCTCCGACCGCGTCTGGTTGTGGCCAATCTCAAACGCTGGACAGCGCGCGAGCTGGATCTGCGGCGCGAGGCGGCCTCTGCCTCCGAACTGGCCGAGGCCATGTCCGCCGTGCCGCGCTATCGCATCCCGCAGATCGACTGGGATCGCACCAACGGCCGGGTGATGACTCTCGAATGGATCGACGGCATCAAGATCAGCGACCGAGCGGCGCTGGTCGCTGCCGGGCATGATCTGAGCGATCTGGCCGCGCGACTGGTCAACACCTTCCTGCGGCAGGCCATCGCCGACGGCTTTTTCCATGCCGACATGCACCAGGGCAATCTCTTCGTGCAGGCCGATGGCACCATCGTTGCCATCGACTTCGGCATCATGGGGCGGATCGACCGGCGCGCGCGGCTGTGGCTGGCCGAGATCCTTTATGGTCTTATCACCGGCAACTATCGCCGCGTGGCGGAAATCCATTTCGAGGCGCAATATGTGCCGGCCCACCACAATGTCGCCGAGTTCGCGACCGCCCTGCGTGCCGTCGGCGAACCGATGCGCGGCAAGCCGGTCAGCGAGCTGTCCGTGGGCCAGATGCTGGATGGCCTGTTCGCCATCACCCGCGATTTCGATATGCAGACGCAGCCCCATCTGCTGCTGCTGCAAAAGACGATGGTCATGGTCGAAGGCGTGGCGACCATGCTCGACCCGACGATCAACATGTGGGACGTTTCCGGCCCCTATGTGAAGAGCTGGCTGCGCGACGAACTCGGCCCCGAAGCCAAGCTCGCCGATTCGATCCACGAAACGGTGGACACGATCCGCCGCCTGCCCGGCCTCGTCCGGCGGCTGGAGGAAGCCTATCCCGAGCCGGGTGGCGCCCCGCCCCCGCCGCCCTTGCCGGCGGTGAAGCTGGTGCAGGTGAAGGTCGGCTGGTTCTGGCGCTATGCGGGCGTGGCAATTCTCGCTGCGGCGGCCGGCGCGGGTGCCATGGCGCTCCTTGGCTGACATCCCGCCCCTGCCGATCCGCTAGCCGGACCGGCGCCCAGCCGCTATGGAACCATCATGACCCAGCGGATCCTCCTCATCGTCTCCGGCGGGATCGCCGCCTACAAGGCGCTGGAACTGGTGCGCCTGCTCAAGGGCAAGGGCCTTGCCGTGCGCGCCGTGCTGACCGACGCCGCCACCAAATTCGTGACGCCGCTCTCCTTCGGCGTGCTCACCGAGGATCATGTCTATGGTGACATGTTCGACCTCAAGGAGGAGCGCGAGATCGGCCATATCCAGCTCAGCCGCGAGGCAGACCTGATCGTCGTCGCGCCGGCAACCGCCAACATCCTCGCCAAGATGGCATCGGGCATCGCTGACGATCTCGCCGCAACCGTGCTGCTCGCCACCGACAAGCCGGTGCTCGCCGTACCCGCAATGAATGTGCGGATGTGGGACCACAAGGCCACCCAGCGAAACCTCGACACGCTGCGCGGCGATGGCATCCATGTGATGGAGCCTGACGTCGGCGCCATGGCCTGCAACGAGTGGGGCAAGGGTCGCCTGCCCGAGCCGGCCGCCATCGTGCAGGAAATCGAGCGGCTGCTGGCAGAGGCGCCGTCACCGGCCGCGCTGCTGACCGACACCAGCCGAACGATCCATGCGCCCGATCTCAGCCACGCCAATCTGCTTGGCCGCCATGTGCTGGTGACCGCCGGGCCGACACACGAACCGATCGACCCCGTGCGCTACATCGCCAACCGGTCGTCCGGGCAGCAGGGCTTTGCGATTGCCGCCGCCGCCGCCCAGGCCGGTGCGCGCGTCACGCTCGTCGCAGGGCCGGTCAGCCTGCCCACGCCGCGTGGCGTCACCCGGGTGGACGTGCAGACCGCGCGGGAGATGCAGGCCGCCGTGGAGGGAGCCTTGCCAGCCGATATTGCCATATTGGTCGCAGCAGTGGCCGATTGGCGCGCCGCCGACGAGGCCGGCCAGAAGATCAAGAAGGATGGCTCGGGCGCGCCTGCCCCGCTCGCGCTGGCCGAGAATCCGGACATTCTCGCCACACTGGCGCGGCACATCCAGCGGCCCGCCTTGCTCGTCGGCTTCGCGGCCGAGACGGAAACTGTCGTCGACCACGCCATCGCCAAGCGCCAGCGCAAGGGCGCGGACTGGATCGTCGCCAATGACGTGTCAGGCGATGTCATGGGCGGATCGCATAACAGCGTCCATCTGGTCACGGCGCAGGGCGTCGAAGACTGGCCGGACATGCCCAAAGGCCTTGTCGCCACGCGGCTGATTGAAAGGATTTCCGATGAACTGGCCGCTCGTTGACATTGCGGTGAAGCGCCTGCCCCATGGCGAAGACCTGCCATTGCCCAGCTACGCCACCGCCGGCGCAGCCGGCATGGACGTGGTCTCCGCCGAGGATGTGATGCTGCCGAGCATGGCCCGCCATGCGGTGGCCACCGGTCTCGCGCTTGCTATTCCCGAGGGGTTCGAGGTGCAGGTGCGCCCCCGGTCCGGGCTGGCGCTCAAGCATGGAATCACGCTGCCGAACACGCCTGGCACGATCGACAGCGATTATCGCGGCGAATTGAAGGTGATCCTGGTCAACCTTGGCGAGGATGATTTCGAGATCAAGCGCGGCGACAGGATCGCCCAGTTGATCGTGGCGCCGGTGCAGATCGCGCGCATGGTCGAGGTCGCGACGCTCGATGATACGGCGCGCGGTGCGGGCGGTTTCGGTTCCACCGGCGTCCGCACGGTCTGACGCACAGCCGCACTGATGGACTTCACCGACGATCAGCTTGAGCGATATGCCCGCCACATCGTGCTGCGCGAGATCGGCGGCGCGGGGCAGGCACGGCTGGCCGGAGCGCATGTCGCGATCATCGGCGCGGGGGGCATCGGGTGCCCGGCCATCGCTTATCTGGCTGCGGCCGGCATCGGCACCCTGCGCATCATCGACCATGATACGGTGAGCCTCTCCAACCTGCAGCGGCAAATCCTGTTCGCCAGCGACGACATCGGTCGCCCGAAGGCGGAAGCCGCGCGGGACGCCGTGCGCCGCCTCAACCCGGATTGTCATGCCATTCCGATCAACACCGCGCTGGATGCCGACAATACCGCGACGCTGCTGCGCGATGCCGACATCATTCTGGATGGCTGCGACAATTTCGAGACGCGCCTCGCCGTGTCTGACGCTGCGACGCGTCTGCGCATTCCGCTGGTGAGCGCCGCCGTCGGCCAGTTCGAGGGGCAGATCGGTGTCTGGCGGGGATGGGAGGACGGCCAGCCCTGCTATCGCTGCCTGGTCGGGGAAACCCGCACCGACCCCGCCCGCACCTGCGCCGAGGAAGGCATTGTCGGGGCGCTGACCGGCATCATTGGCTCGATGGCGGCGCTGGAGGTCATCCGCGCCCTCGTGCCCTTCGGTGAAGCGGCGACCGGCAAGCTCATTGTCTTTGATCTGCTGGCCCGTCGCCTGCGGACCATGGCCATTCCGCCGGACCCGGCCTGCAAGGCCGCGCTGGCCTGCGCATGAGCGCGCGGCCGCCTCTCGCTCTCGTCGTCGTCAGCGCCGATCCGGCCCGATTGCGCGCGGCCCTGTCGCTCGCGCGGGCGGAGGTCGCTCTGGGAAGTGCGGCCCGCGTCTTCCTGCAAGGCGAGGCGGCTGCCCTGTTGCACACCCCGATCGGCGCCCCGCAGGACACCGCCTGGGCTGCAGCCGGGGAGCCGACGCTCGCGCAATTGCTGGATGATGCGCTGGATGAAGGCGTGGCGATCAGCCTCTGCCAGAGCGGCCTCGCCATGGCGGGCGTGGCGGCGGACGGCCTCGACTCCCGTATCGAGATCACTGGCCCCATTGCCTTTCTCGCGGCGGCTGGGCCGGACATCCGCCTGCTGACGCTCTGACCATGAGCCTGGCTCTGTCTCCATCGCTGCTCGGGCTTCTCGCTGCTCTCGCCGCCGGCCTTCTGATCGGCCTCGAACGAGGCTGGACTCAGCGCGACAAGCAGGCCGGGCAACGGGTGGCGGGGTTCCGCACCTTCGGCCTGATCGGCTTTGCCGGGGGCCTGTCTGCGCTCCTGCCGGAGATGATCGCCGCGATCATGGCGCTTGGCGTGGTCGGCGCGCTGCTCATTGGTTTCGGTCAGGCGATTCGCGACGACCAGCTTTCCGCCACCACGATTGTCGCGGCGCTCCTGACCTTCGCCATTGGCTATGCCGCAGTGGCGCTCTCGCCAGCCATCGCTCTGGCGGCGGCGGGCGCGGCCTTCGTGTTGCTGAGCGCCCGCCACTCGATGCACACCCTGCTGCGCGGGCTGACGGAAGGCGAGATTGAGGGCGTTGCCCGCTTCGCGCTGGTCGCCCTCGTCGTCCTGCCGCTGCTGCCCGATGCCAATTATGGCCCCTACGATGCCTGGAACCCCCGCCAGATCTGGATGGTGGTGGTGCTGGTCGCCGGGCTCTCCTTCGCTGGCTATGTCGTCGCGCGCCGGTTCGGCAGCAGCCGGGGCGTATTGATGATGGCGCTGACCGGCGCCATCGTCTCGTCCACGGCGGTGACGGCCTGGTTCGCCCGCCGCCTGCGCACCGAGCCGGAATTACGCGGCGTGCTGACCGCTGGCATCGCCATCGCCACCATCGTCATGTTCGTGCGCGTGCAGGTGTTGACTGCCATCCTCGTGCCCCGCGCCCTGCCCACGCTCGCGCTGGTGCTGGCGCCGGCGCTGGTCGTCTCTGCCATCATGGCCCTGCTCGCCTGGCGCCGCGACGATTCGCCGGATGGGGCACCGGTGAAGCTCGGCAATCCCTTTGATTTTGGCCCGGCGCTGATGCTGGCGGGCTTCGTCGCGGTCTTCTCGCTGGTCGCGCGCTGGGCGCTGGATGTCTGGGGCGACGAAGGCATCGCGGTTGTCATCGGCCTCACCGGCTTCATGGATGTGGACGCGGCGGTGCTCACCCTTGCCGGCCTGCCCGCACAAACGCTCGACAATGCCACGGCGGGCTTCATCCTCGCCGCGCCGGTCTTCGCCAATACCGCCGTCAAAGGCGTGATGGCGCTCGTGCTGGCCGGGGGACGCAATGGCATCGTCGCATCCGCTCCGCTCTTTGCGTCCCTGCTCGCCTCGCTGGCGGGCGCTGCTCTGTTCTGGCTGAGCTGAGCG
Source organism: Sphingobium sp. B11D3B (assembly GCF_025961735.1). Taxonomy (NCBI): domain Bacteria; kingdom Pseudomonadati; phylum Pseudomonadota; class Alphaproteobacteria; order Sphingomonadales; family Sphingobiaceae; genus Sphingobium; species Sphingobium sp. B11D3B. The sequence goes on along the minus strand of NZ_JAOQOF010000001.1, from coordinate 3,183,804 downwards.
CGGCGCACCTGCAACGGCGCGGCAACCGATGCCACCAGCGGACGCGCGGGGGCATGACAGCCTGCGTTTATCCTGATACCGCCTGCGCCACCTGAACCCATCCAGCCTCAATGGACAGATTTCGCATGTTGGACTTCACGACCCAGCCGCTCGCCACCCCCACCTCGCCCGAGGACCGTGTTGCCGCCATGGCCACGCTCGGTTTCGGCACGCTCTTCACCGATCATATGGTGACGATCCGCTATACCGAGGGGCAGGGTTGGCATGATGCCGTACTGGGTCCGCGCCAGCCGATCCCGCTCGATCCGGCAGCGGCGGTGCTCCATTATGCGCAGGAGATTTTCGAGGGGCTCAAGGCCTATCGCCTGCCCGACGGCTCCGTCGCCAGCTTCCGCCCAGAGGCCAACGCCGCCCGCTTCAACCAGAGCGCCACGCGTCTTGCCATGCCGCATCTGCCCGAGGAGCTTTTCGTCGAGAGCATCCGCAAGCTGGTCGCGGCGGACATCGACTGGGTGCCGGATGCGGACAAGGGCAGCCTGTACCTGCGCCCCTTCATGTTCGCCAGCGAGGCCTTCCTCGGCGTCCGCCCGGCGCGCGAATATGTCTATTGCGTGATCGCGTCCCCGGTCGGCGGATATTTCAAGAGCGGCAAGTCGGCCGTGACGCTGTGGGTCAGCCATGATTATGTCCGCGCGGTCCCCGGGGGCACCGGTGCTGCCAAGTGCGGCGGCAATTATGCCGCGAGCCTGCAGCCGCAATCCGTCGGCATCGAGCATGGCTGCGACCAGGTGCTGTTCCTCGACGCGGTCGAGCGCAAATGGATCGAGGAACTGGGCGGCATGAACATCATGTTCGTGTTCAATGACGGCACGATCATCACCCCGCCGCTCAACGGTTCGATCCTGCCCGGCGTCACCCGCGATTCGCTGAGGCTCGTCGCCGAGGACGCCGGCTACACGGTGAAGGAGGAACCCTACAGCTTTGAGCAGTGGATGGCCGATGCCAAGAGCGGCAAGCTGAAGGAAGCGTTCGCCTGCGGAACCGCTGCCGTCATCACGCCCATCGGCGAGGTGCGCTCGACCCAGGGCGATTTCATCATCGGCAATGGCGATGGCGGCGAGGTGGCCCGCGCGCTGCGCGAGGCGCTGGTCGGCGTGCAGCTGGGCCAGAAGCCGGACCAGCATGGCTGGATGACCCGCCTGGCCTAAGCGGGTTGGCCTGAACGGGCCGGCAGACGGCCGGGAACGGAGCGGGTCATTCTGCAAGGATATGAACCAGTCTATCTGAAGGAACAGACCCGATGACCTTGCGCCCGACCGGCATCGACAATGTCGACATGATCATCCTGCCGCCCGTGCGCGATTTGGGCGACGGCTTTCAGGTCCGGCGCGCGCTGCCATCGGCCCATCGCCGGATGGTCGGCCCCTTCGTGTTCTTCGACCAGTTCGGCCCGACGACCTTCTCGGCCGGCGAGGGCCTGGACGTCCGCCCCCATCCGCACATCGGCCTCGCCACGGTGACCTATGTGCTGGAGGGCGAAATCCTCCACCGCGATTCACTGGGCAAGGTGCAGCCGATCCGCCCCGGCGCCGTCAACTGGATGACGGCGGGCCGCGGCATCGTCCATTCCGAGCGCAGCGCCGATGATACCCGCGCCGCAGGCGGGCCGTTGTTCGGCCTCCAGACCTGGGTCGCGTTGCCGCAAGCGAAGGAAGAGGTCGATCCGGCTTTCTTCCATCACCCCGCCGACACGATTCCCGAAACGGAGGCAGAGGGCGTGCGCATCCGCGTCGTGGCGGGCAGCAGCGACGGGCTGACTTCGCCGGTGCAGGCCTTCTCGGACATGCTGTACGCCGACGTCACCCTCCAGGACGGCGCGCGCTACCGGCTGGGTACCGACCATATCGAACGCGCGGTCTATGTCATCTCGGGCGGGCTGGCGGTGGAAGGCCAGAGCGGCGGTTTCAACGCCGGCGAGCTGGTGATCTTCAAGCCGGACAGCGAGATCGTCCTGCGCGCCAATGGCCCGACCCGCATCATGCTGGTCGGCGGCGAGCCATTAGATGGGCCACGGCACATCTACTGGAACTTCGTTTCCAGCTCCCGCGATCGCATCGAACAGGCCAAGGACGACTGGCGGCAGGGCCGATTCGACACCGTGCCCGGCGAGCGCGAGTTCATTCCGCTGCCCGACTAGGCCTGAACGATCTCAGGCCGGGCGGAGGCCTTCAATCCCGATCCATTTCCTGGATCGCCCGCTCCCGATCGAGCTGGACTTCGGCATTATGCGTCAGCGCATCGAATGTCGTCATGAAGCTATCGAGCTGGTCGGCAGGGATGCCCTGAAACAGGAACTCGCTGCGCCGAACCGCTGTCTCCTCGATGATCTGGCTCACCGCGCGTCCCTTCTCGGTCGGACCGAAGAAGCCGTGGCGGCGTCCCGGGCGTCCGGTCCGCTCGATCAGGCCGATCTCGATGAGATGATTGACGGTGCGGCCCGCCTGGCTCTGGTCGCGCGCCAATGCCAGCACCAGCTGGGGCCAGCTGATCGGCGGATTGCGGCAGATTTCCGCCATGACCCAGGTCTCGAAATTCGACAGGCTGGTCTGGCGCTTATGGGCAAGGGCACCGCCGCGCAGCATGTAGGAGCACAGAGTGACGAAGGGCGGCAACACGCGTGAGCGGTCCGCCGCCACACCGTTTTCGTCCGGCAGGCCTTCATCGACGAGATCCTGAAATGCCACGGTTTCGAGCCGCTGGTTGCTCGCCGCCTGCTTGCGCTCCTGCTCGAACAGGGCGATCGCGCGGGTCAGCAGCAGGTCCAGCACGCCGGAGAGCGTCTGAAGCTCCTCGTCGCTGATGCCGAAGGTCAGCTCCCGATTGCGCAGCTCGGCATGGCGCTGCAGCCGATCCGCCAGCTGCTTGCCGCTCGGGCTAAGCCGGATGGGGCTGCGGATGCCGCTGCGCAGCAGCAGGGCGACCTCGCCCATGCGCTTGATCGCACGGCTGATCTGCGCCTTGTCGACACCGCAGGCCAGGGAAATCTGCGCGAGGGTCATGCCGCCCTGGACATGAAGGAGCAGCAGGATCCGGCGGTCCAGCTCGTTGATATGCGCCGTGCGGGCGAAGGAGATATTCGCGCTCTCGCGGGCATTGCGCAGAAAGACCCAGAGCTTGGACTGGAACCGGGCCTGACGCTCATCCCGCGGCCCGGGCGCCGGCGACGGCGCATCGACGGCGATGCCGTCGAGCAGGACATCCAGCTGGCGATCGAAGGAACTGTCAGTCCCGGAAGGCTCTACGCGGGCCTGCTCGACCAGCGTCCACCCGATCACGAAATGCTCGAGCGCCTGCGCGATCACGCGGGCTTCATCGAGCGCGAGGCCGACTTCGCACAAGGGTGCGACGGCGTCCGGCGTCCCCACCGCGAGAGGAAAGCGCGAGGCGACATGCGCGAACAGCCTGGCGCCATCGCGACTGGAGAGCATAGCGACCCGGCTGGTCTGCGCGCGCAAGGCAAGGCGACCGCGCCAGCCCGGGCCTGCGGCGGCGCCCTCGGCAGCACGCACCATATCCTGCGCCAACGCCGTCAGAAGTTGATCGTCGCTCGCGAAATGCTCTTCGATTTCGGCCGGATCGGCTTCAAGGTCGGCAGCGACGGCCTGCAGGGTGCAGCCGTCCAGGCCCGCCCGGCCCAACAGGGCCAGCCCGGCGCTGATAATCGAAGCCCTGTTGATTCGCGCCCGGACCGAACCGAGCGCCGCGCGCCCCTTATTCATGATGACCGATCCCCAAAGACCCACCTTTCGCGTGATTCGGCCAGATTCATCGCATTTTCGAGCAGCGGTCAATGTTTATGCAAAATAATCAGACATGATCGTCATCCCCGAGCGATCCGTAAAATCGTTAGACCCGCAATAGATGGCGTAGTAAGATTTTCGCCACGCGGACGACCGCGTCACGAGAAGACAAGATATGTGGGAGCGAGAGGACCGGTGATCAGCAAATCCGTGGCGGCAGTCAGCGCCTTCATCATCGTCGCAACCGGACTGAGCGGTGTGGCCCAAGCACAGGGCAGCCTGAACGACCAGTTGGCAACCTGCGCGAGAATTGGGTCCACGGAAGCCCGCCTCGCCTGCTACGATTCGGTGGCGCAGCATAATCAGCCGCAAGGCGGTGCCTCTTCTCCCGCGCCTGTGCCAGGCGCCTCCGAGTCCGGCAGTGCGAGCCGCACGTCCACACCCGCACCGGCTGCCCTGCCTGCCCCTGCAGCGACGACCGGCTTTGGCGCCGAGCAGGTGGAGCGCGCCACGCGCCAGCCGCGCGCATCTCAGGACGACAAGGAAACGAGCGCCACCGTGGCAAGCGTGCGCGAGATCGGCCCGGGGCTCTGGCAGGTCACGCTCGGGGATGGCGCCGTCTGGCGGATGACCGAGCGGATGACCGCCTTCCAGCCGCCCGCCCCCCAGGACTCGGTCACCATCCGGAAGGGCGCGCTCGGCAGCTATCTGATGCAAGTCGGGCGGCAGGCAGCTGTGCGCGTCAACCGCGTGCGCTGATCGCGCGCGGCATCCGGCGGAAAGACCTAATCAACAAACCGCCGGCTTGCTGCGAGCGGGATCGGCCCCGCGCCTACCGCCAGGTTATCGCACATGGGCCCGTTGCTCGCCCCATCCACACCAGGCACGCGCTGCCGCTTTTTTGTGGACTTAGTCATTCTGATCTCGATAGGGCCGTGCCATCCCGCATGACCAGGCGGATTGAGGAGAGGTGATCTGATGTTGAACGTGAGTGGCAAGACGGCCTTCATCACCGGCGGCGCAAGCGGCATGGGCTGGGGCATGGCAAAGGCCTTCGGCGAAGCGGGGATGCGGGTCATTATCGCCGACATCCGTCAGGACGCGCTCGATCAGGCGATGGAAGGCTTTGCCAAGACCAATCTGGCCGTTCACGCCATCAAGCTGGATGTCGCAGACCGCGATGGCTGGGCACGCGCCGCCGATGAAGCCGAGGCGCAGTTCGGCAATATCCATGTGCTGGCGCTCAATGCCGGCGTGGGCGTGACCGGCTCGATGCTCACGGCGACCTACAAGGACTGGGATTTCAACATGTCCGTCAATGTCGGCGGCGTCGTCAACGGGCTCGTCACCATGCTGCCGCGGATGCTCAAGCATGGCGAGGAAGGGCAGATCGTCGTCACATCCTCGACCGGCGGCTTTTCTGCCGTGGGCAATGCCGGGCTCTATTGCGCCGCCAAGTTCTGCGTGGCCGGCATGTTCGAAAGCCTCGCCACCGATCTGCGCGGCACCGCGCTTGGCGCCTCGGTCTTCTTCCCCGGCCCGGTGCAGACCCAGCTCGGCAGCACGACCAACGCCACCCGCCCCGAGCATCTGCGCAATGATGCGCCGCCCCCGGCCCCCGAGGCCGTCGGCGCGAAGAAGGATGCGCGGCCGGCACCCGGCTTCGACCCAAGCCTCTTCATGTCCAGCGAGGAAGTAGGCGAGCGCGTGCTGCGCGGTATCCGCCGCCGCGACCTGTTCATCATGACCCACCCGGAGTTCCAGCACGGGATCGAAGCGCGCAGCAACGCGCTGGTCCGTGCCATTCCGGTTGAAGCGCCGAACGAGGCCCGGGCCAACCTCGTCGCCCAGTTCGGAACGCTCATGTACAACCCGATCTACGACGAGCAGCAGCCGCTCGACGAACCGCTTTGAGACGGCGGAACTGACCGCAACAGGAGAGAACAGATGGCAAAGGTCGTCCGCGTGCATGAACTGGGGCCGCCTGACGTGCTCCGTTTCGACGAGATCGCGGTCGGCGCGCCCGACCCTGGTGAAGTGCGGATCAGGGTCGAAGCCATAGGCCTCAACCGCTCCGAAGCGATGTTCCGCGCAGGGCGCTATCCCACCAAGCCGACATTGCCGACGCTGATCGGCTATGAGGCCTGCGGCATCATCGAAGCTCTGGGCGATGGCGTGTCCGGCTTCGCCGTCGGTGATCGGGTCTGTGCCCTGCCCATGTATCCGCTCGGCCAATATGGCGTCTGGGCCGAGCAGGCGATCGTGCCGGCCCGCTGCCTGCTGCACGCACCACCCGGGCTCAGCGCCGCGCAGGCTGCGGCAGTGTGGATGCAGTATATGACGGCCTATGCGATCATCGAGGTCGGCAAGGCCGGCATCGGCGATTATGTCATCATTCCCGCCGCCTCCAGCAGCGTCGGTCTCGCTGCGATCCAGCTCGCCAACTGGGCCGGCGCCGTCTCGATTGCCGCCACGCGCACCAGCGACAAGGCCGAGGCGCTTAAGGCGCACGGGGCCGCCCATGTCATCGCGACCGGGGAGACGGATCTGGTCGAGGCCGTGATGCAGATCACCGACGGCAAGGGTGCGCGGCTGGTGTTCGACCCGGTGCAGGGGCCCTATGTGCAGACGCTCACCAGCGCGATGGCCGAGCGCGGCATCCTGTTCATCTATGGCGGCCTGTCCGAACAACCGACCCCCTATCCGCACTGGAACATGGCCTTCAAAGGCCTGTCGATGCGTGGCTGGGTCGCCTCGGAAATCTGGAACCATCCCGAGCGGTACAAGCGCGCGCAGGAGCACATCCTGCTGGGATTGAAGCTGGGTAAGCTCAAACCGGTGATCGCGCGCACCTTCCCGTTCAGCGAGATCGTGGAAGCCAATCGCTATCTGGAATCGAACCAGCAAATCGGGAAGATCGTCGTCACTGTCTGAACCGGATGGCGGCGTCGCTGCGGGAGAGAAATATGGCGGATGAAGAGCACGGCCAGACCAGCGTGAAACTCCCGGCGCGGGACATCCCGCCGCCACGGACGATCAGCCCGCAAGCCCGGCAAGCGCTGATCGAAGGCGCCGCCACGCCGGCGACGAACTGGCCTGCCGCGACCGATCTGGCAGGCTGGCGGGAACGGCTGGCGGCCAGCAACGCCATGTGGGAGCCGATGGCGCAAGCCATGCTCGCCGCGCTACCGGTGACCATCGACACGGTGCAGATCGCCGGCGTGACCTGCCATGATTGCGTGCCGGATGCCGGAACAGCTAATGATGGTCCGGTCTATCTCTTCATTCATGGCGGCGCCTTTGTCTTCGGCGGTGGCGCATTTGCCAAGGCGACCGGCGCCCGGCAGGCAGCGGCGCTGGGCTACCGGGTCGTTTCGGTGGATTATCGTATGCCGCCCGACCACCCTTACCCGGCTGCGCCGGAGGATTGCCTTGCGGTATATCGGGCGTTGCAGGCCGGGACCGATCCGCGCCGCATCGTGATTGGCGGCAGTTCCGCCGGCGGCAATCTCGCCGCGGCTGTGACGCTGATGATTCGCGATCAGGGCCTGCCGCTCCCCGCCGGTCTCGTGCTGCTGACGCCCGAAGTCGATCTGACCGAGTCGGGTGACAGCTTCCTCACCAATGAAGGGCTGGATGTGGTGCTCAAGCGCGGGCTGCCGGAGTGCAACGCGCTCTACGCCAACGGCCATGACCTCACGCAGCCCTATCTCTCCCCGCTCTTCGGCGATTTCACCAGCGGCTTTCCGCCGACACTGGTGCAGACTGGAACGCGCGATCTCTTCCTGTCCAATTCCGTGCTCTTCCACCGCAAATTGCGAGAGGCGGGCGTCGATGCCGAATTACATGTGTGGGAAGCGATGCCGCACGCCGGGTTCGGTTGGGGCGAGGTGCCGGAGAACAGGGAAATCGAGCGCGAGGTTGCGCGGTTCATCGCGCGCGTAGTGCCGCAGCCTACCTAACGCTGCCTCAGGCTGGCCATGAAAAAAGGGAGAGCGCGCGCCCTCCCTTTTCCTATCTCACAGCGAATTGCGCGCTTACTCAGCGGCAATCGCGTCGACGCGGGCCGGAATGTCCAGCCCATAGAGCTTGGCGGCATTCTCATAGGCAATCTTGCGCACCAGCGCCGGATCGGCGCCCTCGGTGAACTCGGCCAGCACCTTGCGGCTGTTCGGCCAGATGCTGTCCGGGTGCGGATAGTCCGTCGCCCACAGCAGCTTGTCCTCACCATAGAACTTGTGCAGCGCGATTGCCGTGGGGCTCTGCTGGAACGTGCCGTAGACCTGCCGCTTGAACAGCTCGGACGGCTTCATCTTGTGCGGAATGCCGCCACGCGCGTTCCAGAATTCTTCGGCTTCCCACAGGCGCCAGTGGCGATAATCCAGTTCCTCGATCACCCAGGGCAGCCAGCCAATGCCGCTTTCCGCGATGACGATCTTGAGGCCGGGGTGACGCTCGAGAATGCCCCAGGCAAAGAGGTCCACAAACGGATCCATGAACTGCTCGATGAACATCTTCACATGCAGGAAGGTGGCGCCCGGGCTGCCCTTATATTTGTCGAACGCGCGGCTGACGCTCGGGAACACGGTCACGTGGAAGGAGAGAATGATGTTATTCTCCTCCAGCATGGTCCAAAGCGGCTCCCAGCGCTCGTCCTCAAGGCGCGGCTGGGCCATGGCGATCTGCAGATTGGCCTGCTTGAAGCCGCCCAGATCGACGATCTTCTGCAGCATCGCGACGGCCGCCTCCGGCTCGGGCGGCAGCATCGGCACGCCGATCAGCCGGTCGGGAGCGGCGGAGCAGAACTCCTTGAGCCATTCATTATAGGCGCCGTAACAGGCGTCGCGCAGTTCCTTGTCGTCGAAATCGAGCGAGGTGACCGGGCCGAAGATGACATGCGCGTACACGCCATCCCGATCCATGTCGGCCAGTCGCAGTTCGGCGACCGCAGGGCGGCGCTCGGTCTGATCGACGATGCCGCCGCGATCCAGGGCGGTGAAGATCGGCTTGGGACCGGTCATCGTGCTCGGCGCACCGGACCAGCCGCCCAGGCTCTTGCCGTCGCTCATCCAGGTGGCGCGGCCATCGACCATCTCGACCTTGGGGCCGCGATCCTTCAGATGGTCGGGCAGCCGGCTCGTCCAGAGATCGGTGGGAAGTTGATTGAGATCGAGGTGATCGTCACAACTGATCAGCGGATAATCCATGGGCCTGCTCCTCTCGCCTGAAGACCGAATGAAACGAGGACGGCTTTGTGCCGACAGCCTTCGGTCCTCAGCAATGTAATTAGCTACCTAACTATCTTGCAGCTTTTCATGGAGCAATGCAAGCATTTCCGTCGCCTTTGCCCTTCGGTTCAACCGGTCGGCGCTCGTCAGTCGGAAATAGCGCGCAACGGCGCGGTGATCGCGCTGCGCTCCTTGCCATATTCATTGACGTTCGCGCGGCGCAAATCGCGCTTGTAGCGCACATAATCGAACGCAGTCCCGCGGTGCAGGGCATAGCGATTGTCCCAGATCAGCAGGTCGCCCTGGCGCCATTTGTGCGCGTAGATAAACTTCTCCTGACTGGCGAAGGCGATCAGTTCGTCGATCAGGGCCGTGCCCTCGGCATCGCTCAGCCCCTCGACGCGGAACGCATGGCTGCCCACGAACAGGCTCTTGCGACCCGAGGGGCTGATTCGGACCATTGGCTGCATCGCGCCCGGCATGATCTCGCGGATTCGGGCCGCTTCTTCGGGGCTGGCGCCGCCCTTGATGCGGCTGGCCGCAAAGCTGTGCTCGGCGACGAGAGGCTCGATGCGATCCTTCATCGCCTGCGGAAGTTCATCGTAGACATGGCGCAGATCTACGAACTCGGTGTCGCCGCGCTCCGGGGGGACGATCACGCCGCGCAGCATCGACCATTTGCTCGGCATGTCGTTGAAGCTGCTGTCTGCGTGGAAAATCTCATTGCCCTTGGCAAATTTGGCCCGCAGCGATTCGCGGTCCACGATCTCGCCGTTCACGTCGAGATTGGAGGCATCGTAGAGGCCGTAGGCCATCCGCCGCGGCTCATCCGGCCGATAGACGCCGGGCAGCTCGAGCGGGCCGAAGGCGCGGGCAAAGCGCAGATGCTCCTCATCCGTGATATGCCCCTGGCCGCGGATGCACAGCACGACGTGCTCGTCCATCAGGCGTTCGACGAGATCGATCAGCGGCTGATCGGGGACTTGCGACAGGTCAGGGCCGGACAATTCGGCGCCAAAAATCGGATGCAGCCTCCTGACTTCCATAGCACCTCTCCCGTCTCACACGTTTGTGCAGCTTCTATTAATTCCGATTCAAATGATTTGCAAATTCAATGCTTGCGATGCCGAGCCGTCAAGGATCGACCAGGATGATCCGCAAATCGTTGACGTTGGTGAGCGTCGGTCCGGGCGTGAACAGCGCACCCACTTGACCGAGAGCCCCCCCGGCGTCGTTGGCGGCCTGCACCGCCTCAACATCGATGCCGGCCTCGTCCAGCGCAAAGCCGGTTTCGCCATCGACATAGGCGCCCGCGACATCCCGGTTGCCGTCCACCCCGTCCGTATCGGCGGCCAGCGCGGCGACGCCGGGATGGTCGGCGATCTGCCCGGCCAGCTCCAGCGCATATTCCTGATTGGGACCACCGACCCCGTGGCCGGCAACCGTCACCGTCAATTCGCCGCCCGAGAGCAGCGCGCAGCGTTGGGTGCGATTGTGCGCCAGGATCGCGGCCTGGGCATGACGGCGCGCGACCTCGCGCGCATCGCCATGGGCCTCCCGATCGAGAATGACCGGTTCATAACCCTGCGCCTGCAAAAATGCGGCGGCGGCATCCAGCGCGTCATCGGGGCGGACGACCACCTCAAACCGGCTCTCCGCCAGGCGGGGATCATCCGGCTTGATCGATTCGCTCCAGCCGCCCGGATCGGCAATGCCATAGCGCGCCAGCACGGCCTGCGCCTGTGCCACCGTGCTTTCATCGCCCACGGTCGGGCCGGAGCCGATGTCCTGCGGCACATCGCCGACCACATCCGAGACGGCAAGGGTCACGACCTGCGCCGGCCAGGCGGCCGCCGCGAGGCGTCCGCCCTTGATGCGCGACAGGTGGCGCCGCACCATGTTGATCTCGCCGATCGACGCGCCGGAGCGCACCAGCGCGCGGGTCACCGCCTGCTTGGCCGCGAGATCGAGCGGCGGGGATGGCGCTGCGAGCAGGGCCGAGGCCCCACCCGAAAGCAGCACCAGCAGCAGATCGTCTTCCTCCGCACTCTCAGCGAGCGCAAGACAGCGCTCTGCCGCCGCAAGACCTGCGGCATCCGGCACGGGATGGCTGGCTTCGACCAGCTCGATGCGGGTGAGCGGGCCGCCATAGCCAGTGCGGGTCACGGCGAGGCCGGTGGCATCCGACCAGTGCTGCTCCACCGCCTGCGCCATCGGCACGGCGCCCTTGCCTGCGGCGATGACGAGCACGCGCCCCTCGGGCCGGGGCGGCAGGGCCGCAATGATCGTCTCGGGCCGCTTGCACGCCGCCACAGCGACGGCAAAAGCCTCCTCCAGCAAAGCGCGCCGGTTCATCGCCATTTAGCGGGCCGCCAGGAAGGTTGCGACATTCTCGCCGGTGCGCCGCGCCACTTCCGTCACCGCCTGTGCGCTCAGCCATGCCGAGTGCGGCGTGACGATCACATTGTCGCGTTGAGCAAGGCGCAGAATGGGGCTGCCCGGTGGCGGCGGCTCGACCGGCGCCACATCGATTCCGGCGCCGCCGATATGGCCTGACGCCAGCGCGTTCTCCAGCGCATCGAGATCGATCAGGGCGCCGCGCGCGGTGTTGATGATGACGGCACCAGCCTTCATGCCGGCCAGCGTCTGCGCGTTGATCATGTGCCGCGTATCGTCCGTCAGCGGGCAATGCAGGCTGATGATGTCGCTGGTCGCCAGCACTTCCTCGAAGGCCATACGTCCCTCACCGGCAGGCTGCCCCTGGCGCCCGGCGAACACGACATCCATGCCCATCGCCTGCGCGCGACTGGCGACGGCCTGCGCAATCGCGCCGCTGCCGAACAGACCGAGCCGCTGCCCGACAAGATCCCGCACGGGCGCGGCGAAGACGCAGAAGGCCCGGCCGTTCTCCCATTGGCCATCAACCACCGAATTGCGAAACGGCACCAGCCCGCGAGCGAGCGCGAGGATCAGCATCATCACATGCTCGGCGACGGATGTGCCGGCGTAACCCACCACATTGCGCACTTCGATGCCTTGGGCCTTGGCCGCGACGCTGTCGACCACGTCCGTCCCGGTCGCCGTCACGGCAATGAGCTTGAGGTCCGGCAGCGAGCCCAGCATGGCGGCGTCCAGCCGCACCTTGTTGATGATCGCCACCTGCGCGCCGGCGAGGCGGGCAGCCACATCGTGCGGCTCGGTGAAATCATGCTCGATCCACTCATGCGCGATATCGGGGCGGGGAATCTCGAAGCCGCCCATCGTTATCTTGTCGAGATGCACAATGCGCGGCGCGCCGTGCGCTGCCTGCTGGTTCGTGCCCGTTGCCATGCGGATCGCTCTCCCTAGATCGTTCGCAATGCAACTATCTAGCGCGGCAGGCCAAGTCCAGCGCCTGATGCGCCGGACCCGACGGGCAATCAGCCCATCGGCGATTCGTACAGTAATCTCATGAGCTTGTCGGTGACGACATTGACCTGATCGATCTCCTTGTCGCTCAGCCCTTCCAGCACCGACGCGCGGAAGGCGTGGGCAACCGCCATGATTTCATCCAGCGCTTCCTGCCCGGCCGGCGTGAGCTGGATCAGCTTGGTGCGCCGGTCGCTGGGGTCCTGCAACCGCACCACCAGGCCATCGGCTTCCAGTGTATCGAGCATCCGCGTCAGGGTCGGCCCTTCAATGCCGATCCGCTTGGCGATGGCAATCTGGGCGCTCGGTTCCGGTGACCGGGCGATCGTCGAGAGCGCTTCCATGCGGGCCGAACCATAGCCCAGCGGACGCAGGCGCTCGTCCAGCATCGCGCGATAGCGGCGCGCAACGAGGATCATGCGATAGGTGAACCCATATTCGCGATCCAGCCGGCTCCCACCGGTGATCGTCGGCAGGACGATGGCTGCCGGTTCCTCAGAATTCTCAGCCAATAGTAACCCCCACGTGGCCGGCGCGCCTGATTGCAAGTCGTTCCAAAGGCCCGATCATTTGCCCCCTGTCAACCCGAGAGCTGACGCCCGGCCGGATTGCCGCCCAGCCGGCCGGCGTATCGCAATGCACAATTGAGTGTTGACGCTGCCCGTCCGCCACGCCAGATGCTTGGGCACAAGCCCGCGAGGGTTGGAGAGGACGACAGAAAAGATTGTTGGGAGTTGCTGCAATGTCCACCCTTCGCGCGCTGTCGACTCGCGCTCACGCTGCCCTGATCCTGCCTTGCCTTGCCGTCCTTTCGGCCTGTGGCGGCAGTGCCGAACCGGTCCAGAACAATGTTTCCGAACCTGACAATGTGCAGGAAAACGCCGTGAACGCGGCGGCGGTGCCTGTCACAAATGAAGCCAGCAATCAGGCGGCGGCCACACCCGCGCCGGCTGCGGAGGCGACAGAGGCTGCAGCGACAAAGCCTGCCGCCGAAACCGCAGCACCCAAGGAAACCGCAGCGGCCACCCCGGCCCCCGCGAAGGTCGCAACCTCGGCGCCCGCCAGTGCCCCGGCCGCCGCGCCGGAGGGCGATGCCGCCAATGGTGCCAAGCTGTTCGCACAATGCCGCGTATGCCACTCTGTCGAGCCTGACAAAAATGGTCTTGGCCCCTCGCTTCACGGCGTGGTCGGCCGCAAGGCCGGAACGCTCGCCGGGTTCAATTACTCGCCGGCCGTCAAGGGGAGCGGCATTACCTGGTCGGCATCTGCGCTGAATACCTATCTGCGCTCGCCGATGAAGGCGATGCCGGGCACCAAGATGGCGTTTGCGGGCATTGCCGACGATGCCAAGCGCGCCGACGTCATCGCCTATCTCCAGACCCTGAAATAAGCCGCCAGGCTGAAGCCGAGCCCATGAGGTCCGGCTTCAGCGGGACGACCCGAACCGATCCGGCGCATAGATGGATGCATCGATGTGCCGGACCGCCGTCGGCAGCGCCTCGCCGAGCAACGTGGCCGCGCCGATCTGTGCTGCGGCAGGCGCCGTCTGCATGCCGAAACCGCCCTGCCCCGCGAACCAGAAAAAGCCGGGCACAACCGGGTCATAGCCGTAGACCGGCAGCCGGTCGGGCGCGAAGCTGCGGAGTCCTGCCCATTTATGCTCCACGGCCGCGACCGGCCAGTCGGTGACCTGCATAAACCGATCGACCGCGCGCGCGACATCCAGCTCTTCCGGCACCACGTCGCGTGCATCGTCCGGCGTTTCGTCATGCGGGGTCACCCACAAGCGCCCCTGCCCTTCCGACTTGAAGTAGAAGCTTCCATCGAGCGCGATGACCAGCGGGACATGCGCGGGCGCCGTTGGGCAGCGCAGTTGCACGACCGTCCGGCGCAGGGGCGTGATGCCCAGCGGCACGACGCCGCAACGCCGGGCGACATCATCGGCCCAGGCGCCGGCTGCATCGACGATGATGCCGCACACCAGCGGCCCGTCGCTGGTCTCCACAGCCCAGCCAGCGCCCTCCCGGCGCGCTGAAAGCAGCCGATTCGTCAGCCGCTCTTCCGCGCCGCCGCGTCGTGCGGCCCGCCGATAGGCAGCGAGAAGCCCGCCGGTATCGATGTCCGCACAGGAGGGGGCCGCGACACCGATCGTCCATTCGTCGCGGATGCCCGGCACAGCCTCGGCAAGCGCCTCCCGCCCGAGTCGCGTGAACTGGACGTCGCTGCTCGCGAAATCGGCAATCAAGCGGTCGGCTAGCACCTGTTGATCATGACGGCCGAGATGGATGGCGCCGCGCGGCGAGAGAAAGCCATGCTCGGAAAATGACGGCTCCGGCCGCGCCAGCATCGGCCCGCTCGCACTGGTCAACGGCTGCACGCCGGGGCCGCCATAGGTTTCTTCCCAGAACGCCACCGACCGCCCGGACGCGTGATAGCCGGGCTGATCTTCCTGCTCGATGAGCATGACCCGAGCGTTGCCGGCAATGCCAGCGGCCAGACTGAACCCGGCGATCCCGCCGCCGACAATCAAGATATCGACCGAGGTCATCGGCACCGCTCCGAATCGGTGGCAGCGCGGCAAAGCCAGGGAATGCGCGGGAGATAGTGGTTACGCTTTGGTAAGGCGTACACTCTAGTCGTGCCCCATCATGTCGGGTGTCTGGATATCGACAGCGCTCAGCGCCATGCTGGCTTTGCTCCTCATATGGGGAGCGACGACGGACCTGCGCAGCCGAATCATATCCAACCGACTCAATCTGGCCATCGCGCTGCTCGCGCCCTGCTGGTGGTGGGCCAATGGCCTGTCCTTCTATCCTGACGTTCTGCTGCAAATCGGCCTGGCCGCCGCAGTTTTCCTGCTGTTCACGGGCTTGTTCGCGCTCGGCATGATGGGCGGGGGCGACGTCAAGATGCTTGGCGCGCTGGCCTTGTGGCTTCCGCTGGCGGCAATGTCGACCCTCATCATCGTCATGGCGCTGATCGGCGGCCTGGTCACCATCGTGACCGTCGTCCACCACCGGACGACGCGCCGAATCGGCCAGCCGGAGATCCCCTACGGCGTCGCCATCGCGCTCGCGGGCCTTTGGGTTCTCGGCGAACGCTATCTTAACCATTTGACTTAATGATCACGCGGATTGGGGCCGGGGGTGGCTCCGCCGACTGGAGGCGAGTTTCGAAATGGAACCGAAGAAGATCGCGCTGCTTGCTGGCGCGTTGATCATAGCGGTGGCGGCGGCGTTTCTCGCCCGGTCCATGTTCACCAGCGGCGGGGGATCGCCACAGGCAACGGCATCGGCCATGCCCGATACCGCGCAGATGCCGCATGTGCTCGTGGCCACCAAGCCGCTGCCGGTCGGCACGATCGTGGGGCCGGATGCCTATCGCTTCCAGCCCTGGCCCAAGGAACTGGTCGAGGACGCCTATTATATTCAGGGGAAAGCCGACGAGGCCCAGATGGTCGGCGCCGTGGTGCGCACCGCCATCGCGGCAGGCCAGCCGGTCACGCAGGGATCGCTGATCAAGCCGGGCGATCGCGGCTTTCTCGCCGCAGCCCTCAGCCCCGGCATGCGCGCCGTGACGGTGCCCGTCTCGGTGCAGAGCAGCGTTGCCGGTTTTGTTTTCCCCGGTGATCGCGTCGATCTGGTTCTCACGCAGAGCGTGCCTGGCGGCGGCGACGGCCCGCCCCTCAAGGTCTCCGAGACCATCCTGCGTAACCTGCGCGTGCTGGCGACCGATCAACGCACCAACGCCCTCGACGAATCGGGCAATCCGGTGGTGCGGACATTCTCCAACGTGACCATGGAAGTCACGCCGCGCATGGCCGAAAAGATCAGCGTCGCCCAGACTGTCGGTGCCCTGTCGCTGGCGCTGCGCTCGCTGGCGGACAACACGCAGGAGCTGGAAGCCGCGCTGGCCTCCGGCGACATCGATGCGGTGGATGCCGAGAATGGCGGCAACACGCTGATCACCGCCGCGCGGCCGGTCGATGGCCGCTCCACCTATTCCACCGGTGCCGACGTCTCGCGCTATCAGCGCAGCACGGTTCCCGCCAAGCCCATTGACCCCTCGGGCGCGCCGTCCGGCAATGGTCCGATGGTGCGCGTGGCGCGGGGGACGGCGGTCACCAATGTCGAGCTGGGGAGCAAGTGAGATGAGCAGCCCGTCTAGGCTCCGTATGGCGCGCACCGCGACCGGCGTTCTTGCCACCGCGCTCGCCCTGACCGTCAGCGCTACCGTGGCGCCGGCCCTTCATGCCCAGGCGACCATGGCGCCCAAGACCGACGGCACGCTGCTGCTGGCCGTTGGCGAAAGCCGGGTGATCAACCTGCCGGCCAATCTCACCGACGTGGTGATCGCCAACCCCAATGTGGTCGATGTGCATGTCCGCTCGCAGCGGCAGGTCTATCTGATCGCAAAGGCATCGGGCGAAACCAACGTGTTCATCACCGCGCGCGACGGCAAGATGCTCTACGCCAATGCCGTGCGGGTGGGGAACAACATCACCAGCATCGACCAGATGCTCCGCCTCGCCATGCCCGAATCGGATGTGCAGGTGAACACCATGAATGGCATGGTGCTGCTCACCGGCACCGTTGCGGCGCCGGAAGACGCAGCGGAGGTCCAGCGGCTCGTCCAGGCCTTCTCGGGCGCCGACACCAATGTCGTCAGCCGGCTGCGCACCGCGACGCCGCTGCAGGTCAACCTGCAGGTCCGCATTGCGGAAGTGAACAAGAACTTCACGAAATCGCTCGGCTTCAACATCCTGACGCAGGATACGACAGGCGGCTTCCAGTTCGGCATCGGCCGGGGCAACCCCGGCTCGCTGGCGACGGGCCAGTTCAACGTCATCGAGAATGGCACGTCCATGGCCTTCGCGGGCAATCTGCTCGGCCTCAATGTGCTCAGCACGCTTGATCTGGCTGAAAATCAGGGCCTGGCGGTTACGCTGGCCAATCCGAACCTGACGGCGCTCTCCGGCGAGACCGCGAGCTTCCTCGCGGGCGGCGAGGTACCGATCCCCATCGCGACCCAGCAGCAGGTCAGCGTCGAATATAAGCAATATGGCGTCAGTCTGGCATTCACTCCCACGGTGCTCGCCAATGGCCGCATCTCGATGCGCGTGCGGCCCGAGGTCTCGCAGCTCGACAGCAGCTCGGCGGTGCGCGTGAGTGGGTTCGACATTCCCGGCATCCAGACCCGCCGCGCGGAGACGACCGTGGAACTGGGCTCGGGCCAGAGCTTCATGATCGGCGGCCTGCTCTCCACGGCGAGCGGCAACACGATCGAGAAGACGCCGTTCCTGGGCGACATCCCCATTCTCGGCAATCTGTTCAAGTCGCAGAGCTATCGGCGCCAGGAAACCGAGCTGGTGATCATCGTCACGCCCTATCTCGTGCGCCCGGTCGACGCGCGCCAGATCGCGCTGCCGACTGACGGTTATCGCAATGCCGATGACGCGCAACGCATTCTGGGCGGGCAGATCCAGGACGGCAGATCCGGCGATGCCCGGCCCACGCCGCAAGCCCTGCCCCCCAAGACGGTCGAGCAGGGCAGCGTCGCCGCGCGCTCGGGCAATGCCGCACCCGGCTTCAGCTTCTGAGGTGGAAGGACGAGAGATGACCAAGACAAGCTTCTTCCGCACAGCCGGCACCGCGACCCTGATGGCACTGGCCCTCATCGGCCAGTCCGCCGATGCCCGCTCCCGCGAGGTCAATCGCGGGGTCGAGCCAGTGCATCAGCCGGTCGTCGAGCGTACCGATTTCGTCTTCGACCTGAACCCGGACGGCGCAGGCACGCTCAGCCGCATGGACGAGCGCCGGTTGACCGTCTGGTTCAACGCCCTTGGCCTTGGCTATGGCGACCATGTGACGCTCGCCGGCGATACCAGCGGCTCGCTGGCGCTGCGCGACGGCGTGACGCAGGTCGTGGGGCGCTACGGCCTGCTCGTGGATGGCGAGGCGCCACTGACGGCAGGCGCACCGCCCATCGGCGGCCTGCGCGTCGTGGTCAGCCGCTCGGTCGCCAGCGTGCCGGGCTGTCCCACATGGCGGGACAAGGCGGAAGCCAATTTGAGTGGCGGCCTGAGCGACAATTATGGTTGTGCCATGGCCACCAACCTCGCAGCCATGGTCGCCGATCCGCGCGATCTGGTGGAAGGGCGCGAGGGCGGCCTGGACGTCACCAACGTCGTGAACAGCAAAGCCATCAAGACCTATCAGGAGACGGCCCCGACGGGCGCCGGCGGCCTGCAGGGCATGTCGGTGGGAGGCAAGTGAGATGAACGCACCCTGGAAAGCCGGCGGACCGCATGGCCGCGATGCGTTTCACGCCTATGTCTGCGACGATCATAGCCTCGAGGTACTGCGGACAGCGGTGCAGGAGATGGGTTGGCCGACCGAAAAGCTCTACAAGGGCGGGCTGCGCAATGCCGTGCAGTCGCTCTCGATGTCCGCAAGCCCCAACATTCTCTTCGTCGACCTCTCCGAATCGGCCGACCCGCTCACCGACATCAACAGTCTGGCGGAGGTCTGCGAGCCGGGCACGGTGGTGATTGCCTCGGGGCAGGTGAACGACGTGCGCCTGTACCGCGATCTCGTCGCCAGCGGCCTGCAGGATTATCTGCTCAAGCCGCTCGCCGTCGACACCATGCGCGACATTCTCACCGGCGCTCAGGCGGTCTTCCTGACGCCCAAGCCCGAGGTGGCGAGCGAGCGGGCGCACATGATGGTGTCTGTCGTTGGCGCGCGCGGGGGCGTCGGCGCCTCCACTGTCGCCACGTCACTCGCTTATCTCACCAGCGCGCGCGGCAAGCGCTCGACGGCCCTGCTCGATCTCGACGTGCATTTCGGCACCGGCGCCCTCGCGCTCGATCTCGAACCGGGGCGCGGCCTCACTGATGCGGTGGAAAATCCCAGCCGCATCGACGGGCTCTTCATCGAGCGCGCGATGGTCCGCGCCAGCGAAACGCTGGCCGTGCTCTCGGCCGAAGCGCCGATCAGCCAGCCATTGCTGACCGATGGATCGGCTTATTTCCAGCTGGAGGAAGAGCTGCGGTCTGCTTTCGAATGGACGTTCGTGGATATGCCGCGTGGCATGTTGGTCCAGCACCCGCATTTGATCCATGAATCCAGCGCCATCGTGCTGGTCACCGACTTCACGCTCGCGGCGGCGCGCGACACCATCCGCATCCTCTCCTGGCTCAAAACGAACGCCCCGCAATCGCAGGTGATCGTCGCCGCCAACAAGGTGCAGGTCGGCGTGGCGGAGATCACCCGCAAGGACTTCGAGCAGAGCATCGAGCGGGCCATCGACGTTGTGCTGCCCTATGACGCCAAGGTCACCGCACAGGCGGCCAAGCTCGGCAAGACGGCAGCGGAAAGCGGCCGCTCCAGCAAGCTGGGCCAGGCTTTGCTCGATCTGAGCAACCGACTGAACTCGGCCGACCTCGGCGAGACGGGCGCAAAGGGCAAGAGCGGCGGATCATTGATCGGACGGCTGCTGGAGGTGAAGATCCCCGGCAAGACGAAGAAGAAGATGGATGCCGATTCCGTGCCGGGCAACGATTGACGCGATGCCGGCGCCTGCGAGCAAGACGTAACTGGATGACACTCTGATGAATAGCCAGCTTCTCCTGCTGATCCTGCTCGCGGCGATGGCCATCGCCTTGCTGGTCATGGCCCTCTCCGGGCCGTCCGCCGACCGCGTGGGGAGCCGCCGGATCGCTGCCATTCGCGGGCGCCATGCGAGCAGCGAGAGCAACCAGATCGAAGCGCGGATGCGCAAGGCGATTGCCGCGCGGGGACTCGATCAGGGGCATCTGTTCACATCGCTGATCCCGAACCCGGAATTGCTCGCCACTCGGCTGCGCATGACGGGCAAGAAATGGACGCTCAGCCAGTATGTCACGACGTCCGTCGCGCTGGCGATTGCCGTGCTCGCCATCATGGTGCTGCGCGATTATTCGTTTCTTCTGTCGGTGCTCGTTGCGACCGCGATCGGTTTCGGGATTCCGCATTTCGTCGTCGGCCGGCTGATTGCCCGGCGGGTCAACAAGTTCACCACCAACTTCCCTGACGCGCTCGACCTGCTCGTGCGCGGCCTGCGTTCCGGCTTGCCGGTGGGCGAGACGATGATGGTCGTCAGCCAGGAAATCCCCGGGCCGGTGGGTGAGGAATTCAAGCTCATCACCGAGCGGATCAAGATCGGCCAATCGATGGACCAGGCGCTGCAGGAAACCGCCGCCCGGCTCGGCACGGCGGAATTCAAGTTCTTCTGCATCACCATCAACATCCAGCGCGAGACGGGCGGCAATCTGGCCGAAACGCTCGCCAACCTCAGCAATGTGCTGCGCCAGCGCGCGCAGATGAAGCTGAAGATTCGCGCCATGTCGTCCGAGTCCAAGGCATCGGCCTACATCATCGGCGCTCTGCCCTTCATCGTCTTCGGGCTGATCAGCTGGATCAACTTCAAATATATGTCGGCCTTTTTCATCGGCGATCCCAATGGCGTGTTCGGCCTCAGCCTGATGCAGGTCATCGCCATCGGCGCGATGATGTGGATGAGCATCGGTGTGTTCATCATGGCCAAGATGATCAGCTTCGAGATCTGAGGGGAGCGCGCGATCATGCAATCCACCGGCGCCACGCTCTTTGGCCTCACCGCAGCCGATCTCGGCACCTTACTTGCCGCCATGGCGACCTTCGCCGTGCTGGTCGCGCTCTACGCCGCCACGACGGTGCGCAATCCGATGGGCCGGCGACTGCGGGCGCTGAACGATCGCCGCGAGCAGCTCAAGGCCGGCATCATCGTTGCCCCGTCCAAGCGGCGGACCAAGATCGTCCACCAGAGCGACACGACCGACTGGATGCAGCGCTTCCTGTCCTCGCTCAAGGTGCTGCAGGACGATCAGGTCAGGGATGCGCAGAAGAAGCTCGCCCAGGCCGGCATCCGCTCCAAGGAATATGCCATCGCGGTGATTTTCGCGCGGCTGGTGCTGCCGATCGCCGTGGGCGGCTCAGCGGCTCTGCTGATTTACGGCTTTGACCTCTGGCCCCACTGGGGACCGCTCAAGAAGTTCGGCGCCTTCGCCGGGGCCCTGCTGCTCAGCTACAAGGCGCCGGATCTCTATGTCGGCAACAAGGTCACCAAGCGCTCCGACGCGATCCGCAAGGGTATTCCCGATGCGCTCGATCTGCTGGTGATCTGCGCCGAGGCCGGCCTAACCGTGGACGCCGCCTTCGCGCGCGTCGCCCGCGAACTGGGCTCAGCCTATCCCGAACTGGGCGAGGAATTTCAGCTCACCTCCATCGAGCTCTCCTTCCTCACCGAGCGGCGCATGGCCTTCGAGAATCTAGCCGAGCGGGTGGATGTCGAGGCGCTCAAGGGTGTCGTCACCACGATGATCCAGACCGAGAAATACGGCACGCCGCTGGCCTCTGCGCTGCGCATCCTTTCCGCCGAATTCCGCCATGAGCGCATGATGCGCGCCGAGGAAAAAGCGGCGCGCCTGCCGGCGATCATGACCATCCCGCTGATCCTGTTCATCCTGCCGACGCTGTTCGTCGTCATTCTTGGCCCGGCGGCCTGCTCCATCAAGAAGGCACTGCTTTAAACGGGCATTTCATCGCGGCTCGCCTTGCGGCCGCGTGGACCGTGCGCCACTAGGACAACAGTCGCCATCGTGGAACCGGCTATCAGGAGACCGTCATTGCCCGCTCAGATCATCACGCCGGTCATCCTCTCGGGAGGATCGGGCACGCGGCTCTGGCCGGTCAGCCGCAGCGAGCATCCCAAGCAGTTCATTGCCCTCACGGCGCCGGAAACCATGTTCGAGCTGACGCTGGGCCGGGTAGCCGGTCTCGAAGGCGGCGCGACGCCCCTGGTTGTTGCGAACGCGGCCCATGCCGAGATCATCCGCAAGCAGGCGGGGCCCGAGTTGACGCTGATACTCGAGCCGAGCGCCCGCAACACGGCGCCGGCCATCGCGCTGGCGGCGTTGGCTCTGGAAGAGAGCGACAGCGCCCTGCTGGTGATGCCGAGCGATCATGTGATCGCTGACGTCCCGGCTTTCCATGCCGCCATCGAGCGCGCCCGGCCGCTGGTCGCCGATGGCTGGCTCGTGACCTTCGGTATCGAGCCGACCGCACCGGAAACTGGTTTTGGCTATATCGCGCTCGGGAACGAACTGGCTGCGGGCGTCAACACGGTCAGCCGCTTTGTCGAAAAGCCTGACGCGACGCGCGCCGCGCAGATGCTCGCACAGAGCGGGCACGTATGGAACGCCGGTATCTTCCTGTTCGGCGCCCGCGACTTTCTGGCCGCACTGGCGACGCACCAGCCCGCGATGTTGGCCGCTGCGCGCGCGGCGATGGCGGCAGCCACCCGCCAAGGTGCCGCGATTCTGCCGGATGCTGTGGCCTTCGCGCAATGCCCGTCCGACTCGATCGATTATGCGGTGATGGAACGGGCGGACAAGGTCGCCTGCGTCCCGGTCAGCATGGGCTGGTCCGACGTGGGGAGCTGGGATGCGCTCTACGACCTCGCCGATAAGGATGAGGCGGACAATGCCCTGCAGGGCGCCGCCTATGCCATCGATGCCAACGGGTGCCTGATCCGCAGCGATGGCCCGGCAGTGACCGTCGTCGGCGCGGAGGACCTGATCGTCATCGCATCGGGGGACGAGATCGTCATCCTCCCGCGCGGGCGCTCTCAGGATGTCCGCAAGGCTGTCGCGGCATTAAGCGAGCGGCCGGGGCATTCATGAATCGCGCCCGCCCTCACTGGCTGCGGGCACTGCTGATCGTCCTGGCGTTGATGATCGTCCTGCCGGTCGTCGCGCAGTTCGTGTAGTCGCGCGACCGCCAGGGGCACTTCCAAGCGCAACAGGCTCGTGGCAAGGCGGCCCCACGCAGCAAGGACAATCCGATGACCGACAAGCCCACCATCCTCGTCACCGGCGGCGCCGGCTATATCGGCAGCCACGCCGTGCTGGCGCTGGTCGATGGTGGATGGCCGGTCGTCGTGGTCGATAATCTCACCACCGGCTTCCGCTGGGCCGTGCATGAGAATGCCGCGTTCGTGGAAGGCGACATTGGCGACACGGCTTTCATGGAAGGGGTGCTGCGGCAGCACGGCGTCAAGGGCATCATGCACTTTGCCGGGTCCATCATCGTGCCCGAATCGGTCGAGAATCCGCTCAAATATTACCGTAACAACACTGCCAACAGCCGCGCCCTCATCGAGGCGGCGGTGAACGCCGGCGTGCCGCATTTCATCTTTTCTTCCACCGCCGCCACCTACGGTATTCCGAAGGAAAGCCCGGTGCGCGAGGACAGCCCAAAGCAGCCGATCAATCCCTATGGCATGTCCAAGCTGATGACCGAGATCATGCTGGCGGACGTCGCCGCGGCCCATCCGCTCAATTTCTGCGCGCTGCGCTATTTCAACGTCGCCGGCGCTGACCCGCAGGGGCGGTCCGGCCAGTCGACAGCGGGTGCGACGCACCTCATCAAGGTCGCGGTGGAAGCGGCGCTGGGCAAGCGCGAGAGCGTGGCAGTGTTCGGCACGGATTTCGATACGCCGGATGGCACGGGCGTGCGCGATTATATCCATGTGAGCGATCTGGCTGCCGCGCATGTGCTGGCGCTTGAAGCGCTCATGGCCGAGCCGGAGCGCAATCTGACGATGAACTGCGGCTATGGTCGCGGCTTCTCGGTGCTCGACGTGCTCGACGCCGTGGACCGGGTCACAAACCGAAAGGTCGAGCGCCGCATCGAAGGCCGACGCGCTGGCGATCCGCCGGCGCTCATCTCCGACAACAGCCGCATCAAGGCCACCCTGCCCTGGCAACCCGCTTATGCGGATCTCAACACCATTGTCGATCACGCGCTGGCATGGGAGCGCAAGCTGTCGGACATCCGCGGCGACAGCTGAGCGGTTCAGCGCCGGCGCGGCGGGATAGCCCAGTTCGCGGCAAAGTCTGAGGGTTTCTCGGCGAACAACGCCTCGCCCGGCCGGGCGGCCTTGCGGGCAAGAGCCTCGGCGCGTTGGTGCGCCAGGGCAGCGAGTTGCGCCGCCGCAGCGGGGTCGGACAGCAATCCACCATCCTGAGGCAGGCGCGCGATCAGCATGTCGAGATCGTGCCGGTCGCCCAGTAGGTCGCCGAGACGATCGGTCCTGGTGAGGCGCCGCTTCGCGAGGTCCGGGTTCAACCGGCTCAGAAGGCGGATATGCTGGCCGTGATATTTGACGTGCTTGCGCCATGCATGACTGGCTTGCGCAGCAGCGGGGGTTCGGCTGACGGCCTCGAGCGCGCGCATCGCTTGCCGGGCCTGCCGATACGTCTTGCGCAAGCCCGGCAGGATCGCGTCCTCGCCCCGCGCGGTGAGCGCCCATGTCGGCGCGCGGACGCGGGCTGCGAGCAACGGCGCCCGACATGACTCGATCTGCTCGGCCATAGCCCCGGCAGCACCATGCCCCGGCGCTGCCCAATGTGAGCGCAGCATCGCCCAGTCCTGGCGCGCCTCGTCCGCATCGATCAGGCTATCCAGCGTCTCGATCAGCACCGCGCTGTCCCGCGCGCCGGAAAGCATTGCTGCGATATCCCGGAAGGCGGCATTTTCGGTTTGATAGGCTGGAAAGGCGGGGCGGACGAGCCGCAGCAGGCCGCGCATCGCCTTGCAGGTCCGCCGCAGCTGATGAACGATCCGAGCGGGCGGCGCCTCACCGCTGCGAAGGAGAGCGAGGGCCTCGTCCAGTCGCTCACACGCGATCCGGCGGAAACCCTCCTCCACGGATGTATCGGACGATCTGAACCGAAACGGCATGTCGCGCCCACCCCCTCGTGACGGGCCTGACGCTAAAGACTCGGGGCAGGTTGGTCCAGCTGGGATGCTGCGGAAGCCGGCCGCGCACGCCCTGCGCGCAGCCGCATGACCGCTCGCCAGCCGAGCAGCGCCGCCACGATCCCCCCGTAGATCAGCGGCGAGCGTGTATCGGCCTTTACCAGCAGGAAATAGTGCACGACGCCCATGATCGCGATGAGGTAGACAAGCTGGTGCAAGCGCCGCCATGCGCGCACGCGCATTTTGCGCCGGATGCGATTGGCGGAGGTGATCGCCAGCGGGACCAGCAGCACGAAGGCCGCCATGCCGATGGTGATATAAGGCCGCTTGACGATATCCGCGACGATGAACGACCAGCCGAACTGCTGGTCCACCGCCACATACATGATCAGATGCAGCGCCACATAGGCAAAGGCCCACAGGCCAATGCGGCGGCGATAGCGCAACAGCGCCGGCATTTTGAGCAGCTTGGCCAGTGGACTGATCGCCAGCGTAATGCACAAGAAGCGCAGGCCCCACAGGCCCAGCTCACGCAACACATATTCGATGGGATTGGCCGTGAGTCCACCGGTCAGGCCCTGCCAGACGAACAGCAGTAGGGGCGCCACGCACAGCAGCCAGATCAGCGCCGAGATCAGGCGATCGCGCGTCTTCCTGGTCATGCCGTCAGTAAAGCTTCTTGGGGTTCATGCCGCGATAGAGACTCGCAACCTGATCGCCATAGCCATTGAACGGCAGCGTCTTGCGGCGCAGCAGCTCGCCGATGCGCCGCTCACGCGCCTGCGACCAGCGAGGATGATCCACATCTGGGTTCACATTGCCGTAAAAGCCATATTCGTCGGGCGCGAGCATCTGCCAGCTGGTGCGCGGCTGGCGGTCGGTTAGCGTGATCCGCACGATCGACTTGATGCCCTTGAAGCCATATTTCCACGGCACGACCAAGCGAATGGGCGCGCCGTTCTGGCGGGGCAGCAGGCGGCCGTAGAGGCCCACCGAAAGCAGCGTGAGAGGATTCATCGCCTCATCCAGCCGCAAGCCTTCACGATAGGGCCAGTCGATCACGTTCCGGCGCTGGCCGGGCATCTGCTTGGGATCGTTGAGGGTCTGGAAAGCCACATATTTAGCGCTACCGAGCGGCTCCACCTCGCGCAGCAGCGCGGAGAGCGGAAAGCCGATCCATGGAATGACCATCGACCACGCCTCGACGCAGCGCATCCGGTAGATGCGCTCTTCCAGCGGAAAGCGGCGCACGATGTCTGAAATATCGAACTTACGCGGCTTCTGGCACAGGCCATCCACGGCGACGGTCCAGGGCGCGATTCGCAGGCTGCCGGCATTGGCCGCCGGGTCGCTCTTGTCGGTGCCGAACTCGTAGAAATTATTGTAGGTCGAGACGTCCGCAAAGGGCGTCGGCGTCTCGTCGATCTTCATTTTGTTGGGCGAGAACTTTACCGTCGCGGGCGCATCCGCCGCCATCGCCGCCGGCGCGATCAGTCCGGCGGCGCCGATGCCGGCCACACCGGCAATGAACTCGCGCCGGCGCAGATACAGCGCTTCATCGGTGACGTCGTTTTCGGTCAGTTCAGCGGATTGACGGATCAGCATGGCAAGACTCTCCTGCCCCCAGAGCCGGAACAATGCCTGCCCTTGGCTGCATGTGCAATGAACATGCCCATGGCCGAAGGGGCAATAACCCCTCCCGCCAGACGCAAAAGCCGGTTTCCATCCGCCGCACCAGCCTCTAGGGGCGCAGATCATGGATCATTTCGCTTACAAGGATGGCGTGCTGCACGCCGAAGACGTGCCGATGGCGGCGATTGCCGAGGCCGTCGGGACACCGGTCTACATCTATTCGCGCGCCACGCTGGAGCGCCATGCCCGCGTGTTCCGCGAGGCGCTGGCCGGCCTGCCCCGCAAGCACATCGCCTTTGCCATCAAGGCCAACCCCAATCTCTCCGTGCTGCGCGTACTGGCGCGCGAGGGTTATGGCGCGGATATCGTCTCGGGCGGCGAGATGCAGCGCGCGCTGGCGGCAGGGATGCCGGCCAAGGACATCGTCTTCTCCGGCGTCGGCAAGACCCGCGCCGAGCTGAGCGCGGCGCTGGAAGCCGGGATCGGCCAGTTCAACATCGAGCTGGAGGAGGAAGGCGCCGTTCTCGCCGAGATCGCGGCCGCGATGGGCAAGACCGCCGATGCCGTGCTGCGCGTCAACCCGGATGTCGATGCCGGCACGCACGCCAAGATTTCCACCGGCATGAAGGAAAACAAGTTCGGCGTCGCCATCGATCAGGCGGGCGGCATCTTCCAGCGGCTCTGCGCCCTGCCCGGCCTCAACCTGCGCGGCATCGCCACGCACATCGGTAGCCAGTTGTTCGACCTCGCCCCCCTTGAAGCCGCCTATGGCAAGATCGGCGCGCTGATGGGCGAACTCCGCGAGGCCGGCCACACCATCGACCGTATCGATCTGGGCGGCGGCCTGGGCGTGCCCTATGAACGCACGAAGGTGCCGCCGACGCCGGCCGATTATGGCGCAATGGTGGAGCGGGCGACCAAGGGCTGGGACGTCACGCTCTATTTCGAGCCGGGCCGCGTGATCGTCGGCAATGCCGGTGTGCTGCTCACCCGCGTTATCTGGGTGAAGCCCGGCGTCATCCGCCCCTATGTGATCGTCGATGCGGCCATGAACGATCTCGCCCGGCCCGCCATGTACGATGCCTTTCACGATTTCGAGGCTGTCGCGCCGACCGGCGAGCGGATCGTGGCCAACATCGCTGGCCCGGTCTGCGAGAGCGGCGACACCTTCGCGATGGCGCGCGATATCGACGTGGTGAAGACCGGCGATCTCGGCATCTTCCGCACCGCCGGTGCCTATGGCGCGACGATGGCGAGCACCTATAATTCGCGCGCGCTCGTGCCCGAAGTGATGGTGGATGGCGACCGGTTCGCCGTCGTTGCCGACCGCATCATGCCCGAAGCGATCATCGCCGCCGAGCGCCTGCCGGATTTTCTCAAGGACTGAGCATCGGCCGCAAGGGGCAGACGGACGGGCCCGGACCGGCTAGGAGAGCGCCATGCACAGCCTTCCGCTCTTCGTCACCCTGTCGGCCCAGCCGGTCATCCTGCTTGGCACTGGGGAGGCCGCGGACGCCAAGCGCCGGCTGATCGAGCGGGCCGGCGGCGTGCCGGTTGCGGACGAGAATGCCACTGCCCGCATCGCCTTCGTGGCGCTGGAGGATGAAACAGCCGCTCAAGCCGCCGCAGAGCGGCTGAAGGCACGCGGACTGCTGGTCAATGTCGTCGACCGGCCGGCGCTGTGCGATTTCACGACGCCCGCCATTGTCGACCGCGATCCGGTATTGATCGCCGTTTCCACGGGCGGCGCCTCCTCAGGGCTGGCCGCAGCCTTGCGCCAGCGGCTGGAGACGATCCTCCCTGCCCGGCTCGGCGCCCTCGCCAGCGCGCTCAATGCCGCCAAGGCCGCAATGCGGGAGGCCTGGCCCAATGCCCGCGACCGCCGCCGCGCGCTTGGCGAGGCGCTGGCGCCGGGCGGCATGCTCGACCCCTTCGGCACGCCTGCGGTGGACCCGTGGCTGGAAGCACGCATCGCGCCCGCCTCGCGCGCCGTGCATGTCATCGCCTTGCGCTCGGATGACCCGGATGACCTGACGGTTCGGGAAGCCCGCACGCTGGGCCAAGCCGACCGCATCCTGTTCGCCCCCGACACCCCGCCCGCCATTCTCGCCCGCGCCCGCGCCGACGCGGAACGCCTGCCGCTCAGCGCGGAAGAAGCCCCGCCCGAACTGCCGGGGCTGACCGTCTGGCTCGTCCCGGCCGAGGATTGATAGGCCTTTCCGCCGTGAGCGCCGGGAATACCGGCTCAGGAGATCGTTCATGACGTCACATCCCTCCGCCCCCGCAGCTTCGCCCGCCGTATCGGTCGCGCTCGATGCCCGCGCCGCGCTTGGCGAAGGGCCACGCTGGCACGCAGCCGAGCGCCGGCTCTATTGGGTGGATATCCTGCGCAATGAACTGCACCGCTTCGACCCAGAAACGGGCGCGGACGAGATGCGCGCCTTCGCCCAGCCGGTCGGCTGCTTCGCCTTCCGCGCAGCCGGTGGCTTGCTGCTGGCGATGAAAGACGGCCTCGCCATTCTGGCCGACTGGGGCTCCGAGCCGCAGCCCTTTGGCGATCAGATTCTCGCGGACAAGCCGGACCTGCGCTTCAATGATGGGCGGACGGATTCGGCCGGGCGGTTCTGGGTGGGCAGCGTCAACATGGCCAAGAGCGCGCATGATGCCGCGCTCTATCGCGTCGGCAGGGATGGGGCGATCGACCTGATCGAAGGCGGCATGCTCACCTGCAACGCGGCTGCCTTCAATGCGTCGGGGACGACCTTCTGCCACGCGAACACCCCCAGCCACGCCCTGCGCGCCTATGATGCCGATCCGGCGAGCGGCACGCTCTCCAACCGCCGCATCCTTCACCAGTTCGAGCACGGCACCGGGCGCCCCGATGGCGGATCGTTCGATGCAGAGGGTTGTTACTGGAGCGCCTTGTTCGAGGGTGGCCGGGTGGTGCGGCTCTCGCCCGAGGGCGAACTCCTCCAGACGGTGACACTGCCGGTCACCCGGCCGACCATGATCGCATTCGGGGGTGAGGATCGGCGCACCGCTTATGTCACCACGGCGCGGGCCGGGCTGGACGAGACGGCACTGGCGCGCGAGCCGCATGCGGGCGCGATTTTCAGCTTTCCCGTCGATGTGCCGGGTCTGCCCGAGGCGCCCTTTGGCGGCTAAGCTTAGGCTTTGCTGGCTCGCTTGGCGAAGCGGGTCACGAACACTGGTGGGCTGGTCGGGTAGCAGGCCTGTGCGAGCGGCAGCGCCGTTTCGCATACGGCGCACTGGGCGCTGAGCCGTCCGACATACCATTGGGTGCTGGCGCAATCGGGACAGTGATTGAGCTTGCCTGGCTCGTAGCGCGCGCCAATGGCCGTGCCATCGAATGGTTTGACGTGAATGCCCGGGTGACGAACGGCAGAGCTCAAAGCCTGCACAGGTGAATGCGCCATGTCACGATCCTTCCGGCGATGAAAACGTCCCGCGCGTTCGCGGGTTCCTGCCTATGCCAACGGCTCGGCGCATCCTGTCTCTTGTCGGGACGATTTACCGCGCGCGCCTGATCGCTACGCCCGCCCCCAAGGGCGGGCCGATCGGCGCAATCCCCCTCGCCTCTGTCACAGAGCGGGGCTATAAGCGCCCGTGATGATGACCGACCCCCGGACACGCCCCCTCTCCAAGGACAATCATGTCAGAGCATAATCCCGGCCTGCGCCCGTGGCGCGACATTGCGCGGCGCGAGTGCCGCCAGATCATGGTGGGCAACGTGCCGGTCGGCGGCGGCGCGCCCGTGACCGTGCAGACCATGACCAACACGCCTACCTCCGACGCGAAGGCGACGATCGACCAGATCCGCCGCTGCGAGGAAGCCGGCGTCGACCTCATCCGGGTCTCCTGCCCGGACGTGGAGAGCACGGCGGCGATGAAGCAGATCGTCCGCGCGGCCAAGGTGCCGATCATCGCGGACATTCATTTCCATTATAAACGCGCGCTGGAAGCGGCCGATGCGGGCGCGGCGTGCCTGCGAATCAACCCCGGCAATATCGGCTCTGCCGCGCGCGTGAAGGAAGTGGTGGATGCCGCCAAGGCCAATGGCTGCGCGATCCGCATCGGCGTCAATGCCGGCAGCCTCGAAAAGGACCTTCTGGAGAAATATGGCGAGCCCTGCCCCGAGGCTCTCGTGGAAAGCGCGCTCGACCATATCAAGCTGCTGCAGGACCAGGATTTTCACGACTACAAGGTCGCGGTGAAGGCAAGCGACGTGTTCCTGGCCGTCGCGGCCTATATGCAGCTTGCCGATGCAGTGGATTGCCCACTGCATTTGGGCATCACCGAGGCGGGCGGGCTGATCGGCGGCACGGTGAAGAGCGCCATTGGCATCGGCAACCTGCTGTGGGCCGGCATCGGCGATACGATCCGCGTCTCCCTCTCCGCCGAGCCGGAAGAGGAAGTCCGCGTCGGCTACGAGATTTTGAAGTCGCTCGGCATCCGCACGCGCGGCGTGCGCGTCGTCTCCTGCCCGAGTTGCGCGCGGCAGGGCTTCGACGTGATCCGCACCGTCGAGGCGCTGGAGAGCCGCCTGCAGCATATCAACACCCCCATCTCGCTCTCCGTGCTGGGCTGCGTGGTCAACGGGCCGGGCGAGGCGCGGGAGACCGACATCGGCCTCACCGGCGGCGGCAATGGCAAGCATATGGTCTATCTCTCCGGCGTGACCGATCACCACATCAACGATGCCCAGATGGTCGACCACATCGTCGCGCTGGTGGAAGCCAAGGCTGCCGAGATCGAAGCCGCCAAGATCGAGGCCGAGATGAGCGATGCCGGCAATGCCAGCGCCGTGGCGGCTGAATGACCGACCGGCCCGACATGGCCCCCTCCGCGCCGAGCCGTGATCTGCGCGCGCCGCAGACGCAGGCTGCCTCACGCGTCACAGGCGCAAGCGCCACGGGTGCAGTGGCGACCGGTGCGACGGCGACGGGGGCCTCCGCGACCGGCGCAGTTGCGGTCGGCGCCTTCGCGTTGGGCGCCCTCGCCATGGGCGCGATTGCCATCGGCGCGCTCGCCATCGGGCGGCTGCGCATCGGACAGGCCCGCATCAGCCGGCTGCGGATCGACACGCTGGAAATCGGGACCGCCATTCGCACCGGGGAAACGCCTCGCCGGTGAGGCTGGCAGTCCCGGCGCCTGCCGAAGCGCGCCCAGCATACCGAAAAACCGGGGACTCTTGACGCCGAGTCCGTGAAAGAGGATTGTCGCCGCGCGGAACATTTCGGGCACGGCGCGTGCGTGACCCCGCCGCGCCGGACGAAGGAGTGAGTGGCAATGGCAAGTCGGGCACCGATGAATCGGACCCCCGAATGGCAGGCGATGCTGCGCCGGAGCCTGATCCGCATCGGCACCTTTGCTGGCTCGGTCGGGCTGTACGCGCTGGCGCTGTTTCTGCTGCTAGCCCTGCTCAGCTACAAGGTGAGCGACCAAGCGCTGAACACCGCCGCCGGGCCGGAGACGCGCAATTTGATGGGCGCCGCCGGTGCCTGGGCAGCGGACATTCTCTTCACCTTCGCCGGCCTGCCTGCCTTGCTGTTGCTGCCCTTCATCCTCGTCTTCGCGCGGCGCCTGTGGGCAGACGCAGACATGAGCGGCTGGCAGGGCCAGATCGCCAAATGTCTCGGCGGCCTGCTGCTCATCGGCACCGGCCTGTGGATTGCCCAGCCCGAACCGCTGGTCGGGCTGCCGGCCCGCTGGGGCGGCGTCATCGGCTTCCTGTTCGCCCACGGCCTCACCGCCCTGACGGCGCGCCTTGGCGAAACCGCCGACCTCATTCTGCAATGGCTACTGCTGGCGGCGTTCATCGCGTCCGGCCTATGGCTGTGGGTCCGCAGCCTCGCGCTCGAAAAGCCGCTTTGGCACCTCGCCCGCCCCGCCCTGCCGCTGCTCTCCAGCCTTGGCTCCTTGCGAACGGCGAAAACCGGCAGCCTGGATGTCGCCGAGCCCGAACGCGACCCGCATCCCGAGCGCGAGGCGGAACCACGCCGCCCGGTGGACACCACCCCGCGCCAGCCGATCACCATCCAGTCGCCGAGCAGCGCCGCCATCCCCAAGGCGTTCGGCCCCGTCTCGGGACAGGAAGACCTGTTCGGCAATGGCGCGCTGCCATCTCCCGACCTGCTGTCGCCCGCGCCCGCCAGCGCGGTCAGCAAGATCGACCGGCCCGGCCTGGAGCGTAATGCGCGGCTGCTGGAAAGCGTGCTCGATGACTTCCACGTCAAGGGCGCGATCACCGAGGTGCGCCCCGGCCCCGTCGTCACCATGTATGAGCTTGAGCCAGCCCCCGGCATCAAGGCCAGCCGCGTCATCCAGCTCGCCGACGACATCGCCCGCAACATGTCCGCGCTCTCGGCGCGCGTCGCCACCATTCCGGGGCGGACGGTGATCGGCATCGAGCTGCCCAATGCTGACCGCGAATCCGTGGTGCTGCACCAGCTCATCACCAGCCAGCAGTTCGCCGAACAGAAGGGCGGCCTGCCCATCATCCTCGGCAAGAACATCTTCGGTGAGCCGGTGATCGCCGACCTCGCCGGTATGCCGCATCTGCTCGTCGCGGGTACGACCGGCTCGGGCAAGTCGGTCGGCCTCAACACCATGCTGCTCTCGCTGCTCTACCGGATGACGCCGGACGATCTGCGCCTGATCATGATCGACCCGAAGATGCTGGAACTGAGCATCTACGACAACATCCCGCATCTGCTCTCCCCGGTCGTCACCGAGCCGGCCAAGGCCATCCGCGCGCTCAAATGGGCGGTCGAGCAGATGGAGGATCGCTATCGCATGATGGCCTCCATCGGCGTGCGCAACCTGGCGGGCTATAATGAGAAGGTCCGCGGCGCCCGTGCCAAGGGCAAGTCCCTGGGCCGCCGCGTGCAGATCGGTTTCGATGAACAGACCCGCCAGCCGATCTACGAGGAGGAGGAGCTGGATTATCAGCCGCTGCCGCAGATCGTGGTGGTGGTCGACGAGCTGGCCGACCTGATGATGACGGCCGGCAAGGAAGTCGAATTCCTGATCCAGCGCCTCGCGCAGAAGGCGCGCGCGGCCGGCATCCACCTCATCCTCGCGACCCAGCGCCCCTCGGTCGACGTCATCACTGGCGTCATCAAGGCGAACCTGCCGACCCGCATCAGCTTCTTCGTCACCTCGAAGATCGACAGCCGCACCATCCTGGGCGAGCAGGGCGCCGAGCAGCTGCTGGGCAAAGGCGACATGCTCTACATGGCGAGCGGCAAGGGCCTGATGCGCGTCCACGGCCCGTTCGTGAGCGATGACGAGGTGCGCGGCGTCGCCGACCATTGGCGCTCCAAGGGCCAGCCCGATTACATTTCCGCGGTCACCGAGGAGCCGGAAGATGGCAGCTTCGCCCTCGATGGCGTCGATCTCGGCGATGACAGCGCTGATGCCAAGCTGTTCCGCAAGGCCTGCCAGCTCGTGTTCGAGAACCAGAAGGCCTCGACCAGCTGGCTCCAGCGCCAGATGCGCATCGGCTATAACAGCGCGGCGCGCCTGATCGAGCGGATGGAGAATGAAGGCATGGTCGGCGCACCCAACCATGTCGGCCGCCGGGAAGTGCTGCGCGACGAAATGGGCAATCCCAAGTAAGAGCGGCCCGTTGCCCCGCCGCCGGGCGCGGGAACGCGCTGCGGCGCGCGGCATTCAGTGGATATTCAACGGCAGGGACCTATCCGGGCGCGATGATCAGACTTCCCAAATTCACCCGGCGTTCCGCCATGCTCTCTCTGATGCTCAGCGCGCTCGCGGCACCGGCCTTGGTGCCGGCGAGCCCGGTTGCTGCGCAAGCCGCGCGGTCGAGCGATCTGGCGAGCGTCAGCACGGCGGTTCGCGGCATCACCACGCTGAGCGGCGACTTCACCCAGACCGACCGCAACGGGCAGGTGCAGAACGGCAAGCTGCTCTGGAAGCAGCCGGGCAAGATCCGCTTCGATTATGGCGCCGGCGATCTGCTCATCGTTGCCGACGGCAGCTCGCTCTACATGATCGACTATCAGGTTGCGCAGGTGCAGCGCTGGCCGATCCGCAATTCACCGCTCGGCGCATTGCTCGACCCCAAGCGCGACATCACCCGCTATGGCAAGATCGTCGATACCGGCGATCCGCGCGTCGTCTCAGTGGAAGTGCGTGACCCCCAGCACCCCGAATATGGCGTCATCACGCTCATCTTCACGCGCAAGGCAGGCGTGCCGGGCGGGCTCTCGCTCTATGGCTGGGTGGCGCTGGATGCGCAGGGCAACCGTACCAACATCCGCCTGAGCAACCTGAAATATGGCGCGCCCATTGCCGATTCGGCCTTCCGCTGGCGCGACCCGCGCGGAACCCGCGGCCCGCGCTGATCCGGCCGCGAAACCGGCGACCGGCCGCGCCGCCCCGAAAGGGGCGGACGCGGTCGCGATGATCTGAAAAGCTGGATGCCCCGCGAGGATTCGAACCTCGATTGACGGAGTCAGAGTCCGTAGTCTTACCTTTAGACGACGGGGCAAGAGCGGGCGCAGATAGGGCGCGGACTGCCTGCGGTCAAGGCGATTTTCCACCCTCATCGTTCGGAGCATGGCAGCCACCTTGCGTCGCCCGCCACGCACGTCTAGCGTGGTAGCAAGTCCCGGCGGAAGTCCCGCCGGAAGAGAAGGTCAAGAAGTCATGGCGCATAAGGCGACGCCCGCGCCGCGCATGGGGCAGGAGCCCGGCACACTGGTGTCCGCCGGGAGCGCGAAACAGAAGGCGCGATCCTTCAATCGTCCGCTGCCGCGCGGCAATCTCGCTGCGCTCGACCTCGGCACCAACAATTGCCGCCTGCTCATTGCGCGGCCGGATGGCGACCGCTTCGTGATCGTGGACGCCTTTTCCCGTATCGTGCGCCTTGGCGAAGGCCTTTCCGCCACCGGGCGCCTGTCGGACGCCGCGATCGACCGCACCTTGTCCGCCCTCTCCGTCTGCGCCGAGAAGCTGCGCCGCCGCCGCGTGGTCCTGGCGCGCTCTGTCGCGACCGAAGCCTGCCGGCAGGCAGAAAACGGGCGCGCCTTTGTCGACCGGGTGCAGCGCGAAACCGGGATCATGCTCGACATCATTTCTCCCCGCGAGGAAGCGCGGCTTGCGGTCCTCGGCTGCAAGGCGCTGCTGGAGCGCGGCGAAGGCCCGGCGCTCATCTTCGACATCGGCGGGGGCTCGACCGAGCTGGTGCTGCTCGATGGCGATGGCGACCAGTTGCGCATCGTCGACTGGCACAGCGCGCCGCACGGCGTCGTGTCGCTGGCGGAAGCCGTGGCGGGCTATGGCGACACCGCCAGCGAGCGCGCTGCGGCCTATGCCGAAATGCTCCGGCGGATGCGCGAAGCTTTTGCCGCCTTTGCCGAGCGACTGCCCAAGACCGGGCCGGTGCGCCTGCTCGGCACGTCCGGCACTGTCACCACGCTCGCCAGCGTCCATCTGGGCCTGCCCCGCTATGATCGCAAGGCGATCGACGGGCTGACCGTGCCGGCCGATGCCATGCGGGAAATCGCCGGCCGCCTCTCCACCATGAGCATAGCGGAGCGCATCGCCCAGCCCTGCATCGGCGACGAGCGCGCCGATCTGGTGGTGGCGGGCTGCGCCATCTTGGAAAGCATTCTCGACATCTGGCCGGCAGACCGGCTGGGCGTCGCCGACCGCGGTATTCGCGAAGGGATTCTCCGTGCGCTGACGGACAGCGCCTCAAGCCGGGACCTGGGATAATGGCCAGAGGTGACAAATCTGTCGGCACGCGCGTGCGCACGGCACGCGGGCGCACGGCCCAATCGACGCGCTGGCTGCAGCGCCAGTTGAACGACCCCTATGTGAAGCGGGCCAAGGCAGAGGGCTATCGCAGCCGCGCTGCCTACAAGCTGCTGGAGCTGGACGAGAAGTTCGGCCTGCTCAAGGATGTCCGCCATGTCGTCGATCTGGGCGCGGCGCCTGGCGGCTGGACGCAGGTGGTGCGAAAGGTGCTGCCCAAAGCGAAGGTGGTGGGCATCGACCTCTTGCCCATCGAGCCGCTGCCCGATGTGACGCTGCTCCAGATGGACTTCATGGCAGACGAAGCGCCCGACCAGTTGATCGCGGAACTGGGCGCCGCGCCGGATCTGGTCCTGTCGGACATGGCGGCCAACACGGTCGGCCACCAGCAGACGGACCATCTGCGCACCATGGGCCTGGTCGAAGCGGCCGCCGATTTCGCGATGCAGACTCTGCGGCCCGGCGGCGCCTTCGTCGCAAAGGTCTTTGCCGGCGGGACGGATGATGGCCTGCTGCGCCAGCTCAAGGCAGCCTTTCGCACCGTCAAGCACGCCAAGCCGCCATCCAGCCGCAAAGGGTCGGTGGAGTGGTTCGTCGTCGCGCAGGGGTTCAAGGGCCGGCAGGCGCCATAAAGACGGTTGTGCGGTTGACCCGGACCGCACAAGGGGACTAGCGCGATCTGGCCTGCCACTGCGCGGGCAAGCAGCGTCGCTCACCCGCATGGACATGCGACCAGACGCCGCGTCGGGCGTTGTGCCGGAACAGGATAGAGGAGGCGGCATGAGGTCAGGCGGCAATGGCATGTTTCGCTCCCTCTCCAACCGCAACTTCCGGCTGTGGGTCAGCACCAACCTCTTTTCCAACATCGGCACCTGGATGCAGGGCACGGCCCAGACATGGTTGGTGCTCACCGAACTGACCGATCATAGCGCCGGCGCGGTCGGCATTCTCACCGCGCTGCAGTTCCTGCCGCAGGTGCTGCTGGTGGCGGTGACCGGCTCGGTCGCCGACCATGTCGACCGGCGCAAGCTGCTCATCACGATCCAGTGCTTCCAGACCCTGTTGGCGCTCAGCCTTGGGGCCCTGATCATTTCCGGGCTGGCGGAGCTCTGGCACGTCTATATCTTCGGCTTTGCGCTTGGCTGCTGCATGGCGTTTGAGGCGCCCGCGCGGCACAGCTTCGTCTCCGATCTGGTGGGGGACGAGATCATTGGCAACGCGGTGGCCATGAACAGCACGGCCTTCCAGACCGCCCGCATGATCGGCCCGGCACTGGCGGGCCTGTGCATCGCGCTGGTGGGCACGGGCTGGGTGTTCGTGATCAATGGCCTGTCCTACCTGATCGTCACCACCGGCCTGCTCAATGTGCGGGTGACGCGGCATGCCCATGCGGCGGCGCAGCCGCGCGGGGTGAGCCGGCTGCTCGATGGCTTTCGCTATGTGGCCGGGCGACCGGACATTCGCACCGTGTTCCTGATGCTGTTCTTCTTCGGCACGCTGGGCATGAACTTCGGCATTTTCATCAGCGTGATGGCGGCGACCGTTTATCAGCAGGGTGCCAGCGAATATGGCTTGCTGACCTCCATCATGGCAATCGGCTCGGTCACCGGCGCCTTGCTCACAGCCCGGCGCGACCGGCCCCGGATGCATCACGCGGTCATCGGCACCTTCCTGTTCGGCTGTTTCATGACCGCCGCCGCGCTCTCGCCAAGCTATATCCTGTTCGGACTGGTGCTGATCGGCGTGGGCCTCGCGGCTCAGACATCGCTCACCTCATCCAACGGCTTCGTCCAGTTGGCGACGGACCGGGCGATGCGCGGGCGGGTGATGGCCATCTATGTCGCGATCACCTTGGGCGGCCTGCCGCTCGGCGCGCCGCTGATCGGCTGGGTCGCCGACACCTATGGCGCGCGCGCCGCGATGGGCGTGGGTGGCGCGGCCGGCTTTCTCTCCGCGGCGATTGGCCTCAGCTATCTGATCCGCGTGCGCAACCTGCGCTTCATCTGGGATGATGAAGGACCGCGCCTGCACATGAACCCGGACCCGCATCTGCGTGAGCCGGGCCCGGCGGTGCTACCGCCAGATCGGGCGCTTTAGGAGCGCCCACCCTCCCGCACGCGGCGGGAGGGTGGGCCTGGTCCTCGTCAGCCCCAGACCTCCTGGGCCACCTCGGCGACCAGCTCCATCTTCGCCTTCTGCTGGTCGAAGGCGATGTCATTGCCGTGGACGGTCGAGGCGAAGCCGCACTGCGGCGACAGGGCAAGCTGGTCGAGCGAGGCATATTTCGTCGCGTCGTCAATCCGACGCTTCACCTCGTCCTTGGTCTCCAGTTCACCCAGCTTGGTGGTGATCAGGCCGAGCACGACGATCTTACCCTTCGGCAGGAAGCGCAACGGCGCGAAGTCGCCCGAGCGCGCATCGTCATATTCGAGGAGGAAGGAGTCGATATCGACCTCATTGAACATGATTTCGGCGACCGGCTCATAGCCACCCTCGGCGGCCCAGCTGGAGCGGAAGTTGCCCCGGCACAGGTGCATCGCCGTGAACATGTCATCCGGCGCGGTGGCCAGCGCATCGTTGATCATCTTGGCATAATGGCGCGGCAGGTCATCGGGATCGAGGCCGCGCTTGCGGGCATTCTCGCGCTGCTTGTCATCGCACAGATAGGCCAGATTGGTATCGTCGAGCTGCAGATAGCGGCAGCCGGCATCGGCGAGATCGGCGACTTCCTCTTGATAGGCCGAGGCCACGTCCGCGAAGAAATCGGCCATGTC
Source organism: Sphingobium sp. B11D3B (assembly GCF_025961735.1). Classification (NCBI taxonomy): domain Bacteria; kingdom Pseudomonadati; phylum Pseudomonadota; class Alphaproteobacteria; order Sphingomonadales; family Sphingobiaceae; genus Sphingobium; species Sphingobium sp. B11D3B. The sequence continues at coordinate 3,144,316 of NZ_JAOQOF010000001.1, read as the reverse complement.
TGGATAGACCGCCTCGCTGATGCCTTCACGCCCGGCGCGGAAATGCAGCATGGTCGGCGAAGGAATGGTGACCTTGGGGGTCTCGCTCACCACGCTGGCGAGATACTCATAATCCGCGCGCTGGATGGGCTTGGCGTGGGCGATCTTGCCGGTCACCACCATTTTGGGCGGCGCGAAATGCACGTCCTTGCCGATCGCATTCTGGAACTGCACTTCCATGCCGCCCTGCTCCTCGATCCCGTCGAGTTGCAGCAGGAAGTCGGTGTGGAAGAATTTGCGGCGGAACTCGCCGTCCGTCACCGCCTTGACGCCGACGCTCTCCTGGAACGCCACGACATCGGCAATGGCCTTGTCCTCGATCGCGCGCAGAGCGGCAGCGTCGATCTTGCCGGCGGCATGATCGTGTCGGGCCTCGATAAGCGCCTGCGGGCGCAGGAAGCTGCCGACATGGTCGGCGCGGAAAGGGGGTTTGGACGTCATGGCAGTCTCCAGCTCCAACCGGCGCAACGCACGCCGTACGAAATCATCATATAAAGGATTCTTTATATATAGGAAGCTTTATGTGACAGACCGGCACGCTGGGCCGACAAACGAAAAAGCCCGGCGCAAGGCCGGGCTTTCCTGGGATGCTGTGAAGAGAGCGAAACCGCTCAAACGCGCACCTTCGCAGGCGCTTCCGCGATCTCCTTGGGCCGCAGCACGATGTGGCCGACGGCAGTGTTGGAGGCCGGGACATGATAAAAACGATGCAACGCCTCCACCTCGGCGCCGAGCGCGGCGCGCATGATGAGCCACATGATGAGCTCAATGCCCTCAGTGCCCGCCTCGCGCAGATATTCCAGCCGCGTGATGGCGCGCAGCTCATCGGTCTCGCCGACGAGCTTGTCCAGAAAGGCATTGTCGAACTCGGGATTGATCAGCCCGGCGCGCGGCCCCTGCAACTGATGGCTCATGCCGCCAGTGCCCCAGATCTGCACGTTGAGATCTTCGGGATAGGTCTCCACCGCGTAGCGGATCGCCTCGCCCAGCGCCCAACAGCGCGCGCCTGAGGGCGTAGGGAACTGCGTCACGTTCACCGCAAGCGGAATGACCTTGCACGGCCATTTGTCGACCTTGCCGAACATCAGGCTGAGCGGAACCGTGCAGCCATGGTCGACATCCATATTGTTCATCAGGGTCATGTCGAACTCGTCGATGACGAGTTGCTCGGCCATGTGCGCGGCCAGCTCGATATGTCCCTCGACAACCGGAACCTCGCGCTTGCCCCAGCCTTCGTCGGCCGGCTCGAATTCCTCTGCCATGCCGAGCGCGAAAGTCGGCACCACGTCCAGCATCATCGCGGAGGCATGATCATTGTAGCACAGGATGACGACGTCGGGCTTTTCTTCCTGCTCGAAGGTCTTCACCCACTCATAGCCATCGAAGATCGGCTTCCAGTAATCGTCCGTCGAGCGACCGGTGTCGAAGGCCGCGCCGATGGCCGGCACATGGCTGGTGGCAATGCCGGCAGTGATCCGTGCCATGTCAGTTGCCCTCCCGCTTGGAGCGCTGGCCAGTCGGCGAGCGACCGCCGGACCGCATCATCGCGGCATATTCGTCGGGCGTCATGTTGGTCATCGAGCTCACGGCACGCTGCGTGCTCCAGCCATCGGTATTGGAGAGCTTGACGAGGAAGTAGATGTTACCGCCCAGATCGATGAGCTTGCTGAAATCGCGATCCTGCACGGCGCGCTTCTGCTCTTCGCTCATCTTGAACTTGTCGAGATAGGCGCGCTCATGGTCCTTGAATTCGGCGCGATTGCCCGCGTCCATCAGCGACATGCAGAATTTATGCAGGTGATAGGCCTCACGCGAACGGCGGGCGTTGAACACGGTCGTGCCGGGAATGTCTTCCAGCTCGCTGAGCGGATAAAGGCGAGTGCGCATGGCGGACCTTTCGATCGGTCGAATGAAGAATATAATGGAAGGCCTGCGCCTTTCCAATGGCAGAGGCCCTTGTCATTGTGCGCCTGCGAAATCAAGCGGGGTGATGGGCGGAGGGCAGCAGACAGGCGATACCGCAGTGCAGAATCCTGCATGTGCCTAAACGGTTGACTGTCCAGTCCTCCTCTACCGTCACCCCGGACTTGATCGGGAGTGATATAGATGACAAAGCAGACTGATCCTGCTATGTTGGCGATCGATAGGCTGGCGCTAAAGAATACTATCCTAGGGGGTCTGCCTAATCAGGCCTTCGAACTCATTGATCGTGTGGCTCACGATTCCGGCAATCTGCGTGAGCGTTGGAACAACAGGCTCGTTCTCGAAAAGACTACCTTGAGCGAAGCTTACGCGAACGGACGTCTGGAGATCGTTCTGTACGGTAAAGCGCTTATCGTGGGTGATGAGCTTTCTTACGCGATTTGCATCTCCAAATGCTCCGCAGTCTCGGATAATGGCTCCTCCGACATTGGCGTTGAGACCGTCAATCGTAATGAACGCGATTGTCGGCAAGATGAGGTTATGTTTGTCGTCGTTGTCGAGGGAATGGAAGGACCAAAAAGGCTCGTTAACTCCGTTGGCAGGCCTTATTTTATCAAGAATCAACGCCTCGGCACCGGGGAGGGCCTTCTCTATCGCCGCGAACGCGGCGCTCAGCCCTTTGGGTCTATTGGTTATGAGGTCCTGCCGGTCTTTCCGCATTGGGAAATGCAGTTCGGCCTTGGGATCATGCGTCCGCGCAATACCCGTGCAGAGGTGGTCCAAGGCCCCTCTGAGGTTGTGTACGGCATCACCGATGCAAAGCGCGACCATCTGCGCAATTGGTTTCAGCGGGCGGTAAACCAAGCTAAAGCTGGCTGCCTGAGTATTTGGGGGGATGAAATCAGGCTCAACTTTGATAGTGTACCATTCTCGGCTCAGCGGCTCGGTCATGGCTCTGATCTCATCAATGTGGCGGTAGGCCCGCTCAACTTTTAGGCGCGGGCCATCAAGGATAGTGAGTTCAAGCATGCCAGACACCGATGAACAGCAAGAGGATGACGTGCTGCGCCGGATGCTCAGCACCCCGCCTAAGCCGCATAAACCGGCGAAAGAGTCGAGTCAGAAAGAGAAATCCGACAAGGATCAGCGCAAGTAACGCTTGCGCTTCTCCCCGCGTTTTTTGGGAGGGCCGACCTTCTTAGGCGGCGACTTGACCAGTCCGCCGATAGGTAAGGCGCTTGCCAGTGATGCCTCTCAGAGCAGTCATGCAGCGCTCGAAATCCGTATCCTTGCGGGTGTTGTAACGGAAATCGAACTCGACGCAGTAGCGATGCAGGTGCGCCGCGCTCAGGTGGTAATAGGTGCCTGTGATGCCGCGCTTTAGGATCGAGAAGTATCCTTCAACCGTGTTTGTATGGGCTTTACCACGCACATACTCATCCTTGCCGTGGTTCACGACTTCATGAGTGAAATCGCGGTTCATGTGGCGGTATTGGCCGGCGTCGTCAGTGTAGAGAGTCGTAGCCTTATCGACCTGCGAAACGAGGATCGGACGTAGGTTGGCGGCGGTCACGCTCTGAACGTGGGTTGAGCAAACCTTGCCGTCACGCTCGACAAGCGTGAACACCGTTTCCTTGCCCCAGCTACCGCCAAGGCGACGGCCAGCGCGCTTGCTTTTGTGACGGTTCTTTTCCTTGCCGCCGATGAATGTCTCATCTGCCTCGACGGCCTTACCCTCGCCACCGAGAGGCGGCTCGCCTTCCGTGGGGCGCATGGCCTCACGAATACGATGCGACATGAACCATGCGGTCTTTTGCGTCACGCCGAGCATACGGGCCAACTGGTGGCCCGAAATGCCGCGCTTGGACGAGCAAAGCAGGAAGGTTGCCAGCACCCATTTGTGGAGGCCGATCTTGCTGCTCTCAAAGACCGTGCCGACAGTCACCGAGTATTGCTCGCGGCAATCGTTGCACTGGATCACGCCAGAGCGGATCGCGCCTTCAGGGTGCGCCTTGGTAGGACGGCCACGCTGCGCAGGAAGCCGCGTTGCATTGAACGAGCCGCAATGGGGGCAGAATGGACCTTCCGGCCAACGCAGAGCCTCAAGATGCTCGCGGGCTTTGTCGGGATCGTTGAAGCGGGGCGCGGTGATATCCATGCACCCTGACTATGGCATCAGGCCTGCTTTGTCAAGTATATCATTCCCGACTTGATCCGGGGTCTCGCTGCTCTTGTTGGACCTATCAAAGCTTGAGTGCAGTGTGACGGCGAAAAGGAAGATAGCTGGACCCCGGATCAAGTCCGGGGTGACAGCGGTGTCTCAGCGTATAAAGGCTTTTGTCTTTAATCCCGCCCCGGCTTGCGCGACCCTGCGCCGCCGGTAGGCCGCTTGGCACCCGGGCGCGCGGCCGGCCCCGCCGGCTTGCCGCCCTTGCCGCGCGGCTTGGGCGGGCCCTTGAAGCGCTCGGGCTTGTCCGGTGCGCTGCGGGAGCGGCGTTCCCCACGGCGGGCCTTGCGCATGTCCTTGGCGTGGGCGGTCGACGCACGCTTGTCGGCGGCCTTGCGGTCGGAGGCGGTCGGCTGGATGTCGATCTCGAGCGAGAGATCGCCCTCGTTCACGTCGAAGCCCAGGCTCGCCAGCGTCTCGGCGAAATGGAAGGGCGGCTCGGCCTTCACATCGAGCGGGGAGCCATCGGGATGGTCGATGCGGATGCGCCGGGCGTGCAGGTGCATCTTGCGGCTGATCGATCCGCTAAGGAATGCCTCCTTGCCGCCATATTTGCCGTCGCCCACGATGGGGTGGCCGATCTCGGCCATATGGACACGCAGCTGATGGGTGCGGCCGGTGTGCGGCTGCAACTCCACCCAGGCGGCGCGGTTGCCGGCGCGCTCGATCACCCGGTAGCGCGTGCGGGCGGGCAGGCCGTCCTTCTCATCGAAATGCATCTTCTCCCCGCCGGTGCCCGGCTGCTTGGCGAGCGGCAGGTCGATGAAGCCGTCCGAGACGGAGGGCACGCCCATCACGATGGCCCAATAGACCTTGCGCGCTGTGCGGGACGAGAAGCTCTTGGCGAAATGTGCGGCGCTGCGCGAGGTGCGGGCGAGCAGCAGCGCACCGCTGGTGTCCTTGTCCAGCCGGTGGACGAGGCGCGGCCGATCGTCCCGCTCGAACATCAAAGCATCGAGCAGTCCATCGACATGCTCGTGCGTCTTGGTGCCGCCCTGCGTGGCAAGGCCCGGCGGCTTGTTGATGACGATGGCCTGCGCGTCGCGATGAATGACCAGACCCTCGGCAAAGTTGATCTGATCCTCGGTCAGGATGGGGCGCGGGCGTGGTGCCTTGCCCGCTTCCTTGGCCGCAGCGACATCGAGCGGGGGCACGCGCAAGGTCTGCCCCTCGGCAATGCGGTCGCCCGGCGTCGCGCGGGCCCCGTCGACGCGCAATTGCCCGGTCCGCGCCCAACGCGAAACGATGGCGAAGCTGGCTTCCGGCATGTGGCGCTTGAACCAGCGGTCGAGGCGGATGCCATCGTCCTCGGCGCGCACGGTGAACTGGCGTACGCCAGCAAGATCGGTCTTGCTCATGCCGTGGCACTCCGCATGAGGGTAAGGCCAAGCGCCAGCGCGCCGATGGAGGCTGCAACGGAGAGCAGCACATAGCCGAGCGCGTTCAGCGCTTCGCCGCGCTCGATCATCAGCATCGTCTCCAGGCTGAAGGCGGAAAAGGTGGTGAAGCCGCCGAGTACGCCCACGGCGACCAGGAGCCGGATCTGCTCGCCCTGCTGGCCCTGATAGCGCGCGGCCAGCCAGCCCGCGACAAGGCCCATGGCCAGCCCGCCCAGCACATTGGCGGCGAGCGTGCCCCATGGGTAGCCCGGCCCCATGATGCGCAGGCTCGCGCGTCCCAACTGGTAGCGCAGGGCCGCACCGATGGCGCCGCCGATCATCACGAGAACTGTATTGAGCATGGTCCACGCCCTAGCCGCTTTTGCGCAACAGGCAAATGGGCGTTCGCTGCGAGGCTGCGCCGGGGGCTTGCTCAGTCAGGTTGTGCCAGCAATCCATCCCGCGCCAGTGTCCGGTCGATCTCGGCAACGAGCCTTTTGTAGCGCGGGTCTTGGACGCTGCCGTAGCGCGCGGCGAAGGCGGCATCGCTCAGCCCCTCGTCGTTCTGAAGCAGGGCAGGCGGCAGCAGTCGTTCCTGCGTCGCGGTCGCCAGGCGTTGCGCCACGTCCTGCGCCCGGCGCGGATCGCCAGCGGCCCGCGCGATCTGGAAGCCAGAGCGATCCGCCGCCAGATCGACGAAGGAGAAGCCCGAGGCGGTGCCGGTCTGGAACGCCGACGCGGCAGAGAGGCTGTCCGCCAGTTCCTTCCATTCGCCCATCGCCGATGAAAACTGCACACCGGCCTGCGCAGCCAGCGCAGCGGACAGCGCCCAATGCTTGGGGAGGTCGTCCCGGACATGGAGCGTGATTGCCGTCGCGGGCGACGGACAGCGGCGCGTGGCGCTCGGCTCCAGCCCGGCTAGTTGCCCGGCGCGCGGATCGACCACCAGCATCGCCAGCGCCACAAAGCCCGCGCGATTCGTTTCCGCCGTCGCGGCTTGGCCCGGGGGGAAAGCGCGGCGGACCTGTATGGCGAAGTCGCTCTGCGGATCGCGCGCTTGCAGCGCCACCAACGCGCAATAGCGATCCAGCACCTGCGCGCCGTCGATCGCGTCACCGCCGGTAAACTGATCGAGCAGGCCGGTCTTGGGCGGCAGCTGCACCGCCGCCATCACCGCGCCATTGCGAATGGAAAAGCGCTGGACGACCGTGTCGAGCGGCGGAATCACGGCGCCGCGCAGGCGCAGCAGCTGACGCAACCCCTCCAGCAGCAGCCGAGTCGGATATGCCGGCAACGAGACCGCGCCGATGCGCGCCTCTACTTCGGGAAATCCGTTACTCGGGGCGCTTACGACCAGACCGACATTCAGCCAGCGCCCGAGCGGAAGGGCATGGCTCGCAGCCACATGGAGCCGTTCCTCGTGGAGATAGAGGTTGAGCCGGTCAGGGCGGAAACCATGAGTTGCGAGGGCGCTCAAGCCATCGAGATGAGTGGGCGTGAGCGTAAGCAGGCTGACACCGCCGGGCCGCTGCCTGCTGGCCTGCAACTGCTCGATTGCGGCCCGACCGGCACCGACCTGCAGAGGCGTTGGCGTTGGGCGGGCGTCGGCAAGGGGCGCGCTGCTGGTAAACAGCACCGCGCCGATGAGCACCGGGAGGACGAACAGGACAAAGAGGATCGCCAGAACACGCCAGACCTGCTCCCGCGGGCTACGGCCTGCCAATCCCATCCACGAGCCAGAGGCACGCTTGCGCTGCATCGCGTCCCCTATTCGTTACGACTGCCCCTTCGCCTAGGCGACGAGCGCAATCCGCAGACTCGTCAGCCGGCTACCGTCATCAAGCGCTTTTCGCCGGCGATCCGCAACATGGCGCGCTGCAGTTTCTCGAACGCCCGAACCTCGATCTGGCGCACGCGCTCGCGGCTGACGCCATAGACCTGGCTCAGCTCCTCGAGCGTCTTGGGCTCCTCCGCGAGGCGCCGCTCCTGCAGGATATGCCGTTCGCGGTCATTGAGGTCGTCCATCGCATCGAGCAGCATGTCGTGCCGCACGTCGCTTTCCTGCGCGTCGGCAATCCGCTCATCCTGCAAAGGCCCTTCATCCGCCAGCCAGTCCTGCCACTGCCCTTCGCCGTCATCGTTCATCGAGACGTTAAGGGAGGTGTCGCCGCCCATGGCCATGCGGCGGTTCATCGAGATGACATCATCTTCCGAGACGCCGAGATCGGTCGCGATCTTCGTCACATCCTCGGGGCGCAGATCGCCATCCTCGAAGGCTTCGATCTGGTTCTTCATGCGGCGGAGGTTGAAGAACAGCTTCTTCTGCGCCGCCGTGGTGCCGATCTTCACAAGGCTCCACGAGCGCAGGATGAATTCCTGGATCGACGCGCGAATCCACCACATCGCATAGGTCGCGAGGCGGAAGCCCCGGTCCGGTTCGAATTTCTTCACGCCCTGCATCAGGCCGATATTGCCCTCGGAGATCAGCTCGGAGACGGGCAGACCATAGCCGCGATAGCCCATGGCGATCTTCGCCACGAGTCGCAGATGGCTCGTCACCAGCCGCGCCGCAGCCTCCGGATCGCCATGCTCCTGATAGCGCTTGGCGAGCATATACTCCTCCTCGGGCTTGAGGAGCGGGAACTTGCGAATCTCCGACAGATAGCGGTTCAGGCTTGCATCGCCGCCAAGCGCAGGGATCGTTGCAGGGAGATTACTGCCGTTACTCACGAAACTTCATCCTTCTGGAGCGCGCAAACAAGAAGGGGCATCGCGCTCATCCTTATACGCAAAGATGGCTGAACAGTTGCTGCATGTCATCCGTAATCGGGCTTTCAAAGCTGAGAGGCTGGCTTGTGACCGGGTGGATGAAGCCGAGCCGGGCCGCATGAAGCGCCTGACGATGGAAGCCAAGTTCGGCGAGCAGCGCCTTGTGGATGCCGCCGCGGGCATAGACAGGATCGCCCAGCAGCGGGTGACCGAGATGGGCCATGTGCACGCGCACCTGATGGGTCCGCCCCGTCTCCAGCCGGCATTCGATCAGCGCCGCCCGATCCAGTCGCTCGAGCGTGCGATAATGGGTGATGGCGTGCTTGCCGCGCCCCTCGCGCTGCACCGCCATCTTCTTGCGATCCGCATCCGAACGGCCGATCCACTGATCGACTTTGCCGGAAGGCGGCGTAGGCCGCCCCTGCACGATGGCGAGATAGCGCCGGTCGATACTGTGATCCTTGAACTGGCGGGCCAATCCCTCATGTGCCTGATCGGTCTTGGCGACGACGAGCAGACCGGAGGTATCCTTGTCGATGCGGTGGACGATGCCGGGCCGCGCGACCCCGCCAATGCCGGAAAGCTGCCCGGCGCAATGGTGGAGCAAGGCATTGACCAGCGTGCCATCCGGATTGCCGGCAGCGGGATGCACGACCATGCCCGCCGGCTTGTCCACCACGATCAGATGCGCATCCTCATGGGCGATCACCAGATCGATCGCCTGCGGCTGCGCCTCGGCGGGCGTCGCCTCCGGGATCTCTACGGCAAAGGCCATGTCGGCCTTCACCTTATAGGCTGGATCAGCCGCCGGGCGGCCGTCCGGCCCGGTCACCTGACCTGCCAGGATCAACGCCTTCACGCGCTCGCGCGACAGGTCTGGCAGCACGCTCGCAAGCGCGCGATCCAGTCTCATGCCGTGCTCGGCCTGCGTGATCAGCGCCGTAATGCTGGTAACCCCCGTTTCCACGGCCTAATATCTGGGGATGGCCGTGCACATATCAAGACCGCTGCGCGATGCGATCCGCGCGCAGGCGAAGGCTGCCGCCCCGCTAGAATGCTGCGGCCTCCTCCTGGGCCAGCGCCTGGCTGGCGCGGACGGCGGGACGACCGACATCGCCATCACCGAACTTCGCGCTGCCGCCAATGTCGCAAACCAGCCCGAGCACCGCTTCGAAGTCGATCCGGCCGTGCTCATCGCCGCGCATCGCGAGGCGCGCCAGGGCGGACCGGCCATTGTCGGCCATTATCATTCGCATCCCCATGGCGAGGCCGTCCCCTCGGCGGTCGATGCGGCCATGGCGGGGGCAGCGGGCGAGATCTGGCTGCTCCTCGACGCGCGCGGCGACCTTCTGGCCTGGCAGGTTGTCGCGTCAGGCCGCATCCATGGCGTTTTCGATCCCGTCGAACTGGTCGGTTCGCCGCATGGGCGGCTTGCACCCGCGCGCCCGCAGCGCCATGAGGGCACGGCCATCGCCTGAAGAGAGGATATCCCCGTCTTGGTCAAATCCACCGCGTCCGACTCCATCGATTTCGCCAGCCTGCTCTGCTCTCGCCTGTGCCATGATCTGCTCAGCCCCGTCGGCGCGCTCAACAACGGCATCGAGCTGCTTGCCGATGAGACCGACCCGCGGATGCGCGAGCAATGCCTCACGCTGCTGGCGGACAGCGCCCGGACGACGGCGGGCAAGCTCAAATTCTTCCGCTTGGCCTTCGGAGCCGGGGGCGGATATGGCGAGGCCATTCCCGTGCATGAGATCCGTTCTGCCGTGGAAGGCATGTTTCCGCCCGGCGGCAAGATCTCGCTCGACTGGATGATCGCCGGGGACAGCCTCTCCAAGCCGGCCGCCAAGCTGCTGCTCAATCTGGTGCTGTTGACCGGCGAAGCCCTGCCGCGCGGCGGCGTGATCGCCATCGGCGCGGAACAGCAGGGCGGATCGACCGAGATCGCGGTGCGCGGCGAAGGCACGCGCATCACCTTCGACCCCGCCATTCGCGCCGGGCTGGAAGGGCATGGCGATCTGACCACCCGCACGGCCGCAGCCGTGATGATCCGCACGGTGGCGACCGAAGCGGGCGGCGAGCTGATGATCTCGGGCGCTGATGAGCCCCACCTGCTGTTCGGCGCGCGCCTGCCGGCTTGATCCCGCCTGTGTGAGAGCCCGACCGGCAGGTCTTAACCGGGCTTTCACGACTTGGCCCCAAAGGTGTCGCCGCGTTAACCACAGGCGGCGGCATGGACGAGATCATCGGGGAGTTCATTGCGGAAACTCTTGAAACGCTGGAGGTCCTCTCCGGCGAAGTCGTCGCGTGGGAAGCGGACCCGACCGACAAGTCCCGCCTCGACGCGTTTTTCCGGTTTTTTCACACCGTCAAGGGAAGCTGCGGCTTCCTGAACCTCCCCCGTTTCGAGCGGCTGGCGCATGGCGCCGAGGACGTGCTGGCAGCCATCCGGCGCGGCGAACGGCTGGCCGATCCCGCCACCGTCACGGCCGTGCTGGCGGTTATGGACCGAATCGGCGCGCTGGCGCGGGGCTTGGGCGGCGAGCCCGTCCCGGATGAAGCCGATGATGACGGGCTGCTGGATGCCCTGTCACTCCGATCCGGCGGCTTTGAGCTCTTTCACCCCATCGCGCCTGCCCCAACGATGCCGGCCCCACCCCGCGAACCGCCCGCGCCGCGCGCGGACTCGCTAGAGGCACCCGCTCCCCCGACGCCCAGTCAGCAGCAACCGACCGCCCCACCGCGCGACAAAGCGCCGCGCACGATTCGACTGCCGCTGGCGCTCATCGATCAGCTGATGAACGGCATCTCCGATATGGTGCTCGCCCGCAACGATCTGGCGCGCCGGATGCGTGACCATGGTGTCGCGCCGGATGTGGAGAGCAGCTTCGAGCGGATGTCGACCAATGTCGCGGACCTGCGCGACATGATCAGCAAGACGCGGATGCAGCGGGTCGACCGCCTGTATGCGGCCATCCCGCGCATGGTGCGGGACCTCAGCCGCGAACTGGGCAAGAAGGTGATCGTGACTCTCGACGGCGGCGATGTCGAGATGGACCGCGAAATGATCGAGATGGTCGCCGATCCGCTCACCCACATCGTCCGCAACGCGCTCGATCACGGCCTTGAGCCACCGGCGGACCGCATCGCGGCCGACAAGCCCGAGGTCGGCCGGCTGAACATCGTCGCCCGGCAGTCGGGCAACCAGATCGTCATCGAGGTGGCCGACGACGGGCGCGGCATGGACCGGGCCGCCCTGGTCGATCGAGCAGTCGCGGCCGGGCTTGTCACCGCTGCCGAGGCAGCCGGGATGAGCGACGCCGAGAAGCTGAACCTGATCTTCCTGCCCGGCCTCAGCACGGCGCGGGAGGTCACTTCCATCTCCGGGCGTGGCGTCGGCATGGATGTCGTGCGGGCCAATATCGAGCAGATCGGCGGCGTGATCGACATCACCACGACGCCTGGCGACGGCACGGTGATCACCATGCGCGTGCCACTGACGCTGACCATCATTCCCGGCCTGATCGTGCGGTGCGGCGGACAGACCTTCGCCATGCCGCGTGGCAATGTCGTCGAGCTGATCCACGAAAACAGCGCCATGGTCTCGATCGAGGAGGTCGCCGGCGGACGCATCGCGACCATTCGCGGCGAGCGTCATCCGGTTGTAGCGCTTGAGGACGTGCTGGGCCTTGCCCGTCAGGCCGAAGCGAACGGGCCGCGGACCTTGATGGTCATTCGCTCCTCGGCCGGCCAAAATTATGTGCTGGGTGTCGAAACCGTCGACAGCAATGAGGAACTGGTCATTCGCCCGGCCTCACCGGTGATCGCATCCGCCGGCGCTTTTGCGGGCATGACGCTCCCCGACAACGGCCAGCCAATGCTGCTGCTCGACGCCACCGGGCTCTTCCAGATCGCGCAATTGCCCGTGGTCGATGCCGACAAGGCGCGGCGGGATCATCACAGCCAGGAACCGACCGAGGCCATCGATACCTTGCAGGTGCTCTTCTATCGCGACCGGGATGGCGTGGAACGGCTGATGCCGCTGCCCATCGTCGAGCGCGTCGAGGAACTGGACTGTGCGCAGATCGGGCGCTCGGAGGGACGGGCATTCGCGCGGATCGAGGAGCGCCTGCTGCCGGCACTCAACGTCCGCCCGGATGAGACCGGTGTGCTCAAGGCCATGCGCCTGCATGACGGGCGCGATCTGCTCATCTTCCTCATCGAAGAGGTGCTGGACATTCTGGAAATCCCCGCCCGGCTGGACGTGCCGATCGGTCGGGGACGGATCGCCGGCCTTGTGCTGGTCGGCGAGCGACAACTGGAGCTGGTCGATCCGTTCACGCTGTTCGAGGAGGTCGCGGCCCGCCCGGCCTCTGGCGCCGCCGCGCAGGCCGTGCGCTGCATGATCGCCGATGTCGAAGACCCGTGGATGCGCAACATCCTGGCGCCGCTGCTCGTTCAGGCCGGCTATGACGTCGTTCTGGGCGCCACAGGCGACGCGCCGCCCGATGTCGTACTATGTGGCAGCGGCCACGCCCCAGCGCCCATGGGCGTTCCAGTGCTTGCCCTGCGGGAACAGCCGCAACTGCCCGCCGACCCCGACGCGCTGCCCTCCATCTACCGCTATGACCGCGCCGGGCTGATGGCGGCGATCTCCAGCTTCGCACGGAAGGCCGCATGACCGACTCGCTGTTCCTGTTCGCCTCCATCGCGGGCGCCCCGATTACCGTGCGGGCCTGTGCCATCGAAGCCGTGGTGCGGCTGGGGGATATCGTACCCGTGCCATTGGCGCCTATGCATGTGCGCGGGCTAGCGGCGCTGCGCAGCCGGGTGCTCACCGTGATCGATCTGCAATCGCGCATCTTTGGCACGGCGGCGGATGCACAGACCGCACCGCTGGCGATTGTCGCGGACATTGCCGGGCACAGCTATGGTTTCCTCATCGATGCCGTGACCGATATCTGCCAGGCGCAGGGCGGCGTGCAGCCGTTGCGCGGCCGCATCGATCCTGCCTGGCGGCCGTTCGTTTCCGGCCTCGTCGATTATGATGGCCGCAGCCATCTTCTGCTCACGCTCGCCGATTTCACCAACGCCCCGTCTGGCGCGCTGGCCGCCTGAGATATTTAACGAATTTACCAAAATGACACGCTCTGCCCGTAGGTTAGTAGGCAAGCAAGTATCAGGGGTCGCGACTCATGCCGAACTGCCTCATTGTCGATGACTCCAAGGTGATCCGAAAGGTGGCACGCCACATTCTGGAATCCCTCGATCTCGACGTCCACGAAGCGCAGGACGGACGTGAAGCGCTCGACATGTGCGAAGGGCAGGTGCCGGACGTGGTGCTGCTCGACTGGAACATGCCGGTGATGAGCGGCCTGGAATTCCTCAAGGAACTCTCCCGCCGCAATTTCGCCCATCCGCCCAAGGTGATCTTCTGCACCACCGAGAATGGCGTGGACCATATCCGCGCCGCCGTCGATGCCGGTGCCGACGAATATGTCATGAAGCCCTTCGATCGCGACACGCTGGAGAGCAAGCTCCAGATCGTCGGGGTTCTCTAGGGGCTCGGGAGCGCCGGGAATGGCGTGCGCTGCCCTCCTGTCCGATGCCAGCTCCGGAACCGATGGTTCGCCCATCGATGTGCTGATCGTCGATGATTCGCTGGTCGTCCGCCGCGTGCTGGGCCGGGTGCTCGGCGAAGATCCGCGCTTCCGCGTGGTCGGCACGGTCGCCAGCGGAAAGCAGGCTCTGGCTTTCGTGGCCAGAAAGTCGGTGGACTTGGTGCTTCTCGATATCGACATGCCCGAGCTCGACGGCTTGCAGGTGCTCCCCCACCTGCTTGGCCCCGATCAGCGCCGGCAGGTGGTGCTGCTCAGCGGTTCATGCAGCGAGGGCAGCGAGGTCGCCCTGCAGGCGCTCGCCTTGGGTGCCGGCGATGTCGTCGCCAAGCCCAGCGCCGGCCATTTCAGCCCGCAATTCGTCGAACATCTGCTCGATCGCCTGGCCCATCTGGCGCCAGCGGCTGAACGTAGCCGCACGCCGGAACGGTTCGATGAGGCGAGCGCACGCCTGCGGCCGCCCGGTACGCTCGTGCGCGCCGTGGCCATCGGCGGATCGACCGGCGGGATCAGCGCGATCCTCTCGGTCATCAAGGGCCTTGAGGACAATCCGGCCTTTCCCATCTTCATTACCCAGCATCTGCCTGCCAGCTTCCAGCCGCTGCTGGCAGAACAGCTCCGCCGCGCCACACATCTGCCCGTGGTTCTGGCGGAACAGGCCATGCCAGTGCAGCCGGGCACCATCCATCTGGCACCCGGCACTGCCCATCTTTCGCTCGGCAAAGGAGCGCGCGGGCAAATACTGGTGCGATTGAGCACCCAGCGCTGCCTGCATGAGAGCTTCCCGGCGGTCGACCCGATGTTCACCGCCCTGGCGCGCCATTATGGACGCGGCGCCTGCGGCGTCATCCTTTCCGGCATGGGGCGCGACGGACTGGCCGGCGCGCAAGCCATCGTCGGCGCGGACGGCTGGGTGATCGCGCAGGACCACCAGTCGAGCGCGGTATGGGGCATGCCCGGTTCGGTCGTGAAGGAAGGTCTCGCCAGTGCCATTCTGCCCCCCGCTCAGATCGCCGAGTTGATCCTGCAGCAATGGCATGCAGGTGCATGACCATGCAGCCAGTTTCCAACGCCGCCTGTCGCCTCGCCGAATTGCTCCACCGGGAGACCGGGCAGACGCTCTCGGAAGCAAGGCGATGGCGCATCGAAACGTCGCTGCGACCGCTGTTGCGCGCACACGGGCTGAGCACGCTGGAAGAGCTCGTGAACGCGATCGAGCGGGCGCCTCACGGCCTCCTGCAGGCCGAAGCGATCGACGCCCTTCTCAATCACGAAAGCTCGTTCTTCCGGGATGTCAGTGTCTTTCACGCAATCGAAAACAGCGTCCTGCCCGCACTCGCCCGGACGCGCACGGATCGGCGACTTCGCATCTGGTGCGGCGGGTGCTCAACCGGGCAGGAAGCCTATTCGCTGGCTATGATCGTCCACCGCTCGGCCGCGCTGGCCGATTGCACGGTCAGCATCCACGCCACGGACGTATCGGCCCTCGCGATCGCCAAGGCAAAGCGCGGTCGCTTTTCGCAGATGGACATGCAGCGCGGCCTGCCGATCAGCGAATTGCTGCGCTGGTTCCATCCTGTCGATAACGAATGGCAGATTGCCGGCGAGCTTCAGCAGATGATCGTTTTCCAGCAGGACAATCTGCTCGACCCCGCTCATGGCGCAGGCCCATTCGATCTCATTCTGTGCCGCAACGTGCTCTTCTACTTTTCCGAAGAGAGGCGCCGCCGGGCATGGAAAACGCTGTCGGGCCGGGTTCGGCCCGGCGGCTATCTCGCGCTCGGGGCGGGCGAAATGGCCTGTGCCGAGTCCGGCTTTTCGGCCTGCCGGGGCCTCAGCTGCCTGTATCAGGCCCGTGAAGCCCGGCCCGATCAACCGCGCATGATGCTGCCTGCAGGCGGCGCTTCCTCCGCATCCGCCATTGAGCTAGGACAGGGCTGACCGCACCGTCCGGCAACATGCCGGCATGCGCAAGGAAAGTGGCCCAGTTCTGCATGATCGAGACGCCGTCACCCAATTTTGACGACCGAACGCTCCCGGTTTCCATCCTCGTCCTGCACTATACGGGAATGCCGGATGCCCAGAGCGCGATCAACTGGATGGCCAATCCGGATAGCAAGGTTTCTGCCCATTATGTCGTCACAGAGGAGGGCAAGGTGGTCCGCATGGTCGACGAGACGAAGCGGGCCTGGCACGCCGGACGGGCGTGGTGGCGCGGCATCACCGACATCAATTCCGCGAGCATCGGCATCGAGATCGTCAATCCCGGCCATGAATGGGGCTATCGGCCCTTCCCGCAGGCGCAGATCGATGCGCTGATCCCGCTCGTCCACGACATCATGCAGCGCCACCGCATCACGCGCGGCAATGTAGTCGGCCACAGCGATGTGGCGCCCGTACGCAAGCAGGATCCCGGCGAGTTGTTCCCCTGGAGCAAGCTCGCCCGGCTGCGCCTCGCCCTGCCGCGCCCGACCCGCAATCTCATGGACCCACTCTGGAGCGACGGCGCCTTCATGCTCGCGCTCGAGCGATTCGGCTATGATATCGCCGAGCCGGAAGCCGCGGTGACGGCGTTCCAGCGCCGTTTCCGGCCGGAATTGATCGACGGCGTGATCGACGGGGAATGCCGCGCCATCCTGCTCGCGCTGCTGCTGCCAAGGCCCCGCGGCGACGACTGAGCGCGATCGGACAAGACGGACCGGATTATTTTTCAGCACCCGCACACTGAAATCCATTTTCGGGCGTTTGGCGGGGATGATGACAGCGAGGGTGGTCGCGCAGCGCCGCGACGGGCTTGGGGGGAGAACGCGATGACCGGGCCGCAATGGCTCTCTATCGCCACGCTTGCCGGCATGATGGTGCTCTTCCTCTGGGGGCGCTTCCGCTATGACGTCACGGCAGTCATCGTTCTGCTCTTCGCGGTTCTGATCGGCATTGTCGATCCGGCCGACGCCTTCTCCGGCTTCTCGGACGATATCGTCATCATCGTCGGCTCGGCGCTGGTGCTTTCGGCCGCCGTGCAGCGCTCCGGCGCGATCGAGGTGGGGTTGAAATTCGTCGCGGGTCGCGTGCGCCATGTCCGCTCGCAACTGCTGCTGCTTACCGCCACGGTCGGCACGGCCTCGGCGCTGGTCAAGAATGTCGGCGCGCTTGCCATGCTGATGCCCGCCGCCTTCCAGATGGCCAAGCGCAACAACGCCAGCCCCTCGGTCTTCCTCATGCCCATGGCCTTCGCCTCGCTGCTCGGCGGGCTGATGACGCTGGTCGGCACCTCGCCGAACATCATTGTCAGCCGCGTGCGCACGGAGATGACTGGCGAGCCCTTCGGCATGTTCGATTATTTCCCGACCGGCTTCGGCCTATTCATCGTCGGCCTGCTGTTTCTGCGCTTCGGCTACCGGCTGCTCCCGCGCGATCGGCGCGGCGCCGCGACCATGGGCGATGCCATGGACATCTCCGGCTATGTCACCGAAGCAACCGTGCGCGAGGACACGCCGCCCGACGGCGAGACGATCGCCGCCTTCCTCAAGCGCCACGATCATGAGGTGCAGATCACCAGCCGTCTGCGCGGCCGGCGTCCGCTCTCGACGCAGGGCAATGCGCGGTTGCAGGAAGGCGACGTGCTGATTCTCTACGGCGAGCCGGATGCGCTGGAGCGGGTCATCGCCCGCGACGCGCTGGAGCTGGACGGGGAGACGCGCGATTTGCCCGAGGGCAGCGAAGGGGACGAGATCGGCGTCACCGAGGCAGTCGTGACGGCCGAGTCCCCGCTGGTCGGGCAGAGCGCGGAGCGGCTGCTCCTCCAGCAGCGTTATGGCGTCAATCTCATCGCCGTCTCGCGCGCCGGGCAGATGCTTGGGCGCAAGCTGGGCGAGATCAATCTGCGCGCGGGCGATGTCATCGTGCTGCAGGGGCCGCTCGGCCTGCTGCCGGCGCGGCTGCGCGATCTGGGCGCGCTGCCGCTGGCGGAGCGGGGCGTCAAGCTGGGCAAGTCACATCGCGGCTGGCTGCCGCTGCTGATCCTCGCCGTCGCCATGACGGCCACGGCGACAGGCTATGTTCCCGTCGCCATCGCCTTCTTCGCTGCCGCCGCGCTCACCGTCATCAGCGGCGCGTTGCCGGTACGGGAAGCCTATGATGCGGTCGAGTGGCCCATCCTCGTCATGCTCGCCGCGCTCATCCCGGTCAGCGATAGCATCCGCAGCACCGGCGCGTCTGATGTCATCGCCACCAATCTCGCTCATGTCGCCGCTGCCCTGCCCCCCTGGGGCGCCGTCGCGCTCATTCTGGTCGCGGCCATGGCGGTGACGCCGTTCCTCAACAATGCCGCGACGGTGCTGGTGATGGCCCCCATCGCCGGCGTCTTCGCGCATGACCTCGGCTACCGGCCGGAAGCCTTCCTCATCGCCACCGCCGTGGGCGCGGGCTGCGATTTCCTCACGCCCATCGGCCATCAGTGCAACACGCTGGTCCTTGGCCCCGGCGGCTACCGCTTCAGCGACTACGCCCGCCTAGGCGCGCCCCTTTCGCTACTGGTGGTGCTCATCGGTACCCCGCTCATCATCTGGACCTGGCCACTGCAATAAGGTCAGTTGAGACGAGCGCTCGCCACCAGAGCCTCGAAATCCAGCGCGTTCCGGCTGAAATAGTTCAGCCGCGGAGCATCATAGGTCATCATGTACAGCTCACCGGCGATGATCGCCGCGCGCGCTTCCCCCTGTCGCGTCAGCCCGTCCTTGTCGGTGAACGCGTACCGGAAGCGTACACCCTCCGCTCCGACGAATGCCGAGGGCTCCGTTGAGATGAGTTCAAAGGCAGCGAGATCTTTCGCAGCCCGGTACGTCCTTTCCAGCAGCTCGGGAATCTCGATCAGCAGCGTTTCGCTGGTGAACTTGGGCAGAGGCTCCCGCTTCTTGCTGCGCTCCTTGATCAGGGGTTGGCCGGCGGGCACGGCGGCGTAGAAGGTGACGGCGTTCAGCTGGGCGCCGTCCACCGTCCAGCTTTCCGCAAACTGGCCCGGCCGCCGGCCGAGTTGATTCCAGTCGCGGGAGGGCGTCACCGTCAATGAGGAGGTGGCTACTTGCGCAGCGACCCCGCTGGGGCGCAGCTTGTGCCCCATAGCCGGCGTGGCTGTCATCAGCGCGAGCGCTGCGGCGCCAGCGAGCGGAAGCTTGAAAAGCGTGCGTTTCATTGGTCGGTCGTTTCTTTCGGAAGCATCATTTTAATCATGGTTGCGTCGGACGCATCAGGCTTCAACCGCAGGTAGCTGCGCAGCCCCTCCCACGCCTCGGCGCGCGCGCCTGTCTTCAGCTTGGACAAGCCCAGCCCTCGGTAGGCCTCGGCGAAATCCGGGTCGGCCTTGATGGCGTTTGCGTAAAAGTCGGCCGCCTGGATCAGATCGCGCGGGTGCCCGCGGCTGCGATACAGCTCCCCTCTGGAGAACCAGAGTTGCGCGGTCCAACCGTCCTGCGCCAGCGCCTGGATCAGGTAATCGCTGCCGCCGAAATCGTTCAGCTTGATCTGGTCCTCGAGAAACCGGGGCGTCCAGGTCGCCAGTGCGGCCCGATATCGCGCCACCCCATCGTCTCGCCCGGCGCCCTCTGGTGCTGCCAGCTCGGCCAGATAGGATGCGCGCTCTCCCTCCGGCGGGTGCGAGGCCGTGAAGGCGATTTTCTTGAAATTGGGCTTGCTGAGCCCCTTCGCGCTGGCGGAGGCGGTCATCTCGCCCATCAGGTTTTCCCACACCTGGGCTGCAGCCTGCGGGCGGTAGTCACTGCGGTTCAGATAGGCGAGTCCGAGCAGGTCTGCCTCCCGCTCCTGATCTCGTCCGAAGCGATATAACGTGCCGTAGACCTGCAACTGCATGTCGCGATAGGTCTGCATGCCGCCATATGCGGCAGTCATGCTCGCAAGCACCTCTACCCACGCCAAGAGGTCGCTTCCTGATCGCTTTGAGCGAAATTGCTGCAGCGAATGCCGGTTCTCGAAATGGCCGAACTCGTGGCCGAGTATCGCCGCCAGTTCCGCTTCGTTGCGCATCCGCAGCAGCAACCCGCTGTAGACGCGCATCGTGCCGTTGGGGGCCATGCTGGCGTTGAAGCTCGGCTCGCGGATCACATAAATCCGCGTGGCCTTGCACCGGTCTTCGCCAACCGTGCTGCACAAAACTCTGGTGATGTAGCCGGTCAGGGCCTCGTCGCGGATCACGAGCGGCGATGTCGCCAGCACGCGTTCCTCTTCGTCCATTTCCCGCCACATGCCGATTTCATCGACACCCTGCGGCTGGTAGGCACCCGCATAAGGCGGCGGAAGCGGCGGCACGGCGTGCGCGCCAGCTGCAAGCAGTCCCGCCAGCGTCGCCGCGACGGTGCAGGCGAGGCGCCGCATTACTTCGCAGCCTTGCCGATGCTGCTGCCCGGGAAATCCTCCAACAGCTGGGCGACGCGCTTTTCCGAGCCGTCCGGTTCGCGGACGTCACCGCCCATTTGCCCATCCGCATTCAGCCAGAGCAGATCGCCGGTCTTGAGATCGACAAGCCCAGCGAACCCCATATGCTCGCCGGATGTAACCGAGACGCCGCCCATCAGGGCCATGATCTGCAGCACCTTGCGCCCGGTCGAGCCGTAAGCATCGCGATTGTAAATGAAGAGACCGTAGTCGGCATCCTGCGCACCGGGCAGGCGCGCAACCCCGTCGCCAAGGGACCATTCGAAGACCTGCTCTTTATTGTCCCGCTTCTTGGTCGGCAGCCGGTTGCCGACGAAGAACTGATACTCGATCACCGCCTGCGAAACGGCCGAGAACAGGGACATATATTCCTGCAGATTCTGGTCCTGTTCGCCATAGGCTTCGGGCGCCACGACGACCTGATTGCCCAGCCTGCTCTGATACTGCGTCAGCGCCGCCTCGATATTTGCCTTGGCCTTCTCGGTCCATTCGGCATTGGGCTCGAACATCCCGCCAGTGGACTGCGCGCCCACGCGGACCGCCGGACGAAACAGCAGGATTTTCTTCTGACTGTTTGGCGGCAGCGAGAAGCCCTGCTTCACGGCCGAACGCTCCTGCGCAAAGCCCGCGCTACAAATGGATGCGGAAAGACCCGCCGCGAAGGCGAGCCACATAGTGAATAGTCTCAAGCAATCCCCCCATTCGCTTGGCAGCGACCTTGTGGAAGATAACAACGCGAAGTTGACTTTTGCAAGTCGTCTTTCGGGGGAGCTGGTTACTATCTTGCCCCATCTGCGTGACACCGCCCGTGACTCCCCTCCCCCGCGCCGCTATAGCCCCTCTCGCCAGGCGGTCGGGCGGCCGCGGCGGGCGCTTGCGTCCGGCGAGGAAAGTCCGGGCTCCACGAAACAACGGTGCCGGATAACGTCCGGCGGCTCTCCTCGCGGGAGTTAGGGACAGTGCAACAGAGAGCAGGTCACGTGCGCCTTCGGGCTTGGGCTTCGGCCGCGTGAACAGTGAAAGGGTGCGGTAAGAGCGCACCGCGTCCCCGGCAACGGCGGACGGCACGGTAAACCCCACCGGGAGCAAGACCGAATAGGGGCGGCGCGCAGGTCTTCGGGCCTGCTAGGCTTGTTTCGGCCGAGATCGCCCGGGTTGGTTGCTTGAGGCCCTGCGAGAGCATGGCCCTAGAGGAATGGTCGCCCATCCGAATGCGCGTCCCTTTACGGGATACGGCGGCGGTGGACAGAACCCGGCTTACAGACCGCCTGGCATTTTGCTGATCGCCTGCGGGGCAATGGCGCGACCGTCGCGATGCCCGCATTTTCACCGCGCTACGGTGGATTTCACCACGAACCCGCACTAAGTGAGATCGGATGGCCAGAAGCGGACGGAACAATGACTGGGGCTTTCCCCGCTGGCGCAGCTATGGCTCCGCGCGGGAAGCGCAGGCCGTCCGGCTGTGCGACCGGCATGGCTGCGACCAGCCCGGCAACTGCCCTGCGCCCAAATCCCCCAACAGCCCGGACCGCTGGTATTTCTGCCAGGCTCATGCCGCAGAGTATAACAAGGGCTGGGATTATTTCGCGGGTCTGGACGAGGAAGAGCGCAACGAGCGCATGCACAATGAGCAGCGTGACGCCTCCGGCTATCGGACCAGCGCCCATAATCAATGGGCCGGCCCCGGCGATGGCACCCGCTCGCGCGACGAGATGCGCGCGCTCGATGTGCTGGGGCTGGAGAGCGATGCCGATTTCGAGGCGGTGAAGCGGAGCTGGCGCGCACTTGCCAAGGAATGCCACCCGGATGTGCGCCCCGGCGATGCCGACGCCGCCACGCGCTTTCAGGCCATCCAGGCCGCCTATGACGTGCTGCGCGTGGCCGAGGAGCGCAAGAGCTGGAAGCCCGCGCCATGAGCGCCCGTCAGGTCCGCAGTCGCTGGTCCAACGCGGTGCTGGTCTGTCGCAAATGCGAAAAGAAGATCAAGGGCGGCGGCTTCGGGCCGGAGGGGAACAAGTCCCTCGGCAAGGCCCTGCGCAAGCACCTGCAGCTCGGCAAGGGTCGCAAGGCCGGTGCCGGCATTCTCGAGGTCGGCTGCCTCGACATCTGCCCCAAGCGCGCGGTGACCGTCGTCGACACCAGCAAGCCGGACCGATGGCTGATCATCCACCCCGGCGCCAATCTGGATGTTCTCGCGCACGATCTGGGGCTGCGCAACAAATCCTGAGATGATCGATGCTGACCGGTGCCGTCAGTCGATGGGCGGCACGGGCTGCGGCGGCGCGTCAGGATCGGCCTCAGGCACCTCGACGGTGCCGCGCCCGACATGGCTGCGCGAGCGGCTATAGGCGAAATAGACGACGAGACCGACTACAGCCCAGGCCACGAACATCAGCTTCGTCTCGATACCGAGTTTGAAGAAGAGGTAGATGCAGCCGAGGATCGCGACCGGCGCGGTGATGGCGATGGCCGGTGTACGGAACGGCCGCTTGCGCGTCGGGTCCGTCCGCCTCAGCACGAGCACGGCGATGGAGACGGCGGCAAAGGCAAACAGCGTGCCGGAATTGGAAATGTCGGCGAGAATGCCGACCGGGAAGAAGGCCGCGAACACGGCCACAAACACACCGGTGATGATCGTGATGACATGCGGCGTGTGGAACTTGGGGTGGACCTTGGAGAACACCGCCGGCAGCAGCCCGTCCCGGCTCATGACGAAGAAGATGCGCGTCTGGCCGAACATCATCATGAGGATGACCGACGGCAGGGCAAGACCAGCAGCCAAACCGATGAGGTTGCCGATCTGCGGCCAGCCGATCTCCCGCATCGTCC
The DNA here is from genome assembly GCF_025961735.1 of Sphingobium sp. B11D3B. Classification (NCBI taxonomy): domain Bacteria; kingdom Pseudomonadati; phylum Pseudomonadota; class Alphaproteobacteria; order Sphingomonadales; family Sphingobiaceae; genus Sphingobium; species Sphingobium sp. B11D3B. Next base: position 3,121,085 of record NZ_JAOQOF010000001.1, on the reverse strand, counting down.
AGGCCAGCGCTTCTTTCGAGCAGACCACTGCCTGATCGCCGATGGCCGCGCACTGATCGGCCAGCGCCTTGCTGCCCGGCGCCAGCGCTTCCCCGGCCGGGCCCATCAATGGCTGCGAGCCCACCGTGCCGACAACCCCGGCAGCAACCAGCAGGTAGAAGATCGTGCAGATGGTGAGCGAGCCAATGAGGCCGATCGGCATGTTGCGCTGGGGATTCTTGGTTTCCTCCGCCGCCGTGGAGACGGCATCGAAGCCCACATAAGCAAAGAAGATCGACGCCGCCGCCGCGCCGATGCCGCCGAAGCCCAAAGGCGCGAAGGGCGAGAACTGCTCCATGTTCATCACCGGCAGCGCCAGCACGATGAACAGAGTGAGCGCCGCGACCTTGATCACCACGAGCACGGCATTGACCATCGCGCTCTCACGCGTGCCGATGACGAGCAGCCAAGTGACCAATAGGGCGATGCCCATGGCGGGCAGATTGACCAGACCGCCATCGAACGGCCCGCGCACCAGCATGTTGGGAATGTCAATGCCCAGCGCATGTTCCAGCAGGCCGACGACATAGCCCGACCAGCCGACCGAGACGGCGCCCGCCGCAACGGCATATTCGAGGATCAAGGCCCAGCCGACCATCCAGGCGATCAGTTCGCCCATCACGGCATAGCTGTAGGTGTAGGCCGACCCCGAAACCGGGACCATCGAGGCCATTTCCGAATAGCAGAGCGCTGCCACCGCGCAGACAAAACCGGCGATGGTGAAGGAGACCATCATGCCCGGCCCCGCCTTCTGCGCCGCTTCCGCCGTCAGCACGAAAATGCCGGTGCCGATCACGGCGCCCACACCCAGCATGGTCAGCTGGAAGGCCCCGAGCGATCGATGCAGGGATTTCTTTTCGGCAGTAGCGAGAATGGCGTCGAGTGGCTTGATGCGGCCAAAGATCATGCGCGTCTCTCTATACAGCGCGGCCGCAGCCGCTCCCCCTGAACTGACCGCCAAGCCTATAGGCTTATCGGCGACGCGCAAGGGGCTTGCGACAGGGGAAGGCGTCGCGGGCAGGCAAACCGCGCTCAGCGCGCCAGCATCGGCCCCAGCGCGCGTCCGCCGAACAGATGAACGTGCAGATGCGGCACTTCCTGCCCGCCATGCGCGCCGACATTGGCGAGCAGGCGATAGCCCGGCTCCACCAGCCCCGCCTCGCGGGCAATCGCGCCGACCGCGCGCACGAATGCCGCGATCTCGCCCTCGCTCGCACGGGCCGAGAAATCGTCCCAGCTCACATAGGCGCCCTTGGGAATCACGAGAATGTGCGTCGGCGCCTGCGGGGCGATGTCGTGAAAAGCGAGGACATGATCGTCCTCGAACACCTTGTTGCAGGGGATGTCTCCGCGCAGGATCTTCGCGAAGATATTGCTCTCGTCATAGGGAAGGGTCGGGTCGATCGCCATGGCTCACTCCGTAAAAGCGGTCACTTCGCGGACCGGCTTGCCTTCTCATCCAGCCCGGAAACACCTTCCCGCCGGTCCAGCTCTGCGCAGACGTCGGCAAGGGTAATGCCGCGATCGGCGAGCAGGACGAGCAGGTGGAACATGAGGTCGGCCGCTTCGCCGGTCAGGGCCCCCTTGTCCTCACTCAGCGCGGCGATCACCGTTTCTACCGCTTCCTCGCCGAATTTCTGCGTCATCTTGCCCAGCCCCTTGGCGCGCAGGCGGGCGACATAGGAACTGTCGGGATCGGCCTCGCGCCGGGCGAGGATGGTCTGTTCGAGGCGGAAGAGGCTGTCCATGGCGCTTGTCCTTGCCGCTGCGCCGCCGGGCGTCAATGGCTTTTCCGGCTGAGGCAGCACTCAGAGATGGCGAACGGGAATGCCCGCAGCGGCCAATGCCGCCCGCGCCTCACGCACGCTATGCTGGCCGAAATGGAAGATGGAGGCGGCCAGAACCGCGCTGGCATGGCCCTGCGTCACGCCCTCGACCAGATGATCGAGCGTGCCGACGCCACCGCTGGCAATGACCGGCACCGTGACGGCATCGGCAATGGCGCGGGTGAGCGCGAGATCATAGCCCTGCTTGGTACCATCGCCATCCATGGAGGTGACGAGCAATTCGCCCGCACCCAGCGCCGCCAGCCGCGCGGCATGAGCCAGCGCGTCGATGCCGGTGGCGCGACGGCCGCCATGGGTGAAGATTTCCCAGCGGCCCTCACCGACCCGCCGGGCATCGACGGAGGCCACGATGCACTGGCTGCCGAACCGATCTGCAATCTCGCTCACCACCTCGGGACGCGACACGGCGGCGCTGTTCACGGCGACCTTGTCCGCGCCGGCAAGCAGGAGCGCGCGTGCATCCTCCGCGCTGCGCACGCCACCGCCGACGGTGAGCGGCATGAAGCAGACTTCCGCCGTGCGCGCGACGATATCGAGCAGCGTGCCGCGATCCTCATGGCTGGCGGTGATGTCGAGGAAGCACAGTTCGTCCGCGCCCGCCGCATCATAGACCTTCGCCTGCTCGACCGGATCGCCGGCATCGCGCAGGTCGACGAAGTTCACGCCCTTGACCACGCGGCCATTGGCGACATCGAGACAGGGGATGATGCGGGTGCGGACGGTCACTGGACTAAATCCTCACATCCGTTCGTGGCGAGCGAAGTCGAGACACGGCCAGCACTGTCCTCGCGCGTCTCGACTTCGCTCGACACGAACGGGAGGTAGCTGCGTGACATTCACGCGGCATTCGCCACAGCAATCGCGGCCCGCAGGTCCAACCGACCATCGTAAAGCGCCCGCCCCGTCACCACGCCTTCGATGCCATCGCCGGCATGGAGGCTGAGCACGCGAATGTCCGAGATATCCGCCACACCGCCACTGGCGATCACGGGAATGTCCACGGCGCGCGCCAGTTCGACCGTCGCATCGATGTTTACGCCCTTGAGCAGGCCATCGCGGCCCACATCGGTGAACAGCAGCGAGGCGACGCCCGCGTCCTCGAACCGGCGGGCGAGATCGACCACCGGCATGTCAGACTTCTCGGCCCAGCCGTCGGTCGCGATCATGCCATCGCGCGCATCCACGGCGACGACGATGCCGCCGGGATAGTCTGCCGCCATATCCTTGACGAACTGCGGGTTCTTCAGCGCCGCCGTGCCGATGACGACGCGCGACACGCCGAGCGCGAACCAGCCCTGCACCGCCTGCGGATCGCGAATGCCGCCGCCAAGCTGGACATGGCCGGGGAAGGCCTGGACGATGGACGCAATCGCTGCGCCATTGACGGCATGGCCGGCAAAGCTGCCGTCCAGATCCACCACATGCAGGAAATCCGAGCCTTGCTCGGCCCAGATCAAGGCCTGCGCGGCGGGATCATCGCCATAGACGGTCGCCCGATCCATATCGCCCTCGGCCAAGCGGACGACCTGCCCGCCCTTGAGATCGATGGCGGGAAAAACGATGAACGGCGGAATTTCACTCATGGGGCCCACTCCAGAAAGCGGGCGAGGGTCGCAAGGCCATAAGCCTGGCTCTTTTCCGGATGGAACTGAACGCCCAAAATATTGTCCTTGCCGACCGCCGCCACTAGCGGTCCGCCATGGTCGGTGGTCGCGACGACATGCGCCGCCTTCGCCGCCTCGAAATGATAGCTGTGCAGAAAATAGGCCTCGCCCGGCTCCACCAGCGGATGGGCGCGCGCGCCGACGACATCGTTCCAGCCCATATGCGGGATCTTGATCGCCGGATCGTCACGCTCGATGCGTCGCACCGTGCCCGGAATCCAGCCCAGCCCCTCATGCCGCCCAAACTCCTCGCCGGCATCGGCCAGCAACTGCATGCCCACGCAAATGCCGAGGAACGGGCGCCCGACCTCGAACACCGCCTCGTGCATCGCCTCGATCATGCCCGGCAGCGCGCGCAACGGCTCGATGCAGGCGCGGAAAGCGCCCACACCCGGCAGCACGATTCGGTCGGCCCGGCGCACCACCTCGGCATCGGCGGTAATGACGACGCCATGCGCCCCGGCGGCCCGGAGCGCATTGTGCACGGAGTGAAGGTTCCCCGCGCCATAATCGATGAGCGCGATGGTCATGGACTGTCAGCCGCCCAGCGTGCCCTTGGTGGAGGGAATCGCATCGCTCTTGCGCGGATCGATCTCCACCGCCTGTCGCAGCGCGCGGGCCAGCGCCTTGAAGCAGCTCTCCACGATGTGGTGATTGTTGCTGCCATAAAGGTTCTCGACATGCAGGGTGATCCCCGCCGACTGCGCGAAGCTCTGGAACCAGTGCTCGATCAGCTCGGTGTCCCACTCACCCAGCCGATGCATGGGGATCTCCACCTTCCAGACCAGCCAGGGACGACCGGAAATGTCGAGCGCGACGCGGGTCAGCGTCTCGTCCATCGGCGCGTGCGCCTCGCCATAACGGGCGATCCCGCGCTTGTCGCCGAGCGCCTTGGCGATCGCCTCACCGACCGCGATGCCGGTATCCTCGGTGGTGTGGTGCTGGTCGATATGCAGATCGCCGACCGCCTTCACGCTCAGATCGATCAGCGAATGGCGCGAGAGCTGCTCCAGCATATGGTCGAGAAACCCGATGCCGGTCGAAATGGAATAAGTGCCGGACCCATCGAGATTGACGCTCACCTCGATATCGGTCTCGCCGGTTTTCCGCCTGATCTCCGCGCTACGCATGGCTGCGGCCTATAACGCGCGCGGCGGACCATGCAATGCGCTTCTCGACCGTTAACGGCTGTAACGCTCTGTGCTTGACCGGCGAGCCCCCCGCGCTAGGACTGTGGCCATGACGGAAGAGCCAGCAGACAGCCTGATTCCCTATGACGAAATCGTGCAGGAGGCGCTGCGTGCGATTCCCGGGCGCGTTTTGCAGGATATTGCGCTGACGGGCGTCCTGCCGGGCAATCATCATTTCTACATCACGTTCAAGACGCAGGCGCCGGGGGTGAGCATTCCCACCTGGCTGGCGGAGCGCTTCCCGGACGAGATGACCATCGTGCTGCAGCATAAATTCTGGGATCTCAAGGTTACCGATACCAGCTTCGAGGTCGGCCTCACCTTCAATCAGGTGCCCGCGCATCTGGTGATCCCGTTCGCGGCGCTGCGCTTCTTCGTGGACCCGGCCGTCAACTTCTCGCTGGAATTTCAGGTGATGGAGAGCGGCGAGGCCGTCGAAACCATGGAGATGGCGGAGAACGATACGCCGGTTGCACAGGCCGAAGACGGCTCCAACGTGGTGACGGTAGACTTCGGCAAGAAGAAGTAAGGGCCAAGCGCGACCCGAGCGCGCCCTGCTCCCGCTTACTCCGCCCGTTTTGCCTGAAAATTGAAGCTGATCGTTACGGCATCCGGAATCGTACTGGTGTCGGACCATTCTCCGGTTCCGACGCCGAAGGCCGTGCGGTCGATGCGCGTGTAGCCGCGGGCGCGCGCAACCATTCCGTCGATATCCAGCGTGAAATCGAGCGTCACTGGCTTTTGCTGCCCGTTGAGCGAGAGCGTGCCCGCCGCGCGGTAGCGATTGCCATCGCGATGCGTGATGCGCGATGCCCGGAACGTCGCGCGCGGATGCGCCCCGACGCCGAAGAACTCGTCGCCGCGCAGCATCTCGTCGCGCTGGCTGTCGGCACTGTCGACCGATGCCAGATCGACCGTCACGGCGATGCGCGAGCCGGGCAGATCGTCCGGGCTGAAGACTATGTCGGCATCCCAGCGCGAAAAGCCGCCTTCGATGTCGGAGCCGGAATAGGCCGTGCGGAAATTGAGCGTGCCGCCGCGCTGCACCGTCCAGGCGACGGCCTTCTGCGCCTCATCCTTGGCTGGCTGGTCTGCCGCTGCCTGATTGACCGCCACCGCGTCTTCGGCTGCATTGCTGGCGTTGACGGCAGGGTCACCCGCGTTATCCGCGACCGCCACGTTTGAGCCCGCAAGACCGGCATCCGCTTGCGCCGGGGCCTTGCCGCCGAACGGCAGCACCCAGGCCAGTGCTAAGGCCGTTAGCGCGCCCGCGATTGCGAGACCCGCCACCATATTGAGCGCGCCTCGTCTGCCCAAAGCGGCGGGCGCCATGCGCCCGAGAATGTCCTTGCGCAAAAAGTGGTGCCGCAGTGCTCCGGCCACATGCAGGATCACCAGCCCGGCCAGGAGCCAGCCGAGCAGGCTGTGCACGGCTTCTGCCGGGTCGTGCAGGGCAGCGCTCACAGGCAGATGCGGCCATGGAATGACGCCGAACAGCAGTGTCGGCACCTTGATCGCCGAGGTCGAGACGATGATCCAGCCCGTGAGCGGTCCGAGGATCATCACCACATAGAACAGGGCATGGACACCGCCGGCGAGGGCAGCAAGCAGCAGGCTCGTGTTGAGCGGGCGGGGCCGGGGCACCAGCAGCCGGATCACCAGGCGCGCCACGCTGAGCAGCAGGATGCTGATGCCGATGGTCTTGTGAAGCTGATAGGCCGCGAACTGCGGCAGGCCGGTCAGATCCTCCAGGCGCCATCCCAGCGACACCTGAAAGAGCAGCAAAGCGGCAAGCGACCAGTGCAGAATAATCGCGGCAAGCGAATAGCGCGCAGGCGATTGATGCAGGCTCATGTCCGTCGCGTTCCCCCAACACCCAGTCGAATAGAGTGGTGCCGAACCTGCCAGCCGAACCGGCGCTTAGCAAGCGGGTTGGGAGCGGCGTACCGCTTCGGGGAGGGCAAGCGCTCAAAAGGCAAGGAAGTCGAAGCAGCCGCCAGACCGGGACGACCGCACAAGACCCGCCGTTAGGGAAAAATGGTGCCACAGACGACAAAGATGGGCACTCAAATCACCGAGAAGTTTCTATTGATCGTGCGTCATAGGGCAGCTTGGAAAGGTCCGTGAGACAACCCACCCTAAAATCGGACGTTAATCCCTCGCGTCGCGGAGCGCTTCCAGTTCGGCCAGCCTCACTGGATCGCCGGCGGCAAGCGTTTCCTCAAGGTAGAAGCTATAGGGTATGTCGAGCACCAATTTGTGGGCCTCGCCGCTATATTCTGAGGCGATCACAGGAAATGCATCGACCAGCTCTCGAAGAAAAGCTTTGTCCAAATCTTGAAGCCTCGCTGCCATATCCTCCATCATGAGGACAGACACATCAAGATCTAGCAATTCCTCTTCAGTCATGTTCAAGAACAGAAAAAAATCTGCGACAATCCTGGCGATCTGTTCAACAATCATGGCTTGACCACCCTTACCTTGATGTTGGTTATCTTCATTTTTTTAAACAGCTTAAGCGCAGCAATACGCTGAGCTTCATTTGGAACCTCCCAAGTTCCGATGGAGCGATTATGCGCTAAAGCCTCTGATTGGCGCAATAGCTGAGCGCGGGCGTGCGGGGCATCTACGACCTTGAATTTCCTGTCGATCACATATTCCCCCTGCACGCCATCGAACTTGACCGGCCGTCTTGAGCCATCCGGCATCGTCCGCATCAACGTGGGCGCCTGACCGGGGCGAGCGCCCGTCGCGGCATCATTATAGCGCTTCGCCCGTGTTTCGGGACCGAGGTTTTCCTTAACCCAGCCGATCTGCGGCGGCTCATGAGGTGGGCGAGGTACGGTTCCGCGCAGACGGCGTAACGCCGCAACCTTGCCCACCACCGCGCTGGGCGCGACTGCCAATGCGGCATTGCCAACGGCCGATCCGGCTGCTCGGCCGATATCTCGCGCCGAAGCATTCGCGACGGCATCGGCGGCGCGCGATATTTGAGTATGAGCAGGCGTATCCTCCGCTGCTATCGCCGTATCGATCATGGCGGCGATCCCGCGACCGGCATTTCGAACCGTCGTAACCGGATTTGTCGTCAAGACCGAGCGCACCCCCACGACCGTCTCTTTCGCCACGCCGTAAAGACCTTCACCGACACCGCCGACAAACTCGGCGGCGGGATTTGGCTGCTCGCGCGGCGAACCAGCAGGCCTCGGCTGCGCCGCGCTTCCGGTGCCCCCGTTCGGCCTTTTGTCGAAACCCTGTGGTTGCTTGGCAGATGACGTCTCTGGTGTCGGTGTCCGCGCGATACGGAGATTGCCGCGACTTACGTTTCCTGGCGTACGAGACGCTGGCCCAGGCCGGCCTCTGCCATGATAATTTCCGGATCCGGCAAAAGTGAACCGGCCATCTTCCGGATCATGCCAAGGATTGAACTTGCACTCTATCGCATCGTTTTTTGGCACCGAAGCCACTTTGCCGGTGCGCAACCACGCCGAAAAGGCCCGACGCCATTCGTCCTCTGATAACTCGATCATTCGCCGCACCTCCATCATGAGGTGAGAACATTTCGGGAACATTTTCCAACAAGTCAAGCCGGAGCGGGTCGGTTTCCACCCCGGTCTTCGAGAACCACGCGACACCACGACGGCTCCCGGCGGTAAAGCCACAGAGAACTGTTCCTAGCTAATTATGTATGTGGCTTGTCTCAATCCGGCTTTCCTGCCGGTTCAAAAATGGTGCCGCTTAGGTGACTCGAACACCTGACCCTCGCATTACGAATGCGATGCTCTACCGGCTGAGCTAAAGCGGCTCCGGCTCGCCGGCAAACCGGCGATCATCGTGACTCGTGTCCAAATGCGGCGCACGATCATGCAGGCGGGCGCTTATCAGCGTGTGTCGGGCATGGCAAGCGCCGATCGCGTTTTCGCCTTTGGTATCGCGCGGGCCGGTGGGGATATTTGGTGCCTTTACCCGGCCTTTACCCTTCATGGCGCAGGGTTCGCCCTTGCACGCGACCACAGGCGAATCCTCGAATGGACGTACATCACAGCCAGGCCGACGCGGTCACCACGCTGGACGAAGCCATGGATGCCCCTCCGCTCGTCCGCTTCGACGAACGGCGCATGCACATCCGCGCCTATAATTACTGGTCTTCGCTGCTGCGCGATCGCTCGCTGCCGAGCATTGAGGATCTCAATCCCGAGGAACTTCAGGATTTCGGCTCGCACAGCGTGCTGCTGGACTTCACGGCGGGCGTCGAGGATCCGACCATTGCCTTCATCGGCCCCGCCCTGGCCGCGCAGTGTGATATCGACACCTCCGTGCGCCGGGCCAGCCAGGTGCCGGCGCGCACATTGCTCTCCCGCCTGACCGACCATTATCTGCAGATCGTGGCCAACGCCGCGCCGATCGGGTTCGAGGCGGAGTTCACCAACCAGCGTGGCGTCGAGGTCATGTATCGCGGCATCATGATGCCCTTCTCGACACGCGATGACGCGATCGACTTCGTCTATGGCGTGATCAACTGGAAGGAGGTCGCGACGGACGCGCTGACCGAAAGCATCATCGCGCAGGCCGAGGCCGCCGCGCCGGTGCGTGTGAGGACGACCGACGCCACCGCCATCTGGGCCGACGGCCCCTCCGCGCAGAGGATCGCAGCGGCGTCCGTGACCGATTTCGCCGAAGACGTGCCGACCGACGATGCGCTGGACCTGACCGGCGAGACGATCACGCTGCCGGACCAGGATACGGCGCTGGCCGACATGCTGGCCCTGGCCCGCGATGCCGCCATGGCCGCCCATGCCCAGGAGGGGCGGACACGCCACGCCCTCTACCGTGCGGTCGGGCTCGCTCATGCGCTGGCGCAGGTCGCCGCCGCCCGGCCGGAGGATTATGTCGCGCTACTCGCCGACTCCGGCATAGCCGTGCAGCCCCGCAGCCCGCTGACCGCGCTGGTGAAGCTGGTCTTCGGCACGCACTATGACAAGACGCGCCTGGCCGAGTTCGTCTGCGCCATCCAGTTCGCGCTCGACGCGCGGATGCAGCCTGGTGCCCTGATCGCGCATCTTCATGCCACGGTGGGCGGCCTCAAGGGCGTGGTGGCGCAGGTCCGCGCGGCGCGACGCAACGAAACTCCCCAAGAGCCGCACAAGGCCATCGTGCGCTCCCGCCGGGTGCTGAAGCAGGCCCCTGCCCTCCCCGCCGATCAACTGGCCGTGGACGCCGAAGGGCTGGCCGTGGTGATCATGCGGCGAGAGGCCGATGGCTCACTTGCCATGGTCGCAGCGCTCGACGGCGCCGACCAGCTGGCCGAACGGGTTCTGACGAAAGCAGCCAAGGCCCTTCCGGCATCCTGAGCCGGAGCGGAGCCTAAGCAGGCCGAGCAAGGGTCCGGTTGCGGACCCTGCCGGCGGGGTTTAACCACACAGGCCCGACACTGCTTCCACAGATGTGCGTTAGGCAGACAAGGGCCGGCACAAGTGGAAGAGGATGTCCATGACCATCAAGACCAATCGCGACGACGCGCTGACAGCAGCCATCGCGGAGGCACTGGCCAAGGGCGTGCTCGAAAGCGAGCAGCAATCGCCTCAGCCGGACCAATGGAGCGAGGCGGCGCGCTTCGTGCTGGAAGCTGCCGCAATACGCAAGGATGGCGAGAGCGCCATTCTCATCGACAGCCTGACCGATGAGCGCAGTGCCGGCGCCGCGAGCCGGCGGCAGCGCATCGCCATCATCAACGCCGACATGCCCTTTCTCGTCGACAGCATCGGCAATTGCCTGAGCCAGGCCGATCTGGTGATCCACGTGCTCGCCCACCCGATTCTCCCGGTGCGGCGTAATGAGGACGGCGGGTTGCTGGCCATCGGCGATGAGGACGGCGCCGTCCGCGAATCGCTGATTTATATCGAGACCGACCGCATAGACGCGCGCGGTCGGCGGGAGCTTTGTCGGGCGCTGGAGGAAACCCTGTGCCACGTCCGCGCGGCGGTAAGCGACTGGCGGGCGATGATCGATGCGCTCAATGCCGATGCCAATCGCCTGGGCGCCGGCGAAGGCGGCGACTTTCTGCGCTGGCTGCTCAAGGGCAATCTCACCCAATTGGGGCACGAGCTTTGGACGCCGAATGCCCAGCCAAGCCGGCGCAAGGGCATTTGCCGGGCTGCCGAAAGCCCCGTGCTTTCGGACCAGTCCGCCGCTGCCGCCCTGGCCTGGTTCGAATCTGGCCATGCCGGGCCGCTGATTCTCAAATCCAACATGATGGCCAAGGTCCATCGCCATGTGCTGATCGACCTGTTCCTCGTGCCGGTGCGGGAAGAGGGCAAGATCACCGCCATTTCCATCCATGCGGGCCTGTGGACGAGCGCAGCGCTCGCCACCGCGCCGGAGGATGTGCCCATCCTGCGCGACACGCTTTCGGGATTAATGGCACGGTTCGGCTACAATCCCTCCGGTCATGCCGGCAAATCGCTGGTGCACGCCCTCACCGCCCTGCCGCACGACCTGATGCTGGCGTTTAGCGCGCAGGACCGGGACCGCATCACGCTCACCGCCATGTCGCTGGCCGACCGGCCCCGCCCCAAGCTGGAGCTGGTGAGCGATGTGCTGGGCCGGCACCTCTTCGCCTTCGTCTGGATGATGCGCGACGACCTCTCGACCAGCCGTCGCGAAGGCATCTCCGCGCTGATCGCCTCGGCGGCGCACGCCAGCCTGCTCGGCTGGTCCATCGCGCTGGAAGAGAGCGGTCTGGCGCTGGTGCGCTTCACCTTCGACCTGCGTGATGAAGGACAGGTGCCCGATGCCGAGGCGCTGGACCTGCAGATCGCGCAGTTGCTGCGCGGCTGGACCCCGGCCGTGGAACAGGGCCTGATCGAGCTTGGCGAAAGCTCACGCGCCGCCGTGCTCGCCCAGCGTTATGCGCCCACCTTCCCGATGTCCTACCGGGAAAGCGCGGGGCCGGACGAAGCCGCCCGGGACGTGCTGGCGCTGCACCAACTCACCGGCCCCGATGATCGCAGCGTGCGCTTCTACCGCATCGCGCAGGATGGCGACCACCAGCTGCGCGTGAAGATCTATTCGCTTGAACCGCTTGTGTTGTCAGAAGCCGTGCCGGCGTTCGAGAATTTCGGCTTCCGGGTACTGGAGGAGCGCAGCACCAGCGCGGGCGCGGAGGGTGCGCTCGGCCATATCCAGCGCTTCACCCTCGAGCGGCAGGATGGCGGCCCCGCGGCCGAGGTGCTCGACCGCGCGGCAATTGTCAGCGAGGCGCTCGATGCCGTGCTGGAGGGCCGGGCGGAGAATGATCGCTTTGCCGAACTCATCGTCACGGCGCAGCTTGGCCCGCGCGACATCGTCTTCCTGCGCGCCATCTTTCGCTATCTGCGCCAGACCGGCCTTGCCTACGGCCTTTTGACCGTCGTGGAAACGCTGCGGCGCGAGGCGCATATCGCCCGCCAGATCGTGGACCTGTTCTTCGCGCTGCACGATCCTGCGCGCGGCAAGGATGCTGAAGACGCCGCGACGATCAACTCGGCCATTGATACCGCGCTCGAAGGCGTCAAAGGCCTTGATGAAGACCGCATCCTGCGGCTCTACCGTGCGGTGGTCAACGCCACGCTGCGGACCAATGCCTTCACCCCGGCCGCGCAGGAGGCGCTGGCTTTCAAGCTGGACAGCGCGCTGGTGCCCGGCCTACCCAAGCCGCTGCCCTGGCGCGAGATCTGGGTCTATTCGCCGCGCGTCGAAGGCATCCACCTGCGCACCGGGCGCATCGCCCGCGGCGGGCTGCGCTGGTCCGACCGGCGCGACGACTTCCGCACCGAAATCCTGGGGCTGATGAAAGCCCAGCGGGTCAAGAATGCGGTCATCGTGCCGACCGGCGCCAAAGGCGGCTTCTACCCCAAGATGCTGCCCAACCCGGCGAGCGACCGCGATGCGTGGCTGGCCGAAGGCACCGAGAGCTATCGCGTGTTCATCCGGGCCTTGCTCTCCGTCACTGATAATATCGTGAAGGGCAAGACCGTGCACCCAAAGGGCATGGTCATCCGCGACGGCGCCGACCCCTATTTCGTAGTCGCGGCCGACAAGGGCACGGCGAGTTTCTCGGACGTCGCCAATGCCATCGCCATCGATCATCATTTCTGGCTGGGCGATGCGTTCGCCAGCGGCGGCTCCAACGGCTATGATCACAAGGCGATGGGCATCACCGCGCGCGGGGCGTGGATCAGCGTGCAGCGCCATTTCGCGGAAATGGGCGTCGATGTGCAGAAGGACCCGGTGCGGGTGATCGGCGTGGGCGACATGTCCGGCGACGTGTTCGGCAACGGCATGCTGCTCAGCAAGAGCATCCGCCTGGTCGCGGCGTTCGATCATCGCCATATCTTCATCGATCCCGACCCCGATGCATCCGCCAGCTGGAAGGAGCGCCAGCGCCTGTTCAAGCTCCCCCGCTCAAGCTGGGCGGATTACAAGGAAAGCCTGATCAGCGAAGGCGGCGGCGTGTTCGCCCGCAGCGAAAAGAGCATCCCGCTCAGCCCGCAGATGCAGGCGCTGGTCGGCACCGACCAGACGGCCATGGAGCCGGCGGCGCTGATTTCGGCGCTGCTGCGCACGGAGACCGATCTGCTCTGGTTCGGCGGCATCGGCACCTACATCAAGGCCGCCAACCAGAACAACGCCGAGGTCGGCGACACCGCGAACGACCGTCTGCGCGTGGATGGCGAGGACGTGCGCGCGAAGGTGATCGGCGAAGGCGCCAATCTGGGCGTCACCCAGGCCGGGCGCATCGCCTATGCGCTCAAGGGCGGGCGGATCAACACAGACTTCATCGACAATAGCGCGGGCGTCGATTGCTCGGATAATGAGGTGAACATCAAGATCGCGCTCAACAAGGAGGTCGCCGAAGGGCGGCTTGCGCAGGAGGCGCGCAACGATCTGCTGCGGGCCATGACCGATGAGGTCGCCGCCATCGTTCTGGAAGACAATCGCCTGCAGGCGCTCGGCCTCTCCATCGCGGAGCAGGGCGGGAGCGCGGACCTCGCCTCCTATGTCCACCTGATCCACACGCTGGAGGATGGCGGGCATCTCGACCGCAAGGTGGAAGGTCTTGCCCCGGACGAGGAACTGATGCGCCGCGCCAGCGAAGGGTTGGGGCTGACAAGGCCGGAGCTGGCCGTGCTCTTCTCGACCGCGAAGCTGACGCTGCAGGACGCCATCGAGAAGAGCGACCTTGCCCGCGATCCCGCGCTGGAAAGCGACCTGATCGGTGCATTCCCGCCCCTGATGCAGCAGCGCGAGGGGGATGCGATTGCCGCTCACCAGCTGCGCGACGAGATCATCGCCACCAAGATCGCCAATCGCATCGTCAATCGCCTCGGCGTGATTCTGCCCTTTGCCCTCACCGAGGAAGCCAGTTGCTCGCTCGATGAAATCGCCCATGCCTTCGTGATCGCCGAGCGCCTATTCGACGTGCGGCAGCTCTGGGACGATATCGACAGCGCCGATCTCTCCGAGCAGGCGCGGCTCGCCCTCTACCGCAGCGTCGCCAATGCGATGGCAGGCCATATCGGCGATGCGCACCGCTCCTTGCCGACTGGCATCGCGCCGCACAAAGCCATGGCGATGCTCGATGGCGCCATCGACACGCTCAAGACCAAGGTGGACAGCCTGCTGCAGCCCGAGCCGCTCAAGGCGGCCGAAGCCATGAGAGCCATGCTCACCAGCCTTGGCGTGCCGGATGCGCTGGCCGAACGGACCGTGATGCTGGTGAAGATGGATGGCGCCATCGGCCTTGCCCTGCTCGCGCAGAAGGGGTCGCAGGACGCGCTGAGCGTTGCCGCCGCCTTCACGCGGCTGGGCAGCCTGCTCGGCATCGACTGGCTCCAGGCCCTTGCCGCCCAGATGACGCCGAGCGACCCGTGGGAACGCTTGCTGGTTGCCGGCAGCGCGCGGGAATTGCAGCAGATGCGGCTCGGCTTCCTGGCCCGCGCCGGCGCGAAGACGAGCGAGGAGCATCTCGATCGCTGGCTCGCGGAGAACAAGGTTGCGGTGGAGAAGTTCACGGACTTCATCGCCCGCGCCCGGCAGGCCGCCGCGCCTTCTGCCGCCATGGTCGCGGAATTGACCGGACAGGCCCGGACGCTGCTCAGCCGCTAGCGAACCGCGCCGCGTGGGCTCACCAGCCAGGGCTTCACGACGCCGCTTGGCTTGGCCGTGCCATCGAGCCGCACGGCGCGCTTGATCGTGACGCGGTCCTTGATCATCTGGCCGAACATCACGCCGCGCCCGCAGCAGGTGTCGCGCGCCATGATGCGCTTCACCACATCCATGCCCGCGACCACCTGACCGAAGGCGGCATAGCCCGCATAGCCCGGCCTTGCATCGAGCGTGGGATTGGCGCCGACCTGAATGGAGAAGTTGCCGGTGCCCGAATTCGGCTCCTTGTGGCGCGCCATGGAAATGGTGCCATCCAGATGTTTGAGGCCGGTCTGGTCGGTCGGCTCCAGCTCCACGGTGGGGAAGTAGACCCGCCGCGCCTCGGTATCGATGCCGCCCTGGACGAAGCCCGACTTGGGATCGTTCTTGCGGCGGAAGGCGCGGTAGAAGCTCGTCCCGTCCAGCCGGCCATCATCCACATAGATCATGAAATTGGCGACCGTCTTGGGCGCGCGCCGGGCGTTCAAAGCGAGCACGATGTTGCCCATGTCCGTCTCCAGACGCACACGCACGAAGCCCGGCGTCGGCTTGGTCGCGCTTTGCGCAAGCACCGGCCCGGGCAGCGCAACCAGCAGCAGGGAGAAGAGAGCGAGGAAGATGAGGTTCAGGCGCAGGACGGGGACAGGCTGAAGAAACAAGAGCATCGATCCGGGCAGTGGCAGGGCGGGCGAAGCCGCACCATGTCACATCGCGGCGCCCGGCATCAACCCGCCGGCGCGCAGAACCGGGCGGGCCGAGGCCCGCTCCGGCTGCATGCCTACTTCTGCCGGCACAGCTTAGTGGCGGAAGTGCCGCATCCCGGTGAAGACCATCGCCAGACCCGCCTCGTCCGCCGCCGCGATCACCGCGTCGTCGCCCAGCGACCCGCCCGGCTGGATCACCGCGCGTGCGCCAGCCTCCGCCGCTGCGAGCAGGCCATCGGGGAAGGGGAAGAAGGCATCGGACGCCACGGCGCTACCGACGGTGCGCGGCTCGCTCCAGCCCGCAGCCTCGGCCGCCTCGCGCGCGCGGATGGCCGCGATGCGGGAGGAATCGCGCCGGTTCATCTGCCCGGCACCGATGCCCGCCGTCACACCATCCTTGGCATAGACGATGGCATTGGAGCGGACATGCTTGGCGACGGTCCAGGCGAACAGGCAGTCGGTCAGTTCCTGATCGGTCGGCGCCCGCTTGGTCACC
Source organism: Sphingobium sp. B11D3B (assembly GCF_025961735.1). Taxonomy (NCBI): domain Bacteria; kingdom Pseudomonadati; phylum Pseudomonadota; class Alphaproteobacteria; order Sphingomonadales; family Sphingobiaceae; genus Sphingobium; species Sphingobium sp. B11D3B. Next base: position 3,104,960 of record NZ_JAOQOF010000001.1, on the reverse strand, counting down.
ACCTTGAGGTCATCGCGGCTGATGCGGCCATTGTCGCGCGTCTGCACCAACATGCCGCCCGCAATGGACTTCATCGTCATGCCCGCGCGCGCCGGATCGGGCAGCGGGCCGGTGAGGATGAGCCGCAAATTCTTCTTCTTCGCGAACACGGCCCGCGCCGCATCATCGGCATCCGGCGCGCAGACGACTTCAGTGAAAATCTCGGTGATCGCTTCTGCCGTCGGCCCGTCGAGCGGCCGGTTGACTGCAATGATGCCGCCAAAGGCCGACACGGTGTCGCACTGGAATGCCGCGCGATAGGCGTCGATCAGCGTCTCGCCGGTGGCGACGCCGCAGGGATTAGCGTGCTTGATGATGACTACGGTCGGCGGCCCGTCGCGGAACTCGCTTACCAGCTCCATCGCCGCATCGGCATCGGCCAGATTATTGTAGCTCAGCTCCTTGCCCTGCACCTGCCGGTGATCGGCAAGGCCGCCCTGGGGCGAAAAGGCCGGGAGATACAGCGCGGCCTGCTGGTGCGGGTTTTCACCATAACGCAGCGACTGGCCGAGCCGCAGCGGCACTGCCATGCGCGGCGCGAATGGCTCGCCCTGATCCACCGTGGCGAACCAGCTTGCGATCATGGCGTCATATTCCGCCGTCGCGGCATAGGCCTTGGCCGCGCAGAGGCGCCGGAAATCATAGCTGGTCGCGCCGCCCTTCTCGTCCATCTCCTCGATCAGACGGGCATAATCGGCCGGATCGGTCAGAATGGTCACGCTGGCGTGGTTCTTGGCCGCAGAACGGATCATCGAGGGGCCACCGATATCGATATTCTCGATCACCTCCTCGCGGTCAGCGCCCTTGGCGACGGTGGCGGCGAAGGGATAGAGATTGACCACGACGAGATCGATCGCGCCGATCTCATGCGCCTCCATGGCCGCGACATGCTCGGCATTGTCGCGCACCGCGAGCAGGCCGCCATGCACCTTGGGATGCAGAGTCTTGACGCGCCCGTCCATCATCTCGGGAAAACCGGTGAGGTCCGAAATATCCTGCACCTCGAGCCCCGCCTCGCGCAGCGCCTTGGCCGTGCCGCCGGTGGAAACCAGCTCCACGCCATGGCGCGCCAAGGCGGCGCCCAGCTCGAATAGCCCGGTCTTGTCGGACACCGAAAGGAGTGCCCGCCGGATCGTCACATCCTGCATCTGTCTTGTCCTTATCCCGATTTCTTGAGCAGCCAGCCGATGCTTGTTCCGCCCGGCCCCGTGTTGGCGCTCACCACGAGTTGCTGCGTGGGGTGGGGCCTGCCTTCGCCGTCCACCCAGAGGCTTTCTTCCACCGCCAGTTCGCCCGCGCCGACGCGGAACTGCCACAAGGCTCCGCTGGGCAGACGCAGCAATGCGCCCTGCCGATCGGCGGTCAACGTCGGCTCGATATCCGGGCCGAGATGGAAGCGGATGGCGAGCGGGCAGCTGACCGGCTTGCGGCGGCGGCTGCCAGGCAGCAGCACGTCCTCGCCGCGCAGCTCCCGCCCTTCATGCGTGAGAACCAGCGTGCGCCGATGCAAATGGCCAAGGCGCCGCGCATAGCCATCATGCGCAATTTCGAGCCGGCTGCCCTGCTCATGCTCCTGCCGATCCAGCTCCACTTCGCTCACGCCCTTGCCGAGCGCGCCATCGGGGAGGATCGCGGTGGAATTGGTGTCGTCCAGCACCAGCGTCGAATGCGCCGCCGTTGTGCGCAAGCCCTGGGTCAGATCGGCCGGGAGAGAGGCACCGGCCAGTGCCGCGCCGCCGCAATTGACGATGAGCCGCACCGGCCCATCCGAGACTTCCAGCGCCGTTGTCGAAGCGCAGCCATTGGAGGCCAGCCGGGCCACCGGTGGCGGGGCCGCATCGACCTGAACGACGGTCGTGCCGCCGCTCAGCCGCTGATAGCCCCAGTCGCGTGCCTGCCGCAGCGGCCGGGCGCGAATGCCGGAGGCCGCGACGATAGCGGTAATCCGTGCGGGATCGAGCGGCGCCCCGCCCTGCCAGCTTCCGGGCGCGCCATCGCCATGCAATATGCCGAGCAGGGCCGAGACGATGCGCTCCATCGTTTCAGCCAGCCAGGCCGGCAGGTCGGCACGGCGGACGTCATAGACCGCGCGCAGCATCGCCAGCAGCGTGATCGCCTCGACCTGCTCCAGCGGCGAGCGGGAAATGATGCCGCCATCGCTCGAAAAGCCCGTCTCCAGCGCGCGCCGCAGCCCGGCCTCGCCAAATATCCGTCGCGGATCGCCACCGGGCAGCAACAGGCCGGCCGCGACGATGCCGGTCCACGCGATCACGCGCGGCAGGCCGAGCGGCGCCTTGTCCGCGCCCCGATCGAGATGACGCGCCATGCGCGCGATGCTGTTGAGCACCAGGCTGCGGTAGACGAGGTCGTTGCTCGAGAGGATCAGCGGCGAATAGGCCGTCCAGTACAGGATGCGCCAGCCGGCATTATCGGCGCGCCAGGCAGGGTCGGTCGGCTTTTCGGCATGGGCGGTCAGCCAGGCCCGCATCTGTGCCTCGGCGACGGGCACCGCATTGTCCCGCGTGGTGGCGGCCGCCAGATCGCGCATCCAGCGGAAGCTGTGGAGATAATCCACGAACTCGGCCGGCTGCTCGACGCGACGCCAGTCCAGCGTGGCCACGGGCTGCTTAAGGCCGCGAAACAGGAAATAGCCCGCCCGCAGCGCCTTGCCCGCCCGCGCGTCGCCCGGAATGCCGTCATCCGGCACGGCGAGCAGCTTGAGCGGATATTTGCCCTTGAGCCGCATATTGTGGAATGGCGTCGCCCAGCTCAGGCGGTAGAAATGATTGGCGAGCCGCTCGGTCAGGGACACGCCGCGATCGTCCGAGACGCGAATCAGCCGCTTGCCCCGCTCAATACCGTCTTCCACCGGCGGTTCCGGGGGCGGCGTAGGCGTGGGGAGCGGCCGGGCGCTCATCCGCCCCTCAGCATCCGGATGTTGTCGGCATAGGATGCCGGGCCACCCCGGAAGGTCGCGGTGCCCGCCACCAGCACATCGGCCCCCGCCGCAATGACGCGCGGGGCGGTGACGGCGTCCACGCCGCCATCCACTTCCAGAGCGATCTCCTTGCCGGTCTTGTCGATGGCCTTGCGCACAGCCTCGATCTTGCGAAGCTGGCTGTCGATGAAGCTCTGCCCGCCAAAGCCGGGGTTAACGCTCATGATCAGGACCAGATCGAGATCCTCGAGCAGATAGTCCAGCATCTTGGCCGGCGTGCCGGGATTGAGCGAAACGCCCGCCTTCTTGCCCAGCGCCTTGATGCGCTGCACAGTGCGGTGAATGTGCGGCCCGGCCTCGGGATGTACCGTCAGGATATCCGCGCCAGCCTCTGCAAACGCATCGAGAAAGCTGTCCACCGGCGAGATCATCAGATGCACGTCGAGCGGCTTTTGAGTGTGCGGCCGCAGCGCCTTCACGACCATGGGGCCGATGGTGATGTTGGGCACGAAATGTCCGTCCATCACGTCGACATGGATCCAGTCGGCACCCGCCTCGTCGACCGCGCGGACCTCCTCGCCCAGGCGCGCGAAGTCAGCAGAGAGGATCGACGGGGAAATACGCACGGATGGCATCATGAATTTCGCTTAACCCTGCGATTTGGACAGTGCAACTGCCACAGGCCGAAAGTTGTGGATGGATTGCGCCGCGCGTGCCCTAAACCGAGTCAGAGCGGGACAGGCTGGCGATGAAGAATCCATCGAGCCCGCCCGCCGGCATCAACGCACCGGGGAGAAGGCGCAGCACATGCCCGTCCGCCACGAGCCCCTCGGGCAGCAAGGCCGTGTCGATCGGCCGTGGCAGCATCTCGGGATGGTTCGCGCGCTGGGTGTCCATCTGCGCCTCGCCTTCCTCGGGCTCCAGCGAACAGGTGGCGTAGACCAGCACGCCACCGGGCTTCAGCCAGCCGCACACACGCGCAACAAGCGCCGCCTGGATTTCGGCCATCTCGGCAATCTGTCGCGGGCCAACGCGGTGCAGCACGTCCGGGTGGCGCCGGAAAATGCCGGTCGCGCTACAGGGCGCATCGAGCAGGATCGCGTCCACCCGCGCGTCCGGCGCCCAATTGGTGAGGTCGGCGCGCAGCACTTCTGCCTCGAGCCCGGTACGCGCGAGATTGGCCTGCATCCGCTCCAGCCGGCGCTGGGACTGGTCGACAGCGGTGACAGTCCAACCCGCAGCCGCAAGCTGCATAGTCTTGCCGCCCGGCGCCGCGCACAGATCGAGCACGGAACGACCTTCCCCCGCCCCGAGCAGCCGGGCCGGCAGCGAGGCGGCGAGATCCTGCACCCACCATTGCCCCTCAGCATAGCCGGGCAGGGCTGTTACCTCGCTATCCGCCGGCAAACGGACGTGACCGGGCATGAGCGATACGCCGCCAAGCCGCTTCGTCCATTCTTCCGTCGCCGCGGCATCGCGCAATGTGAGATCGAGCGGGGGGCGGTGCGCGATGAGCTGCCGCGCGGCGGCGACCACGCCTGCGCCCCACGCCGCGCTCCAGCGCGCCTCGACCTCATCCGGCAGGCGTGGCGCCTCGGGGAGGGCCAGCTGGCGCCGGAACAAGGTGCCCAGAACGCCATGAACGAGCTTGCGCGGCCCGCCATCGACCAGGGGCAGGGACGTCGCAATCACGGCATGAGGTGGTGTTTCGAGGATCAGCGCCTGCGCCAGCGCCAGCCGCAGCACCATGCGCGCCTTCGCGTCCACGGGCAGCGGACGGGCGGTTGCGCTGTCGATCAGCGCATCCAGTTCCGTCATGTAACGCAGCACCCCGGCCGCGATGCCATGCGCCAAGGCGCGGTCTGGCGGATGGCTGATGTTGCGGGCCGCAGCCCCCAGCGCCTGTTCGAGCGGCTGCCCCCGCCGGATCACGGCATCGAGCAGGCTAAGCGCCGCTCGCCGCGCAGGCAGACCGGCAGGTTGGGCATTTTGAGGGACGTGCTGCGATTTGGCGGTTGGGCGGGACATGGCTTGGCCCTATAACAGCTAAAGTCGATACGTGGCCGGGAAATGCCGCTTATGGCATCATCAGGTCACGAACCGCGTGCCATTGGCACGAAAACGGAGCACTAAAGCGTGGGAAAACGCCCCGATCATCTCAAGCCGCCGAGCTACCTTTCGAAAAGCCCGCCGGTGCCCCAGCCCGAGGAAGCCCCGGCGCAGCCGCGCCCTTCTGACGAGGAGCTGGACCCGACCCGCTTCGGCGACTGGGAGCGCAAGGGCATCGCCGTTGATTTTTGAGCGCCGCCCCCTGCACGCAATGTTGCATTTTTTTGGCGTTCGCCTTGGTACAACGCAATTTTCGGATGCACTATCGGCGGCTATCAGTCATATAGTACACTTAACACTCCACAAAGAGAGTGGGACGAAGAGTCGGTTCGCTGGTCTTGGGGCGAGATGCCATTGTGTCTGCTGTGATGATCCCACCATCATGCCGATGCGCGCTGTTGCCTGACGGATGAGCAACGTGTCCGATTCCCACCGAACTTCTGCTTCGCCCGGCAACAATGCCGGTGTCGAGCAAGGAACGCCGGTCGGTTCTCCCACGCCGACCGGCGAACCGCTTAATGAAGACCAGCCCGATCTTTTCCCCGGCGCACGACCTGCGACTGTGCCTGCCGATGGCGATGCCGCGCTGCTGCAGGCGGTCGGCCGCCTGATTCTCGCCTGGGGCCAGCTTGAGCGGACGACCGCCGACAAGGTTTTCACCATGCGCGAATCCTTCGGCGATGTCCGCTCCGTCGGCGGACGAACCCGCCCCACACTGCAAAAGCTGCTCGCCGAACTGCGCGCGCTGGTCGCCATGCGCGACCGCCACGATCAGGATGCGCTGGCGGTGATCGCCACCATCGATGGCAGCCTCCAGCGCACCGCCCAGTTCCGCCAGCTGATCATCGACGGCGCCCAGGGCGCATCCGGCAAAATCCTGAATTGCCGGGATATCAAGAACTGCCCGCTCGAAATCGGCCTGCGGGAAGTCGAGCGGGAAGCCGCCTCGCTCGACCGGATTTGTGCGCAGATCGCGGAAATCTAGGCGAGCGGGGGCGAGGCTGATCCTTAGCGCGCGCTGGCCAGCTCCAGCTCCCGCTCCACCTCCTGCCGGCCCTCGTCGATCTGGATGATGATCGCCCTGTAGCCCTGCCGCAGCAGCTCGCCCAGCCGCTGGACCGTGTTGACGACGATCGGAGGCCGCGCCGGACCAACCGCAGCGCTGGCGGGCGCGATTACGCCCAGCGTGAGATTGACGGGCAGGATGATCTCGCCCGTGCCGGTCACCTGACCGCCGACGGGCGTGATGAACGTGTCCGTGATGATCTGGTTCGGGTTGATCTTGCCGCCAGCCACCACAGGCTGATCGTTGACCACGAACGACCCGTCGCCATTGCTGCTGATCTCCTTGAACACACCCTCGATGGTGCCGCCGGGCGCATCGACGACGAGCGCGCCGCCGTTGACCTGCACGTTGAGCGGCGTGTTCGACTGCAGCGAGATCGTGCCGCCCGAGCTGATGGTGCTGGTCACCGCGCCCGGTGCCGCCACCGACACGGCGCCACCGGCGTTGATCGCGCTGGAAATGCTGCCCGTGCCCGAGGTGACCGAGGCGCTGCCCGCCGTGACGATCTGCGAGCTGATCGACCCGGCACTGGCCAGCACGGTGACCGGCCCGGTCGCCTTGATCGATCCGCTCACATTGCCGGACCCCGCCAAGACGCTCACGCCGCCGCCCGCATTGACCGTGCTCGATATGCCCGACTGCGAGGCGATGGACGCAGAGCCACCGGAGGTGACGGACGAGCTGACCGGCCCCGTCGCACTCAGCGCCACCGGCCCGGCCGCCTGGATGGACCCACCTACGCTGCCGCTCGAGGTGAGCGAGACGCTGCTTTGCGAACTGACGTCGCGCGAGACATTGCTGGTGTAGGCAAGCTGCACCGGGCCGCCCGCTATGATCGAGCCCGTGCCCGAACCGCCCGCGCTGACCGCCACGGAGCCACCCGCCACGATGGGGCCGCTCTCGCTGCCAGTCACCGAAGCGCTCACATTGCCGAGCGTATCCAGCGTGTTCGCGCTGAACAGCTGGTTGCCACTTAATTGCGAGGTGAAGTCGCCCGCCAGCTTGACGGTTGCGGCGGAGAAGTTCCCGCCCGTGACGGACAGGCTGCCCAGCCGCACGCTTTCGCTGCCCAGATTGCCGAGGCTGACGTTACCATCCCCTGTGGCACCCGCAAGACCGGTGCCGGTGAGGAACGCCACGCTTTGCGCCGCATTGGCGGTGCCGATCAGATTGGGGCTGATCGCGATCGACCCGCCGGGACGCGCATCGAACTGGGTAAGCGCCTGTGTCAGGCGCAGCGTTGATCCGTTCGCCGTTCCGCTGAACGCCAGCCCGCTCGCCGTGTAGCTGCTGCCGTTCAGCACGACCTGATTACCAGTCACGCGCGTTGCGCCAAGCCGGGTGATCTGGCCGATATTGCCCAGAGCGGCCGTGCTCGCATTGAGCGTGAACGTCTGGCCACCGCCTGCACTTCCGTTGATGCCGAGGAAACTGGCCACCGTCAGCGCATCGACCGTGGTGGCGCCGGCCAGCGTGGTGGCGCCGTTCACGGAGAAGCTGGTTGCGCTGTAGGTGCCGGCCAGCGTCGTCGCGCCGGTGTAGCTCTGCGCTCCCGTCGTGACAGCGCCCGAGGTCATGATCTGACCGCCGGTCGCCGTGATGCTGCTGACGTTCACCGACCCCAGCTCGATCGGGCCTTGCCCGGCGTCCACGGCCAGCGTCTGGGGTCCGCTGACGACACCCAGACGGACAGCCCCACCGTTCGTCACCAGCGTGGTTGCGCCACCAAGCGTGGTCGCGCCGTCCACGCGGAAGGCGCTGCCGCCTGTGCTGAACGTGCCGGAGAGGCTGGTCGCGCCGGTGTAGGTCTGGGTGGAGGTCGTCGCGATGTTGGAGGCCGAGAGCATCGTGCCCGTGGCGTCCAGACGACCGATTGCCGCGCTTCCGATGGCGACAGTGTTGCCGCTCAGGCTCAGCCCATGGTTTCCGTCGACCGAGGCAAGGCTGATCGTGCCCGCCGGCGCTCCAATCACCATATCCCCGGAGAGGGTGAGGAGACCGGCGGTGAAGCCGCCCTGCCCCACCGTCACCGAGCCCCTGATGCTGCTGCCGGCCGCGCCGCCGCCAAGTGTCATCCCGTCCAAAGTCGCGCCCTCGAAGATGAGCGCGCGCAAGCCGGACAGGCTGGCCGCTTCGCTATAGCGGCCGGCGCCGACGAAGATCGCGTCGCCCGTGCTGGAGCCGTCGAGCGCCGACTGGAGCGACAGCATCGCCGTCCCGCCGCCATCGAGCTGCCCCTCGCCGACATAATAGGTGCCGCTGCTCGCCGTGCCCGACCAGCCCTGAACTAGGCTCGCATTCGCCGCTGCAAGGTTGACGGCATAGTCGAAGGCGTCCTGCCGGCTTTTCTGGAAGAAGGTGAACTGCGCGCCGTCCTGCCGGTGCTCCGCATTCCGGACGATATAATCGTAGCCTAGGATGTTGATCGCACCGGGCGCCGTCATCGTGGAAGAATTCTGCAGGTAGAGGCCGTTCGATTCACTGAAGCTGTTGCTCGCCTCGATCGTGATATTGGTGAGTTGCTGGGTGCTGCCACCACCGTCGATGTTGTTGGCCTGATAGAGCGCCAGCCCACCCCAGGCATTGCCGGCCGTCTGGCTGTTGCGCACAACGACATTGGCGCTGTCGGTGATCGAAATGCCGTTGCCGGCCACGACGCCGCTGACCGAAACCCCATCGATGGTCGCGCCGACGACGGCGTTCAGATCGAGACCGGTTTTGTGCGATCCGCTGATCGCCACATCAGTAATAGCAAAGCCAGTGTTGCGAGAGTCGGCATCGCCGCGCTTTTCAACCTTGATGCCATAGGTAGAGCTGGTGTTCGCTTGCGAGCCGAGCAACGCAAAGCCGCTCAAGGCGACATCGTCGGCATTCACCCTTATGCCGTAATGGCCGTGCCCGCTGGCATCGATCACGGTCAGCCCGGAGCCTTGGCCAACCACGTCGATATCCTTTGTGATAAACAGCGTGTCGGTGAGACTATGGGTGCCCGCCGACAGGTTCAGCCTGTTGCCATCTTGGCCCAGCGTCAGGGCGCGCCGCACAGCATCCGGGCCGGATGCCGTGGTGACGAAGAGCTGGCCGGCCACCACATGGGCGAGACCCGCGCCGGCCACGTCGACGCCATGGGTAATCCGATCTTCGACAGCGAAGAGCTGGTCCAGCGTCAGTGCGCTCGCCAGCACCCCGTTGAAGCTGACTCCGGTCAGATCGAGATCATTGGCGCTGCGCCACACAATATGCTGCACGGTGGCGTCACCCGCGACGAAATTGTTGCCGCTGCCGAAGCTGAGTGTCCCCGCGCCGGCAACATTGGTCGGCAGGTAGAAATCATAGCGATTGTTGATGAAGCTGTTGCCGGTGATGGTCGTCGCCGTCGGCAAGCCAAAGCCGGGCTCGACAGCCAGAACCTGATTGTTGTTGGTGAAGATGTTGTCGGTAAGGTTCAGCGCCTCCACGCCGCGCATCATCAGCACGGCGCCGTAGGGGGCTTCGCCGCTGGGCGTCCAACTGCTCACCCCGACATCGCTGACGCTGTTACCGACGAAATCGACGGTTCCGGCGCGGAACGCCTTGAAGATCGCGCCGAACGAGAGGTCCGAATCGCCGCCATCGCGCACGATATTCTGAGCGATCGTCACATCCGGATAATCGAAGTCGCCGCTCTGCTGCCGGAAGGCGATGTGCCCTGCCGTGTGGTCGAGCAGATTGCCGCTGAACACGACACGACCAATCTGCGCGCCGTCATTGGCGCCACCCGCACCGCTGCGCGTATCGAACGCTGCCCAGCCACGGATATTGAGGAATTCCGAGCCGGTGATCGCGATATCGCCACCAATCTGCCCGCCGATGAAGCCGTGGCGGCCCGCGGCATTTTCGCCGTCGATCCGCACGCCGCTCAGGGTTAGCCCGGTGATCGTCCCGCTGTTGCTGATTACGGCGGAGCCGGCCGAGCCCCGCACCGCGAAGTTCCGCAGGGTCAGTCCGCTCGGGCTGCCGCTGATCGTCATGCCGCCGGTGATGATCGTCTCATCCATGCCTGCGCCGCTCAGGGTCAGCGCCTTGGTGATGGCTGCGGTCTCTTCATAGGTGCCGGCGGCGACATTCACCGTCGCACCGGACCGCGCGTCGCTGATCGCCGTGTTAATCGACAACCCTTGGGCCACCGTAAAGATATTGGTGAAAGCCCCGGCGTTGAAACCCTCGATCGAACTGGCCGCTGCGTTGCCCACGTCGCGGGCGAAGCTCAGCGCATCCGCCAGATCGGTGCGATAGAAGATGAACTGCCGGTCGAGATCATCGCTGCGATGATCGCTGTTGCGCACCACATAATCGAAGCCGGTGAGGTTGAGCTGGCCGAACTGCTGCGTGGTCGATTCAAGCTGGCTGAACAGACCCAGCTGTTCTTCGAAGCTGTTGAGAGCAGCATCGATGGTGATGTTCGTCGTCTGCCCATTATAGCCGCTGCTCTTGTTGCTCTGATACAGCGCAACGCCGCCCCAATCATTGCCGAGCGTATGCACGCCCTCCAGCACCACATTGGCACTATCGGTGATCTGCACACCGGCCCCTTCCGTGAGAATTGCGTCGTCGGCGACGCTGCGGCCATCGGCGGTGAAGTTGGTGATGCGGGCGCCGACCACGCCATTGAGGTCCAGTTCGGCTCGCCGCGAGCCGCGCACCGTCACATTGCTGATCGCAAAGTCATGGACCCGCTCGCTCGTTCCGCCCGGCGTGCTGACATGCCCTGCCGGATTGGGCTGGACCTTGATGCCGTAATTACCGCCGGCGAGCGTGCTGCCATATAGCGTGAAATTCGACAGAGACACATTATCGGCAAGGACCGAGATCGTCCCCAGCCCGTTGCCGCTGACCGCGCGCCCATCGAGGATCACGCCGCTTTCCGACTGGCCAGTCAGGGTCAGCGCCTTGCGGATGACGAGTTGCGAACTGCCAAGATCGTAGGTGCCGTCCCGCACCTCCACCATGCCGCCGGACACGACGGCGTTCACGCCAGCCTGTACCGACGACAGAGGCGTCGCCGCCGATCCCTGAGCGCCTCCCGAACCGTTTGTTGCGACCGTGACATGCGTTCGGTTCGAGGCGGTATAGGCCTGGTTGAACACGGACATACCGCCATTGGCGCCGCTCAGCGCCAGCAGTCGCGCCTGCTCCTCCAGAGAGATATTGGCGCCGAGCAGGCCGTTTCCGGACGTGGTCGTGGTGCCGTTCCACACCCCGTTCAGATGCAGGTTCATGCCCCACTCGTTGCCGAAAGCACCCGCGCTGTTGCCGCTGATCACGAACCCGGGGGCGGACCCATCGACATATTGGAGGGAAATGCCGCTCTTTGTATTGTCGATCAGATTGCCGGTGATCCTCAGATCGGCGACATTGCGTCCATCGACGAGAATGCCGTTGCGCACGCCGATGATGCTGTTGCCGGCGATCGTTGCGTTATCCGCGCCATTGAGCAGCGCAATGCCACGCGTAACTGCGTTCCCCCAATCAAAACCCGATGCGGTCGCGCCTTCGGGCAGCGTCCCGATGAACCGCATGCCGGTAATCGTCACGTCATCGGCATCGACGGTCAGGCCGTTGATCTGCCCGCCCGTCAGCGGAAGCCGGATGGTCGCGAGACCGCCACCATTGATGGTCACATTGTCGCGCGAAATGGTCGCGCCGGCGGCGTAGATGCCCTCACCCAGGTTCAGCAGCGTGCCATCGGCGACGGTGCCGATCACGCCGAGCGCATCCCCGATCACATCGCCATTGCCGCTCACATCGGCACCGCCGATGTTGAGGGACATTTCCAGCGCCCCGTTGCCTACATTGATCTGCCCGGCACCGCCGACGCGGGCGCCCTCCACGAGCAAATCGCCAGACACAGACAGGGCCGAGGTGACGTCGATCACACCGGCCGCTCTGGCGCCGACCAGACCGTCCGCACCGGCATCGATGGTTCCGCTCATCGCAAGATCGCCACTTTGGGCGAACAGCACGACCGTTCCGTCGGGTTCGGAGGTCATGCCGGACGCCGTGAGCGTGCCGCTATTGACCACCTGATCGATCAGGGCTCCGGCTGTCCGGGCGGTGAGCAGGATCTGGCCGCCCCGCGCGGCAATCGTGCCGCTGTTCTCGACCAGCGCATTGTCTGCGCCAACGCCGATCTCCAGAAAGCCCGTGCCGTCCAGATCCAGTGTGGCGCTGCTGCCCGAGGCGAGCACGACGCGGCCAAGCCGGGCCGAGATCACGCCCTGATTGCGCACGGTCGGCGCGAAGAACGCGGCAAGGCCCTGATCGGCAATGCTGATATTGGCGCCAGCGCTGACCACGATCTCGGCCGTCGATCCCTGCATACCGGTGAAGGCGAGCGGGCCGCCGTTCATGAAATCGGCATCCACCACATTGGCGCTGCTGGCGATCAGGCCGCCGACATTCACGTCGGCCGTGCCGGCAAACATCACGCCATTGCTGTTGATGACCGCCACGATGCCGTTGGCATTGAGAGACCCGGCGATCTGCGACGGCGCATCGCCTCCAACGACACGGTTGAGCGCGACGGCGCTGGCGCCCGGCTGCGAAAAGGTGACCTGCGCATTCGAGCCGATGTCGAAGCTGTTCCACTCGATCAGCGCGCGGTCGCTGGTCTGCGTGATGGCGAGGCTGGAGGAAACGGGCGCACCGATGGTGGCGCTGCCGCCGACCACCACGCCGCCGGTCGGCAGGGCATTGGCGTCCTGCGCGAGAGCGGGGCGTGCGCTGGCCAGCGCGAGAATGGCTGCCGAGAGCAGCAGCGCGGTCCGGCGGCCGCGAAGGGGTGAGAGGGCGGGCTGTGCTGCGAGAGTGGACGTGCTCATATCAGGTCTCCACGAAATCGGAACGATCGGCGCGACGAGGGTCGCGCCGGCTCAGTAAGCGGCGCTCAGGGACACGAAGATGCGGCCATCCCGGTTGCCCTCTGCGCTGACGGCGCGGCGGACGGGCTTGGCGTATTCCATCGAGAGGCTGAAACGGCCGGCGATGCCGGCCCGCAGGCCAGCGCCATAGGATCGCAATCCGGTGCGCGGGCGCTCGCCTGGCAGCAGATCGTTCTGCCAGACACGGCCGCCTTCATAATAGACATAGGGTTCGACCGTCCCCATGCCGCGCGCGGCGATGGTGTAGAAAAGCTCGACCTTGCCGGCGATGCCCTTGTCCCCGGTGATTTCGGAGGGATCATAGGCACGGCCATATTGGGCGCCGCCCAAACCGAACTCCTCGGAGGCCAGCAGGCTTTCGGCCGACCACTGACCTGTGGCGCCGAGCAGAAGATGCAGTCCGCCATAGAGAGGCTGCACCCGCGTCACTTCGCCATTGAGACGGGTGAACATCGCCGATGCGGTACCCCGTGATTTCGCGGGGTCCCCCAGCCTTGTCGCATCGAAAACGTCGAGCCCCTGCATCACCGACGCCCGCAGCGTCGTCTGGCCGCCCATCTGGTCGGCATGATTGGCCAGCAATTCGGCCGTGACGGTGCGAATGCGGTCATCGAAAACCGGATCGATCAGGCGATTGCGGGAACTGCTCTCCCGCGATTGCCAGGAGAGCCGCCCGAGAACGTTGGTCTGCCGGGTGCGCAACATGGGGTATTGAAGAGCAAGGCCCCAGCTGAAGCTTTTGCCCTTCACGGCCAGCACTCGCAGCTCGTCGCCCGGCTTGGTGCGCGCAAAGCTGGCAAAGCCGCTCATCCGCAGCCCGGAACCGCCGAGCGGCTGATCATAGGCGCCGGACACGAAGGCCAGTTCACCGCTTTCGTCGGGCGCGGCCACCGCGGTGAGGGCGAGGCGTCCGCCCAGCTGCGCGAGATCGTTGAAGACCAGCCCTCCGAAGAGTTGCACCGGCCCGAGCCAGCGCGATCCGCGATTATCCACCGCGACGAAGGCCTCAATCGGTTGGCGCGCGACGAGGAGAGAGAGGTCGGCGGCCCCTTCGTCGCTCGACGGGGTCAGCACGGCCCGCACGCTGGCGCCTTTGAGGTCGCGCGCGAGCAGCAGCGCACGTGCGAGATCATCGCCCGAGGTCGGCCGCTCGGCCCGCACCGGCGCGAAATAGCCTTCGAGGAGCGGGCGATAGCCGCCGGGATCGCCCTCGACGCGCACGTCACCGATGAAGCCCTCGACAATGTTGATCGTCGCAACGCCGTTTTCGATACGCTGCGGCGCGACCACCGCGCGGGACAGCACGAAACCCCGGCGCCGATATTCCGTCGTCACCGCTTCCGCGAGCCGGAAAAGGTCGGCCAAGGTGATGTCGCGGTTGAGATAGGGTTGGGCCAGAGCGTTCAGAACGTCGAGCGGCACCGCGGTCGCTCCCTCGAACCGGATGAGGGAGAGGCGGAGCGGCGCCGTGCTCTCCGGCGCAGCCTCCGATGTGGGCGCCTGCGGGAGTTCCACCGGCGAGACCGAGGGCATGGCCGGCTGCCCGCGCAGACGCTCGTCGACCCTTCCGGGATCGACAGTCTGCTGCGCATGCGCGGATGTGCCCGCCAGCGCGATGGCGGCCAGCAATAAGCTACGAGTCGTCATGGTCATTCCGATCCCCTTGTTCCCCATCGGAAAGTGATTGAGCGCCACGATGCAGCCCCCTGCATCGCGGTGTGCGAGCGCCGTCAGGCGGCTCTGAAATCTTTAACGAGAGCGGTTGTCGCGCGGCGGCCGGTAACCGTGACAGGCTGGCGGCCAAGTCCCGGCCCAGCTGAAGCCCGACAAGCCTTTTGCTCTTGCTGCAAAGCCCGTGATCGCAGGGCTCCGCAGGGCCACCTCACCGTGCCGGCCCGCTCATTCTGCGGTGGCAGCGATGTCAGCGGCTCAAGGCTACGCCATCGCGCGCCCCACATTTGGCGCGCGAAAACGCGCCTTTTTTCAAGATATTCGAAGGAAAACCCGCATATCTCCGCTACGGAGCATGGCGGCTTTCGAAGGCTCCTGGGGGAGCCCGGAAGATCACGCGGTGTCATGTTCGACCTTTCGGCAACCCCGCTATCCTGAAGGCTCAGGACCGGAGGCTTTGCGTCCCGCCGTTACCGACGGTTTGCCCTCTCGAGATCAAGGCGATCTCATCGGTCTGTTAATGGGCATAGTTAATCGATCCCGTCAAGGTTATTGAGAGCTGATTGCAAAGATGAAGGATTAATAGAAATTTCACACTGACCCACGTTCGTGTGAAAATTTCGTGGATTCCGGAATAATCCGGGCAGTCGCCAAGATAAGGAGCGGGATTTGTCTTCTGGCATCGCGGCTTCGCTACTCGCGCATCGCAATTGCTCTGCGAGATTGCGCTGAAGACTATAGTTAAACTCTATTTAACTGACGCAGCCCCTGGGATTTGGACATGCTCACTATAATTGGCGGCGGCGCGGCCGCCCCTTCGGCGGCCAACTGCTTACGCCGCAGGCGCGGACAGACCCACGCACAGAAGCGCTCCGCGCGTCCATTTAGACTGCCGGCGCTAGCTTTATCGCTGGAAGGAACCCGCGCGCCTTGTGCGCCGGGCGACCGTCAGAACGGAATTTCGTCGTCGTCCAGCCCGTCGTCGAACGCGCTGCTGCTCGAGCGCGCGCCGCTGCCGCCAGACGAGGAGCGACCACCGCTGAAGTCGTCGTTGCCGCCGCCCCAGCTATCGTTGCGGCTGCCGCCACCACCGCCCTGACCGCCGCCACCGCCGCCGCCTTGGCCGCCGTCGAGCATCGTCATCACAGCGCCGGGGCCGGAGAGCACGATCTCGGTGGAATAGCGGTCCTGCCCGTTCTGGTCCTGCCATTTGCGGGTCTGCAGCGAGCCTTCGAGATAGACCTTCTTGCCCTTGCGCAGATATTTTTCGGCAATGCCGATCAGGCCATCCGAGCGGATCACGACGCTGTGCCATTCGGTCCGCTCACGGCGCTCGCCGGAGGCGCGATCGGTCCAGTTTTCCGACGTGGCGATGCGCAGATTGCAGATGCGTCCGCCATTGCTGAAGCTCTTCACTTCAGGATCGGCACCGAGATTGCCGACCAGAATGACCTTGTTGACGCTGCCTGCCATGGAGCTCTCCGAAAAACGCGACGAGGATAGGAAATCGAACGGCTGCTTATAAAGCTGAACGGCGTCTCGTCCAGATCGCAATACCGCTCAGCATCCGCCTTGCGTCGATTAAAGGCCGAAGGCGACCGCCGTCCAATAGGTCGCGCCCGCGGCCAGCCAGGCCAGCCCGAACAGATAGGCCGTCATGAAAAGCGGCCAGCGCCAGCCATTGGTCTCCCGCCGGGCAACCGCGATGGTCGACAGGCATTGCGGGGCGAACACGAACCAGGCGAGAAAGGCCAGCGCCGTCGGCAGCGACCAGCGTCCCTGCAGGCGTTCACCGAGCGTGCGGGCGGTCTCGTCCTCATCCTCGCTCGCTTCGATGGCGTTGGCCGTCGCGAGCGCCGACACGGCGACCTCACGCGCTGCCATGGCCGGGATCAGCGCCAGTGCGATTTCATGGTTGAACCCCACCGGCCGCAGCACCGGCTCGATCACGCTCGCGATGCGCCCCGCCGCGCTATACTCGACCAGGCTGGCCGAACTGCCCGCCGGCGGCTTGGGGAAGGAGAGCAGCAGCCACAGGACAATGGTGGTGCCGAAGATGATCGTGCCGGCGCGGCGCAGGAATATCCATGCGCGCTGCCACAGGCCGATGATGACGTCGCGCAGCATCGGCATCTGATATTTCGGCAACTCCATCAGGAAGCTGCCGCCGGGCCCCTTGATGACGCCCATGCGCAGCAGCATCGCGACGATGACCGCGCCGATGATGCCGGAGACATAAAGCGCAAACAGCACCAGACCCTGCAGACCGACCCCGCCCCAGACCGTGGTCGAGGGGATGAAGGCGGCGATGATCAGCGTATAGACCGGCAGGCGCGCCGAGCAGGTCATCAGCGGCGCAATGAGGATGGTGGTGAGGCGATCCTTGGGGTCCGAGATGGTCCGTGTCGCCATGATGCCGGGAATGGCGCAGGCAAAGCTGGAGAGCAGCGGAATGAACGCGCGACCGGACAGGCCGACCCGCGCCATCAGACCATCCATCAGGAAGGCGGCACGGGTCATGTAGCCCGTCGCCTCCAGCATCAGGATGAAGAAGAAGAGAATGAGGATCTGCGGCAGGAAGACCACCACTGACCCCACGCCGTTGATGACGCCCTGCACGATGAGATCGCGCACGAAACCTTCGGGCAGGATCGCTTCCATCGCTGCCTGTAGAGAGGCGAACGCGTCCTCGATCATCGCGATCGGCGCCTCGGACCAGGCAAACACGGCCTGGAAGATGACGAACAGCAGCGCCAGCAGGATGAGCGGACCCAGGAGCGGGTGGAGCACGATCCTGTCGATCTGCGCGGTGATCCGGCGGGTCGGCGTTTCGGCGACGATGGCGCGCTGGGCGATTCGGCGCGCTTCGCGACGCAGATCATCGGCGTCCCGCGCTGCGTGTGTTGCGAGGACAGCGGGCGCGGGGGCATGGTCCGGCACCGCCGCCACCATGGCTGCCTTCAGATCATCCAGCCCGCGGCGGCGTACGGCGACGGTCGGGATGACCGGCACGCCAAGGTCGGCGGCCAGTTGCGCGGCGTCCAGCTCCAGCCCGTCGCGGGTCGCCAGATCGACCATGTTCAGCGCCAGAACGCAGGGCGAGCCGAGCGCGATCAATTCCAGCGCAAAGCGCAGGTGATTGTCGAGATTGGCGGCATCGACGACGATGACGAGGAGGTCCGGCCGCCGTTCACCTTCCTGATGGCCGAACACGACATTGCGGGTCACCTGCTCGTCCGGGCTCTTTGCATCGAGACTGTAGGTGCCGGGAAGATCGACGAGATCGGCCGTCCGCCCATCCGGCAGCACCAGCCGGCCGAGCTTGCGCTCGACGGTAACCCCGGGATAATTGCCGACCTTCTGATGCGCGCCGGTCAGCGCATTGAAGAGCGCGCTCTTGCCGGCATTGGGATTGCCGACCAGCGCGATGGTGAAGCGATCATCCGTCACGCCGCTGCCTCACCCGCGTCAGCCGCAGTGCGGACATGGATGGCATCGGCATGCGCTGCCCGCATGGCGACGATCATGCGCCCGATGCGGCAGGCATGCGCGCCGCGACCGGTAAATCCGGCGCGATGGAGCAGTTCGACGCTGGCGCCCTCATGCAGGCCGAGTTCGCGCAGGCGGCGACCGTCCATCTCGGATATGGCGTTCCAGTCGACACTGTCGACATAGGCGGGGCGATTGGGTTCTAGGGAGGTCAGGCGCAACGCAATATCGATCTCTGGTGGTTTTGCGAACGACTATCAATATCGCCCGATAGAAGCAAGGCGATGCTGGCGCGGCCGTGGCTTATCGGCAGGACGCCAGACGGTTAGCGCCCCCGGTAGCGCAGCCGGCCCAGGAAACGCGCCATGCTGAAATGCTGGTCGGTCTGCCCAGTCAGCCGGCCCTTGGCCTTCTCGAACCGCATGATCCCTTCGATCCGCCGCGCCAGAAAGGCGCGGGTGTCAGCATAATCCGCGCGCTCGTCATTGACGAAGACGAGCAGGGTCGCGGCATAGACTCCCGCCAGGGTGGTACGCTTGGAATAATGATTATAATCCACCGCGCGGTCCCCAGCGGCGCGCCACATCGCATCGGCGGCGCGCCAGCCCAGCCGGGTCGCGCGCGGCAGGTTGAGCGGCATCGCCAGCACGGCCTGAGCGCGGCGCAGCGCCTCGCGATTGGGCGCCAGCACGGCAAGCCGGGCTTCGACCAGTGCCGTGATCCGCTCGCGAATTTTCATCGCAGCCAGACGCTCCGCCGGCAGGGCATCGAGCATGGCCTGATCGACGCTGGCGAACCACGCATCGATCATAGTCAGAGCGCCGCCCGAGAAAGCCAGTGCCGCCACGTCCCGATCCACACCAGCTGTGTCGGCTGCGACCGCGAGAGCCGCATCGGACCAGCCATCGAAGGCGGCATTGGCCGCGATCAACGGCGCGAGCCGCAGTCGCAGGTCGTCCAGGGTCTCATCAGCCAGCAGACCGGCAGTCTGCGGCGCGGCGGTGGAGGGCGCGAGGGTCATGGCCCCTGCTCTACGGCATTTTCACGCGTGAGGAAATCGCTGCCGCCATCGCCATGGCCGCCTCAGCGATACTCTTCGGCGATCTCCAGCATGCGCATCGCAGCAACGGCGGCCTCGCCACCCTTGTTCTTGCGGGCCGGATCGGCACGTTCGAGCGCCTGCGCCTCGTTTTCCACGGTCAGAATGCCATTGCCGATCGGGATGCCATCCATGGTGAGCGCCATCAGTCCACGCGCGCTTTCGTTGGAAACGATCTCGAAATGATAGGTTTCGCCACGGATCACGACGCCGATGGCGACGAAGCCTTCATAGCGCCCGCTCTCCGCGGCCAGCGACACAGCGGCGGAAATCTCCAGCGCGCCGGGCACGGTGAGCACGTCGACCAGATGACCCGCCGCCTCCAGCGCCGCCCGCGCGCCGGCGATCAGCATATCATTGAGGTGGTCATAGAAGCGCGCTTCGACGATCAGAAACTTGGCCATGTCGATTCCTTTCAAGACATATGTTCGTGAGCTTATCTGAACGCCGTGCCGGCAATCACCGCGAGCGTGCCCGCCATCACCAGCAGACCGCCCGTCAGGCGGCGCCAGCCGAGCTTCTCCTTGAGCATCCACGCGCCAAGCACAAGCCCGAAGACGATGCTCGATTCGCGCACCGCCGCCACCGCGCCGACCGGCGCCAGACCAAGCGCGAACAGCGCCGGGGCAAACGCAACCACGGCCATCACCCCCGCCCGAAGCCCGGCGACCCGGTCGCGGATCATGAGGGACAAGGCGTTGCGACCGTGGCGCACTGCCAGAGCCGCCGGCATGGGGAATGAGCCGAGCAGGAAGAACCAGGCGATGAAGGTCAGCGAATCCGGCGCGGCGCGCACGCCCTTGGCATCGACCAGCGTGTAACAGGTGGTGAGCAGCCCGGCGATGGCGGCGGCGGCAAAGCCGGCTGGCGAAATGGAGCGGCCGCTCGCCAGCACCAATATGCCGGCGCTCACGACCGCGATCCCAGTCAGGACAAAACCGTCCAGCCGGTCCCCCAGCAGTGCCATGCCGAGCAAGGCGGTGAACACCGGCACGAAGCCGCGAGCGATAGGATAGGCCGCATTGAAATCGCTGACCGAATAGGACCAGGAAAGGACGAGCTGGTAGATGGCATGAACCACGACGGCAGCAAGCAGCCAGGGCCAGAGCACCGCCGGTGGCAGGCCGATCCACAGCACGAATGGCAGGGCGAGCACGAATTCGACGCAGCGAATCCAGGCCAGCACCGCCAGCTTGTTCTCGCCCGATTTGAGCAGCGCATGCGCTGCCGCCGAGGCGAGCGCCGAAAACAATGCGAGCAGGAGGCCGGTTAGGACCGCCGCAGCGCTCCGTTCGATCATGGTCAGACGCCCGTGATCGCCCGCTCCTCGACAACCGCCAGATCATAGCCATCCAGAGCGATCAGATTGTGGTGGCTGTTGGTGAGCAGGATCATGTCATGCACGCCGAGATCGGCCAGGATCTGCGCGCCGACGCCATAATCGCGCAGCTCGTCCATGCCGGCAGGGCTCGCCTCACCGGTACGGATCTTCATCTGCCGGCTGAACCGGTCTTCGCTCGGGCGATTGATGACGACGATGACGCCGGCCCCTGCCTCGGCGATCATTTCCATCGCGCGGGAGAGCAGGCTGGCGCGCGGCCCTTCTTCCCCGAAAATATCGGTGAAGACGGACACCTGATGCATGCGCACGAGCGTCGGCTGCTCGGGCGTGACATGCCCCTTGATGAGCGCGACCTGTTCGGACTCGGTCGCGCGATTGAAGAAGGTCACCGCGCGCCACTCGCCGCCCCAGCGGCTGGTGAACGTGGCTTCTGCGCGCCGCTCCAGCATATGATCGTTGCGGCGGCGATAGGCGATGAGATCGCGAATGGTGCCGATCTTGAGGCGATGCTTCTGCGCGAAGGGAATGAGATCATCGAGGCGGGCCATGGTCCCGTCGTCCTTCATAATCTCGCAGATCACGCCGGAGGGATTGAGACCCGCCAGCCGCGCGACGTCCACCGCCGCCTCAGTATGGCCGGTGCGCACGAGCACCCCGCCATCGCGTGCGATCAGCGGGAAGACATGGCCCGGGGTCACGATGGCCTCGCGCCCCTTGGAGGCATCGATAGCCACGGCGACGGTCCGTGCGCGGTCGGCCGCGGAGATTCCGGTGGTCACGCCTTCGCGGGCCTCGATCGATACCGTGAAAGCGGTCTCGTGCCGGGTGCCGTTGCTGGCGCTCATCAGGTTGAGGCCCAGCGTCTCGACGCGCTGACGGGTCAGCGCCAGACAGATGAGGCCGCGGCCGTGCGTGGCCATGAAGTTGATTGCATCCGGGGTGGCCATCTGCGCGGGGATGACCAAATCGCCCTCATTCTCGCGATCCTCGTCATCGACCAGAATGAACATCCGGCCATTGCGCGCCTCGTTGATGATCTCCTCGGCGCTGGCCAAAGCCGTGCCATGGGCGCGGGCAAGCAGATAGCTTTCCAGCTTGCCCAGCGTATCGGCCGTCGGATTCCAGTCGGCTTCATCCAGCCGGCGCAGGCTGTTGGCGTGGAGCCCGGCGGCACGGGCGAGACCGGAGCGGGACAGAATGCCATCGCGCACCAGCTTACGGACGTTTTCGATCAATTCGCTGCTCATGACGGGCAGATATCACATTGTAATGTGATTGCCAACGTTTCCCGGCAGCTGCGCCTTAGTTGCGGGCCTGATGATCCTTCATGCGCGCCAGATATCGGGCCAGCACCTCGATTTCCAGATTGACCGGCTGGCCCGGTGCGAGCTGGCCGAAGGTCGTCACCGACCAAGTGTGCGGAATGATGTTGAGGCCGAAGGTCGAACCCTCCGGACCGTCTTCCACGGAATTCACGGTCAGCGATACGCCATCGACCGTGATCGACCCCTTGGCCGCGACATAGGGGGCAAGATCGGCCGGAAGCCGCACGGTGACCCGGTGCGAATCACCTTCGGCTGTGATGTCTGCGACTTCGCCGATGCCATCGACATGACCCGTGACGATGTGCCCGCCCAGCTCGTCCCCGAGCTTGAGCGCGCGCTCCAGATTGAGCAACCGCCCTTCTGCCCAGGCGCCCTGCGCGGTGCGCGAGACGGTCTCGGCAGACAGATCGACCGCGAACCAGTCGGCGCCCTTGTCCACCACGGTGAGGCACACGCCGGAACAGGCGATGGAAGCGCCGATATCCACGCCCTCCATGTCGTAATGGCAGCCGATGACCAGACGCAGGTCGCCGCGCTGCTGCGCGCTCTGGATGGTGCCGATGTCGGTGATGATGCCGGTAAACATGCCTGCTGCTCTATGCGGGCCGCACGCGTTCGTAAACCTCCAGCCGGTCTGGCGCGAAATCGCGCGCGTCGACCAGCCGCCAGCGACCGTGGGCCTCGGCCAGACGATTGAGCCCGATGTCGCCCAGCGCCGCCTTGCCGCGCCCGATGAGGATCGGCGCGCGGTAGAGTAGAAGCCGTTCCACCAGATCGGCCGCGAGAAAGGCGCCAGCCGTTTGCGCGCCGCCCTCGACCATCAGATGATCGCCGGGAAGGCCCGCGATTTGAGCCGGCGTCTGGATCGCAAGCCAACCATCTGGCGCCGCACCGCTATGACTTAGGAGGACCCGTATGGGCGAGCGCGACTCCAGCCCCGGTAAGCGCACGTCCAGCCGGGGCTGATCCTGCATGAGCGTGCCGCGCCCAACCAGGATCAGCTCGTGTCGTGCCCGCTCCAGATGGGTATGCGCCCGCGCCGCCGGGCCGGTAATCCACTGGCTCGTCCCGTCTTCCAGCGCAATGCAGCCATCGAGCGAAGTGGCGAGCTTGAGCGTAACGTGAGGTCGCCCCGCCCGCTGGCGCTTGAAGAAGCCAGCCATCGCTTCGCGCGCTCCGGGCGCTAGTTCTGGCAGAGTATCGACGATCAGCCCCGCGTCCCGCAAGCGCGCGATGCCGCGACCGTTGGTCCGTGGATCGGGATCGCCTGCCGCCACGACGACGCGGCGCACGCCGGCCTCCACCAGCAGATCCGAACAGCAAGGGCCGCGCGCGGATTGGTGCGCGCAGGGCTCCAGGCTGACATAGGCCGTGCTGCCCCGCGCCGATGCCCCGGCCATGGCCAGTGCCATCGCCTCGGCATGGGGGCGGCCGCCGGGCTGCGTCCAGCCTCGCCCGACGACGCGGCCTGCGGCATCGAGCATTATGCATCCGACATTGGGATTGGGCGCGGTGCGACCGCGTGAGCGGTGGGACAAGGCGATGGCTGCCATCAGCCAGGCGCTGTCGCCAGGAAGAGTCAGGGCGTTGCCGTCGCGGTATTGCCCGCTACGCCACCTTCCTTGGCCAGAGCCGCAGCGAGCTTCTGCTGCAGCTCCTTTTCCTTCGCGTCGAACAGTTCTTCGCGCTCGCGCTTGGTGCGCGCGGCATCCTCGCGCCAGTCGATGCCGAGACTATCGGCGAGGCGCTGAAACTCGCCCTGCTTGCTCTCAAGCGCCACCCGATACCGTGCGAAATCCTCGATCTGGCGCTGGATGATCGCACTGTCCGGCCGGTTAGCTTCCCAATTCTCGATGTAGATGATCTGCCGTTCCTGCTCCGGCTTGCGCGAGTCGATCGCGAACCCCCAGAGCAGAACGCCAGTCAGCGTCACCGAGAGCGCAAGAATGCTCCAGCGGTGCGGGCGATCGGGTGCGAACATCTCGCGCAGATCGGACGCAGCACTCCGTGGAGAAACCGGGCGGGGAAAAATGGCCATGGCGCCTACATAGGGAGGCACCATGGCCTTGAAAAGCAGCGCGTCATCGTGACGCCCCGCTTAACGCTCCAGTTCGAAGCGCAAGGTGAGCACCTGCTCGGACGCGACCGGCACGCCATCCCGCGTCGCCGGGCGGAAGCGCCAGGCCCGCAGCGCGTGGCGCTGGGCCGCCTCGAAGAAGGCCGGATCGCTCGCACGCACCTGCTCGACCGCGGTCACCCGTCCACGCTCGTCGATGCTGACTCGCACCGTGACGCTGCCCTCGCGCCCTTCGCGCTGCATGGCGGGGGGATAAGGCGGGCGAAACCGGTCAGCAAACCGCGCATCGGGCTGAGCGGGGACGATGACTGGCGCAGCGGGCGGCGTGACGATGGTCTTGCCGGCATCCAGGTCAGGCAAAGGCGGGTAGGGCTTCGTCGTCAAATCGGTCATGGTGCCGAGGTTGATTTGCGGATCGACTCTCACCGGGTCGCGTGGCGTATCGAGCGGGCGAGTCGGCTGAGTCTCCACTTTCGCGTCCGGCTCCGGTGTGACGGGCGGCGGCAACGGAGCGGTCGGCACGAACCGCACATCAATGGGAGGGGTCGGTGCGGGCCTCAGATAATGTGTGGCCGGCAAGGCGATCAACAGCCCGATGAGCCCGCCATTAAAGACAATAGCCGCTGCCAGCGCGCCCGGTGACCGCCGGGTCGCATAGCCGCTCTGGGGTGCATAGGATGATTGAGACGACACAAGGGACATGACACCTCTCCTGATTTTATTTGTGATGTTATACTATCACTACAAAGAGGTCACGCGAAGCGGTTTTTATCGGGCGTCAGAGTGCGCATGGATCGGCCGGGAGTGGGCTCAGCGGCGCCGACGATCGCTCAGCTGCTGGCGGCAGCACGCAGTCGCGCGAGCGCGCGGTCCTGCCCGATCAGCGGCAGCAGCGCGGCCATGTCAGGGCCGTGATCCACGCCGGTCAGGGCGAGGCGCAACGGCAGAAACAGCGCCTTCCCCTTGCGCCCACTGCTCTGCTTGAGGGCGCTCGTCAGCGTGCGCCAGGGGTCGGCGGCGAAGTCGATATCCCCTGCCACCTCGGCAGCCTGGGCGAGGAAGGCGCGGTCTTCAGCATCAAGATCGGGCTGTGCGATGTCGCCGGCAAGCACCGCAACCCAATCCGCTGCCCCCGCCACCGTCTCGAGATTGGGTTGCACGACCGGCCACGCGGCAGCGTCGATTTGCGCCGGGAGGCGATCGGCGACCGCCTCATAGGGCAGCATGTGGACGATCTTGGCGTTGAGGCCGAGCAGCTCTTCATCCGAGAAGCGGGCGGGCGCTCGCCCGAAATGCGCGAAATCGAAGCGCTCGATCAGCGGGGCCATGTCGATGACCGGCTCCACCGGGTCGCTGGTGCCGAGCCGGGCCAGCAGCGCGCTGATGGTGATCGCCTCGACCCCCGCTTCCCGCAGATCGCCGACGCCGACCGCGCCGAGTCGCTTGGAGAGCTTGCCTTCCGCACCGGTGAGCAGGGCCATATGGGCAAACTGCGGCAGCGATGCGCCGAGGGCTACAAACATCTGCAACTGCGTCGCCGTGTTGGAGACATGATCCTCGCCACGCAACACATGGGTGACGCCCATGTCGATATCGTCGATCACCGAGGGCAGCATATAGAGCCAGCTCCCGTCCGCCCGGCGAATCACCGGGTCGGAGAGCAGTTTGGGGTCGAAATGCTGGTCGCCCCGGATCAGGTCGACCCATTCGATCGGCGCATCATGATCCAGCTTGAACCGCCAGTGCGGCTGCTCGCCGGCCGCCTGCTTCGCCGCAATCTCGTCCGCGCTTAGCGCCAGCGCCGCGCGATCATAGACCGGGGGCAGACCGCGCCCGAGCAGGATCTTGCGCCGCAAGTCCAGCTCCTGCGCCGACTCAAAGCAGGGATAGACCCGCCCGGCGGCCCGCAGCGCCGCAAACTTCTCCTCATAGAGGTCGAACCGCGCGGACTGGCGCACCTCACCGTCCATGGCGAGGCCGAGCCAGGCGAGATCGGCCCGGATGCCCTCGACAAAACGCTCCTCGCTGCGCGCGGTATCGGTGTCATCGATGCGAAGCAGGCACTGCCCGCCCATCTTGCGCGCCCACAGCCAGTTATGCAGCGCCGCGCGGATGTTGCCAACATGCAGATGGCCGGTCGGCGACGGCGCGAAACGGGTGATGACAGTCATGGTTCAGGCGGTCCGGAAAGCATTGGTGATGGGATAACGCCGGTCGCGACCGAAATTGCGGCCACCCAGTTTCACGCCCGGCGGCGCCTGACGACGCTTATATTCGGCCACGTAAAGCAGCCGCTCGATGCGGGCGACGGTCGCGCGATCGAAACCCATGGCAGCAAGCTGATCGACCGACTTTTCCTGTTCGACCAGGCCGTAGAGAATGGGGTCCAGCACCTCATAAGGCGGCAGGCTGTCCGAATCCTTCTGGTCCTCGCGCAATTCGGCGGTGGGCGGCTTGGTGATAACCCGTTCCGGCATTACCGGCCCGTCCGGCCCTAGGCCCGGCGCCGGCTTCTCCGCATTGCGCCAGCGCGAGAGATCGAACACGGTCGTTTTATAGGCATCCTTGAGCACTGAATAGCCGCCCGCCATGTCGCCATAAATGGTGGCATAGCCCACGCTCATTTCGCTCTTGTTGCCGGTGGTGAGCAGCATGTGGCCGAACTTGTTGGAGAGCGCCATCAGCGTCACGCCGCGGATGCGCGACTGGATGTTTTCCTCGGTCAGATCCGCGGTCCGCCCGGTGAACACATCCGCCAGCATGGCTTCGAACGCGCCGACGGCGGGAGAAATCGGGATGGTATCGAGCCGGCAGCCGAGCAACCGTGCGCATTCCGCCGCATCGTCCAGACTTTCCTGGCCGGTGAAGCGCGACGGCATCATCACGCACCAGACGCGATCCGCCCCCAGCGCATCCACCGCCACGGCAGCCGAAAGCGCGCTGTCGATCCCGCCGGAAAGGCCCAGCACGACGCCTGGGAAGCGGTTGCGGTTCACATAGTCGCGCAGACCCACGACCATCGCGTGATAAATATCCGCCGGGTGCGCATCGAGCGCGTGCACCTCGCCCGGCTTGCAGAACCACCGGCCATCGTCGCCTCGGTCCCACTGGGTGATGACCAGCGCTTCCTCCCAGTCCGGCAGCATATGGGCGATGTCGCCGTCCGCATTCAGCACGAAGGAAGCCCCGTCGAACACCAGCTCGTCCTGCCCGCCGACCCGGTTGAGATACAGGAGCGGCAAGCCCGTTTCGTTGACGCGCTCCATGCACACGCCCCGGACGCGAAAATCGTCCTTGGCCACCTCATAGGGGCTGCCGTTGATCGAGATGAGCAGCTCCGCGCCCTTTTCCGCCAGATGCCCGGTGACGAAGGGGAACCAGATGTCCTCGCAGATCGGCAGGCCCAGCTTCACGCCGCGAAACTCGACCGGATCGGGCAGCGGACCGGGGGCGAAGAGGCGCTTTTCATCGAAGGTGCCGTAGTTGGGCAGCTCGCGCTTCTGGCTGATCGCGACAACCTTGCCGCCATCGAGCAGCGCCGCGCAATTGAACAGCAGGCCGTTGTTGGCGATGACCGTGCCGACAAGCATCGCCGGGCCGCCATCCGCCGTCGCCTCGGCGAGCTGGTGCAGCGCCGTCTCGGCGCGCGCAGCCAGCGCCGGCTTGAGCACTAGATCCTCGGGCGGATAGCCGATGAGCTGCAACTCGGGATAGACGATCAGATCCGCGCCCTGCGCGCGCGCCTTTCCCCGGCAAGCCAGCATGGCCTCCGCATTACCCGTGATATCGCCCATGCTCTGGTTGAGCTGGGCCATGGCGATCCGGAGAGAGGCTGTCATAGCGCCGCTTTATGGGCGGGCGGGGGCGGGAGCAAGGGCGTCGCCGAGCAGGTGCGCTCGGGGCGAGGTGGAAGAGCGGTGCCGTTTGGACAGAATACGGAGCATCCGCTGTTTTGAGCGCCCCTCCGAAACCGGAATGTCCGGACACGACCAGTTGCGGACATTCGCTTAATGTCCTTTATTCGGGAGATGGACACACTTCCCGAACCACCGCCCTCATACGAGCAGGTCATAATTCAGAAGCTCGTAGCGTGCGGTCTTTCCGCGCGCGGCCTTGAGGTATCATACGAGGACGATCTACAGTCGTATGAGATCATCATCAGGGCTTCAGCGAATGTCGCGCCGGAAATGTTCGCGTGCATACGCGAGGCTTCGGCAGGTGAGATCGTAACGTTCGATGACCAAGAACTGAGGAACAGCTATTATGCTTTTGTGGAAGAAGCGTTAGACCCCGAAATGGTGGCAAGTGCAGAAGCAGAGCTTTCCAAGCTTGGCTTGCTCAAGGGGTTCCCCAGTCGCGCAGACTTCGTCAGCGATACTCTTTTCGTAGAAGCATTAGAAAAACACTGCGGTTTTCAGAGGGGAGAAGCATTCCATCCACTCGGCGATGCGTTTGCTATTCAACTTCCGCCCGGGATATTGTCCGATTTCCAAGAATTTAAGGATCGTTACTCTTGCCTGTTTGCCGCTATCAAGTTGGCGAGTGCAAGGGGAGAAGGAAAGTTTGGCTTCGTTGGGAACTCGCCTGCGCCCTAATCTGAATGACTAAGGGCAAAATCCGCTCCCCGTGCCATTCCTGTCAGCCAACGATGAAAAAGCCGCCTAATAATCGGTCCATTGTTCATCCGGAACCATGCCCCTCGGAGCGGCGTCCCGCCCTTTACCATCATCCCTTGTCCCCGAACCGTCACAAGCGCCTTTTCAGCGGCGCACCTGCTCGCTAGAGGGGCCGCGACAACCGCAGCCATGGGGACCCCGACATGAAGATCATCTCTGGCAACGGCAACATGCCGCTCGCCCAGGCGATTGCCGATTATGTGGAGCTCCCGCTCACCGATGCGAGCGTACGGCGTTTTGCGGACGAGGAAATCTTCGTCGAGATTCACGAGAATGTGCGCGGCGAGGACGTGTTCGTCGTGCAGTCGACCAGCTATCCGGCGAACGACAATCTCATGGAACTGCTGATCATGATCGATGCGCTCAAGCGCGCCTCGGCGCGGCGCATCACGGCGGTGGTTCCCTATTTCGGCTATGCCCGGCAGGACCGCAAGCCCGGCCCGCGCACGCCGATCTCGGCCAAGCTGGTGGCGAACCTCATCACCACCGCCGGCGCCAATCGCGTCCTTTCGGTCGACCTCCATGCCGGACAGATCCAGGGCTTCTTCGATATCCCGACCGACAATCTGTTCGGCGCGCCGGTGATGTCCGCAGACATTCAGGCCCGTTTCCCGAATGAGAATCTGATGGTCGTCTCGCCGGACGTCGGCGGCGTGGTCCGTGCTCGCGCGCTGGCCAAGCGGCTCGACAATGCCCCGCTCGCCATCGTCGACAAGCGCCGCGAGCGCGCCGGCGAATCGGAAGTGATGAACATCATCGGCGACGTGAAGGGCCGCTTCTGCATCCTGATCGACGACATCGTCGATTCGGCGGGCACGCTCTGCAACGCAGCCGCCGCGCTGAAGAATGCCGGCGCGACCGACGTCGTGGCTTATGTGACGCATGGCGTGCTCTCGGGCGGCGCAGTCGCGCGGGTGGAAGGCTCCGCCCTGCGCGAGCTGGTCATCACCGACTCGATTCTCGCCACGCCCTCCGTCGCGGCCTCGACCAAGATCCGGCAACTGCCGATTGCGCCGCTGCTCGGTGAAGCGATCCGCCGCATTGCCGACGAAAGCTCGGTCAGTTCGCTGTTCGACTGATCGGGCGCCGGGGCGGCTGCCCGCGGTTGCAGCTCAGAAACCGGCGTCGAGTCGGCGCAGCCGCATGGTGGCGCCGACAAAGCCCATCACGCAGATCATCAGCGACCAGCGCGCCGCCTCGGGCGCGGAACGCAGCAACAGCGCAAGGCCCAGCGCCGCGAGCAGAGCCACTATTGCGCCTGCGATCCTGCCAAACCCGAACATGATACGCCTTCCGCTCCCGCGATAGCCGATGACACGGATTCGCCCATGCGCCGAACAGCGGCTGACAATCCACGACATTGACGATGCCGACCGGCCCAAACCGGGGTGGCGCGTCGATTTTGGGAGAGACTGTGTCATCCAATCCACAGCCAAGGCGGCACGAACGGTCCGCCCAGCAAGGGATGCGCCCAGGTGGCGCCGAGCCAGAGGATGACGCCGCCGAGCACCGGAACGACGCCCGGCCACAGCGCGTGCCACTCCGCCTTGCCGGACAGGAGCGCGGCGAATGGCACAAAGCTCGTGCGCGCCTGCCACTGGCGCCATGGCGCACCCAGGAGCCGCGCCTTCTTCCGGTCCTGCCCCAGCGCACCCACACAGGCGAGCAGGGCGATGCCGCCACTCAGGATCAGCATCCGTCCGGATGGCCAGAGCGTGGCGTGAACCAGCGCCCAGAGAATGAAGCTCCACATCATCGGGTGGCGCGTTACGGCATAGACACCCCGGGCGCGCTCGGGCCCGGTCATCTGCCCGGTGGGATCGACCATCGCCGGATTGCCGATGAGCGAGCCGACCAGCATCACGCCGGCGAGCGCCATAACTAGCCCGCCGAGGTGCCACAGGCCGATGGGCGCCATCCACAGCAGCGGCGCTGCGGGCGCGGCCCGGAAAACAAGGATCGTCCAGCCCAGCGTGGCAAAGGCGGTGAGGGTATAGAGGCCAAGAAAGCCCCGCTCGGCCAGCCGCGCCACCAGAGGCGCACGAAGGGGATGGGACAGGAGAAGGTGCGTGCCGACGAAGCTCCCCATCGCCAAAGCCAGATGTATCAAAGCCTGCATGAGACGTACCTCCTGGACGCTGCCGCCTGTCCAGCTTCTACACCGAGTCTGACGGTGCTGAAACGCTGGCCTTGATGCCATCACGCTGCCAATAGGGCGCCATGACTCGCCCCGCCCTGCCCATATCGTCCGACGCACCCTTTGTGCTGCTCGATGATGCGCGGGCAGACGGATCGGGCAGCGCAATGCTATTCCGCGACCCGGTCGAGATCATCCGCGCCGATCGGCTGGTCGATGTGTTGCCTGCGCTGGCGCGGGTGGACGCTGCCGTCAAAACCGGCCTCCACGCCGCCGGCTACCTCTCTTATGCGGCGGGCCACGCCTTCGAGGCGCGGCTGAACGGCTATGCGCCGCGCGAGGGCGATGCCGGGCCCTTGCTCTGGTTCGGCTTGTTCGACGCGCCCCAGCTCATCGCGGCGGATGCCGTGGATGCGCTGTTGCCGGAGACGCCCGTCACGATCGGGCCGATCGAGCCGATGATCTCGCGCGCGGACTATGGCCGCGCCATCGGGGCGGTGCTGGACTATATCCGCGCCGGCGACATCTATCAGGCGAACCTGACCTTCCCCGCGCGCGTCGCCATCGATGGCGATCCCCTCGCCGCCTATCGCGTCATCCGGCCCCGCGCCGCCGCCGGCCATGGCGCCTTGCTGCGCCATGACGGCCGGCATCTCTTGTCTTTCTCGCCCGAGAGCTTCTTCACGCTGGCCGATGGTATGGTGACGACCCGGCCGATGAAGGGCACTGCGCGGCGCGATGCCGACCCGGCCCGCGATGCCGCCGCCGCGCGCGACCTCGCCAGCGACCCCAAGCAGCGCGCCGAAAATCTGATGATCGTTGACCTGTTGCGCAACGATATCTCGCGCGTCACGGAGCCAGGCAGCGTCGCCGTGCCCGCCCTCTTCCATGTCGAGCATTATCCCACCGTCCATCAAATGATCTCCGTCGTCGAGGGCCGGCTGCAACCGCAACTTGGCCCGGCGGACGTGCTGCGCGCCCTCTTCCCCTGCGGATCGATCACCGGCGCCCCCAAGCTGCGCGCCATGGAGATCATCCGCGAGGTCGAACGGTTCGGGCGCGGACTCTATACGGGCAGCATCGGCCATATTGCACCGGACGGTACCGCACGGTTCAATGTCGCCATCCGCACCATCGTGTTGGAGAAGGGCGCGGGGGCGGGCATCGTCGGGCTGGGCTCCGGCATCGTTGCGGACAGCCAGCCTGAGGCAGAATGGCAGGAATGCCTCGACAAGGGACGGTTTCTGGCCGTTGGGGAGAACGTGCTTTGATCGCAAAGGCCCATCATTTCGACCTCATCGAAACCATGGCCTTCGATCCCGAGATCGGCTTGCCCCTTCTCGATCTCCACATCCGGCGACTCGAACGCAGCGCGCACGAACTCGGCTTCATTCTCGACCGGCATGAGCTGCGCAACGAACTGCAGGCCGCGACATTCGGCTTCGTAGAGCCAAGGCGCGTGCGCATCCTGCTCGGCCGGATCGGCACGCTCAGCATCGAGGTTCGCGAAATGCCGCCCGTGCCGGAAGCACCCGCAGCGGTGAGCATCGCGCCTCGCCTGCTCGGCGGAGACGATATTCGCGTGCGGCACAAGACCACGGACCGGCGCCATTACGAGGTGCCCCTGCGGCAATCGGGCACGTTCGAAGTGCTGCTGACCGACGAGGCCGGCTATCTGACGGAGGGTTGCTTCACCAACCTGTTCGTCCAGCGGGGCGAAACCCTGCTGACGCCGCCCCTTGCACGCGGCCTGCTGCCGGGCGTGCTGCGCCAGAGCCTGATCGACCAGGGCAAGGCGCAGGAGGCCGACCTACGGCCCGAGGATCTGTCGGATGGCTTCCTGATCGGCAATGCCGCGCGCGGGCTGATGGCTGCGAGGCTGGTTGCACCGCACGGCTGAGGCGACTATGCACCGCGCCGTCCGGGAGTGTCCCGGGCGCCACGCGCATCATCCCTGACTGTCAGGAGCTTTCCCATGTCCCGGACTTCCGCCGCCCTCGGCCGTATTCAGCCCAGCGCCACGCTCGCGATGACCGACAAGGTCATTGCCCTCAAGCGGGAAGGCAAGGACATCATCGGCCTTTCCGCCGGCGAGCCGGACTTCGACACGCCCGATTTCGTAAAGGATGCCGCCATCGCCGCGATCCGCGGTGGCCAGACCAAATATACCAATGTCGACGGCACCGCCGAGCTGAAGGAAGCCATCGCCGCCAAGTTCAAGCGCGATAACGAGCTGTCCTACAAGACGAGCGAGATCAGCGTGAACTCGGGCGGCAAGCACACCCTGTTCAACGCGCTGGTCGCGACGGTGGAAGCCGGCGACGAGGTCATCATCCCGGCGCCTTACTGGGTGAGCTATCCCGACATCGTGAACTTTGCCGGCGGCACGCCGGTCATCATCGCGGCGGGCGCGGACCAGCTTTACAAGATCACCCCCGCCCAGCTCGACGCCGCGATCACGCCCAAGACGCGCTGGGTGCTGCTCAACTCGCCCTCCAACCCGACGGGCGCGGCCTATTCCGGCGAGGAGCTGATGGCGCTCGGTGAGGTGCTGCGCAAGCACCCGCATGTGCTGATCCTTACCGACGACATGTACGAGCATGTCTGGTACGCGCCAACGCCGTTCAAGACGATCGCGCAGGTCTGCCCGGATCTCTACGAGCGCACGCTGACCGTGAACGGCGTGTCCAAGGCTTATTCGATGACCGGCTGGCGCATCGGCTATGCCGGTGGTCCGCAGTGGATCATCAAGGCGATGGCCAAGCTGCAGTCGCAGTCGACCTCCAACCCCTGCTCGATCAGCCAGGCCGCGGCGACGGCCGCACTGAATGGCGACCAGAGCTTCCTCATCGAGCGCAACGAGGCCTTCCGCAAGCGGCGCGATCTGGTGGTGGCGATGCTGAACGACGCGCCGGGCCTCAACTGCCCGACGCCCGAAGGCGCCTTCTACGTCTATCCCGATGCCGCCGGCTGCATCGGCAAGACCACGCCCGAGGGCAAGACCATTGCCACGGACGAGGACCTCATCACCTATTTCCTCGAGAGCAAGGGCGTCGCAGCCGTCCACGGCGGCGCCTTCGGCCTCGCTCCGGCCTTCCGCGTAAGCTACGCGACCTCGGAAGAAATCCTGCGCAAGGCCTGCACACGCATCCAGGAAGCCTGCGCCGCGCTGAAGTGATAAGGACAGGCCGGTCTGAGCGGGAACGCTGGGCCGGCCTGCCTCCAGCGCCGCCTGATGGGCGCCATTGCCGGCGTCGGCAAGGATAACTCTTCGAGCAGCCCTCCGTTCGTTCTGAGTAGCTGCTGAGCCCGTCGAAGCAGCGTATCGAAGGACCGGCCCGTGCGCTGCGATGCTTCGATACGGCTCTTCGATATGCGCCTGCGGCGCTCCTCAGAGCCTACTCAGCACGAACGATGAAGATTGGCGAAGACCGCCTCGGCGTCATGATCGGAGCTTCACCAGGCGAAGAAATGCTCCCCGACGCAAGGCTCGTCCAACTAGTCTTTGTCGAACAGCGCCGCGAGCTGCTCCACCATCGCACCGCCCAGTTGCTCGGCATCCATGATCGTAACGGCGCGCTTGTAATAGCGGGTGACGTCGTGGCCGATGCCGATGGCGATCAGCTCGACCGGTGAGCGCCCTTCGATCCAGCCGATCACTTGCCGCAGGTGCCGCTCCAGATAGGTGCCGTTGTTCACCGACAGCGTCGAATCGTCCACCGGCGCGCCATCGGAAATCACCATGAGAATGCGCCGCTCTTCGGACCGGGCGAGCAGGCGATTGTGCGCCCAGAGCAGCGCCTCGCCGTCGATATTCTCCTTGAGTAGCCCCTCGCGCATCATCAGGCCGAGGCTGGCCTTGGCACGGCGCCAGGGCTCATCCGCCTTCTTGTAGATGATGTGGCGCAGATCGTTGAGACGACCGGGCCGCGGCGGGCGCCCGGCGGCCAGCCATTGTTCGCGACTCTGCCCGCCTTTCCAGGCGCGGGTGGTGAAGCCCAGCACTTCGGTCTTCACGCCGCAGCGCTCCAGCGTGCGGGCCATGATGTCCGCGCTGATCGCTGCGATGCCGATGGGGCGCCCCCGCATAGAGCCGCTATTGTCGATCAGCAGCGTCACCACCGTATCGCGGAAATCGGTGTCTCGCTCCATCTTGTAGGAGAGCGAGTGCGCGGGATTGACGACAACGCGCGCCAGCCGCGCGGCATCGAGCATGCCTTCCTCCTGGTCGAAATCCCAGCTGCGGTTCTGCTGGGCCTGCAGGCGCCGCTGCAGACGGTGCGCCAGCTTGGAGACCGCCCCCTGGAACGGGGCGAGCTGCTGGTCAAGAAAACCACGCAGGCGCACGAGTTCATCGGCGTCGCACAGGTCGAGCGCCGTCACCACCTCATCGAACTTCGTCGTATAGGCATGGTAGTCGAAATCCGGTGGCAGGTCCGAGAGGGGCCGATTGGGGCGCACGGGCATGGCGCCATCGTCATCCTGCGCGTCGCCATCGCCATCCTCGTCCGAGTCGCCGTCCTGCTCCTCGCGCTCTTCGGACATCTCCTCGCCCGGCTCGCCCTTATCCTCGCCGCGCGTGTCGGCGCGGGACTGGTCGTCCTCCTCGCCCTCGTCTTCTTCCTTGTCCTCGTCCTGCTGATCGGATTGCTCGTCCTGGTCCTCGTCATCCTCATCGGGCGATTCGGGCGGAACCTCCGCGCGCACCAGCTCGAGATGCTGGAGCATCGAGAGCACCTTGTCCTGAAAAGCCTGCTGATCGTCGAGGCACAAAGACAGGCCTTCAAAATCGTCAGCGGCCTTCTCGTCGATCCACTCGCGCAGAAATTCGATGCCCTTGAGCGATTCGGGCGGCGGCGCTTCCCCGGTCAGCTTCTCCCGAAGCAACAAGGCGACCGCACCCTGCACCGGCACTTCATCGGCCGATTGCGCGCGCGTGATCGGGTCGGAATGGGTGCGCATGTCCAGCGCGGCAGCGAGATTGGCGCGCATGCCGGCGTAGTTCTTGGAGCCCAGCGCCTCATAGCGGACCATCTCGACGGCATCATAGACGGCGCGCGCAGCGGGCTCGCTCGGCGCCCGCGCGGAATGGAGTCGCGCATCATGGTGGCGAAGCTTGAGCGCGAAGCTGTCTGCAAAGCCGCGCGCGAGCGCGACCTGATCCGCCGGCAGATTGCGCGTCGGCGTGGGCACCTTGATCTGCTTGCCGGCGAGGTGCGGTGCATCGGGCGTGAAGCCGAGCTCAACCTCGGCATCATGTGCGACAGCGCGCGAGGCGCCGGTGAGAACTTCCTTGAAGCGGTCGAGGGGGGAACGGTCAGCCATGATGTACAATGGGCTGGTCCAGTGCCCCGATCCTGTCAACCCTCCTGCCCTTTGGCAGAGCTGCCCATCTCAGCCCGTCAACCTTTGCGCGTGCAGCTGTGCCGCTGTGGAACAGCACCCAAATTATTAGGATTTCTTGGTTAAATCCATTTTCGAACGCGGCCTGCCTGCCTATCAGCGTCCCCAAGGGACGGTGCTGGAGCGGCCAGGCCGCGCAGCTTTTTGTGATAGGACGATTGCCCATGATCCGGACTGCCTGCCTTGCCGCGATGCTGACGAGCGGCGCACTCCTGCCGATCCAGAGCGTCAGCGCGGCGGTCAATCTCAATGCGCGCATCGCCCTGCTGACCAGCATTCTGCACACCGAGGCCAGCTTCTCGCAGCGCGATTTCAGCTTTGCGATCAACAGCGGCGGCAGCCAGCAGATGGTCTTCAAGGGCCTGGATGGCGTGCGCAACTTCAACAATTATGCCCAGCTCAACAATTGGCTCGGCCACTATGCGGATTCGCAAGGCGTTTTCGAGGGCGGCCAGTACAAATTCACCCACTCCGTGCTCGACAGCTATTTCACCAGCCCGGCACCTGCCACGCCGATGGCGACCGTGACTGAACCGACGCCAACCGTGTTCGAAGGCGCACCCTACAAGTTCACCCATTCGGTGCTGGGCAGCTATTTCGACGAGGCCGCGGAGCCGCAGGCAGCGTCGCACACGGAGACCGCCGGCCCGCTGATGCGCGCGATGATGGCGCCGCCGCCCGCCATTCCCGAGCCGGCGACCTGGGCCATGATGATTGCCGGCTTCGCGCTGGCCGGCGTCGCCCTGCGCTACCGGGTAACCCGCACGCGCATCGCCTGATCACCCATTCGCGAAGGCGGCCCGCGCTCGGGCCGCCTTGCCGCGTCAGGCGCTCTTGCCGACGACGCTTTCCGGCAGATCCTTGCCGAACACGCGCTGGTAATATTCCGCCACCAGCGCCCGCTCCGCCTCGTCGCATTTGTTGAGGAACGACAGGCGGAAGGCGAAACCGACATCCTTGAAGATGAGCGTGTTCTGCGCCCATGAGATCACCGTGCGCGGGCTCATCACGGTGGAAATATCCCCGTTGATGAAGCCCTGACGGGTCAGTTCGGCGACGCGGATCATCTTCGCGACTTCCTCGCGCCCGCCGGGATGATCATATTCGCCGGACTTGGCGAGCACGATCTGCGCCTCGGTCTCGGCCGGCAGATAGTTCAGCGTCACCACCAGATTCCAGCGGTCCATCTGGCCCTGGTTGATCTGCTGGGTGCCATGATAGAGGCCCGTGGTGTCACCCAGGCCGACCGTGTTGGCGGTGGCGAACATGCGGAACCAGGGGCTCGGACGAATCACCCGGTTCTGGTCGAGCAGGGTCATCTTGCCGTCCGCTTCCAACACGCGCTGGATGACGAACATCACGTCCGGCCGACCGGCGTCATATTCGTCAAACACCAGCGCTACAGGGCGCTGCAAGGCCCAGGGCAGCAGGCCTTCCTTGAACTCGGTGACTTGCTGACCGTCCTTGAGGACGATGGCGTCACGCCCGACGAGATCGATGCGGCTGATATGCGCATCGAGGTTGATGCGGATGCAGGGCCAGTTGAGCCGCGCCGCGATCTGCTCGATGTGAGTCGACTTGCCGGTGCCGTGATAGCCCTGCACCATCACCCGGCGATTATAGGCATAGCCGGCCAGGATCGCGAGCGTCGTGTCCGGGTCGAACACATAGGCGGGGTCCGTATCCGGCACGCGCTCGTCCGCTTCGGAAAAGGCGGGGATCTCCATGTCGATATCGACCCCGAACACCTCGCGCGCGCTCACGACGCGATCGGGCGCATCGAGCAGCACCTCGCTGCGCATGTCGGAATTGGTGTTGGGCAGATCGGTCATAGTCATCATCTTCCTGCGAGTCACACAGCCCCTAACCGATTGCCGCGCGCCCTGTCGATAGAAGGTGGGTTCCATCAGGCGGATCAGACCGCCCATTCCCCCGGATCGTGCTCCAGCCCGATCAGCGCGAGACCGTGCGCGATGGACGTCAGTTCTCCGCCGGTCGCGATCCGCTCGGCACCGAACCGGCGTTCGAATATGGCGCGAATCGCGGGGATGAGCGACGATCCGCCTGTGAGGAACACGCGGTCGATGGCGCCGGCGTCCAATGCGGCGTCTGCCAGGGCCTGACCGACCGTCTCCTCGATCCGCGCGACATCCGGCGCGATCCAGCGCTCGAACTGGGCGCGCGTCACATCGGCATCGATCACCAGATCATCGCTCTCGAAACGGAAATGCGCTTCATCCTCGCTCGACAGCGCACGCTTGAGTTGGCCGACTGCATCGTAGAGCGCATAGCCGAGCTCCCGCTCGATGATGGCGATCATCCGCCCGATGGCAGCGGGATCGACGGCAGCGCGCTGCAGCCGCGCCAGCTCTTCCATGGTCCGCCGGTTGCGCATCAGCGCGAGTCGGGACCAGTCGGCAAAGTCCGCGAAATGGCTCCGGGGAATTTCCAGAACCTTGTCGAAGGAGCGATAGCTGCCGCCCTTGCCGAGCATGGGAAGCACGAGATGATCGACGATGCGGTAATCGAACCGGTCGCCCGCGATGCCGATGCCGGCATGGCCGAGCGGCTCGCAGCGCCGCCCGTCGCCGGCGGGACGCATCCGCACGACGGAGAAATCGCTCGTGCCGCCGCCAAAGTCCGCGACCAGAACCGTCGCCGGCTCCGACAGGCGGCTGGCGAAGCTGAACGCCGCGCCGAGCGGTTCGTAGACATAATGGATGTCGGTGCCGAAGGTGCGGAACATGGCATCGTAGCGCGTGCGGGCCAGCGCCTCATCCGGTCGCGAGCCAGCATAGCGCACCGGTCGACCGACGATGATCCGTTCGGGCCGCTCATCCGGCCCGGAGCCCAGCGCGCCACCGGCATGGGCGACCATGCGCTCCAGAAAGGCCTCGCCCAACTGCTCGAAGGTCATGCGCTGGTCGAAGATGCTGGCATGATCGAACAGCGGGCTGGCGGCGACCGACTTGAACGACTGGATGAAGCGCGAGCCCTGCGGAAAATCCAGATATTCCGCGATGGCCCATGGCCCTGCCTCGCGGGCCAGCGCAGCCCGGCGATCCCCCTCTTCCCAGAAGCAGAGTGCGGACCGGAAGACGGCGCCTGTCGCCTTGTCGCCCGAGAACTCCAGCATATGCGACGTGCCGTCTTGGGCCATCGCGGCAACGCTGTTGGTGGTGCCGAAGTCGAAGCCCATCGCACGGGCCGGCGTGCCGGTCGCCATATCAATCACCTTCCTGAAGCGGGCCGGCGCCTATGGCAGCGCAGACCGGGCGCGGCAAGGTCCGTCAGGCGAAGGCCGGCGCCTTGCGGAGATGGGAATAGGCCGCGATCACGTCTTGCAGCGCTTTCTCATGCGCGCGGTCGCCGCCATTATGGTCCGGATGAAAGCGGCGGACCAACTCGGTATAGCGGGTGCGCAAGGCGCGCCGGTCGGCATCGGTCGAAAGGCCAAGCGTCTTGAGGGCAGACCGATCCGCGCCGGACAGCGGCTTGCCATCCTGCCGTTGCGCGGTTTCCGCCGCCCGCATCTTGAAGCGGGCGCCGATCGCATCGAGCGGATCGGAGAAATCGGCCCAGCGCGGCGGCGGCGTGCCACTCGCTGCGGCGGACGAAAAGGCCCGCGTCTCCCGCTCCCAGCCGCCATAAGGGCGCTGCGCCTGCGTGATCTCTTCCGGGCTCATGCCCTTGAAGTAATTATATTCGGTGTTGAACGCGCGGATGTGATCCAGGCAGAACCAGCGCCATCGCGGCGGACCATCGGGCGCGCCGCGCCGTTCCTCGGGCGGCGCGCGGAACTCGCCTGCTTCCATGCAGCCGGGATGCGAACAGCGGCGCGCCTCGCCTTCCACGCGGCCGTGAAAGCGCGTGTGGCGGCGCGATGCCCCCTGATTGAACCCCGACCCTGACACGACCGTCTCTTCCCTGTGGCTGCGTGAACCAAAACGCCTATATAGGGCGCATGGTTGACGCTTCGCTAGGCCCGGTCGGGCAAGAGATCGCACAGCGGCTGGAAAATGCCCTGTCCCCGCAACAGCTCGCCGTCATCAATGACAGCGCCAAGCATCGCGGCCATATGGGCGATGATGGCAGCGGCGAAAGCCACTTCACCGTGGAGATCGTCGCCGACTCCTTCACCGGCCAATCCCGCGTTGCGCGACAGCGCATGGTCAACGCGGCGCTCGCCGATCTGCTGCGTGAGAAGGTGCATGCCCTCGCCATTCGAGCCCGCGCGCCGGGTGAATGAGCAGGTGAGTGAGCGGGGCGTGACCCGTCGCGCGAAACGTCCGGCGGCCCGTCTGCTGGTCACCGATCCGCAAGGACGGCTGCTGCTCTTCCGCTTCACGCCCGATGATCGCCCGCCTTTTTGGGTGACGCCCGGCGGCGCGGTCGATCGGGGCGAAACCTTCGAGCAGGCCGCGCGGCGCGAACTGCGCGAGGAGACCGGGCTCGACCTCGAACCCGGTCCGCTCGTGGCGGTGCGCCATGTCACCTTCGTCACGCTCGAGGGCATTCCCGTCGATGCCGAGGAACGCTTTTACGCGGTCCCCGTCGCGGAGGCGCGAATCGATACGGCGGGTCACACCGATCTCGAGAAGGCCGTCATGCTCTCGCACCGCTGGTGGACGCCACAGGAGCTGGCGGCCCATGACGAGGCCTGGTATCCGGTCGATCTGCTGGACATCTGGCAGGAACTGCTCGCCAGCACCGTGCCGTCGTGACCGGCGAAACGCGGGCAGGGCTGCTGGAAGGCTGGCGCGCGCATCTCGCCGAAGGCCGGCGCCGCTCGCTTCACACCGTGCGCGCTTATGTCTCCACCGCCGAACGTCTGCTCGACTGGATGGCGGACATGGACGGCCGCCCGCCCACATCGGCGGCCATCACCAAGCTGACGACAAGCGATTTGCGCGCCTATCTGGCGGCGCGCCGGGCGGAAGGCATCGGCAACAGTTCGGCGGCGCGGGAGCTCTCGGCCCTGCGCGCCTTTCTGCGGTTCGTGGGCGGCGAGGGCGCCACGATTCCGGTAATGCGCGGGCCGCGCGTCAAGCCCGGCGTGCCGCGACCGATCAGCCCGGATGAAGCCGTCGCGCTTGCCGAGGACATTGCCGAAACCGCGCGAGACGGATGGATCGGCGCGCGCGACTGGGCCGTGCTGATGCTGCTCTACGGCGCGGGCCTGCGCATCAGCGAAGCCTTGGGACTGACGGGCGATGCCCTGCCCCTCGCTGAAACACTGCGGGTGCTGGGCAAGCGGGGCAAGACGCGGGTGGTGCCGCTGCTGCCGCAAGTCCGCAGCGCGATCGAGGAATATATCGCGCTCTGCCCCTATCCGACGGGCAAAGACGCGCCGCTGTTCCGGGGTTCGCGCGGCGGGCCCCTTTCCCCGGCGCTGATTCGCCGCGCCGTGCAGGGCGCGCGCGGGCGCCTTGGCCTGCACGATCGCACGACGCCGCATGCGCTGCGCCACAGCTTCGCCACCCATCTGCTCGGGCGCGGCGCGGACCTGCGCTCCCTGCAGGAACTGCTCGGTCATGCCAGCCTGTCCTCGACGCAAATCTACACGCAGGTCGATGCGGCGCATCTGCTCGATGTCTATCGCAACGCGCACCCGCGCGCGGAAGGATAAGACATGATTACGGCTGGTCGCGCGGCTCGCTCTTCCAAGTGAACAGCCGCCAGAGATAGCCGACGACCAGAAACGCCACCGCGATATTGGTGAGCGGGCCAAGATAATCATCGATGCGCTCGAACCGCACGCCAAGATAATAGCCGGCCCCGACCAAGACGACGTTCCAGATTAGCGCGCCACCGGTCGTCCAGATGACGAAGCGCCAGAACGGCATGGCGAACAGCCCGGCCGGGAGCGAGACGATCGTGCGGAACACCGGCATGAAGCGGAAGATGAACACGATCTTGTCGCCATGGCGCAGGAAGATCCGCTCCAGCCACTCGACCTCCCGCCACCGCAACGTTGCCCAGCGGCCATAGCGCTCGACCAAGGGCCGCAGTCGCGCATAGCCGAGGCAGAGCCCCAGATAATACCAGAACAGATTGCCGATGGTGGTGCCGATGGTCCCCGCTGCCAGCAGGGGCACCACATCCATCTTCCCCTGGCCGACGCGAATGCCGCCAATGCCCATGATCAACTCGGACGGAATGGGCGGAAACACATTTTCCAGCACCATCAGCAGGGCGATGCCCCAATATCCGCCGGCATCGATCAGATGAACGACCCAATCGCTCATCTGTCGTCACCCATCATCGGCTTATCAATCATCTGGTTGTTGCAGCAGCCTCAGGCCGCCCGCTCCGCCAGCCGGCGCTCGACCGCATCCCAGATCATGCCGCCGGTATCCGTGCCGTTGAAGGCATCGATAGCGACAATACCGGTCGGTGACGTCACATTGATTTCGGTCAGCCATTTGCCACCGATAACATCGATGCCGACGAACAGCAGGCTGCGCTTCTTGAGCTCCGGCCCCAGCGCGGCGCAGATCTCCTGCTCCTCCGCCGTCAGCTCGGTCTTGGCGGCGGTGCCGCCGGCGGCCAGGTTGGATCGGATCTCGCCCTTACCGGGAATACGATTGATCGCGCCGGCCACTTCGCCATCGACGAGCACGATCCGCTTGTCGCCCTGCGCCACGTCCTTGAGAAAAGCCTGCACCATGAAACTTTCGACCCACATCTCGCCGAAAAGTTCCACCAGAGCGGCGAGATTGGCGCCATCTGCGCCGATGCGAAAGACGGCCGAGCCGGCATTGCCGTACAGCGGCTTCACGACGATCTCGCCATGTTCGGCAAGGAAGTCGCGCGTTTCCTCTAGGCTGCGCGTGATCATCGTCGGCGGCATGAAGCGCGCGAAATCGAGCACGAAGAGCTTTTCCGGCGCGTTGCGCACGGCCACCGGATCGTTGACGACCAGCGTTTCGCCGGTGATCCGCTCCAGCAGATGCGTCGCGGTGATATAATTGAGGTCGAAGGGCGGGTCCTGCCGCATCCAGACCACATCGACATCGCGGCCAAGGTCCAGCTTGACCGCCTCGCCGAAGCGATAGTGATCGCCTGCAACCTTCTGCACCGTCACTTCGCGGGCCTGCGCATAGAGCCGTCCGCCGCGCCAGCTCAGATCATCCGTGCGATAATGGTAGAGCCGGTGCCCCCGCGCCTGAGCGGCGATCATGATGTGAAAGGTCGAATCGCCGGCAATGTTCAGCGACTCCATCGGGTCCATCTGCAGAGCGACCTTGAGCGACATCCGTTCTTACCTTCCACCGTTCGGGCTGCTTCAAGCCCTGTTCTTGTTCTGAACCGAGACGCTGACACGCGACGCAACCGGGACCGCAGGCGCTAGCCGCCGTGCCAGACATTTTCCAGATGGCGTGGCCGATGACCCGGCGCAAGCAGCATCACGTCGATGCGCATGT
Organism: Sphingobium sp. B11D3B; assembly: GCF_025961735.1. Taxonomy (NCBI): domain Bacteria; kingdom Pseudomonadati; phylum Pseudomonadota; class Alphaproteobacteria; order Sphingomonadales; family Sphingobiaceae; genus Sphingobium; species Sphingobium sp. B11D3B. The sequence continues at coordinate 3,061,242 of NZ_JAOQOF010000001.1, read as the reverse complement.
CGTCATCCGGCCCCAGCCAGTTATGGGCGACCGCTTCCGCCGCCGCCGCGACGCGCGCCAGCCGCCGCTCATCGATCGCTTCATCGAGCAGCGCCTCGCTGGCCCGCGTCTTCACCTCGACGAAGGCGACGATCTTGCCGCGCCGGGCGATCAGGTCGATTTCGCCGGCGCGGGTGCGCACCCGCCGCGCGAGGATCGTCCAGCCCTTGAGCCGCAACCACCAGCCCGCGATCCGCTCGCCCTGCCGGCCGCGCTTCTCGGCGGCGAGCCGCGCCGGCGTGGGCGGGCTGCCTTTCACTTTCCCTTGATTTCCATGGCGCGCGCGTAGAGCGCCTTGCGGTCCGCCCCCAATGCGCGGGCGACTTCGCCCGCCGCTTGCGAGACGGTCAGCCGCTCCAGCGCCTCGCGCAGCGCGACATCGATCTCGTCGGCTTCCGGCGCGGCGCGCTCTCCCGGCGGGCCGACCACCAGCACAATCTCGCCGCGCGGCTCCTTCTGCGCGCAGGCCCCCGAGAGCTCGGTCAGCGTGCCGCTCAATGTTTCCTCATAGGCCTTGCTGATCTCGCGGCAGAGCGCAGCCGGGCGATCGCCCAACACGGCCGCCATGTCCGCCAGCGATGCCGCGCAACGTGGCCCGCTCTCGTAGAAGACCAACGTCGCGCGCAGACCCGCCACCTCCGCCAGCGCATCGGTTCGCGCCTTGGTCTTGGGCGGCAAAAAGCCCATGAACAAAAAGCGGTCGCTGGGGAGGCCGGAGAGCGTGATCGCCGCAATGGCCGCGCAGGGGCCGGGCACCGTATTCACGGATCGGCCTGCCGCACGGGCGTCTCGCACCAGCTTGTATCCCGGATCGGAGATGAGCGGCGTCCCGGCGTCCGACAGCAGCGCCACCGCTTCGATCGCCATGCGCTCGACCAGACGGGCGCGAACCCGCTCATCGCTGTGGTCATGGTAGGGAATCATGGGCCGGTCGGACCCGGCATGGCGCAGCAATTTGGCGCTCACGCGGCTGTCCTCCACGGCCACCACGTCCGCACCTTGCAGCACGGCGGCAGCGCGGGGCGACAGGTCGGACAAGTTGCCGATCGGTCCCGCAACGATATATAGGCCAGGCTCAAGTGAAGCGGACATGAGGTGTGCCATGGCAGAGAGGAGCCTTGCGGGGCAAGTGAGGTTCGACATCGCGGCTGGAGGCACCCCGACGCCCCGCCGCATTCTGCAGGGCATTGTGCTGATCGGCGCCATGCTGCTGGCGGCCTGTACGCGCGTAGTGCCGCCCTCCGCGCCGCCTGCGCCGCCGCCCAAAACGCAGCAGCCGGACGTAACGCAGGGCCTGCCGACTGATACCGAGCGGCACCGCATCGCCCTGCTTGTGCCGATGAGCGGCGCGAATGCCGGCGTGGGGCGCTCGCTGGCCAATGCCACCACCATGGCGTTGCTGGATACCAAGACCGAGCGGCTGCGCGTCACCACCTATGATACCGGGCGCAACCCGGCCGAGGCCGCGCGCAAGGCCGTGGCGGAAGGCAACAAGCTCATCCTCGGCCCGCTGACGGCGGACGAGGTGCGCGCTGTCGCGCCGATCGCACGCGCAGCCAACATCCCGGTGCTGAGCTATTCCAATGACGAGAGCGTCGCCGGCAACGGCGTCTATCTGCTCGGCTACAGCCCGGAGCAATCGGTCTCGCGCGTCGTGCGCTTTGCGAGGGCGCGTGGCCTGAGCGATTTCGCGGCGCTTGTGCCGCGCGGCGTGTATGGGGAGCGGGCCGGCAAGGCGTTTCTCAGCGAGGTGAAAGCTGCCGGCGGCACGGTCGTGGCGATGGAGACATTCGATCGCTCGGCCAATTCGGTGCAATCAGCGGTCCAGCGCCTGTCGGCCAGTTCCAGCTATGATGCGCTGCTGATCGCCGATGTCGGTCGCATCGCGCTGCAGGCCGCGCCGCTGGTGCGCACCGCCGGCGCCAAGGACGCGCGCATTCTCGGCACCGAGCTATGGGCGACCGAATCCGGTCTTTCCGCCAGCACGGCGCTGCGCGGTGCCTGGTATGCGGGCGTCTCGGATGGTCTTTATCGCACGCTCGCGACCAAATATCGCTCGTCCTACGGCACGGCACCCTACCGCCTCGCGTCGCTCGGTTATGATTCGGTGCTGCTCACCGTGCGGATCGCGCAGGACTGGAAGCCCGGGAGCGCCTTCCCGGCGGCGCGGCTACGCGACGCCGAGGGCTTCGCCGGCATCGACGGCGCCTTCCGCTTCGGCAGGGACGGGATCGCCGAGCGCGCACTGGAAGTACAACAGGTCGGCGCCAGTGGATCGACCGTGGTTGATGCCGCGCCGAAGGGTTTTGGGCGGTAGATCGCGCCGTCCTTTGAGCCAAAGAAAAGGGCCGCTGCCTCCCGGGAGACAGCGGCCCTTCTTTTTGGACTGCCGTAGGACTCAGAGGATCGACTGACCCGTCTTCTCCCAGTCCGAAGCGAAAGCGGCGAGGCCCTTGTCGGTCAGCACATGGTTGACCAGCGACTTGATGACCGCTGGCGGCGCCGTAATCACGTCCGCACCGATCTTCGCGCATTCGAGCACATGGATGGGGTGACGCAGCGAAGCCGCGAGAATCTCGGTCTCGAAAGCGTAGTTGTCGTAGATCAGCCGGATGTCCTCGATCAGCCGCATGCCGTCGAAGCCATTGTCATCGTGCCGCCCGACGAAGGGCGAGATGAACGTCGCGCCGGCCTTGGCGGCGAGCAGGGCCTGATTGGCCGAGAAGCACAGCGTGACATTGACCTGGCAGCCATCCTGCGTGAGCGCCTTGCAGGTCTTCAAGCCATCGATGGTGAGCGGCACCTTTATGCAGACATTCTCGGCGATCTTCCGGAGCACAGCGGCTTCCTTCATCATCGTCTCATGATCGAGCGCCACGACCTCCGCCGAGACGGGGCCATCAACCAGCCCGCAAATCTCTTCCACCACTTCAAGGAACTTGCGGCCCGATTTGTGGATGAGGCTGGGATTGGTCGTCACGCCGTCCAGCAGGCCGGTGGCGGCAAGCTCGCGAATGTCGGCAGTGTCGGCGGTATCGACGAAGAATTTCATGGCCAGAGGTTCCCGGTTGTGGAGAGATTGGCGCCGCCTATAGCGCCGCACGCCGGCGGATGTAAGGCCTTGCCCGCCGCGCGCAGGCGTGAAGCCAGCGCGACGATGCCATTTCCTCCGAGCCAGACTGTCTCTAAGGCCGGGGCATGACCCGCGCCCGGATCATTCTGCTCAACGCCGCGCTCGGCCCGCTCGACTACCGGGTGCCGCATGGCATGAGCGTGGAGCCCGGGCAGATCGTCGTCGCCCCGCTGGGTCCGCGCCCGATGATCGGCGTGGTGTGGGAAGCGGACCGCTTTCCGGACGTCGCGCCGGTCGGCGACAATCGTCTGCGCCCCATTAGCGGCGTGCTGGACGCGCCGCCTTTGCCCGCCTCGCTACGCCGCCTCATCGAGTGGACGGCTGATTATTACCTTGCCCCGCCCGCTGCCGTGCTGCGCATGGCGCTCGCCTCCATGTCCGCGCTGGATGGCGAGAAGACGGTGGTGGAATATCGTCCCACCGGCGTCGTGCCGGACCGACTGACGCCGCAACGCGCACAAGCGCTGGAACGCATCGGCGAGCGGCAGGGGCTGGTGCGTGAACTGGCCGCCATTGGCGAAGTCAGCGACGCGGTGATTCGCGGGCTGGTAAAGCAGGGCGCGCTGGAGGCCGTGGAGGTCTCCACCAATCAGCCCTATCCCGATCCAGATCCCGACTTCGTGACCGTCACGCTCAGCGCCGACCAGCAGGCGGCGGCCGACAGGCTGACAGAGCATGTTCGCGCCCATGCCTTCCAGACCGTCCTGCTTGATGGCGTCACCGGATCGGGCAAGACGGAGGTGTATTTCGAGGCGCTGGCCGAGACTCTGCGGCAGGGCAAGCAGGCGCTGGTGCTGCTGCCCGAAATCGCCCTGACCGAGCCGTTTCTCGACCGGTTCACGGCCCGCTTTGGCTGTGAGCCGGTGCCCTGGCATTCCGGCCTCAAGCAATCCGACCGGCGTCGCGCCTGGCGGGCGATCTCGCGCGGCGAGGCGCAGGTGGTGGTGGGCGCGCGCTCGGCGCTGTTCCTGCCTTACCCAAAGCTCGGCCTCATCATCGTGGACGAGGCTCATGAGACCAGCTTCAAGCAGGAAGAAGGCGTGCGCTACCATGCGCGGGACGTCGCGGTGATGCGCGGCATGTTCGAGAGCTGCCCGATCATCCTCGCCTCGGCGACGCCGGCCATCGAGACCCGCCATCAGGTCGCTCTGGGCCGCTATGAAGAGATTGCCCTGCCCAGCCGGTTTGGCGGCGCGGAACTGCCGGAGATCATCGGCCTCGACCTGACGCGCGATCCACCCGACCGGGGGCGATGGCTCGCGCCGCCGCTGGTCAAGGCCATGGCGGAGACGCTGGAGCGCGGCGAGCAATCCTTACTGTTCCTCAACCGGCGCGGTTATGCACCTCTCACCCTATGCCGCCATTGCGGCCATCGCTTCCAGTGCCCGCACTGTACGGCGTGGATGGTCGAGCATCGCCTGACCCGGCGCCTCGCTTGCCATCATTGCGGCCACAGCATCCCCACGCCCGACGCCTGCCCGGAATGCAACGAGAGCGATGCGCTGGTCGCCTGCGGCCCCGGTGTCGAGCGTATCGCGGACGAGGTGAAGCTGCTCTTCCCGCAGGCGCGCACCGCCATCGTCACCTCCGACACCTTATGGTCTCCGGCTCGGGCGGCTGCCTTTGTGCGGGACGTGGCGGGCGGGGCCGTGGATATCATCATCGGCACGCAACTGGTCACCAAGGGCTACCACTTCCCCGAACTCACGCTGGTCGGCGTGGTCGATGCCGATCTCGGGCTGGATGGCGGCGACCTGCGTGCCGCTGAGCGCACCTATCAGCAGATCATGCAGGTCTCGGGACGCGCGGGGCGTGGCGAGAAGCCTGGACGGGTCTTCATCCAGACCCGCGCTGCGGAGGCGCCGGTGATCCGGGCCTTGCTCGATGGCGATGGCGCGCGCTTCTACGCGATGGAGACGGAAAGCCGGCGGATCGCCAACGCGCCGCCGTTTGGGCGCTTCGCGGCAATCATCGTCAGCGATACCGACGGAGCACTGGCCCGGGAGACGGCACAGCGAATCGGGAAGATTGCGCCCCATCAGGATGGTCTGGACGTTTATGGTCCGGCCGAAGCGCCACTGGCCGTGCTGCGCGGTCGACACCGGTTCCGATTGCTCGTCCACGCGCGGCGCGGGGTGGATCTGCAGGCCATCGTCCGCAAATGGCTGAGCCAGATCGATTGGAAGTCAACGACGCGGGTGAGCGTGGATATCGATCCCTACAGCTTCGTCTGATTTCGAACGGCGCTGTAATGAACAGCCGCTCCTCGTTACGAAGAGCGGCTGCATCTGAAGCTACCGACCGATGGAGATCAGGTCGTGCGCGGCTTTTGGGTCGGGCGGACGGTCGTCCCGCCGAAGCTATAAACCGTCTGACGCGCAGGGGCTTGCGGCTGGGTTGCGGGCGCTGCCGCGGTCTGGCGGTCCATCGTCGCCGGCGCAGCCTCAGGCAGAGCGCCTTGGCGCATCAGGAAGTTGGCGCGACGCAGACGGTTCTTGCGGGTAAGAAACGGGTTTTCCCGCGACGGCGCCGCCGCCACCTGTTGTTCCAGATCGCCCTCGCGGACGACAGTGGAGCGCTGCATGATCGGAGCAGAAGAATCAACCGGTGCACGGGGCGCTACGGCAGGTGCAGAGGCTGGATTCACGACCGTATCCTGCTTCGGCGTGACGACGGGTTCACGGATCACCTCCCGCTCCATCGCATCTGCCTCGATCTCACGGTCATAGGTTTTGCGGCGACGGAAGGCCATGAAGCCGGCCCCAAGCAGTACGAGCGCACCAGCACCGCCGATGATGATCGCAGTGTTATCGCTGGAAGCAGCCTCACCGGTGGTTTCAAGCGGCGCGGGTTGCGGTGTCTCATTGACCATCGGCGCCTCAGTCGCAGGGGCCTCAACCGCCTGAGGTTGGGCTTCAGCCTGCGCAACAGCATCGCTGGCGACTGGCTGCGGAGCCAGTTCACGCGCCGCAGTCGGACGCGTCGATATCGCGCGGGCACTGGATGTACGCTCTGCAGGTGCTGACGCGGTCTCCGCGGAAGCCGGAGCGGCCTGACGCGCCTGGGGAGGGCTTTCGGCAGTACGGGCGGTTGTGGCCTCCGGGGCAACAATGGGCGCAGCGGTTAAGGCGCTCGATGAAGGCGCTGCCGGGCTCTGCGTGACGATCGGAGCCACGGTCGTCAGCGGCGGCGCGGTTGTCGGGAGCGGGACCGCCGTAGGCGCACGCTGCGCATCCGGAATCACGATCTCACTACCAGCGGGATCGACCGCGGGTGAAGCGGTTCCGGCCTCCTGCGCCAGAGCCGAGGTGGAGCCAAGCGCCAAGACGGCGGCAATCGCGGTCAGCGCTGTACGAGGGGTTTCATGGTTATGTGTCATAGTGAGGAAAAAACCGCCGAACATGCCTGCTGGTTTCGCGTCCCCCGGCTGAATCCGGCCAGTTGTTAGGCAATGGCGACAAGTTGAACGCAAAATTTACTTGGCGGCCGGCGCGTAAGGTAATGAGTTTTCGTTGTTTTTTCGCCACTGATCTATTGGGGGCCGACTCTATCCTCATGTTCCCGCAGTAAAGTCCTACTTTTGCCGTTTTTCCTTCTCCAGCAGGACCGTCTTGCGATCCGTCCCATAGGCATAACCGCCCAATCCGCCATCGCTGCGAAGAACCCGGTGGCAGGGAATGAGCACCGCCAGCTTGTTATCGCCACAGGCCGACCCCGCCGCGCGGACGGCAGCCGGCTTGCCGACCGCTGCTGCGATCTGCGTGTAGGTGCGCGTTTCACCGATGGGGATCGCCCGCAAGGCCGCCCATACCGCCTGCTGGAATGCTGTGCCGGCGACATCGACCGGCAGATCCACCGCCCGTGAGGGATCATCCACCAAAGCCACGACCTGCGCCACCAATGCCGCAAAGTCGGTATCGCCAGCGACGATCGTCGCGCGCGGGAAATGCCGCCGCAGGTCGCTTTCCTCCTCATCGAAGCTGATCCGGCACAGGCCCTTGTTGGTCGCCGCAACGAGCATGTCGCCCAGAGACGTCGCCGTGACCGTGAAGCGAATCGTCACGTCCGCGCCGCCATTGCGCCAAGCGGACGGTGTCATGCCAAGTCGCGCCCGCGCATCGGCATAAGCGCGGCTGGGTGCTTCATAGCCGGCATCGTAGATCGCATCTGTGATTCTTTCAGTCTTGTGGAGCGCGCGCGTCAGCCGATTCGCCCGCAAACCGCGCCAGTAGGCCGCGGGCGAGACCCCCACGGCCCGCTTGAACAGGCGCTGGAAATGGTGGGGCGTGTAGCCGACGGCGCGTGCCAGCTCGGCCAGCGGCGGCATGACCTCACCAGCTTCCAGCAACGCCAGCGCTTGCGTGACGGCAGCGCGATCCGGCGCGACATCGTCCGGCCGGCAGCGCAGGCAGGGCCGATAACCCTCCGCTCGTGCCGCGCCGCCATCGGGCAGGATCGTGACATGCTCCGGCCGGGGGCGGCGTGCGGGGCAGCTCGGGCGACAATAGATGCCGGTCGTCTTGACCGCGACGACGAAACGCCCGTCCATGCGGCGGTCGCGCGCCGCGAAGGCCGCCCATGCCGTCTCTTCATCAATGGCCGGCGCGGTGGCGCGCATAACAACTTTCCTATCTCTTCCGCAATCGAGCGGAGGCTATCCGATGTAAGCGGGCCGGCCATGCTCACGCAAGGCGCGGGCTCAGCCGCGGGTCCTTGTCTCACCGGCAATGCGGGTAAGCTTCCCGTAAATTGCGTTCAAAGCGCGTGGACCGTGAAAACCTCTGTCGAGAGCTCGAAGGGCGCGTTAAAGGTTCCCCATGATCAAGCCTCGCACCGGACTGTTCGGTTCCTTCAAAGCGGTCCTCCACCTCGCCCTTGCGCTACTGCTGCCTCTTGCCCTGACGCCGGCACGGGCAGATGTGCAGGACATCGCCGCCGCCTCGCGCAGCGTCGTGCGGGTGGCGCTGGTGGCAACGGACGGCCAGAATGCCTATTTCGTCGGTCATGGCAGCGGCGTCATGATCGCGCCGGGCCGCGTGCTCACCAATGCCCATGTCGTCGAACTCGCCCGCAGCGAGTCCAACATCGTCATCGGCATCATCCCCTCCGAGGGCACGAACAGCTATGGCGGCCGCATCCTGGCCTATTCGCCGGGCAATGATCTGGCCTTGCTGGCCGTTGATGACGCGCCGTCGATTCCCATAGCGACCTTCCTGGCCGGCCCGGTGGAAGACGGCACGCGAGTGACCGCCATCGGCTATCCCGGCTCCGTCGATCGCGCGCAGGGCATGAGCATCGAGGATATCATCCGCCCGATGAGCGCCGTGCGCACCTCTGGCAATGTCTCGGCAGGGCGCGCCTCCCGCCAGTTCGACACCGTGCTGCACACCGCCCCACTGGCGGCGGGAAACAGTGGCGGGCCGCTGGTGGACGATTGCGGCCGCGTCATCGGCATCAACAGCTTTGGCTCGCTCTCGGACGGTAGCGATGCTGAATATGGCTTTGCGGTATCGACGCGCGAGATTGCGAGCTTTCTGCGGCAGGCCAATGTTCAGGTGCGCCGATCCAGCGAAACCTGCCGATCCATGGCGGAAATCGATGCCGCCCAGCAGGCCGCCGACGAGCGCGCCCGCGCCGAGGCGGCGCGACGGCAGAACGAAACCGCCCTGAAGGACCGCGAGCGCGCCATCGCCGCGCGCGAGCAGGCCCAGCAGCAGGTTATCGCCCGGCGGGAGAACATGATCGCCATCGCCGCGCTGCTTCTTGCCGCTGCCGCTCTCACCGGTGGTGCCGCGGTACTGGGCCAGTCGCGCGGCAACATCCGCCACGCCCGGCGCTTTGGCGGGGCGGCAGGCGTGCTGCTGCTGGCTGCAGTGCTGACCTTTGCGCTGCGCCCGAGTTTCAACAGCGCCGACGCACCGGCCGAGCCGCTGCCGGATGCCGGCAACGCAGTCGGTAACGACATGGACGGTGCGGCGTCGGCCGAAAGCGGTCGCTGGCTATGCCGGCTCGAACCGGGGCTGAGCCGGGTCACCGTCTCGGAAACGACGGACCTGAGCTTTACATGGACGCCGCAGGGGTGCCTCGACGGGCGCACCCAGTTCCAGAACGGCGCGACCGGTTGGTCCCGCGCCCTCGTGCCGGCTGACGAGGCCGCTGTTTCGGTGCGGCGCTTCGACCCCGCTATCGGCCGCTACCGCACCGATAACTATCTCGTGAGCGCACAGAGCGCCGCCGAGATGCGCGCGCTGCGGGACAAGATCGGCTGGTCCGGCTGCTCGAGCGACCCAGAGCGGCTCGCCAAGCTGATGCAGATTCAGGGCGAGATCGAGGCGCGGCTGCCATCCAGCCCGAACGAGCGCCTCGTCTATCACTGCGAGCGGCAGGTGCCGAAGACGGCGGGGCAAAGCACAGCGCCCTGAGGCCTGACGCCCTGCCCGCCACCATGGCGCCTCAGTGGCTGACGGACTGGATGCGCAGCCGCCGCCGCTTGCCGCTGCGATCCGGCCAGTTGATCGACTGACCCTCGCGCAGGCCGATCAGCGCCGCGCCGATCAGCGTGAGGATGGAGACGCGCCCGGCATTGATGTCTGCCTCGCCGGGATAGACGAGTTGGACAGACCGTTCGGCGCCGCTTTCTTCATCGATGAACGCCACCGTAGATTGCATCCTCACAACATCGGGGCCGATCTGGCTGGCGGTCTTCACTGTCGCGCGCCCGATTTCGTCGAGCAACAAGGCGCTGACCTCGGGAAACCGGTCTTCGGCGCCGAGCGCCAGTTCGGTCAGGCGATCGGCTTCGGTGTCGATCATATGGATGGCCGGCCTGCGGCCCGCCTGTGTGTTGGTCATGGAAGGATCTTTCAAGATGGAGGGCCAGCGCCACCTGTTGGGGGACGCTGGGCAAGATGCGCGAATTCACCCCGACAGTCGGGGCGAGACGCGCCGACTCCCGGGGCTATCGTCCCGTGAGGATCTGACCTCGATAAGATCGGTTGCCCGACGGGCAACGAGGCTGGCCAACATGCTCAGTCATGGCTGCAAGCTGTCATTGCCTGATCGGGAAGTCAATCGACGCGCCCCGGCGCGCCATCCTAGCGCCTGCGGAGCAGGCCCGCGCAGGCAGCGGCGTCCATGTCATCGCCCGTGCTGTTGCGTGCATCGACATGCGTCACAACCGGCTCCCGATTCGCGGCCGGGGGATAGAGATAGGCATCTAGCACGCACTGGCCGTTGGCGAACTGCAGCTTGCGCACTGCAGGATCGCGAATGTCCAGCCGAGGCTCCCCGAAGAGCCGTTGCAGGCCCCGCGCATCCGCCCCGACGATGCCGCCCGGCTGGGGCCGTTTGGCCGGCGCATAGCCGACCGCGGGCGCCTGGCCGCCAGTCTGCGGGACCAGCGACGCGCCGCAGCCGGAGAGAAGCAGAGCAAGCAGGGGAAAGCCAAAGCGCAAGAGCATCTGTTCAGATCTTCCGCCGCGCATGAAACATGTGTGCGGCCATAGCCACGCTCCAGATCGGCGCCAACAGGTTCACGACGGGTGGCAGCAATAGAAGCGCCGAAACGAAGCCGAGCTGCCAGCGCTGGCCCCGCGTGAATGCCCCCAAGCCCGGATGCCGCCCCTCGATGAGTTCGGCAAGGTCGCGGCCGAGCAGATAGGCATTGAGCACGAGGAACAGGATGGGCGCGCCAACGCCGGTGACCAGCAGCGCCACATAGAGCGGCAGCACCGCCAGATTCCAGCCGACCGCACGGCCGGCCGAACGCAAGGCGATCCGCATTCCGGTGGCGAAAGGCACGGCCGCCGCCTGCGCATGGCGTGTGGGATAGTCCGTCTGCTCGACCACCGCTACGATGCGATCCGCATAAAGTCCAACGATGGCAATCGCCACGGCGCGAAACAGCAACCAGCCGATGACCAGCGCGATCGCGACGGCGAGCGCTGCCCCGGCGAAACCGTCTGCATCCAGCCAGCCGGTCCGGGTCAGCAGCAGGCGCAGGCCGAACCAGACGCCCGCGCCGATAAGCGCAAAGATCGCCACGGTGGTGGCCAGACTCTGCCAGAGCACCGCGCGGATGCCGGGCAACAGGATTTGCGGAAGGGCGCGCAGCAACGCGGGAAACACCATGGAACAGGTTTTGCCCGAGCACGCGCGGCGGTCAAGCGGCCGGCGCTCCCCATGCGCTGCCCCACGCTGCTTGCCGGGGCGAGATCAGGCGGATAAGGACGGGCTTTCTCCCGCCCTGCCTCATCCTTCATGAAGGAATGCCTTTTGTCCGAAGCTGTTCTTGATGTTGTCGCCATCGGCAATGCCATTGTCGATGTGATTTCCCAGGAAAACGATGCCTTCATCGCCAGCCGCGCGCTCACCAAGGGCGGGATGCAGCTTATCGATGCCGAGCAGGCCGAGGCGCTCTATGCCGATATGGCGAGCGGCCTTGAGATCTCCGGTGGGTCGGCGGCCAATACCCTGGCCGGCATGGCCGCGCTGGGCGGCAAATGCGGCTTCATCGGCCAGGTCGCCGACGATCAGCTCGGCCGCATCTTCGCGCATGATATTCGCGCACTGGGCATCCGCTATGAAACCGAGGTGGCGAGCGACGGCCCGCCCACCGCGCGCTGCCTCATCATGGTGACGCCCGACGCTCAGCGCACGATGAACACCTTCCTCGGCGCATCCCAGTTCCTGCCCGCGGCCGCGCTCGATCTCGACATGATCCGCTCGGCCCGCATCCTCTATCTTGAGGGCTATCTGTGGGACCCCGAGCAGCCCCGCGCCGCCATGCGCGATGCCATCGCCGCCGCGCGCGAGGCGGGCCGCGAGGTGGCCTTCACGCTGTCCGACGCCTTCGTCATCGAGCGGCATCGCGAGGACTTCATCAGCCTGATCGACGGCGGGATGATCGACATCCTCTTCTCCAACGAAACCGAGATCTGCTCGCTGGCGCAAACGCAGGACTGCGAAGAGGCCATTGCGCGCTTTGCGGACAAGCTGCCGACGCTGATCGTCACTCGCAGCGAGAAGGGCGCCATCGCCATCCAGAACGGCACGCGCTATGAAGTGGCGGCAGCGCCCGTCGAGCGGGTGATCGACACGACCGGCGCGGGCGATCTCTTCGCCGCTGGCTTCCTGACCGGCCATGTGCGTGGGCAGGACCCGACGACCTGCCTCACACTCGGTGCCATCGCCGCTGCAGAGGTCATCTCGCATTATGGCGCGCGGCCCGAGGCCGATCTCAAGGAACTGGCCGGCACGCTGCTTGCCTGAGGCTTGGCAGGCGCCGGAACAACCCGGCGTTTATCCTGCGCGCACCAACAACCAGCACCGGATCGCGCTGGCAAGATTGGGCGGCTCGCTCTGTTGAATCCGCTCGGCATCGATGCGGGCGACCAGCGCACTGAGCGGCAGGTCCACTGCGCGAGCGCTGTTTTCCAGCGCTCGCCAGAAGACAGGCTCCAGGCTGATCGAGGTGGTATGGCCAGCAATGGTCATGCTGCGCTTGACCGGGCCGGCATAAAGCGGTGGCGTCTCTTCCACCGCCCGGCTCAATACATGTGCTGGCCGCCGTTGATCGACAGGGTCGATCCGGTCACGAACCCGGCATCCTCGCTGCACAGGAAGGCAACGCCCCGCGCGATCTCTTCCGCATGGCCCAGACGCCCGACGGGAATGCGGGCCACGATCTTCTCCAGCACCGCCGCCGGCACAGCGGCGACCATGTCGGTATCGATATAGCCCGGCGCGATGGCGTTGACGGTGACGCCATATTTGGCGCCTTCCTGAGCCAGCGCCTTGGTGAAGCCGTGGATGCCCGACTTGGCGGCTGCATAGTTCACCTGGCCATATTGGCCAGCCTGCCCATTGATCGAGCCGATGTTGACGATGCGGCCCCAGCCCCGCTCGCGCATGCCGGGGAAGGTGGCCTTGGCCATGTTGAAGCAGCCGCCGAGGTTGATGCGCATCACCTCGTTCCAGTCCTCAAAGCTCATCTTCATGAGCACGCCGTCGCGCGTGATGCCGGCATTGTTGACCACGACGTCGATCGGCCCGAGATCGGACGCGACCTGGGCGCAGCCATCCAGGCAGGCCTGATGATCGCCCACGTCCCACGCGTAGGAGCGAATGCCGGTCTTGTCCGTGAAGGCCTTGGCGCGCTCGCTATTGCCAGCATAGTTGGCAGCGACCTCAAACCCCTTTTCGCGCAGTGCCAGACTGATTGCTTCGCCGATACCGCGGGTTCCGCCGGTCACGATCGCTACTCTGCTCATTCAATGCCTCTCCTGCGCGTCATCAAGGGTTCGGTCAAATGCTGGACGGCCCTACCCAGCCGGCAAGTTCTCGCCCGAGAAGCTGCCGATACATGGCAATAGCGTCCGCCTGAGCGTTAAGACAGGGCAAAAAGGCGAAATGCTCGCCACCCGCGGCGACGAAGCTCTCCTTGCCGCGCAGGGCGATTTCCTCAAGCGTCTCCAGGCAGTCCGCCGAGAAGCCGGGCGTCATCACTGCGACCGAGCGCACGCCTTGGCCGGGCAGTCCCTCGAGCACAGTGTCCGTCGCCGGCTCCAGCCATTTGGCAGGGCCGAAGCGGGACTGGAAGGTGACGATGATCTCACGCCCCAGTGCCTCGCCGAGCAGGCGGGCCGTCTCCACGCATTGCGCATAATAAGGATCGCCCAACTCGCGGGTGCGCTTGGGCATGCCGTGGAAGCTCACCAGCAGGCGATCCGGGGCGAATGGCAGGGCCGCCAGCTGGCTTTGCGTGCGGGCGCGCAATGCCTCGATATAGGCGGGATCGTCGAAATAGGGCGGCAGGGTGCGGATGGCGGGCTGCCACCGCATCGCTTCCAGCGCCTGACCGACCGCATCCATCACGCTCGCGGTCGTGGCGCCGCAATATTGGGGATAGAGCGGGGCGATGAGAATGCGCTCGTGGCCGCTCTCTTTCAGCGCGGTCAGCCGGTCGGCAATGGATGGCGCGCCATAGCGCATCGCCCAGTCGACCGTGATCGCATCCCCCCAGATGACCCGCAGGCCCCGCGCCGTATCCCGCGTGTGCATCGCCAGCGGAGAGCCGTCATCCGTCCACACCTGCTGATAGGCATGCGCCGACTTGCGCGGGCGCACATTGAGCACGACACCGCGCAAGATCGGCTGCCAGACCGCTTGCGGAATCTCGACGACGCGCGGATCGGACAGGAACTCGCGCAGATAGCGCTTCACCGCTGCCGGCGTCGGCGCATCAGGGGTACCGAGATTGACGACCAGCACGGCCACCCGGCCCCCTTGAGCACCGATGGCGCTGCCCGTCACCTGCGATTCGTTCATCCATCCTCTCCCATGACCGGCAAGCGACGGTAGCGCCGCCCCGTGACCGTCGCCAGCGCACTGGCGAGCGCTGGCGCAACCGCCGGCACGCCGATTTCCCCAAGGCCGGACTGGGCCGCGCTGCTGTCGATGAATTCCACGCTCACCTCCCCCACATCCGCCATGCGTGGCAGGGCATAATCGCCAAGCTGCAGACCGGCTGGCAACGATCCGGCATAGGCCGGCGCCCCACCGAGCGCCATGGCGAGGCCGAAGATCAGCCCCCCTTCGATCTGCTGACGGGCGATCCCCGGATTGATCAGCTTCCCGCAATCGGCGACCGCGCAGATTTTCTTCACCGCGACCCGTCCCTGCGACAAGCCGGCCTCCACCAGCACCGCGATGTGGCCGCCAGCCATGCTGTGGCAGGCGATGCCCTGACCGCTGCCCGGCACGCCGCCCTGCCAATCGCCAAGGGCGGTGACGGCGGTGAGGCATTGCGCCAGACGGGGATTGTTGCCGAGCAACTGCATCCGGAAGGAAAGCGGCTCGACCTGCGAGACCACCGCCAGTTCGTCGATGAAGCTCTCGGAAAAGAAGCAGCCATAGCTGTCCGCATTGCCCCGCCAGCGACCGGTCGCCAGCGCGAGGTCGGCAGGGAAATGATCAACCGCGAAATTGGGAATCGCATAGGGCAGGTCCATACCGGAGACAGCCAGAGCGTCGGCCTTGTTTGCTGTGTCGGCCCGCGCCTCCTCCCGAGTGCGGCCATGCGCGATCCGTCGCCACTGCTGGGCCAGCGTGGCGGGTGCCGCAACCTTCGCGGACCAGCCCTCGATCAGACCGGTCGGCCCCAGCTTAACAACCATCCGCGCGCGGGCCGGCGGCCGCGGATAATCGCGGATGATGTCCTCCGCGCGTGACCACATGAGTTGCACCGGCGCATTGGCGGCGCGGGCGATGAGCGCTGCCTGGACTCCGGCATCGACCTCCATCTTCAGCCCGAAAGAGCCGCCCGCGAACAAGGGATAAATTGTCACGTCGCGGGCTGACACGCCCAGTGCCTTTGCCACGGCATCGCGGGCCAGTGTCGGGGCCTGCGTCGGCATCCACAGCTCCACGCCCTCCGGCCGTACGCGCGCCGTCGCCGCCATGGGTTCGAGCGCGAGATGCAGCGCTGGCGCCACATCGTAGACGGCGCTGACGACCTGCGCACCGGCAAAGACCGGCTCCAGATCACCCCGGCGGAAATAGCGCCCGCCTTGGCCGCTCTCGAACGCGGCTTCCAGCGCGGTATCGATGGCTGCGTCGTCCAGCTCCGGCCCATCGAGCCGGAACACGGGATCGAGCCGGCTCAACGCCTGATTCGCCGCCCACCAGGTGCGGCCGGTCACCGCGACCCAGCCTGCCTCCCGCACGATGTCAATCATGCCAGGCGCCGCGCGCGCCCCCGCCTCGTTGATCGATTCGAGCGCGACGGCGTTGACCGGCCCCTGCCGAATCGAGGCGTAGATCATGTCCGGCAACCGAATGTCGGCCGCGTAATTGGCCGAGCCGTCGATCTTCGCCGGCACATCCAACCGGGGTGCTTCGGTGCCGATCAAGGCATCCTCGCGCCCTTCTGGCCGGAAGGGCAGCGGATCGGGCGGCGTGAAAGCGGCGGCCTCTTCGGCCAGCGCGCCGATCCGCGCCTTGTTCGTCCCATCGCTGACAATCCCCGCGACAATGTCGCAGCTTTCCCAGCCGACGCCCCAGCGATCGGCCGCCGCCATGCAGAGCAGCACCCGCGCGGTTGCACCGGCCTCGCGCAACGTGTCGCGGAAATTGGCAACCGAGGTCGCCCCGCCCGTCAGGACCAGATTATACCGACGCGCATATTCCGCGATCGCCCGATCGCTCAGATCCCCGAACTGCTCGGTGACCGGCCCGGAGAACCATTGCCGCAGGAGCGTGGGATTGGCGTAAAGCGGTCCGGGCGGCGCGGGCTGGACCGCGACGGTGCGCCAGTCAGCGCCGAGCTCGTCCGCAACGAGTTGCGCAAACAGTGTGAAGACGCCCTGCCCAAGCTCCGCTTGCGGCACCATGACGATGACCTGCCCGTTCCGGTCGATCTTCAGGAACGCGCCGAACGCGGTCTCGCTCTCCGTCGCATCGGCGGTTTGCGCATAATCGCGCGGCCAGAGCCCCCAGGCCAGGGCCAGTCCGCCGCCTGCCGCAGCCCCGATCAGGAGCGTTCGGCGGTTGATGGATGAACGAAGCCCCTTGCCGGACTTCTCTACGCCGCCGCTGCTGCCCATCCTGTTGCGCGGCGTCCGCATCAACCGGCCGTGGCGCCCGACCCGTTTCGATCGAGCCAGCGGGCGACGCGCTCGGCAATGGCGCGGAACGGCTGGCCAGCCACGCCCTCATCCGCAGCGGGCGGCTTGCCCGCATCCGATGCGGTGCGGACTGCGATATCCAGCGGCACGCGCCCGAGGAACGGCAGACCCATTTGCGCGGCGCTCGCTTCCGCTCCGCCGGACCCAAACGGATCGGACACCTCACCGCAATGCGGGCAGACATAGCCCGCCATATTCTCCACCATGCCGATGACCGGCACCTTCGCCTGATCGAAGAAACTGACCGCGCGCGTCGCGTCGATCAGCGCCAGATCCTGCGGCGTGGAGATGATCACCGCCCCGGCCGGCTTGTAGCGCTGGATCATGGTAAGCTGCACGTCGCCTGTGCCCGGTGGCAAATCCACCACCAGAAGGTCGATGCCCTGCCAATCCGCATCCAGCAACTGCCCCAAGGCATTGCCGGCCATCGGCCCACGCCAGGCAATCGCCTGCCCCTTTTTGGCCAGATGCCCCATGGACAGCATCGGGATGCCATAGGCGTTCTGCACCGGAAACAGGCGGTTGCCTTCCGCCTTGGGTTTGGCATCCTCGCTGTCCAGCAGGCGGGGCAGAGAGGGGCCATAAATGTCCGCATCCACCATGCCGACACGCTTGCCGAGCGCCTTGAGGGCGACGGCGAGGTTCACCGAAAGCGTCGACTTGCCGACCCCGCCCTTGCCCGACCCCACCGCGATGATCGTAGGGCGCGCGGCGCGTTCCGCCGTCATCGCGACCCGGACATCCTCCAGACCGAATTCGCTGGTCCCCGCGGCAACGAGTTGCGCAGCAAGGGAATCACGCTGCTCTGCGTCCATTCCGCTCACATCCAGCACCAGGCTAAGGACATTGTCGCGCAGGCGAAGTCCCCCGGCGCGGCCCGCAGCCAAGCCTTCGATCCGGGCGGTCAGAGCGGGAGGAAGGGCGGACGCATCATCGATCGGAGAGTCAGTCATGCGGGCGCTCTAGAACATGCCGACTGTTTTGTGAATCGAAGAGCGCCCGAATACGCCCTCACTAAGGGGCAATTATCGCAGCACGGCCCTGTATTTCCGCAAAGACCGTCCCTATAACCACGGCATGAGTAAGGAATTGATGGAAAATCCCGGCCAGACTTTGCCAATGAGCGAAGGTGGTCCTTGGGGCACGCAGGGCGAGGAGCCGTCTTCCGGCAAAGGCAAGGAAGGTCCGCGCAACCCGTGGACCCCACCGCCCCGGGATGACCGGGGTAGCGCGGATTCGCGCGGTCCGAGCGCAATCGATGAACTGATGCGCCGCGCGCGGGACAGCTTCGGCGGCCAAGGCGGTACGCCGCGCAGCCCCGGCGGGCGCGCCATCTGGTTCTATGCCGCCATCGCCATCGTCGTGCTTTGGATCGCAACCACCAGCATTCACCGGATCGGCCCGCAAGAGCGCGGCATCGTCTCCATCCTGGGCAGCTACAGCCGCACCCTTGGCCCCGGCATCAACTGGTCGCTGCCGGCGCCGCTCGAAAATGTGACCATCCTCGACGTCGAAGAGATCCGCACCGTCGATCTCGGCTCGGCGGGCGATGAGTCAGAGAAGCTGGTGCTCACCGGGGACCAGAACATCATCAATCTGGGCTATTCTGTCCGCTGGAATATCCGCGACCCGCAGCAATATCTCTTCCAGATCGCCAATCCTGAGGAAACGATCACCGCCGTTTCCGAATCCGCCATGCGCGCAGTGGTGGCGACAGTCTCGCTGACCGACGCGCTCGGCGCCGGGCGGAATGCCATCGAGGCACAGGTGCAGGAGCGGATGCAGCAGATTCTCGACAGCTACGGCGCGGGCGTGCGCATTCAGGGCGTCGCCATCAAGCAGGCCGATCCGCCAGCTGCCGTGAACGATGCCTTCAAGGAAGTCAGCGCTGCGCAGCAGGCTGCCGAAACCTATCTCAATCAGGCCCGCGCTTATGCGCAGCAGCTCTCTGCCCGCTCACAGGGTGAGGCCGCCGCGTTCGACAAGGTGTATGAGGAGTATCGCCTTGCACCCGACGTGACGCGTCGCCGCATGTATTATGAAACCATGGAAAGTGTGCTCTCCGGCGTGAACAAGACCATTGTCGAAACCCCCGGTGTGACGCCCTATCTGCCGCTCCCAGCCCTTCGCCCCCGTGCGAATGTGAGCGTGGAGACGCCCGCACAGCCGCAAGCCCAGCAGCAGGGAGGCGCACAATGAACCTCTCCTTGCGCAACCCCATCCTGCTGGCCGTTCTGGCGACTGTCGGCCTGATCCTGCTGGCCAGCACCTTCTCGATCGTGCCGGAAACCAAGCAGGCCGTCGTGCTGCGCTTCGGCGAACCGGTCCGCATCTACAATGCCTACAAGCCCAATGAGGTGTTCGGGAACACCGGTGCCGGCCTCAAGGTCCGGCTGCCGTTCGTCGATCAGGTCGTGTGGATCGACAAGCGCGTGCAGTCGGTCGCCATGGAGCGCCAGCAGGTGCTCTCCACCGATCAGCTGCGCCTGCAGGTCGATGCCTTTGCACGCTACCGCATCGTCGACCCCCGGCGCATGTTCATCTCGGCCGGTAGCGAGACCCGGGTTGAGGACGCGCTGCGCCCGATCCTGGGTTCGGCCCTGCGTAACGAGCTGGGCCGCCGCCGCTTCGACCTGTTGCTCAGCCCGGAACGCAGCGAGGTGATGAACAACATCACCGCCAGCCTGAACCGGGTCGCGCGGCAATATGGCGCGGAGATCATCGACGTGCGGATTATGCGCGCAGACCTGCCCGACGGCACGCCGCTGCAGAGCGCGTTCCAGCGGATGCGCACCGCGCGCGAGCAGGAGGCGCTGACCATCCGCGCAGAGGGTGCCCGGCGCGCACAGCTGATCCGCGCCGATGCCGATGCCGCCGCAGCAAAGGTCTACGCCGCCAGCTTCGGCAAGGACGCGCAGTTCTACGATTTCTATCGCGCCATGCAGTCCTACCGGACGACCTTTGCCGAAACTGCGCCCGGCGAAACCAGCGCCGTCCTATCCACGGACAACGACTATCTCCGCCAGTTCCGGGGGCGCTAAGGCTGATTGAGGGCGCGGCGTCTTTACGTCGCGCCCTGACCATTCAATGCCCGTTCATCCGGGCGATTCCATGGCCGGTGGGTCACTCCCCGGCTCCGGGCCTTCCGTTCCGGAACACCCGGCGAAAGATGAAGAGAAGAGGAACATCTTCGTGCGCTACGCTTATGCTATTACCGCAGCCCTCCTCCTCGGCGGCACCGCCATTGCCCTGACATCCAATTCATCCACCGTCGTCGCGCAGACCGCGCAGAACGAGAATATGGCCGCAGCCGCGCCGCGCGGCGCGCCAATGAGCTTCGCCGACATGGCGCAGCGCCTGCAGCCGGCCGTGGTGAATATTTCCACCCGCCAGCGCGTGCAGGTGCAGAACCCGTTCGCAGGCACGCCGTTCGGCGCCCTGTTCGGCTCGGGCGACCAGCCGCAGACGCGCCAGGCGCAGTCGCTCGGCTCGGGCTTCATCATCTCGGCAGATGGTTATGTGGTCACGAACAACCATGTGATCGCGCCCGGTGCGCGGGGCGCGCGGGTCGACTCGATCACGGTCACCCTGCCCGACCGCACGGAATATGAGGCCAAGCTGATCGGCACCGATCCGCGCTCTGACCTTGCCGTGCTCAAGATCTCCACCACCAAGCCGCTGCCGTTCGTGAAGTTCGGCGATTCGACCCGTGCCCGCGTGGGTGACTGGGTGATCGCCATCGGCAATCCCTTCGGCATCGGCAGCACGGTCACCGCCGGGATCATCTCCGCGCTCCACCGCAATACCGGCGGCGGCGAGCGCTTCATCCAGACCGACGCTTCGATCAACCAGGGCAATAGCGGCGGCCCGATGTTCGACATGAACGGCAATGTGATCGGCATCAACAGCCAGATCCTCTCGCCCACCGGCGGCAATATCGGCATCGGCTTTGCGATCCCGGCCGAGCAGGCTGTCCCGATCATCGAGACGCTGCGCAAGGGCCAGACCATCACGCGCGGCTATCTCGGCATCCAGATCGGCCAGCTTTCCGAAGACATGGCCGATTCGCTTGGCCTGCCCCGCAACCGCGGCGAGTTTGTGCATGGCGTCGAGCCGGGCCGCGCTGCCGACAAGGCCGGCATCAAGGCTGGCGATGTCATCGTGAAGGTCAACGATCGCGAGGTGAATCCGGACGAGACGCTGTCCTACATCGTCGCCAATCTGCCGGTTGGCTCCAGCGTGCCGATCGAGCTGATCCGCAATGGCAAGCGCATGACCATTCGCGCGACGATCGAGGAGCGTCCGGCGGAAGAGGAACTGGCGAACTTCAGCCAGCCGGCCGAGGACGATTTCTCGGACCAGGATGCCCAGGCCACCAAGGAAGCCTCGCAGCAATTGCTTGGCATCGCCGTCCAGTCGTTGACGCCCGCCATCGCCCGCCAGCTCGGCGTGCCAGCGGATACGCGCGGCGTGGTGGTGACGGCTGTCGACCCCGCGACCGACGCCGGACAGAAGGGGCTGCGCCGTGGCTTCGTCATTACCACGGCCAATGGCCAGCCGGTCACCAGCGAGGCAGAACTGGGCAAGGCCGCGCAGGCCGCCAAGGATGCCGGCCGCAATGCCGTGCTGCTGCAGGTGGTCCGCCGCGGATCGCCGCCGGCGTTCGTGCCCATCCGCCTGCGCGGCATGTAAAAGCGGGCATCCCGACAGAGTGAAAGGGTGCGATGACCTCGCGCCCTTTTCTGTTTGTGCCGCTTTTCTTGCTCCCCTTGCCAAGCTACCTCTGGCCTGTGGTTGGAGAACGGGCATGAGCGACGACACGAGCATCTTCATTGGCCAAAGTCTCGACGGCGAACCGCAGCGTCTGGTCCTGCGTCGCGCCAACCGGCACGGCCTGATTGCCGGCGCGACCGGAACCGGCAAGACGGTGACACTGCAGGGGCTGGCCGAGAGCTTTTCGGCGCAGGGCGTTCCGGTCTTTCTTGCCGATGTGAAGGGCGACTTGTCCGGCATCGCCATGGCCGGCTCGCCGACGGCAAAGAACGCCGACAAGTTGATCGCCCGCGCGCAGGAAATCGGCTTGGCTGACTATGCCTTCTCGGACAATCCGGCGATCTTCTGGGATCTTTATGGCGAACAGGGCCATCCGGTCCGCGCCACCATTTCCGAAATGGGGCCGTTGCTGCTCGCCCGGCTGATGGGGTTGAATGAAACGCAGGAAGGCGTGCTGACCATCGCCTTTCGTTATGCGGACGACGAAGGGCTTCTGCTCCTCGATCTAGGCGATCTGCAGGCGATGCTGGCTTATTGCGCCGACAATGCCGACATGCTCACCAGCCGCTATGGCAATGTGACCAAGGCCAGCGTCGGCGCCATCCAGCGCCAGCTTTTGCAGCTCGAATCGCAGGGTGGCGACAAATTCTTCGGCGAGCCCGCGCTGGAGATCAGCGACCTGATCCGCACCGATGAAAAGGGGCGCGGGTTCATCAACATCCTCGCCGCCGACAAGCTGATGCGCAGCCCGAAGCTGTATGCGACCTTCCTGCTCTGGCTGCTGTCCGAGCTCTTCGAAACGCTGCCGGAAGTCGGCGACCCTGCAAAGCCCGTGCTCGTCTTCTTTTTCGATGAAGCGCATCTGCTTTTCGACGACGCCCCCAAGGCGCTGGTCGACAAGATCGAGCAGGTCGTGCGCCTGATCCGCTCCAAGGGCGTGGGCGTGTATTTCGTGACGCAGAACCCTATCGACGTGCCGGAGGATGTGGCGGGGCAACTCGGCAACCGAGTGCAACATGCCCTGCGCGCCTTCACGCCGCGTGAGCAGAAGGCGATCAAGGCCGCCGCCGAGACGTTCCGCGCCAATCCAGCTCTCAACGTCGAAACCGCGATCATCGAACTGCGCGTGGGCGAGGCGCTCGTTTCCCTGCTGCAGGAAGATGGCGCGCCCTCGATGGTCCAGCGGACGTTGATCGCGCCACCCCGCTCGCGGCTGGGCGTGCTGGACGCGAAGGAGCGCGCGATCATCCAGTCCATTTCGCCCTGCGACGGCAAATATGACGAGGCGATCAACCGCGAATCGGCCGAGGAAATCCTGCTGGCTCGCACGCAGGCCGCAGCCGCGGCCGCAGATGCAGCCAAGGCACAAGCCCAGGCGGACAAGGCCGCTGCACAGCAGGCCAGTCTGGAAGCCAAGCAGCGCGAAGCAGAAGCGCGCGCTCAGGCGCGGGAAGCTGCCAGGCCGAGCAATCTCGACCGCGCCATTCAGTCCGCGACGCGCTCGGCTGCCTCATCGGTGGGCCGGCAGGTCGCCAATGAGATCGGCAAGGCGATTCTCGGTGGATCGAGTCGCAAGAGCAGCGGCGGGCTGGTCGGGCGTCTCGTGCGCGGCGTGTTGGGCGGACTGCTCAAATAACGGTTCGCTCGGGCGCCCGCTTAGCCCCGGCCGCGATAGCCGGGGACATCCTGAACCGGGAGCCATACGCCATCCAGGGGCGGACCGGACTGCCAGAATACATCGATGGGAATGCCACCACGCGGATACCAATAGCCGCCGATGCGCAGCCAGAGCGGCTGCATTTCGGCCGTCAGCCGTTCACCGATGCCGACCGTGCAATCCTCGTGGAAACCGGCATGATTGCGGAAACTGCCGAGGAAGAGCTTGAGCGACTTGGATTCCACAATCGTCTCGCCCGGCACATAATCGATGACCAGATGCGCGAAATCGGGCTGGCCGGTGACGGGGCAAAGCGATGTGAACTCCGGCGCGGTGAAGCGCACCAGATAGGGCCGGCCCTTGCGGGGATTGGGCACATAATCGAGAACGGCCTCCTCCGGGCTTGCCGGAAGGCCGCTTGTCTGACCGAGATGCTTGAGTGTCATGCCACGCGCCTTAATATGATTCGTGGCCGGCGCGAACCCCTTGCGCCAACCATCCCACCTCAAGGATACGCTTCGCCATGGATATGCTGGTTTCTACCGATTGGCTCGCAAAGGCGCTCGGCGCGCCGGACCTCAAGGTCCTCGATGCCACGGCCTTCTTGCCGGGCACCCCGCGTGACCCCAAGGCGGAATATCTGGCGCAGCATATTCCCGGCGCTTTGTTCCTCGATCTCTCGACGCTCAACGACGCGAGCGATCCACGCCCCGCGATGGTGCCGACCAACGCCCAGTTCGCCGAGCGGATGGCGGCCCTCGGCATCGGGCAGGACGACCGCATCGTCATCTACGACAATAGTCCGCTGAGCAGCGCGGGCCGGGCGTGGTGGCTGCTACGCATCTTTGGCGCACGTCAGGTTGCTATTTTGGATGGCGGGTTGGCGCGCTGGACGGCAGAAGGCCGCCCGACCGAAGCAGGCGAGGCAGCCAGGTCGAACAACGGTGCCTTCACCGCCGCCTGCGACGACAGCGCGATTGCCAGCAAGGCCGATGTGCTCGCCAATTTGAAGAGTTGCGCCGCGCAAGTCGTGGATGCCCGCAGCGCCGACCGGTTTCGGGGTGACGCCGCCGAGCCACGCCCCGGCATGGCGGAAGGCCATATTCCAGGTTCCGCCAATCTGCCGTCGAACCTGTTGCTGGACGATCAGGGACGCTGGAAGCAGGGCGATGAGCTGCGCCAAGCCTTTGACGATGCAGGCGTCGACCTCGACAAGCCCCTGATCATGAGCTGTGGCAGTGGCGTCACCGCCTGCAATCTGCTGTTCGGCGCAGCACTGCTGGGCAAGGAGGATGTACGGATCTACGACGGGAGCTGGTCTGAATGGGGGGTCGATCCCGCGACACCCAAGGCGGTCGGTCCGGCATGAGCGGCACCAGCGACGACGGAAAGTCCAGAAAACCTCTTGGCCCGGGCACACGACTGGTCCAGGCCGGTCGCCGCCCGGAATGGACCGGGATGCCCGGGCAACCCGGCGGGATCGTCAACCCGCCTGTGTGGCGCGCTTCCACCATATTGTATGAGGATGTAGCGCATCTGCGCAGCGCCACGACCGCCGATCCGCACCGCCTCTATTATGGCCGGCGTGGCGCGCCCACGAGCTGGTCGCTAACTGAGGCCATCACCCAGTTGGAGCCGGAAGCGGCCGGCACGATGCTCTACCCCTCGGGCGTCGCCGCCATTGCCGGCGCCTTGCTCGCGGTGCTGAAGCCCGGCGACGAACTGCTGATGGTCGACAGCGTCTATGGCCCGACCCGTGCGATGTGCGATGGAATGCTGCGCGAGTTCGGCGTGCGGACGGTCTATTATGATCCGCTGATCGGCGCCGATATCGCTGCGCTTTGCACCGAGCATACCCGAGCCATCTTCCTCGAAAGCCCCGGCAGCCTGACCTTCGAGGTGCAGGATGTGCCCGCCATCGTCGCGGTGGCAAAGGCGCGCGGGATCGTCACGCTGATCGACAACACCTGGGCGACACCCTTGCTGCTGCCGGCCCTCGGCCTGGGGGTCGATGTGTCGATCCTCGCCTGCACAAAGTATCTTTGCGGCCATAGTGACGTCATGATGGGGTCGGTCACCGCGAATGCCGCGCTGTGGCCCGCCATCCACAAGCGCGGCCACATGCTCGGCCAGACCGTCAGTCCGGACGATGCCTGGCTGGTGCTGCGCGGCATGCGGACGCTGGCCGTACGCCTCAAGCATCAGGGCGAAAGCGCGCTGGCGCTGGCCCGCTGGTTGGAAGCGCGGCCCGAAGTTGCGCGCGTGCTGCACCCTGCTTTGGCATCCTGCCCCAGTCATGCAGCGTGGCGTCGCGATTTCGCCGGGAGCGCTGGCTTGTTTGCTTTCGAACTGGCGAGCAACGACGACTCGGCCCGCGCGGCCTTTATCGACGCGCTGACGCTGTTCGGCATCGGCTATAGCTGGGGCGGGTTCGAGAGCCTTGCCCTGCCGGTCGATCCCGCCAGCCTGCGCACGGCGCGACAGTGGGAGGCCAAGGGTTTGCTGGTGCGGATCAATGTCGGGCTGGAAGAGCCTGACGATCTCATTGCAGACCTCGAACAGGGGCTTCAGCGTTGGCAGCTTGCGATGGAGCACCACGCCGCTCCTTGAGTCGCCCGCCGCTTGCACTGCACCCTGGCTGACCGCCCATGGGGGCACTTCGCGCCTGAGCAAGTCTGACGAAACCTCCAGATGGGCCTGCTTCCCCTACGGTTTCGGTCAATAGCCAGCGTGGCGCGGCTGCAACACTTCATGAGTTCGCAACACATATGTGTAGTTTCTGTCTTGTGCGTCGCACAAGACAGAGGCATCAGGATCGCGGCTTGCCGGCAAGTCCGCTCAACCGCAACAAAATGCGGATCCAAAATGAAGCGATCGCCCGGCGCTGCAGGCAGGGACGATCGCATTTTTATCTCGTTAAGGGGAATCCCATGCGTAAGTCCATTCTGGGCCTCTCGGCCCTCGCTATTTTTGCCACTGCCACGCCTGCTCTCGCGCAGGACGATGACAGCGGCCTGACCGTTTCCGGCTCCGCCACCCTCGTGTCCGACTACCGCTTCCGCGGCTTCTCGCAGACGAATCAGAATGCTGCCATCCAGGCCGGCATTACCGTGACGCACGACAGCGGTTTCTACTTCGGCACCTGGGGCTCAAACGTCGACTTCCCCAATGTGGACGGCGCGGGCAATAACGTGACGGCTGAAGTCGACTTCTTCGCCGGTTACTCGACCGAGCTGACGCCGGGCGTCACGGTCGATGCTGGCCTGCTCTATTATGTCTACCCCAAGGATACGGTCACTGACGTGGCTCTGGACTTCTTCGAGCCCTATGTGACGCTCAAGACCACGCTCGGCCCGGTCGGCCTGGCAGTTACCGCCAACTATGCCTGGAAGCAGGATGCGCTCGGCAAGAACGATGCCTTCTACATCAAAGCTGCTCCGTCGCTTGCCATCCCTGGCACGCCCTTCACGGTTGACGGCAGCATCGGCTACGCGACGAGCGACAGCGCCCTCGGCGGCGATGACGGCGAAGTGTTCGACTGGTCGGCTGGCGTGAGCGCCAGCTGGAAGCAGCTGACCTTCGGCGTGCGCTATGTCGACACCGACGAGCCCGGCCAGCTTCGCGGCCGCGACGCAGCGGTCGTGTTCTCGGTCGGCGCAGCGTTCTGATCGAATAAAGTGCAGCCGTCACCGGGGGGAGACGGCTGAACAAAGGGGTCGCGACATCCGTCGCGGCCCCTTTTTGTTATGGACGACGATGGAGCGGCCGCGCTCATACAACCCGACCTCGACCC
The DNA here is from genome assembly GCF_025961735.1 of Sphingobium sp. B11D3B. Classification (NCBI taxonomy): domain Bacteria; kingdom Pseudomonadati; phylum Pseudomonadota; class Alphaproteobacteria; order Sphingomonadales; family Sphingobiaceae; genus Sphingobium; species Sphingobium sp. B11D3B. The sequence goes on along the minus strand of NZ_JAOQOF010000001.1, from coordinate 3,034,162 downwards.
AGATCAGTCGGCCTTGGCCCTCCGAGCCGTAATGATACGAATGGCGGGCTCGAGCATCTGGCCCTTCATCACGCCGTCACCCTTCGTCGCGCTGCGCGGCGCATTCCAGATGCTGCGGATGACATCCATGCCATCGATCACCCGGCCGAAAGCGGCAAAACCCGGCTGATCCTGCATCGCGTCGAAGCCGCGCATGTCGCCCACGATGATGAAGAAATCGCCTGTCGCCGTCCCCGGCGCGCCTTGCGCCATGGAAATAACGCCTTCGATGTGGCTCAGCCCGGTTTTGCTGGTCGGCTCGTGCGGCACGGGCTTCAGGATGCGCTTTGGATCATTCTGCGTCCCGCCCTGGATGAATCCACCGGGCGTGCCATCCTCCCATTTGAAGGCACGATAGAAGAGCGTGCCATCGAGCCTCTTCCCATCGACATAGGCGAGGAAATTGGCCGCAGTCACCGGCGCCCGCTCCGTCTCGATCGCGAGGGTGACGGTGCCGGCGCTGGTCGTCAGGACGACCGGCACGGTCTCAAAGACCTGCGTCTCGACCACCTCCCGCGCCTTGGCAGCCTCCTCCTCTGCCTTGCGCTGGGCAGCGGCTGCCTCGGCAGCCCGCGCGGCGGCCTCGGCATGGTTGATCGCTTCCAGCTCGGCATCGATCTTCGCCTGAATCTCGGCTTCGGATCGCTGGGCGTGGGCCGGGGCAAGCGCCGTTGCCGAGAGGGTGGCCAGGGCGACGGGCATCGTCAGCCGGCGAAGGCGTGAGAGGATCATCATGACGCCATGCTAACCCGCGCTCTCCCCGCAAGACAAGGCAGCCCTTTCGCTTCACAGCCTGTCCCCGCAAGCCTATAGGCGGGAGCACCATGTCGTTCCTCAGCCTCGTCGCTCTCTTCATCCTCACCGTCGCGCTGATGGAGGGCTTTGCCTATGTGATGCACCGCTGGGTGATGCACGGCCCCGGCTGGTTTCTGCATGCCAGCCACCATCGGCCGCGAAAGGGCAATTGGGAGCTCAACGATCTCTATTTCGTGATCTTCGCCCTGCCCTCGATCCTGATGCTGCTCGGCGGCGTGCAAGGGGGCTGGGGCAACTGGGCGACCGCTGTCGGCGCGGGAATCGCCGCTTATGGCGCCATCTACCTCGGCTTCCACGACATCATCGTTCACCAGCGGGTAAAGCATCGTTACGTGGCCCGCTCGCCGTACATGAAGCGCATCGTGCAGGCGCATCGCCTGCATCATGTGGTGGAAACGCGCGAGGGCAATGTGAGCTTCGGCTTCCTGATCGCGCCGGCGCCGGAAGACCTCAAGCGACAACTCGCTGGCATGGATACAGGCCGCATCCGCGATGCCCGGGGCCGGTAGAAGGCTCTCGCCGCCAGGGCTGCTTTCCCTACCGAGGATATGGCTTGCAGCGCGGCCTGTCATTCTCCGGCCTTGGTGTTGCTGACGTCTTGCACTATGCAGCGCAAAACTGACGGGGAAAACACTTGACGCTTGCTGTCCTGGCCGCTGCTCAGCCCATCTATTTCCAGAATCTCGGGCTCGATCCGGTCGCCCTCGATCTCGGCTTCTTCGCGATCAAATGGTATAGTCTGGCCTATCTCGCCGGCATCCTGATCGGTTATTGGTATCTAACTGTGCTGCTCCGCCAGCCCGGCGCACCCATGGCACGGCGCCATGCCGACGATTTCATCTTCAATGCCACGCTCGGCATCATCGTGGGCGGACGGCTCGGCTATATTCTCTTCTATCAGCCGTCGATCCTTCAGAACCCCATCGACATCTTCAAGCTATGGGAAGGGGGCATGTCGCTGCATGGCGGCACGATCGGCGTGATCGCCGCGATCTGGTGGATGGCCCGGCGCGAGAAGCTCTCCTTCCTGCGGGTGGCGGACTATATCGCCTGCGTCGTGCCATTCGGGCTGTTCTTCGGCCGGCTCGCCAACTTCGTGAATGGCGAATTGTGGGGCAAGGTCACCACCGTGCCATGGGGCATCGTTTTCCCCGGCGGGGGCGACATGCCCCGGCATCCCAGCCAGCTTTATGAAGCGCTGCTGGAAGGGCCGCTGATGTTCGCGATCCTCGCCTTTTTCTTCTGGAAGACCAAGGCCCGCTACGAGCCCGGCAAGCTGTTTGGCATTGCCGCGCTCTGCTACGGCGCTGCCCGCTTCTTCGTCGAGTTCTACCGCGAGGCGGATTCCCAGTTGATGGAGTTCGCGGAACGCACCGGCCTGCATATGGGCCAGTGGCTGACCCTGCCGATGCTGGTGCTGGGCCTCTATCTGGTGGTGACCGCGAAGGGCCGCCGGACCCGCGTCGAGCCGATTGCCGGGCAGGACAGTGTCGCCTGACATCTGGCAGGGCCGCGACACTCTTTCGCTCCACGACTTTATGGCGGCAGCCAATGCCGCTTATTATGCCGGGCGCGATCCCTTGGGCGCGCGCGGGGACTTCATCACCGCGCCGGAGATTAGCCAGATGTTCGGCGAGTTGATCGGGCTTTGGGCGGCCGATCTGGCGTTGCGCGCGGGCGTCGGCCCTTCGGCCGCTTATGTCGAACTGGGACCGGGTCGCGGTACGCTCGCGGCCGACGCTCTGCGAGCAATGGGCCAAGCCAGGCTCGTACCGCCGGTCCATCTCGTCGAGACCAGCCCCACGCTGCGCGCACGCCAGCAGGCCGCAGTGCCAGGCGCGATCTGGCATGAGAGCGTGGCGACGCTGCCCGATGATCGCCCGCTCATCGTCATCGCCAACGAGTTTTTCGATGCGCTGCCGATCCGCCAATTCCAGCGCACCGGCGCGGGCTGGCGCGAGCGCTTCGTGCAGCGCGAGCCCGCCGCTTTCATCCTTGGCTGGGAAGATTGCGGCCAGCACATTCCTCTCCCGCTCAGCGACGCGCCGTTGGGGTCCATGGTCGAGCGCAATTTTGCGGCCGAAGCCATCGTCGCCGATATCGCACAGCGGCTCTGTCGACAGGGCGGTGCGCTGCTGACCATCGATTATGGCTATGAGGGACCGGCATCGGGCGATACGCTGCAAGCGATGAGCCAGCACCGCTTTGCCGATCCGCTCGATGCGCCGGGCACCCGTGACCTGACCGCCCATGTCGACTTCGGCATGATCGCCGCCGTGGGCCGGACGCACGGGCTGCGGCCACAGCCATGCATCGGGCAGGGCGCCCTGCTCACGGCGCTGGGCATCGATGCGCGCGCAGCCACGCTTACCCGCGCAAATCCTGCGCGTGCCGAGGATCTGCGCGCCGCGCGCGACCGGTTAGTTGAGCCCGATCAGATGGGTACTCTGTTCAAGGCCCTCGCCCTGCGTCACCCGGACTGGCCGGCATCGGCGGGGTTCGCATGAGCATCGAAGTGCTGCGCGCCGGCGCGCTGGGCGATGTACCCCACGGCTTTCTTGGGCGCACCGGCGGCGTTTCAACCGGCATTCACGCCGGGCTGAATGTCGGCTTGGGTTCGGATGACGAACGCGATGCCGTCCTGACAAATCGCGATCTGGCCCGTGACGCCGTGCTGCCGCAATCGACGCTGGTAACGCTTCATCAGGTCCACTCCGCCCGCGTCGTCATTGCGGACAACGCCTTTCCGCTCGACGCCCGACCGGAAGCCGATGCGCTGGTGACAGCGCGCCCCGGGCTGCTGCTGGGGATTCTCACTGCCGATTGCGTGCCGATCCTCTTTGCCGATCCCACCCATGGCGTGGTGGGGGCGGCTCATGCGGGATGGAAAGGCGCGCTCAACGGCGTGGCGGAAGCAACCATAGACGCCATGACGTCCTTGGGCGCAACGCGCGCCACCATCGCCTGCGCCATCGGCCCATGCATCGGCAAGGCGAGCTATGAGGTAAGCGCCGGTTTCGAGCGCTCGTTCCTGGAACGCGATCCCGATGACGAGCGCTTTTTCGCCGAGGGCCGCCCTGGCCATCTGCAGTTCGACATTGCCGGCTATGTTGGAGCGCGGCTGGCGCAGGCGGGCATCGGTACAGTCACGTTGCTCGACGAGGACACATACAGCCAGCCCGCGCGATTCTTCTCCTACCGTCGCGCCTGCCATGCCGGAGAGCCGGGCTATGGGCGGCAGATTTCGTTGATCGGACTGCCGGCTTAAACAACGCTGCCTTGTGTCGCGCCGCGCAACTTCACCAGTGAAGAACGGGCCAGCCCTCTTCCGCCGCCAGTGACGCCAAGGCGCGATGGGGATTGGCCGCATAGCCCTCGTCCGCAAAGCCCAACAGCGGCGCATCAGTGACATGATCGCTATAGGCGCGGACGTGCGCATCGGCCCGGGCAATCCCTTCGCGGGACATCCACGCCTCGATCATCCGCAACTTTGCGACGTCATAGCAGTTCTCACCTGCAATGCGTGCCCGGATGTAATCGACACCCTGGCTGAAATGATCGGTAGCAATCACATCATCAAAGCCCAGCCTCTTCGCAATCGGTTCCACATAAAGCCGGAAGGATGCCGAAGCGATCACCAGCCGGCAGCCGGAGGCGCGATCCTGCGCGATCTGGGCCAGCGCGCCAGCGCGGATGTTGCGCGCAATCACCTTGTCGGCATAGGCCTCCACGGCCGGGCGGATCCTCTCGCGATTGACCCGTCGCCCGATCAGCAGCGCCTGATTGAGTTCCTTCGCCCGGCCACGATTGACCAGCCGCAGCACGTAGCCGAGCATGACGATGCCCGCAAAAGGCAGGAAAATCAGCCGCCACGGCGCCAGCGAGAGAGCCATATGCGTGAGAAACGCCGCATAGGTGCCGCGCACGGTGATCGTGCGGTCCATGTCGTAGATCGCGATCCTCTGCACCGCTCAATGTCTCCCTGTACTCTCGGGCTGCGGCCCGCCAGATGGTCCAATTCGGCTTGCCGTGCAACGCAAACTGGCCCACTGTGGCTCAGATGACGCAATCTGCCGACCTCATCGAGAGCAACGATGCAACAGGCCGGACGGTTGCCTTCACCGGCAGCCTTGCGCTCGCCCAGATCGGCGATCTGCCCCATCGCACCGAGGCGATAGAGGGCGATGTCGCCCGGATCGACCTCACCCAGGTCACCCAGATCGACACAATCGGCGCGTGGATCGTCCACAGCCTCGCCAAACGCACGCAGGCGGAAATCACCGGCGCCAGTGACGACGCAATGCGCCTGCTCGACGTCGTCTCGCGCAACGATCAACCGCTGGAAACGCGCAATGTGCCGCCCCATCCGATCGTGCGCATTCTGGAGGAAGTGGGTGTTGCAACCCGGATGACCTTCAATACGATGATCGGCCTGCTCGGCTTTCTGGGCGCCGTCGTGATCACATCGTTCATGCTGCTGCGGCATCCCTCCCGCATCCGTCTCATCGCGGTCGTCCAGCGTATCGAGGTCGTCGGAATCTCGGCGCTCTTCATCATCGGGCTGATGAGCTTCCTCGTCGGCATCGTGATCGCGCAGCAAGGGTCGGTGCAGCTCGAGCAGTTCGGCATGGAAGTGCTGACCGTCAATCTCGTCGGGCGCCTGACCTTCCGCGAACTGGGCGTGCTGATGACGGCCATCATGGTCGCTGGCCGCTCGGGGTCGGCCTTTGCCGCGCAGATCGGCACGATGCAGCTCAATGAAGAAGTGGACGCGATGCGCACCATCGGCGTCTCGCCCATGGAAGCGCTGGTCATGCCGCGCATCATGGCCGCGGTCATCATGATGCCGCTGCTCGGCTTCTATGCCTCGGTCATGGCGGTGATCGGCGGTGCCTTCCTGTGCGCGGTCTCGCTCGATATTCCGCCCGTTACCTTCTTCCAGCGGCTGCGCGAAGTCGTGCCGCTGACCGACCTTTATATCGGCCTCATCAAGGCCCCGGTCTTTGGCCTGATCATCGCGATCGCCGGCTGCTTCCAGGGCCTGCAGGTGCGTGGCAATGCCGAGGAAGTCGGCCTACGCACCACGGCCGCTGTGGTGCAGGCGATCTTCATCGTCATCGTGCTCGATGCCATCTTCGCGGTGTTCTTCACCTGGCTGGGGTGGAAATGAGCGCTAGTGACGATCCCGTCATCTCCATCCGGGGACTGGTCAATCGCTTCGGCGACCAGACCGTGCATGACGGGCTGGACCTCGACGTGCGGCGCGGCGAGATTCTTGGCGTGGTGGGTGGATCGGGCACCGGCAAGTCGGTGCTGATGCGCTCGATCATCGGACTGCAAAGCCCTTATGCAGGCTCCATCGAGGTGTTCGGCGAACAGATGCTGGACCGCGACCCTGCTGACCCGGAATTGCTGGCAATCCGCAAGCGCTGGGGCATCCTGTTCCAGAACGGCGCGCTGTTCTCCACGCTGACGGTCTCCGAGAATGTGCAGGTGCCGCTGCGCGAATATTATCCCGATCTGCCGGTTCAGCTGCGCGAGGAAATCGCCGCCTACAAGATTCTGATGACCGGCCTTCCGGATAATGCGGGGCCGAAATTCCCCTCCGAGCTCTCCGGCGGGATGCGCAAGCGCGCCGGCCTCGCCCGCGCACTGGCCCTCGATCCCGCCTTGCTATTCCTCGATGAGCCGACTGCAGGGCTCGACCCCATCGGTGCTGCGGCGTTCGACGAGCAGACGCGGGCCTTGCAGGAGACGCTGGGCCTCACCGTGTTCCTAATCACGCACGATCTCGACACGCTCCACGCCATTTGCGACCGCGTTGCCGTGCTCGCCGATCAGAAGGTCATCGCGGTCGGAACGATCGACGAGTTGCTGGCGCTCGATCATCCCTGGATCCAGGAATATTTCAACGGGCCGCGCGGGCGCGTTGCCCATGGCCAGAGCGCCAAAATGAGAGGCGCGTGATGCACAATCGGCCGCAGACATGGACAGGGTGGAACCACGGCGCCATAAAGCCGTTGGGGGAAAGCAGGAAATAGATGGAAACACGATCCAACAATGTGTTCGTGGGCGCGGTCGTCCTGCTCCTGATGGCCTTGACGGTCGGGGCAGCCTTCTGGTTCTCACGCATCGGCGAATCTGATCGCAAGGAATATGACATTTTCTTCAAGCAGTCGGTGAGCGGCATCGCCCGTGGGTCGGCGGTCACATATGCCGGCGTGCCCTCGGGGCAGGTCCAGTCGATCGAGCTTTGGGAGCGCGACCCCCAGTTCGTGCGCGTGCGCATCGTCGTCAGCCGGACGACGCCTGTCCTGCAAGGCACGACCGCGACGATCAATGGGGTGGGCTTTACCGGCGTCTCGGAAATTCAGCTTGAGGGCGCAGTACGCGGCGCACCGCCGATCGTCTGTCCGGAGCACAATGCGCAATCGGTCTGCCCGGAAGGCGTGCCCGTCATCCCGACCAAACCCGGAGCGCTCGGCGAGCTGCTCAACAGCGCCCCGATGCTGCTGGAGCGGCTGACGACGCTCACCGAGCGCCTCACCGAGCTGCTGGATGATCGCAACCAGAAGCATATTGCCGGCATCCTGCAGAATCTCGATAAGCTGACCGGCGACATCGCCGCGCGTGGGCCGGAACTGGCTGATACCATTACACAAGCCAAGCTGACGCTCGAAAATGCCTCCAAGGCTGCCGAATCGCTCGCCCAGGCCGCGAACAACACCAATGCGCTGGTGAACGAAGAGGGTCGTCCCCTCATCCGCGACCTGCGCACGACGATCCGCAATGCCGGCGCCACTCTGGAAACGCTGGATGCGACGCTGAAGGAAGCACAGCCTGGCATGCGGACCTTCACCCGCGACACCATGCCGCAAATCGGCTTGCTGGTCCGCGATCTGCGTCAGGTCTCCCGTTCGCTTCAGGCTGTGACGGATACCGTTGAACAACAGGGTGCAGGCGCCTTGATCGGCTCGCCCAAATTGCCGGATTACAAGCCATGACCAACAGCAGAGCGAACGTGCAGACAGCCCCGGCGACCAGCGGAGCAGCGATGCGCAAGGCAGCGCGGGCGGCCCTGATCACGGGTCTGCTGATCTCGGCGGCCGGGTGCGTGAAGTTCGGTGCCGAGCCGCCCGACCGGCTGCTCGCCATTGCCAGCACGGCGACGGTGCCGGCCGGGGTATCGGCGTCCAGTGCCAGTGAATCCGCCCTGTTCATCGACGTGCCGAACGTGCCGAAGGCCCTCGCGACCCCGCGCGTGGCGGTGCGCGAGAACAGCACCAGCTTTGCCTATGTGAAGGATGCGATCTGGGTCGATACGCCGGCCCGGCAATTCCAGTCTCTCCTATCGGAGACGATCCGGTCGCGCAGCAATATCCTGGTGCTCGACCCCGGCCAGTATCTCGCCCGCGCCGGCTACATCCTCAATGGCGATCTGGTCGAATTCGGCATCGATGCGACGCGCCGGGAAGCGGTCGTCACGTTCGACGCGACCATGCTCTCGCCGGACGGCCTGACGGTGACGCGCCAGCGGTTCACCGCCTCCGCGCCGGTGAGCCGCATCGACGCAGATGGCGTCGCCCCGGCGATCAGCGCCGCCGCCAACGATGTCGCCAATGCCGTGGCGACCTGGGTCTCCAGCCGGACCTGACGTCCGGCCGCAGCCCTCTATCCCGCTCAGGCGAGGCTCTTCGTCGCCTGCTCCATCACGTCCCGCGAAAGGCCGGGTTCGGCGATGATCCGATCCAGCGCCGCGCGCATCGCGGCACCCCGCTGCGCATCGAACCGGCGCCAGCGACCAAGTGGCGGCACGAGCCGCGCGGCGGTCTGCGGATTGAGCTTGTCCAGCGCGATAATAGCCCCTGCCACCATCTCATAGCCCTTGCCGTCCGCCCGGTGGAACGCCCATTGGTTGGCGGCAAACGCACCGTAAAGCGCGCGGGCGCGGTTCGGATTGGCCAGGGTAAAGTCGGGGTGGCTGCTCAGCGCGGCGACATTATCGACCGTCTCCGGGTGGAAGGCCAAAGCCTGGGTCTGGAACCACTTGTCGATGACCAGCGCATTGCCCGCATAGCGGGCGTGGAACGCCGCCAGGGCCGCGTCCCGCTCCGCCGCCGTGCCATTGGCGAGAACAGCCAGCGCGGCCTGGCGCTCGGTCATATTATCCGCCTTCTCGAACTGGGCGAAGGCAAGCGCCGGGCCATCCGACGCGCCTGATGCGACCAGATAGCTCAACGCAACCCCGCGCAGCTTGCGGGCCGCGCGCGCGTCCGCCGAGAGTGAGAAGCCATTGCGCGCGCAATCGGCATGGAGCCTGCGCCAGTCCTGCTCCAGTTGCGCGCCGATCTCGTGCTGCAGCGCCTCACGCGCCGCATGGATGGCATCCGGATCAACGACCTGCATTTGATCGCCGAGATAGGCCTCGCTTGGCAGCTTCACCGCTTCGGCGATCAGCGCCCGGTCCAGCGTGTCGTCGCTGATCGTCCGGCGGATCGAGTCGATGATGACGCCGCTCTCCAGCGGTCCGCCCGCAATGTGGCTGAGCAGGCCATTGATCATGAGCTGCTGCAGCGCCTCATAGCGGCTGAACGCATCGTCATCGCGCGCGGCGAGAAAGGCCAGATCCTCGGCGCTCTGCTCGGCGTCCACGACGATCGGCGCAGAGAAGCTGCGATTGAGCGACAGCACCGGTGGCTGCGCGAAGCCGGTGCGCGTGATGACCGTGTCCGCCTGCGTCAGCACCTCCAACTCCTCGCCGGCATGGGCGCCCCTTTCCCGGTCGAACAGAGCGAACAGGAACGGGATGGCCATGGGCTGCTTCTCGCACTGACCCGGCGTCGGCGGCACGGTCTGCCGCAAGGTGAGCGTCACCGTGCCGCTCGTCGCATCATGCGCGGTCTCGACCGTCACGCGCGGCGTGCCGGCCTGGCTGTACCAGAGCCGGAACTGCGCGAGATCGATCCCGCCGCCATCTTCCATCGCGCGGACGAAATCCTCGCAGGTCGCCGCCTGCCCGTCATGCCGGTCGAAATAGAGATCGGAGCCCTTGCGGAACCGCTCCGGCCCCAGCAACCGGGCCATCATGCGGATCAGCTCGGCGCCCTTGTTATAGACGGTCGCCGTGTAGAAGTTGCTGATCTCCATATAGGATTCTGGCCGCACCGGATGGGCGAGCGGACCGCCATCCTCCTGGAACTGGGCCGCGCGCAGCACCCGAACATCCTCGATCCGTTTGACTGCCGCAGAGCCCATGTCGGCAGAGAATTCCTGATCGCGGTAGACGGTGAAGCCTTCCTTGAGGGAGAGCTGGAACCAGTCCCGGCAGGTCACCCGGTCGCCGGACCAGTTGTGGAAATATTCGTGCGCCACCACCGCTTCAATGGCGTCATAATCCGGGTCGGTCGCCGTTTCCGGGTCCGCCAGAATGTAGCGCGTGTTGAAGATGTTGAGGCCCTTATTCTCCATCGCGCCGAAGTTGAAGTCCGCCACCGCCACGATGTTGAACACGTCGAGATCATATTCGCGGCCATAGACGCGCTCGTCCCACGCCATCGAATCCTTAAGCGCCTTCATGGCATGGTCGGTGCGCGGCAGATCGCTTTCCGCCACCCAGATGCCGAGCTTCACCGGCCGGCCGCTCATGGTCGTGAAACTGTCCGCATTGCAGGCGAGATTGCCCGCGACCAGCGCGAACAGATAGCTCGGCTTGGGGAACGGATCGGTCCAGCGCGCCCAATGCCGCCCGCCCTCCAGATCGCCCGCCTCGACAGGATCGCCATTGGCGAGCAGCACGGGATAGGTCGCCTTGTCGGCGCGTAGGGTCACATCATAACGCGAGAGCACATCCGGCCGGTCCGGGAAGAAGGTGATACGACGGAAGCCCTCCGGCTCGCACTGGGTGCAGAGCAGGCCGCCAGAGGCGTAGAGCCCCATTAGCTGTGTATTCGCTGCAGGATTGATCTCGACCTCTGTCTCGACGACGTGGCTCTCGCCGGTCAGCGGGATCAGCAGGTCGCCGTCCTCGAGCTTCCAATCGGAGGGGGCGAGCGTGCGGCCGTCGACGGTGACCCGCAGCGGCGTCAGTCCGTCGCCATCCAGTCGCAGCGGCTGCGCATGGTTGCCGACGCGGGTGACCTCAAGCCGGGCCTTAACGCGGGTGGCGCGGGAATCGAGATCGAAGTCGAGGCTGATCTGCGGCACCTGCCAGAGCGGCGGGCGATAATCCTCGCGGCGGATGACAGGCGGGGTAGCGGCGGCTTGGGTGATCTGAATATCCATGCCCCAGTCCTATGCCCGCATCAGGCGGGGCACAAGCGGGGGAAGCCGCCAATGGCCAGAACTCCACCACCACGTTCCCGTTCGTGTCGAGCGAAGTCGAGACACGTTAGGACTGTCCTGGGTGTCTCGACTTCGCTCGACACGAACGGAGCAGAAGCAATCTATTTAGTCGCCACTCCGCCCGTTGTTCGGCCCGGGCGGCAAATCGAACGGGTCCTCCGCGCGCTCCATGGAGCGGTCGAGCAGATCCGCCTGCCGGTCCGGCTTTGCCTGGGTGGATGGCGTCATGAGCTGCTTGGGCGTCTCCCGCTCGGGCGCGGCGGCGGCCTTGGGCACTTGGCCCATGCCCTCCTTGGGGCGCAGATCCTTCACCGAGCCGCAGCCCGCAAGACCAGCCGCCACAATCAGCGCCAGAGCGGCGCGCGCGATCATCCCTTGGTTCATCGCCTTCATCGACCGGTCTCTCCATCCAGCGCAGCTTGCGCTTCGGCAATCCGCGCGCGCACCTGATCGGGTGCGGTGCCCCCGTAGCTCTTGCGGCTGGCGACGGAGGCATCCACCGTCAGCACCGCGTAGACGCGCTCGTCGATCCGCGCATCAATGGCCTTGAGCGTCTCGATCGGCAGCGCCGCGAGTTGCACGCCCGCCTCTTCCGCTGCCTTGACCGCACGCCCGGTGATGTGATGCGCCTCGCGAAACGGCACATTGCCTTCCCGCACCAGCCAGTCGGCAAGGTCGGTTGCGGTTGCGAAGCCGCTTTCGGCCAGCGCCCGCATCCGTTCGGTGCGGAAGGTCGTCGTCTCCACCATGCCGGTCATCGCGGTGATGGAGAGGCCGAGCAGATCATGCGCCTCGAACAAAGGCGGCTTATCGTCCTGCATATCCTTGGAATAAGCCAGCGGCAGGCCCTTCATGGTGACGCACAGCGACGTCATGCAGCCCATGATCCGCCCGGCATGGCCGCGCACCAGCTCGGCGGCATCGGGATTGCGCTTTTGCGGCATGATCGAGCTGCCGGTGGAATAGGCATCGGGCAGCGAAATGAAGCCGAAGGGCTGGCTCGCCCAGATCACGAACTCTTCCGCCAGCCGCGAGAGGTGCAGGCTGCACTGGGTGGCGGCCATGAGATAATCGAGCGCGAAATCCCGGTCGGAAACGCTGTCGAGGCTGTTGCGCGTCGGCCCGTCGAAGCCGAGCGCTTGCGCGGTCATATGCCGATCGGTCGGAAAGCCCGTGCCCGCCAGCGCCGCCGCACCGAGTGGCGAGAGATTGAGCCGCGCGCGCGCATCGGCAAAGCGCGAACGATCCCGCGCGATCATCTCATAATAGGCCATGAGGTGATGGCCGAGCGTCACCGGCTGGGCGCTCTGCAAATGGGTGAACCCGGGCATGACGCTCTGCGCATGCTCGCCCGCCCGACCGATCAGCGCGCGTTGCAGCGCCTTGAGGCTGGCATCGACCTCATCAATGGCATCGCGCACGAAGAGGCGGAAATCGGTCGCCACCTGATCGTTGCGCGAACGTGCGGTGTGCAGCCGCCCCGCCACCGGCCCGATCTTCTCGGCCAGCCGCGCCTCGGTGGCCATGTGAATGTCCTCAAGGTCGAGATCCTCGGGCAGATCACCGGCTTCATACTCGGCCTGGATCGCCTCCAGCCCGCCGATGATCGTCGCTGCCTCGTCCTGCGCAAGGATGCCTTGCGCGCCGAGCATCCGGGCGTGCGCGATGGAGCCGGCAATGTCCTGCCGCCACAAGCGCTTGTCGAACGGAAGCGAGGCATTTATCTCGCGCATGACGGCGGCCGGCCCGGCCGCGAAGCGACCGCCCCACATGCTGTTCGCGCCCTTGCTTGCGGAGTCTGCCATGCGCTCTATTTCTGCCCTTGCTATGCTGATCGGCCTCTCACTGGCCGCGAGCGGCTGCGATAGGCAATCCGCTCAAAACGCGCAAGGCGCCGGCAACGACGCCGCGGTCGGCAATGCCCTCTCCCCCGATGAAGTGAGCCCGGACGAAGCTGCACCGGGGAGCGCGGGCAAGACCTTCTCCCATGTCATCGACCGCAGCCACAAGGGCGAGGCGATGCCGGACAAGCCCTTCACCACCATCGACGGCAAGCCCGCGACGCTCAAGGCCATCGCGCAGGGCAAGCCGATGCTGGTCAATCTTTGGGCGACCTGGTGCGCGCCTTGCGTGGCCGAATTGCCTGCCCTCGACCGCGCCGCCAAGGCTGCGGAGGGCAAGGGCATTAAAGTGATCGCCGTTTCGCAGGACATGGAGCCGGATGGCGTCCCCACCTTCTGGTCGGCGCGCAAGCTCTCCACGCTGCAGACCTGGTTGGACCGGGAGAATGCGCTCGGCTTCCATTATGGCACCGGCACGCTGCCGACGACCATTCTGTACGATGGCGCGGGCAAGGAAGTCGCCCGCATCGTCGGTGCGCTGGAGTGGGATGAGGAAGATGGGCAGAAACTGATCGCCGAAATTGGCGGGTAAGCCCTCCCGACTCCCCTAGCCGGAGATCATCGCCCGCAAGCTTTCGATCCGGTCGGCCTCATGGGCGGGCTTGTCATTGCGGATGCGGCTGATGCGCGGGAAGCGCATGGCGAGGCCGGATTTGTGGCGCTTGCTCTCATGGATCGAATCGAACGCGACTTCGAAGACCAGGCTCTTATCCGTCTCCCGCACCGGTCCGAAGCGATGGAGGGTGTGGCGGCGGACATGAGAATCGAGCCACTTCAGCTCCTCGTCGGTAAAGCCGAAATAGGCCTTGCCGACAGGCAGCAGCTCGGCGCCGGCATCGGGATCGCCATCCCAACAACCGAAAGTGAAATCGCTGTAGAAGGAGGAGCGCTTGCCGCTGCCGCGCTGGGCATACATCAGCACGCAATCGGCGAGCAGGGGATCGCGCTTCCACTTGTACCACAGGCCCGTGCGGCGGCCGGCGACATAAGGGCTATCCCGCCGCTTGAGCATCACGCCCTCAATGGCATCATCGCGTGCGCGCTCGCGAATGGCGGCAAGATCGGCAAGGCTTGCAGCCTCGATCAGCGGCGAAATGTCGAAGCGGGTGGGGTCGAGCCGGGGGAGCAGCGCCTCCAGCACGGCGCGGCGCTGCTCCCAACTGAGCGCGCGGTGATCCTCGCCGTCGGAGAGCAAGACGTCGTAGAGGCGGACGAAGGCGGGAAAATCGGTGAGCATCGCCTTTGAGACGGTCTTGCGCCCCAGCCGCTGCTGCAAGGCGTTGAAGCTCGCCGCGCCGCCCTCTTCGCCGCCCTGATGGCTGCCCCGCACCAGCAGTTCGCCATCGAGCACGCCGGGCTCGCGAAATGCCGCCGCGATATCCGGGAAGCTGCCGGTGATGTCGTCCCCGGTGCGTGAGAAGAGCCGCGTGTCCCCGCCCGGCCCCGCGCCATCCGACTCCGGCACATGGACGATCTGCACGCGGATGCCGTCCCATTTCCACTCGGCGCCATAGTCGGCCATATCGAGCGTTTCGCGCGCGATGACATCATCCTCCAGCGGATGCGCCAGCATGAAGGGACGGAAGGTGGGGATATGGTCGACCCGCGGCGGAGGACCACCCTTGGCGGCCCAATCGAACAGCGCGCCATAAGGCGGCGTCTGGCCGTGCCAATATTCCTCGACATCGTCCACCGGCACATCGAACGCCTGCGCGAAGGCGACCTTGGCGAGCCGCGCCGAAATACCGATGCGCATCGCACCCGTCGCCATCTTGATGAGCGCATAGCGGCCATTCACATCGAGCCGATCCATGAGGTTTGCCAGCGCGGGCGCCACGGATTGGCGGGTCATGGCGGACAACGCCGCTACTGTTTCGCTCAGGCTTGGCGGATCGAGCGCAGCAGGGTTGTCCGGCCAGAGCAGACTCGCCGTCTCCGCCGTATCGCCGACAAAGTCCCGGCTGAGCTTGAACAGAACCGGGTCGACGCGATCCATCAGCAAGGCGCGGATCGTACCGGCCTTCACCGCCGGAAAATCGAGGCCGTCCGTCAACGCAGCCAGCGCCCAGCCCCGGTCAGGATCGGGCGTCTCGCGCAGATAGGCGGCGATCAGGGCGAGCTTGCCGTTGCGCGAGCGGGTGTAGACGAGCGCATCCAATAGGGCAGCGAAGGCCTCCATCAGTCGTCCTCATCCTCATAGCCGACAAGGGCGAGCGCGCGGGCACGGCGCTGATGGAGTTCGCACCAGCGCAGCAGTGCATCCTCCCGGCCATGGGTGATCCAGGTTTGCGCCGGATTCACCTCCGCAATCGTGGTCGTCAGTTCCGCCCAGTCGGCATGGTCGGAGATCACCAGGGGCAGCTCGACATTGCGCTGCCGCGCCCGCTGCCGCACCCGCATCCAGCCGCTTGCCATGGCCGTGACCGGATCAGGCAGGCGACGGCTCCAGCGATCGTTGAGGGCCGAAGGCGGGCAGAGGATGATCTGCCCGGCCAGCGCGCCCTTGGGCATGCCGGCGATCAATCGCAGCTCGCCAAGATCGACGCCGAGGTCTTCATACAACCGGCACATCCGCTCCAGCGCGCCGTGCAGATAGATCGGCTCGACATAACCTGCCTGGCGCAGCTCCGCGATGACGCGCTGCGCCTTGCCCAGGGCATAGGCCCCCACAAGGATGCAGCGCTCGGGATTGGCCTCGCGGGCCTTGAGCAGCTTGCCGATCTCCTCGCCAATGGGCGGGTGACGGAAGACCGGCAGGCCGAAGGTGGCTTCGGTGATGAAGACATCGCAGGGCGTGACCTCAAAGGGCGGACAGGTCGGATCGGCCCGGCGCTTGTAATCGCCAGTGACGATCACCCGCTCGCCGGCATGTTCAAACAGGATTTGCGCGGACCCGAGCACATGCCCAGCCGGCAGGAATGTCGCCTGCACGCTCCCCGGCAGGCTGATCGTCTCGCCATAGGCCACCGGTTGCGCGGCGCCGGGCGGACCGTACCGCAGGTCCATGATTGCCAGCGTCTCCGGCGTCGCGATGCAGCGGCCATGGCCGCCCCGGGCATGATCGGCATGGCCATGCGTGACGAGGGCTGTCTCCACCGGATCGGCCGGATCAACCCACGCCTTGGCCGGCACGACATGCAGCCCATGCGCCTCTGCGCGAATCCAGGAGAAGTCGGCCATGGCATCTAAATGGCGACCGGCACGTCCCGGTTCCAGCGCGGCTTTGCGATGTGCCCCAAAGGACCTATATCAGGGCCATGACAGAGGCTGCTCCCCAGACCACAGACGTGCGCTCCTTCCTGTATCGCGATGGGTCGCTCGACCCGGATAGCGCCCGTCGGCTCACCGCCGAGGCGCTTACGGGCTGCGAGGATGGCGAGCTTTACTTGCAATATGTCGCGACCGAGAGCTTCGGGTTCGATGATGGGCGGCTGAAGACAGCGGATTATTCCACTGATGCGGGCTTCGGCCTGCGCGGCGTCTCCGGCGAGATGACCGGCTTCGCGCACGCCAATGACATCAGCGAGCGGGCGATCCGCAAGGCGGCTCAGACGCTCCAGCTGCTCGACCCGGCGCGGCAGCCGATGACAACGGCGCCACAGCGCACCAACCGGCATCTTTATACCGACGCCAATCCGCTCGATCTCGTCCCCTTCGCGCAGAAGGTGGACCTGATGGCCAAGATCGACGCAGCAGCCCGGGGCCGCGATCCGCGCGTGGTGCAGGTCTCTGCGGTGCTGGCCGGCAGTTGGTCGGTCGTCGAAATCGTGCGGCCGGACGGCTTCGTGGCGACCGATGTGCGTCCCCTCGTCCGCCTCAACGTCTCGATCATCATGGAAGAGAATGGGCGGCGCGAAACCGGCTATTTTGGCATTGGCGGGCGCTATCTCTACGATTCCCTGTTCGAGGAGGCGACCTGGCAGCGCGCGATCGACGAGGCGCTTAAACAGGCGCAGGTCAACCTCCGCTCGGTGCCCGCCCCGGTGGGCGAGATGACCGTGCTGCTTGGTCCCGGCTGGCCGGGCGTGATGCTGCATGAGGCGGTCGGCCATGGCCTGGAGGGCGATTTCAACCGCAAGGGCACCAGTGCGTTCTCGGGCAAGATCGGCGAGCGCGTGGCGGCGCCGGGCGTGACGGTGGTCGACAATGGCGCGATGGACGCGCGACGCGGGTCGCTCAGCATCGACGATGAGGGCACCCCCACGCAGGAGAATGTGCTGATCGAAGACGGCATTCTGCGCGGCTACATGCAGGACCGGCTCAACGCGCGGCTGATGGGGGTGGCACCCACTGGCAACGGGCGGCGCGAAAGCTACGCCCACGCGCCGATGCCACGCATGACCAACACTTATGCGCGCGCGGGCAACGACGATCCCGCCGAGCTGCTCAGCCGCGTGAAGACCGGCATCTTCGCGCGCAGCTTTGGCGGTGGGCAGGTGGACATCGTCTCGGGCAAGTTTGTCTTCTCCTGCACCGAGGCGTACAAGGTGGAGAATGGCAGGATCGGCGACCCCATCAAGGGTGCAACGCTGATCGGCGATGGCCCCGCCGCGCTGCACCGCATCGTCGGCATCGGCAACGACCTCGCACTTGATGAAGGCATCGGCATGTGCGGCAAGGCGGGTCAGGGCGTGCCCGCGGGCGTGGGCCAGCCGACGCTGCTGCTCGAAGGGCTGACGGTCGGCGGCACCGGGGGCTGAGGCGCCAGTCGGAACGACCAGACGGCGCCCTCACACCCCGGTCAACAGCATGTCGAGCGCGTTCTTGATCCGGTATTCCTACTGCGCGAGGGAGCCGGCGCGCTGTTGAAGGTCGGAAAGCGGCACGGCCGTCAGAAGATGTGTGGCAAGGACATAAGCCGTGCTGTCAAATTCCACGACGGGATGAAGCCGCGATGCCGGCGAGGGCGCGTCTGTGCTGCGCACGAGCGGAACAACGACCCGCGTGGCGAAGTGCGATAGTGAGTCGGTTTGACAGTCGACGACGAGCGCGCCGCCCGCGACGCGATAGACATCGAACTACGCCATCAGAATTGGCGATATTTCGCCAGCGGCAGGCCGTGCTCCGCCACCCAGGCGTTCCACTCCTCAATGGCGCCGCGATTCTCCTCCTGCCAGCGCCGCTCGCGCTCTGCCTTCGCCGCCACGCGCAGGGCCGCTTCGCAGGTCTGGGAGAGATTGATCCCGGCATCCCGCGCGGCCTCCACCACGCCGGTATCGAGCGAGAGATTGACTGGCTTGCGCTTGCCGGACGCGATAGGATCAAGCTTCATATGCGCAAGCTATGCGCATGATCCATGCGCGTCAATGAGCGCATCCGACCAGCAAGACCTGAGGCCCCATGTCTGAATTCTTCACTGCCATTTCCGACAAGCAACGCAGCTTCATCAAGAAACAGCCGGTCTTCTTTGTCGCCACCGCTGCGGACGGCGCGCGGATCAACCTCAGTCCCAAGGGCATGGACAGCTTCCGCGTGCTGGGGCCCAATCTGGTCGGCTATCTGGATGTGGGCGGATCCGGCAACGAAACGCAGGCGCATCTTGCGGCGGATGGGCGCATCACCATCATGTTCTGCGCCTTCGATCAGCCGCCGCTGATCCTGCGGCTCTATGGGCGCGGCAAAGCCGTGCTGCCGCAGGATGACGAATGGGATTTCGCCTCGCGCCCCTTCACGATCCTTCCCGGCACAAGGCAGATCTTCATGATCGCGGTGGAGAGCGTGCAGGAGAGTTGCGGCTGGGGCGTGCCCTTCATGCGGCACGAGAAGGATCGCGACACGCTCTCTCGCTATCATGAGCAGAACGAAACGCCGGAACGGCTGGCGCGCATCTCTACCCGGACGCAAAGCATTGATGGCCTGCCGGTGCGCGTGCAGGACCATTTTCCCGAGCGCAGGCCGGCGCAGGTGCATGTCGATCCCGACTGGGTGCCGGCGGTGCTCAATCACTGGCTCAATGAGATCGGCCCGGAGGGTTGGTTCGATTCGAGCGAGGAAGAGGATGTGCGACTGACGCATCTCTTCCGTTCGCTCTGGGAAGCGCAGCGCGACAAGCCTGCCGATATGTTCGTGGCCGATGCCGACACGGCGCTGGCGGCGCTAATCCTGTTCGACCAGTTTCCGCGCAATATGTTTCGGGGCGAGGCTCGCGCCTTCGCGACCGATCCGCTCGCCCGCGAAATCGCCCGCACGGCATTGGAGCGGGGCTTCGACAAAGCATTCGTCGAGGGCGCCCGCGCCTTCTTCTACATGCCGTTCATGCACAGCGAGGATCTGACCGATCAGGACTTGTGCGTGGCGTTGTTCAGCGCGCCGGGCTTCGAGCACAATCTGAAATTCGCCAAGGCCCACCGCGAGATCATCGCTCGCTTCGGCCGCTTCCCGCATCGCAATGCCGCGCTCGGCCGCGAGACACGCCCAGAGGAGCAAGAGGCGGTGGCGGAGGGCAGCGACTGGTAACCCACCGCCGCTCGCAGCGGATCGTCAGTCCGGCAGGCGCCAAGTCAGGCGGACATCTGCATCGCCATTGGGCGCGATCAGCAGACGCTGGTCCGGAATTTGTTGGGCACGCAGAATCTCGCGCACCATCTCGGCGCGTGCGGCCTGCCCCGCAATGGTGATGCCCAATGGCACCCGCCGCGCCGCCCACACGGCCAGATCGAGATCGGCGGCGCCCTGCTGGGTCAATGCCTCGCCCGAAAAGCCGATGACCGGCAGGGGGGCGGGCGGTGGCGTCAGCACCAGCGTCCAGCCATCGAGGCCGGCGGATGCGCGCCGTTCCAGCTGGCGGTAGAGATCGAGCGACGCACCGGCCAGCGGCTCGGCTGCGGCCGTGGCCTGGCGCCGGCCGCGGTCCACCAGCACCGCATCACTGGACACGCCCGCGACGAGGGCCAGCCGGTCCACGGCCGTCGTCGCAAAGCGCTCAAGGCTCTGCGTGCGCTCGCGAGACTGGGCGGCGGCCACCTGAGCCGCCTCGCTATTGCCCGCCCCCACCTGAATCTGGTCGATGGTGACATCCAACTCCCGCTGCAGCGCATCGCGCAGGCTGGTCGCGGTGTCCCGCTCGGCATCCTTCGCATAAGTGGGCGTAAGCACGGTGGCGACGACCCGCATGGGCTGGCGATTGAAATCCGTTTCCAGATCGCTGATGCGTGCTGTCTGAGGGAACTGGCGCTGGATCACGTCCCGCACCTGGCGGGCGGCCAACGTCTCCCAGGCGATATGTCGCAAGGTGAGCGCCAGCGGCACCGAGAGCGCCGTCATGCAGACGACCATGACGATGCTTTGCAGCCGGGTATGGGCCGGCGTGAGGTGGGAGCCAAAGCCGTAGAGCCGGGCCATGAATGCGGCCGTGAGCGTGATCGTGACCGTGTTGGTCATGAATAGCAGGAAAGCACCACCCGCGATGGTCCAGTTCCATGTGGCGATGCCGAAGCCGACGGCGGCCAGCGGCGGCATGAGGGCGATGGCGATGGCGACGCCGACGACCGTCTCGCCCCGCCCGCGAATAAGCGCATAACCGCCCGCGAGTGCCGAGAAGAACGCGACAAGAAGGTCGAAGAGATTGGGCCGCGTGCGGGCCGCAATTTCCGTCGTCACGGTCTGCACCGGTGAAACCAGGACGAACAGCGCGGTGAACGCGATCGCAATCACCGCGCCGACCGCCAGCGCAAAGCCGGATGCGCGCATTTCCGCAAAGTCTAGCGTCGCGAGCGCAAAGCCCAGGCCGATGATCGGCATCATCAGCGGAGACAGCAACATAGCGCCGATGAGGACCGCACTGGACGGCAGCAGCAGCCCGAGAATGGCGATGCCGGCGGATATGACCGTCATGAAGACATAACGCGGCGACCAGCCGGATTCCTCGACGATCCTCCGCAGGATCGCGTCGTGATCCACCGTCGCAATCGAGCGTTCCCGCCAGCTGACCCAGAGGGGGTTGCGCGAAACCGCGTAGGTCTTGTTGGTCAAGCGATCGGCTCCTCTGGCACGTGCGTCATTCCATTGACGCCCTAGCAGGGAAAATCGCTGTGTTTCCAGTCCGCTGCCCATGCGGGCGAGCCGGGACCTTACAATCGCCGAAGCTCGGTGCCGTCCAGAATCGCTTCGCAACCCAGCGCCAGCGGGTCGTCGGCCTCGTCCAGCGCGGCGATGGTCACCCAGCCTTCCGCCCGGAGCGCCGCAGCCCGGGCACCATCATGGCCGATCGGCAAGAACGCCCGCTGCGCGGCGGTGGTGCCGAACCCGGCATCGATGAGCGGATCAGGATAGAGCGAGAAGCCCATGGCCGGCTCAGCCTTGCCGTCCGCGCCCGCCACCGCATAGCTGCCGCCCCGGCCGATCTCGCCGATGAAGCCCTCGGCAAAGACAGAAAAGCCGAACCAGCTCTGATATTCAAAGCCGTGGCGCTCGGTCGGATCCAGCGTCAGCGTGATGTCCCAGCCGATCGGCTTGGCAATCGCCCGCAGCGCCGCAATGAGGTTATCCAGCTTGCCTTTGGCTGGCCCCGCGTTGAAGGCCTGCAGCCGGTCCATGGCGGGGTGGAATGGCCCGGTCGCCTCGATGAGCGCCAGATAGGGCCGCGTTGCTTCGCCCAGCGCCGCCAGCGAGCCTGCATCCTTCGCGTCGAGACTGTCGCGGACCGCCTCAACGTCGCCTTGGGGAAGCGGCATCGGGCCGTCGGCCAGCATCGTCACGAGGTCGGGCAAGGTGAAGTCGATGGTGATGCCGCTGACACCGGCGCGCTGCAGCGCTTCGATGGCGACATTGACGATCTCGACTGCCGCCGCGACGCTGTCTGTGCCGATGATCTCGGCGCCGACCTGCATCCGCTCGCGCTCGGGCCGCAGCTGGTCGGCCCGCAACTTCATCACCGGCCCGCCATAGCACAGGCGCAGCGGACGCGGGGTCGCGGCCATGCGGGTGGCGGCGATACGGCCGATCTGGGCGGTCATGTCCGGCCGGATCGCCAGGCTGCGCTGGGAGAGCGGATCGACGGCGCGGAGCAGATCTTCGGCGCGGGCGGACTGCAAGCGGGCGACCAGCGTTTCCTCAAACTCGGCCAGGGCCGGCATCACGCGCCGATAGCCATGCGATGCAACGGTATCGAGCACTTCGCGCACAAGGCGGGCGGAGGCCTCCGCCTTGGGCGGCAGACGATCGGCAAGCCCTTCGGGCAGCAATCCGGGAGCGATGGCTTCAGTCATGGCGCGGCATTTAGCCGATTCCGCTCGCCAAGCGAGGATAAATTACAAGCGTGACCGGCCCGACGTGATGACACGCCGGGCCGGGCCGTGATTTAGAACTTGAGCGGGCAGACCCGGTGCACGTTCGGCAGGGCGCAGATCTTATCGACCAGCGTCTGCGGCACGGTCTCGTCGACCGAGAGCAGCAGGATCGCCTCGCCACCGGCCTCGCGACGGCCGAGGTGGAAGGTGCCGATGTTGATCTTGGCCTCGCCAAGAATGCCACCCACGCCACCGATGAAGCCCGGCGCATCGACATTGGCGATGTAGAGCATGGTGCCATCGAGATCGGCCTCGACCTTGATGCCGAACAGCTCGACCAGACGCGGCGCGCCGTTGCCGAACAGCGTGCCGGCCACCGAGCGCTCGCCCTGCGAGGTCTTCACGGAGACGCGGATCAGGGTGCTGTAGTCGCCCTCGCGCTCGGTCTTGATCTCGCGCACCTCGATGCCGCGCTCGCGGGCGAGGAAGGGCGCGTTGACCATGTTCACCGTGTCCGTCTGCGTGCGCAGGAAGCCGGCGAGAACGGCCGAGACGATCGGCTTCTGATTGAGCTCGGCCGCCGCACCCTCGCTGTGGATCGAGATCCGGGGGATGACGTCGCGCGAAAGCTGGCCGACCAGGCTGCCCAGCTTCTCGGCCAGCGCCATATAGGGCTTGAGCTTGGGCGCTTCCTCAGCCGACAGGCTCGGCATGTTGAGCGCGTTGGTGACGCCGCCGCTCAGCAGATAGTCGCTGAGCTGCTCGGCGACCTGCAGCGCCACGTTCACCTGCGCTTCGCTGGTGGACGCACCGAGGTGCGGGGTCGAGATGAAGTTGGGCGTGCCGAACAGCGGGCTGTCCGTCGCCGGCTCGGTCTGGAACACGTCCAGCGCCGCGCCGCCGATGTGGCCGCTGTCGAGACCGGCCTTCAGCGCCGCCTCGTCGATCAGGCCGCCGCGCGCACAGTTGATGATGCGCACGCCCTTCTTGGTCTTCGCCAGATTCTCGGCCGAGAGGATGTTGCGGGTCTGGTCGGTCAGCGGCGTGTGCAGCGTGATGAAATCCGCCTTGGCCAGCAGGGTATCGAGATCCGCCTTCTCCACGCCCATTTCGATGGCGCGCTCAGGCGTCAGGAACGGGTCGAAGGCAACGACCTTCATCTTGAGGCCCAGCGCGCGGCTGGCGACGATGGAGCCGATATTGCCGGCACCGATCAGACCAAGCGTCTTGCCGGTGACCTCGACACCCATGAAGCGGTTCTTCTCCCACTTGCCGGCCTGCGTCGAGGCATCGGCCTCCGGGAGCTGGCGCGCGAGGGCGAACATGAGGGCGATGGCGTGTTCGGCGGTGGTGATCGAGTTGCCGAAGGGCGTGTTCATCACCACGATGCCCTTGGCCGAGGCGTAGGGAATATCGACATTGTCGACGCCGATGCCGGCGCGGCCGATGACCTTAAGATTGGTCGCGGCGTCGATGATTTCCTTGGTCACCTTGGTGGCCGAGCGGATCGCCAGACCATCATATTTGCCGATGATTTCCTTGAGTTGATCGGGCTTCAGTCCGGTGATCTCGTCCACCTCGCACCCGCGCTCGCGGAAAATCTGCGCGGCCTGCGGGTCCATCTTGTCGGAAATGAGAACTTTGGGCTTGGTCATTTTACTGTCCTTCAAAGAGAGACAGTGCCCCTGCGAAAGCAGGGGCCCAGGGCGGGATGGCAATGCTGCTGGGCCCTGGGCTCCTGCTTTCACAGGAGCACCGGAAAGCGGGGGTCAGGCGGCAGTCGCGCTCAGCGCGGCCTTGGTCTCGGCATAGGCCCAGTCGAGCCAGGGGCCGAGCGCCTCGATGTCCGCGGTGTCGACCGTGGCGCCGCACCAGATGCGCAGGCCAGCCGGGGCGTCGCGATAGCCCGCCACGTCATAGGCGGCATCCGCCTTCTCAAGCAGCGAGGCCATCTTCTTGATGAAGTCGGCATCGGCGCCCTCGACGGTGAGGCATACGCTGGTGATCGAGCGGGTCGCCGGATCGGCAGCGAGATGCCCGAGCCAGTCGCGCGATTCCACAATGGCATTGAGCGCATCGGCATTGGCCTGCGCGCGGGCGATGAGGGCCTTGGCGCCACCGATGGTCTTGGACCATTCGAGCGCGAAGATCGCATCTTCGACCGCCAGCATGGACGGCGTGTTGATCGTCTCGCCCTTGAACACGCCCTCAGCGAGCTTGCCCTTGGACATCAGGCGGAACACCTTGGGCAGCGGCCAGCTCGGCGTGTACTGCTCAAGCCGCTCGACAGCGCGCGGGCCGAGGATCAGCACGCCATGGCCGCCCTCACCGCCCAGCACCTTCTGCCAGGAGAAGGTCGCCACGTCGATCTTGTCCCAAGGCAGGTCGTAGGCGAACACGGCGCTGGTCGCGTCCGCGAAGGAGAGGCCCTCGCGGTCGTCGGCGATCCAGTCGCCGTTGGGAACGCGCACGCCCGAAGTGGTGCCATTCCAGGTGAAGAGCACGTCATTCGACCAGTCGACCGCATTCAGATCGGGGATCTGGCCATAATCGGCGCGCAGAACCGTCGGATCGAGCTTGAGCTGCTTGGCGGCATCGGTGACCCAACCTTCACCGAAGCTCTCCCAAGCGAGCGTCGTAACCGGGCGAGCGCCCAGCATCGTCCACATTGCCATCTCGAAGGCGCCAGTGTCGGAGCCGGGCACGATGCCGATGCGGTGCGTCTCGGGCAGGTTCAACAGCTCGCGCATCAGGGCGATGCAATAAGCGAGGCGATCCTTGCCGAGCTTTGAGCGGTGGGAGCGTCCGAGCACTTGCGTGGCCAGCTTCGCCGGATCATAGCCGGGCGGCTTGGCGCAGGGGCCGGACGAGAAATGGGGGCGGGCCGGCGTGGTCGCCGGCTTCGTAACGTCAGTCATGGTATGCGTCTCCTTGCAGAGAGCACGCGCGGCGTTGGGACCGCGTGGCCCGCCGGCGGCCATAGAGATTTGCAGACGGGTGTCAATGTAAGATCGGGCTAAGATCGGGACCGGCGTGCCTCGCCCGGGCTGAACGGAGCTTGGGCGGACATGCGCCAGACCGCGCGCGGCGGTCGAGGCATCCCCTTGCACCGTCTAGGTTTTGTTCAGCTGCGATGCGTGATAAACGGCGCCATGATCCATTGGGCGTCATCGGTCGGATTGAGGGCGGGAATGCGCAGGCTGGTCGGCCTGCTGCTGGTCACCAGTCTTGCCGCCTGCGCCGACCGCCCCAGCCCGCGCACGGGTGTAAGGGCGCCGGGCGCCGCAGCGCCCGCACAACGCACAATGCCGAACAGCGAGAGCTATCGCATGTGCGCGGCGCGCCTCTTGACCGCGAAGGTCCGGTTCGAGCCGCTGCCCAATCAGGATCGCGGCGGCGGCTGCACGACAATCGACACCATCCGCCTGCTGGAGATCGGCACGCCGGTGGCGAATCTGGGGCCGATGACCTGCCCCCTCGCCGCCAATTTCGCGGCCTGGGTGCAATATGCGGTGCGCCCCGCCGCGCGACTCTATCTGCGCAGCGAAGTGGTGCGCGTCGAGACCTTCGGCACTTATGCCTGTCGCGATGTCCGTGGCACGGGCGGGACTATCGCCGGCAAGCGCAGCGAACATGCCCACGCCAATGCCGTGGACATTTCCGCCTTCGTGCTGGCCGACGGGCGCCGAATCAGCCTGGTGAACGATTGGCAGGGCGAGAGCACCCATGCTCAGTTCCTGCGGGTCCTCCACCAGAGCGCGTGCAAGCGATTCCGCACCGTGCTCGGCCCGGACTATAACAGCGCCCACCGCGACCATTTCCATTTCGACATGGGCGGGCGGGGCAGTTTTTGCCGTTGAACCCGCCGGTTTTCTTCTCCACCGAAATCGTCTAGCGCCACTGGATGACAGACCAGCCTACAGTGCGCGAAAGCAAGTTTCGCCGTGCCCGCGAAGAAGCCGTCGATGCCAAGCGGATCATCCCCACCCCGCAGACGGAAAGCAAATCCTACAAGCTGGCCTTCCAGGACAACGAGTTTCTGCTGCGGGAAGACCTGCGGCCGGTCCGCTTCCAGCTCGAGTTGATGAAGCCGGAGCTGTTGCTCGATGAAGCAAAGATCGCCTCGACCTTCGTCTTCTATGGCTCGGCGCGCATTCCTGAGCCAGAGGCCACGCAGGCGCTGATCGACGCCGCGCCCGACGAGCGCGCCCGGAAAGTCGCCGAGCGTCTCGCCGAGAAGGCGCGTTATTATGAGGAAGCCCGCAAGCTGGCGCGAATCGCGGCGCAATGTCCGCCGAACGAGGCTGGCTGCCATCACTTCGTCGTATGTTCGGGCGGCGGCCCCTCGATCATGGAGGCGGCCAATCGGGGCGCGGCTGACGTCGGCGCGCAAACCATCGGACTCAACATCGTGCTGCCCCACGAGCAGGCGCCCAACCCCTATGTGACGCCGGATCTATCCTTCCAGTTCCACTATTTCGCGCTGCGCAAGATGCACTTCACGCTGCGCGCCCGCGCGCTGGCAGTGTTTCCCGGCGGTTTCGGAACGTTCGACGAATTTTTCGAGCTGCTCACCCTGGTGCAGACCGGCAAGATGAAGCGCATCCCCATCCTGCTGTTCGGCAAGGACTTCTGGACGCGCGTCGTGAATTTCGAGGCTTTGGCCGAGGAAGGCGTAATCAGCCCGCGCGATCTCGATCTGATCAGCTGGGTCGAAACGGCAGAAGAAGGCTGGGCCGTGGTCGAGAGCTTTTATGCGGATAGCCAGCCGGGCTGCTGAGGTCATCGCCCGTCCGCTCGCTGATAACAGCGGGCCCGATAACAAAAGCGGCGCGGGTTGCCCCGCGCCTGCTTGAATATTTGGCCGAACCCAAGCCGGGCTCTGGCTAACGAGATTATTCGTGCGGCGTCGCAGCGTTGGCGGCAGCGCCCTCAGTGCCCGCTTCCGCCGCATTGCCTGCAGCGGCTGCATTGTCGGCACCGCCCTCTGCCGCAGCGGCCTCGGCCGGTGCATCAGCGGCCGGGAGAGGCAGGTTCGAGCCCTGCGTGTTCAGATAGGCGATCAAATTGGCGCGATCTTCAGGCTTGCTGAGACCGGCGAAGCTCATCTTGGTGCCGTTGGCGAAGGAGCGCGGCGAGGTCAGCCAGTGATCCAGCTGCTCGAAGGTCCAATTGCCGCCCACCTTCTTGAGCGCATCCGAGAAAGCGAAGCCGCCACGGCCATGGCCGATCGGATCGCCAACAATGGCCCAGAGGTTGGGGCCGATGCCATTGGCGCCGCCCTGATTGACCGTGTGGCAGGCCACGCACTTGGCGAAGACCTTCTCACCGGCCGCCACGTCCGCCGAGGCGAGCAGCGTGTTCAGCGAAGGACCGGACGCACCGCCCTCACCTTCCGCCTCAACGCCCTCGATCGCGTAGCCCATCGGCTCGGGACGCTCGGCGTGAAACAGCTTGCTGCTCACAATGCCGCTGCCAAGCGCAATGATGCCGCCAAACAGTGCCCAGCCTGCAATGGTATTGAAACGATCGCTCATGCGCCCTCAATCTCCAGAAATCTACCCGACGCGCGACCTCCTCAATCGCGGCGCTGCCGGTGCCCGTCGGCGCTCCCCTTAATCACTGCATTGCGCGGGTGCAAGCCTGTCGGAAGCCCTACATCGCGACACATACGTGGGCGCCTTGCGCGGCAAGGCCCAAAGCCCTAAGCGCAGCGGCCATCATGGACACTTACCCACTCCCCGCGCAGCGCCTTGTCGCCGAGATGACGTACGCCGCCGCGCGCGCGCCTGAGCGTGCGATCAGCTTTCAGGGCGCGCCGGGCGCCAATTCGCATCTGGCGGTGATGGATTTTGCGCCGGACGGCCTGCCCCTGCCCTGCTTCAGCTTCGAAGACGCGCTGGATGCCGTGCGCGATGGCCGTGCCGACCGCGCGATGATTCCCATCGAGAATTCGCTGCACGGGAGGGTTGCGGACATGCACTTCCTGCTGCCCGAATCCGGCCTGTCGATCATCGACGAATATTTCCTCCCCATCCACCACAGCCTGATGAGCGCCGACGATACGCCGCCGGTCAGCGCACTCAGTCATGTGCAGGCGCTGGGGCAGTGCCGGAAATATCTGCGCAGCCGTGGCATCCGCCCGATCGTCTATGCCGACACCGCCGGCGCGGCCGCGCTGGTCGCCGAGGTCCGCGAGCCCGGCGCAGCGGCGATTGCGCCCTCGCTCGCCGCGCGACTCTATGGTCTCACGATCCATGATGAGAAGATCGAGGACAGCAGCGACAACATGACGCGCTTCGTCGTGCTGGGCCGCGATGCGATCATGCCCTCGCGCGACGGGCCGGTGATGACGAGCTTCCTCTTCGAGGTGAAAAACATCCCCGCCGCGCTCTATAAGGCAATGGGCGGCTTTGCGACCAACGGGGTCAATATGAGCAAGCTGGAGAGCTATCAGCGCGGCGCCAGCTTCTCGGCGACGGAATTCTACGCCGATATCGAGGGGATGCCCGGCGATCCCGCTGTCGACCGCGCTTTGGAGGAACTCGCGTTCCACAGCAAATGGGTCCGTCTGCTGGGCAGTTATCCGCAGGGCCGCTCCCGCTCGATCTGACGTCGCTGGGCCTCGAAGCCCTATCTACATGATAACTGCGAACGGTCTGTGCGTACTTTTTAAGCACTGCCCACACGTGCCGCCTCAATTTGAGGCAACCGCCTCAGCGAGGCCCGACTGCCGACCGCTTTAACGCCTCGTTTATGATTTGGCACAGCTCTTGCTTGGCATTCCCCTGCAACCAATGGGGGCGCAAGAGATGAAACTCATTATGGCAATCATCAAGCCGTTCAAGCTGGACGAGGTGCGTGAAGCTCTCTCTGCGCTGGGCGTGGCTGGCATGACAGTAAGTGAAGTGAAGGGTTTTGGCCGCCAGAAGGGCCAGACCGAAATCTACCGCGGTGCGGAATATTCCACCAACATGGTCCCGAAGATCAAGGTCGAGGTCGTCTGTGACGATGCCCTCGCGCCGCGTGTTGTGGAAGCCGTGCAGCAGGCCGCCAACAGCGGCGCCATCGGCGATGGCAAGATCTTCGTCCTCGACGTGGGGCAGGCCATCCGCATCCGCACCGGCGAAACCGGCGAAACCGCGCTGTAAGTTAAAGGGGGTAACGCATGACACCTTTCAAGACATTCTGCGGCGCGGCGGGGGCTCTGGGCCTTTCGCTCTTCGCCGCCTTGCCCGCATGGGCGCAGGAAGCCGCAGCGGAAGCCGCGCCTGCCGTTCCCAATCCGGGTAACAACGCATGGATGATGACGTCCACCGTCCTCGTTCTCCTCATGATCCTGCCCGGCCTCGCCCTGTTCTACGGCGGCCTGACGCGCTCCAAGAACATGATCGCCACCATGACGCAGATCGGCGCCGTTGCGGCGCTCGCGATGCTCATCTGGGTGATGTACGGCTACGGCCTCGCCTTCGGTCCTGAAGGCAATCAGTTCATCAGCTGGGGCAAGTTCTTCCTTGCTGGCATCACGCCGGATTCGACCGCCGCGACCTTCACGTCTGAAGTGATCTCGGAATATGTGTTCGTCAGCTTCCAGATGACCTTCGCCGCGATCACCATCGCCCTCGTGCTTGGCGGCATCGTCGAGCGCATGAAGTTCTCGGCCATCATGGTCTTTGCCATCGTGTGGCTGACCATCGTCTACTTCCCGGTCGCCCACATGGTCTGGGAAGCGCGCGGCGTGTTCTTCGCCATGGGTGCTCTGGACTTCGCCGGCGGTACGGTGGTGCACATCAATGCGGGCGTTTCCGCACTGGTCGCCGCCCTCATCCTCGGCAAGCGCAAGGGCTTCCCCAGCGAGCCGATGCCCCCGCACAGCCTGACGCTGACCATGGTCGGCACCGGCCTGCTGTGGGTCGGCTGGTTCGGCTTCAACGCCGGTTCGGCGCTTGAGGCCAATGGCTCTGCGGCTCTCGCCATGATCAACACCTTCGTCGCCACCGCCTCGGCCGGTCTCTTCTGGATGCTCACCGAGCGCGTGATGGGCCACAAGGGTTCGGCACTCGGCTTCTGCTCGGGCATCATCGCCGGCCTCGTCGCCGTGACACCCGCTGCGGGCAACTCCGGTCCGTTCGGTGCCATCGTTCTCGGTGCCGTTGCCTCCATCGTCTGCTACTTCTTCGTCGCGAAGGTGAAGCCGGCTCTGGGTTATGACGACTCACTGGACGCCTTCGGCATCCACGGCGTGGGCGGCATCATCGGCGCCATCGGCACCGCAGTGGTCTACTCGCCCTCGCTCGGCGGCCCTGGTGGCGCCGACTATGCGATGGGCGGCCAGCTGGTCACGCAGATCACGGCCGTGCTTGCCACGATCGTCATCGCCACCGTCGGCACCATCATCGCCATGTTCATCGCCAAGGCCCTCACCGGCCTGCGGGTGAGCACCGAAGTCGAGCAGGAAGGCCTCGACCTCGGCGAGCACGGCGAGCGCGCTTACAACTGATCCGAATTCGGCGGGGGGCGAAAGGTCCCCGCCGTCCGTTGTTCCTCCTGCGAACATCCCTGGGCCGGCGTGAAAGCGCCGGCCTTTTTTTGATCGAACGGTCCACAAGCTGACGATCGCCTTGCCGACAAGGCGGCAATTTCATTTCGCGCCTAACCGTCCTATTCCTCGTCCCACGCAAGACGCCCGATGAGGAGACTGCACGATGCCGATTGAACTGATCATTTTGGCTTGGGGCTGCCTGCTTGCCCTCGTTCACATCTTCGCTGCCGTGCGGGCGAAGACCGCGCAATATGGCACCGCCTGGAACGTCGGCGCGCGCGATCAGTCACTGCCCGAGCCCAGACCGCTCGTCGGGCGGCTGGCGCGGGCGCAGGCAAATTATTTCGAGACCTTTCCGATCGTCGCCATCGCCATCCTCATCGATGCGCAGCTTGGCCTGTTCGATCGATGGACGGCCATCGGCGCCGCGCTCTGGCTCGGCGCGCGCATCGTCTATCTGCCGCTTTATGCTGCAGGGGTTCCGGTGGTGCGGACGATGGTGTTCGGCATCAGCATGATCGGCGTGCTGATGCTGCTCTGGCCGGCGCTGCGCCTCGCGTTCTGAACAGGAGCGCTGGCGGGGTCAGTCACCCCTTCTGGCTGGCCAGTGCGTGCATCATCTCGCGAATCGGCGAGAGATCATAGCCCGCCGCCGCCGCCTGCTCGGCCAGGACATGGGGCGAGTCGCCGGCCCGTGCCCTTGCCAAAGCCCAAAGCAGCGTGCTGCGGGTGCCGGAGCGGCAATAACAGAGCGCCTTGCCCTCGCCATTCTTCGCGAGTGCCTCATCCAGCGCATCGAGCTGCCAGGGCGCAAAGCCGCTATGCGAGACGGGAATGGCGACATAATCGAGCCCCGCCGCCCGCGCCGCCGCCTCGATCGTGTCGCCGGAGGTCTGGTCCGCCGATTCACCTTCGGGTCGGTTGTTCACGATGAGCGAGACGCCCATCGCCGCAGCCTGCGCCACGACATCCGCATCGATCTGCGGGGCGACGAATAGGGATGGGGTCAGTTGCCGCAACATGGCGCGTCTCCGATAAGGGCCTTGCCCGTCCCTAGGCCCGGCAGTCCCCTGCGCGCAAGAGAGGGGTTGCCGGTACGGATTAGCGAAGCGGTCAAAGCGGCTTCTGGTAGATCACATAGCTGCGGTTGATGCGGCTCTCGATCGCCTCGGCAATGGCTTTCATGCCCTGATTATCATCGAGGATCCAGCCGATCTCCCCACGCGTCGCGCCATAATGGGTGATGGCATCGCGGCGGATATATTCGATCATCATGAAGGCCAGCTGGCTCGCCATGCGCGAGGATTGGAGCCGCTGGACCACGCCCATCAGCGGCACCCGCATGGTGCGGACCTTGGGCTTACGCAGCCACCAGAGCAGCTTTGCCCAGCCGAAGGGGAAGAGCGTGCCGTTGAGGCGGGCGAGCGCTTCGTTCATGTCAGGCAGCGTCATCATGAAGGCCACCGGCTCGCCATCCAGCTCGGCAATGCGAATCAGGTCCTCGAACACCAGCGGCTTGAGCGCCTTGCCGAAATGCGCGACCTCATGGTCGGTAATCGGCACAAAGCCCCAGTTGCGCCCCCAGGCATCGTTGAGAATATGCAGGATGATCGCTGCATCCCGGTCGAACTCGCTCTTATCCACATGGCGAATGCGAATGCGCTCGTTGCGCTCGCCGGACTGAACGATCCGCTGGATCAGCGGCGGAAATTCCTGCGTGATGTCGAGCTCATAAGTATCGAGCTGCTTGGCAGGGGCATAGCCGGCCGATTCGATCCACGCGCGATATTCCGGCCGGTTGTGGCCCATCATCACCGTCGGGGAATGGTCGAAGCCCTTTACGAGAAGGCCTGGCTCCTCCCAGATGGAGAGCGAGATCGGGCCGAGCACCCGGGTCATCCCCCGCTCGCGCAGCCAGCCTTCCGCCGTCGCGATCAGCGCGTGCGCGGTTGCTTCATCCATGGCTTCGAACATGCCGAAATTGCCTGTCCCCGGCCCCATGCCCTGCTCGGCAGGCATGGAAATGGCGAGATGATCGATATGCGCGCTGATGCGCCCGACGGCCTTGCCGCCGCGCCGCGCGAGGAAATATTGATGCTCGGCATGTTCGTGAAACGGGTTCTTGCCCGGTGTCAGCAGGCCGCGCACTTCGCTCTTCAGCGGCGGCACCCAATGGGGATCATCGGCATAAATGGTCCATGCCAAATCGATGAACGCCGCCATGTCGGCCTTGCCGGAGACGGGAGTGATCACTAAATCGGCTGATGTCACGGCGATACCCCTGTCCCGCGCTTCGACGATGAAGCGCTGCTGAGAGGGCACAGCACTGCGG
This sequence comes from Sphingobium sp. B11D3B, assembly GCF_025961735.1. Lineage (NCBI taxonomy): Bacteria > Pseudomonadati > Pseudomonadota > Alphaproteobacteria > Sphingomonadales > Sphingobiaceae > Sphingobium > Sphingobium sp. B11D3B. Next base: position 3,000,964 of record NZ_JAOQOF010000001.1, on the reverse strand, counting down.
AACTGGCGGCGGATTTGTCAAGCCGCGCGCCGTGGCGGCAGAACAAAATCACATTGCTGCCATGATCTGTGCTCATTCGACCGATAGGACCCCTTTGCATGACCGCAATCGACCAGAGACTGGACGCCGCGCCGTCCGCGCCAGCCGGCAAGGCCCCCGCCGCAGCGGGCCCTGCGCTGGCAACCACGCCCGATGACATGGCGATGCTCCGCGCCGCCGTGGATTTGACGCGCGATCTGGCGACCGCGCGGCCGGGCATTTACTGGCCTGATTTTCTGGCTTCCGCGCTGGTCGGCTATGCTGCCATGGCGCTGGCGATGCTGGCCTCGCAAGGCTGGGTGGTGGCCCTCGCTGGCTTGATTTCCGCTCTCGCACTGTATCGGGCGACGAGTTTCATCCACGAACTGACGCATATCCGGGCAGGTGCGCTGCCGGGCTTTCGTTTCACGTGGAACCTGCTGATCGGTATTCCCTTGCTGTTCCCCTCCTTCCTCTATGAAGGCGTGCATACCCAGCATCATGCCAAGACGCGCTATGGCACCATCGATGACCCGGAATATCTGCCGCTTGCGCTGATGAAGCCGTGGAGCCTGCCGCTGTTCATCCTCGTGGCTGCTCTAGCCCCGGTGGCGTTCATCGTCCGCTTCGGCGTGCTGGCACCGCTCAGCCTCGTCGTCCCGCCGCTCCGCCGGTTCATCGTGGAGCGCTACTCGGCCCTCTCCATCAATCCCGATTATCGGCGCCGGGCGCCGGAGGGTGACTTTGCGCGGATGTGGGCCTGGCAGGAAGCCGGGACCAGCCTCTGGTCGATGGCGCTCATCGCCAGCGTTCCGCTGCTCGGCTGGCGTCCGCTGCTCACCTATCTTGCGATCCTCTCGGTGGCGATGGTCGCCAATCAGCTCCGCACGCTGGTCGCCCATCTCTGGGAGAATGAAGGCGAGACGATGACGGTGACCGGCCAGTTCCTCGATTCCGTCAATGTGCCGCCACCCGCGCCACTGGCCGCGCTCTGGGCACCGGTCGGTCTGCGCTATCACGCGCTTCACCATTTGCTGCCGAGCATGCCCTATCATGCGCTGGGCGAGGCCCATCGCCGGATCGCGCAGCATCTGGGCGCGGGGTCGACCTATGATCGGGCCAACTATCCCGGCATGGTCCCACTGGTCGTTCGGATCGCGCGGAGCACGATGGTCGCGCGATAGGCACGCGGGGGAAAATCACGCTCCCGAGCGGCGTATTTTCCCCATCGCCTTCCCACGGCGAACCTGCCATTTGGGCTTCATGCCCACGATCGCGCTGCTGCTCGCCTCCAACATCCTGATGACCACGGCCTGGTACTGGCATCTCAAGGGCGGCATGAGCAAACCGCTCGCCTTGGTCATCCTGATCAGCTGGGGCATCGCCTTTTTTGAATATTGCTTTGCGGTGCCGGCCAATCGCATCGGCTATGCCAGCGGCTGGAGCGCCGGCCAGCTCAAGATCACGCAGGAAGTCATCGCGCTAACCGTTTTCGGCGTCTTCATGGTCACCTTTCTGGGTGAACCGCTCCACTGGCGCCATTTCGGTGCCCTGGCCTGCCTCATCGGCGCGGTGGCGTTCCTCTTCTGGGGCAAGGCCTGACGCTGGCAGCAGCGAGGCGCGCGTCAGAAATCGTAGACCAGCGTCGCGCGCGTAATCGTATCCGTCATCTCCGAGCCTGCGGGCGGCGACGTCTCATGGCGCACCGCATAAGAGAGGCGCGCGGAGAGCGAACCGTTGAGCTTGCCGGTGAGGCCAGTGGTGTTCGCATAGCTGCTATTGCCGGAGCTCCACACCGCCTGGGCATTGTTCTTGAGCTCGAAGGCGCGTGAAATCTGCCAGCGCAGATCGGCGGCGGCCAGCGTGTTGAGTTCAGTCGTATCGGGCTCGTCGATCCCGACGGTGTGCCGCCAAGCCGGCCCGCCCTTGATGTCCAGACTGAAATCGGCCTGCCGCACCAGCCGCACACCGACGCCGCCTGAGGCCGTGGTGCGGTCCGAAAAGCCCTGGAACCGGTCTTTCTCGTAGGTCGCAAGCCCATAAGCGTAGATCGCGTCGTTCAGGGTGAAGTTGGGCTCATAACTCGCCAGCCACTGGTTGCGCGTCGTGACGCCATCGCTGCGCTGATAGTCGACATTGGCGCGGAACTTGTGCAACCAGTCGATCCCGCGCCGTTCGAGCGAGAGGCCCGCGCTGATGCCGGAGCTTTCGGTATTGCCGGTGGTGATAAAGCCGCCCAGTTCGCCACTGCCTGACCAGGCGTGAAAGAAGCTCGCCTGCCTCAGCCGGGCTTCCCGCTCGGCATCAATGGCGGCCTTGTGCGCCTGAATCTTCTCGTCGATCTCCGCGGCATTGTCGGGATGCGTCTGCTTGGCAAAGCGCGCGACGGTGGCGAGCGCCCCGGCATCCCCGCTTGCGATGGCGGCATCCAGCATGGCCTTGACCGATGGCGGCAGTTCGGCCGCTGCGGGTGCAGCCACAACGCCGCTCGCGATCATCGCCATTGCGCCAAGCCTGAGGGCCGACTTCATGCCCAACTCCTTCTAAAACGACAGGACGGCCATCCCGCACGGGGACCGCTGTCCGACCTCACTCGCCTCGTTCGAGCCGCCGACTGGCGCGAAGATGCGCATGGGTGATGGCGACGGCAAGTGCATCCGCTGCATCAGGACCGACCACGCTCGTTCCCGGCAGCAACCGCATCACCATGGCGTGGATCTGATCCTTGCTCGCATTGCCCACGCCCACAATGGCTTTTTTGACGAGCCGGGCTGCATATTCGCCGACCGGTATGCCGGTGCGCGCGGCGCCGAGCAAAATAACACCCCGCGCCTGCCCCAGCTTGAGGGTCGATTGCGGGTTGGTGTTGATGAACACCTCTTCGACCGCCGCTTCCGCCGGCCGATGTTCCGCGATCAGTGCCGCCAGCGCCGCATCGAGCGCCACCAGCCGGGCGGGCAAGGCATCGCTCGCTGCCGTGCGGATCTGGCCATTGGCAATATGAGACAGGCGATTGCCCTGCGCACGGATCAGGCCCCAGCCCGTGGTGCCAAGGCCGGGGTCGAGACCCAGAATGATCATGACCGCAAGATGCGGGCGATCACCCCAGCTTTTCCATCACGTCGTCGGGAACCTCGTAATTGCCCCAGACGGTCTGAACGTCATCGTCATCATCCAACGCGTCGACGAGCTTGAGCAGCGTGCCGGCATTGCTCTCGTCCAGTTCCACAGTGGTCTGCGGCTTCCACGCGAGGTTGGCGCTCGCTGCGGCGCCGAGCTTGTCCTCCAGCGCCTTGGCGACCTCGTGCAGGGCATCCATGGCCGTCCAGATCTCGTGTTCATCGTCGTTCGACGATACATCGTCCGCGCCCGCTTCAAGCGCAGCTTCGAAGATGGCGTCCGGATCGCCGACGGAGGCCGGATAGGTGATCAGGCCCATCCGATCGAACCCGTGGCTCACCGCGCCGGACGCGCCCAGATTGCCCCCATTTTTGGAGAAAGCCGTGCGGACGTTGGTCGCGGTGCGATTGCGGTTGTCGGTCAGCGCTTCGACGATGATCGCCACGCCACCCGGGCCATAGCCCTCATAGCGCACTTCCTCGTAATTCTCCGCGTCGCCCTTGCTCGCCTTGTCGATCGCGCGCTGGATGTTGTCCTTGGGCATGGACTGCGCCTTGGCCGCGTTGATCGCCAGCCGCAGACGCGGATTCATGTCCGGGTCCGGCGCGCCCATCTTGGCCGCGACGGTGATCTCGCGCGAGAGCTTGGAGAACATGGCCGAGCGCTTCTTGTCCTGCGCGCCCTTGCGGTGCATGATGTTCTTGAATTTGCTATGGCCTGCCACGGCCGGCTCCTTCGATTACGTGATCCGGATTTTTCTTGGGGGCCTCCTATCGCGGCAAGTCCAATCAGGCAACGGGCGCGAGGGCAGGAGGCAAAATGAGCGCCATCGTCCTATCACGAAGATGCGCCAGCACGACGCATAGGCTCGTGCCCGTCCTGACTCTCGCGATGGAGGTGGAATGTTGACCCGAAGGGATGCCATCGGTCTGGGCGTCGCGGCCTTGGCGACCCCTGCTCTCGGCGGAGAGACGGGGCGCGCTCAGACGCTCGACGGCAACCAGCCTCTCGTATTCGCTCACCGCGGCGCGAGCGCCCTGCGGCCCGAGCATACGCTGGAATCTTATGGCCGGGCCATTGCGGACGGCGCGGATCTCATCGAGCCGGACCTGGTGATGACGCGCGACGGCGTGCTCGTTGCGCGACATGAAAACGAGGTCGGCGGCACCACCGATGTGGCAAAGCGCCCAGAATTTGCAGACCGCCGGACCACAAAGCAGATCGATGGCGAGGCGGTCACCGGCTGGTTCACCGAGGATTTTTCGCTGGCGGAACTCAAGACCCTGCGTGCCGTCGAGCGATTGGGTGCGATCCGCCCGGAAAGCCAAAGCTACGACGGCCGGTTCCCCATCCCGACGCTGGACGAGATCATCGCCTTCGTCGCGGTTCAGGCGGGCACGCGAGGCAAGGCGATCGGCCTGATTCCGGAAATCAAGCATTCCACCTACTTCGCCAGCATCGGCCTGCCGCTTGAAGACGCCCTGCTCAGTGCGCTGGCCGGCCACGATTATACGCGCCGCTGCCCGATCGTGATTCAGTCCTTCGAAACCACCAATCTGCGCGCCATTCGGCAGAAAATCGGTCGGCCGACGAACATCCAGCTGCTCCAGTTGTTCGAGACCTTCGACCGCCAGCCCGCCGACGCCGCCCTCGACGGACTGAAGACAACCTATGGCGACATGGCATCCCCAGCCGGGCTCGCCGCCATTGCCGATTATGCCGACGCCATCGGCCCCTCCTCGCGCTCGGTCATGCCGCTGGACGCCGAAGGCCGCCTCGCCAAGCCGGCCCGCCTTGTCGCCGATGCTCATGCCGCGGGGCTGCGCGTCTACCTCTATACCTTCCGGCCCGAGAACCGCTTCTTGCCCGGCGAGCTGCGCGGTCCCGGTGGCGAGAATGCCCGGCATGAGGCTGGCTCGGTGGCAGAGATCCGGCGCTACCTGTCGCTTGGGGTGGATGGCTTCTTCACCGATGACCCGGCTCTGGGGCGCCTCGCCGTGGATGGAGCCTGATCGGCGCTGGCCTCCCGGCCGTGGCCGCGCTATCCCGCTTCGCATGGCTTCCCGCAATCATCTCTATCTCGTCGATGGCTCGAGTTACATCTTTCGCGCCTATCACCAGCTTCCACCGCTCACCAACCGCCATGGCACGCCCGCCGGCGCGGTATATGGCTATACGGCGATGCTCTGGAAACTCGCCGACGCGCTGGACAAGGAGGAGGGGCCGACCCATCTCGCGGTGATCCTGGACAAGGGCTCGCACACTTTCCGCAATGATCTTTACGATCAGTACAAGGCCCATCGCCCCCCGCCGCCGGAAGACCTGATCCCCCAGTTTCCGCTGATCCGCGAGGCGACCCGCGCCTTTTCGCTGCCCTGCATCGAGGAAGCGGGATTCGAGGCCGACGATATCATCGCCACCTACACCTGCCAGGCGGTGGCGCAGGGCTGGGACGTGACGATCGTCTCCTCCGACAAGGATCTGGCCCAGCTCATCCAGCCGGGCGTGGACATGCTCGACACCATGAAGAACGAGCGCCGCGGCCCCGATTATGTGCAGGACAAGTTCGGCGTCGCACCCGAGCAGCTGCGCGATGTGCTGGCCCTGATGGGCGACAGCGTCGACAATGTCCCCGGCGTGCCCGGCGTCGGCGCGAAGACCGCTGCGAAGCTCATCGGGGAATATGGCGACCTGGATGCGGTGCTCGCCGCAGCGCCGGACATGAAGCCATCCAAGCTCAAGGAGCGGCTGATCGAGCATGCCGAGCTCGCCCGCCTCTCGCGCGAACTGGTGACGCTCCACTGCGAAGTGCCGCTGCCGCACGCGCTTGATGATCTCAAGCTGGATGGCATCCCCGCCGAGCCGCTGCGCGCCTTTCTTGAGGATCAGGGCTTCAAGGCGCTGCTGGCCCGCATGGCCAGCCATGCGCCGGGCCGGCAAACGGCGGATCCCGTTGCCGAGGCGGTCGTGGACGCCGCGCTGGACCCGACGACGCCGGATTTCATCCCCCTGCCCCCGATCAACTGCGAGAGCTACGAAACGGTGACGACGCTGGAGCGGCTGGATGCGTGGATCGCGCAGTCCTACGCCAGCGGCATCATCGCCATCGACACGGAGACGGATTCCCTCGATAGCATGGCTGCCAATCTGGTCGGCATCTGCCTCGCCACCGCCCCCGGCACGGCCTGTTATATCCCTCTGGGCCACCGCAGCGGCGACGACATGTTCGCCGAAGCGCCGCCGCAGATTCCCATGGCGGACGCCATCGCCCGCCTTCGCCCGTTGTTTGCCGATGCGAGCGTGCTGAAGATCGGCCACAACATCAAATATGATCTCAACGTGCTGGCCCGTCACGGGCTGTCCGTCGCGCCCTTCGACGACACGCTGGTGATGAGCTTCGATCTCGATGCCGGGCAGTCCCTTGCCGGCCACGGCATGGATGAGGTTGCGCACGCGGTGCTTGAGCATACGTGCATCAGCTTCAAGGACGTCACCGGTACGGGTAAGAAAGCGATCAGCTTTGCGCAGGTGCCGCTCGATGCCGCCACACGCTATGGCGGTGAGGATGCGGACGTGACCTGGCGGCTGTGGACGCGATTCAAGCCCCGCCTCGCCCAAGAAGGCGCGACCCGGGTCTATGAGCTGGTGGATCGCCCGCTCATTCCGGTGGTCGCCGGCATGGAGCGCAGCGGCATCAAGGTGGACCGGGATCATCTCTCCCGGCTCTCCGGCCGGTTCGCGCAGGAAATGGCGCGGCTGGAAGAAGAGATTCACGCTGAGGCCGGGCAGCCCTTTGCCATCGGATCGACCCAACAGCTGGGCGGGATTCTGTTCGAGAAAATGGGTCTTAAGGGCGGCAAGAAGGGCAAGTCCGGCGCTTATTCCACGGATGTGACCGTGCTCGAGCGGATGAAGGCGGATGGCGTCAAGATCGCCGGCCTGGTGCTGGACTGGCGCCAGCTTTCCAAGCTCAAATCGACGTACACCGACGCCCTGCAGGCCCAGATCAACCGCAATACCGGTCGCGTCCACACCAGCTACTCGCTGACCGGCGCGCAGACCGGCCGCCTCTCCTCCACCGACCCGAACCTACAGAACATCCCGATCCGCACCGAAACCGGTCGCCAGATTCGCGATGCCTTCATTGCCGAACAGGGCAATGTGATCCTGGCTGCGGACTATAGCCAGATCGAGCTCCGCCTCGCGGCGCACATGGCAGATGTGCCGCAGTTGCGGGACGCCTTCCTGCGCGGCGAGGATATTCATGCCGCGACCGCCCAGGAGCTGTTCGGCGAGATGAACCGCGAGACGCGTGCGCGGGCCAAGACGATAAACTTCGCTATTCTCTATGGCATCTCTCGCTGGGGGTTGGCGGCCCGTCTGGAGATCGACGCGGACGAAGCGCAGGCCATGATCAGCCGCTATTTCGACCGCTTCCCCGGCATCTCGGCCTATATCAATGAGACGCTTGAGAAGGTGCGTTCCACGGGGCACACGACCACGCTGTTCGGCCGCAAGACCTGGTTCAACCAGATCAAGTCGCCGGTGCAGCACGTCCGCCAGGGGGCGGAGCGCGCCGCGATCAACGCCCCTATTCAGGGGACCAGCGCAGACATCATCAAGCGCGCAATGGTGCGCATGGGTCCGGCTCTTCGGGATGCCGGACTGGACCGGGTGAAGATGCTGCTGCAGGTCCATGACGAGCTGGTGTTCGAACTGCCGGAAGACGATGTGGCGGCGGCCACGCCGATCATCCGGTCTGTCATGGCCAGCGCCGCAGAGCCGCTGGTGACCCTCACCGTGCCGCTTGGCGTGGAAATTGGCACCGGATCGAGCTGGGGGGCTGCCCATTAGGGGCAGCCATATGCGGAAATCGACCTGATGCCCCACATGCTGATCTTTGGACTGGGTTACACCGCCACACGGCTCGCCGAGGCGCTCCGATCGCGCGGTTGGACAGTCGAGGCGACCGGGCGTGCCGGCACGATCGCATTCGATGACGACGCGGCGGTCACGAACGCCATGCGCCGGGCGACCCACATCCTGTCCTCTGTTCCTCCGACAGACGAAGGCGATCCAGTGCTGCAGCGCTATGGTGCCTTGCTGGAAGAAGCGCCTGCCGGTTGGATCGGCTATCTGTCCTCGACCGGAGTCTACGGGGATACCGGCGGCGCATGGGTGGATGAAAGCGCACCCGTCGGCCAAGGCCGGCGCAATGCACGCGCCGCTGCCGATCTAGCGTGGCAGGAGCTTGGCGCACGCGTTCGGGCGTTTCGGTTGCCCGGCATTTACGGCCCGGGGCGCAGCGCTCTGGACCGGATTTGCGAAGGCCGGGTCCGCAGAATCGATCTGCCAGACCAGATATTCAGCCGAGTCCACGTGGAAGATATTGTCTTTGGCGTACTGGCAGGCATGGCTGGGCCTTCCGGCATCTATAATCTCGCCGACGACATGCCCTGTTCTCAGAATGACGTCATCGCGTTCGGCTGTGCCCTCCTCGGCCTTCCTGTCCCGCCCATGCAATCTTTGGAAGATGCGGGCCTGTCTCCGGCCGCACGGGCTTTCTATAGCGAGAACCGGCGTGTCGCGAATGGCAAGGCGAAACGCCTGCTCGGCTGGGAGCCGCGGTTTCCAGATTATCGCAGGGGTCTCGCCGCCTGTCTGGGAGCAGAAGGGATAAACGGCCAGCCTCCCCTGTGATGCGTGGGCGCTGCGCAGGCTTTGCGGGATCGCGCAGTCCAGCTATGCGGAATGCATGACACAGACAGCACCGCGCAGCATCACCATAGGGCAGATGCGCATCGCAAATGACCGCCCTCTCGCCTTGATCGCCGGGCCATGCGCGATGGAATCGCGGGCGCATGCGCTGGAGACGGCGCAGGCCCTTGTCGAGATGACCAGCGCGCTTGGAATGCCGCTCATCTACAAGAGCAGCTTCGACAAGGCGAACCGCACCTCCGTGGATGCGCAGCGCGGCATCGGCCTAGCCCAAGCGCTGGATGTGTTTGCAGAGGTGAAAGCGCAGTTCGGCTGCCCGGTGATCACTGATGTGCATGATGCGGCGCAATGCGCGCCAGTCGCTGAGGTGGTGGATGTCCTCCAGATTCCGGCCTTCCTCTGCCGCCAGACCGATCTCTTGCTGGCTGCTGCCGCAACAGGCCGCGTCGTCAACGTCAAGAAGGGCCAGTTTCTGGCCCCTTGGGACATGGCGAATGTCGTCCGCAAACTGCGCAGCGCCGGAAACGATCAGGTCATGCTGACCGAACGCGGCGCGAGCTTTGGCTATAACACTTTGGTCAGCGACATGCGGGCGCTCCCGCTTCTGGCGGAGACGGGCTGCCCGGTCGTTTTCGACGCCACCCACAGTGTCCAGCAACCGGGCGGACGGGGAGAAAGCTCAGGCGGCGAACGACGCTTCGTGCCCGTGCTGGCGCGCGCTGCGGTTGCAATCGGCGTCGCGGCCATATTCATCGAAACGCATGAAGACCCTGACCGCGCGCCGAGCGACGGCCCGAACATGGTGCCGTTGCGCGACCTGCCAGCGCTTCTGCGCGACCTTCAGGCTTTCGACGCGCTGGCCAAGCGGCGCTGACGCCCGAAGGAAGCGATTAGAAACCGCCGCCGGTCAGCTTCTGGCAGATCATGTCCAGCTGTTCGAGGCTGGAATATTGCAGGGTCAGCGTGCCTTTCCCGCCCTCATGATTGATGCCGACGCGCAGGCCGAGCAGATCCGACAGATGCTGTTCCATGGCGATCAGATCGGGATCACGTCCATAATCAGCTCGTGCCTCAGCACGCGGCGCCGATTTTCCTTCACGTGCCAAGCGAACCAAACGCTCTGTTTCGCGAACAGACAGGCCCTTGGAGGCGACATCTTTCGCCAGTTCCGCGCAATCGGCGGAGCCGATAAGGGCGCGCCCGTGACCCATGGACAGGGCCCCGGTCATCACCAACTCCTGGACAGGCTCCGGCAGATCGAGCAGCCTGATCAGGTTTGCAATATGGCTGCGGGATTTGCCGACGATCCGGGCCAAGGCGTCCTGGGTATGGTGAAACTGATTGATCAGGCGCTGATAGGCCTGCGCCTCCTCGATAGGGTTCAGCTCCTCTCGCTGGATGTTCTCAACCAGCGCAATCTCGAGCGTTTCTGCCTCGGTGAAATCGCGGACGATTGCCGGAATCTGGTGAAGCTGCGCCTTCTGCGCAGCGCGCCAGCGCCGCTCACCCGCGACGATCTGATAGCGATCATTCCCAAGCGGACGGACGACGATCGGCTGGATGATTCCCCGCTCACGGATGCTGTCTGCGAGTTCAGAGAGGGCACCTTCGTCGAAATGTCGCCGCGGCTGATCGGGATGCGGCGACACGCGGACAATTTCAAGGAAGCGTACTGCCTTGGGCCTGTCCGTATCGCCTGCCGTACCGCTATCAGCCCCAGCCCGGCCTTCTTCCGACACAGAGAGATCGCGTTCAACTTCGCCCAGCAAGGCAGAAAGACCGCGCCCCAAACGGCGCGGCTTGCCGGGTACATCTGCGTCGCTCATGCCGCTATGGTCTCCTTGGGAAGCTTCTCGATCAGTTCGCGCGCGAGCGCCATATAGGCTTCCGATCCGGCGCAGCGCATGTCGTAGATAAGGGCGGGCAACCCATGGCTGGGGGCCTCTGAGAGGCGCACGTTGCGCGGGATGACCGTCTTGAACACGAGGTCGCCGAGACAGGCACGCACGTCGTCTGCGACCTGATCGGTCAGCCGATTTCGGCGATCGTACATCGTGAGCGCCACACCGAGGATCGAGAGGTCCGGATTGAACCGCGCCCGAATGCGCTCGAAGGTCTGCAGCAGCTGCGACAGGCCCTCAAGGGCAAAGAACTCGCATTGCAGCGGCACAAGGATCGATTGCACCGCGACCATGGCATTGACCGTTAGCAACCCGAGCGACGGCGGGCAGTCGATCAGGCAGACTTCCCAACGACCGGCTTCCGCATTGTTCAGAGCGTTGGCGAGACGGTGAGTTCGTTGCTCGACATCGATTAGTTCGATCTCCGCCCCTGAGAGATCCTGCGTGGCGGGAATGAGGTCCAAGCCTGGTACGACCGTCCGAATGACCGCATCGTCAAGCTCACAGTCCCCCATCAGAAGATCGTAGCTGGACCGCGCGCGATCCTTCGTCGTGACCCCCATCCCCGTGGAGGCATTGCCCTGCGGATCAAGATCGATCAGCAGAGTACGGTGACCAGTGGCAGCCAAGCCAGTAGCGAGATTGATCGCCGTGGTGGTTTTGCCAACGCCGCCTTTCTGGTTCGCGATTGCAATGCTGATCATGACTGTCCTTTTGGCCTCGCCGACGTTGCTATCGCCCTGCGCCTCTTGCCATTCCGTCTCGAACTGACCGGCTTTTTATCGGTCGCTCTAACCGGGAAACTTTTTTTCAGCTGGCGGACTGTTAGAATGGCGCTTTCGGCGTCCGTGACGCTTTGTTCCACGTGAAACACAGCTTGCCAGTGCGGCCGGACAATTTCCAGTTCCTTCTCACTGCTCCGGCCCTTGGGGAGCAGCCAGATGGTGTTTTCGTCCGCCAAATGATGCGCTGTGGTCAGCAGTCGATCCAAAGGCGCATAAGCACGGGCGCTGATAATGGCAGCGGGCCGATCAAATCGGGCCGATTCCACCCTGGATTGAACGACCTCCACGTGATCGAGGCCGAGAGACTCGGCACAGCGTTTGAGGAAAGCGACTCGTAACGGACGGACCTCTACGAGACGAATCGGCGCCGCGCGCAAGCAGCCGATAACTAGGCCCGGAAACCCAGCGCCGGTTCCGAGGTCCAGCCACAGTCCATCGGCGGGCGTTTGAGCGGATACTGCATGAGTTAGCAACTGGGCGGAGTCTACAACATGCCGCGCCCAAATGGATGCCTTGGTCCCAACAGAAATGAGATTCTGCCGGTCGGCCTCTTCCAGTACGAGGTCCACAAAAGTCCGCAGCCTATCCCCGGTTGGATCATCCCACCAGCCTTGATCGGAGAGCCACGCTTGCGCCTCTTCCTCCGTCATCCGGCGCGGCCCGTCCGCGCTGCGACGAGCAGCGCGGCCAAAGCTGCCGGCGTAATTCCCCTGATCCGGGCGGCACCACCAAGCGTCTCGGGGCGCGCAAGGGTCAACCGTTCGACCATCTCTGTGCTCAAACCGCCGACCGCAGAAAAATCGAGCTCGGCGGGCAGCGCGATGGCATCATTGGCGCGGAGGGCCCTCACTTCCGCGTCCTGCCTTTCGACGTAAGGCGCATAGATCGCATCCTGCAGAAGCTCCTCAACAAGGCCGTCTTCTCCCGTTTCGAGGGCCGGCGCATATTTGGCAAGGTGCCCGCGCGTCACTGCCGGGAAACGAGCCCACTCAGCGAGGGATCTGCGGACGCCGTCGTCGCGAACATCTGCCCCTGCCGCGCGTAAATCAGTGCCGGACACCAGCTTCTCCAACACGACAGCGAGTGCCACGCGTGCTTCTTCTCGCTGGTGCCACCAGGTCGTTCGGGCTGCGCTGGCCAAGCCAAGTCGAACGGCCGTCGGCGTCAGGCGCGTTGCAGCGTTGTCTGCCCGCAGTCGCAGCCGGAATTCGGCGCGCGCGGTCAGCATTCGGTAGGGTTCGGTGATCCCCTGCAGGCAGAGATCGTCGATAAGAACGCCAATATAGCTTTCCGCCCGGTCAAGCAGCAACGGCTCAAGACCAAGCGCACGAGCGGCAGCGTTCGCACCAGCGACAAGGCCCTGTGCCGCCGCCTCCTCATAGCCGGTGGTGCCGTTAATCTGACCGGCCAGAAAGAGCGAAGGCATGGCGCGGAGCGAAAGGGTCCGATCCAGAGCGCGCGGGTCGATATGGTCATACTCGACCGCGTATCCTGGCACGGCGACCTCGACTTGCTCCAGCCCGTCCATGGATCGGAGAAATGCAATCTGCACGTCCGTCGGCAGGGACGAACTCAGGCCATTGGGATAGACAAGATGATCATCCAGACCCTCGGGCTCGAGGAAGACCTGATGGCCCTCCCGGTCTCCGAAGCGGACAATCTTGTCCTCGATTGAGGGACAATAGCGTGGTCCCCGCCCCTCAATATCGCCCGAGAACAAGGGTGAAAGGCCGAGGTTATCCCGGATGATGCGATGGGTCTCGGCGTTGGTCCGGGTGATGGCGCAGCGAAGTTGCGGCAGCTGTTCGCTATCACCGAAGCCTAGATAGGACATCGACCAAGCGTCGAGGTCTGACGGCTGCTCCGCCAAACGGACCCAATCTATGGTGCGTCCATCCAGACGGGCCGGTGTGCCCGTCTTGAGGCGGCCCATTGGTAGATCGAGGTCTCGCAACTGCTGAGCCAAGGCACTCGCGGCATGCTCACCGATCCGCCCACCGACAACTCGCTCCGCGCCCCTGAACATCAGGCCGCCCAGAAATGTTCCGGTCGTGAGGACAACGGCCTGTCCGCCCAGCTTCTGTCCATCCGCGAGCACAACCCCGCTCAAAGCCCCGGCAGGACCGACATCCAATGCCGCCACTTCACCGCCAATGACCGAGAGGCCCGGTTGCGCCGCGATCATACTCTGAATGGCTGCGCGGTACTTCCGGCGGTCGGCCTGGACACGCGGGCCGCGAACAGCGGCGCCCTTGCTGGCATTGAGCATTCGGCGATGGATCGCGGCGCTGTCTGCGGCGCGCGCCATCAACCCATCCAATGCATCCACTTCACGTACGAGGTGGCCCTTGCCCAACCCGCCGATGGAAGGATTGCAGGACATTTCCCCGATGCGGATCGGATCGGCCGTTACCAGAGCGACACGCGCGCCTCGGCGCGCGGCAGCGGCCGCAGCTTCCGTGCCGGCATGGCCACCGCCGACAACGATGACATCGAACATGACTTGCGCATGCTTGCTCATGTCCCAGCCCCTAGCGGCCACATCAAAGAGCGTCAAAGCATTGCGGGGCCGGCCGATGTTCCACGTGGAACAAACACCCCCTATTTGCCGATGCAGAAGCCGCGAAACACCTCGTCCAGCACAAGCTCAGTCGTGGTGCGTCCGGTCAATTCATCCAGAGCGGCCAGCGCCTGCCGAAGATTTTCTGCAACCAGGATTTCGTCGGACTCACCAGCGCAGGCGTCCGCAGCGTCAACCGCTCGCTTTATGACGGCTCGTTGCCGCTGTGACAGCGCATAGTCGCCGGGCGCCGGCAGCATGCTGCCGGCCAGCGCACACAGTTCCTCAATGAGAGAATCAATCCCCTCACCTGTCACGCTCGACACGTGCAGGCTCGATGCCTCGCGATCTGCGAGAGTAAGATCGGCTTTCGGTGCGACCTGCACCAATTCCCCTCGACCTGGGGGCGCCTGTTCAGGCCGCCCTAGCCACAGCACGATGTCGGCCTCGGCCAAAAGGGCTTCCGCTCGGCCGATGCCGATCTGCTCGATCTCGTCACCGGCTTCGCGCAGTCCCGCCGAGTCAGACAACACGAATGCGATGCCATTGAGGGCGACTGACGCCTCGATCACATCGCGGGTCGTTCCCGCATGAGGGGAGACAATCGCAGCATCGCGTCCAACAAGCTGGTTGAACAGGGACGACTTGCCAGCATTGGGCGGACCGCCGATGGCGACGCGAATACCATCGCGTAATCGGTCCGCGGAGGGACGCTGCAGTTCCTTACGCATGTCTGCGCTGATCTCAATCACTGCGGCTGTGATGCGCGCGAGGTCCGCGCCCGATACGTCCCCTTCATCGGAAAAATCGAGCTGAGCCTCGATCTGTGCGGCGAGCAGTCGAAGGTCGGTCGTCCAGGATTCGATCTTGCGGGAGAACGCTCCACCCATCATCGCCATGGCAGCGCGCCGTTGCAGCGCCGTCTCTGCCGCGATCAAATCGCCTAAGCCTTCGATCCCGGCGAGATCCATCTTGCCGCTCAGAAAGGCGCGCCGGGTAAACTCGCCCGCCTCTGCCCGCCGAAAGCCCGGCATAGCAGCCAGAACGGCTTCCAACGCCCGCACCACCGCATGGGAGCCATGGCATTGGAATTCGGCCATGTCTTCGCCGGTCTCTGTATTTGGCCCGGGAAAGCAAATCAGCAAACCTTCATCGAGCAAGTCGCCATTCGCCGGATCGAAAAATCGCCGCAACGTCGCTTGCCGAGCCGCTGGTGCGTCCCGGCCAGTTATGGCGCGAGCAGCTTCAAGAGCAAGAGGCCCAGATACCCGGATGATCGCAATTGCCGCGGGCAGCTGCCCGCTGGAGAGCGCAAAAATCGTATCCCGATCCGTCATCGAGCGTCAAACCACGTGAAAACTCAGCCGTCATTCTTGGATTTTGCAGGAGAGCCAGCGCCCGCCGCGCCCATACCGATATCCATGAGGCTGGAAAACAATTTCATGCCTGCATCACCCAGCGGCGACATGCTGCGGAACATCCGCTCCATCTGCTCAAGGTTGGTCTGGCCGCTCATCGTATCGAGCACCGCCTGAATATAAAGATCATGGATCGGCTTCAGATCAGGCAGACCGAGAAACGACCGTGCCTCTTCCGGGGTGCACTCAACATCGACCTTGAACTTCATGATGGCAGGGCTCCGCGCGAGATAGGGTGGGCATGACATGCCGCATCGGGGCTCATTTCGCTAGCAAATTGCCCTCGGCCGGCGATTATCACCCCGCACTGGTCAGCCAGAAACAAGGAAACCGGCAGCGCTCCTTTGCTGAGCGCTGCCGGTTCCTGTTTAGCAATTTGCCTCTCGGCTTAGGCGAAGAGCTGGAGCAGCCCGATATCCTTGTCGGTGATGCCGGTGTAGATCATCGTCGCGGCCACATAGAGAATGACCAGCAAGCCGATCCAGGCAATCCAACGATAGCGCTCGATATATTTCGCGATGATATTCGCAGCGATGCCCATCAGAGCGACCGCGAAGACCAGGCCGATCATCAAAATGCCGGGGTGCTCGCGGGCTGCACCGGCCACCGCCAGCACATTGTCGAGGCTCATGGAGACGTCTGCCACCGCCACAGCCCAAGCCGCGCCGATGAAGCTCTTCGCGGGACGAAGCCCGGAATGCTCGTCACCCTCGACCTCAGGCGAGCCGGCATTGTGTCCTGCCCCCTGCACGATCTCGCGGTACATCTTCCAGGATACCCACAGGAGCAGGATGCCGCCGGCAAAAATCAGCCCGATGATCTGCATGAGCTGCGTGACCACGAGCGCAAAGGCGATGCGCAGCACCAGCGCGGCAATGATACCGATGAAGATGACCATCCGGCGCTGATGCGCCGGCAATCCCGCTGCCAGCGCGCCGATGACGATGGCATTGTCCCCGGCCAGGACGACGTCGATCAACAGAACTTTGACGAACGCGGACCAGGCGCTGATATCGCCCGAGAACAGCGTGGAGACGTCCGAGACGATATGGGACCAGATTTCAGCCATGGCAGCGCGTAACCCCTGTTGAAATGCGTTACTGGTTCATCGTGGCGAAGAAGTCTTCGTTGGTCTTGGAATCCTTCATCTTGTCGAGCAGGAATTCCATCGCGTCGATCGTGCCCATCTGCATGAGAATACGACGCAGCACCCACATCTTGGAGAGCTTGTCCTTCTCGACCAGCAGCTCTTCCTTACGGGTGCCGGATTTGCCGACATCCAGCGCCGGGAAGATGCGCTTGTCCGAGACCTTGCGATCCAGGACGATTTCCGAGTTACCGGTGCCCTTGAACTCCTCGAAGATCACTTCATCCATGCGGCTACCCGTATCGATGAGCGCCGTGGCGATGATCGACAACGAGCCACCCTCCTCGATGTTCCGCGCCGCGCCGAAAAAGCGCTTCGGGCGCTGCAGGGCGTTGGCATCGACACCGCCGGTCAGCACCTTGCCGGAGCTCGGCACGACGGTGTTATAGGCTCGGCCAAGGCGCGTGATGGAATCGAGCAGGATGACGACATCCTTCTTGTGCTCGACAAGGCGCTTGGCCTTCTCGATCACCATCTCGGCGACCTGGACGTGGCGCGTCGCGGGCTCATCGAAGGTGGAGGAAACCACCTCGCCCTTCACGCTGCGCTGCATGTCCGTGACTTCCTCCGGTCGCTCGTCGATGAGCAGCACCAGCAGGAAGACCTCGGGATGATTGTCGGTGATCGCCTTGGCGATGTTCTGCAGCAGAACGGTCTTGCCGGTCCGCGGCGGCGCCACGATGAGCGCGCGCTGGCCCTTGCCCTGCGGCGCGATGATGTCGATGACGCGGGCCGACTTGTCCTTGATCGTGGGATCGAGCGTGTCGAGCCGCAGCTTCTCGTCGGGATAAAGCGGTGTCAGATTGTCGAAATTGACGCGGTGACGGACCACATCGGGATCGTCGAAATTGACCGAGACGAGCTTGGTCAGCGCGAAATAGCGCTCGCCATCCTTGGGTGCGCGGATCTCGCCTTCCACCGTGTCACCGGTGCGCAGGCCGAATTTGCGGACCTGATTGGGCGAGACATAGATGTCATCCGGGCCGGCCAGATAGTTCGCCTCAGGGCTGCGCAGGAAGCCGAAGCCATCGGCCAGCACCTCGATGGTGCCCAGACCCATGATCTGCTCGCCATTTTCCGCCTGCTCCTTCAGGATGGCGAACATGAGGTCCTGCTTGCGCAGCGTCGAGGCACCTTCAACGCCGAGTTCCTCGGCCATGGCGACCAGCTCGGCCGGGGCTTTGCGCTTCAAATCTTTAAGATGCATGGATTGGGTCCGACGGCGGGAGTGAAAATAAAGGGAATGTGACTGTGCCGGAATGCCTGGAGAGGGCAATCAGGCGCATAGGTCAGCGCCTGTAAAGGGAACGCCCCGAATTACGCACTGGCCGATTCCAAGTCAAGCGCAGAGCGATGGCGCCCTACCGCTCAGAAACGCACGGCTCAGAACGGGCGGACGATCACCAGAATGACGATCAGCGTCACGAGCAGCGCCGGCACCTCGTTGATCATGCGCAGGCGCTTTTCCGGCCAGGGACGCAAGCCGCGAGCGAGCTTCTTGGAATAGCCGACGATCCAGCCGTGAAAGCCCGACAGGATGATCACCAGCAGCAGCTTGGCATGGAACCAGCCCTCGCTCCAGGCCCCGGTCTGAAAGGCCAGCAGCAGGCCCAGCACCCAGACCAGTATGATCGAGGGGTTCATGATGATGCGCTTCATTCGCGTCTCACGCTCGATCCACGCCTGATCCTCGGCCGAGCCGGGCTCGGTCTGATGATGGTAGATGAAGTAGCGCGGGATCATAAATAGGCTGGCCATCAGGAAGATGACGAAGATCACATGTGCGGCAAGAACCCACGGATAAGCAGCGCCAAGAAAGCCGATGCCGGGCAGGATGGACATGGAGACTGAACCTCTTCGTCGTGCTTCAACAACCGCGCGCGATCGCCAAGCCTTCTAGGCCAGCCGACCAGGAATTGAAACGGGGTGCGAGGCGCTGGCTTGCGTTTTCCAAGAGCCGCCGATCACCCGCGAACGCGCGCCACCAGTTGCTCGACATGGGCAATCGGCGTGTCTGGCAAGATGCCATGACCCAGGTTGAAGATGTGCGGCCGGCCGGACAGAGCCTCGAGAATGGCGTCCACCCCCCGATCCAGCGTCTCCCCGCCGGCGATCAGCGCCAGCGGATCGAGATTGCCTTGCAGCGGCAGATGGGCGGGCAATTCACGCGCCGCCCAGGCCGGATCGAGCGTCTCATCGAGACCCAGCGCATCGACGCCGGTTTCCTGGGCATAGTCGACGAGTTTGGCCCCTGCCCCCTTTGGAAAGCCGATGATCGGCGTATCGGGATGGCGCAGCTTCAAGGCTTTGACGATGCGCGCGTTGGGCGCGATCACCCATTGGCGGAACTGTGCCGGGCTAAGCGAACCGGCCCAGCTATCGAAAAGCTGCACGGCATCTACGCCGGCCGCGATCTGGGCCGAGAGATAATCGACCGTCGTTTCGATAATGGCATCGATGATCGCGCCGAACTTCGCCGGCTGCTGATAGGCCATGCGACGGGCGGCCGCGTGATCCTTGCTGCCCTGCCCGGCCACCATATAGGTCGCCACCGTCCAGGGACTGCCGGCAAAGCCCAGAAACGTCGTTTGCGGGGCCAGCGCGGCCTTCACGCGCCGGACCGTGTCGATCACCGGCGCCAGCCGCTGCGGGGCCGGAACGAGGCTCGCAAGCTCGCCCTCGACCAGCGGCGGGGCAAGGCGCGGTCCTTCCCCGGTCTCAAACCAGAGATTCTGACCCAGAGCATGGGGGACCACCAGAATATCGGAAAACAGGATCGCGCCATCGAACCCGAAGCGCCGAATGGGCTGCAAGGTGACTTCGGCCGCGGACTCACTGTCATAGCAAAGATCGAGGAAACCGCCCTTCTCGGCACGCAAAGCCCGATATTCCGGCAGATATCGCCCGGCCTGACGCATCAGCCAGAGGGGCGGACGCGCCGGGACAGCGCCGCGCAGGACGCTCAGCAGCGGTGCCGTCACACCGGGATCGATCACGGACGAGTCATGCACAGACCAATATCCTATTTATATAAAAGAGAAGGTTGTTGGATTCTGTTGGGGAGTGGACAACGGGCATTATTCGCTCATCACCCTTTTGCCAACAGCTTGACCTGAAGGGATCCATGAAGGTGCGACGAGTCAC
The DNA here is from genome assembly GCF_025961735.1 of Sphingobium sp. B11D3B. Lineage (NCBI taxonomy): Bacteria > Pseudomonadati > Pseudomonadota > Alphaproteobacteria > Sphingomonadales > Sphingobiaceae > Sphingobium > Sphingobium sp. B11D3B. The sequence goes on along the minus strand of NZ_JAOQOF010000001.1, from coordinate 2,981,153 downwards.
CAGGCTCATCCCCATGATTCACAGCCTGTGGGCAAGCCGATGGGCCTGTGGATAGATGATCGGGTTCCGACAGGGTGAGTGCGCATGAAATGAGGAGGGGCGGTTATCCACAGTTCTGTCCCTTGTGTTATCCCGCAATGTTCCACATGAACGGTGGATATGGACCGCCTGAACCTGCATCTGCTTTCGGATTCCACCGGCGAAACGCTCGAGCATATCGGAAAGGCGGCGCTCGCCCAGTTCGAAAATGTCGAGACGATCCGCCATTTCTGGCCGATGGTGCGCTCCGAGCAGCATCTCGAGCGCATCTTGGAAGAAGTGGCGCGCAATCCGGGCATGGTGCTGTTCACCCTGGCCAACCCCACCTTGCGTCGCCGGCTGGAAAATGGCTGCCGGGCCATCGGCATTCCCTATGTCGCGCCGCTCGATCCGGTGACGGATGCGATGTCCAATTTGCTGGGCCAAGAAATGCGCAATCGTCCTGGCCGCAAGCATGTCCTCGACGAGGCCTATTTCGCGCGAATTGACGCCATCCAGTTCACCATCGCCCATGATGATGGGGTCGGCTGGGAGAATTGGGAAGAAGCGGATATCGTCCTTGCCGGCGTCTCCCGCACGTCAAAGACGCCGACGAGCATTTATCTCGCCAATCGCGGCTACAAGACCGCCAATATCCCGCTGGTGTTGGAATCCCCGCCCCCGCCAAGCCTGTTCAAATTGCGGCATCCGATGGTCGTCGGCCTGACTGCCGGCGCCGAGCGGCTGGTGCAGGTGCGGCGCAATCGGCTGCTCTCGCTCAATCAGGCGCCGGAAACCGCCTATGTCGATCTCGAACGCGTGAATGGCGAGGTGGCGCACGCCCGCCGCATGTTTGCCGATCAGGGTTGGCCGGTGATCGATGTGACGCGCCGGTCCATCGAAGAAACCGCCGCAGCCATCGTCAACCTGTATCAGGAACGGCTGAAAAGCAGCGGCGGCTTGCCGGGGCTTGGACCAGTATGAGCACGCCCCCTCTCCTGCTCGCCTCGCAGAGCGAGAGTCGCCGGCGTTTGCTCGCAGACGCTGCCGTGCCGTTTGAGACGGTTCCAGCCGGCGTCGACGAGGATGCGATCAAGGCCAGCCTGGTTGCCGAGGGCCTGAACGCCCGCGATCTGGCCGATGCGCTGGCGGAATGGAAATGCCGTCGCCCGTCGATGCGACATCCGGACGCGTTTGTCTTGGGCTGCGACCAGACGCTGGAACTGGATGACGGCAGCCTGATCGACAAGGTGGAGACCCGGGAGGCCGCGGCCGATCTGCTCGCGCGGATAAGTGGACGGGCGCACAAGCTCCATAGCGCGGCCGTGATCGCGCAGGGCGGTCAGGCGCAATGGCGCCAGATCGAGAGCGTCACGCTCCAGATGCGCCCGCTCAGCGCGGCTTTCATCGACCATTATCTGGACCTCGACTGGGAGCAGTGCCGCTGGTGCGTCGGCTGCTATCGGATCGAGGGGCCGGGCGCGCAGCTTTTCTCGCGCATTTCCGGCAGCCTCTTTGCCGTGCAGGGCCTGCCCCTGCTTCCTTTGCTCGACTATTTGCGCGTGCGCTCTATCTTGCCGGCATGAGTCAGGGAAAACCATATGCCGAAGTGATCGGCGACCCCATCGCGCACAGCAAGTCGCCGGTCATCCACAATTTCTGGCTGGAAGAGCTCGGTATCGATGCGGAGTATCGCAAGACCCGCGTCGCGCCGGAGAACCTGGCCGGCTATTTCCTCAGGCGCCGGGCCGATCCGGACTGGCTGGGCTGCAATATCACCATTCCGCACAAGATCGCGGCGCTGGATTATGTCGATGATCCCGGCGGGGTGCGCGATCGCATCGGCGCCATCAACACGGTGGCCTGCGAAACCGGCGGGCCGCTGATCGGCACAAACACCGACGCGGGCGGATTTTTGCAGCCCTTGCTGGCACGCGGCTGGAGCGGCACCAGCGCGATTCTCGCCGGCACCGGCGGTGCGGCGCAGGCAATCGGGTTCGCCTTGAGATCCGTGGGTGTGACCGACCTGACGATCGTCGCGCGTGATGCCGCCAAGGGGCAGGCTTTGCTGGACCGGCTGGGTCTGGCCGGCCGGGTGCAGGGCTTCGATGCGGCACTGCCGGCAGCTGATCTGCTGGCCAATTCCACCTCGCTTGGCATGGTCGGGCAGCCGGCATGGACGCCCGATCTGTCAAAGTTGCCGGATAAGGCAATGGTCTACGACATCGTCTATGCCCCGCTGGAAACACCGCTGCTGGCGCAAGCGCGCAAGCGCGACCTCATGTGCATCGATGGGCTGGAGATGCTGATCGGCCAGGCTGCGCTGGCCTTTGATATCTTCTTCGATGCCCAGCCGCCGCGCGAATTGGATGCGCAGTTGCGTGATCGCCTGCTCGTGCCTGCCTGATTGCCGCTTGTCGGGTCTGCGCGTGTCCCATCGTCCATTCCGCATCGGACTGACCGGATCGATCGGCATGGGCAAATCGACCGCAGCCGCGATGTTCCGCGCGGCGGGGGTGCCGGTATTCGATGCCGATGCAGCGGTCCATCGGTTGCAGGGGCCGGGCGGTGCCTTGCTCGGCGCGATCGAAGCGCGCTTTCCCGGCACTACCAGCGCTGCTGGCGTCGATCGCCGGATGCTTGGTGCCCGGGTGATCGGTCAGCCGGAGGAAATGCGGGCGTTGGAGCGGATCGTGCATCCCGCCGTTGCTGGCGCCCGCGCAGCGTTTCTGCGCCGTCACCGCAGCCGGCCGATGGTGGTTCTCGATATCCCGCTGCTGTTTGAAACGCACGGTGAGCGGCGGGTGGACATGGTGGTCGTGGTTTCCGCCGCGCCTTTTCTGCAGCGGCGGCGCGTCCTTCGCCGGCCCGGTATGACGGCAAAGCGGTTTGCCGCCATCAAGGCCAGTCAGGTTCCCGATCATGTCAAGCGACACCGCTCCGATCTGGTGCTGGATACAGCCGAACCAAAGTGGCGGATGAGAGCGCGGATTTTTCGTCTCGTTGCTTGCCTTCGCACGGCGCTGGTCCGATAATGCCTCCCCAACGAGTGAAATGCCACGATGCGTGAAATCGTCTTCGATACTGAAACCACCGGCTTCGATCCGCTCAGCGGTGACCGTCTTGTCGAAATCGGCTGTGTCGAGCTGATCAATCGCATCCCGACCGGCGAGACCTACCACGCCTATTTCAATCCCCAGCGCGATATGCCGGCTTCGGCCGAAGCGGTTCACGGGCTGTCCGCGCGCTTTCTCTCCGACAAGCCTTTGTTCGGCAGCAAGGCCGCAGAGTTGCTCGAGTTTCTCGGCGATTCCATGCTGGTCGCGCACAATGCGCGGTTCGATTTCGGCTTTCTCAACGCCGAGCTGGAGCGGTGCGGCCATCCCACCGTCGACATGGGGCGGATGATCGACAGCCTGACGATTGCGCGGACCCTTCACCCCGGTGCCAAGCACAGTCTTGATGCCCTGTGCAGTCGCTACGGGATCGACCGCAGCCACCGCATCAAGCATGGCGCGTTGCTGGACGCGGAATTGCTCGCGCAGCTGTATATAGAGCTGACCGGCGGGCGTCAGATCGGCCTCACCTTGATGGCGGAAGAACAGATCACCGTCACCGTAACGACCACACAATCCATGGCCATTCCGGCTGCCCGCCCGTTCCGCCCGGCCCGTCTGTTTTCGCCGAGCCCGCAGGAACTGGCGCGTCATGCCGCGTTTCTGGAAAAGATCGATCACCCTTTGTGGCTCGATCGCCCGGCCTGAGGATTATCCTCACCGGGCGGCGCGCCACGTTCATAGACCATCAGGTCCAACAAGAAGGAGAAATCAGATGGAAATCCGCGTATCGGGTCATCAGGTCGACACCGGCGAGGCGCTTCAGGCGCATGTTGCCGAGCGGATGCAGGCGATCGCCGACAAGTATTTCTCGCGCACCATCTCCTCCAGCGTGACGTTCAGCAACGCGCCTCATGGCGCCTTTCGCTGCGACATCGTCTGCCATGTGATGGCAGGGCTGATCCTCAAGGGCGCGGGCGAGGCCCATGATGCCCATGTCTGCTTCGATCAGGCCGCGGAACGCATCGAAAAGCAGCTGCGCCGGTACATGCGGCGGCTGAAGGATCGCCACAGCCAGGCGCTCGCCGCCGAAGCGCAGCGTGACGCGCCGGGCATCGACGATGCCAATTATGTGGTCTTCCAATCCAGCGAAGCGGAAGAGGAAGTGGATGTCGACGCACCGGTGGTGATCGCGGAGATGCGCGTGGATATTCCGCGCGCCAGCGTATCCGATGCGGTGATGATGCTCGATCTGCGCAATACCAATGCGCTCATGTTCCTCAACAGCAGCACGGCCACCTTCAACATGGTCTATCGTCGCACTGACGGGACCATCGGCTGGGTGGAGCCGCCGCGCGCCTGAATGCACACGAGGGCTGCGCGCGATGCGCAGCCCTCTCCCTCCCCCTCCCCCTCCCCTTCCCCCCCGTCCCCGGCAACCGGTTGACCCGAATGGCCTTTGCGCCTATCAGCCGGCCAAGTTTTCTCCAGGCGGCCATGATGGGTGGACTTCACCCCGGCGCAGAAATCCCCAGGTCGGCCGCAGGACACGGGTTGAACATGGATAATTTCAGCGACTTGCTCGCGGCGAACGCTGTTTCGTCCGCGGTGGCCCTTCCTAACAAGAAACAGCTTTTCCTGAAGCTGGGTCAGTTGGCGGCCGATGCCTATGGGCTCGATGCTGCCGAGGTTGTCGAGCGCATCACCGAGCGGGAACGGCTTGGCTCGACGGGCTTTGGTGGCGGAATCGCGATTCCCCACGCCAAGCTGGAAGGCCTTGAGAGCGTCCATGGCGCCGTGGTGCTGCTGGCCGAGCCCATCCCTTTCGATGCGATCGACGATGTGCCGGTGGATGTCGTATTCATGCTGCTCTCTCCGCAGGATAGCGGCGCCGAGCATCTCAAGACCCTGGCCCGCGTCTCGCGCCTGCTGCGCAACGAGCGCCATCTTGCGCGCATTCGTGGCGTCGGCTCGGACGCCGCGCTCTATGCCCTGCTCGCCGGCGGCGAGTCGCGTGACGCAGCCTGACGGCACGCCGCCCTCCGGCGAGGCCGCGCATTTCCGGGCGCTCGAACGGCTCTATGCCTCGGCGCCGATCAACGGATTATTCCCCTCAAGGCTGGATATCTCGGCCCCTGGCGAGGCGCGCATCGTCATCGACGTGACGCCGGACTATTTCCATGCCGCAGGCGCTACCCATGGCACGCTGTATTTCAAGATGCTGGACGATGCGGCTTTTTATGCCGCCAACAGCCTCGTCACGGATCGCTTCCTCCTCACCACCGCATTCAACCTGCTGTTCACCCGCCCGCTCAAGGCTGGGCCGATCGTGGCGGAAGGGAAATGGCTGAGCGGCAAGCGGCGCGTTTTTGTCGCCGAGGCGCGCCTTGTCGATGCCGAGGGTGAGGAAGTCGGTCGCGGTACTGGCACGTTCATGCGCTCCACCATCCCGCTGGTTGGCCTGCCGGGTTATGTGCGCCCGGAAGCAGGAGACCAGTGACCGCGCGTCTGACGAGTCAGATCCTCATCGGGGTTCTGTTGCGCCGTGTCCAAGCGCAGGGGGGGCATGGCACCGTGCTTCACAAAGGGGAGCCGTTGAGTGGAACCATCGTCGTGCAGGCAGTGGATCGCGGCCGGACAATCGGGCTTTTTGAGCGTGTTACGTCCCTTGACGGGACTCTTTCGCTCACCCCCTGCGGGCCTCGGGATTTAACCCAAGACTCTGAAATATCACAATATATAGATAGAAGAACCCGGGTGGACCCCGATATCTGGTTCGTGGAACTGGATGTCGCAGACGGGGAACGGCTCGCCGCCGAGATACTGTGCACGAGTTGACAGTTCCCGGCTGAGCGGCCAAAGGCCCCACCAACTCGCGCAGGTTGTGTGTGGCCGTCATGGGGACAGGTCATCGCAAACACGCAGACGGGGGGCGGACCGGAGCGCTGAGCGTCGCACGATAGATGCGACCTGCATTCCGATCTCCGACCCACCGCACAGTACTGAGAATGAATGCCCAATCGTGTCGTGGTCGCCATCGTGGCGACCGTTGGACTTCTCTCGTCCACAATCGCTCTGGCTGCTGCTCCTGAGGGAACAGCCCGCCAAGGTTTCTCGACCATGCTCGAGGTTCCCGCCGTCGTCGCTGCAAGCCTGACGACCCCCGCAACGGTTGAACCCGATGCCGAGACGGCTCCGAACGAAGCCGCTTCTGCCGACTCTGTCGATTCGCTGGCCGAATTGGTCCAGCAGGCCAATGTCGAAGAGATTTCCGACGCTGATGCGAAATGTCTCGCCACCACCATTTATTATGAAGCGCGCAGCGAGAGCCTGACCGGCCAGCTCGCCGTTGCCAATGTCGTGCTCGAGCGGGCGCGGTCCGGGCGTTTCCCCACCAGCCTGTGCGGCGTCGTCACGCAGCCGGGTCAGTTCAGTTTCGTCCGTCAGGGCCAGCTGCCCACGCCGACCCATGCCGGTCAGTGGCGCACCGCGCGCGCCATCGCCCAGATCGCGCTGGACGGAAGCTGGGACAATCCGGTGGAAGGCGCCCTGTTCTTCCATTCCGCGCGCGTGTCGCCGAACTGGAAGCATGATCGCCTCACGCGCATTGGCGGTCATATCTTCTACCGCTGAGCCAACCAATCAATCACAAGCCGGGCCGGGTCAGCAGAGCGCTGGGCCGGCCCGTCTCGTTTGAGCTTGGCTTGCAGTTGTTCCCATTGTGTTCTAATCCCGCCACATGGCCTCACATCCTGAACCTGCGCCTGAACCTGTGATCGCCTGCGATCCTGCATTGACCGATGGAACGGCGCTGGCCGTCACGCGCGGAGTGCTGCGTCTCTTTGCGCGCCACGATATTTTCGGCATTTCCGAAGTGCCGCTCCCCAATGGTCGGCGGCTGGACATTATGGCCGTGGATGCCCGCGGCCAGATCATTGCCGTCGAAATCAAATGCAGCCGTGCCGACCTGCTCGGGGACGGCAAATGGCCGGACTATTTCGATTATTGCGATCGCTACTTCTGGGCCGTGCCTGCCGGCTTTGATCTGACCCTGTTCGAGTCCGAGGCGCTGTGGCCAGGGCGCACGGGACTCATCGTGGCCGACCAATATGATGCCGAAATCCTCCGCCCCGCACCCAGCGAGCCTCTGGCGCCCGCGCGGCGCAAAGTCGAAGTGCAGCGGTTTGCGCGGCGGGCAGCGCGCCGGCTGACCCAGATCACCGATCCGGACGGCCAGTTGCTGTGGAGCAATGACGCCTGAGACTGGGCGCCTGCTTCTTGGATCGGCGTTCCGTGCCATCCGCGATGGACTTGGCATGGCCGGCAAAACGGCTAAGGTTGGCGCATAACAGTCTTTGGAGAAGTGCGTGAGCCAGCCCCTCTACCCTGTGCCTGCGAATTGGCGCGAGCGCGCCTATGTGACCGGTGACGATTATTCACGCCTGTATGCGCAATCGATTGCAGAACCGGAGAGCTTCTGGCGCAAGGAGGCGGCGCGGCTCGACTGGATCAAGGACTTCACCCAGGTCAAGGACGCCAGCTTCCATGAAGCCGATTTTGGCATCAAATGGTTTGCGGACGGCACGCTCAACATCGCGGCCAATTGCCTCGACCGGCATCTGGCGGAGCGTGGCGATGTCCCGGCGATCCTCTGGGCTGGTGACAATCCCGATGAGAGCCGCACGATCACCTATCGCGAATTGCACGGGGAAGTTTGCCGCTTTGCAAATGTGCTGAAGGCGCAGGGCGTCCGCAAGGGCGACCGGGTCACCATCTACATGCCGATGATCCCGGAAGCGGCGATGGCGATGCTCGCCTGTGCCCGCATCGGCGCCATCCACTCGGTGGTGTTCGGTGGCTTCTCGCCCGACAGTCTCGCGGGGCGCATCACCGATTGCGATTCCTCGGTGGTGATCACGGCCGACGAGGGCGTGCGCGGGGGCAAGACCATCCCGCTCAAGGCCAATGTGGATGAAGCGCTGGACGACTGCACCTGCGTGGAATCCGTGATTGTGGTGCGCCGGACCGGCAATGCCGTTACGATGACAGACGGCCGCGATCATTGGTATGACGTGCTGCGCGACAGCGTCTCGGACGATTGCCCGGCCGAGGAAATCGGCGCCGAGGATCCGCTGTTCATCCTCTACACCTCCGGCTCCACCGGCAAGCCCAAGGGCGTGCTGCACACCAGCGCAGGCTATCTGCTCTGGGCGGCGATGACGCATCATTATGTGTTCGATTACCGCCCCGGCGATATCTATTGGTGCGCCGCCGATATCGGCTGGGTCACCGGCCACAGCTATATCGTCTACGGCCCGCTCGCCAACGGCGCGACGACGGTGATGTTCGAGGGCGTGCCGCATTATCCCGATTTCAGCCGGTTCTGGCAGGTGGTCGATCAGTTCAACGTGAGCACCTTCTATGCCGCGCCGACCGCGATCCGCGCCTTGATGCGCGAGGGCGATGCCTGGGTGGAAAAGACCAGCCGCAAGAGCCTGCGCATCCTCGGTTCAGTCGGGGAGCCGATCAACCCCGAGGCGTGGGACTGGTATCACCGCGTCGTCGGCGACGGGCGCTGCCCGATCATGGACACCTGGTGGCAGACCGAAACCGGCGGCCACATGATCACGCCCCTTCCCGGCGCGATCGACCTCAAGCCCGGCAGTGCCACCAAGCCGTTCTTCGGCGTGGTGCCGCAGATCGTCGATACCGAAGGCAAGATCCTCGAAGGCCCGTGCGAGGGCAATCTGGTGATCGCCGAGAGTTGGCCGGGCCAGATGCGCACCGTCTGGGGCGATCATGAGCGCTTCTTCCAGACCTATTTCAGCACCTATCCCGGTAAATATTTCACCGGCGATGGCTGCCGGCGCGATGAGGATGGCTATTACTGGATCACCGGCCGGGTCGATGACGTCATCAACGTCTCGGGCCATCGCATGGGCACGGCCGAGATCGAATCGGCGCTCGTAGCGCACGCCAAGGTGGCCGAAGCGGCCGTGGTAGGCATGCCGCACGACATCAAGGGACAGGGCATCTACGCCTATGTCACGCTGAACGCCGGCATCGAGGGCGATGATGACCTGCGCAAGGCGCTGGTCCAGTGGGTGCGCCATGAGATCGGCCCGATCGCCACGCCCGATGCGATCCAGTTCGCCCCTGCCCTGCCTAAGACCCGCTCGGGCAAGATCATGCGCCGGATTCTTCGCAAGATTGCCGAGGACGCGGTGGATCAGCTTGGCGACACCTCCACGCTGGCAGACCCGGCCGTGGTGGATCATCTCGTCGCCAACCGGCAGCGCCCGGCGCGCTGAGGTACCGAGCGGCGTGGATTAATGGAATATTAGGCAAGATCCTTCACTCCCGGAGTCGACCTGTTCGGTTCCGGGGGACCTGCCTGAATGTCGAATTCCGCCCATTCCGTTGATGTGGCCATCATTGGTGCTGGCCCAGCCGGGCTGACCGCCGCCTATCTGCTGACCAAGGCGGGGCTGCGCGTGACGGTGATCGAGAAGGATTCCGCGCAGGTCGGGGGCATCAGCCGCACCGTCGAGCATGAGGGGTTCCGCTTCGATATCGGCGGGCACCGCTTCTTCTCGAAGTCGCAGGAGGTGGTCGATCTGTGGAACGAGATCCTGCCCCATGATTTCATCGAGCGGCCACGAATGAGCCGCATCTATTATCAAGGCCGCTTCTACAGCTATCCGCTGCGCGCCTTCGAGGCGCTGCGCAATCTCGGCATCATCCGCTCGACCCTTTGCATGCTGAGCTATGCCAAGGCCAAGATCGCGCCGATCAAGCCGGTGCGCAGCTTCGAGGATTGGGTGGTCAACCAGTTCGGTCGCAAGCTCTATTCCATCTTCTTCAAGACCTACACCGAGAAGGTGTGGGGCATGCCGTGCGATACCATGTCCGCCGACTGGGCGGCGCAGCGCATCAAGGGCCTGAGCCTAGGCAAGGCGGTGCTGGATGGCCTCAAGCGCAGCCTTGGCCTTAACAAAAAGCCAAATAACGGTATGGGCGCCAAGACTCTGCTCGAGAACTTCCGCTACCCGCGCCTCGGGCCGGGGATGATGTGGGATGCCGCGCGCGACCGCGTGGTCGAAGGCGGCAATCATGTGCTGATGGGCCACGCCCTCAAGCAGATTCACCGCGATCAGGTGACAGGCCGGTGGCGCGTTACGGCCTCAAAAGCTGACGGCGAGACGGTGACGATCAATGCCGCCCATGTGATCAGCTCCGCGCCGATGCGGGAGCTAGCCGGGCGTATCCATCCCGTCCCGGCCACGCTCGGCAATGCGCTGGCGCTCAACTATCGCGATTTTCTGACGGTCGCGCTGATGATCCGCTCCGAAGACCTGTTTCCAGACAATTGGATCTACATTCACGATCCGCGCGTGAAGGTGGGTCGGGTGCAAAATTTCCGCAGCTGGTCACCCGAAATGGTGCCCGATCCCGATATCGCCTGCGTGGGCCTCGAATATTTCTGCTTCGAGGGCGACGGGCTCTGGTCATCCAGCGATCACGAACTGATCGCGCTGGCGACCGACGAGATGGTGCTGATGGGCCTCATCCGCGCGGATCAGGTGGTCGGCGGCGCTGTGGTGCGTCAGGAGAAAGCCTATCCCGTCTATGACGAGGCTTATGCGGCGAATGTCGCGGCCATTCGCGCCGAGCTGGAAGACAAATATCCCACGCTTCACCTGATCGGGCGGAACGGGATGCATCGCTACAACAATCAGGATCACGCGATGATGACGGCCATGCTGACCGTGCGCAACATCATCGCCGGCAAGCGGGTGTTCGATATTTGGGGCGTCAACGAGGATGCCGAATATCATGAAGCGGGCCATGAGGGCGCCCTGAGCGCGGGAGAGCGTGCGGCGCTGGAGAGCGAGCGGGCCGTGCCGACCGGGCGCCGCATGGTGGCATGATCGGGTGATGGGCGCATTTCTGGCCAGGCTGCTCGGCCACACCTATCTGCGTTATGGTCTTGCCAGCCTCGTCGCGCTGGCTGGCGACGTGGGGCTGTTCATGGCTGGCCTGCACCTCGGCATGGCCCCTGCCGCTGCGGCGGCTTTTGGCTATGTGGCCGGCATCCTCATGCACTGGCTGATCTCCTCGCGCCTGGTCTTCGCGCAAGGCGTCGCTGCGACCGGCGCGGATCGCGTTCGTCAGAAGGCGCTGTTCGTGGGGTCTGCGCTGATCGGTCTGGCGCTGACGACCGGCATCGTCGCGCTTGGCGCGATGCTCGGGGTGATGCCCCTGCTCGCCAAAGCGCTGGCGGTCGCTGTCAGTTTCCAGGCGACCTATATGCTGCGCAAGGCGATCGTTTTCGCATGATCGCCGGGGGTGCTTCGGGCCAGCGCTTCGGGCACGCTGAGCCCTTTTACCGCTACGTGCCGCTCATCTGGCTCTTCGCCATGGCCCTTCTCGCCATACCCAATTGGACCGACACGAGGGCGGGTTCGCTCGGCGATCCGGACAATTACATGCGCATGGTCCAGGTGCGCGACTGGCTGAATGGCCAGGCGTGGAGTGACGTCACGCAATATCGCATGAACCTGCCGGCCGGTGGTGACCTGCACTGGTCCCGGCTGGTGGACCTGCCGATCGCTTTGGTGATCGTGCTGCTTCGGCCCCTTGTCGGCCAGCCCATGGCCGAAGTCGTCGCATTGGTGGCGGTGCCGGCCCTGCTCTGTCTCGCCCTGATGCTCGTCATGGGCCGGCTGCTCCGGGATATAGCCGGCCGGGAAGTCGCATTGCTGATGCTCGCCCTGCTGCCTGCGTGCCTCATGGTCGGGCTGCAGTTTGCGCCGATGCGGGTCGATCATCATGGCTGGCAGTTGCTGATGGCGGCCTGCGCCCTGCTGGCGTGGACCCGGCCCGGCCGCTGGCCTGCGGTCGGATGCGCGTTGGCTTGTGCGGTCTGGATGCATGTATCCATTGAGGGCCTGCCTTATGTGGCGCTGTTCGCCGGCCTCTATGCGCTGGCGTTTGTGCGCACCGGCGACCGGCGCATCCATCTGTTCATGGCGACGCTGATTGGCGCGAGCCTGTTGCTGATTCTCGGCACGCGCGGCGCTGGCCTGCTTGTGGAGAGCCATTGCGACGCGATCTCCGCGCCCTACATCGCCGCGCTGTTCATTGCGGGCGCAATGCTCTTCCTGATCGACAGCCTGCTTCGTCCCGCCAATCCAGCGTCGCGCCTCGTCCCGCTCATTGTCGCCGGAGCCAGCGCCGCCGCTGCGGTCGCGCTGATCGCGCCCGCTTGTCTGGCGGGGCCATTTGCCGGGCTAGACCCTCTGGTGCGCGATTACTGGTATTATAGCGTCCGCGAGGGCCTGCCCTTCTGGCGACAGGGCGGCGCGTTCGCGACCTTGATGATTCTGGCCCCTCTCCCCGGCGTCATCGCCGCCATGTGGCGAGCCTGGGTTTGTCGCAGGTCGTCCGATGCGATGATGTGGCTGGGCTTGGCGTTGGCGGCCGCCTTTGCCTGGCTGCTCGGCATGACCGTGATGCGGGCGACAGCGGTGGCAGAGCTTTATGCCCTGCCCGGCATGGCCGCCGCCATTATGCTGCTCGCCGGCCAGCGCCATCGTTTTCGGCCGCGAATCGGCTGGAGCCTCACGATGGCGGGCACCCTCCTCCTCTCGACGGCACTCCCGGCCTATGGGCTCGGCCAGATGCTGTTCCCGCCGGATAAAGGCAGCACCGATGCGCGGACGGATGGCGACTGCCCGACCGCCATCGCCAGCCCCAAGTTCAAGTCTCTGGGATCCGGCCAGATCTTCGCGCCGATCGATATGGGGCCGTTGATTCTCTATCGCACCGATCTCTCGATCGTCGCAGCGGGCTATCATCGGAACAGTGCCGCGATGGCGACGGTCATTCGCGCCTTCACGGCCAAGCCGGACGAGGCGCGCGCGATCGTCCTGGCGACTCCCGCCCAATATCTGCTGCTCTGCCCGACCGCACCGGAAGCGCGCAATTATCTCAAGGCCGCGCCTCACGGCCTTGCTGCCAGTCTGACGGATGGACAGGTGCCGCCTTGGCTGGTCTCCGATGACCGCCTGCAGCAGCCGGGCGCGCGTTTGTACCGCATTTTGCACTGACGCCACGCCTTCCGGCGCATCCGTGCCCGGCCTGTCCCTCCCGACTTGCATCGCAGGGCGACCCCTGCTAACCGCCCCCCCGTGTCAAGGGGGGTGCAGCCGTACCTCCCCTTTTCTGGCGCGATTCAATTCGGACAAGAGGCAAGGCGCGCGTGGAGCATTCCAGCGGTATTCAGGCTAGCTTGGCGGGGCGTTATGCGCTCGCGCTTTTTGAGCTGGCGCGGGACAAGGGGGCGCTCGATTCGGTGGCCGCAAGCCTTGAGACTCTCAAGGCCGCGCTGGCCGAATCGAACGATCTCAAGGCGTTGACGCAGAGCCCGCTGGTCGGCCGCGACAATGCCGCCAAGGCGATCAAGGCCGTGGCGCAGAGCCTCGGGCTCGATTCGCTGACGGAGCGGACGCTGGGCGTGCTGGCGCAGAATCGCCGCCTCTCGCAGATTCCTGCCGTGATTCGGGCATTCTCCACGCTGCTCTCTGCCCATCGTGGCGAGACGCGTGCAGAAGTGACCTCCGCCTTCCCGCTGACCCAGGACCAGCAGAACGCGCTGGCCAGGCAGCTCAAGGCGCGCACGGGCCGCGACATGGCTCTTGATCTTACCGTCGATCCCGAAATCATGGGTGGCCTCGTCGTCAAGATGGGCAGCCAGATGATCGACAGCTCGCTCCGTACCCGACTGAACAAGCTCGCCCAGGCGATGCGCGGCTAACGCGCCAAAGAATCCGATGAAAGGCTGAACATGGATATCAACGCCGCAGAAATCTCCAAGGTCATCAAGGACCAGATCGCCAACTTCGGCGCCGAAGCGGAAGTCAGCGAAGTCGGCACCGTGCTCAGCGTCGGTGACGGCATCGCGCGCATCCACGGCCTCGACAAGGTTCAGGCCGGTGAGATGGTCGAGTTCTCCAACGGCGTGCAGGGCATGGCTCTCAACCTGGAAGCCGACAATGTCGGCGTCGTGATCTTCGGCTCGGACGCCGAGATCAAGGAAGGCGACGTCGTCAAGCGGACCGGCACCATCGTGGACGTTCCGGTCGGCAAGGGTCTGCTCGGCCGCGTGGTCGACGGCCTCGGCAACCCCATTGACGGCAAGGGCCCGATCCAGTCGGACCTGCGTTCGCGCGTCGAGGTGAAGGCGCCGGGCATCATTCCCCGCAAGTCGGTGCATGAGCCGGTGCAGACCGGCCTCAAGGCCATTGACGCGCTGGTGCCGATCGGCCGTGGTCAGCGCGAGCTGATCATTGGTGACCGTCAGACCGGCAAGACCGCTGTCGCGATCGATACCTTCATTAACCAGAAGGGCCCGAACGCCGGCACCGACGAGAGCAAGAAGCTCTACTGCATCTATGTCGCCGTCGGCCAGAAGCGCTCGACCGTTGCGCAGATCGTCCGTCAGCTCGAAGAGAATGGCGCAATGGAATATTCCATCGTCATTGCCGCGACTGCTTCCGAGCCGGCGCCGCTGCAGTTCCTCGCGCCCTATACCGGCGCCGCGATGGGCGAGTATTTCCGCGACAATGGCATGCACGCCGTGATCGTGTTCGACGACCTTTCCAAGCAGGCCGTCGCCTATCGCCAGATGTCGCTGCTGCTGCGTCGTCCTCCGGGCCGCGAAGCCTATCCGGGCGACGTCTTCTATCTGCACAGCCGTCTGCTCGAGCGTGCCGCCAAGATGAACGACGCCAATGGCGCCGGTTCGCTCACCGCGCTGCCGATCATCGAGACGCAGGCCGGCGACGTGTCCGCCTACATTCCGACCAACGTGATTTCGATCACCGACGGTCAGATCTTCCTCGAAACGAACCTGTTCTATCAGGGCATCCGTCCTGCCATTAACGTGGGTCTCTCGGTGTCTCGCGTGGGTTCGGCGGCGCAGACCAAGGCGATGAAGAAGGTGTCCGGCTCGATCAAGCTGGAGCTGGCCCAGTATCGCGAAATGGCAGCGTTCGCCCAGTTCGGCTCGGACCTCGACGCCTCGACGCAGAAGCTGCTGAACCGCGGTGCGCGCCTGACGGAGCTGCTCAAGCAGCCGCAGTTCTCGCCGCTGCCCTTCGAGGAGCAGACCGTGTCGATCTTCGCCGGCACCAATGGCTATCTCGATGGCATCGCGACCAGCGACGTCACCCGCTACGAGGCGGCGATGCTGGCCCATATGCGCGCCCACCATGCCGATATCCTGGCCGCGATTCGCGACAGCCGTGACCTCGGCGACGACGTGAAGGCCAAGGTCAAGGACGTGCTGGACGCGTTCGGCAAGACGTTCGCCTGAGATGGTTCGCATCCCCATCGGCCTAGCCGGTGGGGACCTGATGCCGGCATGACCGGCACGACGATGAAAAAGGTAGGTTGAGCCAGTGGCTTCGCTCAAGGAACTCAAGGGTCGGATCGCCTCGGTCAAGTCGACCCAGAAGATCACCAAGGCCAAGCAGATGGTCGCTGCGGCCAAGCTGCGCAAGGCGCAGGCGGCGGCCGAAGCCGGGCGCCCCTATGCCCAGCGGCTCGAGAAGGTCGTTGCCAGTCTTGCTGGCAAGGTGACCGGCGACAGCGCACCGCGCCTGCTTGCTGGCACGGGTAAGGACGACGTGCATCTGCTCGTTGTGGCCAATGGCGACAAGGGTCTGGCGGGTGCTTTCAACGCCAACATCGTCAAGGCGGCGGTCGCCAAGGCGCGCGTGCTGATCGCGCAGGGCAAGACGGTGAAGTTCTACCTCATCGGCCGCAAAGGTCGCGCGGTGATCGCGCGTACCTTCCCCGGTCTCATCGCCGGTCAGTTCGATACGACGGACGTGCGCACGCCCGGTTTCGACGAGGCCCAGGCCGTGGCGCAGGACATCTCCGAGCGCTTCTTCGCCGGCGAGTTCGACGTGGCCCATCTCTTCTATGCCGCGTTCCGCTCGCCGCTGGTGCAGACGCCGACCGAGCAGCAGATCATTCCGGTCGCTGTGCCGGCGGACGCGCCTGCCTCTTCGGGCGCCGCAGTCGAATATGAGCCGGATGAGGAAGCGATTCTCGCGGATCTTCTGCCGCGCAACATCACCATCCAGATCTTCAAGGCGTTGCTGGAGAATATGGCCAGTGAGCAGGGCGCATCGATGACCGCAATGGACAATGCGACGCGCAACGCCGGCGATCTCATCAATCGTCTGACGATCGAGTATAACCGCAGCCGTCAGGCCGCGATCACCACCGAGCTGGTGGAAATCATTTCGGGCGCAGAAGCGCTTTAACGGACAAGCAGGCAAGGAAGCAGAGACATGGCAGCCACCAACAATGTCGGCAAGATCAGCCAGGTGATCGGCGCCGTCGTCGACGTGATCTTCGAGGATCGGCTCCCGGCGATTCTCTCGGCGCTCGAGACGGACAATAACGGCCAGCGGCTGGTGCTCGAAGTGGCGCAGCATCTGGGCGAGAACACCGTGCGCACGATTGCCATGGACGCCACCGACGGTCTGACCCGCGGTCAGGACGTGGTCGACACCGGCGCGCAGATCTCGGTGCCGGTCGGCCCGATGACGCTCGGCCGCATTCTCAACGTGATTGGCGAGCCGATCGACGAGCGTGGCCCGGTGAATGCCGCGACCACCGCGCCGATCCACGCCAAGGCTCCGGAGTTCGTCGACCAGTCGACCGAGACCAGCATTCTGGCGACGGGCATCAAGGTCATCGATCTGCTCGCGCCTTATGCCAAGGGCGGCAAGATCGGCTTGTTCGGCGGTGCCGGCGTGGGCAAGACCGTGCTCATTCAGGAGCTGATCAACAACATCGCGAAGGGCCATGGCGGCACCTCGGTGTTCGCTGGCGTTGGCGAGCGGACTCGTGAGGGCAACGATCTCTATCACGAGTTCCTGGATGCCGGCGTTATCGCCAAGGATGCCGACGGCAACCCGACGCCGGAAGGCTCCAAGGTGGCGCTGGTGTTCGGCCAGATGAACGAGCCCCCGGGCGCCCGTGCGCGCGTCGCGCTCTCGGGCCTGACGATCGCCGAATATTTCCGCGACCAGGAAGGGCAGGACGTGCTCTTCTTCGTCGACAACATCTTCCGCTTCACGCAGGCCGGCTCGGAAGTGTCCGCTCTGCTCGGACGTATTCCTTCGGCCGTGGGCTATCAGCCGACGCTCGCGACCGACATGGGCGCGCTGCAGGAGCGCATCACCTCCACGAACAAGGGTTCGATCACCTCGGTGCAGGCCATTTACGTGCCGGCAGACGACTTGACCGACCCGGCGCCGGCCACCAGCTTCGCGCACCTTGACGCCACCACCGTGCTCAACCGCGCGATCTCGGAGCTGGGCATCTACCCGGCCGTCGACCCGCTCGACTCGACCAGCCGTGTGCTGACCGCCGCCGTCGTGGGCCAGGAGCATTATGACACGGCCCGCCGCGTTCAGGAGACGCTGCAGAAGTACAAGTCGCTGCAGGACATCATCGCGATTCTGGGCATGGACGAGCTGTCCGAAGAGGATAAGCTGACCGTCGCCCGTGCTCGCAAGATTCAGCGCTTCCTCTCGCAGCCCTTCCACGTCGCCGAGGTGTTCACCGGCATTCCGGGCAAGTTCGTCCAGATCGAAGACACGGTGAAGAGCTTCAAGGCCGTGGTCGATGGTGAATACGACCATCTGCCCGAGGCCGCCTTCTACATGGTTGGCGGCATCGACGAAGCCATCGAGAAGGGCAAGAAGCTGGCGGCCGAAGCAGCCTGATCTGACGGCTTGAAGCGCCTTTCGCTTATGGCGGGAGGCGTCGGCGCCCTTTCGCGGGGCGTAATCGAAACAGGGTCGGCGCCGGGCATGTTCCGCCGGCGCGACCATTCCACCCTTTACCCCTCCGACGTGAGGGGGGAGAGACGACCATGGCACTGCACTTCGAACTCGTGACCCCTGAGAAGCTTGTCCTCTCGCAGGACGTCCACATGGTCGTCGTGCCCGGCACCGAGGGCGAATTCGGCGTGCTGGAAGGCCACGCGCCCTTCATGTCCACCGTCAAGGACGGCGCCCTCAAGGTCTACGACCGCGACGGCGCTGAGCCACGCGTGATCATGGTCGAAGGGGGCTTTGCGGAAGTGAGCGAAGCTGGCCTGACGGTGCTTGCTGAGAAGGCTGGCTGAGGGCCGAGGAGCCTTCGGAAAATAGCCTTTATAGAATCTCAACGCCTGGCCTTTATGTGCGGCTCCAGATTGGAAGGGGCAGCAGATGGTTGGCGAACACGCGATCGAGATAGGGTCAGTCGCTCTATCGGTAGTCGTACCCTGCTACAATGAGGAAGGCGGAATAGAGGAGCTGGTCCGGCGGGTGGCGGTTGTCTGCGAGGCCGCGTTTGAGACTAGCTATGAGATCATCCTAGTTAACGACGGATCGACCGACGCCACGTGGTCACAAATCATGAAAGCGGTCAATGCGGGACGGGGTGTCACCGGTGTGAATTTGGCGCGAAACCACGGCCATCAACTTGCGCTAACAGCCGGGTTACACCAGAGTCGAGGTGAGTTGATCTTCATTCTGGACGCAGACCTACAGGATCCGCCTGAACTCCTCCCAGATATGCTCAAACGGATAAGGGATGGTTATGATGTCGTCTACGGCCAGCGGGTGGCGCGTCATGGTGAGGGCGTATTCAAAAGGGCAACGGCCAGCATTTTCTACCGTTTGATGGGTAAAATCGTTGAAGTTGACATCCCGGCCGACACTGGCGATTTCCGGTTGATGACACGGCGGGTACTTGCCCACCTCAATGCAATGCCAGAACGCTATAGGTTTGTTCGCGGAATGGTGAGCTGGCTTGGCTACAATCAATGTGCGCTCCCATATGAACGTGACCCGCGATTCGCTGGGTCTACCCACTACCCCCTGCGAAAGATGATTGCGTTTGCCCTTGACGCTGCGACGAGCTTCTCCGTGTTGCCCCTCCGTTTTGCTTCGTACTTGGGCCTGTTATTTGCTCTCGCCGGCGTGCTTGCGCTCGGCTGGGTGGGTTATGCTTATGTTGTGTCAGGAACGGTCGCGGGCTGGACAAGTCTCGCCGCTCTGATCCTCGTGCTCGGAAGCATTCAGCTCCTTATTTTAGGAGTGTTCGGAGAATATCTGGGCAGAATGTACATGGAAACCAAGCGCCGTCCCCTCTTTCTTATCAAAGAGATAGTCGCTTTGCCGGTGCAGTCGGCTAATCCGGTGCACAATCTTGACCAAGGTTTGCGGGCCCGCCTCTCGGACGTAGCATGAGTGAACTCCTTTCGTCCGCTGCTCGGTTTGGAACCGTGGGCGCCGTTAACACTGCGCTCAGTCTCCTGATTATCGCGGCTATGCTCGCGGCAGGTTATAGCGACCTGACAGCGAACGTCGTGGGTTATGCAGGCGGCCTTTCATTCTCGTTTTTTGCTAACCGTGTTTGGACGTTTCGTCGGACGGGGGAAGCTGCGCTGCAGGAGGGGCTTCGCTTCCTATTCGCGTTCGCAGTCGCATACAGCACGAACGTCTGCGTTCTACTATCCCTGCGCGCGGCTGGCCAGTATAATGGTATTATGCTGCAAATACCTGGCATGGTGTTATACACGACGGTATTTTTCATCATGTCACGCTTTTACGTATTCCGCGAAAAATTTGATTTCTCGGCAGTAAAATATACGATGCGCTCTTGGTGGCCGGAAATCACCATTTTCTTTGCAGGTGCCATAACTGCAATTGTCCTCACAACAATTCCCCTGACCCATGACGTTGTGTGGCAGATCTGGATCGCCCGGCGAATTATCCAAGGGGCGGTGCTTTACAAGGATATCTGGGAGCTAAATCCCCCGATTTGGTTCTGGTCTGCCATCCCCATCGTACAGTTCGCAGATATAATTGGCGTTGCCCCACGCTACCTGCTCGTGGCCACCGTTATTGCTATGGGAACGGCATCTGCGCTTGCGATCGGTGCTCTCGGCGACTTCGGAACCGCCGCGCGACGCTGTGCGGTAATGCTTTTTTGCTACTGGTTCATGGTCGCGTTGCCGCTGTTCGATTTCGGACAACGCGAGCAACTCGCTTTGATCTGCGCGCTGCCCTATGCTGCTCTGATATCTAGGCGACGGTCGGGGCACGAAGTTGTGCCATGTTTGGCGGTCGCTATTGGGTTGGCGGCCTCCTACGGCTTCGCGTTAAAGCACTATTTCCTGGCTATTCCAGTTCTTTTGGAGGCTTGGCTCTTCCTTTCATTGCGCCGCCGGTGGTCACCCGTGCGACCCGAAACGGCAGTGCTAGCGGTCATGGCAGGGCTCTACGCTGCGGCGGTCATAGTGCTGGCGCCTGACTTCCTGACGCGCATGGTGCCAATGGTACGGGCTGCCTATCACGGCTACGAAGTTCCATTCTTGCTAATGATAGATGAGCCTGCGCAAATCGTGTGGCTGATCGGTGGGCTGGCTTTCGTGATGAACAGAAGGCTTGTCGACCCCGATAAACCAATAGACACAGCATTTGCTCTCGTTGCCATAGGATTCGGTTTTGCCTATTTCGCACAACTCAAAGGATGGCAGTATCATGCTCTGCCGGTTACTGGCGCTTTGCTTGCTGCAGTAGCCGTTCGCATTACGTCTCAAGGCATTCGGGCAGTCCCTCGTTATCCACTCGGCGCGGCTGTTATCGGGTTTGCTGTCTATATCGGGATTGCGCAGGGGCCTTATCAAAACTGGTTGGAACGAGAGACGGGCGCGCTGCTTGGCAGTGTTCCAAAAGGACAACCAGTGGCGGTTTTGGCCGCCGACCCAATGTTCCAATGGCCTGCAATTGAGCGGCTAGGGTTGGAGTGGCCGCTTCACCTCTATTCTTATTGGATGCTCCCTGCGATCGGGAATGTCGCGGTACATCCGTCTGATCCTGGGCTGATCCGTTCTTTGGCCGCCACGATATTGCTTCAAACCGATCGCGATTTGCGCTGTCGTCCGCCAGCGTTAATCCTCGTCGAGCGAATGGAACACAGCTACGGGGTTCCCAGACGGTACTTCAACGTCCAGTCCTTCTTTGCATCTGACCAATCCATCGCCGCCTTTCTCAGGGCTCATTATCGAGAGGAGGCAGGCACCCGCCTGTTTGCTGCTTACCGTCGGATAGGCGAAGTGCCTCGGCGATGTTCCGACTTTAATCTTTCGCAACCTATGGCGGCTAAGTGGTTGCGGTGATTCTACGCAATTCTGTGGTTCGATGATGAACGCATTTGGACGAAAGAACGGTTTGGGCGGCAAGCCATCCTTCGGGGTGGCGCGGCCGATGCATGGACCGGGAGCAGCCCCGACAAGTCCATCTCCAGCAGCGGAGCCTATTGCCCCCGATCTTCCGGCCAACCCCACCCCCGATCGTCACGCCGATGCGCTCGGGCGCCTCAATGAGCGGATGAATTCCGAGCATGCGCAGACCGATCATTCGCAGGGGTTCGAGGCCAACGTCCATCGCATTAAGGAGCAGGTGCTGCCGCGCTTGCTGGAGCGGGTGGACCCGGAGGCGGCCGCGACGCTGACCAAGGATGAGCTGGCCGAGGAATTCCGGCCGATCATCATGGAGGTGCTGGCGCAGCTCAAGCTCACGCTCAACCGGCGCGAGCAGTTTGCACTGGAGAAGGTGCTGGTTGATGAGCTGCTCGGGTTCGGGCCGCTCGAGGAGTTGCTGGCCGACCCGGATATCAGCGACATCATGGTCAACGGCCCGGCCCAGACCTACATCGAGAAGAAGGGCAAGCTGCAGCTCGCGCAGATTCATTTCCGCGATGAGGAGCATCTGTTCCAGATCGCCCAGCGCATCGTGAATCAGGTCGGCCGCCGGGTCGATCAGACCACGCCGCTGGCGGACGCCCGCCTGCCGGACGGTAGCCGCGTCAACGTGATCGTACCGCCGCTCTCGTTGCGCGGCACGGCGATCTCGATTCGTAAGTTCGCCGCCAAGCCGATCACGCTGGACATCATGGCGCGGGGCGACTCGATGTCCGACAAGATGGCAACGGCGCTCAAGATCGCCGGGGCCTGCCGGTTCAACATCGTGATTTCGGGCGGCACCGGCTCGGGCAAGACGACGATGCTGAATGCCCTCTCCAAGATGATCGATCCGGGCGAGCGCGTGATCACCATCGAGGACGCGGCGGAACTGCGTCTTCAGCAGCCGCACTGGCTGCCGCTCGAAACCCGGCCGCCGAACCTGGAAGGGCAGGGGGCGATCACCATCGGCGATCTCGTCAAGAACGCCCTGCGTATGCGCCCGGACCGCATCATTCTGGGCGAAATTCGTGGCGCGGAGTGTTTCGATCTGCTCGCAGCCATGAACACCGGCCATGATGGCTCCATGTGTACGCTCCACTCCAACAGCCCGCGCGAGTGCCTCGGCCGTATGGAGAACATGATCCTGATGGGCGACATCAAGATCCCCAAGGAAGCCATTTCAAAGCAGATCGCCGATTCGGTGGACCTGATCGTGCAGGTGAAGCGCCTGCGCGATGGCTCACGGCGGGTGACCAACGTCACCGAGGTGATCGGCATGGAGGGCGACGTGATCGTCACCCAGGAGCTGTTCAAGTTCGAATATCTGGATGAAGATGCGGACGGGCGGATCATCGGCGAATATCGCTCGATGGGCCTGCGTCCCTATACGCTGGAGAAGGCGCGCGGCTTCGGCTTCGACCAGGCGTTGCTCGAAGCCTGCCTCTAAGGGCAGCGCGTTCGTCCGTCATTGGGTTGCGCTCCGTCCGGGCTTGCGACATCTTGCCGCATAACGCCCCCTCACGGAGAGACACGCCATGCCTTTCAGGACATCCCTCATGCTCGCCGGTGCGTTTCTGCTCGCTGGCGGTGCCGTCGCCACCGCTCCGGTACTGGCGGCTACCGAGGCAGCCGTCGCCATCAAGCCGGACATCGCCGCAGCCGTGGCTGCGCCGACCCGCACAGCCAGCAATGTTGCACGCGACACATATCGCCACCCGGCCGAAACGCTGAGCTTCTTCGGCGTGAGCGGCAATCAGACAGTCGTCGAATATTTCCCCTCCGGTGGCTGGTATCTCGAGATTCTCGCTCCTTTGGCGGCCAAGGGTGGCGGCACCTATTATGGCGTCCAGCCCGGCGGGCAGGGGCGCCAGTCCACAGAGAAGCTGATCGCATCCAATTCCGCGCTCTATGGCGGGGTGAAGCTGGTCGAGCTGACCGAGGTGCCAGATGGCGCGGCGGATACTGTGCTCACCTTCCGCAATGTCCACAATATGGTCATGCGCGGCAATGGTGGCGAGATTTTCGGCCAGTTCTTCCGGATGCTCAAGCCCGGTGGCGTGCTGGGCGTGGTCGATCATCGCCTGCCCGAAGACCGCGACACCGCGGCCGAGAAGACGAGCGGCTATCTGAAAGTCTCGACGGTCCGCAAGTTGGCTGAAGATGCCGGCTTCGTTCTGGAGGCAAGTTCCGACGTGAACGCCAATCCGCGCGACACGGCCGATTGGGCCACCGGCGTCTGGACGCTGCCGCCGACCCTGCGCAATGGCGCGGTCGATCGGGACAAATATCTGGCGGTGGGCGAAAGCGACCGCATGACGTTGCGGTTCC
The DNA here is from genome assembly GCF_025961735.1 of Sphingobium sp. B11D3B. Taxonomy (NCBI): domain Bacteria; kingdom Pseudomonadati; phylum Pseudomonadota; class Alphaproteobacteria; order Sphingomonadales; family Sphingobiaceae; genus Sphingobium; species Sphingobium sp. B11D3B. The sequence goes on along the minus strand of NZ_JAOQOF010000001.1, from coordinate 2,957,426 downwards.
GCAAGCCCGGCTAAGCGGCACGGCCCCGCGCTTTTACGCGGGGGCGGGCGGGTTGCCGTCCGATTGCGGCTGTGCGGCGATCTGGCGTAACGCCTGCTCATAGGCCTCGGCGGGCTGCGCGCCGGAGATCAGGTAGCGACCGTCGATGATCGCTGCCGGCACGCCTGTCACGCCGCGGGTCTGCCAGAGATATTCGGCTTGGCGCACATCATTGGCATATTGGTCCGAGCCGAGAACCGCGCTTGCTGAATCCCGGTCCAGCCCGGCTGGCTCGGCGGCGTCGAGGAGCACGTCAGCGGTCGCGATATTCTCGTTGCGGCTGTGATAAGCCTCGAACAAGGCTCGCGCAAGGGCCGGCTGCCGGCCTTGCAGCCCTGCCCAATGCATCAGGCGATGGGCATTGAAGCTGTTGTAGACGCGCGTCTCCAGCGAGGTCTTCATGTCGAAGCCCAAAGCGGCGGCGCGATCGCTCACCACGGCGCGGCGCTGGAGGATCTCGTCGGGCGTTGATCCATAAGCCTGCGCAAGATGATCGACGACAGTGCGTCCCTCCGGTGCCATATCTGGGCTGAGCTCGAACGGTTGGAAATGCAGATCGACATCCACGTCACCCGCCAGGCGACCGATCGCCTCTTCAAGCCCGAGCAGGCCCAACACGCACCAGGGGCAGGCAATGTCGGATACGAAGTCTATTCTGAGGGTGGGGGTCATGGTCTCTCCTGATCGCGACGAGTGTAGCGGAGGGGAGGGGGAGCACAACCCCGGCGAGGGCGGTCTACCGCCGCCGCCCGGACATGATGAAGGGGCGACAGACTATCGTCCATCGCCCCTCCATATGGATTGTCGACCGGGTCAGCGTGCCCGGCGATCTGCGTCTCAGGCCGCCAGCTTGCGCAGCACGTAGGGCAGGATGCCGCCGTTGAGGAAGTAATCCAGCTCGTTCACCGTATCGATGCGGCACAGCGCCTCGAAGGTGAAGCTGGTGCCGTCCGCGCGACGCGCTTCCACCGTCACGGTCTGGCGCGGCTTAAGGCCGGCGACGTTGCGGATGGTGAAGCTCTCGTCGCCCGTGAGGCCCAGCGTCTCGCGGTTCGTGCCCTCGGGGAATTGCAGCGGCAGTACGCCCATGCCGACGAGGTTGGAGCGGTGGATACGCTCGAAGCTCTCGGCCACGACCGCACGCACGCCGAGCAGGCGCGTACCCTTGGCCGCCCAGTCGCGCGAGGAGCCGGTGCCATATTCCTTGCCGGCGATGACGACGAGCGGCGTGCCGTCGGCCTCATGCTTCATGGCTGCGTCATAGATCGGCATTACTTCGCCGGCATAGCTGGTCATGCCGCCTTCCACGCCGTCCAGCATCAGGTTCTTGATGCGGATGTTGGCGAAGGTGCCGCGCATCATCACTTCATGATGGCCGCGACGCGAGCCGTAGCTGTTGAAGTCGGCAGGGGCGACCTGCCGTTCCTGCAGCCACTGGCCGGCCGGGCTGGCCGCCTTGATCGAGCCGGCCGGAGAGATGTGGTCGGTGGTGATCGAATCGCCGAAGATGGCGAGCGGCTTGGCGTCGATGATGTCTGCGACCGGCGCGGGCGTCATCTCCATGCCCTCGAAATAGGGCGGGTTGGCGACATAGGTGCTGCCGGCGCGCCACGCATAGGTGTCCGAGCCGGTCACGTCGATCGCCTGCCAGCGCTCATCACCGGTGAAGACGGCGGCATAGCGGCTCTGGAACATGTCGCGGGTGAGCGCGCCTTCCATTACCGAGCGGACTTCCTCGTTCGAGGGCCAGATGTCCTTGAGATAGACATCCGTGCCATCGCTGCCCTGGCCGATCGGCGTCTCGACGAAATCGGTCGTGACCGTGCCCTTGAGCGCATAGGCAACCACGAGGGGCGGGGAGGCGAGGAAGTTGGCGCGCACATCCGGGCTCACGCGCCCTTCGAAGTTGCGGTTGCCCGAAAGGACCGAGGCGGCGACGATGTCGTTGCCGTTGATCGCCTTGCTGATCGGATCGGCGAGCGGGCCGCTGTTGCCGATGCAGGTCGTGCAGCCATAACCGACGAGATTGAAGCCGACGGCGTCCAGATAGGTCTGGAGGCCCGCCTTCTCGAGATAATCGGTGACCACCTGCGAGCCGGGGGCGAGGCTGGTCTTCACCCACGGCTTGGGCTTGAGGCCCTTTTCGGTGGCCTTCTTGGCGACCAGACCGGCGGCGACGAGGACGCTCGGGTTGGAGGTGTTGGTGCAGCTGGTGATCGCGGCGATCACAACGTCGCCGTCACCAATGTCATGCGCCGCGCCCTCGACGGGCACGCGCACGGCGGCATCCTTCTTGTAGACCTTGGCGAGGTCGGCGTTGAAGACCTCGTCCACCTGCGTAAGGATCACCTTGTCCTGCGGGCGCTTGGGGCCGGCGAGGCTGGGCACGACCGAGCCCATGTCCAGCTCCAGCGTGTCGGTGAAGATGGGGTCGGCAGCTTCGGGGTCGAGCCAGAAGCCCTGCACCTTGGCATAGGCCTCGACCAGCGCGATCTGGTCTTCGTCACGGCCGGTGAGGCGCATGTAATCGAGCGTCTTGCCGTCGATCGGGAAGAAGCCGCAGGTCGCGCCATATTCCGGCGCCATGTTGGCGATGGTCGCACGGTCGGCGAGGCTGAGCGCCGAAACGCCGGGGCCATAGAACTCCACGAAGCGGCCCACGACGCCCTTGGCGCGCAGCATCTGCGTAACCGTGAGCACGAGGTCGGTGGCGGTGATGCCCTCGGCCAACGTGCCGGTCAGCTTGAAGCCAACGACCTCAGGGATGAGCATGGAAACCGGCTGGCCGAGCATCGCCGCTTCGGCCTCGATGCCGCCGACGCCCCAGCCGAGCACGCCAAGGCCGTTGATCATCGTCGTGTGGCTGTCTGTGCCGACGCAGGTGTCCGGATAGGCGACTGTTTCGCCATTGGCGTCGACCGAGGTCCACACGGCCTGCGCGACATGCTCCAGATTGACTTGGTGGCAGATGCCGGTGCCGGGAGGAACGACCTTGAAGTTGTCGAGGCTCTTGGAGCCCCATTTCAGGAAGTCATAGCGCTCGGCATTGCGCTGATATTCCAGCGCGACATTGTCCTCGAACGCCTTGGGCGTGCCGAACTCGTCGACCATCACCGAGTGATCGATGACGAGGTGGACGGGCACCTGCGGGTTGATCTTGCTGGCGTCCGCGCCGAGCGCGTTCATCGCGTCGCGCATCGCGGCGAGGTCGACCACGCAGGGCACGCCGGTGAAATCCTGCATCAGCACGCGCGCGGGGCGATACTGGATCTCGTTGCTGGAGGCCGTGGGGTTCTTGAGCCAGTCGATGACCGCCTGCGCATCGTTGGTGGTGACGGTGACGCCATCCTCGAAGCGGAGCATGTTCTCCAGCAGCACCTTCATCGAGAAGGGGAGGCGCGAGCAATCGCCGAGCTTCGCGGCGGCCTTCGCCAGCGAGTAATAGCCATAGCGCTTGCCACCGACATCCAGCGTGTCGCGCGTGCCAAGCGTATCCTGTCCGATCGCGGTCATCAGCGGGTCTCCTCGAAAAATATCAGTGGCTGGCACTCCGCATGGTTCTAGCCGTTCAGTGCGGTCGCAGCGCAGGGTGTTTTGATCGGTTGGGCCATAACGGTTCAATGCGACCTGTCAACGGGAGCGCGAGTGCGGGCCGGGGCAATTAAGGCGCGGACATAGCACCCCGATTGGATGAGGATGGGACTGGATTGGTGGCGGGGAAGCCAATTCATCCAAAATGGAACAAAACTGGTTCAAAAGGTTAATCGAATGGCGCATATTGGTGCCAGATCAAGCAATTGAGGCTCCAAATGTTAACAGGCTTCGATGACAACCCGCGTTATGATGCAAGCTTTGCGCCCCGGCTCGACCAGATGCTGTGCGAAGCGTTGGAGCAGCCCACGGTCCTGGTGGGAGGGGATCGCCCGGCAGGTGACTTTTTGGCGCGGGCTGCAGAGCGCGCGGGACTGCAATGCATCGGGTCGACAAGCCTGACAGCCCTTCTTTGGTCGGCGGTCTCGACCGTGCCCGACCTGCTGCTGCTCGATCTAAGGGGTGAGGAGGCCCACGACTGGCTGGAGCATCCGTTGGTGCCACAAGTCATGCTGAAGGGGCGCCGGGTCTGTGTGCTCGTCGATCTGGCTTCCCTCGAGCGCGCTTTTGCGCTTCTCGAAGGCGTCGAGGCCGAGGTCTTGTGCGATCCCAGCCTTGCGGACATCGTCACGATGCTCGTCTCAGCCGGGCTGCGCCCAATGACGTCCGGACCTGCGACGATGCGCGATATCGCCGGGGATGGGGAGGGCGTTCGGCTGGAGAGACTGAGCGAGGAAGTCCGCCGGCTCGCCCAGACGCTCGAGCGACTGTCCGGCAGCGCCAAGCCTGCCTCGTCGCTAGCGGGTTCGACATCGCAAAGCGGACAGGCGCTTTCCCCGCCGCCCTCCACGCAAAAGCCTCAGGCCGCAGCGGTCCCAGCCCAGCCGGCCATGGCGGAGCGGTCGCCGATCGAAAGCCGCGCCAGTGCCGCGGAGATCCGCGCCCTCATCCGGGCACGGCGGCTCCGCGACGAGTTTCTGCCCGCGGACCTGTTCGCCGATCCCGCCTGGGACATGCTGTTGGACCTGCTGGCGGCCCGCCTTGCCGGCCAGCGCGTTTCGGTTTCGAGCCTCTGCATCGCCGCTGCCGTTCCGCCGACGACGGCGCTGCGCTGGATCACGCAGCTGACCGAGCGCAAAATCCTGGTCCGCCTTGCCGACCCCACCGACGGGCGGCGGGTATTCATCGACCTGACCGACGAGACGGCGGAGGCGGCCCTGCAATGGGTCGACAAGGTGCGCCGCAGGGGCGGGCTTCTGGCGCCGTAGCGTTGAAGCACAGCTTGACCCGCCCCCATAGCGACCGATAAGGGGCGCCTGTGACGGACGAACCGTCACGATGCTGCTGGGGCGATTAGCTCAGTTGGTAGAGCGTCTCGTTTACACCGAGAATGTCGGCGGTTCGAGCCCGTCATCGCCCACCAGCATCCTGTCCGGTTGTCGAGACCAGTTAAGGCTGCCTCAAAACGGGTCTAACGCTGCCTCACGTCGGCTGCTCGGACAATCTGGACTGTCCGCTTATGGCGCTGATCAGGCGAAAGCGGACGTTCGAGAGGCATCAAGAGCAATGACGGCCTTCGACCAAACCTGGTCGTTCAGATCCGGCGTAACGGACGTCTGCTCCAAGCAATAGCAGTCGTTCGGGCCTCTTCATTCCGACGGGCAGGACGCGCAAACATATCACGTCAATGAGGTGCCAGTTCCCCTGCCCAGCGCCTTATTACCATTGGCCGAGACACCGACACAGTGCTGACCGATGCTTCTGATGCACGCTCAACATGAGGGGTTGGCCGCCTTTGCGCTCTTTGGAGACAGTGAGATCTGACCTCTGGCGGAGATAGCGTAGGTGCAGGAAAGGTGCGAGCCCATTTTGGAGGATGAGCGCGTCGCGCTGCGCAACCGCGCCTGGCACCGTTATTTCGCTAGGCGCGTGCCCGTAGGTGAGGTGAAAGATCTGATGCAGGACGTGCTCGCCAGCACAACCGTCAGAAAAGCCCTCAGATCGAGAAGTTGCAGGGCGCTCATTCGCAGGCCAATAGTTGCTTTCGTCTACTATGAGGTGCTGCTAGGACGAACGGATATAAGCGCCGGAAAACAAAATTTTTGCAGTCTGCGCGGGGGGATGGACGAATGAGGGGGAGCCACAGCGCGGTAGCGCGACCTGAGGAATGGCATTGCCGCAGGATTGCTATCTCGCAGTTAACCCGCAACCAGCGCACTTTTCTAATCGCTTTTGCCCTTCCCGCTTTGGCTGCCTGCTCGGAAAAAGCGCCACCGCCGCCGCCTACACCGCAAGTCATTATCGCAAAACCCTTCAGCCGCAATGTGGCCGATTGGGTCGATTATGCAGGACGTTTTGAAGCGGTGGACGCCATCGATGTGCGTCCGCGAGTCTCTGGCTTGCTGCAATCGGTCCACTTCAAGGACGGGCAGTCCGTCACGCGCGGACAATTGCTCTTCACACTCGATCAACGGCCCTTCGCCGCAAGACTGGCGCAAGCCCGCGCCGGCGTCGCCCGTGCGCAAGCGGCGCTCGCCAGAACCTCGGCTGATTATAAGCGCGCGACGGCCCTGATCGGCGATGGCTTCATCAGCCAGTCCCTGGTCGATACCCGCCTTGCTGATTGGGAGCAGGCGGCCGCTGAGCTGGCCAACGCCCGCGCCGTCGCTCAGGCCGCATCGCTGGATCTCTCGTTCACGCGCATCACGGCGCCAGCAAGCGGGCGGGCATCCTATCGCAGGCTTGCAGCAGGCAATCTGGTCTCGGCCGAGCAGACCTTGCTCACCACCATCATGACACAGAACCCCATGCGCTTTGTGTTCGATGCGCCGGAGCGTGCTTTCCTTCAATTCCGCCGGGCTCGTGAGAGTGGCGCTGTCGTGCGGATCCGCCTTGAGGATGAAACCGAGTTCAATTGGGCCGGTCAGATCGAGATGCTGGACAATGCGCTCGATCGAAGCTCCGGCACCATCCGCGGACAAGCGCTCGTACAGAACCCCACCGGCTTGCTCACGCCCGGCATGTTTGGAAGGATGCGCTGGACTTTGGGCGCGCCTACCCCTGCACTGCTTGTTCCAGAGAAGGCGATCATTGTCGATCAGACCCGTCCGACCGTATTCGTCGTCGGCAAGGATGGTCTGATTGCCCAGCGCATTGTGGAGCTGGGCAATATAGCGGACGGCCTGCGGGTGATCCGCAGCGGCCTCGCGCCCGGCGAGCAGGTCGTCATCGCCGGCATGCAGCGCGCGCGAGTGGGGCAGAAGGTCGTCGCCAAGCTAGGCAAGATCGAACCTGAGCGGCCCGCACCGGGAGCGACCAAGTGAGCGCCGCCAACGCGCGTATGAGCTTCTCGCATTTCTTCATCGCGCGACCCATCTTTGCTTGCGCCTTGTCGCTGTTCATTCTGCTCGTCGGCATCATTAGCTATTGGCGCTTGCCGGTCGACCAATATCCAAAAATCTCGCCGCCGGTGGTCAGCGTCACCGCGGTCTATCCCGGCGCCTCTGCCGAGGTTATGGCGGACACCGTTGCAGCCCCACTGGAGCAACAGATCAATGGCGTGGACAACACGCTGTATGTGAGTTCGACCGCGATTGCGGATGGCCGCGTGACGATCAACATCAGCTTCCAGATCGGCACCGATCCTGATTTGGCGCAGGTGCAGGTGCAGAACCGCGTGCAGACCGCGCTGCCCCAGCTGCCGCAGGAAGTGCAAAATCTCGGCGTGACGGTGCGCAAGGCGCAGAACGACACACTGATGATCGTCCACATGCTGTCGACTTCACCCAGTATCGATCGCGAATATCTCGCCAACTACGCAACCATGCAGGTACGCGAACGGCTGCTCCGCCTGCCCGGCGTGGGCGATGTCGGAACATTCGCTTCACGTGATTATGCCATGCGCATCTGGATCGACCCGGACAAGGCAGCCGCGCGCGACCTGACCGTGCAAGAGATATTGGCGGCGCTGCGCGGCAACAATATCCAGCTTGCGGCGGGAACGGTTGGCGGCGCGCAAATGAGCCAGAATCCCGGCCCTACCCAATATAATCTGAATGTTCAGAGCAAGCTCAACCAGCCCAAAGAGTTCGAGCAAATCATTGTCAAACGCGATGCGCAAGGGCGCGTCACCCGCATCGGCGACATTGCGCGGGTGGAGCTGGGCGCACAGACCTATTCGATCAACGCCTATCTCGATCAGGGAGAAGCCTATCCCCTAAGTGTTTCGCAGGCATCGGGCGGCAATGCACTCCAGACGGCCACCGCCGTTCGCGAGACGATGAAGGAACTCGCCAAGAGTTTCCCGCCCGGCGTTTCCTACCGGATCGTATTCAACCCCAGCCAATATATCAGCGATTCCGTGAACAAGTTACGCGACACGATGGTCGAGGCGGTCATTCTCGTTGTGATCGTCGTCATATTGTTCCTGCAAAGCTGGCGCACCGCCATCATCCCGTTGTTGGCCATACCCATCTCGCTAGTCGGCACCTTCGCTGTCATGGCGGCGGCGGGCTTCTCGCTCAACAACCTCTCGCTGTTCGGGCTGGTTCTTTCCATCGGAATCGTGGTGGATGATGCCATCGTCGTGGTGGAAAATGCCGAGCGCCATATTCGCGCAGGCGTTTCCCCGCGCGAGGCGGCGTATCGGACTATGAATGAGGTGGGTGGCGCGCTCATCGGCATCGCGCTGGTGCTGGTGGCCGTGTTCGTGCCGACCGCCTTCATGGGTGGCGTCACGGGGCAATTCTACAAGCAGTTCGCACTGACGGTGACCGCCGCAACCGTCATCTCGCTCATCGTGTCGCTTACCCTCTCGCCCGCCCTGTGCGCGCTGCTACTGCGCCAGCATGACAGTGTCCCGCCGCGCACCGCCATCATGCGTTGGCTGCACCGGAGCGGCGAGCGCTTTACGATGATGTTTGACCGCTTCGGTCAAAGCTATGGCAGGCTCACACGGCGCTTGCTGCGTATGATGGGCCTCGTCTTCATCCTTTATATCGGCTTGCTGTTGCTCACCGGTTGGCGGCTCTATGACACGCCGCGCGGTTTCGTGCCTCAGCAGGATCAGAGCCTCGCCGTCGTCGCGATCAATCTGCCGACCGGCGCCAGCCTCGCACGCACCGATGCCGTCGTGCGGCAGGCCATCGATGTCATGCTGGAGACACCGGGCGTTCAGGCAGCCTCCGTCTATGCGGGCGTGGATGCGATGGGCATGTCCGTCCAGTCCAGCGCCGGACAGCTTTATGCCATCATGGAGCCGTTCAGCGAGCGGTTGCCCAAGGGACTGACCGCGGACGTCATCGTCGCCGACCTGCGCAAGCGCTTCTCGAGCATGACCGAGGCGGACATTCGTCTCATCATGCCGCCACCGGTGCGCGGCCTTGGCACGGCGGGCGGCTTCCGCCTCATGGTGGAGGACCGTGGCGGGCACGGCTACGCGGCGCTCGATGCTGTGACACGCGATCTCGCCGCGGCGGCCGCTGAAGAGCCCGCCATTTCCCAGAGCTTCACTAATTTCAATATGCGCAGCCCGCGCATCGCGGTGGAGGTGGACCGCGATAAGGCCGAGATGCTCGGTGTGGAAAGCCAGGATGTTTATGCCGCGCTCCAGACCTACATGGCGGGCTCCTACGTCAACAACATTACCCTGCTTGGCCATAGCTTCCAGGTGATTGCGCAAGCGGACCCGGCCTATCGGGAGAATGCGGACCTGCTGGGGCAGATAAAAACGCGCTCGGCGTCCGGCACGATGGTCCCGCTCGACGCGGTCGCTAAGCTCACGCCCTCGACCGGGCCGTATCGCGTTCAGCGCTACAATCTCTATCCATCGGCCGATATTCAGGGCGAGGCAGCGCCGGGCTATTCCTCCGGCGAGGCGATGGAAGCGATGGAACGGATCGCCGCTCAGCGCCTCCCCGCGGGCTTTGGCTTCGAGTGGACGGACTTGGCCTATCAGCAGCGTGTTGCGGGAGGCAGCGGTGAACTTGCCTTCGGGCTGGCGATCATCTTCGTGTTCATCGCGCTGGCGGCATTTTATGAGAGCCTGACGCTGCCGCTCGCGATCATCATGATCATACCGCTCTGCCTGCTCTCCGCCATTCTGGGCGTGAACCTGCGAGGCGAGGACAATAATATTCTCACGCAGATCGGCATGGTGGTGCTGATTGGCCTTGCGGCGAAAAACGCAATTCTGATCGTGGAATTTGCACGCCAGGCCGAGGATGAGGGCCTGTCCTGCCGGGAAGCCGCGATCATCGCCGCGCGCATCCGCCTGCGTCCGATCCTCATGACCTCTTTCGCATTCATCGCCGGCGTGGTCCCCCTCGCTTTTGCCACAGGCGCCGGTGCGGAATTGCGCCAAGCGCTGGGAACAGCCGTCTTCTACGGGATGATCGGCCTGACCCTGCTCGGCCTCATCTTTGCGCCAATCTTCTATGTGGCCTGCAGGATGCTCGGCGACCGGGTTTCAGGCACAATGGAGCGTCCACGCACAAGACGCGATCCAGATGTGTCTGACACTGCTGTTGAGAAGATCTCGCAGGAGTGAGCCCTTTCCCCGACTGAGGCCACTAGCAACTCGACTTCACCTCACCTGCGGATATGGCCACGACCTTGGAATGCTCAAGCCACCTAGGCGCCTGCCAACCGTCTACTGATGGCTCGGTTTTCCTGAGGAGGCATTCCGGTAACTGAGGCCCGTTTTTGTGGGGTGAACCCAATGTAAACCTTGAGAATTGCGCGAGGTGTTAAATGGGGGGCTGATGCTGGTAAGGTGTGGTCAAGCCCTAATTTCAGGGCGAAGTCTGCAGACACCCGGATGCCCGCTCCGTCCATCTAAGCGCGAAAAGCCGCTTTTGGGACACGAGCTTGCCGAAACCCTCTGCACCCTCTGTCAAACCAGCGACGCCGCCTGAAATGGGCTCCTCTTCGCAGTGACCGACCCGCGTCGGCCGTCCACCCGGCGTGTACTCGCTGCCGCAAGAGGCCCCGGATTAGTCGAGCCAACTATACTGCACCACATCGAACTCCTCGGACCGGTCCGGCTTTAGGTTTAAATTTTCAAGGCGTAGTGATACCGACGTTCGAACTCTCACCATTTTAAAGATGCTAAAAGCTATCAATTTGATCGCCTCGCTGGGGCGAGATTGGCGGAGGTGAAGATCACCTCCGCAAGGGTGCATCACCCGCCGAAGTGGAACCGCGCGCCGACCTTAAACGCCCGGCCAACCGGATCGAAAAGGATCTGATTGGTGCCACCGGACGACCCCGGCAACGACGGCGGATCACGATCGAACACGTTGTTTACCGTGGCGAACAGCTGGAACGTCCTGCCAATGCCAGCGTCGACATTCACGCGCGCCGTGAGGTCGAGATAGAAGCGCGCCGGCACCCGATTGTTATCCACGCTGTTGGGCAAGGTGATCGAGTAGCCGTCCTGATCGGGTCCGATGAAGTTCGTCCAGTAGATGCCGGAAGGGATGTAGCGGCCGTGTCCCGTCAGCTGGACCTTGCCGGCCGTCAGCGTGACAACGCCATCCAGCACATAATCCGGCACGCCAGGGATCGTGCCGGTGCGCACGCCGGTCTGCCCCGCGCGATCCACCGCGCCGAGTGAGTCGACGGTGGTGAGCTCCTGCGTCACATTGGCAATGAGCTGCGCGTTGAGATCGCCCCAACCGCCGAGCGGTTGACGATATTGCAGCTCGATGTCGAAGCCGCTGGTTTTCAACGCATTCGAGTTGAGGATGACGTCCCTCACCTGGAGGATCTGATTGTTCGCATCCCGCGTGATCTGGTTGCAGAAGGTCGTGGCACCCTCCGCGCACCGGTTGACCAGCGTCTGTGCGCCAAGCGCCCCGATTGCCCCGGCAACCTTGATATTATAATAGTCGACAGACAATTTCATGCGCTGCAACGCGCCACCGCGAGGCGTAATAACCACGCCGCCCGTCCAGCTGTCCGCCGTCTCGACCGAAAGATCGGGATTGGAGCCGGTAAGGACGAACGGATTGGTTTGCAGGCCATTGTTCAGCGGATCAGAAAGACCGATTGAGCGCTGCGTCTGCGGCCCGAACAGTTCGAAGATGTTGGGCGCGCGAATGTCTCGCGAGCGCGTGCCCCGCAGGCGCAGGCCATCGATCGGCTCATAGACGAATCCAGCCTTCCAGGTCGTCACCGCGCCCGTCGTGCTGTAGTCCGTGCGCCGGATCGCGCCATTGAGGTCCAGCGCGGACCCGAGCGCGCTATCCCGAAGAACAGGCACCGCGATTTCGCCGAACACTTCCTTGACCGTGACGGCACCGCTCAACGCGGACCCGTTCAATGCATAAAAGCCGTTCGCTGCTGAAACCGGATCAGCCGCGCCGTCCACCTTGTCACGGCGATATTCCCCGCCCACCGCGACGCTCACCGGGCCTGCAGGCAAATCAAACAGTTCGCCGCGCACGTCGAGTCCAACGACATGCTGGTCGTTCACGGTGCGCTGGAAGCCATCGTCGGTGACATACGCAGCGGCGGCTGCACTATACTGGCCCTCGCCAAAGGGATTGAAAGCAACGCAAGCGGGATCGTCGTTTGTCGTGCTTGCATCTGCGTTCACGCGGCAAACGGCGTTTCCACCGGACTGAACCGCATCAACCGCCCGGCCCAGCTTGGCAAGATTGACGAGGTTCGTCGCGCGCTGGGTGAAGTTGGTGCGGCCATATTGATAAAAGCCATTCAGAGTCCATCGATCGCTCAGTCGCGCTTCGAGACCCAGCACCCCACGATAGGTTTCGGTTGTGGACGTCGCGACACCCGGGCCCAGATCGAAGGACGCTTTGCCCAGAATGAACGAGGCTACGCCATTGGCGTCCATCGCTGCCTGGACAGACTGCGGAATAAAGGGGTTATCGCGCTTGATGCGACCCAGACCAGACGCGTTGAAATCGCGGAAAATGGCACCTTCGACCGTGCCCTTGACTCGCCCATAGGAGACATCGGCGCTCAGCGTCACATCGTCGCTCAGATCTGCGGTCAAGGCACCGTAAGTGGACACATGCTCCAGCGGCACTTTAAGGCGCAAGCTCGACACAAAGGCGTTGCGCCCCTGCCCCTCGCCACCAAGCATGAACAGCGGCCCGACAAGCGTGCCATACTGGAAGCGCCCGGGCGTGCCATCTGCCAGGAATTTCGTACCACGCAAGGGATCGCTCGCGGTTGTGCCGATCACCACACCGGCCGCATTGTACGACCGGTTGATAAGCCCGCCAGGCGACATGGTGGAGGTGTTGACGCCCGGCACGATAAGATTGGCAGGCTGGCCACCGGCACCCGGCGTATTGCCGAGGATCAAGGTCTGGCTATTGCACCAGTTGCGCGTAGTGCAGTCGCCCAGACCCTCAAGCTTCTCGTATTCAACGGCCGCGATCACGTGAACCCGCTCGCCCAGGCTCATGCCGCCGGAGAGGCTGGCGAACAGATTGCCATCGTCGCCACGCTGCGACACGCCGGCAGAAAATTCTCCGTCGAGCCCGGTTTTCCGGCGATCAAGGATGAAGTTCACCACGCCGGCAACCGCATCAGACCCATAGGCCGCCGATGCGCCGCCCGTGACCACGTCCACCGTCTTCAGCAGGGACGACGGAATCAGGTTGGTGTCGACCGATCCTTGAACCGTGCTGGGCACGAAGCGCTTGCCGTCCACCAGGACGAGGGTACGCTGGGGTTCAAGACCACGCAGGTCGAGCAACCGGGCGCCGATGTATCCGCCAAGATTGGCCTGTGCCGCCGGCCCGCTCGAGGCGCGAAAACTCGGCAACTGATTGAGCGCTTCACCGACATTGTTGATGCCGAGGGCTTCGAGGCGCTCGGAGCCGATGCTGGTTACAGGCGTGGGAGCGTTGAAGCCGCCGCCAAGGCGCGTACCGGTGACCACGATGGCCTGCTCCGGCGCACCAGCGGATGAGCCTTCAGCTTCGTCCTGAGCACTGGCCGGTTGAGCGGCCGTCATCGCGATCAAGCTCATGATCGCCAGCACGCTCGCGCCTGCGCGCACATGGATGGTCGTTCGCATCTTCCAGATCTCCTGTCCCTCGAGCTTCTCGGTCGGCTCTCGATGCCTTTGTGTATCAGGGTACATAAAAAGTCAAAACGATTGAGCCGGGTCGTGAGGCGATCCACGGGCACCTTTTACAGAAGGTGGCCGACCGCTAATTGGAGGTTGCCCTTTCCGGGGCATAGAGAGGCAAGGAAACGGAATGGCGCCTGAAAAATTCGATCGTTCCGATCCATCGGACGGCCAGCCCTCGCATCATCGCGGCTATTCTTCGGGAGATTCGCGTGATGAGATGGAGTTCGAACTGACCCGCTTATTGTCGCTGGCAGCACGGCGCTGGGGGACATATGTCGAAAGCCGGATGATGCCGACAACAGGGCAGTCGCGCTCGCGGTGGCAAACCTTGTTCGTGCTCAGCGTCGCCCCGCCCCCGGTCACGACATCTGACCTTTCGGCACGCCTCGCCATTCAGTGGCCGCCGCTAATCAGGACGCTGAACTCCCTTGAGGAGGACGGCCTCATCCGGCGCATCGATAACCCCAACGACAAGAGATCCCGCTACATCGAGATCACGCCGGCCGGACTCGATGTTGTCGCGCAGGTGCAGCCCGCACTCTCCCGGTTTCGAGGGAAAGCCTTCGCCGGCCTCACCATGGAAGAAATGGATGTCGCCAGCCACATTCTGGAGAAGATTATTCAGGGCGTATCGGACGCGCAAAGCGAGCCCTGATCCAAGCTGACTGGAGCGACGCCTCCTGCGCCAAAACGTCGGCCAGCGCGGCATTGATGGGGATGACAGCCTTGGCTAGTGCGTAAAACGGGTTCGGCAGTCCCCGAGGAACAAGCTGATTACTTCGACCTGATTCAACTCATACATTATTCTAAGGGAGATCAATAAGTCGTGACATTGCTTATGCACGAAGGGGCGGGATTAGGGCCTCCACTTTAATTGTGCTTGCCACTCTGCCCCGCCGTCAAGAACCTTGAGAAGCTGCATGCAAACCAACGCGGTGGGCGCTGGCCACCAAAACAGGCGCATCAATCTTCTATTCAACCATCGATAAGGGTCGATGGGTTGCAACATTATCGCCAAAGCAGCTATCAGTTCCACGGCATTGATCGCTTTGTTGATCGCTTCAATCAGGCGCGATACCTCAACTTCCGTATAGCCAAAATGATCAAGCAAGGCAGGCGCGGCCGCATTATTTCGCTTCGCGAACCCAGCGGGTTCCGTCAACCGCAGGCATCAGTGGATCGATCAGGAGTAGCGCGCAGTCATCGGACTGATCTTCCATCATTCAGGCACCTTTGCGCTTGCCGACTTAAGCCTCTCAAAAGCCCATCCCTTCCAGCAGCGCGGCAAACAGTAGCCGGTATATCGAAGGGCCCCGTCACCCTTTGGATGGCACCGACGAGGCCGCCGCCAGATTAGGCGGCTGTCGAGATTCCATCCCATTTGCACGTGTTCATTCCCACATAGGAAGAGCCATGCTAGGCGCTAGTCCATGAAAAACTGCCCGCCCAACGGAACTGTTTCAGAGCAACGCATAAGGCAGGAACCCGCGATATACCCGGACTCCCGAGAAGTCGAACGGATGATGGCCATATTGGAGCAGCAGTGGAGCACAGCCGGGGCGTGGAACATCCCTTACCTCGTGCTGCTGGTCGCCAAGCTGGTGGATCGCATCACGGCTCATCATGTCAAGCAAATGGCAAGCCTGTCCTTGGCCGAGTGGCGAGCCATGGCCCAGATCGTGGAGCTTCAGCCCTGCAATGCCACCCAAATTGCGCAACGTTCTCTGGTTGACCCGGCCGAGGTTAGTCGCGCCCTTCGGTCGCTTGAAAAACGTGGCTTCGTCCAGCGCTACCGCAATCCGAAGAACCTCAAGAGCCGCGTTGTCATGCTGACCGCCGAAGGTGAACGCGTACGGTCCGCCATTCGCGGTGAACGCGACGAATTCTATGAACAGTGGATGGAGAATCTTTCGTCTGCGGACCTGACGACCATGGATGCGGGGCTCCGCTCGATCGCCAAGAAAATCGTCGCGATCGCCCCCCATGTCGTAGAGGGCTAGCCGCGCGTTCGGGTCGGGCTATCGCCAGACTGGGCGACAGCCCGGCCAGCCTGCCTCATTTCGGGTTCCACCGTGCAGCGGCTGTCAGAAACTCCATCGTCTCGGCCATCACTGGAACGGCATCCGGCCCCACCGGGCCGTGGCTGAGTTTTACGACCACCGTCTTATGTTCCGGATCGACATAGATGAACTGGCCCTCTCCACCGATGGCTGAAAAGGCCTGCGTGCCCGGTTGGGTCCACCAGAAGTAGCCATAGCCCAGGCCCTCACCCGTATCGACAGTGATGCTCTGGCGGAGCGTTCGCACATAGTCGGCAGGAATCAGCTGCTTTCCGTTGAGCGAGCCTTCGTTCAACATGAGCTGTCCGATCCGCCCGTAGTCCCTCAACCGCGCGTTGAACCCGCCCGCTGTGAATTCGCGACCCACGCCAGCAGGTCCATCGATGACATAGAAGCCATCAGCCTCCATGCCGCCGGGCTTCCACAGGCGCTCGCTGAGATAGCGACTAACCGGCATCCCGACCGCGCGCTCGACCACCAGCCCGACAAGCGCTGCATCCATGCTGTTGTAAACGAAATGGGTCCCCGGCTTGTGGGCAGGCTTGGTCAGCGCCGCTGCATCCGTGTAACGTGCGTTTTCCTGAACCCACGACGCCACATGGGCATCGTAAGCCAGGTTGCCGGGCGTCATGAAGTTATCGACCCAATCCACGCCCGACCGCATCTCCAGAAGATCGCGCACGGTCGTTCCTTCATATCCGGATCCCTTCAATTCCGGGATGTAGGTGATGATCGGTGTGGTCAGCGATGCGATTTTTCCCTCACGCAGCGCGAGGCCGACCATGATCGCGTTGAAGGATTTCGCAACCGAGTAGGAATTGAAGAGCGTCGCTTCGCTGGATTGATTGTAGTATCCTTCGTAGACTATCTCACCGTTCTTCATGATCAGCAATGCGTCGGTCTGCGTCCGCTCGACGATATCTGATGCATTCCGGCGCTGTTTGTTGAACTCGTAGGTGAAGTCGAGCGGGCGCTGCCGCTGACGCAACGCGAGGACGTTCGGGCTGGCGCCGACCGGCGCGGTGTTGAACATCTCGGCCAGCGTGCGGTTCGCGAGCATCCGAAGCGGCGGATCGAACATTTGCATACGATAGGTCTTCACCTCTTCGGAGGGTTGGGCGAATGTAGCTGTGCCGCCCAGAGCAATGCCGAAACCGCTCGCCACCAGTATCGCAACCATGACCCTGCGCCCCACATTCACGTTCATTCGCGCTCTCCCTTTGCGGCTTATCAACAGATTCGAGGTGGCACTCGTCACAATGCCTGTCCGATACGAAGCTGATCCAGCAGCCGGCGTGCTTCACCGTCCGGATCATCCGCGATGCGGCATTCGCGATCGAAGAGCATCGTGGCTCTGCGCGTCCGCTCATAGGCCGGCCATTCGAGGGTCGGGGTGCTCGGCGCACCGCTTCGTGCGAAGGCGACCCAAGCCGAACTCAATCGCTCGGACAATGCCTCTGCATCCTCGCCGCCCCCGTTGACGCCAGATCCTTCCTGCACATTGCGGAAGACCAAGGGCACTTCGAGACCATGCGGAGCCTTCATCTGCCCGTTGAAACCCGGCGTCTGCCAATCGACCCGGTACATGAAGACAGGCGCAGCCCGCGCAGCGTTCCGTCGTTGCGCTATTCTGATCGAGTTGATCCGCGTCGGGATGTCGGCCGTCATGATCGCATAGAGGTCCCACGGGGACATCGCAGGATAGATGTCGCGGTATCCTGCTATGACAGCGGTCGGATCCTTGCCAACATAACCGGCCAGTCGCGTCGGAAGGTCCTCGAAGCGCATATGATGCGCCTGCGGATTGCCGCTCAGGGTGACCGCCGCCATTTCCTGCCGTGCGCTGCCAATCATCAGCGGCACGTGCGCGGAGAGTGCCAGCACCGAGGGCTCCAGCGGCTGTCCCGCGATGACCTGACCATCCACGACCGGCGAGAAGCGGGACGGAAAGCCCCAAAGCTGGCTCGGCGGTTGCGCGATCACAGCGCGATACGCCGAAAGCAGCCTGTCGACGGGCAGCGCCTGTAGCGCGGCCGTGTCGCCGGGCCCGACAGCGAGCGCGGCACAAAGCCGGTGCGTCACATCCTCGCCTTGCTCTGCGGTAAGCAGGGCTGGCGTTTGCCCGCTCTGGACGATGGCCTTGTGGAAGAGGCCGCGTGCCTGCGGCATTGCCATGAGAGCCGACACTTTCTGGCCCCCCCCCGAATAGCCGAAGATCGTCACGTTCTTCGGATCGCCGCCAAAGCGACTGATGTTGCTTTGTATCCACTGAAGAACCAGGAGGATGTCGAGCATACCGGCATTGCCGGAGCCTTCGAAGCCAGCGGCATCGACAGACGTAAACCCCAGGACGTTCAGCCGATGGTTGCAACTCACGACCACCACGTCACCGAAGCGCGAGAGCCTTTCACCATCGTGGACGGCGGTCGATGCGGAGCCTGACCAGAAGCCGCCGCCATGCAGCCACAACATGACCGGTCGACCGGCGTCGTCGTTTACAGACGGTGTCCAGACATTGAGAACCAGACAGTCCTCGCTCTCGTAGGTCTGCAGACCCACATCACCTTCAGCCAGCGCATAAGGGTTGTCGGCGAAGCTGCGATCGGTGGTCGAATCGCCTTGCGGGGCGGTGGCGCCCCAACCCAATGCGTTGAGCACGCCATGCCATGCCCGCGGAGTTTCCGGCGGGCGAAAACGGTTTCGGCCCGCCGTCGAGGCACCGTAGGGAACCCCGCGAAAGCTGTGGATCCCCTCTGACAGAAAGCCGCGGATGGCGCCATGAGTAGTCTCCACGACCGGCCCGAAGGAACGCTGCGCGCCTTTTCCCCACGCTGTTCCGGCCAAGAGCAGCGTCCCTGCCACCGAGGAGGCACTTCCCTTCAAGAAGGTCCGGCGCCCTACCGAGCCTGCTGCCGACTGCTGATGTTCAATGCCAGGCATGGCCTCTCCTCGTGCCGTGTTAAGAGTTGTTTTTCGACCCTGCTGAACCTCCTCAGCGCGCAGCGGAGCCAGCCGGAACTTTCTGCGCGCCCGACCGGCTCCCCCTGATGGTGGATATAAGCCCGTTTTCCAGCGTGTAATAAACCGTCCCTTCGGTGATGATCATGTCGCCTCTTTTGAGATTACCGGACGGCATTGCCACGCCATCCCTGAGGGCGACGAGCCGCGTGCTGAGCTCGGCCGCCATCAGCCCCTGCCGATTGTCCACCACCACCACATGGGGCGTCACCTCCTCGCTGACCTGCAAGCGAATGTTCTTGTAGAAGTCGACGATCGCCTGGCGCCCCTTCAACACCCCGAACATCGGCGCGTGATGGAAGACAACATCATTGGCATAGAATTGAGCAAAGCGCTCATCCCCCGCATTGAAGAGCCGGAGATACTCTTCGAATCTCTGCCGAGTCATCTCGTGAGGCGCGGCCTCCTGCGCCAATGTGGCCCCAGGGCTCATCACAGCGATCAGGCCGATCGCCAAAAGTGCTATAAGTTTCATAACCTGCCTCCCACGTCTTCGCGCACAGCGCCGATCCTGCTCAGTATTTCAAGCGAACGCCGGCAAGGAACGTCCGGCCGATCTGGTCAAACAAAATGCCGTTCGTGGCGGAAGAGGCACCAGGCGCAATCGGCGGATCCCGGTCGAAAAGGTTGTTCACCACAGCGTAGACCTCAATGGACCCGCGCTCGAAAGCAGGAATCGTCTGGGAAATGGACAGATTGGTATACAGGCGTGACGAGACGCTGTTATCGTTATTGCTATTGTTCCGGGCAGGCGGTCCACTGATGGCTTCCTGATAACCGGCTTCATCCGGACCCACCTGCAGGACATCGTAACGCCCTTTGCCGATGTAGCGGTTCTGCACCGTAATGCTCGTGCCGCCAGCACTCTTCCAGGTGAGATAAGATGTCGCCTGGAAATGCGGGACGCCCGGCCCCGCCCCGAAGTTGGAATTACCAGTCTGCCCAGCAAGATCGACACTGGTTCCGGTTGCATTGTAGAACGTCACCAGCCGGTCGACATAGGTCGCAAGGCCACGGAAGCTCAGCGACCCACTGCCGATCTGACGGCGATAGTTGAGCTCGAAATCCACACCTCGCGTCGAGAGGCCATTGAGGTTCGCCTGCGTGTCCGTGATCAGCGTGATGGCACCCGCACCGTTTCGCGTCACGCGCCCGCAATCGGACGCGGAACCTGCCTGGCAAAGCTGCAGGATATTCGTCGCGCCAGTTGAGGTGATTACATCGGTCACCTTGATGTCGTAATAATCGACTGACAAAGTCAGCGTGTCAGCGCTGTTCCGAAGCGGCGTGATGACCACGCCGACGGTGGTCGTGTTAGCGGTTTCGGGCCGCAGGCTCTGATTGCCGCCGGTCAGCAGGGGGACGAGCACCTGCGCGTTGGTCTGGGGATCCACAACGGAGACCTGCCCACTTACAAGCGGTGAGAAAAGTTCCGAGATGTTGGGAGCTCGGATATCCTGAGAGCGAGTGACGCGAAAGCGCAAGAAGTCAGACGGCTCCCAGACGCCGCCGACTTTCCATGTTGTGACTGCGCCCGACGTGGAATAATCGGTACGCCTGACAGCCCCATTGAGCGCAAAGGACTTTGCGAACGGGACATCGGCGAGCAGCGGCGCATTGACCTCGAAATACCCCTCGGTCACGTCGAACGCGCCAGAGATATTGGCAGCATTAAAGGTGTAGAAGCCATTGGCCTGCGAGATCGGATCGGCGACCGTCACGAGTGAATCCCGGCGATACTCTGCACCGGCGGCCACGGCGAGGGGGCCACCGGGAAGAGGCGCGAGTTCGCCACTGATGTTGGCGCTGACGACGTCCTGCTTGATCTTGGTATCCAGCGCCGCAGTGCCGGTAACGAAGGTCGCAGCACCGGGCGTGAAATTACCTATACCGAGTGGGTTGAATGGCTGACACCCATTGCTTTGATCCCGGCAGACAATGGCGCCGCCAGGCCCTTCGATCGCGTCGATGGCTTGGCGTAGACGAGCGGGTATCAGATTATTCGACAGACGCTGTGCATAGTCTGTCCGACCTTGCTGATAATAAGCCTCATAGTGCCACTGCGCTCCCAATTCGCCGGTCACGCCGGCCACTGCCCGCAAAGTGGATGTTTTGGAGCTGCCGAGCGCATTCCCGAGATCATTCATGGCCTTGCCGACCGAGATCGTGCCGGTTGGGCCAATGGCATTGCGGATCACCTCCGGCACGAAGGGGTTTTCGCCTGTCAGCACAAGACCGCCCCCGGTGAAGCGGCTGAAGCGACCCTGCGCGCCGACATTCTTCCCTAGCACGGACCCGTACGAGACGTTCACGAAGGGCTTGAAGGCCGGGCTAACCTCAAAATCGGTATATCCGTAGAGACTGTAGCGCTCGTAAGCCGGCACCATGACCGGGCCGCGAAAGAAGGCATTTTCACCCTTGCCCGTGCCCCCTGACTGGAAGAAGCCGCGATACTGGCCCGGGACGAACGGAACCAACGACCCGCCATCGGCACTGAACTGCTGGTCTGCAAAGGGACCGCCATCGATAAGCCCTGGCCCGGTAAGAAATCCCGTTCGACAGTTGTCCACAATCAAATTGGCGGGCTGGGAAGGATCTACGAAATTCCCCAACTGACAGGTTTCACGACGCGACCATTGGCGCGAATAGTAGTCACCCTGCCCCTTGTTCTTCTCATATTCTCCCGCAAGGACGATGTGTCCCCGGCCGCTAGCAAAGCCTGTGCCGCCTGCCAGAGAGGCCTGCACCGTTCCGTTATCTCCCTGTTGTGCAACACCTGATTGCGTTTGGGCGCGCAGTCCCTCGAGGCGGGTGTCCGTTACAAGGTTGATCACGCCTGCCACGGCATCCGAGCCATAGGCGGCAGAAGCGCCACCCGTCACGATGTCGGAACGATTGACAATGGCGCTCGGGATCAGCGCCATATCCACTGTGCCATTTGCCGTGCTGGGCGCAAAGCGACGCCCATCCACCAAGATCAAGGTTCGCTCTGCTCCTAGGCCGCGGAGATTTGCAATCCGCGAACCGATATTTTGGGGGCTTAGGGCGACCGTCTGCCCAGGAGCTGCACTGTTGAGTAGCGATGGCAATTGCAACAGTGCGTCACCGACGTTCGCGATACCGAGCGACCTCGTCGTCGAGGAATCAAGTATAGTCGTCGGGGATGGCAAGCTTGCACCGGAGACTGCTTGAATGCGCGAACCGGTGACGATGATGTCCTGCATCGGCGGCGCGCCGTCTTCAACGGTTTGGGCATGTAAGAGCGGAAGGGGCACCGCCGTCAGCGCGAGCCATGTTGCAGCATAGGTCGCTGCGAATAACCTGCGCCGACGCGCCGGATAGCCACCATCCTTCATGACATCCTCCCTGTTTCCGATGCGCCATTTTGGCTGCACCACCGAGACCGCTAATGAGCCCCTCACTCGACCCATCACCTCTTGGCGATCTCAAGACCTACCCGTGTCTTTTGAGTTGTCAATATCTTTATTGATTTTTCAAGTTTACTGAGCCATGCTGCTCATAACATAAAAGCATAGGGAGGAAGCTATGATGAAGAATCGCCTGCGTAAGGTGGCTCAGGTTGCGTCGTTCGGGCTGCTCGCCGCAGGGTCAGCCTTGAGCGGACAGGCAGCTTACGCCCAGGATAAGCCCGCCGTTCCCACTTCCTGCGAACCGGATTCGCGAGCCACGCCAGCGATCCGCGAACTGCGCCGCACCTTCATCGACGCTAAGATCAACGCGCTGACGTTCCACAGCATCGATTCCATCTTCAACACGGTGCCGGTCAAGGCGGGCGGACAGGCCGTCCCGCTTAGAAGCAGTCAGCACCCGCTTGATTTCGCGTATAAATACAAGGGAGAGCTGGTCCCCGCGCAAGATGCTCTGGAAAGGACGTTCACGAATGCGCTCATCATTCTCAAGGACGGTAAGATCGTCCACGAGACCTATCGCAATTTCACAGGGTTGCAGACACGGTTCCTCTCCATGTCGACAGCGAAATCCATCACGTCGATCCTGGTGGGCGCGGCGCTGGCCGATGGACACATCAAATCCGTCGATGAGCAAATCGTCGCTTATGTGCCGGAACTCAAAAACACCGCCTTCGATGGCGCCACGATTCGTGACCTCCTCCTCATGCGGTCGGGCGCGGACCGGGAGGATAATTATCAGCCGGATAGCGCGAGTGATGCAGCCCGCCTGCGTGAAGAGATCATGGTACTCAACTGTCGCCGCAGCGTCGACGAGGCGCTCCTCGCAAAGCGCGCCGATAAACCTGGCAAAACCTTCCGTTATTCAACTTTGAACACGAACATTCTTGGTTGGGTTCTGGAGAACGCGACCGGCAAGCCGATCAACGAATATATGAGCGAGCGCCTCTGGAGGCCCCTGGGCGCTGAGGCCGACGGATTCTTCCTAACCGATGGGCCGCCCTCCCGCGGGCGAGCCACGAATGGAATGGGCTTCAATGCCGTGGCTCGTGACTATGCTCGGCTGGGGCAGATGATGCTGGACGAAGGACGGGTTGGCAGCCGCCAGATCATTCCAGCCGACTGGGTCCGGGCGTCAACTATTCCGACCTATCCTGAACCTGTGGCTCAGGGACAGGATCAGGGCTATCAGTACCAGTGGTGGACCCTCGTAAACTCAAACGCCTATATGGCGATCGGCCTGCAAGGGCAGTTCATATACGTTGATCCGGACACGCGCACAGTCGTTGTAAAACTTAGCTATTTCCCGATTTCCAACAATGAGGCTTATCGGGAAAGCGAAGCCTTTTTTCGAGCGATATCGAGTTGGAACCCCTGAAAGTGAGAAAGAGTCCGCAGAGTTCGGTGGTGTAATGGCGGCACGCCGCGCTAGGTTTGGGATGCCTAGCCCTCTCCCGAGGCTCTGAATGGCAAGGCAACTTCCTCGGCGGCCGCCATGCGCAATCCCGCGGGGGAACCATTAGGCCGAGACGCGTCGTCCTTCAGTGACCTTGGGCTGCCTTAGCCATGATCATGCAGCTCGAAGGAGCGGAGGCCAGACCAAAGTAAGTGGTGATCGACCTCAAGCCGCCTTCCTGAAGTAAGGCAGGTTCCAGGAAGCGTAGAGGGGTCTATGATGGCGGGTATGAAAGCATAAGCTGCCTCTAAACACAGCTCATGCGAATGACAGCTTTGTCCCAACCCCGGTTGCCGTATTAACCGTTAACCAAACGGCAGCTTTTGGTCACCGCCATTGCGCGGTGGAATTTATTGAGAGTCAATCGCAATTGTGCCACAGGCTTCTGGTGAGCGCCCAGAGCGATCAGGTGTATAATACAAGAGGCTCTACAGGTTGTCGCAGGACCGTGCAGCGTTAGATGTCTACCGGTCGCATCATGCGTCGCTGGTCGATTATGCGCGCGTCATCACCGGGAACGAGAGCAGGGCGGAAGACGTGGTGCAGGACGCCTGGCTGCGGTTCCGCAATGCTTGCAACGCCGCCGCTGTGCGTGAGCCGCTGCATTATCTCTACCGGATCGTTCGGAATCTGGCGGTGGATGATAATCGTCGTGCCGCCCAGGAAGCGTCCCGCTGCTCGGGGGACATTGAGGTGATTACTCACACTGTCGCCAGCGAGGCGCCGTCGCCCGAAGATGTCGCGATCGCACGTAGCGAATTGGACGTTGTTCGCAAGGCGCTCGGCGAACTGCCGGAGCGAACGCGGATCGCTGTGGAGATGCACCGATTTGGCGGGCATACCCTTGCCGAAATCGCTGGCGCCCTCGGAATTTCAGTTGGGCTCGCCCACACGCTCGTCGCGGATGGAATCAAGCATTGCCATCATCGCCGCAACCGCAGCAAATAGCGGCATGGGGCTTATTCTGAAAATCCGGGGCTGCAGATCGGTCTTTGGAATATGGGCGACAGTCCTTCCTTCCGGCGGCCGGCAACATGGCGTGCGCAATTGCGGCTTGTGGCGGGCCGGGACTGCATCCTGCCGGTGATGGACGACGCCGAGCGCATCCTCGACGAAGCCACCAATTGGTTGCTGGCCCTGAACGAAAGGCCCAATGACAGGTCGGTCCAAGCACGTTTCCGGCAGTGGTTCATGGCCGACAGCCGGCATGGCGAGGTTTGGGACAGCCTCAACCATAGCTACGATCTCATCGGACAGACGCAGCCGCAAATGCTCCCCCGGAGTGCGGAAAGGCGCGTCCCCGGCGCCGACCGCCCTTGGCGCCGCAAGCGCAAGCAGAGCAGGCGCGATGCTGCCAGTACACGGCATGCCGTTCGCTCGATCCGCAAAGGGCCTATATTTACTGCTGCTGCCTGCATCGCGGTGGCCCTCTGGTTCTCCCCCGACATCATTCTGGCGGCGCAGGCCGATCATCGTACGGGGATAGGCCAATTAAGCATCGTAAGGCTGGAGGATGGCTCGACCGCGAAACTCGGGCCGCGATCCGCGATCCGGGTCAGCTATGTGAGCGGGGAGCGAAAGGTCGATTTACTGGCAGGCGAGGCCTTGTTCGATGTGATGCCAGACAAATCCCGGCCCTTCCGGGTCCATGCCGATGATGCGACTGTGACGGTCCTGGGGACTGGTTTCGATGTCCGCCGCTCGCCATCAGGGACCGAAATAGGCGTGCAACATGGGCGCGTGCGGGTCGATCCGGTGGCGCGTGCGGCAAGTGGCGTGGTTCTTTCCGCCGGCGATGTCGTGGTGGTTGGTGAGGATGGCGCCACGGTGAGGGATCATGTCGCGCCGCAACTGGTCGCATCCTGGGCATTGCGGGAGGTGAATGCCCGAGATCGAGCAATATCCTATGTGATCGACGATATCCGGCCCTGGTATCGCGGCAAGATCATACTGACCAGCAAGGCGCTCGGAAACCGCCGGATCAATGGCATCTACGATCCGGGCGACCCTTCCAAGGCGATCCGCTCTATGGTCCTGCCCTTGGGCGGCTCCGTCACGCAGATCACGCCATGGCTTATCGTGGTCCACGAATAATGACGTAAATTCAACGGTATGATCTTGATCTCGGGAAATATCAAAAAAATCTGAAAAACGCCTGCCTTCGCAGAGTCCTTGTCATGAGGGCGCGCGGATGCGAATCATTATCAAATTGATCGCCGACCAGCCCAATCTGAAATATCTCAGGGGTAGCGGAATGCGATTGATGAAGAGGCAGTGGAATGGACAGCGCGGCTCGATGGGCGTCGCGTTGTTGCTGGCGACCGCGTCGGGTGTCGCGCCATGGGCATCGGCGCCCGTCATGGCGCAGACCTCGGCCGCTGCCCGCCCTTTCGATATTGCTGCTCAGTCACTTCCCGATGCGCTGATCCTGTTCGGCCGTCAGGCCGGAATCGAGGTGACGGCCCAGAGCCTCCACACACGAGGCCGGGCCACTCAGGGTGTGAAAGGGGCGTTCGCGCCCGCCGATGCACTCTCGCAACTTCTGGCTGGAACAGGGCTCACGTTCCGCTGGCAATCCGCTCGCGCGGTGATCGTTGAACCGGCGCTGCAAGCCGCAGAGGACGCCATTCAACTCGGCCCAGTGCGCGTAGAGGGCAATGGCGGCTCTGGTGCGGTGGCTCTCCCCCCGCCGATCGCCACGAGCGATCTGGGGGCAACGGAAGGCACGGGAAGCTATCGCTCGCCAGTGACGACCACAGCGCTGCGTATACCGCTGACCCTGCGCGAAACGCCGCAAAGTGTCACGGTCATTACGCGCGAGCGGATCGTCGATCAGAATATTACGGAAATCGCCCAGGCGTTGGTGCAGACGGTCGGCATCAGCTATAATCTCGGCGGTTCTCCGGATTCCGACCAGAGCGCGGTTTATTCACGCGGTTTCGAAGTCAATAACTGGCAGGTCGATGGAATCGGGCGGCCGACGGCCTACGGGTTCGGGGATGGCTATGCAGACATGGCCATCTATGATCGCGTGGAAGTAATCCGCGGTGCGTCCGGCTTGCTCAACGGCACGGGCAACCCCTCCGCCACCGTCAATCTGGTTCGCAAGCGTGCGCCGGCTGACTGGCAGCTGCTGCTGGAGGGGCAGGGCGGCAGCTGGGATTATGTGCGCGGTCAGGCCGATATCGGCGGCCCGCTGGATGAGCATGGGCGTGTCCGCGCGCGTTTGGTCGCGGCCTATCAGGATGGCGGCCTGAGCATTGATCGCGCCACATCTCATCGGAGCATCTTCTACGGCACGGTGGAAGCCGACGTGACCGAGACGACGCTGCTGCGTGCAGGCATCGATTATCTCAGTCGCAGTGCAGACAATGCCAACATGGCCGGCGTCCCGATCGTCACGACGGACGGCACGCCCACAGCATTTTCCTGGTCGCGCAACACCGTGACGGACTGGACGCGCTATGATCGCGATTCCCTCAGCACCTTCGTTTCCATCGAGCAGGAGGTCGGGGACTGGTCGCTCCGCGCCGATC
This sequence comes from Sphingobium sp. B11D3B, assembly GCF_025961735.1. Classification (NCBI taxonomy): domain Bacteria; kingdom Pseudomonadati; phylum Pseudomonadota; class Alphaproteobacteria; order Sphingomonadales; family Sphingobiaceae; genus Sphingobium; species Sphingobium sp. B11D3B. The sequence continues at coordinate 2,930,187 of NZ_JAOQOF010000001.1, read as the reverse complement.
TCGACTGGACGCGCAAGACCTATGACATGGTGTTCGGCTATGCCCTGCGGGACGCGCTGAATCCGGATGGCACTGGCGTCGGCATCTGGCCGGGTCGCTGGGCCGACGATCAGCGGATGACCAGCCTTGTCGGCACAACATCCGGGCCGCTGCGGATCTTCAGCGATGATGACCTGCTGATGGTCGGTGCGAGCCACTATAAGACGAAGGAAGGCGGCGACGACTACCAGATCTGGTCGTTTGACGGTTATGATCCGTCGATTCCCGATTACTACACCTGGCAGGGCGATCTGCCTGAACCGAACTGGCCTTATCTGGGGCGGTTCGGAAATGATGAAAAGCAGACGGCTGCTTTCGCCACGCTACGGATAAAGCCGCTGCCGATTCTCTCGGTCATTGCGGGCGCCCGGTTGACCGACTGGCGGCGCGAGACCTGGAACATGCGGACCGGCGAAGCGCGCACCAGCAGTTCGACATCGGTGACGGGCGAGTTCACGCCTTATGCCGGGGTGATCGTGGACGTGACATCCGGCCTTTCCCTCTATGCCAGCTACACCAGCATTTTCTCTCCCCAATCCTATCGCGACATCAACGGCGATTATCTCGCCCCGCTGACGGGCAAGAATTACGAGATCGGCGCGAAGGCCGACCTGATGGAGGGGCGTCTGGCCCTGTCAGGAGCGTGGTTCAATATCCGGCAATCGAATTTTGCGGTCTACGTTCCCAACCTTGTTGGGCCGACCGGCGATTATGTCTATGAAGCGGTCGACGGCACACGCTCGGAAGGGTTTGAGCTGGAGGTGACGGGCGAGCCGCTGCCGGGCTGGAAACTGGCTGGCGGGTTCAATCATGTCACGGTCAAGGATCGCGATGGCGCGCCGCTGAACACGCAGGTCCCGCTTGACAGCCTGCGTCTGCTGACCAGCTATGATTTGACGGGCGCCGGGGTGCCCGGCCTCACCCTCGGCGGCAATGTGCTGTGGAACAGCCGCACCTATGCCGACGTCAGCTACGTGGCCGATGGCCTGACCATCGCCGAGCAGAAGGCTTATGCGGTGGTTGACGCCTTCGCCCGCTATGCGTTGACGCCCAATATCTCATTGTCCGTCAATGCCAATAACCTGCTGGACAAGCGCTATTATTCCACCGTCGCCTATTTCGCGACCTTCGGAGAAGCGCGCCGCATCGTCGGCACCCTGCGCGCGAAGTTCTGAGGCTGATGTGACCGGACACGCGCTGTGAAGGGATCGTTTCGTCAGTCCATGGCATGGCTGCACACCTGGGCGGGATTGCTGCCCGGATGGCTGCTGTTCGTGGTGTTCCTGTTCGGCACCATCGCCTTCTTCCAGATCGAGATCGATGGCTGGATGCATCCGGAAGTGAGGCGCGCGCCGGTCACCGCACAGGCGCTCGACCGTGCAGATGCGATCCTGCGCGCGCGAGCATCGGGTGCGGATAGCTGGAGCCTGTCGCTGCCGAGCGGGCGAAGCAACGAGGCTCTGGCGCTGTCATGGACCCCGAAGGGCGGGAACTGGAAGGACCGGATCGAAGTGAAGCTCGATCCCGCGACGGGCCGGGAGGTCGCGGTTCGGGAGAGCGGAGGCGGCTTCTTCCTCTACCGGCTGCACTTCGACCTTCATTACATGCCGGTGATGTGGGCCCGCTATCTCGTCTGCATCGCCGCGCTCTCAATGCTTGTCGCGATCCTGTCAGGGGTCGTCACCCATAAGAAGATCTTCGCCGACTTCTTCACCTTGCGGTTCGGCAAGGGGCAGCGCAGCTGGCTCGACACGCATAATGTGACGGCGGTCCTGGCGCTGCCGTTCCATCTCATGATCACCTACACGGGCCTGGTCACGTTGCTGTTCATGCTCATGCCATGGGGCGCCACTGCCGCATTTGGCAGCATGGACGCCTATTATGAAAAGGCGTTTCCACCGTCGCCGGTGGCAGTTTCCGCTGCTCCCTCATCCGACCCCGCACCGCAGCCCGTGCCGATGCGTGAGATCATCGCGCGAGCCGAGACGAACTGGGGCGGCCAAAAGGCGAATTACGTCAGCATTCAAAATCCCGGTACGCGCGACATGGCCGTAAGCATCTGGCCGGGGCAGGAGGCGCTGGGCGGCAAGCGGCAGGCCGTGTATCTCGATGGCGCCACCGGCGAAATACTGGGCACTGATGGCGAACCGGGCAGTGCACGCGCCACGCAACAGGTCATGATTGACCTCCATACGGGCCGCTTTTCCGGCACGACGCTGCGCTGGCTCTACTTCTTCTCAGGCGTGGCGGGCACGATCATGGTTGCCAGCGGCCTCGTGCTCTGGACAGTCAAGCGCCGGTCGAAGCTGCCCGATCCATCACGGCCGTATGTCGGCTTCGCTCTGGTCGAGCGGCTGAACATCGGGGTGATCGCCGGATCATGCGCGGGAACAGCGGTGTACTTCCTCGCCAACCGGTTGCTGCCCGTCGAACTGCAGCATCGTGCGGATTGGGAAATCAACTGCCTGTTTATTGCCTGGGGCGCGGTGTTCACCTGGAGCATCGCTCGCCCGCTCAGGCAGGCATGGGTGGAGGCGCTGGCGGCCTGCGCGGGCCTCTACGCTCTGGTGCCGGTCGCAAACGCGCTCATGACCCCGCGTGGCCTTGTCCCCAGCCTGATCGGCGGGGACTGGATATTCGCCGGATTTGATCTCGCCATGCTCGTAACCGCCGCAGCCTGTGGTTTCACGGCGTGGAAACTGGCGACCCGCAAAGCCAAGCCCGTGCCCCGCCGCAAAACACCAAAGCTGGAGGCCGTGGCGGCATGATCCACGTCCTTATTCTTTTTACCGCGCTGGGAGGCTTTGCTGCCCTGCTGCTGGCCATGACGCGGCACCAGCAGGACTGGCTTCGGCGCAAGCTCCCGCCGGGCCGCAGCCGTGCTTTGCGTCTGGCCGGCTTCCTGCTGCTGGCGCTGGCATTCGGCGCGGCCGGTCTCGGCTTTGGCTGGGGTTATGGCGCGGTCGTCTGGTTCGGATGGATAACGCTCGCGGCCGGAGGGATTGTCGCCGCCAACGTCAATCGGGACCGCATTGTGCGCAGGGTGCGACCCTGATGCCCCCGCTTTTTCACCGCCATATTCAGGAGATAACCATGTTCAAGACAGCGTTTGCGATCGCCTTACTCGCCGGTGCGGCGGCCAGCACTTCCGCGCATGAGATCTGGATCGAACGGGATGGCGCCACGGCACGCGTCCATGTCGGAGATGCTGCGGGCGAGCGCGACAGGGGGGAGGAGATCGCCAAGCTCGTCGCGACCTCACGCCTGTTCGAAACGCAACCGGATCAGCCAATCAGCGTCACGGCGCAGCCCGATCATTTGGCTGCCAATGTCGGCGCCGCCGGGGATCTGCGCTATTATAACGATCAGGTCTGGGAGCCATGGAAGACCGACGAGGGCGATTATCAGGCGGCAGCCTTCCAGGCGAAAGCAGGGCGTGAGAGCACGCGGGCGGTTCATGCGTTTGAACTGGTGCCGGTTGCCGCCGGGAGCGACAGCTTCATTCTGACCTTCCAGGGGCATCCGATGGCCGACACGGGCATCACCGTTATCAATCCCGATCTTTGGGAAAAGACGTTCAAGACGGATGGGACAGGGCGGTTGACCGTGCCGGTCACCGCGAAAGGGCGTTACATCCTTGTCGCACGCCACACGGCCCCGGCCGACGTCGAGATTGCCGGGCAGCGCGTCGCGAGCCTTCAGCACATTGCGTCGCTGAGTTTCATCGCACGCTGATGGCGCGCCCGATTGCCTTGAGCAAGCAGACCCGCGATCGCTGGTCTTTGCTGGCGCGCAGCCTCGCCGGAACGTTGGGGGCCTATGGCCTGGCCTCGCTCGTGACGGCGGCGCTGTCCCTGCTGCTGAGCCAAGCGGGCGTGGATCCCGTCGAGGCAGTCACGGCGGCCACGCTGCTGAGCTTTGCCATTTTCGCCTTCGCAGCGATGGCGGCGTTCCATGCTCGTAGCGCCACCCGCGCATGGATGTGGTTCCTCGCCGCGTCCATTCCTGCGGGTGTGGCCCTGCTGCTTTTACTGCCCGGTCTGAGAGGATGAAGGCCATCATGTTCGATATGTCGGACGATGATGAACCGGCAACGCAGATGTCCCGACCGGGCGTGCCTGCCGTCCATGATAGTGAGCTCTGGCGGCCCGCTACACGCTACGCCGACCAACCCATGAGCCTGCAAAGCCGGCTGTTTGGCATGGGAGGCACGGCAATGGTCGCGCTGCTCATCGTCGCCGGGGCGCTGTTTACCTGGACGACCTATCAGGCCATTCAAAAGCCTGCGAGCATGAACACTTTCGACGTTGCGCCTCCTGCTGCCCCGCCAGAGCCCGTGCGCGAAATCCCACCCGCGCCTGAAGAGGCGGAAGCCAAGGATATGCCGGACGTTGAGCGCGCCAAGGTTGAGCCTGCCGAAATTCCGGTGCCGAGCCTCAATCCCTTGCCGGTGCCCGCTGTAAAGCCTGCGCCCGATCCGGGGCCGCTCGCAAGGGACAGGACGGCGCCGGAAACCCAGCCTGCCCCGCCGGCACCGCAGGTTTCCAATGCCGAACCGACGTGGCAAGGCCTCGTGCTGGGCGCGCTCAACAAGGTGAAGCGCTATCCTCGCGAGGCTGCTTTACGGCGCCAGCAGGGCGTGCCCTATATCCGCTTCGTCATGAACCGGGAGGGAGCCGTCCTTTCCGTCCGCCTCGAACGGTCTTCAGGCGTCCGGGCGCTGGATAATGAGGCGCTCGCTTTGCCGAAGCGCGCCGCTCCCTTGCCCAAGCCACCGAAGGAGGTGGCGGGCGACACGCTTGAACTGGTCGTTCCAGTTGAGTTTTTCATGCGATGACTATGATGACAGCGCTGTTCGCCAGCCTCGCGGCGATGGCGGGGGTAGGAGAAGATCGCCCGCAGCAGGGCGCTGCCTCGGCGGAAGGCTCTACGCCGCTCTCCAGTGCCGATCCTACCTATCCCGCCGAATTCTATGCAGATTTCCAGCCCCAGACCGCGTTGGAGATGCTGGAGCGGACGCCCGGCTTCTCGATCTCTGATGGCGGCGGTGTGCGTGGCTTCGGCGGGGCGGCGGGCAACGTCTTGATCGACGGTCAGCGTTCGACGGTGAAGGCCGGCGGCATCAGCGAGGTGCTGCGCCGTATTCCTTCAACGCAAGTGGAACGGATCGTGCTGTTGCGTGGATCCGATGCCGCCGAAGCGCAGGGGCAAACGCTGGTCGCCAATGTCATCCTGAAAGCCGATGCCCGTGGCGCCGGAACAGCGACAGTAACGCTTGCGCGCACGGCCGATGGCGGCCTCTCGCCCACGGCAAAGGCCAGCTATGCCAGAGCCATCGGCCCATGGCAGACCAGCGTGGAACTCATGGCGGGCGAAGCGCGCTATCCCTCCAAGGCGCAATTCTACAACTATAATGCGGCAGGCGAGCCGACGCTGGGGCGGCTGCAGGATTCCCTAGGCAAGGCACCGGAATATGGGATCGCGGCATCCGCATCCAGCCCGATGGGTGGGGGGACGTTGACGCTCAATCTCCGTCTCAATCACGACATATATAGCTCTATCACCAATGTCGGGCTCTTTTCCGGAGCGACAGCGCGCCCGCCTTATGCCGAGCGTTTCATCGCATATCGCGAGGAAAGCACCAGCGGCGAACTGGGGCTCGACTGGACGCGCGGGCTGGGCGCCGGCTGGATGGCCAAGCTGGTCGGGCTGGGCCAGATCGCGACGGAAGGGGTCGACGAGGATTATCAGGAGCCGGGCTATCGCGGACTTTCGGCGCGGCGGCAAAAGCCGTTGGAGCTGATCGGCCGCGTCACCCTGTCACGCGAGGGCAAACACGCCCTCCGCCCGGAAGTGGGGATGGAAGTCGTCTATAATCGCCTGCTCAGCAATCTGAATTACACGGAGGATACCAGCTTCGGCATGAGGCCGGTCGCCCTCAGCAACGCAAATACCCGCGTCTCCGAGCAGCGCGGCGAGGCTTTCGTCAATGTCAGCGCGAGACTGACATCGCGCATCGATCTGGAGGCCGGGGGCGCAGTCGAGCTGTCGCGCCTCAAGGTAGCTGGCGACAGCGATCACGTGCAGAGCCTCTCCTACTTCAAGCCCTCTGCGGCGCTGGTCTGGTCGCCGCGAGATAGTACGCAGCTCCGGCTTGCGGTGCTCCGCACAGTCGACCAGCTCGATTTCGGAGACTTTGCCGCCTCGGTGGACCAGGCTGACGGGCGGCCGCTGGGCGGCAATTCGAGCTTGCGTCCGGCACGGCTGACGCGGACCTTCCTGCGCCTCGACCACCGTTGGGGCAGGGGCGCGGCGCTCGCGCTCGAGGCCTATCACCAGTCTCACAAGGGCCTGCTTGGCTATCTTGTGCTCGACACAGGCGATGAGGCACTGGGCACCATCGGCGATGCGCGGCAATGGGGCCTCACCGGCGACGCGACGTTGCCGTTGCATAGGCTGCTCGATGGCGCACGGATCGCAGTCTCAGCGACGCTGCGGGCCTCCCGCTTTCGCGATCCCCTGACCGGCGTTGTCCGGCCGATGGACGATCTACCCTCGACCAGCCTCGAAGCCGAATTCCGTCATGATCTGCCACGCTTGCGGTCGTCTTGGGGTTTCAGTTACGAGGCTGCGCAGGAAGCGGAGATTTTCTACACCGGCGAGCGCCTGGTCTGGCGGGAGAGGCCAGTGTGGAATATGTTCTTCGAGACGACGGCCCTGCCGGGATTCAAGACGATCTTGCGCGCCAGCGCGGTCACGGGCGATGACAGCGATCGCTTGCGGAGCTTCTATACCCCCAACCGGTCCGGCGCCTATTTCGGGCAAGAACGTCGTACGCAGACCCAGGGTGCAACTGTCGCGCTGACCCTCTCCCGGTCCCTGTGAGGAACGCCCCAAGCCTGCATGTTCAAAATCAAGTGATCAATGATGTCTGCCCGACCGTCGTAACTCAGCCCGCATCAAATCGGACACGCGCATGCTGGATCTTTAGCTGGTTGGCATTCGCCTACAGCGTGAGCGCCATGACCGGTTCGAGCAACGACCGCCCGAAATCCGTCAATTCATAATCCACCTGAGGCGGGATCGTGGGGGACAGGGTACGTTTCACCAGTCCATCGCGTTCCAGCCTGCGCAGCGTGATCGTCAGCATGCGCTACGAGATAACGTCGGCACGGTGCCGCATTTCGTTGAAGCGCACGGGCCCGTCCCTGAGCGACGCGATGATGTAGAGCCTCCACTTGTCCCCGACGAGATCGAGGATCTCCCGCACAATTCGGCAATCGTCTCCGTGGCCGGGGGTAAGAAAATTCTTGTCACCAGGTGTCATGAGAGTGCCTTCCAGGCGGTCCTTCCCGGAATGCGCGCGCGCCGTCGCGGACACTTCGTCAATATCATCTCGATGAGAGGCTTTATCACCATGCCCGGGATCACCTCTAATGGGCGCGCACTTGCGCCGGAGCCTCCTCCGAGGCGCTGGAAAGGAGCGGGCCGGGTGAGGCATTCCGGTGGCGAACTCATCACGAAAATCGTTGAACAGCGGGTAAACGAGTCTTTAGTCAGTCTTCAATTGTTTCTGATAATGGACAAATCCCGACCGTTCACCGACCCAGTCGTAAAGGCGCATCGCGGTGCTGTTGGTCTGGTGCGTGTGCCAGTACACCCGCGAACATCCGGATTGCGCGGCCAGTGTGTAGAGCGCGCTGATCAGCTTGCCGCCCACGCCCTGCCCCCTGGCCGACGGGTCCACGAACAGGTCTTCCAGATAGAGATAGTCGCCACGCGTCCATGTGGAGCGATGCTGGACGTGGTTGGCGAAACCGACCGCGTTCCCGCCTTGCCGCGCGAGGATGCAGCCCATCGGCTCGTTGGCATCGAGAAGGCGCTGCCAGCTCAGTTCGGTGACGGCATCGGAAACATCGGCTTTGTAGAAGATCAGATATTGCGCCCAAAGCCCCAGCCAGGCCTCCTTATCAGCTTCGGTGATGGGATTGAGTATAACGTCGCTCGTAATTTCCATGTCTGACCTCCCTGGAGCAGCTGTGTCCGGGGCGATGCATAGAGAGGGTTCGGCCCATCTAGGAGGGCCAGATTGGAATTTCACCCTAGGCCGGTACTGGTCGGGCGAGACGCGACGAGCAGGCGCGCGGCCTCAGACATTTCTTGCTCATCGAGGCTGGCAAACCCCACCCGCAGCGCCTCAGGCGGCGTTGCGAGGTCAAGCGTGAACCGGGCGCCCGGCGATATGCCGAGGCCGAGCTTTAGCGCACGGTCGCTCCACTGCTGCGCGCTCAGCCCCTCTCGCATCTTCAGCCAGATCGCGAGGCCACCCGCAGGCACATCGAAATCGACGATGTCGGACAGGTGCTCCTTCAGCAAGGTCACGAACAGGTCGCGCCGCGCCTGATACACCCGGCGCGCCTTTCGGGCATGGCGGCGGACATCGCCCTGCGCGATCAGCGATGCAAACGCCTGCTCCAGCGGCAGGTCGCCTTGCCGGTCGATCGCTTCACGCACGGTCGCCATGCGCGTGAGCGTCGCGGGAGAGGCAACCACATAACCCAGCCGCAGCGCCGGAGCCATCAGCTTCGAGAGCGATCCCAGATAGACGATCGGCTGATCGTCGGACGCTCGCGCCGCCATCGGCAGGATGGGGCGACCATCGAAGCGGTACTCATTGTCATAATCATCCTCGAGCACGGTCAGGCCGTGGCGACGCGCCAGGTCGAGAAGGCGGAGGCGGCGGCCGGCGCCCAGCGTGACAGTGGTGGGATATTGATGATGTGGCGTGACATAGACCGCCGTCAGCCGCGGGGTCTCCACCGCGATCTGTTCCAGCCGATCCAGATCGATGCCGCCGCCATCCACCGGCACGCCGATGACATTGGCCCCGGCAGCGCGAAAAGCAGCCCACGCCAGCGGATAGCCCGGTTCCTCCACCGCGATGACGTCCCCCGACATGATCAGTGCTGCTGCGGACAGGAACAACCCCATCTGGCTGCCCCGCGTGACCATGACCTCGCTGGCAGGAGCCGCCAGACCGCGCTCATGCGCCAAATATTCGGACAGCACCGATCTCAGTCGCGGCGCGCCATAAGGGTCGCCATGGACCATCTCCGTCAGCGTGGCGGAAGAAGAAAGGGCTGTCCGGAAGGCCCGCGCCAGTTCCGCATGGGGCATCAGCCGAGCGTCCGGTGCGCCGTCGGTCATGTGCAGGACGGGCGGAGTCGCCGAGACGACCGACGGCGCGACAAGTGCGGAGGCGCGCATCGCGGTCGCCGCGCTTTCCGGCAGGTCCGTCGCGACGAATGTGCCGCGCGATGGCCGCGCTTCCAGCCACCCCTGCATCGTCAGTTCATGATAGGCGGCATCGACGGTATTGCGGTTGAGCTTGAGGCTGCGCGCCAGCGCGCGCGTACCCGGCAGGGGATCGCCGGGCTTCAACCGGCCCCGCTCGATCTCGGTGATGATCGACTGCGCCAGATCGAGAAAGATCGGCCCAAGCCGCGCCGTCGGCAAATCGATCTGCAAGCTTCCGCGCGTCTTCAAACCGGCCCACTCATATTAAGAAAACTGGCCCATCCTAAATGGGCCGGAACAGCCTAGCGCTGCCCGCGAACGACCGCAACAACGCGCGACATGCGGATGGCGATGTCCTCGTCGGTATCGCCACCGCGCCATCGCATTTTTCGCTCCAGAGGTTTTTTAAAGATGACAATCGACCCGGAACTGCACGCTGCCATGTCGAGCGAGGCGCGGCGCCAGCATGAGCATATCGAGCTCATTGCGTCGGAGAATATGGTCAGCGCGGCCGTGCGCGCCGCGCAGGGCTCGATCCTCACTAACAAATATGCCGAGGGTTATCCCGGCCGCCGCTATTATGGCGGCTGTCATGCCGTCGATCAGGTGGAGCGGCTCGCGATCAAACGCGCCTGCCGCCTGTTCGGAGCTCGGTTCGCGAACGTGCAGCCGCATTCCGGGGTGAATGCGAATGTCGCGGTCTTCTGCGCACTGCTCACGCCCGGCGACAGCATCATGGGCTTGGATCTTGCCTGCGGCGGGCATCTCACACACGGTTCGCCGGTCAGCATGTCCGGACGGTGGTTCAAGCCGGTGCCTTATCTGGTGCGCCGCGACGACGAGCGGATCGACTATGACGATATGGCGCGTCGCGCCCGCGAGGCGCGGCCAAAGCTTATCTTCGCGGGCGGCTCGGCCTATCCGCGCGAGATCGATTTCGCCCGGATGCGCGCCATCGCCGATGAGGTCGGAGCCTGGCTGGTTGCCGATGTCGCCCATTATGCGGGGCTGATCGCGACCGGCCTTTATCCCAATCCGGTGCCACATGTGCACATCGTGACGTCAACCACGCACAAGACGCTACGCGGTCCGCGTGGCGGCCTGATCCTCACCGATGAGGAGACGCTGGCCAAGAAGATCGACAAGGCGATATTCCCCGGAACCCAGGGTGGCCCGCTGATGCATGTAATCGCCGGTAAAGCCGCCGCGTTCCACGAGGCGCTGCAACCGGAATTCCGCATCTACAGCAAAGCCGTCGTGACGAACGCTCAGGCGCTGGCGGACGTGCTTGTCGCCGGCGGCCTGCGCGTGGTGACGGGCGGCACGGACTGCCATCTGGTGCTGGTCGATCTCCAGCCGTTCGGCATCACCGGCAAGGACGCCGCCGACGCGCTCGAGACGTTCGGCATCACTGCCAACAAGAATGCGGTGCCATTCGATCCGCTGCCACCGACGGTCACCTCCGGCCTGCGACTGGGATCGCCCGCGGCCACTTCGCGCGGCTTCGACGAGGCGGCGTTTCGCGAGACCGGCGCGCTGATCCTCGGTATTTTGAATGGCCTTCGTAACGGGCAGTCAGAGCGTGCCGATATCACGCGCCGGGTGAATGCGCTCGTCTCCGCCTTCCCGATTGCGGAGCCAACCCTGGTTTAAGGAGTATCTCATGACGCGGATCGATTATGAGAGAGTCTCACCGGGTGGCTACAAGGCGCTGGGCGGCGTCTATGGCTATCTACTACAATGCGGGATCGACCCGGTTCTGATGGAGATGACTTATTTGCGTGTCTCCCAGATCAATGGCTGTGCTTATTGCATCGATCTGCACAGCCGCGACCTGATGAAGAACGGCATCCCGCCTGAAAAGCTGGCGCTCGTCCCGGTCTGGCGCGAGGCGGGCGCATTGTTCGACGAACGCGAGCGCGCGGCGCTTCGCTGGGCGGAAGCCGTCACGCAGGTTGCCGAGACGCACATCCCGGATGAAGAATTCGCAGCAGTCCGCGTGATTTTCAGCGAGAAGGAGGTGGTGGACCTCACCATCGCCATGGGTCTGATGAATGCATATAACCGCATGGCCATTGGCTTTCGCCGTCCGATTGCGGACGCCTCGGCTGCAAGAGCACGCGCTTGAACGATTTCACCCCGCCAGCGCCGGTGGCCCTGCAAGATCAGGTTGTCGAATGCCTGCGCAATCCCGGCTTCGTCAGGCTCGAAGCAGCGGCAATGCTGCGCTTGCTTGGGGCGGAGGCGCGCGCGCATTGGGACAGTTTCGGCACGTTGTGGAGCGACCTTGGCCAGGACCGGTTCATGGCCGACGGCGGACGCTATCGCGGGCGGCGCTATGCGGCCTTCAGCCATGGCGATGGCGGTCTCGCCCGCAAGCCCCACCAGCCGCACTTCCAGAGCCGGGATTATAACCCACTCAATGGCGGTGTGCAGCGCTGGTTCGATCCGGTTCTGGCCGAAACCGAAGCACATCCTGTCACCTCGGCATTACTGGCGCTTTGTGTGACTCTCTTCGCGGCTGCCGACACCGGACCGTCCAACCCACGCTGGGACATCGAATTCCATCAGTTTCGCATCGAGACGACGCCCGATCATGTCGGCCGACCAACGCCGGAATGGCTCCACCGTGACGGCGTCGATTGGGTTTTCGTCATGCTGCTCTGCCGGCAAAATGTGCGCGATGGTTGGACCATGATCGGAGCGCCGGACGGGACAGGGCTTGGCAGCTTCCTGCTGAGCAATCCCGGCGACGCGGTGCTGCTCGACGATCACCGCATCTTGCATGGCGTGACGGAGATACATGCCATCGATCCCACACTTCCGGCCTATCGCGACGTCCTCGTGGTGACATTCACCCGCGAGTAACGCCGGCGAGCGCCCTTGCAGTCAGGATAGCTTTTTGCAGGAGCTGAAAGATATTGGCTTCATCTTCATGCAGCCGACCCCCTTTTATAATGCGAGATTGGTAATGATCATTGGCTGCTCGTCTAGGGCGAGAGACTATTGAAGAAGCCATCGGAGCTCTACGATTTGGAAAGCGGCTAGGTCCCACCTTTTGCAGCCAGGTGTCATGGCCGCAGCTGTCGCTTAGACCACATAATGTTTATGCTGGTCGACAGGCGTCCGCTTGCCTCGTGCTAATGTTCCTATTATGTTCGCGCATGTTCGGTTGCGGATCAACCCAATCTGGCTAAGGTGCGCGTGATGGCGGGGACTACTCCGGAATATTCGCAAAAACGCTCGGGCGCTTATTTCACGCCCGATGATGTATGCGCGGCACTCGTCGCTTGGGCCTGCCGCAAGCCGAGCGACCGCATGATCGATCCCTCGTGCGGCGATGGCCGATTCCTCGCGCTTCACCGCAACAGCGTTGGGATAGAGCAGAATCCGGCCTCGGCCCATGCCGCGATCAAACGCGCGCCAGGCGCGCTGATCCACGAAGGCGATTTCTTCACCTGGGCGACCGAGACCCATGAGCGCTTCGAAAGCGCGGCCGGAAACCCGCCCTTCATCCGCTACCAGCATTTCAAGGGCGAGACGCGGCGACGCGCGCTCGACCTTTGCCTTGATTTGGGGGCCATTTTTAGCGGCCTGTCCTCGTCTTGGGCGCCGTTTATCGTAGCTACCGCCGGGCTGTTGAAGCACGGCGGTCGGATGGCCTTCGTGGTGCCGGCCGAGATCGGCCACGCGCCCTATGCGGCCCCATTACTAGACTATCTGGTCCAGTCGTTCGCCAAGGTGCAGATCGTCGCAGTGCGCGACAAGCTGTTCCCGGCGCTGTCGGAAGATTGCTGGCTGCTCTACGCAGAAGGTTTTGGCAGCGCGGCCAGCGCGATTGACATGACGGTCGTCGACAGGTTCGTACCGACGCGGATACCGCCCAAGCCGACGCTGCGGGTCGACCTCGAAGATTGGCGCGGGGTTTGGAACCGGCGGCTCCGCCCCTATCTGCTTCCGGCGTCTGCGCGGGCGCTTTATGCCGCAACATTGGGCCGCCCTGACACGCACCGGCTCGCCGACTTCGCGAGCGTCGGAATCGGCTACGTTAGCGGCGACAATCAGTTCTTCCATCTGCGGCCCTCGGAAGCCAAGAAGCTGCGCATTCCCGCCGGCCTTCTACTGCCGTCGATCCGAAACGGCCGAGCGATGCCCGCTGCGCAAGTCACTAAGGCGACCGTCGCCGACTGGGCACGCAACGATGACCCGGTGCTGCTGCTCCGGCTCGCCCGCGACATCGAGCTGCCCAAGTCAGTCTGGGACTATCTCGATTCTGCCCCCGGCCGCGAAGCCCGGCTCGGGTATAAATGCCGCAATCGCGCGCCTTGGTATGTCGTGCCTGATGTGCAGATCCCCGATTATGTGATGAGCTACATGTCGGGACGCGGCGCTAATCTGGTTCGGAACTTGGCCGGCGTCTCTTGCACCAACAGCGTCCATGCGATCCGGGTGCGCGACAAGGCGCTTGCCGCTAAGCTGATGCCAGGCTGGTCCTCGCCGTTCGTGCGGCTGAGCTGCGAGCTTGAGGGTCACGCACTTGGCGGCGGCATGCTAAAGCTCGAACCCCGCGAGGCGGGGCGGATCGCTTTCCCGGCCACGGCGACTAGACCGAAGGCTGAAACCGAGGCACTCGAGGATGCGGTTAAGGTCATGCAGCGCTGGCGGCATTATGCCGATTGATCCCTTGTGCTCTGCCATATTCCCGCACTTCGCGGCCTGCCGATCCTCCACGCGCGCCTACTAATCGTGGCGGTTGAACCCTCATCGAAGGCCAAGGCCTGGGTACTGTTCGACCATATCGTGGCGGACGCAGCGCCAAATGGCCTGCCGACCAATCCCTGGATGATAGGCGCCGATGGGCAGCTCCGCTTCGAGCCGGATTATGCAACGCTGGAGCGCTTGCTCGGCGTGCCGCTGCATCTAAAGGCAAGCACGACCTCCGGCGTGCCGGCGCTCGCGCTTGATGTGTGGTTGAGCTACGAGCTGCGCCGCGCAGGCTTCCTCGCCGATCAGGTCTGGCCGCGCCCGGTCCACCCGCGCATCCTGCCGGCGGCCGCCGCCAATCTGATTAAGTCGCTGCCGGGCACACTGCGCAATCAGGTCGCGGACCGTGTCGCCAAGATGAGCTCGATCCCGGGCGTGACGGCGTCGTCGGCGAATATCCTCGGCAAGAATTACCTCAAGCAGGTCGATGTTATTATGACCGATTGGGTCACGGGCCCTGAATTGCTTATCTCAACCAAGCGGATGGATTCCTCATATGGGAAGAACGCGCCCAACAGGATCGAAGAATCCTATGGCGACGCCAAGAACCTGCGGCTCCGCCATCCGCTTGCGGCGCTGGGCTTCGCGTTCGGATTGCGCTCGGACATCCTCCAGAAGGAGCCTAAGACCGCCGAATGGCTGTTCGATCTCCTCGCCAAGCTCGGGCAGGAGGACGATGCCTATCACGCCACCTGTCTGGTGATGATGGAGTATGCCGACGAGGAAGCGGTCGCCGACACCGCAACGGAACAGCCCGCTGGCATTCTCGAACCCGGGCTCGAGGCCGAACCTAGCTTGGAGGAGGTTGCTCCCGTACTCCCAGAGGCCAGCGCTGCCGAGATAATCGCTGGGCTTCCGAAAGTAACGATTCTAACCGATCAGATCCCGGCGATCCTCTCGCCCGGCCGTTTCCTGACCATGATAGTGACGCGAGTGCTGGCAGCTACGCCGGTCAACATGCACGAGGAAGCGCGAGCACGCCGTACGTCAGCCGTCGCTGAACGCATTGCTGGCGGTCCGCTTACAGGTACCCATGGGCGTGTACTGCCAGAAGCGGACATCCACGATGGTTGATATGACCGACCAGCTCTGGTTGGCAGCTGCCGGGCGATCGTGGGACATCTCTGCCGTCGGTTCGCCATAGTAAGTAGCGGGTATTGCTAGAAGCCGACGTTCCCGCAGTTTCTAACCTAGCAACCTACAAGAATCGGCTCTTGTAATCGCCTAGATCTCGATGGTTGGTAGTCGCGAAATTAAGCCGTTAGCGGGACCAACAAATGTCGACGATTACTATGCCCAAGAACGGACGACTGATCGCCAGTGTTCGTGGGGCTTGGTAGTACGAGCTGCGCCTATGAGGCTGTGCAGAAGGAGAGATTCTAAATCGGCGAGCGCCTGTTATGAGCGGGAACGTCGTCCGCAGACCTAAGCGCACCTTTACACCGGCCCTCTCCCGGTCTTCTGAAAGGCGCTCGAAGACTGGATGTTCTGAATCCAATGATCAATGGTGCCCACCCGACCGGATCTGGTTGACATCAATCTGGCGGCCTGCGCCCCAGCAGCAGAGACTGGCGATCAAGGCGGCCAATGCTGCAGAGAGCATCGCGAAGCGGATCGCTTCATCCCCAAGGGCGGGCGTAAGAATGTCGCTCAATCCTCCGGATATGAGGGGTCCCAGGCCCTGGCCGATCATGTTCGAGACAAAGAGGAAGAACGCGATGGCGACCGATCGCATGCGAGGCTGCGCGGTCGCCAGCAGTAGAGCGAAGAGCGGCCCGATCGTAGAAATCACCAGCATCGTCTCCAGAGCAAGGCCGAGCTTCCACATGGTCGGACCGCCGAAAAGCAACAGCAGCTGTGCAGGCGCGATGAGCAGCATACCGAGGGTCGGCACGCCATAGAGCCAGCGCCGGTCGCGCTTGCCGAGCACCATGGTCAGCCAGCCACCAGCCAATCCGCCGACAATGCCTCCTGGCCCTCGCAAAAACCCCATGAAGGTACCAATTTCGCCTTGGTTGAGATGGTGCACCCGCGAGAGGAAGGTGGGAACCCAAGTGTGCGTGATCGCCATGTTCATGCTGACGAGCGTTCCAGCAGCAATGCCAAGCACGAAGCCGCGTGAATGAAGAAGATAAGCCAGGGCCTGCCGCAGATTGACTGGCTCCGCGACCTTCTGCTCTCCAAGATCGGCAATGCGCGCAGGCTCTCTGACGGTGAAGAAGAAAAGGATGGCAAGCAGGATGCCAGGCAGACCGGCCGCGATGAAAGCGTAGCGCCACCCATAGTCCTGACTGACCCAGCCGAGCACAGGAAAGGCCACGAGAATACCGAGCGACGTCGCCATGGAGAGGAAGCCCAGAGCGAGGGGGCGTTGCTCCGCTGTAAACAGGTCCGCGATGATCGAGTTCGATGGCGCGACGCTCGTTGCTTCCCCAGCGCCGAGGAGAAAACGGGAGATGCCCATCTGCCATATGTTTTGAACGAACCCGTGGAGGACCGTCATTACGCTCCAGAACGCGAGGCCCACCGCGATGATATTTCTGCGGTTGGACCGGTCCGCGAAAGAGGCGATCGGTAGTGCCGCAGTGGCGTAGAACAGCGCGAAGGCGAAGCCGGAAAGCAGACCGATCACGGTATCCGACAGATGCAGATCCTGCTTAATGAGCGGGACAAGCAGCCCGAACAGGTTCCGGTCCACGGTGTTGAACGCGTAGATCAATGTCAACAGCGCCACAGTATAGGCCGTTCGCGCTGTCCAGCCTGGCGGCGTTGCGGCGTTATCAGCAGATCTCAGGTCACTCACGACAACCCCTCCATTTTGAAGGGGTCGGTATTCCTTCCCCCCTTTAGCTTTTCTTTTCAGACGCTGGGGCAAGCAGCGACGACAGCTGCCCCAGCGCGGCACGATAGCGGGCCTGGAAATCGTCGGAGTAGACATCCTCGCCGGTAGCCACATAGACGGACTGCGGGAAGGACATCGGGTAGATCGACAGCGCCACGCAGAACAGAAAAAGCATCTGCGGATCGATGCCCTGTGCAAAATTGCCCTCAGCTTGCAGTTGCCGAAGCGTTTCGATACGCTCTTCGACGACCCTCCGCCGGTCCTGGAATGTGCTCAGCCCGTCTTCATTGGCGCCATTCTCCAGTGCTTCCCATTCCAAGAGCCGGACGCGGTGACGATCCGCCGCGTATCCGGCGAAGTAGCTGTCGAGGAGTTCGGACAGGTTGCTGGGCTGCTGTGCCAGCATCTGCCGCCTTTCCTTGAAGATTTCGGCCAGAACCGCCTCAAGCAGCCCCTTCTTGTTGCCAAAAAAGTGATAAACCATCCGGACATTGACGTCCGCGATCTTGATGATCCGGTCGATGCGGGCACCCGAAAAGCCGTTGGCGGAAAACTCCTCCAGAGCCGCCAGTAAAATCCGTTGGCGAGTACCGAGCTCACCTGCCCGTTCCTTCCGGCGCGTCATGCCGATCATTCTCCGCTTTGGGATGGCTATACGGATGCGCCATATCGGGATCCGGTAGCTCCAAAGCATCGATTTCTAGCAGCAGCTTGTCCATCGCTGCAAGAATGGCGTCTTCGGCCTCATAGGCGAACGCGTCCCGCAGCTGCGGTTCGACTGCACGGCCTCGCGTTTCCGGGTCTTCAAGATACCAGTCGACCGTGCGCTGAATGGCCGGAACGACCGGCACCTGGTCGTGCGGCAGCCGGTCATTCATCTTCGCGAGATCGAGGACATGATGGCCGGTGGTGAGCGGAAAACGGGCATAGGGCCATGCAGGCCTGGCCATGTCCGCCGGCACAGACGCGAACCCCACCTCGCGTCCCATCGCCTTCGCGATCTGTTCGATCCATTTGCGATGCGTCAGCGGTTCGCGGTCGGCGCAGTTGAACGCATGGCCGGCAGCCTGGGCGCGGTTGCGCACCGCCGCCATCACGATGCGCGCAGCATTCTCAACATAGAGCACGCTCTGCAGCAGAAAACCGCCCTCGGGCACGATGATGCGCGTCCGGCCATCCAGAATGCGACGGATGATGCTCCATTCCGCGGCACCCGGCTGGCGCGGGCCGTAAACCCTTGGATAGCGCAGAATTGTGGCATCGAACGCGCCATGCTGATGGGCCCAGCGCAGCAGCGTGTCGGTTTCCACAACCCGATGTCCGAATTTGCCGACCGGATCGAGCGGGACATGCTCGGGCATGGGCGCGCCCTCGCTCAGATAATGGACCGTCCAGTCGCGCGCCTCGCCGGTTTCCGATGTCGGGCGCACTGTCGCGGCGGGATCGATCCAGCCCGGATAGAACATGCCGCCGATCGCGATGAGATGCTCGACATGACCGCTCAGGGCTTCAGCGACGAGACGAAGACGACCATATTGCGCGATTGCCACGTCGAAATGCCGACCACGCATCACATCCTTGAGCGGGTCGAGATAATGGGGGTCGGCTATGATCCGCTCCACAGGACCGGCATAGTCGACCGGGTGCCTGCCTGTATTCAGAACGGCAACCTCATAGCCCTCGGCCAGAAGCGCGTTGACCACAAGCGGCCCGGTCGGGCCGCCGCCACCGATCAGCAAGGCGGAATGCGCGCTCATGCCTCTTTCCTCCTAAAGCGATCGTCTATGTCGCCCCACTGTCGAATGCCGAGCAGATCGGTCAGTTCGCCGAAGTTCATGGTGCCTTCCGGGAGGTGCAGCGTGCCGGAGCGCAGGTCTTCGAGTGCATCGCTCATGCTTTTGACGACGCGCAGCAGCAGAGTTCCTGGATAGACGATGATCGAAAAGCCCATCGCCTTGAGTTCGTCGGGCGGAAGGATAGGCGTGCGGCCTGCCTCGGCCATGTTGGCAAACTGGATGTGCTCGATTTCGCCACCGATGCGCCGTAGCTCCTCCACGGACTGAGGGGCCTCCACGATCACTGCATCGGCGCCAATTTTCTTGAAGCGTTTGGCCCGGGCGATCGCATCGTCCAGCCCTGTCACCGAGCGCGCATCAGTGCGGCCGACAATGAAGAAATCGGGATTTTTGCGGGCGGCCAGCGCTGCTTCCAGCTTGGCAGAGGCAGTCTCGAGGTCGACCACACTCTTGCCGTCCATATGGCCGCAACGCTTGGGGTTGGTTTGATCTTCCAGCACCAGTCCGGCGACGCCCATGGCTTCATAGGTCTGAACGGTGCGGGTCACGTTCTTAACGTCGCCATAGCCGTCGTCGCCATCGACGATGACGGGGAGGGCGGACCCCATCATGATGTCCCGAACGCCGGCGGCGAATTCGCCAAAGCTGAGCAGGCCGATATCGGGAATCGCGTGCCGCATGGCCGCCAAAGCGAAGCCGCCCACACTGTAGCAGGGAAAGCCGGCCCGCTCGATTAGCCGCGCCGACAGCGCATCATGGGCGATCGGCACAATGAGTGGGTTTTCCTGCGCGAGCAGGGCCTTAATCGATGGTCCCTTCATCCTGCATTCACCTCGAAATCATCGGCGCCGATCTGGCGGGGACCAAAATATGCCCAGGGACGTGCGCTCCGATCGCAGTTCTGGAAGGAGATGATATCGTTCCTGAAGCGCAGAGTCGCACTGATCGGATCAAGCGCGTCGATCATCGCCTGGCGATAGATGTCCGGTACGCGGAAAGTGAGAAGCTTGCCGGCGGAGGTGGTCACCGTTTGCGCGGGCAGGTCCACAACCAGCTTTCCGTGACCTTGGCTGGCCTCCACCTCATCGCAGATTGCGTCAACTTCATCTTCGGGCAACACGACGGGGAGCAGCCCGTTCTTCAGGGCATTGGAATAGAAGATATTGCCGAAGCTGGGCGCGATGACGCAGCGAAACCCATAATCTCGCAGCGCCCACGCCGCGACCTCGCGTGAACTACCGCAGGCAAAGTTGTGGCCCGCCAGCAGGATCTCAGCCTCGCGAAACTGTGGCTTGTTCAGCACGAAATCGGGGTCTTCGCTGCCATCTTCGCGATGGCGCCAGTTGTAGAACAGCCCCTCGCCAAATCCCCCTTTGGCCACTTTCAGCAGTTGCGTGCCGGGGATGATCGCATCGGTATCGACATTGAGCCGTCGCAAAGGTGCCGCGACGGCCTCAAGACGGACGAACGCCTTTCTGCTCACTTGATACTCCTCGGATCTGTGATCCGGCCCGCCACTGCGGAGGCGGCCACCATGGCCGGGCTCCCCAGATGCGAGCGGACATTGCGTCCCTGCCGGTTCTCGAAATTTCTGTTCGTGGATGAAAGCACCCGGGCATGTTCGGGGAAGGCTTCGCCTCCCGCGCCGCCACTCATGCAGAGGGAGCAGCCGGGTTCGCGCCATTGGAAGCCCGCCTCGGTGAAGATGCGGTCTATGCCTTCGGCTTCAGCCCGGCGCTTTGTTTCGCCCGAACCCGGCGAGCAGATCGCCATCAAGCCCGGAGCCACCTTGCGCCCTCGCAGAATATTGGCAGCCTCACGCAGATCGTTCAGGCGGCTGTTGGTGCAGGAACCGATGAAGACGGCATCGAGCGGAAGGCCCGCAACTCTCTGGCCCGGACTGACGCCCATATAACTGATCGCGCGCTGCCTCGATTGCCTCTCCCGAGAGGTCGACGCCACGGATGGATCCGGAATTGCATCATCGATGCCCATGACATGTTCCGGGCTAGTGCCCCACGTCACTTGCGGGCTGAGGCGCCCGCAGTCGACCACAACCTCGCGATCAAACCGGGCATCCTTGTCCGAAGACAGGGTAGGCCAGTATCTGACCGCGGCGTCCCACTCGGCGCCCTTGGGTGCGTAAGGCTTGCCTTTCAGAAAGGCGAAGGTGCGTTCGTCGGGAGCGACAAATCCGGCGCGGGCCGACAGTTCGATCGACATATTGCAGATCGTCAGCCGCTCCTCGATGCTGAGCGCTTCGATAGCCTCGCCGGCATATTCGATGGCGTACCCATTTCCCCCGTCGGCGGATATCTGCCCGATGAGCGCAAGGATCATGTCCTTCGCCGTGACCCCGTCAGGTCGCTCGCCCTCAAAAAGCACACGCATGGACAGAGGCTTGGTCTGGACGAGGCAGCCGGTCGCCATGACATGTTCGATGTCGGTCGTGCCAATGCCCCACGCCATTGCACCGATACCGCCGATGGTGCTCGTGTGGCTGTCGCAGCACACGAAGATCGACCCAGGCAGCGCGATGCCCTGCTCTGGTGCCATGACATGGACGATGCCCTGTTCGGGATCATCGATATCGAAGAACCCCACACCAGCCTGCTTGGCTCCGACGCGCAGCTGCCGAATGAAGTCTGCTCCGTTGGGGATGAGGGTCTCGTCACCCCGGCCAGGATAGGTGTCGAGCAGGTGGTCGACCGTCGCAAATGTGAGTTCCGGCGACAGGATCGGCCGATTGGCATCCTTGAGGCTACGGAATGCGATGGCCGCCAATTCATGCAGAAAGGCGCGGTCGACGTGCACAAGATAGGTGTTGTCGCCAAAGTCCCGGACGACGTGGTCGTCCCAGATCTTGTCGAGCATGTTGCGGGGCGTGCTCATTTGCTGTCAGCCTCCCGGCCAAGCCATTCCTTGAACACCTCTTCGCGATCCGCATTGACGGGGCGTCCCGCAAAACGGATGGTTGCTGGAGCATCCTTCAGCCGCGCAAAGACATTTGGCAATGTGACGGACCCCATCTCCGGGTCCGGCACGTCGACGAAGACCTCCCTCGACTGGAAATGGGCATCGTCCAGAATGTCCTGCATTCCGTAAACCGGTCCCACGGGAGCGCCTGTCTCGTACAAACGATCAAGGGCCTCCGCGCGCGTAAGAGTGGCCGCCCACGCCTGGATAGCCTGATCGACGGCATCCGCGTTCTTCATGCGCTCCGCATTGGTGCGGAAACGCGGATCGTCCATGAGTTCGGGTCGCCCCATCGCGCGGAAGATATTGGCAGCGGTCAACTGGGTCGCGCCGGAGAGAGCGAGCCACTTGCCGTCCTTGCACAGATAAGCACCGCGGGGCGACGCGAACTCCAGCCTGTTGCCGACCCGTTGCGGTTCATCCTTGAAGACGCAGTAATCTACGAACTGCGGACCAAAATAGCTGAACAATGGCTCGATGAGGCTGACATCGATCGTCTCGCCTTTTCCGGTCACGTCTCGCCGGTGGAGTGCCGCCAGCGCGGCGATCGTGGCTGCCATGGCTGCGGCCGTATCGGCAAGCGCGATGGGCGCCAAGGTGGGCGGCCCCTCGGGCCACCCGTTCAGATTGGTGAAGCCGGCCATTGACTCGGCGACGGTGCCAAAGCCCGACCGATGGGCGTACGGGCCCGTCTGACCAAAACCACTGATCTGGACGAGGACGAGACGTTCATTCACTTCCCGCAGCCGCTCGGGCCCCAGACCCCATTTCTCCAGCGTGCCGGGTCGAAAATTCTCGATGACGATGTCTGCCTGCGCGACGAGATCGAGAACGAGTTGCCGTCCTTCTTCCGTCTTGAAATCGACGGAGATCGAGCGTTTGTTGCGGCCGATATATTTCCAAATCAGACTGACGCCATCAACGTGGCGACCGGTTGCGCGAGACGGGTCACCTGCAGGCCGCTCGACCTTGACCACATCGGCACCGAGGTCACCCATATAGCAGCCAACAAGCGGGCCGGCGATCAGGACGCCCAAATCAAGCACCTTCACATCCTTGAGGGGGCCTTGTCGTGGGGGGAGGGCGGTCGTCATGCGCCTTCATTCCACGGCAGATCACCCGGCAATGTTCCCAGCGGCAGGCGCGGTGCCCCCGCGAGGAAGCGCACCTTGCGTGTCTGGAACAACCAGCGCCCGTCCCGCGGAACAAACCGGCATTCCTCGGCGGCGTAACCAAGCAGTTCCGTGCTGTAGCGGCCAATCCCCCGACCGGATGGGTTCTTCACCAAATCCATGAGCGCGATCACAACACGGCATTCGGCCGCTTCTTGACTGACGGCATGGAAGCGAAAGTTGCTGGGCGTGTGCAGCGTGCGGCGGCCAGGGTAGCTGAAGCGAACCTTCATCATCCGATCGTACAAAGCCTGCCGACCAATTCTCGGCTGATCGAGGCCCGCATCGTAAAAGACCAGGTCTTCGACATGAAGAGCGGCAGCTTCCTCGACCTTCCCTTCATCCATCAAGTCACAGAAGGTGATGAACGTATCCTCACAGGCTTTGATAACCGCCAATTCGTCACCGGTTCGCACGCGCCCGGTGACATGTTCGCTCAACTCAAACATCATTCTCTCCAAAGGACAGTCATAAGTATAAAGTTACTTATGAAATAATGCAGTTACTGTCCGTTCCGTAGTATTTTGCATCTCGTCCCGACCGCCGCGCTCCATCGGGGAGCAGGGCGCCAAAACCGCTCCGACGTTGCTCAGATCGATTTTGCAAACGAGATACTGACGATGCGGCCAAGAGCACTGGCCGACGAAGGGTCATATCCAAACCCCGCATCAACGAACGGAGGCTCCCGATCGAACAGGTTTCGAACGTTTACGCCCAGCCGCGTCCCGCGCAGAAACTCTCCGCTTTCTGGCGCGAAGGTGTAACTGAGATCGAAGTCCACGGTCGTGTAACTCGAGACCTCCTGCACCAGGGCGCTGGTTAGATTTCTATAACTGCCGAGATAGTTCACCGACGCTTGGGCAGACAAACCGCCTCCAGTCCAGCCAGCCAGCGCACGGGCGCGGAATTTCTGCGGGAACCCGTAGGTGTTGGTGCGGCTAACGAGCGCGCCGGTGCCGGTCGCGTTCGAATAGCCAAAAAATAAAGTGCCCGTCGCACCTAGATTGAACTCTCCGCCGCCCATGCCGAAGACATAATGCGCTTCCATATCAAGGCCGTTGGCCTTGGTGATGCCCAGATTGTTCTTACGTGCGTCAACAATGCCGTCCGCCAGCGCAAAATTGACCTGTCCCGGGATCGCGTACTGGCTGTTCGTCAGCCAGGCCACGGCTTGTTGATAGCGGGGGCCGCCATCGTTGAAGAACACGATGTCGTTGAAGTTTGCTGGCTCTGTCAGCACTTGGGGAACGATCGTAAACACGTCCACCACCTGATTTTCGTATCTGATGTCGAAATAGGTCGCGCTCAGCCGGAGGCCGGGCACTGCAACCGGCGTGAAATCGAAGCCGGCCGACCACGTCTCGGCGGTCTCCGGCCGCAGGCTGGAATTCCCTGCCGCCAGCACCACCATGTTGAGCGGAACGGGATTGCCGCCAATGGTGTAGTTGCCCAGCCGAATGCCCGCGCCACTAGAATTCGGGTTGATATCGGCAAGTCCGGGTGCGCGAAATGAAGTGCCATAACTGCCCCGGAGCTTCAGGCCATCGATGGGTGCCCAGGTGAGGCCGATCTTGGGATTGGTCGTTGTTCCGAAATCACTATAATCTTCGTGACGAAGCGCCACGAGCAGATCCAACTGTTGAAAACCGCCAATGGCATTTCCCGGGCCGAACAGGGGAACATAAATTTCGCCGAACACAGCCTTCGAATCACGGCCGATGTCGCTCGGGCTGCTGATAGGAGCAAGTGCCGATCCAAAGGTGAACACGCCATAGGATCGCTCGTCGCGATACTCAGCGCCGATGGCCATGCGGACGTCGCCTCCGGGCAGCGCAAACAAGGGGCCATTCCCTTCGATGCTCACGGTTCTCAGGCGATTGGTGATCTGCGGGTTAAACAGGTCCAGATAGAAGCGGGAGATTTTCTCACGACTGTTGCTGTTTGGGAGGAATGGATTGATGGCAACCGTAGGATCTGAACTTGCAAGCAGCGCACTCAGTGCGGCGGTGTTGATGCCTGGCGAACGGTTGTCCTCGTCCGACCCTTCCGCGTAGGAGCCGGTCAACTGGACCTCCCAGCGACCCAGTTCTGCCTTAAAGCCGCCCAGAAGCTGGAACAGCTCGGATTCTCCGCGTGTCATGCGGGGCCCCATGACGTCCATGAAGTTGGTGTTGACCGCAATGGTCGTCCCGGGTGGCACATTGGTAGGATAGAAGGCATTGGTTGCCGGTACGATCAGGTTCGTCGCAACAGACTGGCCAGGGACCGGCCCGGAATAGACGCGCTGCGAATAAATGCCTTGGGCAAAGATGCTGAGGCCGGCGACTAGGTCTTGTGAGAAGTAGCCATAGGCACTTTTCCGTTCCTGCTCCGGGATCAGAAAGGCACTTTTCTCCACGTCGCAGCGATTAAACGTGCCCGGTTGCAGGGTCGCGAAATTTATAGCCCCGCTGCCCTGATTGGGGACACCGTAGGTCGTACCGTTTGCCGAGATCGTGGCGGGCGCGCATGAGATGGAACGACCGTCGGCACCACCGCTGCCGCGGCGGTCGGACGAGACATAGTCTCGCGAAGACGCAAGCAGCACATCGTTTCTCGTCCATTCCCCAGCGAGAACGAAATTACCCGAACCCCAGTCGGTGCCGCCGATGGCGCCAATCTGATATTCTTTATAGTTGTCAGCAAAGCCAACCCGTGTCCGGAATTCGGCTCCGACGAAATTTTTTCGTGGAATGAGGTTGATGACCCCGGCGATCGCATCCGAACCATAAATTGCCGACGCCCCGTCTGCGATCACTTCGAGGCGCTCGATCGCGATAGAGGGAATGAAAGAAGGATCGACGAAATTGCTCTGGGTGCCGGCCATCGGCAGGCGGTTGCCGTCAAGCACAGTCAACGTGGCGGCTGAGCCAAGTCCGCGAAGGTTCGGGCCTGTCGCGCGGATGATGTTGCTGCTGGCACCGGCGCCAGTCGCACCTTCGGCATTAATGCTGAGGGACGTCACTTGCGGTACCTGACGCAGTACGTCCGAAACGGTCGTGGCGCCTGACCGGGCTACGGCTTCCTTGCTTACACCGATCAGATTGGAGCCGACAGGAGCCACCCCACGAATGCGGCTGCCTGTCACGATGATTGCCTCATCTGCCGTGTTCGGTGTCGCGGCGCTTGCCTCGTTCTGGGCCTGCGCCCCTTGCGATGGCAGGCAGAGTAGGGCGATGCCGGCGAGGAGGGGCAGCTTACGGCTGGAGACGAACGAAGCTCGGTCTTTTTTCTTCATGATATCTCTCCCTTTTTGCTTATTGTCATCTTGGACTGGCAAGCAGCGGTTCAGGGTTTGGACGCCCCAATGTGCCGCTCCAGAATGTTCATCGTGGGGATGTCCGGTCTGGCGATGGGGCGGCTCGGCATTCCGAGTTCCATCACCAATTCGGGCGCTTCCTGATAAGTTGGCCAATTCGGCAAGCCGGGACCGTTCGGATTTCCTGATCGGGCGAAATTCACCCAATATGATGTGAGTTGGTCGGCCAGGGTTCGGTCCGCAGTGGTCCAGGGCCAGTCCCGCTTGTCGAGATTATCGAAGACATAAGGGATCTCTGCTCCATGCCACGCAAGTGGCGGAGCAGCCTGCGGACCGCCTGGATAGTCCTGCGGAGGGATGGGCGGGCGATGGGTGAAGCGGTACGAGTAGACGTGCGAACGGCCGGTCGCAGATTGCGCCCGTGCCCAACGGTCCATAGTAAAATCACCAAGCGCAATTGTACTGAGGCGCCGCGCTGCTGCTCGCGCCTGCGGATCATTTTTTGCCGGATGCAACCGAAGCAGGGCGTCCGCATCGGCACCATATTGCGCGACCAGTTCTGATCGATAGCGCTCAAGCGTCATCGACGGATCCTCGCCGGCCTCCTCCGCATTGGAGCCGATGAGCATAGCCACATCATTCTGCCTGCCGGCCTGGTAGATCGCGGCCTGTTGGCCAGGAACGACCCAACCGTCGTTGATGGGCTGAAAGGTGCCAGACATCGTCCCTGCAGCTTCGACAAGCTTTTCGGCATCAAGCGCGCGCAGAGCTACGGCGGTATCGGCCCCGAGCGTTCGTCCGAATGCCAAGCCTTTTGCCTCCGCTCCCTTGATGGGCTCTGGGGCAAGCAGGCCGAAACCCGCACCGGTCTCACCAATCAGACGATGGAACTTGCCCGTAGCCAACGGCGAGACGGCAAGATAACTCGTCGACATGGAGCCCGCCGACTGGCCAAAAATTGTGATGCGATCCGGATCTCCGCCAAAAGACGCGATGTTGCGCCGGACCCAGTCCAGGGCAGCGATCTGATCGAGCAGCCCGTAGTTCCCCGAAACACGCTGAGGCGATTCTGCCGACAGCGCTGGATGGGCAAAAAACCCCAATGCACCCACCCGATATGCAATGCTTACGAGGATGACGCCGCGCCGCGCGAGCGCTTCTCCATCGAAGTCGGGCATAGCTGTACTGCCTAAACGGTAGCCGCCGCCGTAGATCCACACCATCACTGGCAGGCGCTCATCGGCCGACCGCGCACCTGTCCAGATATTGAGATAGAGGCAGTCCTCGCTAAGCGGAGGACGCACAGGTGACTTACCCCATTGCGCAGCAGGCGCGCGAATCTGGGGGCAGTCTGGTCCAAAGCGATCGGCCTTGCGTACGCCCTGCCATCGGACGACCGGCTGTGGGGGCTTCCATCGCAATCCGCCCATGGGCGGCGCCGCAAACGGAACGCCTTTGAAAATCTGGATTTTGCCGTCGGTCGAGGAGGTTCCCGTAACGATGCCCCCATCCACGGCCACAGGTTCAATGATCTGCGCGGCCGCAGGACATGCGGCGACAGCGGCCAAAAGCATGGCCCTCGCCAATAGTGGCAATTTTCCTCTCCTCATCAACCATTTGCGACCAACGGTACTGGGATTTCTCCCGAAACCCTCGGTCGCGTCCGTTTTGCCGGATCATCGTGAAAGTATGTACTTACTTATTTTAGGGTTTGGAGATTGGCAAGGGGTTTTTGATGAATCGACGAATTTTTGGAAAGGATCGTAAGTTCAACGACTAATGGCGACGTTGGCAGGGCGTGCGTCACTGCCGTCCGGGTCGAAAGCGAACCATAGATCCTTGGATGTCATGCGCCGGCCTCCTCCTGAGGCGGGCAGAGGGGGAGATGCCGCCGAGCTAACCACTTTCGGCAAGGTCCATTCAATCGGTCTGGGGGTGTTTGCTTCGGATCGTCCAGTCGGGATCTTGGCACAGGCGACAATCCGGGCCACGAAAAGTATGAGCCGCTTGGTCGTCTCCCCGGAGGCGCCAGTTGAGCCAGTCTACAGCCACGCGGGCAGCAGCGCCGCCATTGGGCTCATCAAAGGTTCCGTCGTGGCCGCGGTCGATGTTCAGCAGGGCGACGGGAACATGGTGAATGCGATCATAGTCATCTAATGCACTTTCATAGGCGACGTCACGCGCCCCGCCGATTACATAAAGAATGGAACCTTGCAGCGCGCCAAGCGCCGTCTTGCGGACGGGTAAATTGACAAGTCTCTCTGGCCCATCCGAGAAAATGCCGGAATTATGCATGATTACGGTACGGATGCGCGGATCCGAGCTGACATCGATCGCCTGTAAACCCCCGCAACTATAGCCGGACGCGGCAATCTGCTGTGGATCGAGGCGCCCATAATATGGGCTGGTCGGACGCATATTCTCGGCAAGCAACCACTCCAGACCGACTCTCAGGTCACCGCTGACCGTCGGCACGAGTGTAGGGGGCAACGTCGATGCCGGCATTTTCTCGGATCCCGGCCCGCTGTAGATACGACCCGGAGCGATTACGACATAACCGTGTGACGCGATTTCCAGCAGATGCAAACGCGCGCTGGCTCCATCCGCGCTGCAACTGCCATTTCCCCACAGAACGATGCCGAGGGACTTCGTTCCGGCGCCGGCCAGATTGGCGGGACGGTACACAACATGATTGGGCAGGGCAGGATCGATCTCTTTGAGGGCGGGATAGGGCCCTGTCCCTCTTGTGTCGGGCCCTGCCTTATTGTTCGTCCCTGCCAGCGGCGTTTGCGCCGCTGCTGGGGCCGGCTGCTGACCGTGCACAAGGCAAGCTATGCCAAGCAATCCACTTATCCAACCAAGCGTCGCGCCTCTCATTTAATGACCTCTCCCGATTCTTTATTTAGATTACAATCGATTACACATGGCAGAGAGTATTAGAAGCGCGAAATGGGTGGTGCCAGGCGCTGGTGGCGGATACGTCGCTGTCAGGCGC
This sequence comes from Sphingobium sp. B11D3B, assembly GCF_025961735.1. NCBI lineage: Bacteria > Pseudomonadati > Pseudomonadota > Alphaproteobacteria > Sphingomonadales > Sphingobiaceae > Sphingobium > Sphingobium sp. B11D3B. The sequence continues at coordinate 2,901,008 of NZ_JAOQOF010000001.1, read as the reverse complement.
CCGTGTTGGTCGAGAGTTCGATGCTATCATCGTGGCTCGCGGTAAGCCCCTCATGATCGTCAGCGATAACGGCACTGAGCTTACGAGCCTGGCGATCCTGCGATGGACCTAGGATCGCCGCATCGAGTGGCATTACATCGCGCCAGGGAAGCTGCAGCAACACGGCTATGTGGAGAGCTTTAATGGTCACTTACGCGACGAGTGCCTGAACGAGACGCTGTTCGCATCTCTCAGCCATGCCCGATCGGCGCTGAGGAACTGGCGTAACGATTACAACTATGTGCGACCGCATGTCGGGATAGGTGGGCTAACGCCCGCCGATGCTGTCAGGCGGCTTTTGCAACCTTACCCGGACGGGCACCATGACAACCCCGGACTCTACTCATGAGTGGAAGAACTTTAGGGAGCACGTCACGAGGTCCATAACCACCTCGGCGCTTCCTGAAACCTGCCTTACTTTCAGGAAGGCGGCTCGAGGTTGAGCACCACTTCGGGAAGTGGATCAGTAAACATTGTAAGGTCTGATCTCGCCGCAGGCGTGTGATTAGCCATCCGCGCAAGGGGGTCTGGGATCAGGGCCCCTCGCACCGACTGTCTCATCGGATAACATTTTCCCCGGTGTGATCCTGCAAGCGCGGGGGTGGAAGGATGAGAGACAGCGGGCTAAACCCTAACGTCATGATGTCCTTCAAAAGCCTCTTCACAACCGGCGTGGTTTTCGCAGTTATGGGCTGTAGCCCAAGCGCGCGTCTGGAAACGGGTCATTCCGGCGATGCCCCCCTTCCTGCAGGCATTGTCGTCGTGACGGATGCCAGCGTTCCACCGCATTTCACAGCCACTGTTATCGAGAGTCTGAATGCGCAGGGCTTCCCCCTCGCGGAGCGGCCGGCCTACCGGCTGCAACTGTCAGTTTCGCAGATGCGCGGAAGGACTGGCCTATTCGCGCCCGATGAGCTGGAGGAGGCAGGGCGCAAGTGGATCATGAAGCCGGCACGCGCGCGATCTGCGACCACCGTTCGCGCAACTATGCGCCTGACGGACGCAATGACGGGACGTGAGTTATTCCGCGCCTATGCTAATGAGCGCTCAAGGGCCGAGGCGGCGGACCTGAGCAAGGGCCTGGCCGACGCCCTGGTCATCCAGCTTCAACAGCCTTTGTCTGATCTTGGACCTGCGCGGTCGGCAGAAGCAGAGTGAAGGTCGTACCCTTGCCAAATTCACTGTCGCAACGGATTTCTCCCCCGTGCCGTACCATCACGGTGTGAACAAAGCTGAGCCCCAGTCCGACTCCCTCGACTGATGGCCCAACGCCGATCGGCCCGCGATGAAAACGCTCGAAAATCCTTTGTCGATGCTCCTGAGCGAGACCGGGACCGCGGTCAGAAATTGCACATCGCGCCCAGAAGGCGCCATCCGCGCCGATTTCCCGCGATAGGTTGCAACTGACTGCAGACCGCTCGGGGCTGAATTTCACGGCATTGCCGATCACATTCACCAGAGCCCGCGTGATGAGCGAGCGCTCGCCGATGACGAGCAGCCGCTCCTTCTCACCAAGGGTAGTTATGCTGATCTGCTTGGCTTTGGATTGCGGCCAAAGATCATCGATGGCATCCATCAGCATGTCGCTGAGATCGATTTCCTCGAGCACATAATCGAGGTTCTCGGCGCGCGCGAGCTGCACGAACCCATCGGCAAGGCCCAGCGTGCGCTCCGCATAATGACGAATCCTTGCCGAGGCCTCAGGCTTGATCTCAAGCGGGTCCGATGTCTCCAAGACCGCCAGAATAGACGCCTGAGGCGAGCGCATATCATGCGTGAGCAGGTGTACGATATCCTCGCGCTGTCGCTGCGCTGCCTTGGCCTCGCTGATGTCCATGAAGCGGATGATCCAGCCAATCCGTTCACCTTGCAGGGATGCTTGCTCGGCCATCTTAATGGAGAAGCAGCGCCCGTCCTCCAGAGAGGCTTCGATATTCGTCGGTGCATCGGGGCCGGAAGGGAAGGAGATGGACAGCGGCCTTCCCCCTAGTTGAAAACGGGCAAGCAACCGGCCGGCGACAAGTCCCTGAATCACCGGCGGCTCTGAAAACAGTTGCTTGGCGGCGGCATTGCCGAGCACGATTTCGCCATCGACACTGGTGATCAATGTAGCGTCGGGAAGCTGATCGAGCGCCGCAGTGACGAAATGGCGCATTTCGCGATGCCTGGCGATGGTCGATCGCAAAAGCGATATGGTCGAGCCGACGGCGCCGGCTTGCGCAGTTGGCTGCGCGATGTTCGGCAGCAGCGGTGGCTCCTGTTCGAAACGGAGCAATTCTGCCTTCATGAAGCGTTGCGCGACGGCCAGTTGTCGCCATCCCCATAGCGGATAGGCGACGAGTAATCCCGCAAGCGCGGCGCCAGGGGGCAGCCAGACCCGCAGAAAGGAGAGTGAGGCTGCAGAGATGGCAAGTATCACCAGCGCAGACAGCGCGAAGCTGACCACGGCGGGGATGCGAGGCAGAGGGCCAAGCGCAATCATCAAGCCCAGCAGGGGTAGCAGGGAGAATGCCAGCGTGGCAGCGCTGCCCGCCTGCCGGATCATGCGGTTGCCGATCAATCCGTGAAGTAGATTTGCTTCCACTTCCAGCCCACTCATCACGCCACCGACAGGCACCGGATAATGGCTGGCGAGGCCGGGCGCGGTTGCCCCCACGAGGATGATCTTGTCGTGTAACAACTCCGCGGGCACTTCTCCCGCGAAGACCGATCCGGCAGAAACGGTTGGCCAGTAGCCAGGCCGTCTCGCAAAGGGAATGAGGCGCGGCCCAGAGGCTGTCGCCGTGCCGGGAGCGACCTGCTCCCGTACGAGGTCCATCAGCTGTCGCAAGCCGTGGTCACTATCCAGCGTGACAGGGGCTGAACGCACGAAGCCATCGGCATCTGTTTGCAGGTTCGTGAAACCGACGTCGCTTACCGCTTCGCGCAGCGGGGGGATCGGAAGCGTGACATCGAAGGCGGCTCCGCCAGACCCTGGTGCCATCAGCGACACGGGCAGGAAGATTGGATGCGCTTTGGCAAGAGCTGCACCGAGCTGCCGATCCTTGCTCTTATCCCCATCCTCGGTGAACAGGACATCATAAGCGATTGCACGCGGCTTGGCGCGAGCTAGGCTTTCTACAAGGTCCGCATGGATATCGCGGCGCCACGGCCAGCGGCCGATCCGGCGGAGACTCTCCTCGTCAATCTCGACGAGCACAATCGGATCGACGACCTTCGGGCGATCGAGCCGAAGCAAATGATCATAGACGAGATTGTCGAGCCGGATCATCGTGCGGTCGAGCGTCAGGCCTGCGACCATAAGGCTCGTCAAGACCAAGATGACCCACCATTGCGCCCGCAGCCCGAGGCCGCCTCCGCGCATCATCGGACATACTCGACCGTCAGCTCACGATCGGCGGACCATTTGTCGAATTGCCTGCCCTCGACCAATTCGCTCGTCATGACACGCCAGCGATAGCGGCCTTTGGCGAGATCCGTGACAATGAAAGAGGTTCCCGTCAGGCCGATCTCATCCACCGTCGGCACTGCCTCGTCTTCGCGCCAAAGCTGGAAACGATAATGTGCGCTGGGCACATCGGGCGCGCGCCAGCGGAAGAGATACTGCCGGTAACGACCGACCTTGCTTTGCTCCAGACTTGTGTTGATGCGGTTCAGTCGTCGCTCAAAGGCATATGTCGCGGGTTTGCCCTCAAGCTGATTGTCGTCGATGGCCGTCAGCCGCACGAAGTAACTGCCGTTGGGCAGCGAGGCCAAGCGAGCTTCCGGCGTCGTCGAAAATGCTTCATCCAGTACTTCGAGGAAGTCGGCGTCTCTGCCGATCTGCACATGGTAGCGTGTGGCACCAGTGACCGGCGTGACGGCGAAGACCAGATCGTCATCGCTTTGTGCCTGATCGGCACGGAGCAGAGCGGGCGGCGCAAGGAGGGGAAGGGGGTTGCCGAGCCAATTTGCCATACCGAACCCTGCCATGACCAACTGCTCGTCTCTGCCGGGGCTGAGAAAGGCAACCTTGCCTTCCAGCACCTCGCCCGTCGCGCGTTGGGCGGCAGCGTCGTAGCTCACGCGGAACTGTGTGCCGCGCACCGACGTAGTCGACGTTGGCGCGACGAAACGAAAGTCGCTCAAAGAATCGGTCATGGGTGACACGGTCGCATTTGCGCGCCCCTGTTCGATCGCAAAGAGCCGCTCGAGATGGTTGCCCAGCACCGTTCGCCGCAACAGGCGCACGCGCACAGCCGAATTGGAAGGTAGGGCCACCGCGCTGTCGTCAGGCAGCGTCAGCGTCACAAAGGATCGCTCGCCGGTTCTTATGAGATCCCCTTCTCGCACGATCATGCCCACCGCCGCAGGTCGCGCCGCGATCCTCACCTCTCCGCGATAGCTCTGAACCACGGCCGGTATCGGTTCCCGCTTTAGCAGCCGGCGGGGGATACGAAGCTCCATGCCCGTGGGCACACGGCGTGGATCGGCGATCCGATTCAGTTGCTGAACGGCTTTATAGTCGCCGGGCTGGATGAAATAGCGCAGGGCCAGGGTGTAAAGGTTTTCACCCTGCGCGACCGAATAGCGAACAACGGGCTCTGTTGATGCGTTCGCTCCACTTAGGGCGACACTCAAAGCCAGCGACAAGGTCGCAGCCCAAAGGAGGGCCTCCTTATGCGTCCAGCGATTCAAGGCGATAACCATAAGCATAGATGGGGACCAGCTTGAAGCCATTGTCGGGCCGGAGATTGAGCTTGGTTCGAACATTAGAGATGTGCGCATCGAGGGTTCGCGTCGGTAAATCCGGATTTCGGCCCCAGAGCAGTTCGAAAATATAGGCACGCGATAGGGCACGGTGGAGATTGCGAAACAGCATGAGCGCCAGCGCAAATTCCTTGCCAGTCAGGCTGATCGTCTGCCCTAACAATTCGACCGTCTCTGCCCGCGTGTCGAACCGATAAGGGCCGTAGTTTTCCAAGCCTGGTGCCGGCGCAGGATAGACGCGGCGGGCTAGCGCATCCACCCGCGCTCTCAGCACGGCAGGGGTCACGGGCTTGATGACATAATCGTCAGCGCCTGCCGACAATCCGGCGACGATATCCTCCTCGGCCGAACGACTGGTCAACATTATCGACGGTGGGGGGACTTCGATGTTGGTCCTGATCCACTGCAATACTTCATATCCTGAAACGCCTGGCACGTTCCAGTCCATGATGAGCAAGTCATATGTCTCGCGGTGCAAAGACCGGAACAGGAGCTGGCCTTCCGCGAACAATTCACAATGGTGGCCGGCCTGTGTCAGGGCTTTTTCGACAAAGCCCGCCAAGGCCAGATCATCTTCCAGTATCGCTATCCGCACATGAAGTCCTTCTCCGTTTGCTTACGGATCGCTTTGTTCCCTAGCAGCGGCGGCGAAAAATGGCAGTGTAGCAAAGCTGAGCTTTGCAATGTTTTACCCATGCGTTTCTCAGAGCAAGGCCGCTTGAGACGCGACGAGAGACCCGTCTCTATTTTGCATTCCTTGACATGACAGGCAGCCGGTCGCGCCGTTAATGCGCGCACAGTCGCCCGTCGCGGAGGAAATGGCATGCGCGCAGCCGTCAAAACCGGTGTTGATGACCGCCTCGGCAGCAACCCTCCGGGGTCTGGGGGAGGTTCACTGATCCAATTTCCCTCGCAGGGGAACAGGCAGATGATCGAAAGAGTGTTCGATGCAAGTCCACTCGCCCTTTGTATCCTGGATCCGACCTTGCGTATCATCATGGCCAATCAGGCCGCCAGGGACATTCTCAAAGCCAAACGAGCGGACATGTCCAAGGCGTCCGTCCTTGATATTCTTCCCGCAGCAGCAGGCCTGCTTCAAAATTGTCTCGATCTGGCAAGGAAGGGGAGTGGGCTTCCGGATCGGCGGGTTACTTGGCAGGCTGCCCAATATCATCTGTCCTTCGGCGTGACGCGAGACGTTGGCGGCAATGTCACTGAGTTGTTCGTCGCGGCGCTGGATGTCACGCGACGGGCGCGAATCGAGCGACAGTCGAGGGATGCCCGGCGCCGCCTCGTCGCGACCAGCCGGCGCGATCATCTCACGGGCCTGCTCAACCGCCGTGGCTTCGATGCGGTACTCCATCGCGAGGTGCGCCGAGCCCGGCGGGATGGGACAGCACTGTCTCTGGTGTCGATCGATATCGACTGGTTCAAGGCTTATAATGACACGCTGGGCCATCCTGAAGGCGACAGATGCCTGCGGCTTGTCGCGTGCGCGCTTCTTGCCTCATCGCCGCGCGCGGCAGATTCAGCAAGTCGTTTTGGGGGCGAGGAGTTCATTCTCATTCTACCAAATACCGATCTTCAGGGCGCTTTGGCCGTTGCGGAGAAATGCCGTCTCGCGTTGGACGGCCTCGATATTCCTCATCCAGGAAGCCCAAAAGGGCGCGTGACGGTAAGCATCGGCGTATGTACCAGCCCTGCAAATTGGGAGTTACGCGACGATGCGGCGGCGCTAATGGAAAAGGCCGATCGCACCTTATATCAGGCTAAGCATCGGGGTCGCGATCGCATCGAAGTGGCTGAGGCTCACTGATTGCCCGGGATGGTGCGCCGTCACCGCGATTGCTGCCCTTCCTCCGGCGCAATCCCACCCCACACGCAGCGCGCACCCACGTGATGGCGGCGCTTCTCGGCCTTATGCTTCCCCCGAGGCGTTGCCGCATAGCAGACACCGATGAACTTGCCTTGCGAGCACGGCGTCATAGTTGCGCTGTTTCTGCGGCGATCCGGCAAGTTCGCCAGCCATGCCGGCGAACAGGGCAGGCTCAAGTTCGGCGACATACCAGGCGATCCAGGTGAGATAGTCTCCCCGGCGGGCATCGGCCGGCGCGGGCGCAAGCTCTGCCTGCGGGAAGGTATCAAGCAGGTAGAGCACGATCGCAACCGATTCCGCGAGCAACCTGCCGTCGTGGACGACCGCCGGCACGCGCTTGTCGGGATGGGGATTGGCGGGGTCTCCATTCCCTTCGCCGGTCATGGGCCGGAAGATCGAGACCGGGCGGATCTCGTAGGAAACACCAAGCTCCTCCAATAGTCAGATCATGCGGGACGAACGCGACTGGGGCGCGTGGAACAGGGTAAGTCACCCGCCCAACGGCAGTGTTCGCCAAAAGCGGAAGTCAGCCCTTGAGACGTCGGATGACCGCTAAGTTGGACAGTCTGGACTATCCGTTTCGTCTCTGGGGCGGGCGGTGACAGCCTTTCGTCCGGGGCATCGCCGAAAGCGACAAAATAGGCGATCCGAGCCTTTTTGCTTTCCGGCCCAAGCATGGATGCCGACGCGGCGGTCCCTTTACGGCACCGGCGGTCGGGCCTTTGCAGAAGTCGTTCTCGTCTGCACTCTTTAAATTGACCAGTGCTAATTTGGTTCGAGCTCTCGCTACTATTCTGGTGGCGAACTTGCCAGTAGAACGAACTAGGTGAGCGAGGATGGTCAAAATTTCATGTTGGAGACAGCTGCTACTGCTGGGAAGGTAGGGGCCCTTGTCGGTCGACCGGCAATCGCTCTCGTCCGGCGACAGCTAAACCGCCGCGGGGCCGAAATTCCGTCGGCAGCGACGCCGGCAAGCGTTGAGCCCGAGCTGAGAGAAGCGCTCTCAGTTTTGCGCCGAAAGGGCGAAACGCCCTTCGGCGGGCCGTGGGCGTGGATCAAGGCTTTTCTGTCGGACCGACCGATCGTTTTTGACGACGACCAGGCGCAGGACTGGCTCACGCGGGACGACGTGCAGACACTGCTTGTCGAGGCTACCATCGCCTTGGTCGCCAACCTCGATCTGACGAGATACGAGGCAGAGGCCAAACGACTTTACGGCATATCTTCCGAAGAGGCGAGTTGGTACGGTGCACCCCTCTTCGACTATGCCGTCGCCTTCATGGCGATGTCGCTTAAGGGACAAGCCAGTTTCGATACCCGGTTGACGTTGGCGACCGATAATACGCGCGCCGCAGCGGTCGACGAGAAGCTGTCCGAGATCGCAGCCGACATCAAGGATCTCAAACAGGCGAACACGCTCATCGGAGAGATGTCTGCCGCGAAGCAGGTCCCGGTGGAACTCATCGATGGCTTCATCGAGAGGGAGGTCAATCGACGTGAAGCGCTGCGAGCGATTGTCGATCCAAAAATCCAGCAGTCGGCCCTGGACCTCGGAGCCAGGGCCTTTGACGGCGATCTGAGCGCGGCATCACCGCCCGTAAAGATCCAGCTCTATTGCTACGTGGCGGCCATATTGGCCCGCGAACCGAACCCAGCGCCCGACGAGGCCGAGCTATGGCTATCTCGCGCGCGTGACGTAGGCGCAAATGATCTGGCCTCTGATATGGCGCGGATCGCGCTGGCGCGGAGCGACCATGGCGAAGCGCTCCGTCTCCTTGCTGGAAGGGAGGATCCGCTCGGAATCTCCCTCACGCTCGAAGCGATTAACCGGCGGGACGGCACAGCCGAAGCGCTGGACTATTTTGAGAAGTTCCAACGGCCGGATCAGGTCACGGGCTTCTTCATCTCCACCCTTGCGCACTGGCTCGCGAGCGAGCGGAGCATCGCGGTCGGCGAGGCGCTACTCGCGGAGGCGAGCGAGGCGCAACTGACCGAGAACCGGACGTTGCGTTTCGTGCGCATGCGGATGCGGCTGGCGCTTTGCTCCCCCATGAAGATTCAGGCCGAGATGGTGCGCAATCACGCGATGCTGCCGCCGATCACCCAGTTGCGCAACGATAGCGAGGGGCTGAGGCTGCGGGAACAGGCTCTGGTCGATGCAGAGCAATTGAGCAGTGACCTAAAGGGTTCGGCTCCAGACGACTTCTTCCGGCTGATCGAGATCACGCGCCTCTTTCTCGCGCTCCTTTCGCCTCATCCAGACATTGTGGCCCGGGCAAAAGCCGAGCTCACCGAACGGCTGACGGACCCATCCAGCAGGGCGATTTATGCGCCTCTTGCCATGCCGTTTGGGATCGAGTTCGACCGTCAGGCGCTCGAGCGCCAGCTGGATCAGGCCGAACGGCTCAACGGCTGGGACGATGCTGAATTGCGCGCGGCGCTCGATATGGCAGTCCATGCTGACGACCCGGACCGGATCGTGAAGCTGGTCGAGAAATATCGGGATCGCCTGATCATCCTTGCCGGGCCGGCCCAGGCGATCGGGATATTGGTCGAAGCCCTTGTCGAGGCGGGACGGCCGGACGAAGCCCGCGCCAAGCTTGCCGGAGGAGCGGATCAGCTATCGGAGGAGGAACGACGTTTCCTGGCCGATCTGATCGAGACTGACCGGACACAATCGGCCGCCGACGTCCATCTCGCCCGCTTTCAGGCGAGTGACAGCGACCAGGATCTCTTGCTGCTGGTTTCAGAGCTACACACTCATCGTGACAGGCGGCTGGCCGATTATGCCCACAAACTCTGGTCACGCAGAAACCGGCTCGACGACGCACTGATCACTTGCAACGGTTTTGCGCTGGCGGGGCGCTTTATCGAACTCCGCGATTTCCTGGCGGAACTGGGCGACTCCGTTGAACTCGACCCCGGCCTGCGGGCCCACAAGGCATGGATTCTTTTCCGCGAAGGTCGACTGAAAGACGCCGCCGCCCTCACGTCGGAGCTGCGGGCGAATTCGCCGGACAATTCGAGCCTTCGTCAGCTCGAGATCAACATAGCCATTGAGGGGGGGGGAATGGCACGGCCTGGGCGATCTCTTCAGGCAGGATCTTGAGCGCGCCGAGCATCGCAGCGCGCGACAATTAATGCAGGCGGCAGCCCTTGCGACGACAGTGAAGCATCCGGACGGCAAGGCTTTGCTCATCGCGGCCGTCGCGAAGGACGAGAATGATGCGCGTGTCCTGGCTTCCGCATTCGGCCTTTCGATCCGCCGCGGCGAGGATGGTGAGGAGCCAGCGATCAGCTGGTTCAAGCGCGCTGTAGAACTCTCCGACGAGACGGGCCCCTTCATCGCCCAGGAACCGCGAAAGTTCATTGAGTATCATCAGGAGGCCGTAGAGCGGTCCGACCGGCTTGATGCCATGTTGAGGTCAGGTGAGGTCACGATGTCGATGGCGGCCGGCCCGCTTGGAACGACGCTCACAGCGATGATCCTACGCCATGCCGCAACGAATATCGACCAGCCTGACGCGCGTAAGCGTGTCTACCTGCCGATCTATGCCGGAAGCCGGATTTTCGGTCATCTCGGCGCCGCGACCCGGATTGCCATCGAGCCAACCGCCCTTCTGGTCCTTCATCTCCTCGATGCGCTCGAACCCGTGTTCGAAGCCTTCGACACGGTTGTCCTCCCGGCCGGCACGCTGCCGTCTCTTCTCGAAGATCTCATGGGCAATGACCATGGGCAGCCTTCGCGCGCCGTACGTGCAACGAAGGTTCTCGACCTAGTGAAACGCCGCAAACTGATCGTCATCGAACGCAGCGATGGGGACAGCGACAAGGTAGAAGCACTTCAGGCGCTCGCGCAGGCGGAAAATGGACGAATTGTTCATATCCCGCCTCTTTATGAACCGGGCTCGTTCAACGAGATAATCAGGGATGCCGCGCCATTTGCGGCACATCTCGCCAGCATCGCCGCTGTGGTGGACGCGCTGCGGGCGCGCGGCGAGATCAGTGCCGCTGAGGCAGCGAACGCCGAGAGGTTCCCAGACGTCCGTCAGCGGTGGGCCGATGAAGCGGCGATAGACCTCGACCGCCCTTTGATTCTCGATCCGGTCGCCCTGCACTTTCTTGTTGATGCGGGGCTTGTCGAGCCGCTGACGCGCCTGAACGTCAGGCTGCTGGTGCTGCCGGACGTGGCCACGCGAGCAGAAGCTGAACTTCAGGAGCGGGAGACGGTCAACATGCTGCAGGCACAGGTCGAGCGTTTCAGGGAGACGTTGAGTGCCGCCCTTCGCTCCGGCAAGGCGGTGGTCGGCTCGGCCCTGTACAGCCCGCGCTCACCCGGTGTCTCGGAAAGCGACGAAGAACTCGACGGCGAAGATGACGTAGGCGAGGAGAACGAGCCGCTGTCGGCTATTTTGCAAGACAGCTGCGAAGTTGATGCTCTCATAGCCGATGACCGCTTCATCAACCAGCACGGCCTGTTCACAGACAATAGCGGCCGGCAAGCCAGCGTCGCGACCAGCATCGACCTTCTGATCACGCTCAAGGAGCGCGGCCTTTGGACCGAAGCCGCCCTGCTGGCTGCCTTGCAGAAGATACGCGCTGCCGGAATCGGGCTCGCGCCCATCTCCGCAGACGAGATCGTCGCTGCCGTAGAAAGCGGGGACTGGCAGTCCGGGCCGCCACGGGCAATCCGCATCATCAGGGACAGCCTCGTACTACCCTTCCTGCGCCGGGCAATCCTTTACCCGCTCGAGAGGCCCTGGGTGGAAAGAGCGGTTTTCCAGCTTTGCCTCGCCATCAAGGAGTGTTTCCGCAAGCTGCAACCTGAAGCAGCCGCGCGGGCGGCAGAGTTTCTGCATGGTGCCATTCCGGACCTTTTGGCCCTGAACCCGAACGAGCCCGCAAATGCCGATCATCTTCTGTGGGGGCGCGGCATCCAGACCAATGCACTTGGCCTGCTCGCCATGCCTCTCAACATGACGTCGGCGCAGCTCAATGCTTATCATGCATGGTTCGATCAGTCGATTCTCGAACGTCTGAAAGGGAAGGATGCCGATCTTGTCAATGACATCGTCGCGCGCCTCAAGGAGATCATCCTCAAGCATCGCGAACAGATGGGGGAGTCAGGCGAGCTCCCGACACTTCCTCCCGAGGAGCTGACGCGCTGGCTGACAGCGCATCTGCCGGTGATTTTCCGCACCCGTCTGCTTGGCGATGATGAGTTTCGTCTCATGATCGATCGCCGGCGCGCGGTCTCGGTCGGCGGGTTTCGAGTTCCGCAGGACGCACTGAGCGACTTCCTGCGTGAAGTCTTGAGCGGTGAGGATGCGGTCCTTCGCGATGCCGCGGGAGAGCAAGTCGCCGTGGGCGGCATCGTCCGTGAAGATCATAGCATCTCGATCGACCTTGAAGAGGGCCGGTTGGTCTTCACCCAGGCCGGACTCTTCTCCGCAGATCCCGACATTCGCTCGCGAAGCTTCATCTCGGTGCTCGAAGGGTATAGCATCGCTCCGTCCCGCGAGCGCTACTGGCGCGGCATTGTCGATTCAGGGCCGTTCGACAGCGCGACTTTCGTGGCATTCACAAGCGAGGTCCAGAACAGCGTAGAGCATTTCTGCGAGAAGAAGATCGAAGAGATGGCCGGTCCGGATTTCGAGATCCACGATCTCGTCCGGCTGCCCGAGACCTATTTCCTGAATTTCGCCGAGAGTCTTGCCGATGCTCCGTCGTTGAAGGAAGGCCTCCAAGTATTGGCAGATGATCGCCGCACCGGCGCGAGCGTCGAGGCCACGGCGGTCGCCAGCGCGCCGCTCGCCGTAATCCCGGGGTTCGACCTTGAGGCGTTCACCGGGCCGCTCGGGCCGGAGGATGCGGCCGGTCTGGCGCTGCGTCTGCTCGAAAAAGGCGATCCCTTCAGCATCCTGGCCGGGTTCGGGCTTGTCGCGAAACATGTCGGGCATCCGGCCTGCCGGGCAATTGGCGATCGGATCCTTGACGAAATGTGGAGCGAAGCGGGCACAGCTCGCGATCTTGCGCATGACTTCTGCGTCGGTGCCATGCTCGTGACGACTGACACCGGTTTTGACGGTACGCTCAGAAACTGGCCGGTCTTCGGCCGGCGCGCGGCAATTCTTGCCCATGCTGGCGCGATCTGCCGTGTCTTAAGGCACTTTGAGATCCAGCGACCGGCCCTTCTCAATCAGGTCACCGAATGGATCGGCTCGCAATATGATATCGTGGTTCAACGGGAGGCCGCGCATGTGCCCGGATTGCCCTCGCCAACTATCATTCCACTCGCGGTCGAGGCTCAACTTCTGGTGAGGTTCGACCAGGTCATCGACTCAATACCGCTCGAGCTGAGGCCGGCACCATGGCTCGAAATACTTCGCGCGCGCGTGGCGAGATTCGATGGGCCGCTCGCAGGATTTCTGTATCTCCCTGGTCCGCTGGATGCCTTTGGGAACATGCCTCCCACCCTGCCAGTCCCAGCCGAAGAAGATGTCGCGGTCGTTCTCGAATTTCTCGGCGAAGAGCCGTCGGAAGGGACACCGGAACTGCTCCTGCGCCTCGCCATGTTCTATGCCGCGCCGGACAGCGAGACCGCTCAGACCATCGGGGATGCCGCGCTTGCACAGGCGAAACGGGCCGAGATTCCGTTGCGCGACCAATATCACGGGATCCTCCTGCAACTGGCGCAAAGCTGGGCAATGCCCGGACTGGCGGAAGCTTTGGCCGATCTCATCCCGGTTGAAAACTGTGGCGGTGCCGGCCTTGTCCATCAGGCGCTGATGATCTCCTCGGCCTATCATGACGAGCAGGAGCAAATTGAGGCGCTACAGCGGCAGTTGATGCGTGCCGGTCAGTTGGCTGCAATTGGCCTGAAGTCCCGTCAGGTCACGCGCAGTATTCAGGCACTTCTTAACGCCGATCCTAGCCTCGTCCCTCATCTGCAAGCCGCGCTGCGGGCTTCAACTCTGGGGCTTTAGGAGATCGTGGCACTATCTGGGTCTTCATCCAGATTGAGGCGCATTCGGGCTGCGCCACCCTACCTCTAAATGACCTAGATCGGTGGCGCGTCCGCCGGACACACAAAAACATGCCAACGACCGGTATCGGCGTGAGCAGACATTCAAGTGCCCCTTTGCGACATGTCGTGAGGTCGTGAGTTGGTCGGCACGAGCCTCACCGTGCTGCATGGGCATGCGTTCTTCATCTGGCCAACCCGGCCACTGGAGAACGAACATGGAGATGCCAAAAACAGAAACCACCGCCACCAAACGCCAAGTCTGGAATGCTGGAAGAACCGTTGGCGCAAAACGTGCGCTGAAGCCAAAGCAAATCTGGGAAATCCGATTCTATCTCAACCAGCGCCGCCGCCTGCGGGATCGGGCGCTGTTCGACCTGGCGATCGATAGCAAGCTTCGCGGTTGCGACCTGGTCCAGATGAAGATCGGCGACATCGTTAGTGGCGGACAGATCCGAACGCGCGCAATCGTAATGCAGCAGAAAACCGGACGGCCTGTCCAATTCGAGTTACTGGCCGACGCTCGGACGAGCCTGCTGGCTTGGCTGGATCGGCGCGGTGGGACGGTGGACGATTATGTTTTCCCCAGCAGGGTTGACCATAATGGGCATCTCAGCACCCGCCAATATGCGCGGCTTGTCGACGAATGGGTTGCAGGTGTTGGTCTCATGCGAAGCGAGTATGGCACGCACTCGCTTCGCCGAACGAAGGCATCGATAATATATAGAGCTACCGGCAACCTTCGCGCCGTTCAGATCCTGCTCGGCCATAGCAAGATTGAAAATACGGTCCGCTATCTCGGAATCGACGTGGAGGATGCTCTTGCCCTCGCCGAGAACACGGAGATCTAAACCCGATGGCGCCCGTTTCCGGTGGAGAGCCGGACACGGGCGCTTGCGACATTCCTGCCGATCGCCGGCGCCAATGGGAATGTCCTGCTACGCCAAGACCGGTCATTCATAGATCGCCGTAAGCCCCCGCCGCACTGTACGGGGCCTGCGGACGATCGCGAACGGCGCCTTTCAGAAGCGCTGCTTGAGATAGCGGATGCTTCGGACGGCAAACAGATGTGTCAGCCTTGCGCAGTTCTTTCATCCGTTAAGAGTTCCGCCGGGCCGGACGAGCATCCTGACACTTTCACGAATGCGCGCTTCGATTTCGGTGGCAGACACCGTCTCCCCGGCCATCACACGATACTGCAACCCGGTGGCGAGCATGTCGCAGAACAGAGCGCCACATAGATGGGGGTCTGCCACTCTTATCTCTCCCGACGCGGCGCGACTTTCCAGCAGGCGGGCGACAATCGCGTAGGCATTTGCCGGCCCCTGACGCACGAAAACATCGATGAATTCGGGAAAGCGGTGCGATTCTCCGATTACCAGTCTTTGCAAGGCGATAACCTTGGGGGACATTAGAAATGGTACGAAGGTCCGCCCGAAATTCGTCAGAGCAGCCTCAAGCGTTTCCCCTTCGGTTGGCAGATCACGCAGCGGCTTCAATACCTCCTGGCAGACATGATCGATGACCTGCCGGAACAACCCGACCTTATCCCCAAAGCGCTGATACAAATCCCGTTTGGAGCCACCTGCGCGGGCGATCACGGCATCCACCGACACGCCGGTAAAGCTGTGATTGAGGAAGAGGTCGGTCGCCGCCTGAAGCAGCGCGTCTCCCCTCGCGTCGGATAAGCTTCCAAGATCATCTGCCATGCCGCGTCATACGCCATGGTACTTGCCATTACCAGATTTTGATCTAGACGGTAATGATCATTACCAATGAGGTTGAACTATGCCTACAGTCCTCCAAACCATCCTCTCTCACCCTCTGATGACGGTCCTGGCACGCCTCGTTATGGCATCGTTCTTTTTGCTTGCCGGTCTGTTTGGCGTTTTCAATTTCGGGGCAGTGACGGCGGAAATGCAGGCGGTCGCCCTTCCTTCGCCGGAGCTTTTCGCGGTAGCGACGATCACGACCCAGCTCGTGGGTTCTTTCCTGCTGATAACCGACGTCAGAGGCCTGGGCTGGTTGGGCGCCGCTATGCTGGGGGTGTTCACCTTGCTTTGCATTCCCGTCGCCCACGCCTTCTGGCTGCACGACGAGCCGCGCCGGACCCTGGATTTCCAGATCGCGCTCGAACATATTGCATTGACCGGCGGTCTGCTGCTGGCTGCCATCATGTCTGCACGTAGACAGGCCTGACCGCGCGGGCTGCGCGCAATATACTGCGTGATTAAGCGTGACTTGCGTGGGCGTCGGATCGCCCAGAGCTGGATCGTTGCAACGCCTCGATTGCCTCATCCACATCGCTCATGAGATAAACTACTTATGAAGGGCGATCCCGAACAATTATTCCTGCCCCAGGAATCCCCTCGTCCTGTCAACGCGGTTGGTATGGAACTGGTGACCTGCGGTTGGGAGCAGGAGGCGCATTCCCATCGCAAGGCGCAGCTCGTGCTCGCGGTGCGTGGGCTCGTGACCTGCCAGGCTGAGCGGGGGCGGTGGATCGTGCCGTCCGGTTGCGCGCTCTGGCTTCCCGGCGACGTGCAGCACAGCATTCGCGGTGTCGGAGAAATGGAGCTTTATTGCCTCTTCATTGCCCCCGAACTGGCCGACGAGCTCCCCCGCCATTGCTGCACCATGCGCATATCGTCCTTACTGAAAGAGCTGATTATTGCGGTCAGCCACCTGCCTGCCTTGTACGACGTGGACGGGACTGCCGCGCCGATGATCCAGACGATGCTCAACGAACTGGCGGTCGCGCCCATCGAGCATCTCCACCTGCCCATGCCGCGCGACTCAAGGCTCCAGCGAATATTCGACGGACTGCGCGCTGATTCTTCGGATCGCTCCACTGCCGCAACCTGGGCGGTAAAAATCGGGATGAGTGAACGCAGCCTCCACCGCCACATCCTCGATGAAACAGGGATGACGTTCCTGCGCTGGCGGCAGCAATACCAGATCCTTCTCGCGCTGGAATGGTTGGCAAATGGCGTCGCGGTTCAGACCGTGGCGATGGACCTTGGCTACGACAGCGCCAGCGCATTCATCACGATGTTCAAAAAGGCACTGGGTCAGCCACCCGGCAAATATCTTGCGATGCGTAATCTGACTACGTGACGCACGATTGGCAGAATCGATAAATATTATGCCGCAATCTCGCAATCGTATCTAAAAGAAATCGCCTAGCATACCGGCCAGCCCGCATCCGTTACGCTCCACGCATTGCCGGGCGTGATGCCGAAGGGCCATGTCGAGAGCATCGCACCTGCGACCGGCGTCTCAGTCAGCACAATTCACACCCGATCTTGTAGGAAACCATCATGGCAAAGCTCTTCACGCCCTACACGCTGAAAGACGTCACGCTTCGCAACCGCATCGCGGTCCCGCCGATGTGCCAGTATAGCGCCATCGACGGGATCATAACCGATTGGCATGTGCCCCATTATGCCGGAATGGCGCGGGGTGGTGCAGGCCTTGTGATCGTCGAGGCAACCGCCGTGTCACCGGAGGGTCGCATCACCTGGGGCGACACCGGCTTGTGGAACGACGAGCAGGTCGACGGCATGGCGCAGATTGCCCGCGCCATCAAATCGGCAGGCGCCGTCCCGGGCATCCAGATCGGCCATGCCGGTCGCAAGGCGAGCGCCAACAAGCCATGGGAGGGAGACGACCATATTGCGGACGATGCACCGCATGGCTGGCCGACCCTTTCACCCTCTGCGGTTCCCTTCGGCGGCAATTTGGGGAAGATGCCTAAAGAGATGACCATCGCGGACATCGAGCGTGTGCGGCAGGATTTCGTCAACGCCGCCGCGCGCGCTCGCGACGCCGGGTTCGAGTGGCTAGAACTGCACTTTGCGCATGGATATCTGGGGCAGAGCTTCTTCTCTATCCATGCCAATACCCGCACCGATCAATATGGTGGCGATGCGATCGGTCGTGGGCACTTCCTCGTCGAGACGTTGCGCGCCGTGAGGGAGGTTTGGCCAGAACGTCTGCCCTTGACCGCGCGCTTCGGAGTCATCGAATTTGATGGTCGAGACGAGGAGACGTTGGTCGAGGCCATCGATCTGGCGAATATATTCCGACAGGCAGGCCTTGATTTCATGAGTGTCGGTATCGGCTTCTCCACACCGGACAATAATGTTCCGTGGGGGCCTGCCTTCATGGCGCCGATTGCCGAGCGCGTTCGGCGTGAGGCAGGTCTTCCGGTAGGCACTGCCTATGGCATGGACATTCCGGCCGATGCCGAGAAGGCGATTGCGACCGGAGAGTTGGATATAGCAATGATGGCTCGCGCGCACCTCGCCAATCCGCATTATCCTTTCCGTGTCGCGCGCGAGATGAAGCTGCCAAAATCTTCCGGCGTGCTCCCGGAGCAATATGATTCCTGGCTGGCGCGCTATCCTTATCCCGGCCCAGATGACGTTAACGCCTCATGAGTCACCCCTACCCCTTTTTCATGGGACCGAGGTTTGCGACGCTGGTGCTACGGTTGTCGCGAGCCTCCATCCTTCAGGGCACCCCAGGACAACTTCACCCATGCGCACGCAATCCAATATCGGAGAGACCATGTCTGCGCCCCCTTCTTCGTCTGCGCCTCATTCTTCATGCCATGCCAACCCCCTGATATTGGCCGCATCGCTGCCAAGGTCCTTGCCGGATGCCCGCATCCGGTACAGCGATGTCAGTCCGGTGCAGTTCGCAGACCTTCGCCTGCCTCACACCATGCCGCCGCCCGGCGGTTTCCCCGTCGTCATCTTCATCCATGGGGGTGGATGGCTCGCAGACTGGACCAAGGATTATTCTACGCTATTTGTGGAAGCGCTAACCAACACAGGTGTCGCCACTTGGGACGTCGAATTTCGCCGCATGGGTCACGTCGGCGGTGGCTATCCTGATGTGTTTCACGACGTAGCGCTTGCCGCCGATCACTTGCGCGAGGTTATGCGCACTTACCCACTGGACTTAAGCCGGGTCATCGCGGTCGGTCATTCTACCGGAGGGCATCTGGCATTGTGGCTTGCCGGCAGGCGCAACCTCGATCCCGCGGGTCCGCTTTATGCCGTCGACCCTCTGCCCCTTCACGGCGTTGTTTCCATCGGTGGCGTGAATGATCTGGAACAGGCGTTAAAGCTCGGTAACCGCACCGATATTCTGAGGATGCTCGGCCTTGCGAACCCTGAGGACGCCGCCGCGCTTTTCACGGAAACATCGCCTGTCCATCTGCTCCCCCTGGGCATTCCCCAGACCCTCGTGATTGGCGAACTCGAAGAGCCTTGGCGGATTGAGATGACCCTCGGCTATGCGCAGGTAGCGGAAAAGTCAGGTGACAGGGTCCGCGTGGTGAAGCCGGAAGATGCCAATCATTTTGATGTGATCGACCCTCATGCGCCAGTTTTTGCGATGATAGCGTCAGAGATCGCCATGCTCGCACATGGCATTTCTGGAGATTGATTGAAGCTGGGTCGCTCAGGTTTGTAGCGTGACCCCATTATCGTGCTGGCCACCCTCCTAGAAGATCGCGCGTTCGCGCATCCCGCCTTCTTGGTTGCCACAAGGCGGGAGGAGTGTTGGTTCAACGCTGCCGACGCTACCGTAGTGTCATAGCGTCGATGTAGTACCCATCATCATCGGCGTGGTTCGGATGAACAATCGACTGCTTTCAGCTAGATCGACCGACCTATCGAAGGTCAGCTATCAAGGCAGCAAATGCCCGGATGAGCAGACATATTCCAATGGCAGGTTTCGATGTGGTAGGACATTCAAGCGCGTCCTGCTGAATGGCGTGATCTGGTCGCCAGCGGCCACCGTTTAGTGACAAACGGAACCGCTGCTTACAAGAAATTTGACGTTTCGAACCCTTCATTGGGCAAGAGAGCAGATAAGATATCAGACTGGTTCTTCGGCATCCTTCCATTCATGCATCGCCCGGATGAGCTCGACAGTGGGGTACTCGCGGATGTCTTCCTCGGATGATCCAGCAGCGGTCTCGCGCTCCCAGTACCACTCTTGGAAGGCCAGATATTTCCCCTGGATTAGCGCCGATCCTACAGGCTGCGCACCAGCCTGCGCGATCAGCCAGGTGCGAACGTGGCGGACCGCCTTTTCGTGATCACCGTTGTGAGCATGGATGTCCCAGCCTGCGATGTCGGAAAGCGCCCGCTGGTAATCATAGCGGGTGTGTTCAAGGATGAGGATCCGCTTGTCCGACAGCGGGGGCGGTCCAAACCTGCGACACGCATGGTCAAGGCCAAGTTCGAAAGGCATGTTCATGCGCGCGTACTCATCCTGTGCCACAGACTTGCATCGGCTAAGGTCGTGGATGCCGTACTTTGATCCCCGGACGAGGTCGACAATGCGATCGAGCCGCGCCTCGCCGTTGTCGGCGTTCTCTGGCGCCAGCCTCGGGAAAAACTCCATATAGACGATACAGAACGCTACCGCCTGCAGGATCGGTGCGAAATCTTCATCGAAGGGGCAGTTGACGAAAACCGAGCGGTCGAAGGGTGGCGGCAAGATCAGCCCCTCGGCGGATGCGGGTCGTTTCCGTAGGAGTTTCGCTCTCTGATCCGACCATCACGACCGTGGATGTAGATCTCGGTTTTCTGGTTCTGCGCGATCTTGGTGGCGGCTGCGATAGCATCTGCCTGCGTGGCGTGAACGCTAGTCGCTCTCGAAGCGCCTGCCTTCTTCACGGCCCATCCGCCCGAAGAGTTCCGAACCACATGCTGACCCTGCTTTGCCATCGTATCTGACCTCCGACGCTTAAATAGCAGCACGATAGAACGGTTGCTAGGTCTGGGAGAAAACCAGTGCTTCCAAAATTTCGTTTCGTCCGAATGAACCCGCCAGCGTGATGGTAGCTTGCGCATCGCCGAAAGGTCAGGAGGCCGCTAACCTCGCTGCTGCAAGATCGATGCTGGCTTGAAATCCTTGGCGCTCAAGCATGTGGAGGAGGTTGGCGCCGTTCATCAGCGTGATCGGCTTGCCGGTGGCAAACTTGTAGGCGTCAGGGCCGTAGTCCGCCGTGGACACAAGGATGCCGCGCGATGCGCCCTCATTCATGATAGTGCCGTACAGATCCCGCACCGCCGACACGCCAACGGTTCTGGTGTAGCGCTTGGCCTGGATGACGATCTTGCCGCCGGTGATCGGATCGGGGTCGAACGCGATGGCATCGACCCCTCCGTCGCTGCTCGACTGTGTGACCTTCACCTCGCCGCCGCGCGAGGCGAACTCCTTTTCGAAAACCTCGCGGACGAGGTGTTCGAAGTCTTCCCACGAGATCGCAGCCAGGTTAGTGCCCGGATCGAGTGCAGCGCCGACTTCCCGCGCCTCGATGAACCGGCGGTCCTCTGTGTCGAGTTCCATGACCGGGGCGATGGGTGCGAGGGAAGCCAGTGATGCTGCCGAGACGCCCTTCAGCGATTTGAAGCATGCCTTGGGATCGACGCGGTTAAGATCGATGGCGCAGAAGGATTCTCGATCGACAAGCAGCGACATTAGGCAGCTACGCTTCTGCTGACCGCTCGCCGGGTCGACGAATTCGACAAAGCCGTTGAAAAGGATTGCATCGATGTTCCCGGCCTCATCAGCCTCGAACAGCTCATGGATCGTGCGCAGGCAGACCTGATAGGCGACAGATTCGAAGTTGGCCTTCCTGTCGCGATCGGAGATGAAGTTCTCCTTCAGCTCTCCCGTCGCCTTCACGAATTTCACCGCCTTCGTCGATGGCAGGACATCGATTGATGGCAGATCATAGGCGAGCTTCATGAGCTTGCGGACACGATCATACTGCAAGAGGTAGGATTTCTCGAAGAGGCCATCATAGTCCGATCGCTCCAGCACAAGCGAGGCATGCTCGATGACGGCTTCCTCTTCTCCGCTCGCAACCTCGGCCGCGAGCTGATCGACGAGGGCATGCGACGCTGCCTGCTCAGCCTTGAAGGCATCTTCCTTGGCTTTGTGTTCATCCCAGAAAGCCTTGCGACGTTCTTCCCATTGGGCAACCGCGTGAGCCAGAGCAACTTTTCGTCGGTCTTCTACCTCCTTCCATTGCTGTATTGCCGCCGCGTGAATCGCCTCGGCTTCAGCAAGAATGCCCGCTTTCTTGCCGAGGATAACCTGAAAGAAACCGACCTTCGGTTCGACATATTTCGGCTGGGGGGCCGGACTGCTCGCCGGCTTGGGCTCCGGGAAGTCCTTGGGATATTGGTATGCAGACCGATCCTTGAGAGTTTCCCAGTCGATTCTGTCATCGACGAGCGTCGCATGCGTGAGGATGCGGGTCAGCGATGCCAGTCTGAGCGCTGCCTCTGTTGTCATCTCGTCGGCAGCAGCTTGGCCGGAGAGCAAGGACTGGCGCTTAAGGTAGCCTGTATATTTTTCATCCCAGCTAGCGATCAACGCGTCGAGCTTGCTCTGCAGAATGAAGATTTCAGGCGCGCTGACCTCCTTGTGAAGGTTGAGCTTCTTGTGCCGCACGTCGATGTAGTACCGCAGGATCCGGTCTCCGCGCGCATTCCATTTCGTTTGCAGTGATCCCACCGCGATGTTTTCGAGATTGGTCGAATGGATCGTGACGTGTGCCACAGCCGCCCCCTTCCATGCCTGAATAGACAGACTTCTACAAAAAGCCGGATGTCGCGTTCAGATCAAGTGCGATGATCCTAGTTGGTTAGCTTAACACATGCCCGCCTGCTTCGCGGTAGGCAAATGGCCGGTTCCGGCACGAGCGGTCGTTCTTAGACCGGTCACTGAATGACCTGACCTGGTCGGCAGTCGCCGATGCCACAAGCCATCGTAGCGGCGTCAACCGCCAACGAAGTGGTCGCTCAGACCGACGAATGGGCATCCTGACAGCGGTCATTCATTCATCAAATTACGTCCCTTCACAGAGCGTCGGAAAATCACTCGCTCTGGTAATTATTCCAGGCATAGCATCACGCATTGCGCAGCCGATCATCGCAAAACTACCGATGATCATCGCCCAGGATGCTGGCTCCGCCAGAAAAGGCAGGTCGCAGCTGGCGCAATCTCAACACGACTGTCCGGTCGACATGCAGCAGGGTCGAACCAAGCTTGGAGGCGCACATCGCCGTCAGCGCCCTGCTGAGGCCCGGGTCGCAAGGGCATCAACAGGGCACGCGCGATTGACCGCGGCCGTCCAAAATCAGACCCTTCCCCACAAAGGCCTTCCAACAGACGTGAAAGCCACAAATGCAGCTCTAGGCGATGTGTAAGGAAGATTATGGTCGATCCGCATCCCCCTGAACCGGGGGTTCAGACCAAGCCGCGCTTCGCTGCTTCAAGGGCGGCTTCTGCCCGCGTGTTGACGTCGAGCTTGCGATAGACTGACTTGATATAGCCAGCGGTCGTCTGCGCGCTGATCCCCAGGGAGGCGGCCGCCTCGGCAACCTTCAGGCCTCGTCCAATTAACCGGAGCACGTCCATTTCGCGTGGCGTCAGCAGGACGGCAGAGTCCACCGCAAAGAAACCGGCATTTTTGCGGAAATGCTCCAATATCCTGCGCGAGATGCTCGGGGTCATTGCGACTTCACCGCGCTCCATACCCCGCAAGCGCGCCTCGATGATTTCGCTTTCCTCATCCTTGAGCAGATAGCCTGTTGCTCCCGCCGCGAGAGCCGCGAGGATATGAGCATCGTCATCGTACAAGGTAGATACGATGATACGAGCATCCGGAAGCTTCAGGCGGAGCTGGCGGATGAGATCGACGCCTGAGCCATCTGGCAAGCCGAGATCGATAAGGCCAAGAAATGACCCGTCGGGCTGCTGCTGCGCCAACCAGTCATAGCCGGCACGCAGCGTTGCGCAGCCGATGATCTGCGCATTCGGATAGACGCGGCGTACCAAGGCGTGAAGCCAGTCCCGCGTCGGCGCCAGATCTTCCACGATGAGAATGGAGTCCATCGCTACGCTCATGACATCATCGGCTCCGCATTGATGCCCCCTGTTCCGGGGGGAGCATGTCGAGCGGGACACGCATGGCAATCTGCGTCCCTTGCTGAGAGCTAAGAGTGACAGTGCCGCCGACCTCGCCGACCCGCTTGCGCATGTTGAAAAAGCCTCGCCCCTCCTCGCAGGATGCTGGAAGGCCAATGCCATCATCAATAAACTCTATACTAAGCGTAGGGTGCCCATCCCAGAGCGCGACTGCGATGGCGACCTCAACCTTCCCGGCATTCGCGTGGCGGATCACATTCGTAACTGCTTCCCGCAAGGTCGCTTCCACAGCGCGGAAGACGGAATAGCGCACATAATGATCGGTCGTGATTGCCAGCATGGGCCATATGAGCGTGATGCCAGCGGCCTCGAGACGATCGCCCGCATCAACCCGGCAAGTCGCGACGACATCGGAGAGATAGCGCCGTCCGCCTCGCAGGCCCGCAAGGAGTTGACGCATTTCCTTGATGGCGCCTCGCACATCGCTGCGCGCATCGTCCAACGATCCTCGATGAAGGCTTGTTACCAATCGGCCACCCACATCATCGTGTAGATCACGCGCGATCCGCTCGCGTTCCTCATACATTCCCCGGTCATAGGCTTGGCGCGCTGCGTCTGTTTGCTGGCAAAGGTGAGAAAGGGTGTTCACCAGCTCGGCATCGCCGCTGTGGAAAAGGCTTCGGCCATGATTGGCGGCATATAATCGCAGCGCGGGGCCAAAAGGTGGCGCCCCGATCAGCAATGACACACCCGCATTTTCGAGTGTCGCCTGACCAACATGATCCGATGGACCGACCGAGAGCGGACGGAACCAGTTTTCCAGCGCCTGCTGCCAGCGCTCGAACCGCTCCGCCTCCGTCGCACCAAGGGCAATTTCACCACTTTGCGCGAGCAGCGCTGCGCCATCCCGCCTCGAACGAGCAAAGAAGCTCTCAAGCAGCTTCTGCCGCATCACAATCCAGATTGCAGCGCCCACGACCATCGCAACCGTTGTCGCCGTATCTGGCGCGAGACTGGTGGCGAGCAGCAAGATGACATCGACCGCGACGATCAGGAACAGGGATAGGGCGGATGCAAACAGACGCCAGGCCCAGCGATCCAGATCGAACATCCATCCTCGCGTTACCCCTATGGCAATCGCTACAAAGGGCGGTAGCATCAACACAAACGCGAGCGGATCTGCCCACTCTGCCGATGCGCCGAGCAATGGGGGCATGTAAGTCATCAGCAAAAACAGGCTAAGGCTGATCACGGTGGCGCTGCCAACAAGCCGCAACGCGGCGCGGCCGAGTGGGTGGCTGCGGGAGCGGCGCCATTGCAAAACGACCAGTGCAACGATGATCAGGAAATCGGCGCTGATGACGAGCGACACGTCATCATAAGTCAAGCGACCGCTCTGAGCGAAAACGGCCATGAGAGGGGCAACAGCTGCCAGTGCAGTGATGCTAACCAGACGCAACGGCCGAGTTGCGAGCGGCTTTGGAAACCAGGTGAAATAGGCAACAAGCGCCAAGCCGAAAGCATGGGCGCCCATCCAGTTGATCGTCACGAGCAGCCGCCATAAGGCGCCGCCTACGATCATCTCTCCATTTTCCAGCACGGCGAACGGGAGCGCGGCGAAGCACAGAGCGAAACCTGCAGCGGCAATAGCGCGGGCGGAGGGATCGTGCGGCCGCAGCACCAAAACCCACAATGCGATGAGCGCGCCCAGCATTCCCGAAGCAGCCGCAATCCAGAATGGCAATCCGAGTGGGTTCAGCTGGCGCTGGCGTACAAGTTCGACATCGTGACCGTTGCTATCGCGAAGAATGAACTGCAGATCGCCCGATTGCGCCATCGCTGCGAGACTGTCCTGCTTGGCGATCGCCTCGGGCGTGATCAAACGCTCGGTGCGGCGAACGGCGTCGTCGTAGCCAAGTGGCGCGATGCTGGAACCCGTGCTCGGATCTGTGATCCTGACAACCCGCAACGGCGCCGCGAGGGGTTGGGGTGATCCCTCGATCACGGCGACAAGAAGCGGTCCATCGGGTTCCGATTGGAAGGTCATCGCATAACTCGGGAGCGACCGCGCGAGCTGGCCGCTCACAATGAGCAGGATAGCCAGCGTGGCCAAACCGACAATAAAAGCAACGGCAGGCCGACCTATCACAAGCGCAAATCCCCTGCTTGATGTTCGCGACGCGTTCTTGAAATCAAGCTTCGCCGTTACAGCAAGCACTCAAATGTAGAACCGTATTTGTTCTCGCAGTTGCCATGTTTGATTGAGCAACTGTCCCATTTGGGAGCGGACCTGAATTCATTTAAGCAAAGCTCATCCATCAACCCTTGCCCCAACCGGTTGCTAAGGCAGTTCCGCCTCGCAAGATGCGCAACATTCCATGAGACGCACACGGGGGGCACCCCCGGATCAGGGGGTTTTTGCGCGCCTGCACTCAACCCTCGGAGCGGGCATCCAATTTAAGGGGTTTATATGTTGCGCGCTGCTTGTCTGGCTTGAACCGCGCCGGGTTCGTCGGAGGCCATTTGGTTTAAGTTACGCAGCAATGGGTTGGTCGTCCAGCATGGCGTAGTAGCGTTCTTCGGGTTAAGCTGGCGAGATATTGCCGATGAGCTCGAGCAGACGCCTGTTGTTGAACCCGTCGACCCATTCAAGCGTGGCATATCCCACGGCTTCGAGCGATCGCCATGGTCCTCGCAGATGGATCACCTCGGCCCTGTAAAGGCGATTGAACCCGCTTGTTAACAGACATCGAACAGAGCAAAGCCCGCCGGATTGCTCCTGCGGGCCTCACGGATACGCTGAGTAAAGTCTCAGGCGAAGCGCACGCTTGATTTGCGTCGGCGGTCGCGCATGGAGAAACCAATGGCACCAAATCCAACGAGCATCATCGCCCAGCTTGCAGGCTCTGGAACTGCTGCTACCGCCGACGATGGGGTTCCAAAGACTGCGGTGACGTTAGCCTGCTTTCCATTCAACCAACTATAATTGACGTTGGTCGCCGGAGCATTGTCTGGACTGAACCAGATACTACCAGTGAGCTGTTCGTTGTTGGGCGCGGTGGGCGTGGCGCCCAGAGCGAGATAATAAGAAGAATCCGCCTCTGGCGCACCGAAGGATGTAATAAAAGCGGCGTAGCGATAACCTGTCGCCAGATTGAGATTGATATTCTCGAACGTATGCGTGTAAAGCTCGAGAAGACCCTGATTTCTTTCGTACACCACATTTGCGATTGCAGAACTGTATAGCTCAGGGCCTACAGTACGACCATTTATTTGATCGAACGCGAACACCACGAAGCGCAAACCGTTATTAGTATTGCTGCTGGTAGTGAATGACCATGACAACAGTGCATCGCCCGGAGCAACGAACGTTTGTCCCACGGTTTTCGCAGCGTCAGCACCCCATCCGATTGAGACCGTCTGATAAGCGCTCTGATACACGGTCGTCGTCGCAAAGGCCGGATTTACCGTCAAAAGCCCACCGATCGCTGCAGCAGCCATTTTAACTCTACTAATTTTCCCCACGTTACTCTCCCAAAAAAAACATCCTTCCGCGACAACTTGGTTTGTCAACGAAATCAAAAGCGGTCAGGCGCAGCGCGCTGACCTTGGCACTCTGAAGCGATGGGCGCCATGAACCGCGCTGCATTCATGGAGCAGCCAAGTCAGCGTTCACTTCCGTGGCTCAGCTTCTGAAAGCTGGGGTTGCTCCAGGAAGCAATTCATACGTTGTGGGCATTGAACGGGTAAATTGGCGGCATCTCCACAACTCCGCCGCTCGGCTAAAGATCTGGGTCGCAATGATCTTCAGCCAGCTACTCCGAACAACACAGCAAAATTAAGATTACGGATCCATTTTCCCACGCGGTTTTTCTTCTCTTTTTAGATGGGTAAAGCCTCTGCTGCAGGCTCGAAACCCCCTGTTAAGGGGGGCAGACGATGGAAAACGCGCATCGTGTTGCAATCTGGTCCATCTGGCGTTCACGCGCCGTTAGGTTGTGGTTTCCACAACCGAAGACCTGCTAAGCCGAAGATCCGCCAACATTGCCGCCCGATCGTTGGCTCGGGAATAGCGACAATGTCCCAGTTAATGGCATAATCCGCCATATGAATGGATGGCCGCTTTCAGGATGTAAAGGGGAGGAGCGGAACGTCTGAAATTGGGGCGGCTTTGCCTGGGCGCTAAGAATTGCTCTAGCGGCGGGTTTTGGCGTGAGCGGTCACCCTGCTGGGAAATGGGAACGACTGACTCTGGTCGAAGGCGGCCACTGGAATCGCCGCATTTGAACGTCTGGTTCGCTTTATCTGCACCTATTAGGCCGTGAACCCATTAAGCAGGCGATCTGCTAATTCGGGTTTTTCCATTGATCGATGAGACGGCCAACACGGCTTGCGTGCTTTGCCAAAGGGGTGTCCGATACACCGTCAAAGTCCATGGCCCTCAGGATACCCCATCCCGGGGGAGTGTCTTCCCCCAGTTCAAGTTTGGCGCGGAAACTAACAAACCAGTCCGCCCATCGCTGTTTCAGCGCCGGTTGCCAACCACCGGCAAGCTCGTCCGTGCTCGGAGGCAGTTGTAACTCATCCATCAGATTGGTGAGTTGCGTCTTGAGAGGTTCAGGCAGCATCGAGCGATCCACTGTGATGGAGTAACATACCTATATCCCGGCCTGAAATCCTCAGCCTTTTCTTTTTCTGAGGTTTCTGATTCAGCATCGGCATGAGCCGATATGATCTGACCGACTTCGAGTGGCGCATGATCGAGCCCTTGCTGCCCAACAAATCCCGAGGCGTCCCGCGTGTTGACGACCGCCGCGTCCTAAACGGTATCTTCTGGGCGCTGCGATCCGGCGCTCCGTGGCGCGATCTTCCCGAGCGCTATGGTCCGCGCACCACCTGCTACAACCGCTTCGTGCGATGGCGAAAAGCAGGTGTGTGGGATCGGATGATGGATGCCATCACTGCCGCCTATGATGGTGACATCCAGATGATCGACAGCACTTCCATTCGGGCGCACCAACAGGCTGCGACGGCAAAAAGGGGGATCGAGATCATTGTCTCGGTCGCTCCAGAGGCGGGCTCACGACCAAAATCCACGCGGTCGTCGATGCGCAAGGGCTCCCGATCCGGCTCGGCCTGACCGCTGGGCAGGCGCATGATGGCCAAGTCGCAGACGATCTGCTCAACCACCTTGGACCGCATATGATCGTGCTCGCTGACAAAGCCTACGATGCTGATCGCATCCGCGCGCTCATCGAGGAGCAGGGCGCTACGCCCAATATCCCGCCCAAATCCAATCGAAAGTGGAAGCCTTGCTTCAGCAAGCGGCTCTATCGTGAGCGCAATCTGATCGAGCGCTTCTTCTCCAAACTCAAGCACTTCCGGCGCGTCGCCACTCGCTACGACAAGTTAGCGGAAAACTTCCTTGCCATGGTACAGCTCGCTTCAATGCGCCTATGGCTCCGCGCTAATGAGTCTACGACCTAGCAGACAGTCCAGAACGTCCCAAACCTTGCCGATGAACTTCGTAAACGCTAAACTAAACGGCGTAAATCATTGATATTTAACATAATTCTTATTATCGCACTTTTTGTCCGGCGAGCTATGCGAGCGCCTTACGTCCCAATTTTGCGCCTTCGCTATTCCTGCGACCGAAATGTCGGACGATCCGGAAAGTCCGCTTTTGGCTTCACCAAATCAAATAGCGGAAGTTCGTCAAGGATAACCGCACAAGACGTTCCAGTTCCCGCGACTATGGTGAGCCGACGCCGGAAAATGTGCGCGTTTCGACGGCGAAGGCCGCCAAAACGCTGCCGACCATCATCGTCGTAACATCCCATGCACGTGCCAGATCACGGAACCGCGAGGAAAGAGGGCATTGCTCGAGCGAACGACGGGCTCTTCACCACGAGCCCGATCATTGAAGAGTGCCCGCACCCGGCCGACCAGCGCACGCCGGATCGGTGCGGTGGACAGAAGTCGAATATCCGCCATAGACTGATCCAACGCCGGAGATCGCCTTCGTCCTTTGAACACTATTGCTCGCCGGCTAATACTTGCAAGAAACATTCATGCAGCGGCTCAAGACTTTTGCGCAAGGCTTTGGTGAGAGTTTAAGTCCAAAGCGACGAGACGAAATTGGGGCGCATGTATCGGGGGCATGCAGGGGATGACGTACGCAATCAGGGGCGGCTTCAAGGCGTTGCTATTGACTTGGGCCGCCATACTATTTGTCTGGCGCGTCCTAGCGGCCTATGACCATGTGCGCCGGGGCGATCCCGATCTCCTCCTCGCTTTTCCCCTCGCCGTCATTTTCCCTGCGCTGCTGGTCCTGTTGCTGTCGCTTATGCCGGCCGCCCGGTCGCGCGAAGGTGTATTGATGCGGATCGGGACGATGGTGCAGCTATGCCTCATCGTCATGTTGCCGCCGGTCGCGCTCTATCTCGCGCTCGGTCTCCCCGTCGTCTTCCTTGTCGTGGAACTTTTCGAAACCCGCGTGCCTGCGGCCATTCGCGATCCGCTCGTCAGGATGGCGGTCAGATGATCGACGTGGATCTGCCTGCGCCAATGATGTGGGCGTTGCGATGGCTGCTTTTCCTCGGCCCGGTCGGCGCCGTGCTCGTCATGGCCCACGCCAATCGAACGGACCAACGCAAGATCGTCGGCGGACTCTTCTCGTTCCTTTATGGCTTTGCGATGATCTTCGTCACGCACCAGCTTGCGCTGGACCTGGGCTGGTGGCGCTACGGCGGCAAGGTTTTGATGGTCATGGGCATGCCGGCCGACATCTGGATCGGCGGGGCGCTATTGTTCGGTCCCGTGATGTATTTCGCCTTCCCCACCGTCAAACCGCTGTTCCTGGTCCTGCCTATCATCATCGGATTGCACGGGACGATCTTCTCGTCGCTGAGCCCGCTGGTCGAGGCGGGGCCATATTGGTTTCCGGGCGTGATTCTGGTGTTCCTCGTGGCGCATATTCCAGCCATCTATCTGGCCCGTTGGACAGCACGAGAAGAAAATCTGCCGGGCCGCGCTGCCCTGCTGGCGGTGGGATACGGCTTCCTCGCCTTTCTTGTCCTGCCGTCGCTGATCATGCATGCGATGGGAGGGAGTTGGGACATTGTGGACCGGCCGGCATCGCTGATCGCGCTCTGCCTCCCGCTGCTGGGGCTTTGCTTTGTCGTCGGTCTGTCGGCAGTGCAAATGTTCGTGCTGCACGGCGAAGGCACGCCCATTCCGCTCGATAAGACCAAGCGGCTCGTGCGGACCGGGTTGTTTGCCTATGTCATCAACCCGATGCAGATTTCGACTGCGCTGGCGTGGATCGTCATGGGCCTCGCACTGGGCAATATCTGGGTCGCGTCCGCTTCAGTGATGGCATGGGTGTTCGTCGCCGGCATGGTGCGCTGGCATCATCGCAACGACCTGCTCGTCCGCTTTCCGGAGGGATGGCCGATCTACCGCGCCAATGTGCCGGAATGGTGGCCTAGATGGCGGCCTTGGATCCCCAAACCCGCCACGCTGCGCTACGATCCCGAGGACCCCCGGCAGATGCGCCTGGTGCGTTGGCTGGAAAAGCGGCAGGCTCAGGGACTGCAATTCCGGCCGGAAGCGGGTAGTCCATTCCGCTACACCGAACCAGACGAAACCGTGGGGTTCGATGGTTCGGCGGCAGTCGCCAAAGCCGTCAATCACATCCATTTTCTGTGGGCGCTGACAGGCGCTGCGATGCTGCTCCCGATCCTGGCAATGCGCTATATGGCGACGTCGCGCGAAAAGCTGGCGTCCGTGGAGCTCGCGGACCATGGCTGATTCAGTCAGGCATCCCCGGACCCTCACCCTCGGCCTAGGCTTTCTGCTGCGGATCAAACGGGATCAGCTGGCCTTCTACGACCATATGAAGAGCAGCTACGGCGACGCCGTGCCGCTTAGGCTGGGGCCTTATCGATCATGGCTGCTGTTCCACCCCGATCATGTCGAGCAGGTGCTGACCAAGCAGTGGCAATGCTTCGTCCGGTTCGAGAAACTGACCAGAGTCGTCGCTCAGTGGACCGGCGACAACATGCTGCTCGCCGAAGGCGACGCCTGGCGGGAACGACGGCGCAAAGTGTTGCCTGCGTTCCAGACGCGACGTCTCCCCGCCTATTGCGCCAAGGCGGTCGAACACGCCAGGCTGCTCTGCGACCGACTCGCCAAACAGGCCGATAAGGACGGACTCGTCCGCATTGACACCGACGCCATCATGGCCCGGCTGACGCTGGACATTGCTTCTAGCACCTTCTTTGCCAGTGCGCCGCCCGTCAATGGCGAAGAGGTCGAGCGGGCAATCCAGATCTTGTCCGACACCGCATTCCGGGAATCGACGTCACCGTTCACCCTTCCCGAATGGCTTCCCCTCGCCGCCAAGCGCCGCAAGCGCTGGGCCATGCAGGTGATGGACGAGCTGGTCGGCGATCTCGTCGATGCCCGCCTCCGACAGGATGACGAGGATCATGGCGATCTGCTCTCAATGCTCATCGAGCAGCATGAAGGTGATCGGCAGGCTGTCCGCAACGACGCGATGAGCCTGTTGATCGCCGGCCATGAAACGTCCGGCGCATTGCTCAGCTGGATATTCCACTGCCTCGCGCGTTCTCCGGATTGGCTGGAGTCGCTGACATCGGAACTCGCCGCCGCGCTCAACGGACGAAAGCCGGTCGCCGATGACCTCGCGTCTTTGCCGATCCTACGCGCGGTGGTCGAGGAAGTGCTTCGGCTCTATCCGCCGGCGTATTCGCTGTTCCTGCGCCGGGCGGTGCAGGATGTCGCCATGGATGGCTTCACCATTCGCAAAGGCGATCTCGTCCAGATCACGCCTTATGCTTTGCACCGAGATCAGCGCTGGTTCGCTGAGCCGACACGGTTCGATCCAACGCGTTTCCTGAAAGAGGCGTCTTGGCCGCGTTATGCCTATCTGCCGTTCGGCAACGGTCCGCGCGTCTGCATCGGCCAGAGCTTCGGGATGATGGAGGCCTGCCTCGTTACCGCGACACTTCTGCAGCGCTGGGTGCCGTCGGAGACCCATGGGATCGTCACGCCCGCACCCAAATTCTCGCTTCGTCCCAGCGGCGGCCTACAGATGACGTGGCGCGCGGCCAAGCAGAGCTCGGGCGCAGAATGAGAAGTTCAAGGTCGGTCGATGAACCGGTGCCGCATCGCTTCCGGCGGTACGAAGCAGCGGTCGACTTTTCCGAACCAGCGATAGCGATTGCGTGCGACTAGAACATAGACATAGTCGCGAACCGGTCGTGGCACGATGCGCAGGGCGCGCAACCAGCTATAGGGCGGTTTCAGATGGCGCAACAAAGCCAGCCCGGCATCCGATCGGGTCAAGCCGAGGCCGTCATCGACCACGAGATACGTCCGTTGCAACTCCGCCTCATTTAGACCGTAGCGGGCGGCAACTGCCAGTCCATGCGGTGACCAGGCGCTCACAAACATGATGCCCTGATCCCGCTCATGAGCAAGGATGAAGTGCACCCACTTGCTGCACAGGACGCAGTCGGTGTCGAATATGATGGTCGTGACGGCCACGCAGGCCATCTACACCGCCGCATCGCCCCGGGCCAGCGAGCGCGTATTCAGGCCTGCACCGAGGAAGTTTCCGGATGATTCACCTGAACCCGAATGCGTTCGATGAACAAATGTCAGGTTTCAGGCATAGCGGAACAGGTGTCAGATGTCCGATTGCAGGGGCGGGTGCCGCCGGACTGGCTGATGAGACCCGAATAACTGGTTTTGTCGGCAGCAGACGTTCGCGTCGGCGGGTCTGAACGACCGACACTGGTCGGCAGCCGCCCCAAGAGCGGTCGTTCCGAGGATCAGATCGCGCCATCGAAACTTGCCGTTCGTTCACAGTGACGTTGCGGGCATGATCGGCAAACATTGGGACATTCCCGAATGTCTCCTTTGGAGCGCAGATCGAGATAGGCGGACGTTCCCGGGATCAGACCGAACGAAAACCTTGCGACCGCAAGGCCTTCATCTTTGCCGTTCCGCGCGCTGATAACCAATTTCATAAGCAGTCATCTTTGACCGGAGAACTAGCGGGCCGGTAATTTCTTACGCAGGCCCGGCTACTATCGGAACCCCTTGATTCGAGGCGATGATACGATCATGAACCAACCCCGCTCGAACGAGATTGGGACGCAATTCGGTCAAGGCTTCATACAGCGATGACGCGAGCTGGGCGACGCCCGACATGTCGGTCTCATGCGTACCTTCCAACTCGTAAGCGTAGCGGTGCTTAACGAATAGATCCGCATATCCCGGCAAGTCCTCGGATAGCGTCCGATGATAGCGTTGCTGATAACGGGCAGCGACCGTCGCCTGTGTATCGGATGTGAGGCGACCGTAGAGATCACTGTGATCGTGGCCGTGGAGATCCTTGCCAGCCTTGCCTTCAATGGTGAGCAGCGCCTTGAGGTAAATCTCGACGGCGAACGCAAGCAATACGAGGGCCGGCGGGAACAGAAAGGTCTGGCCGTCTCCCCGCAATTCGAGGCAACGCAAAGCGCATTCGTGATAGTTCCGGCCGTGATCAAACATCCGGTCCGTCATCGGCACAGGACCGCGCTCACGCACGCGGGCTTCCATCCACTCTCGTATGTGGTCAGGAATTCCCGAACGGCCGAGGGTCATGAGGGCACCATCATCGCAGCGGAGGCTACACTTGGTTCCGAGCAGGGCGACAGCAAAAAATTGGTAGCGTTGGTTGGCTGCGGAGCACGCGCTATGCTCGTGGCATGAACGTCGCCGATCAGCTGCCCAGCATATTCCAGGCCAATATCGATCGCCTCTATCGCCGGGTGATCGTCGTGACGCTGGATCAGCTTCCGGCACACAACCCGCCTGTGGTGGGGGAAACGAGCAGCATGGACGAATTCTTGGCCCGATGCGCCGCCCAGGTTGACAACCACACGGCCAATGAAGCTGCCAAGGCGTTTGCGCTAACCCTGGACGGCTTGTTCGAGCGCCAGTTGTGCCGTTGGGCTCATGCTCATGGCGAGCAAGCCGGCAGCATGGAGACGGCGCTTCCCGCTTGTGTGCGGATTGGTGGCCTCGATCTGGCGGCAACGGGTATGGCAGATGACCTCAAGGAGTTGCATCTGGTCGCCAATGTGGTCCGTCATGGCGAAGGTCGGTCATGCAAGGAACTGCAGGCGATTGCGCCACT
Organism: Sphingobium sp. B11D3B; assembly: GCF_025961735.1. Lineage (NCBI taxonomy): Bacteria > Pseudomonadati > Pseudomonadota > Alphaproteobacteria > Sphingomonadales > Sphingobiaceae > Sphingobium > Sphingobium sp. B11D3B. The sequence goes on along the minus strand of NZ_JAOQOF010000001.1, from coordinate 2,866,139 downwards.
GCTTTGGGACAGCACGTCGCTCGACTATTACGATCTGGCGCCCGCACCGACGCCGGCAAGCGAAATGCTCCGGATTCGGGCGGGCGATATCCTGCGCTACGCGCGCGGGAGTGGACGGTTCTGGGGCCATTTAGACCCGTTGCCCATGGCGGTGCTCGATCCACCTTATTAGTCGCGGATTGCAGAACGGCGGTTGGCAGGGCGGCGAGCTTCATTGCTCCGTCGAACGCCTCCAAATCCCAGCCTGCTGAGATACGCGCTGGCCCCGCCGATAGGCATTGGCTACTTGCGATGCCTTGAGGGACCGTCAGAGCCTACTGGACAAGCGGTAACGTATATGTTACTGATCGGATCGTTTGGATGATCGTTCAAGAGTATATTCGGGAGGATGGTTCAAATCCGTTCGGGTCCTGGTTTGGCGATCTCGATCCGCAAGCGGCGGCGAAAGTCGCCACGGCGACATTGCGATTGGAGATGGGCAATACCTCGAACGTCAAATGGATCGGCGGCGGGCTGGGCGAGTATCGGATCGATTGGGGACCAGGCTATCGCCTCTACCTCGCTCAGGACGGTGATACCCTCATCATTCTGCTCGTAGGTGGAACGAAGAAGCGGCAACAGGCCGATATCGACCGGGCCGGCGCGCTACTGGCAGAATACAAGGCCCGAAAGGCGGCTGCGAAGCCACCGGGCAGGAGATGACGACATGGAACTGACCCGCGATTTCAAGGAGACGGTGAAGGAGCGCGCGGCGCGTGACCCTGCCTTCGCCAAGGCCATGCTCGATGAAGCGGCGACGCTGTTTCTCAATGGCGAGCCCCATACTGCGCGCCTCATCTTGCGGGATCTTGTGAACGCTTCGGTGGGCTTCGAGACGCTTGCCGTCGAAACCAATAAGCCCAGCAAGAGCCTTCATCGGATGCTCTCCGAAAAAGGCAATCCGAGCATGGATAACCTCGCCGCGATCTTTGGTGCCGTCCGCAAACGGCTCGGCGTCGATATCCAGGCTCACGCGGTCGAAGCGGCATGAATATCGCCGCTTCAACGTGTTCCCATTATGTTCCAGATGGTATAAAGGCCGCGCGACGGGCAATCGGCGCACGAATCCAGGCCCGGACTGTGCAGCGAGAACGGCATGGCTGAAACGCAGATTGAATGGACGGACGCCACTTGGAATCCAGTCGCCGGCTGCTCGATCATCAGCGCCGGATGCACGAACTGCTACGCCATGGAGATGGCGAAGCGGCTCGAAGCGATGCGGATGGAAAAATATGCCGGACTGACCCGGCGAAGCGGCAAGCGCACCATCTGGAGCGGCGTCGTCCGGGAAGATCAGGCGTCGCTCGCCATTCCCCTGCGCTGGAAAAAATCGCGCAAGATATTCGTCAATTCAATGAGCGACCTGTTCCACGAACAGGTGAGCGATGCCTTCATCCTTGAGGTGTGGCGGGTCATGCGCGAGACTCCGCACCACAATTACCAGATTCTCACCAAACGCCCCGAGCGCATGGCATCCATCGTCTCGACCCAAATCCAGGATATCCTGCCCAATGTATGGTTGGGCACTAGCGTCGAAGATGCTGATGTTGTGAGCAGGATCGATCATCTTCGAACGGTGCCAGCAGCCATTCGCTTCCTGTCGTTCGAACCATTGATCGGTCCCGTCGGAGATGTCGATCTGTCCGATATCCATTGGGCCATCGTGGGCGGCGAGAGCGGCCGATCGGCCCGGCCGATCCGGGAGGAGTGGATCGACCAGATCCATCACCAGTGCACAGAATACGAAACTGCTTTTTTCTTCAAGCAATGGGGAACGTGGGGCAAAGACAACAAACGCCGGTCGAAGAAGGCCAACGGCAGAGAATATCGCGGACAAACCTGGGATGAGATGCCGTCCGCCTTTGCGAGTGCCATGTGATCACAAGGGGAACGGCGTTGCTAAGGGGGCACGATGGCGGAAAAGCCGTATGAGTGGGCTGATGGTGCGACGCTGGAAGATCATTCGCGGCGCAAGCACAAGATACTTCGGGAGTATTTCTCCGAGTATCTGACTGTCCGCTGCCAGCTCCCCAAACAGGAACGGTTCCGGTTAGCGATCGTCGACGGGTTTGCCGGTGGCGGCCGCTATCAGTGCGGCACCGCCGGCTCGCCTCTGATCTTCGTTGAGGAACTGAAGCGGGCGATCGAGACGGTTAACGTCCAGCGCGCTGCGCAAGGCTTGGGGCTGATCGAGATCGAATGCCTACTGATCCTGAACGATCATAATCGAGACGCGATCGAGGCGCTCAAGGCGAACATCGCGCCTCTGCAGGCGGAGATCGTGGAGAATGTCCCCAAACTGCATCTGCGTATTGCGTACATGACCGAAGCGTTCGAGGTCGTTTATCCGCAGATGAAGGCGCTGCTCGACCAAGGTCGCTATCGCAACGTCCTCTTCAACCTCGACCAGTGCGGTCACAGCCATGTTCAGCGCCAGACGCTGCTCGACATCATGCGATCCTATCATTCGGTCGAGATATTCTACACCTTCGCGATCGAGGCCCTGGTGTCTTTCCTGCAGAAGTCTGACCCGGTCCAGCTAGCAGCCCAGCTTCGGCCCTTCGATATCGATGCCACCAATCTGGGCACGCTCAATGGCGCGATGAGCAAGAGCAATTGGCTCGGCGCAGCTGAGCGATTGGTGTTCGAAACCTTCCGGACCTGCGCGCCTTTCGTCAGCCCGTTCTCGATCAATAATCCCGATGGGTGGCGATATTGGCTGATCCACTTCGGCAATTTCTACCGCGCTCGTCAGGTCTATAACAACATCCTGCACGGGAACAGCAGTGCCCAGGCGCATTTCGGCCGCTCGGGGCTCAACATGCTGAGCTACGACCCGAGGCACGAAGACGGGTCGCTATATCTCTTCGATCTCTCCGGCCGCGAGGCGGCGAAGACGCAGCTTCTGACAGACATCCCCAAGCTGATTTCTGGGTCCGGTGACGTCATTGGCGTGGGCGACTTTTACGAGAGCATCTACAACACGACGCCGGCGCATACGGATGACGTGCACAGCGCGATTATCGAGAATCCCGATGTCGAGGTCATAACGCCCGCTGGCGGTGAGCGGCGCAAGGCGAACACCATCGCCATCGGCGATATGCTCAAGCTCAAGCCGCAGACGAGTTTCTATCCGATGTTCCTCAGAGAGCCGCGGAAATGAGGGCGACTCCATGACAAGCATCATCGCCCGCACTGTCCGGCCCGTCCATTTCGAGGATTTTGGCGGGCAGGATTTTGAGCGTCTGGTCTTCGCCTATCATCTGCGCGCAGGTTGGAGCGATCTCGCATGGCATGGCCAGACCGGCAGTGACCTCGGTCGCGACATTGTCGGGATCGAACATTTCGAAGACTGGCAACCTCGCAGCACCGTGATCCAGTGCGTCAACCGCGCGAGCCTCACCGAAGCGAAGGCCACACGTGACATGGAAAAGGCGTGCCGCGCTCCGAGCGGCGTGCCGGACGCCTTCAAATTTGTTTGTCGGGGCGCCGTTTCCAGCGATCAGCGCGATCGTGTAAAATCAGCCGGTCGTAAGCTCGGCATCCAGATCGTCGATGTCTGGTCAGGGGTGGAGTTCGAAGAAGCGCTCCGGCTGCGTGCGGAATTTCTGCTTCAGCGTTTCGTCGAGGGTGTCGTTTTCCCAGACGCCGAGAGCGAGCTGCGCCGGTTCGTCGATGACTTTCCCGACTTGTCCGATGAGGACACCCTGCGGATCATGGCCGCAGTGTTCGAGCGGCCAGCCTTCCGAACGCCCTTCCAGGCTGAAAGCTCTCTACCCGCCTTTCAGCAGGCGATCGAGGATACGATCGGCGCGCTCAATACCGGGATCTGGCGAACACGGGACGGAACGGAAATTCGCCGATTGCCGTCGCTGCACACCCTGCGAGATGCCGGAACGCGGGCAAAAATGACGAAAGTCGTGCGCGAGCTCGACGAGATTCGCCGAGTCTTCAAACACCACCTTGCCGATCAGAGCATTCGGCACTGTTCCTGCGACGATCCAAACTGCCCTGTTTTCATGGTCGATCATAGCGCCGCCCGCGCCTTGGACGAGGCCCGCACCAAGGCATTGAGGACATTCCGGCGAGCCTGGCCGTCCTTCGATGTTTCGGTCGCATGACGACCTGGACCGATCGGGATCTCCTGCGGCTCGACGCTGAGTTCGCCCAAGCCGGCGTTGCCATGCATGCGCGCCCCATGCGTGCCGCGATGGCGATCCGTTCCAACACGTCCGTTGCCGCCATTCTAATGAGAGCGCCGAGGGACAAAGTAATGGTGGCTGAGAGTTGCTGGTTCGCGCCCGCCGGCGCGATGTCCGTCCCGACAAGCGCCGCCGCTTCAGACCGTGTTAGGATCCCTTCAGAGACAAGCGGTCCAACGATTTTGGATAAGGTCGGTACGTCGCTATCCTGATCCGCGTCGAGTTCCACCGCCTGCTCTGCGGGCACCAGCCAGTCCACGACGTCGATCAGGCCGGCATCGATGCAACCGATCGCTTTTTGGAGAGCATCGGCTTCTTCGTGATCACACCCGGAAACCGTAAGCCGCATTTGTAGCAAGACAGAGGGGAGATGCGACGAGATGGTAAGCCCATTGGGATGCGCTTCCAACTTGTCGAGAAGGCCGGCGCGATAGGCTTCCAGAAGGCCCGAAATGTCGAGATGAATGTGCCAGTCGTTCCAAGATCCAGCGAAAGTGAGATCGAGCGGCCGGGCGCCATGCCGGATCAGACGTGGCTCCAGGATGCCGGGATGGTCGACGCCGTTTAGGCCGAGATGGAGCCGTAACAGGGTTGGCTCATCCCCGCGGGCATAGAGATGGCTGGGTATCGCTCCGGAGCGATAAAGCGCGCCGATCCGCTCGCCATCTTCGACCAAATTCTGGATGAATGTCTTTGCCTCGTCGATATCGAACGTGACAATTCTGGGATCGCCCGCGGCCGCCCGCTCGATGATCTTGGGCATGAGCCGATGACCTTCTTCGCCCAGACCGAGGTCAATGGATTGACCGAAGGCGGCATAGACCTGATCCTCCTCAATGCCGCTGGCCAGAGCGGATCGCAGGAGATCTCGGGCAAGATCGGGTGCATCACGTCGGAGGACCTGAGACCATTGTAAAGCCCCTGTGGAGGTCAGTGCACCCTCGCTCAGTGCACGGCGTATGAGGGGGACGCTCTGGCTGATGCTGCCAAGCCGTGCTCGGATCTGTGCTTCAAAGAGCTGATCGACGAGCCCGCCATCGGCCGCCAAGCGCGCTGCCGTTTGCAACGCGCCGCGCAAATCACCAGCGCGTGCAAGCGCTTCGGCCTTGAGCGTTTGAAGATCGGCGGGCAGAGCGTTGCCGAATGCGCGAGCATGGGTATCGAGGAGGATGAGCGCCTCCTTGTGATCACCACAATTCAGAGCCGCGTAGATCGCCAAGCGGATGGCGTTTGCCGTCCCGAAGGCGATCAACCGATCGCGGTGACGATTGAGGATCGCGAAACGGCCCTCGCTGGCTGCCAGTTCGGCGATGCTGAGTGCAAAGGGCTTTGGCGGATCGCTTGCCAGGCTCTCTGAGAGCAAGGCCTCGGCGTCATCCCAATCACCATCGTCCTGTGCCTTCCGGACGGCTTCGGATGCTTGGTCCTCCCCCTCTCCCCGGAAGCGGGTAATGTAGAATGTGGCCTCCGCGGCGCTGGCTTCACCCTGGCTCGCCAAATTTTGTTCGAGGAAATCTGCCGCGCCAAGTGGATCGCCGGCTTGCGCGAGCAGCATGGCGAGAACCTTGACCGTTGGTATGTCGGCGCCGTGCTCATAGGCTGATCGCAGAGCCATTCGGCTCGCCTCCAGATCAATCTCGTAGCCGCGCATAAGAGACCAGGCGACAACCATCGGCTCGCCCGGCTGCTCACCCAAAATCTCCCTGGCCAGATCCCCGGCTTCACGATGCCGTCCGCGAGTGTTAGAAAGGATTGCCAGCCGCCATTGCCGATCATCCCGCGTGACGAGCGAAGCGGGTATTGCGTCGAGCTGCTGCAGGGCCGCTGCGAGATGGCCCTGAGCGTCTTCATCCGTGAGGACAAGATCGCCATCGATCGGATTGGGCACCAAAAGCCAGGTTGAATCCAGGATGGGGGACAGGGCGAGCGCATATCGAACTGTCGCTCCGTTCCGCAGCAATGCGAGCCATGGGCCTGCCAAGGCTTCTGCTTTTTGGATCAGAGCAAGCGCTTCAAGCCGTTGATTGGCTCCAAGCCGTTCCAAAGCCAGCAACCGCAATGTTTCAGGGTCGTTGGGAGCCTCCTCGTCCAACGCAAGAAGGATTTCGCGCGCTTCAGTTGCTGCCCCTGTTGAGAGAAACATGGCAGCAAGCAGTTGTCGGCCCGAAATCGATGTCGGGTCACCCAGGACGGCAATACCTGCCTCTGCGCCGTCGCGCTCGGCCGCAATCCGCGCTATCAAGCGGGGTTCGTCGGGCGCATGGCAAGCGTCGGCAAGATCGCTCTTGGTCTGAGCTGTGTGGATATCGTCTTCGGAGAGCGCCAGCGACCCTTCGAGCCTGAGGATCATGGCCTGCGCTTGCGGGGTTAGCTGCGACCAACGATCGGATGCATGCATCTCGTCGGCAAAGCGTCTGACGGCACTATAATCGCCCTGGCGAAGATCGCTCAGGGCAGCTTCGACACGCTTCGAGACCTCGCCCGATAAAAGGGCCTGAAGCTCCGCTAGCTGAACGACGGCGCCGGAACTGAGCATTGAGGGGCTGCTGGAGACCGGGCCCGCTGGCATGGTCGCCGGGCCGCAGATGGAATTGGCCCAATGCTCTTTGAGATAGCCGGCGGTCAGGAGGCGGTGGGGTCGCAACTTCCGAACAAGTTGGGCTGGCCCCCAAACCTCGTATCGCACCCCAAGCTGCGCGAACCGCTCCACCTCCAGGTCGATTTGATCCTGAATATCAATCTTGGCGAGGTTGGTGGCGGAAGTGGCGAGGACGAACCGACGGACATTCCGTTTGGACCAACGGTCGTCCCAATGGTCGAGCATCTCAGTCGACCATTTGGCGATATTGGCGGCCGTCGCGCTCTGATAGCGTTTACACGAACCGATCTCGATCCCTGAGCCATCGGCGCGTCTCGCAATGACATCAACGCCATAATCCGTCTGCGGCCCAGGTGTTCCATGAAGTTCACTATAAGAAATCCCGTCTTCTTCCTGAAAAAGGTCGACGATGAGACGTTCAAAGCGCGGCCAATCCAATTGATGGAAAGGTGGTGGGTCAGAATCGTGAATGGGGGCTGGCGGTTCAGAGATTGTCACTTCGTGAGAATAGCATCACCGCCATTCTGTTCAACATACGTTCTTATTTTCTTGCCGTGTAAATGAAGACGACCGGGGCCGTTGTGTGGGGCCTCACGCGCAACCTTTCAGGCTTGGCATCGCCATGATCCTTAGAGTCCACCTTAAATAATATACCGTATCATTCTAATCGCTGTGCATGGGCGTCGATAGGTCGACTAGCAGGACGCAGCGGAGCTGGTCGACACGCAACTGAAATGGAAATGATGGGTCATATCCCGCCTTCCGTGCTCGGTCGGCCCGGCGGCGAATGCACTTGCAACTGACGCAAATTATCGCCATCAAATATTTTCGTAGATTGTTGTAATTAAATAGTTTTATTTAATGACTTGTTTTCGAGGCGCGGTTGTCCGGCAGACATCTATTATTGAGGCGCCGTTATCTGACACGGACTCCCCGAAATAAAATTGCCTCTGGCGGTTTTCCGCCATTTTTCTGAGGCGGCCTTTTCTGGTCTCAACACCGGTGATCACACGGACGCGCCAAACCGCCCGCTGTTGAAATCATTGATCGCGGCGTGGATTTCCGCTTCGCTGTTCATCACGAAGGGCCCGTAGCCGACAATCGGTTCGTCGATCGGTTCACCGGTGAGGACGAGCAGGCTCGACTCACCTGCGGCCTGGATTTGAACATCCTTGCCATCTTGGCTCAGCAGCAGAACCTCGGCCTCATCAAGCGGCTGGGTGCCATTGATTGTGAGGCGGCCGCTCAGCGCGACGATCAGGGCAATGTGTCCCTCCGGCAGATCGAGCGTCGTGTCCGCGCCTGCGTTCAGCCGCACATCCCACACGTTGATTGGCGTGAAGGTGCGCGCCGGCCCCTGAGTGTCGCCAAGTACGCCCGCGATGATGCGTGCGGTACCCGTATCAGCACCGAGGTCGAGGGTGGGGATGTCTTCGGCCGAAATCGCCTGATAACCCGCCGGCCCCATCTTGTCCTTGCCGGGCAGGTTCACCCATAGCTGGACGATCCGGAATGGACCACCGGCGCGCGCGAAGGCTGGAGAATGGAACTCCTCGTGCAAAATGCCGCCCGCGGCCGTCATCCACTGCACGTCGCCAGGGCCGATGATGCCGCCATTGCCCGTGGAATCGCGATGCTCCACTTCGCCATCGTACACGATGGTGACCGTCTCGAATCCACGATGGGGATGCTGTCCTACGCCCCGTCGCGCCTGCGTCGGTTCGAACGCGTGCGGCCCAGCATAATCGAGCAGCAGGAACGGGCTGATCTGTTGCCCAAGGTCATGATAGGAAAAGAGCGAGCGAACCGGGAAGCCATCGCCGACCCAATGACCATGATTGTTGCCGAAACGGCCGAGAACTGCCTTGCGCACAAACGATCTCCGCAGGCGGGCACGGGCCAGCCTTTCCCTATTCAGATAGGGTGAGGGCCTCAGGAAATGAAGGACGGACGGCGCAGTTGCTCGTCCGGCGCTCGCCCGAGACCGCTCAGCGCGGCGGCAGTGGGGGCCGCATGGCGTTGCGGCGCGGGCGGGTGAAGAGGCGTCCGCGCTCGGCCAGCAGGATGAAGACGAGCGCGACCAGACCGGTGGCCATGAAGCCTTCCGCCAACGGCTGGGTGGTGCCGTCGAACCTTTGTCCGGTCGCCGCCCCGATCAGCGTGGCAATCGCCATGCGCGCAAAGCTCTGGAAGCTGGCGGCCGATCCGGCGATGTGACCGAAGGGCTCCATGGCGATCGAGCCGAAGTTCGATCCGGTAAAGCCGACCATGCCCATGTTGAGCGCGATCAGCACCATGAACAGCAGCAGCGGCTCGGGATGCATCTGGCTGGCCAGCAGCTGAGCAATGCTGACGGCGATGAAGAAGATGAGCGCGAGGTGCGAAACCCTGCGCGCACCGAAGCGCTCGACGATGCGGCTGTTCGAGAAGTTCGCCACCGCCATCGACCCTGCCACGCAGGCGAAGGCGAGCGGGAAGAAGGCCCCGGCATCGAACACGTCGAAGAAAATCTGCTGCGCGCTATTCAGGAAACCGAACATGCCGCCCATCATGATCCCCGCGCCGAGCATATAGCCCAGGCCCTGACGATCCTTGACGACCGCCGCCCAGTTGCGGGCGATGACCGGCAGGGAAATGCGCTGGCGCTGGTCTTCATCCAGCGTCTCCGGCAGCCGGCGCCATGTCCACACCAGCACGATGCTGGCGTAAGCCGCCAAGACGAGGAAGATCTCGCGCCAGGATGCCACGGTCAGCACCAGTTGACCCACGGAGGGAGCGATGACCGGCACCAGCATGAAGATGATGAAGATCACGCTCATCAGCCGCGCCATGGTGTCGCCCGAGTAGCGATCGCGGATCACGGACACGGCGAGCACGCCCAGGCCCGCGGCAAAGAAGCCGTGCACCGCGCGCATCGTGAGCAGCATCTCGTAGGTCGGCGCCAGCGCGCTGGCGAGGCCGCCGAGCGCCGAAAAGGTAATGCTGAGCAGCAGCATCGGCCTGCGCCCGAACCGGTCCGCCAGCGGGCCGGCGACCAGCGATCCGACGGCATTGGCCAGCATATAGGCCGTGATCATATATTGCAGCGAATTGGGATCGGCCACGTTCAGGGATGCGCGAATCGCGGGGAAGGCCGGCAGCATCGCATCGATGGCGAGCGCATTGAGCGCCATGATCGACGCCATCAGGCCGACAAATTCACGTTCGTTCATGGGAAAGGGCTTGGCCGCAGCAGTCATCTCGTCGTTTCGCTGTTCTGTTCGTGGCACGCCCTATGCACCGCCTGCTGCGATCTGGCCACCCCGTTGTTGCACTGCAACATAATTCGGAAGGATGGTGTGGCGCCCATCAGGCATGCAGCAGGAAGACGGCGTGTTCGGCGAACAGATTGGCATTGGCCGATCCGGTCGTGCGACCATGGTTGAGGAACCATTGGGCATCGATGGTCCAGCCTCGCTCACGCACCAGCGCCCGAAAATCGTCGATGGTGAGGTGGTGGATGTTGGGCGTGTCGTACCAGCGCTCGGGCAACAGCGGCGTCACCGGCATCCGCCCGCCCCACATCAGCGAGAGGCGCCCGCGCCAGTGCGCGAAATTCGGGAAGGACACGAACGCCTGTTTGCCGATGCGCAGCAGTTGCTCGATCACCTTGTCAGGCCGCCGCGTGGTCTGGAGCGTCTGACTGAGGATCGCGAAATCGAAGCTCTTGTCGGGATAATAGCCCAGGTCGGTGTCGGCATCACCCTGGACGACCGGCAGACCGCGTCCGACGGCCGCGGCGACATTGGCCGGATCGATCTCCAGCCCGCGCACATCCGCGTGTGCTCCGTCGCGCATCGCCGCCATGAGGGCGCCATCGCCGCACCCCACGTCCAGCACCCGAGAGCCCGTGGTGACGTGGCGCGCGATCAGCGCAAGATCCGGACGCAGGCCGTCAGTCATGCGGCGAAGTCTCTTCGCCATTCAGCAGCGTGTCGAAGGCGGGGTCGAGCCGTTCCATATAGCGGTCCGGCCTTCGCGGACTGCGGAATCCGAGCGGGGCATAGACGCCATGCGCATCGAGCGTGGTGAGGCCGATACGCCGGATGCCCTGGAAATCAGGATGATTGAGAAACCACTGGACCATGCGGCGTGCCAGTCCAGCCCCGCGCGCGGCTTCATCGATCCACACGTCGCTCAGCCAGGCAAATGTGGCATGGTCGGTGATCATGCGGGCGAAGCCGACTTGGGTGCCGTTGCGATAGGCGCCGAGGCAGTGCGATCCGTCAATGGCCCGGTCCACCAGCGCGCGGGCGATGCCGGGCGACCAATAGCTCGAGGCTAGCCAGCCATGAATGCGTGCGCGGTCCAGCCGGGCCGGATCGTCGCTCAATGTGATGTCATGGGGCATCCCGGTCACGCGCCGCCTCTCAGGAAGCCGTCGAGCACGCGATTCATCTCCGGCGCATCGAGCAGGAAGCTGTCATGCCCGAAGGGGCTCGAAAGCTCGACGAAGGTTGCGGCCCGACCGGCGGCATGGAGCGCGTGGACGATGTTGCGCGACTCTGTCGTCGGGTAGAGCCAGTCGGTATCGAAGCTGATGATGCAGAACCGCGCCTGCGTCCGCGCGAACGCATTGGCCAGGCTGCCGCCATGATCCTCCGCCAGATCGAAATAATCCGTCGCCCGCGTGATGTAGAGATAGCTGTTGGCGTCGAACCGCTCGACGAAGCTGATGCCCTGGTGGCGCAAATAGCTCTCAACCTGGAAGTCCGCATCGAAGCCGAAGGTCTTCGCCTCCCGCGCCTGCAGCTTGCGGCCGAACTTTTCGGTCAGCCCGGCTTCGGAGAGATAGGTGATGTGCGCGGCCATGCGTGCCACCGCCAAGCCCGCAGCCGGGGGCTCGCCGCTCGCATAATAGTCGCCGCCGCGCCAGCGCGGGTCGGCCATGATCGCTTGGCGCCCGACCTCGTGAAAGGCGATGTTTTGCGCGCTGTGACGGGCGGTGGTGGCAATCGCCAGCACGGCGCGCACGCGCTCGGGATAGAGGGTCGGCCACGCCAGCGCCTGCATCCCGCCCATCGAGCCGCCGACCACGGCGGCAAGCTGGGCCACGCCCAGATGATCGAGCAGCATCGCCTGTGCGCGGACCATGTCGGCGATGGTGATGACGGGAAAGCGCATCGCAAAAGGCGCACCGGTGGCAGGATCGATGCTGGCCGGGCCGGAAGAGCCGAGGCAACTGCCCAACACATTGGCGCAAATGATGAAATGCCGCTCGGGGTCAATGGGCTTGCCGGCCCCCACGGCGCGCGTCCACCAGCCGGGCTTGCCGGTCACCGGATGTTCCGACGCCACGAACTGATCGCCGGTCAGCGCATGGCAGATCAGCACGGCATTGCTGCCCTGCGCGTTCAGCGTGCCATAAGTTTCGTAAGCGATCTCGACGGGCGTCAGGCTAGCGCCGCTATCGAGCCGGAGCGGCCCTGCCAGCCGGATGGACCGCCGCAGGCCGAAGCGCTGGTCTGTGGAAGCGATGGCACTCTCCATGGACATGATCCAGCGCTTGAGCCGAAGAGCGGATATTGTCAATCGGGCCGGCCGGCCGGGGCTGTCGAGCGCATCATCGCGGAGCTTTGGGCGAATCGCACAGGCCTTTGCCAATTGCGCGCAGCGGGGCTAAAGCGCCACGCCATGACAGACGATCTTCAAAAGCCCGCCGCACCCGTCGCCAAAGACTGGATCATGGCCATCGCGCCTTATGTTCCGGGCAAGTCGAAGGCGGATGATGGCCGCGAGGTCGTGAAGCTTTCGTCCAATGAAAATCCCTTCGGCACAGCCGAGCCGGTGCGCGCGGCATTCCGTTCCGCTGCCGACTGCCTGGAGCGCTATCCCGACTCCGCTGCGGTTGAGCTGCGCGAAGCGATTGCGCAGCGGCACGGGCTTGACCCGGCCCGGATCATCTACGGCACCGGGTCGGATGAAGTGCTGCACATGGCTGCCGGCACCTTCGCGGGCGCGGGCGATGAGATCATTTTCATGCGCTATGGCTTCTCCGTCTACCCCATCGCGACGCGTCGCGTCGGCGCAGTGCCCGTCGAGGTCGCGGACAAGGATTATGCGACGGATGTCGATGCCATCCTGGCCCATGTCACGGATCGCACCCGGCTGGTGTTCCTCGCCAATCCGAACAATCCCACCGGCACCTATACGCCCCGTGCCGAGATCGCGCGCCTGCATGCCGGACTGCCGCCGCATGTGCTGCTGGTGCTGGATCAGGCCTATAGCGAATATCTCGACGCCGAGGATGACGATGGCGGGCTGGAGCTGGCCCGCACCGCACCCAATGTGCTGGTCACGCGCACCTTCTCCAAGATCTTCGGCCTTGCTGCCGGCCGGGTGGGCTGGGGCTATGCCAGCGCAGACGTGATCGACGCGATGCACCGTATTCGCCAGCCCTTCTCCTTCCCCATCGCCTCGTCCCGCGCGGCGGTCGCGGCGCTGGAGGCCCAGGACTTCGTGGAGAAGAGCCGCGCCCACAACAGCGAATGGCGCGCCTGGTTCGAGACGGAGATCGGGGCTCTCGGTAACAAGGGCCTGCGCGCCGTCCCCTCCAAGGCCAATTTCAGCCTCGTACTGTTCGAGGGCGAGACGAGCGCCGAGACGGCCTATAAGGGCCTGATGGACGCCGGCTATATCGTGCGCTGGCTGCCCGGGCAGGATCTGCCCAATGCCCTGCGCATCACCATCGGCACGCCGGAAGACATGAAGGGGCTCGTCGCTGCACTCCGCCGGATCGTCGGCGCCTGATGCTGCCCTTTTCGCGCGTTGCCATCATCGGGCTGGGCCTGATCGGCTCGTCACTGGCGCGCGCCCTGCGGGCCTATGCGCCGACCGTGCGGGTGGTCGGGCACGATGCCAATCCGGACGTGCGAGAGACCGCGCGCCGCATCGACCTGTGCGATGATGTGACGGACACGCCCGGCGCGGCGGTGATCGATGCCGATCTGGTGGTGCTGTGCGTGCCGCCGGGCGCGATGGCGCCGGTTGCCGAGGCCATTCGCGACGATTTGGCGGCCGATGTCATCCTCTCGGAGGTGGCCTCCTCCCAAGCCAGCATCATTGCCGAAATCCACCGGGTCCTGCCCGATGTGACGCTGGTGCCGGCGCATCCGGTTGCCGGCACCGAGAATAGCGGCCCGGAGGCAGGCTTTGCGACGCTGTTCCGCAACCGCTGGTGCATCCTCACGCCGCCGGCCGGGACCGATCCGGTCGCGGTCACGCGGGTCGAGGCGCTGTGGCAGCGACTGGGCGCCAATGTCGAGATCATGGATGCCGCGCATCATGATCTGGTGCTGGCCGTCACCAGCCATTTGCCGCACCTCATCGCCTATACGATCGTCGGCACGGCCAATGATCTGGAGAGCGTGACGCGCAGCGAAGTCATCAAATATTCGGCCGGCGGCTTTCGCGACTTCACCCGCATCGCCGCGTCCGACCCTACCATGTGGCGCGATGTCTTCCTCACCAACAAAGACGCGGTGCTGGAGATGCTTCAGCGCTTCTCGGAGGATCTCTCGCAACTGCAACGCGCCATTCGCTGGGGCGATGGCGATGCGCTGTTCGAGCATTTCAGCAAGACGCGGGCGATCCGCCGCTCGATCATCGAGCAAGGGCAGGACGACGCCGCGCCTGACTTCGGCCGGCAGCACGAATAATCGGCCGCCGAAACACAGTGATCGCGTTCGCAGCGTATATCCCTGACAGGATATGACGCCTGCACCCGGCTCGGGCATGAGCGCGCCCTCACGACAAATGGGGGGAAAGCAAAATGCCTATCAAGATGAAGACCTGTCTCGCACTGAGCACCGCCACGCTTCTGGCGGTGTCGCCCGCCTTCGCAGAAGATGCGCGTTACTCGGTTGGCGTCACCGCCGGCACGCTCGGCGCCGGGCCGGAAATGGGGATGCGGATCAATGAGACGTTCGGCATACGAGCCAGCGCGTCCTTCTTCGATTTCAGCCATGACATCGACGTCAACGACCTGACCTATGAGGGCAAGCTGAAGCTCGAATCCTATGGCGTGGTTGCGGACGTCTATCCCTTCGGCGGCGGGTTCCGGCTTTCCGGTGGTTTCCGCATCGCCAAGAACCGGGTCAGCGCTACGGCGACGCCGACCGAGCCGGTCACCATCGGCGATGTTGCTTATACCCCGAGCGAGATCGGCACGCTCTCCGGCACGATCCGCGCTAAGGACTTCGCCCCGCTGCTGACCGTGGGTTATGCGGGTGGCCTGACGCGCGGCATCAAGTTCGGCGTGGACGCCGGCGCCATGTTCCAAGGCACGCCGCGCGTGGATGCGCTGCGCGCCACCGGCAGCCTCGCCACCAACGCGGCTTTCCAGGAGCAGTTGCTCAAGGAACAGGCGGACGTCGACGACGAGGTCAAGAAGTACAAGGTTTACCCTGTGCTGCAGTTTTCTCTGTTCTACGCCTTTTGACCTGACAGCAGGAATGAACGACGGGGCGCGCCTAGATGGAGCGCCCCTTTATCCAATGTCCCGCGCGATCAGCGGCGTTTGACCGGCCCTTTGCGGCGCGCGGTGTGCCGGATGTTCGGCGGGCGTCCGGTGCGGCGGACGGGCGCACTGCCGGGACGGCGGCGATCCTTGCGTTCGGGCATGTGGCTGGCGCCGTGTGGAATCTCGAAGCGCAGCGCGCCGCTTACTGGGTCGGATTCGGCGATGCGCAGGTCGATGCGGTCGCCCATGGCATAGCGATCGCCGCTATCCTCGCCGATCAGCGCCTGATGCATTTCGTCATAGCGGAAATATTCCCCGCCGAGCGTCGAGACGGGCACGAGGCCATCGCCGCCCAACTCGACGACAGTGGCGAAGAAGCCGAAACTCTGCACGCCGGTGATGCGGCAGGCCATGATTTCGCCGACATGCTGCGCCAGAAACGCCGCGACATAGCGGTCGACCGTTTCGCGTTCCGCTTCCATCGCCCGCCGCTCATATTGGCTGATCCGCTCGCCGATGGGCGCGAGATCGGCCACGTCTTCTGAAGAGAGCCGCGTTTCGCGCGGGAGCGACTTGTCCGCCGGGGCTGGCATTTCCAGCCCATAGGCGCCGACCAGCGAGCGATGCACCAAAAGGTCCGAATAGCGCCGGATCGGTGAGGTGAAGTGCGCATAAGAGCCGAGCGACAGGCCGAAATGGCCGAGATTGCGCGGGCCGTAATAGGCCTGCGTCTGGCTGCGCAGGATCTGCTCCATGATCTGCGGGCGCGCGGCGGCATCATCCGGAATCTGCTCGATCAGCCGGTTGAAGGTCTTGGTGGTGATCACCTGCCCGAGCGCCAGGCTGATGCCGTAGGTTTCAAGATACTCCTTGAGCGTCGTCAGCTTCTCCCGGCTGGGCGGCTCGTGGACGCGGTACATGACCGGCGCCTTCTTGGCTTCCAGCGCCTTGGCGGCGGCGACATTGGCGGTGACCATGAAATCCTCGATCAGCCGGTGCGCATCCAGCCGTTCGCGGATGGCGATGCTGACGATGCGGCCTTCCTCGTCCAGCACGACCCGGCGCTCGGGCAGGTCGAGATCGAGCGGGCCACGGGCATCGCGCGCCTTGGCCAGCGCGCGCCAGCATGCCCAGAGCGGCACCAGTGCGTTGTCGATCAGCCCATCGCCCTTGAGGCGGTCGATCAGGCCGGTGTCGAGCCGGATGTCGGAGAAAGTCCGCTCGGGCTTGCCTTCCACCCGGTCGATGGCGGCCTGCGCCATCTCATAGGGAATGTTGGCGGCGACACGGATGATCGCGCGGGTAAAGCGCCAGGATTTGAGCGCACCGCCCGGTCCGATGACGAGATGACAGGCCAGTACGGCGCGATCCTCGCCTGCCTTGAGCGAGCACATGTCCGACGAGAGCGCGTGCGGCAGCATCGGCACGACACGGTCGGGGAAATAGACGCTGTTGCCGCGCTTGCGCGCGGAGCGATCCAGCGCCGAGCCGGGGCGCACATAATAAGCGACGTCTGCAATGGCGACGATGGCCTTGAAGCCGCCTTCATTGGCCGGATCATCGTCCGGCGCGGCCCACACGGCATCATCGAAATCGCGGGCATCGACCGGGTCGATCGCGACGATGGGCAGAGCGCGCAGGTCCTCGCGCGCATCGGCGTGGAGGGGCAGGTCGTGGACCTTCGCCGCTTCGGCCTCGGCCTCCTCGGGAAACACATCGGGAATGCCATATTTGTGAATGGCGATCAGGCTGAAGCTGCGCGGCTGGAAGGGGTCGCCGAGCACGTCCGTCACCCGCGCAGTGATGCGCGGGGGTCGGCCGCTCTTCTCGGCCAGCACGAGATCGCCCGGTTGCGCATCGCCCTGGTCGCTGATCGGTGTCTCATAGCGGATGCGCTTGTCCACGGGGCGCAGGACCAGCTTGCCGCGCTCATCCTTGGCGACCACGCCCAGCATCTGCTCGGTCGCGCCGGCCAGCTTCTTCATCGGATGGGCGACCCAGCCATGACCGGCCTGCTCGGTGCGCGCCAGAATCCGGTCGCCAATGCCCAGCGCGCCGCGCTTGCCGCGCTCGATGACGCGCAGCTTGGGAATAGGGTGGCCCTCGGCTTCCCAGCGCTCCGGCACGGCGATGACCTGGCCGCCATCGGACTCGACCACTCGCACCACGGTGACCTTGGGGACGCCGCCCATCAGGTTGAACGCTCTCGCCTTGCCGGTTTCGAGCAGGCCTTCATCGGCCATGTCGCGCAGCAGGGCCTTGAGCGCGATCTTCTCGTTGCCGCGCAGGCCAAAGGCCTTGGCGATCTCGCGCTTGCCTGCCGGCTGATCGGCATTGCTGATGAAATCGAGGATCTGTTCGCGCGTCGGCAGGCCGGCGGGCTGGGGACGGGTGGGCTTTCTGGGTGGTGCCATAGCGTCGATATAGGCACGTGCCGGCGCCGGCGCTAATCAATTGCAACGCGGCCCGTTCGGCGCATTTCGGGACTCGGCGAGGAGCGCGAGTCGACGGATGGGATTTGCGCCGGCAAGCGAGCCTGCTATTTGCGGGGAGATTTCCTCAGCCCCGCAGACGTCCGGGAGGTCGGACGGACGCCGGGCCGAGCGACGGATTTAGAGAATGTTTTTTGGATAGGAAGCCGATTGTGCCGATGCCGGCAGACCAGTCCAACCCAGCGGCCGCTCGGCCTTCCCGCACGAATCTGCTCCTGTCCGCGACTATCGAGGCGGAGGGGATCGCCGCTCCGGTGCGCATCCGCAATCTCTCCGAGCACGGCGCGTTGCTGGAAGGCGCTGCGCTGCCGCCGGTCGGTGCTGGCCTTATCTTGCGGCGCTTGCAGCTTGAGATGGGCGCCACGGTCATCTGGGTGGACAAGAATCGCTGCGGCGTGCGCTTTGAGGGCACGATTTCGGTGTCCGGCTGGCGCGAGGGCAATTGGATCGCTGCCGCAAGTCAGACCGGGCTGCCCCGCACCGATGCGCCTCTGCCGTCATCACGGCCCGCTGCGGCTGGGACGGCGCTCCGCGCCTCGGCCCCGACAGCGGAGCTGGATCGGCGGATCGCCGAGGAACTGGATGTGCTGCGGCACCTGATCGAAGACCTCGGCGCGCAACTGGTCGAAACGGTGGATGTCACAAGCCGGGCGACCGCCTTGCAGCAGTTCGATCTTGCGGCGCAGACGCTTGGCTATCTGGCCGAGGTGCTCAAGGCGCCCGACCGGGCAGTCGCCATTGACGCCATCGGCATGGAACGCCTCCGCCAGCGCCTGCTCGGCGGCGGCTGAGGGTCGGATCGCCCTCTAGCCGCACCCCTTGATCGGGCGTGGTGTGGTGCCTAAATTTTCTCTGCGGCGACCACGTTCCCGCCTCTGACGTCAAGACCGGGACGGCCCGGCGCTTTCAGGAGGCTGTCATGGCGTGGATTGCGCTTTTTATCGCGGGTTTGTTCGAGGTCGTCTGGGCGACGGCCATGAAGCAGTCGGATGGCTTCACCCGGCTATGGCCCACCCTCGTCATGATCGTGGCGATGCTGCTCAGCTTTGCCTGCCTGGCCTGGTCGCTGAAGGTTTTGCCACTCGGCACGGCCTATACGATCTGGACGGGCATCGGCGCGCTCGGCGCATTCGCTATCGGCATCGCGTTTTTTGGGGAGGCGCTTACAGTGCTGCGATTGACCGCCGCCGGGCTGATTGTTTCGGGCCTTGTCCTCATGAAGATTTCAACGCCGGTCTAGATCGTGGGAGCAGCCAGCGGCCCGCACAATCCGGCCGCTGGTTTGACTTCATGCCTAAAGGCAGGCAGGTTGGCCGCCCAATTTGAGATAAAACAGGAGCTTATCGCCGGCCCGCTCGCGGCCGCGCCCTTTGTCATGATTGATTCTATTCCCACGGCAACCGACCCTTCCTTTTCGATTCCCCTTTTTGATCGGTGGTTCGCCGGTCTGCCGGCCTGGGCTGAAAGCCTCGCCGGGCTGGCGATCCTGATTGCGGTCGCGGCGCTCGCGAACTTCATCTTCAAGTCGATCCTGCTGCGCATGGCGCTGCGCGTCCTGCCGCACGATACGCCCGCGCTCGGCCGCGCGGTGGCCCGGCTGACCAATATCGTCCCGGCTATGGTCGTCTCACGCGGGATCGCGGCCGTACCGCATCTGCCGCCGTCGCTGGTGACGGTGGTGCAGAATGTGGCGGGCGCGTTCGTGATCCTCACCATCGTGCTGGCGCTCAGCCATGCACTGACCTTCGTCAACGATCTCTATCAGCGGCGGCCGCACGCCGTGAACCGGCCGATCAAGGGCTATATCCAGGTTCTCAAGATCGTGCTGTTCGCGGCGGCGGCGATCCTGATGATCGCCCAGCTGATGGACAAGTCGCCGCTGCTGCTGCTGTCCGGCCTTGGCGCCATGGCGGCGGTCATCATGCTGGTGTTCAAGGATACGATCCTGTCGCTGGTGGCCTCCGTCCAGCTGACCTCCAACGACATGTTGCGCGTCGGTGACTGGATCGAGATGCCGCAGCTCAATGCTGATGGCGACGTGATCGACATCGCGCTGCACACGGTGAAGGTACAGAACTGGGACAAGACCATCACCACCATCCCGACTCACCGGCTGATCGAGGAGAGCTTCAAGAACTGGCGCGGCATGTCCGAATCCGGCGGGCGGCGGATCAAGCGCTCGCTGATGATCGACCAGACCAGCGTGCGGTTCCTCTCCGATCAGGAAGAGCAGAGCCTGCGCCGCTTTGCGCTGCTGGGCGACTATCTGGCGGAGAAGCAGGCGGAGCTGGAGCGATGGAACAGCCGCATCGCCCATGACGGCCTTGATCCGGTGAACAGCCGGCGCGTCACCAATTTCGGGACATTCCGCGCCTATATGGCCGCCTATCTGCGGGCCAATGCGCGCATCTCGAAGGAGATGACGCTGCTGGTGCGGCAACTGGACCCGACGCCGCAGGGCATTCCGCTGGAAATCTACTGCTTCACCACCACCACGGCTTGGGCGGCTTATGAGGCGATCCAGGCCGACATCTTCGACCATATGCTGGCCGTGCTGGACTCCTTCGATCTGCGGGTGTTCCAGGAGCCAAGCGGACGGGATCTGCGCCAGCTCAAAGCCGCGTGAAAATGTTGAAAAGCGGGGCGAGGTCTGGCCCCGCCCCCTTTCCTGATCAGTCGCGCAGCAGGTCGTTGATGCCCGTCTTGGAGCGGGTCTGTGCGTCGACGGTCTTGACGATGACGGCGCAATAGAGGCTTGGGCCGGGCGTGCCGTCCGGCAACGGCTTGCCGGGGAGCGAGCCTGGCACAACCACCGAATAGGGCGGCACCTCGCCCATATAGACCTTGCCGGTGGCGCGATCGACGATCTTGGTCGACTGGCCAATGAAGACGCCCATCGACAGTACCGAGCCCTGGCCGATGCGCACGCCCTCGACGACTTCCGAGCGCGCGCCGATGAAGCAATCATCCTCGATGATCACCGGGTCGGCCTGCAGCGGCTCCAGCACGCCGCCAATGCCGACGCCGCCAGAGAGGTGGACGTTCTTGCCGATCTGCGCGCAGCTGCCCACCGTCACCCAGGTGTCGACCATCGTACCTTCGCCCACGAACGCACCGATATTGGTGAAGCTGGGCATAAGGATGACGTTCTTGCCGACATAGCTGCCGGCGCGGACGATGGAACCGGGCACGGCGCGGAAGCCCGCGGCGCGGAAATCCGCCTCGCCCCAGTTGGCGAACTTGGACGGCACCTTGTCCCACCAGTGGCCGGCGCCGGGCCCGTTGTCGATCAGCGCATTGTCGTTGAGGCGGAAGGAGAGCAGCACGGCCTTCTTGAGCCACTGATTGACCTGCCAGCCATTCCCGGTGGGCTCGGCAACGCGTGCCTCGCCGCTGTCCAGCAGCGCCAGCGCCTTCTCCACCGCCGCACGGACGTCACCAGTGGTGGACAGGCCGATATTGGCGCGGTCCTCCCACGCGGCATCGATGGTGGCGATCAGCTTGGTATCGGTCATGACGTCCCTCGTAATTCATCGCGAGTGCGGAGTGTGGGCCGCCCCATAATGCGTTTTGGCGCGATGCTGAACCGCTTTGTGACCGGGGCGTTAGCATTTGGGCAGTTGCCGCAACGTATGCCCTGTCGCCAGCAGGGCATTGCGCTTCGCGGCTGATTCGACGCGGACTTCGCTGGTCTCGACTGAACGGGCCGGCTATGTCCACGCACAGCCAAATCCCGATGATCGCACGTGAGCGGAAGGAACAGATTTATGAGCCGGATCAGTTTGCAACAGGCCAATGCGGTCATCGAGGGCGTCTTCGCGAAAGGGCAGGCCGCAGGGTTCAAACCGCTGAGCGCCGCCGTCGTGGATGCGGGCGGGCATTTGATCGCCTTTCAGCGTGGCGATGGCGCTTCTTTCGCGCGCGCGCAGGTGGCGACGGGCAAGGCGGCCGGCGCGCTCGCCATGGGCGTTTCCTCGCGCAAGCTGGGGGACATGGCGCAGGAGCGGCCCTGGTTCATCGGCGCTTTTGCGGCCTCCGCGCCGCATGCGGTGATCCCGGCCGCCGGTGGCGTCATCATCGTCGACGATGAGGGCGTGGCGATCGGCGCGGTCGGGGTGACCGGCGACACGTCGGACAATGACGAAGCGGCCGCGCTGGCCGGGCTGGCAGCGGCCGGCCTCAAGGCGCAGGGCTGAACGGCGGGGATGCAAGGCATGACGAACAAGGTGGACCGCGCCGGGCTCTCGGTGGCGCAGGAACTGGCCGATTTCATCGAGCAGCGCGCGCTGCCGGGTACGGGGCTGACTGCGCAAGCCTTTTGGGCCGGGACGGCGGCGATCTTCGCCGATTTTGCGCCGCGCAATCGGGCGTTGCTGGCGCAGCGCGACGATCTTCAGGCGCAGATCGACGCCTGGCATGAGGCGCGGGCCGGCCAGCCGATCGATCAGCCGGCCTATGAGGCGTTCCTGCGCGAGATTGGCTATCTGGTCCCAGAGCCGGCGCCCTTCACCATCGATCCGCAAAAGGTCGATGCCGAGCTCGCAACGCTGGCCGGTCCGCAATTGGTGGTGCCGGTGCTCAACGCCCGCTTCCTGCTCAATGCGGCCAATGCCCGCTGGGGTAGTCTGTACGATGCGCTCTACGGCACGGATGCCTTGCCGGGAACGGCCAAGCCGGGCGGCTACGATCCCGAGCGCGGCGCGCAGGTCATCGCCTGGGCCAAGGCCTTTCTCGACAGGGCCGTGCCGCTGGTGTCCGGGAGCTGGGCGGACATGGGTGATCCGGCCAAGGGCTTCGCCATCGCGGACGGCACCCAATATGTCGGCCAGACGCCTAAGGGCCGCCTGTTCCGCAAGAACGGCCTGCATATCGAGGTGGTGTTCGATCGAAATCACCCCATCGGCAAGGATGACCCCTCGGGCATCGCTGACGTGGTGCTCGAATCGGCGCTCTCGACCATTGTCGATCTGGAGGATTCGGTCGCGGCCGTGGATGCGCAGGACAAGGTGGCGGCCTATGCCAACTGGCTCGGGCTGATGCAGGGTGACCTCTCCGCGACGTTCGAGAAAGGCGGTAAGACGCAGACGCGCAGGCTCAACCAGGACCGGGTTTTCAAGGATCGCGACGGGTCGGAATGGTCGCTCAAGGGACGGAGCCTCCTGCTCGTCCGCAATGTCGGCCATCTCATGACCACGCCGGCGATTGTGCTGCCCGATGGTGCCGAGGCGCCCGAGGGGATTCTCGATGGCATCGTCACCAGCCTGATTGCCCTGCACGATCTCAAGGGCGCCGGCCCGGTGCGCAACAGTCTCGCCGGCAGCGTCTATATCGTGAAGCCCAAGATGCACGGGCCCGAGGAATGCGCCTTCACCAACGACCTGTTCGATGCGATCGAGGATATGCTGGGCATGGACCGGCACACCATCAAGGTCGGCGTGATGGACGAGGAGCGGAGGACGTCTGCGAACCTCATGGCCTGCATCGCGGCGGTTAAGGATCGGGTGGTGTTCATCAACACCGGCTTCCTCGACCGGACGGGCGATGAGATTCACACATCGATGCGGGCCGGGGCGATGATCCGCAAGGGCGACATGAAGAGCGCCTCCTGGATCAGGGCCTATGAGGATCGCAACGTGCAGATCGGTCTGGCCTGCGGATTCTCTGGTCGGGCGCAGATCGGCAAGGGCATGTGGGCGGCGCCGGACCGGATGGCCGACATGCTTGAGCAGAAGATCGCGCATCCCATGAGCGGGGCGAACACGGCCTGGGTGCCCTCCCCGACGGCGGCGACGCTGCACGCGACGCATTATCACACCGTTGATGTGGCGGCGCGCCAGCAGGGGCGCGGCCGCGAGCCGGTGGCGCCGCTTTCGGGCCTGCTCACCGTGCCACTCTCGTCCGGCACCAACTGGTCCGAGCAGGAGATCGTCGAGGAGCTGGAGAATAATGCGCAGGGGATTCTCGGCTATGTCGTGCGCTGGATCGATCAGGGGGTTGGCTGTTCGAAGGTGCCGGACATCAACGACATCGGCCTGATGGAAGATCGCGCGACGCTGCGCATTTCCTCCCAGCATATCGCCAACTGGCTGCTCCATGGCGTGTGTACGCCGGCGCAGGTCGATTCGGCCTTCGAGAAGATGGCGGCCAAGGTCGACGCACAGAATGCCGGCGATCCGCTCTATCGACCGATGGCAGGGCATCCGGAGAGCCTCGCCCTGCAAGCTGCACGGGCCTTGGTGTTCGAGGGCGTCGCGCAACCAAACGGCTATACCGAGCCGCTGCTTCATGCGTGGCGATTGCGGGTGAAGGCGCAGGACAACCGGGCATGAAAATGGGCGGCTCCGGAGGGAGCCGCCCAATTCGTTTCAGCGTTGTGCGCGCCGCGTCTTAAGGATTCGCGGTCGCCGGCTGCTGCGTCGCCATGTCGGCCGAGGCCAGTTCCTGAATCTTCTTCACGAGATCCGGATTGGTCCGGGTCGCCTGGGCAATCTCGTTGTAGCGCGCCGGCGTCAGGCCATTGGACTGCACGGCGGCGAGCATCTGCTCCTGCTTGGCGTCCGCAGCGACCGTTGCGTCCTTCTGGATCTTGTCCGCTTGGATAGCGGCCTTGGCAAAGCCGACCAGCTCCGCGTCCGTAAAGCTCGTGGGAGCCGCTGCCGTAGCCGGTGCGGCCGGCGTGGCAGGAGAAGCCGGCGCTGCGGGCGAGGCGGGCGACGCGGGGGCCGCCGGCTGTGCAGTGGCCGGCGCTGTGGTGTCCTGCGCCATGGCTGGCACAGCAATGCCGCCGCTCAGCAGCAACGCAGCGGTGTAAAGCAGTGATGACTTCATGACGGATACCTTTCAGATGTTTTGAACCGTGCTTGAAAGGTAGGGAGCGATGGGGAGGGGGCAAATAAACGTCGATTACACGTTTACTCACCGGGGTGAGGTGTGTCTGCAGCGCCACTCATATACCGTAAGTCGATGATTTCTCGTGGCCCGCAACCACCCTTCACGGGCTGGCTCTGGGTTCTTCACAGCAAATGGGGAAAATGGTGCTGCCGGCGAGGATTGAACTCGCGACCTCAGCCTTACCAAGGATGCGCTCTACCACTGAGCTACGGCAGCACTGCCGTTCGCAGGGGGACCCCGCGTCAGCAAGGCCGCGCCTATGGCCTTACCGTCTGGCCTTGTCAAGGCGACTTGCAGCGTAAAAGCCGGATTCGTAAAGCAGGAGCATGAGTACCCCGCCCTCCGACCGCCAACGCCGGCTCGCCGAAGCGCTGCGGGCCAATCTGCGCCGCCGCAAGGGGCAGGCCCGTGCCAAGACGGATGCGCCGGATTCAAAGGCCACGCTGGGTCAACCTGTTGAGGGGCGCGAGGAGGAGGCTCCTACGGATCGCTAGGGCGTCACAGCGCTTCAACCTAGCCTTCCGGATGGTTACTCTCACCATTTGACATTGTTCGTTCGATCGAACAAATATCCTTCATGCGGTCTCCATCGTCATTGTGCTGGTCATCGTTGAACGCCACTCGACGAAGGATGTCGAGATCGAGCGGTTCAGGTACGTGCCACCAGCACGTCCGCCACGCCACGACGGGCAAAGAAAAATGCATGAGGCCGTAACCCGCACGCGCAAGAAAGCGCTCGCGACGGATATCGGGGCCGCATCCGTGGACACGGAAAGTCCTGCAAGAAGCGATCTTCCGTTGCAGATTATCGAGGCAGCTCTTGAGCAATTCGGCCGCTTCGGCTTCGATGGGGCCAGCACGCGAGAGATTGCCCGCGCCAGCGGGACGGCGATGTCCTCGATCACCTATCATTTCGGCTCCAAGGAAGGGCTCTACCTCGCCTGCGCCGACCATATCGCCTCCGTCGTGGGGAGTATCTACGCGCCGCTGATCGCCATCATCGAGAAGCAGCCACCGCAGACGCCCGCGCAGGCCCGCACACAGATGCTGGCGCTGCTGGAGACGCTGGCGCGCTTCCTGCTCTCGTCGCGCTCGGCGACCTTTGCGCAGTTCGTGGCCCGCGAGCAGCAGCACCCGACCGAGGCCTTCACGCGCCTCTACGATGGATTGATAGGGCCGCTGGTGGAGACCGCGATTCTTCTCTCCGCGGTCGCACGGCCCTCGCTCGCGGAAGCGGAGCGCCGCCCGCTGATCCTCCATATCATGGGCATGGCGCTGATTTTGCGCCTCGGCCGCGCCTGCGTGGTGCGGACCATGCAAGTGCCCGATCTCGATTCCGCCACGGGCGAGGCGCTGGTCGCCAGCCTGCTCAAGTCCGCCGAAACCCTGCTCACCGAGGAATGACGCCATGACCCGCCAGCGCCTGATCGTGCTCATCATCGTCACCGTCATGCTGATCGCTGCCGTGAGCACGCGCGGCTTCGGGCTGCTGGGGCGGGATGACGGGCCTCTGACGCTCTATGGCAATGTCGACATTCGGGAAGTGGATCTCGGCTTCCGGGTCGGCGGACGGATCGCGCAGATCCCGGTCGAGGAAGGCCAGCGGGTCAAGCAGGGCATGCTGCTGGCCGAGCTGGACCGGGCCTCCATCGATAGCGCCGTCGCCCAGTCCGATGCGCGCGTGGCGCAGGCTCGCGCGGAACTGCTCAAGCTCCAGCGCGGCAGTCGGCCGGAAGATGTCGCTCAGGCGCAGGCTCGCTTTGCGGCAGCGCAGGCGGCGGCGCGCGATGCCCAGCGCGACTATGAACGCCGGCAGCCGCTGGTCGCCCCGGGCGCAATCAGCCGCGATGTGTGGGAATCGACCGTCGCCATGCGCGATCGCGCTAATGCCCAGCTCGCTGAAGCGCAGGCGGCGCTGACCCTGGTGCGCACCGGCGCGCGGCGCGAAGATATCGAGGCGGCGCGCGCGGCGCTGCAGGCGGCAGAGGCATCCCGCAAGGGCGTTGGCACCGATCTCGATGACGCCCGCCTGCTCGCGAGCGTGGATGGTGTGGTGGTGACCCGTGCGCGCGAACCCGGCGCGATCGTGGCGCCGGGCGAAACCGTCTTCACGCTGGCCATCGATCGCCCGGTGCGCGTGCGGGCCTATGTGGCGGAGAACCAGCTCAGCCGGATAGCCCCGGGCATGACGGTCACGATCACGGCGGACGGCAACCCCAAATCCTATTCCGGCATCATCGGCTATATTTCGCCGCGCGCGGAATTCACCCCCAAGACGGTGGAGACGAGCGACCTGCGCACCGACTTGGTCTATCGCTTGCGGATCGTCGTGGATCATCCGGACGGCAAGCTGCGGCAGGGCCAGCCGGTGAGCGTCTCCATCGCCGATGCCGCTCCTGTAGCGAAGCGCTGACCATGCGCGGGACGTCGCCATCGCGACGGAATAACGGCGGTAGGCCGATATGAGTGACCTCGCGCCAGTCGCTGGCGATGGCCAGCCGGTTGCGACGGCCACGGGGATCGTGAAAGCGTTCGGCGACACGCGCGCGCTCGGCGGGGTCGATTTGGTTGTGGTGCCGGGCAAGGTTACCGGGCTGGTGGGGCCGGATGGTGCCGGCAAGACAACGTTGATTCGCGTGCTGGCCGGGTTGATGCGGGCGGATGAAGGCACCGTTTCCATTCTCGGCGCGCCGCCTGCCGATCGCCTTGATTCGATCGGCTACATGCCGCAGCGCTTCGGCCTCTATGAAGACCTAACCGTGCGCGAGAATCTCGTCCTTTATGCCGAGATGCGGGGCCTGCCGCGCGATGCGCAGGAGAGCGTCTTCAAGCGCCTCCTCGAATTCACCGACCTTGCCCGCTTTCAGGCGCGCCCGGCCGGCAAGCTCTCGGGTGGCATGAAGCAGAAGCTGGGCTTGGCCTGCGCGCTGGTGAGCACGCCGCCATTGCTGTTGCTCGACGAGCCGGGCGTGGGCGTCGATCCGATCAGCCGCCGCGAGCTGTGGGCCATGGTTGCCGAGCTGACCAAGGAGGGCATCGGCGTGCTCTGGTCCACCGCCTATCTCGATGAGGCCGAGCTGTGCGACACGGTGTATCTGCTGAGCGACGGCCGGACGCTGTTCACGGGCCCGCCGGCCACCCTGACCGATGCGATCAGCGACCGCGTGATTCGGGTCACTGGTTTCGCCGAGCGCCGGCGGCAGGCGCTCACCCGCGCGCTCGACCGGCCGGACGTGATCGACGGCACCTTGCAGGGCCGCGCGATCCGCCTGCTCATCGGCGAGGGCCATCCGGTGCCGGATGCCGACGCGCTCGATATGGGGCCGGAAACGCAGGTGTCGCGTGCGCCCGCGCGCTTCGAGGACGGGTTCATCGAGCGGCTGGGGGGCGGGCCGGAGGGGACCAGCGCGCTGGCGGCGGCCTATCGCGAGATTCCCGCCAGTGATGCACCGGCCATCGAAGCCAGGGGGCTGACCAAAAGATTTGGCGACTTCACAGCGGCGCGCGATGTGAGCTTCACTGTTCCGCGTGGCCGAATTTTCGGCCTGCTGGGGCCAAATGGCGCCGGCAAATCGACCACGTTCAAGATGCTGTGTGGCCTGCTCACGCCGAGCGAGGGCAGCGGATCGGTGGCCGGGCACGATTTGCGCCGGGCCGCCGCACAGGCCCGCGGATCGCTGGGCTATATGGCGCAGAAATTCTCGCTCTATGGTGATCTGTCGGTCGCCCAGAATCTCGACTTCTTCGCGGGCGCTTATGATCTGTCCGGCGGGCAGGCGCGCGCGGCGATCGAGCGGGTGACGGACATTTTCGAGCTCGGCGGCAACCTCAAGCGCAATGCCGGGACGCTGCCGCTCGGCTTCAAGCAGCGCCTCGCTCTGGCCTGCGCGGTGATGCACGAGCCGCCGGTGCTGTTCCTCGATGAGCCGACATCCGGTGTCGATCCGGTGATGCGGCGCGAGTTCTGGACGCATATCAACGGACTAGTCCGGCGTGGCGTCACGGTACTGGTCACCACCCATTTCATGGACGAGGCCGAATATTGCGACGATGTGACGCTCATCTATCGCGCACGGCAGATCGCCAGCGGCCCGCCCGACTCGCTCAAGGCGAAAGCCGGCGAACTGACCGGCAAGGATGATCCCACGATGGAGGATGCGTTCATCGCCCTCATCGAGGCGTCCGACGCCCACCGGGAGGCGGAGGCCGCGGCATGAGCAGGACCGATCCCGACCCGACGCTGGCGCAGGTGGAGGCGCGTGCCGGCGCAATGGCAGGCTCTTCGCGCCGCCGGCTGCTGGCGCTGATCGTCAAGGAATATGCCCAGATCCGGCGCGACCCTTCGACCTTCCTCATCGCCTTTGCGATGCCGCTGCTGCTGCTCTTCCTCTTTGGCTATGCGATTTCCCTCGATCCGCGCGACACCAAGATCGCTTTGGTCGTGCAGGATGAAAGCGCGCCGGCCGCGCGGCTGGCGCAGGCCTATGCCCATTCGCCCTATTTCCGGGTCACCCCGCTCAATGCCGTGCTGCCCGCCCGCGCGCTGATGCAGCAGGGGGCGATCCGTGGTTTCGTCGTCATTCCGCCCGATTTCGGCCGGGCCATGGCGCAGGGGAAGCCGCGGCCGATCCAGATCGTCACCGATGGCACTCAGCCCAATCAGGCGAACTTCGTCGCCAGCTATGCCGAGGGGGTGCGCCAGACATGGATGGCCGACGAGCAGGGGATGCGCCTCGGGCGCCGGGCTGCGCCGCCCATCGATGTCTCCCAGCGCATGTGGTTCAATCCGGGCCTGCAGAGCCGCTATTTCCTCGTGCCCGGCGCCATCGCCATCGTGATGACGATGATCGGGACGCTGCTCACTGCACTGGTCGTCGCGCGTGAATGGGAGCGCGGCACCATGGAGGCGCTGCTGGCCACGCCGATGCGGATGACCGAGTTCATCCTCTCCAAGGTGCTGCCCTATTTCCTGCTCGGCATGGTCTCCATGGCGCTGTGCACGGTGATTGCCGTGACCGCCTTCGGGCTGCCCTTCCACGGGTCGATCTTTGCCCTGTTCGCCATCGCTGCCGCCTTTCTGCTGCCGGCGCTGGGGCTGGGGCTGTTCATCTCGGCGACGACGCGCAACCAGTTCGTGGCGAGTCAGGTGGCGTTGCTCGCCTCCTTCCTCCCGACCTTCCTGCTCTCCGGCTTTATCTTCGAGATCGGGTCGATGCCCTGGCCGATCCAGGCGCTGACCTATGCCGTGCCGGCGCGCTACCTCATTCCCGCGCTGCAAACCGTGTTCATGGCCGGCGACATCTGGGCGATCATCCTGCCCAACATCCTCATCATGCTGGGCTTTGGCCTGCTGTTCTTCATCCTCTGCTTCCGCGCGACGCGGCGGAGCCTTGACTGATGGCCGCCCGCTTCACCCGCCTGCGCGCGATGATCGTCAAGGAAATCTGGGCGCTGCTGCGCGATCCCAAGTCGCGCATCGTGCTCGTGCTGCCGCCGCTGATTCAGTTGCTGATTTTCACCTTCGCCACCACGCTGGACGTCAAGAATGTCGACATCGGCCTCGTCGATCGTTCCGGCGGCGGCCATGCGCAGGAATTGCTCCAGCGCATTGAGGGCAGTCCGCGCTTTCGGGACGTCATCGTGCTGCCCTCCATGGCGGCGATGGAAGAGGCGATCGACGAGCAAAAGGTGCTTGCGGCGCTCGTCATTCAGGAGGATTTCGACCAGCGGCTGGCCCGAGGCCAAAGCGCCACGCTGGGCCTGGTGCTGGATGGCCGCCGGTCCAATGCCGCACAGATCGTCGCGGGCTATGTGAACCAGATCGCGGCGGGCTATGGCGCGGAACTGGCGCCGATCAGTGCGCGCATGGCCGGCGGCAGCGCGGTGACGCATTGGTACAATCCCAGCCTCGATTATATGTGGTTCACCCTGCCGGGGCTGGTGGCGCTGATCATCTCCATCGCCGGCATCGCCATCACCTCGCAGGCCGTGGCGCGCGAGCGGGAACTTGGGACGTTCGATCAGCTGATGGTCTCGCCCATGCGGGTGCATGAGATTCTCATCGGCATGATGGTGCCGCCGCTCTTGGTCGGCATGGTCAATGGCGTGTTGTTTCTGGTGGTGGCGCAGGTTGCCTTCGGTGTGCCTTTCACCGGCTCCTTCCTGCTCTTCCTCATCGCGATGCTGTTCTACCAGCTTGCCCTCATCGGCCTGGGTCTGCTCGTTTCGGCCATGTCGATGACGCAGCAGCAGGCGTTTCTCGGCTCGTTCATCGTCACCGTGCCGCTCATCCTGCTCTCCGGCTATGCCGCGCCGATCGAGAATATGCCGGACTGGTTGCAGATCATTACGCACGCCGATCCGGTCCGCTATTTCCTCATCATCGTGCAGGGCCTGTTCTTGAAGGCCATGCCCGCCGCCGTCGTTTTTCATCAGCTCTGGCCGCTTGGCATCATAGCCCTCGTCTCTCTGAGTGCGGCGGCCTGGCTGTTCCGTGCCCGAATGGAGTGAAGTCCATGCGTGTTACCCCTCTCCCTCCGCTCGCCGGCGCTGCGCTGGCACCGCTGCTGCTCTCCGCCTGTGCGCTCGGTCCCGCCTATGCGCCGCCGCAGACCCAACTGGCGGATCGCTGGCTGGGCGAGGCTGGGACAGGCGCCGTGAAGGCCGAGCGGTGGTGGGAGCAGTTGCACGATCCCATGCTCAACGGACTGGTCGAGCAAATGCTGGCCGGCAATCCCGATCTGCGCGAGGCACAGGCGCGGGTCGCGGAGGCGCGGGCGAATCGCGACGCCGTGCGCGGCGGGCGCCTGCCGCAGGTAACGACGAGCGCGAGCGGCAATCAGGTTGTGCTGAGCGAGAATGGCCAGATGCCGGTGGGCCAGATTCCCGGTTTCGCGCGGGACTTCCCGCTGTTCGATGTCGGCTTCGATGCCAGCTGGGAGCTTGATCTGTGGGGCCGGCAGGCGCGCCAGAGTGAGGCCGCGCAGGCGCGTAGCGAGGCGGCGGCGCTCTCGGTGCAAGCGGCGCGGATGCAGCTCATCGCGGAGCTGGCCCGGGCCTATGTCGGTCTGCGGCAGGCGCAGGCGGATCTTGCGGTCGCGCAGGACATGCTGGCCGCGCGCACGCAGCTTGCCGATCTGGCGGGGCTGCTGGAGCGTGCTGGCGAAGCCAATGCCATCGATGCGGGCCGCGCGCGGGGCGAGGCCGAGACCGCCCGGCTGGCGGTAACGCAGGCGCAAGCCGGCGTGCGGAGCGCAGCGGTGCAGGTGGCGCGGCTGGCCGGCAACGAACCCGCGGCGCTGGTCCCGCAACTGGAGCAGCCGGGCGCCATTCCTGCGCCGCCGCCCGCCATTGCGGCGGGCTTGCCCTCCGAGCTGTTGCGGCGTCGGCCGGACATTCTCGGCGCCGAGCGGGAGCTGGCGGCAGCCACGGCCGACATCGGCGCGGCGCGGGCCGATCTGTTCCCGCGCCTGTCGCTCAGCCTGGCTGTCGGCCAGCAGGCCCGCGCGATCGGCGATCTGGTGAGCGGGGACAGCACCCGGCTGCAGGGCGGGGGCGGCCTGTTCTGGCCGCTGTTTAACGGCGGGCGGGCGCGGGCGATGGTGCGCGCGGCCGATGCGCGCGCGCAGGCAGCGGCGGCCCGCTATGATGGCGCCGTGGTCGGCGCGCTGGCGGACAGTGAAGACTCGATCAATCGATTCGACCGCAGCGTGGAGGGGCTCACCGCAGCACGCGAGACGCTGGCGCGGGAAGAGGCTGCCTATGCGCTGGTGTCCCGCCGCCAGGCCGCTGGCGAGGACGACCGGCTCGCCCTGGCGCGGGCCGCTCTGGCGCGCCAGTCCGCGATGCAGCAGCTGAACCGCGCGCAGGCGGGGGCGGTGCAGGCTGCGATTGCGCTCCACAAGGCATTGGGTGGTGGCTGGTCCGAGTCGCAGGCCTCAGTGGAACCCTTCGGAGCGCGCTGAGCGAGCCGCGTGAGAACAAGAAGAGGACAAGCGCAAATGGTGTCCGAGCGGTTAAACTTTCGGGGCGCAGGAGCGCCGCGACCTGATCTTCGGAATCCCAACGATTCGCAGCGGGCGCAGCCAATTCTGGGCTCCCAAGGCTGGAAAAACATGATAAATATCAGTGGTTTATCTGTTTAACCGTCCTTCCGGTCGGGATTCCGTGGTCAAGCATTTTATTTCAGATTTTTGACAGAGGGCGTGCTTGATCGGGGGGGCGAGCACTGCCACAACTTGCCCTCGGCGGGGCTCGAATCGTAGCCTCGTCATACAGCGGTCTGAGTTGAACACTGGACGTGGGAGGGGCACTCCCGCGAGGGATTTTCGCGTCCAGCGTGTGACAGCAGATCACCTGCGAGGAGTAGGACGATCGGGATCGGGAAGACATGGGGCAACACGTGAATCAGCAACATTTCAGCAGCGTTGCCGACGGCATCGGGCCAGCCGACATCGGCGAGCAGCCCGAGCGGGAGGCGCTGGAACAGGCATGGACGGAGATCCGCGCGGGGCTGCGCAGGGCCGTCGGGGTTCGCCTGTTCGATCAATGGATTCGGCCGTTGCGGCTGGGCAGCTTCTGCGCCCAGTCCGGCACGCTCGATATCGAGGCGCCGTCGGAATTCGCGGCGAGCTATGTCTCCAGCAATTTCGCCACGCGGATCGCACTGGCCTGGCGCACGACGCCCGTCGGCGTGCATGACCTGCGCATCGTTCGCGCCAGCGAGGCGCCTGAAACGGTGCCGGTCACCCCGCGCGGCTTCCGCCCACAGGAGAGCACGGCGCGTCCGGGCCAGTCGGCGCGGGCGCTTGCGTCCTCGCAAGACGCATCGACCAACCGCGAGTCGGCGGGGCGGCGCGCTGCGCAACGCTTCGAGCCGCGTCACGATTTCGCCGGCTTCATGACGGACGAGAGCAATGTGCTGGCGGCGTCGGCTGCCAAGGCCATGGCCGGCGCGACCCGCCCGGCCTTCAATCCGCTGTTCATCCACGGCCCGACCGGCTTTGGCAAAACGCACCTCCTCCACGCCATTGCGCAGGCCTATGGCGAGACGCTTGGCGGCAGCACCGGTGCGCCGCCGAGGGAGGGGGCGATCCTCTATATGTCGGCCGAGCGGTTCATGAACGAGTTCGTGGCGGCGATTCGCGCCAACGACACCTTCTCGTTCAAGGCCCGGCTGCGCGAAGCACGGATGCTGCTGGTCGACGACATCCAGTTCATCGCCGGCAAGGGGCCGACACAGGAGGAATTCCTCCATACGCTCAACGATCTCATCGATGCCGGTGCGCGGATCGCGATCGCCGCCGATCGGCCGCCCCAGCAGCTTGGCTCGGTCGATCCGCGCATCCTGTCCCGCCTCGCCGGCGGGCTGGTCGCCGACATCCAGCCTGCAGGCCTCGAGCTGCGCATGAAAATTCTGGAAGCGCGGCGCGAAGCAGTGGCGGACATTGCGGTGCCGGACGACGTCATCGCCCTGCTCGCCGGGGCCATCCGCACCAGCATTCGGGAGCTGGAGGGCGCCTTTAATAAGCTGGTGGCTTATGCCCAGCTCGTCGACAAGGCGATCACCACCGAACTGGCACAGTCGATGTTGGCCGAATCGCTGCGAGCCAGCCACCGGCGCATCACCATCGACGAGATCCAGAAGCTGTGCGCGGCTCATTACCGGATCGACCAGTCCGAAATGCGCTCACAGCGTCGCGCCCGTGCGGTTGCACGTCCGCGTCAGGTGGCGATGTATCTGGCCAAGAAGCTCACGCCGCGCTCGCTGCCGGAAATCGGCCGCGTGTTCGGTGGACGGGACCACAGCACGGTGATCCACGCCGTGAAGACCATCGAGGCGATGCGTCTCGATAATCCCGAGATGGATGCGGATATCCGCACGCTGCAGAAGCAGCTCGAGGGATGAAGGGGTGAAGAGGCGGGCTGGGTGCGGTGTGCATCCGGCTCGGCTGGTCACGGGCCGCCGCCAGCCGAGATAATCATGTCCCGCGTCGGCCCGTTTGAGGCGATCAAATGCTCTCCACCCACCCACTACGTGCTCCTGCGAAGGCAGGAGCCCAGGGCGGTTTAGGCGGTCCCATGCGCCCTAGGCTCCTGCCTTCGCAGGAGCACGGGGTGGTCAGGTCGTGGGGTTTTCTTCCCCAACGTGCGGCCATCGAAAGGCACGATGCACCGCACGGGACTTGGCAAATGAGGGCTCTTCCCCTATTTTCCGATCTATCGAAGCCTCCGTGGGGACGGGATGCGGGGCGCGTTGCAATCATCGATTGATCGAAAAGAGCCGTCATGTCCGTTGTGCATCGCCGTCAGTTTCTTACGCTCGCTGGAGCGGCCGCATCGGCTGCTCTGGTGCCTGCCAGTGTGCGCGCCGCCGTGCGCACGCCGCCGCAATGGGCCAAGCTCGTTGCCAAGGCGGAAGCGGCCATGGACCAGTATAGCGTCAAGTTGCGCGACCGGTTCGTCGTCGTGGACTTCTCGCTGCCCTCGGCCGCCGCGCGGATGTTGCTGGTCGATCGCGAGAGCGGCCTCCACCGGCTGCTGACCGTCGCGCACGGGCGTGGGTCCGATCCGGCGCATAGCGGCTTCCTGCACAGCTTCAGCAATGCGCCCGGCTCCAACGCCAGCTCGCGCGGGGCTTATCTTACCGGCGCTCATTACACCGGCCAGCACGGCCGCTCGCAGCGGCTGATCGGGCTGGAGACGAGCAACGACAATGCCGAATCGCGCGCCATCGTGATTCACGGCGCCTGGTACAGCAATGACGACATGGTGAAGCGCCTCGGCAAGCTGGGGCGCAGCGAGGGCTGCTTTGCCGTCAGCGAAACGCAGATCAACCCCTTGCTCGACTGGCTCGGCCCCGGCCGGATGCTTTACGCCGATAAGGTGTAAGGCGCCGCCACTGCCGAGCGTGTTACGGGGCGCCTAGCCGGCCAGACATCCCATGCTGGAGAGTTGCCGGGTTGCGGCGAGGCTGCCGGCGCCGAGGGCCGCGGCAATATCGCTATCCAGCCCATAGACATCGTCGAACCTGTTGAGCCGACCCTTCGCATCGGCGCGCGCGGTCATGTAGACGATGTAGACCGGAATCGGGGCGGACAACCTGGCCGTCACGGTGGTTCCGGCGGCGACCGCAGCGTCGATTCGCGCTCGACTCCAGTCCGTGCCGGTGAGCATTTCCACGGCGAGGTCGAACGGTTGGTCCGTGCGCACACAGCCGTGGCTGAAGGTGCGCTCTTCCTTCTCGAACAGGCTCTTGCTCGGCGTATCGTGCAGGAAGATGGCGAGCGGGTTGGGCATGTCGATCTTCATCTGCCCCAGCGCATTGCCCGGCCCAGGCTGCTGCACGACCTGCAGGCTGCCGCCCTGCTGGGTCCAGCTATAGCCCCGCGCGCGGGCCGTCGCCGGTCGGGAGCGGATGAGCGCACCGACGCTCTCGCGCACGATCGACTGCGGCACGGTCCACGTCGGGTTGAGGATGACCCCAGTGGCGGTGGTGGTGAATTGGGGCGTCGGCGTGCCGGGTTTGCCCACGATCACCCGGTGCGTGGCCAGCACGGCACCGCGATCGACCAGTTGTGCCACATATTCCGGCACGTTCACAATCAGATAGCGCGGACCCAAGTTGCGGGGCAGCCAGCGCCAGCGTTCGAGATTGGCGCGCAGCCTGGCGCGGTCTGCGGCTGCATCGGCGGGCAGGCTCAGCAGTGCGGCGCGGAGTCTGCGATAATCGGGATGGGCAGGGGCCAGCCGGTCCAGCTCGGCAGCGATATCGCCGCTGCTCAGCGCGCGGTCGATCAGGGCGAGCACCGCGTCCGGGCTGAGATTGGGGGTGCGGAAATAGGAGAGGCGGCGCTGGTCGACAGGCACCCGGCCATTGGCGAGGTCGCGGGCCATCAAGGCAAAGCTGCGCGTCGCGGCGATATCCAGACCGCGCTGGTCTCCAGTGCCAAGGGCAGTGCTGAGCCGGTCCAACTCATAATCGCGCGGATCGAGGCCGTGCGAGTCGATCTTCCGGCCATAATCCAGCAGCATTGTTGCCGCCGGGCGGGACCAGGGCGTGCTGGCCTGCGCGGGCATCGCGATGAGAAAACACAGAAGAGCGAGCAAGATACGAGGCATGGGCCGTCCTCCCAAGATGATCGGTCCCTCCTAGGCCGGCACCGCAACCCCGCCATGATATGCATCAATCTCCGCCGTCAGGCTGCGCATGGCGGGATGAATCGGCCGTCCGTCCGGAATGTTCAGCCACAGGCGCAGCAGCAGGCGGCGCGCATCGGGCGTGTCATGGAATTGCTGGCGCGAGTGCAGCACGAGGAAATTGTGCCAGAAGAACATCTCGCCGGGCTGCAGCACGAAATCGGCGCGGACATCGGGCCGCAGCGCGATCTCATCGAACAGGGCAAGCGCCTCGCGGAATGCAGCAGGCAGCTTCTCCGGCTCGCGGCCATGGCGCAGGAACACGCGGTTGTTGAACCCGCTCGTCTTGCCATCCAATGTCCAGAAGAAAGGCAGCGCCTCTTCGTGAGGCTGCGGCCGCTGCGGCCAGTCGATATAATGGCCCTCGTAGAGACGGGCGAGAAGATCGGGTCGCTCGCGGGCCATGATGTTGTGGATGGCGAGCAGGCTGACAGCACCACTCTCGCCGCCCTGCGCCGAGGCACGAAGGCCGTAGAGCGAGAGGACTTCGTGAAAATCGGTATGGGAGCGCAGTTCCAGATCGGACGTGTAACCGCGCGGCGGCCCGCCCTCTTCTTTCTGGACATGGGCGATATGGTCGCCACGCGGGCTTTGCACCACGCCGGCGCCGATATGGGTGCCGAGCCCCCAATAGAGCCGCTCATGATCTGCCAGATCGTAACGGCCCGCATCGATCCCGGAGAGAATGACCGCGCCGCAGCCATGGAAAAGCTGCCAGCGTGCTGCCTTCATCAGCGCGTCGATTTCAGGGCAGGAGAAATCCTCGCGCCGGATGTCATGCGCGACTCGGCCGCGTACGCGGAGCACGGCGCGATCGATAGCGTCGCGTTGCGCCGGGGAAAGCCGATGGGTGAAGCCTTCGCGCCCACCAATTGCGGCACTGGTCCAGGCAGCGGGATCGTCGACCGGCACGGGATGCAATGGCATGGGCGGTCGATCCTCTCCGTTGATGGCCCGGTCTTCGCCGGTTCGGTCGTCAGCCGTTCAGAGGCTGGCGCCGGACGAAATGTCTGGTTTGTTCACAATGTCCGGGGTGTCGGCCGGGCCGCCGGCCAGGACGAAGCGCCGGTCGCAATAGCCGCAGTCGACATAGCCATGCTCGTCGATCTCCAGGAAGATGCGCGGATGCCCCAGCGCAGCGGGGATGCCGTGGCCCGAGCCATCGCAGGAGACTCGGCGAGCATGAACGTGAATGATTTCAGGCGGCGTGTGCATGAGGTTGGCGGTTAGCATCCCCGCCGCCAGCGGGCAATATGGAGGATGCGGTTGATCCCGCGCAAAGCCTGGCGGTGGGGGCTGACCTATCTTCTGCACATGTTGGAAGACGAGCGGCAGACGATGGGCAATCCACCAGAGCAGCAGGACCGCGCGATGGCCGCACGGCTCGCTTATGCGGCTGCACTGGCCTGCGCGTCGCTCGCCCTCGCTTATGTCTGCGGGCAACTGCTCGAATGGCTTGGCTTGCTTGGCTCTGCCGGCGGCCCCAATGCTGCCAGCACGGCGCGCGGGCTGGCGCTGCTGCTCACGCCGTCGCTGCTGCTCGGCCCAGCCTTCGTGATCCTCATGGCCGCCCTGCATCGGCTCGCGCCGCCGAGGCGCCGGGCCTTCAGTCAAAGCGCTTTTGGCTTCGCGATCATGTATGCGACGCTCACGGGCCTCGTCTATTTCGTTCAGCTCACCTTCGTCGGGCCGAGACTGGCCAGCGGCGATACGGCAGGCATCGAGCCCTTTCTCTTCCTGCCTTATCGCAGCTTTCTCTTCGCAGTGGATCTACTGGGCTATGCTCTGATGAGCCTCGCTTCCCTGCTGGCTGCCTTCGCGCTTCCCGCCGGGCTGGGCGGTCGCGCGGCTCATGCAGCCCTGCTCGCCAACGGCCTCCTGATGCCGGCGCTGGCGCTGCAGATGTTCTGGCCGTGGCTGATTTGGGTGGGCACCTTGTGGGCGCTCAGCTTTCCCGCCGCGATGCTTCTCGTCGCGCGCTTGGTGCGGCGGATTTGATTCCGCGCACGATCGCGCTTACATCGCACCTTCAACGCCAGCAGGAGCACATCATCATGGACAAGGCACCGGACATCCGTCCGATTGTTCCTTCGTCACAGGTGTTCCATGCCCGGCCCAAATCCCGCTCTTCTCACCCTCGATCACGTCACGCTCGCCCGGCCTGACGGGACGGCGCTTTTCTCTGACCTGACTCTGGCCATCGGGCGGGAGCGGGTGGGCCTTGTCGGGCGCAACGGTGCCGGCAAGTCGAGCCTGCTCGCATTGATCGCAGAGGGCGGCGCGCCGCAGTCGGGGACGATCCACCGGACCGGGCGCATCGGCACCTTGCGGCAGATCCAGCCGGATGCTGGGAGCGTCGCGCAGGCGCTCGGCCTTTCCGATGCGCTGGAGAGACTTGCGCGCCTCGACGCGGGCGAGGGATCGCTGGAGGATGCGGCAGAAGCCGACTGGACTCTGCCCGAGCGCCTTGAGCGAGCGCTGGCCAATGTCGGGTTGACCGGCACGGCTCTGGATCGCGATTGCGCGACGCTGTCGGGCGGGGAACGCACCCGCGTCGGGCTGGCGGCGATGCTGCTTGCCGAGCCCGAACTGCTGCTGCTCGATGAACCCACCAACAATCTCGACGACGCCGGCCGGGCCGCGGTGGCGGAGTTGCTGGCCTGCTGGCCGGGCGGCGCGCTCGTAGCCAGCCATGATCGCGCACTGCTGGAAGGCATGGACCGGATCGTCCAGCTCTCGCCGGTCGGGGCCTTCAGCGTCGGCGGGGGTTGGAGCGCCTTTGTGGCGAGTCGCGATGCGATGCGCGCACGGGCCGAGGACGAGCTGGATCGCAGCCAGCGCACGCTCGCCCGGCAGCAGCGGGATGCCCAGGCTCAGGCCGAGCGCAAGGCCCGGCGGGACAAGGCCGGGCGCACTGCCCGGGCGCGGGGGGATCAGCCGCGCATTCTGCTCGGCAAGCGGGCCGAGCAAGCCGAGCAAAGCGGGGCACGCGAGCGTCATCAGGCCGAGCGCCAGATCGGCGCCGCCAGCCAGTCGCTGGAGGCCGCCCGCGCGCAGGTCGAGGTTCTGACGCCGCTGCAGATCAATCTGCCATCGGCCGGCCTCCCGCATAATCGCACGGTATTGCGGTTTGAGGATGTGGTGCTGGCACGGGGCGGGCGCCGGCTGTTCGGCCCGCTGTCCTTTGCTATGACCGGGCCGGAGCGCGTCGCGATCACGGGCCCGAACGGCAGTGGCAAGACCAGCCTTCTGGCCCTGGCGGTCGGCCTGGCCGAGCCGAGCGCGGGGACCATCCATCGCGGGCCGGGCCGGATCGCGCTGCTCGACCAGCATGCCGACCTTCTGAGGCCCGGCCAGACCCTGCAAGCAGCGATGCTGGCCGCGCATCCCGGTATGACCCCGCACATGGCGCATGAGGCGCTGGCTCGCTTCGCCTTTCGCAACCGCGATGCCCTGAAGGATGTCGCGGTGCTGAGCGGCGGCGAGCGGCTGCGCGCCGCCCTGTGCGTGGTCACAAGCGGGCCGGTGCCGCCGCAGCTTTTAATCCTCGATGAGCCGACCAATCATTTCGACATTGAGAGTATTGAGCTGCTCGAGCAGGCACTCGCCGACTATGATGGCGCCTTGCTCGTCGTGAGCCACGATGCTGCGTTTCTGGACCGGATCGGCATCGCGCGGCGGCTCGCACTGGGCGTGGACGGCGCTGGCACGCGACGCTGAATGCCCCCGATCAGTCGAACAGCTCTTCGAGGAACGACTTCTTCCGCTTGGGATAGCCTTTATGCGAGCGGTAGCCGCCGTCTCGATAGCCCTGCTCGCGATATCGCTCGTCGCGGTACGGCTGCTGGATCTGAGGTTGGGGCGGATAAGGCTCGGCGCGGGTCTGCGGCGGGGGGGCAGGCGCCAATTCGGCACTGGCGCGCTCGATAATCTTGTCCAGCTCGCCCCGGTCCAGCCACACGCCACGGCATTGGGGGCAATAATCGATTTCGACGCCCTGGCGCTCGCTCATCACGAGCGGCACGTGGCAAACCGGGCAGGGCATGGATTGGGCTGATGTCACGAAAAACCTCCGATGGAACGATTGTCGATCGGGTGGCTGATGCAGGTGTTCAATGGTCTGGACCCGGCACCGAGCGCACTCGATGCGGTCCGACATCACGATCCATAGGGGATCGCCAGAGGGGCCCGGCCCGCAGACCCAAAGTAGGTGAGCCCTGTTGCAGGTCAAGCCTTCGCGCGTCAAGCTATGCGCGCTGCGCCCATAATGCGCCTAAAAGAAAAGGGCCGCCCTGAAGAGCAGCCCTTGTTCCGGTCCCGGACGGGATATTCTGAACCTTCTGCGCGTCCGCGGAGCCGGACCATGGTCTGCTCCGCGAAACGACGTCGACGTTCTTAGCGCTTCGAGAACTGGAAGCTGCGGCGAGCCTTGGCGCGGCCGTACTTCTTGCGCTCGACGACGCGCGGATCGCGCGTGAGGAAGCCTTCTGCCTTCACGGCGGCGCGCAGCGTGGGCTCATATTTGCTGAGCGCCTGCGCGATCCCGTGCTTCACGGCGCCGGCCTGACCGGAAAGACCGCCACCCTTCACGGTGCAGATCACGTCATACTGGCCGGTGCGGTCGGTGACCGTGAAGGGCTGATTGATGACGAGACGCAGCGTGGGACGTGCGAAATAGGTTTCCTGATCGCGGCCGTTGACCGTGATCTTGCCGGTGCCGGGCTTCACCCACACGCGGGCGACGGCATCCTTACGACGGCCGGTGGCGTAGGCGCGGCCCTGCTTGTCCAGCTCCTGCTGGCGCAGCGGCGCGTTCGACACCTTCACCGGTGCCTGCACGGCGTCGGTGGCGGCGGGCGCATCGGCGTTACCCTGGGTGAGGTCCTGCAGATCGGACAGCGAGTTGACGGTATCGGACATCAGGCACCAACCTTGTTCTTGCGGTTCATCGCCGCAACATCGAGCACTTCG
The DNA here is from genome assembly GCF_025961735.1 of Sphingobium sp. B11D3B. Taxonomy (NCBI): domain Bacteria; kingdom Pseudomonadati; phylum Pseudomonadota; class Alphaproteobacteria; order Sphingomonadales; family Sphingobiaceae; genus Sphingobium; species Sphingobium sp. B11D3B. The sequence goes on along the minus strand of NZ_JAOQOF010000001.1, from coordinate 2,824,247 downwards.
GGGTTCTGGGCTTCATGCGGATGTTCGCTGCCCGCGAAGACGCGCAGGTTGCGCATCTGCTGACGACCGAGAGGGCCGCGCGGAATCATGCGCTCCACGGCCTTCTCCAGCACGCGCTCGGGGAAACGACCCTCGAGCACCTTCTGCGGAGAGGTCTCCTTGATGCCGCCGGCATAGCCGGTGTGCTTGTAATAGCGCTTGTCGGTCAGCTTGTTGCCGGTGAACTTCACCTTGTCGGCATTGATCACGATGACATTGTCACCGCAGTCGACATGGGGGGTGAAGCTGGGCTTGTGCTTGCCGCGCAGGATGTTCGCGATGATGCTCGCGACGCGACCAACGACGAGACCCTCGGCGTCGATCAGCAACCATTTCTTCTCGACCGTGGCCGGGGTTGCCGGCTTGGTGGTCTTCATGAGCGCCTTCATGGCCTCTTGCCTCCAGGAATGAGTATCCAGAAAATAACAACAGCGGCGCCCCGGAAAAGGCACCGCCCGCGCGGCCCCAATGGCGATGAGGGGGCGGAGAGTCAAGAAAAAGCACGCCCTTGCTGACGGGTATCAGGATACCCTATCAGTCCGGACGGCCGTCAGGCCGTGTTTTTTCGTGCACCCAGGTGGCATAGGCCGGGGTGGTGTGCGCGGCCCAGGTGAGGATCGCGGGGAGATCATAGGTATGGGCCTGCGCAATGGCGGTCATAAGCGCCGCGCAGCGGTCCGGCGCGGTCTTGAACAGCACCACCGTTTCGGCGCTCTGCTCGATGACGCCATCCCACGGATAGATCGAGCAGCCTTCGCCGAGCACATTGGCGCAGGCGGCCAGCTGCTCTTGCACCATCTGGCGGCCCGCCGCTTCAGCCTCGGCGCGCGAACCATAAGGCACGTAGACCAGAGCGATCTCGCTCATGCGCGTGCAGGCGTGAGATCCGATTCGCGATCCCGCTGGCCGATCCGATGCGCGCCGGCGACCGCGATGGCGAGGAGCAGCGCGCCGGTGACCTGATGCGTGACGGCAATGTGCAGCGACACGCCGGTCAGCACAGTGCCGATGCCGAGCATCACCTGCACCAGCGTGGCGCCGGTCAGCGCATAAGAGAGGCGAAGCGCGCCCTGGGCATGAAGCCGCCCGGCCATCCACAGCATGGCGCCCGCCGCGACCATGGCCCACCAGCGATGGAGGAAGTGGACGAGGAACGGGTCACTGGTCAGCGTCATCCACAGCGACCCCCACCATGCGATTCCGTCAGGCACGAAGCGGTCGTTCATCATCGGCCATGTGTTGGAGACATAGCCGGCGCGCAGACCGGCGGTGAGCGCGCCGAGCAGCAACTGGATGAAGAGGATGAGCACGGGGATGGTGCCCGCCCATGTCGGCACGGCCCGTCGCGGCGCGAGGCTGGCGGGAGTGGTGGCGCTGGCGGGATTGGCGGCACCATGCCGGGCCAGGCGCAGGAAGTCGCAGGCGGTCCACACCACGGCGCCGAGCAGGATCAGTGCCATGCCCAGATGCGCGGCGAGCATCGCCGGCTGCACGTTCACCCGGTCGACAAGGCCGCTCTTCACCATCAGCCAGCCGACGGCCCCCTGGGCGCCGCCCAGCGCCAGCAGCACCAGCAAGCGGACACCGAAGCCGCGCGGCACGGCGCGACGCAGCGCGAACCAGGCCAGTGGCACGGCATAGGCAAGGCCGATGATGCGGCCGACCAGCCGGTGGAAATATTCCCAGAAATAGATGTGCTTGAACGCCTCGAGTGTCATGCCCTTGTTCATCAGCGCATATTGTGAGCTGGTGCGATACTGGTCGAACTCTTGCTGCCACTGCGCCTCGTTCATCGGCGGCAGGGTGCCCGTCACCGGCTTCCACTCGGTGATGGAGAGGCCCGATTCGGTCAGGCGGGTGATGCCACCGACCGCCACCATGAAGAGAATCAGGCCCGCGACGACGAACAGCCAGCGTGCCAGCGTGGCGGGACGGCCAAGATGGCGCCCGCTGACCGCGGGCGCACCGGGCGAGGACGAGTGCGCAAGTTCAGCCATCCGGTCCCCATGCGCCGCGGGATCGGCGGAAGCAAGCCCCCCGCATAAAGGGCTCACCCGGAGGCAAAGGATATGTTGTATCTTCCCGCGAGGGGGCGTATGGCCCTTGTAATGAGAACGCTCACCGCACCCCGGATGTGGACAATGCCACAGCTCGACCGGCTGGCCATCGGCCTGTCCGGCCTGTGCGCCGTGCATTGCCTGACGACGGCCATTGCCGTGGGCGTGCTGTCTTCGGTTGCGGGCATTTTCGAGGCGGAGATCATCCACGAGGCCGGCCTGATGATCGCCATGGTGCTCGGCGCGCTGGCGCTCGGCCACGGCGCGCTCAAGCATGGCATGGCCCTGCCGGTCGCGGTCGGCGCGCTCGGCCTCGGCATCATGGCCGGGGCGCTCAGCCTGCCGCATGGCTGGGCCGGCGAGACGCCCTATACGCTGCTCGGCGTCGCCCTGCTTGCCTTCGGCCACGAGCTTAATCGCCGCGCTTTCTGGTGACCCCCGAGCGGCAGGGCCGCTGCGACGACGAACCCCCGCTCGACTCAACATCCCCTGCTTGATCAAGGTCAATGTCTGCCCGGCGCGGCGAGCGCAGTGACGGATCCAGTCCTGAAGCAGGAGCATGGATCAATGGGTGCGATCGAAACGATCGAGGCGGGAACGACCGCCAAACGAATCATTCCCGGTACGCCGGTTTTCGACGGTGACGCGGCGGCGCGCGGCTTCGCGCTGAACGCCATGTGCTTTTCGTTCAACGATGCTGCCAATCGCGCCGCCTATCAGGCGGACGAGGAAGCCTATTTCGAGCGCTTCCACCTCACCGAGGAGCAGCGCGAGGCGGTCCGCGCCCGCAATGTCCTCCAGATGATCGAGGCGGGCGGCAACATCTATTATCTCGCCAAGCTGGCCGGCATCTACGGCCTCAACGTGCAGGATGTGGGGGCACAGCAGACCGGCATGAGTGTCGAGGCTTTCCGTCAAATGCTGCTCGACGCAGCCCATCAGCAAGAGGAGGCCTGAGCCATGGCGCATATTCTCGGCGGTATCTTCACCAGCCACGTGCCGGCAATCGGCGGCGCCATTGCGCGCGGTCAGGAGCAGGACCCTTATTGGAGCCCGTTCTTCGACGGGTTCAAGCCGATCCATCGCTGGCTTGCGACGGCCAGACCGGACGTTGCCGTGGTCTTCTACAATGATCACGGCCTCAACTTCTTCCTCGACAAGATGCCGACCTTCGCGGTGGGCGCGGCGGACAGCTACCACAATGCCGATGAGGGCTGGGGCCTGCCGGTGCAGAACGGATTCAAGGGCGACGCTGCCCTCTCCTGGCACATCATCGAGGGACTGGTGGAAGACGAATTCGACGTCACGACCTGCCAGTCGATGCTGGTGGATCATGCGCTGGTCGTGCCGTTCCAGCTGTCATGGCCGGGTGGCGGCCAGTGGCCGGTGCGCATCGTGCCGATCGCCATCAACACCGTGCAGCATCCGCTGCCGAGCCCCAAGCGCTGCCTGGCGCTGGGTCGCGCGGTCGGCAAGGCGCTGCGCAGCTGGCAGGGTGATGAGCGGATCGTGGTGTTCGGCACCGGCGGGCTCTCCCACCAGCTGGACGGGGAACGCGCCGGCTTCATCAACCAGCGCTACGACCAGTTCTGCATGGACAATCTGGGCCCCGATCCGGATGCGCTGACGAAAATCAGCGCGCTCGATATCGTCGAGGAAGCCGGCAGCCAGGGCATCGAAATCGTCAACTGGATCGCGGCGCGCGGGGCCTTGGGCGAGGATGTGGCTGAGGTCAGCCGGAATTATCACATTCCGATTTCCAACACGGCGGCTGCGACGATGTTGCTCGAAAGCGGGTCTACTGCGCTCGAGCGGGCAGCCTGACGGAGCGGCTGACGGGTGGGGCCGCTGATTCTCCCCTCCTCTTTAGAGGAGGGGCTGGGGGTGGTGGCGATGCGCCAGCATCGCACTGTCAGTGACTGAAAGGGGGCGTCGTCGCACCACCCCAACCCCTCCTCTGAAGAGGAGGGGCTTAATAAGGTTGCTAGTATCCGCCCCGCTTGTCGAGCAAATGCGGCCCGGCGTCCGCCACGCGGGCGCAGCCGGTGAGCGCGAGGCCGGAGCGCAGTTCGAGCGCATATTGCGCGAGCATGCGGGAGACGGCGGCTTCTCCCCCGGCGGCGAGGGCGAAGGCCCAGGGGCGGCCGATCATGACGCCCTTGGCACCCAGCGCCAGCATGCGCAGCACATCGAGGCCGTTGCGGATGCCGCCATCGATCAGCACGGTCAGACGATCACCCACCGCTGCCACGATATCCGGCAGCGCCTGCGCGGTGCCGACCGTGGCATCGAGCTGGCGGCCGCCATGGTTGGAGACGACGATGCCATCGGCACCGATCTCCGCCGCGCGGACTGCGTCGGCCGGGTCCATAATGCCCTTGAGCACCAGCGTGCCGGACCAATGCTCGCGAATGAAGCCCAGATCCTTCCAGGTGACGGACGGATCGAAGTTCTGCCCGCTCCAGCGCAGAAAATCGCCCATGCGCACCTTGCCATTCATGATCGGCACCAGATTGCCGAGCGTATGCGGGCGGCCATGCAGCCCGACATCCCAGGCCCAGCCGGGATGGGCAAGGATCTCACGCCAGCGCCGGGCCTGACCGCGCAGGCCGGGCGGTCCCGAGAGGCCCGAGCGCTGGTCGCGCCAGCGCGGGCCGGGCAGGGGCAGGTCCACGGTCATGAACAGCGTGTTGCAGCCCAGAGCCTTCACCCGGGCTAACAGGTCGGCGATGAACGCGCGATCCTTGGCCATGTAGAGCTGGAACCAGAAGGGGTGGCCGGTGCCGGCGATTTCTTCCGCCGAGCAGACCGTCACGGTCGAGGCGACCATCGGCACGCCGTTCGCATGGGCGGCACGGATCGCCTGCGCCTCGCCGCGCCGCGCCAGCAATCCGCCCATGCCGATCGGCGCGAGCATCAGGGGCATGGCGAGCTTTTGCCCGAACAAAGTGGTCGAAAGATCGGATGCCGAGACGTCGTTCAGCACTTGCTGCCGCAAGGTGACAGCGCGGACGGCGGCGCTGTTCCGCGCCAAGGCCAGCTCATCGATGCTCCCGCCATCGACATAATCGAACAGGAAGCGCGGTAACCGGCGGCGGGCGGCGTCACGAAGATCGGTGAAGCTGTGCGGCCAGACCATTCAGCGCCGTGCCTCGCGGGCCTTGGCGGGCGCGTTCGACGCCGCCTTCGTCATCCTCATCATCCGGCTCTCCTCACGGGGTGTGCCCCCATTCTATTCGCGCCGGGGAGCGTAGAGCGGATGGCGCGCAAACAAAATAGCGTGCTCTCGATATGGCTGGCGGTGCGCGATGGTGAATTTCGCCAACTATCTGAACGAATAACCAACCAGTGGGAGAGGACTTTTGAAGGCGCTGAGCCTCATGATTTCCAAATTACTGAAAAGACGTGTTTTTATGATTTGGCACGCAAAGTGCAATGCCTTGTGTGTCAGTCACTCGGGACTGAAAAAATTCAGTAGGGAGAACCAACATGTCGAGCAAATTTCATCTGATCGCCGCCGCTGCCGCTATCGCCATCCTGCCGCTGGCCCAGCCGGCGCTGGCCGCGCCTGCCGCGGAGACCACCTATCAGATCCCGGCGAAGGTGCTGAAGCGCGGTGGCCAGACCTTTTATTGCTTCAAGCAGCAGGCGACGACCGGCACGCGCATGTCCCGCCGGGTTTGCGTGACCGAGAAGGAGCTGAGCTATGCCGGCGCGCGGATCGAAGGCGCGGGTGACTCGGTGCAGATCAGCAAGGGCGGCGAAACCCGGATCGCGAGCCAGCGCTGATCGTTCCAGGGCTACAGGCCGGGGGGAGCGTGGGAGCGTGACCCCTCGGCAGCCGGCCGATGGTTAGAAGATTTCAATCCCGGTCCGGCGCGCCAAGCGGGAAATAGTGTCGATAGGGCCTTGCGCCCTCGATGCAGCGGGCAACCGACGGGCGTGCGTTCAGCCGCCCGCGATAGGCACGCAATTCCAGATAGCGCTCGCCGATCGGGTGGACCCAATCGGCATAGAACAGAGCCGGCGCGGCGGCGCAATCCGCCATGCTGAACCCTTGCGGCGAGGCCCAGAGATGCCCGGTCAGCCGCGTTTCCAGCCAGCCATAAATGGTCTCGAGCGCATCGCGCGCGCGCTGGGTGCGCACCGGATCGCTCGCGCCGATGAGGTGGGGCAGGGCCTCGGTCACCGCCGCCTGAACCGGCGTCATCACATGATTGTCGAACACGCGGTCCATGAACCGCACATCCAGCGCATCATGGGCAGTGGCGGGAATCAAGGGCGCGCGCTCATAGTGGCGCAGGTCGAGATATTCGATGATCGTCGTCGCCTCGATCACTGGCATGTCTTCATCCACCAGCACCGGGAACTTGCCGAGCGGCCACTGGTCGCGCAGCGCGTCCATCACGCCTTCGTCTTCGACATTGCGCAGCGTGTAGGGCAGTTCCTTCTCGTGCAGCGCGATCATCGCCTTCCAGCTGTAGCTGGAGAAGGGATGGGCGTAGAGGATGTAACTCACGGGGTCAGTCTCCGGAAAAGGCGGTTTCGAGCGTGGCGATGTCGATCTTGTGCATGGTCATGAGCGCGCTGCTCATGCGGCGGACGGCGGCTGCGTCATCGCTGGCCTGCATCTCCAGCACCCGGCGCGGCACGACCTGCCAGGAGACGCCGAAGCGATCCTTGCACCAGCCGCACATGCTTTCCGCGCCGCCATCCGCGATGAGTGCGGTCCAGACGCGGTCCAGCTCGGCCTGATCATCCACGGGGATGACGAAGGACACGGCTTCGGTCTGCGGAAACATCGGCCCGCCGTTCAATGCGGAGAAGGGACGGCCGCTCAGCGTGAACAGCACGAGCATGGCCGTGCCGGCGGGGAAATTGGGCGGGAAGGGCGAGTCATCGACATAGCGGACGATCCGGTCGATGCGGGAATCCGGGAAGAGCGAGACGTAGAAGGTCGCGGCCTCCTCGGCTGTCCCGTCCATCCAGATGCAGGGCGTGATCGCGCTGGTCATCTCCGCTCTCCTTATCGACCGCCCACAAGCGCAAAACGCGCGCCCTGCGGATCGGTGCCCATGACGACCCAGTCACCGCCGGGGACCTCGTGGGGGCCTGTGGTGATGGTCCCGCCATGCGTCGCCACCGCTTCCATCGCGGTCGCGATGCACGGCACGCGGAAATAGAAGCGCCATTCGGCCCGCTGGTCTTTCTGTTCCAGACTGGCGCCGATGGGCAGATCGCCGACGGACAGGAAGCGATAGTCGCCCATCGGCCCCATCGGCATGGCGGAGGGGCTGCTCCAGCCGAACAGGCCTGTATAGAAGGCGAGCGCTGTTGGTTGGTCCGGCGAGGATAGCTCGTTCCAGCCGCAATGGCCCACCGCTTGCGGCGCGAAGGCGCGACTGGTGCCACCCTCGACGCTGCCGCGCATGATGTAGAAGGGCGCGCCATGCGGGTCGGCCGCCATGGCGAAGCGGCCGACACCGGGGATGTCCTGCGGCTGCACGTAGACGCGACCGCCCATGGCCGGGATCGCCGCCGCCGTCACGTCGACATCATCGACGCCGATATAGCCGATCCAGATCGGGCGGCCGCCGCCGGCGATCATCTCGGCATCCAGTGCCATCATGCCCCCGACCTCGCCATTGGCGGTGCGGATCATGCGATAGTCCATGCCCGGCATGTCGCTTCGCTCCGCGATGCTCCAGCCGACCACGGCCCCATAGAAGGCGCGTGCGGCCTCCAGATCGGAGGTCATCAGCTCGTACCAGATGAATTCGCCGTGCCTGTTGGTCATGGGGCCGCCTCCTCCCGCCAATGCTATTTGCGCTCGTCCAGAATCACGGTGAACCCACCGTAGATCATGCGCGGGCCGACCATTGGATTGTCCTCCGGGGCGTGCGCCATGCGCTCGTCGGCCATCAGCTTCTGCCAGCCGGAATCGCGGGTCGCCTTGTCCGGCCACTCGATCCAGGAGAAGACGACATCCTCGCCCTCTTCCGCCAGGACGGCGGTGCGCAGATCGTTGGTCTTGCCGGGCTGCACATCGTCATTCCAGCCCTCCACCACGCGCAGCGCGCCATATTCGATGAAGAGTGGATCGACCCGGCGGGCGATCTCCAGATAGTCTGCCTTGCGGCCGGGTTTCACCGGCACGAGGATGCCATCGATATAGGTCATGCGGATACTCCTTCTGATTGGACCGCATCATCGGAGATGAAGTCGGCCATTTGCGCCGCCATGGCGGCCTTGAATGCGGGACGCGCCTCGCCGCGCGCGACATAGGCGGTCACCACGTCCGGTATGGCGAGGCGATCCGGCGAGAGATTGCGCAGCGCCTCGACCATCAGAAGGTCGCCGACCGTGAAGCGCTCTTCCAGCCAGGGTTTGTCGCCCAGCGCTGCGGCAAGCCGGTGGAGGCGGCCTTCCACCTGCTTGACGGCATCCGGGCGGCGCAGCCTCGCCCACTCCTGCCCGGCGCAGAACAGGTCGATATCGGCCAGATGCATGATGCCCGGCTCGATGCTGTTGAGTGCGGCGACGGCCCATGTGATCGCCCGCGCCCGCCCGACGGGATCGCGCGGCATCAGCCGCTCGTCCTTCTCGGCGATGTGGAGGACGATGGCGCCACTCTCGAACAGGGCGACATCCCCTTCCCGATAATGCGGCACCTGGCCGAAGGGCTGCTCGCGATAATAGTCCGCCGGCCGGTCGATGGCGCTGATCAGGCGGGTGCGATAATCGAGGCCTGCCTCCTCCAGCGCCCAGCGCACCCGCAGATCGCGGACATGGCCGCGCGCGAACGGCGGCACCCATGAAAATGCAGTGACCTCGATCGGCGCATCAGTCTTCTGCGGCATGGTGAACTCCTCTCATCGGATGCGCTGAGGCGATGGGCGCGCTCAATCGCCTTCCTTGCGAATGCCCTTGAGCAGGGCGTAGACGGCCATCGCGTGGCCCCGGCCAAGATCGAAATCGCGCTTGAGACTGGCGATCAGCGTCGCGGCCTTCACGTCCGGCTTCAGTCTCTTCTCGTCATCGAGAAAGCCGTGAAAGGCGGCATAGGCGCGCAGATCGTCCGGCGACTGGCCGGTCTTTGTCCGAATGGTATCGAGATAGGCCTGAAAGGACATGGCGTGTCTCCGTCGTGTGGCAATTAGGCAGGCTCAGGCATTGCGCTCATGTCCATCCATACCGGCTCCCAGATGTGCCCATCGGGATCGGCGATGCTGCGCGCGTACATGAAGCCATGGTCTTGCATGGGGTTGGGATCTGCGAGACCGCCGCTGCCGGCGCCGCGCTGGACCATATCGTCCACGGCCTCACGGCTTTGCTCGCTCAGGGCAAAGGCCGCCTGCACGCTGCGGTGGGCGTCGATGATCTCCCGGTCGGTGTAGCTCGAGAAGCGCGGGCGGGTGAGCAGCATGACGCAGATCGCGTCCGAAAAGCGCATCATGGCGGCGCTGTCATCCGTAAACTCCGGCACATTGACGGCGCCGATCGCCTCATAGAAGTGCATCGATCTCGACAGATCGGTCACTGGCAGATTGACGAAAATCATCCGTTCCATGGGCAGCGCGTTTCCTCTCCGGTAGCGAGCCGACCGACTCGGTTCGCCTTGACGATCCTGACCCACAGACTTAAATGTTGCAACCATGGAGTTAGAAAAAATAACTAACGAGTCGAAACTCCCTCAAAAGCGTCGATTTGATGACGCCTGCGGCCTCGCGCACGGGCTCGATCTGGTCGGGGAGCGCTGGGCGCTGCTTGTCGTCCGAGAATTGCTGCTTGGGCCGCGTCGCTTTTCCGATCTGCGCGCCGCCTTGCCGGGGCTGAGCGCTAATGTGCTCACCCAGCGCCTGACCGAGCTGGAGGAGCGCCACATTGTCGAGCGTCTGCGCCTGCCGCCGCCCGCCAATGTGCAGGTCTATGGCCTGACGCCGTGGGGCAAGGAGGCCGAGCCGATGGTGCTGGCGATGGCACAATGGGCCTATCGCTCGCCGACGCATGACCGGATGCTGCCGCTCAACGGCACGGCGATGATGCTCTCCTTCAAGATCAATCTGGATCGCGCAGCGGCGGCGGACATGGTGCTGCGGATCGGCTTTCGCATCGACGGAACGCCCTATCGGGCCAGTCTGGATCGCGGCGTTTATCATGTCGAAGCCGGCGAGGTTTCGGCGCCGGACCTCGCCTATGAGGGCAGCGCGCGCGGCCTTGCCAAGCGCTTCTATGGCAAGATGCCCGTAGACCAGCTTGCCGAGACGGGCGAACTCAGCGTGCACGGCGATGCGGCGCTGGAGGCGCACTTCGCGGCGCTGTTCAACTTGCCGGCTCGATACCAGCCCAACGAAAGCGGCTCGACTTTGCCCCTCTGACCCGACATAGACAGGGAGGGGAACAAAGAGGGGGCAAGCTTGGTGGCGACGGTGGAAACGGTGGCGTTTCTCGGGCTGGAGGCCCGGCCTGTCGAGGTGCAGTGCCAGCTTGTCTCCGGCTTGCCGAACTTCATCGTTGTCGGGCTGGCCGACAAGGCCGTGGCGGAAAGCCGCGAGCGCGTGCGCAATGCCATCGCCGCCATTGGCCTCTCGCTGCCGCCCAAGCGCATCACGGTCAATCTCTCGCCCGCGGACCTGCCCAAGGAAGGCTCGCATTACGATCTGCCGATTGCGCTCGCCTTGCTGGGGGCGATGGGCGTCGTCGATGCCGAGCAACTGGCCGATCATCTCGTCGTCGGTGAGCTGGGGTTGGACGGGCGCATCGCGCCGGTGCCGGGTGTGCTGCTGGCCGCGCTCCATGCGGCGCAGGCGGACAAGACGCTGATCTGCCCGGCGGCGCAGGGGTCGGAGGCTGCCTGGGCAGGTTCGGAAGGCGTGCTGGCTGCGCCGGATCTGCTCGGTCTCATCAATCATCTCAAGGGCGCGACGGTGCTGCCGCGCCCGGCACCCGGCACTGTCGAACCGCCTGTGCCGGGGCCGGATCTGCGGCAAGTGAAGGGCCAGGAGGTCGCCAAGCGGGCGCTGGAGATTGCGGCGGCTGGCGGGCATAATCTGGTGATGGTCGGGCCGCCGGGCGCGGGCAAATCCCTGATGGCGAGTTGCCTGCCCGGCATATTGCCGCCGCTGACCCCATCCGAAGCGCTGGAAGTCTCCATGGTCGCTTCCGTGGCCGGTACGCTCTCGGGCGGGCGGATCAGCCAGAACCGGCCCTATCGCGCGCCGCATCACAGCGCGTCCATGGCGGCGCTGGTCGGCGGCGGGCTGCGCGTGAAGCCGGGGGAAGTCAGTCTCGCGCATCTGGGCGTGCTGTTTCTGGACGAACTGCCCGAATTTCAGCGCGCGGTACTGGATAGTCTGCGGCAGCCGCTGGAGACGGGCGAGGTCAGCGTGGCGCGCGCCAATGCGCATGTGACCTTCCCGGCGCGGGTTCAGTTGATTGCCGCGATGAATCCCTGCCGCTGCGGGCATCTCGCCGATCCCGCTTTGGCCTGCTCGCGGGCGCCACGCTGCGCCGGGGATTATCAAGCGAAGGTTTCGGGACCGCTGCTGGACCGGATCGACCTGCATGTGGAGGTCGGCGCGGTCTCGGCGGCGGACCTGCTGCTCCCGCCGCCGGTCGAGGGATCGGCGGAGGTCGCCGCCCGCGTCGCGCAGGCCCGGGCCCGCCAGACGGCGCGCGCGGCATCAAGCGGCGGCGCGCGTACCAATGCGGAACTGACTGGCGATGCGCTGGATGCGCACGCAGCGCCCGACGCGCCGGCGCGCGATCTTCTCGCGCAGGCTGCCGCCGCGATGAAGCTTAGCGCCCGGGGTTATACCCGCGTGCTCCGGGTCGCCCGCACCATTGCCGATCTGGCGGGTGCAGAGACCGTGGGGCGGGTGCATGTGGCGGAAGCGCTGAGTTACAGGCGGCGCGCGCCAGTGAATTGAGGGGGTGAATTGAGGGGATGGCTTAGCTCTTCGGCGCGGCGTCCATCGCCTCGCGCGTGCCGGTGGCGGGCGGCTCGTCCTTCAAGGAGGCTGCGACCTTCTCGGCCTGTTCCATGACGCGCAGGATGTTGCCGCCGGCCAGCTTGGCGATATTGGCATCGCTCCAGCCGCGCTTCATCAGCTCCAGCAGCAGCGGCGGATAGCTTTCCACGCCGGTCATGCCGTCCGGCAGGGCGGGCAGGCCATCATAATCGCCGCCCAGGCCGACATGATCATAGCCGGCGACCCTGGCGATATGATCGATATGGTCGGCGACCATCTGCACCGTCACGCGCGGCTCGGGATTGGCGGCGAGCCAGGCCTCCATGGCGGCCTTGGCCCGGTCCGGCTGGCCGATATAGAGGCCGTTGAGCGGCGGCTGGTTGTAGAGCGCGCGCTGGGCGCCCTGCTGCACGCCCCACACCCGGCGCGCCTCCGAAATATAGTTGGGCGCGAAGGCGACCATGACGATGCCGCCGGTGCGCGCGACCTCCTTGAGCACCTTGTCCGAGACGTTGCGAGGATGATCGCACAGCGCCCGTGCGCTGGAATGGGAGAAGATGACCGGCGCGCGGCTGGCGGCGATCGCGTCCAGCATCGTATCCTCGTTCACATGGCTGAGATCGACCAGCATGTTCAGCCGGTTCATCTCACGCACCACCGCCACGCCGAACGGGGTGAGCCCGCCATGGGCCGGGTCGTCGGTGGCGCTGTCCGCCCAGGCAATGGTGCGGCTGTGCGTCAGGGTGAGATAGCCCACGCCCAGTTCGGCATAAGCGCGCAGGACCGAGAAGCTCTCATCGATCTGGCCGCCGCCTTCCGCGCCGATCAGCGAGGCGATCCGCCCGGCCTTGTGCGCGGCCCGGACCTGCGCGGCGGTGCGCACGAGCGTGAACTCGGCCGGGTAGCGGCGCACGATGGATTTCACGAGGTCGATCTGTTCCAGCGTCTTCTTGACCTGCTCCAGCGGCGGCAGCGTCGCGGGGACGTAGACGGACCAGAACTGACCGCCGACCATGCCCTGCCGCAGCCGGATGATGTCCGTATCGAAATCCTCTGTGTTCAGCCGCGTCAGGTCCACCGACCAACGCGCATCGCCATCATGGCCGGCGATGGCGCCGGGCCAGTCATTATGCCCATCGATCAGCGGCGTGGCGCCGAGAACTTTCTTGAGGCGCGGCAGATTGGGATCGGCGGGATCGGCCGGTTCGGCCAGCGCGGTGGTCGCGGAGAAAGCCAGAGCGGCGGTGAGCAGGCGCGTGAGCATGGACATGGCTGCATTTCAGCATGTCCGTGGGCTGGTGGGAAGGGCCCGGCGTGGCGCTGGAGGGGGAGAAATGTCGTACGGCGGGCGGCGGCGCTATGGCTCAGCGCCAGCCTGCGTCCCCCTGTGCGGCGAAGAAGCGCACGCCTGATTGCGCGCTGCGGAGGTTGAAGGGCGCCTTGGTGGTCGCCTTCTCGCCATCGACGAGCAGGTCCAGCGTCTTGCCGGCGCTTTCGATCTCCAGATGATCGGCGGTGCCGAGCGATTCGGAAGGCCCATTGCGGAAATCGCCCGAGAGCCAGGCCCAGCCATGCGCGAACAGCTCGCCGGCATTGCGGGCGAGCACGCCATAGGCATGCAGGCCCTGCTTGGCCGGCTCGACGAAGATCGCGGGATAATCGCGCGGATCGCCGACGAGGGAGACGGCCGGGGCCTCGAAGGTGGCGGTGATGGCCTCCGGCACCTTTTCCGCCAGCGCGGCGAGATCATGATTGCGCAGCGCCTCGCGCACATTGCCCCACGCGGCCGTGGGACCGACGATGATGCCGGTATAGGCGGTGATCTTGTCTGCCTCGATCACCGGCACGGCCATCACGGTCCCCTTGTCCGCCAGATAGGCCTTGGCGATGGCGAGCGGATCGAGATTGCCGTGGAGCCGGTGGGCCAGCAGGTTCATCGTGCCGCCGGGCAGCGCGAGCAGGGTGCCATCCCAGCCGGCGAGCGCCTGCGCCGTGGAGGCCAGCGAGCCATCCCCGCCGAGAATGATGACGAGGCCGATGCCGCGCTCACGGGCCTGCGCGGCGTTTGGCAGCGGGCCGTCGTCGATGGGCCGGGCGGTGCCGATGGGCCGGCCGGCCTGCGCGAACGCGGCCTGGATCGCGGACACCAGCGCAGGATCGCATGTGCCGCTGCGCTCATTATAGATGAAGAGGGAGTCGCTCATTGTGACCGTCATGCTCGCCGGGAACGTCTGGCGGGGTGTTTGGATGCAGGATGGCGGTGGTTACAAGCAATTTCGCTTGGCCTCCGCTCGGTGCTTGAGCCGCGCGGACACACGCGCTAGGACGCCGCATTGCTTTTATTGCGGCGCGGCATCAAGCGCCCGATCAGCCAGCAGGCGGCAGGAAACAGACGATGGCCGAATTCTCCCTCCCCGCAAACAGCGTCGTTCGCAAGAACGGGACCGTGCACAAGGCGCAGGACGGCGCCACGAACGTCAAGACGTTCAAGGTCTATCGCTACGATCCGGATAGCGGCGAGAACCCCCGCTACGACACGTTCGAGATCGATCTCGATAAATGCGGGCCGATGGTGCTCGATGCGCTCATCAAGATGAAGGGCGAGCAGGATTCGTCGCTGACCTTTCGCCGCTCCTGCCGCGAGGGCATTTGCGGCTCCTGCTCGATGAACATCAACGGCAAGAACGGCCTCGCCTGCACGACCGCGATCGAGGATTGCAAGGGCGAGGTCCGCATCACGCCACTGCCGCATATGGACGTGATCAAGGATCTCGTGCCGGACTTCACGCATTTCTATGCGCAATACAGCTCGATCAAGCCCTGGCTGCAGACCGTCACCCCGCCGCCGAGCGGCAAGGAGCGGCTGCAGAGCCCCGAGGATCGCGAGAAGCTGGACGGGCTCTACGAGTGCATCCTGTGCGCCTGCTGCTCCTCGAGCTGCCCGAGCTACTGGTGGAATTCCGATCGCTTCCTCGGCCCGGCGATCCTGCTCCAGGCCTATCGCTGGCTGGCCGACTCGCGCGACGAGATGACCGGTGAGCGCCTCGATGATCTGGAAGATCCCTTCCGCCTCTATCGCTGCCACACCATCATGAACTGCGCCAATGTGTGCCCCAAGGGCCTGTCGCCCGCCAAGGCCATTGCCGAGACGCGAAAGATGATGGTCGAACGCGCGATTTGACGTCACAGTCGACCGAGACAACGACAATTCGGAGATCGGCGATGGTGAAGGAAGGCGAAGTTCTGGATGGCGGCTGCCTGTGCGGAGAGCTCCGCTACAAGCTGACCGGGCCGACGCTGTGGGTGTCCCAATGCTGCTGCAAGGATTGCCAGAAGGCGACCGGCACCGGCCACACCACGATCATCGGCATTCATAACAGCCAGCTCGCCATCGAGGGCACGCCCAAGACCTATACCAACCATGGCGATACCGGCGGGGATGTGACGCGGCATTTCTGCGGAACATGCGGCGGGCGGATTTTCACCTCCGGCACGCTGCCGGGCGAGTTCATCATGGTGCAGGCCGGGTCTCTCGACGAGCCCGACCGCGTGTCGCCGCAAAGCGTCATCTACATGAAGGATGCCGTGGCCTGGGACTATTTCGACCCGGCTCTGCCCAAATATGAGATCATGCAACCGCGCGTGCAGCACAGCGCCCCGGCGGAGGCCTCCCCGCGCGACGCATGAGTGGCCTGCTCTCCTGTTATGACGACCTTATCGCCGCTGGAGAGCTGAAACCCGATCCGGATCAGCGCGCTGCCGCGATCCGGCTCGACCGGCTGCAGCAGGAGCTGGAAGCCGCGCCGAAGAAAGGCTCCGTGCTCTGGCGGATGCTCCGCAAGGCGCCCGAGCCGATCCGCGGCGTGTACCTCTGGGGTGGCGTCGGGCGCGGCAAGTCCATGCTGATGGACCTGATGCGCGATTGCCTGGATGGCCCCGCCAAGCGCCGCATCCACTTCCACGAGTTCATGCTCGATGTGCATGCGCGGCTGAGGGCGGTGCGCGAGAGCGAGAGCGGCGACCCGATTGCACCCGTCGCCGCGCAACTCGCGGCCGAGGCCAAGGTGCTGCTGTTCGATGAAATGGTGGTCAACAACATGGCGGATGCCGCCATCATGTCCCGCCTGTTCACCGCGCTGTTCGATGCCGGGGTGACGCTGGTCGCCACCTCCAACCGCGCGCCGGACGATCTCTACAAGGATGGGCTCAACCGCGAGCTTTTCCTGCCCTTTATCGATCTGCTCAAGGCGCGCCTCGACGTGGTGCCGCTCAACGGGCCGACCGATTATCGGCTGGATCGGCTGGGCGGCATGGACATCTGGCATGTCCCCAATGGCGATGAGACCACCGCCAAGCTGCGCGAAATCTTCTTCCGCCTGACGGATTATCCGCCCGAAGACAGCGCCAATGTGCCGAGCGAGGAATTGAGCGTCGGTGGCGGGCGCAGCCTGCAGGTGCCCAAGAGCCTCAAGGGCGTGGCGGTGTTTTCCTTCAAGCGCCTGTGCGGAGAAGCGCGCGGCGCGGCGGATTATCTTGCCATTGCGCGGCGCTTCCACAGCGTCATCATCGTCGGCATTCCGGTGCTCGGCCCGGAAAACCGCAACGAGGCCGCGCGTTTCGTTACGCTGATCGACGCCCTGTACGAGCATAAGGTCAAGCTGATCGCCGGTGCGGACGCCCTGCCGCAGCATCTCTATCCGCAGGGGGATGGCAAGTTCGAGTTCGAGCGGACGGTCTCCCGCCTGATGGAAATGCAGTCGCTGGAGTATCTCGCGCTCGGCCATGGCGCGCACGCCAGTTGACGTAAAATTAGGCTGCCGGTGCTAGCGGCTGGCTGAATGATGATCTGATATGCGGGCCGGCGGGCCTGTGGGACGTGGGGAATCAATGAAGCAGGGGTCCAGCGGTGCAGGACGGCTTTGGCTTGCGGCCACGCCCGTCCTCGTGATTTTTGCCATCGCGGCAGTCCTCTTCGCGCGCCTCCAGAATATCTGGATCGACGAGACGACCCAGATGTCCGGCGTCACCCTCGCGCCCGGCACGCTGCTCTCCTGGCTGGCCGGCGGCTATGATGCCGGGTTCGGCGTGCCGGACGACCGGATGCCGCCGCTCAGCTACTTTATCGATATGATCGGCTGGCACCTGTGGGGCGCCAATGAACTGGCGTTCCGGCTTTATCATGCCGCGATCACGGCCGGCGGCATCCTGATCCTGATGCGCGCGCTGGCATCCCGCTACGGGTTGCGCGCGGCCCTGATTGCCGGGCTGCTGCTGGTGCTTTCCCCCCGCCTGGTCTCCATGGCCGTCGAAATCCGCGCCTATCCCATCCTTCTCGCTATCAGTTGTGCGCAGGCGGCGATGGTGATTCGCGGCGACGTGGCGCAAAGCGTGCGGCGGCTGGGCCTGTTCGTGCTGCTCGGTGTGCTGAGCGGCTACACGCACTTCTTCGGCATCGTTGCGACATCGGCCTATACGCTGGCCATCTTCATCGATGCGCGGACTATGCGCGCCGCCGTGCGGGTGGTGCTGGCCTATGCGCTGCTGTTGCTGCTGTGGGCAGGACTGGCGCCCTTCGTTCTGGGTGCGGCCAATCTGAGTTCGCCGGCGCCCGGTTCCGCCGCGCCGGCCGGCGGCGTCGGTCTGGGCGATATCGCGGCCTTTCTGGCGCAGATGCTGGTGAGTGGCGCAACCTTGGTCGATCTGCCGGTGGCCGCCTTGTGCTTTGCGGGTGGCGCCATCCTTCTGCTCGTCGCGGCAGTCGGCCTTGGTGGGCAGGTTGCGACACGCGGAACAGCCATCCGCCACGATCCGGTCATCGGCCTGATCCTGACGTTGGCCGCGGGCATGATCGTGACCATCGCGGCGGCGCTGCTGGTCTCGCAATTCGATGCGCTCGCGCCGCGCTATAATATCTGGATGCTGGCGCCGCTCGCGGTGATCCTCGCGCTCGCCGCTGACGGGGCCATTGCGAAGCGCGGGCGGATCGCCGACTGGGTTCGCCACGCAGGCACCGCCCTGCTGGTCATTGGCAGTGCGGCGGCGCTGGTCATGTTCCTGGTGCGGGCCGACTGGTTCATCCACGGGCCTTCGCGCACGCTGGAGGCCATGGTGGCCAAGGCGGAGAAGCCGCTCGCTGTGCTGCATGTTGGCGATGCCTGGGCATGGGCCTATTTCCCGCTCTATCGCACCCATCGCGACGATCTGCCGCAATGGCTGCTGACGGCGGACGGGCAATCCGCGATTCGGATCACGCGCGGCGGCGATCCGGGTGGGCCGCCGCAGCCGCTGACGGCGCTGGCCGACCACGCCACGTTGCTGGTCAGCCATGTCGAACTGAAGAGCCACAACGATCTGCGCGCCTTGGCGCGGGGGGAGACGCCCGCGCCGGCGAGGGATCTGGTCCCCGCCCTGACGGCGGCTGGATGGCGCCCGGCGGAAACAATCGATCGTCCCGGTAATTTCGCCTTCACCGGTACGCTGTACCATCATCCCGACCCTGCATCAGCGCCGACCCGTCAACCCGCCGCGCCAGCCATTGAGGACCTTTCCGAGTGACCATCCAGACCATGACAGACGCTCCGGTCGCGGCGCAGATGCTTCCGGCCGAGCTTGCGATCGTCGTTCCGACTTTCAACGAAGCGCAGAATGTGGCCCTGCTCGCCGATCTGGTCGACAAGGCCCTGCCGGGCGTCGCCTGGGAGCTGGTGTTCGTGGACGATAATTCGCCCGACGATACCTCCGGCAAGGTGCGGGCGC
This sequence comes from Sphingobium sp. B11D3B, assembly GCF_025961735.1. NCBI lineage: Bacteria > Pseudomonadati > Pseudomonadota > Alphaproteobacteria > Sphingomonadales > Sphingobiaceae > Sphingobium > Sphingobium sp. B11D3B. Next base: position 2,805,424 of record NZ_JAOQOF010000001.1, on the reverse strand, counting down.
TGGCTCAGCGCGATCCGCGTGTGCGCATTCTCCATCGCTTCGGGCGGCGCGGCCTGTCGAGCGCCTGTGTCGAGGGCATTCTTGCGACGTCCGCCCCTTATGTGGCGATCATGGATGCCGATCTTCAGCACGATGAGAGCGTGCTCAAGATCATGTTCGAGCGGATCAGGGCGGACGATGTCGATCTGATGGTCGGCAGCCGCTATGTCGAAGGCGGCGGCATGGGCGACTGGAGCGAGAGCCGCCAGCGGATGAGCCAGTTCGCCACCAAGCTGGCGCTCAAGCTGACCAAGACGCCGATTTCCGACCCGATGAGCGGCTTCATGATGATGCGGCGGGATGCCTTCATGCGCTCGCTGCCCAATCTCTCCACGGTGGGCTTCAAAATCCTGCTGGATATCGCGGCCAGCGCACCAACGCCGCTGCGGGTCGCGGAAGTGCCCTACACCTTCCGCACGCGCCAGTTCGGCGAGAGCAAGCTCGATAGCCTGGTGCTGTGGGAATATGTACAGCTGCTCATGGACAAGGCGGTGGGCCATATCGTGCCCGTCCGCTTCCTGAGCTTCGCCATGGTCGGCGGCACGGGTGTGGTCGTCCACTTTGCCGTGCTGACGCTGCTGTTCGTGGCGCTGGGCATGAGCTTCGCGGTGGCGCAGACCGCAGCGACGCTCGTCGCCATCACCAGCAACTTCCTGCTCAACAACATGTTCACCTACCGCGACCAGCGCCTGCAGGGCTGGGGATTGCTGCGCGGCTGGATCACCTTCAATCTCGTCTGTGCCTTCGGTGCTGCGGCGAATGTCGGCGTGGCAGACTGGCTGTTCGTCAACAATGGCTACTGGGCACTCTCCGCACTGGCAGGCATTCTGGTCAGCGTGGTGTGGAATTATGTGATGTCCGCCTTCTTCACCTGGAAGAAGAAGGGCTGAGCGCAGCAGATCATTCGAACATAACGAAGCGGTGGTAAGCCTCGGTCCGGTCGTCCCGGACCGGGCTAATTCGCGCTAACCGGGTAACCATGGCGCTCCAAGCCTCGCCCAAATCGGAATCGAACGGCGGACGCTGTTCAAAAACCAGGATCGTTGGCGGACACTTGTTGATGGCATCGGCACACCGCCTAAGCTGACTGGCAATTGCGACTTCATCCGCCTCCGGGCTTCTCCGGCTAAGCACATGCCAAGTCGAGGCAGGCAGTCGGTAGGCGGCGAGCTCGCGCGTGAGCTGCTCATCATAATAGACGGTCGCGCCGCGCCAACCTGAAGCCTTAGCGGCAATCGCCTCTCCAGGGTTGGGCAGGCGGTGTGCAGGGTAGTCAGGCAGAAGCGCCCAGATATGAGCGATCGCGAGGAGGAGGAGCACGAGCGGGCGCAAGCTGCGCGGCAGGCTCATCACGGAAAAAGCGAGCAAAATCGGCAACATCACGAGAGCGCCCATGAACGATCGCGCGAGGTAGATAGGCTTGAAGACGCCGACAAGGGCGAAGAGAAGTGGCCCCAGCACCAGAAAGGTCATCATGAAGATGAACAGCCGCGGGGATTGCTTCCACAGTTGCAGGGCCCCGAAGACATACAGACTTACAACAACGATCTTGGCGAGCGCCGGAAAGGCGATGGCCGTCATCGTCTGTTCGTAGAAGACCTTCACGTCTGTGGGTGCGATCCAGCTGTTGCGGACCGCACCTTCCGTCATCGCGTAGCCCAGAAAATGGACCGACTGTGGAATGCACAGCAGGGCCGCGACGGCGATGCACGCACTCAGCAGCCAAAACAGTCGCCAGTCGCGATCATAAATCAGCAGCAGAAGCGTTGCTGCGCCAAAGAGGACCATGAAGAGCAGCGAGACATATTGGAGGTAAAATGTAAGGGCGAGGAAGAGTGTAAAGCCAATGGCGCATCGCCACTGTCTCGTCCTCGGCATGTCGCGCTGTCGGAGCAACTCGAGGTAGAAGTAGGTTGCCCACAGCATTGCGAAGGCAATGACGCCGTAAAAGCGGATTTCCCGGGTGTAATGAACATTCAGCGGGTGAAAAATGAAAAACAGTCCGGCGAGGATCGCTGCCGGCAGGCCGAGCCAGTTCCGCGCAATCAGGAAGAGTGCAGGCACAGAAAGAGCACCGATGAACGCCGGTAGCGCGCGCATCGCAGTGCGGCTGTCACCGAATACGGATATCCAGGCCTTGAGCAGGACGGTAAAGGTCGGCGGATGTACATCCGTGGTGCGATGAAGCGAGAAGTGGTGGGCGTAAGTTTCGCGGGTATAGAGCCAGGTGAAGATCTCATCTTGCCAAAGAACCGGATGCTCTATCCAGAACAGTCGGACCACGGCCGCGAGAGAAACCAGAAAGGCCAGAAGGCCCGCCTGTCGATAGGTCCGATCCCCAATCCATGCAGCAAAACTTGACATATGGTCCCCCCACCCGGCTGCTGCATATCCACATTCCCGCAAGCCGCAAAGAACAACCCTTGTTCAGTGAGCGCCCTGACTGAGCGTGCTCTTCGGAGGTGCCTGCATCTGACGGGAACGTGCATCGGGCAGGAAGATGCGCTAGCGAAGCGGCAAAGGAGCCGCCAACGTGCTGAGTCTTGTGAAAACTGCCTGGAAAATCATGATGGGGGTGAAGGACGCGCTGGTCCTGCTCTTCCTCATCCTCTTCTTCGCGATGCTCTATGCCGGCCTCAAGGCGGCGCGGATGGAAGAGAGCTTTCCGGCCAGCGGCGCGCTCTATCTTGCGCTGGACAGGCCGATCGTCGAGCAGCCGCGGCCGATCGATCAATATGCGATGGTCGCGGGCACCGGCGGGTCGGGCGAGTATCGCCTGCGCGACGTGGTGCGCGCCATCGAGGCGGCGGCCGGCGACAGCGCGATCAAGGCCGTGGTGCTCGATCTGGATGGCTTTGGCGGCGGCGGTCAGGTCGCGATGCAGCGCGTGGGCGAGGCGCTCGACAAGGTGCGCGCGGCGGGCAAGCCGGTGCTCACCCGCGCCTCTTATTATGACGATGCCAGCTACATGCTGGCCGCCCATGCCAGCGAGGTGTGGCTCGATCCGCTCGGCATGGTCGGGGTGACCGGGCCGGGCGGGAGCAATCTCTACTTCAAGGGCCTGATCGACCGGCTGGGGGTGAAGGCGCATGTCTACCGCGTCGGCAGCTTCAAGAGCGCGGTGGAGCCCTATACGCAGGCCGAACAATCGCCCGAGGCGCGCGCCGCCAATGAGGCGCTGGTGACGGCGATCTGGTCCGACTGGCTGGCGCATGTCGGCAAGGCGCGCCCGGCGGCGCGGGTGCGGGATTATCTGGCCGATCCGCTGGCGCTGCTGCGCGCCAATGGCGGCGATACCGCCAAGGCGGCGCAGGCGGCGGGGCTGGTCGACAAGCTCGGCGACCCGGTGACGTTCGGCAATCATGTTGCCGAAATCGTCGGGGAGGCGAGCGACCCGCGGCCGGGCGATTATGCCGCCATCCCGTTCGAGGGCTATTTGCGCAAGCATAAGGAAGGCAGCGGCGGGCAGGTCGGCGTCGTCACCGTCGCCGGAGAAATCGTGGATGGCGAAGCGGCGCCCGGCCAAGCCGGGGGCACCAGCGTCGCCAGTCTCATCAACGATGCGGTGGCCGAGGATTCGGTGAAGGCACTGGTGCTGCGCGTCGATTCGCCGGGCGGATCGGCGGCGGCGGCGGAGGAAATCCGCCTCGCGCTGGCGCAGGCGCGCGCCAAGGGCCTGCCGATCGTCGTCTCGATGGGGAATGTCGCGGCCAGCGGCGGCTATTGGGTCAGCACGGCCAGCGACATGATCTTTGCCGAGCCGGCGACGATCACCGGGTCGATTGGCGTGTTCGGCATATTGCCGAGCTTCGAGGATGCGCTCGCCAAGGTCGGCATCACCAGCGACGGCGTGAAGGCGACGCCGCTCTCCGGCGAGCCGGATGTGATCGGCGGGGTGAGCCCCGAGTTCAACGCGCTGGCGCAGGCGAGCGTGGAGGATATCTACGGCAAGTTCATCGGGCTGGTCGCCAGCAACCGCAAGATGACGCCGCAGCGCGTCAACGAGATCGCGCAGGGCCGGGTGTGGGCCGGCGGCATGGCGCATCAGCTCAAGCTGGTCGACCGCTTCGGCGGGCTGGAAGAGGCCGTGGCGGAAGCCGCGCGGCGCGCCAAGCTGAGCGGCGATGCGGCAAGCGCGCGCTATTTCGACCCCGAGCCGGATTCGCTGGCGCAGTTCCTCGGCATGTTCCTGAGCGGGGAGGCCAGAGCGCCCGCCATCACCGCGCCGCGCGATCTGCTGAGCTATGCGGCGCGGCAGCAGCGGCAGATTGCCGTGCGCATCATGCGTGATCTGCAGGGGCTGGTCGAGGGGCCGTCCATCCGCGCGGACTGCCTGGAGTGCCGCGCCTTTACGCCCGCCAGCGCCATGACGTCGGGCGAGCAGGCCGGCTGGCTCGGCATCCTCCTTGGCGCTGCCCAGCGGCCGCTCTGAGAATGGCGGCCGCGATCACCGGCGGCTGCCTGTGCGGTGCCTGCCGCTATGCGACCGATGCGGCGCCGATCAACATTCGCGCCTGCCATTGCCGGCTCTGCCAAAAGGCGACGGGCGCACCGCTTTATGCGCGGGTGCTGGTGCCGCTCGATGCCGTCCGCATCGAAGGTCCGGTGGGATGGCATCACAGCTCGGCGGCTTTGCGACGCGGCTTCTGCACCGCATGCGGCACCACCTTGTTCTCGGAGCGCGCCTCGGCCAATGTGATCGGTCTTGCCATTGGCAGTCTGGATGAACCGGAGCGCTACTCGCCGACCGAGCATATCTGGACCTCAAGCGCGCTGAGCTGGCTGACATCGGCCGATGATCTGCCGCATTATCCCGAGGGGCCACCCGCCTGATCCGGGCTGTTGCCGGTGCGATAATGCGGGAGCGCAAGGCCGCGCACGATGGCAACGGCGCGCAGGATGAAGCCGGCGAGGACGGCCAGCACGGCGGCCCAGGGGGCGGCGATGCCGATGCTGGCCAGCAGGGCATAGAGGCCCGCCGACAGGGCGGCGGCGGTCACATAGATTTCCGGACGCAGCACGATGGAGGGGTGGCCGGCCAGCAGATCGCGGATGATGCCGCCCACACAGGCCGTGATGATGCCCATCAGCGCGCCGATGAAGGGCGGGATGTCCAGGCTCATGGCCTTGGCGGTGCCGAACACGGCGAAGGCAACCAGCCCCACGGCGTCCAGCCAGTCGAGCGCTCGCTCGCTCCACCAGCGCTCGGGCGTCATCCACACCACCAGCGATGCACCGAGGCAGATGAGCGCTGGGCGCACATCGTGAATCCAGAAGACCGGCGCGCCGATCAGCAGATCGCGCACCGTGCCGCCGCCAACGCCGGTGGCGATGGCAAAGAAGGCGAAGGTGACGAGGGTCTGGCCGAGGCGCGCCGCAGCCAGCGCGCCCGAGGCTGCAAAGACGAAGATGCCCACCAGCCCCATGGCGGAGAGCAGCGCATCGACGGGTACGGGCAGATCCTGCGGTGTCATGCGCCTTCCTTAGCGCAGCTCGGCGGGCTTTCCATCTCTGCTGCCCCCTCGGCTGATACGGCGTTTCGCCAGTCGCACAGGATGGGACAGGCTGCTAGGCTCGCGCCGACATTGCCACGGAGCCTGACAATATGAGCCTTTCGCTTCTCGTCTTCTATGGATCCTATCGGGAGGCGCGCGCCGGCATAAGGCTCGCCGACTATTGCGTGCGCACGCTGTCCGAACGGGGCCATAAGGTGGAGCTGATCGATGCGCGCGCGGTCGGCCTGCCGATGCTGGACAAGCGCCTCTCCGATTATGCGCCCGGCACGGCCCCTGCCGAGATGACGGCGCTGGCTGACAAGATCAGCGCGGCCGATGGCTTCGTGTTCGTCACCGGCGAGTATAATTCAGGTCTGCAGCCGGGCCTCAAGAATCTCATCGACCATTATTATCAGGAATGGCGGCGGCGGCCGGCCGGCATTGTCAGCTATTCGGCAGGGCGGATGGCGGGCGCGCGCTCCAGCTACGCCTGGCACCCGACGCTGACGACGCTGGGCATCGCCGTGATTCCCGCCAGCGTGGCAGTCGGTGGGATCACGGACAGCCTCGATGCGGCCGGCGAACCAAGCGGCGCGGGTGGCGCGGCGCTTGTGCGCAGCTTCACCGGCTTTGCGGACGAGCTGGAATGGTGGGCCGGCGCGGTGAAAGCGCAGCGCAGGCCGGGCTGACGTCAGATGGCGTCGCGGGTGCCGAATAAAGCGGTGCCCACGCGCACATGGGTGGCGCCGAGCATCACAGCCGTCTCATAATCGCCGGACATGCCCATGGAGCGGCCCGGCAATTCATGATCGCGGGCGAGCTTGTCGAGCAGGGCGAAATAGGGCGCGGCCTCGACCTCAGCGGGGGGCACGCACATGAGCCCGACGACCGGCAGGTCCGCCGCGCGCGCCTGCGCCAGCAAGGCCGGTACATCGGCGATGGCGCAGCCGCCCTTCTGCTCTTCTTCGCCGATATTGACCTGCAGGAAGCAGTCCGGCCGGCGGCCCGCCTTGTCCATGGCCTTGGCCAGCGCCGCGATCAGCGAGGCGCGGTCGACGCCATGAATGGCATCGAACAGCGCGACCGCATCCTCCGCCTTGTTGGACTGAAGCTGGCCGACGAGGTGGAGGCGGATATCGGGACAGGCCTCGCGCAGCGCCGGCCATTTGGCCTGCGCTTCCTGCACGCGGTTTTCGCCGAACACGCGCTGCCCGGCCTCGATGAGCGGGCGCACCGCCTCGGCCGGATGCGTCTTGCTGACGGCGATCAGCGTCACCGACCCCGCGGGACGACTTGCGACACGCTCGACCCTGCTAATCGCATCCCGCACATGTGCCAACCGGCTCTCGGCCGTGCCCTCAGCGCTCATTTGATTATTTTGCCCATTCATCGGCGCCGCTATAAAAGGCGCGATGCACGCAGGCCAAGGCAAATCGCGCACTCCCCTGCCAACCTTGTGGCTGATGAGCGACGAGCGCGTTGCGACGGACGATCTGCTGCGCGCCATCGCGCGTCTGCCGCGCCATTCGGCCATTGTGCTGCGCCATTATCGCCTCGACCCCATCGCACGGCGGGCCTTGTTCAATCAGGTGCGGCGGGCAGCGCGCAAGCGCCATTGCCGCATTCTGCTGGCCGGCGATGCGGACATGGCCCGGCACTGGGGGGCAGATGGCCATCATGGTCCGGCGCGGGGGCCGCGCGACTCGCGCTGGCTGCATAGCGCGCCGGCGCACAGCCATAGGGAAGCGTTGGCCGCGCAGGGCGCCGGTGCGGACGTTGTGCTGCTCTCGCCGCTGTTTCGCACGCGTTCGCACCCCGGCGCGCGACCACTCGGCCCTGCACGCTTTGCGGCGCTCGCGCGGCTTGCGACCCTGCCGGTGATCGCGCTCGGCGGGGTCCACCCGCGCCACGCCGCCTTGGTGCGGCGCCTTGGGGCTGTGGGTTATGCGGCCATCGACGGGTTGACGCCCAGACGTGGCCCGCGCGGTGGCGCTATTTGAACAGCGAGAGGTCGATGGACGCGGCCAGCGCCTCATAACCCGCGTCGGTGCCGTGCAGGAAGTCGCCCATATGATAGCCGGGCCGCATCTGCTGGGGATTGGCGGGGTCCGCAAAGGCGGCGTCGAAATCCAGCCAGGCATCGAAGATCGTACCGGAGCGGATGGCGGCATTGATGCCTTGCCGTACGGCCTCGGCCTCCGGCGTCCAGTAGGTCGCGCCTTTATAGGGGGCGATCGTCGCGCCGACCGCGGTGATGCCGCGCGCCCGCGCCCGCTCGGCGATCTGGCGATAGCCTTCCAGCATCGTCTCCAGCGTTACCTTGGTGCCATCGGCGAGGACATTGGGCCGGCCAGCCTGCTGGGCCATGCGCTCGGCGCCAAAGGCGATGCCAAGATCGTTCACGCCCTCGAACACGATCAGATAGCGGATGCCGGGCAGGGCGAGGATGTCACGGTCCAGACGGGCCAGCGCGCTATCGCCAAAGCCATCGCTGAGCACGCGATTGCCGCTGATGCCCTGATTGGCGATGCCCCACTTGCCGGGATTCGCCGCCAGCAGACGGGCGGCGAGGAAGTCCGGCCAGCGCCGGTTCGCGCCGGGCGTGGAGCCGATGCCGTCGGTGATCGAATCGGCCAGCATGGCAATCGTCCCGGCACCGTCCTGCGCATCGACTTCCAAGGCGGCGAGGAAGGGGCGGTGCGGGCCTTGCTGCACAGGCTCGAAGGGCTTGCCGAGATAATTGCCAGGCGGCGAGACGCGCAGCGTATCCAGCCCGCTTTCATGGCAGGTGCAGGGGCCGGTATCGCCCGGCACATAAATCTGCACGGAAAGGCGGGCGAGGTCCGGCACCGCCATGTCGATGCTGTCGCTCAGCAATGGTGCGCGCGCCGGGATGCGGGCTGTCGCCGCGCCGTCGAAGCGCAGCATCCGCGCCGAGCCCGGCACTTCGGCGCCTTGCGGATCGAGCAGGGCGATGCGCACCCCGCCGATCTCCAGCGGCTTCTCGCCATAGGCATTGGTGAGGCGCAGCCGCAGGGCCTTGCCGCCGGCCGCGATGCGGAGCGTCTGCACCAGCGTCTGATTGTTATAGCTTCTCGGCGCCATGAGCGGGCCAAGGTCCGTGCGGGGGCGGACCGGCGCGGCGGACCAGCTGGTGATCCAGTCTGCCCGGGCGGGGGCGGCCGAGAGAAGCAGGCCGAGGACCATGGCGACGATGCCCGTCGTGCGTCCGCTCCGGCTTTTTTCGGCGTGATCGCGACGATGATGAGCGATCTGATTTATGCGCATAGTCCCTCTCCCCGTTGCGGCGCCATCTGAAGGCCTGCACTGCGGTGCTGCCTTGTGGGGCGCCGCTGTGTCAATCATCGAGACGGAAGAACCACAGCACTTGCGGGCGCGACTCATCGCGTTCGCAAACGAGAGGTCAGCGCACAGGCGGGCTTAGAACTTGAATGTGGTCCCGACGTAGACGGCCTGGCTGTCCTGCGCCTGATCCGTGACGGTCGGCGCAAGCCGGTTGTTCGGGCCGGCATAGCGCACGCCTGCCTTCAGGTTCAGGTTGCGGGTCAGCGAGTAGCTGCTCGACAGATCGACGGCATAGCTGGGCTCGGTGCCGAGCGTGGCCGGCGTATCTTCCGCCGGGGAGGCGGCAGCGACTTCGCGGTGTTCAAGCTGGACATTCGCCGAGAAGCGCTCCTGCTTCGGGCGCAGCGTGAAGCTGGCGACCGGCTCGCTGATCGACTTCTCGATGATCGGGTCGAGCCTGGAGGATTCGATGCGGGTGCCCGGCGTGAACCGCGCGAGACCCTTGGTCACGCCCAGCCGGTATGCGACAGGCGCGACGCCGAGATTGGGCAGAACCCGCTCGGACCGGCCATCCAGCGCGGAGGCCATGGCGTTGGGCGTGCGGACGAGAATGGTCAGCGAGCGATTGCCGGCCGCCGAACCACTGGTCGGCGTGAAGCGGAAGCCCTTGCTCTGCGATTCGCGTGCGGCCTGGGCATAGGCCTTGGCCAGCTTCTCGTCATGGGTGACCGGCGTGAACGAACCGATGCTGCCCAGCATCTTCAGCGACACGCCGCTTTGATCCAGGCCCTTCGATTCTGCACCGAGAACAGCGGAAAGCGCCGGGGTGAGGGCGAGCGAAAGGGCGGCTGTCAAAGCCCCCGCCAACGCGATCTTTCCCGTCTTCACCGTCACCGTTCGCTCCCTGCGCCGACTCCATTTTGAGGGCCGGTCTGTGTTCTTATATCATGAGGGGATAGCGCGGACCAGAAGCAGAGACGATTCGCTGGAAAGCGTGACCGATTCTCCACAGTGGCCACCGGCGAGCCGGTTATCCCCTTATAATCCCTTCGTGAAACGACCATTGTTCAACACGGTTGCAAAAATCAACCCACCGCAACTGAAATTGCGCCGGGCCGATGCCGGCAGCGGCGCGAGCGGCAGAGCCCGCGCAATCCGCCACTTGTGCCGCCGCCCTGCCTCACTATAGAGGCTGATCGACAGGGAGCCCGGTCACCACCGGACATCACGGGATAGGCAACGCATGGTTCTGAGCGGACACAAGACTTTGAAGGGCGGCCTGCTGCTGGCGCTTTCCTGCGGGCTGCTGGCAGGCTGCGGTGGCGGGAAGGATCGCCCCAAGGCCGATCTGGCCGCCTCGCGCGTGACCAGCATCGGCATCAACGGCTATCTCTGGCGCGCCAGCCTCGAGACGCTGTCCTTCATGCCCCTGCTCCAGACCGATTCCAACGGCGGCGTGATCCTGACCGACTGGTACATCAATCCCGCCGCGACGAACGAGCGCATGAAGCTGACGGTGACGATCCTCGACCAGGATCTGCGGGCCGATGCCCTGCGCGTGGCGGCCAGCCGCCAGATGCTGCAGAACGGCCAGTGGATCGACGCCCCGGTGCAGGCGGCGACGACCCAGAAGCTTGAAGAAATCATCCTGACGCGTGCCCGCGACCTGCGGCGCCGCGCGATCAGCGGCTGACAAAGCCCGGCCTCGGCGCCCGTCACGGGGCCGGACCGGCCCTATTGATGAACGAGGCGAGAGTGAGCGACAGACGCTTCAACCCTGCGCAGGCTGACGCCCGCTGGCAGGCCGTATGGGACGACAGGGAGAGCTTCAAGGCCGGCACCCGCCAGGGCGCGCCGAGAAGCTATGTGCTGGAGATGTTCCCTTACCCCTCCGGGCGCATCCACATCGGCCATGTGCGCAACTATTCCATGGGTGACGTGCTGGCCCGCTTCCGCCGGATGCAGGGCCATGACGTGCTGCACCCGATGGGCTGGGATGCCTTTGGCATGCCCGCCGAAAATGCCGCGATGGAAAAGAAGATCCATCCGGGCAGCTGGACGCGCGACAATATCGCCTCGATGAAGGCGCAATTGAAGCGCCTGGGCTTCGCGCTCGACTGGAGCCGCGAGCTGGCGACCTGCGAGCCGGATTATTACGGCCAGGAGCAGGCGCTGTTCATCGACCTGTATGAGGCCGGCCTCGTCTACCGCAAGGAAAGTGCGGTGAACTGGGACCCGGTCGACATGACCGTGCTCGCCAATGAGCAGGTGATCGACGGCCGCGGCTGGCGCTCGGGCGCGCTGGTCGAGAAGCGCAAGCTCAACCAGTGGTTCCTGCGCATCACCGACTTCGCCGACGACCTGCTCGCCGGCCTGGGCACGCTGGACAAGTGGCCCGAGAAGGTTCGGCTGATGCAGGAGAACTGGATCGGCAAGTCGCAAGGCATGCAGTTCCGGTTCCGGCTGGAAACGCCGGTTGGCGAGATTCAGGAGCTGGAGGTCTTCTCCACGCGGCCGGACACGCTGTTCGGCGCGAGCTTCGCAGCGATTGCCGCCGATCATCCGATTGCGCTGGCGCTCGCTCAGGACAATGCCGATCTCGCCGCGTTCGCCGAGGAATGCCGCCGGTCGGGCACCGCCGCGGCTGACCTGGAGACGCAGGAGAAGAAGGGCTTCGACACGGGCCTGAGCGTTGTCCATCCGCTCGATCCGGACTGGAAGCTGCCGCTGTTCGTCGCCAATTTCGTGCTGATGGATTATGGCACGGGCGCCGTCTTCGGCTGCCCGGCGCATGACCAGCGCGACCTCGACTTCGCGCGCAAATATATGCTGCCGGTGGAGCGCGTCGTCGCGCCGCAGGGCGAGGAGCAGGCGCCGATCCACGACGAGGCCTATACCGGCCCCGGTCGCCTCGTGAACTCGCGCTTCCTCGACGGCATGGCGGTGGAAGAGGCCAAGGCCGAAGTCATCCGCCGCGCCGAGGCCGAGGGCTGGGGCAAGGGCACGACGGTGTGGCGCCTGCGCGACTGGGGCGTTTCGCGCCAGCGCTACTGGGGCACGCCGATCCCGTTCATCCATTGCTCGGATTGCGGCGTGGTGCCCGTCCCCAAGACGCAGCTGCCGGTGGTGCTGCCCGAGGATGTGAGCTTCGACGTCCCCGGCAATCCGCTCGACCGGCACCCGACGTGGAAGCATGTCGATTGCCCCAAATGCGGCAAGGCTGCGGTGCGCGAGACCGACACGCTCGATACCTTCGTGGATTCGAGCTGGTACTTCATTCGCTTCGCCAGCCAGCCCGATGACCAGCCGTTCGACCGCGCCGAGGCCGAGAGCTGGCTGCCGGTCGGCCAGTATATCGGCGGTATCGAGCATGCGATCCTGCATCTGCTCTATGCCCGCTTCTGGACGCGCGCGCTGGCCCATATCGGCAAGATCAGCGTTGCCGAGCCGTTCGAGAGCCTGTTCACGCAGGGCATGGTCACGCATGAGACCTATGCCCGCAAGCAGGGCGAAGGCCTGCCGCCGCTCTACTACGCGCCCAGCGAAGTGACGCGCACCGCCGAGGGCGCGACGCTGCTGGCCGATGGCGCGCCGGTCGAGATCGGCCGCGTCATCAAGATGTCCAAGTCCAAGAAGAATGTCGTGGACCCGGACGAGATCATCGAGCGCTATGGCGCGGATGCGGTGCGCTGGTTCATGCTCTCGGACTCGCCGCCTGAGCGCGACCTGCCGTGGAGCGAGGCCGGCATCGAGGGCTCATGGCGCTTCGTCAATCGCTTGTGGCGCATCTTCGGGCAGGTCGGCGAAACCGGCGACGGCAGCGAGGAAAAGGCGCTCAAGCGCAAGCTGCACCAGACGGTCGACGGCGTCGCCAGGGATATCGAGGCACTGGCCTTCAACAAGGGCGTCGCCAAGATCTACGAGCTGGCCAATGCAATCGAGAAGGCGGCGCCGTCCGCCACCCGCGCCGAGGCGATTCGCGCGCTGACGCTGCTTGTGGCGCCGATGACGCCCCACATCGCCGAGGAAGCCTGGGCCGAGATGGGCCATGAGGGCCTGATCGCCGACGCCATGTGGCCGTCTGTCGATCCGGCCTTGCTGGTCGATGACGAAGTGACCATCGCCATTCAGGTGATGGGTAAGCTGCGCGATACGATCACCGTCGCCAAGGGCACGGACAAGGCCACGCTGGAGAGCCTTGCGCTCGCCGCGCCCAATGTCGCGCGGCAGCTTGAAGGCCGGGCGCCGAAGAAAGTGATTGTGGTTCCGGATCGTCTGGTCAATCTGGTCGTCTGATGACCAGCGCTTTCCCCCGCCTCATTCTGGGCCTCGCCCTTGCCGCCAGCCTCTCGGCCTGCGGATTGAAGCCCATGTATGCCGGCGGGCGCAGCGGGGCTGCGGCGCAGGCGCTGGCGAGCGTGCAGGTGGAGCCGATCCCCGGCAAGAGCGGCTGGCTGATGCGCAATGCGCTCAACGACCGGCTGGCCGCCATGGGCGATGCCGCCCCGCGCTATCTGCTCAAGGTGCAGCTCGATGATCGCATCGAGGGTCTGGGCGTGCGCGCCGATGACACGGTGACACGCGAACGCCGCACCCTGCGCGCGCGATACCAGTTGGTCGACACGCAGGATGGCAAGACCGTGCTGGACGAGACCTCAAGCTGGGACGCCGGCATCGATGTCGCCTCCAGCGAATATGCCACGGTTGCGGCCGAGGATAGCGCGCTGGAGCGACTGACCGAGATCGTCGCCGACCGCGTGCTGGCCAGCGTGGCGCTCGCCGCGCGCGAATGAGCCTGCGGGCGGACAATCAGGCCGCGCTCAAGGCGCTGGACGACCCCGCGCCGAACATCCGCCTCTATCTGCTGTACGGGCCGGATGAAGCCGGCAGCGAAGCGCTGTCGGCGCGCGTTGGCAAGGCCATGGGGGCGGGCGCCGAGCGGATCGACCTGGATGGGGCGACGCTGCGCAGTGACCCGGCCCGCCTGCCGGATGAGGCCGCCGCCATCTCCATGTTCGGGGACAAGCGCTGGGTGCGCGTGCAGCCGGCGGGTGAGGAAGTCGTGCCGGCGGTCGAAGCCCTGCTGCAGGCGCCCGCGACCGGCAATCCGGTGGTGATGATCGCGGGCAATCTGCGCAAGACAAGCAAGCTGCTCAAGCTGTGCGAAGGCGACAAGGCGGTGATGGCCATCGTCAGCTATGCGCCGGAGGGCCGCAATGCCGATGCGCTGGCGGTCAGCATGGCGCGCGAGCTGGGTCTGGAACTGCCGGGCGATCTAGCCCGTCGGCTGGTTGGGCTGACCGGCGCGGAGCGGGGACTGCTGGCTGGCGAGATCGAGAAGCTGGCGCTGTATCTGGATGCCTCGCCCGAGGAGCCCAAGGCCGCCACGCCCGAGGCGCTGGATGCGCTGGGCGCCGAAGGGGGCGACCAGCAGCTCTTCAAGGCGGCGATGGTCGTGCTCTCCGGCAATGTCCGCGCCACCGAGCATGAGATGGCCCGGTTGCGCCAGAGTGGCGGCTCGCTGGCGGGGCTTGCCCGCCTCACCCTGCAACGCGCGATCGGCTTTGCGCAGGCGCAGGGCGGACAGGCGCCGCGCTTTGGCGGGCGTGGCGACGAGGAGGTGGCGCGTCGCTGGAGTGCCGAGGCGTTGGATAAGGCCATCCATCGCCTCGCCGAAGCCGAGCGCACCAGCCGCCTCTCGCACCAGATCGGCGAAACGGTGCTGGCGCAGGAGTTGATCAATGTCGCACGGCTCGGCGCACGCGAGCGCTAGGGCCAATCGACATTCAGCGCTGACGGCCTGCAAATGGCGGCATTCCGCGCTTCCGGTTTCTTAATCTGTCTGGGCCAGCGATCTTCAAGGCAGCGGGATCCCGGATCAAGTCCGGGATGACGAAAGAAGGGCTGACGAAAGCGTTTCTGCCCTCAAACCCGGTGCCATTGACGCGCCCGGGCAGGCACCCGATATTCCGCGCATGGACAAGATGAACCTCAGCGATGCCGAGTGGCGCGAGCGCCTGACCCCCGAGCAATATCATGTGCTGCGCGAGCACGGCACCGAGCGCGCCTTTGCGGGTGCCTATGACAAGCTCAAGGATGCCGGCATCTATCATTGCGCCGGTTGTGGCCTGCCGCTGTTCGACAGTGGGCATAAATATGACAGCGGCTCGGGCTGGCCTAGCTTCACCGCGCCGCTGGAAGATGAGGCGGTCAGCGAATATACCGACACGAGCCACGGCATGCGCCGGGTCGAGGTGCGCTGCGCGCGCTGCGACGGGCATCTGGGCCATGTCTTTCCGGACGGGCCGGGGCCGGAAGGCCTGCGCTACTGCATGAACAGCGTCGCGCTGGACTTCGAGCCGCAGGGCACCGCACAGGACGATTGATATCCTATTCAGCGCTTGTAAAGGCGCTGGACGCTTGTAGCGTCCTGCACAGTTGCAGCACGCAGCGGTTCGGAGCGATACAAGGCAAGGCATGGCCAAGGCAAAATCGGGGAGCTCGATCAGGCTCTGGACCATCCGGCTGATCAAGGTCGGCATCGCACTCGCCATCGGGGGACTGATCGCGCTGGTGATTGCGGTCGTCATCGCGATGCAGTCGCTGCCGAGCTTCGACTCGCTCAAGAGCTCGCCCAATGGGCAGATGATCCGCGTCCATGCCGCGGACGGCTCGGTGCTCGTCTCGCTCGGGCCGAGCTATGGGCGCTGGCTCAACCATTCGCAGATTCCCGAGGTGATGACCCGCGCTTTGGTCTCGGTGGAAGACAAGCGCTTCTACATGCACCCCGGTGTCGATCCGATCGGCGTCGCCCGCGCGGCCTGGGTGGGCTATGTCCGTCGTGGCGAGGGCCGGCGTCTGCAGGGCGCGTCGACCATCACCCAGCAGCTGGCGCGCAACATCTTCCTCAACAACAGCTATTCCGCCGGCCGCAAGCTGCGCGAGATGATCCTGGCGCTGGCGATGGAGCGCAAGTTCAGCAAGTCCCAGATTCTGGAGCTGTACCTCAACAAGGTCTATTTCGGCGGTGGCGCCTATGGCGTGGATGCCGCGAGCCGCAAATTCTTCAATCACCCCGCGACGACGCTCAGCCTCGAGGAAGCGGCGATCATCGCCGGGCTGGTGAAGGCGCCCTCGCATTATTCGCCCACGGCCGATGCCGATGCTGCCGCCGGCCGCGCCAGTGTGGTGCTGGACGTGATGGCGGCCAATGGCGACCTTACCAGCGCCGAGCGGGCCGCCGCCGATCTCGACAGCGTGCGACTGGTGCCCGAGAAGGCGCAGGACAGCGTGCGTTACTTCACCGACTGGGTGCTGCCGCAGCTCGATACGCTGATCGACGAGCGCGAGCAGCCGCTCGACGTCTACACCACGCTCGATCCCCGGATGCAGCGGGCCGCCGTGGCGGCGCTCAAGGGCAATGTGCCGGGCGGCGCGCAGGGTGCGCTGGTCAGCCTCGACCGCGATGGCGCGGTGCGGGCGCTGGTCGGCGGGCTGGATTATGTCAGCTCCAACTATAACCGCGCGACCGTCGCCCAGCGGCAGCCGGGCTCGGCCTTCAAGCTGTTCGTCTATCTCTCGGCGCTGGAAGCCGGCTACACGCCCGAGACGCGGGTGGTGGACAGTCCGGTGACGATCAACGGCTGGTCGCCGCGCAACGACAATCGCCGCAATGTGGGCGAGATCGACGTGCGCACCGCCTTTGCCTATTCGATCAATACCATCGCCGCCAAGCTGGGCATGGAAGTGGGCTTCTCGACCGTCGCCGACATGGCGCGGCGGTTCGGCATTTCCACGACGATCAACACCCACCCCTCGATGGTGCTTGGCACGTCCGAGGTCCACCTCATCGACATGACGCAGGCTTTTGCCTCCGTTGCCCGCAAGGGCGTGGCGGTGCGGCCCTATGGCATCCTCAAGGTGACCACGGCCGATGGCACCACCCTGTATGAGCATGAGGACGATACCAGCCGCGTGCTGGTGGCGCCCTGGGTCGCGGCGGGGATGACCGATCTGATGCAGACGGCGGTGAACACCGGCACGGGCCGCGCGGCCCAGATCGGCCGGCCTGTCGCAGGCAAGACCGGCACGACCACCAGCAACAAGGATGGCTGGTTCGTCGGCTTCTCCAGCGGCATCACCACCGGCGTGTGGATGGGCCGCGATGACAATCGCACCGTGGGCGGCCTGGCCGGCGGGCGCGCGCCCGCACGAGCCTTCGCGGCCTATATGCGCACCGCCGTGGCCAATCGCCCGGTCGAGAATTTCGAGACCGAGGTGGTGCTGCCCGAATGGCAGCTCGAACCGGACGAAGAGGCCTATGGCTCGCCCGACAATGGCATGATGGTGGACGAGAATGGCCTGCCGCTGCCGCCTGCCGAGGGCCAGAGCAGCGGTGCCGAAGGCGCGACACCGGGCGATACCAGCGGCACGGAAGCCCCGCGCCGGATCGACCAGCGCTGGATCGACGAAGTCCTCGGCCGCGACGAACGCCCGGCGCGCCCGGCACCCGCCCAGCCGGGCCAGCAACGGCCGCCGCAGCAGCAGCGTCAGGCACCGCCCGCGCAGCCCCAGCCGCAGCGGGAATCGCCGTCGATCCTGCCATCGGGGATGCAGTAGGGGGCTGGTTCAGCCCCGGAAGACTTGTCAGCGCGGCGCCAGAGGTGCGCGAATCTTCCGCCAGCATTCAGCCTCGCTGGCGAACACGCTTACACGCGGGCAAAGGGGAAGCTCCTGACCGGACAAGCCGGTCAGGACGCCAATTCACATGTGGATGGGCTTACCGAGTACCGCCATCGCGGCTTCCTTCACCGACTCATTGTGCGTCGGGTGGGCGTGGCAGGTGTAGGCGATGTCCTCTGACGTCGCGCCGAACTCCATGGCCTGCGCGGCCTGGGCGATCATCGTGCCGGCCGGATCGGCGACGATCCACACGCCCAGCACGCGGTCGGTCTCGGCATCGGCGATCACCTTCACGAAGCCGTCGGTGGCGCTGATCGCCTTGGCGCGGCTGTTCGCCATCATCGGGAACTTGCCGACCTTGACCTCGCCCTTCTCGCGGGCGGCTTCCTCGGTGAGGCCGACACCGGCGATCTCCGGGCTGGTATAGACGACGCTGGGGATGACGTCATGATTGACGATGCCGGTCATGCCGGCGATGTTCTCGGCGACGGCAATGCCTTCATCCTCGGCCTTGTGCGCGAGCATGGGGCCGGGAATCACGTCGCCAACGGCCCAGACGCCATCGACCTTGGTGGAGAAATCGGGACCGGTCTCGATCTGGCCGCGCTGGTTCAGCTCCAGCCCGATCTTGTCGAGGCCGAGGCCCTGCGTGTTCGGGCGGCGGCCGATGGCGACCAGCACCGTATCGGCCTCGATCGTCTCGGCGGTGCCACCAGCAGCCGGCTCGACCGTCACGCTGGCCTTGCCGCCCTTGACGGCAACGCCGGTCACCTTGGTGCCGGTGCGGATCTCGAAACCCTGCTTGGCGAACAGCTTGGCGGCTTCCTTGCGCACCTCGCCGTCCATGCCGGGCAGGATCTGGTCGAGATATTCGATCACGGTGACCTTGGCGCCCAGGCGACCCCAGACCGAACCCAGTTCGAGGCCGATGACGCCGCCGCCGATCACCACCAGATGATCCGGCACCTTCTTGAGCGCCAGCGCGCCGGTGGAATCGACCACCACGCCCCTGTCATTGTCGATCTCGACACCGGGCAGCGGCGTCACGCTGGAGCCGGTGGCGATAACGATGTTCTTGGCGGTCACGGTCTTGCCGGCAACCTCGACGCTGTGCGCGTCCTTGAAGCTGGCGAGCCCCTTGAGCCATTCAACCTTGTTCTTCTTGAACAGGAACTCGATGCCGCCGGTGAGGCCCTTCACGGCCGCATCCTTGTCCGCCAGCATCGCCGGCAGATCGAGCGACACGGAGCCCAGCTTGATGCCGTGCTTGGCCAGCACGCCATCCTTGGCCTCATGGAACAGGTGCGAGGCGTGCAGCAGCGTCTTGGAGGGAATGCAGCCGACATTGAGGCAGGTGCCGCCCAGCGTCTCCCGGCTTTCCGCGCAGGCGGTCTTCAGCCCAAGCTGCGCGGCGCGGATCGCCGCCACATAACCGCCCGGCCCGGCGCCGATTACGAGAACGTCATAGTCGAACTGGTCTGCCATTACTCGCTCCATTGACCGGTCACCGCTTTGTGTTCCTGCGAAGGCAGGAACCCACGGCTAGGTCGCAATCACCGACCACAGATCGCGCCATTCGGGATTGTTCTCCCTGATCAGGCGGACTTTCCAGGCCCGTTTCCATTTCTTCATCTGCAGTTCGCGCAGCCGCGCTTCCTGCAGATCGTCATATACTGCGTACCAAACAAGGAGCCGGCAACCATAGCGTTTGCTGAACCCTTCGACATGGCCCTCGCGATGTTGATGGCATCGCGCGACAAGGTCGCT
Organism: Sphingobium sp. B11D3B; assembly: GCF_025961735.1. NCBI lineage: Bacteria > Pseudomonadati > Pseudomonadota > Alphaproteobacteria > Sphingomonadales > Sphingobiaceae > Sphingobium > Sphingobium sp. B11D3B. The sequence continues at coordinate 2,786,135 of NZ_JAOQOF010000001.1, read as the reverse complement.
CGTGACTCCGAGGTACAGCGTGCCATTGGGCTTGCTGGCCATCAGATATAGGAAGCCACGTTTCGTCGTTTCATCTCCGCCGATGGGCTCCTGCCTTCGCAGGAGCACGGACTAGTTTGCAATGTTTGCCTGCCTCACAAATCGATCAGCAGCCGGGTCGGGTCCTCGATGGCGTTTTTGAGGGCGACGAGGAAGGTCACGGCCTCGCGGCCATCGACCATGCGGTGATCGTAGCTCAGCGCCAGATACATCATCGGGCGTGCGACGATCTGGCCGTCGACCACCACGGCGCGCTCCTCGATGCGGTGCAGGCCGAGCACGCCGGACTGGGGCGGGTTGATGATCGGCGTCGACATGAGCGAGCCGAACACGCCGCCGTTGGAGATGGTGAAGGTGCCGCCGGCCATGTCCGCCATCGACAGCGTGCCTTCCTTGGCGCGCTTGCCGAAATCGGCGATGGTCTTCTCGATCTCGGCGATGCTCATCGTCTCGGCATTGCGGATGACCGGCACGACGAGGCCGTTGGGCGCCGACACCGCGACCGAGATGTCGCAGAAATCATTGTAGACGATCTCGTCGCCCTCGATCTGCGCATTGACGCCCGGAATATCCTTGAGCGCCATGCACGCGGCCTTCACGAAGAAGCCCATGAAGCCCAGGCGCACGCCGTGCTTCTTCTCGAACAGATCCTTGTACTTGGCGCGCGCCGCGATGACGGCGCTCATGTCCACATCGTTGAACGTGGTCAGGATGGCGGCGTTGTTCTGCGCTTCCTTGAGGCGCCGCGCGACAGTCTGGCGCAGGCGCGTCATCTTCACGCGCTCCTGATGGCGCGACGGGCCGGAGCTGCCGGTCGCCGGTGCCGGCGCGGCGGTGGCCACGGCAGACTCGCTCGCGACGGCGCTGCCATCGGCGATGGCGGCCATCACGTCGTCCTTGGTCAGGCGCCCGTCCTTGCCGGTGCCCTTGATCTTGCTGGGGTCGAGGCCATGCTCGAGCACCAGCCGGCGCACGGCAGGCGAGAGGGTGATGGCGCCGAGCGTGCTGTCGCCCTCATGGGCGGCCTGCGCGGGCGCGGGGGTGGGCGTCGGCGTCGATGCAGGAGCTGCCTCGGTCTTGGCCGGGGCCGGCGCAGCGGCTTCCGCCTTGGCCGGTGCGGGCTTGCTGGCCGCAGCCGCACCTTCCTGCACGGTGGCGATGACGGCGCCGACATTCACGGTGTCGCCTTCCTTCACCAGCAGCTCGCCCAGCACGCCGGCAACCGGCGCGGGGACTTCCACCGCAACCTTGTCGGTCTCCAGGCTGGCGATCGGCTCATCGGCCTTCACCGCGTCGCCGGGCTTCTTCAGCCACTGGCCCACCGTCGCTTCCGTGACGGATTCACCCAGAGTCGGCACTTTCACTTCAGTGGCCATGTCTTTCCTCCTGCCCGGCGCGGCCTGCGCGGACTATGCTTTCTTCTGGCGCTTGATCTCGGTGCGCACATTGTGACCGAGCGCGTCCGCGATGAGCGCACCCTGCTCGGCCTGGTGACGGCGGGCAAGGCCGGTGGCAGGCGAGGCCGAAGCCTTGCGACCTGCGTAGCGGGCGCGCATCGGCGCCTTGCCGGCCTGATCGAGCGCCTCCTCGATATAGGGCTCCACGAAGAACCACGCACCATTGTTGCGGGGCTCTTCCTGACACCACACCACTTCCTCCAGCGCGGTCATGCGCTTGAGGCGCGTGGCGAGCGCCTCGGTCGGGAAGGGATAGAGCTGCTCGATGCGGACGATCTGCACGTCCTTGTCCCCGGCTGCGTCGCGCGCTTCCATGAGGTCATAGGCGACCTTGCCGGAGCATAGCACCAGCCGGCGCGTCTGCTCGTCCGCCGCCGGTGTGGGGTCGGAGAGGATGCGCATGAAGTGGCGATCGCCCTGGAAATCCTCGGCCTTGCTCACCGCCAGCTTGTGCCGCAGCAGCGACTTGGGCGTGAAGATGATCAGTGGCTTGCGGAACGGGCGCAGCATCTGCCGGCGCAGGATGTGGAAATAGTTGGCCGGCGTGGTGCAGTTGGCGATCTGGATATTGCCTTCCGCGCAGAGCTGCAGGAAGCGCTCGAGCCGTGCGGAGCTGTGCTCGGGCCCTTGCCCTTCATAGCCATGCGGCAGCAGCAGCACGAGGCCATTGGCGCGCAACCACTTGGATTCGGACGATGCGATATACTGATCGATGATGATCTGCGCGCCATTGGCGAAATCGCCGAACTGCGCTTCCCACAGCACCAGGCTCTTGGGGTCCGCCATGGCGTAGCCATATTCAAAGCCCAGCACGCCATATTCGGAGAGCGGGCTGTCATAGACCTCGAAATGGCCGTGCGGAACGGTGAGAAGCGGAATATACTTCTTCTCGCTGTCCTGATCGACCCAGACGGCGTGGCGCTGGCTGAACGTGCCGCGCCCCGAATCCTGACCGGACAGGCGCACGCCATAGCCTTCCGACAGCAGCGAGCCGAAGGCGAGGGCCTCTCCGGTCGCCCAGTCGAAATTCTCGCCGGTCTTGAACATCTCTGCCTTGGCATCGAGCACGCGGCGCAGGGTGCGGTGGACGTTCACGCCCTCCGGCACCGTGGTCAGCGTGCGGCCCAGGCTCTCGAACAGCTTGGGCGACACGGCGGTTTCGACATTCTTGCGCGCGGTCTCGATGTCGGCGGGCTGATGCAGACCCGACCAGCGACCGGCGAACCAGTCCGCATGATTGGACTTGTAGGTTTTGGCCGCTTCGAACTCTTCCTCAAGATGATCGACGAAGCCCTCGACCTGCGTCGAAACGAACGCATCGTCGACCACGCCCTCTTCGCGCAGGCGCGAGGCATAGACCTCGCTCACCGGCGGATGCTGCTTGATGCGCGCATACATGAGCGGCTGGGTGAAGCTCGGCTCGTCGCCCTCATTATGGCCGAAGCGGCGGTAGCACCACATGTCGATCACGATGTCGCGGTGGAAGGTCTGGCGATAATCGATCGCCAGCTTGCACGCGAAGGTCACTGCCTCGGGATCATCGCCGTTCACATGCAGGATCGGTGCCTGCACGCCCTTGGCGACGTCACTCGGATAGGGCGAACCGCGCGAGAATTGCGGGCTGGTGGTGAAGCCGATCTGGTTGTTGACGACGAAGTGGATGCAGCCGCCGGTATTGTAGCCGCGCACGCCGGAAAAGCCGAAGCACTCCCACACGATGCCCTGACCCGCAAAGGCCGCATCGCCATGGATGAGGACGGGCAGCACCTGCTTGTGCTTGCCGGGGCCGATATCATCGCGGAACAGCTGCTGCGCGCGGACCTTGCCGAGCACGATCGGGTCCACCGTCTCCAGGTGCGAGGGGTTGGGCACCAGCGACATGTGGACGTTGATGCCGTCAAACTCACGGTCGGTCGAGGTGCCGAGGTGGTATTTCACGTCGCCGGAGCCGCCGACATCCTCGGGATTGGCGGTGCCGCCCGAGAACTCGTGGAAGATGACGCGGAAGCCCTTGGCCATCACATTGGCCAGCACATTGAGGCGGCCACGATGGGCCATGCCGTACACGATCTCGCGCACGCCGAGCTGGCCGCCATATTTGATCACGGCTTCGAGCGCCGGAATCATGGACTCGCCACCATCGAGGCCGAAGCGCTTGGTGCCGACATATTTGCGGCCCAGGAACTTCTCATATTGCTCGGCCTGGATGACCTTGGCGAGGATCGCCTTCTTGCCCTCGGGCGTGAAGATGATTTCCTTGTCCTTGCCTTCCATGCGGTCCTGCAGGAAGCGGCGCTCCTCCACATCGGAGATGTGCATATATTCGAGGCCGACATTGCCGCAGTAATTGGCGCGAAGAATGTCCACCAGCTCGCGGATCGTCGTCCACTCAAGGCCGAGCGCGCCGCCGACATAGACCTTGCGGTCCTGCTCCGCACCGGAGAAGCCGTGATATTCCGGCGTCAGGTCCGCCGGCAGGTCGCGCTGGCTGAGGCCGAGCGGATCGAGATTGGCAGCCAGATGGCCGCGCACGCGATAGGTGCGAATGAGCATCATCGCGCGGATCGAATCGGCGGCCGCCTTGGCGACATCGGCCTGCGAGGCGGGCGCGCCGCTCTTGGCGGCGGCGGCCTTGATCGCCACCTGCATCTGAGTGGGGTCGAGCGCGGCGGTCAGATCGTCCGTGCTGTCGAGCGGCCAGCCCTTGCGCGCCCAGCTCGGCCCTTGTTCGGCCTCTTGCGCGCCGCTGAATTCCTGATTCTCGTAACCCATCGGTTCGATCCTTGCCTCTCTCCGCCGGGCGGAAGACGCCTGTGCCGCCATCCCGGACCGGCCCGTCTAGCCAATCCGGGTGAAGCGGCTGTTAACCACCTACGCCTTGAGCACCTCAAGCAGCGTCGTGCCCAGCTCCGAAGGGCTGGCCGCAACCTTGATGCCCGCTGCTTCCATCGCCGCGATCTTGCTTTCCGCATCGCCCTTGCCGCCGGAGACGATCGCACCGGCATGGCCCATGCGGCGGCCCGGAGGCGCCGTACGGCCCGCGATGAAGCCGGCCATCGGCTTCTTGCGGCCCTTCTTGGCCTCGTCGATCAGGAACTGCGCGGCCTGCTCCTCGGCATCGCCGCCGATCTCGCCGATCATGATGATGCTCTGCGTCGCCTCGTCGGCGAGGAACAGCTCCAGCACGTCGATGAAGTTGGTGCCGTTGACCGGATCGCCGCCGATGCCGACGGCAGTCGTCTGGCCAAGGCCGGCATTGGAGGTCTGGAACACCGCCTCATAGGTCAGCGTGCCCGAGCGCGAGACCACGCCCACGCTGCCCTTGCGGAAGATGGAGCCGGGCATGATGCCGATCTTGCACTCGTCCGGCGTCAGCACGCCGGGGCAGTTCGGACCGATGAGGCGCGACTTGCTGCCCGAGAGCGCACGCTTCACGCGCACCATGTCGAGCACCGGAATGCCTTCCGTGATCGTGACGATCAGCGGCACTTCCGCATCGATCGCTTCCAGGATCGAATCGGCGGCGAATGGCGGCGGCACGTAGATGACGCTCGCGGTGGCGCCGGTCTTGGCCACGGCTTCTTCCACCGTGTCGAACACCGGCAGGCCGATGTGGCTGGTGCCGCCTTTGCCCGGCGTCACGCCACCGACCATCTGCGTGCCATAGGCCAGCGCCTGTTCGGTGTGGAACGTGCCGGTCGCGCCGGTCATGCCCTGCGTGATGACCTTGGTGTTCTTGTCGACGAGGATGCTCATGGGCTCGCTTCGCTTCCTTGTTCCCCGGCGAAGGCCGGGGTCCAGTTCTGACAGATGGACTCGAACAGATCGTTCCAGTCCGGGTTTATCTCTTCAATGAGGCGCAGTTTCCACTGACGCTTCCATTCCTTGATCCGCAGTTCGCGCTGCCGCGCGTTCTGAAGATCGTCATGGGCTTCGTACCAAACCAGCAGCTTGCAGCCATATTTGGTGGTGAAGCCCTTGATCTCTCCTGTCCGATGCTGCGTGACCCGTCTCACCAGATCACTCGTCACACCGGTATAAATCGTTCCGTTCCGCCGACTTGCCATGATGTAGACATAGCCGGCGCCGTTCATTGCATCACGGGCACTGCTGGGCCCCGGCCTTCGCCGGGGAACAGGAGGAGCAAGCGAAGCGCTTCATCGCTTAGGCCAGGCTCGGATCGATGCCCTTGCACGCCACCAGCAGTTCCTTGACCGCATCGACGCTGACCTGGAGGTTGCCCTTGGCTTCGTCATCCAGCTCGATCTCGACGATCTGCTCGACGCCGTCCTTGCCGATGATCACCGGCACACCGACATACAGGCCGTCGACGCCGTACTTGCCCTCGACATAGGCGGCGCAGGGCAGCAGGCGCTTCTGGTCGCCCAGATAGGCTTCCGCCATGGCGATGCCGCTGGTCGCGGGCGCATAATAAGCCGAGCCGGTCTTGAGCAGGCCGACGATCTCGCCGCCGCCCGAACGGGTGCGCTGCACGATGGCATCGATACGCTCCTTGGTGGAGCGGCCCTGCTTGATGAGGTCGGGCACGGGAATGCCGGCCACGGTCGAATATTGCACGACCGGCACCATGGTATCGCCATGGCCGCCGAGCACGAAGGTCGTGACGTCCTTGGCGGACACTTCGAACTCTTCGGCGATGAAGTGGCTGAACCGGGCCGAATCGAGCACGCCGGCCATGCCGACGACCTTGTTGTGCGGCAGGCCGGAGAATTCGCGCAGCGCCCAGACCATCGCGTCGAGCGGGTTGGTGATGCAGATCACGAACGCGTCGGGCGCATTGTCGCGAATGCCCTCACCGACGGCCTTCATGACCTTAAGGTTGATGCCGAGCAGATCGTCACGGCTCATGCCCGGCTTGCGGGCGACGCCGGCGGTGACGATGATGACGTCGGCCCCGGCAATGTCCGCATAGTCGTTGGAGCCGGTGATCTTGGCGTCGAAGCCTTCGACCGGACCGCACTGCGAGAGATCGAGCGCCTTGCCCTGGGGAATCCCTTCGACCACGTCGAACAGGACGATATCGCCAAGCCCTTTGAGAGCCGCGAGGTGAGCAAGCGTGCCGCCGATATTGCCGGCACCAATAAGCGCGATCTTCTTCCGGGCCATGCGCGTCTCCTTCTTTGCGCGGTGGTCGATGAGGCGCCCATAGGCCCAATTTCCTTACCGTTCAATGACGATCGGGCCAGATTCCGGCTTTTCTTTGCGATTAGTTCGCAATATCATTTAGGGGCGTTCAGCCGGTCCTTCGGGCCGATGAGTGACCGTCATCGATGGATCGCGACGCCTTCGACGCGATACCGTCCAACGGCCGAGAACGCCGAACGGTCCACCGCGCAGGCGAAAGAACGAATAGTTTTTTGCTGCACCGCGCCTTGACGTGAGGTTCGACCGACCCATATGGCGGCCGTTAGCACTCACTCACTGACAGTGCTAACACAGTGTTTCACAGGCGGGGTGCCAGAGTCGGTATCCGGGGGGCGCGCAGGCTTCGGCAAGGGCCGGCCGGGCGATCCGACGGAGAGCGACAGCGCCCGCCGCTATGGAAAGGACTTGGATAATGGGATTTCGTCCGCTGCACGATCGCGTGCTCGTTCGCCGCATCGAAGCCGATGAGAAGACTGCCGGTGGCATCATCATTCCCGACAGCGCCAAGGAAAAGCCGCAGGAAGGCGAGATCGTCTCCGTGGGCACGGGCGCCAAGGCGGAAGACGGCAAGGTGACGCCGCTCGACGTCAAGGCCGGTGACCGCGTGCTGTTCGGCAAGTGGTCCGGCACCGAGGTCAAGGTCGACGGTGAAGACCTGCTCATCATGAAGGAAAGCGACATTCTGGGCGTCATCGCCTGATTTTCGCACTCCGTTGAATTCAAGGAAGGACTAGCAACATGGCAGCCAAGGACGTCAAATTTTCCCGCGATGCCCGTGAGCGCATCCTGCGCGGCGTGGACATTCTCGCCGATGCAGTGAAGGTCACCCTCGGTCCCAAGGGCCGTAACGTCGTGATCGACAAGAGCTTCGGCGCCCCCCGCATCACCAAGGACGGTGTGTCGGTCGCCAAGGAAATCGAGCTCAAGGACAAGTTCGAGAACATGGGCGCCCAGATGGTGCGCGAAGTGGCCTCGAAGACCAACGACATTGCCGGTGACGGCACCACCACCGCGACCGTTCTCGCCCAGGCGATCGTGCGCGAGGGCATGAAGTCGGTTGCGGCCGGCATGAACCCGATGGACCTCAAGCGCGGCATCGACCTCGCGGTGACCAAGGTGGTCGAGGACCTCAAGGCCCGCTCCAAGGCCGTTTCCGGCAACAAGGAAATCGCCCAGGTCGGCATCATCTCGGCCAATGGCGACACCGAAGTCGGCGAGAAGATCGCCGAGGCCATGGAGAAGGTCGGCAAGGAAGGCGTGATCACGGTCGAGGAAGCCAAGGGCCTCGATTTCGAGCTGGACGTCGTGGAAGGCATGCAGTTCGACCGCGGCTACCTCTCGCCTTACTTCATCACCAACCCCGAGAAGATGCAGGTCGAGCTGGCTGACCCCTACATCCTCATCCACGAGAAGAAGCTCTCCTCGCTGCAGGCGCTGCTTCCTATCCTGGAGGCCGTGGTGCAGTCGGGCCGTCCGCTGCTCATCATCGCCGAGGACATCGAGGGTGAGGCTCTGGCCACGCTCGTCGTCAACAAGCTGCGTGGTGGCCTGAAGGTCGCTGCCGTGAAGGCACCGGGCTTCGGTGACCGTCGCAAGGCCATGCTGGAAGACATCGCCGTCCTCACCAAGGGCGAGGTGATCTCCGAAGATCTCGGCATCAAGCTCGAGAACGTCACGGTTGGCATGCTCGGCACCGCCAAGCGCGTCACCATCGACAAGGACAACACCACCATCGTCGATGGTGCTGGCGATGCGGATGCCATCAAGGGCCGCACCGAGCAGATCCGCGCGCAGATCGAGACGACGACGTCCGACTATGACCGCGAGAAGCTGCAGGAGCGTCTGGCCAAGCTGGCTGGCGGCGTGGCCGTCATCAAGGTTGGCGGTGCGTCCGAGGTCGAGGTGAAGGAGCGCAAGGATCGCGTCGACGATGCGCTGCACGCCACCCGTGCAGCTGTCGAGGAAGGCATTGTCCCCGGCGGTGGTACGGCTCTGCTGTACGCCACCAAGGCGCTGGCCGGCCTCAAGGGCGTCAATGACGACCAGACCCGCGGCATCGACATCATCCGCAAGGCCATCGAAGCGCCGCTGCGTCAGATCGCTCAGAATGCGGGCTTCGACGGTGCCGTCGTCGCTGGCAACCTGCTGCGCGAAAATGACGAGACCCGGGGCTTCAACGCTTCGACCGACGTCTATGAGAACCTGGTGGAAGCCGGCGTGATCGACCCGACCAAGGTTGTGCGCGCGGCTCTGCAGGACGCGGCTTCGGTTGCCGGTCTGCTCATCACCACCGAGGCGACCATTGCCGAGCTGCCCGAGGACAAGTCCTCGGCTCCGGCTGGTATGCCCGGCGGCATGGGTGGCATGGGCGGCATGGACTTCTAAGAAGTTCACCGTTTCTTCTATCAGGGAAGGCCGTCGGGACACCGGCGGCCTTTTCCTTTGGGCAACGGCGGCCGGTGCGGAGGCCGCCGGTTCGCACAAGCATCTTCCCATCGGCGCGCAATGCCGACACAGTAGGGCATCGCAACCTGGCGCTGCCTGTTCCGCGGCGCCCGATCAGGATGACCGCATGACCGACCTTTCCCGCCGCGAAGCCGTGGCCGCCGCCGCCATTGCCGGCCTCGCCGCGCTGGCGCCCGCCTCGCTCGCCGCGCAAACCGCCTCCAACCGGGATATCACCTGGGATCTCAGCGCGCTTTATGCCGACGATGCCGCGTGGGACAGCGCCCGCCGTTCCGCGCTCGAGGCGGTCAAGGGCATGGCGGCCTATAAGGGGCGGCTCGGCGAAAGTGCCGAGACGCTCGCCGCGGCCTTCACCATGCAGTCCGACCTCTACCGGCAGATCCTGCGCGTCTATGTCTATGCCAGCCTGCGTGCCGACGAGGATGTGCGCGTCTCTGCGAACCAGGAGAAGCAGGGGCAGGCGGTTGACCTGTTCACCGCGTTCAGCGAGGCCAGTGCCTGGATCGCGCCGGAAGTGCTCAGCATCGGCGAGGCGAAGATCAAGCAGTTCATCGCCGGGAATGCTGTGTTGCGCGATCGGTTCGATCATGCGCTGGCCGACATGCTGCGTCGCGCGCCGCACACCCTCTCGCCGGAAGGGGAAGGGCTGCTGGCGAGCGCAACATCCGTGCTCTCGGCGCCGGGAGACATTTCCGACCAGCTGCGCAGCTCGGACATTCCCTGGCCCAGCATCACCCTGTCCACTGGCGAGAAAGTGAAGCTCGACAATCAGGGCTATACCGTCCACCGCGCGGCACCCGAGCGGGCGGATCGCAAGGCGGTGTTCGATGCCTTCTGGAAGACCTATGGGGAGTTCCGCAACAGCTTCGGTGCGACCTATCTGGCGCAGGTCCGCGGCAATATCTTCGATGCAAAGGCGCGCAAATATCCCACCGCGCTGGCATCGGCCCTCGCCGGATCGAATGTGCCGGAGGGCGTCTATCGCACGTTGGTGGCGGAGACCAACAAGGGCCTGCCCCAGCTTCACCGTTACTTCGAGCTGCGCCGCCGGATGCTCAAGCTGCCGGACCTTTATTATTACGATATCTATCCGCCGCTGGTCGAAACGGGGCGCCGCTTTTCGCTCGATGAGATGCGGCGACTGACGCTCGCGGCGGTGCAGCCGCTGGGGCGCGATTATGCCGCCTCCCTCTCACGCGCGACGGCTGCGCGGTGGATGGACCCGTGGCCACGGACCGGCAAGCGGCCGGGCGCCTATATGCAGTCCAGCGCCTATGATGTGCATCCCTATCTGCTGCTCAACCTGAGCGACGAATATGAGAGCCTGAGCACCTATGCGCATGAGTGGGGCCATGCCATGCACAGCCTGCTCGCCAATGCCGCGCAACCTTTCGAGAAAGCGGATTATCCGATCTTCACCGCCGAGATCGCCTCGACGCTGAACGAGCTGCTGCTGCTCGATTATATGGAGTCGCAGGCCAAGACGCGCGAGGAGAAGCTCTTCTATCTCGGCCAGCGGATGGAGAATATTCGCGGCACCTTCTTCCGCCAGACGATGTTCGCCGAGTTCGAACTGGTGGCGCATGACCGGGCCGAGGCGGGCGATGGTCTGTCGGGTGGCGCCTTCACCACGCTCTACACCGATCTGCTGGCGCGCTACCATGGGCCGAAGGTCGGCATGGAGCCGGCCTATGGCAATGAATGGGCCTATATTCCGCACTTCTACAACAGCTTCTACGTCTACCAATATGCCACCTGCTTCTCCGCCGCCGTCTATTTCGCCGGTGAAATCAAGCGCGGCGGGGCGAAGGCGCGGGACAATTATCTGGCCGTGCTCAAGGCCGGCGGCTCGGATTATCCGGTCGAGATCCTCAAGCGCGCGGGGCTGAACATGGCGGGGCCGGAGCCCTATCGTGCCGTCGTCCAGCTCCTGTCGGATACGCTGGATGAGGCCGAGGCGCTGATGGCCTGAGCGAAGGCAGGCGCGCGGGGTCTTCACCGCACGCGAGTCATGAAAATGGGGGCCGGCATCGCTACCGGCCCCCACGATGCCATCGCCTTCCAGCCCGTCTCCGGGACATCCAGCGTCTGGCACGACGCTCTCGATCGTCAGATCGTGCGCCTCACGTCCTGTTCCTTGCGGAAGTCCGACGTGCTGATCCGGCTGCGGCAGGCCGCCTTCGGATCGACCGCGCGAGGCTCGCCCGAAGGGCAAGCTGTGCCGGCCTTTGCGGATGCGGGATCATGCCTAGACGGCAGAGCCTGCATCCTTCCCGCTGCCTCGCGATCCTGTTCCCGGGGGAAGCGTGATCCTGCGGTTGGCGGCGGGCCGAACCAATCCGCCGAGCACGTTGCCGCGCGCAGGTCTTGGTCCGTAAGATCGACTCAACATCCTGATTTAACAGAACATTTCTGTCTCTCTATGGCTTGATGGTCTCACGAGAATCGAGTCGTGCAAAGCATTATCCGCCGCTGCAATGCGGGGAGCGAGATCAAAACTGTGGATGAGTGTGGATAAGTCCGGGGATAATCCGCGCCGGACCGATCATTGTTCCGCGCTGTAGGGAAGCGGCCGAAGATTCGCCAGCAAAAAGGCGCACAAAAAAGGGCGACGCCTTGCAGCGTCGCCTTTTGATTTGCAGCAGAGCGACCTCAGTGGGTCGCGCCGTGCCTCATCTGCTTACAGGCCGCCGAACGGAACGCTCATGGCAGCGGCAGAGATGTAGGCAGCAAAAATCTTCTTGAGAATGGTCATGTCGTGGCTCCCGGAATTGATCGGGCGCAGCGCCCGTGTCTCTGGAGGCCATTTGTGTTGCAACGCAGCAAAGTTCAATTGCAAAGGCCGGGCGATGGATGCAAAAACTGCAATCGTTGTGGCCTGCGCATTCAATTGGAAATGCTCATTGCTCTGATAAATCAACGATTCTCTGGAATTCCTCGTCGCTCACCGACGACACGGACAGGCGCGATTGTCGCACCAAAGCCATGTTCGCAAATGCAGGATCGGCCTTGATCTGCTTGAGCGTGACTGGCTTGGCGAGTTTGCGCACCGGCGCGACTTCCACCGCGAACCACTTGCCGGTCTCGTCCGTGCTGTCCTGCTCGGCCCCGCGCACGATCTCCATGATGCCGACGCATTCGACGCCGATATTGCTGTGATAGAACAGCGCCTGGTCACCAACCTCCATCGCCTTCATGTTCAGCTTGGCGGCATGGTTGCGCACGCCGTCCCACTCGGCGCGACCCTTCTCGACCAGATCGTCCCAGGAGAACACATCGGGCTCCGATTTCATCAGCCAGTAGCGCATGGGCGATCGATCCTCCTTTGCCAGCCTGCCCGGGCGCCATTCCATGCCGGTCTGCGGGGTGCAAGGCCTTTGCTGTCACCAAGCCCCGGCGTGACAGCCGCGCCGCGAACGCCTAGTCAGGCATCATCATTTCACGTTCGAGTGAGACCGTCATGACGTCATCCGATCCGCTGGGGCATGTCCCCACTCTCTCGCTCGCGCGCCTCTCGCCGCAGGATTTCGCCGATGCGATCGGCAGCAGCTTCCGCGAATATGGCTTCGCCATCGTCACCGATCACGGGATGGACCCGGACCTCGTGGCGCGGGGCTGGGGGCTGGCAAAGGCGTTCTTCGCGCTGCCCGATCCGGTCAAGCGCGCCTATCTCGTGCCCGGCGGTGCGGGACAGCGCGGCTACACGGCGTTCGGGACAGAGGTCGCCAAGGGTGCCAGCGAGAATGACCTCAAGGAATTCTGGCATGTCGGCCGCGCCCTGCCGGCCGGTCATCCGCTCGCCGCCGATATGCCGCCCAACATCTGGCCGGGCGAGATCGACGGATTCGAGAAGACTTTTACGGCGCTGTTCGCGGCGTTCGATGCCGTGGGCGCGCGCATCCTCTCCGGCGTCGCGCGCCATCTCGGCCTGGCGCCCGACTGGTTCGACGCCAAGATCGACGAGGGCAATTCCATCCTGCGGCTGCTGCATTATCCGCCCGTTTCCGCGCAGGCGCCCGGCATTCGCGCGGGCGCGCATGAGGACATCAACCTCATCACCCTGCTGCTCGGCGCGGAGGAAGGCGGCCTGCAGCTGCTGACGCGCGAGGGTGCGTGGATTCCGGCCACGCCGCCCGCCGGCGCGCTGGTCATCAATGTCGGCGATATGCTGCAGCGGCTGACCAATCATGTGCTGCCCTCGACCAGCCACCGCGTCGTTAATCCCCCGCCCGAGCGCCGCCACATCCCGCGCTATTCCATGCCCTTCTTCCTGCATCTGGAGCCGGACGTGATGATCGAGGCGCTGCCGCAATGCGTGAGCACGGAAAATCCGCTGCGTGAACCGCCGATCAGCGCGCATGACTATCTGCACGAGCGGCTGCGCGAGATTGGGCTGAAGAAGGGTTAGGTTTTCACCAAGCACATCCCGTTCGTGTCGAGCGAGTCGAGACACGCGAGCGCTGTTCTAACGTGTCTCGACTTCGCTCGACACGAACGGGCGGAGGAATGTGGGTCTGCGAACCCTATTTCCGCCAGCGGGAGAGGGTGACGCCGATCTTCTCGTTCCGCTCGGAGAGGGCCAGCTTGACGATCTTCACCGTCACATGGCGCGCCTTGCGGTCCTGCAGGAAGATGGTGTCGATGATGTGATCGGCCACGGCCTCGACCAGCATGAAGTGCTGGCCCCGGGTGATCGCCGTGGTCGCCGCATGCTTGAGGTCCATATAGTTTTTGGACGTGCTGAGCGGCGTGTTCGGCTCATAGTGGCTGCGATGCTCGAGCAGGGCGCGGATGCTGATTCGCAGCGGCTGCGGCAGATGGGTTTCCTCGGAATAGATGCCGGTCAGCACATCCACCTCAAGATCCTCAATCTCGAGCAGCAGCATGTCATCCATGGGATTCACGCCGTTTGCCGGATTGGCGCTGTGCCCTCCCGTTCCTGGCATTCCCGCCTCGCGTCCCGCCATCATAGCCTCGAATAACCCTTTTCATTTGGGCGTGAAGCGCTAAAGGCCGCCGCCTCGGGCGCTATTGCCCGCTTGGAAGGCGGACGGCAAGCGGTGACACGGATCGGCGAGCTGGCAGGAACCGGAGACGCGGCCATCACCGCGCTGCTCGATGCGGCATTTGGCCCGGCGCGCCACGGCCGCACGGCCTATCGCATCCGCCTGGGCATGGCTTGGTTCACGGATCTCTCCTTCGCCGCCTTCGATTCGGACGGGCAATTGATCGGCACGCTGCAAAGCTGGCCGGTGGCGCTGCACGGCCCGGACGGTCGAGAGACACCCCTGATCATGGTCGGGCCGGTCGCGGTGGTCCCCGCGATGCAGCGCCATGGCACCGGCCGTGCGCTGATGGACCGGCTGATCGAAACCGTCGATCTGCATCCGGGCGATCCGCTGGTGATGATTGGCGATCCCGAATATTATGGCCGTTTCTGGGGATTCTCGGCCGATGCAACGGGGGACTGGGCCGTGCCCGGTCCGGTCGAGCGGCACCGCTTGCTGACCCGCGCGGCGCCCGGCGTGGTGCTGCCCTCTGCAGGCAGTCTCGGCCCGCGCGGCACCGCCCTGGTGGCGGGGGCGGCGGCCACGCCGGCGGTCTGAGTGCGCTGATCCGGGCCGACGCCGCGTGGCACCGGTGCGAGACGCCCTTTGCCAAGCCGGCTGGCCTTGCCTATCTGCAGCGCATGGTTGCGCCTCTCGATCCCGGTTCCGATCTGCCCATTGCCGGCGTCCCGCAGGATGCCGATCCGGCGCGGCCCTATCCGGTCATGGATTGGTCGCCCACGCGCTGCGGGCACAGCGCGATGCGAATCGATGCGCAGGGCCGCTGGTTTCATGAAGAGCGCGAGATCCGCCGCCCCGAACTGGTGAGCCTGTTCGCGCGCCTGTTGCGGCGCGAGCCGGACGGGCGGCATGTGCTGGTGACGCCGGTCGAGATGCTCGACATTGAGGTCGAGGACGCGCCTTTGTTCGCGGTGGAAATGGCGAGCGAGGGGGACGGGCAGGCGCGCACGCTGCGGTTCCGCATTGGGGCGACCGGGCAGTGGGTCACGGCTGACGGCGCCCATCCGCTCGGGATGGAAGAGAATGCGGCCGGGCAGCGTCCTGCGCTCGGGCTGGAGGCCGGGCTGCGGGCCCGTCTGATCCGCCCGGTCTATTATGCGCTGGCCGATCTTGCCATTGCGGAGGGGCACGATCCCCTGGGCCTGTGGAGCGGCGGCGTCTTTCACGCGCTGGAGACGGCGGCATGAGTTGGCGGGACCGGCTGACCGCCTCTTTGCGGCCGGAATTCGACTCGGCGCATACCCATGATTTCTTCCTGTATCGCAACCGACCCGAGCCGGAGGGGCCATTCACGCCGGCAGCGGTGTTGATCGCGGTGACCGACCGCCCTGACCCGGGCATGATCTTCACCCTGCGCCACGCAGGGCTGCGCGCCCATGCCGGGCAGGTCGCCTTCCCTGGTGGCCGGCTGGACCCGGGTGATCGCGACGCGGTGGAGGCGGCGCTGCGCGAGGCGCATGAGGAAATCGCGCTGCCGCCCGAAGCAGTGGAGGTGATGGGCCGATCGGATCGCTTCCGCACCGGCACGGGGTTCGAGATCGAGCCGATTGTCGGCATCGTCCCGCCCGATCTGGCGTTGCGGCCTTCCGAGGCGGAGGTTGACGCCATCTTCGAGGTGCCGCTCGATTTCCTGCTCGATCCCGCCAACCGCGCCTTGCGCACCGTGGATTGGGAAGGCGGCACCCGCAGCTATTACGAGTTTCTGTGGCAGGAGCACCGCATCTGGGGCGTGACGGCAGCGATGCTGGTCAACCTCGCCCGGCGCATCGAGGCGGCCGCATGAGCGCGCCCCTCCCCGAGCGGCTTCCCGATGCCGAGTGGCGGGCTTGGCCGGGCCTACTGGCACTCTGCGAGGCGCTGGGCGCGGACCAAGGCGAAGCGCGTTTCGTCGGCGGCGCGGTGCGGGATGCCCTGCTGGGCATCGCGGTTAAGGATATCGACATCGCCACCGTCCACCTGCCGGCGGAGGTGGTCCGGCGCGTCAAGGCCGCTGGCCTGCGCGCCGTGCCGACCGGCATCGCGCATGGCACGATCACCGCCATTCTCGATCATCGCCCGATCGAGATCACCACGCTGCGGCGGGATGTTTCCACCGACGGGCGCCGGGCCACGGTCGCCTTCGGCACGGATTGGCGAGATGACGCGGCCCGCCGCGACTTCACCATGAACGCGCTTTATGCCGATCCCGCCAGTGGCGCCTTGTCCGATTATTTCGACGGGCGCGCCGATCTGCTGGCTCGCCGCGTGCGCTTCATCGGCGATCCCCATCAGCGAATCGCCGAGGATCATCTGCGCATCCTGCGCTATTTCCGCTTTACGGCCCGGTTTGGCACGCTGGATCGCGACACGCCGGATTATCGCGCCTGCGTGGCGCACGCGACCAGCCTCATGGCGCTTTCACGGGAGCGCGTCGCGGACGAGATGCTCAAGCTGCTCGGTCTGCCCGACCCGGCCGACGTGATCGCGGCGATGGTGGGCGACGGGGTGCTGGCGTCCGTGCTGCCGGAGATCGATGTGGAGGGCGTCGCCGCCTTGCGCGCGCTGATCGCTGCCGAGCAGGCGACGGGCATCGCGCCGGCCGGCTTGCGCCGTCTGGCGGCGCTGCTGCCGCCCGATGGCGCGCTGGCCGATCAGGTCGGCGCACGACTGCGCCTCTCCAACAAGGCGCGGCAGCGCTTGCGCGCGGCGGCTACGTCGACCTCGGCGGCCACCCCGCAGGCGCTGGCCTATGCGCTGGGCGAGGACAGCGCGGTCGATCAGCTGCTGCTGGGCCGGGCCTTTTCGCCCGACTGCGCGCCCGCGCTGATCGGCTGGCAGGCGCCGCGCCTGCCGCTTTCGGGCGGCGATCTGATTGGGATGGGGCTGACGGCCGGCCCGCTGGTGGCGCGGACGCTTCAGGCGCTGGAGAGAGCGTGGATCGACCGGGGTTTTCCCGCGCCGGACGAGACGCGCGAGATGGCGCGTCAGATGGTCGGGGCGGCGCTGCGCTCCAGCCAGTAGTGGAAGGCCTCCTGCGGCGGCAGGGGGCGGGCGAAATGATAGCCCTGGCCGAAATGGCAGCCGAGCTTGCGCAGGGCATCGGCCATGTCCGGGGTCTCGATGCCCTCTGCGGTGGTTTCCATGCCGAGCGCGCCGGCGAGGCTGACGATGGCGCGCACAATGGCGATCTTGTCGGCATCGCCGATCATGTCCGTCACGAAGCTGCGGTCGATCTTGAGCACATCGATGGGGAGCGACTGGAGGCTGGCGAGGTTGGAAAAGCCGGTGCCGAAATCGTCCATCGCCACCGTGACGTCCATCGCCTGCAGTGCGCCCAGCAATTGCCGGGTCTTGTCCGGGTCGGCGATCAGGGCGCTTTCGGTCAGCTCGATAATCAGGCGGTTGCCGGCAATGCCGGCATAGCGCAGCGCTTCCTCCACCGCGCGGGGCACATTGTCGCGCACCATCTGCACCGGCGAGAGGTTGACGTTCATGGTGATCGGCAGGGTTTCGCCGAACCGCCTGTCCCAGTCCGCGAGGGTCTGCACGCATTCGCACATCGCCCAGCGCCCGAGCGGCACGATCAGCCCCGATTCCTCGGCGACCGGGATGAACTCATTGGGGGACACCTGCCCCAGCACCGAATCTTCCCAGCGCGTGAGCGCCTCGAAGCCCTTCACCGCGCCGGTCTGCAGGTTGATGAGCGGCTGGAACACCATGGTCAGCTCGCCATTGTCGATCGCCTCGCGCAGGCGGTTCTCCAGCGTGAAGCGCTTGAGCGCCTCGCGGAGCACATTGGCGCGGTAGACCTCCAGCGCGCCGGATTTCTTGGCGCGCTTCACAGCCGCCTGCGCCTGGCGGAGCAGCCGCTCGATATCGTCGCTGTCTTCCTGCGCCAGCGCGCAGCCCAGCGCGACCTCGACGTTGATGAGATAGGTGGAGAGTCGGATCGGTGCCTCGAATGCCTTGCGCACGCGCTCGGCGATCTGCAGCACTTCGGACAGGCCATGGCCGACATGGGCGAAGATGGCGAACTCGTTGCCGCCGATTCGGGCCAGCACGTCGCCCGCGCGCAGCACGGATTTGACGCGGCGCGCGACGGTGATGATCAGCTCGTCGCCCGCCATCGCGCCCAGCGATTCGTTGATGCGGCTGAATCGCACGAGATCGAAGCCGATAATGGCATAGGTCGCCTTGCTGGCGGCCGGGCGGCCGTTTTCGGCGAGACCTTCGATCTGCTCCACAAAGCCGATACGGTTGGGCAGCGAGGTCAGGCTGTCCGTCATCAGCTCCTTGCGCAATGTGCTTTCCGCATTGCGCTCGCTGGTGCGGTCGGTTGCGGTGAAGAGCACCAGCCGGGCGGGCTGCGCATCGTCTTCCTCAACCCAGGTCAGCGAGCAGCTGTAGGCCCGCAGCCCGAGCCGGTCGTGGAATTCCAGTTCGAAGCGGTCGGAGCGGCGCTGCGAATCGAACATCGCCTGCGCGCGGTGCCGCCAGTTACGCTGCCTGCGCTGGCTGTCCTCGCAGTCGAGCAATTCGTTAGCGGCCTGATCCTCGACGAAGCTGAAAAACTCCGCATTGCCGACCAGAACGTGCAGGCCCGATGGGGATTGGGTCAACAGTGCGGCTGGATAAGGGAGCGCCTTGAGGAAGGCGGTGTAGCCGCGCAGGTCGTCGACCGCCGGCAAGGGCGCTGTCACGGAGGCGTCAAAGGGCGAAGGCCGCGGGCGTGCCGCTGCCTCTACATGCTCCGTCTCGCGTTTTGCGCTTGCCGTCATGGAACGCCGGGTTAACGGCCCATGGTAAATTAAGGCTGAAAGTCTGGCCCAAGCCCCTATTTTTGTTGATGCCGCAACAGTCCCCATCGTCCCGTGACGGGAAAAGGAGGATTCGCCTGCGCTGACGGGTCAGTCGAAGCGGTTGTCGCGGGGGAAGCCGTTGGGCGGCATCCGCCCGGCAGCGCCGCGGGCCGCGCGCCAGGAGAGCAGGTCGGTTTCGGTGCGGGTGCGCCCGCTGTCCCCGCCCATCGTCCAGGAAAGGCCCTGCGCTAGCGTGAGCGTCATCGCGTCGGAGAGGCCGCCATCCTTGTAGCGCTGCAGGGTCACGCCCTGTCCGCGCGCCATTTCCGGCAGTTCGGCGAGCGAGAATATGACCAGCTTGCGATTCTCGCCGATGACAGCGACCGAATCGGCCCCCGGTGCCACCGGCCGGACGACCTTGAGCTGCGCGCCGGCCTTGAGGTTCACCACCTGCCGGCCCTTGCGGGTCTCGGCGATGATTTCGCTCATCGCGGCGATAAAGCCGCGCCCGTCGCTGGCGGCGAGCAGCAGTTTGCCGTCCGCCCTGGCCGGCAACAGCGCGACGATGTCGGTCTCATTGGCCAGGTCGATCATCAGCCGCACCGGCTCGCCAAAGCCGCGCCCGCCCGGCAGCTTGTCCGCGCCCAGCGTGTAGAAGCGCCCATCCGATCCGGCGAGCAGCAGCTTGTCGGTGGTCTGCGCGTGGAAGGCATAGGCCGGGCCATCGCCTTCCTTGAACTTGAGCGCATCGGTCGCGGTGAGATCGGCATGGCCCTTCATCGCGCGAATCCATCCGCGTTGGGACATGATGACGGTGATCGGCTCGCGCTCGATCATCGCCTCGAGCGGAATTTCGCGCGCCGGCCCGGCCTGCTCGAGCCCGGTTCGCCGTGCGCCGATGCCCTTTTCCGGCGTGTAGCGCTTGCGCAGATCGGCGAGGTCGCGCTTGAGGCGGGTGCGCTGGCGGGCGGGCGATTCGACGAGCTTGTGCAGATCCTCGCGCTCGGCGGCGAGGTCATCGCGCTCGCGCCGCAGCTCCATTTCCTCCAGCTTGCGCAAAGAGCGCAGCCGCATGTTGAGGATCGCCTCGGCCTGCCGGTCGGTCAGCTGGAACTCCGCCATCATCACCGGCTTGGGCTCATCCTCGCTGCGGATGATCTCGATCACCCGGTCGAGGTTGAGATAGGCGATGATATAGCCGTCGAGCAGCTCCAGCCGATTGTTGATCTGCTCGATGCGATGTCGCGCGCGGCGGACCAGCACCTCGATCTGGTGCTTGAGCCATTCGGTCAGCAGATCGCGCAGGCCCATCACGCGGGGCGTGTGGCTGGCATCCAGCACGTTCATGTTGAGCGGGAAGCGGCTTTCCAGATCGGTGAGGCGGAACAGGCTGTCCATCAGCACGTCCTGATCCACCGTCCGGGCGCGGGGCTCCAGCACGATGCGCAGCACCTCATCCGATTCGTCCCGCACGTCGGCCAGGATCGGCAGCTTCTTGTCGGCGATGAGCTGGGCGATCTGCTCGATCAGCTTGCCCTTGGCGACGCCATAGGGAATCTCGTCGATCACCGCGATCCAGGTGCCGCGCCCTTCATCCTCGCGGTGCCAGCGGGCGCGCAGGCGCATGCTGCCCCGACCGGTCGCATAGGCGTCAGAGATCACCGAGGGCGGATCGACGAGCAGGCCGCCGGTGGGGAAGTCCGGCCCGTGCATCAGCGCCATGAGCTGGGCGTGCTCGGCCTCCGGCTGGTCGATCAGCAGCGTGGCCGCGTCGATCACCTCGGCGACATTGTGCGGAGGAATGCTGGTCGCCATGCCCACCGCGATGCCGCTGGCGCCATTGGCGAGCAGATTGGGGAACAGGCCGGGGAAGACCTCGGGCTCTTCCTCCTCGCCATTATAGGTCGGGCGGAAATCGACGGTGCCATGGTCGAGGCCGGCCATCAGATCGGCAGCGGCCTGCGTCAGCCGCGCCTCGGTGTAACGCATGGCGGCGGCGTTATCGCCATCGATATTGCCGAAATTGCCCTGCCCGTCGACCAGCGGGGTGCGCAGGGAGAAATCCTGTGCCAGCCGCACCATCGCGTCATAGACCGAGGCGTCGCCATGCGGGTGATATTTGCCGATGACGTCGCCCACGACGCGGGCGCATTTCTTGTAGCTGGTGGTGTTCCGCTCGGGATTGGCGACCAGAATATCCGGCGCCGGCCCGCTCGGTTCGAGCCGCAAGAGGCGCATCGCCCACAGCAGGCGGCGGTGGACCGGCTTCAGCCCGTCGCGCAGATCGGGCAGCGAGCGGGCGGTGATGGTGGAGAGTGCATAGACGAGATAGCGCTCGGACAGCGCGGAATCGAAGGGGTGGTCCTTGATGCTGTCGAGCGGATCGCGAAAATCTGTCATGTCGCGCGATTAGCAAGCGCAGCGGCGCTTGGGTAGGGGAGCTATGCGCCGTCGGCTGTGTTGCCGGCATTCTCCGCGCCATTGGCTTCCATGATCGCGCAGGCAGCATCGGCGAGGCGCCGCGCCGCCAGAATGTCATTGGCCATATTGGCCTGGATCATTGGCGCCAGACGCTCGGCCTCCGCCATCACTTGCGCGCACAGCCATGTGAAGCGGTCGGCCAGTGCAGCCAGATCGTCCGCTGCCTGCGCCTTTTCGTCCTCCGGCTGGGCACGAACAAGTCGAGGAAAGCCGATGGCGTCGGCCTGGGCGGAGGTTAGCGCGCTGTCCTGCAGGGCACACAGCCGCGCCTCTGCCTCATCCAGCCGCGCGTCTTCCGGCGCGTGGCGCGCGCTGACCGCCACGGCCTTGCGCAAGCAGGCAATGCCGAGCGCAAGGGCGCTCGCTGCCGCCTTGCCGGAGCCGGACGAGAGCGTGCCGGAGGCGATCTCCTCCAGCGCATCTCCGAACGGCGTTCGCGCAAGCATGATCGCTAAGCGGACGGGCGCGGATTCGGTTCCGGCGCCTCGACTCCGTTTGGCGCAAGTCGACTTGTCAGGCGGGAAGCGGGTTCGCGCGCCCGGCCGCCGGCATGTGATTGTCGACAATGAACGAGGCCGCTGAGACCAGGATGGCGCCGATCGCCAGCACCGCGAAGAACGGGATGACGCTGCCATTGCCGAGTTCCAGCAGCGCACCGCCAAAGGCGCTGGCCGAAACCGCGCCGACCCGGCTCATGAAGATGCCGAAGCCAATGCCCGACGAGCGGCAGGAGGGCGGATAGCCATGGGTCATGATGACATACATGGTCGCGATGCCGCCGCTGAACGCCGCTGCCGCTGCGCCGATGAGGCTGACGACGATGAGCCGCTCCGTTGCGCTCGGCGTCGGCGAGAGCGTCTCGACGAAAAAGCCGAGCGCCACGATGCAGACGAACAGCGAGGCGCTGATGCCCAACATCACGCCGCGCGTCCCGAACTGGCGGCTGAGGAACCCTGCCGCGATTGCCGCAACCATCGAGGTGATGCCGGCCACCGAGACGGCATTGCCGGCCTGCGCCAGGGTGAAGCCGGCGGCGGTCAAGAAGGTCGTTGACCAGTTGAGGATGGCATAGGCGACCAGTGCGCAGGCCGTGAACGAGGTGCATACGCCGACATTCATGCGCAAATTGCTCCGGTGAAGCACGCCGACCGCGCCGCTCGATCCATCGTCGGCGCGATGGCGCTCGGGCACCAGATCGATGTCCTCGTCCAGCACCTTCCGCGCGATCGCCTGCGCCTCGGCCTTCCGTCCGCGCGCGATGAGGAAGGAGGGGCTGTCGCGCAGCACCGTCAGAATGACGAAGATGAGGAACAAGGTCGCAATGCCGAAGACGACGAAGGTGAGGCGCCAGCTATAGGCTTGCGCGAGCGCAGGGGCGACCCAGCCGACAACCGCGCCGCCGATCGGGGTGCCGACCGATAAGGTGCTGACGGTGATCGGCCGCAGCCGATCCGGCAGCCATTCGCTCGCCATGGTGAGGGCGTTGGTATAGGCCGCACCGAAGCCGATGCCGCTGACCAGCCGCCACAGGGCCATGCTCCCCACGCTGCCGGCCTGACCGGCCGCGATGGTGCCAATGCCGAAGATGATCGCGGCGGCGGCCAGAGCATAGCGGCGCCCGACCCGATCGCCCATCATGCCGCCGGCCCAGCCGCCCAGACCGAAGCCCACGAGCGCCGCGCTCATCGCGAGACCAAAGGTGCCGCGGTCCACGCCGAAATCGGTGATGATGAGCGGGGCAAGAATACCGAGCAACTGCATGTCGATGCCGTCGCTCACCAGAATGAAGAGGCAGATGGTCACGGTGATCCACTGGAAGCGGCGGACCGGGCGGCTGGCCAGCGCGTCGCTGAACGTCTTCGCAGTGGTTGAAGCCATGCCGGTCTTGTCCCTCTCCTCACGGGCCTGTCGGCCACTTTGCGCCAAGGCGTAACGGATCGACTATCATTTGTCGAAGGAATGAACGTGGATGAGGGCGCCCGGCCGTCCCTCGGGCGCGCGCGGTGCCGCAGCCATTGATCGGGGGGCGCGAGAGGCCTATCCCGCCGGCATGACGCACGCTTCCTATCCCGAGCTTCGCCTTCGCCGCACCCGCGCTGCCGCCTGGAGCCGGCGCCTTCATGCCGAGCATCGCCTGACCCCGGCCGATTTTATCTGGCCGCTGTTTATCACGGCGGGGCGTGGGGTCGAGGAGCCGGTCGGCGCGCTGCCGGGCGTCTCGCGCTGGTCGGTCGATCTGGCCGTGGCGCGCGCGCGGGAGGCCGTGGCGGCGGGCATTCCCTGCCTCGCCCTGTTCCCCAACACCCCGCATGACTTGCGCAGTGACGACGGCGCGGAGGCGCTCAATCCGGATAATCTGATGTGCGAGGCGATCCGTGCGATCAAGGATGCCGTGCCGGAGATCGGCCTGCTGACCGACGTGGCGCTCGACCCCTATACCGCGCACGGTCAGGACGGCCTGCTCGATGAAGCCGGCTATGTCGTGAACGATGCCACGGTGGAGATGCTGATCGGCCAGGCGCTCAATCAGGCCGCCGCAGGGGCGGACATCATCGCGCCGAGCGACATGATGGACGGACGCATCGGCGCGATTCGCGAGGCGCTGGAGGCCGATGGCCACGCCAATGTACAGATCATGGCCTATGCCGCCAAATATGCGAGCGCCTTTTATGGCCCGTTCCGCGATGCGGTCGGCTCGGGCGGGCTGCTCAAGGGCGACAAGAAGAGCTATCAGATGGACCCGGCCAATGGCGCCGAGGCGCTGCGCGAAGTGGCCATGGACATTGCCGAGGGCGCGGACAGCGTGATGGTCAAGCCGGGCCTGCCCTATCTCGATATCGTCGCGCGGGTGAAGGATGCCTTCAACATCCCGGTCTTCGCCTATCAGGTGAGCGGCGAATATGCGATGATCGAGGCCGCCGTGACCGTCGGCGCGGGCGAGCGCGACGCGCTGGTGATGGAAACGCTGATGAGCTTCAAGCGCGCCGGCTGCACGGGCGTGCTGACCTATCATGCGCTGCATGCCGCCCGGCTGCTCGGCGGCTGAGCGGCCAGCGAGGAACGCCATGGCCAGAATGATCGCTGAAACCGAGCGGCTGATCCTGCGGACCGAACAGCCAGGTGATCAGCAGGTCTGGCTTGCCCATATGAACACGCCGGAGGTGCGGGCCTGTCTGGGTGGCCCAAGACCGGCCGACGCCATTGCGGACAATTTCGCGCGGATCGCGGCCGATTGGGAGACCAAGGGCATCTCGCTGGCGATGATCGAGCGCAAGGCCGACGGGCTGCTGCTGGGCGATTGCGGGCTTGGCGTCATCGATTCGCCGGAAGCCCCCGACGAGCTGGCCGGGCAGTGGGAGATCGGCTGGATCATCCGGCGCGATTGCTGGCGCAAGGGCTATGCGCAGGAGGCTGCGCGGGCGATGTTGGCGCGGGCGTTCGAATCGTGGGATCTGCCGGCGGTCTTTGCGCAGACCTCGCTCAGCAATCCGCCCTCCTGGGGCCTGATGGAGAAACTCGGCATGCGGCGTCGTGCCGATCTGGACTATGGTGACAGCCGTTATCCCGCTGCCGACAATCCCACGATCATCTATGAGATGCGGCGCGCGGACTGGACGGCGCTGAGCGAGGACAAGTCATGACCAGGCCTCTTATCCTTCCCTTCAACGGCAAGACGCCGAAGATTCACGAGACCGCCTTCGTGGCGCCGGGCTGCGTCATTATCGGCGACGTGGAGATCGGCCCGCAGGCCAGCGTGTGGTACAATTGCGTGCTGCGGGCCGACATCAACGCCATTCGGGTCGGCGCGCGCTCGAACATTCAGGATGGCAGCACCGTCCATGTCGAGAGCGATTTCGGCGATGGGGGCCATCCGGCGATCATCGGCGACGATGTGCTGATCGGGCATATGGCGATCATCCATGGCTGCATGCTGGAGAATCGCGCCTTCGTCGGCATGGGCGCCATCGTGATGGACGGCTGCGTGATCGAGGGGGATGCCATGCTCGCGGCAGGCGCGATGCTCACGCCCGGCAAGCGCATGCCCTCAGGCCAGCTGTGGAGCGGGCGACCGGCCAAATATATGCGCGATCTGGGCGAGGCCGACCTGCACGGGATGCGCCGCGGCGTGGAGGCCTATGTCGAGGAGGCGGCGCTGCACACCGCCGCGCTCAAGGCTGCGGAAGCTGGCGCCTGAGGGCGTCGAGCGCATCATTCTGCGCGTCGACCATTGCCAGCACGCGCAGGCGGGCCGGATCGATGACGGCAAGGTCTGCGGCGACGCGGGCGGCATCCTCGGCATCCTGCCGCTCGACAAACAGCGTGTCGAGCGCGGCGAGCGCGGCGACGCTTTCATAGCGGGCACTGTCGAGCGCACTGATTGCCGTCTGGGCGGTCACCCAGGATTCGCTGTTCGGCGCTGCGCCTGCGCCTGCTGCCAAGCTGGCGCGACTGCCGGCGAGCAGGCTCTGAAAGGCCGTGTCGGCGCTGCTCGCATCGCGGGTGAAGCGATCCACCTGCGTGGCGAGCGCCGGGTCCGTCGCGGCGGGCTTGATCGCCGGGGCCGGCGGCACCGTGCGGTCGCGGCTTTCGACCGGACGCTTGGCCAGCGACGGGAAGGCGCGCGGGTCGGCCTGCGCGTTGACGGCAGAGCCCAGAATCATCAGGGCGAAAAAGGCGGTGAGTCGGCGCAGCATGATGCCTTTCATTTAGGGTGGCGGGAGAAGCGCTTCAACCATGGCGCGCAGGCGGTGCCCGTTGCAGGTTTGATGGCGCGGCGCGTGAGGTTGCGCGGCGAAAATCCGAGTCTTTCCGTTGACAGGTCCGGCGACCCTCACTAAGGGGCCACATTCCCGCGCGGACAGCTCCAAATGGCTGTGCCATGCCGTTCGCGCCAAGCATTTGATTGATGGAAGTTAAGCCCATGTTCGCTGTCGTGCGTACGGGCGGCAAGCAATATCGCGTCGCCGCCGGAGACAAGATCGTCGTCGAGAAGATCGCTGGTGAAGCCGGCGAAACCGTCACGCTGGACGATGTCCTGCTCGCGGGTGACGGCTCGGAAATCAAGGACAGCAAGGGCCTCACGGTCTCGGCTGAGATCATTGCCCAGGCCAAGGGCGAGAAGGTGATCGTCTTCAAGAAGCGTCGCCGGCACAATTACCGTCGTCGTAACGGCCATCGCCAGCAGCACACGATCCTCAAGATCGTGGCGATCGGCGGCGAAGCGCCGAAGAAGAAGGCGGCCGCCAAGAAGGCCGACGCCGCTCCGGCAGCCGCCGAAGCCTGAGCCTGAATTTGGTTGATTGAGCATTTTCGGACGCAAAACCGGTTTCCACTTTTGCTGAAAATGCTCTGAAAGTTTCGAGGAGTTTAGACCATGGCACATAAAAAAGCTGGCGGTTCGTCGCGCAACGGTCGCGATTCAGAATCGAAGCGCCTTGGCGTGAAGAAGTTCGGCGGCCAGAGCGTGCTCGGCGGCAATATTCTCGTCCGTCAGCGCGGCACGAAGTTCTACCCGGGCCGCAATGTCGGCATCGGCAAGGACCACACCCTGTTTGCGCTCACCGAAGGTCGCGTGGTGTTCCACGACGGCAAGCTCGGTCGCAAATTTGTGTCCGTGGACGTGATGGCGGAAGCCGCCGAATAATCGGACGATTCATGACAGGGATCGTCCAGCGGGACGATCCCTTGGTGAGCCGGTGCCGGTTCATCTGAAACCAAGGGAGAAGGGATCGCCCCTCCTCCCTTTTTTCTTGTTCTCCCTGGACCCTCGATAGACCTCGGCGCGTCAGCAGCACGGTTGCTCGCAGCGTTCGCAAGGCTGTCTCACAGGCGTCATCTGTCTGCGGCAGAGCGCCCCGGAACCGGAGACAAGACCATGTTTGCACGTACCCCCCGTTTGCTGCTGCGGCCCGGCTGGCCGGAAGATGCGCAGGCGCTCTATGCCGCCATCGCGGATGAAGCGATCGTGCGGAATCTTGCCCGCGCGCCCTGGCCTTACACGCTGGACGATGCGGTCGATTTTCTCGGCGGCGATCACGATCCGCTGCAGCCCAAGTTCCTGGTGATGAAGCGCACCCAGGGAATACCGCGTCTCATCGGCTCCTGCGGCATCCACGCGCAGGACGATGGCGCGCTGGAACTGGGCTATTGGGTCGCGCGCCCCTATTGGGGCCTCGGTTTCGCGACCGAGGCCGCTTCCGCGGTGATGCAGATCGCCCGCGCGACGGGCGTGCGCAACATTCGCGCCAGCCATTTCACCGACAATCCCGCCTCCGGCCGGGTGCTGCGCAAGGTCGGATTCCGGCCGGCGGGCCGCCCCGAGCCGCGCCACAGCCGTGGCCGCAATCGCGCCGATCTGTGCCAATTCTATGAAGAGGGCGGCGAAGGCGACATGCGCGAGGACGTGGCGGTGGAAATTTATGCGGATCGCGAGCCCGTCGCGGCCTAGGCCAATCGACATTCAGTCCTGACGGCCTGCAAATGGCGGCTTCCCGCGCTTCCGGTGCTCACGTACTAGAAGTACGCTGCGTCCGGGGCGCAGAAATCCACCATTTTGCCCTCCGGTCGTCTTCGACTCCGCCACGTCATCTTCTGAATATCGATCGGCCGGCTGGTCGCGCGACGGCGATGGGTTTGGCGGTCCGTGACCGTGCTCATCCCGAGTGCGGCCACGGGCCGATCACAGCCAGCCCAGCTTGCGGAAGCGCCGATATAGGAGTGCGCAGATGATCGCGATGCCGCCCAGCACGATGAAATAGCCGTAGCGCCACTGCAATTCGGGCATGTTGCTGAAGTTCATGCCGTAGATGCCGGCAATGGCAGTGGGCACGGCCAGGATCGCGGCCCAGGCGGCGAGCATCCGGGTGATGTCGCCCTGTCGGCGCTGTTCGAGCAGGCTGCTCGTTTCCGCGACGGAGGTCAGATAGTCGCGCAGCCCGGCGACGCGATATTCGACCCGCCGGACATGATCCAGCACGTCGCGGAAATAGGGCAGCATGTTCTCGTCGATATTCGGCTGGACATGATTGACCATGCGCCCGGCAACATCGCTCATCACCCCGAGGATGCGCTGGAAGCGGACGATCTCCCGGCGGGTCGCGAAGATCTGGCGGATCTGGTCTGAGTCGAGGAAGGCCTCGCCGGCAGCGGCTTCCATCGCCAGCACCTGTTCCTCCAGCGCATCGACGACCGGGAAATAGCCGTCGACGATGAAGTCCATAATCGCGTGCAGCACATAATCCGGGCCGTGGGCCAGGGCGGCGGGCGCGCTCTCCAGCCGGGCGCGCAGATCCGAATGCGCCCGCGCCGAACCGTGGCGCACGGTGACGATGAAGTCCGCGCCGAGAAAGACGGAGGTCTCCCCATAGCCGATGAGGTCGCCTTCCAGATGCGCCGTGCGCAGGATCAGGAAGAGCTGGTCGCCATACAGCTCGAGCTTGGGCAATTGCTTGCCCTTGCGCGCGTCTTCCTGCGCGAGCGGGTGCAGGCCGAAACAGGTGCCGACCTGAGCCAGTTCTTCGGCATCCGGCTCATGCAGGCCGATCCAGACGAACTCGCCCGCCGGCAGCCGGTCATGGCGGGGGCAGTGGATATCGACATCCCCCACAACCTCGCCATTGCGATATCGCCGTGCTGCTATGACGGTCACGCGCGTGCCTTTCACCAGTCGAACCCGGCTGAGGTAACGCCTCGCCGGAGAAATGGAAGCATGGGAAGGCGGGCCCGTATGAGGCCGCGCTTCACCTTTGCCGGCAAAGGCCTTATGGGCGGCCGATGCATTTCCTAGATCAGGCCAAGATTTTCATTCGCTCGGGTGCGGGCGGGCCGGGAGCGGTCAGCTTCCGGCGCGAGAAATATATTCAATATGGCGGCCCCAATGGCGGCAATGGCGGCAAGGGTGGCGACATCATCTTCGAGGCGGTGCCCGGCCTCAACACGCTCATCGACTTCCGCTACACCCAGCATTTCAAGGCGCCGCGCGGCGGCCATGGCGAGGGTGGCGACCGCACCGGTGCGGGTGGGGACGATCTCGTCATCAAGGTGCCGGTGGGCACGCAGGTCATCTCCGAGCCGGATGAAGAAGGCTATAGCGAGGTGCTGGCCGACTTCACCGAGCCCGGCCAGCGGATCGTCCTGCTGCGCGGCGGCGATGGCGGGCGCGGCAATGCCAGCTTCAAGACCAGCACGAATCGCGCGCCGCGCCAGCACGGCACCGGTTGGCCGGGCGAGGAGCGCTGGGTGTGGCTGCGCCTCAAGCTGCTGGCTGATGTGGGGCTGGTGGGGCTGCCGAACGCCGGCAAGTCGACCTTCATCAATCAGGTGACCAACACCAAGGCCAAGGTCGGCGCCTATCCGTTCACGACGACCAAGCCGCAGCTCGGCGTGGTGCTGCACAAGGGGCGGGAGTTCGTGCTGGCCGATATTCCGGGGCTGATCGAGGGTGCCTCGGAGGGCGCTGGCATTGGCGACCGGTTCCTCGGGCATATCGAGCGCTGCCGGGTGCTCATCCACCTCATCGACGCCACCGGGGACGATCCGGTCGAGGCCTGGCGCATCGTGCAGACCGAGCTGGAGAATTATGGCGAGGGGCTGGAGGACAAGCCGCAGCTTCTCGCGCTCAACAAGGGCGATCTGCTTGGGCAGGAGCTGATGGAAGATGTCGCCAAGGACTTGAAGAAGGCCGGCGCGGGCAAGGCCTTCATCATCTCCGGCGCGACCGGCGAGGGCATGGAGGCGCTGCTCGACGCCGTGCTGCCCATGCTGGGCGAGGTTCACCGCGCCGAGGCCGAGGAGAAGGCCGCGCAGGAAGGTGAGGTGGAGGACAAGCCATGGTCCCCCATTTGAGGATGTATCTCCCCTCCTCTTTAGAGGAGGGGGCGGGGGTGGCGATGCGCCGGTGTCGACTGCGCGGCGCTCACGCCCCATCATTCAGCACCACCCCAACCCCTCCTCTGAAGAGCAGGGGCTTTTCCCCTGTCCCCCGCGCCGTTCGTGTCGAGCGAAGTCGAGACACGGTTAGCACAGGTCTCGCGTGTCTCGACTTCGCTCGACACGAACGGTGGGTTTGTTCTGGGCATGAGAGAAGAGTGCGTTGGGGATACCCATCATGACTGACGCCCTCACCGGCTTCCCGCCCGCCGCCATTCGGCGCATTGTCATCAAGGTCGGCTCGGCGCTGCTCGTCGCCCCGGACGGCTCCGTGCGGCGCGACTGGCTCACCAGCCTTGTCGACGAGATCGCTGCCCGCCGCGCGGATGGGCAGGAGATCATCGTGGTCTCCTCTGGCGCGATTGCGCTGGGCGCCCGCCGTCTTGGCCTTGCCAAGGGGGGGCGCGCGACGCTGGAGGATGCGCAGGCCGCCGCCGCCGTGGGCCAGATCGCGCTCAGCCAGGTCTGGGCGGACCTGCTTGCCGGGCACGACATTCCTGCCGCGCAGATGCTGGTGACGCTGGGCGATCTTGAGGATCGCCGCCGCTATCTCAATGCCTCCGCCACGCTGGACCGGCTCGCGGGCCTCGGCGTGGTGCCGGTGGTCAATGAGAATGACAGCGTCGCCACCGAGGAAATCCGTTTCGGCGATAATGACCGGCTGGCCGCGCGCATTGGCCAGGCGGCAGGCGCCGATGCGGTGGTGCTGCTCTCGGATATCGACGGGCTCTACACGGCGAACCCGCACAGCAATCCCGATGCCATATTGATCCCGCTGGTCGAGAAGATCGATGCCGCCGTGCTGGCCATGGGCGATGGCAACAGCGCCTCGGGCATGGGATCGGGCGGCATGATCTCCAAGCTGCAGGCCGCGCAGATCGCCACTGGCGCGGGTGCACATCTGGCGATCATTTCCGGCCGTGTCGATGCGCCGCTGGGTCATTGGCAGAGCAGCGGACGCGGAACATTGTTTCGCGCCTCAGCCAAACGCGGCGGGCGCAAGGGCTGGCTGGCCGGGCGCCTCACCGTCAAGGGCAAGCTCAGCGTCGATGCCGGCGCGAGCGAGGCCCTGCGCAAGGGCCGCAGCCTGCTGCCGGCCGGCGTCACCGCCACCAATGGCAGCTATGCGCGCGGCGACGTGATCGACATCGTCGGGCCGGATGGCGCTGTGATCGCGCGCGGCCTCGCGCAATATGACAGCCAGGATGCCGAGCGGATCATCGGCAAGCGCAGCGCCGAGGTTGCCGGCCTGCTCGGCGGCACCCCGCGCGCCGCGATGGTTCACCGCAGCTATATGGTGCTGCTCTGAGCACGCTTGCCCTCACCGGCGCCACCGGCTTTGTCGGCAAGGCGACGGTGGAAAGGGCGCTGGCCGCCGGCCATGCCGTGCGCGCGCTGACCCGCCGCCCCCAGCCGCCGCGCGAGGGCGTGAGCTGGATTGCCGGCTCGCTGGAGGATGACGCCGCGCTCGATGCGCTGGTCGCCGGCGCGGATGCCGTCATGCACATTGCCGGCGTAGTCAATGCACCGACCCGTGCCGGGTTCGAGGCGGGCAATGCCACCGGCACCGCGGCCGTTATCGCCGCCATGCAGCGTGCGGGCGTGGTGCGGCTCGTGCATGTCTCCAGCCTCGCGGCGCGCGAGCCGGGGCTCTCCGATTACGGATGGTCGAAGGCGGAAGCGGAGCGGCATGTGCAGGCAAGCGGGCTCGACTGGACGATGATCCGCCCGCCCGCGATCTACGGTCCGGGCGATGCCGAGCTGCTGGAGCTGTTCCAGATGGCGGCGCGCGGCTTCGTGCTGCTGCCGCCGGGCGGGCGCCTCTCGGCCATCCATGTCGATGATCTGGCCGATCTGCTGGTGCGGCTCGGCACGCGGCAGGGCGGCGAAACGCAGGGCAAAGTCTATGAAGTGGACGATGGCACACCGGAAGGCTGGAGCCATGTCGATTTCGCCCGGGCCATTGGCCGCGCCGTGGGGCGTGCCTCGGTGCGGACCATTTCCATGCCGTCCGCCCTAGTCCGCTTCGGTGCCCGCATCGACCGGCTGCTGCGCGGCGACAAGGCGCGGCTGACGCCCGACCGCGCCGCTTATTTCTGCCATGCCGACTGGGTGTCGAAGGCAGCATTGCATCCGCCAGCCGATCTCTGGCGCCCGACCATCGCCACCGAGACGGGCCTTGCCATGACCGCGCAGGCCTATCGCGACAAGGGCCTGCTGCCGCGCTGATGCCCGAATCCCGCCTTATTCGCTTGCCATAGGCAGGGCGAAGCGGGCATTCGGCTCGCAACAGGGCCTTATCGGGCTATTACGGAAAGAAAGTCGCAGCCATGTCGGACCGTCAGGACGTCTACGCGCAGATCGCAGCGCAGATCGAACCCTTCAACAAGAAGGGCGTCGCCTTGAGCGACAGCACCACCTTCGCTGGCGACCTGGAGTGGGACAGCCTCACCGTCATGGATTTCGTCGCCGCGATCGAGGACGAGTTCGAGATCATCATCACCATGAACATGCAGGCGGAGATCGAGACGGTCGGCCAGCTCGTCGATGCGGTGATGAAGCTGAAGGCGGAGGGCTGAGGCCATGGCGAGCGTGATCGACGGGGCGGAAACCACCATGCGTGTGGCGGAGGCCGACAAGGACCTGTTCTCCAAGTTCGATCCCCTGATCGCCGAGCGCGAGGCGCTGCTGGCGACCGGCGTGCGCGATCCCTTCGCCATCGTGATGGACGAAGTGAAGTCGCCCACGCTTGCGGTGATCAAGGGCAAGGAGACGATCCTGCTCGGCACCTATAATTATATGGGCATGACCTTCGACCCGGACGTGGTCGCGGCGGGCAAGAAGGCGCTGGACGAGTTCGGATCGGGCACCACCGGCAGCCGCGTGCTCAACGGCACCTACCAGACCCACAAGGCCTGCGAGGATGCGCTCAAGGACTTCTATGGCACCAAGCACGCCATGGTGTTCTCGACCGGCTATCAGGCCAATCTCGGCATGATCTCCACGCTGGCGGGCAAGGGCGATTATATCGTGCTGGATGCCGACAGCCATGCCAGCATCTATGATGGCTGCGCGCTCGGCAATGCCGAGATCGTGCGCTTCCGCCACAACAGCGTGGAGGATCTGGACAAGCGCCTCGGGCGCCTGCCGGCCGATGCGCTCAAGCTGGTCGTGCTGGAGGGCGTCTATTCGATGCTCGGCGACGTCGCCCCGCTGCCGGACATGGTTGCCGCAATCCGCAAGCACCCCAATTGCATGATCCTCGTCGATGAAGCGCATGGCATGGGCTTCTTCGGCCCCAATGGCCGTGGCGTCTATGAGGAGCAGGGCGTCGAGAAGGAGATCGATTTCGTCGTCGGCACCTTCTCCAAGTCGGTCGGCACGGTCGGCGGCTTCTGCGTCTCGGACCATCCCAAGTTCGATGTAATGCGCCTCGTTTGCCGGCCTTATGTGTTCACCGCCTCGCTGCCGCCGAGCGTCGTCGCCACCGCCGCGACCTCAATCCGCAAGCTGATGCACGCCAGCGAGAAGCGCGCGCATCTGTGGGAGAACAGCCGCCGCCTGCACAAGGGGCTGATCGATCTCGGCTTCACGCTTGGCACCAAGACGCCGCAGTCCGCGATCATCGCCGTCATCCTCACCGACCAGACCCAGGCCGTGGCGATGTGGCAGGCGCTGCTGGAACTGGGGCTCTATGTGAACATGGCCCGTCCGCCCGCGACACCGGCCGGCACCTTCCTGCTGCGCTGTTCGCTCTGCGCCGAGCATTCGAGCGAGCAGGTCGGCCAGATCCTCGAGATGTTCGCCACGGCGGGCCGGATGACGGGCGCCATCGCTGGCTGATCGACCGGCCGGGCCTGTGTGATGGCCCGGTCAACCCGCCCGCTTATCGCACGACCGGGCGCCTTCCCGGCTCCGGCTGGCGCGTGGCGCTATGATCTGGCGGGCGTCCATACACTCTAAGGTTGCGGCGCGGGCGCATCCCGCTTACGGCCTTGCCGTGTCCGGACCTTCCGGCCGGGCCACCTGAACCGGCTCAAGGAACCTGCGGACTCTCATGCTGACCGCTCTGGACCGCTACATGGCGAGGCTGATCGCGGTCCCGCTTTTCGCAAGCCTCATCGTTGCGGCGATGCTTCTGGTGCTGGACCGGATGCAGCGGCTGTTCGTCTTCGTCGCGACCGAGGGCGGTCCGGTGAGCGTGGTGTGGCGGATGCTCGCCAATCTCCTGCCCGAATATCTCGGCCTTGGCATTCCCATCGGCCTCATGCTCGGCATCCTGCTCGCCTTCCGCAAGCTGGCTCTGTCCTCGGAGCTCGATATTCTGCGCGGCGTCGGCCTCTCCTATACGAAACTGCTCAAAGTGCCGTATATGTATGCCATTGCGCTGGCGATCCTGAACCTGACCATTGTCGGCTTCATCCAGCCGGACAGTAAATATGCCTATGAGCGGCTGCGGTTCGAGCTGCGCTCGGGCGCGCTGGGCGCATCCATCAAGGTCGGCGAGTTCACCAAGCTGGGCGATGGCATCACCATCCGCATCGAGGAGAGCGAGGACGAAGGCAAGAAGCTGAGCGGCATCTTCGCGCGCATGGATAGCGACGGCGGCCAGTCGCTGGCGGTCACGGCGGCGCGCGGCCAGTTCCTGGCGACCGACGACCCCGATACGATCATCATGCGCCTCACAGATGGCGTGCTGGTGCATAATTCGCCCAGCTTCACCGAGCCGCGCATCCTCTCCTTCTCCAACCACGATCTGCCGATCTCGCTACCGAAGATCGAGGAGTTCCGTACGCGCGGCGATGGCGATGTGGAGCTGAGCCTGCCGGAGCTGTTCCGCGCCGGCCTCACCCGCGATACGGCGCTCGGCCGGGCGCAGGCCTGGTCGAACTTCAATTTCCGCGTGGTGGAAGTGGCGATGATGATGTTGCTGCCGCTCGCGGCGATTGCCTTCGCGATCCCGCCGAAACGCTCAACCTCCGCGCTCGGCGTCTTCCTGTCGATCGTCTTCATCGTCACCTATCACAAGATCAACCAGACGATGCAGTCGCTGGGCGCACTGGGCCGGATCGATCCGTTCCTCGGCCTGTGGGGACCGTTCCTCATTTTCGCCGGGATCATCGCCTGGCTCTATTATCAGACCGCCTATGTGCCCGGCGGCCAGCCCATCGGCGCGCTGGATCGTCAGTTCGCCAAGCTGCTCGGCCTGTTCAAGTCGCTGCTCAAATGGTTCGGCGACCGGCGTTACCGCAAGGCACATCGGGGATAGGCCATGCTGCTCAACTTCTTCCCTTCCCGCGCGCTGGCGCTGTATCTGGGCAAGACCTTCCTGCTGCGTTGCCTGGCGATGCTGGCGATGCTGGTGCTGATCCTGCAGATGCTCGATCTGCTGAGCGAGGCCGGCAAGGTGCTGGCCTATCCCGGCAATGGCGATGCGCAGCTATGGCAATATGTCAGCCTGCGCGCGCCGCAGATCATCTCCCGCTTCCTGCCCTTCTCGGTGCTGCTCGGCACGCTGATCACGCTGGCGACGCTCAATGCCAATAGCGAGGTGGTGGCGATGAAGTCCGGCGGGCTTTCGGCCCACCAGATTCTCGCGCCGCTCATTCTGGCCAGTCTTGCCGTGGCTGCGATCAGCTATGTGTTCAACGAACGCGTGGTCGTGCGCGCCACCGCGACGCTCACCGCCTGGGAAGCCGCGAAGTTCGGCCCAATCCCTTCGGACCCCGGGGTCAAGGGCAATGTCTGGGTGCGGCACGAGGATGATCTCATCCGGGCCGGGACGATCACCGGTCGCGGCAATGCCGTGCGGCTGCAGGACGTGAACGTCTATGACCGGCATAACAATGCCCTGATCTCGATCGTCTATGCCAAGCACGGGCGCTTTACCCCAGATGGCTGGCTGCTTGAGGATATCCGCGTGTTCGATGTCGTGCGCGGGGTCAGCCGCCATGTCGACCGGATGGTGGTCGGCAAGGGGGTTACGCCAGACCAGTTCACGCTCTCTTCGGTGGACCCGGATGCCATGTCCCTTGCCGACCTGAGCGAGGCGATCGATACCTTGCGCGAGGCGGGGCGCCCGGTGGCATCGCTCGAAGGGTCGCTCTGGCACAAGATCAGCGGGCCTTTGTCGGCATTGCTCATGCCGTTGCTGGGCTCCGTCGCCGCTTTTGGTATTGCACGCTCCGGCAAGCTGTTCGTGCGCGCGGTGATCGGCATGGCGTTGGGCTTCGCCTTCTTCGTGGCCGATAATTTCGCGCTCTCCATGGGCAATCTGGGGGTGTACCCCCCGATGCTGGCGGCCTGGGCGCCGTTCCTGCTCTTTCTGGTGGTCGGCGAAGCGGTGTTGATTACCACGGAGGAATAGCGCTCTGCCCGGATGGGCGGGGCGGTACCTTCGATACGCCGCTTCGACAGGCTCAGCAGCTACTCAGGACGAACGGAGGTAGGTCCTTTGCAGTCCGCTTGCAGGAAAGAGTGGCACCGTCACTGTTTTCCCAACCTCGGAATTTGTCCACGCCGCCTAACCTTCCGTTCGTGTCGAGCCCTTCGACTGCCCGCAGGGCGGGCGCTCAGGATAAACTTCAGCCGAAGGCGGAAGTCGAGACACGTCGTGCGCAATGCTTCTCGACTTCGCTCGAAGCGAACGGAGGGGTGGTGCAATGGAACGGGTCATGGCTGGCCGCTCCCCTTCCGGCCCGCCCCTTTGCATCTCCGCATACGCATCTGCCTGACGGCTCACTACAGGTGGCTGTTCGATCAGGCCCCTCGATCATCCGCCGGGGGCTGGCGCCCCGCTCGCCTACAATAGAAGAAACCCTCCGCCCGGGGGAGCGAAGGGTTTCCATATTCCCTGTTGGGGATGCTGACCCCCGGCACGATGGGGACTCTATGGTGCCGGGGGTCAACCGGGCCGGCGAGTGTGGACCAGTACCCTCGCCGTCCGATCTTAGGTGCTGCCCTTAGCGGAGCAGGCTGAGCACGCCCTGCTGGCTCTGGTTCGCCTGAGCGAGCATCGCCGTGGAGGCCTGGCTGAGGATCTGGTTCTTGGCGAGCGCCGTCGATTCCTCGGAGAAGTCGGCGTCTTCGATCCGCGAACGGGCGTCGGACAGGTTGGTGATCGTGGTGGTCAGGTTGCTGGCAGCCGATTCGAGACGGCTCTGCGTGGCACCGAGATTGGCACGGCCGGTAGCAACCGCTTCGATCGCCGTGTCGATGGCGGTCATCGCTGCACCGATCGTCGTGCCGGCGCCGCCGATGTTCGGTGCGGCGGTGGCGAGCGCGGTGAGCGCCGTCGTCACGGTCGAGGTGTCAACCGAGACAGTGTCGGTCGAGCCGGTGCCGACCTGGATCGAGGTGGCCGTCGCGCTGAACAGGGCCACGCCGTTGAACTCCTGACCCTGCACCTTGGCGATCTGGTCGGTCAGCGCGGTGACTTCCGCCTGCAGATTGTCACGAGCGGCGGTGTCGTTGGTGCCGTTCTTCGCCTGCACAGCCAGTTCCTTCATGCGGACCAGCATG
This sequence comes from Sphingobium sp. B11D3B, assembly GCF_025961735.1. Lineage (NCBI taxonomy): Bacteria > Pseudomonadati > Pseudomonadota > Alphaproteobacteria > Sphingomonadales > Sphingobiaceae > Sphingobium > Sphingobium sp. B11D3B. The sequence continues at coordinate 2,748,230 of NZ_JAOQOF010000001.1, read as the reverse complement.
TTGGAGATGTCGCCCAGCGCGCCTTCAGCGGTCTGCGCCAGCGAGAGGCCATCATTGGCGTTGCGGCGTGCGGCAGCGAGGCCACGGACTTCGGCGGTCATCTTGGTGGCGATGGCGAGGCCGGCGGCGTCGTCCTTCGCGGTGTTGATGCGCTTGCCGGAGGACAGGCGCTCCATGGCCTGCGACAGGCCCTGATTCGCAGCGGCCGAGGCATTCTGGGCCCGAATCGCGGACACGTTGGATGCAATAACAGTCATGTGGTTTCCTTTCCCGCTTCACTGAGGGTCGCTGCCCTTTGGCGGTGGCGGCCTCGAAACCACAGAACGGATAAGGCCTCAGGAGCTTTAGGTGACCGTCTCAAATTTCCCGAAATCACCAATTAATATAATGAAATAAAACGATATATTTTGCAACAAAGTGCGGCGGGATGGTTCGTCGAGAGGGAGAGCGGAGGCTCTGCACGTCAAGCGCGACATGATTTTCGCGCCTTCAGACGGTCGGCAAAATCCTGCCGCACTGCGGCAATGGTTCGCCGTCGTTAACCGAATGCTAAGCATTTTTTATCACTTTTAACGGGCAAGACGGGGGTGGCTCGCAAGAGCCCGGACTGGACCAAAACGGGGGCTTACGCATGTTGCATGTCGACATGAGTCAGCGCGTACAGCGGCTGTTGCCGGATCTGGATGCGTGGCTCGATACTGCCTGCTTTTCTGTACGAACGGTGGGTGCGGACACGCCGCGTGGTAAATCGGTTCAGCGCATTCTCCTCGCCGAGGAAATTGCCGATGCAACCTGTCGCGACCTGCTGATCGAGTGGCGCGAGGGTGCGCCGCGCTTCATGCCCGCCTCCAATGGCTTCCCCGCCCGCATTGCCTTCGGTGCGCAGGACAAGGCGATGGCTTTTGCCCTGATCGCCGAACTGCTCCGCCCGGCGCGGATGCCGGCGGTGGGTGATGAGAGCAGCGCCATGCTGATGCGCCTCGCCCAGCGGATCGCCGCCAGCGATGCGACGGTGCTCGTTCAGGGCGAGACCGGCACAGGCAAGGAGGGCATTGCGCGCTTCCTTCATGATATGAGCCCGCGCGCCGACAAGGATTTCATCGCCGTCAATTGCGCGGCGCTGCCGGAAACCATGATGGAAGCCATGCTCTTCGGCCATAAGAAGGGCAGCTTCACCGGTGCTGGCGCGTCGTCCGACGGTCTGTTCCTCGCTGCCAATGGCGGCACGCTGTTCCTCGACGAAATCGCCGAACTGCCGCTGGCCCTGCAGGCCAAGCTGTTGCGCGCGCTGCAGGAAGGCGAAGTGCTTCCCGTCGGCGCGACGCATCCGGTCCCGGTCGATGTGCGCGTCGTCGCCGCCTGCAACCGCGATCTTTCGGCGGAGGCCGATGCCGGTCGGTTCCGTGCGGACCTTTACTGGCGGCTCAATGTGATGCCGCTGCACCTGAGCGCGCTCGCAAGCCGTCCGGGTGACATTCCGGCGATCACCGCTTCGTTTCTGCTGCGTCATCAGGGCGGCCAGTCCGGCTTTGCCTGGCCGACGCCCGCTGCCCTGGGGCATCTCGCCGCGCACAGTTGGCCGGGCAATGCCCGTGAGTTGGGCAATGTCCTGCAGCGGGCCATCGTGCTGCGGGAAGGCGACCAGATCGACGTGAGCGATCTCAGCCTTGCCGGCAACGCCATGCCCGCGCCCGTTCCGGCCGAGCCCGCGCCGCTGCCGGCCCGCGCTCGTCTTCAGGATGTTGCCCGCGCCTCGGCGATGGACGCCATTCGCCTCGCTCTGCGCGATACCGGCGGGCATCGCGCCCGCGCGGCGCGCATCCTTGGCATTTCCGAACGTACCCTGCGCTACCGTCTCGCTGAAATGCGTGACCTCGCGCTGGCTAGCTGAGCGCAGGAGGCATCATCATGTCGGGACTTTCGGTCGATAGCGTGCTGGCCCTGCGCCAGAGCATTCTCCAGCGTAACTCCGCGATTCAGGACGCCGCGAAAAGCGCCGCCGGTGCCGCGACCGGCGGCGCGCCCGCCAGCAGCCATGCGGGTGGCGCCGATTTCGCGGACGCCATGCGCAGCGCCATCGAGGGCGTGAACAAGCTGCAGACCCAGTCGAGCGACGCGACCGCCGCTTATGAGCGCGGCGAGACCACGGACATCGCGGCCGTGATGCTGACGCGCCAGCAGGCGTCGGTGGGCTTCGAGACGACCCTGCAGGTCCGCAACAAACTCCTGTCCGCCTACAAGGACATCATGAGCATGCCGGTGTAATGAGATGAGCGACGCGAACATCACCACCACCACTGGCAACCCGGCGGCGATGCAGCCCGGATTGCCCGCCCTCTCCGGGTCTGGCGCGGGCTTTGCGGCCGGCGCGCAGGGCATGAAGCTGCGCCTCACCGGCCTGCTCCAGCAGCCCGCCGTGCAGCGCAGCCTGCCGATGATCGGCCTGATCACCGTTGCCGCGCTCGCCGCGCTGGCCTGGCTGGCGCTGCGCGAACCGCCGCAGCGCGACCTGTTCCGGGGCTTGCCCGAGGCCGACCAGGCCGCCGTGGCCGAGGCGCTGGGCAAGAGCGGCATCGCCTATAATTTCGATCAGACGAGCGGTGCGATCACCGTCGCCGAGACCGATTATTTCAACGCCAAGATGAAGCTCGCCGCCGAGGGCCTGCCCCGCAGCGCGCCGACCGGCGACACGCTGATCGACTCCATGCCGATGGGCGCGAGCCGCGCCGTCGAGGGCGAGAAGCTGCGCAGCGCGCGCGAGATGGATCTGGCCCGCACCATCGAGGCGATCGACGCGGTCACCAAGGCGCGGGTCCACCTCGCGGTCGAGGCGCCGAGCATCTTCCTGCGCGAGCGCTCCCGCCCGACGGCATCCGTGATGCTGCAGCTGGCCAATGGTCGCTCGCTGTCCGAAGGGCAGGTCGAGGCCATCGTGCATCTGGTCGCCTCCTCCGTGGGCGACATGGCGCCGGAATCGGTGTCGGTCGTCGATCAGAATGGCCGCCTGCTCAGTAATGCGACCGGGGCCGGCGCGGAGACGGATCGGCAGATCCAGATCCAGAGCCGCATCGAAGATCGCTACCGTCAGGCTGTGACTGCGCTGCTCACGCCGATCATCGGTGCCGGCAAGTTCTCGACCGAGGTGCATGCCGAGGTGAACTTCGCCGAGCGGCAGGCCACGCGCGAAACCTATCCGCAGGACGAAGCCCGGCTGCGTGCCGAAACCGGCAGTTGGAACACGGATGCGCAGGGCAATGCGAATGCCGCACCCGGCGGCATCCCCGGCGCGCTGCAGCCCAATCCGCCGGTCAATCCCGCCGATCCGGGCGGACCGCCGCCGACACAGGCGCAGGCCCAGGCCAACGCCATGCAAACGCCGCCCGCACCCGGCATGCCGCCGTTCAAGACGACCGAGACGTTCAACCGCAGCTTCGAGCTGGGCCGCGAAGTCTCCGTGACGCGGGACGCCGTGGGCACCGTGCAGCGCCTGTCCATCGCCGTCGCGCTGGATCAGGGCACCGATGGCAAGCCGCGCACCCCGCAGGAGATTGCCGCGCTCGAGGCGCTGGTCAAAGGCGCGATCGGCTTCGACCAGGCGCGCGGTGACGTGGTGGCGATTTCCTCGCGCAAGTTCGCCGAAGCCGCCGGGGACGCCGCGACCGATGCGACGCCCTGGTATCAGGAAGCGTGGGTGGCGATGCTCGCCCGCAACGTCTCGGCCCTGCTCGTCGCGCTGCTGCTGCTGGTCGGCATCGGCCGTCCGCTGCTCAAGCGCTGGTCCGCCGCGCAGGCGGAGCGTCAGGTGCTCGATGCGCAGATCGGCCAGCAGATCGGCACGGAAATCCAGGCCGAGATCGGCCGGGCCTCGGCGGCGGTGCATGACCCCGCTCAGCCCGTGACCCTCGATATGATCAGCGCCACGCATGACTATAGCGATCGCGCCACGCTGATCCGCAACTTTGTGAAGCAGGACCCCGATCGCGCGGCGCTCGTCGTTCGCGATCTCCTCAAGGATGGAGTGAAGGCCGATGGCTGAGGTCGAAGCCGCTCGCCCGCTCACCGGCAGCGCCGCTGCCGCCGTGCTGCTGATGCTCTTCGAGGAAGACGAAGCCGCGCAGATCCTCTCCCGGCTGGAGCCGGACGAGGTGCGCCAGCTCGGCTACGCCATGTATGACGTCGCCGATGTCGAGGTGGACGAGGTGAACGCCGCGCTGGACCAGTTCGTCTCCAAGGCGCGGGGCCGCACCACCATCGGCTACGGCGCCACCCAGCATATCCGCGGCGCCATGCACAAGGCGCTCGGGCCCGACCGCGCGGACAATATGCTCGCGCGGATCACGCCGCCAACGCGCTCGACCAAGCTCTCGATGCTCAAATGGATGGAGCCGGCTGAGATCGCCGCGATTATCGAGCCCGAGCATCCGCAGATCATGGCCATCGTGCTGGCCCATCTGGACCCCGCCGTGGCGGCCGCGACCCTGCAGCTGCTGCCGGCCGAGGTGCAGGACGATGTCGTCTATCGCGTCGCCACGCTCGGCCCGGTGAGCACCGAGGCGCTGGACGAGCTGGAGCAGCTCATTGCCTCGCGCCCGGCGCAGGGCCGCTCCTCCGCTGGCACCACCAAGCGCGGTGGCACCAGCGAGGCCGCCGCGATCATGAACAACATCCGCAAGGATCATGAGCAGCGCATCATCAAGGCGCTGAACAAGCGCGACCGCAATGTCGCCCAGCTCATCGAGGATGAGATGTTCGTCTTCGAGAATCTGCAGGCCCTGTCGGACAAGGATCTCGGCACGCTCATGCGGGCGGTGGACAACGCCATTCTCGTCGTCGCGCTCAAGGGGGCGAGCGACACGCTGCGCACGCGCATCCTGGGCTGCATGTCGCAGCGCGCCGCCCAGTCCATTCAGGACGAGATGGACGAGCGCGGCCCGATGCGCCTTGCCGAAGTGATGGAAGCGCAAAAGGCGATCATCGCCGAGGCGCGCCGCATGGGCGAGGAAGGGGCGATCATGCTGGGCGGAAAGGGCGACGACTATGTCTAGGATCTGGTCGGCCGATACCGTCAGTGGCGCCGCGCCGCTGGAGAGCTGGGGCAATTTCGGCAGCGTCGGGCGCGATGGCAGGGGCTTTCGCCACCTCTATGCCGAGGAGCAGGGCCATCGGGCCTGGAATATGACCTTTCCCGGCGGAAGCGGGCCCGGCGGCGACTATGATGAAACGCTGGCCGCTCAGGCGCCGGTCGACCCCATTGAGGAAGCCGCGCGCGATGCCTTCGTGCAGGGCTTTCAGGAAGGCGAGCGCATCACGCGCGAAGCCGCCGAGCAGGACGATGCGGCGCGGCGGGAGTTGGCTGCCGCTGTTCTGGCGCTCGGAAAAGTGGATGAAGGCGCCTTCGCCACGCTGCTCTCCCAGGCGGTCATCCGTCTGGTCGGCCAGATCGTGGGTGAAGTGCCGATCGATGCCGATGTGCTCCGGGCGCGCTGCGAGGCAGTCGCCGCCTGCATCGACACCGAGGATGCCAAGGCCCGGCTGGAGGTCAACCCCGAGGATCTGCCGCTGCTGCAGGCCGAGCCGCTGCGCTTCTCGCTGGCGGCCAGCGCCGATGTGCCGCGCGGATCGGTCCGTCTCGCCACGGCGGAGGGCTGGATCGAGGATGGCCCGGACGTGCGCCTCGCGCGCCTCAAGGCGCTGATGGATGATATGGAGGGCCGACTGTGATCCAGGCGGAACTCGCCCGCGCCACGCGCTTGCTCGATCATATGCAGGTGCCCAATCAGGCGCCGCGCCATGTCGGCCGGCTGGTTGGCCATGATGGCGGGATGCTCGAAGTGACCGGCTTCTCCCGCCCCATCGGCGCCGGCGCGCGCATTCGTGCAGCCGATGGCATGTCGGTGCGCGCCGAGGTCGTTGGCTTCCGGGGCAGCCGCGCCGTGCTGGTGCCGCTGGATCAGGATGCGCCGCTGGAAAATGGCGCGCGCGTCGAGCCAGACAGCGCCGCCAATATGGTGCAGGTCGGCGAGGGGCTGATCGGCCGCGTCATCGATGCGATGGGCCAGCCGCTCGATCGCAAGGGCCCGGTGCTTGCCAATGGCCAGTGGCCGCTGGCTGGCGTGCGCGGCAATGTGCTGGATCGCGGCCGGGTGCTTGAGCGGTTCGATCTCGGCGTCCGCGCCGTGAATGCCTTGCTCACGGCCGGGCGCGGCCAGCGTATCGCCATCATGGCCGGTTCGGGCGTCGGTAAATCGGTGCTGATGGGCCAGATGATCGCCGGGGCCGAGGCGGATGTGATCGTCACCGGTCTCATCGGCGAGCGCGGCCGCGAGGTCAGCGACTTCCTCGAGACCAAGATCGGCGGCGCGCTCATGAACAAGAGCGTCGTGGTTGCCGTTCCGGCCGATCATCCGCCGGTGCTGCGCCTGCGCGCGGCTGCCCGGGCGACCGCCATCGCCGAATATTTCCGCGCGCGGGGCAAGCAGGTGCTGCTGCTCATCGACAGTCTTACCCGCTGCGCCCATGCCCAGCGCGAGATCGGCCTGTCGCTGGGCGAGCCGCCGGCGATGAAGGGCTATCCGCCCTCGGCGCTGTCGCTCATCCCCCGCCTTGTCGAGCGGGCGGGCGTGGACAGCCGCTCGGGCGGGTCGATCACCGCGATCTACACTGTGCTGGCCGACGGCGACGATACCGACGATCCCATCGTCGATACCGCCCGCGCTATTGTCGACGGGCACATCGTGCTCTCGCGGCATCTTTCAGAGCAAAGCATTTTCCCGGCTATCGACGTCGGGCGTTCGCTCTCGCGCGTGATGGCGGACATCGTGGATGACGAGCATCTGCGCGCCGCCGCCAATTATCGGCGGCTGTGGGCGGCCTATGAGGAAAATCGCGATCTCATCCTGATGGGCGCCTATCGCCCCGGCAACGATCCGACCATCGATGAGGCCGTGGAACGCCGGCAGCAGTTGCTGGGCTTCCTGCGCCAGAGCAGCAAGTCCACGATTGACGTCGACACCAGCGCCGCGGCGCTGATCGCGGAGTTCGGCGCATGAGCCGCATGGTCGCCGCGCGCAAGCGCCTCGTCCGGGTGCGGGACGTGCAGCACAATCAGGCCGTCGCCGCGCTCACGCTTGCGCAGGATGAGGCGAGCCAGATCGCCAGCAATGCCCGCCGCATCGCGCAGGTGCGCGAGGAGCTGTGCGGCCAGAGCGGGCAGCAAATCGGCGGACTCTTCGCTGCGCGGCGCGAACTCGCCAGCCGCCTGGAGCGCGCCGGCCGGCAGCTCGATGGCGCGCTGTTCGACGCCAATCGGCGGATCGACGCGCGCGATGCGGAACGGGTGGTGGCGGATCGTGAACGCGAAATCGCCGAGCGGCTCAAGGACAAGGCCAAAGCGGCACGGGAAGCACTGCGCGAAGCCCGGCTGGCCGCGCAGCCGCGCGTCCGGCGGATGCAGAACAGGGGACTGGAAGAATGATCAACATCACGTCGCTCTTCAGCATGATGACGGGGCGCGCTCCGGCTGCCGATGCGAAGGCCGGGGAGCCGGGCCTCGCCACGGGCGGGCAGTTCGCTGCGCTTGTCGAGCTGGCTGCGCTGAACGGCAATGCTCCGGCGGCCGGGGGCGCGGGCCTCAGCCTTGTCGTCGACAATGACGGGACTGCCACGACCGGACCGGCCGGTGCCCCGGACGAAGGCTTCAGCGCCGATATCCTCGCGCTGGTCGGCGGCGAAAAGCTGGCTTTGACAGCGCCCGATCGGTTCGCGAGCCAGCCCCAGCAGGCTGTGACCGTCGCGGCTCAGCTGCAGGCGCAGCAGGCCCAGCAGGGCGCTGCGACAGCGCAGCCGCCCCAGGATGCTGCCCTGGCGTTGACCGAAGGCGAGCCGAATGCAGACGCCGAGGCCGGTGACACGGCCGCGACGGATGATGGCGCCACCAACGCTGCGGCGCCCGCGCAGCCGCTGCAGGCACAGGTCATTCCCTTCCCGCTCGCGCCCGGTATGCCGGCCATGGCTGCCCATGTTGCCGCCGGCACCGGGCCCAAGGGAGGCCGTGCCGCCGCTTCAACGCAGGATGGCGCGACCGTGGCCGCTGGTGTGGCGGCGCTCGCTGCCCCCAAGGCCGATGGGGCGGACTCTCCAAAGGCGGAGGGTGCCAGCCTGGCAGATGCTCTGGCGGCGCAGGGCGCAACGACCGGCAAGGCCGCGGCGCCGGCTCCAGACACGGCCCAGCGCTTCGTGATCGACTTGCCGGTCGGAATCTCGGCCGAGAGCGGCGCCGTCAGCAGCAGTGGCGGCGCAGGACAGGCAGCGCCTTCGGCAGCCTCGGCGCTGGGCGCACAGGTTATCGACATGGGCGTCTCGGGCCAGTGGATCGATCGGCTGGCGCGGGAAATTGCCGGGCTGGCGGAAGGCGGCGGGCATAGCCGCTTCTCGCTCAATCCGCCGCATCTGGGCCGGCTTGAAGTCGACGTGTTCCAGGGCGCCGGCGCCATGGACATCCGCCTGACGGCCGAAACGGACGAAGCCGCACGGCGCCTTAACGAAGGGCGCGGCACGCTGCAGGCCGATGCACGCCTGGCCTCCCTGCATCTCGGGCAGATCACGGTCGAGAAGGCCGGCCCCTCCTCGGATACCGCGCGCGATCAGGGTCAGGCGCAAAGCCAGGCCCAAAATCAGGCGCAAAATCAAGCTCAGGGCCAGGCCCAGCGCGATCTGGCGAGCCAGATGCAGCAGCAGGGGCGCGGACAGGATGGCGATCGCGGGACATCGTTCCCGCGCGTCGCCGGGGAACAATCTCGCCAGCCCGATGAGAGCAGGGTCGCCGCGCGCGACAGTGCCGACGGGCATGTGCGCTTTGCTTAAGGGGATCGATTGATGAGTGATGCACCGGACGCCGGCGCCGCCAAGAAGAAGGGCGGCGGCAAGAAGAAGCTGATCATCATCCTGGGCGCCGTGGCGCTGCTGGGTGGCGGTGGCGCGGCCGCGGGGTTCTTCGCCGCTGGCTCCATGCACAAGGAAAGCGGGCCGGCGGAAGATGCCTTTCGCCCGCAGCTGGTGCTGACCGGCGAGAAGCCCGAGGAGGTCGCCAAGACCTGGGCTGCCAAGGCCGCCGAGCAGCACGCGCCGGAGCGCGAGGGCAAGGGCGTGGATCTGCCCCGCCCGGCCAATGCCTCGGCCTATCAGGCGACCTATTTCCAGATCCCGGCGCCGTTCACCTCAAACCTCGCGGACAGTGACTCCTTCGCGCAGGTCTCGATCGCCGTGTCGACCTATTACGACCAGCGCGTGATCGAGGCGGTGCAAGCACATGAGCTGCCGATCCGCTCGGCCATCCTGATGATGATGGCGCAGGAGCAGGAGCTCGACCTCTCGACCCCGCAGGGCAAGGAGAAGCTCCAGGCGAAACTTCTGACCGTTATTAACGATGTTTTGAAGGAAAAGACGGGCTACGGCGGCATTGATAACGTTTATTTTACCAATTTCGTTATTCAGTAGCGCCGTGTCCGACGGGGGTCGGACGGGGACAATGAACGATGAATGACGTGCAGCCTTTCGCGCTCGGGCGACAGACCAGTGAGCCGGTCGCCGCGATCAGCGGACTGGAAAAACTCGGCGAGCGGGTGAGCCGCCGGTTGCGCGCGATCATCGAGCCCTATGGCGGCGCGCGTCCGCTGGTCACCGCGCTGCCGCTCGAAGAAACCATGTTCATGATGTGGGATGCGAGCGCGCCGGAGTTCGCCAGCCTCTCGCTCTATCGCCTGCACCCCATCAAGGGGCCAGTGGTGCTGCGCATCGACGCGCCGCTGGTCTCGTTGCTGGTCGACCGCTTCTATGGCGGCAAGGGCGACCGTGCGAGCAGCGACAAGCGCGAGTTCACGCCCACGGAGACGCGGCTCGGCGCCCGGCTTGCCGATGGCATTATCGCGGCGCTGGTCGAATGCTGGGCCGAGATCGCCCCGCTGGAACCAGTGCTCATCAACCGCGAGACCAATCCGGCCCATGCCCAGCTGATGTCCGGCGAGACGGCCATCGTGGTGCAGGGGTTCGAGGTCGACATGGGCGATCATCGCCCGCGCATCATCGAGTTCATTTATCCCAAGGCCGGCTTTGGCGGGCTGGAGATCGTCGGATCGCCCAAGGCGGGGGACGAGGCCCGGCCGGCCGACCCGGTCTGGCGGGCCCGTCTCGCCACCCGGCTGGACGATGTGCGCTTCCCCGTCCGCACGGTGCTGGCGCGGCCCAATCTCAAAATGGCGGAGCTGATGTCGCTGAAGCCTGGCGACGTCATCCCCATCCACATCGCGCGGCAATTGCCGCTGCTCGTCGGGGACCGCGTATTTGCGCAGGGCACCGTGGGCGAACAGGACGGCAGTGCCGCCTTCATGATCGAAAAACTGGCCTGAGGACCAACATAATGAGCGAGATGAGCGAAACACTCCGGGCTGAGGCCGCCGCACCGGTGGACATGGGTCTGGGCCGCAACATGGCCCTGCTGGCCGATATCCCCGTCCGCATGTCCGTCGAGGTCGGCGCCACCCAGTTGCGTCTGGCCGAAATCATGAATCTGGGCGAGGGCAGCGTCGTGCAGCTCGATCGTCAGGCCGACGATCTGCTGGACATCATGGTCAACGGCACGCTGGTCGCCCGGGGCGAGGTGGTGACGGTGAACGGCCGCTATGGCGTGCGCATCGTCGAGATCGCCTCCACCGAGGCGCGCCTCGCCGGGCTCGAGCGCCGCGCATGAGCGCGCTCGCCTGGTATTTCCTCAAGCTGCTCATCATGCTGCCGCTGGTCGGCGGCATGGCCTATGGCGCGCTGTGGCTGTGGCGCAAATATCAGCCCGGCATGCTGGGCGCCGGCCAGCGCGACCGGATGGTCAAGCTGGTCGATGTGCTGCCCATGGGCACCCTCGGCAAGCTCGCGGTCGTGGAATTCGAGGGCAAGCGCCTGCTGCTCTCGGTCTCGCGCGGCAAGGTCGAGAAGATCGCGGAGAGCGAAACCCGTCATGGCTGACCCCATTCTGGCGACCACCCAAGTGCTCCTGCGCAGGCAGGAGCCCAAGGCGCAGTCGCCGTTCCTCGCCGCCCTGGGCTCCTGCCTGCGCAGGAGCACGGGTTTGCTGATCCTCCTTTGCGCTCTGCTCTTTGGCGCGCTGAGCCTCACGCAGCCCGCCTTCGCCCAAGCTGCGCCCGCCGCGCCGGCTGCACCCGCCGCCGCGCCCGCGCCGCAAGCACAGGCGCCGGCAACCGGCGCGCTGCCGCAAGGTGCCGCCGCCGCCTCGGGCGGGCTGACCCGCGCGCTCGACGATGTTTCGGGCGATGGCCGCCCGCTCTCCATCTCGCTGCAGATCCTCGTCCTGATGAGCCTGCTGACGGTGCTGCCGTCGCTGGTGCTGATGATGACCAGCTTCACGCGCATCATCATCGTGCTCTCGCTGCTCCGTCAGGCGCTCGGCCTCGCGCAGACGCCGCCGAACCAGGTGCTTGTCGGCCTCGCGCTGTTCCTCTCGCTGTTCGTGATGCGCCCGGCGATCGACCAGATCACCGCCAGCGCCTACACGCCTTATGGCGAGGGCCAGATCAGCATCGAGGAAGCGGTGAGCCGCTCAGGCAAGGTGCTGCATGGCTTCATGGCCAAGCAGACCCGCCAGAACGACCTCGCTCTGTTCCAGAACCTCGCCAACGTGCCGGCCTTCCGCTCGCCCGAGGAGATTCCCTTCTCGATCATGCTGCCGGCCTTCATCACCAGCGAGTTGAAGACCGCCTTCCAGATCGGCTTCATGATCTTCCTGCCCTTCCTCATCATCGATCTCGTCGTCGCCTCCACGCTGATGGCGCTCGGTATGATGATGCTCTCGCCGACGATCATCTCCATGCCGTTCAAGCTGCTGCTGTTCGTGCTGGTGGATGGCTGGGCGCTGACCATGGGCTCCCTCGCCGGCTCGTTCGCGACCTGAGCGGGCAGAAAAGGGAGCACATCGCATGGAAAATGGCGATTTCTTCGTCGGCCTCGCCCAGCAGGCGCTATGGGTTGCCGCGCTGGCGACCGGGCCGATCCTGATCCCGGCCCTGCTGGCGGGGGTCATCATCGGCATGATTCAGGCCGCCACCTCCATCAATGAGGCGACGCTCTCCTTCGTGCCCAAGCTCATCATCGTCGCGGTGACGCTGGCGCTGTTCGGCGGCGCGATCCTGATGCTCATCGCCGATTTCACGCGCGAGATCTTCGAGCGGATTCCGGACCTGCTCAGATGATCGCACCGGCATTTGCGGGCCTCGAGGCGCAGCTGTGGCTGTGGATGCTGGCGATGATCCGGCCCGGCGCCGCGCTGCTGGCCGCGCCGATCTTCGGTGCCGCCGCCGTGCCGGTGCAGCTGCGCATCATCCTCAGCCTCGCGATCGGCATTGCCGCGCTCAACAGCGCCCCCTTTGCGCTGCCCGAACAAGGGCTGGCGAGCATCGCCGGCATCGCGCTTGTCGCGGCGGAAGTGATCGCCGGCCTCAGCCTCGGCTTCGCCTTGCAGATCGGCTATTCGGCGGCGTTCATCGCTGGCGAGACGATCGCCAATGCCATGGGCCTGGGCTTTGCCTCCATGGTCGATCCGCTCTCCGGCCAGCCAACGCCGGTCGTCGGCCGTTTTCTCTCGATCATTGCCACCTTCCTGCTGCTCGCCATGGATGGGCATCTGCTGCTCATCCAATATGTGGTGATGAGCTACAAGGCGCTGCCGCCGGGCAATCTCATGCCGGCGAGCGCGTTCGAGAGCATCGCGCAGTTTGGCGGCACCATGTTTGCCTCGGGCGTCATCATCGCCCTGCCGGTCACCTTCACGCTCATTCTTGTCCAGCTCGTCATGGGGATGCTGGCGCGCACCGCGCCGTCGCTCAATCTCTTTGCGGTCGGCCTGCCGGCCACGCTGCTGGCTGGCCTCGTGCTGCTCGCCATCGCCGCGCCGGTCATGGGCGAGGCGATCAGCGACGCCTTGCGCCAAGGGCTCGACATGAGCCGCTTGCTGGCGGGCGGCTGAGCCATGGCGCAGGAGCCCTCCGGCGGCGGCGAAAAGACCGAGAAGCCAACAGCCAAGCGTCTGACGGACGCGGCCAGCAAGGGCGACATTCTCCAGTCCCGCGAACTCTCCACCGCCATGGTGGTGATGGCCGGCGTCGGCTGGCTCGCGATCGCCGGGCCGGCATTGATCGACGCCATCCGCCTGATGCTCGCCGAAGCCTTGCGGTTCGATCAGGGTGATATTGCGGGCTTCGCGCCGGAGCAGCGCGCCTATCATCTGCTCGCCATCATCGCGCTGCCGCTCGCGGGCGTGCTGCTGGCGACGGTCGTGGCGGCGATTGCCGCGCCTGCCGTGCTTGGCTCGCTCGGCTTCCGCACCGGCGCGCTCGTGCCCAAGCCGGAGCGGATGAACCCGATCAACGGGCTCAAGCGCATCTTCGGCATGCAGGGCATTATCGAGCTGATCAAATCGCTCGCCAAGGTGGTGCTGCTCGGCAGCATCGGCGGCGTGCTGCTGTGGCGGCAGTTCGATGCGATCCACGGCATGGCCAAGACCGGGGTGATGCCGGCGATGAGCGAGATGGGCCACATCTTCGTGGTCGTCACGCTCGCGCTCGCGGCGGCCCTGTTCCTCATCGCGGGCATCGACGTGCCGGCGCAGATCTTCCAGCGCATGAAGCGGCTCAACATGAGCAAGCAGGAAGTGAAACAGGAGCACAAGGAGACGGAAGGCTCGCCCGAACTCAAGGGCGCGATCCGCCGGCGGCAATATGAGACGCTCAACGGCTCGGTGCGCAAGGCGGTGGAAGAGGCCACGGTGGTGCTCACCAACCCGACGCACTTCGCCGTCGCGCTGCGCTATCATCCGGGGCGCGACGCGGCGCCTGTCGTGGTGGCGCGCGGTTCCGATGAAATCGCCGCGGCGATCCGCACGCTCGCGGCCGATCAGGGCCGGCCGGTGCTGCAATATCCCGAGCTCACCCGCGCCATCTACTTCACCTCGCGCGCTGGGCAGGAAGTGGACGAGCGGCTGTTCATGGCCGTCGCCGCGATCCTCGCCTTCGTCTACCGGATCGAGCACGCCATGGCGACCGAGATGGACCGTCCGCACATCGATCTGCCCGACGCGATGCGATTCGATGCGGATGGGCGCAATATCGTGAATTAAAGCTTAGCCGAACTCGTCCGTCTTTTGTTGATGGGGACACATTAGAAGGCAATGTGTCATGAACGAGTTCTTGCCCCGCGCCGGGGCTGTCACCCCGGTGACCAGCGCAACGGAGCGCAGCCCCTTGGCCGTGCCTGCCGTTTCCCAATCCCGTGCCATGCATGGCGGGGCGGAGGGCGAGACCTCCCGCGCCGCCTTGCTGCGGGATCGCGAACGCTCCGCCGCCGCTGCCGATTATGCCCGCATCCATGCCGAGATTGCCGATGTGCTGGCGCATATCCAGCCCTCCGCCCGCAATGCTGAATCGAGCGTCGAACTGGCCGACCGGGCCATCGTCGCATTGATGCCGAGCCCCGTCGTCATGCTCCCCATGCCGCCGACCGACGAGCAGATGGTCACCTTCGTCGCCAATGTGGCGCAGGCGGTGGCGCGACAGGCCGGGCTGGCTCAAGCGGCGCAGGCATCGGTCACCTCGCTCATGGTGGAAGCCGCCTCGCACTGAGGGTTCCGGCGCCAAGCGCGCCGCTGTTCGACGACTGAATGCGCCTGCCCTGATTCTTTGTCCATGGCACTAAAGCCGCGCGCGCCGCTGCCGTTCTGAAGCCTTGAAAGGACGACGGATATGGCGACGGATATTGCGAGCGCACTCGGCATCGGCTCCGGGATCAACATCACCCAGATGGTGTCCGATCTCACCAATGCCTCGTTTCAGCCGCGCCAGAGTGCCGTCCAGTCCCGGCTGGATACCGCCAGTGCCCGCGTGTCGGCGCTGGCCTCCGCCAAAAGCTCGCTCGAGACCTTCTCCAAGGCCCTGACCGACCTGCTGCAGGGCACCGGCTATCGTGGCAATCCGGTCTCCAATGATCCGACCATCGCGGCGGTCTCGCTCATTCCGGGCGGCGTGCCCAAGGGCCTCCCGGCGCAGCTTGAGGTGCGCCAGCTTGCCGCCGGGCAGGTGCTCCAGTCCGCCGCGCTGGCCGACAGCGCCGCCGTCGCCGGCACCGGCACGCTCAAGCTCACCGTGGGCAGCACCGAGACGATGATCACCGTCGGCGGCACCGGCACGCTGGCTGACCTTGCCTCGGCCATCAATGCCGCGAATGCCGGCGTGACGGCTTCGATCGTCACCGATCAGTCCGGCGCGCGCCTCGTTCTCAAGGGCGAGACCGGCACAGCCAAGGCCTTTACGCTCACCGCCGAGGCCGATGCGGATGCCAATCTCCAGCGCTTCGTCTGGGATGGCGCCGCCGGGACGCTGACGCAGAGCCAGGTCGCCGCGAATGCGCTGATCCGCATCGACAATGTCGATATGGAATTCGGCTCGAACAAGATCACCACCGCCATTCCCAATATCCAGATCGACCTCAACAAGGCGGAGCCGGGCAAGACGATCACGCTCGCCACGGACCAGCCGACCAGCACGATGAGCGATCTCGTTCGCGAGTTCGTCACCGCCTATAATCAGCTCAAGGGCGCCCTCAACGATGCGACGGTCGCGCAGGGCGATACGGCCGGCCTGCTCTCGGGCGACTTTGGCGTGCGGGATCTGTCGCGTCGTCTCGCCGGCCTCGTCTCCCAGCCGCTGACCGATAGCGGCACCTATCGCACGTTGAGCGACCTGGGCGTGCGCACCGAGCGCAACGGCACGCTCACGCTGGATACCAAGCGGCTCGAAGCGGCGCTGGCGGCTGACCCGGAAGGCGTCACCCAGATGCTCAATCCCGCCGTGCCCCGCGCGACGCAGCCGGGCATTGCCGGCGCGCTCAAGGACATCACCGATTATGTGAACGGCAGCGAAGGTCCGCTCGCCAGTTCCGCAGCCATTTACGGGAAGCAGAAGGCCGCGCTGGAGAAGGAGCTGGAGAAGCTGGGCGATCAGCGCAGCACCTACAGCACCCAGCTCACCGCGACCTACGCGAAGATGCAAACGCGCCTGCTGCAGTTCCAGGCCACGCAATCCTATCTTGAGCAGCAGGTCAAGATCTGGAGCAAGAACAACGACTAACGGTCCGGACGCAGACGCTGGACACACCAATAAGGGATACGCTGTATGTACATGGGTTCGCATCCGATGAGGCCGATGGCCGCGCTTCGCCATTATGCGGCGGTGGATAGCGGCAGCCGCGTCGAGGGCGCCACGCCGCACCAGCTCGTGCGCATCCTGTTCGACGAGCTGCTGCTCGCGCTGGATACCGCCGCACTGGCGCTCAAGGCCGGCGATCGCCACAAATGCCTGGACCGGCAGACGCGCGCGCTCGCCATTCTCCACGCGCTGGAGACGAGCCTTGATTTCGATCAGGGCGGCGAGATCGCCATCAGCCTTGCGACCATCTACCGCGAGACGCGCCGCCGGACGCTGGAGGCGACCGTCGCCAATGATCCCAGCCTGATGGAGAGCGCCCACGGCTTCATCGCGGAAATCGCATCGGCCTGGAAGCAGATCGGCTGACGGCCTAGCCGCCCCGTCCGTCGTTCCTTTCAACTCGTCCGCTTTTCCGGCATTCGTCGCAAAGCCGGGCACCGGCCGGCCCGCCATCCGTTTCTCTCCCATGCCCATCAAGGGCGAAAAGAGAGGATGGACCATGGCAAACCAGAACCAGCAGAATGATCAACAGCGCCAGCCCGGCCAGGGCGGCCAGCAGGACCAGTCCAACACGGACAAGTCCGGCCGCCAGCAGGGCGGACAGGACGATCAGAACCAGCAGGGCGGCGGTCAACGCCAGAACCAGCGCTGATCCGATCGGACATGCGAAGGTCGCCGGTGTTCCGGCGGCCTTTGTTGTGTCCACGCATTCCGCAGCATCTTCACGCCACCGCCGGATCATTTCACCGCCTTGTCCTTGACTTAGCGCCATATTGCCGATCTCCTGGGATCTGAAGGAACAGGCGGGAGCGAGTGATGCGGTCAGTTATCCTGTCGTGCATGATCCTCGCGCTGGCCGGATGCGGTAGCGATGACTCCGCCACTCCAACGCCCACGCCAACCCCCACACCGTCATCCAATCGCGCGCCTGCTTTCACGTCGCCCGCCGCCGTCTCGGTCGTCGAGAACGTCACGGCTGCTTATGCCGCCCGCGCCTCCGATCCGGATAATGATCCCGTCACGATCAGCATCGCCGGCGGTGCCGATGCAGCGCTGTTCTCGATCAACGTCACCGGCGATCTGGCCTTTCGCACCGCTCCCAACTTTGACGCGCCGGGCGATGCCAATGGCGACAATGTGTATGAGGTGGCGCTCAGCGCCAGTGACGGGCGCACGAGCGCCCAGCAGGATGTCCGGATCACGGTCACCAACGATCGGGAAGGCATTGCCGTCCGCCGCGTCGCGCAGGGCTTCAGCCAGCCGATTGCGCTGTATCGCAGTCCCGACAGTTCCTCCGTTATCTACGTCGCCGAGCGTGGCGGACGCGTCTACCGGCTGGACACCACCAACGGCTCGCGCACGCTGGCGTTGACCCTTCCCAATCTCTCGACCGATGGCGAACGCGGACTCATCGGTATGACGGTGGGGCGGAGCGGTCTCGGCAATGCGAGCGATCCGCACGCGCTCTTCCTGCTTTGGACGGACTCAGTCGGCACCATTTGGCTTACCAGCCATGCCGCTCAATCCGATGGCACATTCTCGGCGGGGAGCGCGGTCTTTTCCGCCCCCCATCCCAATTTCAGCAATCACAATGGGGGATGGGTCGATTTTGGCCCCGGCGGAGATAGTCCCGCCGGCGTGCTCTATGTCGGCCTCGGCGATGGTGGCGGAGCGGGGGATCCCAATAATAACGCCCAGAACAACGCTTCGAGCCTCGGGAAGATCATGCGTGTGGCGCGCAGCCCGGACCCCTATGCCGGTGCCTCAGTTCAGTTTTGGTCGCCAGCCACCGTCTTTGCCTCAGGCCTGCGCAATCCCTTCCGTGGCGGTCTTGAGGATTCGACCATCATCATCGGCGACGTCGGTCAGGATCAGCGCGAGGAGATCAATGTGCTGCCGATTGCAGAAGGGCCGTACAATCTCGGCTGGCCCTATCTGGAAGGCACGCTTCCCTATAAGGGCGCCGTCCCGTCGAACGTCAGTCTGACCGCGCCCAAATTGCAATATGGCCACGGGACGGGGCTGTTTCAGGGCCGGTCAGTGATCGGCGGCGTGGTCTATCGCCAGTCGATTCCTGCGCTCAATGGTCATTATCTTTTCGCCGATTTCGTCAGCGGCAATCTCTGGTCGGTCCCGTTCGACCGGCTGCGGAACGGGCCGTTGCTGGACGGTACGGGTTTCGAGAACCGCAATGCCGATTTTGTGCCGGACGTGGGCACGATTGATCAGCCCGTCGCCTTCGGCAAGGATTCCCTCGGAAACGTCTTCATCATCGATTTCGACGGCGAGATTTTCCAGATCGTCCCGGCCAGTTGATTCGCATCCGGAGGCCACCGTCTCGCCGGCAGCCCCCGTTACCACGTCAGATCACCCCAAGCGCGTCCATCGCCTCGGCCACGCGGACGAAGCCGGCGATGTTGGCGCCCAGCACATAATCGGCGGGGGCGCCATATTCCTCGGCGGTTTCCGCGCAGCGGTCGTGGATGTCGTGCATGATCGAGGCGAGGCGGCTTTCCGTCTTCTCGAAGGACCAGCTATCGCGCGAGGCGTTTTGCTGCATTTCCAGCGCTGAGGTGGCGACGCCGCCGGCGTTGGCGGCCTTGCCGGGTGCGAACAGGATGCCGGCTTCCTGGAACAACCGCACCGCATCCGGGGTGGAGGGCATGTTGGCGCCTTCGCCCACCGCGATGACGCCATTTTTGAGCAGCGTCTTGGCGTCATTGCCGGTCAGCTCGTTCTGGGTGGCGGATGGCATGGCGATGTCGCAGGGCACATCCCAAACCGAGCCGCCCTCAACATAATGGCTCTTGCCGCCCTTGAGGCGCACATAGTCGCTGATCCGGTCGCGGCGGACGAGCTTCACTTCCTTGACCAGTTCGAGGTCGATGCCGTCCTCGTCCATCACATAGCCGTTCGAGTCCGAGCAGGCCGCGATGATGCCGCCGAATTCGATGACCTTCTCCATGGTGTAGATGGCGACATTGCCCGAGCCGGACACGGTCACGCGCTTGCCATCGAAGCTCTGCTTGCGGGTCGCCAGCATCCGCTGGACGAAATAGGTCGCGCCATAGCCGGTGGCCTCCGTGCGGGCGCGCGAGCCGCCATGGAACAGCGCCTTGCCGGTCAGCACGCCAGCCTCATAGCGGTTGGTGAGCCGCTTATACTGGCCGAACATATAGCCGACCTCGCGCCCGCCCACGCCGATATCCCCGGCCGGCACGTCGGTATATTCGCCCAGATGCCGGAACAACTCAGTCATGAACGACTGGCAGAAGCGCATGATCTCACCCTGCGAGCGCTCGCGGGGGTTGAAGTCCGATCCGCCCTTGCCGCCGCCGATCGGCATGCCGGTGAGGGCGTTCTTGAAGGTCTGCTCGAAGCCGAGAAACTTGATGATGCCGACATTGACCGAGGGATGGAAGCGGATGCCGCCCTTGTAGGGCCCGAGTGCCGAGTTGAACTGGACGCGGAAGCCGCGGTTGATCTGCACCTGGCCATTATCGTCCACCCACGGCACGCGGAAGATGATCTGCCGCTCGGGCTCGCACAGCCGCTCGATCAGGGCATTGTCGAGATAATGGGGCCGCTTTGCGACGACGCGGCCGAGGCTTTCCAGCACCTCCGTCACCGCCTGATGAAATTCCGGCTCGCCGCCATTGCGGCGGATGACGTCATGCAGGACCGGGCGAAGCTTATCGTCAATTCTCAGCAATGTTTGGCCTTTCTTCTCTGGACTTAAATTTGATGGCCGGGGCTGGACGGCGCCGACACGGCGCGCGTGGGGCAGGCAGAGACGAAGCGACCGAACATTGCCGGGCCGAGCAGGACTCAGCGCGGCGAAGGCCGGCGGTCGTGCTCTGGTCAGGCCCCGGAAGGGTGGCGGAATGTGATGGGGTGGCGTGGCATCATGCTGACTTTCGGGCGTGGGGCGTGCGCGTCTGGAACGTCGCACGGCGGTTCGGCGAAAGGGCCCCGAGCCCGGCGCGCACGGCACCGGGTCCCGGGGCTAGATGCCCGCGAGAAGCTGCCCCGCATGATGGCGGATGGAAAAATGCCTGATGCATATCCGCATGAAAAACCCCATGCGTTTCATTGCCTTGCGTGTCAACCGGCAGCGGCTGTCTGCCGTTCGCGCCTATGCGGACCGATTTGCCCGGCGCCGCAAATGCTCTAAGCCGGGCGAATGACTGCCGATGCCGACACCGCCATAACCCCGCCCTCCATCCCTGCCTCGCTCGATGAGAGCTGGCGGGTGGCACTGGCTGATGCGTTCGCCGCGCCCTCCATGGCGCAGCTGAAAGCCTTTCTTCAGGCCCGCAAGGCGGCCGGCGCGCAAATCTTCCCGCGCGGCAGCGACTGGTTCAACGCGCTCGCCCTCACGCCCCTGCCCGATGTCCGCGTGGTGATCCTCGGGCAGGATCCCTATCATGGGCCGGGGCAGGCGCATGGCCTGTGCTTCTCGGTGAAGCCGGGCGTGCGGCCGCCGCCGAGCCTCGTCAACATCTTCAAGGAACTGCGGACGGATGTGGACTTTACCCCGCCCGGCCATGGTCACCTCGTCCATTGGGCGGAGCAGGGCGTGCTGCTGCTCAACAGCGTGCTTACCGTCGAGATGGGGCAGGCCGGCGCCCATGCCAATCGGGGCTGGGAGCGGTTCACGGATGCAGTGATCGCCGCCGTCGCCGCGCAGGACAAGCCCGTCGCCTTCCTGCTCTGGGGGGCCTACGCTCAGAAGAAAGCGGCGTTCGTGCAGGATGTGAGCGCCGGGGGGCGGCATCTGGTGCTGAAGGCGCCGCATCCCTCGCCGCTCTCGGCCCATAATGGATTTTTCGGCTGCCGGCACTTCTCGCGGGCCAATGCGTTTCTCACCGCGCAGGGGCGGGGGGCGATCGACTGGTCGTTGCCGCCCGAGCCTGCTGCCTGACCTGTTGCCCGATCTTTCCGCCCGCCGGGAAATCAGGCAGGGTGGCTGCAATATCCTGACGAGGAGCATCCCTTATGGCCTCCGGCCTCGCCGCCCTGCTTGACGACGTCGCCGCCATCGCCCGCCTTGCCGCGGCATCCGTCGACGATGTGACCGCCGCGGCCGGCCGGGCCAGCGTGAAGACAGCCGGCGTGGTGGTGGACGATGCCGCCGTAACGCCGACCTACGTCACCGGCTTTTCGCCGCAACGCGAACTGCCGATGATCTGGCGTATCGCGCTCGGGTCCATCCGTAACAAGCTGATCATCCTTTTGCCGCTCGCGCTCCTGCTCAGTGCGTTCCTGCCGCAAGCGATCACGCCGCTGCTGATGATCGGCGGCACCTTCCTCGCCTTCGAGGGGGCCGAGAAGATCATCGAGATGCTGCGGGGCGGCCATGCGCAGGAGGAGGACATGCTCCCCGCCGATGGCGACGCCGTGGCGCTGGAAAAGGCGAAAGTCTCAGGCGCGATCCGCACCGACCTCATTCTCTCGGCCGAGATCATGGCGATTGCCCTGGCGGACGTGGCAAGCCGCCCGCTGCTCACGCAGGCGCTGGTCCTCGCCGTCGTCGGCCTGCTCGTCACCGTCGCGGTCTATGGTGTGGTCGGGTTGATCGTGAAGCTCGACGATATCGGCCTGCACTTCGCCAAGACCGGTGGCCCTTTGGTCCAGCGGGTGGGTCGCGGGCTGGTGCGGATGATGCCGGGGGTGCTGAGCCTGCTCGAATCGATCGGCATGGTGGCGATGCTGTGGGTCGGCGGCGGGATCATTCTGCACGGGCTGGAAGGGACGCCGCTGGCTGGGCTGCCTCATGGCCAACATGCGATTGCCGAAGCGGTGAGCCACGCTCCGGTGATTGTCTGGACGATCAGCGCGATGCTGGCGGCGCTGTTCGGCTTCCTCGTCGGCTTGGTGGTGGCGGCGGTGGTGCACCTCATCCAGCGGCTGCGCGGCAGGCACTGATCCATCTTAGCGCCTCCTCGTTAGAGGAGGGGAGGCATGGCGGTTCGTCCTGCGCCCCTCAGCGCTCGGGCATGCAGCCGAAGCCGGGCTTGAGCCGTGCGGATCGCGTGGCCAGCATGGGTATCTTGGCGGTCAGGCGCCGGGCCTCGGGCGCATCCTCATAGCGCACCAGCGCCATCCACGGCACGCCGGCGAGATCGCTCTGGCAGCTTTCGAGCGGTCGATTCTCGACATAGCGGCACGAGCAGCCCAGGCGCGCGGCGAGGCCGGCGGCCTGGTCGGCCTCCCGCTGCCAGCCGGGCCAGCTCACCGCGACCCAGAAGGCGACCAGAACTACCGGCAGCAGGGCGAGCCAGCCGCTCGCGCGCTTCATCATGGCCTTGCGCTTGAGAGGATCGCGCTGCCCCCACATCTGATTATCCCCTTTCATCGCGCTGCGTGATAAGGCCGCGCGCCATGAAGATCAAAAGCCTTTCCCGCTGGCTGTGCGTCACCGCCGCCAGCCTGATGCTCGCCGGAGCGGGCGCATCGCAGGACGTGCCGGCCAGCCGCTATGCCGTGCTGAAGGACAGCCCCGGCCTTTCCGCCATGGCGCTGCGCGAGGCGGTGGACCCGCTGTTCGATCCCGGCGATGGCGCGGACGTCGGCGAGACGCGCGCACTCATCGTGATGCGCGGGGGCGAGATTGTCGCCGAGCGCTATGCCGATGGGTTCACGCCGCAGAGCCGCTTTTTAAGCTGGTCAGTTGCCCGCACGGTCACCGGCCTCATCGCCGGCATGATGGTCTCGGACGGGCTGCTGGCGCTGGACGATCCGGCCCCCGTGGCCGCCTGGCGACAGACCGGCGATCCGCGCGCCGCGATCAGCTTGCGGCACCTGCTGCAGATGAGCAGTGGCCTGCAATATCGCGAAGATTGGCAACCGGGCGAGCCGAGCGACACGCTCGCCATGCTCGCCGGCGAGGGGAGCACGGATCAGGCGGCGTTCGCAGCGGCCAAGCCACTGGTGCAGGCCCCGGGCGCGACCTTCGCCCCGAGCGCGGGCAGCACCATGATCCTCACCGGCATCATGACGGACCGGCTGACCGCGAATCGTGACCCGCTCGCCCGGCGCGCCGCCATGGCGCGGTTTCTCGATGCCCGCTTCGCGAAACCGCTCGGGCTCAAGGACTTCGTGCCGGAATTCGATGCGCGCGGGACGCTCGAGGGCGCGCTGATGATGCATATGACGGCGCGCGACTATGCGGCGATCGGCGAACTCATCCGCCAGCGCGGCCATGTCGCGGGGCGCCAGCTCATCGCCGATCCCTGGTTCGATTTCATGACGGCGCCGTCGCCCGCTCATGCCGCATTTGGTGGGCATCTCTGGCTCAACCGGGGCGGCGACCCCTCACCGCTCTTTCCGGGCCAGGCCGGTGCCGGCGTGATGGCGGCGGTGGGCGAGCGCGGCCAGTTCGTCCTGGTTTCGCCCGAGCAGCGACTGGTCATCGTCCGCCTCGGCATCACCCGCGAGGAAGACATGGACGCCCTGCGCGAAGCCATGGCGCGACTGGTCCGGCGGTTTTCGTGACTGGTCAGGAGTGTGGCGCTGCCAGTTTAACGGACCAACCGTAGCACGAGGCGTTGGCGTGGATGACGCTTGCGCGCGGTGCGTCGGTCGCGATGACCAGCGTTGCCTGCGCCCACTCCAGACGAACAGCTGGTTGACCATCGATCGCTACGGCTCGACAGGCGAAGAGCCGATCCGTTGGAAGCCAGCGGGGCTGTATCCAGACGATTCTGGAAAAGCCAGACAAAGCGCCGCAGTCCGTCATTTGAACGCGCGCTTCGGTCCAACCGTCGGGCGAAAGACTTTCATAAAACGTCGTTGTGTCGCACATTGCGCTGCCGGCTGACCGCACAAGTCCGAACGCCAGAATGAGGAGCAAGGCGGCGCAGCCCAAGTGGAACTGCCGACGTTCGTTTTGCGTCAGTTCTCTCTTGCTCATGACGGCTTACCACCCTGAAAGCAAAAACTGCCCCTCGATCACCGTGCGGCAGCGACCGGTGAGGATGACGCGGTCGCCGGCGCGTTCGCAGTCGACATAGCCGCCGCGCGCGCTGGCCTGATAGGCGGTGAAGCGGTCGCGGCCGAGCCGGTCGCTCCAATAGGGCGTGAGCAGGCAATGGGCCGAGCCGGTCACCGGGTCTTCGTCGATCCCTGCGCCCGGCACGAAAGCGCGGCTGACGACATCGGTTTCGGTGCCCGGCGCAGTGGCGATGATGAGCAGATTGCCGAGTTTGCCGAGCGCCGCGAAATCGGGGCGCAGCGCGCGCACTTGCGCGTCGTCCGCAAAGACGAGCAGGCGATAGCCGCCGTCGCGGGCGTGCGTCTCCTGCGGCGCGGGGCTACCGAGCAGGGCAGCGATTTCTGAAAGGTCCGCCGGCGTCATGGCCATGCCCGGCAGATCGAGCCGGTAGGTATCGCCTTCACCGCCCGCCACGCGTTCGACCACCAGATCCCCGGCCTGCTGTGTGCGGAAGCGCAGGCTCTGTCGCGCGGCGCCCATCAGGGCATGACCGCTCGCCAGCGTGGCGTGGCCGCACAGCGCGACTTCCACCGTCGGCGTGAACCAGCGCAAGTCATAGTCCGCGCCGGCGCCGGGTGGGAGCGGCACGGTGAAGGCCGTCTCCGCGAGGTTATTCTCCTGCGCGATCGCCTGCAGCACATCGTCCGCCAGCCAGTGATCCAGCGGCATCACGGCGGCGGGGTTGCCGGTGAACGGCGCATGCGCAAAGGCATCGACCTGGACGAAAGGGAGGATCATCGGCGCTGCCGTCATGGGGCGGGCGTCTCCGGCCCGGGCGTCTTGTCGCTCGCGGCGGCTTCGTTGACGAGCACCGTGCGGGCATCCTGCTGGGTGAGCAGGTCGCTTTCCGGCTGGTCGGCGGGGTCGGGGTGGATGATCAGCTCCAGGCCGGGGAAGTCGGCGGTCAGGTCGCGGGTGATGTCCTCCATCACGTCGTGCGCCTGTTTCAGCGACATATGCGGGTCGAGCCAGATGTGGAACTGGGCGATGTCATGCGATCCGCTGCTGCGGGTCCGCAGATCGTGAATGCCGTGCAGGGCGGGGTGCCGCTCGGCAATGTCGAGGAAGCGCTGGCGCTTTTCCAGCGGCCATTCCTTGTCCATCAGCTCGCCAATGGCGTGCATCGCCGTCCGGCCCGCATTGAGCGCCAGCCACAGGCCGATGCCGAGGCCGAAGAGCGCATCCGCGCCGCGCAGGTGCAGCGCCGTTTCCAGCACCAGCGCCAGGATGACCGAGCCATTGAGCAGCAGGTCGCTGCGATAATGCAGGCTGTCCGCGCTGATCGCGACCGATCCCGTCGCCCGGATCGCGCGTGCCTGATAGCTGACGAGCAGGATCGTCAGCACGATGGCGAGGATGGAGACGCCGATGCCATATTCGATCGCCGTGGGCGTGCCGGCACTGCCGAACCGCTCGACTGAGCGCAGGATGATGAGCACGGCGGCAACGCTGATCAGCGAGACCTGAAACAGCGCGGCCAGAGCCTCCGCCTTGCCATGGCCGAACCGGTGGTCGTAATCCGCCGGGCGCGCGGCGAGGCGGACGGCGAAGAGCGTGACGAGGCTGGCAACCAGATCCAGCCCGGTATCCGCCAATGAGCCCAGCATGGCGATGGACTCGGTGCGCAGCACGGCCCAGCTCTTGGCCGTCGCGAGAATGAGCGCCACGGCGACGCTGGCGAGCGCGGCCTTGCGATTGATCGCCCCGGTCGTGGCGAGATGATCCTCGTGCGCCGGAGGCCTCGCCGCACTCACCGGCCATGCCTCATGGATAGAGCATCTGCGCGGCCCAGCGACCCGCGCCGTCCGCCTCGTAGCGGCGACGCTCGTGGAGGCGGAAGGCCCGGTCCAGCCAGAACTCGATTGCGCGCGGGGCAAGGCGGAAGCCCGACCAGTGCGGCGGGCGGGGCACGTTGACGCCGGCGAAGCGCGCCTCGACCTCCCTGATGCGATCCTCGAAGGTTTCGCGGGCATCCAGCGGCCGGGACTGGTCGGATGCCCAGGCGCCGATCTGCGACACGCGCGGGCGCGAGGCGAAATAGGCGTCCGCCGTTGCGGCATCCACCGGGCCGACCGGTCCCTCGATCCGGATCTGGCGCCGCAGCGACTTCCAGTGGAACAGCAGGGCCGCCTCGGGATGGGCGAGCAGTTCCCCGGCCTTACGGCTCTCGAAATTGGTGTAGAAGGTGAAGCCTTCCGGCCCATAGCCCTTGAGCAAGACCATGCGGGTGGAGGGGCGGCCCTGCGCATCGACGGTCGAGAGCGCCATGGCCTCGGGATCATTGGGCTCGCTGGCCCGGGCGTCGGCCATCCATTGGGCGAAGAGGGCGAAGGGGTCGTCCGTCAGCGTGGTCGGCTCGGATGAGGTCGCGGTCTGTGTCGTCATGCGCTTCACCTAGCCTGTGCGGCCGCGCGTGGAAACTCTCCTGTCGCGTCGTGCCCCGGAGGCGCGATGCCCATTCATATGGGGGCAAGGCGCGGGTCGATAAACTATGCGCGCCGATGCTGGACCAGTTGGGTGGGCTGGCGCGGAAACAAGCTCTGCGCAAGAGGACCACCATGAACGTCTCCGTCCCTGTCCGCTTCATCGCTGCCCTCTCCCTCCTCGCGATGGCCGCGCCGGGCGTCGCCCAATGGGGTCGCGGTCCGGATCGGTGGGGCGGCTCGCGCATCGATTCGCCGCGTGCGCCTCTGGTGAGCAACGGCCGTGACTCGCGCGAAGGGCAGGTCGATGCCGCACAGTTCACCGCCGAGGGCGGGGCTGCGCGGCTCGGCAGCGGGCCAGTCCAGGTTTCGACGCTGACCGGCGCGGTCGATGACGTCGCGGGCACCGCGCCCTTTGAAGCGGCGGTGATCGATCAGTTGGTGAAGGCCGGCTATGATACGCTGGCGCAGTCGCAGGGCGACAGCGGGCAGGTGACCGAACTGCGCATCCGCCGCGAGGTGCTGGTGCCCGAGGAGACCAAGCGCAAGCCGGTGAGCGGCGAAATGATGGTCGGAACCGGCACCTATGGATCGACCATGGGCATGGCGCTCGCGGTGGATCTCTCCAAACCGCGCAAGGCGCTGGTGTCGACCCGCATGGAAGCGCGCATCCTCGATAAGGCCACCGGCGCGCCCCTGTGGGAAGGCCGGGCCGAGATTGCGACGCGCGAGGGCGATTCGCGCTGGAGCGATCAGGCGATCGCCACGCGCCTCGCCGAGGCGATGTTCGAGCGCTTTCCGAACGGGCCGGCACGCGTCGCCGCGCGATAGGGCCAATCGACATTCAGCTCTGACGGCCTGCAAATGGCGATTTTCCGTGCTTCCGGTGCTCACGTACCTTGAGTACGCTGCGCTCCGGGTCACGAAAAATCACCATTTTCGCCACGTCATCATCTGAATGTCGATCGGCCCTAGCCGCACGCCAATCCCCACTTGCGGCGCCGCGCCGCAATCGCCAGATGAATGCCATGAGGCATGATATCTTCGTGAACGGGTGGGTAGAACGACATGGCTGATCCCTATTCGCTGCTGGGCGTCCCCCGCAGTGCGGACGAGGCGGCGATCAAGTCCGCCTATCGCAAGCTCGCCAAGGAGCTGCATCCGGACCGGAACAAGGACAATCCCAAGGCCGCGGAGAAATTCTCCGAGGTGACGCGCGCCTATGATCTGCTGTCCGACAAGGACAAGCGCGCCCGGTTCGACCGGGGCGAGATCGATGCCGACGGCAACCCCACGCATCCCTTCGGCTTTGGCGGACAGGGCGGGGGGCGCTCGCAGGGCGGCGGGCCGGAAGGCTTCGAGTTCGGAGCCGGCGGCGCGGACTTTTCGGACATTTTCGAGGGGCTGTTCAGCGGCGGCCGTGGCCGATCGGGCGGCGGCTTCGGCTTTGGCGGGCGCGGCGCGCCACCGCCGCAGCGTGGCGCCAACATGGCCTATCGCCTGTCCGTGCCGTTCGTCGATGCCGCGACACTGGCGCCGCAGCGCATCACGCTCGCCGATGGCAAGACCATCGATCTCAAGCTCCCTGCCGGTGTCGAGAACGGCACCCAGATGAAGCTGGGCGGCAAGGGCCAGCCGGGACCGGCGGGCGCGGGCGATGCCATCGTCACCATCGAGATCGGCGATCACGCTTTCTACAAGCGCGATGGCGACAATGTGCGGCTGGACCTGCCGATCAGCCTTAACGAGGCCGTTGCCGGCGCGCGTGTCAAGGTGCCCACGGTCGATGGGCCGGTGATGCTCGCTGTTCCGGCGGGCGCGCATTCCGGGCAGACGCTGCGGCTCAAGGGCAAGGGTTTCCATCGCAAAAGCGGTGGTCGCGGTGACCAGCTCGTCACGCTGATGATCGACGTGCCGGGCCATGATGCCGCGCTCAAGGCTTTCGTGGAGAGCTGGAGCGACACGCGGCCGTTGCGGACGCATCTGGGCGTGTGATCCCGGCGCGGGCGAGCCCTGCGCTATGGCCGGGGGGCGAGGGGTGCATGTGCGCGATTCCCTCGCCTGCCGCTTTGTTCTAGAGATCGGGCGTGCTGACCAATCCCTCTCCGCAATCGCCTGAAGCGCGCCGTCGCCGGTTGCGCGATCGGGGCGAGCGCCTGCGCGCGGAAATCGAGCGGAGCCGCTGGGCGAGCCGCGCCCTGGCCGTGGTCAAGCGCGTTGCGGTCGGCGTTTATAATGAAGGCTTCATCCATGCCGGCAATCTCGCTTATCTGACGCTGGTCGCGGTTTTCCCCTTCTTCATCCTTGCTGCGGCGATCGCGCAGATCCTCGGGCGGACCCGCGCCGGTCTCGAAACGGTGAACGGCTTTCTGCTCACGGTGCCGCCCAGCGTCGCGCAGGTGCTGCGGCCGGCCATCGTCGATGTGCTGGAGGCGCGGACCGGACCCTTGCTCTGGCTTGGCGCCATCATCGGCCTGTGGACCGTCGGCAGCCTGATCGAGACGATCCGCGACATTCTCCGCCGGGCCTATGGCACGCGCTCGACATCGCCCTTCTGGCATTATCGACTGCGGGCCATGGGGATCATCGTGCTCAGCGTGTTCGGGGCGCTGCTGGCGCTTTCCCTGCAGGTGCTGCTCGTCGCGGCGGAGACGATCGTCGAGCAATTGCTGCCGGGCAGCGACCAGGCTTTCGCCATTCTTACCGCCACCCGCTTCGTGCCGGCGATCATCCTTTATCTCGCGCTTTACTTCATCTTCGCGGCGCTGACCCCGAGCCGTTATCGCGCCAAGCGCTTCCCGAAATGGCCCGGCGCGGCGTTCACGGCGGGCTGGTGGTACGTCACCTCGTTGCTGCTGCCGCTCTTCTTCTCGAACATCACCAGCTACAGCCTGACCTATGGCGGTCTGGCGGGCGCGATGATCACGCTCATTTTTTTCTTCATCATTGGGCTTGGCGTGGTAATTGGCGCCGAACTCAACGCCGCGCTGGCTGATTTCCCGGACGGGGAAGAACCGGCGGAAGAGACGGAGGATCCAACATCATGACAGGCCTTATGGCCGGCAAACGCGGCCTCATCATGGGGTTGGCCAACGACAAGTCGCTGGCCTGGGGTATTGCCAAGGCACTTCACGCGCAGGGCGCACAAATGGCCTTCTCCTATCTGGGCGAGGCGCTGGAGCGGCGCGTGCGCCCGCTGGCGGCGGAAGTCGGCTCTGATTTTCTGTTGCCCTGCGACGTGTCGGACATGGCGTCTGTCGATGCCTGCTTCGAGGGATTGGCCGCGCGCTGGCCGACCATCGACTTCGTGGTCCACGCCATCGGCTTCTCGGACAAGAACGAGCTGCGCGGCGGCTATGTCGATACCAGTCTCGAAAACTTCCTGCTGACCATGAACGTCTCGGCCTACAGCCTCGTCGCCGTGACGAAGCGCGCGGTGCCGATGATGAGCGAAGGCGGGTCCATCGTCACGCTGACCTATTATGGCGCCGAGAAGGTGATCCCGCATTATAATGTGATGGGCGTCGCCAAGGCTGCGCTGGAAACCAGCGTCAAATATCTCGCCATGGACCTGGGGCCGCAGAACATCCGCGTGAACGCGATTTCGGCCGGGCCGATCAAGACGCTCGCGGCATCGGGCATCGGCGATTTCCGCTACATCCTCAAGTGGAACGAGCTGAACTCGCCGCTGCGCCGCAACGTCACCATTGAGGATGTCGGCGGGGCCGGGCTGTATCTGCTGTCCGATCTCGCCTCCGGCGTGACCGGCGAGATCCATCATGTGGATGCAGGCTATAACGTGATCGGCATGAAGGCCGAGGACGCGCCGGATATCGCGCTCGACAAGGGATGAGCGGCAGCGCAGCCGTCTGCGCTGCCCTGGCGGCTGAGCTGGAAAGAATGGCATGAGCGTCAATAGTTTCGGGCGGGTCTTCCGCTTCACCACCTGGGGCGAGAGCCATGGCCCGGCCATCGGCGCCGTGGTGGATGGCTGCCCCCCGGGACTGGCGCTGAGCGAGGCCGATGTGCAGCCCTGGCTGGACAAGCGCCGCCCGGGCACATCGCGCTTCACCACCCAGCGGCAGGAGCCGGATCAGGTGCGCATCCTCTCCGGCGTGTTTGAGGGGAAGACGACCGGAACGCCGATCAGCCTGATGATCGAGAATGTCGACCAGCGCTCCAAGGACTATTCCGAGGTCGCGCAGGCCTATCGGCCCGGCCATGCCGATTATGCCTATGATGCCAAATATGGCCTGCGCGATTATCGCGGCGGCGGGCGCTCATCGGCGCGCGAGACGGCGAGCCGGGTCGCGGCGGGTGCCGTGGCACGGCTGGTGGTGCCGCAGGTCCAGATCCTTGGCTATGTCAGCGAGATCGGCGGGGACGCCATCGATCCTGCGGCATTCGATGCCAGCGAGATCGGCAACAATCCCTTCTTCTGCCCGGACCCGACTGCGGCCGCGCGCTGGGAAGCGCTTGTCGATGCGGCCCGCAAGGATGGCTCCTCGCTCGGCGCGGTGGTCGAATGCGTCGCCATGGGCGTGCCCGCCGGCTGGGGCGCACCGCTCTATGCCAAGCTGGACAGCGAACTGGCGGCGGCGATGATGAGCATCAACGCGGTGAAGGGCGTGGAGATTGGCGACGGCTTTGCGGCTGCGCGGCTGCGCGGCGAGGAGAATGCCGACCCGATGCGCCCGGGCAACGACGGTCGCCCCGTGTTCCTCGCCAATCATGCAGGTGGCATCGCCGGCGGTATCGCCACCGGTCAGCCGATCCGGGTGCGCGTGGCGTTCAAGCCGACCAGCTCGATCCTTATTCCGCAGGAAACGGTGACGCGCGAGGGGACGGCAGCGGACATCCGCACCAAGGGTCGCCATGATCCCTGCGTCGGCATTCGCGGGGTGCCGGTGGTCGAGGCGATGATGGCGCTGGTGCTGGCCGATCAGGCGCTGCTCCACCGGGCGCAGTGCGGATGAGGACGGCCCTCGCCATCCTCGCTCTGGCAAGCCTTGCCGCCTGTCAGTCCCAGCCTGACGATCCGGGCAATGGCGCGCAGGCGGGTCGCAACATCGCTGTGCCGGCCAACGACAGCGCCGACGCGGCGAATGCGGCTGAGGAGCCGGCGGAGGCAGAGACGCTCGACCAGGTCGGGCCGATCCGCATCGGCGCAACGTTGGCCGAGCTGGCCGCTGAAGGGCTCGCGGTCGCCGGGCGGGACGATCCCATGCCGGGCTCGACCTGCACCTATGCGCATTTCAAGGGCTGGCCGGACGCGGCGGTGATGCTGGATGGCGACCATGTCGTGCGGGTCGACGTCTCCGATGCGCAGCAGGAGGGCCCCTTTGGCCTGCGCGTGGGCCAGAGCGAAGCCGAGGCGATCAAGCGGCTCGGTTCGGCCGAAGTGCAGCCGCATCCCTATACCGGGCCGACCGGCCATTATCTGGTGTTCCATCGGGCCAATGCGCCGACGGGGCTGATCGCGGAGACGGACGGCAAGACCGTGCAGAGCTGGCGCATCGGCCAGTGGGAGCAGGTCCAATGGGTCGAGGGCTGCTCGTGATCTTTGCTACGGGCGCCCATGGCTGATCTGCGGCAGGCCAGCACGGTCCTGCGCATCGCGACGCCGGGGCAGGCCATGGTGGAGATCAGCCGCGAGGTTTCGCATTGGGCTTTGGCGCAGGGCATGGACGAAGGCCTGCTTACGGTCTTCTGCCGCCACACCTCCGCCTCGCTCACCATTCAGGAAAATGCCGCGCCGGCGGTGCAGAAAGATCTGCTCGCCTGGCTGGCGCGGATGGCGCCCGAGGACCAGCGCTATCTCCATGACGATGAAGGGCCGGACGATATGCCGGCGCATGTCAAGGCGGTCCTGACCGGTGTTTCGCTCAGCGTGCCGCTGATCGGCGGGCGGCTGGCGCTCGGCACCTGGCAGGGCATCTATCTGGTCGAGCATCGCCGTGCCCCGCATCAGCGCGAGGTGGCGTTGCATCTTCTGGGATGCTGAGTGGCTTTTTGCGTATTTGCGATGCGCTCCCCGCACTGTTAGCCTGCTTCGCAACACCAAAAGGGGATCGAGCATGACCGAAGCCAGCGCGGGCGAAGACCGCAAGGAAACGCGCCTGCAATACTGGATGCTCGGCGGGTTCCTTGCGGGGCTGGTGCTGGGGCTGATCGTCCACAGCGTCGCGGCGGACGCGGCCTGGGTGGCGATCGTCACCACCTATGTCACGCAGCCCATTGGCCAGATCTTCCTGCGCCTGCTGTTCATGCTCATCATTCCGCTGCTGGTCTCGGCGCTGATCGTGGGCGTCGCGGATATGGGGGAGGCGCGGCATCTCAAGACCGTGGGCCTGCGCACCTTGCTCTACACGGTCGTTGTTTCCAGCATTTCGGTCGCCATCGCTCTGGCGCTCGTCAATCTGCTCCAGCCGGGCGGCGGCATCAATCCGGCGCTGGCCCGCAGCATGATCGCGCAATCGGCGGAAGGGGCCGCCTCCATCGTGGCGCAGGCTGGCGAGTCCAAAACCGGTGTCGACGCTGTGCTGTCGATCGTGCCGACCAATATCGTCGGGGCAATGGGCGCGAATGACATTCTGGCGGTGATGTTCTTCGCGCTCTTCTTCGGCGTCGGCTTCCTGCTGGTCGATCCGGCGAAGACCGCCACGCTCAAAGCCGGGTTCGAAGGCATTTTCGAGGTCTCGATGCGGCTTATCGGCCTTGTCATCAAGCTCGCGCCCATCGCCATCTTCTGCTTCATGTTCAATCTGGCGGCGCTGTTTGGCTGGGAACTGATCGGGCGTCTTTCCGCCTTTGTCTTTGTCGTGCTGCTGGCGCTCGGCCTGCAGATGTTCGGCGTGTTTCCGCTCATCCTCAAGTTCATCGCGGGCAAAAGCCCCATCGCCTTCTTCCGCGAGACGCAGGAAGCCAGCGTGATGGCTTTCGCCACAGCCTCGTCCAACGCGACCCTGCCCACATCGTTGCGGGTCGCCGAGGAGGGCCTGAAGCTCCCGCGCCCTATCTCCCGCTTCGTGCTCACCATCGGCGCCACTGCCAACCAGAATGGCTCAGCCATGTTCGAGGGCGTGACGGTGCTGTTCCTCGCGCAATTTTTCGGCGTTGATCTGTCGCTCGGCCAGCAGCTCGTCGTGATGCTCATCTGCATCATGGGCGGGATCGGCACGGCGGGCGTTCCGGCCGGCACGCTGCCGGTGATCGCGCTCATCCTCGCCAGCGTGGGCGTGCCCCCGGCAGGCATCGGGCTCGTGCTGGGTGTGGACCGCTTCCTCGATATGTGCCGTACCACGGTGAATGTGGTGGGCGATCTGGTCGCGGCGCAGGTGATCGCCAGCACCTCAGGCGATGAGCTGCCGCAGGAGCCTGCCGATATCGTCATCCATTGATCGCTCCGATGGCTGGCGACCTGCAGACAATCGTCGACGAGATCGTCGCGGCCATGGCGGCCGAACGGGATCGCGGCGCCGTCGCGACCTATATCCCCGGCCTTGCCAACGTGTCCCCGGACCAGTTCGGCATGGCCATTGTCGGCGCGGATGGGACCATCGCCATGGGTGGGGATGCGCGCACGAGCTTTTCGATCCAGTCCATCTCCAAGGTGTTCGCGCTCACCATGGCGCTCGGCAAGGTGGGGGACCAGCTCTGGAAGCGCGTTGGCCGCGAGCCTTCCGGCAATGCCTTCAACTCCATCGTCCAGCTTGAGGCCGAACAGGGCATTCCGCGCAATCCGTTCATCAACGCCGGCGCGCTGGTGGTGGCGGACGTCAATCTCTCCGGCCATCGCCCACGCGAATCCATCGGCGCGCTGCTGCGCTTCGTGCGCTATCTGGCCGATGACGAGAGCATCGCCATCGATGAAAGCGTGGCGCGCGGCGAGGCGGAGACCGGCTACCGCAACATTGCGCTGGCCAATTACATGCGGGCGTTCGGGAACATCCACAATCCCGTCGATCTGGTGACGGGCTGCTATTTCCACCAATGCGCCATTGCGATGGATTGCGTGCAACTGGCGCAGGCCGGCCGCTTCCTCATGCTGGATGGACGCCAGCCGGCGGGCGGGCGCGTGGTCTCGCCCCGCCGCGCTCGCCGCATCAACGCGCTGATGCTGACCTGCGGCCATTATGACGCCAGCGGCGACTTCGCCTTTCGGGTGGGGATGCCGGGCAAATCCGGCGTCGGCGGTGGCATTCTCGCCGTCGTACCCGGCAAGGCGAGCATCGCCGTCTGGTCGCCCGGCCTCAACGAAAGCGGCAACTCCCACCTCGGCACGCGCGCCCTGGAACGGCTGGCCGAAGCGACCGGCTGGAGCGTCTTCAGCGCGCGGGCGTGAGTTGGGCAGGGCCGCTCTTGCGCATTGGGATGATCACCACCCTTGGCAAGCGGTGGCCGCGCGCCTAACTGGCATCCATGCCACCGGACAATCAGGATAAGGATCTGCCCACGCCGCCCGCATGGGCGACGTTGCGGCGCTTCCTGCCCTATCTCTGGCCGGCGGGTGAGCCCAATCTCAAGGCGCGGATCATCGTCGCGCTGGTGCTGGTGTTGCTGGGCAAGGCGATCATCCTCGTCATGCCCTTTGCCTATAAGGGTATCATCGACCGGATGGGGCCGGGGATGCAGGCGGGGGTGGCCGTCGCATTGGGGCTGGTGCTGGCTTATGCGGGCGCACGCTTTGGCGGCGTCGTCTCTGACAATCTGCGCAATGTCGCCTTCGAGCGGGTCGGGCGCAATGCCCAGCGGCTGATGGCCGAGCAGACGCTGCGCCACCTGCACAATCTCTCGTTGCGCTTCCACCTCAACCGCAAGACCGGCGGCGTTACCAAGGTCATCGAGCGGGGCACCACGTCCATCGAGACGATGCTGCACTTCCTGCTGTTCAACATCGCCCCGACGGCGATCGAGCTGATCGCGGTGTGCATCATCTTCCAGGTCAAGTTCGGCTTCGGGCTGGTGGCGGGCACGCTGGTGATGATCGCGCTCTACACGGCCTTCACGCAGAAGATCACCGAATGGCGCAACGCGCTGCGGCGGGAGATGGTCGATCTCGATACCGGGGCGACGGCCCATGCCGTGGACAGCCTGCTCAACTTCGAGACGGTCAAATATTTCACGGCGGAAGACCGCGAGGCAGCACGCTATGGCGCAGCGCAGCGCAGCTACATGAACGCCGCGACCAAGAGCAACAACAGCCTTGCGATGCTCAACATCGGCCAGGCGCTCATCACCAATGTGATGATGGGCGGGGCGATGGCGTTCACGGTGTGGGGCTGGGCGCAGGGCCGGTTCACGCCGGGCGATGTCGTACTGGTGAATGCGTTGCTGATGCAGCTTTTCCGCCCGCTCGATCTGCTCGGCATGGTGTATCGGACGATCCGCCAAGGCCTCATCGACATGGAGGCGATGTTCAGGCTGATCGATACCGAGACCGAGATCAAGGACGTGCCCGATGCGCCGCCGCTGGCGGTGACGGCGGGCGATATCCGCTTCGAGGACGTGGTGTTCGGCTATGATCCCGACCGAACGATCCTCAAGGGCGTGAGCTTCCATGTCGCTGCGGGTACGACGCTGGCGGTGGTCGGCCATTCCGGCGCGGGCAAGTCGACCATCGCGCGGCTGCTCTTCCGCTTCTACGATATTCAGGGCGGCCGCATCCTCATCGACGGACAGGATATTGCCCGCGTGCAACAGACCTCGCTGCGCGCCGCCATCGGCATCGTGCCGCAGGACATGGTGCTGTTCAACGATACCATCGGCTACAACATCGCTTATGGCCGTGACGGCGCGACGCAGGCGGATATCGAGGCCGGTGCGCGCGGGGCGGCGATCGACCGCTTCATCGACTCGCTGCCCAAGGGCTATGACACGCGGGTGGGCGAGCGCGGCCTCAAGCTCTCCGGTGGCGAGAAGCAGCGCGTCGCCATCGCGCGCACGCTGGTCAAGGACCCGCCGATCCTGGTCCTCGACGAGGCGACCAGTGCGCTCGACAGCCGCACGGAAGCGGCGATCCAGACCGTGCTCGATGACGTAGCCGCGCGGCGCACGACGATCATCGTCGCGCACCGGCTCTCGACCATCGTCCATGCCGACAGCATCATCGTGATGGATGACGGCCGCGTGGTCGAGCAGGGCACGCACGCGCAATTGCTCGCGCTCGGCGGCCATTATGCGCAGATGTGGATGCGCCAGCAGGCCGAGCGGATGAACCCGGAGGCGGGATTGGCGGCATCCGAATCCAGCGCATCGCTGGAGGATGCGGCGGAGTAGCTCAGGCGGCGATGCCGGGCGCGATGCTGTGCTTCATCATGTCCGCCGCGCGGGACGTCGCAAGGCGCGTGTCCCCAGCCAGCTTCTTCACCTCATTGGCGACGACCGCGAAACCCTGACCGGCCTCGCCGGCGCGGGCGGCTTCGATGCGGGCGTTGAGTGCCAGCAGGTTGGTCTGGTTCGCGATGGCGCCGATCGTGGTCACGATGGCCGCCAGTTCGGCCATGGTGGACTGGAGCCGGGCATTGCCGCGCTGCAATTCACCCTGCAGGCGCTGGCTTTCCTCATAGCGGGCCTGCACTTCCTGTTCGAGCTGGACCTGCCGGGTAACGTCGGAGGCGATCTTGAGGATCCGCACCGGTCTGCCCTGACAATCGACAACGGGATTATAGGTCGCCTGAAGATAGACAGAGGCGCCGCCGCGTGAGCGCCGCTCATAGCGGCCGGCGTGGAACGCGCCGGAGGTCAGCGTCCGCCAGAAGGCCGCATAGTCAGTGGAGCGCACGAAGGATGGTGCGCAGAAGATGCGATGATGCTCGCCGACCACCTCATCGAGGCGGTAGCCCAATGTCTCGAGCAGGACGTCATTGGCCCACAGGATGGTGCCTTCCGGACTGAATTCGATGACGCCCTGGGACCGGCAAATGGCTTGCCAGGCTGCGTCGGTCCGCCCGTCTTCGAGATATGCGTTCATGAATCACCTTGTGGTCGTCCCGGCAGGTGAGGCCCCTGTGGTTAAGCGCTGCTTACCATGGGGTGGTTTCGCGACGAGCCGTTGAACGCGGCAGGATGCGCTATCGCAAACGGAGCGTCGTGCCGGGGCGAAGCAGCCCAAGGACGGTGCGCATGTCGTCCGGGGCGATGGCGACACAGCCTTCCGTCGCCTTGGGCTGGCCATTCTCACCGATCACCCATTGGTGGAAGAAGATCGCGCTGCCCATGCCGGGCGTTGGCGGCGCATCATTATGGCCAAGGACGATGATGACGTCATAGGCCTGATCCGCGCGTGCGAGCAGCTCGTGGCTGGTGTGGCGCGGCAGATGGACGGGGCGGTTATAGGCCGGGTCGGCGGGATCGTCGCTCCAGCCATCGTCCGGCCGGACCCAGCGCCACGGGATTGCGGGCGCCTGAGCGGCATCGATGCGACCGGGGCGGAGCAGCGCGGCGCGCACTGGCCAATCACCGATGGGCGAGGCGCCGTCGCCTTCGCGCTTGTCCGCCGCAGCAATGAGCCCGCTCTTGCCGATGACGCAGGCGCAGGACCAGTCGCCGATGGTCAGGCGCCCCGCCTCGCCATCGACCAGAATGGCTGGCGCTTCGCTCACAACTGATGGCCGGTGCGGTCCCGCTTGGTGGCGAGATAGCGCTCATTATGGGGATTGGAGGGCAAAGCCAGCGGCAGCCGTTCGGCCACGCGGATGCCCTGCGATTCCAGGCCGGCGACCTTCTCCGGATTGTTGGTGAGCAGCCGGATTTCGTCGATGCCGAGCAGATCGAGCATGCGTGCCGCGACGCCGAAATCGCGCGCATCGATGGCGAAGCCCAGGCGGACATTGGCGTCCACCGTATCGAAGCCCTGATCCTGCAGCTGATAGGCACGCAGCTTGTTGATGAGGCCGATGCCGCGCCCCTCCTGCCGGAGGTAGAGCAGAACGCCCCAGCGCGCATGGGCGATCTCGTGCAGAGCGCCGTGCAATTGCGGGCCGCAATCGCATTTGAGCGAGCCGAGTACGTCGCCGGTCAGGCACTCGCTGTGCAGGCGGACGACCGGGGCGCTGCCGTCGCGCTCGCCGATGACGAGGGCGATGTGCTCGCGCGGGTCTTCCGGGGAGCGGAAGGCGACGATTTGCGCATCCACGCTGGCTTCGACGGGCAACCGCGCGCGGGCGGCGATGGCAAGCCGGGTCGGGTCTGCATAAGTGGCGATATCGTCCGCGCTCAGCTGCACCTCGGCCTCGGCGTCCTCGGAGCCGATGAAGAAGGCGGGCAACATGCCGGCGAGGCGCGCAAGGGTGAGGGCGGCGGCGGCCAGGGCCGGGTGCGGCACCGGCAGGGCGCGGAACGGGCCTTTGAGCGGCGTCGCGAGATCGCGCACCGGATCGGCAATGGCCATGGCGGCGGCGGGCGAATCGATCCAGCGCTCGCGGGCGATGAGCGCCGGCGCTTGTGGGTCCGCCGCCTCCCGCTGGTTGGCGAGCTTGAGCGTGACGGCCCGCGCGGCGGAGAGCAGCAGGGGCGCCTCTGCCGCCGGGTCGAACGAGGAGAGGCTCGTCGGCGTTGCGCCTTCCACAGGCAGCAGCGTCAGCGCGTCACCTGCATCGACCAGCCGGATCGGCCAGCCGCGCCGGAGAGCATCGATGGCGCGAGCCGCAGCGCGCGCGTCCATTATCGCGCGCCCATCAGAAGGCGAATTCCGTGATGAGCGGGGCGTGGTCCGAGGGGCGCGTCCAGCTGCGACAATCCTCGGCGACCTGGTGCGACACCGCCGTCTCGGCGAGATCGGGGCTCAGCCACATATGGTCGAGCCGACGGCCGCGATCCGACTTTGCCCAATCCTGCGCGCGGTAGCTCCACCAGGTGTAGAGCCGCTCGGGCGCGGGCACGAAGCGCCGGCCAAGGTCAATCCAGTTGTGCGAGCTTTGGAGATGGCCGAGCAGGTCGCGCTCGATCTGGGTGTGGCTGACGACGTTGATGAGCTGCTTGTGGCTCCACACGTCGCACTCGAGCGGCGCGACGTTGAAGTCGCCGAGCAGCAGGGTCGATCCGCCGAGCTTGCCGGACCAATCGATCATGCGTTGCAGAAAATCGAGCTTCTGGCCGAACTTGCGGTTGATCGTGCGGTCCGGCTCTTCGCCGCCGGCGGGCACGTAGACATTCTCGATGCGCAGGCCGTTTTCCAGCCGCACGCCGATGTGGCGCGCCTCGCCATTGGCCTGCCAGTCGAGTCGCTCGTCCTCACGCACCGGAATGCGGCTGACGATGGCTACGCCATGGTGCATCGGCTGGCCGTGCAGCACCTGATGATTATAGCCGAGCCGGCGGAACAGGCCCTCCGGAAAGGAGCCGTCCACGACCTTCGTCTCCTGCATGCACAGAACGTCCGGCTGATACTCGGTGAGGAAGCGCTCGACGATTTCGAGGCGGGCGCGGACGCTGTTGATATTCCAGGAGGCGATCTTGAGAGTCTGCTTGGTCGACATGGCCAAAGTCCCTAGCCGCCCTCGGCGCCGAACCCAAGCCGCGAAGCGATTATTTTGACTCGGGGGCTGTGCGCCGCGGCATTAGACCGGGCGGATCGCGCGGACATCGAAAACCCCCGCTCCGGGGGGCATGGAGCGGGGGCTCGAAGAAAGCGCCTGAATTTTTGCGCATGTGGTGCGGGGCGAAGCCCGGGCAACAGGGGGGAATCCCGAGGTCAGTCCCCGCGCCACATCGCTTTTCTAAGTCAGCCCAGATGACCGCCCGATGAATGGACCTGTCAGACTTGGGCAAGATTGTCGGTTTTTGCGCACGGGAAGAGGGGAGCTGTGATCATCCGTAAAAAATTCCGCCCGGATGGGGCGGGCGCGGGTTTGATGCCGATCAATGTCGGCGGCGCCGTTCGGTGAAAAGAGGGCTCATCACATGGTTTGCAGGAGCATTCGCGATGAACCTTCTTATGCAGTGGCCGGTCCTGACCTTCATCGGCATGGTTGCGGTCTTTGGCGTCATTCTGGCGGCGGTGTCGGTTCTCGATCTCAAGAGCGAGTGACGGCCGGCGGGAATGCGCCGGGGCGGGCGGGCCTTGCCGGTGAGGCAGGGGCGCCTATCTCGGCTGCATGGCCGTCCTACCCCCGCACGTTGCCGCCGTCGATCGGCCGCTGTCCCAGCCGGAGCGCGCGCTGGTCGAGCGCATGTTCGGCGATGCGATCGCGCTCGATGAGGTGCGAATTCGCAACCGCAAATGGTGGCCCTTCCAGCCGCGCGCCATCGTCATGGCGCCGCGCGGGCACATTCATTTCCATCCGCAGGGGCGCAGCTATTGCGATTGCTTCGGCGCGAGCGACCTGGCGGCGCAAGGGCTGTTCATTCACGAAATGACGCATGTCTGGCAGCACCAGACCGGGACCAACCTGCTGGTGCGACGCCACCCGTTCTGCCGCTATGATTACGACTTCCAGCCGGGCAAGCCGTTCGCGCGCTATGGGATCGAGCAGCAGGCGGAGATCGTCCGCCATGTCTTCCTGATGCGGAACGGCCGGCAGGTGCCGGGCAAGCCGCCTTTACCGGTGCTGGAGGCGATCCTGCCGTTCGGCCGGGCGTGAGCCGGTCAAGCGGTGGCGTCTTCCAGATCGACCAGCCGGTGATAGCCGCCGCGATAGAAGATCAGCGGCGATCCCTCGGGCGCACGCTCCATGGCCTGCACCGCGCCGACGACGAGAAGATGGTCGCCCAATTCCACGACCTTTTCGATCGCGCATTCGATCCATGCGAGCGCGCCATCGAGGATCGGCAGGCCGCCGGGGCTGGTGCCATGGGCCATGCCCTCGAACTTGTCGTCATGCCGCGAGGCGAATCGCCGGCAGGTTTCCAGCTGGGCATTGCCGAGCACATTCACGCAGAAGCGGCCGGTGGTGGCGATATTGGCCCAGCTGCCCGAGCGCTTGTCGGGCAGGAAGCCGACCAGCGGCGGGTCAAGCGAGATCGAAGAAAAAGTGCCGACCGCCAGACCCCAGCGCTGACCGTCCGCATTATTTGAGGTGATGACGCATACGCCGGTGGGATAACTGCCGAGAACGTCGCGGAAATGCTTGGAATCAATCAATGCGCCACCTGTTTCTTCTGGCGCCCGCCCTGTTCGTGACGGAGGCCGCATTCCAATTACACTGCGGTGAAAACCGCTCACCGGCATGGCGCCCAACCTGCAAGCTGTGATGCGAGCCTGTCAACCGCCCCCTTTCAACTGGCAGCATCCTCCGCCTGCAGGCGAGTCGCCGTTTCCCGGATCAGCGCGATCATGTTCGGCAGCCCTTGCGTGCGATTGGACGAGAGCTGGCGCTTGAGGTCGAAGGGTGCCAGCGCCTGTTCGATGTCGAACGTCGCGACCTCCGCCGGCATCCGGTCCTGCACGGTGAGGAGGACCAAGGCGATGATGCCCTTGGTGATGGCGGCATTGCTGTCCGCCAGGAAATGCAGCGCGCCATTGTCCAGCCGTGTCGGGTAGACCCAGACGGAGGCGGAGCAGCCCCGCACGAGCGTCGCGTCCGTCTTCAGCGCGTCCGGCATCGGCTCCAGTTCGCGGCCCAGGTCGATCAGTAGCCGGTAGCGCTCATCGCCTTCGAGCAGTTCGTAATCGTCCTGGATGGTCTGCAATGTCGTCATGCCGCCCATATAGGTCGCGGCGCGCGGGAGGCCAGTGAAACTCTGCGGATCAGACGTCGATGCCGGCGGCGATGGCTTCCAGCTTGCGGATGCGCTCCTTGAGATCGGCCATCTCGATCAGCCCGCCGGCCAGGGGTGCGTCCGGGGTCGGCGCGCGCGGGGCGGCGCGGCTGGC
Organism: Sphingobium sp. B11D3B; assembly: GCF_025961735.1. NCBI lineage: Bacteria > Pseudomonadati > Pseudomonadota > Alphaproteobacteria > Sphingomonadales > Sphingobiaceae > Sphingobium > Sphingobium sp. B11D3B. Next base: position 2,705,738 of record NZ_JAOQOF010000001.1, on the reverse strand, counting down.
GGCCATGTCCAGCTCTGCCCGCTTTAGCGCCAGCCATCCGTTCCAGCCCTTGAGCATGGCCAGGGCGACAAGTGCGAACGACAAAGTTAGCGCTATCATGGTCATGGCGTGCTTCACGAGGTCAAGATCGGTCATGACTCTATCTCCTCCTGTCGATGTCTTAGTGGTCGGTCCGCGTGGGCATTTCGTGAGAGACGGATTCAGGGCCGCCGAGCTGGTCGATTTCGTGGGCGAGGGCGGCGCCGCGATCAGTCACGATCCGCTCCAGCACCCGCACCCGCTGCTCCAGCCGCTCGACCTGCGCGGCATATTGTGCGGCCTTTTCTGCGGTCTGTGTGCCGAGCACGTCCAACTCGCGCTCGCGGAGCTTCATCTTCTGCCGCATATATTTGCTCCAGATGCCCCCGATGACCGGGATGCCGACGACAATCATGAAGAATAACAGCATTGAAGCGGGCATGATGGGGCTCCCGGCCAGTTGGATGGCGATCAGTTGGAGGGGGTGCGCAGGCTTTCGATCTCGTTGGTCAGATGAAGGGCGCTGTCGGTCACGATGCGCTCCACATTGGCCAGGCGATCCTTGACCGCGCCAAGCTCGGCACGCAGCTGCGCATTCTCCTGACTGAGCAGCTTGATGCGCTCGCTGAGCTCCTCATTCTTCTGCGGATAGACGGCCTTGCCCCAGCTGTTCTCGAGCGGATAGCCGTGCCGGACGCGCAGCCATGTGTTGAAGACCCATCCGGCGATGGCCAGCAGGCCGATCAGTGAACTGGCGCCGACGATGAGCGGCATCGATTCGACGACGGCGTCCGCGGTGATAGGATCCATGGTTCAAATTCCCCTGTAATCGAGCGCTGTTGCGCCTCTCATTCGCCTCGCGTCTCGTGTCAGCGCAGGCTGTCGATCTCGTCGGCAAGCCGGGTGTTGCGGCTGGTGTAGAAGGTCTCGATGTCGGACAGGCGCCGGTCGATGTCGCGGAACTTGCTGCGCACATCGCGGGTAGAGCGCGCCGGATTGGTGCGCACGCCCTGCCAGAAGCGCTCGTCTTCCCGGTCGGCATAGAGGCCGGTCGGCTTGGGCTCGGCCATCCATGCGGCGAGCAGATAGGCGATCACCGTCCAGGGGAAGCCGCCGGCCAGCGTCACGAGCACGGCGCCAATGCGGACCCAGAGCACGTCGATGCCCATATAGTCGGCAATGCCAGCGCAGACGCCCATGGCCTTGGCATTCTTCTTGTCGAGGTAGAATTTGGTGCGGCGGGCGGACATCTCAGTTCCTCCTGTCGAAATAGGGATCGTCGCTCGCGCTCGGGCGGGCTGGACGGAAATCGGGATTGTCGGCGGCGATGATCCGCTCGACCGTCTGGAGGCGCTCCTCCAGGCGACGGGCGAGCATGTGCATCTCATCGAGCAGCCGTTCGTCCTCGTCGGTGATCTTGGGCGCCTGCTTCCACTTGGTGACATAGTGGAAGATCAGCCACGGCATGCCGATGAACAGCATCCCGCAGATGACGATAGGCAGAAAGACGTCCTCCATGGATCAATCCTTCCTGGCTTGCGCGGCCTTGAGCGCCGCGAGTTCGGCTTCCACCTTGTCGGCGGATTGGAGTTCGGCGATCTCCTGCTCCAGCGTCTTGGGCTGACCGCCCAGACCCATGGCATCGGCCTCGCCTTCAGCCAGATCGACCCGGCGCTCCAGCAGTTCGAAGCGGGAGAAGGCATCCTGCACGCGCTCACCATTGTACATCTCGCGCGCACGCCGGCGCGTCTGTGCACTCTCCATGCGGGCGACGAGGCTGTTCTGCCGGACACGCGCCTCGCGCAGCTTGGCCTGCAGCTTGGCGATGTCCTCTTCGGATGCGGCCAGCGCCTCATCCAGCATGGCAATCTGCCCGCGCAGCTGCTCGGCCATGTCGCCGGCCTTCTGCTTTTCGACCAGCGCGGCCTTGGCAAGGTCTTCGCGATCCTTGGAGAGGGCGAGCTGCGCCTTCTCGACCCAGCTTTCCTGCAGGGCATCGAGCTTGGCGATGTGGCGGCGCATCTCCTTCTGGTCGGCGATGGTCCGCGCTGCCGATGCACGCACCTCGACCAGCGTCTCCTCCATTTCGAGGATGATCATGCGGATCATCTTGGCCGGGTCCTCGGCGCGATCCAGCAGATCGGTCACGTTGGCGGCAATGATGTCCCGGGTGCGAGAGAAAATACTCATGTACATACTCCAACTGAGGCGGTTCGGTCGGGGCAGCGGGGGTGTGCTGCCCCGACCTTGAAGCCGTCACACAAGGGATTGTGACGGCTTGTCCGGTGTGTTGTCCAGAGCCGCTGCAGTCGTGGCGGCAGGGTTGCCGGTGACCGCAGGGCCGACAGCGCCGATCACCATGATGGCGCTGAAAATAAGGGTAAGACATGCTGCGGCGGTCTGAGCACCGAAGCGGTCGATTGTGTTCAACATGGCGGTCTCTTCCTGATCCTGGTTAGGCCTTCAAATCCCGCTCATTGGCGGATTGCCTAATGCACTGCAGGGGGCGTGCCAATTTCTGAGAAGCCCGGATTTTCGCCAATTTCTTCTCGGCCGAGGTGCGCGCGAAGCATTGTTTGTTGCAATGAGTTGGGAAATATCCCTAAAAGTTGGGAATGGAAAAGACGACGCATTTCGTCGGGGAATCCCTCGCCTTTCTGGATGCGGTCGAGCAGGCCGGCCGTGCGGCTGACCTCAACCGCCCGGTGCTGGTCATCGGCGAGCGGGGTACTGGCAAGGAGCTGATCGCCGAGCGCATCCATCGCCTTTCCCAGCGCTGGGATGGGCCGCTCATCATCATGAACTGCGCCGCCTTGCCCGAGACGCTGATCGAGGCCGAGCTGTTCGGCCATGAGGCCGGCGCCTTCACCGGCGCGACACGGGCGCGGGCCGGTCGCTTCGAGGAGGCTGATGGCGGAACCCTATTCCTCGATGAACTGGGCACGCTCTCCATGGCGGCGCAGGAGCGGCTGCTGCGCGCCGTGGAATATGGCGAGGTGACGCGCATCGGCAGTTCGCGGCCGCTCAATGTGGATGTGCGGATTGTCGGAGCGACCAACGAGCATCTGCCCGATGCCGTGGAAGCCGGGCGGTTCCGCGCCGACCTGCTCGACCGGCTGAGCTTCGAGGTGATTACCCTGCCGCCTCTGCGCGGGCGCGAGGGCGATGTCGACGTTCTGGTCGAGCATTTCGGGCGCAAGATGGCATCGGAATGCGGCTGGTCGTCATGGCCGGGCTTTTCCAAGCGGATGATGACGGCGCTCAACGCCTATCGCTGGCCCGGCAATGTGCGCGAGCTGCGCAATGTCGTCGAGCGCGCCGTGTATCGCTGGCCCGACCCGGATCGGCCGATCGACGAGATCCAGCTCGATCCCTTTGCTTCGCCATGGAAGCCGCAGCCGATGCCGGGCAAGCCCGCTGCCGCCAGCGCGGCGCCTGTTTCCGGTCCTTCCGAGGAGGGCGCGGTCGAGGACGGGCGATTGCTGATCGCGCTGGACGATGTCGCCGACTTTCGCGGCGCTGTCGACGCGCATGAGGCCGCGATCCTGCGCCATGCGCTCCAGCGCCACCGCTTCAACCAGCGCGCCACGGCCAAGGCGATCGGGCTCTCCTACGACCAGTTGCGGCACTGCCTGAAGAAACACGCCCTGCTTTGAGGCGCTTGCCGCCTCGCGCAGGGCGCCGGCCGCTCAGCCGCCGTTGAAGTTGACCATGCAGTAGAGCATCGGGATCGACAGCAACGTGTTGGTGCGGCTGAAGATCATCGCGCGGGTGGCGGCGCTGGCCTTGGTCGCATCGTCGGCGGCCACCAGCCCCAGCGCCTTCTTCTGCGCCGGCCAGATCACGAACCACACATTGATCGCCATGATCACGGCGAGCCACATGCCCAGACCGATCAGTTGATAGGGCGCCTTGAACGCGAACGCCTCGTGCAGATAGCCGGTGCGCCATGCCACCAGCAGACCGGTCAGCACGGTCAGCGCCGCGGCCCAGCGGAAGAAAAACAGCGCGGAGGGCGCGATGAACTTGGAGACGCCCGGTTTCAGCTCTGCCGGGACCTTGGGCATGGTCGGGATCTGCACGAAGTTGAAGTAATAGAGCAGGCCGATCCACAAAATGCCGAAGAAGGTGTGCAGCCAGCGCAAGGCGGCGGAGACGGATTCGCCATTCGGGCCAATGCCGTAAATGACAGCCAGGGTCAGAATAACCCCGATCAGCAGGACGAGATGCAGATTGCCGAACAGTTTCGTCATGATGCTCCCCCAGTCGTTTGCCGGGTGCTTTGACCGCACCCTCCCCTAAAGCCGGTTATCGGCCATCGCACAGGCTATGCCAAAGTCGCGCCGCTGTCATATCGAAATTATATTTGGCGCTGATCGGGAGAGATGACTGGAAAGCTGCCGGTCTACGCGCCATCTGCTGCGGGCAACCGACACGAATCGCGCGCCTGCGCGTTTCGCCTGCAGAACGACTTTAATGCACCAAGAGGAGATTAGCGCCATGGCATTCACACTGCCCGACCTTCCCTATGCCAAGACCGCCTTTGGCGATGACATGTCGGCCGAGACCTTCGACTATCACCACGGCAAGCACCACAATGCCTATGTGACGAAGGCCAACGAGCTGGTTGCCGCCGATCCGGCCCTGCAGGGCAAGTCGCTCGTGGAGCTGATCAAGTCCTCCAAGGGCGGGCTGTTCAACCAGGTCGGCCAGATCTGGAACCACAGCTTCTTCTGGCAGTGCCTCTCGCCCGAGACGCAGGAGCCGAGCGGCAAGCTGGCCGATCTCATCAACGAAGGCTTCGGCTCGACCGACGCGTTGATCGAGAAGCTGAAGGCGGAAGCCGTCGGCCACTTCGCCAGCGGCTGGGCCGCGCTGATCCTCAAGGACGGCAAGCTGGAAGTGACCAGCTATCACGACGCCGATTGCCCGGTGGCGCATGGCGATACGCCGCTGTTCATCCTCGATGTATGGGAGCACGCCTATTACATCGATTATCGCAACGCGCGCCCCAACTTCGCGGACACGATCCTCAAGAAGCACGTCAACTGGGCGTTCGTCGCGGAGAATCTGGACGGCAATGGCGCCGAGCGGGCCAACCAGCCGGGCTGAGCACGCCGCAATCGGATTTTGAAGGAGGGGCTGTCGAAGGTCGGCCCCTTTTTCATTGTCGTAATGAAATTAACAGTGCTCCTGCGAAGGCAGGAGCCCAGGGCGGCGAGGTTCGTTGGTTGCGCCCTGGGTTCCTGCCTTCGCAGGAACACGCTGCAGGGACACGATGGCCGACCTAACTCAGCCGTTCGATATCCTCGCGGCTCAGCGATCCGGGGATGATCATCACGGGGCAGGGCAGTGTGCCGGCGTCATTGCCGGCAAAGTGCGCCACCAGTGGTCCGGGCGCGCCCTTGGGCGCGGCGCCGAGTACGAGCGCGGCGACCGTTTCGCCCGAGGCCAGCATCTCTTTCACCGATGCCACGGGATCGCCGACCTTGACCGTGATCGCGGGCTGGATGCCAGCTTCCGCCATCAGCGTGCCGGCGGCACTGGCCGCGAGGGCTTCGGCGCGGGCGCGGGCTTCCTCCTCCATCGTCGCCTGTACGGCGCCCCATTGGACGAACTCGGTCTTGGGCACGAGCGCCAGCATATGCACGCCGCCGCCCGTCTTGGCAGCGCGGCGCGCGGCGAACAGCAGGGCCGATTCCGCCTCGCTGCTTTCGTCCACCACGACGAGATAAGTCCGCATCATCGCCTGCTCCCCCGAAGAAACCGGCTCGGTAGGTGCGGGAAATTCGGTCCGGATGCAAGGGATGGCCTTGACCCCGACGGGCAAAGCGTGAAGGTGGCCGGTGATTGTCCAACCCGAAAAACAGGAAAGCCTGGCCCCCATGGCGATCAATATCCAGATGCCCGCCCTCTCGCCGACCATGGAGGAAGGCACGCTTTCGAAATGGCTCGTGAAGGAAGGCGACACCGTCTCTTCCGGCGATTTGCTCGCCGAAATCGAGACCGACAAGGCCACCATGGAATTTGAAGCCGTGGACGAAGGGGTCGTCGGTAAGATCCTCGTCGCCGAAGGGACCGACAATGTGAAGGTCGGCACCGTCATCGCGGTGCTGGTCGAGGAAGGCGAGGAGGTGCCGAGCGGCGATGCCCCCGCTGCAGCCAAGCCCGCACCCAAGGCCGACGCCGCTCCGGAGAAGAAGCCGGAAGCCGCCAGCGCCCCCAAGCCGGAGCCGGAAGTCGCGAAATCGACTGCCGCGCCGGCCGCTGCCTCCTCTGGCGATCGCGTCAAGGCCAGCCCGCTCGCCCGCCGCATCGCCACGAACAGCGGCATCGATCTGGCTGCGGTTTCGGGCACCGGCCCCAATGGCCGTATCGTGAAGGCAGATCTGGAGGGAGTGAAGCCCGGCAGCACCGCGCCTAAGCCCGCCGCGAGCCCCTCAGCGGCGCCCGCAGCGTCGGCTTCGGCCGCGCCTGCGCCTGTGGCCGCGACCGCGCAGGATTTCGGCATTCCGCACGAGGTCGAGAAGCTCTCGAACATGCGCAAGACCATCGCGCGCCGCCTCACCGAATCGAAGCAGCAGGTGCCGCACATCTACCTTACCGTGGATGTGCGCCTCGATGCGCTGCTTATGCTGCGTGGCGAACTGAACAAGGCGCTCGAATCGCGGGGCGTGAAGCTCTCGGTCAACGATCTGCTCATCAAGGCGCTGGCCAAGGCGCTGATCGCCGTGCCCAAGTGCAATGTGCAGTTCGCCGGCGACCAGTTGCTCAAGTTCAGCCGGGCCGACATCTCGGTGGCGGTGTCCATCGAGGGCGGACTGATCACGCCGATCATCACCGATGCCGGCGCCAAGTCCGTCTCCGCCATCTCGACCGCGATGAAGGACCTCGCCACCCGCGCCAAGGAAGGCAAGCTCAAGCCGGAAGAGTTCACCGGCGGCACGGCCAGCCTCTCCAACATGGGCATGATGGGCATCAAGCAGTTCGAGGCAGTGATCAATCCGCCGCAGGCGATGATCATGGCGATCGGCGCTGGCGAGAAGCGGCCTTATGTGATCGACGATGCGCTCGGCATCGCGACCGTCATGTCCGCCACCGGCAGCTTCGATCATCGCGCCATCGATGGCGCCGACGGTGCGGAGCTGATGAAGGTGTTCAAGGAACTGATAGAGGCGCCGCTGGGTCTGGTGGCGTAAGCGCACCATGGCCCCTGACGTGGATGTCCTGCCGGAAGGTGCGCCCGCGACGCGGATCACCGCGACGCCGGCGGATGCCAATCCCTATGGGGACATTTTCGGCGGCTGGTTGATGGGCCAGATGGATATGGCGGCGGCGCTTGTCGCCTCGCGGCACAGCAAGGGCCGGGCTGTCACTATCGCCGTGGAAGGCATGCAGTTCCACCGCCCGGTGCTGGTGGGGGACGAGGTCTCCGTCTTCGCGACGCTCGTGAAGGTGGGCAGCACGTCGATGACCATTGAGGTCGAGGCCTGGCGCCGCGCGCGGCACAGCGAGGAAACCTACAAGGTCACGCAGGCCCGGTTCATCTTCGTCGCCATCGACGAAGTGCGCCGCCCCCGCAGGGTGCCGCCCCTGGCGAACGCGCAATGAAGGCTCGGCGCGTAGACCTTCCCTCTCCCCTTGCGGGAGAGGGAGGGGCCCGCCGCAAAGCGGTGGGAGGGAGAGGGGGCGACGTCCTTCTCGAACGAGCCCGAGAGATGCGTGCAAATCCAACCGAAGCAGAAAGTCGGCTCTGGGCGGTCCTGCGGAATAAGCGGTTGGCGAGTCACAAGTTCAAGCGTCAGCAAGTGATCGGTCGATTCATCGTCGATTTCGTAAATTTCGAGCAGCGCCTCATTGTCGAGGCAGATGGTTCACAGCATATCGCAAGCGAGCGGGATTATCAGCGAACCCTCTGGCTTGAGCACCAAGGCTTCCGCGTCTTGCGCTTCTGGAATGATGATATTCTGGCGCGGACGGAGCAGGTTGCCGAGGCGATCTGGTCCGCGCTGACCGACGGGGCCAGCCCCCTCTCCCCCAACCCCTCTCCCACGAGGGGAGAGGGGCCTTTGAATGGAGCATTTCGTGTCTGAATCCTATGACGTCATCGTTCTCGGTTCCGGCCCCGGCGGCTATGTCGCGGCGATCCGCGCGAGCCAGCTTGGCCTCAAGACGGCCATTGTGGAGCGCGAGCTGCTCGGCGGTATCTGCCTTAACTGGGGCTGCATCCCGACCAAGGCGCTGCTGCGCTCGGCCGAGATCTTCCATTATATGAGCCACGCCAAGGATTATGGCCTGGCCGCCGAGAAGATCAGCGCGGACATTGAGGCGGTGGTGAAGCGCTCGCGCGGTGTTGCCAAGCAGCTCAATGCCGGCGTCACGCACCTGATGAAGAAGAACAAGGTCGCCGTGCACATGGGCACGGGTACGATCACCGGCAAAGGCAAGCTCTCGGTCACGGACAAGGACGGCAAGAAGACCGATCTGGCGGCCAAGCACATCATCGTGGCGACCGGTGCGCGGGCGCGTGATCTGCCCTTCGCGCCGGCGGACGGCAAGCGTATCTGGACCTATCGCACCGCGATGACCCCGCCGGAAATGCCCGGCAAGCTGCTGGTTATCGGCTCGGGCGCCATCGGCATCGAGTTCGCGAGCTTCTACAACGACATGGGCGCGGATGTGACCGTGGTCGAGATGATGGACCGCATCGTGCCGGTCGAGGACAAGGACGTCTCGGCGTTCCTTGAAAAGCAGCTGGTGAAGCGCGGCATGAAGATCGTCACCGGCGCCTCGCTGGAGAGTCTCAAGGCCAGCGACACGGGCGTCACCGCCGCCATCAAGGGCAAGGATGGCAAGAGCGAGACCAGCGAGTTCAGCCACTGCATCGTCGCCATCGGCATCGTGCCGAACACAGAGAATATCGGGCTGGAGGCGCTGGGCGTCACGCTGGAGCGGGGCCATATCAAGACCGACGGCCTGTGCCGCACCGGCGTTGATGGCATCTGGGCGATCGGCGATGTCACCGCGCCGCCATGGCTCGCGCACAAGGCCAGCCATGAGGGCGTGACCGCCGCCGAGGCGATTGCGCAGGCGCTGGGCAACAAGGATGTCCACCCGCATGAAATGGACCCGCTCAACATTCCGGGCTGCACCTACTGCCAGCCGCAGGTCGCCTCCGTGGGCCTGACCGAGGCGAAGGCGAAGGATGCGGGATACACCGTCAAGGTCGGCACCTTCCCGTTCATCGGCAATGGCAAGGCCATCGCGCTGGGTGAGGCGGAAGGCTTCGTGAAGACGGTGTTCGACGCCAAGACCGGCGAGCTGCTCGGCGCGCACATGGTCGGCGCTGAGGTGACCGAGATGATCCAGGGCTACACCATCGGCAAGACGGCCGAGTTGGTGGAGCAGGACTTCATGCAGACGGTCTTCCCGCACCCGACCATCAGCGAATCCATGCATGAGAGCGTGCTGGCCGCTTACGGGCGGGCGGTGCATATCTGATCCAAAGGCGGATGCGGCAACCGCCAACTCCGGGCGTCGCGCTCAGTTTTGCGCTCGGTCTGGCGTTGCTGGTCGCGGCCATCGGCTTCCTCCAGCCCACCGGCCTGTTCGCGCCCATCGATGAGCGGCTGATGGGGCTGGCGGGCAAGTTGCACGGCGTGCGCGGTGCGGGGCTGGTGACGCATGGCGCGGTGGCGCTGGACCGGCTGGGCGCGGTGGGCGGCCGCACGTTGATCGTGCTGGCGGTGGGGCTGGTCTTCATCAAGCTGGGGCATCCCGAACGCTTGATCCCGCTGCTGGTCGCGGGCGTGGGGACCGCGCTCGTCATCGGCGTGGTGAAGCTCGGCTTCAATGCGCCGCGCCCGATGATGCTCTCCCCCGATATGCTCCCCAGCCTCGTCGAGACTGTGGGCACCAGCTTTCCCAGCGGGCACGCCGCCGGCGCAATGGCGCTCTATGGCGCCATCGCGCTGCTGGCGCGGAGCCGGGTGGTGACATGGGTCTGCGCGGCGATGATTCTCGCCACGGGGGCCAGCCGGGTGTGGCTCGGCGTGCATTGGCCGAGCGATGTGGCGGGCGGCTGGGCGGTCGGCCTGATCTGGCTGCTGCTCGTGTTTTTCATCCTGCCCTGGTGGCGTCCGCTTCTGCAGCGGCCGGTCATCTCGCGCGACTGAGCCTCGCCGGCAGCCCAGACGGTCGATTGGGCCAGCGATCCGTTCATCTCATGGCAAGATTCTGCGCGAGCGTTGCATCGATGCCGCACTGCACAATATGCCATTGATATCGCGCGATTTTATTGCCGCGTTACGAGCGATTTGCGGAATTTTCCTCCTTTTTCCGGATACATACCGCTCATTTCGCAATGGCGAGACTGGGCTGGTCGCCAGTATGAACCCGCCATCGTCATAATTGAGTCACGTCCGCCAGACACGGGCGATGACATAAGGATCGCAGACCAGGCGAGAGGATGTGTCCGAGCCCATAGGGGTGAAGGCAGCCGTGATCAGGACGGCTCAAGACCAGTTTTCGTGATGATCTAAAGGGGATCTTCGATGCGCAACTTCCGCTTCTTCCTCGCTGCCTCGGCCGCGAGCATCGCCACCTGCGTGGCGCTCAGCCCTGCCCATGCGCAGGAAACAACCTCTTCCGTGCGCGGTACGGTCACGGCGGAAGGCGCGCCGGTCGCCGGCGCCGCCGTCACCGTGACGCACGTCCCCTCGGGCACCGTCTCGCGCACGACGACGGGCGCCGACGGCAGCTTCTCGACCAGCGGCCTGCGGATTGGTGGGCCTTACACGGTTGAGGTCGCCGCATCGGGCTTCGAAGATGTCCGCGTGACGGACGTGTACACGGTCGTTGGCCAGTCCTTCACGCTGCCGATTGAGATGGCCTCGGGCGACGCCATCGTCGTGACGGCATCGGCCATCCGCGGCGCTGGCAACGTATCGCAGGGCCCCGCCATGGTCATGACTGCTGAGCAGATCGGCAAGATCGCTTCGGTCAATCGCGACATCCGCGACATTGCCGCGCGCGACCCGTTTGCGACGCTCGACACCAGCCAGACGACCGGTCGCCAGGTTTCGTTCGCGGGCCAGAATCCCCGCTTCAACCGCTTCACCGTGGACGGCGTTCCGGTCACCGACAGCTTCGGCCTCAACCCGGATGCGCTGCCGTCACGTCGTGGCCCGGTTCCGCTCGATTCCATCGGGCAGTTCGAAACCAAGGTTGCGCCGTACGATATCCGCGAAGGCTTCTTCCAGGGCGGCGTCTCGAACGCGATCCTCAAGTCGGGCACCAACGAATTCCATGGGACGGCCTTCTTCACCTTCAGCTCGGACGAGCTGACCGGGAAGCGGACCAAGCCCTATATCCTCAACACCGCCGGTCGGGTCACGCAGCCCGATTTCACCAGCAAGGACTTTGGCGCCACCCTCTCGGGTCCGATCATCAAGGACAAGCTGTTCTTCATGGTCTCTGCCGAGCGCGTGCGCGCCGCCCGTCCGGTGGCCTTCGGCACGCAGGAAGACAATGCTGGCACGCCGGTCATCGGCGCGACGAATGCAGCCCTGCAGCAGATCGTGGGCATCGCCCAGAGCCGTTACAACTACGACGTCGGCGGCCTGCTCCGCACCGATGGCGACAAGGACGACCGGATCGTCGGCAAGCTGGACGCCAACCTTTCCGAAACGCAGCGCGTCTCGCTGACCGGTCTTTATACCAAGGATGAGTTGAACGTCAGCACGACCACCGGCACCCGCGATCTGGGTCTGGAATCCAACGCCTATCGCAAGCCCAACGAGCTGAAGGCCGGCATTCTCGCGTGGAATGCCGACTGGTCCGAGACCTTCTCGACGGAAACCCGCGCTCTCTACAAGACCTATGACAGCGGCCAGTTCCCTCTGATGGGCCGCAGCGCCCAGATGTCCGTCTGCGCGGCGCCGACCTCGGATCGCACGACGAATGGCGCTACCACGACCGCGGCCAGCATCGTGTGCCCCACTGGGACGCCGCAGTTCGTCCTGGGTGCCGGCGGCCCGAGCCAGTCGAATGTGCTGAACATCAAGAGCTGGGGCGGGTCCGTTTCCGCCAAGCTGAAGGCTGGCGACCACAACCTCCGCGCTCTTGCGGAATGGAATCACACCAAGTCCTTCAACATGTTCGTCAATCCGTCGGCGGGCACCTATTATTTCGACTCGATCGCCGACTTCCAGGCCGGCACGGCGCAGAGCTTCAGCTACAACAACGCGGCTTCGCTTAACCCCGCGGATGCCGCCGCCAGCTTCTCCTACAATGTGTACACGTTCGGCTTGCAGGACGATTGGCGCGTGAACGAGACGCTCTCGGTCGGCGTCGGTCTGCGCTGGGATGTGTTCGGGATGAAGAGCACTGCGGCGGTAAACCCCAACTTTTACCCGCGCTACGGCTTCTCGAATAACAGCAACATCAGTGGCATCGACCTGCTGCAGCCCCGCCTTGGCTTCACCTACAAGGCAACGCCGCGCCTCACCATTCGCGGTGGTGGCGGCATCTTTGGTGGCGGATCGCCGGACGTTTATATCGGCAACTCCTTCTCCAACACCGGCGTGATCAACACATCGATCACGGCGCGCCAGACGGACGGCGGCATTTACCAGCTTAACGGTTCCGCGAGCGGCGCCAACAGCGCAAACGCGTCCTCCATCCTCAACAACCCGTCGTTCACCAACATTCCCGCTGCTGCCAACACTGCGGTGGTCGCCGCAGCCAACGGTCTGTCTGCGAACCCGAACGCGACCACGTCGATCAATGCGATCGATCCGAACTTCAAGGCACCCAACCAATTCCGCGCGACCTTGTCGGCGGACTATGAGGCCGATCTGGGTCCGCTCGGCGACGGCTGGCGCTTCGGCGCCGATGTGCTGTATTCGAAAGTGCGTTCGCAGGTGAAGGTCATCGATCTGCGGTCGATCCCCGTTGCAGGCTCGCTCACGCCGGACGGCCGTCAGCGCTACACCAGCAAGATCGGCAACGCGAACGATACCGGCCAGGACCTGCTCCTGACCAACACCGATTATGGTCGCGGCTGGATCGGCGTCCTGCGCGCCGAGAAGAGCTGGGACTGGGGTCTGACGCTCGGCGGTGCCTATACCCGTCAGGACGTGCGTGACGACACCTCGCTCACGTCCTCTCAGGCAAGCTCGATCTACGGCAACACCGCGGCTTATGACGCCAATCTGAGCGGGCCTGGCCATTCGAACGACGAAGTGACTTGGGCCTTCCGCTACAATGCGTCGTTCGAGCGCGCGTTCTTCGGGGATTACAAGACGCGTATCGACCTGTTCGGCTCGACCCGTGCCGGTGCCCGGTACAGCTACACGATGCAGGATCTCTCGGGCGGCCGCTCGGGTGTGTTCGGCACGGCCGGCAGTGCACAGCGCTATCTGTTCTACGTGCCGACCGGCGTGAACGACCCGAAGGTCATCTATGATAGTGCGGCGACGGCAACGCGGATCGACAGCATCATCCAGTCCTCTGGGCTGGCAGGCTATCGCGGGCAGGTTGCGCCGCGCAATGCCTTCCGCTCGAAGGCGTTCACGCGCATCGACCTTCATGTGGAGCAGGAACTGCCGCTGCCTCTGGGCACGCGTTTCGCGCTGTTCGCGGACATCGAGAACTTCACGAACCTGCTCAACCACAAATGGGGCCAGCAGCTTCGGTCGAGCTTCCCCTTCCGCAAGACCGTTGCGAAGGTGAGCTGCGTGGCAGTGGGCGCCAACAGCTGTGCTCAGTACAAATATGAGCAGCCGAGTAGCGACACTGTGCTGGCGGACGAACTGGTGACGACAAACGGATCGTCGTTGTACGCGATCCGTCTGGGCGCACGCTTCAGCTTCTGATCGGCGCGGGATAAAGATCGAAAAGGGCGGGGGCAGCGATGCCTCCGCCCTTTTTGTTGGGCTGTTTATTTGCTCTTTGTGCGGGAACTGCGTCTGCCCGCTCAGTTCAGATCAAGGCAGGCATCCAGTCCGTCGGCTTTCACATGGCCGATCCAGCGGGCGATGTTGTTGCCGTGGCGGCGGGTGAAGCCGGTGGGGGCGATGGCGCCGCGCTTTTTGGGCAGGGGGAGGACCGCCGCGATGCGGGCGGCCTCGGTGCGGCTCATCTTGTCGGCGCCGTGGTTGAAGTAGCGGATTGCGCCCGCCTGCACGCCATAGGTGCCGATGCCCGTCTCGGCGACGTTGAGATAGACTTCCATGATCCGGCGCTTGCCCCAGATCGCTTCGATCAGCACCGTGTACCAGGCCTCCAGCCCCTTGCGGAAGAAGCCGCCGCCCTGCCAGAGAAACACGTTCTTGGCGGTCTGCTGGCTGATCGTGGAGCCGCCGCGAATGCGCCCGCCGCGGGCGTTCTGCTCCATCGCCTGCCGGATGGCATCGGTGTCGAAGCCGTGATGCTGGCAGAATTTGGCATCCTCGCCGGCAATGGCGGCACGCGGCATGTCCGGATCGATGTCCGACAGCGGCGTCCAGTCCTTGGTGATGCCGTTCTTGTCCATCAGCATGGTGATCGTCACCGGCACCGGCACGACTTTATAGACCAGCACCTGCAGCAACGAGATGCCGATGAAGGCGAGGATGAGCATCAGCAGCCAGCGGAACAGCTTGCCCGGCAGGCTGGTGGGATTGCCGGGAAAGCCCAGGCCCTTGCGCCGGGGCGCCTTGCGTCTCGTGGTGCTCCGCGTTGTCGCCATCGCCCCGCCTTCCCCCTTTTGCCTTTGCCTCAGTGGCCGGGGAACTCGGTCGCCTCGAAGCGCACCGGTTCGCCTACCGCCTCATTGGCGAGCTGGTTGTCCCACATCACCCGATGGCCGCGCACGATGGTGCCGATCGGACGGCCGGTCACGCTCATGCCCTCAAATGGCGACCAGCCGCAGCGCGAGGCCATCCAGTCCGCGCCCATCGTCCAGCGCGCCTTGAGGTCGACGACGGTGAAGTCGGCATCATAGCCGGTCGCGATGCGGCCCTTGCCGACCAGGCCAAAGATGCGCTGCGGTCCGGCGCTGGTCAGATCGATAAAGCGCTGCAGCGTCAGGCGGCCGTTCGCCACGTGATCGAGCAAAAGCGGCACCAAAGTCTGCACGCCGGGCATACCGCTCGGGCTGGCAGGATAGGTCTTGGCCTTTTCTTCCTTGGTGTGTGGCGCGTGGTCGGAGCCGAGCACATCGGGCACGCCCTGGCCGACCCAGTGCCACAGCCCCTCGCGATGGGCAGCGCTGCGGATCGGCGGGTTCATCTGCGCATAGGTGCCGAGGCGCGGATAGGCATCCTCGCCCGCCAGCGTGAGATGCTGCGGCGTCACCTCGCAGGTCGCGACATCCTTGTGCTGGCTGAGGAATTCCAGCTCGGCGGGCGTTGTGACGTGCAGCACATGGATGCGGCGGCCGGCTTCGCGCGCCAGCTTCACGATGCGGCGGGTGGCCATCATCGCGCTTTCATCGTCGCGCCAGACCGGGTGGCTGGCCGGATCGCCCTCGATCCGCTCATCTTTGCGCGCATTCATCCGCGCCTCGTCCTCGCAGTGCACGGCGACGCGGCGACGGCCATGGGCGAGCACCCGCGCGAGGGCCTCGTCCTCGGCGACCAGCAGGCTGCCGGTGGAAGCGCCCATGAAGATCTTCACGCCCGCCGTGCCGGGGATGCGCTCCAGCTCGCCGAGCTGCTCGGCATTGTCGCCGGTGGCGCCGACATAAAAGGCATGGTCGCACCACATGCGGTGATGGGCGCGCTTGAGCTTGTCGGCCACGCGCTCGGCAGTGTCCGTGTTCGGATTGGTGTTCGGCATCTCGAACACGGCGGTCACGCCGCCCAGCACCGCGGCCCGGCTGCCCGATTCGAGATCTTCCTTATGCTCCAGCCCGGGTTCGCGGAAATGGACCTGGCTGTCGATCACGCCCGGCAGCACATCAAGGCCGGTACAGTCGATCGTTTCCCCCGCATCGCCAAGGCTGGTGCCGATCGCGGCGATCCTGCCGGCATTGACGCCCACGTCCACGCGTGCGGGGCCGCTCGGGAGGTGGACGGTGCCGCCCTTCAGCAGCAGGTCGAATGTCTGGGCCATCGCGCGAACCTCTCTTGGCTTGGTGCTCCTCTCCCCCTACCTAAAGCGCATGTCCGCCACCACCCCCCTTGCCACGCCGCCCCTCGCCACCACGCTGCGCGATCGGGCCATTCTTCGTGTCGGCGGAGCGGAGGCGCGGCCGTTCCTGCAAGGCCTGCTCACGCAGGACGTGCTGAGCCTGCAGCCGGGCGCGCCGCGTTATGCCGGACTGCTCACGCCGCAGGGCAAGGCGCTCTACGATATGCTGCTCTGGGCCGATCCGGCGGGCGGCGAGGACGTGCTGATTGATTGCGAGGCATCGCGTGTCGAGGCGCTGGCCCGCAGGCTGACGCTGTACCGGCTGCGCCGCCCCGTCACCATCGGCATCGAGGAAGGGCTTGCCGCGCACTGGTCCGCCGATCCGGTCGATGGCGCATCCACCGACCCCCGCCTCGCGGCACTGGGCTGGCGCTGGCTGGCCCCAGCGGGGGAGGACGACGCTTCGGACATGTATCGCGCGCATCGGCTGGCCCAAGGCGTGCCGGAAGGCGTGGCGGAGCTGGGCGACGACAAGACGCTCTGGCTGGAGTGCAACGCGGAAGAGCTGCACGGCGTGGATTATGGCAAGGGCTGCTATGTCGGGCAGGAGAATACCGCGCGGATGCACTATCGCAACAAGGTGAACCGGCGGCTCGTGGTGGTGCCGCTTGACCGGTCCGACCCGGCCCGGCTGCGCATTGCCTATCCGGCTTTGGGGCTCGCGGTGGATCATCGTCCGGTCGATTCGCTCGAGGGGATCACGCTGCCGGACTGGCAGGCCGACGCGCTCGCGGAAGACGCCGAATGAAGCGGCTATTGGTCGCGATCTTCGTCCTCGTCTTCAGCGCGGGGCCCGCGCAGGCGGAGATCAAATGGGAGATCGTGCGCGAACTGCCGCATGATACCCGCGCCTTCACCCAGGGCCTCACCATCCATGGCGAGCTGATCTACGAAACCACCGGGCAGGTCGGCGAGTCAGATGTGCGGATCATGCGGCTGAGTGACGGCAAGATCCTGCAGCGGCGGCCCATGCGCGCCGATGTGTTCGGCGAGGGCAGCACAATCTGGGGCGACCGGATCGTGAGCATCACCTGGAAGGACGAGACCGGCTTCGTCTGGAACCGCAAGGATTTGAAGCCGATCGGCTCGTTCGGCTACACGGGCGAGGGCTGGGGCCTCACTCATGATGGCCACGCGCTGATCATGAGCGATGGCACGCCGGACCTGCGCTTTCTCGATCCCGAGAGCTACAAGGAGCAGCGCCGCGTCACCGTCACATGGGAAGGCGAGCCTGTGCGCTTTCTCAACGAGCTGGAGCAGGTCGGCGACGTTCTCTACGCGAACATCTGGTTCTCGCCGCTCATTGCCCGCATCGATCCGGCCACCGGCAAGATCGACGACTGGATCAACCTGCAACCGCTGGTGGCGAAGAATATGAGCGCGAGCGGCGAGGGCGTGCTGAACGGCATCGCGTGGGATGCCAAGGCGCAGCTTCTCTACGTCACCGGCAAGAACTGGCCCAAAATCTACGCGCTGCGCCTGCAGGACTGAGCCTGAACGACTGAGATCGCGCCTGTTTGATCTTCGTCAAGGTCAGGCGCCTGCGACCCGCCTAGCATCACCGTCAGATGAAATTGTGAGAGGGCTGTGGCCATGGCTGCGAACATCGGACGACTGGACCGGATTATCCGGATCCTGATTGGCCTCGGGCTGATCGCGCTCGTCTTTGTCGGCCCGCGAACGCCGTGGGGCTGGATCGGCCTGGTGCCGCTGCTCACCGCGTTCGTAAGCTTCTGCCCGCTCTACGCACTGATCGGAATCAGGACCAAGTCCTGACCGTCACTTTGCGCGCCTCTCGTCCCACCGTCCGGGCATTGGAGGCCAGTGCAAAGGGAGGCCCCCTCTTGGCAGCGGAGGGGGCCTCCAACGTCCGGCTTGGAGTCCTGAACGGCGCCGACCCAAGCCGTCTCTGGTCAATCAGCCCTTGGTGCGCGCCTTGTCCACGGCCGCCTGTAGCGTCTCGGTGCCGACCAGGCCGTTGAACACCTGATCGCCCACCACGAACAAAGGCGTGCCCTCGGCGCCGAGGGCCTGGGCGAGGCGGATGTTGCTCATGAACTCATCATCGCCGCCCTTGGCCGCAATGGCGGCCTTCGCCTTGTCGGCATCCAGCCCCGCCGTGCGCGCGGCCTTGAGGATGGCGTCCGAGGAGACGCCGCCGGCCGCGTACATCGCCTTGTGAAAGGCCATGAACTTGTTCTCGCTGGCGGCCAGCAGGCTGACCTTCGCCGCATTGGCACTGCCATCGGCAATGATCGGCAGTTCGCGATAGACCACGCGCAGATCGGGATTGGCCTTCACCAGTTCCTCGATATGCGGCAGCGCGGCGCGGCAATAGCCGCAGGCATAGTCCATGAACGCGACGAGGGTGACCTTGGGCTGGGCCGCGCCTTCCCATGCGCCCGGATAGGGCGTTTCCAGCGCGGACCGGTTCTGATCGACGGTGCCGGCGGTCTGCTTGGCTTTCAGCCGTTCCATCGCCTGCGGAATGATCTCGGGATGCTCGAGTATATAGTCACGCACCACCGATTCGATGGCGGCGCGGTCCGCCGTCGGCATGGCCGGGCTTTGATTGGTCGCAGCATAGGTCACCGCCGCGCCGCCGGCGAGCAGCGCAACGGCCATAGCCGGCATCACCATCCGCCCGCGCTTGCGCTCGCCGGTGCGGGTGCCCAGCGCGGACACGATCACCCCGGCTGCGCGGAACAGCGCGCCCGCGCCTGCCTTGTTCGTCATTTCTTTCGTGTCCTTTCCATGGCGGCGCGGCTGGCCATCGCAATGTCCTGCGCCCGCAGATAATCGGGTGAGTTGGGCTGGATGCCGGCCAGTGCCACATCGGCATGGCGCAGGGCGAGTGCGTCCTGCCCTTCCATCGAGTAGCGCTCGGCCGTGGCGAGCGCGGCGCGGGCGGTGTCGCCCTTGCGCTGATAGACGACGCCGAGCGAATACCAGGCGAACGGATTCTGCCGATCCCGCGCGACCGTGTTGCGCAGCACGCGCTCCGCCTCATCGAGATGGCTGTCATCCTCGGTCGCGACGAGGGCATGGCCGAGCATCGCGGCGATCAGCGGCTCGCCATTGGTGCGCTGCACGGCCTCGCGCAGCGACGGGATGGCATCGGCGGGCTTGCCGGATTCGAGCATGACCTGGCCCTGCAGCTCCAGAAAATACGGGTCATGCGGCGCGGCCTTGAGCAGGGTATCGACTTCCGCCAGCGCTTTCTCGGTGAAGGCGCTCTTATGATAGGCATAGGCCCGCGCATAATGGGCGGGCAGGCTCTGGTCCGAGGGCGGATAAAGCTTGAGGGTCTTTTCCGGCTCGCTGACGAAGCCGATCAGCTTGGCGCGCACACGCTGGAAGCGCGCTTCCAAGGCCGGGTCGGTTGGCTTGTTCCAGGCCGGATCATTCTCATACAGCGCCGTCAGGGCCGAGATGCGGTCGCGCGAGAGCGGGTGGGTGCGGACATAGGTGTCCTGCGGCACATACAGCCGATATTCGAGATTCTGCAGCTTCTGGAAGAAGGCGATGCTGCCCTTGCCGCTGATGCCGGCGGCCTTGAGATAGCGCGCGCCGGCGGCGTCCGCGCTCGATTCCTGCGTGCGGGTGAAGGTGAGGAAGCGGCCCATGGCGGCCTGTTGACCCGCCGCCATGATGCCCATGCCGGCCTCGCCCCCGCCCGCTGCCATCGCCGCCGCCCCGAGCAGCAGCGAGACGAGCTGGATGCCGGTGGCTTCCCGCGCGCCATCGGCAAAGCGCACGATGTGGCCGCCCTCGATATGGCCAAGCTCGTGGGCCATCACGCCCTGCACCTGATTGAGGTCATCGGCTTCCGCGATCAGGCCGCTGTGGAACCAGACGATCTGCCCGCCCGCGACGAAGGCGTTGAGGCTGGGATCGTTGATCACCAGCATCTGCACATTGCGCTCATCGAGCCCGGCGGCCCGGATGATCGGGACGGAGGCATCGCGCATCAGCGCTTCGGTTTCGGCATCGCGCAGGACGGACTGGGCCAACGCGGGCTGCGCGGCGAGCAGGCTCAGCAGCGCAAGAACGGCGAGAAGTCGGCCGATCAGCCAGGGCGCGACAGCCGCCTCACGGGCATGATGGGGTTTGAGCTGGCCGGCAAGCTGCCGGGGAGGGGAGAGCGGCCGATCCATGACCGGCCCCTTAGCCCGGCGAGCCTGAACCCGGCATGACGGATCGGGCGACCCATCATGCCGGTTCTCAGACCGCAGGGCGGTGTGCGTCACGCGCCGAACGTGCGCTGCCACCAGCCGCGACGGGGCGTTTCAGCGCTGTCGCCGTCGGCTTGCGCCGGCGCGTCAGCGTCCGTGACCGTGTCGGCGGCATCCGCGACCAGCGTCTCGCGCGCCTCGGTAGCGGCCTCGACGGTCTTGGGCTTGCGACGCGCGCGGGGCTTGGCGGCGGGCTTGGGAGCCTCTTCTGCCGCCTCCGTGCTTGCCTCGGCTGCCGGCTGGGCCTCACCCTCGGTCGCGGCGGGCGCTTCCGCAGCCTTGGTCGTCTTGCGACGCGTGCGGCGCTTGGGTGCCGGTGCCTCTTCGGCGGCCTCGGTCGGTGCTTCAGCAGCAGGCGCTTCGACGGTCGGGGTTTCGGCCAGTTCCGGCGAGACTTCGACCGTCACGGCTTCATCCGCGGCTTCGGCAGCCTTGCGGGTGCGGCGGCGGCGCTTGGGCGCAGGCGCTTCTTCCGCGTCGGCAGCAGGCTCGGGCGATGCGGGCTCGGCCGTCTCCTGCACTGCCTCGGCAGCGTCCGCCGATTCGACCGGCGCGACGCCTGCGGCGTCGTCCGTCTCGCCTTCGTTGGCTTCGGCACCATGGTCTGCACCGTCGCTCTGTCCGCCCCGCCGGCGACGACCACCCCGGCGACCACGGCGGCCGCGGCGCGGTGCCTCGTCAGACCCTTCGGCCTCGCTCGATTCGGACGGGCCGGCATCGGCCTGCTCGTCATCGCGCTCATCGGCATCGGCCTGCGCGTCATCATCCTCGTCGGACGCAGCGCCATCGCTGTCCTGCGGCGACTGGTCGTCCCGGTCACGCCGGCCACGGCGACCACGACGGCGACGCTTGCGCTTGCGTCCCTCGCCACCTTCGTCGTCTGCGCGAGGCTGGCGCTCTTCAGCGACCTCTTCCTCTTCCTCGACGTCCTCGATCTCGTCCTCTTCGTCCTCCACCTCTTCGGTGATGACGGGGGCATAACTGACCTGCATGGTCGGGCGCGGGCCACTAGCCTCGACCGACATGCGGGCGCCCTCGATCTCGCCATCGGGCAGGATGAGGATGGTCACGCCATAGCGGTTCTCGATCTCATCGAGTTCGCGGCGCTTGTTGTTGAGCACGTAGAAGGCCGCTTCCTGGCTGGCGCGCAGGGTGATCTGGCTCCCGCGACCGCGCGCGGCTTCCTCTTCCAGCATGCGCAGGGCCGAGAGGCCCGCCGAGGATGCCGTGCGGACGAGACCGGTGCCCTCGCAATGGGGGCAGGGCCGGGTCGAGGCTTCCAGCACGCCGGTGCGCAGGCGCTGGCGGCTCATTTCCATGAGGCCGAAGCCGGAGATGCGGCCGACCTGGATGCGGGCGCGATCGTCCTTGAGCGCCTCCTTCATCGCCTTCTCGACCTTACGGATGTTGGAGTTGTGCTCCATGTCGATGAAGTCGATGACGACGAGGCCGGCCATGTCGCGCAGGCGCAGCTGGCGGGCGATCTCGCGCGCAGCTTCCAGATTGGTGGCCGTGGCGGTCTGCTCGATACTGTGCTCGCGCGTCGAGCGGCCCGAGTTGATATCGATGGAGACCAGCGCCTCGGTCGGGTTGATGACCAGATAGCCGCCGGACTTGAGCTGCACGACCGGATTATACATCGCGGCGAGCTGGTCCTCGACCCCGAAGCGCTGGAACAGCGAGACCGGATCGGCATATTGCTTCACGCGCCGGGCATGGCTCGGCATCAGCAGCTTCATGAAGTCCTTCGCCTGGCGATAGCCTTCATCGCCCTCGACGATCACTTCCTCGATATCGCGGTGGTAGATATCGCGGATCGCGCGCTTGATGAGGTCGCTGTCATTGTGGATCAGCTCCGGCGCGGCGGCCCTGAGCGTGTTTTCGCGAATCTCGTCCCACAGGCGGGCGAGATAGTCGAAGTCGCGCTTGATCTCGGTCTTGGTGCGCGAGAGGCCCGCCGTGCGCACGATGCAGCCCATGGTGTTGGGCAGCTTCATCTCGGCGATGATGGACTTCAACCGCTTGCGATCCGCACCATTGCTGATCTTGCGCGAGATGCCGCCGCCATGGCTGGTGTTGGGCATCAGCACGCAATAGCGGCCGGCGAGGCTGAGATAGGTGGTCAGCGCCGCGCCCTTGTTGCCGCGCTCTTCCTTCACGATCTGGACGAGCAGCACCTGGCGGCGCTTGATGACGTCCTGAATCTTGTAGCGACGGCGCAGGGCCATGCGCTTGCGGCGCACTTCTTCTGCGGCCTGCTCATTGCCCTTGCCGTTCTGCTTGCGGGCCGGCGCTTCGCCTTCGCTCTCTTCGTCTTCGTCGAGATTCGGGCGCTCGACGACTTCTACGCCGTCCTCGCCATGATCATCCTCGTCGTCGACATCGCCGCGCAGGGCAGCCTCTTCGGCGGCATGTGCGGCTTCTTCAGCCAGAAGCGCCTCACGGTCCTCGCGGGGGATCTGGTAATAATCCGGGTGGATTTCCGAAAAGGCGAGGAAGCCGTGGCGATTGCCACCGTAATCGACGAACGCCGCCTGCAGCGAGGGTTCGACTCTGGTAACCTTGGCGAGATAGATATTGCCCTTGAGCTGCTTGTGTTCAGCGCTCTCGAAATCAAACTCCTCGATCCGGTTCCCCGTTACGACCGCGACCCGGGTCTCTTCCCGGTGGCGCGCATCGATCAGCATACGCATTGTCATTAAAGTCTCTCCAGCCGGTCATCGCCATGCGCCGCAAGCGGGGATGGCGACCCGGTGTCATGTAGGGGGGCGCGCTCTTGCGTGTCGTGTCGACACGGCAGCGGCGCTGAAAACCCCGGTTTTCAAAAAAGGATTGCGTGTCTGTCGCCTGGGCATGTCCGCGTCCTGCGGATACCGGCTTGAACAGTGCTCGCGGCTGAAGGCCCGCTTTCGCGCGCTCCAAGCTCATCAAGCCATGCCCCATGCAACATCAACCTGTCGGATCGCCCAGAAGGCGATGATTAACCGGAAAAATCCCCACCGCGCGCCAGTCGGGCACAGCGGGTTGTCCGGGAGAACGAAGCGCTAGCAGGGCTTGCTCCGCAGAGCAACGTGGAAAAGCAGAAGGCCCCGCGCTGCCCGACCAAGCCAGGCTGCTTACCAGCGCGGTGGCACCCTGCACGCAAGAGCCTTGCCGGCCGGTTAACTTTTGGCTGGCGCTGGCGCCGCATGGACGGCAAAAGTCGCCCTCCATGGCCCTGTTGACCGCATTTTCTGCTCTTGTGCTGACCCTTGCCGCGCCGTTGGACGAGGGGCTGGCGCCTGTGGTTTGGGCGCCTGCGTCCGGCGCTGGTGACCTCACAAACCATATGAGCCGGCCGCCCAAGGGCCCGCGCCTTGTCGTGCGTATTCCCGATGCCGCGCCGGCCGTGCCCCTGCCAACGATCGAAGGGCCGAAAGACCCGCGCCGCCCGCTGGTGGTGATCGACGCCGGCCATGGCGGGCACGATCCCGGCGCCTACAATGCCAGCCTCGATATTCGCGAGAAAGATCTGACGCTGGCCATCGCTCAGGCCGTGCGGGACGAACTGCTCAAGACCGGCCGCATCCGCGTTGCGCTGACCCGGTCGGACGATCGCTTCCTCATCCTGCAGGAGCGCTACAGCATTGCCAGCAAGCTGGGCGCCGGGCTGTTCATTTCGATTCACGCGGACGCCGCGCAGGACGGGGAGGCGCGCGGCGCGACTGTCTACACCCTGTCCGACGTCGCGTCCGATCGCGAGGCGGCGCGGCTGGCGGCGCGCGAGAACCGCACGGATATCATCAATGGCGTCGACCTCTCGGGCGCCAGCACGGCGGTCAGCTCGATCCTGATCGATCTGACGCGGCGGGACACGATGGAATCCTCGGCGCGCTTTGCCGAGATCCTGCATCGCGAGGGGCTGCCGCATTTCCGCTTCCGCACGCCTTATCACCGGCAGGCCTCGCTGGTGGTGCTCAAATCGGCCGATACGCCCTCGGTGCTGCTGGAAACCGGCTATGTCAGCAACAATGCCGAGGCCGGCTGGATGGCGACGCGCGATGGGCGGTTGCAACTGGCCAAGGGCGTTGCCGCCGCCGTCTCGGTCTATTTCGCGCGGCAATCGGCGCAGCGCTGAATTCCAGATTTGCGCGCACCCTGCCGCAAAATCGGTTCCCTCACGCGGCAGAATTGGTCTAGGTGGCGCGCATGGAAGAAGCGACAAACGAAGCGACGAGCTTCCGGTTGCAGCGGGGCGGGCGTCTTGACGCCGTGCGCGCGCGCCTGCGCGACATGATGAAGCGGCGGCGCTGGCGCTGGCTGGCTTATGCGCTGCTGGCCTTCATTGGCGCGATTTTCCTCTTCTGGCTGCTGTTCGCACGCGATCTGCCCGATGCGCGCACGCTGCTCGATTACCAGCCGCCGCTGCCGACGGTGGTGCGCGATATCGATGGCCAGCCCGTCTACAGCTTCGCCCGCGAGCGTCGCGTCCAGCTGCAATATTCCGATTTCCCGCCGATGCTAGTGAATGCCTATCTGGCTGCGGAAGACCGGACGTTCTTCAGTCATCACGGCCTCGATTATCCGGGTCTTGCCCGCGCCGCATTCCAGGGCCTGATGAGCGGGCAGACGCCGCGTGGCACCTCCACGATCACCCAGCAGGTCGCCAAGAACCTGCTGGTCGGCAATGAGGTGAGCTATACGCGCAAGCTCAAGGAAGCGATCCTCGCCTGGCGCATGGAAAGCGTGCTGACCAAGCAGCAGATCCTCGAACTTTACCTCAACCAGATCTTCCTTGGCCGCAACGCTTATGGCGTACAGGCCGCGGCGCGCGCCTATTTCGACAAGGATGTCGGCGATCTCAAGCTGCATGAGGCGGCCTATCTCGCGATCCTGCCCAAAGGGCCGGCGAACTATCGGCCCGAAGTCCACATGGATCGCGCGCTCGAACGGCGGAACTGGGTGCTTGGCGAGATGCTGCGCAACCGCTTCATCACGCAGGGCCAGTATGAGGAAGCGCGGGCGCAGCCGCTCGGCGCGGTGCGGCAGCGCGGCAGCGGCTACAGTGCTGTGGGCGGCTATTATATCGAGGAAATCCGGCGTCGCCTGATCGCCGAGTTTGGCGAAGCTGCCGAGCATGGCCCCAACAGCGTCTATGCAGGCGGCCTGTGGGTGCGTTCGCCGCTCTCGCCTTTCATGCAGGAGCAGGCGGCGCGGGCGCTGCGCGAGGGCCTGCTGCGTTATGATTCGGGCAAGGGCTGGTCCGGACCGATCGCGAAAATCGACAATCTGGATCGCTGGGAAAGCGAGCTTGCTGCCTCCAATCTTGGCATTGATTATGCGGACTGGACCGTGGCGGTGGTGCTGGACAAGTCCGGCAGCAGTGCCTCGCTCGGCCTGCCCGGTGGCCAGACCGGCACATTGCCGCGCGCGTCGGCCTTGCTGGCGGACCGGCGCAATGGCCGGCCGACCTTCGATTCGCTCAAGCCCGGCGACGTCATTGCGGTGAAGCCGGAAGGCAATGCCTATGCGCTGCGCAACGTTCCCGGCGTCTCGGGCGGCTTCATGATCGAGGGCGTCCACACCGGCCGCGTCTTCGCCATGCAGGGCGGGTTCGATGCGCGCCTGTCTTCCTACAACCGGGTGACGCAGGCGATGCGACAGCCCGGCTCGACCATCAAGCCGTTCGTTTATGCCGCCGCGCTCGACAATGGCATGACGCCCGCCTCGATCATCGTCGATGGCCCCTTCTGCGTGTGGCAGGGCGCCAATCTCGGGCAGAAGTGCTTCCGCAACTTCTCCGGCGGGGGCGGTGGCGCGCAGACGATGCGCTGGGGCATCGAGCAATCGCGCAACCTGATGACGGTGCGCACGGCGGCGCAGACCGGCATGGATCGCGTCGTCCGCACCATCAAGGCGATGGGCATTGGCGATTACCAGCCCTATCTCGCCTTCGCGCTCGGCGCCGGCGAGACGACGGTCGAGAAGATGGTCAATGCCTATGCGATGCTCGCCAATCACGGCCGCCAGCTCACCCCCAAGGTGATGGATTATGTGCAGGACCGGAACGGCCAGGTGATCTGGCCGCGCAAATGGAAACCCTGCCAGGGCTGCAATGCCGATGACTGGAACGGCAAGGCCATGCCGCGCTTCGCCCATGGCGGGCGGCAAGCGATGAACCCGATGACCGCCTATCAGATGGTGCACATCACCGAAGGCGTGATCCAGCGCGGCACCGCGACCAGCCTGCGCGATCTCGATCGGCCGCTGTTCGGCAAGACCGGCACCACCAACGGCCCGACCAACGTCTGGTTCGTGGGCGGATCGCCGGACATCGTCGCCGGCGTCTATGTCGGCTTCGACCAGCCCCGTAACATGGGCGGCTATGCCCAGGGCGGCACGCTGGCGGCGCCGATCTGGAAGTCCGCCATGGCGCCCATTCTCAAGGATATGCCCAAGACGCCGTTCGTGGCGCCGGCAGGCGTCCGCATGGTGCGGGTCGACCGGCGCAGCGGCAAGCGCGTCTACGGCGGCTGGCCGTCGGACGATCCGCGGACCGCGATCATCTGGGAGGCGTTCAAGCCGGAAACCGAGCCGCGTATTTCCATGCGGCGCGATGAGCTGGAAGAGCGCGCGCGCGAGGACAAGCCCGCCGCGGCCCGCCGCGATGTGAGCCGCGATTTCGCCGGGGAGCAGGGCGGCATCTATTGAGCCGCGGGCCCGGCGACCTATATCGCGTGTCTGGCCCGTTACTTGTCCCGTCCTCGTGCGCCGCGTTCACGCGATGCTCAGCCTTGATGGGTTAGACAGGTCGCCTGTCATGGAGGACCCGTCTTGAAGCGCTGGTTGATCGGCCGCCTGCCGACCCGCGAAAGCCTGCTGTCGAATCGGTGGATGAAGCCGTTCGCGCACCGCATCGCGCACCCGCTGCTCTGGCATTTCAACCGGCGGTCGACAGCACGCGGGGTCGCGCTGGGTCTGTTCGCGGGCTTCCTGATTCCCTTCGGGCAGACGCCGGTTGCGGCCATGCTGGCATTTTCCGCACGGGCCAACATATTGACCGCCGCGTGCGCAACGCTGGTCACAAACCCGCTCACCTTCCCGCCCATTTATTTCGCGGCGTACAAGCTGGGGCATGGCGTGCTGGGCGACCGGCTTTCGGCAAGCGGCGATACGATGATTCGCTCCATCGGCGCGCGCGCGCTGGATTTTGCGGCGCCCACCGCGCTCGGGCTTCTGCTGTTCGCCATTGTGGCATCGATCCTGGGCTTTTGCCTCGTCCACCTCGGCTGGCGCGGCTGGGTGGCCCATCGTTGGCGGCAGCGCAGCCGCGCGCGGCAGGGCGATTCCGCCGCATCCGATCCGCGCGATCAGTCGTTGATCTGAGAGCAACTTTCCGCCCGCTGTGCCAAGGCCGGCCTTCTCGCCCCTTGACCGGGGGGAAGCGGCGTCGCATCGGGCTGCATTCGGCCCACCATCTGGCCACGGACTTGACGGAGATTTCTCATGCGTGCCGAAGCGCAGGCCCATGTCGACCACATTCAGGCAGCGCTGGATTTGCTGCGCCGGTTCCTCGACTGGGATCGCGCGCTGCGCCGCCTGGATGAGCTGAACGCGCGCGTGGAGGATCCCACGCTGTGGGATGATCCCAAGGCAGCACAGGACGTCATGCGCGAGCGCCAGCGGCTCGACGCAGCCATCAACGCCACCCGCGCCATCGAATCCGAGATGAACGATACCGTCGAGCTGATCGACATGGCGGATGCCGAGGGCGACGAGGAGATGGCCAATGAAGGCATTGCCGGCCTCGCCGCGCTGGCCGAGCGGGCGGATCGTGACAAGGTGACGGCGCTGCTCTCCGGCGAGGCGGACGGCAACGACACCTATCTGGAAATCCATGCCGGCGCCGGCGGCACCGAGAGCCAGGACTGGGCCGAAATGCTGCTGCGCATGTACCAGCGCTGGGCCGAGAAGCGTGGCTACAAGGTCGAGATGATCGAGTATCAGGCGGGCGAACAGGCGGGCATCAAGTCCGCGACGCTGCTGCTCAAAGGCGAGAATGCCTATGGCTACGCCAAGACCGAGAGCGGCGTGCACCGGCTGGTGCGGATCAGCCCCTATGACAGCTCCGCCCGGCGCCACACGTCATTCAGCTCGGTCTGGGTCTATCCGGTGATCGACGATAATATCGAGATCGAGATCAAGGAAAGCGACCTCAAGATCGATACCTATCGCGCGTCCGGCGCGGGCGGTCAGCACGTCAACACCACCGATTCCGCGGTCCGCATCACCCACGTGCCGTCCGGCATCATCGTGGCGAGCCAGAATGACCGCTCCCAGCACAAGAACCGCGCCACCGCGATGAATATGCTCAAGGCGCGCCTCTATGAGGCGGAGCTGCAGAAGCGCGAGGCCGAAGCCAACACCGATTATCAGGCCAAGACCGAGATCGGCTGGGGCCACCAGATCCGCTCCTATGTGCTGCAGCCCTATCAGCTGGTGAAGGATCTGCGCACCGGCGTCACCTCCACCGCGCCCGATGACGTGCTGGACGGCGCGCTCGATCCGTTCATGGCGGCCGCGCTCAGCCAGAAGGTGACCGGGGAGAAGGTCGACGTCGAGGATGTCGACTGATGCTGGGCGGGCGGGATGCGCGGCGCTCTGCCGCGCTGGTCCTGCTGCTTGGCCCTGCCTTGCTTTCGGGCTGCGATTCGCTCGCGCCGGCGTCCAGTGGTCGGCCCGACACGGCCGAAGCCTTCCCCCGCGCCGACCGGCCGGTGGCGCCGATCATCTCGACGCGCTGGTCCACGGAAGAGGCGCGCGACCGGGTCAACGAGGCCGAGGAGATCATGGACCGCGCCGGCATCGCGCCGGGCATGACCGTAGCCGACATTGGCGCGGGTGAGGGATACTACACCGTGCGGCTCGCCACACGCGTGGGGCCGAGGGGCCGCGTGCTCGGGCAGGACATCATCGCCGAGGTGATCGACCAGCTCGGCCAGCGGGTGACCCGCGAGAATCGGGACAATGTCAGCGTCAAGCTCGGCACGCCGGACGATCCGCGCCTGCCGGAGCACAGCTTCGACCGAGTGCTGATGGTGCACATGTATCATGAGATCGCCGAGCCCTACGCCTTTCTCTGGCGGCTCTATCCCGCGCTCAAGTCCGGCGGGCAGGTGGTGGTCGTCGATATCGATCGCCCGACCGAGCATCATGGCACGCCGCCGGCACTGCTGCGCTGCGAGTTCGAAGCGATCGGCTTCCGCTTCGTCGGTATGGAAGGCCGGACAGCGGCGGGCGGCTATCTGGCGCGTTTCGAGCCCGGCGAACGCCGTGTCGAGCCGAGCGAAATCAGGCCGTGCCGCCTCGCGCGTCGTGGTCGCCCCGGATAGCCGGCGAGGCGATCAGCCCACCCGGCGCCCGGCCCAGATCACGCGACCGACGATATTGACGAGGGCGGGGTCGACATCCTCCCATGTCGGGTAGAGCGGGTTGTCGCTGCGGATCGAGAAGAGCCCGCGGCGGGGCGCGAGCGCGACGCGCTTGACCATCAGCACATCATCCATGCGCAGCACATAAATGCCATCGCGCAGCCGATCGATGCCATCGGCCCGATCGACCATGATGTCGTCGCCATCGCTGAGCGTCGGCGCCATCGATTCGCCATCCACGCGGATGATGGAGAGCTGATCGGGCTGGCCGCCCAGGGCCCTCAGCCAGCGCATGTCGAAGGCCAATGCACCGGCTGCCGCCTCATCCTCGACCAGCGCGCCGACACCGGCAGAAGCGCCGAGGGCGAGGCGAGGAACCGCGATGAGACCGCGCGGCAGGGACGCGCTGTGCCTCATCGGGGTTGGCGCCAGCGCTGAAGAGCCGCCGAGCAGCGCCTCCTCAACGCCGAAGAAGCGGGCGAGCAGCTGGCGATCGGCCTCGTCCAGCTTGCGGGGCGAGCCGCGCTTCACGAACTGCTGAATATAGGCCGGATTGCGACCGAGCAGGCGGGAAATGCTGCCATAGCTTTCCCCACGCTCTTGAATCAGCCGCTCCAGATTAGCTCTCGCATCGACGCTGTCCATTGCGGAACACTACACATAGGAATTTTCCTAGACAAGTAGGAAATAACTTTAGAACCTAGGGGTCTTCCTATTGTCGAGTCCAGTGAGGAGGTTCGGTTGGCGATGACGGTCCTGAGATCCATAGAGTTATTCCTGCGCCGTACAGGCATGGCGGCAACCCGTTTCGGTCGCGAATGCGTGCGCGATCCCCGCTTCGTGCATGATCTGCGTCGAGGGCGTGAACCCTCCGAACGCACGCGGCGCCGCGTAGAACATTTCATGAACATTTATGAGGAAGGTGCGCAATGAGAGCGCTGTTGAGATTCACGCCGGCTCGTTCGTCTGCCATGGCCAGCTCGTTGCCTCGCAAGGCCGCCCCAGCTCGCAGCACGCGGCGCGATTGTCACGGCCGTCTGCTGGCTGCTTTGCAGGCGCTGGCAGGCCAAGATTGTGCTGTGGAGGATGGCGGACAGCGCCCCTGGTGCAGCGCGACGTTCATCGGCGCGCAGCATCGGATCGTGCTGCACCTCCCCGGTACGGATGCGTGGGACAGGGCGACGGCGCTGACCAAGACGTTGCCGGACGCAGAGATCGCCCTCGTCCATCACATCGTCGTCGATCTGGCGGTCGATTCCGTGATGGATGGGCAGGATGGCGGGGTGGAGATGGTGCTGGCGGTCCTCACGATTGAGGACTGGTGACTGGCGTGCGGTGCGGCTTTGTCAGTGGCGGGACTGGATGGTCAGTGCGCGCAGGCGGGCGAGCGCCTCGCTCAGCGCGGCCTGCATCGCGGCGGAGTCCTCCTCCGTCGCATCGCTGGCGACGCGGATGGCTGCATCATCGCTTATCGGGCGGGCGCGGGGCCAGTGCGCGGCGGCCAGCTCGCTGACCTCCAGATCGCTAAGTGGCGCCGGCATGACCGCGCTGAACGACGCCCATGCGGGCAGCGCGTTGGTCTCGGTGACGAGCATGAGGGCTGGGCGGCGCGGCGTCGGCGCTGTCTCCGCCACATCCGGAGTGGCGGGCAGGTCGTCGTTCATGCGGAGGCGAGGCGCCGGCCTCGGGCTCCATGCGGAGGGTGCAGCCTGACCCTGAACCGATGCCTGCGCGCGACTCGTGCGGTCGAACAACCGCGCCAGCAAGCTCGTCACATCCGGCGCGGCCCATGTGAGGCCCGCCCGCATCGTTCTTGTCTGTCCCATGCCGCTTACCCCCTTTGCCTCGAATGGCCCTGCCGTAGCGGTAGCGCGCAGATGGTAAATGAAACGGTAACGACGCGATTTTCGCCGGCATTGACGGGTGCAGGCCGCCATGTCAGGCCGGGCGGGAGAGGAGAAACTGGTGTCCGTTCCCGAGAGCCTTCGCCGTGGTTTGCGTCTGCCCGTCATCGGCGCGCCGCTGTTCATCATCTCCAATCCCGATCTGGTGATCGCGCAGTGCAAGGCGGGCATCATCGGTGCCATGCCCTCGCTGAATGCCCGCGCGCCGGACCGGCTCGAGGACTGGCTGGAGCGCGTCGTCACCGAACTCGCGGCGCATGATGCCGCCCACCCCGAGGCGCCGGCCGCGCCCTTTGCCGTCAATCTCATCGTTCATCGCTCCAACCCGCGCCTGATGGAGGATCTCGCGATCTGCGCCCGCTTCAAGGTGCCGCTGATCATCACCTCGCTGGGCGCAAATGAGGAGGTGAATGCAGCGGTGAAGGCCTGGGGCGGCCTCGTCTTCCATGACGTCATCAATCAGCGCTTCGCTCACAAGGCGGTCGAAAAGGGGGCGGATGGCCTGATCCTGGTGGCGGCGGGCGCAGGCGGCCATGCCGGCAGCCAGTCGCCCTTCGCGCTGGTGGCGGAGACGCGGGCGTGGTTCGACGGGCCAATCGCCCTTTCCGGCGCCATCGCCACGGGCAGCGGCATCGCTGCCGCGCAGGCGATGGGCGCGGACTTTGCCTATATCGGCTCGGCCTTCATCGCCACGCAGGAAGCGCGGGCCAGCGCCGCCTACAAGCAGGGCATCGTGGACGGGCAGGCGGCGGACATCGTCTATTCGGATTACTTCACGGGCGTCTCCGGCAATTATCTGCGCGCGTCCATCCTCGCACAGGGGCTGGACCCGGACGCGCTACCCGCAAGCGATCCCTCGGCGATGGACTTCGCTGCGGCGACAGGCGCCAAGGCGTGGAAAGACATTTGGGGCGCAGGCCAAGGCATTGGCGCGGTCACCGATGTCGTGCCGGCCGCTGCGCTCATCGCGCGATTCGCCGCGGAATATGAGGATGCGCGCCGCCGCCTTTGCGCATCGTGAAGGCGCGCACGGTGCGCGGGCTGCACGGCGCGCCACGCGCCCGCCGGGCAAAACACGCCATGGGCCTTGATAATCGGCGACAAACCGGCCAATGGCCCGGCCATGGACAATAGTCGCATCTTTGAAGCGATCGCGCTGCGTCGCTGTCTTTCCGCCCGCTACAACAAGCTGGCGCTCGTGCTCGCGCCGCATGTGCTTTACAAGCGCAACGACAGCTACTTCATCGATGCCATCACCATTACCCGCGACGGCGCCGAGCCGCGCGAACCGAAGGTCGGCAGCTACAATCTGGCGGGCCTGAGCGAGCTGGACGTTCTTGAGACCACGTTCGATGTCCACCCGCTGTTCGACCGCATGGACCCGAAATATCGGGAAAACACGCTTTTCATGATCGACGCGGACTGAGTCTGGGTGGGGCGTACGCCCTGAAGACTTCCTCCCGTCCAGGCTCATCTGAATCGGATGACGCCGCAGCGCCCGCCATTTTTGGCTCCTCTGCATTCCAAGACGGCCCGAGATTTCTGCTGTTTGTAGCCTGTTCCTGTTTCAGAGCGGGCACAGGCTAGTCTTTGGGTTAACGCGCTGAGCAAACTCTGTACAAAATGGCATTTCGCGACCGTAGGTGGTGAGATAAACCGTCAGACCTTGGCGTATCGGCGCAGATGGCAAAATCTCGCGGGCGGCCCTCGATAGGATCTCGATACGAATGCTCCAGAATATGCCTGCGCGCGCTCAACATCTGGCCTCTGCCGATCTGGCCTTCCTGGCTGGCGGGGGCGAGTGCGCTGCGTTGATCAGGGACAGGGACTGGAGCGCCACGCCACTCGGTCCGATCGAAGACTGGGCGCCCTGCCTCAAATGCGCCGTTTCGCTGCTGCTTCGCTCGCAGGTGCCGATCGTGATGTTGTGGGGCGAGGAAGGCGTCATGCTTTATAACGACGCCTATTCCGGCTTCGCGGGCGGGCGCCACCCCGAGCTTCTGGGTTCCAATGTTCGGGAAGGATGGGGCGAGGTCGCCGACTTCAACGACAATGTCATGAAGGTCGGGCTGGCCGGCAAGACGCTCCATTATCGCGATCAGGAATTGACGCTGCACCGCCACGGCCGGCCCGAGCAGGTGTGGATGGACCTCGATTATTCGCCGGTGCTCGATGAGCAGGGCCAACCGGCGGGCGTCATCTGCATTCTCGCCGAAACGACCGAGCGCGTTGCGGCTGAGCGCAAGACCGAATTCCTGATGTCGCTGTCCGACGCGTTGCGCCCTTTGACCACGCCGGCCGACGTCATTGCCCTGACGGCGGAACGCCTTGGGGCGTATCTCTCGGCCAGCCGGGTGTTCTACGCGGAAATCACCGACGGCCGCATGACCGTCGAGCGCGATCATCATCGCGGTGTCGGGTCGATTGTTGGCGAACATTCGCTCGAAGCCTTCGGCCCGGACCTGCTGAACGCCTATCGCGTCGGCACGCCCGTGGTGGTGCGTGACGTGCAGGCTGACGCGCGCCTGAGCGCCGAGGCAAAGGCCGGCCTTGGCGCGCGCGAGGTCGGTGCCTTCGTGGACGTGGTGCTGTTCGAGGAAAAGCAGTGGGTGGGCCTGCTCGCGGTCCAAAATGCCGCGCCGCGCGTCTGGACGGCGGAGGAAGAAACGCTCGTTCAGGAGGTGGGCGAACGCGTCAAGGTCGCCGTGGAGCGCGCGCGCTCGGAGCGGGACCGCCTGTGGACCTTGTCGCAGGATATGCTCGCGCGCGCCGATTTCACCGGCATGATGTCGGCCGTGAGCCCGGCCTGGACGCAGGTGCTGGGCTGGACGGAAGCCGAGCTGCTTACCCGCGGTTACGCGACCTTCATGCATCCCGAAGACATGCCACCGACGCTGGAAGCCATTGAGCGCATGGCGCAAACCGGGGAGCCGACGCGGTTCGAGAACCGCATTGCGACGCGCGATGGCGGCTGGAAGCATATCGAGTGGACCGTCGCGCCGGAGCCCGATGGCGTGAACTTCGTCGCGGTCGGCCGTGACCTCAGCGAAACCAAGGCTCGTAATGCGGAACTCGAAGCGGCGCGGGAGGCGCTGCGGCAGAGCCAGAAGATGGAAGCCATCGGCCAGCTGACCGGCGGCGTCGCGCATGATTTCAACAATCTGCTGATGGCCATCACGAGCAGTCTCTCGTTGCTCGGCAAGCGGATCCCCGATGACCCCATGTCGAAGCGACTCCTCGACAATGCCCAGCAGGGCGCCGAGCGCGGCGCCGCATTGACCCAGCGGATGCTGGCCTTTGCGCGGCGGCAGGACCTCTCGCCCGAACCGGTCAACGTCTCCTCGCTGCTCGACGGGCTCAAGGAACTGGCGCAGCGGACGCTGGGGCCGCTCTGGCCGCTCGAATTTCACGGCGTTGCGGACGGCCCCTTCATCGTCGCCGATCCCAACCAGATCGAGATGGCGCTGCTCAACCTGCTGGTGAATGCGCGGGATGCCTCACCCGATGGCGGCACGATCAGGATCGAGACGGATACCAAGCGGATCGCGCCGGGCGAATCGGCCGAACTCGCGCCGGGCAGCTATGTGCGCATTCTGGTCATAGACCAGGGCACGGGGATGGATGCCGAGACGCTGGCGCGGGCGACCGAGCCATTCTTCACCACCAAGGGGGTCGGCAAGGGGACGGGCCTTGGCCTGTCGATGATCCATGGCCTTGTGCGCCAGCTCGGAGGCACCTTTACCCTGACGAGCGCACCCGGCATCGGGACGACGGCGGCGCTCTGGTTCCCCGTCTCCAGCGACGACGCCAACCGGCCCGCACGGGAGGCGGAGCCGGCGCTGTCTGCGGACGGCAAGGTTCGCCCGCTCAAAATTCTCGCCGTGGACGATGATCCGCTCATCCTGATGAACACGGCAGCGTTCCTGGAAGACCTCGGCCATCAGGTGTGGGAGGCCGATTGCGCGGCCGATGCTCTCAAGATCTTGCGGGACAATCCGGGCATCGACCTGCTCGTCACCGATCAGGCCATGCCGAACATGACCGGCGTGCAGCTTGCCATGCAGCTGATGGCGGAGGACGTCCGCCTGCCGATCATCCTCGCCACTGGCTATGGCGAGGTGCCGACGGATAGCGGCCTCAACGTCCTCAAGTTGGGCAAGCCGTTCTCGCAGGGTGAGCTGAAGGCGGCCATCGCCCGCGCCATGGCGGAAGTCCGGCAGGCTCTGTAAGCGCCGGAATCAGCGCTCAGGATGAATGCGGCCGCGCCCGGTCGATCGGGCCGCTGTCGAGCAAGGGCGCTGCGTCGATATGTTCGGCGTCCATCAACATGGCGAGACGCTCGGTCGCGGCGAGGACCATCGCCTGTTCCCAGACGGGCAGAGCTGAAAAGCGCTCGGTAAAGGTCGCCTGAAGGGGATCGGGCGCTTCTGCGAGAGCCGTTTCTCCCGCCGCCAGAACATGCAGATGGAACTGCCGCTTGTCGCGTTCGCTGCGCTCCCGCTGAACAAAGCCCAAGGCGACAAGGCGGTCGACGATCGCCGTGATGGTGGCCTGGCTGAACTGCAGCGATTGGGCAATCGCGCTTGGCGTAGGGGAGGGGGCGGCGGCGATCTCCCGCAGCACCAGCAGTTGCGAGGGCGTGAGGCCGGTGGCCGTGGCGAGCTGGCGGCTGCCGATCTCCGTGGCGCGGAGAATCCGCCGCAAGGCGCGCAAAGTGGATGAAGCAATATCGAGGCTCATGCCGTGTCGATAGCGCAAGGCGCGCCCCACGCCAATTCGCCGGAACGACGGGAGCGGGCGGGCATATGCTTTATCAGATGAACTAAAATTTGCCTCTTCCTGTTGAAGTGAGCGAGATAAGTGCCATATATGGCGCCGAACGACGCTCTGCACAGCGTCGCGTCTCAGAAAAGATAATTCGGGAGATAAACAATCTTTGATCGACAAGCTACAGCGGCTCTTGAGCCGCCAAGGGCTTCTGCGCACTTTTTAGATCGCGAGGGGCGATCTATCTCGCTTCGAAAGCCTGCCGCCACGGACGGGCCTGCCGTCAGTGCCCTGATTGCCGCATCACCGCCGCTGGATGCGAACTCCGCCTATTGCAACCTGCTCCAGTGCACCGATTTCGCCGATAGCTGTGCCGCCGCGGAATGCGATGGCGCACTGGTGGGCTGGGTGTCTGGCTATCGCGTGCCGCAATCGCCCGAGACGTTGTTCGTCTGGCAGGTGGCCATCGCCGCCTCCATGCGGGGCCATGGCCTCGCAGGCCGGATGATCGAGGCCTTGCTGGCGCGCCCGCAGCAGCATGGCGTGACTCACGTCACGACCACGATCACGCAGGACAACCGCGCATCCTGGGCGCTGTTCGAAGGACTGGCGCGGCGGTGGAACGCCCCCATCGAGAAGACCGCGCGCTTTGAGCGCGAGCCACATTTTGCTGGAGCGCACGCCACCGAGTGGCAGGCGCGCCTCGGCCCGCTGCCTCATCTGGCAGCCGCAACACAAGAAGGAACGCTGACAGCATGACCGCCAACATCTTGCCCCACCCCACGGCTCGCAAACCCGACACCGCCATTTACGAGCGGCGGGAATCCGGCGTGCGCAGCTATGCACGCTCCATGCCGCGTCAGTTCAACCGCGCGCAGGGCGTCTGGATGCACGACAATCAGGGCGGCCGCTATCTCGACTTCCTCTCGGGCTGCTCGACGCTCAACTACGGCCATAATCATCCGGTGCTCAAAAGCGCGCTGGTCGATTATATCGCCAGCGACGGCATCACCCATGGCCTAGACCTCCACACCGATGCGAAGGCGGATTTTCTCGCCGCGCTGGAAGAGGTTATCCTGCGCCCCCGCGGACTGGATTATCGGGCCATGTTCACCGGGCCGACCGGTACCAATGCGGTCGAGGCTGCGATCAAGCTGGCCCGCAAGATCACCGGTCGCGAGATGGTGATCGCGTTCACCAACGGCTTCCATGGCATGACGCTGGGCGCGCTGGCCTGCACCGGCAATGCCGCCAAGCGCGGTGGCGCCGGCGTGCCGCTGAGCCATGTCGCGCATGAGCCCTATGATGGCTATCATGGGCCGGACGTCGACACGGCCGAGCTGCTGGAACGCCGCCTGTCTGATCCCTCGAGCGGTCTCGATGCGCCTGCCGCCATTCTGGTGGAAACGGTGCAGGGCGAAGGCGGGCTCAATGTCGCGTCGGCGGAATGGCTCCGCAAGATCGCGGCGATTGCCAAGCGCCATGGCGCGCTGCTGATTATCGACGATATTCAGGCGGGCTGCGGCCGCACCGGCAACTTCTTCAGCTTCGAGGGCATGGGCTTCACGCCGGACATCGTGACGATGGCGAAGTCGCTCTCCGGCATGGGCCTGCCCTTTGCGCTCACTTTGTTCAGCCCCGCGCTCGATCAATGGTCGCCGGGCGAGCATAATGGCACCTTCCGGGGCAACAACCATGCCTTCGTGACCGCCACCGCCGCGCTTCGCCATTTCTGGAGCGACGACACATTCCAGCAGGACATCGCCCGTCGCGGCGCGCTGCTGAAGCGGCGGCTGGAGGCGATGGCCGCCGAACATGGCCTCTCCACCCGCGGTCGCGGCATGATGCGCGGCATCGATGTCGGCTCGGGCGAGGTCGCCGAAACCATCACCGCCGCCTGCTTTGCGCAGGGGCTCATCATCGAAACCAGCGGTGCGCATGACGAGATCGTGAAGGTGCTCGCGCCTCTCGTGATCGAGGACGACGTGCTGTCGGCCGGCCTCGACATTCTCGAGGAGAGCATCCGGTCCGCGCTGAGCGTCCCTTATGGCGTCGCCGCAGAGTAAGAGGAGATACGCATTATGATCGTTCGCAAGCTGCAGGACATCCGCAAGACGGACCGCAACGTGAAGTCCAAGGGCTGGGAGAGCGCACGCCTCCTCCTGAAGGACGACGATATGGGCTTTTCCTTCCACGTCACCACCATGCACGCGGGTGAGGAACTGCACATGCATTACCAGAACCATCTGGAGGCGGTGCTGGTCCTCAAGGGCACCGGCACCATCGAGGATCTGGGCACCGGCATGACGCACAAGCTCTCGCCCGGCGTCATGTACGCCCTCAACGACCATGACCGGCACATCGTGCGCCCGGAGACGGACATATTGTGTGCCTGCACCTTCAATCCGCCGGTGACCGGCAAGGAAGTCCATGACGAACATGGTGCCTATCCCGCCGACACCAGCGCCCCGCGCGACCCCGCGCTCGCCGACTGAACCACCTTTTCAACCATTAGAAGGGGGAGAAGCATGCAAGACCTCTACCCATCCCGCCACGACAGCGTGGCGGCCTTTTCGCCGCGCCTCGACCCCGTCGTTCATAGCGACTGGAGCGAGGACGCACCCATCAGCCGCGCACAGGCCGAGCGCTTCGACCGCGACGGCTATCTGGTGCTGGAAGACCTGTTTTCCGACGAGGAAGTCGCGTTCCTACAGCGTCACGCCGGCAAGCTGCTGGCCGATCCCGATGCGCTGGAAGAAGAAACGGTGATCAGCGAGCCGGGCAGCCGTGAGATCCGCTCCATCTTCCGCATCCACGCGCAAAGTCCGGTGCTCGGGCGGCTGGCCGCCGATGCGCGCCTGGCCGAGGTCGCCCGCTTCCTGCTGAGCGACGAGGTGTACATCCACCAGTCCCGGCTCAACTATAAGCCCGGTTTTCGCGGCAAGGAATTCTACTGGCACAGCGATTTCGAGACGTGGCATGTGGAAGACGGGATGCCGCGCATGCGCGCCCTGTCGATGTCCGTGCTGTTGGCCGAAAACACGCCGCATAATGGCCCGCTGATGCTGATCCCCGGATCGCATCGCCAGTTCCTCACCTGCGTCGGTGAAACGCCGCAGGACCATTATCGCCAGTCTCTCAAGAAGCAGGAATATGGCGTGCCGGACGAGGACAATCTCGCCGAGCTGGCCGACACGTTCGGCATCGTCGCGCCGACCGGCAAGCCCGGATC
Source organism: Sphingobium sp. B11D3B (assembly GCF_025961735.1). Classification (NCBI taxonomy): domain Bacteria; kingdom Pseudomonadati; phylum Pseudomonadota; class Alphaproteobacteria; order Sphingomonadales; family Sphingobiaceae; genus Sphingobium; species Sphingobium sp. B11D3B. Next base: position 2,665,996 of record NZ_JAOQOF010000001.1, on the reverse strand, counting down.
CGTGGTGATCTTCGACTGCAACATCATGCATGGGTCGAATGGCAACATCACGCCCTTCCCGCGCGCCAATGCCTTTCTGGTCTACAATGCCGTCTGCAACCGACTGGTCGCGCCGTTCGGCGTCGAGACGCCGCGCCCGGCGTTCATTGCCGCGCGAGGCGAGCCGCAGGCGATCACGCCTGTGAAGGGACCGTTGATGGAGGAGGCGCTGGCATGAGCCATAGTGTGGAAAAGATCGGCGGTACATCCATGGCCGCCACAACGACTTTGTTCGACAATGTGCTGATCGCCGGCCGCAAGGGCGCCGATCTCTACAACCGCATCTTCGTCGTCTCGGCCTATGCCGGCATGACCGACCTGCTGCTGGAGCACAAGAAGAGCGGCGATCCGGGGGTCTATGCCCGCTTCGTCGCGGATGACGATGCCGATGGCTGGCGCCACGCCATGGATGCGGTGCGCGATGCGATGAAGACGCGCAACGCCGGGATGTTCGTGCGCGAAGAAAGCCTCGCCGAAGCGGATGCCTTTGTCGAGATGCGGATTGCCACCGTCGCTGCCTGCCTCGAGGATCTGGCGCGGCTGCGCAGTCACGGCCGCTTCTGCCTCAAGGAGCAGCTGGTGACGGTGCGCGAGCTGCTCGCTGGCCTCGGCGAGGCGCACAGCGCGCATTCGACGGCGCTGCTGCTGCGCGACCGGGGCGTCAACGCCGCGTTCGTCGATCTCACCTTGTGGGACCAGCAGGACATGCGCGAACTGGATGAGCGCATCCTGCAGGCCTTCGCGTCCATCGATCTCAGCAACACGCTGCCGATCGTGACCGGCTATGCCGGATGCAGCGAGGGCATGGTGCGGCTCTATGCCCGTGGCTATTCGGAAATGACCTTCTCGCGCATCGCGGTGCTGACCGGCGCACGCGAAGCGGTCATCCACAAGGAATTCCACCTTTCGAGCGCCGACCCGCGCCTCGTCGGGACGGACAAGGCCCGCAAGATCGGTCGCACCAATTATGACGTGGCCGATCAGCTCGCCAATCTGGGCATGGAGGCCATTCACCCCGGCGCCGGGCGGGGCTTACGTCAGACGGAGATCCCGCTGCGCGTGCGCAATACTTTCGATCGGGAGGATGGCGGCACGCTCATCTGCGGCAAATATGTCTCCGATACGCCGCGCGTTGAAATCGTGACCGGCGTGCGCCAGGCGCAGGCCCTGCAGTTCTTCGAGCAGGATATGGTCGGCGTGAAGGGCTATGACGCCGCGATCCTCGAGGCGTTGACCTGCCATGGCGCGTGGATCGTCAGCAAGGCCTCCAACGCTAACACCATCACCCATTATCTCTCGACGGACGCCCCCACGGTGAAGCGCGTGATCGCTGATCTGCAGGGGCGCTACCCGGATGCGGCGATCTCCGCCCAGCCGGTGGCGATCGTCTCGGTGATCGGCAGCGACATTTCGCGGGCGGGGCTGCTGGCCGATGCCTTGCGGTCGCTCGCGGATGAAGGCGTGCCGATCATCGCGATGCAGCACCAGATCCGCAACGTGGATGTGCAGTTCGTCGTCGCGGTCGAGGATTATGACACGGCAGTCGGCGCCTTGCACCGTGCCCTGGTGGAAGATGACGCGGCCATGTCAGAGGACCGGCGCGCGGCGTGATCCGCGCGCTGCTCCACCCTTGATGCTCGCCGCGATCCAGCCCGTCCGCAGCCTCCTGCTCGCCATCTTCATGCTGATGGCGGGCAGTGGCTTTTTGTCGACACTGATCAGCCTGCGGCTGGAGCGGGCAGGCGCGGGCACGATGGTGATCGGCGTGGTGGCCACGGCCTATTTCGCCGGGCTGGTCGTCGGCGCGCTGCGGGCCGGTGAGATCGTCCGGCGGGTGGGGCATATCCGCGCCTTTGCGGTGTTCGTCTCGCTGCTCTCGGCGAGCACGCTTTCTTATGCCCTGATCCAGTCCGCGCCGTTCTGGGCAGGCCTGCGCCTGATCGACGGCCTGTGCGTGGCCGGGGTCTTCATCTGCCTCGAAAGCTGGCTCAACGACCGGGCGGAGATGGAGACGCGCGGCAGCATCCTCGCGGCTTATATGGTCGCGCTCTATCTGGGGCAGGCAGTGGGCCAGCTGCTGCTCGGTGCCAGTGGTACGCTGCCGGCCGCCCCGTTTCTGCTCGCGTCCATTCTCATCTCGCTGGCGATCATTCCGCTCTGCCTCACCCGCAGCAGCGCGCCGGCGCCGGTCGATGCAGAGGCCTTCACGATACGAGGACTCTACGCAGCCTCGCCGCTGGGCACGGTCGGTGCGGTGGCGACCGGCCTGATGCTCGGCGCCTTTTACGGCATGGCAGCAGTCCATGTACGGCGGCTGGGGCTGGACCTGAGCGCCACGGCCACCTTCATGATGATCGTGATCCTCGGCGGCGTGGCCCTGCAATGGCCGCTTGGCCGCCTGTCCGACCGGCTGGATCGGCGGCGCGTGATCGTCGGCTGCTTCACGGCGACGCTGGTCGTCAGCCTGATGCTCGCCATGCTGGCATCGCGAGGGCTCGACCTGTTGGTCCTGGGCGCTCTGTTTGGCGGGCTGAGCTTCGCGCTGTATCCGCTCTGCGTCGCGCACTGCAACGACCGGTTGCTGGCGACCGAGCGCGTCGCGGCGAGCGGGCGGCTGGTGCTGCTCTACTCGGCCGGGGCTGCCGCCGGTCCCCTGGGGGCGGCACTGCTGATGAGCGCGGCGCCCGTGGGCGGCCTGTTCTTCTTCATCGCGCTGTGCGCGGGCCTGACGCTCGCTTTCGGCCTCTGGCGGCAGGCATCGACGCCGCCTGTGCCGGCGCCCGACCAGCAGGATTTCCAGATCGTCCCGCGCACCACCCCCATGGCCTCGCTGCTGGACCCCAACACTGTCGATGGACACACCGAATGACCGCATCCCCCCTGCCAGCCTCCCCCGACCAACCGGTCGAGACTGCCACGCTGCGCCGCGCGATCGCGGCCTCGGCATTGGGCAATGCCACCGAATGGTTCGATTACGGCATCTATGCCTATGGGGTGACCTATATCTCGGCTGCGCTCTTCCCGGGCGATCTGGATGATGCGGTGCTGTTCGCGCTCGCGACCTTCGCCATCTCCTTTCTGGTGCGTCCGCTCGGCGGGCTGTTCTGGGGACCGCTGGGTGACCGGCTGGGGCGCAAGTCGGTCCTCGCATTCACCATTCTGCTGATGTCGGGCGCCACGCTCGCGGTCGGGCTTATCCCGTCCTATGCCAGCATCGGCCTCTGGGCGCCCGCGCTGCTCATCCTGCTGCGGATGGTGCAGGGCTTCTCGACGGGCGGCGAATATGGCGGCGCGGCAACCTTCATGGCGGAATATGCGCCCGACAAAAGGCGCGGCTTTTACGGCAGCTTTCTCGAATTCGGCACGCTGGCCGGCTTCTCCTTCGGCGCGATCCTCATGCTGAGCTTCTCGATGCTGCTCGGGGAGGCGCAAATGTATGAATGGGGCTGGCGCATTCCGTTCCTGGTGGCGGGGCCGATGGGACTTGTCGGCATGTATTTGCGCTCGCGCATGGAGGACACGCCGGTCTTCCGCGCCCATGAGAGCGAAGCGCGGCCTTCGGTTTCGCTCCGCCAGCTCATGCACAGCCACTGGCGCCCGATGCTGGTCGTGGGCGGACTGGTCGTCGCGCTCAATGTCGTCAACTATACGCTGCTCAGCTACATGCCGACCTATCTCGAGCGGCGCATCGGCCTCACCGCGCAACATGCGCTGATCGTCCCGATTGTCGGCATGCTGTTCATGATGCTGTTCCTGCCCTTCGCCGGTTCGCTCTCGGACCGGATCGGCCGCAAGCCAATGTGGCGCTTCTCGCTCATTGGCCTGCTGGTTTGCGTGGTGCCGCTTTATCTGCTCATGGGCACGGGCTTCCTCGGCGCCACGATTGCATTCGTTTTGCTCGGCCTCCTCTATGTGCCCCAGCTGGCGACAATTTCGGCGACATTCCCGGCGCTTTTCCCGACCGCCGCGCGCTTCGCCGGCTTCGCCATCGCCTATAATGTCTCCACCTCCATCTTCGGTGGCACGGCGCCGGCCATCGGCAGCGGCCTGATCACACTGACGGGGAACGAGCTGATGCCGGCCTTCTATATGATGCTGGCTTGTCTGGTCGGGCTGGTTGCCTTGCGCTTCATGCCGGAAACGGCAGGCCGCTCGCTTCACGAAGATGTTTTTGCTCGCGGTGACCGCCCCGGGAGGCCGACGCGCCACTGACCATTCTCGAATCGAGAACGCACCGCCAAAGCTACATGGCCTTCTGAACTGGCCCTCTCGCGCGTACCGCAGATCCTATCGCGCTCAGCCCCGACGGGAATCGTGTCGAACCCAGCTCTACTGGTTCGAATCTTCGGTCTGGCGATGCGCAATAAGAGCTTGAGCAGGGAGAGGATCAGATGAAAGCTATCAGCGCAGCCCGTTCGCGGTTCCATTTGGGCGTTTGCATTGCGGCAATGGTATGCCCCCTCAGCGGCGCCTTAGCGCAGGTGAGCGACGATACCGCCGAGCCGGCGACGGCCCAGGTTACGAGCGCGCAGCCGGAAGTCGCCGGCGCGGCGTCTTCTGCCGGCGCAGCGGCCGATCAGGACATCGTCGTCACCGGCTCACGCATTCAGGCGAGCGGCTTCACGGCGCCGACGCCGACCTCGGTCATCAGCACCGCGCAAATTCAGTCCGTGGCGCCGACGCGGGTCGATGACGCGCTCCGCCTCATCCCGGCCTTTTCAACGACCGGCAACGGCGTCGCACGGGCCTTGTCATCCGCGACGGTGGTTGCCGATCTGCGCAATGTCGGCGCGCAGCGCACGCTGGTGCTGGTCGATGGCCGCCGCCATGTCGCGACCGCGCCGGAGGGCACGGTCGACCTCGGTGTCATCCCGGCCATTCTCATTGAACGCACGGAAGTCGTCACCGGCGGCGCCTCGGCGTCCTGGGGCTCGGACGCCGTGTCCGGCGTGATCAACCTCATTCTCAAGTCCAAACTCCAAGGCGTCGAGGGCACGGTACAGAGCGGCATTTCGCAATATGGCGATGCCCAGAACGTGCTGGCCGGGCTGGCGGCCGGAACCAGCTTTGGCGGCGGGCGCGGCCATATTCTGATCGGCGGCGAATATTCCAAGAATGAGGGCATCGGCCAGACGCCCTATCGCCCGCGTCCCTGGGTGAGCCGTGGCGTCGCCGGCAACTCGGCTTATGCGCAAAATGGCCTGCCTGCGACCATCTACGCGGACGACGTGCGCCGCACCGACCTGTGGGAAGGCGGCCTGATCACCAGCGGTCCGCTGCGTGGCACGACCTTCCTGCCGGGGCAGCAGACCGGCCAGTTCGGCTATGGCGAAGTCTTCGGCAACCGGATGATCGGCGGCACGAGCAACTACACCGAGATCATCAATCCGGGCGGCAACCTCCAGCAGCCGGTCGAGCGCTATTCGGCGATGGCTCGCGTCTCCTATGAGGTGGTCGACAACCTCACTCTGTTTGCGGAAGGCAGCTTCGCGCGGTCGATCACCAATGGCTATTTCGCCGAGCCGCGTCAGCAGGGCTCCGTCACCGGCAACCCCACTTGTTCGGCGACCACCATTCCCGGCGGGCAGACCGGCAATGTGCTGGTGCCGATCACCAACCCCTATCTGAGCGACGACTTCCGCACGCGTGCGCTTGCCGCCGGCGTGACCTGCTTCAACTTCGGCCGCTCCCTGCGTGAGCAGGGCCTGGGCGCCGTACGTGGGCATGTCGGCTCGCCGTCGGTCTATCGCGGGGTCGTCGGCGTGGAAGGCACGCTCGGGGACTGGTCGTTCGACGCTTATTACCAATATGGCCGCAATCACTTCGTCCAGGAGTATGTCGGCCAGATCAACATGATCAATTATCGCAAGGCGATCGACGCCGTGCGCTCCGGCAGCAACATCGTCTGCCGCGTGAATGCCGATGCCAATCCGCTCAATGACGACCCGGCGTGCGCGCCGCTCAATCTGTTTGGCTTTGGATCGCCTTCGCAGGAAGCCATTGCCTACATCACCGGCACGTCGCGCTTCGACCTCATCACCAAGCAGCAAGTCGCTGCGTTCAGCGCCAATGGTGCGCTGTTCGAGGGCTGGGCCGGCCCGATCAACGCCGCGTTCGGCGCGGAGTATCGCGAAGAGTCGATCGATGCGACGGTGGACGCCATTTCGCAGGCCGGCCAGTGGCAGAGCGGCGCGCGCCAGCCGATCTCCGGCAGCTACAATGTGAAGGAAGTGTTCGGCGAACTGGCGATCCCGCTGTTGAAGGATCTGCCGTTCATTCGCTCGTTCGATCTCAACCTTGCCGCGCGCTACACGGATTACAGCACATCGGGTGGCGTCACGACCTGGAAGGTCGGCGGCACATGGGAATTGTCGAGCGAACTGCGGCTTCGCGCCACGCGGTCCCGCGATATCCGGGCGGGCAATTTTGCCGAGCTGTTCGCGCCGACGACGGTGGCGCGCCAGAACATTCGCGATCCGCGCCGGTCGACCAACTACACCGTCGAGGTCGCATCTCTGGGCAACCCCAATCTCGATCCCGAAAAGGCCGATACGCTCACGGCGGGCATCGTCTATCAGCCCCGCTGGCTGGACGGCCTGCGTCTCTCGGTCGATTATTACGATATCGACATCAAGGGCGTGATCGGGACGATCTCCGCGAACGAGGTGCTCGAGCGCTGTTATGTCGACGGCATTTCCGACTTCTGCGGTCTCGTCACGACCTCTGGCGGTGCCCCGGCCGGCGACATCACCGGTGTGACGGTCCGCTTCGAGAATCTGGATCGTCTGAAGACCAAGGGCGTCGACTTCGAAGCCGCCTATCGCTCCTCGCTGGAGAACATCTTCGGTCAGGGCGCCGGGTCGCTCTCCATTCGCCTGCTGGGGACATATCTGGACACATTGGCCACCACGGCCGTGTCCACCGCCAGCACGGAAGAACGGGCAGGCGAATATGTGACGCCGCACTGGCGCGTGTCCGGCCTCGTCACGCATGAACTGGGCCGCCTGACGAGCACGCTGGACCTGCGCTGGCTGCAGGGCGGCAAGATCGACAATGATTTCGTTGTCGGCACCGGCACGCTGAACAGCATCAACTTCAACGATACGAAGAACACCTTCTACACCAACGCGACGTTCACGGTCGATGTCTCGCGGGACGCCGATCGGAGCCGGGAGATGTTCATTCGCCTGAACAACATCTTCAACGTCGCGCCGCCCTTCCCGGACCAGGCATCGCCCTTGTTCGATCAGGTCGGGCGCGCATTCCGCGTCGGTCTGCGGTTCAAGATGTAAGGGCGCCCGCGCTTCACCAACACTCATGGGATGGCGCCCGCAGCGCCATCCCTCCCCAGAAAGGATATGGTTCGCCGATTATGGACAGACCTAAAGTTCAGGAAGTTCGCCAGTCGGAGGATCGTTTTCTGGCCTCTGACGTGTTCGAGACGGGTGGTCGGGTGCTGCCGCGGGCCAATGGCACGGGGACCTGGGTCGAGCCCGCGCGCGAGATTCCGGTGTATCACAGCTGCGACGTGCTGGTGGTCGGCGGCGGGCCTTCGGGCACGGCGGCGGCCTGGGCGGCGGCGCAGGCCGGGGCCGATGTGGTGCTGATGGAGCGCTACAATCATCTGGGCGGCCTTTCCACCGGCGGCCTCGTCATCTGGATCGACCGGATGACCGATTGGACCGGCCGGCAGGTCATCCAGGGCTTTGCCAATGATGTGCTGGGGCGCCTGCCCGCTGCGGGCCTCGCCGGGCCGCCGCGCGCCGACTGGGGCTCGCGCGATCCCAAGAAGGCCAGCTACTGGGGCCAGCGCACTGCGGCGTTCCACGGCACGGTCTGCTGGTCGCCCACGCTCGATCCCGAGCGGTTGAAGCTGATCAGCCAGGAGATGCTGCTGGCAGCCGGCGTGCGGCTGGTGTTCCACAGCTGGGCGGCGGTGCCGATGGTCGCCGACGGCAAGGTCGAGGGCGTGGTGTTCGAATCCAAGGCCGGGCGTCAGGCGCTGCGTGCCAAGGTGGTCGTCGATACCACCGGCGATGGCGACATCTTCGCGCGCGCCGGGGCCGAGTTCGACACCGACATTGAGGAAGGCGACGTCCATCACAGCGCCAACACCGGCTTCATGCTGGGCGGTGTGGACATGGACCGCTGGCTGGCCTTCCGCGCCAATGAGCCCGAGCAATATGCCGAGTTCGCCAAGCTCGGCCGTGAGCGCCTCGGCTTCTTCCAGCCGCCTTATGTCTCCTGGCGCAACGACATCGCGCTGTTCCTCGGCCCGCGCCAGTCCGGCCTGTCCGCGCTGGACGTGGATGACCAGACCGAGCTGGAGATCCGCTCGCACCGGTTCATGCAGACCCATTGCGAATTCTTCCTCGAACATGCGCCGGGGTTCGAGCAATGCTATATGCTGCAGAGCGGCTCGCAGCTTGGCGTGCGGCACACACGGCGTTTGGCCGGCATGGGCAAGATCCTGCGCAGCCAGTGGGCCGACGGCATTGCGCTCCCTGACGAGGTCGGGGTCAGCCCATCGGTCAGCCTCAAATATCCGGTGATCTCGGTGCCCTATGGTGCGCTGGTGCCGCGCAAGCTCGATGGCTTGCTGGCGGGCGGCAAGCACATCAGCTGCGATGCCAACTCGCATGGCTTCATGCGCGAAATCCCGCAATGCTGGCTGACCGGACAGGCCGCCGGCGCCGCAGCGGCGCTCAGCGTGAACGCCGGCGTTCAGCCGCGCGCGCTCGATGTGACCAGCCTGCAGGCAGAGTTGCGCAGGCAGGGCGTGTTCCTGCATGACCAGCCCGGTGAGATGAGCCAGACAGCGCAGGCGGCCAGCCGGCAGGCCTGACGCGCCCATAGAAACGATGGAGAGGATCAGAGAGATGCGCAGCGGTAACAGGACGAAGCGAACATATGCCGGGCTGCTGGCCAGCCTCCTGATCTCTCCGATCCTCGCCGGTGCCTCTCCCGCGACGGCTCAGGCGCCGACATCGCGCTCGACCGAGAGCGTCAAGGTCTCGGCCGTGGTGGCCGAACGCATCGGCTCAGGCCCCGTCATCTATCCGGACATGCCGGGGCTGGAAGGCGATCTGGGCAACAATATCAACGGCCCGTCGGTGATCCGGGTGCCGAGCTGGATCAAGAATCCGCTCGGCAAATATTATATGTATTTCGGCCATCACCGCGGCGGCTACATCCGCCTGGCTTATGCCGATCGGCCCGAAGGCCCTTGGACCGTTTATAAGGATGGTACCTTGCGGCTGGAGCAGACCCCGGCGCTGCACCACATCTCGTCTCCCGATGCCGTCGTGGATGAAGAGAATAAGCGGATCGTGCTCTATTATCATGGCGCCACCGAGATGCCCGGCGGCGACTATGGCGGCCGGCCCTACGCCCAGCGCAGCTTTGTTGCGACGTCGCCAGATGGATTGAGCTTCACTGCAGCGTCCGGCGCGTTCGGGGCGCCCTACATTCGCGTGTTCAGCTACAAGGGCAGCAGCTACGGCCTGGGCATGGCCGACAAGGCGAGCGCCTATCCGGTCTGGCTGCGCAGTGGCCAGTTCTTCCGGTCCGCATCGCTCCTGCCGCCGTTCGAGGCCGGCCCGCGCATTCTCGATGAGATGCGTCATGCCGGGGTGACGCGCATCGGCGACACGCTGCATGTCTTCTACACCAATGTAGGGGACTCGCCCGAACGCATCCTCCATGCCAGCGTCGATCTGCGGCCGGATTGGTCGGAGTGGACGGCTTCGACGCCGACGGAAGTGATGCGCCCGGAAAAGGCCTATGAAGGCGCCAATCTGCCTTTGGTTTCCTCGCGCGGGGGCATGGCGACGGGCGCGGAGCATGCCTTGCGCGATCCCGGCGTTCTCAACGACGATGGCCGCATCTATCTCTATTATGCCGTCTCCGGCGAGAAGGGGATTGCGGTGGCGCGGGTGACTTTCAAATGATGACGCGCGGGCGGCCATTCGTGAGCGCGCCCTGATGGATACGCTGCTCAACATGCGCGCCTTTCTGGCCGTGGTTGAATGCGGCAGTCTCGCTGCTGCCGCGCGCAAGCTCAATATCGCGCCGTCGGTCATGTCCAAGCGGATCGGGCGGCTGGAGGATGAACTGGGCGCGGTGCTGTTCGTCAGGACGCCGCGCAAGGCCGAGCTGACGGCCTTTGGCGAGCGCCAATTGCCGCGCGTCCGCGCGCTGGTGCGCCAGACCGACGATGTCGTCGCCGGCGCGCGTCGATCCCGCCAGGCGCTGGACGGGCACCTGCGGATCAAGTGCCCGACCACGGTGGCCAGCAGCTATTTCGGGCGCTTCTTCGCGGATTTCGTGCAGAGCCATGTCGGCGTCAGCATCGATCTCATGCTGGTCGATCGGTCCGTGAACCCCATCGAGGAGGGCTTCGATCTGGCGATCGGCGCCATGGCCGCCTCTTATGCCGGGGTGATGGATGTTCCCCTGTGCGAGCATCCGATGGTGATCTGCGCCGCGCCTTCTTATCTGGCCCGGCGGGGGCACCCCAAGCATCCGCGCGAGCTGGTCGAGCATGATTGCCTCAACTCGCAGTCGATCGGGGGGACCTGGGTCTTCGAAAGCGAGTCAGGCGATCTGGCGGTCGATGTCAGTTCGCGCTTTGCGGTCAACACCGCCATCGTCCTGCGCGATGCCGCTCTGAGGGGCGCGGGGATCGTCATGCTGAGCGAGTTCGTCTCGCGCGAGGCCGTGCGCGCTGGCCGGCTCGTGCAGTTGCTGCCGGACTTTCCAGTCAAATCTCTCTGGCTCAAAGCCCTGGTTCCCAATGTCAAAATGAGCCTGCCGCTGGTGCAGGCGCTGATCGAAGATCTCCTCGCCTTCACCCAGCCCGTGGCGCCCTGGGACCGGGCGGACCCGGCCAACTGAACCAGCGCCTGCGGGCGACCCATAGAAGGAACACATCGATGCAGAGCAGGCGTGATATGCTTCAGGCTTCTGTCGGGCTGGCGGGCGTTGCCGTCTGGGCTGGGGGAGCGCCGGCCTCGGCTGCATCCGCTCCGGCACCCACCGGCGCCGCGCCCTTCGCGTCTCCGCTTCAAAAGCAGCTGCGCGAAGACATGGAGACCTACGCCTCGTTCGGCAGCAAGGTCTCGGGCTCTGCGGGCGATCTTGCCACCGCAGCGTGGATCGGCAAGCGCCTCGCGACGGTCGGCTTCAAGGTCGATGAGGTCAAGTTCCCGATTCCCACATTCGCGCCGGCGGTGACGGAGTTGCGCGCCGGGGACAAGCGCGTCGCGGTGGCCGCGCAGCCGGTCGTCGTCTCCACGCCTGCGAAGGGCATTACCGCACCGGCCGTTCTGGTCCGCGATGCGTTCGAGGCGCAGGGCGTCGCCGGGAAGATCGCCATCGTCGTCCTGCCTTATGGTCGCCACGCGGCGATTTTCTCGGGCGAGGTCAAGCCGATGCTGGATCGGGTCATCCCCAATAAGCCCGCTGCCATTGTCATCGTGACGACCGGGCCGACCGGCAGCATCGTGGCGCTCAACACCCGGTTGAATCCCATCGCCGACGTGCCCATCGCGCTGATGGCGCCGCGCGACCTGTCGATCATCGCTGAGGCGGTTGCCGCGCGCCGGCCCCTGACCCTCATTCTCACCGGGAAAAGCGCCACCGGCCACAGCAGCAATATCATCGCGCGACGCGAGGCAGGCCCCAAGTGGCTGGCTTTCTCCACGCCCCGCTCGGGCTGGGGCGTCAGCGTCGGCGAGCGGGCGCCCGGGACTGCCGCCTTTCTGGAGCTGTGCCGCTGGGCGGCGATCCGCTACCCGGATCATTCGCTCTTCGCCATCAACGCCGGCGGGCATGAGCTCGATTTCGCCGGCACGCACCACTCCCTCTCCGAAGGGCCGCCCGCTGCCCAGACACAGATCTGGACCCATCTGGGCGCCGGGCTCGCTACCCGCGATGCCTATGAGGTGCTGAGCCGCAATCACCAGCTTCTCTCCTGCGCCGATCCGCAGCGCGTCCTGATGACGTCGCCGGGCTTGATGGCAGAGACCACTGAGGCGTTTCGCGGGCTTGCGGGGTATGAGCGGCCGATTGAAGTCGTCGGCGGCGCCGGTGAGCTGTCCTCCATCATCGACCGGGGCTATGTGAACGCCTTTGCCGGCCTTGGCATCCATCGCTGGTGCCATGTCGAGGACGATACGATCGACAAGGTGGATGCCGCGCTGCTCGAACCGGTTGTTGAAGCTCATCGCGCCGTGGTCGAAGCGGCCGTCGCGCGGGCAGTGAGGGGTTAGGCGGGATCTTGAGCCCCTCCTCGGAAGAGGAGGGGAGTCAACCCCATGAACCTCGCGCGCGCTTCGGATGTTATTCCGTCGTGGCGCTTTCGGGCATTGCGTTGACGACCTCGACATTATGCTCGGCGCAGACTGCGGCGAGTTCCGCGCTGTCGAGATAGTCGGTCACCAATATGTCGACGGCGCTGATGTGGCCGATGCGGACCGGGGCGCTGCGGGTGAGCTTGCTACTGTCCGCGACGAGAATCACGGAGCGCGAGTTCTCGACGATGGCGTGCGAGACCTGCACCTCGTTCAGGTCGAAATCCAGCAACGAGCCATCCTCATCGATGGCGGACGCGCCGATGACCGCGAAATCGACCTTGAAGTTCCGGATGAAATCGACCGCAGTGGGGCCGACCGCGGCCCGATCGGCATGACGTACCCGTCCGCCGACGACGATCAGGTCGATTGCGCTATTGCGGCAGAGGATATCGACTACGTTCAGATTGTTGGTGAGGACCATCAGATTGCTGCGGCCGGCCAGCGCCCGCGCGACTTCCTCGGTCGTGGTGCCGATATTGATGAACAGGGAGGCGCCATCGGGAATGCGGGCCGCAGCCTCCTTGCCGATCGCCTTTTTCTCGGCCACGGACAGGCGGCGGCGGGCCTCATATTCCAGATTCTCGACGCCCGAGCCGAGAATGGCGCCGCCATGCACGCGCGACAGATAACCGCGCTCGCACAGATCGTTGAGATCCTTGCGAATGGTCTGCGGCGTCACATTCATGCGGCCGACGAGATCCTCCACCGTCACCTTGCCGTTCCGGCGCGCCAGATCCAGGATCTGGCGGTGGCGGGTGTTGGATGCGCTCGTCATGCCGGCGTTCTGACGCTTCGATCCTTGAGTTGCAAGCGTCCTTGTAGCCCGGCGCGCGGCATCATCGGGCGGGCCGTAATGGCTGCGCGGCCGGCCCTTCGTGGCATGGAACAGCGGGGCGAGAGCGCGGCTCAGGAAATGGCGCGTTCGACCGCCTTGCGCCAACCATCGACGGCGGCCGATCGGGTTGCTTCCGGCATCTTGGGCTCGAAGCGCCGCTCGCGGGTCCAGATCCGGTCGAGGTCATCCAGACCGCTCCAGACGCCGGTCGCCAGCCCGGCCATGAACGCCGCGCCCAGTGCCGTCGTCTCGACAATCGCGGGCCGCTCGACCGGCGCGACCAGCACGTCGGAGAGGAACTGGCAGAGCCAGTCATTGACGGCCATGCCGCCATCGACGCGCAAGGCGGTTTCGCCTTCGCCGACATCGGCCTTCATGGCGTCGATCAGGTCCATGGTCTGATAGGCGACGGATTCCAGCGCGGCGCGGGCCAGGTGTGCGTCCGTCGCATCCAGCGTAAGACCGCAGATCAGCCCCCGCGCGTGCGGATCCCAATATGGCGCGCCCAGGCCGACAAAGGCAGGCACCATATAGACGCCATGACTGTCCGGCACGCGGGTGGCCATGCCGTCCGTTTCCGAGGCATGGGTGATGATCTTGAGCCCGTCGCGCAGCCATTTGACCGCCGCGCCGGCGACGAAGATCGAGCCTTCGAGCGCATAGGTCGTCGTTCCGGCCAAGCGATAGGCAGGGGTGGTGAGCATGCGCGTTTTCGAGAGCACCGGCTCCGTGCCGATGTTCATGAGCGCGAAGCAGCCTGTGCCATAGGTTGATTTCGCCATGCCGGTGCGGAAGCAGCCCTGACCGAAGAGCGCGGACTGCTGATCGCCGATCATCCCCGCGACCGGGATGGCCTTGCCGAGAATGTCGGCATCGCACTGGCCGAAGATGCAGCTATTGTCCCGAACCTCCGGGAACATCGCGGCGGGCACGCGGAAGAGGCTGAGCAACTCCTTGTCCCAGGCCTGGTCCATGATGTTGAACAGCAGGGTGCGGCCTGCATTGGTGGGGTCGGTTGCGTGGACCGTGCCGCCGGTCAGCCGCCAGAGCAGGAAGCTGTCGATCGTGCCGAAGGCCAGCTCGCCGCGCTCGGCGGCAGCGCGGGCGCCCGCGACATTGTCCAATATCCACGCGGCCTTGGTCGCCGAGAAATAGGGGTCGATCAGCAACCCCGTCTTGGCGGTGACCATTTCTTCGGCGCCGCTGTCCTTCAGCCGCGCGCATTCATCGGCGGTCCGCCGGTCCTGCCAGACGATCGCGTTGTGGATGGGCTTGCCGGTCGCCCGGTCCCACACCACAACGGTCTCCCGCTGGTTGGTGATGCCGATCGCGGCGACATCCGCGACATCGACGCCGGCCTTGGCCACCACATCCCGCATCATGGCGACGGTGTCGGTCCAGATGTCCTCGGGATCATGCTCCACCCAGCCGAGATTGGGATAATGCTGCTTGAATTCGCGCTGCGTCGTAGCGACCGGATTGGCGGCGGCATCGAACAGGATGCACCGCGTCGAGGTCGTGCCCTGGTCGATCGCGAGAATATAAGGTGGCTGGGCCATGATTGCTCTCCTGTGGTCGCCGGCTGTGCGGCGCGATTGTCAGTTGGCCGCGTCTGCCTCGGCGGGGATCGTCTCCTGCAGGGCGCGCTTGTGGCGTGCGGGCAGGAACGGCCGGATCAGCCAATGATAGACGCTGGCGCCCAGCACGCCGCCGCAGAACGGGCCGGCGATGGGCACCCACCAGTAATTGCCCGGCCCGGGGAAGGCGGATTCGCCCCAGCCCGCCAGATAGCCGAAAATGCGGGGGCCAAGGTCGCGCGCGGGGTTGATCGGCCACCCTTCCAGATATCCCGCGCCGCCGCCGATCATGGCGACCAGCAGGCCGATGATGAGCGCGCTCGAATTGGCCTCGGGCGCCTGCGTGTTATATTCCTCGGTGATCGCGAAGATGCCGAGCAGCAGGAAGCCGGTCAGCACGATCTCGTTGAAGAACGCCCGGATCGGTGTGATGTGCGCGCCCGGCGCGGTGAAGAACACGCCGGCGCCGCCACCGGCCGCCCGCTCCACGCCCTGCGTGGCGTTGAACGCGTCGATCACCGGCGAGAACATCATGTAGACCACCGCGGCACCCAGAAATGCGCCGAAGATCTGCGCCAGCCAGAATGGCACGACCTTGCGCCCGGGGAAGCCCCGATAGATCATGAGCGCAAGCGTGACTGCCGGGTTGGCGTGCGTGCCGGAGACCGCGCCCGTCACATAGATAGCGATGGTGACGGCAAGGCCCCAGGTGATGCACACCCCGAAATAGGCTGTGCTGTAAGGGCTTGGATCATAGAGAAAATACATCGCGGCGGCAGAACAGCCGATGGTGATGATGATGAACACTGCAATGCATTCGGAGATCAGTTCTCCAATAAATGCCTTCCCCGGTGACATTGGCCTCTCCACGTTTATCGATTGTCATTTATCCGACGGCGTTGACGTCCACCCTCGCATGATCCGCGAGATAGGCCTTCAGCGCCGCCACCTCTTCCTTGCGCATATGCAGGCCAAGTTTCGATCGACGCCAGACAATATCGTCGACCGAGCGTGCCCATTCATGCGCGAGCAGATAATCCACTTCGGCTTGGGTGAGCCCGGCGCCGAAATGCTGCCCGAGGTCCTCCGCCGTCTTCACGTCCGCGAACAGCTTGAAGATGCGTGAGCCATAGCTCTCCGCCAGGCGGCGGATGGTGGTTTCGCCGAGAAAACCAAACTTTTCCCGCAGGTCGGCAATGAGGCCGTCCAGCCCTCGCGCGCCCAAGTCGCCGCCGGGCAGCGGAGCGGTGGCCGTCCAGGCCGATCGCAGGTTCGGGAGGTGCCGGGCGAGCTTGTCCATCACCTCTTCGGCCAGCGCTCGGTGCGTGGTGATCTTGCCGCCAAAAACGCTCATCACCGGCGCCGCGCCCCCGGCATGATCCAGCGAGAGGACGTAGTCGCGACTGATCTCCGACGCGTTGGTCGTCGCGTCGTCATAGAGCGGGCGCACGCCGGCGAAACTCCACATCACATCCTGCGGCGTGATCTGCGTTGCGAACCAGCGGTTCACGGAGTTGCAGAGATAATCCGTTTCCGCCGCGTCGATCGTCACCACGTCCGGCGCGCCCTGCCACTCCACATCCGTCGTGCCGATCAGCGTGAAGTCGTTTTCATAGGGAATGGCAAAGACGATGCGATTGTCCGGATTCTGCAGGATATAGGCATGGTCGCCCTCGTACAGCTTGCGGGTGACGATGTGGCTGCCCTTGATCAGCCGCAATGTGCCCGCGCCTGTGATGCCCGCCCGCTCGGGCAGAAAATCAGCGGCCCAGGAGCCGGTGGCGTTGACGAGCACATGCGCCGTCACGGAGAACGGCGTGCCGTCAGTGCCCTGCAAGGACACACGCCAGCCATGCTGATCCCTTTGTGCGGCGAGGCATTTTGTGTGGGTGAGGATCGTCGCGCCATGCTCGGCGGCATCCTGCGCGTTGGCGACGACGAGGCGGCTGTCGTCGCCCCAGCAATCGGCATAGACATAGCCGCGGCCAAACCGAGATTGAATGGCGCTGCCATAGCCATCCCCGGCCAGCCTGATCGCCCGCGAGTGAGGCAGGCTGCTGCGCCCGCCCAGCCGATCATAAAGGAACAGGCCAATGCGCATCATCCACATGGGGCGCATGCCGCGATCATGGGGCAAAACGAACTCGAGCGGGCGGATGAGGTGCGGCGCCGCACGCATCAGCCGTTCCCGCTCCGCCAGGGCCTTGGCGACCAGCCGGAACTCATATTGCTCGAGATAGCGCAGCCCGCCATGAATGAGCTTGGTGCTGGCCGAGGAGGTGTGCGCGGCGAGATCGTCCTGCTCGACGAGCATGACACGCGCGCCACGGCCCGCCGCATCGCGCGCAATCGCAGCGCCGTTTATGCCTCCCCCAACGACCAGAACATCATACTCAATAGCCATGGAGCGACTTTCGCAGGGCCCGGCAACGAAAGTCAATTACTTTCGTATCTTTCGTTCCTTTGAGTTGGGTAGATGGTCGGCCCCCGGCGCGAGCGAATTTCGCTCGCAAGACTATATTGGCTAGCGAGTTTCCCGTTAGCTTGGCCGGACGACGGGGTCGGCGCGAGATACGGGACCTATCAGCGCACGAAAAAGCGAAATTTCAAACGAACCCCGTCGGATGTACCCGCGCGGCGTCGGCAGGCTATCAATATCACTGGACCGCAGCACGCCATGGTGGCTATCGGCTGGGCCATGAGTGTCATCGCAACCATCATGAATTCGGCCACCGGCCAACCCGTTCAGAAAATGACCTTCGGTCGCATGCCCAAGCCCTGGGCCAGCTTTAATCTGGAAAGCGGTGAGCTGGTGACGATCGATCGCGTGCAGGTCGGCAAACCGGCGCCCGGCAAGTTCGTCGCCCCCGTCGAGGTCTGGGTGACGCCGAAAAGCTGATGTCGGCAAGCCCGGAGCGGATGAGCGACATTCTGATCGTCGGCGGCTCGCTCGCCGGCCTCATGACCGGCCTCGCACTTTCGCGGCATGGCTTCTCGATCACGCTCCTGGAGCGCTCGACCGATACCGACCGGACCGGGGCCGCGCTGCAGGTCGGCTATGGCTTGCTCGAGCAGTTGACTGGGCGTCCTCATGCCGCCGGCGCGCTCGCCACGGGCGTCCAGGCATGGCAATCGGTCTATCGCGGTCTGCGCGCAGCGGCGGACGAGGCCGGCATTGTGGTCCTGCAGAATGCCCGTGTGGAAGCGACGGGAGAGGCGGAGGATCGGGCCTGGGCAAGGAGCGCCGATGGTCGGCGGTTCGACGGCAAGGTGCTGGTCGGTGCGGACGGCTATCAGAGCGTTGTGCGGCGGCAGGTCAGTCCGGAGCGCCCGGATGCCGTCTTTGCGGAGTATCTGGCCTGGGTCGGCTTTGCCGAAGAGTCGGCGCTGTCTGTCCGCTATCCGCCCAATCTGGAGTTTCTCGAATCCGGGCCCTATGTGCTTCTCGGCTTTCCACTGACCGCCGCCGATGGCAGTCCGGAGCGCGGCCGCCGCCGGGTCGGCTGGGGCTGGTACGACGCCGGACATAACGCAATCCTCCGCAGCACAGGGGCGGTCGAGGGCGCGCTGGTGCGGCATTCGCTGCGCCCGAGCGACATGCCGGATGCGCTGTTCGACGAGCTGGCCGCACTGGCGCGCCGGCACTGGCCATCGCCTTGGCGCGACGCGATCCTGGAATGTATCGCCCGCAAAGCGGTGCTCGGCACACCGGTCGTGGAATATTGTCCCGACCGACTCGTCGCCGGCCGGATGTGTCTGGTTGGCGACGCTGCCCATGTCTGCACGCCGATGACAGGCAATGGCTTTGCAACCGCCGCGCAAGATGCTCTCACCCTCGCGCGCTGCCTCGACCCGGCGGCCCTGCAGGCCGACCCGAATGCCGCGCTCATGCGATATGAAGCGTCTCGGCTGCCCGAGGTGCGCAGACTGGCCCGGTCCGGCCAGCAGATCAGCCAGAACTTCGTGCGCTCTGCCGGTTGAGGCAGCTCGGAGAAGTTGCGCGACTGGTTGAGCTTTCAACGGTTCCAACGCGTCATTGAGCCATTGAGCACCATGGCGACTGCGGTTGCAGCCGGGCCGCTGCGAACAAAGGCCCAAAGCTCGTCCGAGCGGCATCCATCCGTCGGCGCACGATTGAAGACATGCAGTTGGGAGCGAAGCCGGATCAGTCCACCCGGCCTCGTGAAGAGCGAGATCGCTTTGGCTCTCGACACCAATACAGATGATAGGACGGCACGTTGAGCCAACGCCGGCGCCGTTTCGCTCGTGTGAAGACTTTGCGGAGTGACGGTTCGATCGTCCGACGCACCTGATAATCGAGGAACTCACCGTCGTCGGTCAGAAGGTGCGCGGCATCCTCCACAATTCTTGCCCTGTCGGCCTTCTCCAACGCCGCCCGGCTACGTCCTCCCCTAGGATAGCTTGAGCTTTGAGGGCTGATTCTGTGTGGACGATCAGACGAGGATCATCGATGGTTCGGCGAAGATGGTCTGCAAGACCGTCCTCGCTTTCGATCGCGATCAGCTTGGCGTCGCGTGGCAGGTGCGCAAGAATATAGCGGGTAAACTCACCTGTGCCGGGACCATATTCGACGAACAGGCGCGTTTTGGCCCAATCGACCCCTTCTAGCTGGCGCTCGATGGTGCCCGTCGAGGTGGCAATGGGCGAGCCGACGGAAAGGGGCGCCTTGGCGAACTCCTTGAGGAATGTCGTCCAATGCGTTGAACCACCATTCCCGCCCTGCGGCGTGCTCGCCATGGTATATATCCTCCGAGATCTCCCAGAACAATGTGATCGAGCGCTGTCCGTTCCGGGCTTGGCATTTTATCGGGCACGCGTGTTTGGAAAGGCCATCGTCTGCATTGCGGCGGATAAGGTGGAGGGTGCTGATCATGATCCGGATGATCAGCCAGGCTCAGGATTTATTAATTTGCTTTCGGGGTGGGATTGGGTTGATTCAATGGCGGGGCGAAGAGGCCCTGCCACGAGTGATCTGATCTGGTTGTCGCAAGCGCAGATGCGCCGAATAGACCGGCATTTTCCATTGTCGCACGGGGTGCCGCGCGTCGATGATCGTCGGATCATCAGCGGCATTATCTTCGTGATCCGCAATGGCCTGCGCTGGCGGATGCGCCAGCAGCCTACGGACCTCCGAAGACGATCTACAACCGGTGCATCTGCTCGGGCCGCATGGGCGTGTTCAACAGGATCTTCGTGGCGCTCGCTGCAAAGGGCGGCAAGCCGGACCAGTTGATGATCGACGCGACGCACCTCAAAGCGCACCGATCCTAAGAGAGAAGCCTAAATTACGGCAAAGCACACTGCGACGTCGATGAACGAGCGGCCGCTATTGAACAGGACGTTTGAGTTAAAAGACGGCCGCTATTATTATGGCATCATTAGCCAGAGACGGTCTTCCTAGAGAACGAACGAAGGTCCGCTTTCAAGATGCTCCGATCATTTGTCCAATGTCCGTTATTAGGGGTACCGCCATTCTTCGGAAGGTCTTCAACAACCGGTGTGGTTGCGGAGCGGTGCAGCAAGTCGGTGTTCCGAAAGTCACGCGGCGAAGAGCCGAAGCAGCCTTGAATGCCCGGCTGAAATGGTGGGAATCCTTAAAGCCGCAGCTGTAGGCAATTTCCGTCATCGACCTCACACGCGATTTCACGAAAACCGCAGTTTTCTAAAGTGCTGGGGGTTCGCATTAGGCCGTGGGGGATCGCTGAGGCCCAGAGATGGCGGAGACGGAGGGATTCGAACCCTCGGTAGCCCCTTAAGGCTACGACGGTTTAGCAAACCGCTGGTTTCAGCCACTCACCCACGTCTCCGCGCTCACCGGGGGAAGTGGCGTCCCGTACCGGCTGAGAGCGGCCTATAAACAGGCTGTTCGTACATGGCAACGCCCGGTGTCGCCTGTTTCTCGAAAGGCTGCAATTTATCGCGCCAACAAGCTCTGGTAGGCAGGTGTGACGGGGAACGCAAAATGATGCGACTCGACGCAGTGCGGGGTGGCGGTTTCGGAGCAACCGGACGCGAACCAACGCGGTGCACGCGCCGCCGTTCCACCATCATTCATCGACTCGTCGTGTCCACTTTTCGACTCATCGCAGGCCTCGGCCCCGCGAGTCGCTTGTGGTGGGTCGCTCTGGTAGCCGCCGTGGCACTTCAAACGATATAGAACAGAGCAATCCTTGTCCGCTGACAAAACCAATTCCGGGGGTGTGATCGCACGTCTGCTGTCTCTCGCGCCCGAGCGGGAGATTTTTCTCCGCACTGGCGGACGCGTGCGCTTCATCCGTATCTCCACCCGCTTCCAGATCGTCGCTGCCAGCGCGCTGGCAGTGCTGGCTTTGCTCTGGGCCGTCGGCACATTCGCGATCCTGTGGAATCAGGCCAGCCTGCTCCTTGAGCGCGGCCATGTCGCGCGGGATCGGGCCGAGGTTCTCTCCCAGCAGGCCAAGGTGAAGGCCTATCGCGAGTCGGTGAACGATATCGCTCAGGATATCGAGCAGCGGCAGAAGGCCCTCGATGAACTGCTGCGCTCCAGCCTCGGCACGGGGATCGAAGAGGGCGGCGCAGGTGCGCCCGCTGACGGTCCGGAGGTCAGCAAGCCGCTCAGCGCGGCCTCGCCCGAAGCCTCGCGATTGGAGGCGCTGCGGCGTCATCAGGAAGTGCTCGAGACGCGCCTGGCTGGCGCGGTCGAACATCGCCTTGCGGCGGTCGAAAAGGCGATCCGCAGTTTCGGCCTCGATCCGGCCCGCATGGCGGTGCGCGAGCGGGGGCAGGGCGGTCCCTTCATTCCCGTCGCCTCGATTGTCGCCGACCAGCCGGAGCTGCGGGATATCGCCCTGCTGCTGACCCGTCTCAACACCATGGAAGCTGCGCTGGCGGCGATCCCTTCCGGCAAGCCGACGGCCGCGCCGATGACCACCAGTTCTTATGGCTATCGTCGTGACCCCTTCAACGGCAGCCTCGCGTTCCACGGCGGCATCGATTTCCGGGGACGCATGGGCCAGCCCATCCTCGCCGCCGCGCCGGGCACGGTGACGTTCGTCGGCACCAAGCATGGCTATGGCAATGTCGTGGAAGTCGACCATGGCAAGGGTCTCTCGACGCTCTATGCGCACCTCTCCGGCTTCAATGCCAAGCCGGGCCAGAAGGTCGCGCGCGGCACCCAGATCGCGCGCATGGGATCCACGGGCCGCTCGACCGGCACGCATTTGCATTTCGAAGTCCATGTCCATGGCGCGGCCGTCAATCCGCGTCCCTTTCTGGAGGCACGCAGGGATGTTCTCGAAGTCCAGCAAACGGCCAAGCGGCGCGTCGCCGACAGTGGCAACCGGGGCTAAGCACACGCCTTTCTCGATCCTCGGCAGCGATGTCAGGATCACGGGCAATCTGGAAGCCAGCGTGGATCTGCACATCGACGGGACAATCGAGGGCGACATTGCCTGCGCGGCGCTGGTGCAAGGCGCCGAGAGCCGCATCGCTGGCCATGTTAAGGCCAAGAGCGCCCGGATCGGCGGCCTGATCGAGGGATCGATCACGGCAGAGGAACTGGTGGTGGAGGCGCCCGCCCGGATTACCGGTGATGTCAGCTATGAGCGCATCACCATTGCTACTGG
Source organism: Sphingobium sp. B11D3B (assembly GCF_025961735.1). Taxonomy (NCBI): domain Bacteria; kingdom Pseudomonadati; phylum Pseudomonadota; class Alphaproteobacteria; order Sphingomonadales; family Sphingobiaceae; genus Sphingobium; species Sphingobium sp. B11D3B. Next base: position 2,643,564 of record NZ_JAOQOF010000001.1, on the reverse strand, counting down.
CGGCCAGATCGACGGGCGCATGACGCATAGCGGCCAGCCGACCGAACTCAAGCTGATCAAGAGCGATGTCGGGTAAGGGCGCCGGGGAGGCCCGGGCTAACCCCTCGGATCAGCGCTCGCGTGTGGCGCTGAAGCTGATGTCCGGGTTGCGCTCGGCCTGATAGCCCACATCCCAGGCCGATCTGGCGAGGAAGACGGGGTTCTCGTCGCGATCCTTGGCCATGCTTGTCCGGTTGATGCTGGCGAAGTCTTCCAGCTTCTTGGCCTCGCCGGTCAGCCAGCGGGCCGTGTCGAACGGCGCCGGCTCTAGCACCGCGCCGACCTTATACTCCGCCTCCAGCCGGCTGATCAGCACATCGAGCTGCAACTGGCCGACGACGCCGATGATCCACTGACTGCCGATCTCGGGATAGAAGACCTGGATCACGCCCTCTTCGGAGAGGTCGTCCAGCGCCTTTCGCAATTGCTTTGTCTTGGTCGGATCCTTGAGCGCGATGCGGCGCAGGATTTCCGGCGCGAAATTGGGGAGGCCGGTGAAGCGCACATCCGCCTTTTCGCTCAGCGTGTCGCCCACCCGCAGCGTGCCGTGATTGGGGATGCCGATGATGTCGCCGGGGAAAGCCTCGTCGGCAATCTCGCGGTCCTGCGCGAAGAACAGGATCGGCGAGTGGACGGCGATCGGCTTGCCGCTGCCGGAGGGCGTGAGCTTCATGCCGCGGCGGAACTTGCCCGAGCACAGGCGCATAAAGGCAATGCGGTCGCGGTGCTGCGGGTCCATATTGGCCTGCACCTTGAAGATGAAGCCGGTCACGTCGCCGCGTTCCGGCTCGACCGGCGCGGGCTCGGCCGGCTGGGTGCGCGGCGGCGGGGCATGGGCGGCCAGCGCGTCGATCAACTCGCCAACGCCAAAGCGCTTGAGGGCCGAGCCGAAATAGACGGGCGTCAGGTCGCCATGGCGATAGGCTGTCAGGTCGAACGCGGCATAACCAGCCTGCGCCAGTTCGGCCTCTTCCCGCAGGCGCGCAAGACCTGCGGCGGAGAGCACGGTGGCGAGCTTTTCGTCGTCCAGGCCGGTGAGCTGGGTGAAGCTGCCGTCGAATTCCTTGCTCGGGCCGACCGGCTGGTAGAGCCGATTGGTGGCAAAATCGTAGATGCCCTCAAACTCGCCGCCCATGCCGACGGGCCAGCTCATCGGGCAGACATCCAGCGCGAGCGCGTCGGCCACTTCATCCAGCAGCGAGAAGCTGTCGCGCCCCTCGCGGTCCACCTTGTTGACGAAGGTGATGATGGGCACGTTGCGCAGGCGGCAGACCTCGAAGAGCTTGCGCGTCTGCGGCTCGATGCCCTTGGCGGCGTCGATCACCATCACGGCGCTGTCGACGGCGGTCAGGGTGCGGTAGGTGTCTTCCGAGAAGTCCTCGTGCCCCGGCGTGTCGAGCAGGTTAAAAGTGATCACGCTGCCATCGGGCTGGGTGCGCTCGAAGGTCATGACTGAGCTGGTCACCGAGATGCCGCGCTGCTGCTCGATCTTCATCCAGTCCGAGCGCGCGCGACGATTGGCCCCGCGCGCCTTCACTTCGCCGGCGAGGTGAATGGCGCCGCCGGCGAGCAGCAGCTTTTCGGTGAGGGTCGTCTTGCCCGCGTCCGGGTGGGAGATGATCGCGAACGTGCGGCGGGAAGGGATCGTCATAGCAAGCGTCTTAATCCAGGGAGCGAGCGCGCCGGGCGTGGTCGGGCCGGCACAAATGTGGCGCTGCTATAGGGGCTGGGGCGGCGATCCTGCAAGGCGCGGCTTTGCACAGGGCGAGCGTGGCGTGGGGGGGCATCGATCAGGCGCGCTCTCTTCCTATCCGCGCACGGGGGCTGCGCAGGGGTTTTCAAGCGCCGAGTGCACCAAGGGGGTTGACGCGCTGCCGGTAATCGATTGTACTGAATGCCGATTGATAGCCGCAAATCGGGACGCCCCGCGTCGCCGATGACCGTAGCATTTCGGTAACACTCCACCATAAACTGGTTTGCGCGCGCATCGTGCGTTGGACATTGTCATGCATCTCTCTATGCAATCGATTGCTCGATTTTGTTTTTGCAGGAGATGGATGATGAAGCGGCTTCACGCCGGTGTTGCGGTTTTGGCACTGATGGCTGTCATGGGTGCAGCGCCAGTTCGCGCACAGCAGACCACCACAAACAGTGTTGATACCGCGCCTGACGAAATCATCGTCACCGCTCAGAAGTCCGGCGTGCAGGCGCTGCAGGAAGTGCCGCTCGCCATCCAGGCGTTCAGCGGTGAGGACCTCAAGGAGCGCAACATCAACAATATCGCGGATCTCGCCACGGCGATTCCGGGTATTTCCGAGAGCCAGCGCCAGTCGGTCGCTTCGCGCTCGTTCAGCATTCGCGGCGCTGGCGCCGGCGCTGCCAATGGCGACTCGGCCATCGGCTATTATGTCGACGACGTGCCGTTCGTGGTTACCAACTTCGGCATCGCGCCGCCGATCCGCTTTCTCGACCTCGACCGCGTCGAGGTTCTGCGCGGTCCGCAGGGCACGCTCTATGGCCAGGGTTCGGCCGGCGGTGTGTTCATCTTCCACACCCGCGATCCTGACCTGACCGAGATCAAGTTCGCTGCCGAGGCGCAGGCCTCGCAGACGCGCGGGGCCGGTGGCCTCAACTATGGCGTTGCAGGCGTCGTCTCCGTCCCGATCATCAAGGACGTGCTTGCTGTCCGCGTCAGCGGCGGCCACTCCTATAATCCGGGTTGGGCGGACGAATATTACGGTGCGTTCGACGGCACGCCGGACCGCAAGGGCGTGAACGAGGTTCGCGACGACGACATTCGCGTGGTCGCGCTGTTCCGTCCGGTCGACAACCTGAATATCCGCGCGCAGTACTGGCATTTCCGTCCGCGCCAGCAGTTCCTGGGCGGTCTCGCCTCGACCCAGCCGCCTTATTACGCGAACACGGCGGCGCAGCCGAGCTTCGGCAATGGCGACTTCAAGCTTTACAGCCTGTCGGCCGGTCTGGACTTCGATACCTTCTCGATCTCCAGTGCGACCACGTACCTCAAGGGCAATTTCGGCATTTACGTGCCGATCGCGCCGGCGGGTGCCTTCTCGAGCCAGTTCTTCCCGGACATGTTCAGCCAGGAAGTGCGGATCAACTCCACGACCGACGGCCCGTTCCACTGGCTGCTCGGCGGCGCCTATCAGGACGGCAGCGGCCCGCAGGAAAACTATCTGCGCATTCCCGTTGCGGGCATCGACACCAATGCCGACAACAACACCATCACCAAGAACTGGGCGGTGTATGGCGAACTGGGTTACGACCTGTTCGACGGCAAGCTGCGTCCCCGGGTTGGCCTGCGCTATTATCATGACAAGCGCACGTTCGAGGACGCCAACACGACGAACACGAACAAGAAGAACGTGACGACCTGGCGCGTCAACCTCTCCTATGTGCCCAATGATGATCTGACGGTGTTCGCTACGGCGGCGACCGGCTTCCGTCCGGGCATCGTGCAGTCGCAGATCCAGGCGGACCTGCTTGCGGACGTCGGCATCCCTGCCGGCACCCAGACCCGTCCCGAAAGCTCGACCAACTATGAGGCCGGCATCAAGTGGCGCTCGCCCGATCGCACGCTCAACGTCGGGTTGAACTTCTACGTCAACAAGCTCGAGGACATGCTGACGCCGACGCCGACGCTGGACGCGAACGTCTCTGGCTTCTCGAACTTCGGTGACGGCACCAGCAAGGGCGTCGATATCGAGATGCGCTGGCGGACGCCTCTGGACGGGCTGACGCTGAGCGCAGTCGCGAACATCAACCAGGGCAAGTATGACACGGTCGATCCCGCCGTGCAGGCGCGCCTGCCGTACCTGCGTCCCGGTACGCGGCTGGTCAACACGCTCGAGGAAAACGCCCGCGTGGATGCGACCTATGAGACATCGCTGGGCGGTGACCTCAACGGCCTGTTCAACGTCGCATGGACCTACAATGGCAACCGCCTCCAGACCAACGGCGAGTATGTGAAGGCCTATAGCGTATACAGCGCCAATATCGGCCTGCGGTACAAGGCCTATGATCTGACGCTGTTCGGCGAAAATCTCGGCGATTATGATGGTGCTGTGCTCACGCTCAACACCTCCAGCATCCGGGTGACGCCGCGCACGATCGGCCTGCGGTTGCGCGTCAACTATCAGTGATCCTGCCACGGGCGTGGTGACACGCCCGGCAGTCAGACGAAAGGGCGGGCGCGGCGAAGGCTGCGCCCGCCTTGTTTTTGGGGCTATCCGCCGGCGGAGATTGTGCCCCGAGGCGGGAACCAGATGGCAGGGATCGCAATTCTGCAGGCACCGCAGCTGTTGCGGTCGGAGACACGGTCATCATGAACAGGCTCATCCGCGCCGCCCTTCTCAGCGCTGTCCTTGCGGCAGCTCCCGCCCTTGCACAGAACGAGCCCGAGAAAGAGGACAAGACGGCGCAGAAAGCGGGCGAGATCGTGACGCAGCCCGCGCGGGACGTGGGCATCGAGAAAACGAAAATCCCCGAGGTGCTGGCCCGCGCTGTCGAGCAGCCCTATGCGCCGGCGGGCAAGGGTTGCCGCGCGGTGATCGACCAGATCGCCGAGCTGAATGCGGTGCTGGGCCCGGACTTTGATGCCAACAGCAAGGCCAATGAGAACAAGTTCGGCAACCTCGCGGCCGCCGGTGGCGCAGCGATCGTCAATTCGATCATTCCGTTCCGGGGCCTCGTTCGTGAAGTGAGCGGCGCGGCAGGGGCCGAGCGTCGCCTGCAGGCTGCCATCAACGGTGGCGTCGCGCGCCGGGGCTATCTGCGCGGGCTGGCGGTCAGCCGAGGCTGCAAGTTGCCGGCTCCGCCTGTGGCTGGGCCCGAGGAGGAGAAGCGGAAAGCGGACTGATCGCCCGCGTTTCCGCCGCTCCTTTGTTCTTATCCGCGCAGAGTCGCGCCCTGTTTGGTGGCTGCGGCCACCACGCGATCAGCGATGGCCTTCAACTCTTCGTCCGTGAAGCTTTTTTCGCCGGGCTGCAGTGTGACTTCCACGGCGAGGCTCTTCTGCCCTTCCGGGACGCCCTGCCCGGCGAAGAGATCGAACAGGCGCGCATCGACGATGGCGTTCTTGTCCGCCCCCCGCACGGCGCGCACCAGCGCGTCGGCTTCCAGATTCACCGGCACGAGGAACGCGAAGTCGCGGGTAACGGCCTGCAAGGCCGGCGGCGCATAGGCCGTGCGCATGAATGTGGTCTTCTTGGGCACGGGAATCGCATCGAGCTGGATTTCCGCCGCAACGACCGTGCCATCGAGATCGAAGGCGCGAGCGAGGCGGGGGTGCAGCACGCCATAAGCGGCAAGCACATTTTTGGGGCCAAGGCGCAGCGTGCCGGATTGGCCGGGATGATAGGCATCGCCAGCCTCGCCCATCATCTGCAGGCGTCCGGCAGGCGCACCGGCGGCCGTCAGCAGCGCAATGACCTCCGCCTTGATGTCGAAGGCATCGAACGGGCGGGCCTTGCCGCCCTGCCAGCCGCGCGGGCTTTTCTCGCCGGCCATCAGGATGCCGAGGGTCAGCTTCTCGTCGCTGCTGCCATCATCGGCGCGGAAATAGCGCCGGCCGATCTCGAACAGGCGGATCGAGGATGCCCCCCGATCGGCATTGCGTCGCGCGGCGGAGAGCAATCCGGCGAGCAGCGTCGGCCGCATCACCTTCATATCTTCGCTGATCGGGTTGGCTAGCGTCCAGTCGCCGCCACCAAAGGGCGCGGCTTCACTTTCAGAAATGAAGGACCAGTTGATCGCCTCGTTCAGGCCGCGCGCGGCGGCCGCGCGGCGAGCGCGCCGCTCGATGAGTTGCAGCGGTGTGGCAGTGGGCCGGGCAACGCCGGGCGTGCGGGGCAGGGGGACGGACGGGACGTTCTCCAACCCTTCGATCCGCACGACTTCCTCGACGATGTCGGCGGTGCCGTGGATATCGCGGCGCCATGTCGGGATGGTGATCCGCCAGCTTGCACCAGCCTCCACGGTGAAGCCGAGCGCGGCGAGGATCGCCTGCTGGCGCTCGGCGCTCACCGTCATGCCGGCCAGCGCATCGACCATGTCGGGCCGATAGCCCTCGATGACGCGCGGCTCTGCCGGCGGAGTGCCGGCGCGCGTCGCCTCGGTGGGCGTGCCGCCGCACAAAGCGAGCACCAGCCGCGTCGCGATGTCCAGCCCCTCATCCAGGAACGCTGGGTCCACACCGCGCTCGAAGCGTTGGCGGGCATCGGAGGTGAGGCTGAGCGCCTGACCGGTCCGCGCGATACTCTCGGGCGTGAAATAGGCGCATTCGATCAGCACATCGGTGGTGCTCTCCTGCGCGCCGCTATGCTCGCCGCCCATGATGCCGCCGATATCGTGAACAGCGGAGGCATCCGCGATCACCGTCATGCCCTCGGCCAGCGTATAGGTCTTGCCGTTGAGCGCGAGCACCTGCTCACCAGCCTTCGCCTTGCGGGCGACGAGGCCGCCATCGAGGCGGGCCATGTCATAGACATGCAGCGGGCGGCCCAGGCCGATCATGACGAAGTTGGTGATGTCCACCAGCGCGCTGATGGGTTTCTGGCCGATGGCCTTGAGGCGCCGCTGCAGCCATTCCGGCGAGGCGCCGTTGCGCACGCCGCGCACGGCGCGGGCATAGAAAGCCGGGCAGCCATCGGCATCGTCCGTGCGCACGTCCGGGCCTGCGCCCTGCGCGTCGATTGCCGGGAGCTGTCCGATGATGTCATCGAGCGGCCGCAGCGTGCCGAGGCCCTTGGCAGCGAGATCGCACGCGATGCCGCGCACGCCCATGCAATCCTGCCGGTTGGGCGTGACCGAGACCTCGATGACCGGATCGTCAAGCTGCGCATAATCGGCAAAGCGCGTGCCGATGGGCGCGTCCGCAGGCAGCTCGATGATGCCCTCATGATCCTCGCCCAGCTCCAGCTCGCGCGTGGAGCACATCATGCCGTTGGATTCGACACCGCGAATGGCCGCGACCCGCAGCACCATGCCATTGGCCGGCACGGTCGCGCCGGGCAGGCCGAACACGCCGACCAGCCCCGCGCGCGCATTGGGTGCGCCGCAGACGACCTGCAGCGGGCCGTCGCCCGCATCGACGCTCAGCACCTGCAGCTTGTCGGCCTGCGGATGCGGCGCGGCCGTGAGCACCTTGGCGACGCGGAAGCCATCGAGTTTTTCGGCGGGGTTTTCGACGCCCTCGACCTCAAGGCCGATATCGTTGAGCGCGCGCAGAATCTCTTCCAGCGAGGCGCTGGTGTCGAGATGGTCCTTGAGCCAGGAGAGGGTGAACTTCATGCGCGGGCTCCGGGGTTGCCGGTAAGATCAAACCCGTGCTCCTGCGAAGGCAGGAGCCCAGGGCGGTGAAGGACGGCGGCTGCGCCCTGGGTTCCTGCTTTCGCAGGAACACGAAATCGCAAGAAATGGCTCATGCGCCCACTCCTCCGCTCAGCGTAGGCACATCCAGCGCCGAGAAGCCGTAATGGCGCAGCCAGCGCAGATCGCCGTCGAAGAAGGCGCGCAGGTCGTTCATGCCATATTTGAGCATGGCGAGGCGATCGACGCCGGTGCCGAAGGCGAAGCCCTGCCACTCTTTCGGGTCCAGCCCGCAATTGCGGATGACATTGGGGTGGACCATGCCGCTGCCGAGCACTTCCATCCAGCCGCCATTCTCGGCATCGCCGCTGCCGCCGATGACGCGCTGGCCCTTCTCGATGGTGTAGCCCACGTCCACTTCCACCGAAGGCTCGGTGAAGGGGAAGTAGCTGGGGCGCAGGCGCAGGACGATGTCCTCACGCTCGAAGAACGCCTTGAGGAAGGTCTCCAGTGTCCATTTGAGGTGGCCGAGGTGGATGCCCTTGTCGATCACCAGACCTTCGATCTGGTGGAACATCGGCGTGTGCGTCGCGTCGCTGTCCGAGCGGTAGACGCGGCCGGGCGCGATGATGCGGATCGGCGGCGGCGTGCTCGTCATGGTGCGGATCTGCACCGGCGAGGTGTGGGTGCGCAGCAACATGGCGGCCGGATTGCCGTCTCCGCCGGTCGCGCGCGCATTGTCGCCGAAGTAGAAGGTGTCGTGCATGGCGCGCGCGGGGTGCGTCTCGGGGATGTTGAGCGCGGTGAAGTTGCGCCAGTCATCCTCGATCTCCGGGCCGGTGGCGACCGCGAAGCCTAGGTCGGCGAAGATCTCGGCTAGCTCGTCCATCACCTGGCTGACGGGGTGAATGCTGCCCGGCGGGGGCAGGTCCACCGGCAGCGTCATGTCCAGCGTCTCGGAGGCGAGGCGGGCGTCGAGCGCCGCGGTTTCGAGCGCGGTCTTGCGGGCGGCGATGGCGCTCGTCACGCTTTCGCGCAGGTCGTGGATCGCGGGGCCTTGCTGCTGGCGCTCTTCCGGGCTCATCCGCCCGAGCGTCTTGAGCAGGGCAGTGATGGCGCCGCTCTTGCCCAGCGCGCTGACGCGCAGCGCTTCCACGGCATCGAGGGTGTCGGCGGCGGCGATGTCGGCGATGAGGCCGTCCTTGAGGGATGTGACGTCGGTCATGGCCGCGTCCGCTAGCCTAATTCACCGCAAACGAAAAGGGCGCCGGCATGCCGACGCCCTTTCCTTTGATGGTTGCGACCCGGTTTCGATCAGGAGAACTGAACGACCGACTGACGACGACGCAGCGTGCTGCCGATCAGCGCGAAACCGCCGAGCATCAGCGCCCAGGTCGTCGGCTCGGGCACCGGCACTGCGCTCATGGCGGTAACCGTCACGCCATCCAGTGCCGGGCCGGTCCAGGGCGAGTCGGTCATCGACGCAAAGCTGAGCGTCGTGAGATTGCCCGAGGCCGTGAAGGTGTAGGTGTAGTTGGTCCAGCCCATATTGGTCTTCGAGAAGCCCGTATTGTCGAAGCTGAACAGCTGGCCGTCATTGCCCGTCGCGGCGACTTCCAACGTCTTGACCGCCGGCCCGCCTTCGGGATTGCCGGCCATCAGGAAGTCGACATTGTAGGTCATGCCTTCAATGGTATCGAACGTCTGTGCGATCGCGCCCTGGGCGCTGCCGTTCAGATCGATGCTGCGGCTGCCGCTACCCGACTGCCAATAACCACCGATCAGCTCCACATTGCCGGATGTGATAGTCCAACCCGTCAGGGCCGTGCTGTCGGTGCCCAGGCGAAGGAAATAGGTGCCTGGATCGTTACCGGTCTCGAAATCGCCGTTGATGAACGTTGCTGCCTGCGCAGCGGACGGGAGGGCGAGCGTCGCCGCGACCCCCAATAGCAGTCCCTTCATTTGGTTCTCCACTTATAGTCCCACGCACTCGCAATGCTGCAGTGCGGAAAAGGTTTCCGAAGCGTTAACCAAAATCCAGAGAGTCCCGAAATGATACAAAAAGGGCGCCGGAAGCATCCGACGCCCTCTTTGGGATGATTGTGCAGATGCTCAGGCTGCGGGCAGGGCCGCGCGCGCCTGGGCAATGATGCCCTTGAACACATCGCCTTCATGCATGGCGATGTCGGCCAGAACCTTCCGGTCCAGTTCGACGCCCGCCAGCTTGAGGCCGTGCATGAACTGGCCATAGGTCAGGCCTTCCATGCGGACAGCTGCGTTGATGCGCTGGATCCACAGGGCGCGGAAGCTCCGCTTCTTCACCTTGCGGTCGCGATATGCGTACTGGCCAGCCTTTTCGACAGCCTGACGCGCGATGCGGATCGTGTTCTTGCGACGGCCATAATAGCCCTTCGCCTGATCCAAAATCCTCTTGTGCTTCGCCTTGGTGGTTACACCGCGTTTGACACGTGCCATGTCGCCTGCTCCTTACTTGAGGCCGTAGGGCGCCCAGAGGCGCACGTGAGCGACATCCGCGTCGGAGAGAACTTCCGTACCGCGATTCTGGCGAATATACTTCGCGTTGTGGCTGATCAGGCGGTGGCGCTTGCCGGCGACACCATGCTTGACCTTGCCGGTGGCGGTGAATTTGAAGCGCTTCTTCACACCGCTCTTGGTCTTGAGCTTGGGCATTTTCGTCTCCTTTGTCTTAGCGCAAGCACCCCGGAGGATGCTCGCAGACGATTACGGACGAACACGGCAGCCCTTACTGGCCGGCCCGTCCTTGCGGTCTTCCATAGGACATGGAAGCGCGGGCGTATAAGCGCGGCCGCGCGCCGACGCAAGCCCCTTAGCTAAGGGCCTGATTTGACGCCGGTCAACGACTCCTCGCCCCCGTCGCATTAATATGGCACCAGTTTCGCACGATCCCGATGCGGTGAACAAGGAGACTGCCATGAAGACGGTGATGGTTCTGATCCATGACGACCCGAGTCAGGAAGCGCGCCTGCAAACCGCGCTCGACATTGTGCGCGCGGTCGAGGGGCATCTGCTGTGTCTCGATGTCGTCCAGATTCCCATGATCGCCGACGGTTTTGGCGCGGGCGGCGGCACCGGCGTGCTGATGATGGATGAGCGCGACCGGGAGGACAAGAATATCGAGGCGCTCGAACCCCGGCTCGCCAATGAAGGCGTGAGCTATGAGTGGGCGCGCGTGCAGAGCCAGTCCGACGAGGGCATTACGGACAATGTCCGGCTGGTCGACATGATCGTCGTCGGCAAGCAGGCCTTCGGCGCGGTGAACGAGACCGGGGACACGGCCTCCCGTCTCGCGGCGCTGACCTCCGCGCCGGTCCTGCTGGTGCCGACGGAGCAGAAGCGCCTGGATCTCTTCGGCAAGGCGCTGGTTGCCTGGGATGGATCACGCGCGGCCGATGCCGCGCTGCGGGCGGCCATTCCGCTCCTGCGCATGGCCAGCGAGGTCGAGGTGGTGACGATCGGCGAAGGGGAAGGCGACCCGGACGAGGCGGCCGCCTATCTTGACCGGCATGGCTGCAAGGTCGTCAGCCGGCGCCTGCCCAAGGCTGGCGCGGTGAGCGACCAACTGATTGAGGCCATGCTGTCCTCCGGCGCGAGCTGGGCGGTGATGGGCTGCTATGGCCGCAGCCGCCTGCGCGAGCAGCTGTTCGGCGGCACGACGCGGACGCTGCTGGCCAAGGCGCCGATCCCGATCCTGCTCTCCCACTGAGGCGCCACCGAGGCGCGCATCCCGCACTGGGGCGCGCCTCAGTTGGCCATGGCGAAGCTGTTGGTGTCGATCAGTTCGCCAGCCTGATTGCCGGCCGCTTCGATCAGCCGCCGTTCGAGCGTAGCGAGGCGGGTCTTGCTCTCCAGCTTTCCGCCCAGAAGATCGGTCAGATAGAAGGTATCGACGGCCCGCTCGCCGAAGGTGGCGACATGGGCGCTGTGGACCATGGTCTTGGACTGGAACAGCGCAAAGGCGAGGCTGAGCAGCAGGGCAGGGCGGTCGCGCGCCATGACTTCCACCACCGTGAAGCGATTGGAGGCCTTGTTGTCGATCAGCACCTGCGGCACGATCTGGAAGGCTTCGGCGCGCCGACGGGCCAGCGGGCGCTCGTCCAGCTTGTGCATCAGCTTGTGGCGGTTGAGCAGCGCGTCCTCGATGTAGGTCTTCACGCGCTGCAACTGCTCGGGCGCATCGAAGCGGCCCCCGAGCGGGTCCTGCACCAGGAAGTTGTCCAGCGCCGTGCCATCCTTGAGGGTGTGGATGCGGGCATCGATGATGTTGCCACCGGCCAGATGGATCGCACCGGCGATGCGGTAGAAGAGCCCAGGATGGTCCGAGGCATAGACGGTCACCAGCGTGGCGCCGCGCTCGGGATAGGAACGGGCATCGATGGAGAGATCGGACTGCCCGGCATCCAGCAGATGCCGCGCGTTGCGCTCCAGGATGTCCTGCGATTCGGCGATCCAGTAGGATTGCGGGAAGCGCTTCACCAGCCTGTCGAAGGCCTTGTCGTCCAGCGCCAGGCTCGCGCGCAAGGCGTCGCGCTTCTCCTCGATGCGCTCCTGACGGCCCCGCTGCTTGTGGCCGGGGCGGATGACCTCCTCGGCGGAGTCGTACAGCTCGGCAAGCAGCTGGCGCTTCCAGCTGTTCCACACGCCCGGTCCGACCGCGCGGATGTCGACGATGGTCAGAATGACCAGCAGCCGCAGTCGCTCGGGGCTTTGCACCACTTCGGCGAAGTCGAGGATGGTCTTGAAGTCCGAAAGGTCGCGCTTGAAGGCGGTGGCGGACATCAGCAAATGATAGCGCACCAGCCAGGCGACGGTCTCCGTCTCGGCATCGCTCAGGCCCAGGCGCGGGCAGAGCTTGGTCGCCACCTCCGCGCCGAGAATACTGTGGTCGCCGCCGCGCCCCTTGGCGATATCGTGCAGCAGCACCGCGACATAGAGCACCCGGCGGGAGATGATCTTCTCGATGATCGTGCTCGCCAGCGGATGATCGACCTTGAACTCGCCCTTTTCGATCCGGGAGAGCAGGCCGATGGCGCGGATGGTGTGCTCATCCACCGTATAATGGTGGTACATGTCGAACTGCATCTGCGCGACCACGCGGCCAAAGTCCGGCACAAAGCGGCCGAACACCCCGGCCTCGTTCATCCAACGCAGCACCTTCTCCGGGTCGCGCGGTGAGGTCAGCACGTTCATGAACAGCGTATTGGCCTGCGGGTCTTCCCGCTCCTTGCGAGTAATCAGCACCGAATCGCGGTTGAGCGCGCGCATCGCATCGGGGTGGATCTCCAGCCCGTGCTTGTCCGCCAGCGAGAAGATCTCGATCATCCGCACCGGCTGCTCGCGGAAGAAATCATCCTCGGGAATGGTGATCCGGCCCCGCTCCAGCACGAAGCCATCCAGCTTGCGCGGGCGGTTGAACATCGCCGGGATGTAGCGCCGGCCGCGGCTGGCCATCTTGTCATCGAGGTGGGCGAGGAACACGCCGGTCAAGTCGCCCACCGTCTTGGCCATCAGGAAGTAGAGGTGCATGAACCGCTCGACGGCGGAGCGGCCGCGCTTGGGCGAGAAGCCCATGCGCTCGGCGACCTCGATCTGCAGATCGAAGGTGAGGCGATCCTCGGCGCGGCGGGAAATCTCGTGCATGTGGCAGCGCACGGCCCAGAGGAAATTCTCCGCCCGCTGGAACTGGGAAAGCTCGGCGCGGGTCAGCAGGCCCACGTCGACCAGCTCCGCCACCGTGCGCACCCGGTTCACATATTTGCCGATCCAGAACAGCGTGTGCAGATCGCGCAGGCCGCCCTTGCCCTCCTTGATGTTGGGCTCGACGACATAGCGGCTGTCGCCCATCTGCTTGTGCCGGGCATCCCGCTCGGCCAGCTTCTCGGTGACGAAGGTCTTGGCGGTGCCCTGCATCACATCCTTGTCGAAGCGGGCGACGCATTCGTCGTAAATGCCTCGGTCGCCCCACACGAAGCGCGATTCCAGCAGGGCGGTGCGGATGGTAAGGTCCGACTTCGCCATGCGCACCGTTTCGTCGATCGAGCGGCTGCTGTGCCCGACCTTGAGGCCCAGATCCCACAGCGCGTAGAGCATGCTCTCGATGACCTGCTCGGTCCATTCGGTCGGCTTGTAAGGCGTGAGGAAGCCGATATCGACGTCACTATAGGGCGCCATTTCGCCGCGCCCATAGCCGCCCACCGCGACCACGGTCAGCCGCTCGGAGGCGGTGCGGTTGCTGATCGGGTAGAGGTGCTTGACCGTCGCATCGAAGAGCAGGCGGATGATCTGGTCCATCAGGAAGGCCTGCGCCGTCACGGCGTCGCGCCCGCGTGTCGGGTTGCGGGCAAGCCGGCGGGAGACTTCCTCCCGGCCGATGGCAAGCGCCTCGCGCAACGCCGCGACGATCACTTGCCTACGCGCGGCGGTATCGCTCAGTTCCGTCAATTGGGCAGTGAGCGCATCGGCAATCTGGCGGCGATCAATGATCGCACGGCGGCCGGGCAGCGAATCGGGCACCTTGTTCATGGGTGCCATATAAGCGCGCTTTGCCGCAGTTGCAGGTGCAACCTCGGCATGGCGCGCAAATCGACGGGCTCAGGCGGTGGGCGCGGTGGCGATCTGCTTGAGCTGATAGATGAGGTCGAGCGCCTCGCGCGGACTGAGTGTATCGGCGTCGATGGCGTCCAGCTGGTCGCGCAGTGGGTCGGTGGCGACCTCCGGCGCGGCGGACAGCGTGGCGGCGAACAGCGGCAGGTCATCGAGCCCCGCCGCGATGCCGCCGGTCTGCGCCTTGCCGGCCTCCAGCTTGCCGAGCACGGCCTTGGCGCGGGCCAGCACCGGGGCGGGCAAGCCTGCAAGCCGCGCCACCGCGATGCCGTAGCTGCGGTCGGCCGGGCCTTCGGACAGCTCGTGCAGCAGCACCAGATCGCCATTCCATTCCCGCGCGCGAACATGGTGGAGCGAGAGGGCGCCGAGGCGCTCGGCCAGGCGCGTCAGCTCGTGATAATGGGTGGCGAACAGGCAGCGGCAGGCATTGCTGTCGTGGATCGCTTCCACGACCGCCCAGGCGATGGCGAGGCCATCATAAGTCGATGTGCCGCGCCCCACTTCATCGAGGATCACGAAGCTGCGCTCGGTCGCCTGCGCGAGTATCGCGGCGGTCTCGATCATCTCGACCATGAAGGTCGAACGCCCGCGCGCCAGATTGTCCGAGGCGCCGACACGGCTGAACAGACGGTCCACCAGCCCAAGGCGGGCGGCGCGTGCGGGCACGAAGCTGCCGGCCTGCGCGAGAATGACGATGAGCGCATTCTGGCGCAGGAAGGTCGATTTACCGCCCATGTTGGGGCCGGTCACCAGCCACAGCCGGTTGTCCGGCGTGAGCGTGCAGTCATTGGCGACGAAGCTGGTGCCGTCCTTCGCCAGCGCGGCCTCCACCACCGGATGGCGCCCGCCCTCGATGGCGATGCAGGGTTCTTCGGCGAAGACCGGCCGGCTCCAGCCACCTTCGACGGCGCGCTCGGCCAGAGCCGCCGCCACGTCGATGCGGGCGAGGGCGTCCGCCGTGCGCGCGATGGCGGTGCGGCTGTCCATCACCAGCGTCACCAGTTCCTCGAAATGCGCCGCTTCGGCCGCCAGCGCGTGGGCGCCGGCCTGCGTGACGCGACTGGCCTGCTCGTGCAGGTCCACCGAGTTGAACCGCACGACTCCCGCCAGCGTCTGGCGATGGGTAAAGCCGCTGTCATTGGCCATAAGCTGGTCGGCGTGACGGGCGGGTACCTCGACATGATAGCCGAGCACGCCATTGTGGCGGATCTTCAGCGCGGAGATACCGGTCTGCTCGCGATAGCGCGCTTCGAGCGCAGCAATGGCGCGGCGTCCGTCGCCGGCCATGCGGCGCAGCTCGTCCAGGGCCGCATCATAGCCATCGGCGATATAGCCGCCATGCGCCGCTTCCGTCGGCGGGGCGGGCACGAGCGCGCGCGCCAGCAGATCGACCAGTTCGCCATGCCCGTCGAGCGCCGGCAGCAGATCGTCGAGCAGGGGCGGTCGGTCGGGCAACGCGCCCAGCCGCTCGCGCAAGGCACGGCCGCCGTCGAGGCCATCGCGCAATTGTCCCAGATCGCGCGGGCTGCCCCGGCCGATGGCGACACGGCCGAGCGCGCGGCTCAGATCCGGCAAGGCGCGCACGCGGGTGCGGACCAGTTCGCGCAGCGGCCCGTCATCATGGAACCAGCGCACCAGATCGAGTCGCGCTTCCACCTTGGTGCGGTCCATCAAAGGCGCGGAGAGGTCTGCCGCAAGCAGGCGCGCGCCGGCGCCCGTCACGGTGCGGTCCACGGTGGCGAGCAGGCTGCCGGCGCGCTGCCCGCTGGCCGTCGTCACAATTTCCAGGCTCTCGCGCGTGGCCGGGTCGATGGCGAGATGATCCTGCGCGCCGGCCCGCACCGGCGCGGCGAGGAAGGGCATACGCCCCTTGCCGACATGCTCCAGGTAGCCGAGCAGGCCCCCCAGCGCGGAGAGCTCCGCGCGCGAGAAGCTGCCGAAGCTCTCCACCGTCTTCACGCCGAAATGGCGGCAGATGTCCGCTTCCGCCCGCGCGCTGTCGAAGCCGCGATTCTCGAAGGGGAGGGCGCCGGTCAGCCGATCGGCGAGTCCCGGCCGCGCGATGACTTCGCTCGCGTTGATCCGCGCCAGTTCCGCCTCGATGCCGCCGGCATCCACAGCCACCACGTCCAGCCGGCCGGTGGAGATGTCGGCGGCGGCGACGGCATATTGGCCGGCGGCTTCCCCCACGGCGGCGAGCAGATTGGCGCGGCGGCTGTCCAGCAGCGCATCCTCGGTCAGCGTGCCGGCGGTGACGAAGCGCACAATGGCGCGGCCGACCAGCGCCTTCGATCCGCGCGCCTTGGCCTGCTCGGGTGTCTCGGTCTGCTCGGCGATGGCAACGCGCAGCCCGGCCTTGATGAGTCGCGCCAGATAGCCCTCGGCACTGTGCACCGGCACCCCGCACATCGGGATCGGCTCGCCCTCATGTTCACCGCGCGTGGTGAGCGCGATGTCGAGCACGGCGGCCGCGGTCCTGGCGTCCTCGAAGAACAGCTCGAAAAAATCGCCCATGCGGTAAAAGAGCAGGTCGCCCCCGGCTTCCGCCTTTAGCGCCAGATATTGCGCCATCATCGGCGTGGGGCCACCGGCTGCGGCGCTGGCTTTGGAGGATTTGGCTGGCGGACTGGTCACGCGGTTGCGTTAGCAGGGGCTTTCGATCTCGAAAAGCCGGCGGTGGTGTTTCATCCGCGTGGTTGTTCGTACCTGGCCTCTTGTGGAGCCGGGCGGAAAGTCGCTAGGGCGTTCCCAATTGCCGAGGAACCCTGCTGATGACCGATAAAGCCGCCATCGAATTCTCCGAGCGCGAGGCGCTGCTCTTTCATTCCTTCGGGCGGCCCGGCAAGATCGAGATCATCGCCTCCAAGCCGATGGCGACGCAGCGCGATCTGGCGCTGGCTTATTCGCCCGGCGTCGCGGTGCCCGTGCAGGCCATCGCCGATGATGCCGCCAAGGCCTATGACTACACCGCCAAGGGCAATCTGGTCGCGGTCATCTCCAACGGCACGGCGATTCTCGGCATGGGCAATCTCGGCGCGCTCGCCTCCAAGCCGGTGATGGAAGGCAAGGCAGTGCTGTTCAAGCGCTTTGCCGATGTGGACGCCATCGACCTGGAACTGAACACCGAAGACCCGCAGGCGTTCATCGATGCGGTGGCGCTGCTTGAGCCGAGCTTCGGCGGCATCAACCTTGAGGACATCAAGGCGCCCGAATGCTTCATGATCGAGGCGGCGCTCAAGGAGCGCATGAACATTCCGGTCATGCATGACGACCAGCATGGCACCGCGATCATCTGCGCCGCCGGCCTCATCAATGCCTGCTTCCTGACCGGGCGCGATATTCGCGAGACCAAGGTGGTCGTGAATGGTGCCGGCGCGGCGGCGATTGCGTGCACCGAACTCATCAAGGCGATGGGCGTGGCGCATGACAATGTGATTATGTGTGATCGCGAAGGCGTGATCTATCAGGGCCGCACCCATGGCATGGACCAGTTCAAGTCCGCCCATGCCGCCCGCACCGAGGCGCGGACCCTGCATGAGGCGCTGAAGGATGCCGATATCTTCCTCGGCCTCTCCGCCAAGGACGCGCTGAAGCCCGAATGGATCAACGAGATGAAGCCGCGGCCGATCCTCTTCGCCATGGCTAATCCCGATCCGGAGATCCTGCCGCCGGTGGCCAAGGCCGCGCGCCCGGATGCGATCATCGCCACGGGTCGGTCTGATTATCCCAATCAGGTCAACAATGTGCTGGGCTTCCCGTTCATCTTCCGGGGCGCGCTGGATGTGCGCGCGACGGCAATCAATGAAGCGATGAAGATCGCGGCGGCGCAGGCCATTGCCGAACTGGCCCGCCAGCAGGTGCCCGAGGAAGTCGCCTTGGCTTATGGCACCAAGCACAGCTTCGGCGCGGATTACATCATTCCCGCCCCCTTCGATCCGCGTCTGATGGAAGTGGTGCCGGCAGCGGTGGCGCAGGCGGCGATGGAGTCGGGCGTCGCCCAGCGGCCCATCGAGGATATGGACGCCTATCGCCAGTCGCTGCGGGCGCGGCTCAATCCCACCACCTCCGTGCTGACCCTCGCTTATGAGGGCGCCAAGGCCAGCCCCAAGCGGGTCGTCTTTGCCGAGGCGGAAGAGGAAGTCGTGCTGCGCGCCGCGATCCAGTTCCGCGATGGCGGCTACGGCACCCCGGTGCTGGTCGGCCGGCAGGATGTCTATGATCGCCTGCGCGATCTTGGCGTGCGCGATCCGGAGAGCTACGAGCTGTATAACAGCGTCAATTCGCCGCTCGTGCCGCGCATGGTCGACATGCTGTACGAGCGCCTGCAGCGCCGTGGCTACCTCCGCCGCGATTGTGAGCGCATGGTCAACCGCGATCGCAACATCTTCGGCGCGCTGCTGCTGCAGATGGGTGAGGCGGACGCGATGATCACCGGCGTCACCCGCACCTATGCGCAGACAATGCGCGAACTGCGCCGCGTGCTCGACCCCGCCGAGGACCGCACGCTGTTCGGCATGCACATCCTCGTCGGGCGTAGCCACACCGTGTTCATGGCGGATACCACTGTCAACGAGCGGCCGAATTCCGCCGAACTGGCGCATATCGCCATCGAATCCGCCGCGCTTGCCCGGCGTATGGGGCATGAGCCGCGCGTGGCTTTTCTCTCCTACTCCACCTTCGGCAATCCGCACGGCAACTGGCTCGATAATATTCGCGGCGCGGTCCAGATCCTCGACGGAATGGAGGTGGACTTCGAATATGAAGGCGAGATGGCGCCCGACGTGGCGCTCAACCGGCGCGTCATGGCGAATTATCCGTTCTGCCGCCTGTCCGGCCCGGCCAATGTGCTGATCATGCCCGGCCTGCAGTCGGCCAATCTCTCGGCCAAGCTGCTGCGGGAATTGGGTGGCGACTCGGTCATCGGGCCGGTGCTGCTCGGCCTCAACCAGCCGGTGCAGGTGGCGACGATGGCCTCGACCGCGTCTGAGCTGGTGACGCTGGCGGTTCTGGCTGCTGGCGGGATCGCACGCTGATAGGGATCGGGATCGGGTGAGCGCCGCCGGCTGAACCGGCCGCGCCGCGCTCCCTTCGCCTTACCGGCAGCGCTGGAACGTCTGGGTGCGGCCCTTGATGGTGCCGTCGCGCAGCAGGATCGTGCCGTCCCGGCAGGATTTGCCATCTTGGACCACGGCGTCGCCGACCACCACGATGCCGTGATAGGAGCCGGCCATCCAGTTCTGCGCATCGCCGCTCTTCAGCGCGAGGCCCACAGCGCGATCGACGGCCGGGATCAGCAGGAAGTTGCCGGACTGGACGATCGCCTCATCCGGGGTCGCGCTCGGGAGCGTCGGCGCCTCATCGGACTTGGGCGCAATCGCCTGGCCCTGCGCGATCGGCACGGTGGCCTGTTTCGCCGGTGCAAAAGCGGGGGCCGTCGCGCGCTTTTCAATCACGGCGGAGAGAAACGGCGCGGGACGGTCGGCGGGGATCAGGGTCGGCTGCTGGCCGGCGGGCGTCGCATCTTCGCTTTCGGTCGCGCGGGGCGCATGATCGATGATCGCTGCCGATACCGTCTCACCGCCCCAGATCGGCCCGCGTGCCGACCATAGCCAGCCGGCCAGGGCGATCACCAGCAATGAGATGCTGACCATGCCTGCCGCGATCAGGAGCTTTTGGGCAAGGCCGGGCCGGGCATCCACACCGCTTCGCGCGTGAAGCTGCTCGCTCGCGCGGTCGAAGCCGATCTCCAGCGACCCGATGGCGAATCGCCAGCGGCTCCGGCTGGCCTTGTAATGGCCGACTGTCTCAGTCCGTCGCGCGTAAGTCCGCTCGAGCGGCTGCAGATCGCCAATATGCTGCATGACCACGCTCCCGCTATAGGACGATTTGAAGCGATGGCGCGGTTAATGCAAGCTAAACCAGTCCGTCGGGCGCGCGAACCGGCGCCGACTGAGGGCAGGCCTGCAGCGCTGATTTACTGAGACGGACCTGCCGCTCCGGCCCCGCCAGCGCCAACCGCGCCGATATTGCCGAAGATTTCATCGAACAGGCTGCGCTTGCGGCCGAGCGTCGGCGTCGTGGCGCCGGTCGGCGAGATATTGGCGACCTGATCGAGCGTCGCGTTGCGATCGATCGTCGCGACATTGCCATTGGCATCGAACTGCACGGTCACCAACGTCTGCGCGGTCGGACGCGGGGAGGCGAACGCCAGCGCGCGGGTGTCGCGCGCCACATAATACCAGCGCTCCGGGCCGAACTGGGAGACGAAGGTCGGACGACCCAGCGCGCCTTCCACGGACGCCTTGTTGTCCACGCCCGGCAGCACCGAACTCACGATCAGATCGTCGATCATGAAGCCCTGATGCGCGCGAATGCGCGTGCAGCCGCCCGCCAGCAGAAGGACGGCCGCTGCGCCCACGACCAGAAACGGCCGCCTCAAGCCACGCTGCATTCTCGTCTCCTGCCAATCATGCGGTCAAAAACCGGACATCCAATCAAAAAAGCGTCGCATCGCCTAACCCGCCCATTGCATTGCCAGCCGCCGCAATCAATATGCAAGTGCTGGCGCGGGCCAATGGTTGATCGGTCCCGTCCGCGCTTTCCTGTGCCGCCGCAAAGCTGAACCGAGCATGAGCCTCTTATCCACTCTGTTTTCCCGCAAGGATGATCGCGCCTATCTGCGCCCGCTTTACGACGCTGTCGTCGCGACGGCGCGGGAGCCGCATTGGTATATGGAAGGCGAGGTGGCGGACACGCTGGATGGCCGATTCGACATGGTGGCGCTGGTCCTCTCGCTGGTGCTGTTGCGACTCGAGGCGCTGGAGGCCACCAACGATTCGGCGCGGCTGACCGAGCTGTTCATCGACGATATGGATGGGCAGATCCGCCAGATCGGCTTTGGCGATGTGGTGGTGGGCAAGCAGATCGGCCGCATGGTCGGCGCGCTCGGTGGCCGGCTTGCCGCCTATCGCGCCAGCTTGCAGGGCGAGGCTTCATTGAGCGAGGCGCTGGTGCGCAACCTCTATCGCGGCGAGGCGCCGGCGGCGGATGCGCTGGCCTATGTCGAAGCACAGGTACGCATGCTGGCCGCGACGATCAACGCATGCAGCCGCGGCGCGCTGCTGGCCGGCCAGTTGCGGGGGTGATGCCGTGAGCGAAGCGACGTCAGGCGCCGCGCCGGAATTTTCCCGCATTCTGCGCCTTAATGAGCTGGGTGACGGGCGGCGGGACCGCACCGTCGAGGCCGATGCCGCAGAGCGGGCCGCGCTCGCGCGCCGCTTTGGCCTGCGCAGCCTCGATTGGCTGGAGGCGCAGGCGCATGTGGCGCCGGATGCCGGTGGCTGTCGGGTGACCGGGCGCGTGCGCGCGTCGCTGGTGCAGGCCTGCGTCGCAACCGACGAGGATGTCCCGGCAGAGCTCGACGTGCCGATGGACGTGCGATTCGTACGCGGTCTCGACGAGAGCGGCGAGAGCGACGCCGAAGAGATCGAACTACGCGAGGAGGATTGCGATATCCTCCCGCTGGAGGACGAGCGAATCGATCTTGGCGAAACGGTCGCGCAGACGCTGTTCCTGAACCTCGATCCCTATCCCCGCGTCGCGGACGCCGACGCCAAGCTGCGCGCGCTGGGCGTGCTGAGCGAGGAAGACGCCGGACCTTTCGCGGCGCTGAAGGGACTTAAGCTCGGCGGTGGTGCCTAGGACGCTTGGATAGATTTCGGCTGAAAGATTGTCCGCTATTAAGCGCCCCAGAATGCGCGACTAACGGCTAAATGGGCGTGGGGGCAGGCTATATGCATCGCTTTCCGTCATTCCCGCGAACGCGGGAATCCAGTCAATCCAGCGGCAGAAAGCCAAGGCCGATTGCCAGATCCTTCCAGTCCGGGTTGGTTTCTTCAATCAAATCGATTTTCCAGGATCGTCGCCATTTCTTCATTTGCTTCTCGCGCAAGATCGCGTTTTCCATTGTAGCGTGTTGCTCGAACCAGACGAGCGCCTTGACGCCATGTTGTGCCGTAAAGCCGCCGAAGGTTCCCTCACGATGCTGCGCCACGCGCTGCATCAGATTGGACGTAACGCCAACATAGAGCGTGCCGTTGCGACGCGACGCCAACAGGTAAACATAGGGATCGATGGTGCGCCTCATTGCAGCGGTGCTGCTAGATTCCCGCGTGCGCGGGAATGACGAGGTAAGGGCACAAGAACGTCCGCAACGACGTCGTGTGCGGAAAGGCAGCTTTTGGGAAAAAAGCGCAATAGCCGCCGTTCCACCAACCTTGAAGTTCGTCGACGCCGCCGAGCTAGGCCCCGTTCGCCGGGATAAACCGCAACACACCTGCGATCCGTGACACGCCAGTGTCGGAGGGATGCGCCACCCCGTCATTCACGATAACCTCGGCAAAGTCGAACGGGCTGATCCCCGCCAGGCAGGCGACATTGACGCCATATTCATGGGGGTTCGAGCGGCGCCGGTGATGGGTGTAGATGCCGCAGGTTCCGCAGAAATGGTGCTGCGCGATCCCGCTGTTGAAGGTGTAGCAGCGCAGCGATTCCTCGCCAGCCGTCACCTGCAGGTCTTCGATCCGGGCGGAGACGGCGATGGCGCCGCGCATCCGGCAATATGAGCAGGTGCATCGGCGTGCCGAGCGCAGGCCGTCCTTCAGGCGCACGTGAAAGCGCACCGTGCCGCAGTGGCAGGCGCCATCGATCTCAGTGACATTCAGGTCCATGCTTCGTTCCTCTTTCGTTCGCGCGGTTGCCATGGCATAACAGGGGGCATGGCGCAGACGCCCGAGCAGGATCGCAAGATCATCCATATCGATATGGACGCCTTTTACGCGTCGGTCGAGCAGCGCGACGATCCGGCGCTGCGCGGCTTGCCGGTGGCTGTCGGCGGCGGCGGGCCGCGCGGCGTGGTGGCAGCGGCGAGCTATGAGGCGCGCGTGTTCGGCGTGCGCTCGGCCATGCCGGGCGGCAAGGCGCGCCGGCTCTGCCCGGAGCTCATCTTCGTGCGGCCGCGCTTCGAGGCCTATCGCGCCGTCTCGCAGCAAATCCGCGCGATCTTCGAGCGTTTTACCGACATCATCCAGCCGCTCTCGCTGGACGAGGCCTATCTCGATGTGACGCGCAACAAGCCGGGCGTCGCCTCCGCCACTTATGTCGCGCAGGAAATCCGGCGGATGATTCGCGAGGAGACGGGGCTAACCGCCTCGGCCGGCGTTTCGTGTAACAAGCTGATCGCCAAGCTCGCATCGGACCAGAACAAGCCCGATGGCTTGTGCGTCGTGCGCCCCGATGAGGCCGAGGCGTTCATGGCGGCGATGCCGGTGTCGCGCATTCATGGCGTCGGCCCCGTGACGGCGCGGCGCATGGCGGCGCTGGGCATTCATAGCGGCGCGGACCTCAAAGAGTGGCCGCTGCCGGCGCTGCAGCGCCATTTCGGCAAGGCGGCGGCATTCTACTTCGGCGCGGCGCGCGGGCTGGACGAGCGCCCGGTGCGCGACCGGGAGTCGCGCAAGTCGATCAGCGTGGAAGATACCTTCGCCAGCGATATCGGCGCGGAAGGCCTGTTGCTGGCGGAGCTTGAGAAGATCGCAGCGCGCCTGTGGGGCCGGGTCACAGCGAGCCGGGCCTTGGGGCGCACCGTCACGCTCAAGATCAAGCTGGGGGATTTCCGCATCCTCACCCGCTCGCGCTCGCTGCCCGCGCCGCCGGGCGACGCCGAGGATCTGTTCGCGATCGGCGCCGATCTCCTCCGCGCGCAATTGCCGCTGCCGGTCGGCGCGCGGCTGCTGGGGCTGGGCCTCTCCAACCTGATCGACGCCGACCGGGAAGAGCCGGACGAGACGCCGCAGCTCAGCCTCGCCTTCGGCTAGAAGCGCAGGCCGAGCGCCAGGCCGCCGAGCAGCCAGCAGAAGAAGGTGATGAGCACGATGCCGACGAGGTTCAGGATGAACCCGCCGCGGACCATCTGCCCCATGGTGACGGCCCCGGTGCCGAACACGATGGCATTGGGCGGGGTGCCGACCGGCAGCATGAAGGCGAGCGTGGCGGCGAAGGCGGCGGGGATGAGCAAGGTCATCTGATCGGCCCCGATGCCGAGCGCCACGGCGCCCAGCACGGGAATGAAGGTGGCGGCGGTGGCCGTGTTGCTGGTCACCTCGCTCAGGAAGACGATCAGCGTCACGACGGCGATGACGAGGAGCAGGATCGGCAGCGTACCAAGCCCGCTCACTTGCGCACCCAGCCAGCCATCGAGCCCGCTGGCGACGACCTCCCCGGCAAGGCTCAGGCCGCCACCGAACAGCACCAGCACGCCCCAGGGCACGCCGCTTTCGGCATCCTTCCAGTTGAGCAGCATCTGCCCTCGGCCCTCGCCGGGCAGCAGGAAAAGTGCCAAGCCGGCGGCGAGTGCAATGGCGTTGTCATCAAGGCGCCCGAACCAGCCAAGATCGGCCTTGCTGCCGAGAATGGCGCCGACCACGCCGGGCACGACCCAGAAGAAGACCGCACAGCAAAAGACGAGGGTCACCAGCAATTCGCTGCGGCTGAACCGGCCGAGGCCGGCCAGCTCCCGGTCAATGAGCGCGCGGCCGCCCGGCACCTCGCCGAAGGTGAACCGATAGAAGACCCGCGTCATCAGCAGCCACGCAATGAGAATGAAGCTGAAGGCAATCGGCACGCCGACCAGCATCCAGTTCAGGAAATCGACCTGCCGGCCCAGTTCCTTCTCGATATAGCCGGCCACGATGGCATTGGGCGGGCTGCCGAGCAGCGTGCCCACGCCGCCCATGCTGGATGACCAGGCAATGGCGAGCATCAGGCACGCGCCGAAATTCGCGAGCTCCCTGGGTGCCACGGCGGATGCGCCATCGCAGGCGAGTGCCCCGGTTTCGTCGCGGCGATCACAGACCAGCGTGAGAACGGAGAACGCAATCGGCAGCATCATGAGCGTCGCCGCCGTGTTGGAGACCCACATGGAGACAAAACCCGTCGTCAGCATCAGGCCCAGCACGATCTGGCGCGGGCTGGTGCCGACCCGGCGGAGCGTGAGCAACGCGACGCGGCGGTGGAGCTGCCATTTCTGCATGGCGATGGCGAGCAGAAAGCCGCCGAGGAACAAGAAGATGATCGGGCTGGCATAGGGCGCCGCAACCTGCGCGACGCTGCGGTCGCTCGCCATGGGGAAGAGCAGGATCGGCAGCAGTGCGGTAACGGCGATCGGTGCGGCCTCGGTGATCCACCAGAGCGCCATCAACGTCGCGACGGCGGCGACCCAGCGGCCCTCCGGCGACAGACCCTGCGCATCGCCCAGCGTGAGCCAGACCAGCGCTGCGCCGGCCAGGCCGAGCGCGCGCAAGGTCCAGATCTTGCGGGGCGAGCGCGCGGTCGTGGCATGGTCGCCATCGCCCTGCTGCCCGGTCGGTTCACTCTCTTGCGATGATGGTGCCACCTTGCCCCCGCTCCCTGTCCCGCGCGAATGTGCGGCAGGAGCGGCGGCGTGGCAAGCCGCTCCCGGCTGGAATGCCGACTGGGGTGGCGGCTGGCATCCGGCCTGTCAGCCGGGGTAGGGGCTATCCTTCAGCAGGCCCGCGAGGTGCGCGGCATTAGATGCCACCATGCCGGCGGTCTTGCTCACCGGTTTGGGTGTCGACTTGAGGTCCTTGAAATCCGTGCTCCCCATCGCCTCTCCCACCCAATAGCAGGCGGCGACGGCGGGGATCGTCCAGCCGACATCGTTCAGCGCCTGGAAGAGTTGCGCGCTGGAGAAATGGGCACCATCCTCATTGCCGACAATGGCGGCGACGGCGACTTTGCCATAGCTCGGCATCCGGCCCGCATCGTCGGTTTCGCTCAGAAAAGCGTCCATCCGCTCCAGCACGCGCTTGGCGATGCTGGAAAGCTGGCCCATCCAGATCGGCCCGCCGAAGATGAGGATGTCGTGCGCCAGGATCTTCTCGCGCAAGGCCGGCCAATCATCGCCCTTGCCTTCATCGGACGTGACGCCGGGGAGGATGTTGAGCGCAGCAACGTGCACGGTTTCGCTCAGTGTCACATCATGTTCGGCGAAGGCGTCGGCCAGAACCGCGATCATCGCGTCCGTTGATGAGGGTTCGCTGCTATCGGCTTTCAGGGTGCAGTTGAGGGCGAGGGCCTTCAGGGTCATGCTGGTGCTCCGTGTCCGTCCCCCCCTCACACACAACACCCCAGCCCGCAGAGAGTTCACCGCCCTGTCCTGCGCCATTGCACGCGGGCGGCCGCAGGGCTATCGCGCGCCGCAAGCCCGTTTTCCCAAGGGCATTGAGGATGTTGGCCGTTCCCTTTCGCCTGCCTGTTGCCGCCCTGCTGCTGGCCTTCATGGCGCTGCCTGCGCAGGCGCAGCCGGGCGCTGCTGCGGCCGAGGACGCCGCCGTCGTCATCACGACGGACGCAGCCGCGGGTCGGGCCGTGGATTCCGCTGCCAAGCCGGGTGCGCTGCGGATCGGCCCGGCGCCCCGCCTGCCAGCGCTTAGCTACCCGCAAGCCCGCCGCCTCGACCTGACCGAGACGCATTTTGGCGTGCCCGTCGCCGATCCCTATCGCTGGCTGGAGGGCAACCCGCGCCACGATGCCGATGTGCAGGCGTGGATTGCGGCGGAGAATGAGACGACCTTCCGCTACCTCAAATCCTTGCCGGGCCGGGAGGCGTTGCGTGCCCGCATGGCGACGCTGCATGGCTATGAGCGCTTCGGAAATCCGCGCAAGGCCGGCGAGCGCTATTTCTACACGCGCAGCAAGGGCGAGAATTTCTCGCCCATCTATGTGCGCGAGGCCGTGAATGGGGCGGAGCGTCTGCTGATCGATCCCAACAGGCTCTCCACCGATGGCGCGGTTGCGCTCGCCGAGTGGCTGCCTTCGCGGGACGGGCGAGCGCTGCTGCTGGCGCTTCAGGAGCGGGGCAGCGACTGGCGGATTGTGCGGGTGCTGGATGTCGAGAGCGGCGCGCTGATGCCTGACCAGGTGGCCTGGGTGCGCTATTCGGCGCTGGCCTGGAACCACGAGGGCAGGGGCTTTTATTATGCGCGCTTTGCCGCGCCGACTGAGGGCGGGCGTGATCCCTCGTTCGAGAACCAGCAGGTCTGGTTTCACGCGCTGGGCACCGAGCAGGCGCAGGACCGGCTGGTCTATGCCACGCCGGATCGGCCCCGGCTGCTTCACCGCGCCGAGGTAACGGCGGACGGTCGCTGGCTGCTGATCAGCTCGAAAATGGGCACCGAGCAAACCGCCGAACTGGTGCTGATCCCCCTGACCGTGCCGGACGCCCGGCCCGTGACGCTGGTGCGGGGGCTGCGCAATGCGTGGCAGATGATCGGCCAGCTTGGCGATCGGCTCTATTTCCGCACGGATGCAAAGGCGCCCAACGGACGGATCGTGACCATCGATGCCGGCCATCCGCGCCGCCGCCCGGCCGAGGTCGTCGCGGAGCGGCCGCAGACGCTGGCCGGGGGATCGATGATCGGCAGCCGGCTTGTGCTCGCCTACATCGTGGATGGGCGGATCGTCGCGGAAATCACGGATCTCGCCGGCAAGCGTCAGGGCGATGTGCCGCTGCCCGGGCTGGGCGCAGCCGCAGGCTTCAGCGGCCGGCCCGGCGATCCGGAAACCTTCTACGCCTTCTCCAGCTTTACCCAGCCGCCGACGATCTACCGCTTCAATGTCGAAACCGGCGAAACCAGCATCTTCGCCCGCTCCGCGCTCGGCTTCGATCCGGCGGATTATGTGACGGAGCAGGTCTTCTACCCCGCGCGCGATGGCATAGCGGTGCCGATGTTCATCGTGCGGCGGCGCGATCTCGCCCGTGCGGGCATGCCGGCACCGACCCTGCTCTATGGCTATGGTGGCTTCAACGTCGCGCAGACGCCCAGCTTCTCGCCCACCCGCTTTGCCTGGGTCGAGCAGGGCGGCGTGCTCGCCATTGCCGGCGTGCGGGGCGGCGGGGAGTTCGGCAAGGCCTGGTACGATGCCGGGCGGGGCGCCAACAAGCAGACGACCTTCGATGATTTCATCGCAGCGGCCGAATATCTCAAAGCCCAGGGCTATACCGGCGCCAACCAGCTGGCCATCGAGGGGCGCTCCAATGGCGGTCTGCTGGTGGGGGCCGTGGTCAATCAGCGGCCCGACCTGTTCGCCGCCGCCCTGCCCGGTGTCGGCGTGATGGACATGCTGCGGTTCGACCAGTTCACGGCTGGCGCCTTTTGGGTGGACGATTATGGCCGGCCCGACCGGGAGGCGGATTTCCGCACGCTGCTTGCTTACTCGCCCTATCACAATATCCGCAGTGAGGCGGACTATCCCGCCATTCTCGTGACCACGGCGGATAGCGACGACCGCGTGGTGCCCGGCCACAGCTTCAAATATGCCGCAGCCCTGCAGGCGGCGGCGCTCGGCGAAAGGCCAAGGCTGATTCGCGTGGACACCGGCACAGGCCATGGCATCAATCGCCCGACCGACAAAATCGTCGACGAATATGCGGATATGTACAGCTTTGCGGCCTATTGGACCGGACTGACGCTACGGCCGCGGTCAGACCGCTCCACCGCGCCCACAGAGAGCGCCAGTGCGGGCCCGGTCGCTATTCAGCCCGCGCTCATCGACCCGGTGCGATAACGCTCTCGCCGGCGATGCTGTTGCCGGTGTTGCCAGGAAGCGATCCGCCGATGAACGTTCACTCCAAACTTGCCTTGGCCGCTGCGGCCGGGGCGATGGTCATGGGCTCTGCGACGCCCGCCTCTGCGCGCGGCTATGATGGCCGCTGGGATCGGTATCCGCGCCATCATCGCGGTCATGACAATAGCGGCGCCGTCATCGGCGCGATCATCGGCGTCGGGCTGATCGCAGCGATCGCGACGGCGGCTGCCAGGCAGCGCGATGCGGACCGCTATCCCACGCGCCGGCCGGGCGATCGCGGCTATGACCCGCGCTATGATGATCGCGCCGGCGACTATCGCAATGACCGCTATGACGACGGCTATGATGGGCGCCCCGCGGGTCAGGCGCTGGACGATGAAGACGCGGCGGTCGACGCCTGCGCCATCGCGGCGCGCGATCAGGCCTCGCGCGATGGCAATTATGCCGAGGTGCGGGACATCACCGGCGCGCGGCCGTTCGGTTCCGGCTGGGATGTGACCGGCACGCTGAGCATGCGGTCGAACTTCAGGGCCGGCGAAGGCCGCCTGCGCAGTTTCCGCTGCATCTGGGACGATGGCCGGGTGGACGGCGTCACCTTCGGCTGACGAGGCTTGCGGACAGGCTGGACAGGCCAGCCTGCCCGTCTTATCCGCTGCCCATGTCAGCACATTCCTCAGCTCACCCCGATTCCATCCTCATCGTCGACTTCGGCAGCCAGGTGACGCAGCTCATTGCGCGCCGCGTGCGCGAAGCCGGGGTCTATTCCGAGATCGCCCCCTTCACGCAGGCGCTGGCCGCCTTCCAGCGGATGAAGCCGCGCGGCATCATTCTCTCCGGTTCGCCCGCCAGTGTGTGCGACGAGGGGAGCCCGCGCGCGCCACAGGAGCTGTTCGAGAGCGGCCTGCCGATCCTCGGCATCTGCTATGGCCAGCAGGTGATGAGCCATCAGCTCGGTGGTGAAGTGCGGCCCGGCCATGAGACGGGCGAGGGCGGCGAGTTCGGCCGCGCCTTCCTTACCGTCACCGAGCCCTGCGTCCTGTTCGACGGGCTGTGGGAGACAGGCGAGCGCCATCAGGTTTGGATGAGCCATGGCGACAAGGTGACCAAGTTTGCGCCGGGCTTCCGCATCGTGGCGACATCGGACGGCGCGCCCTTCGCGCTCATCGCCAATGACGAGAAGCGCTATTATGGCACGCAGTTCCACCCCGAGGTGGTGCATACGCCCGACGGCGGCAAGCTGATCGCCAATTTCGTGCGCCATGTCTGCGGCTGTGCCGGCGACTGGACCATGGCGGAGTTCCGTGCGACCAAGATCAAGGAAATCCGCGAGCAGGTCGGCTCCGGCCGGGTGATCTGCGGCCTCTCCGGCGGTGTGGACTCGGCGGTCGCCGCCGTGCTGATCCACGAGGCGATCGGCGAGCAGCTCACCTGCGTGTTCGTCGATCATGGCCTGATGCGCCATGCCGAGGCCGAGCAGGTCGTCAGCCTGTTCCGGGGGCATTACAACATCCCGCTGGTCCATGTGGATGCGAGCGAGACCTTCCTCGGCGGCCTCGCCGGCGTCACCGATCCGGAAGCCAAGCGCAAGTTCATCGGCAAGGCCTTCATTGACCTGTTCGAGGAGGAAGCCCGCAAGATCGGCGGCGCGGATTTCCTCGCGCAGGGCACGCTCTACCCGGACGTGATCGAGAGCGTCTCGTTCACCGGCGGGCCGAGCGTGACGATCAAGAGCCACCACAATGTCGGCGGGCTGCCTGAGCGCATGAACATGAAGCTGGTCGAGCCGCTGCGCGAACTCTTCAAGGACGAGGTGCGCGATCTGGGCCGCGAGCTGGGGCTGCCGGACATCTTCGTCGGTCGCCATCCCTTCCCCGGCCCGGGTCTCGCAATCCGCATCCCCGGCGAGGTGACCAAGGAGCGCTGCGACGTGCTGCGCAAGGCGGACGCCATCTACCTCGAGGAAATCCGCAACGCCGGGCTTTATGACGCGATCTGGCAGGCCTTCGCGGTGCTGTTGCCGGTGCGCAGCGTCGGCGTGATGGGCGACGGGCGGACCTACGACAATGTCCTCGCCCTGCGCGCGGTGACCTCCACCGACGGCATGACGGCCGACATCTACCCCTTCGACGCGGCCTTCCTCAGCCGCGTGGCGACGCGGATCATCAACGAGGTGCAGGGCATCAACCGGGTGGTGTACGACTATACCAGCAAGCCGCCGGGCACGATCGAGTGGGAATGAAATCGGCATAAGCTACGCACGGGTATCTTGCTAAACTCCCGGAGGCCGCGAGTCTCCGGGTTGGCTTTTATCTACGCGCGAATTGGCGATCCCGGCGGCTCGGTGGTGATCGTGACAGCTTGATGCCGTCCCGCCCATACCGGGGATAAAGGCGATCCTCTCTATTACCCCGACAAATAATATCCGATGACCGAAAATTGCGGCGCGGAAAATTGGCGTGATTTCAACGGAAAGCACCAAAATCTGCCGCCAGCGCCCACGCTATTTGTTGAAGTTTCTACATCATATATTGACATCTCAACAACATTTGACAGATAATGGTCTGCAATCGATTGAATCGAGCATGCTCGCCAGGGAGGCGGGCGCAATTGTCCGAAAGAGGGGATGTTATGAACGAGCAAGTGTCAGCCAAAACGCGTGGATTGCGCGATTCTCTGCTGATCACGGCAGCAATCTGCGCGGTGGCGGCAAGTGTGCCGGCGATGGCGCAGGACGCGCCCCAGGCCGATGAGGCCGACGCCGAAAGCATCGTGGTTACCGGCACGCGCCTGAGCGCCACCGGCTTTACCGCGCCGACGCCGGTCACGGTGATGGATGCAGACCGGATCGCAAAGATCGCGTCGCCCACCGTCGGTGAGGCGCTGGCCCAGTTGCCGTCCTTCCGCCCGTCCAGCACGCCGAACACGCAGAACATCTTCCCGGCCAATGCCGGCGCTCGCATCTCGGACCTGCGCGGTCTCGGTGCCTCGCGCACGCTGGTGCTGCTCGATGGCCGGCGCTTCACGCCCAGCACCTCGACCGGCAGCATCGACCTCAACATGATGCCGACCCTGCTGATCCGCAGCACGGAAATCGTCACCGGCGGCGCGTCGGCTGCTTATGGTTCGGACGCTGTCTCGGGCGTCATCAACCTGCGCCTCGACACCCGTCTCGATGGCCTCAAGGCGACGGCCGGCTACGGCGTGACCGATCGCGGCGATGGCGACCAGTATTTCTGGCAGATCGGCGCGGGCAAGCGCTTCGCCGATGATCGCGGTCGCTTCATCTTCGGCGCCGAGTACAACAAGGACGAAGGCACCGGCGGCTGCTACACCCGCGATTTCTGCGGCAATGAAGTCGGCGACCTGACCAACGTGCCGGGCCTCGGCGGTCGTCCCGCTCACAACATCATCACCGGCATGCGCACCGCGACGCTGACCCCGGGCGGCCTTATCACCGCGACCATCAACGGCGCAGGCACGTCCACGCCGGCGCGCGGCGGCGTGCTGGACGGCATTCAGTTCGGCCCCAATGGCTCGCCCACGCAGTTCGTCTACGGCCAGAACGCCAGCGGCCTCTTCCAGCAGGGCGGCTCGGGCGAAGGCCTCAACGCCTTCTTCGACGATCCGCTCCTCTCCATCCCGGTGACGCGCTACAACACCTTCGCGCATCTGGAATATGAGTTCTCGCCAGCCTTCACCGCCTTCCTCGAAGGCAGCTATGGCCATGTCGATGGCTTCACGCGGGGCCCGGAAATTCGCGCGGCTTCCAACATTGCCGTCGACAATCCCTTCCTGCCCGCCTCCATCCGTACCACGATGCAGAACAACGGCATCGCCGCGATCAGCGTCGGCAAGCTCGGCGTCGATTTCGGCCGCATGGACAGCACGTCGATCCGTGACACCTATCGCATCGTCGGCGGCGCACAGGGCGATCTGGGCGGCGGCTGGTCGTGGGATGCTCATGCGCAATATGGTGAGACGGCTTACAAGCAGAACACCATCAACAATCGCATCAATGCGCGCTACGCCAATGCCGTCGACGCGGTGGCCGGCCCCAATGGCCCGGTCTGCCGGATCAATGCGGACAGCAATCCCAACAATAACGATCCGTCGTGCGTCGCGCTCAACATCCTGGGTCAGGGCCAATATTCGCAGGCCGCGAAGAACTACGCCTTCGGCACCACCTGGCAGGACAACAAGTACACCCAGCTCGCTGGTGCTGTGAACATCAACGGCACGCCGTTCGAGACCTGGGCCGGCCCGGTCGCCTTCGCGGTCGGTGTGGAAGGGCGTCGCAACACGCTCGACATCCGGGTCGATCCGATTTCGGCCGCCAACGGCTTCTATGTGTTCAACCAGACGCCGTCGGCCGGTAACACCAGCGTCGTCGAAGGCTATGTCGAGCTGGGCGTGCCCCTGCTGCGCGAGAGCGCTGTCGGGTCGCTGGACCTGAACGGTGCCATCCGCCAGGCCCATTACAAGAACGAAGGCGCCGCAGGCAGCAACACGTTCAACGCCACCACGTGGAAGGTCGGTGCGACCTACAAGCCGGTCAACTGGGCGATGCTGCGGACGACCTACTCGCGCGACTTCCGTGCGCCCAACACGTCCGAGCTGTTCACGACGCCCGTCAGCGGGGTCGGCGTGTTCTATGACACGGTCAAGGGCGCCGAGAAGTTCATGAACGTGCTCACCGGCGGCAATGTCCGGCTGCGTCCGGAAACGGCCAACACGTTCACCGCTGGCTTTACCCTGCAGCCGCAGGGCGCATTGCAGGGCCTGCGCTTCTCGGCCGACTATTATAACATCCGCATCAACGATGCGATTGCCACGCTGTCGGCGCAGGTCATCCTCAACACCTGCAACACGACCGGTGCTGCCGATGTCTGCTCGCTGGTCCAGCGCGACGCCAACAACTTCGTGGACACGATTTCGGTTCTCTTCCTGAACCTCAATCGTCAGCAGCTGCGCGGCGTTGACTTCGAGGCGGGCTACAACCTGCCGTTCGGCGGTGAGCGTTCGGTCGATTTCCGGCTGCTCGCCACCCACACGATCGACTTCACCAACAGCGCCCTGCCGGGCATCGATCGCGCCGGGGACAACAGCGCGTCCGGTATCCCGTCCT
Source organism: Sphingobium sp. B11D3B (assembly GCF_025961735.1). Classification (NCBI taxonomy): domain Bacteria; kingdom Pseudomonadati; phylum Pseudomonadota; class Alphaproteobacteria; order Sphingomonadales; family Sphingobiaceae; genus Sphingobium; species Sphingobium sp. B11D3B. The sequence goes on along the minus strand of NZ_JAOQOF010000001.1, from coordinate 2,609,762 downwards.
GGATCCTTGATGGCATGGTGAGCCTCGATATGGGTCGCCTGGGTGTGAACCTGCAGGGCCGCTATCTCTCGAGCGGTAAATATGATGCGACGCTGATCGGCCCGGAAGATGCCGGTTACAGCATCACCCTGCCCAACAGCATCAACACCAACCGCGTGCCGTCGCGCTTCTACACGAACGTCGGCGTGACGTTCGATCTGATGAGCGAAGGCAGCAAGAAGGTTGAGCTGTTCGCCAACGTCTACAACCTGTTCGACGTGATGCCGCCGCCCTACTGGAACGGCAACAACAACGCCGTCTACTACGACAATGTCGGGCGCCGTTACCGCATGGGCGCACGGGTCGTCTTCTGATCAAAAATCCTGAAAGCCCCGACCTTGGCCGGGGCTTTCGCTTTTTATGGAGAGGGCGCAATGCGCGAGGATGCTTTTCCGGCCAAAGGCATCAGCCGCCGGGCTTTTTCGATAAGCTGTGCGGCGGGGCTGGGCGGACTGCTTGCCCGTCCCGCACTGGCCGCAGCGGCACCGATCGCAACGACCACGCACGGGCAAGTGCGCGGTCGGTGCGAATACGGCATCAATGTCTTCCGCGGCATTCCCTATGGCGCCTCGACGGCGGGCCGGAACCGTTTTGCTGCCCCGCAGCCGCCCCAGGCTTGGAGCGGCGTGCGCGATGCGGTCGACTATGGCCTGCGCAGCCCGCAATTGCCGGACGGACCGGACGGGCCGGGCTTCTCCTCCTGGCGTGAGCCCAAGGCCTCGGGCGAGGATTGCCTCGCGCTCAATGTATGGACCCCGGGCCTTGCCGACGGGAAGAAGCGCCCGGTGATGGTGTGGCTGCATGGTGGCGGCCTCGCGGTCGGCTCCGGGGCAACGCCGGTTACCGATGGGCGCAATCTGGCGGCGCGGCAGGATGTCGTCGTCGTGGCCGTCAATCACCGGCTTAACCTGTTCGGCTATCTCTATTTCGGCGATCTCACCCGCGATCGCAGCGTCGCCGCCAATCCGGGGCAGCTCGATATGGTCGCCGCCCTGCAGTGGGTGCGTGACAATATCGCCGCGTTCGGTGGCGATCCGCAGAATGTGACGATCTTCGGCCATTCCGGCGGCGGCCTCAAGGTCGCGGGGCTGATGGCGATGCCGGCGGCCAAGGGGCTGTTTCACCGCGCAATTCTGCAAAGCGGCTTTGGCACCACCACTGTCGCGCGCGACGAGGCGGAGCGGATCACTGCCTCCCTGTGCAAGGCCGTGGGTGTGCGGGCCGGGGACGTGGAGGCGCTGCGCGCCATCCCCATCGAGCGCCTGCTTGCCGGCCTGCAGGAGATCACTGGCGGCAATCCCGTGCGCGGGCCGGGGCTGGTCGCCGATGGCACTGTCGTGGCGCGGACACCGTTTGCGCCCGATCTTCCGGCGGTCTCGCCCGACATTCCGGTGATGGTTGGCCATACCAGTGCGGAGACGACCGTGCTGTTCCCGCCGCCCGGCGCCTTCGATCTCGACTGGACAAGTCTGCCGGCGGCGTTGGAAGGCCGCGTGGCATCGCCGGCGCCGTTGATCGAGGGGTTCCGCAAACTGCACCCCAAGGCCACGGCGAGCGACATCTTCTTCGCCATCACGACCGAGGCCGGCATGGGCCGCAATGCCCGCATCGTCGCGGAAACCCGCGCGGCGGGCGCGACGAAGCCGGCCTATGCCTATCTCGTCAACTGGCAGTCCCCGGCGCAGGGCGGGCGGATGCGCAGCCCGCACGGCATCGAGGTGCCGATGGTGTTCGATATGGTAACGGAGAGCTATGGCAGCGTCGGCGAGCGCATGGCCAATGCCCAGCATCTGGCCGACGGCATGAGCCGCTATTGGGCCAATTTCGCGCGGACCGGCGATCCGAATGGCGATTGCCTGCCGCTCTGGCCGGCTTATGGACAGGACCAGCGGATGACCATGGTGTTCGACACGGAGTACGCAGCCAGCGCCGATCCGCTCGGTGCCGAACAAGCGCTGATTGCCCGCTATGCCTGAGGCCTTTCCCATTCGGGTTGTGACGTCTGCTCGGTCTGCCACGCGGGCCGTGCTTGCTGTCATCCTGCTCGTGCTGGTGGCCCTTGTCGCCGCGCCGCACGCTATGGCCGCGCCGAAGAGCGAGGCCACGCCGTTCACGCTCCCGGCTCGCCCGGCCAGTGCGCCGCAAATGCCCTGCGGTGACCTCGTCAAGCCGGTCTCCCAGCAAGCGGAGGACATCGTCTATCGCGTGCGCTCGGCGACGGTAGAAGGGGCCAGCGCGGCGACACCGGGCGTCTGCCTCGTCAAGGCCTACACGGCACCGCAGACCGAGTTTGAGCTGAGACTGCCGATGGCCGGCTATGCCGGGCGGTTCCTGCAAGGGGGCTGCGGGGGCATGTGCGGAGTGATCGGCCGCGAGGTGACGCCGCTCTGCAGCAATGCGCATATCGCCGATGGCAGCTTTGCCGTCGCCTTCAACAATGGCGGCCATCACAGCGCCGGCATCGGCGATAGCACATGGGCGGTCGGCGCGCCGGAACTGCGCGAGCAGTTCGCGCACAAGGCGGCCCACGCCGTCGCCGTCGCTTCCAAGGCGATCATCGCGCAATTTTACGGCGTGCCCCCGGCTTACAGCTATTTCGTCGGCTGCTCGGGCGGCGGGCGGGAAGCCTTGATGGAGGTCCAGCGCTATCCGAACGATTTCGATGGCGTCGTGGCCGGCTCGTCGGTCGCCATGCCGGCGGCGATGCAGCTCTTCCTGTGGGAAGCGCAGCAGGGGCTTTATCCCGATGGGCGCGAGATTTTCACGCCGCAGGCCGTCGAACTGCTGCACGCCGCCGTCATCAAGGCCTGCGACGGGCTGGATGGCATCACCGATGGCCAGATCGACGATCCGCGCCGCTGCCGATACGACCCGGCAAAGCTCGCCTGCCGTCCGGGCGCGGCGGGGCAGGCTAACTGCCTCAATGCCGATCAGGTCGTAGCGGCCCGCGCTTATTATCGCGGCCCGACCGATGCCGATGGCCAGTCCCTCTTCCCCGGTGGCGCGCCTTATGGCGCCGAACTGGGCTGGGTTGGCCGCGGTGCGCCGACGCAGACGGGCAAGTTCGCGGCACAATCCTTCCTGCAATATCTGCTGCTGCAAGGCGAACTCCCGGCCGACTTCACCTGGCGCGACTGGACCTTCTCCCGCGAAAGCCTGCAGCGGCTGCTCAAGGGGGGCGAACTCTACGATGCCGGCAACCCGGACCTCTCGGCCTTCCGCGACGCCGGCGGCAAGCTGCTGATGTGGCAGGGCGTGGCGGACAATGCCGCCGGCGCTTATGGTATGCTCGACTATTATCAGGCCGTGCGCGACCACGCCGGTGGCCTGGACGCGGCCCGCGCCTTCGCCCGCATGTTCCTCGTGCCCGGCGGTTATCACTGCGCGGGCGGCTATATTCCCTATGATCAGGATTTCCTGGGCGCAGTGGTGCTCTGGGTGGAAGAAGGCAAGGCGCCGGACGCCGTGGTGGCCAGCGCGCGCCTTGACGATGGGGTGGTACGTCATCGGCCGCTTTATGCCTATCCCATGCTCACCCGTTATCGGGGCGGCGACGTGAATGCGGCAGCCTCCTTCGAGCCGGTCGCGCCCAAGACGGAGCCGCAAGACGGCTTCGACTGGCCCGGCTCCCACGCCAAGGCGCGCCCGCTGACGGGGCGTTGATCCGCTCTCTCCTGACCGGCGCGGGGCGGGCCAAGGGTGGATGGTATCACAACGCGTGATACCGCCGCGATCTCGTAAGCTGCCGGCCTGCGCGAGCAGACGCTGGTCGCGGTCGCCATGAGCGTCCCCCGCCCCGACGAACGCCTGCTCCTGATCGGCGATGCGCTGCTGTGCCCTTGGAGTGAGCGCAAGCGAGCCGCAGCTCTGGCGCAGATCGGGAAGGCTGCCGCGAGGATTGATCCGACGGCGGTTCGCCCGCTCCTTATCCGCCGGACGTCGCCGCTGTGTCTCCTGCGGCGAACTCTTCCGTCTCGCCTTCGACATTGAAGCGCAGGCGATAGCCGATGCCAAGCTCGTTGCCGATGATCCGGGGACGCTGGGGATCGGCTTCCAGCTTCTGGCGCAGCGTGCGGACGAGCACGCGCAGATACTCCACATGATGCGCCTTTTCGTGCGGCCAGGCATGGGCCATGATCTGCTGATGCGTGATCACGCGGCCGGGGAATTTGGCGAGCTGGGCGAGCACGGTATATTCCTTGGGCGTCAGGTGCACTTCCTTCCCCGCCTTCAGCACGACCCTGTTCAAAAGATCGATTTCCACGTCGCCCGCCCGCACCATGGACGCCCCGCCATCCTTGGCCATGCGATTGCGCAGCGCCACCCGAACGCGCGCCAGCAGCTCGTCGGTATCGAACGGCTTGGTCAGATAATCGTCCGCACCCAGATCGAGCGCGGCGACCTTCTGGTCCGTCGCGTCGCGGGCCGAGACGATGATCAGCGTCGTGTCCGACTGCTGCTTGAACAGCGGCACCAGTTCGAGGCCGTCGCGGTCGGGCAGTCCCAGATCGAGGAGGCTGATATCCGGTCGCTCCGCCTTCAGCCGCTCCATCGCTTCGCGCGCATTCTCCGCTTCGACGACGGCGTAATCGGCCCGAGTCAGCGCGGTGTGGATGAGCTTGCGGATATGCGGCTCGTCATCGACGATCAGCACCTTGTGGCGGACGTTCATAAGAGATCCTCATGGGGGACGTCGGAGATGATCAGCGCTTGCGGGATCATGATCGTGAAGGCGGCGCCGCGCGGCTCGGCATTGTTGGCGGCGGACACAGTCAGGCCCATGGCCTCGGCAAAGCCTTTCACGATGGCGAGGCCAAGGCCGGTGCCATGCTTGGCCCGGTCGGAGCCTTCCAGCCGCGTAAAGGTATCGAACACCCGCGCTTCTGCGCCCGCCGGAATGCCCGGCCCTTCATCGACCACTGACAGGGCGATCGCATCGGGCAGGCGCTGGCCGCGCACGATCACGGGCGTTCCGGGATGGGCATAGCGACCTGCATTATCCAGCAGGTTGATGAGGCAGTGATGAAGCAGCGTCGGGTCGACACGGACCAGCGGAATGTCGGGTGCGATCTCCACCTCGACCGCATGGCCCTGCAGGGACTGGCGCGTATCATGCACGGCGCCCGCGACCGCGTCGAAGAGGTCGGTCGGCTCGACCTTGAGCGGCAAGGCGCCGGCCTCCACCCGCGCCATGTCCAGCAGGTTGGCGACAAAGCGGTTCAGCCTTTGCGCTTCGGCATCGACGGTATCGAGCAGATCGGAGGGATGCTGGCGTTTCAGCTCGTGGACCGCGGAGAGGATGGTCGTCAGCGGTGTCCGTAAATCGTGGCTGACCGAGGAGAGCAGCGCCGCGCGGAGCCTGTCGCGCTCCTTGATCTGTCGCGCATCCAGCATCTCCTGCTCCAGCGCCATGCGATCGAAGGCGATGGAGGCCTGATCGAGCAGGCTCATCAGAAGCGGAACCTGATCGGAGCGCAGCGGTGGCCCGGCATCTTCCCGGGCCAGACCCAGCACGCCGAGCACGCCGCGCTTGGTCCGCAGCGGATGGAACAGCCAGTCCGAGGCGGTAAGCGTAGACGATCCGCGCCCGGCCGGCTGCTCATTGTCCATCGCCCATTGCGCGGCGGCCTTCTCGATCTGTTCGAGCCGATCCTCAGGTGGCACCGCCGCGCGCAGTTGCGGGCCGTCCGGCGATGGCAGCAGCAGCACGGTGCGCAGTTGGAGCAGGCGGCCGACTTCCGCGCAGATGGCGTGCATCAGCTCCTCCTGGCTCGCCGAGGCGGTGATTTGCCGGGAAAACCCTGCAAGAGCCGCGTTCTGGCGCGCGCTGGACTGAGCAAGGTCGGCCTGGGCGCGGACGCGCGCGGCGAACTGGCTGGTCACGATCGCCACACCCAGCAGCACCAGAATACTGACGACATTCTCGGGATTATTGACCGTCAGCGTGCCGGTCGGCGGCAGGAAGAAGAAGTTGTAGGCGAGGCTCGAAAGCAGGCCGGAGACCAGCCCCGCCCGCAGGCCATAGCTGGCGGCGGCGAACATGACGGGCACGAGGTACATGAGCGCGATATTGCTGAGGTCGATCGCCTCGATGAGCAGCCTGCCGAGCGCCGTCATCGCGGCGATCATCACCGCCGACCAGAGATAGTGGGACGGTTTGCCCCATCCCTGACGAAAACGCTGGCGCACCGCCTGCGGGCCGGGCGTGACGGCATCGCCGGGCAGGACATGCACCGCGACATCCCCGATCTCGCGCACCAGCTTGTCGACGACGGAGCCATGGCGCAGCTCGAACCACCAGGGGCGCGCCGATTTGCCGATCACGATCTGGGTCGCGCGGGCGTCGGCCACATAATCTTTCAGCCCCTCGACGACGGAGGTCGCGGGGATGGTCGCGGTCGTGGCGCCGAGGCGGGATGCGAGCGCCATGGTATCGGCCAGCTGCTCCCGCTCTTTGGGGGTAAAGGAGAGGCTGCGCTGGGTCTCGATATGGACGGCGGACCACGGCGCCTTGAGCGCATCGGCGAGCCGCTTGGCCGCGCGCACGAGGCCCTGCGCGCTGGTGACTTCGCTGATCGCGACCAGAATGCGTTCCCCCGCCGCGAAACTGCCGGCCAGGGCATGGGCGCGAACATAATCGAGCATCTGGGCATCGACGGCTTGCGCGGCGCGCCGCAGCGCCATCTCGCGTAGGGCCGCGAGGTTGGACTTCGAGAAGAAATGGTTGAGCGCGCGGCTCGCTTCCTGCGGAATATAGACCTTGCCCTCTTTCAGGCGCTCGATCAGTTCGTCCGGCGGAATATCGACCACCTCGATCTCGGCCATTTCGAGGATGGAATCGGGCACGGTCTCGCGCACATGGACGCGGGTGAAGGAGGCGACGACGTCGTTGAGGCTCTCGACATGCTGGATATTGACCGTGGAATAGACGTCGATGCCCGCATCCAGCAGTTCCTCGACATCCTGATAGCGTTTGGGATGCCTGCTGCCCGGCGCATTGCTGTGCGCCAGCTCATCCACCAGCACGAGCTGGGGGCGGCGTGCGAGGATGGCGTCGATGTCCATCTCGCCGAGCCGGTGCCCTTTATGCTCGACGGCGCGGCGGGGGATGACCTCATGCCCGATCAGCAGCGCCTCGGTCTCCTTGCGGCCATGGGTCTCGACGATGCCGACCACGACGTCGATCCCGGCCCTGAGCCGCTGCATGCCGTCGGTCAGCATCTCGTAGGTTTTGCCGACGCCCGGAGCAGCTCCCAGGAAGATCTTGAGACGGCCGCGACCTTCCTGCGTCGCCTGACGCAGAAAGGCTTCCGGATCGCGGCGGTCTGGATCGCTCATGACGGCGTGGTAGCGCCGATTCCGTCCAGACGTCGATTGATTTCCAGCACATTGACGCGCGGCTCACCCAGAACACCGAGCAGCGGTTGTTCGATGCTCTGGTCGACAAGGGACCGGACCCTGGCTGCGTCCCAGCCGCGCGCACGGGCAATCCGGTCCACCTGATAGTAGGCCGCCTGCGGGGTGATGTGCGGATCGAGGCCTGAGCCGGATGCCGTGACCAGATCGGCCGGCACCCGCTTGCCGGGATTGGTCCGTTCCAGCGTGGCTATGTCTGCCTGCACACGGTCGATGAGCGCGCGGCTGGTCGGGCCGAGGTTGGAGCCGGAAGATGCCATGCCATCATAGCCGTCGCCCGCCGCCGAGGGGCGGGGGTGGAAATAGCGATCCGCCGTGAACGCCTGCCCGATCAGGCGCGAGCCGACCGGCTTGCCCTTCTGTTCGACCAGGCTGCCATTGGCCTGTGATGGAAAGATCAGCTGGCCGATGCCGGTGAGCGCGAGTGGATAGGCGAGCCCCAGCAGGAGGGCGAAGAGCGCTGTCATGACCAAAGCCGGTCTGAGCGCGGTGAGAATGTCCTTGTTCATGCGTCTGTTCCTCAGGCGAGGCCAAGGCCGTTGACGGCCAGGTCGATGAGCTTGATGCCGGCGAAGGGCGCGATCAGGCCGCCCAGGCCGTAGATGGCGAGATTGCGCGCCAGCAGCGGACCGGCGCCGATCGGCTTGTAGGTCACCCCCTTGAGCGCGAGGGGCACCAGCAGCGGGATGATGAGGGCGTTGAAGATGATCGCTGACAGGATGGCGCTCTGCGGCGTCGCGAGGCCCATGACGTTGAGCACGCCCAGCCCCGGATAAAGCACGACGAACATGGCCGGGATGATCGCGAAATATTTGGCGACATCATTCGCGACGGAGAAAGTGGTGAGCGCCCCCCGGGTCATCAGCAACTGCTTGCCGAGGCCGACGATCTCGATCAGCTTGGTGGGGTCGCTGTCGAGATCGACCATGTTGCCTGCCTCGCGCGCCGCCTGCGTGCCGGTGTTCATGGCGACGCCGACATCGGCCTGCGCCAGCGCGGGCGCATCGTTGGTGCCGTCACCGCACATGGCGACGAGGCGGCCGCCTTGCTGCTCCTTGCGGATCAACGCCAGCTTGTCCTCCGGTGTCGCCTGAGCCAGGAAATCGTCGACCCCCGCCTCGGCGGCGATCGATGCGGCGGTCAGCGGATTATCGCCGGTAATCATCACCGTGCGGATGCCCATATTGCGCAGTTCGCCGAAGCGCTCGCGGATGCCCGCCTTGACCACATCCTTGAGGAAGATTGCCCCCAGAAGCTCGCCGTCCTTGGCGACGGCCAACGGCGTGCCGCCGGCGCGGGCGATCTCGTCGGTGATGCGCCGCAGTTCCGCCACCGCGGGGCTTTTGTCCGGGCCTGCCATGGCATTCAGGACAGCATCGACGGCGCCCTTGATGACTGTGGTGTCGCCCGTGACCACGCCGGAAATCCGGGTTTGCGCAGTGAAGGGGATCACCTGCGCATCGGCCGGCAGGGCTTGGGCCGCCTCACCGAATTTCTCGCGCGCGAGCGCCACGATCGAGCGGCCTTCCGGCGTCTCATCGGCCAGACTGGCCAGCAGGGCGGCTTCGGCCAACTGGGCCGGCGTCGCCCCGCCGACTGGCCGGAATGCCGTCGCCTGCCTGTCACCGACCGTGATCGTGCCGGTCTTGTCGAGCAGCAACACGTCGATATCGCCGGCCGCCTCAACAGCCCGGCCGGACTTGGCCAGCACATTGAAGCGAACGAGGCGGTCCATTCCGGCGATGCCGATGGCCGAGAGCAAAGCGGCGATGGTCGTCGGAATGAGCGTGATCAGAAGGGCCGCAAGGATCGACACCGGAATGGCGCCGCCGGCATAGCTGGCGAAACCGGGAATGGTGCCGACCGCGATCAGGAAGATGATGGTGAGGCCGACCAGCAGCAGCGTCAGCGCGATTTCGTTCGGCGTCTTCTGCCGTTCGGCGCCTTCCACCAGGGCGATCATACGGTCGAGAAATCCCTGGCCGGGATTGACGGTGACGCGCACCTGGATCTCGTCCGAGATGACGCGGGTGCCCGCCGTCACCGCCGACCGGTCTCCGCCCGCCTCACGGATGACCGGTGCGGACTCGCCGGTGATCGCGGCCTCGTTGACCGAGGCGACGCCAGACACCACCTCGCCGTCCGATGGGATGAGATCGCCCGTCCCGACCACTACGATGTCGCCGGCCCGCAGCGCGCTGGCCGGCACGGTCTCGGGCTCCTGGCCGTTCTTCAGGCGGCGGGCGATGAGGTCCGCCTTGGTCGCGCGCAGGGACGCCGCCTGCGCCTTGCCGCGACCTTCGGCCAGCGCTTCGGCGAAGGTGCCGAACAGGACGGTCAGCCACAGCCAGATGACGAGCTGGAGCTTGAAGCTGGCGGCAAGGCCATCCTGACCGACGATGAGCAGCGCCGTCAGGAGCACCGCCACGATGGCGGTCGTGAACATCACCGGGTTACGGATGAGCTGGCGCGGGTTCAGTTTGCGGACCGAGTCCGTGATCGCCGGGACGATCAGATCGGCCGTGAAGAGCGATGGGGACGCTTGGCGTGCCATGGAGGGGCTCCAATCAGAAAAGCTGGCCACGGATCATCGCAAGATGATCGGCGATGGGACCAAGGGCGAGGCTGGGCAGGAAGGTGAGGCCGCCGACGATCAGCACGATTCCCACCAGCAGGCCGGTCCAGAGCGGCCCGGTGGTCGGAAAACTGCCCGCCGTCTCCGGCGTAGAGGTCTTCGCCGCCAGCCCGCCGGCAATCGCCAGCATGGGCACGATGACGAAGAAGCGGCCGACCCAGATGGCGACGCCCAGAATGCCATTGTAGAAAGGCGTGTTGGCCGAGAGGCCGGCAAAGGCCGATCCATTGTTCGCCACCGCGCTGGTGAAGGCGTAGAGAATCTCGGAAAAGCCGTGCGGTCCCTTGTTGAGCGGGCCGGCCAGCCCGGCCTCGGTGACCGAAGCGATGGCCGTGAAGCCCAGGATCATGAGCGGCAGCACGGCGATGGCGAGAACCGCGAGCTTGACCTCGCGGGCCTCGATCTTCTTGCCGACATATTCCGGGGTTCGCCCGACCATCAGCCCCGCGACGAACACTGCGAGGATGGCGAACAGCAGGAAGCCATAGATGCCAGCGCCGACGCCACCGACAACGACCTCACCCAATTGCATGTTGAAGAGCGGGATCAGGCCACCAAGCGCGGTGAAGCTGTCATGCATCGCATTGACCGCGCCGCAGGAGGCCGCCGTGGTGACGACGGAAAAGAGCGCGGAGGCGGCGATGCCGAAGCGGACTTCCTTGCCCTCCATATTGCCGCCGGCGATGCCGAGGCCGTGCAGGATGGGGTTGCCCGCTGCCTCCTGCCAGTAGGTGATCGTCGTTCCGGCCAGGAAGAGCAGCATCATGGCGGCAAGGATCGCCCAGCCCTGGCGACTGTTCCCGACAGCCTTGCCGAAGGTATAGGTGAGACCGACCCCGATCACGAAGATCGAGAGCATCTGGACGAAGTTGACGAGCGCCGTCGGGTTCTCGAACGGATGCGCGGAGTTGGCATTGAAAAAGCCGCCGCCATTGGTGCCGAGCATCTTGATCGCTTCCTGCGAGGCGACCGGCCCCAGCGCGAGTGTCTGCCTCGCGCCTTCCAGCGTCGTTACATCGACTGACCCCGCCAGCGTCTGCGGCACGCCGCTCGCGATATAGAAGAGCGCGATGACGCAGCAGAGCGGCAGCAGCAGATAGAGCGTCACCCGCGTCACATCGGCCCAGAAATTGCCGATCCCCTGGGCTTCCCGCTGCGCGAACCCGCGGAACAGCGCAAAGGCCAGCGCGATGCCGGTCGCTGCCGACAGGAAGTTGTGGATCGTCAGGCCGAGCATCTGGCTAAGGGGCGACATCGTCGACTCACCGCCATAATTTTGCCAGTTGGTGTTGGTCGCGAAGCTGATTGCCGTGTTGAAGGCGAGCGGCTGGCTCACCCCCGGATGGCCCAGCGGGTTGAGGGGCAGCAGGCCCTGCAAGCGCAGGATCGCATAAGTGAAGACCAGGAGAGTGGCGTTGAACATGAGCATGTGGACGGCATAGCGGCGCCAGCCCTGCTCCTGCTGCGGGTCGATGCCCGCCAGCCGGTAGAAGCCGCGCTCCAGTGGCCCGAGCAGGCCATGGAGCGGCGTCCGCCGCCCTTCATAGAGCGCGAAGAGCCACAGGCCGACGGGTTTGGCCAGTGCCAGCAATATGCCGACAAAGGCGAGGATCATGATCCATCCCTGAACTGTCATGATGTCGCTCCCCGATCAGAAGCGTTCGGGGCGTGCGAGCACGGCCACCAGATAGAAGAGCAGGCCGACCGCGGTCGCAGCGGCCAGCCAATGGTCGATGGTCATGGCCGCCTCCCTACGCCTTGTCGCACAGCGCTGCGTAACCGAGCGTTGTGGCCAGCAAGCCGAGGGTGAGCCCCAACCAGAGCATATCCTGCATGATCGTTCTCCTGCACGACGTCGGAGACCGCAGGAGATGCGGCGCCGAATCATGTGCCGCAGGTCAAATAAGGCAGAGCCGCATTTGAATTCGAGAGACAGGAAAGGCGATCCGCATAGTATTTGCATATGAATCGCGCAGGTCTGGGCCCCGCAGCGCGCTGGACTGGCCGACAGACCGCCAACCCTGGAACGATCCGCGCGCTGAACACTTTGCATTGCAGTCTTCAGATATCCGTCCGAGGATAGAGGCAGGCATGGAAAGGCCCGTGGTTGAGCAGACGGTCTGAAGAGTCGGAATATCAGTTCGAGCCGCACGAGCGGCCGATGATGCCGGGGTCTCCGGCGACGCCCTACCATCCAGGCCGGCGCCGTCTGGGATATTTGCTGATCGGCGTGCTGCTCGGCCTCACGGGTGGCTTCATCAACGGGCTGCTGATGGCGAACCTGCCCCAGATCCAGGGGGCGCTCGGGCTGACCAGCGTGGAAGCCGGCTGGCTGACTGCTGCCTATACGATGACCAATGTCTGCATGAGCCTGCTGCTCATCAAGTTCCGCCAGCAATTCGGCATCCAGCGCTTTGTGCGGATCGTGCTGATCGGCTTTCTCGTGCTCAACACGCTGCAACTGTTCGTGCACAGCTATGGTCTGGAACTCTTCGTGCGCGCGGGCAGCGGTATCGTCGCAAGCGGCCTGTCCACGATGGCGCTGTTCTACATCATGCAATCGATGAAGGCGGAGGCGCGGCTGGGCGGGCTGGTGCTGGGCGTCGGCGTCTCGCAGATCGCAACCCCGCTCGCTCGGGTGATCTCTCCGGCATTGCTCATCCATGGCGATGTGCAGAACCTGTACCTGTTCGAGTTCGGCCTTACATTGCTCTGCCTCGCCGGGGTGTGGCTGCTGCGCCTGCCGCCCAGCGAGCGCATCGACGCCTTCGAGCCGCTGGATTTCCTGACCTTCGCCTTGTTCGCCCCCGGCATAGCCCTGCTCTCCGCCGTGCTCGTGCAGGGGCGCATCGTCTGGTGGTCGACGCAGTGGCTGGGCTATGCGCTGGCGGGCGCGATCCTGCTGATCGGCGCGGCGGTGATCGTGGAGCACAACCGCGCCAATCCCCTGCTCAACACGCGCTGGATGGGTAGTGCTGCGATCGTCCGCTTCGCCGTCATCGCCGCCAGCATGCGGGTGCTGCTCGGCGAGCAGAATGTCGGCGCCAGTGGCCTGCTGAACGTGCTGGGCATGGGGCAGGACCAGCTGGTCGGTTTCTACACGGTGGTCACGCTGGCGACCATATTCGGGCTGGCGGTGAGCCTGAAAACGCTCAAGCCGACGGACCTGCTTAAACCTGTGATCATCTCCTGTGCACTCATCGCCCTCGCCGCGTTCTTCGACACCCAGTCCAGCAATCTCACGCGCCCGGCGCAGCTTTATGTGACGCAGGCGATGATTTCCTTCGCTGCGATCTACTTCATGGGGCCAACGCTCATGGCGGGCATCCTGCAGGCGCTCGCCAAGGGGCCGAGTCATATCGTCAGCTTTTCGGCCGTATTCGGCATTTCGCAGCAATTGGGCGGCATCGGCGGGGCGGCCCTGTTGGGCAGCTTCCAGATCATTCGCGAGCGCTTCCATTCCGAAATGCTGGTCCAGTCGCTCGTGGGCACCGATCCGCAAGTGGCGCAGCGCATCCAGCAGCTTGGCGGCGCCTATGCACGAACGCTGGGCGATCCGGCCTTGCGTCAGGCGGAGGGCAGCATCCTCCTCTCCCAGCAGGTCGCGCGGGAAGCCAATATCCTGGCGTTCAACGATGTGTTCATGCTGGTCGGTGCGCTGGCGACGCTCGCCTTTGTGTATCTCGGCGCGCGGTGGATCTATTATCGTCGCAAAGGCATTACCCCTCTGGCCGAAGAGCTTGCGGCCTTGGCGGCAATGAGGACCAGGGCCCAATCATGAGTGACACACCCGCCGAACATTCGCGCCCATCGAACCGGACCGACCGTCTGGAAGATCCGGTGGAAGTGCCCAATGACACCACCCCCGTGGCCAGCGCGCCGAAGCGCGGCTGGGCGCCCCCGCAAGCCGGCCGAAGGGTGACGCTGCTGGCCGTCCTGTTCATCGTCGTCGGCATTCTCATCGTGCTTTACGCCTGGGGCCTGCCGCCTTTTTCCTCGGATGTTCAGACGACGGACAATGCCTATGTGCGCGGCCAGACCACGGTCATCGCGCCACAGGTGAACGGCTATGTCGTGGAGGTGCAGGTTCAGGATTATGAGCAGGTCCGCAAGGGGCAGGTCCTCGCGCGCATCGACGACCGGATCTATCGCCAGAGAGTGGCGCAGGCGCAGGCCCAACTCGCCACGCAACGCGCCAATCTGGCCAATAGCAGCCAGAGCGAAGCGTCGAGCCAGGCTCAGCTTGCGGGGCAAGCCGCCAGCGTGGCCAACGCCAAGGCGCAACTGGCCCGCGCGCAGGCCGATATGCGCCGGGTGAATGATCTCGTCAGCCAGGGCTCCGTCTCCCTGCGCGAGCGGGACCAGACTCTGGCGGCGTTGCGGCAGGCAGAAGCGGCCGTGCTGCAGGCGCAGGCGCAGCAGCAGGTGGCGAGCGAGCAGGTCCGCACGGTGACGGTGGGGCGCGGTGGCCTGCGCGCCAATGTCGATGCGGCGCAGGCGGCCCTGCGCCTCGCCGAGATCGATCTCGCCAACACGATCATTCGCGCCCCGCAGGATGGGCGGCTGGGCGAGGTGGGCGTGCGGCTGGGGCAATATGTCACGGCCGGCTCGCAGCTGACCTTCCTCGTGCCGCCCTTCGTCTGGGTGGCTGCGAACTTCAAGGAAGCGCAGACGGCCCATATGGCGCCGGGCCAGAGCGTGCGGCTGCGGGTCGATGCGCTCGATGGCGCCGTGATCCACGGCAGAGTCGAGCGGCTGGCGCCCGCCGCCGGCAACGAGTTTCAGGTGATCCGATCCGACAATGCCACCGGCAATTTCGTGAAGGTGCCGCAGCGCATCACGGTGCGGATTGCCCCGGATGCCAAAGACCCCCTCTATGCGCGGCTGAGGCCGGGCATGTCCGTCCAGGCTAGGGTCGATACGGCAGGTCACAGGTGATGCGGCCGGCCATCGCCTTGCTGGGCGTCGCCTGCCTGTCCGGCTGCATGGCGCCACCGACGCCGCTGCCCTCCTCGGCCACCGTGACGCCGCCTGCCGGCTGGCAAAACGCCGTGGTGGGGGACGGAGAGGTCGATGCCGGCTGGTGGCGGGCATTCAATGATCCCGCGCTGACGCAGCTGGTTGAGACCGCGATCGCCAACAATGTCGACATTGCTATCGCTGCCGCGCGGGTCCGCGAAGCGCGGGCGCAGGAGCGGCTGGCGCGCGCCCAGCTTTTCCCCACGCTGGATGCGACCGCCGCCGGCTCCCACGGCCGATCGCTCAACCCGTTTGGCCAGGCGACCGAGGGCACCAGCGCCCAGCCTGCGCTGCAGGTAGCCTATGAAATCGATCTGTTCGGCAGGATCGACGATCAGACATCGGCCGCGAGATCGGCCTGGTTGGCCAGTCAGGCTGCGCGCGACGCGACGGCGCTTTCGGTCAGTGCGGCCACGGCATCGGGCTACATCACGCTGCTGGCCCTCGATGCGCGTCGCGACGTGGTCCGCCGGACGATCACGGCGCGGGCCGAAAGCCTTCGCATTGCCCGCTCCCGCGCCGAGGCCGGCTACACCTCTCAGCTGGAGCTGCGCCAGGCCGAGGCGGAATATCAGGCGGCAGCCATCATCCTCCCACAGGTCGATCTGGCGATCCTGCGGCAGGAGAATGCCCTGCGCCTGTTGACCGGGGATGGGCCGGGGGTGATCCAGCGCGGCGGATCGCTCGACGCCCTTGTTGCGCCGCCCGTGCCCGATCAGGGGCTGCCGTCCGAGTTGCTGCGCCGCCGTCCCGACATCGCGCAGGCCGAGTTCGCTCTGGCCGCATCGGATTCCACCCTGTCAGCCGCGCGCAAGCAGTTCCTGCCGAGTCTTCGCCTGTCTGCTGCGGCGGGCGCGGTCTTCAGCAGCGCGCTGGCGAACCCGGTGACAATCTGGTCCGTCGGCGGGAGCGTGCTGGCGCCCTTGTTCGAGGGCGGGCGCTTGCGCGCCGGCGTGGAAACGGCCGCCGCCCGCCGCGATCAGGCTGCCTTTGCCTATCGCAAGACGGCCCTGACGGCATTTGGTGAGGTGGAGAACGCTCTGGGCAACGTCTCCAGCCTCCGCCAGCAGCGCGCGAGCGCCGAGGCGCAAAGGGCAGCCATTGCCGACGCATTGCGTCATGCGACCAACCGCTATCGTGCGGGCTACAGCAGCTATCTTGAAGAGCTCGACGCGCAACGCGCCTTGCTCTCCGCCGACCTCGCGCTGGTGCAACTGCGTGCCGATCAGCTCAACGCCCTGGTTACCCTGTATCAGGTGCTGGGCGGCGGTTGGGAGAGCGATGGGCGTTGACCTGCGCTAGCTTCGGGAGGCTGGCTCAGATCAGGTCCTTCCGAGGTCGCGAGCGTCTAGTCCGGCGCCACTTCGATCGTCACATTGTCCAATTGTCCGTTGAAAGCGAAGGGGGCCGTGAAGCTGCCGTCCAGCGTGTCGAAGCTGCGCCCGATGGCGCCGCCGCCGCGAACGATGGCGGGAATGGTCCGCTTGATCGGACCCTGGCCTACAGTGACGCCATCCACGTGCAGCACCGCATCGCCGGGCTTGCCCTGCCCATTGTCGGTCACCGCAACCGAGATGCGGTGTTTGCCGGCGGGAAGGGCAGGGCCCTGCAGGCGCAGAATGTCGCCGGGCGAATCCGAGGCCTTGTAGAGGAAGGTCGGTCGGCCGCCTGTCATGTAGAGGCTCCAGCCGCCATAACGGCTGCCGTTCATGACCAGCGTGCCCTCGGCGCGTATGCCTTTCGCAAGGGCGATATCCGCCTCTGCCCGCCAGGAGCGGCCGGCCAGATCAGGGAAGCCGGGGCCGGTGATCGGCCGTGACGTGGGCTGGTAGGTGAAGCGTGTCTCCCCGGCCAGCAGCGTGGGGCGATTGCGGCTCGACCAGCGCGCGAAGGAGCGGTTGTCGAGCGGCAGAATGTCCCCGCTCTTGGCGTCCGCCCAGAACTGCTCGATCATCGATTTCAGCCGCGCCGGCTCCTGCGCCGCCAGATTGCGCGACTGGGAGAAGTCCTCGGAGAGATTATAGAGCTCCCAGCCATTGTCGGTGGGCAGGCCGCCGGGGCCAGCGAAATCCCACGGTGCGCGGGTCGGGGTGCTGCTCAGGAACCAGCCGTCGCGGTACAGGCCGGCATTGCCTTGCAGTTCGAAAATCTGCTCGTGGCGGCGGTCCGGCGCATTGGCCTGCCCGAAACTATAGGCCATGCTGATGCCATCAAGCGGCATCTGCGTCACCCCGTCCACCTGCTCGGGCGGCGTGATGCCCACAGCTTCATAGATGGTCGGGACGATGTCCGCGACATGGTGGAACTGCGTGCGCACTTCGCCATGCGCCTTGATCCGCGCAGGCCAGGACACCACCAGGCCATTGCGCGTGCCACCGAGATGGGAGGCAACCTGCTTGGTCCACTGGAACGGCGCGTTCATCGCCCAGGCCCAGCCGACGGGGTAATTATTATAGAGTTCCGGGCCGCCCAGCTTGTCGATCTGGCCGAGCATTGTCGGGAGATCGGGGCGCATCCCGTTGATCGCCGCGATGTCGTTTGTTGATCCGTTCAGGCCGCCTTCGCCGCTCCCGCCATTGTCACCCTGGATGTAGATGACGAGCGTGTTCTCAAGCTGGCCGGAAGACCGCAGCGTCTCGATGACCCGGCCGATCTGGTGATCCGCATAGGAGAGGGCGCCTGCGTAGGTCTCCATCATCCGGGCGTAGAGCCGCCGCTCGTCCGGGCCGAGCGTGTCCCAGGCGGGAATGGAGGCGGGGCGCGGCGTCAGCTTGGTGCCGGCCGGGACGACGCCGGCCGCGATCTGCCGCGCCAGAATCTGCTCGCGCATCTTGTCCCAGCCCTGATCGAACTGGCCCTTGAACCGCGAGATCCAGTCGGCCGGGGCATGGTGAGGGCTGTGCGAGGTGCCCGGTGCATAGAGCATGAAGAAGGGCCGACCGGGTGCCGAAATCCCCTGCATGCGGACCCATTCGATCGCGTGATCGGCCATGTCGCGCTCAAGATGATAGCCCGGCGGGAAATTTCCGCGGGCGAGCGGAAGCTGGTTCTCGAACAGGGAGGGGTTCCACAGGCTGGTCGCGCCGCCCATGAAGCCATAGAAATAGTCGAAGCCCAGCCCGTTGGGCCAGCGGTCGAAGGGACCGGCGGCACTCTGTTCCCATTCCGGGGTATTGTGGTTCTTGCCGAACCACGCTGTGCCATAGCCATGCTGGCGCAGCACCTCGCCCACCGTCGCTGCGCTCTTGGGCAGGATCGTCGTGTAACCGGGATAGCCCGTGCCCATTTCTGTAATGGCGCCAAAGCCGACGCGATGCGGATTGCGGCCGGTCAGCAGTGAGGCCCGGGTCGGCGCGCAGAGCGCCGTCGTATGGAAGCGGTTGTAGCGCAGCCCATCATGGGCGAGTGCCTCGAAGGTCGGTGTCGGGACCGGGCCGCCGAACGGGGTGGTGGCGCCGAAGCCGACATCGTCGGTGATGATGACCAGAACGTTCGGCGCGCCGGCAGGCGGCTTGGGCAGCGGCGCATATTTCGGCGGATCGGACTGCGCCAGCGTGCGGCCGATCTTGCCTTCAAAGCGCTGTTCCGGCGCTGGCAAGATCGCGCCCGCCGTCTGGGCCGTTGCGGATCGCCCCTCTTCTTGTCCAGGCCCTGCAGGTTGCGCCTGCGCCAGCGCCGCGCTGCTCGCGCAGATGCAGGTGAGGCAGGACGTCGAAATCAGTCGGCTCGTGATCATGTCGTGCATCCCTCAGTTCGCTGGTCGTTGCGGCTTGTGACTCTGCGGAAAAACGGCACTGCACCTTAGGGATGTCGCCCGTGTAGATGGAAGGCATCGGCGACCTCGGTAACCTCCCAATGGATTGCATCTGCCCTAAGAGTTCTTTTATCCGTCCTATTTGTCGGATGACGTGCTCGAGCAATGCATCTAAGGCTACGAAACCTATAAGGTAAAGTTATGGCTTGGGCGGAGGTACAGCATGTTCACCCTGCGGCAACTGGAAGCGCTGATCGCGCTGGCGGACAGCGGGAGCATCAGCGCTGCGTCTTTACGGCTGGATATCTCTCAGGCGGCCGCCAGCTCGCTGCTTGCTGGCCTTGAGCGGGAGACCGGTTTGTCGCTCCTGCATAATAGACGCGGGGCGAGGGCGGCTTTGACCAGTGAGGCTCTGCAACTGCTCCAGCCCGCACGCGACATCGTCCAACAAGCCCACCTGCTGATGGGCATGGTCGGTCGCATGTCCCATTCCCCGATCACTGAGCTGCGAGTCGCCGCTCGACCGCACATTATCGATCAGTGGCTGCGCAACGCAGTCATTCAGCTCGAGCGAGAAAATACCGATCTCGCTGTCTCCATCCTGCGTGGCACGAATGAGGACATTATCGCGCTCGTCGAGTGCGGCGAGGTTGCGGCTGGGTTTCTGATGACCGAGGGCGAAGCGGTGTCTTTGCCGTCGAAAAGAATCGGCGTCCTCCCTGCCGGTCTCTTTGTCGCCCCCTCGCATCCGCTGGCGCAAATCGGCTCTCCCAGTCCCGCCGAGATCGCCTCAGCCGGCTTCATCCTGCCGCCCAAAAACACCGCGCTCGAACGGCGGGTGCTGGAAAGGCTCAGCCGCGTGGGACTCCACGGTGTTTTCGCCAGCGGCAGAACCGAGCAGAAGGACTCCGTGCGGCTCATGGCGCTCGCCGGCAGCGGGATCGGTCTGCTCTTTGAAAGCGAAGTGAAAGAGGAGATGGCGAGCGGGCGGCTCGTGCCATTGCCCATGAATTTCCCGCCCGTCGAGCTACACGTCGTTTGGAAAGCTGTGCGTCATCATGCACTCGACAGGTTGGTCGGCTTGGTCGACGCCGAATGCCGACGCGGGAGCACGCCAGACCCCGCGCACGCGTAGACGGCGCGGCGCTGCGGTTTACCCCCTGCGCCCTTTGTCGGATAGGCTGCGGAAGGTGATCGACCAGCGCGGCTGTGTCATCGGCGCGATGCTGTGTTCCCAGTCGTGCCGGACCTCGCCGCTCAGATGGTAGACCGATCGCGGCGCCAGTCCGAGCTTCGCGCGCTCGAAGCCGCCCGCATGGCGCCGGCGCAGCCGCAGCACCGCGTCGCTGCCGAGCGAAATGCCCACGACATGCTCGAACACCGGCCGATCCCTGTGCCAGCCGATGCCGGCCCCCACGTCGTAGCGGGTCAGCAGCGACTGGACGAGATCGTCAGCGGCGAGCCCCGCGAAGCGGGCGGCGCGGGCTCTGAGCGGGAGCAGCCAGTCGGGTATGGGGTCGGTCGTCCCGAAGCTGCCGGTCTCGAAATCGTAGCGCCATCCAAAGGAGTGGGTGAGGCGCTTGCCGGTCCACTGCTGGAACCGGAAAGGCGCCAGGCCCAGTGCGTCGATCCGCTCGATCAGCGCGGCTTCCTCCCGGGCATCAATGATGTCTGCGCGTGCGTTCAGGCCGGGCACAAGGGGCGTATCGAACAGGTCGAGCATCGTCATGCAGGCGGCATCACCGCAACTGGCTGTCCTTGCTGCCGCGCCGGTTGATGGCGGAAAATGCCGGGCGCTTGTCGCGTGCCGACTGGCAGGCGACGCACGTCCGCGCGCCGGGCAGCGCCTTTCTGCGCGCCTCGGGGATTTCCTCGCCGCATTCCTCGCACGCCAGGGTACCGGGGCCCGATGGCATCCGGGCCCGGGCGGTTGCCAGAGCGTCTTTCACGCTGTCGTCGATCTGATCCTGAACGGCGCCGTCGGGCGCCCAGCCATTGGCCATGCTCGCCTGCTCCCGCATCTGTGTCTGCGATAAGTCCTATATGGGGTCGCTATCCCCGAATTTCATCAGGTCGACATGGGGGCATCGACGGACGTGTCCGCCTTGCGCCCGCAAAGATCGCGCAGCATCTTCGTGCGGCGCGCGACCTCCGGTCGTCGGAGCAGGGCGTCGATCGTGGCGGGTAGGCGGCGGCGCCAATTGGGGTGCTCGTCGAGCGTGCCGGGGAGGTTGGGCTGTTCCTCAAGGCCCAGCAGATCCTCGATCGAGATGATCTTCACCGGAGTCGGCGCCTGGGCGATGTGGGCGAGAGCTGCATCGACCACGCTGTCGGTCGAGACGCTGGCAAGCGCCTCGGGTGCGCCGGCCAGCAGGTTCCACAGATGCTCACGCTCCTCCGCGCGCCGGTCATGGTCTGCGGGCGTCTCGGGCTGCAGGCTCTGCCGCCATTCCAGATCGCGCGCGCGCCACCAGCCGGCGACGGTGGGCGTGTCGTGGGTGCCGGTCATCGCGACGCTGTGCGGACGATAGGCCGAGGCTGCGGCGAATTTGCCGTGGGCGTCCCGCTCGAACCACAGCACGCTCATGCCCAATATGCCCCGCGCGGCGATGACCTCCATGAAGCTCTCGGGCGCGGTCCCAAGATCTTCGGCAATGATGAGCGCATGACTGCGATGACTTTCGATGGCCAGAATTCGCAGCAGATCCTCGAATGGATAGTCGAGATAGACGCCCTCCGTGCTGGGCGCGCCCTCGGGGATGACCCACAAGCGACGCAATCCGAACGCATGATCGATGCGAAGCCCCCCGGCATGGCGCAGGGCCGCCCGGATCATCCGGATCCATGGGCGGAAGCCCCGCGCGCGCAGGGCGTGCGGCGAATAGGTGGTAAGGCCCCAATTCTGCCCCTCGGGGCCGAGCGGATCGGGCGGGGCGCCGATGGTCAGGCCGCGCAGAAAACCATCCGGATCGCTCCAGACGTCGCTCCCGCCGGGATCGACCCCGACGGCGAGGTCGGCGATCAGGCCGATGCGCATCCCCGCCTGGCGCGCCGAGGCCTGCACTTTGCCCAGCATCCGGTCGGTCTGGGTCTGCGCCAGAATGTAAACCGCAACCTCCTGCCAGTGGCTCCGGGCGAAATGGTCGACGGCCGGGCTTTGCGGGTTTTGAAACGCGGCCGGCCAGCGCTGCCAGGGGCGGCCGCGAAACTCGATCGAGAGCGCGTCGAACAGCGCTTGGCGGATCAGGGCGGGGTCGGATTGCCCCTCGTCCCAGACTGCGCGCTGGGTCTCCTCGTCGAGCGCCGCGAAGGTGGCGCGCTGCTTGAGAAGCGCCGCATCCCTGGCTGCGGTCCAGTCGATCAGTTCATCATTGGCATGATCGGGCGGCGAAACAGGCGCATCGGCCAGCAGGGTGTTGAGATAGGTACGGCTGGACGGCGCATAGGGGCTGAAATGGCGAGCGGAACCGGGCACCAGCGCATGGACCGGACTGATCGCCAGCAGATCGGCGCCTTGCTCTGCAAAGCCGAAGCCCGCCACGCGCAGGTCGTCGAAGGTGCCGTACATCCTCTCGCCGCGCAGCGAAGGGATCTGGATCGCTGGCCCCCAAATGGCGGGATCTGCCAGCTCGCAGCATCGGGGCGGCGCCACCGCCAAGGTAAAGACATGGCCTGCGATGTCGACCCGATGATAGCCGATTGCGGTGAAGGCCGGCAGTTGACCATCGTGGATGGCGAGACGGCCTGCGCTGCCGTCCTCATAGGTGACCTCTGCAGAGGCTTCAGCCGCCAGCCCATCCGGCAAAGGGACGGGCTGGCCGGCATCCGCACTCAGAAAGTCCGGATTCCGCGCGGCCTCTTCAGTCAGCTTGGCCCAAGCCTGCGCCCGCTGCGCATCCGTCTCGGCGGCATAGCCCAGTGCCTGCAGGACCGCTCGAAGCGTGTACTGCGACACGCTATGCGCGAGCCCGTCGGCATCCTTCCAGTGGATCGCGAGCCCTGCCGCGTGCGCCAGGGCTAGAATTTCATCGTCAGGCACAGCGCCCGGCCTCAGGCTGTTTTGGCTTTCTTCGCGCGGCCAGCTGCCGATATCTTTTTGGCCGGCAGCGCCGTAGACGCCGGAGAACTGGCGGCAGCCATCGTTTCGCTCTGCTCCTGCGGCAGCGATAGGTCAGCATCATCGGGAGCGGAGGCAGCCTGCTGTTGCTGCTGGCTCAGGACTTCCTGTTCCACCTGCTCCCAATGCTCGCGGTCACGCCCATGGGGGCGGCCTTCGGCTTCCCACAGCTCATAGGCCCGCTTGCTGATCGTCTGATACTGGTCATCGTCCATATTGGGTTCCTTGCGTTTCGTGGGGTCGATCATGCTCGC
The DNA here is from genome assembly GCF_025961735.1 of Sphingobium sp. B11D3B. Classification (NCBI taxonomy): domain Bacteria; kingdom Pseudomonadati; phylum Pseudomonadota; class Alphaproteobacteria; order Sphingomonadales; family Sphingobiaceae; genus Sphingobium; species Sphingobium sp. B11D3B. The sequence goes on along the minus strand of NZ_JAOQOF010000001.1, from coordinate 2,586,528 downwards.
CTTGCGCCGCCGCATCGGGGCCGGCGATCAGGTCGGGCAGGGGAATGTCGATGGTAACCGCACGGTTTTGCCATGCCCGGGTCACGCGCAGCCCTTCCGGCGTTCGCTCCAGCCGATAGCTGCCCATCGCGAACAGTTCCGCATCCTCCCGGCGGCGCGCGAGCAGGTCCTGTGTCAGCTTTAGCTTGCGGGCATCGCGCCCGGCTGGGCCGGAGGCGATCGTGTCCCAGTCCACGGCTCGGCGATTGTCCGGGTCGGTCAGGGCGATCGCGACGATTTCGGTGCCCTGATAGATGTCCGGCACCCCGGGCGCGGTGATCTGGAGGGCGGTCTGCGCCATCATGAGCGCTTCCCATGTCTGCAGGAACGCCTGTCGCTCGTCGGCCGACCACAACACGCTGTCTTCAAGCGAGGCCATCAGGGACAGCGCGAGCTCGGTCACGCCGTTTTCCATCTCAAGTGCCGGCGCCTCATAGCTGGATTCGAGCTTCGCCTCGCGCATGGCCTTGGCCATGTGGTCCGCAATGCGTTGCGCGGCATCCGGCTGATCGAGCATCATCAGCGCGCATTGAATGGCATAGATGCCCCAGCGCGGCGGCAATGCCCGATCCAGTGCCCGTGCCAGCGCCTCCCCGTAGAGGCGCGCGCCCAGCTCCGGGAAGGCGGTCAAGGCGATGATCGCGGCCCGGGCATCAGCCGAGCGCTTGGTGTCATGGGTGGACAGGGCATTGAGCGCGCAGGGCGTCTCGGACGCACGCTCGTTTATGCGCGCCGCAAAGCGCTCAAGGTTCATCGGCTGGAGGTCCGGGGCGGCGCCCACCTCGCAAAATGGCAGATAGGCGATGGACCGATAGAAGACGGTATCCTCCTCCGACTTGGCGGTGAGCGCGCCGGTCAGCTGTTCGAACCGGGCCGCGAAGGCCCGTGCCAGCGGATCGTCCGGGGCAGACAGCAGACTGAACACGGGCCCCAGCATACCGCTTGGGTGCGGATCGCCACGCGCACCGGCGAGAGCCTGCGCGCAAAGGTCGCCCGGCGGCATCACGTCGGCGGCGTAGGAGCGATAGACCGGCCAGTGCATCGCAAGCTGCACGATGGCCGCGCGCACCTCCGGCGCTGCGACGGGCGATCCGGCCAGCGCCATGATGGCCGCATCGGTCACCCGATCCAACTCGGGCGTAAAGACGGTGTACAGCATCGTCCGGCGGACGCCGCGCACCTCAAGGGCATAGTCCGTCGGCACATGCGCGCGCGCTGCGGCTGCCAAGGCATCCAGCCCTTCCGGCGGGGTCAGCAATTGGGTGACCGGCGCCATGAACTCATAGCCGCTCATGCCCTCGACCGGCCAGCCCGGCGCCAGCGGCTCGCCTTCCTTGACGATCTTCTCCACCCAGATGGGGATGAAGCCCAGCGCCTCGCGTAGCCGGCGGAGGTAGCTGAGCGGGCGGGCCAGCCCATCGATATGGTCGACGCGGACGCCCTGGACGCGCCCGGCCCGAACTTGCTCCACAATCCAGCGATGGGTGAACTCAAAGACCTCGGGGTCCTCCTGTCGCACCCCGATCAGATCGGTGACGTTGAAGAAGCGCCGGTGGACGATGTCGCCGCCATCATCCTGCCAATGGCCGATCTGCCAATGCTGTTCCTCGAGCAACTGCGCCAGCAGGCCTTCGTCCAACGCCTCCCCGCCCGCCAGCCGCTCGGTCAGCGGTGTTGCGCGCAGGGGGTAATGCTTGTCGTAGACGCGCAGGGTCGGATCATTGCCGATGGGCGAGAAGGCCAGCTGCGCTGCGTCCAGAAGATCGGCCGGCGTCCCGTCCAGAACCGGGAACTGCAGCGGGCCACGGTCCCAGTTGATATCGAACAGGGGCGCAAAGCGACTTTCCTGCCCATGCCGCATGATGTCGGCGATAAAGGGATTTTCCGGCGTAAACGCCATATGATTGGGCACGATGTCCAATATGATGCCCAGCCCGGCGGCCCGCGCCGCGTCGCTCAGCGCGCGAAAGGCCTCCTCACCGCCGAGCACCGGATCGACCCGATTGGGATCGGTCACGTCATAGCCATGGGTGGAACCCGTCGCGGCGCTGAACAGCGGCGAGAGGTAGATATGGCTGATGCCCAGCGCCTGCAGCCAGGGAATGCGCGCGCGCACCGCCTCCAGATCGACGCCGTTCCGCAGCTGAATCCTGTACGTCGCGACGAGGCCGGGGGCGCTGGGATGGCGCATGGTCATTGGTCCTTTCGAACGGCGGCGGCGAAAGCGAAGCCGCTTCCTTGCGCAGCCTCCACGAAGAAGGGGTCAGTGGGTGTGGAAAAATCCTCGCCGCCAAGCAGCAAGCGGACGTGCAGGGCCGCAGTGGTAAATTCCCACCGCGCATCGAACGCCGCGCCTTCGCGCAGGACGACTGCCTTGGGCCGTTCCGTCTGTGCAAGGAGCGGCGTGATATGGAACGCCCGCAGCGCGAGAAGATCGCGCACAAAGGCTTCATGCTCGCGCTGCGCATCGTTGGCCGCGTGGCCGATCATCGAGCGGGCGGCCGTTTGCGGGTCATTGGGGTCCGGCACGGTACCGGCGAAGGATGTGAACTTCGCGAACTCCCGTGCCCGGCCGGTGCGCACCGCTTCAGCCAGATCGCCCGTGAAATCCGTGAAGAACAGGAACGGCGCTTCGGTGAGAAACTCATCGCCCATGAACAGCATCGGCGTGAAGGGCGTCAGCAGCGTCAGGGCCGTCACCACTCGCAGCGCGGCGCGATCCGCCACCAGATGGTGCAACCGCTCGCCCTGCGCGCGATTGCCGATCTGATCGTGATTGCCCAGGAAATTGATGAACGCCGTCCGGGGCAGCAGGGCGGATGGCTCGCCGCGCAAATGCTCATGCGGGGGCCGCTTCTGCCCCTGCTCGACATATCCATCGCGCAGCGCTAGCTCGATGTCCGCCAGCGGATCGACGGCGAAGGGGGCGTAATAGCTCTCGTCTTCCCCGGTCAGCACGCAGTGGATCGCGTGGTGCCAGTCATCGTTCCAGCTGGCATTGAAGGGCGCATCCGGCTCGAGATAGTCGACGAGGTTGCGCTCATCCTCGGTCACGAGATGGATCGGGCGTCCCCAGTCGCGCGCGCGAACAGCCTTGCCCAGATCCGCCAGAAAGTCCTCGGTGGTCTGGTCGGCAATGGCGTGAACGGCGTCCAGGCGCAGCCCGTCCAGCTGATATTCCTCCAGCCAGAACAATGCGTTGTCGAGAAAGAAGGCGCGAACGGCGGGCACATCGAAGGCAATGCCGTCCCCCCAGGGGGTGCGGGCCGAGGTGTGGAAGAAGGACGGGCACCAGACGGGCAGATAATTCCCCGAGGGGCCGAAATGGTTGTACACCACGTCGAGCATTACCGCGATGCCGAGCTTGTGGGCTGCATCCACGAACTGCTTGAGGCCGTCCGCACCGCCATAGCAAGGATGGGGCGCATAGAGCAGCACGCCATCATATCCCCAGCCGCGCGCGCCCTCGAACTGGGCGACCGGCATCAGCTCGACGACCGTCACGCCGAGGCTTTTCAGGCGTGGCAATGCCCGTTGCGCGGCGGCAAATGTGCCCTCGGGCGTGAAGGTCCCGGCATGAAGCTCATAGATGACCGCCCGATGCCAGGGGAGACCCGCCCAGTCGGCGGACCATTGGAAGGCGCGAGGGTCGACCAGGCGCGAGGGGCCGTGAACATCGCCCATCTGGGCCCGCGCTGCCGGATCGGGATAGAGCCTGTCGCCGATCCGAAAGCCGTAGGAGGCTCCCGGTTGAGCCGCAGCGCTGCCGGAGAACCAGCCATCTTCGCCTGGCGCCAAGGCCGTCGATACGCCGTCGATCTCGACCGACACTGCTTCGCGATCAGGCGACCAGAGCGAGAAGCGCCATTGCCCGTCTTCCTCGGGCTCTGCGCCCCAGCCCTTGCGGAAATGATGGCCGGTCATCGTGCGGTCGGCGCGTAGACGCACACGCTGTTGGCCGGGATGGCGAGGATATCGCCCTCGCACGGCTCTTCGCTGAAGGGGTCGGCGCTGGCGGTATCCAGGATGCGCGTCCAATGCGCGATCCCATTGGGGTGGGGCAGGGTGAAGTCGAGCGCGTCGCCGGCGTTCACGATGATGAAGAGCGCACCGATATTCTCATCGTCAAGGAAGGCCGCTCGCGCGGAGTGGTCGATGAACAGGCCGAGCACGCGCAACTCCGTTTCCGCCCACACCGCCTCGTCCATCTCGCGCCCGTCGGGCTGATACCAGGCGACTTCCGTCCGCCCATCGTCCCCCGCATCGCCGAGCAGGAATGTCTCCTGCGCAAGGACCGGATGATCGAGGCGGAAGCGGACCATCCGCTGCACGAAATCGAGAAACGAATCGTCGCGCTCGGCCCATGAGATCCACGCCGTCTCATTGTCCTGGCAGTAGACGTTGTTATTGCCCTGCTGGCTGTTGCCGATTTCGTCCCCGCTCAGGATCATCGGCACGCCTTGGCTGAGCAGCATCGTCGCGATCATGTTCCGCCGGCGCTGGCTGCGTGCCGCGCGGATATCGGCGGCGTCGGTTGCGCCTTCGGCACCCATATTGGCGGACAGATTATGATCATGGCCGTCCGCGCCATTCTCGCCATTGGCCTCGTTGTGCTTGTCGTTGAAGGACACGCAGTCCATCAACGTGAAGCCATCATGAGCAGCGAGGAAATTCACCGAGGAGGTGGGGCTGCGGTCCGAATGGTTGAACTGCTCGGGTGAGCTCAGCAGGCTCCCCGCCAGATCGCCGACCAGGCCGCCATCCCCCCGCCAGAACCCGCGCACGGTATCGCGGAACTTGTCGTTCCATTCGCGGAACGGCGCCGGGAAGCCGCCGACCTGATAGCCGCCTTCCCCCACGTCCCAAGGCTCGGCGATCAACTTTACACCCGCAAGGATGGGGTCCTGCCGGATCGCGCCGAAGAATGTCCCTTCCCGATCGAACCCCGCCGCCTGCCGTCCCAGCGTCGAGGCGAGATCGAAGCGGAACCCGTCGACATGCATGACCTGCACCCAGTAGCGCAGTGAATCGAGCACCATCCGCAGCACCATGGGGTGCGCCACAGAGAGCGTGTTCCCCGTGCCGGTCTGGTCGAACGAGTATCGCGGATGGTCCGGCGACAGGACATAATAAGCCGCATTGTCGAGGCCCCGGAAGCAGAGCGTCGGGCCGCGTTCCGATCCTTCTGCGGTGTGGTTGTAGACCACATCCATGATCACTTCGATGCCGACCCGGTGGAAGCGCTTCACCATCTCCTTGAACTGGCGAATGGCACCGGGGACGCCCTCGCCCTGCTGGAGGAAGCGGGTTTCCGGGGCGAAATAGCCGAGCGTCTGATAGCCCCAATAATTGGAGAGCCCGCGTTCCAGCAGGCTGCGATCATCGAGGAAGAACTGGCAGGGCAACAGCTCGATGGCGGAGACGCCGAGCTTGCGGAGATGGTCGAGGATCGGCTCGCACACCATGCCGGCATAAGTGCCGCGCAGCTCCTCGGGCACATCGGGGTGCGTCATGGTGAGGCCACGCACATGCGCTTCGTAGATGATCGTCTCGGTCCACGGGAGGCGCAGCGCTGCGTCTCCTTCCCAATCGAAATCGGGATTCTGCACTACGCTCTTGACCGTGAACGGGGCGGAATCGCGCGTGTCGAACGTCAGATCGTCGCCACTCAGGAGATCATAGCCCCACAGCGCATCGTCCCATTTGAGCGTGCCGGATACTTCCCGCGCATAAGGGTCGAGCAGCAGCTTGTTGGGGTTGAAGCGATGGCCCTGCTCGGGCTCATAGGGGCCATGCGCGCGATAACCATAGAGTTGACCGGGCTTGAGGCCGGGGAGAAAGCCCGAGTGGATCGAGCCTTCTCGTCGGGGCAGTTCGAGCCGCTGAACCTCTTCTTCCCCATCGTCCGAGAAGAGCGAGAGTTCGATGGCCTCGGCGTTTTCGGAAAAGACCGCAAAATGAACGCCGTCACCGGTATATTCGGCGCCCAGTTCATGGTGCAGCCTGTCCGGCTTTGCGAAGGCCAAAGGTGTCGCGTCTGGCTCCAGGCCGATATCGTCTGCCTGGGTCAAAGTCCGGGCGCCAGCATTCTCCGGGCGCCCTCATCTGCCGAGGCATAACGGGGCTTGGCGGATCGTTTCGCGCCGGCGAGCCGGCTCATCGCCTGCGCGGACAGGAGGCGAATGCCCCCTTCCGAGACAAGGCAGCCCTCGCCGCACTGCCTGAGCGCTGCGGAGAGATCGAAGCCGTCGGGAATGACGGCATCGCCGGTCACGATCGCATTGTCGATGCGCACATCCGAGCCGACCCGCGCGCCGGGCATCACCACGACGTTGCGAAGCTGGGCTCGCTCGCCGACGCTGGCACCCTGGCCGATCATATGGCCCGGCCAGGCCGGACGGTCGGAAACCGGGGCCGACCGCACCGGCAGGCCAATGGCGCGCCGCCCGGCGACCGGCCACGAGGGATCGAGCGCGACCCGGCCGCTGGCGATATCGGCATGAATGCCATGATAGGCATCCACCGTGCCGAGATCGCGCCACAGGGGCGCGGCCTGCCCACGCCCGGGCAGCGCGTAGACATAGGCGCCTCGCTCGGCCACCAGCCGGGGCAGGACATGCTTGCCGAAATCCAGATCCTCATGGAGCGGAGCCAGTTCGGCCAGCACCTGCCGCAGCAGCTGCCAGGTGAAGACATAGATGCCCATCGATGCAAAGGCATGACCGGGACGGTCCGGCGCTTCCGCAGGCGAGGCCGGCTTCTCCGCGAAATCGGTGATCAGGCCATCCGCACCTGCCGTCATGACACCAAATTCGTCGGCGTCGGCCAGCGGGACGTGCACCGCGCCGACCGTCACTTTCGCGTTGCTCAGCATGTGGCGCTCGATGAACGGCCGGTAGTCCATCTGATAAAGGTGATCGCCCGCGAGAACCACGACATGGTCCGGCGCTTCCTGGTCGATCTGGTCGCTGATCTTGACGACTGCGTCCGCGGTTCCGTTGAAGGGGCCGCATTCATTGCCGTCGAGCACGTTCAGCTCGATGCCGCCAAAGCGTTGCCACGTCTGGTTCAAATGGCGATGGAGCGCGTCGGGCTCATATTGGGTAAGCACCAGTGCGCGGGGGATGCCGGAATTGGCGACGTTCGCCAGCGTGAAATCGATGAGCCTGCCCACATCGCCAACCGGCAGAGCAGGTTTGGCGAGCGCGCTGGTCAGATCATGAAGGCGACTGCCCCGACCGCCTGCCAGGACAAGAGCCAGCGCCGCAGAAGTCGCATGCCGGGCATTCGATTGGCTCATATCTACCTCAGGTCAAAGGAAATCTTCGCCTGATTAACCAACAGCAACGCGCACTGTTCCCTGTCTTTACATATGTTAAGCGATTTTTGTTGCGCCCATCGGAGGGGCGCGCAGGGGCCCGGAGCGTGCGGCGGACGAAGGCGCGCCGATACCGGCATAGAGGCGCCACTGTGCCAGCCGCCAAGCCGGCCGCAACGTCGGTGTTTGGCTAGTCCCTCACGACGGCCGCAAGATCAGAACAGCCGGGCCAGAAAATAGAAGGCTGCGCCCACGACAGCTGAGGCCGGGATGGTGATGATCCAGGCGATCATGACGCTCTGCGCCACGCCCCACCGCACGGCGGAGGCCCGTCGCGCGGTGCCCGCCCCGATCACGCAGCCGGTAATCGTGTGGGTGGTCGAGACGGGGATGCCCATCAGCGAGGCCGTGAACACCATGATCGAGCCGCCAAGCGAGGCGCTGAATCCCTGGTGCTGCGAGAGCTTGGTGATCCGCGAGCCCATCGTCTCGATGATCTTCCAGCCGCCCGTCAGCGTGCCCAGCGCGATCGCGATATAGCAGGCAATCGCCACCCAGTGCGGCACCGCGAATTCGCCGGTGAGATAGCCGGTCGAATAGAGCAGCACCGTGATGATGCCCATGGTCTTCTGCGCGTCATTGAGGCCGTGGCTGACGGAATAGGCGGCCGAGGACAACAGGTGCAAATAGCGAAATGCATGCTCGGCGCCGCGAGCGGTGGCCCGGCGGAACACCCAGCTCGTCGCCAGCATGATGAGCATGGAGAGCAGCATGCCCAGCGTGGGCGAGAGCACGATGGCGATCAGCGTCTTGTTGAGGCCGCTCCACTGGATGCCGGAGATGCCGGCATGGGCCATTCCCGCGCCAATGAGGCCGCCGATCAGCGCGTGGCTGCTGGAGGAGGGAATGCCCTTGAGCCACGTCACCACATTCCAGAACATGGCGCCGATCAGCGCGCCGAAGATGACGGCCGGCGTGATCAGATCCTGGCTGACGAGGCCCGCGCCGATCGTCTCGGCGACCTTGTGCAGGCTGGGGAAGGCCAGCATGAGAAAATAGGCCGCGAAATTGAAGAAGGCCGCGAAAACCACCGCCGCGACCGGGCCGAGCAGGCGGGTCGCCACCACGGTCGCAATCGAGTTGGCGGCATCGTGCAAGCCATTGAGATAATCGAATGCGAGCGCGATGACGATCAGGCCGACCAGCAGCGGAAAGGCGAGGTTGTGCATGACCCTGTGCGCTCAGCTATGGTCGATGACGATGCCGTCAATCGCATTCGCGACATCCTCGAGCGCGTCGACGATCCGCTCCAGATGCTTGTAGATCTCGCGCCGGACGATGAACGCCATGGGATCGGCCGTCCGGAACTTGCGATAGGCCTGCTTCAGCCCCTCGCTGTGGATGGCGTCGGCATGGCCTTCCATCCGCACCAGCCGCTCGGTCAGTTCATGCAGGCGCTTGCCGTTCTGGGCGACATTGCGCAGCAGCGGCATGGCTTCCGCCAGCACGCGCGTGCTGTCGACGATAATCGCCGCCATGTCCTTCATTTCCTGATCGAAGTCGTGCACGTCATAGATGTCGATGGCCGCCACGGCCGACTGCATCTCATCGATCGCATCGTCGGTTGAACTCACAAGGCTGATGATCGCGCTGCGGTCGAAGGGCGTGAGGAACGTCTTGCGGACGAGGTGAAGCACCTCGCGGATGATCTCGTCGGCATCGGTTTCCCGCTCGATCACCTCGCGAATATGGTCATCGCGACTGTCCCCGTCATGCAGCAGCCGGGTCAGCGCATCGGCGCCAGCGACCACGGTCTGGACATGCGCTTCGAACAGATCGAAGAAATTGCCCTGCTTGGGCAAAAGGCGCTGAAACCAACCAAACATCCTGCTTATCCCTGAAGTGTGCGCAACGGTGTCCATCACCGATTGGCGCCGTGTCGCCGCCTTGAACTCGGATGCTGCGAAGGATCGGATCAGATCGCTCAGATCCGGCTCGTCGACGGCATCGGCTGCCTCGCTGAGGCTGAACCACCGCCGCTCGCGTTCGTGCTGCTCTTTCCAGTCTGTGAGTTCCCGATTGACCGCCAGCGGGAACACCTCGACGTCCACCATCAAGTTGGCGCCGTTACGCCGCCGTTTGCGATAGCGATAGGTCCCCAATGGCGTCGGGCAGACGGCCCCGACGATGCCGGCTTCTTCCTCGGCTTCGGCCGCGGCCGCCTGATGCGGGAGCTTGCCCGCCGATCCGTTGCCCTTGGGAATCACCCAGCGCTTCGTCTCGCGCGAGGTGATGAGCAGAATCCGGATCGGTGCATCCAGCGCATCGCCTTCAGCCCGATAGGGTAGTGCCGCAATCTGTTTGATTGTTTGTCCCCTCAGCAGAGCGCGTGGCGCCCATTGTGACAGTTTTATGTCAGTTGCAACAGTCAACCGCGCGCGATGTGCCCTGAAGAGCAGCGGGTCATTCGACATTCATGCACTTGCCGCTAGAGCGAGGGCTGTTCGATCTTCAAGGCCCTCTGCCGCACTATGTTCAGCACGCTGCTTCCGACCCTCTGCTCCGCCCACGTTCCCCGGCCTTCGCCAGACCTCAGCAATCCCGGCGCTGGCCCGCAAGGCCGAGCCCTGCGTTTCATGCGCCCGGGCAAAGGCCTCAAGCTCATCGCGGTGGCGCTCAGCCTCACCGCTGCCCATGCCAGGGCAGAGACCTATCATGTGAACGCGATCACTGGCGACGATCGGTTCGACGGGCGCGCTGCGACGCAGCCATTTCGCTCGCTCGCCCGCCTAAGCAGCGTGAAGCTCAAGCCGGGTGACAGGATTCTGCTGGCGGCGGGGTCGGTTTGGAAAGAACCGCTCACCATCACCCAATCGGGCAGCAGAGGGGCGCCGATTGTGGTCGCCGCAACCGGTTCGGGCGCGCGCCCACGCATCGATGCGGGCGGCGTCTCGCCCCATGCGGTCGCGATCCTGAACGCAAGCTATGTGACGGTGAGCGGCCTTGAACTGACCAATGACGGCCCGCCTGCCGGCTCGCGCTATGGCGTGCTCGTGTCGGCCGAAAATGTCGGCGTCGTCCGCGGCATCCGCATCAGCGACATGTACATCCATGATGTGCGCGGCACGAATGATCGCAAGGACAATGGCGGCATCGTCTTTCAGGCGCTCGGCCCCCGCTTTCCGACCCGTTTCGACGACCTTGCGATCGAGCGCAACATCATCTGGCGGGTGGACCGCTCCGGCATTGCCGGCATCAGCGATCAGGTCACCGCTGCGCGCTGGTATCCAAGCTATGATATCGTAATCCGGGACAATTATCTGGAAGACATTGGCGGGGACGGCATCGTGCCGCGCGGCACCGATGGCGCGCTGATCGAGCATAATATCGTCCGCTATGCCGCTGGCCGGGCGCCCGGATACAGCGCCGGAATCTGGCAGTGGAGCACGGATCACAGCCTCATCCAGCTCAATGAAGCTGCCTACACCCGCACGCGCTATGACGGTCAGGGCTTCGATTCCGACTTCAACTCGCGCCGGACCACCATCGCGTACAATTACAGTCACGATAATGCCGGGGGCTTTCTGCTGATCTGTTCGCCCAAAGCCAATGACAAGGACAATATAGGCAATCGCGGCACCGTGGTGCGTCACAATGTCAGCCAGAATGACGGGACGCGCATCTTTCAACTGTCAGGCACGATTTCGGACGCCTTGATCGAGAAGAATGTGATCCACGTCGCCAAGGGCAAGGATGTCCAGATGGTCGTTGCGACCGAGTGGCAGGGCTGGGCGAGCGACGTCCGCTTCCGCAACAATCGCTTCGCGGTCGCGGGCACGGCGCGTTATGGCAGCGAGGTCGGCCGCCAAGGGCCGGATTATCTGATCTCGGCCGGCTTCTCGCCGGCTCAGTTCATTCGCTTCACGGGCAACGACTATCTCGGCGCTCATGTCGATCCGCCCCGCGACGAGGTCGGCCTGATGAAGGCTGACTATAAGGCCCCCTCGCTCGATTGGGCGGTGCCGACATTCGACCCGGCCAAGCCGGACGGCTTCGCGGATTATCTCGCGCGCCACCGCCAGTGGATGCTCGCCACGCTTGAGCGAGAACTGGGCGCGCCGGTAAAGCTGCTCACGCCCCGCCGCGCGTCGGTCTTCGAGGCGCGACGGTAGGGGGCTCCAGCTTTCGGGTTCCTCGCGCGTGCCCAGCGGCAAGTCCAACACCGCAACCTCAAATTAAAGCGTTGCGCCCGCGCAATCCTGAGAGACGGAGGGATCGCAATCCTCTATCGTGGGTTTTCAGCTTGCTCTTTTCGGGAGCGGTGGACGTGCGGAGACGGTCCGGCGTTTGCGAAGGGAGATGTGCGGATGGATCGGACGGCGAAGGCGTCGAGTGGGATTGAGGGGCTTGATGATGTGACGGCGGGCGGCTTTGCCAGCGGCAGGCTTTTCCTCGTCGAGGGCGATCCGGGCACCGGCAAGACGACCATCGCAAGCCAGTTCCTCCTGAACGGTGCAGAGGCCGGGGAGCGGGGGCTGTACATCACCCTGTCGGAAACCGAGGAGGAACTGCGTGAGACCGCTGCCTCGCACGGCTGGGCACTGAATGAGCATTTCCACATTTTCGAACTCGTACCGCCCGAGACGCTGCTGGACGAGAATCAGCAGCAGAGCCTGCTCTACTCCTCCGACCTCGAACTGGGCGAAACCACCAAGCGCATCCTCGAGGCGATCGAGCGGGTCAAGCCGCAGCGGTTAGTGATCGACAGTCTCTCGGAAATCCGGCTGCTCGCGCAAAGCTCGCTGCGCTACCGCCGCCAGATTCTGGCGCTGAAGCACTATTTCGCCAAGCATAATGCAACCGTGCTGATGCTCGACGATCTGACCTCCGACACCAATGACAAGACGGTGCACAGCGTCGCTCATGGCGTGCTGCGGCTTGAGGAGCTGGCACCGCTTTACGGTTCGGAACGCCGCCGGTTGCGGATGCTCAAATATCGCGGCCAGCGCTATCGCGGGGGCTATCATGATTTCGTGATCGATACCGGCGGTGTGCGGGTTTTCCCCAGACTGGTATCGCTGGAGCATAAATCCGATTTCGTGCGGACCACCGCGCCGACGGAAAGCGCCGAACTCAATGCCCTGCTCGGCGGGGGCTTTGACTCCGGCACTAGCACGCTGATCCTCGGCCCGACGGGGACGGGCAAATCCCTCCTGGCGCTCAATCTCGTAAAAGGGTGCACCGCGCGCGGTGAGACGGCGGCCATGTTCGTCTTCGATGAGGAACTTGGCCTGCTGGCCGATCGGGCCAAGGGGCTTGGCATCGATGTGAGCCGGCTGGTCGCGGACGGCAAGCTCGTCATCGAGCAGGTCGATGCGGCCGAAATGTCGCCCGGCGAGTTTGCTCATCGGGTGCGCGCGACCGTCGAGGAGCATGGCATCCGCACCGTCGTGATCGACAGCCTGAACGGATATCGCGCGGCGATGCCCGAGGAGAGCGCGCTTGTCCTCCACATTCATGAGCTGTTGCAATATCTCAATCGGCGCGGCGCGAGCACGTTCCTCACCGTCACGCAGCATGGCGTGGTGGGAGACATGCAGGCCCCGGTGGACATCACCTATCTGGCCGATACGGTCGTGCTGCTGCGCTATTTCGAGGCGGTGGGCCATGTCCGGCGGGCCATCTCGATCGTCAAGAAACGCTCGGGCGTCCATGAGAATACGATCCGCGAATATCGTATCGACGCACAAGGCATCACCATCGGCGAGCCGCTGACGCATTTTCAGGGTGTATTGCGTGGCATCCCCACGATGGTCGGTGCCGGCAATCTGATGGACCTCGGCCAGGACAAGCGAGGCTGATGAACCGCACTTTTTCGGAGCGTGCCGTCATCCTCGCCCCTCACGGTCGGGATGCAGAGATCGCCGCCGCCATCCTCAACCAAGCCGGTATCGAAACCGAGATTGTCCCGTCGCTCGATGCGCTGGTCGCGCGCCTCGCACAGGGTCTTGGGTTCGTGATGATGACCGATGAAGCGGTCAAGGCGGCCGATCTGAGGCCGCTGGTGGAGCTCATCGCCGCGCAACAGGAATGGTCCGATCTGCCCTTCGTCCTGCTCACCCAGCGCGGCGGCGGCGTCGAGCGCAATCCTGCCGCCGGCCGCCATCTCGAATTGCTCGGCAACGTGACCTTTCTCGAACGCCCCTTTCACCCGACCACATTGGTCAGCGTCGCCACGGCTGCGCTGCGGGCGCGCCGGCGGCAATATGAAGCGCGAACCCGGCTTGAGGATATTCGCGCGGTCGAGGAACGCTACCGCCTGGCGAGCAAGGCGACGAACGACGCCATCTGGGATTGGGATTTCGTCACCGACTATGTGACCTGGAACGACGCGCTCTCCATCGCTTATGGCCACCCGGCCGACCAGATCGAGAATAGCGGAGAATGGTGGATCGCGCAGATCCACCCTGACGACCGGGACGAGGTCGACAGGACCATCCACGCAGCGATTGACGGCTCGTCGGACAGCTGGAGCGGGGAATATCGGTTCAGGCGTGGAGACGGGAGCTACGCCCACGTCTTCGATCGCGGCCACATCATCCGGGATGCGCAGGGGCGGGCCTTGCGCATGATCGGGGCGATGCTCGATCTATCCGAGCGGATGCGCGTCCGGGCCGAGCTGGCGATCAGCGAGGAGCGGCTGCGGCTGGCGACGGATGCCGCCGAGGTCGGCTTCTGGGACGTCGACGTGGTCAACGATGTTCTGATCTGGCCACCCATCGTGAAAGGGGTGTTCGGCATCTCGCCCGATGTCGAAGTGTCGATGCAGGATTTTTACGAAGGCCTCCATCCCGACGATCGCGCGCATACCACCGAAGCCTATCTGGCGGCCGCAGACCCCAATGTCCGCGCGATCTATGATGTCGAATATCGGACGATCGGCAAGGAAGATGGACTGGTGCGCTGGGTGGCCGCCAAGGGACGCGGCGTCTTCGACGAGGCCGGGCGGTGTCTGCGCGTCGTTGGCACGGCGATTGACGTGACGGCGCGCAAGCGGGCCGAGGCGGAACTGCGGGAGCTCAACGAGCATCTCGAGCGTCGCGTGACCGAGGAGGTGGCCGTGCGCGAGCAAGCGCAGGCGGCCTTGCGTCAGGCACAGAAAATGGAAGCTGTCGGCCAATTGACCGGCGGCATCGCGCATGACTTCAACAATATGCTGGCCGTGGTGATCGGCTCACTCGACCTGTTGAGCCGGCGCGTCATGGCCGATGATGAGCGCGCGAAACGCTATATCGATGCCGCGATCGATGGTGCGCAGCGCGCCGCGACCCTGACCCATCGCCTCCTCGCATTCTCGCGCCAGCAGCCGCTCAATCCCGAGGTGCTCGATCCCAACAAGCTCGTCTCGGGCATGTCCGAGCTTCTGCTGCATTCGCTGGGCGGCGATGTCCGGCTGGAGACGGTTCTGGCGGCGGGGGTCTGGCGCACCCATGCCGACCGCAATCAGCTTGAAAACGCGATCGTCAATCTTGCGGTCAATGCCCGCGATGCCATGCCAGATGGCGGACACCTGACGATTGAAACGCAAAACACGCACGCCGATGATCGCTATGCCGCGGAGAATTTCGGTGTTCCGGCGGGCCAATATGTGATGATCGCCGTGACCGATACCGGCACGGGCATGCCGGACGACGTGATCGCCAAGGCGTTCGATCCCTTCTTCACCACCAAGGCCGTGGGCAAGGGCACCGGTCTGGGGCTGAGCCAGGTGTACGGATTTGTCCGGCAGTCGGGCGGGCATATCAAAATCTATTCCGAGCCGGGCGAAGGGACGACGATCAAGATCTACCTCCCGCGATTCTATGGCGAGGCCGCCGGAGAGATCGAACAGGTGCGGGCCGACCTGCCGAGGGGCGATGAGCAGGAGGTCATTCTGGTCGTCGAGGACGAGGCCGCCGTCCGCCGGTTCAGCGTCGATGCGCTGGTCGAACTGGGCTATCGCGTGCTGGAAGCGGATGGCGGACATGCGGCGCTCCGCGTGCTGGACGAGCATCCGGAGATCACGCTCTTGTTCACGGACATCATCATGCCGGACATCAACGGACGGAAACTCGCCGATGAAGCGTGCCGCCGCCGGCCGGACCTGAAGGTGCTCTATACCAGCGGCTATACGCGCAACGCCGTTGTCCACAACGGCGTTGTCGATCCCGGTGTGGAGCTTCTCGGCAAGCCCTTCACGGTCGAGCAGCTCGCGGCCAAGATCCGGGCCGTTCTCGAAAAGGCCTAGGCCGGGGCGGCAAACCCGGGCTCAGCCAAGGTGCAGGGCAAAGCGGTCGATTGCCGAAGCCAGGCTGGGCATGATCAGGCCGCGCTCGCTGCTCATCGGCGCATGGCGGGGCCGCCGCGCCGGCCAGTTCATCGCGTCGATGGAGACCGTTTCGATCAGATCGGTCGGCAGGTCCATCCTTTCGCCGACGGCATGCGCAAACTGCGCCCAGGAAAAAGCGCCGTCGCTGGTGAGGTGCCAGATGCCGCACTCGTCATCGATCACGAGGTCGAGCGTGGCGCGGACGAGATCGGGCACATAAGTGGGCGAGGTGATGCAATCCCCCACGGCGTGAAATACGCGTTCGGTCCGCAGCGCCGCCACCAGATGCATGGCGAAATTGTGCGGATCATAGGGTGAGAAGAAGGATGCGGTTCTGATAACCAGGGCGCGCCCGCCAGCCGCCAGAACACCCGCCTCGGCCCGCGCCTTGCTCTCTCCGTAGACGTTGAGCGGCGCTGGCGCGTCGCTTTCCACATAAGCGCGCCGACCATGGCCATCGAAGACGAGGTCGCTGGAGAAGCAGCTATAATGGATGTCGCGTTGCGCGCAGGCGGCTGCAAGGGCGACGCAGCCTGTGAAATTGGTTGCAAGGCAGGCATCGGCGCTGCCCTCTGCTTCATCGACCCGCACCCAGCCTGCGCAGTTGATGACGGCCCAGGGCCGCAGCCGATCCAGCGCGTCGGCAATCGTGGCGGCATCGTGCAGGTCGATGACGTCTCGTCCGACCAGCCGATGATCGATATCACGAAGCGAACAGGCCCCCGCAAAGGCCTGGCCCAAGGTTCCGGTTGCACCCAAGATCAAGAGCGGGCGCGCTTCTGGAGCCGGCGGTACATCGATCGCGCGTGGCTCTGTCGCAGCCCCGGTGAGGCGCCCGGGTCGACGCCACCATCCCTGTCCATGCAGGACCGGATGAGCCGGCCTTGCGCCTCCTGCCAGTGCGCGCATCATCGGCGCCAAAGCGGTCTCTCGCGGCTGGGCGCCCCGCACGTCGAACACGCCGCTCTCATAATGGCCGGCCTTTTGGGTGAGCAGGCTGTCCCAGTCGAACGCGCCGAACAGGCTCCAGACCGTCACCGCGTCGATGCAGATGCCGTCCGCGCGGAGCGCCGTGGCCGTTGTCCAGGCTTCGTCGAGCCAGCGCATCTGCTCCTCGCGCGTGCAGCCATTGTGCACCTCGGTGAGCACGATTGGCACCTCATAGCGTTCCCAGGCAGCGCGAATGGCGCCTTCAAGCCCCGGCGGGTGAGCTATGGCTCTGACCGCTTCGACATCGGCAACCGGCCCGATGGCACAAGCGCCATGGCTGGCCGGGGGGTGGCGCTCCAGCCGGTGGTCGAGGAAGCGGTCGCTGGTGAGGTAGTGATTGAGGCCGATGACGGCCGGCGGGCATGGCGCGGCGGCGATGTCGCGCAGACGATCCGACAGCCCCAGGCCGTCGAGATGATTCCAAAGCGCGTGCCCCGCTACCAGGCGGCCAGTCAGCAAATCCCAGGTCGCCCAGCGGCGATGATTGTCGAAGGCTGCCTGAGCGGCCCGCTGCGGTGTCGCGTCAGTGTGCCCCAGATCCTCCGTTTGAACGAGGCGCGCCGCGGGAATGATCGTGCGGATCGCGTCCATCGCCCCCCGAATGGCATCGATCTGGTTGAGGAGCGCGGTCCAGAAAGCCGTCTCGTCGTGAAGATGGGGATACCAATGACCATAAAGGGCGGAAAAGCGCGCAGTGGTGAGAGGCTCGTTGACCGGCGTCCAATCCTGGACCCAGGGGAACCGCTCGGCCGCCTCCCGCGCGTGATCGGCAAGACCCGCCGCAAATGCCGGGTCCAGCAAGTGGGTGGGGGCGGGACCGCTGCCATGATGGATCAGGCCGAGGATCGGGCGGATGCCAAGCGCGCGCAGCCGCCCTAGCCGGTCGGCGTGCCACGCCCAAAGAGCCTCGCGCTGGTCGCTTTGGGCAAAACTCTCCCACAGCAAAGGGTAACGCAGCGCCGTCACGCCCAAGCCGGCCAATCGATCCAGATCTTCGGGTCGATCACTGTGCCCGCTTCGCGCCGACTGATCGAGATAATCATCCCCGACGCGATTGATCGTGCATTCGCAGCCGCCCCACAGGGCGAGAGGGGCAAGCTGGGTCGATACGGCGTCCAAGGGAACCTCATACGGCGATGGCCGTGCACCGAGCATATACCAACCCGGCCCCCCGTTCGCCTCCAATCAAAGTCCTACTGGCACTATCGTATTGATATCGATCAATCGTGGTAAATAAGCGGGAGCAAGGACGCTGTGCGCGCATTGTTGCCCATACAGGTTCATTCCGCTCTAGCCTCGAAAGCCACAAATAATGACGCTGATGTGCTTCTCGCATCTGCGCTGGGACTTCGTGTTCCAGCGCCCGCAACATCTTATGTCGCGTTTCGCATATCGTCAGCCGGTCACCTTCTGGGAGGAACCGCTCGTGAGCGGCGAGACCGCTGATGCCTGGCTGGAGCTGAGGACGCCCGCCCCGCACATCACCGTCGCGACACCGCACCTCCCGGAAGGCCTGACGGATGCGGAAAGCCAAGCAACGCTGCGGCACCTGCTCGACGCCCATCTGAGCGATCATGCCGAGCCGCTGGTGACATGGTACTATACGCCGATGATGCTGCCCTTCTCGCGGCATCTCCAAGCGGTCTGCACGATCTATGACTGTATGGATGAGCTGGCGAATTTCCGGTTTGCGCCCCCCCAGCTGGCGGAACTGGAAGCCGAGCTGTTCGAGAGAGCCGATCTGGTTTTCACTGGCGGCTACAGTCTCTACGAGGCGAAGCGCGCGCGCCACCCTGCGGTCCATGCTTTCCCTTCCAGCGTCGACGCCGCGCATTTTGCCGCGGCGCGCCTGCCGGGGGAGGATCCTTCCGACCAGGCCGCTCTCGCGCGGCCGCGGTTCGGCTTCTACGGCGTCATTGACGAACGGATGGACCTCGCCCTGCTCGCCGCCATCGCCGATGCGCATCCCGACTGGTCGCTGGTGCTCGTGGGGCCCGTGGTCAAGATCGATCCCGCCGATCTGCCGCAGCGGCCCAACATCGCCTATCTGGGAAGCAAAGCCTATGGCGTGCTCCCGCACTATGCGCGGGGCTGGGACGTCGCGTTGATGCCCTTTGCCATCAATCCGTCCACGCAGTTCATTTCTCCCACCAAGACCCCGGAATATCTTGCAGCGGGCCTGCCGGTGGTCTCCACCCCGATCATCGATGTCGTGCGCCATTATGGCATGCTCGACGCGGTCGAGATCGCCGGTAATCCCGAGGCATTCGTGGCTGCGTGCGAGCGGGCTCTCTCTCGCGCCCGTGCGCCTGCCGATGCCCCGTGGAGGGCGAGCGCAGACGCATGTCTCGCCGATCTCTCCTGGGACAAGGTGGTCGACGCGATGTCGGCGCTCATCGAGGAGGTGATGACGCCGCTCCCCACCCGCCATTACGACTATCTGGTCGTCGGCGCGGGTTTTGCGGGCGCGGTGATGGCGGAACGCCTCGCGGCGGACGGCGGCAAGCGCGTCCTCGTCATCGATCGGCGCGACCATATCGCCGGCAATGCCTATGACCATTATGACGAGGCCGGCATTCTGGTCCATCGCTACGGTCCCCATATTTTCCATACGAACAGTCAGGACATCGTCGACTATCTCTCACGCTTCACGCGCTGGCACCCTTACGAGCATCGCGTCCTGGCGGACGTCGATGGGCTGCAGGTGCCGATGCCGATCAACCGCGACACATTGAACAGCCTCTACGGGCTGGCATTGGCGGACGAGGCAGAGGCGGAGGCCTTTCTTGAGAGCCAGGCGGAGCCGGTCGAGACGATCCGCACATCGGCCGACGTGGTCATCTCCAAGGTGGGGCGCCATCTCTATGAGACTTTCTTCCAAGGCTATACCCGCAAGCAATGGGGCATGGACCCGTCCGAACTCGACAAATCGGTGACAGCCCGCGTGCCCACGCGGACAAATACGGATGATCGCTATTTCACCGACAGCTTCCAGGCGATGCCGGCCGAGGGCTATACGGCGATGTTCGCCGCCATGCTCGACCATCCGCTGATTGACATGGAGCTTGGCGTTACCTTCGAGGAGGTTGCGGCCCGCGTGCGGTATGACCGGCTCGTCTTTACCGGCCCGATCGATGAATATTTCGGCCATCGCTACGGCAAGCTGCCCTATCGGTCGCTTGAGTTTCGGCACGAGACGCGCGACACCGAATGGCTGCAACCGGTCGCCGTCATCAACTATCCGTCAGAAGCAGTGCCCTATACACGGATTACCGAGTATAAGCATCTGACCGGCCAGAGTGCGGCCCGCACGAGCATCACCTACGAATATCCCAGCGCGGAGGGTGACCCCTATTACCCCATCCCGCGCCCGGAAAATGCCGCTCTGTTCAAACGCTATGAAGCGCTCGCTTTGGGTACGCCCGATGTCCTGTTCGTCGGACGGCTCGCCACCTACCGCTATTATAATATGGATCAGGTGGTCGGCCAGGCGCTCGCGACCTATCGGCGGCACATGATGCAGCTGAGGACGGCAAAACCCGCGCATGATATCGACGCGATCGCTGCTGAATAGGGGCGTCCCGCGCAAGCGCGATCATGGAGTATCTGATGGCCCGCTGCGGGGCGATAGGACAGGGGACTTCAGTGAGACAGATGCTGCGGCCTTGGCCATTGCACAGCCAGACCCGAGCCTCTCACGCTGAGATCCAACAATTGTGGTGGGGAGCGACGCCCGGATCAGTCCACCCGGTTCGAAGGGCGAGATCGCTTCGGCTCTCGACACCAATAGAGATGATAAGGCGGCATGTTGAGCCAACGCCGGCGCCGTTTCACTCGTGCGAAGACTTTGCGGAGCGAGGGTTCGATCGTCCGACGCACCTGATAAGCGAGGAACTCACCGTCGTCGTTGAGAAGGCGCGCGGCATCTTCCACGATTCTCGCCCTGTCGGACTTATCCAACGCGGAGAAGGGGAGGCCAGAGAGAATATAGTCTACCCGCCCGACCACGTCGTCCCCAAGGATGGCCCGAGCTTGGAGAGCCGATCCTGTATGGACCGTAAAGCGAGGATCATCGATCGTGTGGCGAAGATGGTCGGCAAGCCCGTCCTCACTTTCGATCGCGATCAGCTTGGCGTCGCGTGGCAGGTGCGCAAGAATATAGCGGGTAAACTCACCTGTGCCGGGGCCATATTCGACGAACAGGCCCGTGTTGGCCCAGTCGACCCCGTCTAGCTGGCGCTTGATGGTACCCGTCGAGGTGGCAATGGGCGAGCCGACCGAAAGGGGTGCCTTGGCGAACTCCTTGAGGAATGTCGTCCAATGCGGTGAGCCGCCATTTTCGCCCTGCGACGTGCTCCTCATGGCATATATCCTCCCGAAATCTTCAAGAACAATGTGATCGAGCGCTGTCCGTTCCGGGCTTAGCGTTTAATTGGATACGAGCAGTCGGTTAGGCCGTGTCAGCATTGAGGCGGATCAGGTAGAGATGTCCCCCCTCGGGCACGGGCCTCGGCGAGAGACGAAAGGGCATATTTGTGAAAGCCGTTATCTTCCAGGCGCTCCACACGCCGCTGGCGTTCGAGGACATTCCTGATCCCACGCCGGGCGAGGGTGAACTGGTGGTCCAGGTCGGGCGCTGCGGGATTTGCGGCAGTGATCTGCATATGACGCAGGATGCCGCTTATGGATGCAAGCATGGCGATGTGCTGGGCCATGAGTTCGCTGGCGAGGTGGTGGCGCTGGGTCGGAACACGCAAGGGTGCAAAGTGGGCGAGCTCGTCTCGGTCATCCCGCTCAAAAGCTGCGGCGACTGCGAACATTGCCGCAAGGGCGAAGTGCAGTGGTGCGCGTCATTCGGGCTGCAGGGCGGCGGCTATGCCGAATATGCCGTCACCCGCCCGAACCAGTGCGTGCCCCTGCCTGCGGGGCTGACGCTGGCGGATGGCGCCATTATCGAGCCGCTGGCCGTAGCCCTGCACGGCGTGAACCTGTCGGGCCTGAAAACCGGTGACAAAGTGCTGGTGTTGGGCGCAGGGCCGATCGGGCTTGCGGTGGCCTTCTGGGCCAAGCGGCTCGGGGCCGCCAGGGTGGCCGTGCAGGATATCTCCCCCGCGCAGCAGCAGCGCGCGCACGATATGGGCGCGGACGTGTTCGTGGTGGACCCGCAGAACCCGGTCGAAAGTGCCGTGCAGGGTCTAGGCGGCATGGCCGACATCGTCTTCGAATGCGTGGGTGTGCCCGGCCTGATCGCGCAAGCCGTGGACCAGGTGCGTCCGCGCGGCACGATCCTGCTGCTGGGCCTGTGCACCAAGCCGGACACGTTCAATTCCTTCGCCATGCTGGGCAAGGAAGTGCGCCTCGTTACCTCAGCCTTCTTCACTGTGCAGGAATATGAGGCCGCCCTTGCCGCGCTGGAGCAGGGCGCCATCGCGCCCCGGCTGATGGTCACCAGCACCATTGCGCTCGCCGAGACGCCCACGGTCTTCGAGGCCCTCAAACAGCGCGGCGAGCAGTGCAAGGTGCTGATCGCGCCGGGCGTCTAGGCCCTCGGCGCCCTAACCCAGCGTCAACGGTCAGCCGTGATGATGGGGTGGTTCTGGCGCAGTTCATCGAGCAGGCCCTCGACCTTTGCGATATCGGAGGTCGAACCGGTCGCATCGACCATCCAGTTGCAATGGGGATGGGTCCTGAGATCGTAAATCCGGATCGGACCGACGACCTTGCGCCAGCGTTGACGAGTGCCGCCATGGTCGCGGACCAGTCGTGCGATGAGAATATCGGCCAGCTGAGATTGGGTCATGGCGCTGCCTATCTCTTGCGGCGCGGCCCGCGCAAGGGAGGAGTGAGCGCCTGATCCCCAGCGCTTTCCCGCGTCATGGGCGCCATGCGACGACCAGCCTCCCGGGCCGTGAGCGCGAGCACAACGGTCGTCTCGTCCACGACGGCTAACGCATATGCTCGACCAGAAAGTCGACAAAGACGCGCACGCGGGCCGGAAGGTTGGCGCCGCCGACGAACACCGCATTGATCTGCTCGACGTCACCGGGGTTGTAGTCTTCCAGCAGCGGCACGAGCGTGCCGTTGGCGATTTCCTGCGCGACGCTGAAGGCGCCGACCCGCGCGATGCCGACGCCCTGTGCGGCGAGTTGGCCGAGCGTTTCGCCATTATTCGCTTCAATGCTCCCCTTCATCGCCAAGGAGAACGCCTCCCCGTCGCGCATGAAGGGCCAGACTGGCTCACTGCGGCGAAAGTTGAAGTTCAGGCAATTGTGCCCATGCAGATCCTCCGGCACGCGCGGGGTCCCGGCCCGCGCAAGATAGTCGGGTGAGGCGATGATGACGCGGCGGCTTTCGCCCAGTCTGCGCGCGGTCAGGGCGCTGTCGGCGAGCGGACCGAAGCGGATCGCGACATCGGCCTGCCCCGCCGCGACATCGACCAGCGCATCGGTCAGCGCGATGTCGACCAGAATATGGGGATAAGCCTGCGCGAAGCGGCCGAGCAGCGGCACCACGCACAACCGCCCGTGCGACAGCGCCGCGCTGATCCGCAGGCGTCCGCGCGGCAGGCCCTGATCGGCGATCTGCTGCTCGCTATCGTCGAGATCGGCAAGGATGCGCCGTGCGGCCTGGAGATAGGCGAGGCCTTCCGCCGTTGGGGTGAGCGCTCGGGTCGATCGGAGCAGGAGCCTGACGCCCAGTCGCGCCTCGATCCTGTCGACCGCACGGCTCACTGCCGAGGGCGTCAAACCCACCGCGCGGCCGGCGGCGGAAAAACTGCCCCGATCGATCGCCGCGACGAATATCTCCAGGGCGCGCGCACGATCGCCACTCTCAATAACTTTTGCGTCCATAGCAAAGATCCTTGGCTCGAATGCGCACTACAACAGTGGGGCGCTGCGGTCCATTTATGAGTGGAAATCGCAATCGAAGGATCGAGCATGGATTATCGGCAACTAGGGCGCTCGGGTTTGCGCGTGTCGGCCCTGAGTTTCGGCGCCGGGACGTTCGGCGGCAAGGGGCCGTTGTTCAGCGCCTGGGGACAGAGCGACGCTGCCGAAGCGCGGCGGCTGGTCGATATCTGTCTCGATGCGGGCGTGACCCTGTTCGATACCGCCGACGTCTATTCGAACGGCGCGTCGGAAGAGGTGTTGGGGTCCGCAATCAAGGGGCGGCGCGACGCCCTGATGATCTCCACCAAGACCGGCCTGCCAATGGGCGAAGGGCCGCAGGATTGGGGCGCTTCACGGGCACGGCTGATCCGCGCGGTGGAGGATGCGTTGCGGCGTCTGGGCACGGATTATATCGACTTGCTGCAACTCCATGCGCTCGATGCGACCACCCCGGCGGAAGAGGTCATGGGCACGCTCGACAGGCTGATTGCTGCGGGCAAGCTGCGCTATGCGGGTGTCTCCAACTATCCAGGCTGGCAGGTGATGAAGGCGCAGGCCGAGGCGGATCGCCATGGCTGGCCGCGCCTCGTCGCCCATCAGGTCTATTATTCGCTGATCGGACGCGCCTATGAGTGGGATCTGATGCCGCTCGCCGCCGATCAGGGCATGGGTGCGCTGGTGTGGAGCCCGCTCGGCTGGGGACGGCTGACCGGGAAGATCGGGCGCGGCCGGCCGATCCCTCCGGGCAGTCGCCTGAATGAGACAGAGCATTTCGCGCCGCCGGTTGCGGAGGACCATCTCTATCGCGTGATCGACGCGCTGGAGGCGGTTGCAGCCGAAACCGGCAGATCCGTGCCGCAGGTCGCGATCAATTGGCTGCTCGGGCGGCCGACCATCTCCTCCGTCATCATCGGCGCCCGGAATGAGGCCCAGTTGCGTGACAATCTGGGCGCGGTCGGCTGGGCTCTGACGCCGGAACAGATTGCCGCGCTGGATGCGGCCAGCGCCGTTATGCCGCCCTATCCGCATACGCCCTACCGCCAGCAGGACGGCTTTGCCCTGCTCAATCCCCCCATGGTCTGACGGGAGTGAACCCTTTGAAACTGAATCCCGGCATCATCGCACTGGCCATCGGCGCGTTCGGCATCGGTGTGACCGAGTTCGCACCCATGGGCCTGCTCCCGGTCATCGCCAGCGATCTTGGCGTGTCGATCCCGACAGCCGGCCTGCTCATCAGCGCCTATGCGTTCGGCGTGATGCTGGGTGCGCCATTGATGACCCTGACCACTGGCCGGGTGCCGCGCCGCACGCTGCTCATTGCGCTCGCCGGCATCTTCACGCTCGGCAACCTGTTGGCTGCGATCTCGACCGGATACGGGATGCTGCTGGCGGCGCGGCTCGTCACCTCGCTCAACCACGGCGCCTTTTTCGGCGTCGGGGCGATCGTGGCCGCGAGCCTGGTGCCGCCCGAGCGCAAGGCTGGTGCAGTCGCGGCGATGTTCATGGGGCTGACCATCGCCAATGTCGTCGGCGTCCCGCTCGCGACCTGGGCGGGCGAGCATCTGGGCTGGCGGATGTCGTTCTGGGGGATCGCCGGACTGGGTGTTGCCACCATCGCCGCGCTGCGGCTGACCCTGCCGATCTTGCCTGCGCCCCAAGGCGGCAATGCCATTGCCGAGTTGCGCGTGCTGAAGCGCGGCCCGGTGCTCGCCGCCTTGGCGCTGACCGTGATCGGATCGAGCGCCATGTTCACCGTGTTCACCTATATCGCGCCCATCCTCCGTGCAGAAACGCATGCGTCGCTCGGCTTCGTGACGGCGATGCTGGTGACCTATGGCGTCGGACTCACGGTGGGCAACTGGCTGGGCGGCATCTTCGCGGATCGCTCGGTCGATCGCACATTGATGGTGACGCTCGCCGGGCTGGCGCTGGTGCTGGTTGCGTTCGCGGTCCTGATGCCCTTCGCTGCGCCAACCGCGATCCTGATCTTTCTCTGGGGCGTTGCAAGTTTCGCGCTCGTCCCGCCGCTTCAGGTGCGGGTGATGGCTGCCGCAGCGGATGCGCCCAATCTGGCATCCGCCGTCAACATCGGCGCCTTCAACCTCGGCAACGCGATCGGCGCCGCCATCGGTGGCGCTGTGATCGCTGCGGGACTTGGCTATCGCGCCGTCGCCCTGGCAGGGGCCGGCGCCGCAGTCATCGGCCTGATCGCCGTCGTGGCCGCGGTGTGGACATCGCAGGCTCCTCAACGTCAGGAACCGAAAATTTGCGATGCTTGAACGGTGTTGAGACGCAACCACCTCTCTGCCACGGAACGGTCATTCCGGCAGAGCACTTGCTTATCGCCGGTCCTCTATTCATGCTTCGAGGACGATCATGTGATGGAGCGGCCGATGGCAGGGCATCGTATCTATTCAGTCAGTGTCGCAAGCGTCTATCCTCTCTATGTCGCCAAGGCAGCCAAGAAAGGGCGCACAAAGGAAGAGGTGGACGAGATCTTGCGCTGGCTGACGGGGCACAGCCAAGAGTCCCTCGATAGCGTGCTGGCCGCCGGCACCTCATTCGAGGACTTCTTTGCAACCGCCCCCTGCATGAATCCCGCGCGTTCCCTGATCACCGGCGTAGTCTGCGGGGTGCGCGTCGAGACGATCGAGGAGGGCACCATGCGCGAAATCCGCTATCTCGATAAACTGATCGACGAACTTGCGAAGGGCAGGGGGATGGAAAAGATCCTGCGCGGATAACACTATCGCGACTGCGGCTTAGCCAGCAGCGCGCCGATATAGTCGCACTTCGCCTGGCCGACGCCAACCATCTCACGAGGCAAGCGTCAGTCCGAGCTGGATCGAGCGCCGGGCGTAAGAACTCTCGCCACAATAGGTGGCCCGCACGGACGCCGACCGCGATCGGAGAGAGAAGTTACGCCATTCTGAAAGCTTTGGTCTCTAAATCGGGACTGCGCGCCAGCATCTGGCGCAATGTGCGCGCACCGACTGGCTTGCTCAATAAATAGCCCTGCAGGTGCGTACAGCCGCTCTCAATCAGGAGACGCACTTGTTCTTCAGTCTCAATGCCTTCGGCCACGATGCCCATGTCCAGCG
Organism: Sphingobium sp. B11D3B; assembly: GCF_025961735.1. Classification (NCBI taxonomy): domain Bacteria; kingdom Pseudomonadati; phylum Pseudomonadota; class Alphaproteobacteria; order Sphingomonadales; family Sphingobiaceae; genus Sphingobium; species Sphingobium sp. B11D3B. Next base: position 2,559,822 of record NZ_JAOQOF010000001.1, on the reverse strand, counting down.
CACGGCCAAGGCCAACCACCGCCTGCACGATTGCCTTTGCCGCGCGGGACGTGGCGATCTCATCCACGAATGACTTATCGATCTTGACCTTGTCGAATGTGAAGCGCTGAAAATAGCTGAGGGAAGAGTATCCCACTCCAAAATCGTCGATCAGGATTTGAATACCGAGTGCGCGCAGCTCCTCCAACTGCTTGAAGGTTCGTTCAACGTCCCGGATGACGAGGCCTTCTGTGACTTCGAGCTGGACGCGGTCGGCACGAATGCGGGAATCATCCATGGCGCGCCGCACTGTTTCGACAAGCCGCCCCGAAATAAACTGCATGGGGGAAAGGTTGATGGCGACACGCACATGTTCGGGCCAGTCTTGCGCGTCACGACAAGCGCGGCGCAGCAGTTGTTCGCCCAAGCGATCGATCAACCCACATTCCTCCGCGAGGGATATGAAGATGTCAGGGCGGATCGGCCCGCGCTCGGGATGTGTCCAGCGTGCCAGCGCTTCGGCACTGGTGATCTGGCCGGAGTTTGCGGAGAGGACGGGTTGATAGGCGAGTTCGATCCTGTCTTTCTCAATGGCTTCGCGTAATTCGGTCTCCAGCTTCCGGCGATCCTGCGCTGCGGCGTCCATCTCGGCATTGAAGAAGCAGGCTTTGCCCCTTCCCATCTGCTTCGCGCGGTAAAGCGCCAGATCGACATTCTCCCGAAGCTGCTCGGTTGTCAGACCATCTTCAGGCATGAGCACAATGCCGATGGAGGCGCCGACATGTGCGACCACACGATCGGTCAGGAACGGCTTGCAGATACTCATCAGAACAGCCGAAGCGACGTCGTCGGCACGTTCGCGCAATCGCGTGCCGGTAAGGACGGTGATGAATTCGTCTCCGCCGATACGCGCCACCCACCCTTGGGCGGGAACCGCGCTCCGGAGCCTGTCACCGACCTGTGAGAGAACCACGTCGCCTACCGGGTGGCCGAACTGGTCGTTGACCGCCTTGAACCGGTCAAGATCGATGCTGAGCATCGCAAAAGGCTCGCCTGCCCGGACGAGACGGTGAAGTTTGTCGGTGAAGCTCGCCCGATTGAGCAGTCCGGTGAGGGCGTCATAATGTGCCAGGCGGAGAACTTCCGCCTCCGCCAGTCGCGTTGCGGTCACGTCTTCAGATATACCAAGGAGATATTGCCCCGGCCGGTCCGGACCGTCGATCAGGGTGCGGGTCGTCCGCAAATGGACAGACTCGCCATCTTCGCGGACGAACTCGCTTTCGAAGATCGTGGCCGAAGGCGACGCGATCGACTCATTGTCGCGTCGCTCGTAATCTTCCCCATAATCGGGAAAAAGATCCTTGTCGGTTTGTCCGATGATGTCGCGGGCGGGACGACCGATAGCAACCTCACCGGCGCGATTGATCATCAGATATTGGCGCGTTTGCGTGTCCTTCACGAACAGCATCGCAGGCAGGTTCGTCACGACTGTATCCAGAAACGCCTGGGTCTGCTCGCGCTCCCGTTCCAAAACCTTGCGCGCGCTGATGTCTCGAATGATTGCCGCAAAGCCGCCCTCCGGCGGTCCTGCGCCCCAACGGGCTAAGGACAGTTCTACCGGGAACTCGCTGCCATCTGCCCGCCCGCCTACGAGCTCAACGAATGTTCCGACAATTCTGGTGGCACCGCCAGCGGCGGCCCGCGCGAATATATCCCGATGACCTTCTGCAAGGCGTGGCGGGATGATGATCTCGACATTCTTGCCGAGAGCCTCGTCGCGCGCATGACCAAACATGCGTTCGGCGGCCGGATTCCAGTAGACAATCGTTCCGTGGCGATCGGCCGCGAGCACCGCGTCCGAAGTCGCGTCAACCACCCTCGCGGCGATCTCTCCCATGTTCCGGAAGCGTCGGGACTCGATCAGGTCGGTCGCAAGCTTGGCTAAATCCCGGAGCACAGCTTCCTGCGGCGCGGTAAGCCCATCACGAGCGGTGGGATCGAACACACATAAAGTGCCGAGACAGTGCCCCGAATTCACAATCAGGGGGATGCCGGCATAAAAGCGTATTCCGCTCTCTTGCGTTACGAGCGGGTTAGAGCTGAACCGATCATCCTCCGTAGCATCTGGAACCACGAGGAGGCCGCGCGAAGCGACGGCGTGAGTGCAGAAAGCGATGTTCCGGGGTGTTTCAGAAAATGGGATACCGTGCCGCGATTTGAACCATTGCCTCGCTTCGTCGATGAGGCTGATTGCGGAGCTCGCAACACCCAGCGCGGCGGCAGCCAGCCGGGTAATCTCGTCAAATTCGCGCTCGGGCGGGGTATCGAGAATCTCCAGTTTGTGGAGAGCAGACAGTCGGTCAACCTCGCTGAAAGCGGGAGGTGGCGTGTGGGAGCGGTCCATCGAACTGGTATGGCGAAATGGGTTTACAGAGTCGTAAATTACAGTTGTCGAGCCGACTGACGAAGGTGGCGGGCGTGATCGCAGCCAGTCACGGCAAGAGCGAGCGAGAAAGCCGCACCGTTGAACGCGCGCGCGGAACTGGCTCCTGCGGCCTCCGTTTCCAAAACAGAAACGGAGAAGACACATGGAAGAACACAACCCTCGACAAAAGCCGGAACGCGATCGGTCCATGCCGGACGGAAGGCCGGAGCCGTCCAACCCCTCGGTCGTCCCGAACACCGATAAGCCACAAGGCCGCGAGCGCGATTATATTGAGGATGGCCAGCGAAAGGCCGAGCGCGACGAAAAGCAGATGCGGGATGCAGGTTTTGGCTCCGAGATAGGCGCCGAATAACCTAGCAGCACTTGCCTCCGCCAGCGCCTCCATAACGCGCCTGCTCACGGTTGCGGAAAAACTCGGTCCGCGTCATCGGTACCGCCTGGGGATGGTGACGCGCCATATGGGCCAGATAGGCCTCATAAGGCGGTTGCCCGACCATCAAGCGCGCGGTGGCGCGCAGCCGATGCCACAGGCCGCTCATTCCGCCGGCACCATCTGGGCCGGGGCTTCATGTGCCGTCGGAGCGGGATTGCGCAGGCTCGCCAGGCATGTCCGGATGGTGAAGAAGAGCAGCGAGAGCACGACGGCGACGAACAGCGCGCAAAGACCGGCATCGATCCGATCATTGAAGATAATCGCGTTCATCTCCGCCATGGATTTCGCCGGGGCCAGAACTTCGCCCCGCGCGGCGGCGTCCGAAAAGCGCCGGGCATGTGCGAGGAAGCCGACGGCCGGATCGCTCGACAGGAGCTTGAGCGCGCCGGCGCTCAGCGTGCAGACCAGCAGCCAGAGTGTGGGCACCACGGTCACCCAGGCGAACCGGTGCTGCTTCATCCGGAAGAGAACCACGGTAGAAAGCATCAGTGCGACGGCCGCGAGCATCTGGTTCGAGATGCCAAACACCGGCCAGAGCGTGTTCACGCCGCCAAGCGGATCGGTGACGCCTTGATAGAGGAAGAAGCCCCAGCTGGCCACGCACAGACCGGTCGCGATCACCCCCGGCAGCAGGGCGTTGCCCGCGCGGAATGAGGGGACGGCAAGGCCGATCAGATCCTGCAGCATGAAGCGGCCGGCGCGGGTTCCTGCATCGACGGCCGTCAGGATGAACAGCGCCTCGAACAGGATGGCGAAATGATACCAGAAGGCCTTCATCGCTGGCCCGCCGACGACATGGCTGAAAATCTCGGCCATGGCCACGGCGAGGGTCGGCGCGCCACCGGTTCGCGAGACGATGCTGTGCTCACCGACATCGCGGGCGGTCTGGGCCAATGTGTCGGCTGAGACCGGGAAGCCCATGGCGGTGACCGCGGCCGCTGCGCTCACGGGATCGCCGCCGGTGATCGCGGCCGGACTGTTCATCGCGAAATAGATGCCCGGATCGAGGATCGAGGCGCCGACCAGCGCCATGATCGCCACGAACGCTTCCATCAGCATCGCGCCATAGCCGATGAAAGGCGCATCGGTTTCTGCCGCGATGAGCTTGGGCGTCGTGCCGCTGGAGATGAGCGCATGGAAGCCCGAGACGGCGCCGCAGGCGATGGTGATGAACAGGAAGGGGAAGAGGCCACCCGACCAGACCGGACCGCCCCCGCCGACGAACTGGGTCAGCGCCGGCATCCGCAGCGGCGGGGCCATGACGACGATGCCGATCGCCAGCGCCGCGATCGCGCCGATCTTGAGAAAGGTCGACAGATAATCGCGCGGCGCCAGCAGCAGCCACACCGGCAGGATGGAGGCGACGGCGCCATAGCCGATGAGGATCCAGCAGAGCTGCGTGGGCGTGAAGGTGAAGATCGGCCCCCAGACGGGGGAAGCGGCGACCGATTGCCCGTACATGATGGCGAGCATCAGCCCCACGAAGCCAAGCAGCGAAACCTCGCCAATGCGGCCCGGGCGGATCCAGCGTGTGTAGATGCCCATCAAGAGGGCGAGGGGGATCGTGGCGGCGACAGTGAACATGCCCCAGGGGCTCTCCGCCAGTGCGCGCACGACGATGAGGGCGAGCACCGCGAGGATGATGACCATGATCAGAAAGGCGCCGGCGAGCGCGATCGTGCCGGCGACCGGCCCCATCTCCATACGGACCAGTTCACCGAGCGATTTGCCGTCGCGCCGCATCGAGATGAACAGCACCATGAAATCCTGGACCGCGCCGGCCAGCACGACGCCGAAGATGATCCAGAGCGTGCCGGGCAGATAGCCCATCTGCGCCGCGAGCACCGGGCCGACCAGTGGGCCGGCGCCGGCAATGGCCGCGAAATGATGACCAAAGAGGACGCGGCGGTCCGTGGGCACATAATCCAGCCCGTCGCCCCGATACTGGGCCGGCGTGGCGCGAGCAGGATCGAGCCGCATGACGTGCCGGGCGATGTAGAGCGCATAATAACGATAGGCGACGAGGAAGATGCTGACCGCGGCGATCACAATCCACAGCGCGTTGACCGCCTCGCCGCGTGCCGTGGCGACGATGCCGAGACAGACGGCGCCGATGATCGCGAGGATGATCCAGAAAATATGCTTCACCATGTCCGCCCCTAACATTCCATCCTGGATTCGCCGCAATGCCCCGTTGCCACCATGAGCTGTCGTAAGCGTGACATACACGCTTTCCAAGCCGATCCCGCAAGCTGCCGCGAGGGTGACCGCGTAAAGCCTGGCGCGTGATGCGAAAACCTCCGCCGCTGCTCACGTCGGCGAGCACGGTATGCCTGCTGCTCATCTCGATAACGGGGTACCGCTCTCGCCACCTCCGGCGGCACGCAAATCATCCTTACGGATAAGGAGCTTATTTCAAAAAACACCGGTTACGTCGTGGCGGCGGAGTGATAAGGGAGGGATGATGCGCAAGCTTCTCCCTTTGCTCGCCTGCCTGATGCTGGTGCTTTCCGGCTTCGCTGGCATGGCGCACGCTGCTGAAGCGGTGGGCGGGAGCGTGCTTGGCGCCGAACTTACGGTCCACGCACCGGGTGATGGCGACGAGGTGCCTGCGGACAGCGACAATGGACTGCCGCATCATCACAATCCCTGTCACGGACATCATGTTGGAACGCCTGCAACGATCATCGGGTCACAGGCGAGCCTGGTGACAAACGATCCCGAGCAGCGCCATTTGCGCGCGCCGCTGCCGGATGCCCGCGGCGGCGTCTTGCCAAGGCCGCCCCAAGCCTGACGGTTTCGCCGGCCGGCGCATGCCGGCCTGACGATCAGCTGTCAGGAAGAATCACTCATGAAGAAATTGCTCGCGGCGATGCTCGCCGCAGCGTCCTGTGCCTCGGCGGCGCAGGCGCAACAGGGGCGCGTATCGGCCGATGCTGCGGCGTCGATCCTCACGCTTGAACAGGCCATCGCCGCAGCGGGCGGCGCTGCACCGTCAACCGACGCTGCCAAAGCCGCTATCGAAGCCGCCCGCGCCAACCGCATGGTTGCGGGCCTGCGTCCCAACCCCTTGGCGCAGGCGCAGGTCGAGAATGTCGTCGGCACCGGACTATATAGGGGGCTCCAGAGCGCGGAGACGACGATGGGCGTGACATTGCCCATCGAACTCGGCGGCAAGCGCAGTGCGCGTGTGGCTGTCGCCACAGCGCAACTTTCGGGTGCGGAACTGGAAGCAGCGGTCGTTGCGGCCGATGTTCGCCTTCAGGTCACCTCGCTCTATGTCGAGGCGATCGCGGCGGAAAGACGGCTCGCAACCGCCGGAGACCAGCTCAGGATCGCGAACGATGCCCTGCAAGCGGCACGGGTGCGCGTGCAAGCCGGCCGTGCGTCACCGCTTGAAGAGCAGCGTGCGGATCTCGCCAGGATCAACGCGGCGGCGAGCCTGGAACGCGCGGCCCGGCTTGCGGATGTCGCCCGGCTTAACCTCGCACGACGGCTTGGCCGTTCGATTGATGGTGCGCTGGATATCGGGCTGTTGGACCAAATTCCGACAGCATCCTATGGCCCGACGATCGCGCCGTCTGCGTCCGGCACGCTCACGCTTGCGGCAGCCGACGCCAATCTTGCCGTCGCCGATGCCGGCATCCGTCTGGCGCGCGCCAATCGTGTGCCCGATCTCAATATCGGGCCGGCGCTCCGGCGTCTGGAAGCGACCAACGACACCGCCGCGGCTTTCGCCATCTCGATTGCGATCCCGCTGTTCAACAACGGGCGGGCGGCAGTCGCGCAGGCCAGTGCGGAACGCACGAGGGCTGAGGCGCGGCGGCGCATGACGGCACTCGATGTCGATCAGGCGATTGCCGAAGCGCAAGCTGAAGCAGCCAATGCCGAAACGACCGCACGCGCGGCCGCCGGTCCGGCGCTCGCGGCCGCGCAGGAGGCGGCCCGTATCGCACGGATCGGCTATCGCGAGGGCAAGTTCAGCCAGCTCGACTTGCTCGACGCCGAGCGCACGCTCGCGGACACCCGCGTCGCTGCGATCGATGCCCTCGCCAATTATCACAATGCCCGTGCGCGGCTGGAGCGGCTGACCGCTCCCGCGCCTCGAGGGGGGAACCAGTCATGAAGAAACTTAAGCTTGCGGGCGCAATGTCGCTCGCGCTCATATTGGCTGCCTGCGGTGACAGCGCTTCGACGAACGAAACCGCGCCCGAGCAACCCAAGGAAACCGGCCATGTGGATGAAGGCGTCATCACGCTCTCGGCCGAACAGATTGCGGCGGCAGGCGTGCAGGTTGCCGTTCCGCTGATCGGCGGCGCCGGCACGATCGAACTGCCCGCGACGATCGATGGCGATCCGCAGGCGACACAGGTCGTCTCGGCGGCGATCGCGGGTCGTGTCGTCGCGCTTAACCGCAATCTCGGCGAAAGCGTTTCCCGCGGGCAGACGCTTGCGGTGATCGAGAGCCGCGAGGCGGCGCAGCTCAAGGGGGCGGTCGAGGCGGCCCGGGCACGGCTCGCCCTCGCCAATTCCAATCTCGCGCGCGAGCAACGGCTGTTCTCTCAGCGCGTTTCACCTGAGCAGGATCTGATCGCGGCGCGAACCGCGGCAACCGAAGCGCGGATCGCACTCACCCAGGCGCAAAGCCAGGTTTCGGCAACTGGGGGCGGTGGGGGCGGGCTCAATCGCCTCGGCATCGTTGCCCCCCTCTCGGGCCAGGTGATCGCGAGACCGGTCGTGCTCGGTCAAACGGTTGCGGCTGACGCCGAGCTGTTCCGGATCGCCAATCTGTCGAAGGTCTCGCTCTCGCTCAGCCTCAAGCCCGAGGATGCGGGCCGCGTCCGACCCGGGGCGCCCGTGACGGTCACCGCAGCAGGACGCTCGGCAATCGGGCAGATGAGCTTCGTGTCGCCAGCGCTCGATCCACAGACCAGGCTGGTGCCGGCGATCGCATCGCTCGACAATGGCGGCGGCGTCTGGCGCGTTGGCGAGGCGGTTACTGCGTCGGTGCAACTGGCTGGCGGCGGCGACGGTCCCGCCTCTGTGCGCGTGCCCCTGACGGCCGTGCAAACGGTCGAGGGGAAAACGGTCGTGTTCGCGCGGACGGCGACAGGCTTCAGGGTCACGCCGGTCCAGCTTGGCGATCCCGCCGGCGACACCGTGCTGATCCGCTCCGGGCTTTCAGGCCGTGAGCGGATCGCCACCACCGGAAGTTTCACGCTCAAGGCCGAACTCGGCAAGAGCGAAGCAAGCCATGAGGACTGAACCATGATCGCACGCATCGTCACATGGGCGGTGGAGCAGCGCTGGCTTGTCCTCGCTCTCACCACCGTTGCCGCCGTCATCGGCGCCTATTCCTTGTCCCGCCTGCCGATCGACGCCGTGCCGGACATCACCAACAATCAGGTGCAGATCAACGTTCGTGCGCCCGCGCTCTCGCCTGAACTGGTCGAGAAGCAGGTGTCGTTTCCGATCGAAACGGCGCTCGCCGGTATTCCGGGTCTTGAGTACACCCGTTCGCTGAGCCGCAATGGCTTTGCCCAGGTCACGGCCGTGTTCACCGACGCAACCGACATCTATTTCGCGCGTCAACAGGTCGGCGAACGCCTTGAAAGCGTGAAAGAGAGCCTGCCCGGCGGCGTCAGCCCTGAAATGGGGCCGATCGCGACGGGGCTTGGCGAGGTTTATATGTGGACCGTCCGGCTCGACCATCGGGCGGACGACAAGCATCGGCCCGGCGAGCCTGGCCAGCAGCCAGACGGCAGCTACATCACGCCCGAAGGGCAACGGCTGACGAGCGAGGCCGATAAGGCCACCTATCTGCGCACCACGCAGGACTGGATCGTCACGCCGCTCCTCAAGAACGTGCCCGGCGTCGCCGGCATCGATTCGATCGGCGGCTACGCCAAACAATATCTCGTCGTGCCCAATGTCCAGAAACTGGCATCAATGGGGCTAACCCTGACCGACCTCGGCACGGCGCTCGAGCGCAACAACTCCAGCGTCGGGGGCGGGTTCGTCAATCGCGGGGGCGAAGGTCTCGCGGTCATATCGGACGCGCTGATCCGCAACGAAGCGGAATTGGCGCGGACAGTCATCGCCACCCGCGAAGGCGTGCCGATCACGCTTGATCAGGTCGCCACGGTGCAGACCGGACAGGCGGTTCGGATGGGATCAGCCTCGGAGAACGGCACCGAAGTGGTGGTTGGCACGGCGATCATGCGGATCGGTGAAAACAGTCGCACCGTGGCGACCGCGGTTGCCGACAGGCTGCAGGAGATCAACGCATCCCTGCCCCCCGACGTCGTCATTCAGCCGGTGCTGGATCGGACGGTCCTCGTGAACTCAACGATCAAGACGGTCGCAAAGAATCTCAGCGAAGGCGCGCTTCTGGTCATCGTCATCCTGTTCCTGTTGCTCGGCAACGTCCGGGCGGCCCTGATCGCAGCGCTGGTCATCCCGATCACGATGGTGCTGACCGGTTTCGGAATGCTGCGCGTCGGCGTCTCAGCCAATCTGATGAGCCTTGGCGCGCTCGACTTCGGCCTTATCGTCGATGGCGCCGTCATCATCGTTGAGAATGCGCTCAGGCGTATTGCCGAACAACAGCATCATGAGGGGCGCCTGCTCACAGTGCAGGAGCGGCTCGGCAATGTTGCGAGCGCCGCGCGCGAAATGATCCGTCCCTCTGTCTACGGCCAGGCGATCATCATTCTGGTCTATGTGCCGCTGCTCACGCTCACCGGGGTGGAAGGCAAGACCTTCGTGCCGATGGCGCTCACGGTCATCATCGCGCTCGCCTTCGCCTTCATCCTGTCGTTGACCTTCGTGCCGGCGATGATCGCGATCTGGCTTTCGAAGAAGGTTGAGGAAAAGGATGGCCGGATCATCTCCTGGTTGAAGGCGCGGTACGAACCGGGCCTCCATCGGGCGATGAAGACGCCTTCCTTCACCATCGGCGCGGCGGTTGGAAGCCTTGCGATCGCGGCGGCGGCATTCCTCTCGCTGGGGCAGGTGTTCCTGCCGCAGCTCGATGAAGGCGACATCCTGATCCAGGCCCTGCGGATTCCGGCGACCTCGGTCCAGCAGAGCCAGGCGATGCAGGCGCCGCTCGAGCAGATGATGTCGCGTCAAAAGGAGGTGAAGTTCGTCTTCTCCAAGACAGGCACGGCGGAACTGGCATCCGACCCGATGCCGCCCAATGCCACGGACATGTTCGTGATCCTCAAGCCGCGAGACGAGTGGCCCGATCCCCGCCTGACCAAGGCGGCACTGGTCGAACGTCTAGAAGGCGAGTTGGGGAAGATCCCCGGAAACGCTTATGAGATCACTCAGCCGATCCAGATGCGCTTCAATGAGCTGATTGCGGGCGTCCGCGGCGATGTCGCGGTCAAGGTTTTTGGTGACGATTTCGCATCGATGAACCGGGTGGCCGAGCAAATCGCTTCGGTTCTGCGGAGGACGGAAGGCGCGACCGACGTGAAGGTCGAGCAGACAACGGGCCTGCCGATGCTCGACATCCGCGTCAATCGCGATGCGATGGCGCGGCTCGGCGTGACGGCGCAGGACGTGCAGGACACCATCACCGCCACAATCGGCGGGCGGACGTCAGGCATGATCTTCGAGGGTGATCGGCGCTTCCCGGTGGTCATCCGCCTTTCCGAGGCCCAACGTGCCGACCTCGGCGCTCTGGCCCAAATCCAGGTGCCGGTCGCTGGGGGCGCCTATGTTCCGCTGTCGAGCGTCGCGACGATTGCGGTGGTCGACGGGCCAAACCAGATCAGCCGCGAGAACGGCAAACGCCGCGTCGTTGTCCAGGCCAACGTCCGGGGCCGCGATGTGGGCAGTGTCGTTGCAGACGCTCAGGCTGCGATTGCGAACGAGGTGCGCTTGCCTGCGGGCAGTTATCTCGAATGGGGCGGGCAGTTCGAGAATCTCGCGTCGGCAAGCGAACGGCTAAAACTTGTCGTGCCGGGCTGCTTCGTCATCATCCTGTTGCTGCTCTACGGTGCGCTCGGCAATGTTCGGGACGCGGCGATCGTGTTCACCGGCGCGCCCTTCGCGCTTGTCGGCGGCGTGTTGCTGCTGTTCCTGCGCGGGATGGACTTCTCGATCTCGGCGGCGGTGGGATTCATCGCCCTGTCGGGAATCGCGGTGTTGAACGGCCTGGTCATGGTGAGCTCCATTCAGGATCTGATCGGCAAGGGCATGAGCCGCGCTGAGGCAGCACGAACGGGCGCGATCCAGCGCCTTCGGCCCGTCGCCATGACTGCGCTGGTCGCAAGCTTGGGCTTTGTGCCCATGGCGTTTGCTAGCGGCTCCGGAGCCGAGGTCCAGAAGCCGCTGGCGACCGTGGTGATCGGCGGCCTGATATCCGCAACGCTGCTGACGCTGTTCGTTCTTCCAACACTCTATGCCCGCTTTGGACAACGCGCTGTCGGGCGGCGCAGTCATCCGGCGACCTCGGACAAGCGTCCCCCGCTTTTGTCAAAGCCGGTTAGTCAGACGCGCGAATGATGTGCATTTGAGGTGGTCCGAATGGTCATGTGACGCGCCGCAAGGAAGAAATGCCAGGCGGGCCACACCATCGCTGCGAGGCATCCCATGATCACCCATTGCGTGGCCTGGGATGTCGCGGAGCGGCATGCGCTGGCCAGTTCCGGGCCGCTCCCGGTGGCGGCCGCGCCGCCGGGGCACGCGCTCGAAAAACCACCTTGCTCAAGGGCGCTGAAGAGATGAGCTGCCAGCAGATCGATCCCCATGCCGGCAAGCAGCGGACCAAAACCCATCGCGATCAGACTGAGGCAGAAGCTCGCGATGACCGATGCGGTCGCACGTCCGTTTGGCCCGACCGTGCTGTGCAGCATGGCGTAGGAAGGCGCGAGATAGGTCGAGTTGACGACGGATGCGAGAAACAGGATCGCCGCGAGGCCCTGCCAGCTGCTTTGCGCATAAGCCGCGACATATAATGGCGCGCTGAGCGCAACGCCGATGGCAGGCACCCACATGATCCAGCGGTCGTCAAAGCGGGATGCCCAATGGACGATGAGCCCGCCTCCCAGCGTCGATATGGCCGATCCGAGCATGAAGGTCAGCGCGATGATCACGCCCAGTTCCGTGTAGCCCAGGTCGAAGCGGCGGATCATGTAGGGGCCCATGAAGGTGACATTGGGCGCGCCCACCAGGCCCGCAGCCGTCAGAGCAATGATCACATTCCGGGCAATGGGCGATTTCCATAACGTCATCGCAACTTCGATCAGGGACCCGGCGCTGGGCAACGTCCGCGCGGATGCCCGCTCGAAACGGCCCCGCTCGGGCTCCTTGATAACCATCCAGGTCAGCAGGGCTACCAGCAGGCCGGGCAGACCCACGACCAGCATCGCGCTGCGCCATCCCCAATGGTCCATGACGAAGCCACCGATCACGACGCCGGCAAACCCGCCCAGCGGCAGGCCCAGCCCGAAGATCGACATCGCACGCGTTCGCGCCTCCGGCGGAAAGAGATCACTGATCAACGAGTGTGAAGCGGGCAGGCAAGCCGCTTCACCGACACCGACACCGGCTCTGAACACGCAAAGCTGCACGAAACTTGTCGCGAGCCCGCACAGCGCGGTCATGATCGACCAGAAGGCCACGCAGAGGGACAGGATCAACGTCCGGTTTCCCCGGTCGGACAGGCGCGCCATCGGAAATCCGACGACGACATACAGGAGACTGAAGGCAAAGCCGGTGAGCAGGCCAAGCTGCCAGTCCGCGAGGCGCAACTCTTCCTTGATCGGCTGGGCGAGGATCGAGAGGATGAACCGATCGAGATTGTTGAGCAGATAGACGAGCAGCAGGATGGAGAGCGCGATCCATGATGCACGCGTGACATCCGGGCGGCTGGTCGCCCCCTTCAGATCGACTGCCTCACCCACCGCTAATTCGGCTGGCCTGCCAGAGCTCATTGCCTCGTCCCAACCCTTATCCTGATATCTGCCATACCGATGTGTCGCTCAGGCCTTTGGGGGCACACCCTCCATATGGTCCGTTTCCCCATCGAGCTTACCAAGCGCTTTGCGGGAAAAGGCGATGATGTCACCATAACGCTGCTCCCGCACCTTGTTGACCCATTCGGGGTCGCTAATCTGCCCGCGCCCGACAGCGACGAGGTCGAAGTCGCCCCGCTGCAGACCCTGGTCGAGAAGAGCGATGCTCGCCTGTGCATCGGAGTGCGATTCCAGGCCTTGAGCCGTTTCCATGATGTCCGTGCTCAGGCCGACGCTGCCCACGGCGATGACCGGGAGTCCGCTCAGTTGCCTGACCCACGCGGCCAGCGTCTTGTCGCTCTCCGGCCAGGCGGCCTCCCAGAAACGTCGCGTCGACACGTGGAGAATATCGACCCCTGAGTCCCGCAGCAGCGAGACGAATAGCGCCAGCTCCTCTGGCGTCTCGGCGATCCGCGCCTTGAGATCGATCTCCTTCCACTGGGAAAAGCGAAAGGAAATGATGAAATCTTCCCCGCAGGCTGCACGTACGCTTCGCGCAATTTCGCCAGGATAGCGCGCCCGCTCGGGCAGCGACCGGCCACCATAGCGATCCGAGCGGCGGTTGGTTTGCTCCCACAAAAACTGATCGAGAAAATAGCCGTGCGCGCCGTGCAGTTCTATGCCGTCTGCCCCGGCCTTTTGCGCGAGAAGCGCGGAGCGAACGAAGGCCTGTTTGATTTCCTCCAGGTCCTCAAGCGTCGCCGCCCGACCACGCGGTCGGTCCGCCGCCATCAATCCGGATGGGCTGAGTGTCGGCGTGACGACCACCCCGTCTCCCAGATCCTCATCCTTGCGCACTGCGCCCTCATGCCAGAGTTGCAGGAGAATGTGCCCGCCTGCAGCGCGCACTGCCCCAACGCACTGTCGCCAGGCCTCGAACGTGCCTTCGTCCAACCGGCTGAAAACAGCCGACCGTGTCGCGCTAGGGTGATCGACCGCGACCGACTCCGTGATGATAAGGCCCGCGCCACCCTTCACGCGCCGCACGTAGTAATCGGTGAGCGTATCGGTCGGCGCGCCGTCGACGCTCCATCCGCGTTGCATGCCGGGGAGGACGAAGCGATTGGCGAGTTGCCGCCCTTTCAAAGTGAACTGGTCGAAGAGGAGGGAGGACTGATCCGTCATGCGGTTGCGCCTCGCATCGATGATAGCTGGCCTGCCACGATCAGTAGCGCCATTTGACCGTCGCGCCGAAGGTGCGCGGCGGATTGAGCAACACCAAGTCGCCATTTGCGGACGGCTGGAAGGCCGCGATCTGCGCCTTGTCCTCGATGTTCCTGACGAACGCCGAGATCTGCCACGCGCGATTGGGGGTTTCGAAGGTCAAGCTCGCATTGGAGCGCAAATAGCCATCCTGATAGGAGCCGGGGGCGTTGCTGTTGGCCACGAAATGGCCCGTCACATATTTGCTGTCGATGCCGAAGGTCAGGCGGGCGCCGCTGTCGAAATCGAACCGGTGCTCGTAGGCGCCACCTAGCGTGAAATCGGGCGCGGCCTGGATCTGCTTGCCCGACAGGTTGGTCGCGCCGATGATATAGGTATCAAAACGGGCATGGAGCCAAGTGGCCGCCAGCGACAGGCGACCCGCGGAGGAAACGGCGACCTCGGCCTCCAGCTCGCCGCCGTACATCGATGATTTCTGCGAATTGGTCGTCTGGATGAAGAAGCCGGGAATGGCGGCGTCGCGGATCACCTGCAGCGCCTGGAAATCCTTGTAATCATAATAGAAGACTTCGCCGTTGATCTGGAGGCGGTTGCCGAGCAGGCGGTTCTTCGACCCCAGTTGATAGGCAGTAATCGTCTCCGGTCGGTAGGAGCCGGTGAAGCCGGGCAATTGCGGAACCTGATTGATGCCGCCCGATTTGAAGCCGGTGCTGACCGTCGCGTAGACCAGCGACGTCTCGGCCAGATCGAGCTCTGCCCCGGCTTTCCAGGTCCATTTGCGGGTCCGGAAATTCTGCAGGATCGGCAGTTCGGTGGCGGAGGTCGGCGAGATGGTGCGCACCACACCCGTCGCGGACTTCTCCTCGTCGGTATAACGCAGCCCTCCGATGAGCCGCAGTATGGAGGCGAGGGGCACGGTGACTTCGCCGAACACCGCTTTCGAAGTCGTCACCAGATGCGGATCGCTGGAGAAGTAGGGGATCTCGTCCTGATTGAAGGTCTGTGAGGCCGGCCCGGTCTCGCGCGCGTAAAAGCCGCCGAGGAGCCATTTGAAAGGCGACTGGGCAGGCGATGCGAGGCGTAGCTCCTGCGTGAACAATTTGCTGCGCACACCCTGGATAAAGCCTGAGGACGGCGTGCCCAGCACCTGCGTCTGCCGGGCGAGGAAGTCGTTGTCGCGGTAGCCAGTGAGCGAGGTGAGCGTGGCCCAGGGGAGCGTGAGATCAATCTGATTATAGACCGACCAGCTATCACTATGATTGAAATCCGCGAGGTTGCGTCCGCTCAGCCCGGTATAGGGGCGGAAAGGGCGGCCGGCGCACAAAGCGCTGGTGGTGTTGGGCGGGCAATAGTCCCAACCCGCGCCATCGTTGCTCAGCTTGGAGCGGTCGGCACTCAGGACGATCCTTAGTTGATCGCTGGGCTGGACCAGTAGACGCGCGCGCCCGACCCAATCAGCGGCATTGCTGTATCCATCGGGATAGAAGCCATCGCGCCTGTTCGAGCCAAACGCGAAACGGATCGCGGCCTTTTCACCCACGGACACGTTCAGCATCGCCTCGGAACCGAAGGTCGCATAATTGCCCGCAGTCAGCGCGATATTTGCCTGCACTTGCCCCAGCACCGGTTCGTTGGTCAGGAAGTTGATCGCGCCGCCATTTGAGTTGCGGCCGTAGAGCGTGCCCTGCGGTCCACGCAGAGACTCCACACGCGCGATGTCAACCAGAACCGGGGGATAGGCCTGGGGATGGGCCAGAAAGATGCCATCGACCGTATAGGCTATGGCGGAATCGACACCGGCCTGCGTGCTGAACGTGCCGACACCGCGCACGGTGACGATCGGCGTGCTCGTCGCGGTCTGGAATTCCACAGCGGGCAGCCGGCTCTGCAGGTCCGTCAACCCGGTGATGCCGGCCCGCTCAAGGGCGCCGCCGCCGATCACCGAGACGGCAACAGGTGCGTTCTGCAACGTCTCTGCCGTCCGACGCGCAGTGACGACAATGTCCTCGATCGTTGCCGATGGTTCGCTTGCGGGTCCCGTCTGCGCCATCCCCGGCGTCGCCACCAAGGCCGCCAGCACGCAAAAACCCGACAGACTGTCAGAGCCCTTCCACATATCCTCGCCCTCTTCATTTCGTTGTTTTGTGGCGAGCAGGCTTAATTGGCCGCAGCCATGCCGTCTTTCCGATTTCCGCAGTGGATTTTTGAAATTTGGAAGTGCGGGTCGGTTCTAAATCTAAGCAATGCGGCCATATCGCAACTGCCGTGGCGAAACCCCGGCATAGGACCGAAAGCTGGTGCTGAACTGACTGCTGCTGTTAAAGCCACACTCCAGCGCAATGTCGGTGATGGATCTATCCTGCCAGGCTGGCGATTTGAGGAGCGCCTCTGCTTGTTGGAGCCGGAAATTCCGGATCATCCGGGCGGGTGACTCTTCAACCTGGCAGATGAGGTGCAGGTAGCGCGTGGATATCCCGAGCGCGCGCGCAATATCCGCCGCTGAAAAATCGGGATCGCTGAAGTTTCGTGCGATGATCTCGCGAATGCGCAGCACATCGGCGCTGCGCTTGTGCAAGCCAGGGCTATGGTCATCGGCTTTGACGGGACGCAGAGTATCAAGGAAGCCGTCCACCAGCTTCGTGCTGATCGAAGGAAACTGCGCCAACCCAATGCATGATCGAAGCGCAAACATGATGTCGCGCGCTGCGAGCCCATTGGCATCGGGCAAGACAGTCGCTGCTGTGCTCAGATGAACCGGCTCCGGAACATGGCGCGCGACCATCCAGTGAGGCAGAACGAGTGTAAGATGCCGCGTGTCGCCAAGGCTGATCGTCCTGATTGGATCGTTCGTATTGATGACAACGAGTTTATGTTCAGGGATTTCCTGTATTTGGCCATCGCCTCGGCCGATCCAAGTGGGACGGTTCGCGATGTAGAAGCAGAATTTCGCAGCGCGATTGTCGGAACCGCCGCCGCTTATGACCTCGAAACGCTCGGGCACCAGCCAGTCAAAGAGCTGGATTTCGCTCTGACTGTTCGTGGTCGCGGCCACGATGACAGGCCGATGTGGCGTCCCGACATATGTCGCCGCCTGATACAAGGCAAAGCCACTGTTCCACGACCCATTGATTGGCGAAACTGAAATGTTCTGTGCCATGATGGTATCAAGATGTCATGCGATGCGCATTCCGCATAGTGTCAATGCGTGGGGTCGCTCTTTGCGTGACCTACCCGGCTTGACTGGTCCCCGGTACATGTGACCCCCAGTGGGCCGGTCATAGGAGAACCCTTGGACAGCGCGCCCGCGGGTTGTCCTCAGTTTTAACAGTTCAACATAGCCGACATTTCACCGCGCGAAACGGCCCGTGAGGACCTGCGCTGGTTCATGAAGCTGGCTTGCGCCATGAGCCTGAGATCGGCCGCGGTTAAGATCGAAGCGCACGCTGTCGGATGCGGTTGCGGTTTCGAGGCGATCCATCTGAGATCGTTTAGCAAGGATTCTTGGGGCGAGGCAGGCTGAATCAGTCGCGGTATGACACCGGCTTCGGCAGACAGATCGCATTCTGCTCGCGCCCCTTGCCTTATTCTTCTGTCTGACGACGCCAGCTGTTCTCTCTAATGAGAGCCGCTCATCAGCATCACACACAATCGGCGTAAAACCGTGCTGCTACATCAGGGTGGGATCTCAAGCGCGCCTTGAGGTGGTTCATGCCGACGTCGCGAAACAGTGGGTTGTCGGGGTCTGAACTCACCCCGCGTTCGACTGCGCGGAGTTCGGGGGGCAGTTCGATCAGGGGGATGCTGCCTTCGTGGCTCGCACCGAGAAAGAACGGAATGGAATAGCGCGCCGTGCCGGGCTCTGGTGAGGTGGCGCAATGGACGTCCGCGTGGACGAAGCCGTTGGTGGCCAGTTCAAGCAGTTCTCCGGTGTTCACGACGAATGTACCCGGCACGGGCGGCGCATCGATCCACGATCCGTCCTCAAGCTGGACCTGCAGCCCCGGCAACACGTCTTGCAGCAAGATGGTGATCAGCCCGCCATCCTTATGGGCGCCGACGCCCTGTTTCGACGTGGTTTGATCGCGACCGGGATAGCGCACGATTTTGAGATGCTGGCGTGGGCCCGACTTGTACATGGGCGCAAAGGCATCTTCGTCTTGGCCGAGCGCTAGGGCGATCGCGCGGAGGACTTCGATCCCGACCCGCGTCACCTCAGCCTGATAGGCCAGAATGATGCCTCGCATCTCCGGCAGGGCATCGGGCCACTGATTGGGCCCGATGGCGCGATGCCACGCGGGTGTGTCGGGGCCAGTCGGCAGCGGGGCTTCCTCGCGGTCGAAATCCACCTGCTCGCGCCAGTCGGGCTTACCGCCTGTCAGTTCCATGCCGGCCCGGCAATAGCCCCGGAAATGCGGCGATCTGATCATTTCAATGGCGAGCTTGTTTTCCTCCGGCAATGCGAAGAACTGCTTGGAGACGGCGAGGGCTGCGGCGCACAGCGCGGGGTCGACGCCATGACCCTTAAGGTAGAAGAAACCGAAACGGTGCAGCACACTCCTCAGATGTGCGATCAGCGTCTCACGGTCTCGCGCGCTGCCTTGCAGTCTGGAGATGTCCACGACCGGCAGGGTGTCAGGCAGATCGGCACCCTGTTCGGGTTGATCGCCAACGCCGGCTTTTCCGGCCACAAGATCTGAAAGAACGTCCAACATCATACTCTCCATTTGTGTCGCCAAGCGTGCAGTCATTGTCCAGGCGGGCAATGATCGCGTTGGCTGATCCATGGTGTTGATTTTGAACGACCGTGTCGGTGGGTAAACCACATTCGTTCCCACCGTCGTTGGGATAAATCCCACCCTTCGAAAATTATGAATCTATATTTCCAGTGATGGAAATATATTCAGAAATAGAAGAGATTTACATCGGGTTTGAGCTGCGTCTGAATCTCTTCAATATGGTGACGGAAGAGATTTGGCGCGAGGTAGATCGCCTTGCCACAAGTCGCGCAGCACAGGTCGCGTTTGGGCGTCTCCAGTGGCTGGTGGGCCACAAGGTCTGGCGTCAGGCTGCAACAGGCGCAGCCGCCGGCACTCGAAAATCTTTCGAGCTGGTCAATCATCTCCTGTGTCCAGCGCGCGTGGCAGAATGGGCAGGTCGCGTGATTATTCATATGTCTTCTTTCCATGGCTATCCAAGGTCTGCGCGACGGGAGATGATGTAGGCTTCGTTCTGGAACCACAGCCCGCCATATTCGCGCAGCGTCTGGCGGGTGGCCTCGAGATAGCGATCGCTGTTCATCGCCACGGACAGCCGGTCGTCTTCGATCTGCGCCACGTAGCTGGCGGCATTCCAGGCCGCGAGCAGCGTGGAGGAGCCGATCGACTGATCGATTTCGGTATCCAGCGTCTGGATACCATAGCGGAACACCGAGCGCTCATCGGATAGATCGTGAAGCTGGAATTTGCGCGCGTCACGGCCGAGTTCGGCCTGGACAGCGGCCATCAGTATCTGCCGCTTGTGGACGAAGGGGGCTTCGTCCGGCCAAATGGTCTGAATCAACTCCATGCCCGGATCGTCACCAAAGGAATGCACGCCCATCAGCTGCCCGCTCAGGCGCAACGCGCGGGCGAGCGGCGCGACGATCTTCTCCGCCTTGAAGGATAGCTCTGCCCGCGCGCTATAGGGTTGGGACAGTAGTACGAAGTCGAAATCGGCACTGGCCCGGCCCCGACGTGGAATGACCGCGTCGAGCGCGAACCGATGGTCGCGGCGGTACAGGATGAGGACGGCGGGGACTTCATGCAGCGGGCGCCCTGTGGCGGCACTGCGGCGCACGCGCCAGTTGCGTTCCAGAAATGGCTGAAGCTCGGCGATCGCCTCCTCGAAATCGCCGGCCGTGGTCCCATCGAGCGGCACTTCTTCCCAGACCATCCGGCTGGCGTCCACAGGATTGCGCGGGTTGAGCCAAGGGGCCTCGGTATAGGGCAGGTTGGTGACGACCAGCACCGTCGCCGGATGCTCCTGAAACCTGTCGGGCATTTTCTCCAGCATCAGTCGCACGTTTTCGAGGCTGATTTCCTTCGCGACGATGTAGAAAGGTAGCCAAGCGTAACGGCGGTGCGCGCCGCGCAGAAGCCGGGTAAGTGCGGTTCCATCGCCGGCGCCCCCATCAAACAAGCGGATCGCGGGCGGACGGGGCTGGGCGAGGGCCAATTGCTGCAACGCGCGGTCGGCGATCACCTGCTTTTCCGATGAGGTGTTCACGAACATCAGATATTTCTGGCGGTTGTCGTAGAAGCGGAAGCTGTGCTCGACGCTCATCTCGGCGCGACCGATAATGGCCGATCGCAACGTCGCTGCCGATGGCCCGCCCTGCTCGGCGATGAAGCGGTGGACCCGTTCTACCGTCTGGAGCGTCACGCGGCCGCCCTGCTGCAGGCGGCTGACGAACTTGCCGTCGTTGACAGCCTGCCGCCCGAATGTCGTCTGGGCGATCTTCAGACGCTTGCAGGCTTCTTCCACCTGAGCGAGCAGGGTCTCAGCATCGGTCATGCCGCTACCATCGCATCTCGGGCATCGGCCAGTCCGTACCGATGGGGGGCAGGCGCAGCAGGCGGGTGGCTGTGCCGCCGAAAATCTGGCGCTTGTCCGCAAGGCTCAGCCGGTCGCTCCGCAGCAGAAAGTTGAGGCTCTCCGCATAGGTCAGTCCGCGTCGCCGTGGCCGGGCGCCGCGTGGAAGATCGGCTGTGCGCAAGCGGGTATAATCGCTCGCCCACATGATCCGCTCCGCGCCGAATGCCGCAATCAACTGCTCAAGGCGTGGCCACAGATCCTCGAACGGGTATGCGTGTTCCGAGAGCAGCGGCGCGCCGCAGAGCTTGACGGCGACATTGGGGTAGCGGGCAAGGTCCAGCAGGTCGGGAAAACTCGCCCATGACATGGTCTCGGGCGGCGACACGGGATGCTGGGCGACGCCGATATGATCGATGATCAAGGTCAGGGCGGGGTGGCGTTCGGCGACTTCCGCCATGCGCGCGCAGCCGCCATGGGTGGAATTGAAGATCGGCAGGCCGACATCTTCCGCCGCCGCATAAAGCGTATCGAACTTGCCGGCATCGAACTCCGGGCGCATTTCTGCCGTGGCGAAGTTTCCGACCAGCGCGCGCCCTGCGACCATGGCGGGGTTGGCTGCGACCTTGCGGACAGCAGGGCCGAAGTCGTCGAGGATCGGGAAGAAGGTATGGACCCCCGGAAAGCGCCCCGGGAAGAGGGTGCTGGCGAGTTCGATGAACGCGTCGTCGGTGACGGCGAGCGCCCGGTCGACGCCGATCGCGTCCATCGCTTCGCGCGCGAGTTCGATCTGCATCCTTGTCAACAGGTGCATGTCTGCCCCGTTCGGCCGAACTGCAGGGAAAGGCTCATGGATTTGCGCGTCGATGATTTCGAGCGTGTCGATCGGGGCCATGCAGTCGGGGTCTCCTCCGCGGGTCGGATCTTGCGCGCTCATTGCCCGGCCTCCAGGGCCATGCGGTCGACGCTGCGGGCGAATGGCTTGAGGCCCTGCCAGGTGATCAAAAGGGTCAATGGGCCAAGCAGGGCAGTGCTTAGCGAGATGGAGTAGTTGAGCAGTTGCGGATCGCGGAAAAGATAGTCCGTCAGGATCGCGACGAGGAGCGGGCCCACCGCAAAGGCTAGAACATTGGTGCAGAACTGGCTCACCGAACTGACCTGCGCGCGCATGCTGTTGGGCGTGACAAGCTGGAAGGCGGCGATGGCAGGGCCGGCGCCCATAGCGGAAACGAACACGGCCACCGATTGAAGCGTCAGCACTATCCAGGGATTGGGCAGCAGCGGCGCGACGATGTAGCAGGGCACCGACACGCACAGGCCGTAGAAGACGATGCGCAGATTAGCGTCGGAGCGCCCCTGCTTCATCCAGCGTTCCGAGACGCGCGCGCCGAGCAGCAGGGCGATGGGCGAGAGGACCATGGCGATCCCGCCCGTGATCATGCCGACATCGGACAGCTCCCAGCCGAATTCGCGGTGGTAGAGCGTTGGCATCCATTGCGAGATGCCCATAACCATCAGCAGCTTCATGGCGAGGCCGCCGATCGCAGCGAGATAGACGCGCCAGTCATCGCGCATGAAGCGTGCGACATCCTTCACCGGGACGCTTTTCAGCTTACGGCCTTTTAGTCCACGCCGCGCCGGCTCCTTGGTGGTCAGCACGACGAGCGCCCAGATGAGGCCCGGCGCGCCGACGATGATGAAGGCCCACTGCCAGGGGCGGATCGTGCCGCCGAAGGGCAGGCTAACCGTCGGGAAGTGTTCGACCATCGCGAGCACCGCGCCGCCCATGAAGAGGGCAAGGCCCGTGCCCACCGTCGCGCCGATGGAAAGCACACCGGTTCCAAAGGCCACCTTTTCCCGTGGGTAGGAGTCCGTCACGATCGACCAGGTCGCCGGGCCATAGCCCGACTCGCCGGCGCCGATGCCCATGCGCGCGAGGAAGAGATGCGTGTAGTTTTGGGCCAGACCGCACAGCATCGTGGCCCCGCTCCAGAAAGCGATGCAGGCGGCGACGATGTTGCGGCGGTTGCGGGTGTCCGCGATGCGGGCGATGGGCAGGCCGGCGATTGCATAGGTCAGCGAAAAGGCCGCGCCCAGCAACAGAGCCGCCTGCGTATCGGAAATACCGAAATCGCGCTGCACGGGCAGGATCAGCAATGCGAGAACCTGACGGTCCACGACCGTGAACAGGACGACGACCGTCAGCACGAAGAGCGAATAATGCGCTTGCCCGCGGGTCGGCATGTCCGTGTCATCTGCGCGCGCGCCAAGCGTGGGACCAGCGGTTGCTTGGGAAACGCCAGGATCATGCGCATCGTGATGGACAGTCAAAAATCGTCTCCCAAAACCGGTTGTTTTTTATCTTCTATTCGCATGTCGATTCAGAATGCAGCGTCGTAGATCTGGCGCGCGTCACGCCATTCGACGGGGCGCACGTTGCGGTCCAACAAGCGGGTGACGGTCATCGCGCCATCCGTCATCCGGTCCAGCGCATCGGCCGGCACGCCATGGTCGGAGAGGCGCATGGGCACGCCGCAATCGCGGCACAATCCTTCGATCAAACGCAGCCCTGCGCGCGCGATCTCGGCCGTCGTTCCGTTGCCATCCGCACCAGCCGCCATCGCGATGTCGGCATAGCGTGCCTCCGCCGCTGGCAGGTTGAAGGCGAGGACGTGCGGTAGAAGGATGGCGTTCGACACGCCGTGGGCGACATGGAACTCGCCGCCGAGCGGATAAGCCAGCGCATGAACCGCGGCCGTGTTCACCGGGCCAAGGCATAGGCCCCCATAGAAGCTGGCCCGCGCCATGTCCGTCCGTGCTTGTACATCGTTGCCATTGCGCACGGCGTTGAGCAAACTGCGGAAGACGAGCCGCACGCCCTCCAACGCGAAGGTATCGATCACCGGATGGGCAAAGCGGTTGGCATAGGCTTCAATGCAATGAGTCAGCGCGTCCAGCCCGGTTGCGGCGGTGACGGCGGGCGGCATCGACTTGGTGAGCATCGGGTCGATATAGGCGGCATCCGGCACCAGATGCTCGCTCACCACGCCCTTCTTGAGCAGGTCATTCTCATCCAGCAGGATAGCAATGGGCGAAACCTCGCTGCCGGTGCCGGCTGTAGTCGGGATGCACGCGAGCCAGCATCTGCGCGGGCCGGACAGGCCGGCGCGCTGAACATCCGCGATCGTCTGGCGGCCATCCAGCAGAGCCGCCGCCAGCTTCGCCAGATCCATCGAGCTGCCGCCGCCGATGCCGATGACGGCATCTGCGGCCCGACTTTGAGCCATGGCCAGCAAGGCCTCGAAGTCGCTTACGGATGGCTCGCTGCCGCTGTCGCACCAGATTTCGGTGCGCAGGCCTTGCGACCGCAAGGGGCCGGCGACGCGCTCCGCGGCGTCGCGTACCGGTGGCGTCGTCACGATAAGGGCAGACTTCGAGCCGATCTTGAGAAGATCATCGACCAACCGCGCCGACACATCCGGCCCGAAATGGAGGAGCGCCACCTGTTTCATGCTGATCTGCTGGGGACTCATGGTCGGCGCGTTCCTGACGGTGATTTTTGCAGGATCGGGATGACATGACCCGCCGGGCGGCACTTACCCTGGTCGGAAGTTGCAGATGCCCGTCGCGGTATGTCTGGCACCCCGCCTGTAGGCCTCCTGCAAACCAGGCGTTGGGCGTAGAAAGGCACAGCGAACTTCCGCGACGGATAAGCGCGGGCCGGTGGCCATGGGCAGTCATGGCCGCTGGCAGCAACGTCGACAGAGAAGATCATGATCACCGAAATCGCACATCTCACCATCGATCCGGCGAAGGCGGAGGCTTTCGAGCTGGCCGTGGCGCAGGCGGCGGCTATTTTGCGGGCCGCCAAGGGCTCACACAGTATGACACTTGAGCGGGTGATCGAAGACCCGGCCCGTTATCGCCTGCGCGTGGAATGGGACAGCGTCGAAGACCATATGGTCGGCTTCCGGGAGTCCGACGGCTTCCTCCAGTGGCGGGCGCTCGCCGGCCCTTATTTTGTCGAGCCGCCCTTTGTGGAGCATAGCCAGACGGTCGGCCGCTTTTTCTGATCTCGCCGCCGCATACCGCGAGGGGCAGCATCATTTTCCGGCCCGGGCAAGTGGCTCCGGGGAGGGCTTCCTAGGTTGCGGTCCTGTCCTCCCCCTTTCAGGCCGCCTTGTTCCGTGCGGACGGCCCACACAGGAAGAAACCATGTCCACTGGCTCAATCACATTCGAAGTCGTGCCCAATTGGGAAAAATGTCCTGCCGGTGATGAATTCAGCCACGAGGACGTAGCCGGCGTCGCTTGCGATTCCCGGGACAGGGTCTTCCTCCACACCCGCAAGGGAGAGCGGGTGATGGTGTATGATTCAGACGGGAACTTCCTCTACAAATGGGGCGATGGCGTGTTCAATCGCGCCCATGGCATCACCATCCATGACGACCTGGTCTACTGCACCGACGATCAGGACAGCGTGGTGCGGGTGTTCGACCTAGAGGGGAATTTCCAGTGGATGCTGGGCGAACCGCGCAAGGTCAGCGATACCGGCTATGGATCGATCAAAGGCCGGAAGCCGCAGATCCATCACAATGAGTATGTGGAGCGCTCTGCGGATGGCTTCAACTGCTGCTGCAATGTGTGCATCGCGCAGAACAAGGACATGTTCGTCGCGGACGGATATGGCAATGCGCGCATCCATCATTTCTCGCCCAAAGGCGAACTGCTCAATAGTTGGGGCGAGGTGGGGACCGGCCCGGGCGAATTTCATCTCCCCCACGGCATCGCGCTCGATCGTCAGGAAAATGTGATCGTCTGCGACCGCGAGAACGACCGCCTGCAGTTCTTCGACCGCTCCGGCAAGTTCATCGCCATCTGGGATGACGTGCTGCGCCCGACGGACGTCGTGGTGGACGACGAGGGGCTGATTTACGTCTCCGAACTCTGGCGGCCGATGGAAGCCGGCCAAGGGTCTTTTACGCATGGCTTTGCGGACAGGGATCTGCCCGGCCGCGTGACGGTGTTTGCGCCGCAGGGCAATATCGTCGCGCGGTGGGGCGCCGATTCCAACGCCCGCTCGGCGCCCGGAAACTTCATCGCGCCGCACGCGCTGGCGCTGGATTCGCAAGGCAGCCTCTATGTGGCCGAGGTTTCGGTCTCCTTTGGCTCCGGCTTCAATCGCATCGCGCGCGAGGCGTGCATCGATCACCAGATCCAGAAATTCCGCAGGGTCGATCGCTGATGGCGCTGCCGCTGCTCGCAAACCTGGTTTGCGGAAGCCCCCATCGCAATCACGACTTTGATTACGCCCGGATCAACCTGGCGCAGGCGCTGTATGATGCCGGCGGCATTCGCACAGATTGCTTCATCGATTATGAGAATGTGGATGCATGGGCGCGCTGCGACATGGTTGTCAGCTACACCTCGCAAGTGCCGGTCTCGGCAGCGGCGTCGAGCGCCATGCGGGCTTTTCTGGAGCGCGGCGGGCGCTGGTTCGCGCTCCATGCCAGCAACTCGGTGGGCGACAATCAGATTGTGCCGCAGATCATGGGCACGCGCTTCATCACGCACCCGCCCTATCAGCGGTTTCGCGTGGACATCGCCCATCCGGATGACCCGCTGTTGGAAGGAATTGCGCCGTTCGAGATCGACGACGAGCTCTACTGCGTCGAGACGGTGCGCGATGATATCGAGGTTTTGCTGCAATGCCACTGGGGCGGCGAGGCCTTTGGCGGGCGCATGATGGAAACCAAGAATTGGCCGTTGATGTATCGGCGCCATGTCGGCGAGGGTGGCCTGCTGTATCTGGCTCTGGGGCACGCCAATCGCCCCTATGACAAACCCTTTGCGGATCGGCCCGACCAGCCCGATCATCGCGGCCCTTGGCAGGACCCCGTGTTCAAGACGTTGATCCAGCGCGGCGTGGAGTGGGCCGCGCGGCGGCGTCCTTTCGCCTAGAGCAGAGCCGGTGCTTCAGGCGCCGGGGCCGTTCCGCTCCAGTACGTCCTCATCCAAGCTTAGCCCGAGGCCGGGCCGATCGGACAGGATCAGATCGCCATCCTCGACCTGCAGTTTCTCGCGGAACAGCGGTTGCGCCCAAGGGACTAGACCCACGATCAATCCATTTGGGACGGCGGCGATTGCATGGCTCAGCGTTTCAGGCGCGAGATGGTTCACCACGGGCAGTCCGTGGGCCTGCGCCATATGGGCGACCTTGAGGAAGCCCGTCAGCCCGAGGTCCTGGTCGATCATCACATAATCGCTGCCGCGCTTCTCCATCAGGGCGCGAAATTCGTGGGGGTGCTGGAACACTTCGCCGGCGCAGATCGCCTGCCGCGCATTGGCCCGCACGAAGGCCATGCCGTCATAATCATGATAGGCGACGGGGTCTTCGATCCAATAGAGATCGTCCGCCTCCGTCTCGCGCGCGAAATGCAGCGCCTGCTTAGCTGTCCACTGAAAATTGCCATCGACGATGATGCGCACGTCCGGCCCGGCGCATGACCGCACGAAGTGGACATGCTCGATTGCCGTCGCCAGCGGGGCAAAGCCGACCGGACATTTGATCGCCCGAAACCCCCGGCCAAGGAGGTCGGCGATGTGGGCGGCGAGCGCGTCCTTGGGCGGCCCGGGCATCAGTCCCCAATTGGCGGACACGGGCAACCGGTTGCGAAACCCGCCCATCAGTTTCCAGACCGGCTGACCGACCGCCTTTCCCTTGATGTCCCAAAGGGCGACATCGATTGCGCTGCCGGCGCGCAACTCCAGCCCGCTGACCGGCGCGCCGAGGAGGGGGCGTGTGAGCCGGTCGTGAATGGGTTCGACCTCCGCCTCATGCCCTATGAGGCTCTCGACCATCGCTTCGATCAGCAGAATGAGGGGCTTGAGCGTGCGCGGGCTCACCCGGCTGACAGAGCCGATGCCCTCGATGCCTTGGTCGGTCATCAGGCGCAGCACGATGTGCGTTCCCGCCATCACGCCTTCGAAATTGACCGTCGCGCCCATCACCTTGGCGCCGGTGATCTTCATGCCCGCTCTCCCGATCGACCCCGGCACCCTGCCCAGAGTTCGGGCGCCTGTCTGCATCGCCGATGAGGCGCGGGCAATAAAGAGCCGACTGTCCCAGCCAATCCGCAAGGCAAACTTCCGAAACGGATAAGTGCGCGCAGGCCCACCTCATATGGTTTAGGTCCCGAGGCAAAGAAAAGCGGGGTTCAGGAGGGTGAAATGCGGAAGGCTATTAGCAAGAAGGCGGGGATGATGTTGACCGGCATGTTGCTTGCGACGGTGAGCGCCGGCGCAGCGGCGCAGGCGCAGCAGACGCAAGGCACAACCGATCGGGCCAGCACGGCGGGGAATGGCCTTTCCGATATCGTCGTGACCGCCACCCGGCAGCAGACCAATGTGCAGGATACGCCGATTGCGATCACCGCCGTCACGGGCGACACGCTCGCCACGCGCGGTATCCAGTCGGCAGCGGAGATTTCGCAGGTCGTGCCCAACGCCACCTTCTCGCGGGCGCAGGGTGCCTTCGGCCCGGGGGTAACGACCTATATTCGCGGCATCGGTTCGCGCGATACGAGCCTCGCTGGTGAGGCCGCCGTCGCTTTCTATATCGACGACATCTACTATCCGCTTCTGCTCGGCGCCAATTTCGACTTGCTCGATCTGGAGCATGTCGAGGTGTTGCGCGGCCCGCAGGGCACGCTGTTCGGGCGCAACGCGCTCGCCGGTGGCGTCGTTCTCGTCAGCAAGCAGCCCAGCCTTACCGAGGCCTCCGGCTTCGTGGACGTCACGGTCGGCGCTTACAAGCGCCGCGATTTCCGCGCCGGAATCAATCTGCCGATCGTGGCGGACAAGCTCGGCATGTCGCTCTCCGTTCTCTCCAAGAGGCGCGACGGATTTGTGAAGCGGCTCGATTTCCGGTGTCAGATGGAGGCCAATGGCACGCCGCAGCTGGCGGGGCGCATCCCCTATGTCGACCAGACGCTGGCCTCTTCTCCCAACAACCGGCCTGATGATTGTCAGGTCGGGACGCTGGGTGGCGAAGACGTGCGCGCGGTGCGGGGCGCGTTGAAATTCCAGCCGAGCGACGGCATCCGCTTCACTCTGTCCGCCGATTATATCCAGGATCAGTCGGAGAATGTCGCCGATACTCTGATCGCGACTAATGCCTCTCGCGCCGCGACGCGCGCGTCCTGGGTCGGGCAGGCCAACCTGCTGGGCGTGGCCTATGATAACAGGTTTCTGACCGGCAACCGCTTCTCCACTTATGCGACCTATTGTGATCCGGTTGGCGCCGGTACGGTGGTTGCCGGCAGCACCTTCTACAACGGCAATCCCAATCATGGCGGGGTCTGCTACAGCCCGCGCGTGGATGTCGTGAACTGGGGCGTTTCCGGCAAGCTGTCCATCGACCTGACGAGCGATATCGAATTCACCGGCATCCTTGGCTATCGCAATTTCAGCGACACGCATGCGTTCGATACCGATGGCTCGCCGTTGGTGCAGGAACACACGCTGGCGACGATCACCTCCCGATATATCAGTGCGGAAGCCCGGCTTTCCGGGCGCCACCAGTGGCTGGATTGGGTTGCCGGTGTCTTCCTGTTCGATGCCGATGGCCGCAATCGGGCCGTCACCTACTCACCGTGGAACGGTTTCCTCAAATATCAGAACACGACCTACGAGCCCACCAGCAAGGCGGTGTTCGCGAATGTCACTGTGCGTCCGTTCGAGCGCCTGTCCGTCGTGTTGGGCGGCCGCTACTCGAAGGATGCGAAGGAGGTCCATTATTCCAATCTGGACGATCGCGATCCGGGCAATCCGAACTTCTCCCAGAACCTGACCTTTAATGTCAAACCCGAGGAGAGCCGCTTCGACTGGAAGGCAGGGCTGACCTATGAGCTCAATGCCCAGACCATCGCGTATGTGTCGGCGGCCACCGGCTCGCAAGCCCCTGGCTTCAATGGGCGGCCGCTGCAGCCGTCGCAGAATCAGCAATATCCCGGCGATCGCACGCAGGCCTATGAACTCGGCATCAAGACCGAGTTTCTCGACCGACGGGTGCGCCTGAACGCGGTGGCCTTCTACACCGATTACAAGACGCGCATCTTCGGCCTGAGCGGTCAGGAAGCGCAGATCGGCACCAACGGTGGCCCATTGCCGGGCACACAGATCGTCATTCCTGATGTCGCTAATGGCAATGGCATTACCACCTGTCGCGCCCGCACCCCTGCGGAGGCTGCAGCCGGTCAGGGTGTGCAGTGCATTGGCCGGACGTTCTTCGTGAACCTGCCGGGCAAGGCCAAGGGCTTCGAGCTGGAACTCGAGGCGAGGCCGGTCGAGGGCCTGCTGATCAACGGGTCGCTTGGCTATTCGCAGTTCACATCGCCGGATCTGAATGCGCCGGGTCGCATCACCAATCGCCTGACCGCCGTTGGCATCGGCATTCCAGAATGGACGGCCAATGCAGGGATCGAATATCGCGTCCCGGTTCCGTCGCTGGCAGGCTCGGTCACGCCGCGGCTGGACTGGTTCTACACAGGCAGCATTCCGTTTGATGCGGTCGATCCCGCCTATTTCCAGAAGGCCTATTCGACCTTCAACGGACGCCTGACGTACCAGAATGACGATCTTGGCCTGTCCGTCTCGCTGGGTGCGACGAACCTCACCAACAAGGCCTATTATCGCAACTACTTCATCTACAGCAGCATCGGTTTCGCCAGCAGCCAAGGCCAGCCTGCCGCGCCGCGGGAGTGGTACCTCAAGGTCAGCAAGACTTTCTAATTCAACGCGCAGTCCTCGCCGGCAGCGCTGGCGAGGACCGCCATGGAGATTGATTTGATATGAGACGTTCTACCGACCACATTCTGAGCAGCCACGGCGGCAACTTGCCCCGGCCCGCCAAGCTGGACGTGCTGCTGGCGAAGGCCGACGATCATCGCGCCGAGATCGACGAGCAACTGCCGCTGGCGGTGCAGTGGGTGGTGGACAAGCAGATCGCGTGCGGTGTCGATATCGTCAACGATGGCGAATATGTCAAAGCCGCCAATATGGGCCATTATGTGGGCTATATTCAGGCTCGCATCACCGGCTTTGGACAACGCGAACGGCCCGAAGGCCTCGCACCCAAACGCGCATTTGTGGCCGAGCGGGATCGCCGCGATTTCCCCGGCTTCTATGAATCCGGCCTGTGGTTCGCCGGCTCGGGCGGACCGGTGCGCCCCGGATTTTCAAAGCCCGGTGTCGTGCCGCAGCCCTCGAAGATGGAAGCGATCTGCGATGGGCCGGTCACCTATATCGGTCAGGAAGCAATCCAGAAGGATATTGCGACGCTCAAAAAGGCGCTGGCCGGCAAGGATAGCGCGGACGGTTTCATCGCCGCGCTCGGTCCGCTCAGCCTCGGCGCGGGCACCCGCAACCTGCACTATCGGGACGAGCGCGACTATATGATGGCGGTCGCGGCGACGATGCGCGAGGAATATAAGGCGATCACCGATGCGGGCCTGATCGTCCAGATCGACGAGCCGGAGTTCGCGACGGCGTGGATGTTCCACCCCGACTGGAGCGTCGAGGAGTATCGGGATTATCTGCGCTTCTGCGTCGAGGTCATCAATCAGGCGCTGGAAGGATTGCCCGAGGAGCAGGTCCGTTTCCACATGTGCTGGGGCAGTGGCCACCGTCCGCATGTGCACGATATCGGCTTTGAGCACATCGCCGACCTGATGCTGATGATCAACGCGCAGACCTATACGTTCGAGGCGAGCAATCCGCGACACGCTCATGAGTATCGCGTGTTCGAGACGCTCAAGCTGCCCGATGGCAAGATCCTCGCGCCGGGAGTGGTCGGGCATTACACCGATCTGGTCGAGCATCCCGAACTGGTCGCGGAGCGGCTGGTCAACTTCGCCAAGTTGGTGGGCATGGAGAATCTCCACGCCGGCACCGATTGTGGCATCGGGTCGCGCGTGGGGCATGAGGAGATTGTCTGGGCCAAGCTGTCGGCCATGGCGGAAGGCTGCCGCATCGCCAGCAAGCGTCTGAAATCCTGATTTGCGTATGGATGCCGAGCCAAGAGGATCAATCATGGTGGATCAAGGCGATCGCGGCGTATTTCTGGTGACTGGCGGAAGCCGGGGCATTGGAGCTGCCATCGCACGAGACGCCGCCAAGGCGGGCTACCATGTGTTGCTCACCTATGCCGGCCGAGCGGACATGGCAGCGGCCGTGGTGGATGCCATTCGGGCGGAAGGCGGAAGGGCGCAGGCGGTCCAGGCGGATACTGGCATAGCCGGCGATGTCGCCACGCTCTTCGCGGCCGTCGATCAGGTCGGCCCACTGGCGGCGCTGGTCTATAATGGCGGCATCGTCGGTGAATCCTCGGCACTTGTGGACGCGAGCGACGACCTCCTGGCCAAGGTGGTGGATGTCAATCTCACCGGCGCCCTGCTGTGTGCGCGCGAGGCCGTGCGTCGCATGTCCACCGCGAACGGCGGGGGAGGAGGCTCGATCGTGCTGATCTCGTCGCGCGCCGCGCTCTATGGGGCGCCCGGCGAACATGTCTGGTACGCGGCCACCAAGGGCGGGGTGGACAGCCTCGTGCTGGGGCTCGCGCGCGAAGTCGCTCCGCAGGGCATCCGTGTCAATGCGGTGTCGCCCGGCCCGATCGACACCGAAATTCATGTCCCGGGGAAACTGGACCGGATCGCCTCGGCCTTGCCGATGCGCCGGGCCGGTCAGCCCGAGGAAGTCTCCGCCGCCGTCATGTTCTTGGTTTCCGACGCGGCATCTTATGTGGCCGGGGCCAATATCGCCGTGGCCGGCGCGCGATAACGAGCGCGTAAATCCGTCATTCCGGAGTGGGGCTTATGCGCTCTCCTCCGGATGCCGCTGTTCCAAGATTTACTGCAACAGGGCCGGTTCTGCGCGCTCCGTCGCGTGTTTTAGGCGATACTGGCTGGGCGCCATGCCAAAATGCTGGCGAAACGTGCGCGTGAAATGCGGGGCGCTGTTGAATCCCCAGCTGAACGCAATCTCCGTAATGGATCGGCCCCGCCAGCGCTCGTCGCTGAACTGCCGCGCGCATTCCTCCAACCGCCGCCGCAGGATATAGGCCGATGGGGACTCGTCGCTTACCGCGAAGATCATGCGGAGGTAGCGGTCGGACAGCTTAAGCCGTTCCGCCACGAGCGAGGGAGAGAGCGACGGGTCGCGCAGATTTTCCTCGATGAAAAGGCGGACTTTCCAGAAGCGCCGTTCCATCAGCGACGTCGCGGATGATGGTTCGTCCATGACTTCCGCGTAGGCGGTGGCCAGAACATCCAGCAAATGCGTGGCCACACGCTCGTTGAAGTGGAGACCGGGCCTTGTTTCGAGCTTGGCGGAGAGATCCTTCGCCATTGCCAGCGCGGTGGATGTCAGCCCCACATCGCCAGGAATGCGCTGGCCATAGAAGCTGTCGGGCACCGGAAAAATCTGCCGGATAGCGGTTGAGTTCACCCGGATCATGATCACTTGGGTCGGCTGCCCGAAGTGCAGGGTGTATTCGGCGCTGTGGTCGTACATGGTGATGTCACCGGGATATAGTTCGATCTGCCGGCCATAATGGCGCAGGCTGGCCCCGCCGGACAGGACGAGGATGAAGGTCGATTGACGATCGGCGGGGGTCAATGCGCCTTCCGGCCGGGAAATCGTCACGGAGCCGCACCGCATCTGGATCAGCAACAGCGGCCCGAGTTGTTCGGCCAAAAGCATGGAGTTTGGGATGCGGCTGTGCACCGTCACCTGCGCCCGCCCGCCTTTCCAGACCACGGGAGGTGCCTGACTGGGCTCAATGGCTCTCGCTCGACGCATAAAAGACGGTCCTCTCCACCGTTTTTCGTATTTCCTATACGATATCCTAGTTGCGCTGGCAGTCAATGGACCTGCGCAAGACGGTTCGCCACAAGCCTAGCTTTGCTGCGGCTCTCCGATCAGCCGTTCATAGGAATTGCCGATGTGTAGCCGCATGGCGGCTTCGGCCCCGTCCGCGTCCCGACGGCTCAGCGCTTGCGCGATGAGCCCATGCTCGCGGCTGGCTTCGATCGCGACCTCGGTATTCGATTTCAGGCGAAAAATGTGGAGGTGTGCGTGCAGCCGTCCCAGCGTCTCTTGAATGATCGTATTGCCGCTGCCGCGCGCGATCATATCGTGCAATTCCGCATCGCGATCGGCGTAGTCATCATAGCCGAAAACATGGGTCTGCGGGTCCATCAGCGCGACATGGCGTGTCAGCGCGCGCATATCCGCGTCGGTCATGTTTCGCGCGGCATGTCGGGCGGCGTGCGGCTCCAGCAGCAATCGGACGGCGAAGAGATCGTCGATCTGCGTCCTGGAAAGCTGCGGCGCGCACCAATATCCGGCATAGAGGCGACGCACGACCAGGCCGATCGCTTCCAGCATGCTCAAGGCCTCGCGGATCGGCGTTTGCGAAATGCCGAGTTCGCGGGCCAACTTGTCGATCGAGATCCGCGAGTCTGGCGGAATGCGCAGAGCCATGATGTCCGCGCGAATGATCTGGAACACGTCTTCGACCAAGCCATGCCTGCGCTGGAGTTTGCGCCGGGCACGCACGGACGAGCGGGACGGTCGGGTGTCGGCGGCGCCTTCATCGGCAGGGAAGTCAGGGGGCGGGGTCATCGTCGGGCGTTTATAGCGCGCCGGGCCGGCGCTGTCCGGCAGAACGGCACGCCGCAGATACTATCGCGCGTCCATGCCGAATTGGCGAAGTGGAAGTTCCGCCTGAGGCAGGTTGGGAAGGCCCGGAAACCGCTCTTCTCGGACGAGTGGGATACAATGTGGTTTACCCGGCCCCGTGGATGGACAATTCGCTCCGCCTGCGAACGGCAGGCAAAGGTCGCTAGGCGAGAGGGGAGCCGATATGCAACTGACGAATAGAAACCGGCCCGACCGCGTGCCGGAGGATGCAGCACCCCAACCCTCCGGGCCGAAGCCACGCTTCTACGACAGTCGCCAGAATTACCTGATGTTCGTGCACAGTTGTACCGAGAAGCTGGTGATCGCCGACTGCGTGGCGCAGGAGCTTGAGCATCTCGATCCGCAGCAGCCCGCACTGAGGTTCTTCGATGCCGGCGTTGGCGACGGCACCGTGATGTCGCGCCTACTGCGCGCCATGCACCGGCGCTTCCCGCGCTTGCCCTTCTATGTGGTCGGCAAGGAAATCAGCCTCGAGGATTTGCGCCTCGCGCTCGACAAGCTGCCGGATCGCTTCGTCGAGCATCCCGAAACGGTCGTGGCACTCACCAACATTTCCTATGCGGAGGCTCCCTGGCTGCGCCGGTCCCGTCCGCAGGCGCAGAAGGCGCTGGTCTGGAAGGACGTCGCATTGCACGGCGAGACCTCCGCCGACATGGAGCAGCAAATCCAGTCTCTCATGCCGTTTCTCGCGGACCATTGGCGGATGAAGGTCAACCCCGCGACGGGCGCATTGTCGCCAGAAACGCCGACTGTGCTCCTGCTCTATCGTGAAGCCTATCGGTTCATCCTCGACCGGGTCATTCCTCGCCCGACCGCGACACGGGCCGATTTCGATTTGGTCCTGGCGAGCCAGCCCTTTCGCCTCAAGGCCGACGTGCAGTTCAAGGCTGAGCGCGTGCTGGCGCCGTTGGCGCGGGCCTTGCGCCCCGGCGGCCGACTGATCGTGGTGCAATCCGCCGGCGAGGATCCGGCCATGGAGATCATTCGCAAGGTCTGGCCGGAAGAGCAGCCCTTCCCCTACAGCCGGCAGGACCTGATCCGGGCCACGCAAGCAGCCTTGTCCGGCGGCGCCGCGCGTTACGCCTTCGACACGCTTTCCGATGAAGCCGCGTCGATTCGCTTCGAAATGCACGTGCTGGGCAGCGAAGGCGACCGGGATGCCACGCTCATCGGTACGTCGGCGCTTTATTCCGCCTGGATCGCCGCAACCTATGTGGCGCAGATCGAGAACGAGCGCGTGGCCGAGCAAATGGCAAGACCTGGCTATCTTACGGCCACCCGGGAGGTTCTGGCAAAGCACGGGCGCCTGTGGTTCCGGGACGAGTGCCTGGTCATCGAGCGGGTCGAGTGACGGGGGATGATGCTTGTCGCTGCGGTGTCGCGGGTTGACCCTGCCGTTTTCGTCAGAAATGCAGACGCACGGATAGGGCCAAATCGCAACCAATCACGTCTGATAGGACAGCTGGCTGATCACTATAGAACGTCAGATCTCCTGCCCTGAGCACTGGCATCTCGCTCTGACGATCTCAACGCTGAGCAACCCCGACGCCGGGCGGTCGCCCTCTCCTGACCGGACTTGATCTGCCACAGTGAAACGCCATTTGAGTGGCGCCGGATAGGGGGTCGGTGAACCACATGCCGAAGAACCGCTACTATAACGGCCCCGTCACCGATCATTTCGACGGTCTCCGCTTTCACAATTTGCGCGACGAACCAGAGACGGACCGCTCACTGCGGGACGTGATGCGCTGGAAGCGCAACGTCCCCGATAATCCCTGGCCCAAGTCGGTCGCGGTGAAGCCTGTCGTGCCGGACGACAGAGTCGATGGCCTGCGTGTGACGATGATTGGCCATGCCACGCTGTTGATCCAGATCGGGGGCTACAATCTCGTTACAGACCCCGTTTGGTCCGATCGCGCCAGTCCGCTTTCGTTCGCCGGGCCTCGGCGCATCTGCGCGCCCGGTGTTGCGCTGGCGGACCTTCCCCCGCTCGACGCCGTGTTGCTCTCCCACAATCACTACGATCATCTCGACATCGCGACGCTCGAAGCGATCCACAGTCGTCACCATCTGCTGATCGTCACGCCGCTGGGCAACGACTATATCGTCCGCAAGCACATTTCGGCTGCCCGCTTCGGCGTGGGAGATTGGGGCGACAGCATCGAGGTTGCGCCGGGCCTCAAGGTGCATATCGTTCCCGCACTCCACTGGTCGTCGCGCGGATGGCGCGACCGGCGCATGGCCTTGTGGGCGGGCTTCGTGATCGAGGCGGCCGGCAGGCTCGTCTACTTCGCCGGCGATACCGGCTATGGCACCGGCGGCATCTTTCGGCGGATGCGCGACCGTTTCGGCCCCATGGACCTCGCGATCATTCCAATCGGCGCCTATGATCCGCGCTGGTTCATGGCCGCCCAGCACACCGATCCGGAGGAAGCGATCCAGATCATGCTGGACCTTGAAGCACGAGCCGCCATCGGCATGCACTGGGGCGCCTTCAAGCTCACCGACGAGCCATGGGACGAGCCCCGGACGCGCTTGCAGGCCGGTCTGGTCGCGAGAGGGATCGATCCCACCTGCTTTCCGGCGCTCCGGGCGGGAGAAACTCGAGACCTGTCATTCATCGGCCTAGAAGCCAGCGTGATGTGATTGACATAGGGACAAAGATCAAGCGCCCTCGAGCTGAACTCAGGTACATTGCCTACCTGATATTCTGCGCTCGACCAGAAGTCGATCGATGGCATGGACGGATTGCTGTCCCTCGGTGCCCTCATCCACATCGATCACCAGGACAGGTCAAAGACCGTTATTTCCTTTTCTTGACGCGAAGGATCAATATGCGGCTACGAGATCTAACCACTCGGTGGATGTGACAGTTAAACCATTAATTCGATAATGTTCGGCAGCGCCTCGGCATAGCGTGCAACGTCGTGAAGATGACCGACGGAGACGCGGGAGTACTGCGTCCACTCACCGAACGCGCCCCGAATGACGATGTTGCGCTCGCGCATGGCGCGGTCGAGGGCGTCGGCATCCGGGACTTTGACGAAGACGAAATTGGTCTGGCTGGGCAGGGCGGTCAGACCGGCGCGGGCGACGGCATCCAGGATCATTTCGCGCCCTTCGCGGATCGAGGCGAGGGATGCGGCGAGGAAGGCCTGGTCATTATAGCAGGCGATCGCGGCAGAGATGCCTGCGACGTTGCCGCCAAAACTTGTCATGTAGCTGCGGATGCGCGCGGCATTCTCTTCGCTGGTCAGCGCGTAGCCGACGCGCAGCCCAGCCATGCCGTAGATTTTCGAGAAGGTCCGGGTGACGATCACGTCCTCACCAGCGCGGACCAGATCGACCAGCGAGCTTTCCTCCGGCTGATCCGAGAGTTCGTTATAGGCTTCGTCCACCAGCAAGGTGGTGCCGCTTTGCGCGACGGTGCGCGCGAAAGTGCGCAGGGCGGCGTTGTCCAGCGCCATGCCGGTCGGGTTGTTCGGGTTGACGAGGTGGACGAGCGAAACGTCTTCGCTGAGGTGGCCCGCCATGGCCTCCAGGTCGAAATTCATGTCCGCCGCCAGCGGGACATAGATGCACGCGACACCCTTGCGTTCCGCGAAGAGGATTGGCGCGTCCCAGAACAGGCTGGGGCAGATGATCGATCCCTTCTGCCCCCAGGCCAGTGCGGTTGCGCACAGGATTTCGGTCGATCCGGCGCCGAGCACGACCTGCGCGGGCGTCACGCCATGCCGCTCGGCGATCATCGAGGTGAGGTGGAAGACGCCCCGGTCGGCATAATAGCAGCCGGACCCGGCAGTTTCAGCGAGTGCCTTGAGCGCGCTGGGGGCGGGGCCGAACGGATTTTCATTCCCCACGAGCCGCGCCTGGCCGGGGAGCGGCCCAAATAGGCTGGCGACTGGCGCATCGCGATCGGTCTGCAGGAAAGGAACATTCACGGCCCCGCCTTGAACCAGGCCAGGTGCCCGGGCCGGCGCGCGCTTCTTGTCCTGCATCATCTCGATATCTCCTAAGGTCTTTATTGTGCGATGGGGGGCCGCTGATGGGGGCGGCCATCAGGCGCTAAGCTGGCGCAGAGGCGCGGCTAGGCGAAACCTGCCGCGCGCCCCTAAACAATGGCCTGAATTAGAAATTACGTTGATATTGAATGGTTTGATCGAAATCTTATTCGACGGGAATCTATGGCCCTGCCGGGGGACCGTCAAGAAAACGGCCATGAACCGGGCGCATAACCAATATCAGAATTCATCATTGGTGTTGGCCGAGGCAGCATCTCAATTTGAGGTGGATTATACAGGCGATGGGCCGGCGTGATGTTTGCGCGGTTCATGCAAGCCTGCGCGCGTGTGACGGACGCTGAACGAAGCATCGTCATCCGCCGCGTACGGACAGTGGCTGAGGATGTACTGTGACTTTCATCGAAAAGACCGACCGCATTACCATTGACGATCTGCGCCGCACCGGTGCGACGAAATGGGCGGTGCAGGACGATCTGATCGGCGCCTTTGTTGCGGAGATGGACTTCGGCATCGCGCCCGTGATCACCAAGGCGCTGCATGAGATCGTCGATCAGGGGGCCTTCGGATATCTGCCGACCCGGTTCACCGCCGAGTTGCGGGCAGCAACGGCGCAGATGCTTCAGTCGCGTCACGGCTGGACGGTCGAGCCTGCCGATGTGCGCGTGGTGCCGGATGTCATCAAGGCGCTGGAGCTGTCGATCGAGCATCATTCGCGGGCCGGATCGAAAATCATCGTGCCGACCCCATCCTACATGCCCTTCCTCTCCATCCCGCCGATGATGGGACGCGAGGTCATCGAAGTGCCGATGCGGTGTGAAGACGGGCGCTATGCCCTGGACATGGCCGGCATCCAGGACGCGTTCGATCAGGGCGGCAACCTGCTGATCCTGTGCAACCCCTATAATCCCGTGGGCCGCGTGTTCAGCCGCGCGGAACTGGAAGCCGTTGCGGAGCTGGTCGAGCGCAATGGTGGCCGGGTGTTCTCCGATGAGATCTGGGCACCGCTGACCTATGCCGGCAACCGGCACTTGCCTTATGCCTCGGTCAACGAGGTTGCGGCGGGCCACACCATTACCGCGCTCTCCGCATCAAAGGCGTGGAACTTGCCGGGCCTGAAATGCGCGCAGGTGATCACGAGTAACGATGCGGATCGGGCGATCTGGAACAAGATCGGCTTTTTCGCGGCCCATGGCACGGCCAATCTGGGCGTCGTGGCCAATGCCGTGGCCTATCGGGAGGGCTTTCCCTGGCTGGAAGACGTAGTGGCCTATCTCGACCGGAACCGCAGGGCCATGGCGGACCTCGTCCACGATCTGCTGCCCGGCGTGCGCTACCATATACCAGAGGGCACCTATGTCGGCTGGCTGGACTTTCGCGGATCCGCTGTCGCCGAAAATCCAGGTGCCTTCTTCAAGGAGAAGGCCGGCGTTTACCTCACCGAGGGCGTGACGTGTGGCAAGGACTTCGCAGGGTTCGCCCGCTTCATTTTCGCCACGCCCCTACCCATCATGCAAGAGGCGATGG
The DNA here is from genome assembly GCF_025961735.1 of Sphingobium sp. B11D3B. Taxonomy (NCBI): domain Bacteria; kingdom Pseudomonadati; phylum Pseudomonadota; class Alphaproteobacteria; order Sphingomonadales; family Sphingobiaceae; genus Sphingobium; species Sphingobium sp. B11D3B. The sequence continues at coordinate 2,519,896 of NZ_JAOQOF010000001.1, read as the reverse complement.
ACCGGATGAGCAAGGCGATGAAGGCGCTGTGATTGCGGCCGCCGGGATGGGTCTTCAGCCTCACCCGCCCCGGTTCTTCGTCGCATCGTTGAACATGCCGAACATCGACTTGCGCAGCCATGAGACCAGCGGATCGTTGTTATAGCGGCGGTGCCAATATTGCAGCACCTCGATGGTGCCTGTGTCGAAATCCAGCTCCAATATCTTGATATCGTGGACCTTCTTCATGAAGGTGGCGAGCGATCTTGGGTAAAGCGCGATCAGCGTCTTGTCATTCGAGACGATGAAGGGCGTCGCGCTCGCATTGGGCGTGATGATCCGGGAGTTGCGGCGCAGGCCCCGACTGTCGAGCATATGATCGACCCGTGTCTTGGCGAGAGAGCGGATCTGATGGATGACATGATCGGCAGCGGCGTAATCCGCGATCGTCATGACGCCCTCATAGGGATAGTCGGTCGCGCAGATGACGACCATGTCGTCGTCGTAGAGCTTCTGGCACATCAAATCGAGCGAGGGCGAGGCGATGAAGCCCACATAAAGATCGAGCTTGCCGTCCAGCAGTTCCTGCTCGGCTTCATGGGCAAGGCTCATGACTGTCTGAATCTTGCAGCTCGGCGCCGTGTTGCGGACGAACTCGAGGAGTGTCGGCATCAGCATGATCTCGCCGACATCGCCGAGCGCAAGATGCAGGGTCCGCTCGGCCAGTTCCGGCTGGAAGGATGCAGTCGAGAGCAGGATATTCCCTGCCGATTGAAGAATCTCGTTGATCGGCCCCGCCAGTTCCAGCGCTTTTGGGGTTGGCATCATGCGGTTGCGCGTCTTGACGAACAGCTCATCCCCCAGCAGGCGGCGCAACCGGGTGAGCGCGTGACTGGCCGAGCTTTGCGACATGGACAGCTCGTCGGCGGCGGCGCTGACGCTCTGATGCTCCAGGACCGCACCCAGCACGACCAGCAGGTTCAGATCGAAATTGCGAAGCTTGCCATATTCCATATCCGCTCCTTATTCCGTCGCAGTCGCTTGCGCGAGGCTTCAGCGTTATCCTCTTTGCCGGCAGAGGCCAGCGCCCACGATGCGACAGGCTCGGCCGCGCAGAGGGGCGCTCTTGTTTAGCTGATTTGACTGCTCATCGAAGGCTCGGTGCTATGCAGCAGGTCGATGACCAATATGGATCAGGCGCCATGGTGGGCGCCGCGGCGCCATGTTAGCCATCGGGAAAATATCATCCGGGCGATCGCACATCCCACCCAATTGCCTTCGCCGTGCATGATGGACAATGAGGGGCTGCAGCCCGACCTGAGAGGATGACGACCGTATGAGCGGAGTTGGATTTAGCGGCGTGTCTGCGCATCGCATCGCCCCCGTTTCATATCGAGTTTGAAGGCCGTTCTATGTCATCGATCCCTTCTTCAGCCGCCGCACCGGCCGCTCTTGACGCCTCAGTATCGCGCGACGGCGGGTGGACCCCCCGGTCGATCTATATGCTCGCCTTGCTCACCCTGGCTTATGCCTTCAACTATTTCGACCGGCTGCTGATCTCGCTGCTCTTCCCGCTCATTCAGGCGGACCTCAAGCTGACCGACACAGAGCTGGGTCTGATCACCGGCGTTGCCTTCGTGCTGATCTATGCGGTGATGGGCCTTCCCATTGCGCGGCTGGCGGACCGGTGGAACCGCAAGATGATCATTGGCATCGGCTTCTCCTTCTGGAGCGCGATGACGCTGGCGACGGGCTTCGTGACCAATGTGTGGCAGATGGCGGCGGCGCGCTTTTTGATGGGCGCCGGCGAGGCTGCGGGGACGCCGCCCTCCACCTCGCTGCTCTCCGACATTTTCGACAAGAAGCATCGGCCGCTGGCCTTCTCCATCATGGCATCCGGCACCGCCATATCCGGGCTGGTGTTCACGCCCATCGCGGGGTGGATGGGGCATCTATATGGATGGCGCGTCGTCTATTGGGTGGCCGGTTGCGTGGGCCTGGGCCTGGGTCTGCTGATGATGCTGACGGTGCGCGAGCCGCAGCGTGGGCGCTTTGATGACAAGGCGCCGGATGGCGAGGCCGCCAAGCCGACATTCAAGAGTTCGCTGGCCTTTTTGCTCAAACGCCGCACATATGTGTTCGCGACGCTCGGCGCCGCGTTGGTGACGATCTCCTTCTATGCGCACATCGTTTGGAGCACGACCTTCATGCTGCGCGTGCACGGCATGAGCGTGGCGGAGAGCGCCAGCCTGCTCGGCCCCATTCGCGGTATTTCCGGCCTTGTCGGCGCGATTGGTGGCGGCATCCTGCTCGCGCGCCTGCTGCGCTATGACGAGCGCTGGCGGATTTGGCTCCCGGCCTTGTGCTTCACCGCCGTGGGCCTCTCGCAATATGTCTTTCTCTTTTCGACGAACATCCTGTTCGTGGCGATTGGGGCGGCCATCGACAGCGTCGCCGCGAGCATGATGGTGCCGTTGCTGTCCCTGTTGCTGATTCAGGTGATGCCGGTGCCGATCCGCTCCTTCGGCATGGCGCTCTACGTCCTCTCCATCGCTATTCTCGGCCAGATCATCGGCCCGCTGGGCGTCGGCATCCTCAACGACCAGCTGGCGACGATCTGGCAGGATGAGGCGATCCGCTATTCCATGGCGATCACGGCGTTTGTGGGGGTGATTGCAGGCCCGATCATGCTGCGGGCCGGGCGCCATCTCTCCAGTGACACAGCCGAAGCGCGGACATGGGCCGGTGCGTGAGGGCAGAACCGTGAGCCGAACAGATCTCGTCCGGATATCGGCTATGTCCCTCGCGGCTGTGGTTCTCGCAGCCTCCACGATTGCTGCCAGCGAACCGGCCGCGACCGTGTTCACGGCCGAGCAGGCGAGCGCGGGCGAGAAGGCCTATAACAGCCAGTGCGCGATGTGCCACGGCGCGGAATTGCGCGGCCCCAATGCGCCCGGCCTTGTCGGCACGGATGTGATGCAGAATTTCGACACGGTGGCAGGGCTATATACCTACATCAGCACAGCAATGCCGCCGCAGGCGCCCGGGCGACTTGCCGAGCAGGATTATCTGAACATCGTCGCCTATATCCTGAAGGCGAACGGGGCCCGCGCCGGCACAGCGCCGCTGGTCGGGGATCCGCAAGCGATGAAGGGCATGTCCCTTGCAGCCATTGCCGGCGCGCATGGCAGCGCGGCGCCCTCTGCATCCAGCGCGCCGCACGAGGCGCCTGAGGCCGTTCCGCAAGCCTACACCTGGGGCAAGGCCCTGCCGAGCGTGAAGTGATCCTGCCGCACCCGGTTGCTCAGATATGGAGTTTATAATGAGCAAGCCTTCTCTTGCTGCAATGACCTGGGCCGCTTTGGCCTTGGCGGGTCTTTCAATGCCGTCCCACGCGCAAGGCGTGAGGGAGCGCTACGAGCCGGTCACCGACCAGATGCTGCGCGATCCGCCTGCGGGGGAGTGGCTCTCCTGGCGCCGTACGATGGACAATCAGGGGTACAGTCCGCTCGCGCAGATCGACCGCGAGACGGTCGGCCAGTTGCAGCTCGTCTGGGCGTGGCCGATGGCCGATGTGGGCGTGCAGGAAACGGCGCCGCTGATGCATGACGGCATCCTCTTCCTGCAGACCAACAACAATATCGTCCAAGCGCTGGATGCCCGCACCGGCGACCTGATCTGGGAATATCGCCCGGCCCTCGCCAAGATTCCCGCCGACTGGAGCTATCAGGCCTATCAGAGCCGCCGCCAGAAGAACTCCATCGCGCTCTATGAGGATAGCGTGGTGCTCACCACGGTTGATGCGCGCATCATCATATTGGATGCGCGGACGGGCGAGGTCCGTCGCGAGGTGCAGGCTCTCGATTACCGCAAGGGCTATAGCTACACGGTCGGCCCGCTCGTCGTGAACGGCAAGATCATCTCGGCGATTTCCGGCTGCTCTACCGCCGGGTCGGCGGGCGGCTGCTACATCATGGCGCACGACTTCGAGACGCTCAAGGAGCTGTGGCGGGTCAACACCATCGATGATCCCGCCAATCCGGCGCAGGGCAAGAGCTGGGGCGCGGTGCCGCCGGCCAATCGCTGGGGCGGCACGCCCTGGGCAACCGGCTCCTACGATCCGCGGACGAACACCACCTTCTGGGGGACCGGCGGCCCCGGCCCTTATTCGGAGCTGATCCGCGGCACCGGCAAGGGCAACGTCCTCTACACCAATTCGACGCTGGCAATCGATGCCGATACCGGCAAGATCAAATGGTATTACCAGCATCTCCCCCGCGACAACTGGGATCTCGACAGCCCCTTCGAGCGCGTGCTGGTCGATGTGCCGGAGGGCGGCAAGATGCGCCGCCTGATGATCTCCGTGGCGGGCAAGAACGGCATCTTCTTCGCGCTGGATCGCGACACGGGAAAATATCTGTGGTCGAAGGACACGGTGTTCCAGAATTCCGTCTCGCGCATCGATCCGGACGGGACGGTTCATACCAATGAGGCGATGATCATCAAGGCGCTGGGCGAGGAAGTGAATATCTGCACCTCGATTTCCGGCGGGAAATTGTGGCAGGCCGGAGCCTATAGCCCGCTCACCGGGCAGTTCTACGTGCCGCTGACCGAGGCGTGCAATACCATCTCGGCAACTCAGACCAAGTTCACGGCCGGCAACATCATCGCGTCCATGAAGTTTGGGCCGCGCACCTTGCCTGAAGGCGTGACGGATGCGGGACTGGTCGAGGCAATCAATATCGGCGCGCGCAAGCCGAGCGTCGAGGGCTGGAAGGCGCGGCAGCGCACCGTCCCGACATCCTCGCTGCTGGCGACCGGGGGCGGGCTGGTGATCGGCGGCGATGCCGGCCGCTTCGTCAAGGCCTGGGACCAGAAGACCGGCGTGGTCCTCTGGCAGCAGCGGCTCAATGCGCCGGTCGGCGGCTCGCCGATGACCTATGAGCTGGACGGCGAGCAATATCTCGTCGTCCCCACCGGCTATAGTGTTTCGGCAAGCTCCATCGCGGCGGCGTTCCCGGAGACACCGCTGCCCTCCGGCGCGGGCAACTCGATCTTCGTGTTCAAGCTGCCGGCGAAGAAATGACCTGCCTGAACAACGTCCTCAAAAGGCGTCGATGGGAAGCTTGAGGTAGCGCACGCCATTGCTTTCCGGCGCTGGCAGATGGCCACCCTGCATGTTCACCTGTATGGACGGCATCAGGAGCTGAGGCATGGCAAGCGACCTGTCGCGGGCCTCGCGCATCGCGACGAAGCTCTCCTCGTCGATGCCGTCCCGCACATGGATGTTCGCCGCGCGCTGGGCTGCCACAGTGGTCTCCCAACAGAAGCTATCGCGGCTCGGCGCCTTGTAATCATGGCAGAGGAACAGGCGCGTCTCGGCCGGCAGGGCGAGAAGGCGGCGGATCGAGCGGAACAGGGTGCGCGCATCCCCACCGGGGAAGTCCGCGCGGGCCGTGCCGTAATCCGGCATGAACAGCGTGTCGCCGACAAAGGCGGCGTCGCCGATGAGAAAGGCGAGGTCGGCGGGGGTGTGGCCGGGCACATGCAGAACCTCGCAGTCGAGATTGCCCAGCGGCAGGCTGTCACCATCCTCGAGCAGCCGGTCAAACTGCGAGCCATCCCGTGCGAAATCGCTGCCGGCGTTGAATAGCTGCCCAAACAGCGCCTGCACGGTGATGATCGCGCGGCTGACCGCCAATTGGCCGCCGAGCCTCGCCTGCAGATAGGGCGCTGCGGAGAGATGATCGGCATGGATATGGGTTTCCAGGTGCCAGGCGACGCTCAGTTCCGCCTCAAGCACGTGCGCCGTGATGGCATCGGCCGAGGTGAACGCGGTGCGCCCGGAGGCCGGATCGAAATCCAGCACGCTGTCGATGATCGCCGCCTGCCGGGACAGCGGATCATGCACGACATAGCTGACGGTAAAGCTCGGCTCATGGAAAAAGGCGGCGATCCGGGGACCGCCGCGCGCTTGGCACATCGTCATGCTTGTTGGTCTCGAATGGGCGCGGACAGCCGGCGAACCGGCCGTACACGGACCGGGGCTTGTTCAGGCGGTCGGCATCTTCAGGCCGAAGATGGAATGCAGGCCGGGATGGCGACCGATGCCGCCGAACAGATCGCAGCCGCGCTCATACCAGTCGCGCAGGAAATCATCCTCGGGGAGGGGCGGCGTCTTCGCGACGGAGGCGGCCCACAGGAAGATGGAGAGCGCGGAATAATCGGCAAAGTCCGGCGCCTCGCCGCCGAGCCATCTGCGCTCGCGCAGCACTTCGCGCAGCGGCTCGAGCTGCGGCACGACCAGCGGCAGGCGCTCTTCCCGTCCGGCCTGCGCGTCCTCCAGCGTGCGTCCGCCCAGAAAATCCCGCTCGCGGCTTTCGCGCACATAGGGGCGATCTTCCGGCAGGGAGAGATCGTGATAGTCGAGGATGTAGCATTGGAACCAAGGCTTGATCGCGGTGGCCCACAGCCAGGTATCCAGGAACTTCACATAGTCATGATGGTCCGGATTGCGGAACAGCATCGGGCGGTCGGGATAGGCGCGGTCGAGATAATCCGCGACGACGAAATCGCCGCTGCGCAGGCTCTCGAACACCCATGTGTCGCCATCGCTGATGCCGGGATGGAAATCGGTGCGGCCACCCGTGCGGCGCGAGAGCGAGGTAAAGCCCCCCTCGCTCATCTCGGCCTCCAGCCCCTTATGGGCCACGGCATATTTGGCCTGCCAGCAGAAGGGGCTGATCGTCGCGCCGGTGACGAGATTGAGGTCGTAGATGCGGATGGAGTTGGTCTGGGTCATGGCACTCTCTTTCGCCGGCCGAGGGGCGTGGCGGGGTTTGTTCGAGGGGAAGTCTGCTGCCGTCCGCTCAGGCGGGAGCAGGTTTAGCGGGGCCTTTGGCCTTGGGCAGGGACGGGTCGGCACCCCATTCCGTCCAGCTTCCGTCATAAAGCGCGACATCCTCCTTGCCGATCCGCTCCAGCGCGAGGGCAAGCGCGCAGGCGACGACACCGCCGCCGCAACTGGTGATGATCGGCTTGGAGAGGTCTACGCCGGCGTTTGCGAACACGCCCCTGAGCGTTTCGTCGCTCTTGAATGTCCCGTCCGCCTCGAACAGATCCCAGAAGGGCACGTTGATCGAGCCGGGGACATGGCCGGATGCAACGGCGGGATTGGGGTCTTCATCCGCGCCGCTGAAGTGGGCAGCGCCGCGGCCGTCGATATGCTGGGCGGTCTGGTCCTCGATGTTGCGCAGAACGTCCGCCTTGTCACGCAGGCGCGCCGCATCGAACGACGCCGTGAAGGTGCTCGGCGCCCGCGTCTCGATGCCCGTGGCGAGCGGCCGCCCCTCGGCCTTCCATTTCGCCAGGCCGCCATCGAGCATGGCAACATTCGGCAGGCCGTACATGCGGAACATGAACCAGGCCCGCGCCGCCGTCTTCACCACGCTGTCATCGTAAATGACGATGCGTTGATCGGCAGAAACGCCCAGCTCGCGCATCCGGGCCGAAAACTGCTCCGCCTGCGGCATCGTATTATCGATGGGGGAGGCGGCATCGACCAGATGAAGCAGATCGAGAAACACCGCGCCCGGAATGTGCCCGGCTTCATATTCGGCGGCGGACTGCCGCTCCGGCTCGAAATGGTGCCGCGTCGCATCGACGATGCAGAGATCGGGAGCGCCAAGCTGCTCGGCGAGCCATTGAGTGGAAACGAGATTGTCCATAGCGGTCCTCATCGATGCCGGGCGACCCGTGTTTTGCGATGCGTCGCCATGCTGTTGTGCCGGTCAGGCAAATCCGGGGCCTGTGACGGCCCCGGACCTGAACTTTCATTGTCTGCTCAGAACTCGTAGCGGGCGGTGACGGCCCACTCGCGCGGTCTGGACGGGGTGGCCTGGATGCCGGCCGTCGAGGTCGGGCCAATGCCGGTATAGTAGAAGGTGTCGGTCAGGTTGCTGACGGACGCCGAGAGCGTCAGCCCGCTCGCATCCGGCTGCCAGCTCACCCGCGCCCCAAGCAGGCCATAGCCCGGCTGGGACTGGCTGAGCGTGTTGCGCAGATCGTACCAAATGCGGCTGCGCCAGTTCCAGTCGGCGCGCAGGCTCACATCGCCGGCGGAACCCAGGTCAATGTCATATTGCGCCGCGACGGCATAGTTGAACGCCGGGGCGCCGACCGGCTCGCAGGTCGGGCAGGGGCCGTTCGGAACCGCTGCTGCCGCACCGAGATCGGTATAGTCGAACTTGTTGTAGCCGAGCATGCCGTTCATGGTCAGGCCCTGCGCAGGGCGCGCCGTTACCTCCGCCTCCACGCCACGAATGCGGGCGCTACCTGCATTGGTGCGCAGCGAGTTGGGGACACCGTTGAGGTCCGGCACGATGGCGGTGACCTGGCGATTGGTGAAGTTCGTCTGGAAGACCGCGAAATTGGCCTGCAGCAAGCGATCGAACAGATTGAGCTTCGCGCCCAGTTCGTAGGACGTCACCGTTTCCGGCAACACCGCAGTAACCTGCGCCGCGCTGAGCGGACGCGGATTGAAGCCGCCCGAGCGGAAGCCGCTGGAAACCGCGCCGTAAAGGAACACGTCTTCGCTGGCCTTGAAGTCCAGACCGACGCGATAGTCGACACGATCATAGGCGACATCGGCCGTGGTGTAAGCGAAGGGCCGCGTGCCGGTCTCGTAATAGAGACGGTCGAACACATAGTCCTTCTTCTCGTTGCTGTAGCGCAGGCCACCGTTCAGCTTGAGCTGATCGGTGAGCGCAAAGGCGACATGCGCGAAGGCCGAGTAGTTCTTGCTCTTCGAGATATCCTTGGTGAACTGGGTCAGGTTGAGCGTAGCGAAGTAGACCCAGCTGTCATAATTGCCGGTGGCGGTGTAATAATAGCCGCCCAGCGTCCAATCCAGCCGGTCATCGATCATCAGGCCCGACAGGCGGACTTCCTGGCTGAACTGGTGGTGGCCCAAAGTCTCCGCGCTGCCGCCCAGGTCCATCGGCGAGCCATCGCCATCGCGCCCGAAGAAACCGTCATATTTTCGCCACGCCGTGATCGAGGTGAGGCTGATATTCTCGCCGAGTTTCCAGTCGATCTTGCCGGTGATGCCCCACTGATCGAGATTGCTCTCATTGGGCAGGGCCAGACCGTTGCGGCCGGGCTGATAGGCGGCATAGGTCGTGTAGGGCGAGTTGGTGATGAAGCGGCTGTCGTAGGGAATCCCGTACAGCGGCACGCCGATGGTGGCATTGTATGACGTCAGCGTCGGGCTGATGGTGAGCAGCTTGTAAGCGCTCTGCGCCGTATGATCACGGGAATAATCGCCCGTCACGGTCACTTCGAGATCATCGCTCACCAGCGCGCGCAGAGAGGCCCGCGCCGCCTTGGTGTTGATGTTGCCGAGCTTGCCGACCTCACATCCGGATTCCGTCGTTCTCTGGCGCAGCAGGTAGGACAGCGGCGCCGTGCCCGCGCCGGTGCTGCCGGGGTTGGCGCAGGCGAAGTCCAGCACGGACATATAGCCCTCGCGGCTCAGCGACGCACCGGAAACGCGCAGGAAGACGCGATCCTTGATGAGCGACGCATCGAAGGCGCCGCGCACGTCCATGCGGTCGTAGCTGCCTGCGGTCGCTTCGACATAGCCGGTGTTGCTGCCGGTCGCCTGCTTGGAAACGAGCCGAAGCGCGCCGCCGAGCGAGTTCTTGCCGAACAGCGTGCCCTGCGGACCGCGCAGAACCTCAGCGCGCTCCAGGTCCAGCAGGCCGAGCACGCCGCCGAACACCGTGCCGTGATACACGTCGTCAACATAGACGCCGATCGCAGGCTCGATGGTGAACTGATAGTCGGACTCGCCGATGCCACGGATGGTCGACTGGAGCGACTTGCCAAAGGCAGCGCTGCCTTCCCGCAGATAGATGTTCGGCGTGGTGTTGGACAATGCGGTCACGTCCCGCGCATCGCGCGCCACCAGTTCGTCGCCGGTGACGGCGGTGATGGCGATCGGCACGGTCTGCAGGCGTTCCTCGCGGAAGCGCGCCGTCACCACGATGTCACCGTCGGTTCTGGCCGTCTCGGCCGCATCCTGCGCGATGGCAGGCGCCGTGACGCACAGGCTTGCCAGCACGGCTGCCGATGCAGAACAACCAAAAATCGTCTTGAGCCCCATATCACTCTCCCTTGAAATCGCTGCTACTCTAAGCGCCGCTCTTTGGGCGGTAGCTTGGCTGGCGCGTGGGCCGCGGCTGACGAGCCGGCGGCGTGTCGATCCAACGATGGGCGGATATCATCGCTCATGAACAGCGGCCATGAGGGCGCGGCGATAACCGTTATTCAGCTTGTGCATATCGACCCCCCACGGCGGCGCTGATCAGGTCCGCCGCGCCTCGATCGCTGACATTTCCTCGCCATATTCACAAATGGTCGAGCGACGCAGGTCGCGCTTCACACCGAAGTAATCGAACGGGCGGGCGCGATGCAGGGTGCACCGATTGTCCCAGATGAGCAGGTCTCCCTGCTGCCACCGGTGGCTGTAGATAAATTGCGGCTGGGATGCGAAGGCGACGAGGGCGTCCAGCAAGGCGCGACCCTCGGCTTCATCCATGCCGATGATATGGTCCGCATGCGAGCCGATCACGAGGCACTTTCGGCCGGACGCGGACAGGCCAACAATGTCATGGGTGACCGCCGGATACATCTCCTTGAGCGCCAGCGTGCCCTCAAAGCCGATGCGCTGGCGCGAGATCCAGACATTATGCTCGGCAATGCGCCCGTCGATACGGCTCCGTAGATCCTCGGGCAGCGCGTCGTACACGGCACGGGTGTCGACCAGCTCCGTCTCACCGCCCTCGCTGGTGACGCTGTGGCCGAGCAGGAGTGACCATTTGGTTGGCATGGCGTGGAAGGAACTGTCCATGTGGAACAGCTCATTGCCCTTGTTGTTGGCGACCGCCTTGTCGTCCGGCGCCATGATCTCTCCGTCCAGCCGAAGATTGGAGGCATCGTACAGCAATGGGCTGATCCGCTTGCGGGGAGCGGCGCCATCAGAGCGCGTGCCATGCGGCAATTCCAGCGGGCCGAACGCCCGGCTGAAGCGAATGTGATCCGCGTCATCGATGTGCGATTGCCCGCGGATGACGAGCACGGCATGTTGCGCCATCGCCTCTTCGACGAAGTCGACCAGCGCCTGATCCGGCTCGCTGGAAAGGTCAGCGCCGATAAGTTCCGCTGCAAACAGCGGATGAAGCGGATTGATCTCCATGCATCGTCTCCCGATATTTTTATCGAGACTTATGGCGTGGCCTGACGAGGGCAACGGTGTGGTGGCGCATGGGGCTTATCGGCTCCGTGCATAACGCCATCACGAAGTGGAGCTTGAGCCCGCCCCATTAGCCACTCGCCGTTACAGGCCGCGCCGCGGCTTTATGTTTGACTACAGCCCTTCGCTTGGCGCAGTTGCGCTGCGGGTGCGAAGAGAGATCTCATGAGAATCGTCATCGTCGATGATAGCGGCGCGCGCGCGACGGTCCTTGAGGAAGGGCTGCATGATGCCGGCTATGACGACATCCATGTCGTTCCCCCACGCGGCGCCTTCGTCGCGCGGCTCGAGCGCATGGCGCCGGACGTGGTGCTGATGGACCTCGGCAACCCCAGCCGCGATACACTGGAAGAAATGCTCACCGTCAGCCGTGCGCTGGCCAAGCCGATCGCGATGTTCGTCGACCAGTCGGATGACAGCATGATCGAGGCCGCGATCGATGCCGGCATCTCGGCCTATGTGGTGGACGGGCTGCGCAAGGAGCGGATCAAGCCGATCCTCGATCTGGCGATCCGTCGCTTCAATGCCTTCGCCCGGATGCAGGCTGAGCTGGACGATGCCCGCACGCAACTGGCCGACCGCAAGACGATCGACCGCGCCAAGGCCATCCTTATGGCCCAGCGCGGCCTCGGCGAGCCGGAGGCCTATGCGCTGCTCCGCTCCAGCGCGATGAACCAGGGGAAGAAGATGGTCGATATCGCCGCGGCCCTGATTACCGCGCATGACCTGCTGGGAGGCACGCCGTGACGCCGATCCGCATTGCTTTTTTGGGCCTGACCGATGCCGCCGTGCTCGTCGCCGCGCGCGAAAAGGGATTCGCGCAGGCCGAGGGCGTCGCGCTCGATCTGATGCGCGATACCAGTTGGGCGACGCTGCGCGACCGGCTCGTCTACGGCCAGGTGCAGGCCGCGCACATGCTGGCCCCGCTCGCGGTGGCGGTCACGCTGGGCTTGAGCCAGCAGCCTTGCGCGCTTTCCGCGCCCTACAAGCTCAACGTCAATGGCAATCTCATCGTCATGGCGCCCGGCTTTTCCGCCGCGCTGGAGCCGGGCACGTCCGCGCGCCTCAACGATCCGCTGGCGACCGCGCATGATTTCGCCACCGCCATCGGTCTGCATCATCGCAAGCCGATCATCGGCGTCGTCCATCGCTTTTCCAGCCATGCTCTTGTGCTGCGCTACTTCCTCGCCAGTGCCGGGATCGACCCGGACCGCGACGTGGTGATGCGCGTCCTGCCGCCTTCCTTGATGGTCGAGGCGATGCGCGCGGGCGAGATCGACGGGTTCACGGCGGGAGAGCCATGGGGCAGTGCGGCCATCGAGGCTGGGCTTGCCGAAGCCGTCGCCGCGAGCGAGCGTCTCTGGCAGCGCGGCGTCGAAAAGGTGCTCACCTTCCGCACCGACTGGATGGAAGCCAATCCGGATGCCGTCGATGCGCTGCTGCGCGCCATGGCCAAGGCGGCGCTCTGGTGCGACGATCCCGCCAATCGCGCGGAACTGGCCTTCCTGCTCGCCGGGCCGGCCTATCTTGATCAGCCAATCGCGCTGGTGGAGCGTGGGCTGGCCGGGCGCATCGTTGCGCGGCAGGGCGAGCCGCCGGTCGACCTGCCCGACTTCCTGCTCTTCGCCCGTGAGGCCACGCCCTTTCCCTGGCAGAGCCAGGCGCTGTGGATCTACTCCCAGTTCGTGCGCTGGCGCATGGTGAAGCCGAGCGAGGCGAGCCGCGCCAAGGCCGCGTCCGTCTTCCGCCCGGACATCTACCGCCGCGCGCTGGCCGACAGCGACGCGCCGATGCCGGGCGCCAGCAGCAAGGTGGAAGGCGCCCTCATCAGCCCACTCCCCATCGGCGCCCCGCGCGGCGCGATCACGCTGGGGCCGGACCGGTTCTTCGATGGCCGCAAGTTCGATCCGGATCAGATCGAGGCGTATCTGGCGGGGTTCGAGCGGGGGTGAGGGCGGCTTGATCGAAGTCGGACGCGAGCGACTTCGCGGCGGTCATCTTTTCCGCTCACCCCGTCATTCCCGCGAACGCGGGAATCCAGCAGCGAGCTAGCGATGAAGCGCAGCATCGAACCTTATGTCTACCTGCTGGCGTCGCGCCGCAACGGGACGCTCTATCTGGGCGTGACCTCCAATCTGATGCAGCGCGTGGCTCAGCACCGTACTGAAACCTTCGGTGGCTTTACGGCGGAACATGGAGTCAAGCTGCTGGTCTGGTTCGAGCAGCACGCGACGATGGAACACGCGATTCTACGCGAAAAGCAGATCAAGAAGTGGCGCAGAGCCTGGAAACTTGATCTGATCGAGCAAGCCAATCCCGATTGGCAGGACCTTGCAGTCAGCCTTGGTTTTGCGCCGCTCGACTGACTGGATTCCCGCGTTCGCGGGAATGACGAAGATATGGCGTAAGATGTTGGCTTCCCGCACCGTCTCGCATTACCCGCCTCAGCCTGGCCACGCCGAGAGCGCACCGCCGCCCGAAATTCCTCCAACATGCCTCGCGCCTCCCGCGCAAAATGCCCAACAAGAAGCGCCCCGACCCCATCCAAAATTGTGCCTTGCAACATGAGCCGAATCGGGAGATAGTATCCCCGTTACGCGATGAGGCGTGACCGCTTGGACAGGCGCTCCATTGAGGGAGCGGGCCGCGTCCTCCCAAATTTTGCAGCAAAGCCGCTGGCCAGACATGTGCATTTTTGTGCGCATCGTCTGCCGAGCGGCTTTTTTCGTTTCACCGCCCATCAAGGGGCTTCGTCACTAAGGGGACGTGACATGGCAACGATAATCCGTGACGTACAGGGCATGAGCGCCACACCGGCATCATCCGAGAAAAGCAATTTCTGGCGCGTGGGCCACAAGCCGACGCTGATCGCCTCGTTTCTCTATTTCGATCTCGCCTTCATGGTCTGGGTGATGCTCGGCCCACTCGCGCCGGACATCTCCGCCACGCTGGGCCTGTCGGCTGCGCAGAAGGGGCTGATGGTCGCAACGCCCACGCTGATGGGCGCCATCCTGCGCGTCGTGAATGGGCTGCTGGTGGACCGGATCGGTCCCAAGCTCTCCGGCGCGATCAGCCAGGTCATCGTCATCGTCGGACTGCTGACGGCCTGGATGATGGGCGTGGACAGCTTCGGCGGCACGCTGGCGCTGGGTGTGATCCTCGGCTTTGCGGGCGCCAGCTTTGCCATCGCGCTGCCACTGGCTAGCCGCTGGTATCCGCCCGAGCATCAGGGCAAGGCGATGGGTCTTGCCGGTATGGGCAATTCCGGCACGGTCCTCGCCGCGCTGTTCGCGCCGACGCTGGCCAAGCTCTTTGGCTGGAACGCGGTGCTGGGCCTCGCCTGCATTCCGCTCGCGATCGTCTTCGTGATCTACATGGTGATGGCCAAGGACGCGCCGAATCAGCCCGCGCCCAAGAAGGTCCTCGAATATTTCAAACCGCTCCAGATGGCGGACGCCTGGTGGCTGATGGGCTTTTATGCCGTCACGTTTGGCGGTTTCTCGGGACTTTCCGCCTCGCTCAGCATCTACTTTACCGATCAGTTCCTGCTCAGCCCGATCATGGCCGGCTATTGCACGGCGGCCTGCGTGTTCGCCGGATCACTGGTGCGGCCAATGGGCGGGGCGCTGGCGGATCGGGTCGGCGGCATCAACACGCTTGTGCTGGTGTTCCTCGTCGCCGCGCTGGCCCTTGCCGGGGTGAGCATGGCGACCACGCTCCCCGCCGCTCTCGGTCTCTTCGTGCTGGCCATGCTGGCGCTGGGCACGGGCAATGGCGCGGTGTTCCAACTTGTGCCGCAGCGCTTCCAGGCGGAAATCGGCATCATGACCGGACTGGTCGGCATGGCTGGCGGCGTGGGCGGCTTCTACTTGGCCTCCTCGCTCGGGTTTGCCAAGCAACTCACCGGCAGCTTCTCCTCGGGCTTCCTGATCTTCGCCGGCCTCGCGGTTCTGGCGCTCGCGGGGATGCTGGCGGTCAAGAGCAAGTGGCGCGCGACCTGGACGACCGGCGCGCGCATCTGATGACGTGACGATGGGGCGGGGCCGGTGGCTCCGCCCGTCTCATCAGGGGGAAAATCATGAAATACTTTTCTATCACGGCGGCCCTGCTGGTCGCCGCCGGGCCGGCTTGCGCCCAGGATCTCACAGTCAAGCCGCTCGCTGAGCTGCGCCTGCGCTATGAGAGCGTCGATCAGGACGGGCTGGCCCAGCCCCAAGCCGATGCGGCAACGGCCCGGCTCCGCGCCGGCGCACAAGCCAGCTTTGGCCCGCTCTCCGCGCTGGTGGAAGGGCAGGGCACGCTCCGCCTCGCAGGGGATGCCTTTGACGGGTTGAACGGCGCGGCCAACCGGCCGCTCATCGCCGACCCGCAAAATGTGGCGCTGTCCCGCGCGCAGATTGCCTATCGCACGCCGTCTTTTGCGCTTACCGCCGGGCGGCAGCGCATCATGCTGGATGACGAGCGCTTCGTCGGCGCGGTCGGCTTCCGGCAGAACGGCCAGAGCTTCGATGCCGTGCGCGGGGAATGGACCGGACTTCCGGGCGTTCGCGCGGATGTCGCCTTTGTCTGGCAGGTACGCACCATCTGGGGTGTGGATGGCGCCGGTGCCCGGCCGCGCAGCATCGACGGCGATAGCGTGCTGACCAACGTCTCGGCCAAAACGCCGCTCGGCACCGTTACCGGCTTTGCCTATCTGATCGATCAGGACGAGGCGGCGGTGCAGGGCTATCGGCTGTCGAGCCAGACCTATGGCGTCCGGCTCGCGGGGACGCGCAAGCTCTCGGCCTCCACGAAGCTCGGCTATGCGCTCAGCTACGCGCGGCAGAGCGATTATCGCCGCAATCCCAATGATTATGCGGCGGACTATTGGCTGGCGGACGTGACGCTGGATGTTACGGCCCTCAAGCTCAACGCCGGTTATGAAGTGCTCGGCGCGTCCGGCGGCGCCGCGTTCACCAGCTTCCAGACGCCGCTCGGCACCAATTTCAAGTTTCAGGGGTGGGCGGACAAGTTCCTCACCACCCCGCCCGATGGCCTGCGCGATCTCTACGCGGGCGCGAGCTACGGCCGGCGGGGCGTGACGGTGCAGGCCATCTATCACCGATTCGAGAGTGACCGGCTGGCGCGTCATTATGGCGACGAGATCAATCTCCTCGCCAGTGTGAAGCGTGATAAGGCCACGGTATCTGCGCGTTTTGCACGCTATGCGGCGGACAGCTTCGGGACCGACACCAGCAAGGTGTGGCTGCAACTGGATTGGGCGCTGTGACGATGACGCGCCGGAATCGCTTGCGCGGTCTCGCGAATCGCGCCATGTTGCAGTGCGAAGGGCAAGGACGCCCGACGGATTTCATAGCTGAGACTGGCCCGCGGATGGGCCGTCAGGGCGCGATGTGATGGCAAAGCCGCCATCCAGGCTTCGGTTCAAACACCGGAGCCCGGATGGCGGCTTTTTTTCGTTTTGGAGCAAGGCACATGGACTTCCAGGATTATCGGGGCGGAGGGGCAGCACCGGAGGCGGGACCATCGGAAGGGGCATCGGGCGGCAGCGCTGCGCCGCGCGAACATCTGGTGGTGATCGGCAATGGCATGGCCGGTTGCCGCGCCGTCGAGGAGCTGCTGGCGCGCGATGCCGGGCGCTACCGCGTCACCATCTTCGGCGCCGAGCCGCATGTGAACTATAACCGCATCATGCTCTCCCCGGTGCTCGCCGGTGAGAAGAGCTTTGACGAGATCGTCATCAACACGACCGACTGGTATCGGGAGAACGGCATCGATCTGATCGTGAGCGATCCGGTCATCGCCATTGATCGTGCCGCGCGCACCGTCACCAGCCGCTCGGGCCGGGTCGTCGCTTATGACCGCCTGCTCATCGCCACCGGATCGGACCCGTTCATCATCCCCGTGCCCGGGCATGACTTGCCCGGCGTCATAAGCTTCCGCGACATGAAGGATGTCGACACGATGGTCGCCGCAGCCGATGCCGGCGGCGAGGCCATCGTGATCGGTGGCGGTCTGCTCGGGCTGGAGGCCGCGCACGGGCTTTCCTTGCGCGGCATGAAGGTGACGGTTCTGCACCTGCCCGGCACGCTCATGGAGCGCCAGCTCGATGAAGCCGCGGGCTGGCTGCTCAAGACGGCGTTGGAGGCGCGCGGGCAGACCATCCTCACCGGTGCCGATACCGCTGAAGTCTTTGGGCAGGGCAAGGTCGAGGGCGTGCGCCTGAAAGATGGCCGCGAGATCCCCGCGAGCCTCGTCGTCATGGCCGTCGGCATCCGCCCCTCGGTGGCGCTGGCGCGCGAGGCCGGTTTGGAGGTCGGGCGCGGCATCAAGGTGGACGATCATATGGTCACCTCGGACCCCGCGATTCTCGCGGTCGGCGAGTGCGTGGAGCATGACGGGCAGGTCTATGGCCTCGTCGCGCCCTTGTGGGACATGTGTCGCAGCCTTGCGGACGGTCTAATCGGCAAGGCGAACCCCTATCGCGGTTCGGTCACCTCCACCAAGCTCAAGGTCTCGGGCATCGATGTCTTCTCCGCGGGCGACTTCTCCGGCGCGGGCGCGGGCTGCGAGGACATCGTGCTGCGCGATGCCAGCCGGGGCGTCTATAAGCGCCTCGTATTGCAGGACGACCGGATCGTCGGCGCAGTGCTTTATGGGGATACCGGCGATGGGAGCTGGTATTTCGATCTGCTCCGCAAAGGCGAGAGCGTCGCGGACCTGCGCGATCTGCTGATCTTCGGCCAGGCCTTCGCCTCCGGGGGTGGGCAGGCGGACCCTAAGGCGGCCGTTGCGGCGCTCTCGGACGATGCCGAGATTTGCGGCTGCAACGGCGTGTCCAAGGGCCAGGTCGTCTCCTGCATCGCCAAGGGCGCGCACAGCCTCGATGCCGTGCGCGCGACCTGCAAAGCCTCGGCCAGCTGCGGCTCCTGCACGGGCCTTGTTGAGACATTGCTGGCAATCACGCTGGGCGATGATGTCCAGTCCGGCCCGAAGACGATGTGCAAATGCACCAGCTTCACGCATGACGATGTGCGCCGCGAGATCGTCGCGCAAGGCATGCGGTCGATCCCCGAGGTGATGCAGAAGCTGCACTGGGGCACGCCGGATGGCTGCGCCTCCTGCCGCCCCGCGCTCAATTATTATCTGCTCTGCGCCCTGCCGGGTGACTATGTGGACGACCAGCAGAGCCGCTTCGTCAATGAGCGCCTCCATGCCAACATCCAGAAGGACGGCACTTATTCGGTGGTGCCGCGCATGTGGGGCGGCCTCACCAATCCGCGCGAGCTGCGCGCCATCGCCGATGTGGTCGAGAAATATGACGCGCCGATGGTCAAGGTCACCGGCGGCCAGCGGCTCGACATTTTCGGCATCAAGAAGGAGGATCTGCCCGCCGTCTGGGCCGATCTGAACGCCGCCGGCATGGTCTCGGGCCATGCCTATGGCAAGGCGCTGCGCACGGTGAAGACTTGCGTGGGCAGCGAGTGGTGCCGCTTCGGCACGCAGGATTCCACCGGACTTGGCGTGCGGCTGGAAAAGATGAGCTGGGGCTCGTGGATGCCCCACAAGTTCAAGATCGCCGTCTCCGGCTGTCCCCGCAATTGCGCGGAAGCGACCATCAAGGATTTTGGCGTGGTCTGCGTGGACTCGGGCTATGAGCTGCATGTGGCGGGCAATGGCGGAATCCATGTGCGCGCCACGGACCTCCTCTGCCGCGTCTCCACCGAGCAGCAGGTGCTCGATTATTGCGCGGCCTACATCCAGCTCTACCGCGAGGAAGCCCGCTATCTGGAGCGCACCGCGCCTTGGGTCGAGCGGGTCGGCATCGATTATGTGAAGCAGCGCATCGTCGAGGATGAAGTGGGGCGCGAGGCGCTGTGCGCGCGTTTCCTCTATTCGCAGAGCTTCAGTCAGGACGATCCCTGGGCGGCCCGCGCGGAGGGCGGCGAGCGCGAGCAGCACGCGCATATGGCGCAGTTCAAACCCGTCAAAGCGGAGGAAATGGCATGATCGGCGATTGGCTCGACATCGGCTGGGTGAACGAAATTCCCGTACGCGGCAGCCGCACCGTCACCGTGGATGGCGCGGGGGAGATCGCCGTGTTCCGCACCGGGGACGACAAGGTCTTTGCCCTGCGCAACCGCTGCCCGCACAAGGGCGGCCCGCTGAGCCAGGGCATCGTCCACGGCCACAGCGTCGCCTGCCCGCTGCACAATTGGAACATCGCGCTGGCAACCGGCGAGGCGCAGGGTGAGGACAAGGGCTGCACGCCGACGATTCCCGTGAAGGTCGATGGCGGTCGGGTGCTGATCTGCCGTACCGGCACGCTGCAGGCGGCAGCGTGATGGGGGCGATTGCTTCTCCCTCTCCCCTTCAGGGGAGAGGGCTGGGGAGAGGGGTATTGCGTCGTTGACCCCCGCCAATCCCAGTTCCCCTCTCCCAACCCTCTCCCCTGAAGGGGAGAAGGCTAACATCCGCACCACCTGCGCTTATTGTGGCGTCGGCTGCGGCATTCTCGCGACGCCCATCGGCCCGCGCAGCATGGCGATCAAGGGCGATCCCGATCACCCGGCCAATCGCGGGCGGCTGTGCTCCAAGGGCACGCATCTGGGCGAGACGGTCGGGCTGGAGGGCCGTCTGCTCCACCCGATGATCGGCGCCAAGCGGGCCGGCTGGGACAAAGCGCTCGATCTCGTGGCCCGCCGCCTCCGCGAAACGATCGCGCGCCACGGGCCGGACAGCGTCGCCTTCTACGTATCGGGCCAGTTACTGACCGAGGATTATTACGTCGCCAACAAACTGATGAAGGGGTTCATTGGCTCGGCGAACATCGACACCAATTCGCGCCTGTGCATGTCCAGCGCGGTGGCGGGCCATCAGCGCGCGTTCGGCGAGGATATCGTCCCCGCCAGCTATGAGGATCTCGATGCGGCCGATCTGATCGTGCTCGTCGGCTCGAACACCGCATGGTGCCACCCCATCGTCTATCAGCGGATCATGGCTGCGAGGGCCGAGCGCGGCATCAAAGTCGTCGTCATCGATCCGCGCCGCACCGAGACGTGCGAGGATGCCGACCTGCATCTTGCGCTCAAGCCTGGCACGGATGTGGCGTTGATGAACGGCCTGCTCGCGCACTGCCGGCGCGAAGGGCTGGTGGATGCGGCGTTTCTCGCCGATCATGTCGCCGCACCGGATGGTTTCTGGGAAACGCTTGAGCGCGACCATGATCTGTGGAGCATCGCAAAGACCTGCGACCTTCCCCCTGCCGATCTCCAGCGCTTCTACGACCTTTTTGCGGCCACGCCGCGCACCGTCACCCTATTCAGCCAGGGCATCAACCAGTCGATCCGCGGCACTGATCAGGTGAATGCGATCCTCAATGTCCATCTCGCCACCGGCCGCATCGGCAAGCCGGGCGCGGCGCCCTTTTCGATCACCGGCCAGCCCAATGCCATGGGCGGGCGCGAGGTCGGCGGGCTGGCGACGACGCTGGCCGCGCATCGCGGTTTTGGCGAGGAGGACGTCGCCGACGTCGGTCGCTTCTGGGCGGCGGAGCGCATGGCGACCAAGCCCGGCCTCAAGGCGGTGGACATGTTCCGGGCCATTGCCGAGGGGCGCATCAAGGCGCTCTGGGTGATGGCGACCAATCCCGCCGTCTCGCTGCCCGATGCGGCGCGCGTGCGCGAGGCGCTGGCTGGCTGCCCCTTCGTCGTCGTCTCGGACGTGATGGCCGATACCGACACCGCCCGCTTCGCGCATGTGCGCCTGCCCGCCGCGGCCTGGGGCGAGAAGGATGGCACCGTCACCAACAGCGAGCGGCGCGTCAGCCGCCAGCGCGCGGTGCTGGCGCTGCCCGGCGAGGCGAAGCCGGACTGGTGGATCATCAAGGAAGTCGGCCGCCGCATGGGCTGGCGTACGGCCTTTGGCTATGCGCATCCGGCGGAAATCTGGCGCGAACATGCCCGCCTCACCACCTACCGCAATGAGGGCGCACGCCTGCTCGACCTGCGGGACAAGGTGGCGCTGGGCAATGCGGATTATGACGCGCTCGAGCCTTTCCAATGGGGCGGCACGCCCTTTGCCGATGGGCGCTTCTCCACGCCGGACGGCAAGGCGCGGCTGGTGCCGGTCGTCCAGCGCGAGGCGGAGGCGCAGTTGCGCGACTGGCCGATGACCCTCAACACCGGGCGTTATCGCGATCAGTGGCATACGATGACGCGCACGGGCCTCAGCCCCAAGCTGGCGCGCCATCGCGAGGAGCCGCTGGTCGAGGTGCATCCCGCCGATGCCGCCGAACTGGGGCTGGAAGACCGCGCACTGGCGCGCGTGGTGACGCCGCAGGGAGAGAGCCTGTTCCGCGTCGCGCATATGCCTGGCCAGCGCCGGGGCGAGGTGTTCACGCCGATCCACTGGACCGATTGCCAGTCCACCGGCGGGCGCACCGGCTTGCTTGCGCGTCCGCTGGTCGATCCGCACAGTGGTCAGCCCGGCTTCAAGATGACGCCCGCTCGCATCGAGCCGGTCGCGGTCGACTGGCGCGGCTTCCTCATCCTCCACGGCTCGGCACTGAGCGCCCCCAGGGCACCGGATTGCCTCTGGGCGACGCGCATCGCCGTGCCCAATGGCGCGCTCTATGAGCTGGCCGGGGAGGGTGATCCCGCCGTGCTGGATGCAGCCCTGCCGCGCGGTCAGCGCATCGAGGCGAGCGATCCCTCACGCGGCACGCGGCGCGTCGCGATCCTGCAGGACGGGCGGCTGGCCGCCGTGCTGTTCGTCACCCGCAACGGCGATCTGCCGGCGCGCGACTGGCTCATCGGCCAGCTTGCCCAGCCGCAGGGGCCGCAGGTGCTCGCCGGTCGCGCGCCGGGCGCTCAGGTCGATCCCGGCCCGATCATCTGCGCCTGCTTCGGCGTAGGCCTCCACGCCATCGTCGCGGCCATTCGTGGGCAGGATGGCGTCGATGTCGCCGCCATTGGCGCGGCGCTCGGCGCGGGCACCAATTGCGGCTCCTGCCGCCCCGCCATTACGCAGCTCATCGCTGCCGAAACGAAGGAGGCCGTCCATGGCTGAGGATTTTCTGCCGGGTGCTGTCTGGCTCGTCGGCGCCGGACCGGGCAATCCCGATCTGCTCACCCGCAAGGCCCTGCGCCTGCTCGAACAGGCCGATGTGGTGTTCTACGATGCGCTGGCCGGGCGAGACATTCTCGATCTTGCCCCGCAGGCCGAGCATGTCAGCGTCGGCAAGCGCTCGGGCCGCCACAGCAAGGATCAGGCGACGATCGACCAGCTGATCGTCGCGGCGGCACTGGCCGGACGGCGGGTGTTGCGCCTGAAGGGCGGGGATCCCTCGATCTTCGGCCGCTCGACAGAGGAGCTGACGGCCTGTGCCGCGCATGGCATCCCTGTCTACATCTGCCCCGGCATCACGGCGGCCAGCGCCGCGGCCGCCAGCGGCCTCGTCTCGCTTACGCTGCGCGGGTCGGTACGGCAACTTACCTTCCTCACCGCCCATGCGCGCGGCAAGGAGCCGCTCGATGTCGATTGGTCACGCCTCGCTGCCGGCGAAGCGACGCTCGCCATCTATATGGGCCGCGACGCCGCGCCGGAAATTGCCCGCAACCTGATTGCGGCCGGACTGCCCCCGGAGACACCGGTCATGGTCACCGTCAATGTCTCCCGTCCGGATGAGCGCCTGCTGCGCGGCCGGCTCGATGCGCTGGCCTTTCTCGTGCGCACCATCGGGCGCGACGATCCCACCCTGCTGCTGATTGGCGATGCGCTGCTGTGCCCGGGGAGCGAGCGCAAGCGCGCCGCGGCGTTGGCGCAGATAGGACAGGCTACCACGCAGGATTGATCTATCGCTCAGATAACAGGGTCGAAATGGCAGCGTCCTTTCGCAACAGGACGCTGTGTCAGGCGATTTTTCCTGATCTGAACTTAAACGATTGTGTAGCATAACCAATGTCCAGACGCTTGATTTCTCAGGTGTCTGAGGGCGCAGTATCTTCAAAGTTTATGCGCTGCTGAATTTTGGTAGCGATGCAATCACGACGCCCGCCTTGCTTTCACCTTGCAATTGCAGAAAATGGGTTCCAACGAACTCCCGCATGCCAGTGGATCGAATAGCTGGCAGGCGGCCAAATCCTCCCTAAGGACTGCATCAGATGTTTAGAAGACTGTCGCTTGAGACGGGTCTGAAATCGATCGGTACCCGCGTTGAGGAGTATGCCATCATCGCAATAGTCTTAGCCGGCCTTAGCTGGCCGGCTTCACTTTTGGCGGCTCCAACTCCGACTCCGACGGCACCTGTTGAATCGGTCAGGCTTTTGCCGCGTACCGGGCCGTTCACGGTGACGATGGAGACGGTGCCGAGCTTGCCCAACCACGTCATTTACCGTCCTGACGGCGTCAAAGGCCGTATGCCGATCGTCGCCTGGGGGAATGGCGGCTGCGCGGCGGTGGGCAATCGCTACCGCAGGTTCCTGACGGATATCGCATCGCGGGGCTTTTTGGTGATTGCGGTCGGGCAGATCGGCGATGCGCGATACGAGACGGATCATGATGCCGAGCCCTACATGCCGACGGGCCCGATCGATTTCAACGCGCCTGGCCCTTCCGAATCCGTGGAACTGAGCAGGGCGATCGATTGGGCTACGGCGGAGAGCCAGCGTCGCGGTAGCGCCTATTTCAAGCGGGTCGACACGCGCCATGTTGCCGCGATGGGGCATTCCTGTGGCGGGCTGCAGGCGCTGGCAGTGACGGTGGCCGATCCTCGGGTGACGACGGCGGTCATCCTCAACAGCGGGGTTTGGTCCACCGGTCCGGGCGGTCTGCCGGGTGCGCGCGTGACCAAAGCCGATCTGGCGCGAGTCAAAGTGCCCATCGCCTATTTCAGCGG
The DNA here is from genome assembly GCF_025961735.1 of Sphingobium sp. B11D3B. Lineage (NCBI taxonomy): Bacteria > Pseudomonadati > Pseudomonadota > Alphaproteobacteria > Sphingomonadales > Sphingobiaceae > Sphingobium > Sphingobium sp. B11D3B. The sequence goes on along the minus strand of NZ_JAOQOF010000001.1, from coordinate 2,495,705 downwards.
CGATCCGTCCGATGGCGCCCATGCGAACAGCAAGGACGATTTCAGCCGGCTGGGCTCTGTGCCGGCGGTGTGGGCTTATCGCAGCGGCGTGGGGCATACCGCGCAATATTGGGGCCCGCAGGATGAAGACGAATATAGCCGGGTGACCGGCGCTTGGCTGCAATGGCAATTACAGGGCGACAAGAAGGCGGCCCAGGTGTTCCGGGGCGCGGATTGTACGCTTTGCAGCGACAGCAAGTGGACGCTGGCGCGACATGATATTCCCTAGGCGGGACTGATCATCAGTCAGCGCTGATGGCTGCTATAGCGGCTTCTCGTATATGACGAGGAGCCGCTATTTTTTATCCCGGTTTCACCTGGAAGGAGATCGCTCCCGAGCATCTCGCCATCTGGCGTGATGGCTAAGAATGGCCGCCCCCGGGGTGCGCGACGGCATCAACCGATGCCCCCGGGAGCAGCGGCGCCTCGTTATACCATCGCCCAATAAGTGAAGATGGATTGAGACTCACGGCGGTCCGCCTTGCCGACGAAAATCGTGCGGCTCAGCCAGTCGTGCGGGCCAACCGGCGCGTCGAAGCGCGGGGTGAGGCCCATATAATATTCGGAAGGGTCGACCGGCTCATATTTGCGCATCCGTTCCAGCACCTCTTTGCTGCCATAGCGAACGCCGGTGTTGTGCAGCTCGATAATGGTGCCGTCATCGGCCTCGATCAGGTAGCGGGCGTCGAACCGCACCGTGTCGTCCGGCTTCACCGTCGGCCAATCGCCACCGCTGTGCGGGATGATCTTGCCGTTCAGCTTGGGGCCTTTCACGGTGCCGCCGAGAACACCGACATAGCCGCGATCCATGCCCCAGAAGGTCGGGCCGTAACGCAGGCGCTTGCCCAGCTCGATCTTGATTTCGAATGCGAATTCGAAGCTCGGCGGCGTCAGCGCCTTTCCGGTCATGTCGGAGATCTGCTGCTGCCGCGCGGCCGCTGCGCTCGTTTGGGCAGCGGACATGGCCGGGAATGCAGTGGCGACACCAGCAGCGCCGATGCCGGCAGACAACAAGCTGCGGCGCGAAAATGACTCATTACTCATATAGACTTCCTCTCTATCGCCCGAAGGCTCGCAGGCTGACGATGGGGATGCAGAAACACGGGTACCGCAGAATTGTCAGACCATAAACACCAGTCGGGGACCGGTGAGGCGGAGCTTGGTCGCAAAAAAACAGATCATTGGCAAGATTGGCCGTCTTACCCACGGCATGATGGCTCCAATTTCGTGTCCGGTTCCCGCACGGACAGCCGCGCGCAGCGGAAAACGGCTATTAAGAGCCCATATTCCAATCTTCTTAGAGCGTGACGAACGCGGGGACGCCCGGTTCCGGCCCCGCCGCGCCATCGCAGATCGGCCGAGACTTCGTCGTGCCGGCGCATTCCGCATAAGCGGCAAAGGCATAAATTCGCTGCATAATCTGGCAGCTTGTGCGCGCCATGCTGGCTTTCAGGCCGCAATCCGGCTAGCTGACGCTGCAAAACTCGGCGCAACCATGGGTAGGCAATGACAAAATCCGCAACGAACAAGGCGAGCCGCCGGCCGGTGCAGCTGAAGCGGCAGAAAACGAGCCTGCACCGTCGGATCGCGCACGATCTCGGCGTGGCGATCGTAACGGGCAAGCATCATCCCGGCGATATCCTCGCGACCGAGCTCAATGCCAGCGATGAGCTGAGCGTTTCCCGCAGCGCCTATCGCGAGGCGATCCGTGTGCTTGCCGCCAAGGGCCTGGTTGAGTCCCGCCAGCGCACCGGCACCGTTGTCATGCCCATCACACGCTGGGCGTTGCTTGACCCGGACGTGATGGAGTGGATGTTCGAAGGCGGTGCCTCGACATCCGTGCTCGAGGGGTTGGTCGAGATGCGGCTGATCATTGAGCCCGCAATTGCCAGCCTTGCGGCGCAGCGGCGCACGCTCCAGCAGATCGCAAGAATGCGCGAGGCTTTGCAGGATATGGAACGTTTTGGCCTGACAAGCGAGAAGGGACAGGCCGCGAACCGCCAGTTCTATGAAGTGCTGTTGCAGGCGACGGCCAATCCCCCGCTGGTCAATCTGGGCAACAGTCTTGGCACTTTTGTGCTGTGGTATACCGAATTTCAGGGCGGTAGCAGCACGCCGCGCGAAACCGTGCGCGAACATTGGGCGCTGTTTGATGCCGTCGCGGCGGGCGCGGCCGAGGAAGCATCCGCTGCCATGGAAGGCCTGATCCGCAGCACCTGACCTGCGACGCGGGCTACCGGGCCCTGCCAATCATAAAGCGCCCTGCCCGTAGCGCCCGCTGTGGCGCAGTATATGCCATGAGCATTCTGCGTGTTTCCCTGAATTGTCTGTTTTTTTGTAGCCCCGCCCGCGCGATGTTGGTATCGGCGCCGGCGCGTCATGGCCAGACGATCGGCCGGACGGTGAATATTTATAGGGCTGAAGCATCTTAAGATGCTGAAAAGAGATAGATGTGAGGGGCTTGGGATGGCGGGCGGTCAGATAATCGGCGATTCGCTAGATGCGGACCAACTGCGGCGGATTAGCTCTGCCGGAGTCCTGTCATGACCGCTTTTCCTCAGACCATTAATTTCACGGGCCTTAATACGCCTGTTCGCACCGAAGCGTCTGTCCGCAACCTGCTGGTGGAAGGCGAGATCCCGTCCGAGATTGAAGGCGCCTTCTTTCGCGCGGTCCCGGATCCGGCCCACCCGCCCATGTTCGATGACGATCATATCCTGTCGGGAGACGGGATGATCGCGCGTTTCAAGTTCGACCATGGCGCTGTGGATTATGACATTCGCTATGTCGAAACCGCGCGTTATGCGGCCGAGCGCGAAGCCCGGCGCGCGCTGTTCGGCCAGTATCGCAATCCCTTTACCGATGACCCCAGCGTTGCGGGGGTTGATCGCACTGTCGCGAACACGACGCCGCTTTGGCATGCAGGCCGGCTGTTCATGACGAAGGAGGATGGCCGCGCCTATCGCGTGGATCCGACGACCCTGGACACGCTCGGTGCGTGGGATTTCGGCGGCGCCCTCAAATCGGAGACGATGACGGCCCATTCGCGGATCGAATCCGAAACCGGCGAATTGTTCTTCTTCGGCTATGAGGCCGATGGCGAATGTTCGCGGGCGATCGCCTATGGGATTGCGGATCGCGACGGCAACCTCGTTCGCGAGCAGTGGTTCGACCAGCCCTATGGCGGCATGATCCATGACTTTGCGATCACGAAGAGCCGCGCGATTTTCCCGATTTTTCCGACCACCACCGATCTTGAGCGGCTGCGCGCCGGCGGGCCGAAATGGGCCCATGAGCAGGACCTGACCTGCCGCGTTGGAATCATGCCGCGCGATGGCGATGTCACTGCGATGCGCTGGTTCGAAGGCGCGGCTGGCGCGTCCGCTTTTCATATCATGAACGCCTTCGATGAAGGCGATCGGGTTCATCTCGACATCTTTGTATCCGACACGAACGCATTTCCGTTCATGCGCGAAGCGGGCGGAATCCAGCGCGGTCAGCAGGAGATCCGCGGTGCCTTCGAACGCTGGACGTTCGACCTCACCAAGGATGGCTCTTCCTACGAGGTGCGGCCGCTCGGCCCCCCGGGCGACATGCCGCGCATTCGCGATGCCGATACCGGCCTGCCGTACAGCTTCGGCTGGTATCTGACGGTCAATCCAAATGGGCCGCCTCCGCTGCCCGGCGGCCCGGTCGGCATGACCTTCAACATGCTTATCCGCATCGATGTGGCGCATGGCGGGCTCGACGCGCTCGCACTGCCGCCCGGTCACGCAATCAGCGAGCCCGTTCACGTGCCCTCGGCCGCGCCAGGGCATGACGGGTGGCTGCTTGCTGTGGTCGATCGCCAGGTCGGCGATCAGGCCTTCGCCTCGCAGCTATGGGTCATCGATGCTGGCGCGGTCGGGGCGGGGCCGGTTGCCAAGGTGCATGTGCCGCTGCCCTTGCGCGCTCAGGTGCATGGCACATGGGTGCCAGCCACCCAACTGGCGCTGGCAACGACCTGAAACCAAAGCAGTAATTCCGGGCGCCCGGCGCCTTCTTTTTCATTCAGTTTTGCAATCGATTGAAATTCAATGGTTCGGCCCACTCGTCGAGAGCGGTGCTTCTAGGAGGGAAAGAATGAAGACCATGAGCATCTGGCAAATCAACGGCGCGACCTGGTTGCGCAACTCCGTCGCGGTCGGCGCGATGGCAATCGCTTGTGCGGCACCCGCCTTTGCGCAGGAGGCGGCTCCGTCGACGGCACCCGTCAATCAGGCGGAACCGACTGCGCAGGCCGAGGACGGCATCAGCGAAATCGTCGTGACCGCGCAGTTCCGTGGCCAGAGCGCCCAGAAAACACCGCTCGCGATCACGGCCTTGTCGGCTGAGACGATCGCCGCGCAGGGGCTGACCACCGTCAGCGATATCGCAGCCCAGGCCCCTAACGTCGTGCTCCAGCCGGCTCCCGCTGGCGCCGGTCCGTCGGTTCAGTCCTTCATTCGCGGCGTGGGCCAGGTGGACTTCAATCCCGCCGTTTCGCCCGGCGTCGGCACCTATATCGACGACGTCTATTACGGCACCATCGCTGGCGCGAACTTCGATCTGGTCGACCTCGATCGCATCGAGGTCCTGCGCGGTCCGCAGGGCACGTTGGCCGGGCAGAACTCGATCGGCGGCTCGGTGAAGCTGTATTCCAAGAAGCCGACCGGCAATGGCGGCGGGTTCATCTCGCTCTCTTACGGAAGCTACAATAACGTGCGCGTGAATGCGGCAGCGGACATGACGCTGGTGCCCGATCGCCTGTTCATGCGGATCACCGGCGTGACCGACCACAAGGATGGCTATGTCACGCGGTACGATTATGCCTGCACGCATCCGGGTACGCAGGTTCCGTCCTTCGCGCGTGATGCGAACTGCAAGCTCGGCACTGAAGGCGGGAAGGCCGTGGCAGCCGGGCGCGTCCAGCTGCGCTGGGTGCCCACTGATGCGCTCGAGGTCAACCTTGCTGCGGACTATGTCAGCGACAAGTCGGAAGGCACGCCGCAGACGTTGCTTTATGCCCGCAATGACAGCCTGACGCCCAAGAACAGCATCAATGGCGTCAGCGTTGGCACCGCGACCGGCGCGTCGCAATTCATCAGCTATTCCCCGTTCGGGGCGTTCGCTGGCGACAGCTTCAGCACGAGCCCCTATACCAACTACGCGACCTATTGCGACCCGACCCCGAGCAGCCGCTCCGGCGCCTATTGCCTGGATTCAAGCTCGGCGACCAAGGGCGGCGGTGTCTCCCTGACGATCGACTACAAGCTTGCTGACAATGTCTCGTTCAAGTCGATCACAGCCTATCGCAAGCAGAAGATGGAGTTCTCGCAGGATAACGATGCGACGCCGGTCCCGCTGGCGCAGAGCTTCAATGCGCTGACCTATCGCGAGGTGACGCAGGAGCTGCGCGTCAATGCCAGCCTGATGCAGGATGCGGTTAATCTGACGCTCGGCGGCTTCTTCATGGATGAGTTTACTGCGCTGGATTCGCGCATCGACATCCCGCCCTTCGACTTCATCGGGCGGGATCGCGTGCCGGCCAAGACCTATGCCGCGTTCGGCAACGTCGACTGGAGCGTGACCGACAATCTGCAGCTGATCGGCGGGCTGCGCTACTCGAAGCAGGAAAAGACCTTCAAGTTCGGCCGCCTCGGCGTACCGGGCACGCAGCTCGGCGGCCATCCCGATGGCCCGCCCTATCTGCCCTGCCCCGAAGCGGGCGGGACGATCGTTAATGTGGCGGTCTGCCCGGTGAATGGCGCCTCGGGCACCTTCAAGGGCGACAATGTCGATTATCGCATTGCAGCGCAGTATCAGTGGACCCCCACGATCATGACCTATGCGTCGGTCGCGACCGGCTTCAAGGGCGGCGGCGTCAACCCGCGGCCGTACAATATCTATCAGGTCATCCCGTTTGCGCCGGAAAAGCTGACCTCCTATGAGGTTGGCTTCAAGAGCGACCTGTTCGACCGCAAGCTGCGCGTCAACGGCAGCTTCTTCTATGGCAACTACACCGATCTCCAGCTCCCGGTCAGCGCGTGCCCGGCCAACCCGGCTTACCCGGATGTGCCTCTGGCAAGCTATGCACAGCCGTGCAGCGCGCTGCTGAACGTCGGCAAGGCGGTGACCAAGGGCGGTGAACTGGAACTGACCGCTCGCCCGACCAGCAATCTCACGCTGCAAGCGGCGGTCGGCTACATCAACATCGGCTTCAAGTCGCTGCAGGCGACCGCGATCAGCGCCGGCACCACGCTGGACTCCAAGTTCCCGCTGATCTCCGACTGGAAGGGCAGCGCGAGCGCCCAGTATCGCATCGATACGGCCAATTTCGGCACTCTGACGCCACGGCTGGACATGACGTTCCAGTCCAGCTTCCAGACGTCGATCCCCAACACGACGTTCAACAAGGTGCCGGCCTACACGCTGCTCAATGCAGGCCTGACCTGGGATGCTCCGGGCGGCGATTGGCAGGTGATTGCGAACGTCATGAACCTGACGAACAAGCTTTATTACTACGCTTATCTGGATAACCGTGCGACCAATGGCACGGTGAATGGCTTCCCGGCCGCGCCGCGGCAGTGGCGCCTGACTGTGAAGCGTTCGTTCTGATGATCGGCGGCGGGGCTGTGGTTGCGATGCGATCTCTGCCCCGCCGCGAGAACCATAAGATGAAATAGGGTGGAGGCGGCAGGGTGAAAGTCGGTCGGAGAGCGATATTAACGGGCGGCGCCGCGATCGTCGCTGCCAGCACCCAGACCCCTCGCATGGCAGCCGCCGCTGTTGCTCCCTCGCGCACTGGCGGGCAGGCGGTATCCGCAGGCCGGGATACGGCACGCGTGGAAACGCAATCGGGGACGTTGGCCGGCTATCGGCAAGGCGACGTTCTGACGTTCAAGGGCGTTCCCTATGCGGATGACACGGCCGGGCCAAATCGCTTCCTGCCGCCACGTCCGCCCCGTCCGTGGTCGGGCGTGCGTAGCGCACTGAGCTTCGGGCCGGTCTGTCCGCAAGATCGCGGATCAGGTCGGGCCAATGACGAAGAAGCGTTCATTTTTCAATGGAATGACAGCTACGAGCGCGAAGACTGCTTGCGGCTCAATATCTGGACGCGCGGCGATGCCGGTCGCCCCCGACCCGTGATGGTCTGGCTGCACGGTGGTGCATTCATCGCCGGATCGGGCCATGACCTGCCCGCCTTCGATGGCCATAATCTGGCCAACCTGCACGACGTGGTGGTGGTCACCTTGAACCATCGGCTCAACGCGCTCGGGTTTCTCGATCTGTCGACGTTCGATTCCACCTTCGCGGACTCCGGCAATGTCGGCCTGCTTGACATCGTCGCCGCACTGCAATGGGTGCGCGACAATATCGCAGCGTTCGGCGGCGATCCGGCCCGCGTCACGCTGTTCGGCCAGTCCGGCGGCGGACGCAAGGTCGCCGCGCTGATGGCCATGCCCCAGGCGCGCGGGCTGTTCCACCGGGCGATCGTTCAGAGCGGCTATGTCCCCACCGGCGTGACGGTAGACGAGGCCGCGAGCCTGGCCGCCGCAACGCTCGCTGAACTGGGCATTGCGAGAACGTCGGCGCGCGCCGTGCAGGATGTGCCCTATCCGCAATTGCTTGCGGCATCGAATGCGGCAGCCCGGCGGCTCAATCCCAAGCTTGCGGGAAGCCCCATCGATCCGCGAAATTTGCCGCGCTTCTCGTTCGGACCGGTTATCGGCGGGGCCACTCTGCCCGGCGGCGTGCTCTCCGATGGCGCGCTGGCGAATTCCGCGCATGTGCCCCTGATCGTCGGCACCACGCTCAACGAATTCGCAACCGGCATCAACGACCCGGCGTTCGAGGCTTTATCGGCAGCGCAATTGCGGGAACGGGTCACCGGCCTGTTCGGCGATCGTGCGGACGGCATTATCGAGGCCTTCAAAGGTCGCACGCCGCACGCTTTGCCCTGCGATCTATGGTCCCGCATCGCGACCGCTCCGCTGCGCCTCAGCGCGATGGAATTCGCCCGTCGCAAGGCCGCCATCGGCGGAGCAGGCGCATGGCTGTACCAGTTCGCACGCCCTGCGCCGGTGCTAGATGGCCGGCCACGCGCATTCCATTGTGCGGATATTCCCTACGCTTTCGCCAATGCCGAACGCTGCGCCACCATGACCGGAGGGGACGGGGCCGCCCTGAAGCTGTCCAATCTCATGGCCGGCGCCTGGACCCGATTTGCCGGGACCGGCGACCCCAACGGACCGGGTTTGCCGCGCTGGACGCCTGCAAATCGGGACCGACCTGCGACCATGATCTACGACGATCAGACCCGGCTCGACACCGGCAGCGACCACGCCGAACTAGCAACCGTCGCAGCTGCCTTGCGTGACTGAGCAGTCGCGGGAATTCTTAAGGCGGCGCGCGACGGAGCCATCGGGAGCGAGGGCGAAACAGTTGATCAATACTCTGGTTTTTATGGTCGGCGTTCCACGCGCAAAGCCGCTTTCGCTCAAAGATGGTAGAAATCGTTCGCTGCTGGCGCAGATTATCGTCTTTTCATAACAGAGCGTTGCCTCGCCATCCGATCTCTAAACGAGAGGAATTGGCGGCGCTTAAAAGTCCTACCTTTTTCCGCCTCTGTCATGCTAGGCTTCTCCCATGATATCGATCCTGCTCGCTACCGCTTTTGCCATGGCCCCGGACCCAACGCCGGCTGTGGCCCCGCCCTCATCGCATGAAGCGCCGGCAGGAGCGCCGTCCGTTCCCACGGATCACGCTGCCTTGCTCGCCAGCAAGGACCCCAAGCTCGCGCGGAACAAGCGGTTGGTGTACGACATGTATCGGATCGTGCTTGTAGCTGGTCAGGTTGATCGCGCGCACGAGTTCATCGCGAAGGATTACATCCAGCATAATCCCAATGCCGCCCAGGGTTTGGCCGGCGTGATGGATTATGTCCGCTCCTCGCGCCCGCAGCGGCCTGTGGAGGCAAAATTGAGCCTCCCCATGGTCGACATCACGGCGGAGCGGGACAAGGTGGTCATTGCATTTGTGCGCCCCGAAAAGGATGCGAACGGGCAGACCTATTACACGACCTGGTTCGACATGTTCCGGATCGAAAACGGCAAGATCGCGGAGCATTGGGATCCTATGCTGAAGGGCGAGCCCAAGATCGACCCAAATCAGAAGAAGCTCTGACTGCTAAAGGGAATCCCGTGAGCTGCGAGAAGCGCGCGGGTAGCGTTCGGCCGCAATGTCAAGTGTCTCAACTGCGCCTATTGCCCTGCGTCATTTCCAGAGCTTGGAGAACCAAAGCGATAAAATCCTGACACATGATCCGCCGCTTGCAGTTGAGCGACGTCAGCTCAATCAGCCGCGCCCTCCTTTGCGCTGACGGCTCGGCTCGCGCAACGGCGCGGCGGCTGGCACTTCAGCCGCATCGCAGGGCAGCTTGGCGAGACCGATCTCAGCGGCAGCCTCACGCTCGATCAACGCGGCGCCCGTCCGCGCGTCGTCGCGTCTCTGGCGTCCGGGGCCCTGCATCTGGCGGACGGCATGGCTGTGCTGGGGCTGCGCACTGCGACGTCCCCATCCGATGGCGAAGGTCCTCAACCCGTCGCCTCATTGCTGCCGGATGCCACCCTGTCTCCCGAGGCGCTGCGCAGTTTCGATGCTGTGGTCGACTATAAGGCCGAGCAGATCGAGGGCGTCGGGGACGCGGGCTCCGTGCTCAAGCCCGCGCATCTCGCCATGCGGCTCGCGCTGATCGATGGGCGGTTCATGCTGTCGCCGGCCAGTGTCGATCTCGCCGGCGGGTTCGTCTCATCGGATATCTACATTGATGCGCGGTCCGGCCCGGCGCTTGCCCGCTACGATATTCGCCTCTCGCCGACGCCGATGGGGCCGCTGCTGGCCGGCTGGGGCCTCGCCCCGCGCGAGACGACGGCGCTGGCGCGCGGGCGCATCCAGTTGAGCGGGCGCGGCGAGACCCTGCGCGAGACGCTCGGTCATGCCGACGGCCGCATCGCCCTGGTGCTGCCTGCTGGCCGCGTGGGCTTGGCACGGGCGAGCGCGTCGGAGCTGGATATGACGAATCTGCGTGCTGCGATGTTCGGTACGCGCAGCGGCAACGGGGTGGATTCGGCGGGAGGCATATTCTGGCGCCTCGGCCAGCGCCTCGGGATCGGCGGCGATAAGGCGGCGGTAGATGACGCGACCCACCTCAATTGCGGGCTGATCGCCTTTTCGGTGCGCGACGGGCTGGCGACGGCCGACCCGATCCTGATCGATACCGATGGTCATGTCGTCACCGGGCGCGGCGAGTTCGATCTGCGGGGCGAGCGGCTCGATCTGCGCTTGCAGGCACAGGGCAAGAGCCGCGAATGGTTCGGTCGCCCCGCGCCGATCCTGATCGGCGGCACGCTGGCCGCGCCGACCGTGCTGCGCGAGCCGGTCGATCTGTTCCGGCCCCAGCGCCTGTTCGGCTTGTCTATGATGCTGCCGGATGTGCGGGCTATCTTCGGCTTTGTCGACCCGGACGAAACGCAGGCCCCGGCTTGCGGGACGCTGCTGCGCGGCGGAGCGACGGCCGACGCGGCGGCGGCTGGCCCGGCGCCGAAGCCTGCGGAACTGGCCTTGCGCTAAGCGGGCGGGGCGGCTGTGGCGTGGCGCCGGTCTGCCAGCCAGAGCGACAGGCCGGTCAGGCCGTGCAACAGAACGATCATCGTGAGCAGGAAGAAGGTGGCGCTGACAAAGCGCGGGAGGAGCAAGACCTCGACCGCGCATAAAAGAAACACCGCCATGGTGAGACGTTCAATCCTCCTTCCCCCTGTGTTGCAGGCGGCCCGCGTAAGCGGACCGCCTGTCGTCTTCAGAATTGGACGCGGACGCCGCCGTTTACGCGGTAGCTGCTTTGCGAGCCGGCATTGCCGTCCAGGTTCAGCTGGACCTTCTGGCTCAGCCGCATCTGGAGACCCAGGCCGCCGAAGACGCGGTCCTGCGCCAGGCCCGGCGTGCCCACGGATACGACGATCGGGTCGAACGCGCCATCAGCGACCACCTTGGTGAAGTCGTCGCCAAAGTCGTGGACGTAGCCAACCTTTGCGTAGCCGGTGAGCGCCGATGCGAACGCATAACCCAGCTTCGCGTCCAGCTTTGCCACAGCATCGTGGCGTTTCATCCGCCGGATGTTGAATTGATCCAGGCCCGCAGTCGACACCCGCTCGGAAAACGCGTCGCGCAGCTGCCGCAGGCCCAGCACCTCGGCCGTTGCATCGAAGCTAATGCGGCCTTGGGTCGTCACGTACTGGACGCCACCGCCATACATCATCACCGAACCGCCAACCGACGAGAAGGCTGCGCTGCCGCCCAGGATCGACCGGTCGCCCTTGGTCTTGAAGTCACCATAGACGAACCGACCCAGAACGCGGAACGACTGGTCGCCGTCCAGAGGCAGCGATACGCCGAGGCCGAACTGGTTGCCGTCCAAGTCCGCGTTGATCGTTTCGTTCTGGAAGTCGCCCGTGTTGTGGCCGTACCACAGGCTCAGCTGGGCAAAGGGCAGGTCGCGGGCAAAGCCGATGTTGAACGCCGTGTCGTTGAAGCTGTTGCGCTGGTATCCGGTAGCGGTCGTGCCCTTGAGGCTCTGATGCTGGACCGACCCCGTGGCGATCGTCTTGCCGGGTGACAGTCGATCATAATCGCCCAGTTCAGGCAGATTATTAAGAGCCGCCACCTTCATCGCGTCGGCAATGCCGCCATAGCCGCCGGGCGACCAGCGGGTCAGCACGGCTTCCAGGGCAGCTGTTCCGCCGGTCGCCAGGGCAGACGTCAGCGATCCGAGCAGATTGCCGCCATAATATTGGGACACGCCGCCATTGTTGCTGACAAGGATGCCTTCCATTGCTGCCTGCCCGACAGGGCTGGCAGAAACGGCTGCGGCGAAGCTGGCAGGGGTATAGCTGCCAAGGCCGTAGAGCGTGCCGTTCGACAGGTTGAACATCAGATTCTCATTTGCATCGAGGCTGGTGACCGAACCGAACTGGCCGCTCACGCTGCCCGGCGCAAAGCTGAACAGACGGACACCCTTGCCAAGAGGAAGGACAAAGTCGTCCGACCCGCCCGAGTTTCCGACGACCATCGCTGCGCTGCCCTGAATGGTTAGTTTGCCGCGCACGATGAGTTCATCGTGGCCGCCAGCGACGCCCGCGCCGGCCAGACCGTCGACCTCCATCAAGGTGGACGAGTTGTTGGCCAGCGTGAGGTCGCTAAAGGTCATGACGCCCGGGGAGTTGCCGGGGGAGAGAATTCCCGCGCTGGCTCCACCGATGATGGTTTGACCGTTGATCGTGCCATTGCCGGTCAACTGGCTGCCGCCATTGACGTAGATGACCTGACCGGTCAGCGTGCCGCCTGTACCGCCCGCGCCCATGGCGAGGCCATTGCCCAGATGGACGACGGCGCCACCGCTGGCCGTCACCGTTTTGGCCGTTGCGGTTCCTTCCAGGTTCAAGCGGCTCTCGGTGATCTGGAGGTCGGTCGTCGTCACCGAACCGGTGGCCGCAACATTGAGCGTGCTGTCCGGTTCCACGACGAAGGAGCCATCCGTTGAGTTCACTGCGCCCTCGATGGTGAGCGCGCCGCTGGCCAGCCGGATATTGCCGGTGCCCTTCATCTGGCCAAAGAAGGTGCCGCCCGTCGCCAGGGTGAGATAGTTGGCACCCAGGTCAAGCAGGCCCGACCCAGTGAGATTGTGGATGGTCTGGTCAGCCTTCAGGGTAAGCGTGGCAATCGCGGCGATGTCCACGGTCAGTGCATTGTCGAGGATGCCTGCATTCTGGACGGTCAGGCCGCCCTGCTCGATGCTGAGCATGATCGGTGCAAATGTGTTGACACCACCTGCGAGCGTCAGCGTTGCCGCACCGGTCTTGGTGACCGTGCCCGAGCCAAAGATGGAGCCGGCATAGGTGCCATCCTGGGCCTGGTTGATCGTCATCCCGCTTGCGCCGATTTCGATCTGCCCGCCCTCGCCCGAAAGCGAGCCGACTGAGAGGCCGTGCAAGGCCGTGAGGCTGCCGGCGTTCTGCTGGTAGCTGCCGGCCACCACCAGATTGGTGTTGGCGTTGATGGTGCCTGCATTGCGGAGGCTGCCGAACTGTGGCGTGGAGCCGGCGTTCAGGGCGATCTGGCCGCCAGCATTGTTGGCGACGAGACCAGTCACGGCGAGCGGCGATGAAGCCGTCACGACGCCGGCATTGTCGAGGCTGGCCAACAGGGTCGATCCGGCGCCATCAAACGTCATGGTGCCGCCGGCCTGGTTGCTGACATCGCCATCCACCTGCAAATTGCCGCTGCTCGAGAAGCTACCGCTATTGGAGAGCTTGCCGGCAATACCGGCATTCGCGCCTGCGGAGACGGTAAAGCTTCCTTGGGCGCTGTTGCTGACATCGCCATTGGCGATGAGAAGCGCATTGATCGTGGCGCTGCCGCTGTTGTCGATCGTGTTCAGGCCGATCGTTGCATTGGCGGTGAGCGTCCCGGCGTTGCTGATCGACGTGATGACATCGTCGGTGCCGAGGGTGAAGGTGGCATTCTCACTCACAGATACCGCCAGCGTGTTGGCAAGAGTGCCGCCCCCGGTGGTGTCGATTTCGCCGGCCTCAATGGTGAGCGGACCAGTGAAGTCGCTCACGCCGGTCAGGGCAAGCTTCCCCGCACCCTGCTTGGTCAGCGCGCCCGCGCCGGTGATGGCGCCGGCGTAGCTGCTGTTTCCGGATTGATCGAGGATCAGCACATTACCGACCGTGCCGGCCAGGCCGCCGAGCTGGATCACGCTCTCATCGCCGCCGGTCAGGCCTGCCGTGACGATCTTGCGGGTCACCGCGCCTTCCGTGGCTTCGGGCGTTGAGCCCACCACGAAGAGCAGCCCATCGTTGTTCAACGTGCCCGCCGTAGTGAGGTCGGCCTGCATTGCAAGGACGCTGCTATTGTCCACGCTGGCTGCATTGACGTCGTTCGACATCATGAGCGTGCCGCTGTTGGCGATGGCGCCCGTTGTGGCGCCGCCGGCCAGCAGCAATCGTCCGGCGTTGGTGATCGCGCCGCTGGTGACGGCACCCTGCGTCGTCATGGTGCCATCGGCCGAGACCTGAACGGTGGTCAGCGTCTCGTCGCCTGCGAGCAGCAGTGAGCCGGCGTTGACGGTAACCGACCCGCCAGTGCTGGCGTTCATCAAGCGACCGACCTTGCCATTCAGCTTGGTCGAAACTGTGCCGCCGCCAACGGTGATGCCGCTGAGCGTGTTGGTGGCGGTCAGATAAAGGGCGCCTGTGAAGCCATCGCTGTTCACGTCGAGCGCGCCGTTGGAGAGGACACCGTTCATGACAGCATAATCGCTGTTCGCGACATTGTCATAGACGGCAATATTGCCGGTCCCGCCATTCATGTTGATGCTGTTGCGGAAGGTGACGATGCCGGTTGCCTCGACCGCATCGGAGCCGAACATGAGTGTTTGGCCGTTCGCGAGGAACCCGCCCGCGTTCCAGTACAGGGTCGGGCCAACGCCGGAGTTCAGCGAACCCAGGTTGACGGTCAGGCCCTCCGCGGTTGCGGCAAAGCCGCCGCTGCCCTTGGTCGCACCCGTCGAGTCTGTCCATGAGATCTGGCTCGGGTTGAACCCGACCGAGCGGATGAAATTGCCCGAGGTGAGGAGCACGCCGGCGTTCGTGAGGCTGAGGTCATTCTGCCCCGACGCGCCGATCGTGCCGGCACCGCTGAACAGGATGTGGCTCGATGCATGGATGCCCACGCCATCGTCGGCCCGCAATGTGCCGCCATTGATGTCGGTGGTGCCGCTATAGGTGTTTGCCGCCTGGAACTGAACCAGACCGCCACCCGCAATGCGGATGCCTGCGCCGTTCCCGGCCGCAAGGCTGGTTCCGGAGATGCTGGTGGCGCTGTCGTCCGCAATCGAGTCCCGGAAAGTGATGGTGTTTCCGACACCGGGGGACAGCGTGACGGAGGAACCGCGCATCATGAAGAGCGCGCCACCCGCGGACTGGCCTGCCGCACCACCATTGGTGCTTGAGCCGCCCACAGACGAATTGTTCTCGAAGATCGAGTTACCCTGAATGAACAGCGTGCCGCCCTCGCGGACGAAAATGGCACCGCCGAAGCCGGAACCGCCGCCGCCGCCGACACCAGCCGACGAGCCATTGCCGGCGCCGAACCCGCTCGTGCCGCCATCGCCATCAGATCCTTCGATGCTCTGGCCGTTCTGGCCGCCAGCGCCACCCGCGCCGCCGGAACCACCGCCTGCGCCGAAGCCTCCCGTGCCGCCGTTGCCGCCGGAACCGCCTTCGCCGCCGTCCGTGATCCCGGTCGCGCCGGCACCGCCCGAGCCGCCCGAGCCGCCGGCCCCACCGCCGAAGAAGGTGCCGCCGTTGCCGCCTTTCCCGCCCTGGCCGCCACTGCCGCCATGGCCGACCTTGCCTTGCGCGAGGTCGATATTCCAGGTGACGAGATTGGCGGTGTTAAGCGCAAGCTGCACGCCGACTGCGGCGACTTCGACGTAGAATGACGCCGACAGCGCTGCTGCAGGCGGAAAGTTGGCAAGAGCCGCGGCCCCTTGCGCAATCTTCAGCCCCAGGTTGATGCCGTCCTGTGCAACGGCATTGATGAGGCTGGTGTTGAAGGGCTTGCCACTGCTGCCACTGCCACCTTTGCCGCCATCGCCGCCGGCACCGTTGGCACTTGCGCCCCCGTTATAGCCATTGGTTCCGGCGGACCCTTCGCCATCGACGAGGATGGAGTTGAAGGAACTGCCCGACTGACCGTTGCCACCGTTGGAGCCCGCGGGCGCCGAGGCGGTCAGGCCGTTCATGGCACCGCCCTTGTTGAGATTGGCTGCCTCCGGATCGATCCGGTAGGAGACGGTATTGGTTGCGGTGTCGATCGCGGTAATCACCGCGTTGGCCGGAATAGCCGAATCCCCGACCAGCAAGCTGCCAACGGTGAGGCCGGAAACCGAGGCGAGGCGGATGGTCTTTGCCCCGCTATTTACGCTCAGCACCGGATCGCTGGTGAGCACGAACTTGCCGGCGGTGATCGCCGAGACGCCGTTGGCGCCAATGACGTTGCTCAACGTCACCTGCTTGGTATCGGGGTCGATCCCGGTGATCGTCGTACCGGCTGGAATGCCGGTTCCCGAAACGGTCTGACCCACCGCGAAGCCCGCGATGGAGCCCACCTGGATGGTCGCGCTGCCGCTCCCGTTCGAGATCAGGGGGCTGAAGGATGCCTTCAGCGACGTCACCTGCTGGAGGTCGATCGCGTTCGAAAGGGTGACGACACCGCTGTTCAGATCGACAGCCGTAACGACGGTGTTGGCCGGAACGCCAGCGCCCTGGACGGTCATGCCCACGGCAAAGCCGCCTAGCGGTCCGGTTGGCGTAATCGTGTTCGAAAGCGTCGAGCTGGAGGCCGACTGGAAACGTGTTACCGCGAAGGCCGATACAGCCGGCGTGTCGATCGGGCCGTTCGCGGAAATCGACTCATTGAGCACATAGGAAGTGACTTTGTTGTCACTGTTATAGTTGACCTGACTGACCGTAGCAGTCCGCGTGACGTTATTGGTGTCCTTGTAATAGACCGTCTGGCCCCTCATCACATCGGCAGCCGCCACCGGGGCGTTCAGAGTGACGGTGTTGCCGCCGCTCAGCAGGCCGCTGACGACGTTGGAGGAATCGATCGCGATGCCGCCTGACAGACTTATTTCATTAAGCGTCCCATAAGCGTTGCTGCCCGCGGGATTGATCTCCGTGATCGTCGCGTTCACCTGGCCGACCGAGCCGTCACCGAGCTTTTGGGCAATACCTGCGCCGGCCTGAATGAGCGTATTGTCTCCGATAGAAATGATCTTGTTGACGACGAACTGCCCGTTTCCATTGTAAGTCACGTCGCTCAATGTCGGCTGCAGAATGCTGGCAGCGGACGCATCTGCCGAGGCGCCGACGACTGAAACCGCGATCGGCGCGACCGACGACGTGGCAATTCCACCGCCTTCGCCGCCTTTGACGTGATTGTTCGCAAAGCTCACATTATTCAGCGTTAGGGTTGCGCCGCTATCAATGAAGAACACGCCGCCAAGACCGGCACCACCGCCCGAGCCGGCGCCGCCTTCGGTGCGGAAGTTGGTGTAAACCGTCTGGCGATCAGCCTCTCCGACAGCGACGCTGTTCCCGACCACGTTGCTATTGCCGGACAGCGCCGCGTTGCCGGAGACCACTTTTCCGGTGCCGTTCTGCCCATCGACGATGATCGGATCACTGCTCTGAGCAGACGCGGCGGATGAAGCCGCCACCAACAAGGCCGTGACACCGGCCGACACGAGAAACTTGGCTTGCTTATTCATGATTTCCCCCAAAGTATTGAAAAATCTAGATGTAATCGTTGCGCGCGGCAGCAGCAGGGCGTAGAGCGCCGCTTCTGCCCCGTTGGTTTTTCAGCGAGTGCTGTGGTCGATTGGCCAAGGCTTTGGCCTCAGCGCCCCCGCTGAGGCTGCCCGCCGCGTTCCAGTTGGCTGCGTGGTTGCCCAATCCGCTGTGACAGAAAGGCCAGTCTCCCTCCGCGGAAAGACTTGGGTGCTCAGCGCGATCGCAGGCGGGGCCGAGCGATGCAGGGCGCGGTGGGCGAGCGGACTGTGGCCGAGATATGTGGCTGAGGCATTGGCGCTTGTCACGCCTACCTTAGAAGGCACGGCGTATATAGTATCGCGCTGCCCGCTGCACGAAAATATGCAGGAAAGGCTGAACTCATATTTTTGTAGAGCAGGGCGCTGAAGTCTAGAGAGAGATGGCGCAACTACACGACAAGATATGTCGGGCACTTTTTGTTCCTTCGGCATCCCCGCTATCTCTTTCGAGACCGGAAGCTTTGCGTCCCATCGTCGCCGATGGTTTGCCATTGTCGGGTTTAATGCTGATTTTCTTTCAAGAAGACTCGCATTAACCGGCCCTTAGATGCAATTTACGAAAATTAACAGCAATAAAATCATCTCGTAGGAAAAAGAGATGGTTAATGCGCTGCGGTACCGCGTTGATTGTTAAGGAAGCGGCCGCTCGCGCTAACGTGGCATCGGCATTTGGGGCCTGACAACGAGCTGCGCCTAGCGGAATATGGCGGAACTCAGGAGCAGCCTTGGCGGGTCTATTGGAACTGAAGGCGGCCATGGATGCCGCCGCTCGACCAATCAGTTATCCGTCTCAATGGCGTGAGCATGCTAGGGAAGACGGCTTAAGTTCACAATGGCTGTGGAAAAGGGCGCCCTCGTGTCACACAAGAATTTAGCCGCACTGATTCCAGCTTTTGCGCTGACATTGTCCGCGGCCCTTGCAGCGGAAGAAAAGCAAGCCATGCCCGCCGATCCCGCCCAACAGATGCCCGAGCAAATCATTGCGGAAGCGGAGACTGTGCATCCCGCCGCCTTGTACATTCTTGCGACGAAGCTGATGGCCGAAGGCCGAATGGATGACGCGGTACGCTGGTTCTACATCGGCCAGCTTCGCTATCGTTTCCTTCTTGCCGCCGAGCCGGAACGGCTGGCCGAGAATCAGCCTCTCTTTTCCGCACTGAGCGAATCCGTCGGCCGGCCGATCAATGAATATGCGTTCGGCGATGTCGACGCGGCCGTAGCGCACATCGATTCCGCGCTCGCCTGGGACGCCGCGCACGCCAACGGCGTTACGTCCAAGGAGCGCCCCGCCGAAGAGTTGGCCCAAGTCCGGGCAGGGCTGCAAAAGCTGCGGGATGACATGATCGCCGGCAAAGACCAAATCCGAGAGACGAGGACACGCAATGGGTTGGACAATCGGTAGCATGTTGCCGGTGGTATTGAGGGGCCGCACGCACGCGGTGAGACGGGTGCAGCTTGAATGGATCGCACTGGTCGGCGCCGTATGCGTTATGCCCGCCGTGCCCGCTGCGGGGAACGAGATCGCTCAGCGTTGCGTAAACGCCACCCGCCCAGACGCTCTCGTCACCGTTGCCGGTAAGCTGACGCTTCAGAGCTTCCCCGGCCCGCCCAATTATGAAAGTGTCGCTCAGGGCGACGCCGAAGAACAGGTTTTCATACTGGAACTGCCGCGCCGCATATGTCTGGAAGATGGCGAATTTGCCGATGGCAGCGAGCGGTTCGACCGGGTGCAGGTTCATGCCATGGAGCCAGCGCTTCTTCGCGCGCTCCAGCACGCTGTCGGTCAGGACGTGACCGTGGCGGGCAGAGCGGTCGGCGCCCATACCGGCCATCACCATGCGCCGATGGTGGTGTTCGCGGGATCCGTTGTCGTCCGCGACAGCAGCGCGGCCGGCATGGACGATCAGCAGGACAGGAGATAAGATGAGCGCCCCCCTTATTGCCATGCTCGCCCTTGCCGGTGCCCAGGTGGCGCCGCCACCTCTGGTGGCGAACGACGATCAAGCGCACGCGGCGCGCCTGCACATCGGCGATACTGGCGTCCGCTGCGTTCGCCAGCCGTGCCCGAGCCGCGCCCTGTTCGACCCAAAGGGACAGGCGGGTCAGACTGATCGCCAGGCTATGCTCTATGTCGACCTCGACGGCAGCAAAACGTCGCCGCCGATGATCGGCGATCCAACTGCGCTTGCCGCGATCAGGACAGCGTGGAACGAACGGCAATGTCTTGCCATCGAAGGGCGGCTGATCCCGGGCGAAGATGATCGGCCTGTGCTGCGTGTGGATCGCGTCGTGGGGCCGTGCCACCAGTAATGACCGCTGCTGGAACGAAAGCATGGACATCGATCGCAATTGCTGCCGTTGCTGCGCTTGCGCTGGCAGGGTGTGGCGACCGTCCGGGGTCAGAAAAGGCCGGGGTCGCACTGGCCGAGGCGGTTTATCCCGGCGCGTTCGTCCTTCACGACAGCTATCTTCAAAAGGGCCATTATGACGTCGCGCTCGTGAAGAGGGGCGATTCGTTGACACGCCTGCGCTTCGCGATCGATGCCGACCCGGCGCAGTGCCGCGTGGGCACGGCCTGCGAGCAGCGCCTGCACCGCGCCTATGCAGAGGCTGTGGCGACGGGCATCAAGCTCAAGGCGCTCAATGCGGGCTTTGCGGCTTGCGATATCCCGATGTTGGGGCTCGACGACGCGGAGAGCGGATCCCGTTTCAGGGTGATCGTGGAACTTGGGCTTGATCCAGCCGACCAACAGCCAGCGCTTGACCGACTGGTCCCATGCATCACGACCTATCGGCAAGCTTTGCCGGCCAAGGCAGACGAGCATTTGCAGGTGTTATCCTTGCGTATTCTGCGTCCGGCGCAGGGAGGGCCGACCGCCCCGCAGTCCATGACGCTCGACAGCCGCCTGCCGGGCGCGCGGGCAGCAGAGCCGAGCTACCAAGTAACGATCGCGGCCGGAGATGATCGGCCGCGTGCGGCTGACCTGCGGCTCTATGTGCATTACGTCCGGGAGAGCGGCCTTGGCGACAAGCTGGCGGACGTCGCCCGGGATGCGCTGGCGAAGGATTCGATAGGCGGGCATGTGCCCAATTACGCGCTCAACTGGCAGCTCAAGCTCGACCCTCAGCGTCTGGATGTGGTCCGCACCTATGTGTTGGCGTGCAGCGTCGACCGGCCGGGGACAGGACCGTGCCGGACCGACATTGCCGTGCGCATGCGCTATGATCTGATCAAGGATGAGGCGTCCGAAGTGGGGGTCATCCACAATGTTCGGGATGATCGCGGGTCGTCGACATTGGCCAAACTGCCCGGCCGCTGATAGTCCGGTCGAAGTCAGTCGTCACCGCAATCAGGCACCATTGCCATCGTCATGGGCGCGCCGCCCAGACCGGCGACTGGGCGCATGACCATGTCACAACCCTTCTGGTCCGGCTTGGCTCGATTATTCGCTGCGGACCGTGTGTCGGCCTCGGGATCGGAGCAGACGCCCTGCGCGATCAATTTCAGACGGAACTGCTTGCCTTGTTCGCGAACCCAGGCATCCGCACTGACTTTACCATCCGCGCGCGCCCGGCGGACATATTCTGCCTCCAGATGGCGACGATCGGCGGCAGGCAGCGCATCGGCAGAGCATGTCTGCAATTGGGGCTTGGAACTGGCTTGCGCTGCCTTCTTATCCCCGGGGCTCATTGTGCGGGACTGGTTCTGGTGATCTTGCAGACGTTGCCACTGCTGATGCTCAAGGTGGCGGTCGAGCGTGTTGCTGTCCTGAGCCTGGGTCGCGGGGGCACAAAAAATCGATCCAACGAGCGTCGCCACAAAGAGCATGGTGCTGGATTTGTGCATCAGCACACGCCCTGCGCGGCCAGTTTTTGGCGGAACTGCATGCCTTGCTCACGCACCCAGACGTCGGCGCTTGCCTTACCGTCGGATCGGGCGCGGCGGACATATTCGGTTTCCATGCGACGGCGATCTGCGGTGGGCAGTGCGTCCGCCGAGCAGGTGCTCGCCCGCTTGCCTGGTGCCGCGTCATCGTCGCTGGTGCCATGCGTCTCGTCATAATGGTCGAAGGTGCTGCGCAACGCCTGCTGCCCGAGAATGCCGTTGCTCCAGATCGGCACGTCAATCATCACCTGCGCGACACTGGGCGCCGTGAATGAGAGGGTGCCGAAAGCGGCCAAAAGAACGAGGCGCACAATGTTCTCCTTTGTGGGCACAGTTTGAGCATGTCGTAGCTGAACAGTAGCTGGCATATGTAAGATATTGAAACGGCTCGCCGATCTAATCCATCGTCTGGCCGAGGTGATGTTCGTTTGATGGAGGATTTGCGAAATGGTCGCGGCGTGTCGCGAATGAGGAGGGTTTTGAGTTGAGGCATTATCGGAGTGCGAAAGACGGTGCTGCGGCTCTCCTTTTGCTTCTGGGCACGACCGGGTGCTCGAAATCCAGCGAGGCGGATAATGCGGCCGAAATCGATTCGGCCCGCGTTACTCGCCTCTTTACGGAAGGCTTTAATAGCGAAACGACCGGCGCATCTGCCACGGAGCAGACATCCCAACATGGGAGCCAGATAGCCGATCCCCGCGCAGGCATTCCCTTCGATCGTTCGCGCACCGTGACGGCGAAGGTGGAAGAGGCGGTGAGCAAGAATCCAGGCAGTTTGTTGTCGCTCCGCTTTGCGCTTGTCGCTCCTGGCGATTTTCTAAGATCCGGAAAGGCGCGAACCGTTTGGGCCCGCGAGTTGGCCGCGCGAAGCTATCCGGCGGACACCGTCGCCGGCGCGACCGCGCTTATGTTCGGGGTTGCCTGGGAACTGGCGAACGCGCGCAAGCTGTCCGCCGCTGATAATGCTGCAATCCTGCGCCAAGTCACGACCAAGCTGCGTGGCGATCCGCTGGAGCGTCAAAATGATGAGCGACGCCAGATCCAGGTCGATTTGCGGCTGATCACAGCCGGCTTGTGGCTGGAGGAGGCGTATCTGCGCGAACGCTAGCCCGAACAGATGCGAGACCTGTCCGATGCCGTCCATCGCGACATGCAGAAAATGACCAGCAACGACATGCGCAAGATTGCTGTCACAGCCGATGGACTCTCGGATTGAGGCAAAGCCCGGCAGGCCGTTAGCAGCAATGGCTTCCATCGGTCGTATCCGCACTCGCCACGGCCGCGTCGGTTTGCGTTACCGCAGCCACGAAAGCGCTCAGCTTTTCCGGGTCGAGCTGGCCATCGGTCCGTACGCCTGAGCACAGGTCCAGCCCAAAGGGCCGAACCTGCCGTATCGCATCTGCCACATTCGCCGCCGACAACCCGCCCGCCAGAAACACGGGCCTGTCGGTCGATCGCACAAACGCCGCGCTGACGGCCCAGTCATGGGCACGGCCGGTGCCGCCCAGCTCCGCGATCTTGGCGTTCGGCCGCCCTGAATCCAGCAAGAAGGCGTGGATGTGGGGCGCGTAACCGGGGATCAGGTCGAGAGCCTCAGGGCCTTCCACGTGGATCACCTGAACACGGCGGATGTGGGGCTCAAACATTGCCAGTTTCTCGGACTCGGCTGGATCGATGTGCGACACGATCTGGACCGTGGACGGGTTGGTCGCACGGATATGCGCCGAGATTGCCTCCGCCGTCGTCTCCGACGTCAGAAGGAACGTGGCGACCGGCGGGGGCACCATTGCGGTGATTTCGGCGATGCGGGCGTCCGAGATCGGGCCGGGGCCGGACGGCATGCGTGCCACCAGGCCCAGTGCATCGGCGCCTGCTCGAATTGCTATGTCTGCTTCCTGCGGAGATGCAATACAGCACACTTTGATACGCGTTCTCATGATTTTCCTCCTGCTGCCGTCCTAGAGCGGCAGCAACCTATCCTATGTATTCGCACACTTGTCCGACTGAACCGTGAAGGCGATCTCCTGCCCAAAGGAAAGCTCGAGCGTGTTTCCGTCGGGATCGGCAATGTACGTCCATAGCCCGACGGGCGGCCCGTCGTTGCGGGGCGCGGAGCGCAAGATGCCGCGAGCACTGGCTTGGGCCGCGCGCCGGAAGACGTCCTCGGGCTGGGCGCATGTGATGCCGAGATGCCCAAATGGCCCAAGCGACGTGTCGCGCAAACGGGCTGAAGCCACCAGCACAAGCGCGAACGGGCGGACTCCATCAGCCATCCATGCCACCTCGTCCACATCGCCGCCGGCCACCCTACGATGAACGACATGAAGGTCGGCGAACGCCTCGTAGAAGCTGATGCTTCGATCGAGATCGCGGACGACAAGGGCAACGTGGGAAAATCCCAGATCCGTTTTGGCTGACTGCATCATGCTCCGGCTCCTTTGTTGAGGAACGTGCATCATTGACAGATGGAATGAAAATTCCTCATTGATATGATGAATATGCAGAATATGGATGAGTTGACCCCGGCCGACCTCAGCCTGCTTCCAGTGCTGGAAGCCCTGATCGAGGAACGACACGTCTCGCGCGCAGCTTCGCGGCTTAACCGCTCGCAGCCGGCCGTCAGCCATGCACTGGCGAGACTTCGGGATGTGTTCAACGATCCGTTGCTGGTGAGAGGCAAGGGCGGTCTGCAACTGACCGCGCGTGCGCAGCAATTGGCGGAGCCTCTTGCGCACGCGTTGGCCACCATCCGATCGATGACCGATCAACCTGCATTCGATGCCACGACATGCAGCCGTCATTTCCGCCTGTCCTTGTCCGACTATGGCGCAGCGATCCTGCTGCCGGAACTCGTTGCACGGCTGCGCAAGTTGGCACCACTGATGGATCTATCGGTCATATCCTACGGCCGGGAGCGCGCTCGCTGCGCTGGCGGATGCGGAAATCGACCTTGCTGTTGGCGTTTATCCATTGCTGGGGCGAGCAAGGCGCAGCGATCTGCGAAGTACAACACTCTTTGGGGAGACATTTGCCTGCCTGTTCGATCAGCCGAGCGATGGCGACGCGCTGACGTTGGAAGAGTATCTCGCGCGTCCTCACGTCCGCGTAACGGTGGCTCTGCAGGACGATAGCGAAATCGACGATGCGCTGGCGCGGCTTGGGCACAAACGTCGCATCGCCGTGCAAGTCCCGCATTGGTCGACAGCGCCTGAGTTGATCATGGGGACCGATCTCATACTGACCGCAGCGCGCCGGAGCATCGAGCATCTGGGATACGGACACTGCAGCGCTCTACCGTTCAGGTTGAACAGCTTCCCATTCGTCCAGACATGGCACCGGCGCCGCTATAATGATCCTGCACACCGCTGGCTGCGCGCGCAGATTGAGGCGATAGCAGGCGGACCGGAGGGGGGAGAAAGGGCGTAGTCGTGGCGAGAGAGTGCTCACTTTTGCCGGCAGGGACATCGGGCTCAGGTGCTGCGCCGTTCCACAAGCGTGAAGCCGATGTCCACGCGCGCTGCTTTGGCGCGATCACGCTGGTTCTTGGACAAGGCCTTGAGCATGAGGGCCGCTGCCTGACGCCCCATCTTGGCGCCGTCGATCCGGACGGACGTCAAGGATGGCTCCAACTCCTGGGCGAAGTCGAAATCGCCGAAACCCATCACGGCAAGATCATCGGGAACGCGGACGCTGCGGACGGCGGCCTCGATCAGCACGCCTTGCGCCAGCCAATCAGAAGAGCAGACAATCACATCCGGTCTCTCGCCCGCCTCCCATATACGGCCGAAGCTGCGCCGGCCTTCGCCGATGGTGCCGGGCAGGCTGTGGTCGATACTGCGAGGCTCCGGCCGCCCTGCTTCCATCAACACCCTCGAAATTCCATAGCGACGGATGTGCCCTCTGCTGCTGTCCGTTGAGAAGATCATCGGGCGCTGATAGCCCTTGCGCATCAGGAAGTTGCCCACTGCGATGCCGATATCATGGTGAGAAATTCCCGCCACCATATCGATGGGACTGATCGGGGTTTCCCACGTCTCGACGATCGGCAGGTTGGATTCGACCAGCAAAGCGCGCACGTCTGGCGAAATGGGGAGGCCGATGAGAATGAGACCGCCAGGGCGGCGGCTCAGAATTTGGGTCACGATCTTCTCTCGGGTCGCATCTCTCTCGTAAATCCCGAGCAACGTCTGATAGCCGCCATCATCGAGCGCCGCGACCGCAGCCCGCACCGTCGTGTCGAACAGTTCGAGCGGGGTCGGCGGCGCCATGATCGCGATGAGCCGGCTGCGGTTGGTGATCACCGTCCCGGTCGTCAGCGACGGGATATAGCCCGTTTCCGCAATGGCGGCATGAACACGCCCGAGCGTTTCCTTGGTGAGAAGATCGGGGGTATTCAACGCCCTTGAGACGGTGGCCGTCGAGACCTGCGCTGCCCTGGCGACGTCGGCGAGGGTTGCGCCCGCGCGGCGGCGGACCGTTCCTTCACTCGACGACGTGACCATCTATTCCGTTACTCCTTGAACCGGCTCTGCCGAGCGCGAAGCTTGAGCGATCCGCGCCGCTTAGGCAATGGCCCAGGACCACAGGACTCCGTTGCGCTTTTCTCTGTCTCGCTCCCGTAGGCGGCTGTCAATTGGAGCGTTGGTATGGGTGCTCATCATGGTCCAGAGCGCTTGGGGCCATTGCTCACCGGCAGCCTCCAACACATCCGCTTGCGCGGCCGGACCGATCGACACGCGATGTGCAGCACGCTCACCCCCTGTTTGATGGGACATGCAAAATCGCAGCGAGCCGCGCATCTCTGCCGCGATACCAAGGGCGACGACCATATCGGCATAGCCGGTCAAACCCATCAGGCTGCCATATGATGCCTCGCGCAACGCCCCATACCAGAGCGTCGCAAGATCGCCGTGGCTGTGCAGAAGCTGAGCCTGGGCATCGATTGCCGCCGCGGCAAAAGCGCTCGTTCCAGCGAAACGGGGGTCCACGATCACATGTCGCATCTGCGCTGTGGCCTGCGCCGCCCGAAGATGTGGCGGGAGGATAAGGCCAGCGGCTGCAAGGCCGCCGAGCTTCAGAAGGTCTCGCCTTATCATCGTGCCTGCGCCTTGTCCTTGTCGGGCGTGGCAAGAAATGCCGCGAGCCTCTCCAGCTCCTCGTCCGTCACTTCAACCCGCGTGATCGGCGGCATGCTGAACACGCCGTGGCGTGCGACCACCTTCACATAATCCGCCGGAAGATCGGTCCGTTCGGCAAGAAGCGCGCGCTCCTTGCCCCAGCGCCGTTGGAGCTGGATGGTACCTGTGCCTCCAGGTAAATGACAGTAGCCACAATGTTGGAGGAACAGTGCTCTCCCGTCTTTCCCGGGCGAAGCCGTAGCCGATGCCGTGGTTGATGCCGGGACAGGCGTGGCCGCGTCAGACGATGCAAAGGCAGCCGCTGTGCTCGCGATAATCAGCGCCGCAACGGCACTACACTGGATGGCAGTCACGCTTCCTCTCCCTGGCCGTGGGCTTTGTAGGCTGTTGGCCAAATGCCGTTTTTACCGGGTGCAATGATGCCATTGGGATCGATGGCATTCTTCACGGTCTCGTTGAACCGCGCCAAGGCGCCGCCGTTGAAATCAAAGCTCTTCGCGACCGGATCCATGAAATCGAGATGGGTGCGGTATTCTCCGAATCCGGCTGCTTTGGCGTCGGCGATGAGCACGTGGAACAGCCTGTTGGCCCGAGCCACCATGTCGGCGTCGTCACGGTCATAGAGCAGGATGTTCACATTGTTGATGTGGCGATGACCCATGGTGAAGGAGGTATAATAGTCCAGACCATGTTCCTCGAAGCGCGCCTTCATCGCGCGGAAGGTCTTGCGGGCCAGGGTGCCATCGGGCGGCATGACCGGGGAGAAGCCCATATGGCCGCCGCGGCCGCCCCACCAATTAACGATCTGGAGAGACGTCGCGCTCGGCGCCCGCGCGGCCGCCTTGTCGAGAGGATCGCCCCGCTGCCATACCTCGAACTCGATGGCCTTACCGAGATGGGGCTCAAGAGCTTTGCGGATCAGTTGCTCCTTGGCGCGGACAATGCCTTCGTGGCCATAGACGCCGAGATTGAAGCGCCACCATCCGATGTCATAATGCTTCATCATCTTCTCGGCGATGGCATCGGGGAGGGCGCCCTTGCCGTCGTACCACTCGCTGCGCTGGGACAGCACGGCCGCGTCGTGAAGATAATTGCCGAACACGAAATTGTGGTCGACGACATTGTTCACGCGCAGTTGGTGGAGTTCGCGAATGGCCCATTCGATGTCGTCGGCCTGAGGTAGCTCGACTTTCGCTCGCAAGGTCATTTCCGGTTCGGGCATCAGCCACAGGCCCATCTTGGTGACCACCCCGAAGTTCGACTGAACGAAGGCCTGATCCCAGGAGGGACCGAAGCCGTGCTGATAGGCCTGCCAGGTTTTACTCCCGGCCATCGCGCCCATACCGGTCCGGAGCAGATCGCCTGTGGGCGTAACTACCTCCATACCGCAGATTTTCGCCGCGTGATCGCCATAGGGGGTGTAGCCCAAGCCTCGCTCCAGGGCGTTGCCCATCACGCTGCCCCAGGCATTGCCTGGCGTCGACATCCAGAGCGGAATATTGTTCTGCCGGAGGTAGTTGTAGAGATCGTAGAAGCCTACGCCCGGCTCGAGAAGGCAGTGGCCATATTTCACATCCACATCCAGGATGCGGTTCATGCGGCCGAGGTCCAGAACGACCGATCCCGGCATGGCCGGCGCTGCCCAGCCATAGCCCAGATTTTTCCCACGGGCGGTGGGCCACAGCGGGACGCGATGTTCATTGGCGAGCCGGACAAGGGCGCGCACTTCTTCCGCGCTGGCTGGCGCAACGGCGGCGGAAGCTTCATGGTTCAGCCCATCGCCGAGCGCATAGGGGTCTATATAGGTTGCGCGGTCCTCATCGCTGGAAAGGACCCACTGCGATCCCACGACTGCCTCGAACGCGCGCAGGGCCTTGGAAAAAGCGGCATTGCCAAGATTTGGGGGGGCTTTGACGGACATCATTCTCTCCTTGGTAAGAGAATAACCTGGGGCGAATTTCAATGCAAGAATTACATTCTATATGCGACTATGTCAGCAATTATTTGAAATAGTTTCATTCAGCCCATGTCGGCGCTAGGCGTTCTGCAGAAAGGCCCAGACGTCGTACGCCTTACGGTTATCCTTCCCTTGGCTGGGCCGATCGTTCGAAGCGGCTTCGAAAAGGGGGGATGCCGCTTGGGCGACATCCCCTTGAGCGAAGGAAGCGTTCAGAAGGGAGCGTTCAGAAGCGGCGGCCCACCGTCACCGCCCATTCACGCGGGCGACTGGGTTGGCCGGTAAAGATGTAGCTTCCCGACTGGATAAACTTGTTCACATAATAGAACTGATCGAACAGGTTCGTGACCGAGACGGCCGCGTACCATTCGTCATCCGGGGCATTATAGCCAAGGCGGGCGTTGGCCACTGCATAGCCTTCCTGCACCGCACGGGGATTGTTGGTCCACTCGTTGAAAACCTTGGACTGGTAGTAGACGTCGAAACGCGGCGTCAGCGTGCCGCCATTGCCCAGATCGGCGCGGTACTGGATGCCCGCATTATACTTCCACTCCGGCGAACCGGGCGCTTTGCTGGCGAGCGACGGGCCGCCTGAAACGCCTGCCGCAGCGCCGAGATCCTTGATTTTGAAGTCCGTGTAACTGCCGGACATATCGATTTGCAGCCCCCGCGCCGGCCGGATCTCCAGTTCAGCTTCCAGGCCGTTGATGCGCGCGCTGCCGGCATTGGCAACAACGATGCTGGGGACGCCATTGATATCGTACCCATTCGCGCTCAACTGCAGGTTGGAATAGTCGCTGTGATAGGCGGCCAGGTTGAGCCGAACCAGTCGATCGAACAGGTCGCTCTTGAGGCCGATCTCGTAAGCATTCAGCGTTTCAGGCCCGAACGGCACTGCCGTGGCGGGCGTGAAGGGGCGAGGATTGATGCCGCCGCCCTTGAAGCCGGTCGAAAACTGGCCGTAGACCATGACATCGCTGGTCAGCTGGTAATCCATCCCGAGCTTGTAGTCGACGCGTTCCATCTCCGACTTGGGAGAGGTGAAGGGGCCGCCTGCAAAGAAGGACGTGCCCGACGGCACATTGACCCGGTCAAAGCGATAGGTCTTGGATTCCTTGGTGTACCGCAGGCCGGCCGTCACGGAAAACTGCTCGGTCAGATGCAGCGTACCATGCGCGAAAGCGGAGCGGTTGGTGGCGTGGGTGCTGTCATTCTGGTCAAAGGCGATGTTGGAGGCCGCAAGATAGGCGCCGCCCCCCAAGGAACTGTCGCCCTCGAAATAGAAGACGCCCGTCGCCCAATCCAGCATGTCGTTGAACGAAGTCCCGACTAGGCGGAATTCCTGGGTAAACTGATCGAACCCCGCCAGATTATCGGTCAGTGCGACCGGGAGCGGCGCGTTATTGGCGTTCTGGGTGAAGCGGCCGCTGAACGTCTGATAGGCGGTAATCGATTTGAACTGCACGCCCTCTGCAAGTGTCCAGCTGATATCGCCCGAATAACTCTCCGAATGAACGGTGTTCACGGCCGGCACGGCTCGCCCGAGGAACTTGCTGTCGTAGCTCGCGAAGGTCACATAGGGGTCGACAATGAACCGCTGATCGAAGGGGATGCCGAACGCCGGGATTAGGCGATTATTGTTATGGTTGACCAGCGCCGCCGCTGCCGTGTTGACATAAATGAGCGAGTCAGCCGCACCCTCCGAATTATCGCGGATGATTTCTGCAGCGACATTGACCTCGATGTCGGGCGAAGGCGTCCAGCGCAATGCGGCGCGTCCTGCGCGCACGCTCTCGCCGCCCAAAGTCCCGAGCTTGCAACTATTGCCGTGAGTAGAAACTGTCGGCTTGAGATTGCCGGCCAGGGCCGGATAGGCGCAGGCAAAATCCACCCGGTCCACATAGCCGTTCCGTTCCTTTGACGCGAAGGAGACGCGCAAGGCCAGCTTGTCCGCGACAAGCGGCACGTTCAACATGCCCCGCAGATCGATGCGATCATAGCTGCCATAGGTGCCTTCGACGGAGGCGCCGAACGAGTCCTGCGGTTTCTGGGAAATCAGGCGAACAGCGCCGCCGATGGAGTTCTTGCCGAACAGAGTCCCTTGCGGGCCGCGCAGGATCTCGACCCGCTCAAGGTCCAGCAGGTCGAAGGAGGTTCCGAACAGCGACGCATGATACACGTCATCGACATAGAAGCCCACGGCAGGCTCCAGCGCAAAGTTGAAATCGGACTGGCCAATGCCGCGAATATAAGCCTGCGTGGACTTGCCGTAGCCCGAACTCCCAAGGCGCAAAGTGACGCTGGGTGCGGCTTTTCCGACATCGGCGATGTTGCCGAAGCTGCGCTCGCTGAGCTGTTCGCCCGTCATCGCGGTGATCGCGATCGGCGTGTCCTGCAGATTGGTTGATCGGAACTGCGCGGTCACGACGATGTCCTGCGCGTCTTCGTCCTGCGCATGGGCTGCGGTCGCAAGCGCACCTAAAGCGAGCAGCGATGCCCCGCTCAGCGCGCTTCTCTTCAGCATTTCACGAAAGATCATGTCGTCTCCTCTCCCTGTTGATGATGGCCTCCTCCGGCGAGGAGGCGCCGGATTCACTCCGGCCTGATGCGCGCTGATACATCTCGGATGCCGACAAATGCAATATACAATGCAAACTTTACATATTGCGTTGATTCTGCTTGAAAGAGCTCTGGAGACGAAAATCGTCAAAATACAATGGTGATCACATAGCGACGCTGGAGGGCGAATGCCGACAAAAATGAAAATATCTCAGTGGTCCTACCATGGGGTCACTGCGGCATGAGCGGCCAGTTTGATGGTATTTCCATTCGCGACCGGCTCATGATTTCAGACCGCATGGCGCGCTATTCATGGGCGATCGACTCGGGCGATCTGCCTGCCTATCTGGATTGTTTTACGCGCGATGGCGTGCTTCGCCATCCGCTGCGGGATGGTAGCCCGGGCGTGTTTACGGGCCGAGAGGGGATTGAGGCCTTCATCGGTGGCAGCATCAGTCAGCGCGCCACCCAAACCTATGGTCATCAACATCAGTTCAATGCCCCCCAACTCAGCAGGGAAGGGGATGACATCCGCGTGGCGGCGTATTGCATGATCTTCCGGCATGAGTTCCACCGGCAATACTGGCCTCGCGGTGCCTCCTGGAGGATGGGCACATGGCATGCCCTGTTTCGGTTTGCCGACGATGGGTGGAGGATCGCGGACCTGGATGTGCGGATGTGGACGGATACCGCACTTGGGGCCGGCACTGCATTGGTGGAGCGTGGACCGGGGATGCCGGGCACGAAGGACTGACAGAGAAAAGAGACGGACTGGGAGGGGAGAGGCAAGATGGACGATGAAGAAACGCAGGCGACAGACCATTCGCCCTATCCATACTGGATGATGTTCATCCTTCTGCTGGTTGCGCTGTCTTGTTTCATCGACCGGGTGATCGTCGCCGCGCTCGGCCCGGCCATTAAGGCCGACCTCGGCATCAGCGATGCACAGTTCGGCCTGTTGACGGGTCTGGCCTTTGCTTTGCTTTACACGACTGCGGGTATCCCGGTGGCCCGCTTGGCCGATCAGGGCAGGCGGGTAACGTTACTCGCCGTCGCGACGACCATCTGGTCGCTCATGACGATGGCAAGCGCTTACGCGGCCAGCTACTGGCACCTGCTCCTGCTACGGCTGGGCGTCGGCATCGGTGAGGCGGCCGCCAGTCCCTGCACGGTGTCCATGGTGTCGGACAAATTCCCCCGCAACAAGCGGGCGACTGCGCTTGCCGTGGTGGCGCTCGGGGCTTCGTTCGGTTCGCTCATCGGCGGTTTCGGCGGGGGCTGGCTTGGCGAGACCGTGGGGTGGCGGCACACCTTCCTGATCGTCGGTGCTCCCGGCCTGCTCCTCGCACTCCTCATCCTCACCGTCAAAGAGCCCATCCGTGGCCGTTTTGACGATCCTGCCAGCATGACTCGGGAAATGCCCAGCTTTGTGGCGATGCTGGGTATTTTGGGGGCAAAGCGCACATTCCTGCATCTCGGTATGGCCTGCGGTCTCAACAGCTTTGTGAACTTCGGAATTCTGTTGTTCCTGCCGATGTATTTCGGCCGAGCCTATGAGATGAGCATGACGCAGGCCGGCCTGCTGTTCGGCATCGTCACCGCCATTTCAAATGGCACCGGCACGTTGCTGGGTGGCATGGGAGCCGACTGGGCAGGCAAGCGGGACGAGCGCTGGTACGCCTGGTTGCCCGCGCTCTGCCTTCTGTGCGCAGCGCCGCTCTACATGATCGGGCTGTCGATGCCGAACTGGCAGACTGCCATGCCCCTGGTGGTGATCGGCGCGACGCTCGCCTTCACCTATTACGCGCCCACCTTCGGCGCGATCCAGAACATGGTGGAGCCGCGTATGCGCGGGACCGCGTCGGCGATCATTATATTCTTCCAGAATCTGGTCGGAATGGGGATTGGCCCCCTATTCGTCGGATTTCTCAGCGACACCTTTGCCGCCCGGGCTTATGCTGGCAATTATGCGGCAGAATGCCACGGCGCAGTCGGGCAGGCCGCTATCGATTGCGCGTTGGCCGGAACCGTCGGCATCCGCTATGGGATGATCATCTGTGCGTCCTTCGCCATTTGGGCTGGCTTTCATTACTGGAGAGCATCCCGCACGCTCAAAAACGACGTTCTCTGACGCTTGTTGTGCTGCCTAGGTTCAAAGAAGTACGGCGACATGCGCCCTGATCGCGGAAGTTCCGTTCCTAGCGTAAGAATCCTGAAGGCCGCCGTCCGTTCAGTGGAAGCAAGTCGGGGTTTCTTTGAGTAGAGGTGTTCCGAACATGCCGGCGCGAGCTTTAAAACTTGCCGCTCATGGCGTAAACTCAAAAGCGCTGTTTGTCATTGGCTCGCGGTAGAAGTCCGCGCGAGATCCGTTCTAGCGATAATCGAGGTGTTGCCATCACACAGGGTTGCCAACGCGAATCGGGGTAGAGGAACGCCGCGCATTTGGTACCAGTCGTATCTGCGGCTCGGATAGGCGAGACATATGAGCAAATCGCTCGAATTCCAGTGCCGGACCGGATGGCGCTGGAATTCGAGAAGCCAATAGCAAAGAGAACATGTAGGACTGAGAAATGCCCTGCCCGCGCAACTGAAGAAACGCTCCTTCATTGCAACTTCTACGGACTACGTCGGCTTCTACTAGCCCGGCCGAATCGGAAGTGGGAGGGCTTTTGATCTACACGTAATCTAGATCTAAAATTTCACCCGCGCGCCCATCGTAAACCTGCGGCCGACCAAGTCGAACAGGAAGGGGTTGGTGCCCGAGCCGCTGTAGACATTCACAGGAGGCGTGGGATTGGTAAGGTTCTTGACCGCGCCATAGACCTGGAGCGAACGGCCGCCGATGTCGAAAGTATAGCTGGCGCCGACATCGAGATAGAACATGGCTTCGATGTGATTGTCGCTGATGCTGTTCGGCAGATCGGTATCGTAGCCGGCGTCGGTCGGCCCGACCAGCGTCACGTCCATCATGCCCGCCGAGATGAAGCGGCCTTGGACGTTGAAGTTGAACGGGCCGCTGTCGAGGCTGATGGTCGAATTGACCGTCCATCGCGGCAGGCCCGGCTGCGCGCCGGTCTGAACGCCGGTCTGGCCTGCACGGTTGATCGAGCCGACCGAGTCCACCGTGATGAGATCGGCCACATAGGACGCCAGCACGCGGAAATTCAGGCTCTGCCGGTCGCCCAGCCGCAGACGATAATCCCCTTCAAGGTCGATCCCGCGCACGATCAGCGTGTTGAGATTGAGCCAGGGATTGCGGACCTCCACGATCTCATTGGCATTGGTCGCGCCGAAGGTGATGAGACTGCAGAATTCGGACACGTTTGCCAGTAAGCAACGATCGACGATGGTCTGACCGCCGACCTGACTGATCGCTTCCTGAATCTCGATATCGTAATAATCGGCGGACAAGCGAAGGCCATTGAGGAAGCCGCGCGGCGTCAGCACCACGCCTGCGGTCCAAGTATCCGCGATTTCCGGGTCCAGCGCGGTGTTGCCGCCGGAAAAGACGCGCGGCAGATACTGCACGCCGGATGCCCCGACCACCCGGGAGGAAACGGATGTTGTTGATCCGAACAGTTCCAGCAGATTGGGCGCCCGGATGTCGCGCGACCGCGTTCCACGAAGACGCAGCCAGTCGGTCACGTCCCAAACGGCGCCGACTTTCCAAGTCGTGACGCTGCCGCTGGTGCTGTAGTCCGTCAGGCGGATGGCACCGTTCAGCTCGAGATTCTGCGCCAAGGCCATGTCCTTGGCGAGCGGTACGATGGCTTCGAGATAGCCCTCCTTTACGCTCACTCTGCCGGACACGGCGCTGCCGTTGCCGACATACCAGCCGTTGGCTAGCGAGATTGGATCGGCATCGCCCGAAATTGTGTCACGGCGATATTCACCGCCCGCGGCGATGGAGACAGGACCTGCCCAGGTGCTGAATGGCTCGCCCTGGATATTGGCGGCAACCACATGCTGCTTGATCGTGGAATTCTGCCAACCCACGCCATAGGTGAAGACCTTGGCGGCGGGGTCCCACTGATTTTCACCGAACGGGTTGATGGCGATGCAGCCCGGCGCGTCATTGGCCGGGTTTGCATCCGCATTCACGCGGCAGACGATGTCACCGGCGCTGTTGCGGACAGCGTCGATGGCTTGGGCAAACCGCGCATTGATGCGGTTGTTGGCCATCTGCTGCTCATATTTGTTGTGGCCGAACTGATAATAGGCGTCCCACTTCCAGCCGCCGCCAAGCTCGCCCTGAAGTCCTGCGACAGTGCGGAATGTGCGGTTCTGCCCACGGTATTTGGCGACCCCGAAATCATCGCCGTCTCGCGCCAGTACAATGGACGCCTGGCTGGGGCCCATCAGCGCAAGAATCTCGGGCGGCAGAAACGGATTATCACGACGGATCGTCAGGCTAGTCTCCCGAAACTGCGCGCCATTCTGCGTGCCGAGGACATTACCATAGGACAGTTCGGCGAAGCCCTTGATCGTGTCCGTGAATTCATACTCGCCATGAACATAAGCTGCCCAGCGGCGGACAGGCGACTTCATCAGATGCGCCGAGGTGAACGGATCCTCGAGATGGCCGTCCCCGCCAACTTGAGCGAAGGTGGACGGCCACTGCCCGTAGTCCCAGCCGTTGATGACCGGCGTGCCATCCGGCCGGAAATATGTGCCGCGCAGGAGCGGGCTGCCGCCCGCGCCCGGCGAATTGATGAGGCCGGGGGTAATGAGCGTTGGATGCTTGTGCGGTAAGGTCACCCGGTTCGGCAGAGGATTGTTGGGGTTGGGATTCGCGGCAGTCGGCGCGATCCAGTCGTTGTTGGTGAAGTTGCTGTACTCCATCGCGCAATAGTCGATGTCGAAACAGCCACCCATGCCCTTGTTGCTGGCATATTCGAACGCGGCGACGATATGTCCTCGCCCGCCGCCGAACGAATTGCCGCCCGCGAATGCGAACTGAAAATTCTCGTCATCTCCGCGCTCGGAGATGCCATATTGCCCCTGCGCGCGAAATCCGGTCAGCTTGGTATCCAGGATCAGGTTGACTACGCCCGCCACCGCATCCGAACCATAAGCGGCCGAAGCGCCGCCGGTGACGACCTCGGCACGCTGGATGAGCATGGTAGGAATGAGATTGAGGTCGACTGTTCCTTGCGGCGACGAGGGAATGAAGCGTCGGCCGTTCACCAGCACCAGCGTGCGTTGCGGGGCGAGACCGCGCAGATCGAGCGTGCGCGCGCCGATATTGCCGGTGATGGTGACAAAGGAGTTTTCCGGCGTCTGGCTCGGCCGGAAGGCCGGCATCTCATTGAGAACCTCGGCGATGTTGGTGTCGCCTTGCGCCTGAATGCTATCCTGACCGACTACGGTCACAGGCGTCGGCGCGTTGAAGCCCTGCCGTGCGATGCGAGAGCCGGTGACGACGATTGCTTCATCGTTCTGGGCCGTACCTTCCTGCGGATCGATGCTCGCGCTCTGGGCAAATGCGTTGCCCGTCGTGAGCACCGCCAGACCGACGGCCAGCGCCGAACGGCTCAGGCCATGGTTGAAAGCCTCAAACATGCGGATCGAACGTGGCATTCTCATATTTTCTCTCCCCATCGCCATGATGCGTTGCATGGCTCTGTTCTTGGTTATGTTCGCCGGTCTGGTGGAGGGCGGTGATGGGCCCCATTTTGCCCGGCGACTATGACTGCGTCCTACCGTCGCGCCTGCTCCGCCTCGTCTTTAAGAACGCGGGTCACGGCCTCGCCATAGGGTCGCATGGCCAGCCAGGTGAGCAGCAGTCCCAGCGGCCCGAGTACCGCTGTCGTCGCCAGCATGGCGTAGCGCAGCATGCTCTCGTCGACGAAGACGAAGTCCGTAATCAGCGCCACGAACAGCGGCCCCAGTCCCGCGCCGACTACGCTGATCGTGAACAGATAGATGGCACTGAGTTGGCCTCTCATCTCATTTGGCGTGATGATCTGGATGGCCGAATTCTGCCCGGGTGAACCGATCGCATTGCCCACGCCGCTGAGTATGATCAGACCTAGCGACAGCCACGGGGTGGGCATCAGCGGCATGGCGATGGCCGCAGGAACCGTGATGAAGTTGGAGTAGAGGCACAAACGGATCATCGCGTCCGGGATCTTTTGCCGGTCCAGACGTTCGGCAATCAAGGTGCCGATTACCAGCCCGATGGGCGTCGTGAGGAGCGCCGCAAAACCCAGCAAAGGCCCAACCTGGTTGGGCGTCCAGCCATGGGTGCGCTCGAAGAAGGCGACACGCCATGCCGACATGCCGAAGGATTCGATTGCACCGATGGCAAGGCTGAGGAGCAGGGGCACGTAGACGCGCTTGTTCGACCACACGAAGCGGGCGACCTCTGGCAGCGGGACCGAGCCCTTGACCTTGCGGCCCTTGCGGGTCGGTTCCTTGACCGTGAAGAAAAAGACCAACGCGACGAGCAATCCGGGCATGCCGCAACTCAGGAAAACGAACTGCCAATCGCGTAGAAGACCAAAGCCCGGGACATGGATCGGCGTGATGTCCTTCACCAGCTCAAGAAGAACGCCCCCGATGATCATCGAGGCGGCCATGCCGCCGGCAATACCCATCGAGTAGATAGACATGGCTCTGGGCAATTTACTGCGCGGCACGATATCGGAAATCATCGACATCGAGGTTGGCCCTTTGACGGACTCGCCCGCGCCGACGATCCCCCGGGCGATAAACAGCGTGAGATAGCTGTAGGCCAGCGCCGACAGCGCGGTGGCCATGCTCCAGATGCTGAGGCCGACCGTCAGGATGTTGCGGCGATTGCGCACGTCCGTCACGCGCGACATGGGCAGGCCCACGATCATGTAGAAGAACGAGAAGGCGAAGCCGATCAGCAGCCCCATCTCGGTATCGCTGACTTGCAGATCCCGTTTGATC
Source organism: Sphingobium sp. B11D3B (assembly GCF_025961735.1). Lineage (NCBI taxonomy): Bacteria > Pseudomonadati > Pseudomonadota > Alphaproteobacteria > Sphingomonadales > Sphingobiaceae > Sphingobium > Sphingobium sp. B11D3B. The sequence goes on along the minus strand of NZ_JAOQOF010000001.1, from coordinate 2,457,732 downwards.
GGTTCGACAAGCAGGGAGATGATTCCGCGGTCGATGTTCGAGAGCACCGAAATGAACGAGATCATGCCGACCGCGTACCAAGCGGATCGCGGCTTGGGCCAATCCTGTACACCCGCCGACGATACGCCGCTATTGCGCTGGTCTACCGTTCCGGACGACGCCGTGCTCGCCATGCCAATCCCCTCCCGTGCCAACCGATCGCGCCGGTCGCTGCGAGTGCCATCCAATCGCGATTCGCGACGGGCAGACAAATTGATAGCATAGCTAATTATATGTGCAACTAATCACATTCTCGGTGGAAGAATCCCGCTCATTCCTGCGCAGTGGGAGCAGCCCCGAACTTGTTCAGCATGGCAATGCCGGCATGCAGATCGGCTTCCGTCCAGCCATCCAGCAGGCGCGCGCGCACCTCGTCGCTCCGCTGGACCAGCCGCTTTGCGAGAGCTTTTCCCTTGCTGGTCGGCTTAATCATTTTCGATCGCCGATCCTCCAAGCCCGGAACGCGCTCTATGAGCCCATCCGCTTCCAGCGCGTCTAGCAACCGAACGAGCGTCGCACCTTCGATCCTCAGCCGGTTGGCCAAAGACTTTTGCGTGCTGTGCCCACCGGAGAGGACAATCACGAGAAGCGCTTCCCACAAAGCGCGGGTCTGCCCCTCGGCGCGCAATTCCTCTTCGAGCATCACGCGCATCATGCGCATCGCCTCACGCAGCCGGCTGGTGAAGCGAAACCTTAGGTCTTCGATCGAACCTTGCTGATACCATTGGGCGTAGTGCGGCAAGGCGCTGGGTGGCGTGCCCTCTCCTGGGCCGCTGGTTCCCTCCGCAGCACGATCGATATTCGCTCTCTTGGGTATTTTCATCTGCTTCGCTCTGCACGCCGTCGCTGCCCTTGGCCTCATTCGCATCGATTGCGAAAGACGCAAGTGGCACGAAGGCTATGGATCGTATTACTTATAATTAGTATTGCAAAGTAAATTTGCCTGATTATCTTCTCCTGCGAGGATATGCGGCGAACGCGCCACGCCCCATGATGGGATATGTCTCGGAAAAACGGCGGAAAGTCGTCTGTTGGAGAATGGAATGGCAAGCGCCGTATCAGATAGCGTTCGTACTAGGCAGTCACATATGATCGTACATAACCCCGTCGGTTACCCGCCGATCGTCACGAAAAAGGCGCTGGCTCCTCGTTTGGAAACCTTGCAGGGCAAAACGATATTCCTGATCGACAGCCGATTCGACGACTCCACGCGGCTTCTTGAACAAATCCAACTCTGGCTGAATGAGAATCTGCCGGACGTTCAGACCCATCTGGTGCCCATGTCCGGCTATTATGGTCGGGACGATCCGGAATTATGGGCTCGGGCGCAGTCTGAAGCGGATGCTGTAATCTTTGGCGTGGGCCATTGCAGCACCTGTGCGCCCGCCGTAGCAAAGCACGCAGTGACGCTCGAAAGCAACTACGGGCTGCCCACCGTCTCGGTCCATACGGACAAGTTCGCGGCCATCGTCCGCTCCACGGTTCGCATGGCCGGGCTCGGTCTCGCACCGCGGGCATTTGTCCCCCAACCGGTCATGGGGAAGAGCGCAGATCAATTGCGCGCTTATGTAGAGGGCGAAGATCCTGTCACCGGCCTCTCATTCATGCGTGAAATAATCGATGCCCTGACGTCGGACATCGCCGCTGCCGGCGATGAGCCGGTCCAGTTCGCGCGCACACCGCGGCTGCTCGATCCGGCGAACGAGGATGCGCTTCACAAGCTGTTCCTGGACAATGATTGGACCGACAAGCTGCCGATTGTCCTCCCAACCGAGGAACGCGTCGCTGCTATGCTAGCGCATACCAGCCGCAAACCGGACGAGATCGTCGGACGAATGCAGCCCACTGCAAACCGCGGCCTCTGGGAGTACACAGTGGAGAAGGTGGCGGTGAATGCCGTGATGGCCGGCTGCCTGCCCGAATATTTTCCGGTCGTCCTTGCCATCGCCTCTTCCGGCCTCAGCGCGCGCAGCAGCACGTCCAGTTCCGGTGCGGCCATGGTTGTCGTCAACGGCCCCATTCGCCAGCAGATCAACATGAATTGCGGTGTGGGGGCACTCGGGCCCTACAACCACGCCAATGCCACCATCGGCCGCGCTTACGGGCTGCTGTCCCAAAATCTGCAGGGCGGCTCGGTTCCCGGTGAAACCTATATGGGATCGCTCGGAAACGGCTACACGTACAACAACCTCACATTTGCCGAGAATGAGGAGCGGTCGCCTTGGAAGCCCCTGCATGTCCAGAAGGGCTTTGATCGCGAGGACAGTACCGTCAGCATCTTTTATGGCGGCCGAACCACGACGTTCAGCCTTGGCCTGCGGGAAACCTTCTGGCGCGAACATGTGCAGGACATGCTGCGAGCCACCGACGTCGTCGGCCCGCCGACGCTGGTGCTGGACCCGATCGCGGCTCGGCAGTTCATTGATCGCGGCGGATTTGACACGAAGGAAAAGCTGATCCGCTTCGCCTATGAAAGCGCTCAAATGCCCGCCGCGCGCTACTGGGATCTGCAACTGGTGCAGAACTACATCTATCCTAACGCCACGCTTGGCGCAGAGCCGGCCGCCGCCAAGCTCAAAGCTGCGCCGGATGCGCTTGTTCCGATGTTCAACGAACAGGACATCAATGTTGTGGTGGTGGGCGGCGAGAGTAATGGCTATTGGCAGATATTCGGTGCGGGCTACCGCACGACCATATCGGTCGACGATTGGCGCTGAAGAACGCGACCATGAGCGAGACCCTTGACCTAGTAGTGATCGGCGCCGGCGTTGCCGGGCTCAGCGCTGCCGCAACCGCCGCGGAATGGGGGCTGGAGACGGTCGTCATCGAGCATCTGGCAGCGGGCGGACAGATCGCGACCGTAGACCGCATCATGAACGCGCCAGGTCACCCGGAGGGTATCGCGGGCTACGAGCTAGGGCCGGCGTTGCAAACTCAGGCGGAAAATGCCGGCGCGCGCTTTCTTGTCGACACGGTTGAGGCCGTCTCGCTGAGCGACGGCCACTTCCTCCTTCGTTGCGCTGAAACGAAATTGCGATCCAGAACGGTGATCGTGGCGACGGGGTCGCGCCGAAAGGCGCTCGACGTGCCCGGAGAAGCCTCTTTCTTGGGCCGGGGCGTTTCTCACTGCGCTTCCTGCGACGGGCCGTTTTTCCGCGGCAAGGATATGGTCGTCGTTGGCGGAGGCGACTCGGCCTTCGATGAAGCGGCCTTGCTCGCTGAGCATGCCGCGGCGCTCACCATCATCCATCAAGGACCTCGGCCTACGGCGCGTCGCTCGCAGGTCAGACGCATCGAAGCGCTGCCGAATGTGAAGATCTTTGCCAATAACCGGGTTGTAGCGATTGCGGGCGATACTGAGCTGAGGTCGGTGATCCTGGAAGGTGGACGGAACATATCCGCCGCCGCCGTCTTTCCTTACATCGGTCAAGCGCCGAATACCGACTGCGTCCAAGCCTTTGTTGAACTGAACAACGAGGGACGCGTGGTAACCGCTTCTGACATGCAGACCTCTGTCCCGGGTTGTTTCGCTGCAGGCGATGTCCGCTCCGGTTTCGAGGGTCTGATCGCAACTGCTCTAGGAGACGGCGCAAAAGCAGCGCAGTCAGCCTCGCACTTCATCAAGATATAAAGCGCAGCATGTGTTCGGATATGAGTTTGTAAACGCGCCGTGAGGTCCTGACTGGACTGCGCGCCATGATCTGCAACATCTCTTCCACTAGGGCTGACTGTCGCTCCGGTGTCTCGTTTGCAGAGACGCCCGGCGTCCCTGAATGAGATCATGGCGGACGCTTCCATTTCGACCTTCGAGGGCGATGTCCAGCGCGCGCTTAGCAGTTGATGAGCAGGGGGCTTTCGCCGCCATCTCGGACGTTCAAATCGTTGAACGAGCATCACGAAAGCGGCCATTCGTTCAGTTCCGTTTTAATGACGCGAACTGGCACTCACCTGCCTTCGTGGGTTAGCAGTCGAATGGTAGGTTCGGCTAAAAGCGGAGGACAATTCGCAAGCCTCCGATGGCCTCAATTACGACGATCTGAAAGGCAAATTATCGCCGCAAAAATGGAGTAGCAGAAACTCGGATAAACGGTGTCGTCTTACGGGTTCGACCCTAGTAACTTTGGCTAGTGGAAGTCGACTTAACGAATGCGGCGGATGGTCTGTGGTGGTGTATGTCGACAAGAGGTCACCGGAAGTCGTCTCTAGCAAACATAATTCGATCTCAGTTAGGCGGCGCACACTCGCCAACGTCACTCGCCGAAAAATTATGAAGAAATTTAATTAGGCTTGTCCTGCAGTATTCGGTCTCGTGGTCGAATTTACCACATATAAACCCGATCATGCCTTTTTTTGCGACGTAAGGGGGGCGTATGTTTCAGGTAATCGAGTGCATCTGGACAGAGCATGATCATCTAGTCATCGGAGTGGCCGCCGGGATCTGGATAATCGGAAGTCTCGCGTTCTTTCTCGCGCTCGAACGCGCGCAGGAGTGCCAGCAACAACGGCGTGCAGTTTGGCTATTAATAGAAGCCATCGCTGGAGGACTGGGTGTTTGGGCGACACACTTTGTTGCGATGCTTGCATACAGGGGTCGGTTGCCAATTGGGTATGCCTCCGCCCCGACGATAATATCTGCGGCGATTGCCGTCGCTGGATGCTGGATCGCGCTCATGGTTCTGGGAACGTTTTCTCTAAGTCGGTGCGTCGTGGCGGGCATGACACTCACCGCTGCTGTAGGCGTCGTGCATTTCACAGGCATGGCGGGAATTCAGGTTCAGGCGAACATCCAGTATGACTGGACGACAGTTGGCGTGAGTGCCGCTGTAGCAATGGCGCTCTTCACACTCGCATTTTTTGCCTTCAGCCGCATGCCTCGATTTTGGCATATTCTAGGCGCTGCCACTGCATCGATTGTCGGCGTTTGCGCCCTTCACTTCACGGGAATGTCCGCGACGACGCTCATATTCGATCCGACTCTCCCGTCGGTCGAGGTTGGCTCAAGTCGGGCCTGGCTGATTGGAGCGACGGCAGGCTCAACCTTAATCGTTATCCTGTTTACGGGTTTCGCAACACTGATCGATCGCTATCTGACCGATCTAAAAGGCTTCGCCGATGCGACACTCGAAGGCATTGTGATCATGCGCGAAGGCAGGGTCGTCGAGGCCAATCACCGCTTTGCAGAATGGGTAGGGGTAAGCGTTGAGGATTTGTTTAACCTCGACCCCGATAGATTGATGGTGGCGGAGGACGGTTGCCCGGTAAGCGAACTCAGAGAAAGTCCCGTTGAGGCTGTGCTGCGGGGGCAGGGTTCAAACAGGGTGTTCGAGGTTGGAGTTCATGAAATTGAGTATAGAGGACGCCCGTCGAAAGTTCTGGCCGTCCGGGATCTGACTCACGCCAAGGCAGCGCAGCGCCAGATCGAACACATCGCGCGTCACGATAGCCTCACTGGATTGCCCAACCGTACATTGTTGAGTGAACGCCTGGACCATGCAATTGCATGTCTCTAACTCTTGCCGGGCTCAGATCGAGTAAGCGTCGTGAGAATATGAGCTTGACCATGTATTAATGCCGACGCAGAAAATATCAGACGGAAGCCGCCTTTCGATTTCTCCCTATTTTTTAGCCGCTTAACTGATAATTTACCTATTACTCTGACAATAGGCGCTAGGAGAAACCGCTAGCTGAGAACGGCGCGGCCCTTTGTTAGGGAGAAGGCAGATGTGGAGACGTTGCTTTCACGGTTTGATGTCCGCAGGTCTTATCGGCGCGGTTGCTGCGCCGTCCTTGGCGAACATCAACGGCACGATCGATGCAAATATCACGCTTGAAGCCGGGTGCGTCATCAATGGCCAAAGCCATGATGACGGATCGAGCGCCGCAGATTTTGGATCGCTCAACTTCGGTTCGCACAATACGCTGTTCACACAGGCTGACGGACAGGTGATGAACGGCGGCAGCGCCTTTGAAATTCAATGCAGCTCGGGCATCGCACCGGTTCTGACTTTCAATGCCGGTCAGAATGATGGCGAGGGCGCTGGCGCGGGTCTCCGAGCGATGGCCAATCAGGCGCAGGCCGGGCAATATGTGACCTACAACCTCTATTCAGATGCGGGACGCAGCACGGTCATCCCCATCGGCGACTCGATCACGCTTGCGAGTACCGGGGCACTGCAAACTGTGAACGTCTACGGCCGGGCCTTCGGGGAGGCGGGACTTCTTCCGGGTGCCTATTCCGATGTGATCACGGTCACGCTGGAACTGTAACGGTTCAGTCAGCGAGCGGAGATGGAGTGAAAGCCCATGCAACGCCAGCCGATCAGAATCGCTCTATCCCTCCTCGGGGCCGCGCCATGCTGGTTTCAGCCTGCGACGGCTGAAACCACTGCCCAGTTTCAGGTGGCCGCTACAATCACGGCAGGATGTCTCGTCAGCGGTCTTGGCGGCAGCGGGTCTGCGAGTGCTGTTGGCCTGCTCGATTTCGGCGAGGATTCAACCTTCTCGATGGCGACACACACAGCCAGCCTGGGGGGTAGCCAGTCCATTACCTTGCGCTGCACGCCGGGCGCAAATGTCACCATGTCGATTGACGGGGGGCATCATGCTGCAGCGGGTTCGCGGCACCTTCAGCTCGGCGGCAACAACGCTGCGCGCATCGCTTACGTCGTTTGTTCCGACGCCACTTGCAATCAACCCGTCGCCATTGGTGCAGGCACCGCGATGGTCGTGACGAGCGGAAACAGCAATGACGTTCACTTGCCCGTTTACGGGCGGCTCATGCTCCCAGGCGGACTGCCCGCAGGAGACTACACTGACACATTGACGGTCACCTTGCAGTGGTGACCCGCGTTTCAGGAACGATTGATCATGATCAGGACATTATCGGCTTTTGCCCTGGCAGCGGTTTCGCTTCCCGCGATCGCTCAGCAGCCTTCATCGGTCCTGCTGTGGCCGGTCAATCCAGTGATCGAGCCAGACAAACAGGCTGCAGCGCTCTGGTTCGAGAACCGAGGTGATGCCCCGGTGACGCTACAGGTTCGCGTTTTCGCATGGGCCCAGCAGCAAGGTCGCAATGTCTACGCGGCGCAAGATGATGTGATCGGCACGCCCCCCATCGTCACGATTGCACCGGGGCAGCGACAGCTTGTGCGGCTGACGCGGACCACGCCGCCCCCTGCCCAGCCCGAAGCATCCTACCGCGTGATTGTGGATGAAATCCCTGTCGTCCTGTCAATCGGGACGCAGCACGTCGGGCAATCTCTCAGTTTCCGGATGCGCTATTCACTCCCGCTTTTCTCCTATGCGTCAGCGACGAAGGTCCTTCCGGTCACGGAAACGAGGTCGCCGGAGACTATGCCGGATTTGCATTGGCGGGTCGGGCAGGACGACGACGGCCGCTTTCTGGAAGTCACGAACCGGGGTGACATCCACGCCCGCCTGCTCGACGTGGCATTCGTGCACGGGGCGCTCCCCTCCTCGGTGTCGAAAGGCCTGCTAGGCTACGTGTTGCCGCGTTCGACCGTCCGGTGGCCCTTGGATGAGACGATCGAAGTGTCCGACACACTGGTGGCATCCCTGAACGGCAGATCGCCCACGCAACTCGCGCTTGCGGACGATTAGAAACTTCATAGGCTCATGCTTTTCCTAACCCCCCGGAGCAGACGCGGCCCGTGGCACACATGTCTGTTAACCATGTTTGCCTGGGAGGGCGCAGGTATGGCCGAGCCGGCTCAGACCTTCGGCGATTTGCCACCGCCCCCAACCGCCAGGATTGTTCCGGATGATCAGACGCTGCTGCTGGAACTCGTCATCAACGGCCGGGCAAGCGGTGTGGTCGTACCCGTTTTGCAAAGTGGAATGCGCTATGCGGTGAGGACGGATGACCTGCGGCAGCTTGGCCTGCCCGTTACCGACAAAATCGAACCGCGGATGTTCCTGGACGCACTTCCCGACGTGACTGTGCACTATGATGCAGCGCAGCAGCGCCTGAGCATAAACGTTCCGCCCGGATATCTCCCGGAGCAAAAACTCTTTGGCCGCGCGCCGGCTCATCAACCGGCAAGCAGTGGGACCGGCGCGCTCTTCAATTACGAGATCTTTGCCGCCGACGGCGCGCGCACCGCACCGCACGCTTCGCTCTGGCACGAGGCCAGAGTGTTTGGACCTTTTGGAACCGTTTCGACCACGGGTGTGGCGCGCAGCGAGGGCAAACCGTATATTCGATATGACAGCCGCTGGGCGACCTCCAGCGAACAGCACATGACAACCTTGGAGGTTTGAGATTTCATCACGCGCGGTCTTCCCTGGGCATCGGCGGTCAGGCTCGGTGGCGTTCAGTACTCGCGCGATTTCCTTGTTAGACCGGACGTAATCACCTACCCGGTTCCCGGTTTTTCCGGGTCTGCCGCGCTCCCTTCCACCATAGACCTGTTCGTCAACGACCAGAGGGTGGCCGGCGGGGCTGTTAACCCCGGACCGTTCTCTCTCGAAACTCTGCCTCCGATCAGCGGCCAGGGAGAGGCAAATCTGGTCGTGACGGACATGCTCGGTCGCAGCATCGCGACCACGATGCCCTTTTACGTGAGCAGCGCCCTTCTCCGGCCCGGATTGACTGACTACGCAGGTGCCCTTGGCCTTTTCCGGCGCAATTACGGCTTCAGCAATTTTGACTATGGCGGCATGGCGGCGACCGCTGCCGTGCGCCACGGGCTGAGTGATGCCCTCACGCTCGAAGGGCGTGCCGAGGCAACAGCCGGGTTCGTCTTGGGAGGCTTGGGCGGTGTGCTGCGCGCCGGCCGCTTCGGCATTCTGAGCGCATCCTACAGCCTGAGTGATCGGGGCGGCACCCGCGGCAGCGAGATAAGTCTGGGTTATGAATATCAGGCGCGAAGCTTTTCAATCGGCGTCAGACATAGTCGCCGCGATGCAGACTTCGCTGACCTTGGCTCGCTCGAACATCCCATCTCATCACATGCTCGCCAGCTGTTCTCCGCAACATCCAGCGCGTCGCTCGGGCGGGCCGGCAGCCTCGGCTTCGCTTATATCGATGTGAAGTCAGGCTCCGTCCGCCATGCGCGGCTCGCGAACGTCTCCTGGTCGGTTCCGCTTGTCCAAAGCAGCCGACTCCACGCGACGCTTTCAAGAGAAATTGGTGCGAGAGGTTGGTCCGGCGGTGTAACTCTCTCGTTCAACTTAGGCGGCCAGCGAGGAAACATGGCCGCAAGTCTCGCGAAAGACATGAGCGGGCCGGAAAGCTGGCAAATCGACTACGCGCGACCGATCATGAGCCAAGGAGGTCTTGGCTGGAGTGGGAGCGCAACCGGACGACCGGGCGCGAGACCCTATCTGCGGGGAGACCTGACGTGGCGCGCATCAATGGCAGAACTTCGTGGCGGCATTTATGGCGCCGATGCCGTGAGGGCATGGCTGGGAATAAGCGGCACCGTGGTCGTGATGGACGGCGCGTTCTTTCCTGCAAACCGCATCGCCGATTCATTTGTGCTTGTAAGCACGGAAGGCGAACCCGATGTGCCGGTGCGGTATGAAAACCAGCTTGTTGGCCATACCGATAGCCAGGGCCGTCTCCTGATCCCGTGGGTCAGCGCCTATTATCAGGCGCAGTACGAGATCGACCCTCTCTCCCTGCCTGGCAACATGCGGACCCCGACGGTGTCACAGCGCGTCTCGGTCGCTCGGGGTAGTGGCACGGTGATCACCTTCCCTATCCGCCAAGTGCGGCCCCTCTTGGCGAAGCTGACCAATGCTCGGGGGCTCCCTGTTCCGGCAGGCTCTGTCGCCAGCATCAACGGTGCAACGACCAGCTATATCGGCTGGGATGGTTTGCTGTTCATCGAGGACGCCGCCGACCAGAACCGCATCGTCATCACACAAGCAGGCGGTGAAACATGCACGCTCGACATCCGTGCCGGCGCGCACACTCAGAGCATTGCCGACGCGGGAGTGCATGTATGTCGATGATCAAAAGGCTTTGCTGCTTTGCGATTCCGGCTTGTGCGGCGGTCACGGCGATACCAGCGCAGGCCTGCACGGTCGGGGCGACCACAACGAACCTCGGCAGCCGGTCTTCTTATACCATTGCCGCTTCATCGCTGACGGGTAGCGGCGCGGCGGGCCTTTCTTGCGACGTTGTGCTCGCGGCACTGACCACCCATTATGTTGGCCTCAATATCACCGCATCGAGTTTCCAGTTGACCGGCCCGGGGAACAGTTCGATATCGTTCTCGGTATCGAGCACGTCGGGCGGAGTCGCCCTTGGTGTGGGAACATTCTACAATCTTTCCTCGCTCAGCCTCGTCAGCCTGTTTTCCGGTGTAAACAGTTCCATCCCGCTATACTTCCGCACTACCCCGACCGCAGGCTTGCGGGCTGGCCTTTACAAAGGTTCGCTCAATCTGCGCTGGTACTATTCGGTCTGCTCGCTCGGAGTCGCTCTCTGCCTCGACTATTCGAACAGCCCAGGCTTCATACGCCCTGGCCCATTTGCTTCGCTCAACTGGGGCAGTGGTACAGCGGTCACGGTGAACATCGAGCTGACTGTCGAAAATGACTGCATCATCAATGCCCCCAGCGTCGATTTCGGCTCTGCCCCGATCGTCAGCGCCTTCAATCCTGTCACGCGCACCATCCAGATTCGCTGCAGCGCCGGGTCTGCCTACTCCGTCGGCCTTAACAACGGCGGCAACCCGGATAATGGCGTGCGCCGCATGAAATCCGGCAACAACTTTCTCCGCTACGAAATCTACAAGTCGGCATCATCCGCGGACCGCTGGGGAGACCAAGGAAGCGCGAGACGCAGTAGCAGCCAAGCCGATGCTAATGCAGGAACTTACGATTCATTGACATCACAGAGCTTCACCTATCGCGCCGAAATCGAAACGTCGCAGACGGCGGTGCCAGTCGGCACCTATGAGGACACGATCACGATCGACGTCGCCTTCTAGACCAGAGAGTGAAGACGACAGTCACCTGAATTAACGGCCAAGTAGTGCCTTCCTTCAACTTTACTGTGACGATCCGATTTTTCAGGGCGACAAACGATAACTCAATACAAGTGGGCGTGAATGGATGCCGCGCGGAATAGCCGTCGATAGCGGCAGGCCCCCGCACTGTTCGTGCGCATCATCGCCGACCAGCGTTCGTCCCATCGCCGCTGGGATTGGAGAACGATCACGGAGATGCCTGAAGCCGAAACCGCCCTTACCAAGCGCCAAGCCTGGAATGCCGGACGAACCATGGGCGCGAAGCGGGCCGAGCTGCCACTGAATGGCCCCTTTCGTGGCCATAGGAGACCCGTTGGAACTACCCTCGTAATTTGCCATATACTCATCCGTTCCGACTGAGCTGGGAATGGCCAGTATGAGAAGTCGCCCCGGTTCTCTAATAAATGTCGCGGCGATATCGGCCTGAATCTGCCATTGCTTCCAGCACGTCGTCGCCCACGATCTCGACAAGCGCTTCATGCACAGCCGGCGCCATGCCCTTTATGCTGCCGCAAACGTATATGGCGGCGCCACCTGTGATGAATGCCCTTAGAGCAGCCCCTCGAGCAGCAAGCCTATCCTGCACATAGGCCCGTTCGGATTCTTGGCGCGACCACGCGAATTCGGCATGCGCGATAACGCCCAACGCCTTAAGGCGGTCGAGCTCTTCGCGGTGGAATGCATCATGGTCCGGATGTCGTTCACCCCAGAACAACCAGATGGGAGCGCCGCCTTCCGCCTCACGGGCGCGCAGATGTGCCAGCAAGCCGGCCAGGCCGGTGCCATTGCCGATCAGCAGCAGCGGCGTCGAGGGATCCGCCTGCGGATGGAAGCCGGGATTTGTCCGCACGCGCGCCTCGATGACGTCGCCGATCGCCGCACCGGCAGTCAGCCAGCCTGATCCAAGGCCGGGCAGGCCATCCTCAGCCACGCATTCGCGCACGATCAGTTCCACTCGGTCCGAAGCGGCGATTGAAGCAATCGAATATTCGCGGTGGGGCAGCGGCCGCAGCGCCTCGACGGCGGTTGCACCTTCCGTGCGGGGCGACAAGATGCGCGTGGAGAGGAACGCGGTCAGTGTTTCCGTCAGATCCAGGCCGGCGCATTCGGCGTAGCGCATAATGCGATGCGAATTCTGTCGCGGCACGATCTCCAGAATATCCCCCGCCTGCCAGCGGGATACACCGGGCACAGGTGGGGCAAGCGCGATATGCCAGGCCGGGGCGCCGTGGCTGCCGGGATTGAGCACCCGCCGTTCGATCAGTCGCCAGGGTTCCATTGGCGCTGGTGCCCAATCCGGTTGATCGACGCGCGCTCCGAGCCCGCCGAGTTGTTGCTGCCACTGGCGTTGCGCGTCCTCGTCCTGCCCGTCCATCTCCACCAGATCGAACAGCCGCGCGGCCTTCCCGTCATGCAGCCATCGGTCGACATGATGGCCAAACGCACAGAAATCGGGGTATTCGCGATCGCCCAGCGCCAGAACGGCATAACGCAGATGCGATAGATCCCGCGCCGGCCGGCGCATCCAGCGGGCGAAGCTGCGCGCCGGATCAGGCGGTTCCCCTTCGCCATAGGTGGCGGCGACCACCAGAAGCGTTTCTGTGCGAGCAAGCCTTACCGCATTGAGAGAACGGATGGGCAGGACGGAAGCACCAGGGAGCGCGCTGGCGGTGAGCCGCGCGAGCCGTTCCGCCGTGCCTGTCTGGCTGGCGAAGGCGACGATGGTGGACGAGCCCTCCGCACCCGGCAGAGCAGGTGCGCCGTTCTCGGTTCCAGTCACGTCCTGAATCGTTGACCATAGCGCGCGCTTGCGCCGTCGCCGCGTGAAATAGAGCAGGAAGCCGGTGATCGTGAACAGCGGCATCAGAAGGCTGGAGATCGTCAGGCCGATCCGCCCGATCAGCCCGAAATAAGCGCCGCGATGAATCTCGTAGATGCTCACGATGATGTCCTGCCCCCATGATCGCTGGGCATAGGGGACATCGCTGATGACGGCGCCGGTGACGCCGTCGATCACCAGTTCGTCAGACACGCGATGATGCCGCGCGTCATGGTGCCTCGCGCGGAACTGCACTGTCCCATTCGAGCGCAGGCTGGCGGTGACCGTGGCATAGGAGGCACCTTGCGTCGCCCGTTCGAACCCGCGCCAGGCGAGAGCGATATCGGGCTCGGCGTGGTCCGATCGGGACTGAGGCAACGATTGTGCCTGTTCAGGCCCCGCCAGCAGCCGCGTCAGTCCGTCGCTGTACCAGCCATAGGACCACCACAGTCCCGAAAGCGCCGACACCAGATAGAACAGGATCAGCCAGCTTCCGACCACGGCATGAAGAGCGCGATAGAGATTTCGCCCTGACATGCGCAGGTCCAATACCAGCCACGCGCGCCAGTCCACGGGACGCTTCGGCCAGCGTAGGTAGAGGCCTGAAAGGGCGAAGAAGACCAGCGAGAGCGCTGCGAATCCGGTAATCTGGCGTCCCCAGCCCTTGCCTCCGTCGGGCAGAGCCATATAGCGATGGATGTCAGTCACCGCTTCAAAGAAGCCGTCGCACCGGCCAGACCCGAGTAGCCTGCCGGTAGTGGGTTCGACATAGTTGGTCTGTCGTTCGCCCCCTTCAGTAAAGCTGATCCACGCGGCCCTGCTTGGATCATCATGCACGATGATGCGGCCGATCTCAGCGCTTGGCCGCTGGCTCAGAACCTTTTTGGCCAACGCCGGGGCCGGCAGCAGCGGCCGACCATCCGGCACCAGGGTGACCACGCCGGGGCTCAGCAAATCGACGATCTCATCCCGGAAACTGAGCGTGGCGCCCGTGATGCCCATGATGGCCAGCACAATCCCGGCCGTGATGCCCAGGAACCAGTGCAGTTGAAAAATGATCGAGCGGGCCACGGCGAACGCACTTCCTCTACAGAGGGGTTGTTATTGATAATTATTCGCGTTAACGGCGCGCCCTGTCCTGGTCAAATGACAAAAAGGGGAATGATCATACGTACCGCTCTTGCCAAAGGCGTCAGCCTTTTCGCGCTTATCGCTGCGCCTGCAGGTTCGGCACTGGCGCAGAATGACAGCGCGCCGGCCCATGCGGATATGGCAGCCAGCGACCAGATCGTCGTAACCGCCGCGCGCACCATATTGCCGCCTAATGCCCTGCCGCTCACCATTGACGTGATCGACAAGCAGGCACTGGACCAGCAACTCGCCATGTCCGGCTCGGTCACTGATGCCGTCGCGGTTCTGACTCCCAGCTTCTCGCCCACGCGCGGCAAATTGTCGGGCGCAGGCGAAACGCTGCGTGGGCGTTCGCCGCTCTATGCCATTAACGGCATCCCGCAATCCACGCCGCTGCGCGACGGCAGCCGTGACGGCTTCACGATCGATGGCTTCTTCATCGATCGGGTGGAGCTGATCTACGGATCGAACGCTCTGCAGGGCATCGGCGGCACTGGCGGCATCGTCAATCAGGTGACCGTCGGCGCACCGAAGCAGCAGGGCTGGTCGGGCCGCGCCTTGCTTCAAGGCACGTCAGCGGACGGCTTTGAACACGCAGGGATAGGCGGCAAGGTCGCCGCGCTGGTGCAGAACAAGTCCGGCATCTTCGACATCACGCTCGGCGTTTCCTTCGAAAAGCGCGGCGTGTTCTATGATGCGCAGGATCGCCCGATCGGCGTCAACGTTACGCAGGGTGAAACCCAGGATTCCAAAACGCTGAACCTGTTCGCGCGCATTGGCATGGAAGTGGGCGATACCGGCAGGCTCGACCTCACCGCCAACCGCTATGAATTGAACGGCTATGGCCGCTATGTGCCCGTGGTGGGGAATCGCGCGACCGGCGTACCCACCAGCGCGACACGCGGTAATCCCCCGGGCAAGCCCGCCGCAAATCGAACTGAAAGCGTCGCTTTGTCATACACCGACAGCGATATGTGGGGCGGCAATCTGGTGACGCAGATTTTCTTCAATCGCACCTATGATACATTCGGCGGTGATCCCAATCCGATCGCGTCGTTTCAGGATCCCGCTCTTGCGCCAATCGGCACGCTGTTCGACCAGTCGGAGAATCGCTCGCGCAAACTGGGTGCCAAGTTCAGCTATGAACGCGCTTTCCCGGGCTTCGAGGCGCTTACAGCCACGGTCGGCGTCGACGCGTTGTATGACAAGACAGAACAGCGGTTGATCGCCACCAATCGCATCTGGGTGCCGCCCAGCGAATTTCAGGGCATCGCTCCCTTTGGGCAGGCAAACCTGAAGTTGCTCGACGGCAAGCTGCGCCTCGCGGGCGGCCTGCGTTGGGAAAATGCAAAGGTGAAGATCAGCGATTATCACACGCTCGCCGCCAACACATATGATGGTTTGAACCCTGCCACATATGGCGGTGTCGATGTGGCAGGGGGCAGCCCGAGCTTCAGCGAGATGCTGTTCAATGGCGGTGTGATCGTGGAGCCGGTGCCCGGTATCCGCGCTTATGCCAGCTACGCCGAGGGCTACACCATGGCAGATATCGGGCGCATCACGCGATCGGTGGACGAGCCTGGCTTTGATGTGAATGGCCTCGACATCAGCCCGGTGATCTCAAACAACCGCGAGATCGGCGCGGAGGTGAAGCGCGGGCCGCTCGATGCGAGCGTCGCCTATTTCTGGTCGTCCAGCAATAAGGGGCAGGTGCTGATTGCGGCGGGGAATGGCATCTTCGAAGTTCAACGCCAGCGCGTCGAGATCCAGGGTCTGGAGATCAACATGGGTATCCAGACTCCGATCGACGGGTTGAAGCTGTCGACAGGTTACGCCCATCTCATCGGCCGCTACGACAGCGACCGGGTGGACGGCATCGTCGATACCGATCTGGACGGAACCAACATCTCCCCCGATCGCATCAACGTGGCGATAAACTACGCCAAGGGGCCGCTGTCCGCGCGCGTACAGTCTCAATTCTATCTGTCGCGTAACTTTCATGGGAAGGCGAACCCAGATCAGCGCAACAATTTCGGCGGCTACAACGTCACCGACGCCAATGTCCGCTATCAGACCCGTTTGGGCGGGCTGAGCCTGAGCGTCCAGAATCTGTTCGATAAATTCTACATCGACTATAGCTCTGACACCCGCCTCCCCAATGACAATTTCGCGTTCTTCGCCGGCCGCGGGCGAACCTTCACTCTCGGATGGGACTTCCGCTTCTGACGAGACGCACATCCCGCGCCGGTAACCACAAGGCTATCGGTGCGGTGAGTCATGCTACGGTTTTGGACTGCTACTTATTGTAGCGAAATCATAGCAGCGCTTTCACGGCTGCAGCGATGTGACCAAATGGTGTGTCCGCCATGTGTCGTGTTGCATCGCTGCGATTTGAGCTTCTAGCTTTAACAAGAACTTAAGTGCATCATGTGGCGATGTGCGTATTAATGAACGCACGACTGAGGCGGAAAAGCGTCACGGGGGGAAGTGGCGTTTTTGGGGGCGTCGACCAATAGCTAACTTTTGCTGTGGCGGGCGGCTGGTTTCATGCCAGTGCCTATTCGAGCCGTTGAGGTTCATCTTTTCCAATGACGCTGTCATGGTTAGCGCAAATTGGACGGCTGCGTGCCGCAAATAAGGACGTCCCTATGACGATTGTTAACCGACGTGGATTTCTTGGTTGTTCTGTTGCAGGTGCCGCCGCCTTGGGATCGTTGGAACTGGCCGCAAAGACCCAGGAACTCTTAACGGTCACAGCCTTGCGTGCAGCCCAATTACCGAATCCGATCGGCTTGACGGATGCAGCGCCGAGCTTATCGTGGCAAATCGTTGGCAGCCGCCGGGGAGTAACCCAGCAGGCTTACCGCATTCAGGTTGCCACCAGCCTCGCTGCGCTCAAAGCCGGCAAAGCCGACCTATGGGACAGCGGCAGAGTGTCTTCCGCAGAATCGATCGGCATTCGTTATGGCGGCTTACCTCTTGCCTCCCGCCAACGGGCTTGGTGGACCGTGAGCATCTGGGACGACAGCGGTGCAAGAGCGACGGCCGTCGAAAACGCCTATTGGGAAATGGCGCTGTTAGAGCCGACCGATTGGTCGGCAACCTGGCTGGCTGCAGAGCGGGTCGTCGACAAGGCGGATCGAGAGGCTGGACTGCCGTCCTACGGCGCGCCAGTCCCTCCAGAAGGGCAGCCCCGCCTCTTTCGATTGCCTTTCGCGACTGAAAATGCCGGAGACGTGGTCATCACCTTGCTCTCATCGGGTTTTCTCTCCGAGGTGACGATCGACGGCAAGGCATTGGAGATGCCAGCCCATCCTAGAAGTTCCTTCGGTCCGCCAGGCGCCGCCCGCTTTGTTGTCTCGTTGGAAGCCGGGGCTCACATGCTCGCCATGCATGCGCTGCCCCCGCGCGATTTTACGCCGGCAAAGGAGATCAGTGTCGCTGCGCAGATAAGGGTGCCTCGCTCTGAAAGCACCTTGTCTCGGATAACCGCCGGCTGGGAGACAGCGCTCGGTGCTCCCGATGGCTGGCGGCTTCCCGGATCGTCTAACGGATGGGATGCGCCGATCTTGCTGTCGCCACAGCCTCACGCGGCATGGCCAGCCACGCCAGCCATTCAGATGCGGCATATGTTCAAGGCCACGCGCAAACCAAAAGTTGCCCGGCTCTATGTGGCCGCCCTGGGCGCTTACGAGATGCGGTTGAATGGCCATGCTGTCAGCGAAGATCGCCTGCAGTCTGAAAGCAGCGATTACCGCAAGACGATCCTTTACCGCTGTTATGATGTGACGGACCTGATCGGGCGGGGCGAGAACGTTCTGGGCGCGCTGATAGGCGACGGCTGGTATGCGAGCTATATGGCACCTGCCGGGCGTTATGCCTTTGGCCCTGCACCACGGCGGTTGATCGCTCAGTTGGAGATTGATGGTGTAGTCGCGGCCCAGACAGGTCCGGGCTGGAGCATGGCGCCGTCTCCCATAATCGCGTCGGATCTCTATGACGGGGAAAGCTATGACGCTCGTCTGGAGCAGCCGGGTTGGGACCGGCCTGGCTTCAATGACGC
Source organism: Sphingobium sp. B11D3B (assembly GCF_025961735.1). NCBI lineage: Bacteria > Pseudomonadati > Pseudomonadota > Alphaproteobacteria > Sphingomonadales > Sphingobiaceae > Sphingobium > Sphingobium sp. B11D3B. The sequence goes on along the minus strand of NZ_JAOQOF010000001.1, from coordinate 2,439,680 downwards.
GACCTGGACCAGATGCTGGGAGGCGGAGGCGCCTCAAGGCAAGCTGGTCGCACAATCCAGTCCCGCGATACGCATTACGAATATCCTTCAGCCAAAAGCATCTGTCATTTTGCCGACAGGTGCGACCGTCATAGATTTCGGCCAAAATTTTGCGGGCCTGGCTCGTCTGAAGTTGCGGGGCAAAGCCGGGCAAACTGTCACGATGCGCTTTGCCGAAATCCTCTACGACGACGGGAGCGTTGACCAGCGTAACTTGCGAGGGGCAGACGCCACAGATCGATACACGCTGCGGGGTGATGCGAAAGGCGAGGTCTATTTACCGCACTTCACCTTCCATGGCTTCCGATACGTACAAGTTGAAGGTGCGCCCGTTGAGTGGTCAATCGAGGGCATAGTCATGCGCAGCGAGTTGGCCGAAACGGGCATGATGAAGATCGACAATCCTGTCGTGCAGAAGCTCTGGCTGAACACGCTCTGGAGCCAGCGATCGAACTTTCTCGCGATCCCGACCGATTGCCCGCAACGCGACGAGCGACTGGGCTGGACGGGCGACGCTCAAGTCTTCTGGGATACCGCCGCCTTCAATATGGATGTGGCCGCCTTTACACGCCGCTTTTTGCGCGATCTGCGCGATGCTCAGACGCCCAAGGGCGCTTTCCCGATCTTCGCGCCCACCGTGAGTAGCGCGCCGGGTGCTTCACCGGGCTGGGCGGATGCTGGCGTGATGCTCCCTTGGATTTGCTGGCGCCGATATGGCGACACCACGATGGTGACAGAGCACTGGGATGCCATGTGTCGATACGTCGATGGCGTAATTGCCGACAACCCCGACCTTATCTGGCGCAAAGTGCTTGGCGCCAATTTTGGCGACTGGCTGTCGCTCGATGCCGATCAGCCCGCAGATGAGACGACGCCAAGAGCATTGGTCGCCACCGCGATGCTCAAACGATCGTTGGATCAGATGGTGGACATGGGTTTAGCGATCGGCAAGACCAAAAAGGCAGAACATTATCGCGCTCAGGCGCTTGCGGCAGCGCGCGCGTTTCAAAAGACTTTCGTGGAGGCGAACGGCCGCATCGGAAACGGTAGCCATGCGAGTTATATCCTCGCCATTCGGATGAGCATGCTGACGGCGGAACAGAAGGTCGCGGCCGGCGCCAGGCTCGTCGAAGATATCAGGCGGCGTGGCACATTACTGTCGACCGGCTTCCTCGCGACACCGGTGAGCCTGGATGCGATCGCCGACATCGGTGCTGTCGACCTCGTTTATGATCTGCTGTTGCGCACGGCATTTCCCTCTTGGGGCTATATGGTCAGCAAGGGCGCAACCACGATATGGGAACGGTGGAACGGCGACACCGGCGACGTGGCGATGAACAGCTACAACCATTATGCGCTCGGGGCGGTCGTGGCCTTCTTCTATCGCCGGATTGCGGGCATTGATGAGCTGGAGCCGGGCTTCCGAACAGTTCGCATTGCGCCCCTGATGGATCCACGGGTGCCCAGTGTCGGAGCCGAATATCGCAGCGCGCGAGGCCCTATTAGCGTGAACTGGACGCAGCGCCCCGATGGAAGTTTTCGCTTGGATGCCTCGATCCCCGCCAACATGCGGGCTGAGATACATCTGCCGCTTGCCGCGGGGCGCCGCGTCCTGAGCGACGGGCGAGATGTTGCCCTAGACCGGTCGATACGCATCAAGTCCGGGCAAGAGCCCATAGCAGTATTGGAAACGGGCAGCGGACGCTATCGCTTGGACGTCGCTTGACCTGGGGGACCACCTAAACAGGGTGGCATTGGATTTTGATGTTGCCTCCGATCCACCGACTGATTTTGGCTCTATCGAGGCTCGGTCGGCGGCGCCCAGCGCTTTCGCGCAAGACAAGTGACATGAGAAAGGCATCTATGTCGATTAGCCGGCGAACGGGACCGGGCATCTCAACCTGGTCACTTCTCGGAGTGCTAATGTGGGACCGATCACGGGCCGCGCGCAGTGGTCGCGGCGCGGCGGTTCCCCGATTCCATACAATGCGCTGCATCCCGTGCGGAATCCTAGGACATCGTCGATCTTTACTTCACTTGGGATTGAAGGGCCTCTCCTTCGCTAAGCAGACGCAACTCACTTCGAACGTGGATAATGTGTCCGATCAGGGTTCTCCCTACCTGACCACTGGCAATGGCTATGGTAACGGGAATACGCTCGGAAGGCTGGTTCAGCCCGGCATTCGTACGCGCTTCTGATCCGCCGGGTCGCCCGTCCGCCAACGGCGCCATCATAGCGGACGGGGCATCGATATTGAGGTAGGAGAACTGATGGTCACTCGATTTAGCATGGTGCTCGCCGCCGCTGCGGCGCTGGCAGTTTCGGTTCCGGCGACCTCTGCCGAACCTTTGCATACAACGAAGTCGCGTGTCCTGATCTTGTCCGACATCGGAAATGAACCCGACGATTCTGAGTCTCTTGTGCGCTTGTTGCTTTATGCAAACGAGTTCGATGTCGAAGGCCTTGTTGCGACGACCTCCACCTGGCAGCGTACCAGGGTTCAGCCACAGCTTATGCGCGAGCAGGTGGAAGCTTATGGGAAGGTGCTTCCCAATCTCCGGAAACATGCCCGCGGCTATCCGGATGCCAGCACGCTGATGGCCGCAATCGTCAGCGGCACGCCGGTTTATGGCATGGCTGCGGTGGGCGAGGGCAAGGATACCGAAGCCTCGCGCCGGATCATCGAAGTAGTCGATCGCCCCGATGACCGACCGGTTTACATCCCCGTATGGGGCGGCAGCGCGGATCTTGCGCAAGCCCTGTGGACCGTTCGCGAAACGCGCACGCCCGAACAGGTGAAGGCCTTCGTTTCCAAGCTTCGGATCTATTCCATTTCGGATCAGGACGATACCGGCGCTTGGGCGCGACGGACCTTCCCGGACCTGTTCTGGATCGCCAGCGTCCATGGCTGGGGCCAATATGGCCTCGCCGCATGGATCGGCATTGCTGGTGACCTTTTCCGCCGTGACGACAAGTGGCCGAATGCGGACATGGTCACCAATGAGTGGCTGGAGGCCAATATTAGGCGCGGGCCGCTGGGCGCATTATATCCCCCGCATGAGTTCATCATGGAAGGAGACACACCGTCCTTTTTGGGCTTGATTCCTAATGGCCTGAATAATCCCGAGCGTCCCGAATGGGGTGGCTGGGGAGGGCGCTATCTGCCGATCTACAAAGGTGCCGGCCACCGGGCCGACGCATCTGACAGGTTTGTGGACGCAAATGGCAAGGTCTGGGTCAGCAATCAGGCGACGGTGTTTCGTTGGCGCGAGGCTTTTCAGAACGATTTTGCCGGACGGATGGCCTGGACTCTTTCGCCCGACATGCGCCGCGCCAATCACCATCCCGAGCTGGTGTTGAACGGGGTCGCCGGAAAGGCGCCCGTCACCTTGTCGGCGAAGGTCGGCGCAACCGTGCGCCTCTCCGCCGCCGGCACGCATGATCGGGATGGCGACAAGCTGACCTATCGCTGGTGGCAATATGCAGAGCCAAGCCAGGCGCCCGGCGTCATGGTGCCGCCCCTTGAGATTACCGGCGCGGACAGCACGGAGGTGAGTTTCACTCTGCCGATGTACCGGATGACGAACACGAACGTCCCTGTGCCCGAGGACACCGCCTATCACATTATTTTGGAGGTCACGGATTCGGGATCTCCGCCCCTGACCAGCTACCGGCGGGCCGTGGTGACTTTGGAACCATGACGGGGCTGTGCCGCAATGGTCGATCGGGCCTGCATTCGATCGGCCATTGATGTTTTCTGGAAGGGCCTGTGGCAAATGGCGTGCTGGAGAGCAATGTAGCGGACTTTCACAGACAAGCGATCGCGAAAGTAGACGTTCCCGATCATCGAGCGAAGCGGATGGCTGCGTGGACCAGTGCAGCTTACGCTAAACAACCAGCCCTAACTGATATCTCGCGGAACGTTTGACTGGCTCCCCGCACTTACCTTTGACTCTTCACATGCCTCGTGGGGGCAGAAGCGAAACTGAAGGATCGTAAATGCCCTCACTCACGCGTGTGAGATAGCGTGTCGCGCGCCCGACATAGCCGGGATCGGTCTTCCATCTCGCGAGCATGTCCATGGGCCGATAGACCGGCTCGATATAAGTAAGAGCATTAAGAGTCTGCAGTGCGACCATTTCCGGAGGATTTGCGGCGAGCAACTCGGCCAAAATCTGCTTGGCCTGCTCCCCTTCACTCAGATGCGTGAGGGCTTCCGCCATGACCACGCGGACCTGCGCCGACGTTTCGCGCTTGCTTGCGCTGAGTAACGTCTCTCGCGCCGGCGCGGCCTGTGCTTTGCGGATCAGCAGACCCGTTGCTGCCCAGTAGCGCATCACTTCGTTATCGTGTGTCAGGGCCCGGGTGAGATCCGGCAGTGCTGACGGGTCTCCGGTCGCCGCCTGCGTGGCCAGAGCCATAATGTCCGTCAGCGGATAGGCATGGGGCTCGCGGCTGGCTTCATAGCCCTCTAGCGGCGAGCCTTCGGGGATGAAGCCGTTATCGTTTATATCCAGCATGTGCTGGTCGAGCGCTGTACGTAAAGCGCTCAGACGGCGGCTCTGCTGCGGCTCGGCGGCAAGGTTTTGAAGCTGATCAGGATCAGCTTCGAGGTCGTACAGTTCCTCATAGGGCCGGGGCTCGAAGAAGCGCGATTGCACGGCGTTAAGCTCTCCGGCGGCATGGCGGCGATACCAGTCCTGATAGCTGCGCAACATCATAGGGAAGGCATTGACCTGACCCATGGGGCGGTGCGGCATGTAGTTGCGAATGTAGCGGTAATGGCCGTCCGCGACGGTGCGGACGAAGTCGTAACGCTCATCCATGCGATTGCGCATGCCAAAGGCATAGGATTTTGGTTTTGCGATCTTCCGGCCAAGGAAGGCCGTGCCCGGCATGGTCGGGGGCTGGGGAATGCCCGCGATGGACAGTAGCGTGGGTACGAAATCGATGAAGCTGACCGGCGCCGCGATCTCGTCGCCCATCGCGGCCGGCGCATAGTCCGCCCATTTGTCGGGCACATGGACCACCAGCGCGCAACGCAGCCCTTCCTCATGGCAATGCCGTTTGGAGCGGGGCATGCAGCCGCCATTGTCCGAAAAGTAGAAGATAATTGTGTCCTCGGCCAGCCCGGCATCTTCCAACTCGGCCAGCTTTTCGCCGACCTGTGCGTCCATCCGCTCCATGAGGTTATAATAGCTGGCGAAATCCTGCCGCACGGCGGGGCTGTCGGGGAGATAGGGCGGGACGCGGACCTGTTCGGGCTTCACCTTGCCTTCGGTGATGCCGAATAGCCGCGATTCATGCGTGGTTTCAAAGTTGAAGACAGCCATGAACGGCGTGTTCGCCGGCCGGTTGCGGTAATGCGCCTTGGCGCTCGATTCATCCCAGATCGACGCTGGATTGACGGCGGCATTGTAATCGGTTTTCTCATTGTTCGTGCAGTAATAGCCCGCCGTGCGCAGGAGTTGCGGATAAGTCTTGAGGAAATCAGGCAGGCTTGCGTCGGCGCGCATGTGGTTCGCCGGCGCATTCGATTCCGGATAGATGCCGGTCAGAAGGCAGAAACGTGCCGGGGCGCAGACCGGCGCGTTTGCGTAGATCTTCCGGTAGAGCAGCCCTCGGTGCGCCAGCGCGTCGATATGTGGCGTATGGGCAATCGAGTCGCCATAAGCGCCGATGAAGGGATTATTGTCTTCGCTCACCAGCCACAGAATATTGGGCCTGCCTCTCGGGTCGGGCCGGCTTGTCTGCGCAGTTGTCGTGCAGCCGGTCGCGACGCTGGCCGCAGCCAGGCCCCCGAGCATATCCCTGCGACTGATCGCCATCTTCGCGTATCCTTATCTTAATTGAGGGCGGCCTTTGCCTTCCCGGACCGAAGCAATCCCCACAGCACCAGCGCGCCGATCAGGTCGAAGGCGGCGAGCATGACGAACAGCGGATTGTAGCCCACGATCTCCGCGAGCCCGCCGACGATCAGCGTGAAGATGGCGCCGCCGATCCATCCGATCGATCCAGCCATGCCGGTCGCGGTGCCGACCGCGCGCTTGTCGAACAGATCGGCCGAGAGGGTGAGCAGGGCGCCGGAAAGCATCTGGTGTGCGAAACCGCCGACGCAGAACAGCGCGATCGCCATGGCCGGGGATGTCGCCAGCCCGATGCAGGCCGGGCCGATCATCAGGGCTGCGCCCAGTGTGACGGTCAACTTGCGCGAGGTGAGCAGGTCAACGCCGAACCAGCGGATAAGCGCGGGAGCTGTGAGGCCGCCCAGCATGGAGCCCGCGTCCGCTGCCAGAAATGGCAGCCAGGCCCACAGAGCGAGATCTTTCAGATTAAAGTCCCACACCGTGACCAGATAGAGCGGGATGAAGAAATTGAAGGTCTGCCACGCCGGCTCCGCGAAGAAGCGAGGGATGGCGATGGACCAGAAGCCCTTGGTGCGGATCACCTCGCGCCAGTGCGCCGGGCGCGCGATGACCCCGGCATCGTCACCGGCGGTCTGGATATGGGCGAGTTCCGCTTGCGTCAGTCGCTTGCTCTGCTCGGGGCTGCGATAAACGAAATACCACAACAGGGCGAAGAGCAGGCTCAGGCCGCCGGTGATGAGGAAGGCCGACTGCCAGCCGAAATACAGGATGCAGAACGCGACGAGCGCGGGTGCGATCATGTTGCCGATGGAGGCGCCCATGTTGAACACGCCGGTCGCCACGGTGCGCTCGCGCGGCGGAAACCACTCGGACACGACTTTGAGGCCGCCGGGAATGGCGGCGGCTTCAAAGCTGCCCAGCAGCCCGCGCCAGAAGGCGAGGCTGAACCAGCCGGTGGCAAAGGCGTGGCACATATTGGCAAAGCCCCAGCCCACCACGAAGATGGCGAAGCCCAGGCGGGTGCCGAGCCAGTCCAGGATGGCGCCGCTGAACGTCTGCATCACCGTGTAGGTGGCCTGGAAGGAGAAGACGACCCAGCTATATTGCTGGGTGCTCATGCCGAACACTTCCATGAGCGTTGGCGCCGCAACGGAGAGCGACGAGCGCGCGAGATAATTGAGGATCGTGCCGATCGTGACGAGGCTGATGATCCACCATCTCAGGCCCATGAGGGGCATGCGCCGCTTGTCATTCACCGTCATTCTCTCCCTAGGCCTTTTTTGGTTGGCAAAGTCAGTCCGCCATCGTCTCCAGATGACGGGACAGCGCGGCCAGTTCATCGCTCGTCGGTTTCCACGAGGAGGCGATCAATCCGCCCTCCGCGAAAAGGGCGGTGGCAATCCCGTCTTGGCCCGCCTGCTTCCAGACCAGCGCCAGCGTTTCCGCGCGCGGGTCGCTGACATGGGGATTGTCGCCCCGCACATGCATGATCCACGCCGCGAGGGCTTTCAGGATCGCGGGCGAGGCTTTCCCCTGCGCCTGCCGGTCGGCGAGCGTCGCCAGCCAGCGCTGGGGTATTTTCTGCGATCCATCCATGGCGATCTGGGCGAGCCGGTGGGGCAAAGCGGGGTTGGCGAAGCGGGTTTCGAGCGAGGCTGCATACGCCTGCAGGTCTTGCCCTGCGGCCGGCTGGAAGCTGCCGGCGGCTTCGTCCCGCATCAGGCTGCGGACAAGCGCGCCAATGTCTGGGTCGGCCATGGCCTGGCTGACCAGCTCATGCCCCTTGGCAAGGCCGAGATAGGCGAGCGCCGAATGGGCGCCGTTGAGCATCCGCAGCTTCGCCGTCTCATAAGGGCGCACATCCGCTACGATCTCGGCGCCGGCAGCTTCCCATCGGGGGCGCGGGCCGGCAAAGTGATCCTCGATCACCCATTGGCGGAACGGCTCGGTGAACACTGCCGCCTCGTCGCGCACGCCGATCTCGTTCTGCAGCCCGTCGATGTCACCGGGCTGCGTCGCCGGGACGATGCGATCGACCATCGAGCAGGGGAAGGTGCAGTTATCCGCGCACCATTGGGCCAGTTGCGGGTCGGCGCCGGTCAGCACCGTGAGCAGCATGGCCCGCAAGCGGATGCCATTGTCCGCGAGATTGTCGCAGCTCAGGATTGTGAGGCCCGGCAGGCCCTGGTCCCGGCGCTGCTGCAGGCCCTGCGCGAGATAACCGTAGATGGTGCGCGGCGCCGGGTTCGCGGGATCGTCCTCCAGTAGCGGGTCGAGCGCGTCGTCCTGACTGCCAGAAAGGTGATAGCCTTTCTCGGTCACGGTCAGCGTCACGATATGGGTCTGGGGATCGGCGATGGCGGACACCAGACGGGCCGGGTCTTCCGGGGCGACAATGACATTGCTCAGGCAGCGCACCAGCCGCGTCGCAGGCGCGCCTTCGCCCTTGGTGGTCACGGTGAACAGGCAATCCTGCGGCGCGAGCTGATCGCGCACCGTGGCGCTGCGCATCGAGACGCCGATGATGCGCCAGACCTCGCCCGAGGCCGCAATGGCATCTTCGGTAAACACGGCCTGATGCGCCCGCGTGAAGGCGCCCAGGCCGAGATGGACGATCTGCTTGCTGCCGGCGGCGCGATCATAAGGCACGCGGGTGACGCGCGGATCGAGCGAGGCGAGGGTCTGCTCGGAGAGCCTCATAGTTTGTACGCTGCCTTGGCGAAATTATAGGCGAGATCCTGCGCGAGTTCGGCAGCTTCCCAGTCCTCCAGCCGATGCTCGGCGACCAGCCGCGCGAGAAAGGCGCAATCGACCCGGCGCGCGACATCGTGGCGCGCGGGAATGGACATGAAGGCGCGCGTATCGTCGTTGAAGCCAACCGTATTGTAGAAGCCCGCTGTCTCCGTAACATTCTCCCGGAAGCGCCACATGCCTTCCGGGCTATCGTGGAACCACCAGGCCGGGCCGAGCTTGAGTGCCGGATAGTGGCCGGCAAGCGGAGCCAGTTCCCGGCTGTAGGTCGTTTCATCCAGCGTGAAGACGATGAGGGACAGGCGCGGATCGCGGCCATATTTGGCGAGCAGTGGCCGCAGCGCGTGGACATATTCGGTGCGCACAGGAATGTCCGCGCCCTTGTCCCGCCCGAAATGCTTAAACAGCCAGGGATTGTGATTGCGGAAACAGCCAGGGTGGATTTGCATGACCAATCCATCCTCGATGCTCATGCCGGCCATGACCGTCAGCATGTGCGCGCGGAACAGTTCGGCATCCGCGGCGCTCACGTCCGGGGCAATGACGCGCGCGAAAAGAGCGCGGGCCTGCGCGTCGTCAAGGTCCGCCGTCGCAGCGGTTGGGTGGCCGTGATCGGTTGAAGTTGCGCCCATCCGGGCGAAAAACGCTCGGCGGTTGCGGTGCGCGGCGAGATAGCCCCCATAGGTGAAGCAATCTTCGCCGGCCAACTCGCCAAAGCGCACCAGATTGTCGCGAAATCCCTCGAATTCGGGATCGACCACCGGGTCCGGGCGATAAGCCGTAATCACCCGGCCGGACCATCCGCTGGCGGCAATCGTGCGGTGATGGTCGAGACTGTCGAGGGGGGACTCGGTGGTGGCGATCACTTCGATATTGAAGCGCTCGAACAGCGCGCGAGGGCGGAACGCCTCCTGCGCCAGCTGCTCTGCGATGGCATCGTAATATGCGTCGGCGCTGTTCGCATCCAGCCGCTGGGCGAGGCTGAATACTTCGGCGAACACCCAATCCAGCCAGAGCCGGGAAGGAGTGCCACGGAAAAGATGATAATGGGCTGCGAAGATGCGCCATGCCTCTCGCGGCGCCGTCTCCGCCGCTTCGCCGCGCCGCCGCACGCCCAGCTTCTCCATGGGAATGCCCTGGCTGTAGAGCATCCGCAGGAGATAATGGTCCGGAATCAGCAGCAGGTCTGCGGCATTGGTGAATGCCTGATTGTCCGCGAACCAGCGCGGGTCAGTATGGCCATGGGGGCTCACGATCGGCAGGTGCGCAACCTGCGCATAAAGGTGGCGAGCGATTGCGCGCGTGGTGGAGTCCGCAGGAAACAGCCGATCAGGATGCAGTTTCAGTGGACTCATGACCTTCTCCCTGACGACCGGAAATGACCCCTTGCCATACAATGCCTGACCAATCTAGTATTGATTGTCAGGCGAAAAATGCTTGGACACTCATCGGGAGCTTTGCCTGCAATGAAGATAACTGCCGCTCGGGTCATCGTCACCTGTCCCGGACGCAATTTCGTGACGCTCAAGATCGAGACCGATCAGGGCGTTTATGGAATCGGCGATGCCACGCTCAACGGGCGGGAGCTTTCGGTCGTGTCCTATTTGCAGGACCATGTGGCGCCCTGCCTCATCGGCATGGACCCGAGGCGGATCGAGGACATCTGGCAATATCTCTATCGCGGGGCCTATTGGCGGCGCGGACCGGTGACCATGCGGGCCATTGCGGCGGTGGATGTCGCGCTCTGGGACATCAAGGCCAAGATGGCCAATATGCCGCTATACCAGCTTCTGGGTGGGCGTAGCCGCGATGGGGTGATGGTTTACGGCCACGCCAATGGCTCGGACATCGAGGAGACCGTCGATGCGGTCGGCGAATATATCGACATGGGCTATCAGGCGATCCGCGCGCAGACGGGCATTCCCAATGTGAAGGACGCCTATGGCGTCGGGCGTGGCAAGCTCTATTATGAGCCGGCCGATGCCGCGCTGCCCTCCGTCACCGGCTGGGATACGCGCAAGGCGCTCAACCATGTGCCCAAGCTGTTCGACAAGCTGCGCCAGACCTACGGGTTCGACCATCATCTGCTGCATGATGGCCACCATCGCTACACGCCGCAGGAAGCCGCCAATCTCGGCAAGATGCTCGAGCCCTATCAACTGTTCTGGCTGGAAGACGTCACGCCTGCGGAGAATCAAGAAGCCTTCAAGCTGGTCCGCCAGCACACAGTCACCCCGCTGGCCGTTGGCGAGATCTTCAACACCATCTGGGATGCCAAAGATCTCATCCAGAACCAGCTGATCGACTATATCCGCACGACCATTGTGGGCGCGGGCGGTGTGTCGCATCTGCGGCGCATCGCCGATCTGGCCTCACTCTATCAGGTCCGCACGGGCTGCCACGGCGCGACCGATCTCTCGCCGGTGACTATGGGCTCGGCGCTGCATTTCGACACCTGGGTGCCGAATTTCGGCATTCAGGAATATATGCGCCACACCGAGGAGACGGACGCCGTCTTCCCCCATGATTACCATTTCGAGCGCGGTTTTCTCTACTGCGGCGAGACGCCCGGTCATGGTGTCGACATCGATGAAGCCCTGGCCGCCAAATATCCCTACAAGCCGGCCTATCTGCCGGTCGCGCGGCTGTCCGACGGCAGCATGTGGAACTGGTGATGCGCGTTCTCGCGATCGGCGAGGGCATGGTCGAGTTCCGGCGGGAGGATGCGTGCTGGCGGCAGGCCCATGGCGGCGATGTGGTCAACACGGCCATCCACCTCGCCCGCTTCGGTATCGAGACCGAGTTTGCGACGGCCATCGGTCGCGATGACTTCAGCGATTTTCTCGCGGCACAGTGGCAGGGCGAGGGGCTGGACCTTTCATGCGTGGCGCGCAGTCCGGCGCATGAGTGCGGCATCTATTTCATCGCGACCGACGAACGGGGCGAGCGCTCCTTCACCTATCGGCGCAGCGACAGCGCCGCTCGGCGGCTGGTGCCGCTCATTGGCAAGGATCGGCTCGCGGCGGCGGCACAGGCTGCGCAACTCATTTACACCTCGCTGGTGACGCTCGCGATCCTCCCGGATCAGGACCGGTCGAGCCTGCTGGACATTTTGCAGAACTGTCGCGAGGCGGGGGGGCAGGTCGCCTTCGACAGCAATTATCGGCCTGCGCTATGGGAATCCCCAGAGACTGCAAGGCGCTGGCATGAGGCGGCACTGGGCGTCGCAACGATTGGTCTGCCGACGCTGGAGGACGAAGCTGCGCTGACCGGCGTCGATCGTTGCGAGGATGTCGCGGCGCATTGGCGCGCGCGGGGCGTGACGGAAGTCGCTGTCAAGATGGGGGCGGCTGGGGCGATGATCGCCGGCGCTATGGTGCCGCCGCAGGTCGTCGTCAGCCGCCCGCTCGATACCTCGGGCGCCGGGGACGCCTTCAACGGCGCCTATCTCGCGCATCGGCTAGCAGGAGCATCGGCAGCAGAAGCCGCAGCAGCGGGCAATCGCCTCGCCGGATGGGTGGTCCAGCGGCGGGGCGCTATTCCCGCAGCGGAAGCGGAACCCTATGGTCGGACACAGCCGGACCGGGCTGGTTCGATCCTCTAAGAAACGATGTGGGAGTAAGGCGATGGGCGGGTCCGGAATCATGCTGCGTTCGGCATCTTTATGTGCACTCGCTGTCATGATGAGCGGCTGTACCGGTTTGCAAGCGGCGGTCGGTTCATCGTCGGCAAGCACGACGGCGCAACCGGATATCGCAGCGCGAACCAAGCCGATCCTGACCCTCAACGGCCTGCGGTTCAAGGATCTGAACGGGTCCGGCACGCTGGAGCCCTATGAGGACTGGCGCCTGCCCGCCAACATGCGTGCCAACGATCTGGTCAAGCGCATGACGCTGGCCGAGAAGGCCGGCACCATGCTCATCGCGACCCAGAATCCGGATTGCGACGGGTCGATCACGGCGGATGGCCGCGCGCTCATCCAGCAGGAGCATATGAGCCGGTTCATCCTGCGCGCCACGGTGGCGACAGAGCCGGCCGATTGCTCCGTCCGCCTGACCGGTTTTCGCCTGCGGGGCGGCTATCGGCAGACGCCGCTGCAGATGGCGCGGTTCACCAATGCGGTGCAGGAAATGCGTGAGGCAAGCCGGCTCGGCATCCCCGCGCTGTTCAAGGATAATGCGCGGAATCATGTCGAGGTCAGCCCGACGTTCGGCATTGGTCAGGGCGCCGGCGCTTTCACAGAGTTTCCGAAAGAGGCGGGGCTGGCGGCCGCAGCGCTCGGTGCCGCGGCGCCGCTCAGTGCGGCCGATGGCGCTCCGCCCGCCAATCTGCGGGGCGACATGTCCGTCATCGCCGGATTTACGCGTGTCATGGGCCAGGAGTGGCGGGCCATCGGCTTGCGCGGCATGTATGGCTATATGGCGGATCTCGGCACGGAGCCGCGCTGGTCACGCTTCCATGAGACGTTCAGCGAGGATGCCGATCTGGTCGGCGATATCGTGACGGCGCTCGTCAAAGGGCTGCAGGGCGAGAAAGGGCAGGGCGGCCTTGCGCTCTCACCAGCCACCGCAGTCAGCATGACGCTCAAGCACTTCCCCGGCGGTGGGCCGCAGCAGCTCGGGCTGGATGCGCATTACACATTCGGCAAGGACCAGTTCTACACCGATCCGAGCGGACGGTATGGGTTCGATTATCATCTGCGCCCCTTCCAGCGAGCCATCGACGTCGGCGTGGGTTCGATCATGCCTTATTATGGCGTGCCGGTGGATGCGCATCATGGCGGGCGGGCGGTCGAAAGTCTGGGCATGGCGTTCTCGCGGCATATCGTCACGGGTATTCTGCGGGATGAGCTGGGCTTTCGCGGCTATGTGAACTCGGACAGCGGCATCATCGAAGAGCGCGGATGGGGTCTGGAAGACAGTCGCACAAATCCGGCGACTGGTAAGGGGTACACCGTCGCGGATCGCACCGCGCTCGCCATTCGCGCTGGCACGGATATTCTCTCCGAGTTCCGCAGCAAGAGCACGATCGTCGATCTGGTTGCCCAGGGCGCGCTCAGTGAAGCAGGCGATATCGATCCGGCGGTCAAGCGGCTGCTGACCGAACAATTCGCGCTGGGCCTGTTTGAAAATCCCTATGTCGACGCCGAGGCAGCGCCGCAGATGATCGGCACGGCTGAGCATCGCGCGCTGGGGCTGGATGTTCAGCGGCGGTCGCTCGTGCTGCTGCACAATCAGAAGGTGTACGGCTCGGCTGTGTTGCCGCTCCGCCCGGGCAGTCGCATCTACACCATGGGCTTTGCCGGTGCTGATTTCGCCGCGCGGGGATTTGCCGCCACTGACGGCAATTATGACGTTAAAAAGGGGCAGGCCCGTCCGGCCGTGCCGGCGGGCACGGACTATGCCGTCATCAATGTCCGCGTGAGCATGGACGGGGCGCGGCGCTATTCCAGCAAGTCAACCGAAGCCGGCGGGCGCGCGGTCGATCCGGCTATCAGCATCGCCAACCGCGTGACGGGCAAGCGGCAGGCAAGCTGGGGTGAGCAGGACCCCTGCACGGCGCCCGGTGTCAGCAAGGACGTCACCTGCGTGGACGACAATCTGATTTTCGGCGGCGCGTTTCCCTGGGAAGCAGGGATGCTGTCCTTTTCCGCCATGGCGAAGGCGCAGAGCTGGTCGGTCTATCCATCGCTGGCGGACATTCAGGCGGTCATGCGCGAAATCGGCGATCCGCGCCGCGTGATCCTCAATATCTATTTCCGCCAGCCTTACGTGCTGGATGAAGCCAGCGGCCTGCGCAATGCCGGGGCGATCATCGCCAGCTTCGGGGCGAGCGATGCGGCCCAGATCGATGTGCTGACCGGCAAGCAGGCCCCGGCCGGGCGCCTGCCATTTGCCTTGCCTGCCTCACTCGATGCTGTCGACCGGCAGCATTCCGACGCGCCCGGCTATGCCGAGACGCCGGGCGGCACGCTCTATCCGTTCGGCTTTGGCCTGACCTACTGAGTGGGCATGCCGGGGGCGCCCGGCGCGTTGCTCAGGCAATCGCCCTTTCATAGCGGGCGCGCTTCGATGCCGATGCCTTGCGCGCTTCCTCGATTGCCTTTTCCTCGGTCGCGAAGAGCAGACTGTCCAGAACCGCGGTCAGATGCGCGCGCATGGCGGCGCGGGCCTTGGCGGGGTCGCGCGTCCGCAGCGCATCGAGAATGACCTGATGCTCGTCGATGACAGGTTTGACATTGGCCGATCGCGCCTTGGCATAGAGGAGCGCGGTCTCGGGGGATTTGGCGCGCAACGACCAGAGATTGTCGATGAGGTTCACGATCGCCGAATTGCGCGTCGCCCGCGCGATGGTCAGGTGGAACTGGTGGTCCGCGTCTTCCGTGCCGGCGTTGCGTTCATTCTCCGTCGCGATCTCGTCGATCAGCTGCGCCAGCGTGGCGAGCTCCTCGTCGGTGATCTGCGCCGCCGCAAGCGCGGCCGCCTCGCCTTCCAGCAGCAAGCGCGCTTCGGTCAGTTCGAAGGCGCTGACATTGAATGCCGCAGGATCGCCCGCGCTGGGCAGGCCTTTGAGATAGGCGCCGGAGCCGACGCGGACTTCGACGATGCCCTGAACCTCCAGCGCGATGATCGCCTCGCGGATGGTCGGGCGGCTGACATTATACTGGATCGCGAGTTCCCGCTCCGTGGGTAGCCGGTCGCCAGGCTTGTAGCGCCCGCTCCCGAACACCTCCAGCAACTGGTGCGCGATTGCCTGATAAAGTCGGTCTCTGCCGCTGATCGGTTCGGATGCCATGACCACCTGTTCTATGTCGACCCTCTGCCAGAGGAAAGCGGCGATGCTATCGCGGATTGAGCGGATTGGCCAGACACCTTTGCGCGGTTTCTTTACAACAGTCGAATGTGAAAGTGGCGGCTGAAATTAGCCGTTTTCGTTCAGCGTGCTGATTTTTCCCGTCACAACCATTTATATTCTGCCTACAATGTGGCATGACCAATTATCCGCAGTGACTTGGCCAAGTCCGGTTCGGTTCCGAGTTTTGGTAAGAGGATCTCCCTAAATGCGTTCTTTCCTACGTTTTTCCGTTGCGTCTGCTGCGTTGGCGGCGGCCTGTGCGGTCGCAACGCCTGGCTTCGCCCAGAGCGCCGCGCCCGAAGCCGGTGCAGGGTCTGAGCCGGAAGCGATCATCGTGACCGCCCAGAAGCGGGAGCAGGACATTCTTGAAGTTCCGGCGGCGGTCAGCGTGATCAACTCGGCGGTGCTGAACACCGCGCAGGTCACCCAGTTTTCCGACATCACCCGCGTGTCGCCCTCACTGACAGTGAACGAGCAGGGCAATTCGGCGTCGTCGTCCGTCTCGATCCGCGGCATCGGCACCTTCTCCTTTTCGACCAGCACCGAGCCGGCCGTCTCGATCGTCGTGGACGGTGTGGCACTGCTTCAGCAGGGCCAGGCGTTCGGTGGCGGGTTGAATGACATCGCGCAGGTTGAGGTTCTGCGTGGGCCGCAGGATTCCCTGTTCGGCAAGAACGCGTCTGCCGGCGTGGTCAACATCACGACCAAGAACCCGACGCGTGACCTGAGCGGCTATGTCGAAGGTGTCCTGACCAATGATGACGAGACGCGGGTATCCGCCATGCTCTCCGGTCCCATCGGCCAGAACGCCGGCTTCCGGCTGAACGGCTTCTATTCGGACCGTGAAGGCTACATCAACAACCTGACCAACGGTCATCGCCTCAATGGCGCGGAAAGCTACGGTTTTGGCGGCAAGTTCACTTACGGTGCCGGCAACCTCGATCTCACGCTGTCCGGCAATTACAGCAACACCAAGTCGAACGGCAACGCGCCGACCTATTATTATGTGACCCCTGGCGCGACCCAGAATGGCGCGGCGATTGACCTGCGCGGCATCCGGCCGGGCGTCGGCAACGACAATGTCCGCTTCGATGGCGATCCGCGCGCTGACAGCTTCCAGTATCTGCTGTCGGCCAAAGCCGATCTTGACCTGGGCTTTGCGACGCTGACATCGGTTTCCGCCTATCAGCGCTGGAAGCTGGAATCCGGTCAGGATCTCGACTTCTCTGCCGCGCCGACCCTCTATCAGGGCGGCCCATATGATGCGACGATGTTCAGCCAGGAACTGCGCCTGACCTCGCGGGGCGCCAGCCCGTTCGAGTATATGGTCGGCCTGTTCTATGCCGATGGCAATACCGATCGCCGCTTCATCCGTTCGGCGCCGTCTTTCCTGTCGTTCCTCCGTCAGGATTGGGATTCGACCGCATCGACGGAAAGCTATGCCGCCTTCGGTCAGCTCGGCTATAATTTCACACCGACAACCAAGCTTACGCTCGGCGGCCGCGTGAATCGCGAGACCGTCGGCGTGTTCTATCGCGATAATCGGCCGGCAACGCCTGTCGTCTACGAAGATCAGCGTAGCGATACGGCGGTCACCGGCAAGGCCTCGCTGCAGCAGTTCGTGAGCGACGAAGTGATGGTCTATGCCGCCATCGCCAAGGGCTATAAGGGGCAGGCCTACGACATCTCGTCGGGCTTCAACCAGTCGCGGATCGACAATCTCGTCAAGCCCGAGCATTCCGTATCTTACGAAGTCGGTATGAAGGGTCGCTTCTGGGGCAACCGTGGATCGTTCGCGATCACCGGCTTCTGGACCGACTATGACGACTTCCAGGCGCAGAGCGCGGAATTCATCGCCGGTGCGCCGCAATTCATTCTCAAGAATGTCGGCAAGCTGCGCACCAAGGGTATCGAGTTCGAGGGCTCCATCCGGGCGACTCCGAACCTCAATCTCTATGGTTCGGCCGCTTACGTCGACGCGAAGATCCGCGAATTCCCGGGCGCGAGCTGCTATCCTGGTCAGACGGTCGCGCAGGGCTGCGTCGCCATTCCGGGCACGACCACGTTCGTGCAGGATCTGGCCGGCGTTGGTCTCGCCAATTCGCCGGACTTCAAGTTCAACGTCGGTGGCGTATACGAGGCGCCCATTCAGGGCACCGAGATCAACGCCTATATGAGCGCGAACTATGCCTGGCAGGATGATGTCAACTTCTCGCTGGATCGCAACCCGCTCACCAAGTTCGATGCCTATGGCATCGCCAATGCCAGCATTGGCCTGCGCAGCACGGGCGCTGTGAACTGGGATCTGTCGTTCTTCGTCAACAACCTGTTCAACAAGGCGTATCTGACGTCCATCACCGATTATACGGGCAATGGATATTCGGCCCCGACGCTGATCCAGCAGGTTCCGCGCAACTATCAGCGCTATGTCGGCGTCCGCCTCCGGGTCGGTTTTGGAGCCAGCAACTAAAACCGTTCCGATCAACGGAACGAAACAGAACTGAAAGAGAGGACAGTACCATGACGATTGCCCGTTTGAGAGGGTTCATTCAGCAATGGCGTGGTCCTGGCCTCTTTTTCCTCGGCGCGTTATCGGCGGCCTCCCCGGCATTGGCTGGGGAGGCCGTTGGCGCCTCCGAGCCGCGGGTGACGACGCAGGCGGGGGCGATTGAGGGACGGATGCTGCCCTCCGGCGTTCGCGCGTTTCTGGGCGTGCCTTATGCTGCACCGCCGGTACGGGATTTGCGCTGGCGGGCGCCCCAGCCGGTGACGGCCTGGAAGGGCATCTATCATGCCGACCGGTTCGGCCCGCAATGCATGCAGCAGCAGCGCGGCATCCTGACCAACCAGTATTCCGGCGCGGAAGTCACTAGCGAAGACTGCCTTTATCTCAATATCTGGGCCAAGCCGGGACTCAACAAGGCGCCCGTGATCATCTTCCTGCATGGGGGCGGCTTCTTCATTGGGGCGGGCAGCATGGCGCTGTACGGTGGCGAGACTGTCGCCACGCGGGACATTGTCTTCGTCAATCTCAATTATCGCGTCGGCCCG
Source organism: Sphingobium sp. B11D3B (assembly GCF_025961735.1). NCBI lineage: Bacteria > Pseudomonadati > Pseudomonadota > Alphaproteobacteria > Sphingomonadales > Sphingobiaceae > Sphingobium > Sphingobium sp. B11D3B. The sequence continues at coordinate 2,421,116 of NZ_JAOQOF010000001.1, read as the reverse complement.
CTTGGCTTTTTCGCGCATCCCGAACTGACCTCTGAATCGGGGCATAAAGCATCGGGCAATTATGGCTTCCTGGACCAGATCGCCGCGCTGCGCTGGGTGCAGGAGAACATCGCGCAATTTGGCGGCGATCCTTCCAATGTGACCATTGCTGGTCAGTCGGCCGGGTCGATGTCGGTTCTCGCTTTGCAGGCCAGCCCGCTTGCCAAGGGTCTTTTCCAGCGCGCCGTGGGCATGAGCGGTGCGCTCATCGGCTCGGCGGGGCCGGGTGCCATGCGTCCCCTGGCGCAGGCCGAGCAAGATGGCGTGCGGCTGCAGGTCATCTGGAAGGGCAGCAACCTCGCTGATCTTCGCGCCATGCCCGCCGACCGGCTGGTCGTGCCGCGCGTGCCCGGATCTCCGCCGGTCGGCCCGATCGAAGATGGCTATGTGCTGCCTTACCCGATTGACGAGGCCTTCAACCGCTCTGCCCAGAGCGATGTCCCGCTCGTGCTCGGCTTCACGCGCGATGAATCGCTCGGTGGCCTCGGCCCTGTGCAGACGCTGGCTGACTATAAGGCGCGGGCTGCGGCCGTCTTCGGCGATCGTGCGGACGCCTTCCTGAAGCTTTACCCCGCGGCGACCGATGCTGAAGCGAAAGCGCAGGCGCGGGTTGCGGACCGGGACGGGACGATGGCGGCGGCGATGGATGCCTGGGCGCGGGCGCAGGTCGCGAAAGGCAAAGCGCCGGTTTACAGCTATATGTTCGCCCGCCCGCATTCCTACCCGGCCGGGGTGCACATCCCCGACCTCGATCCCGCGACGGCCGGCGCTTACCACACCTCGGAAGTGCCGTTCTGGCTCTCCACGATCGAGAGCTTCAATCGCTTCCGCCCCATGCGGGACTGGTCCCAGGCAGACCGCGCGTTCAGCAGCGCGATGACGGATTCGCTCGTCGCCTTTGCCCGCTCGGGGAAGCCGGACACGCAGCAACTCAAATGGGTGACGTTCGACCCGGCCCGTCCGCGCCTGCTCGAACTCGGGGCTGATGCACATATCTCTGCCTGGCCGGACGAGCGCAGGCTGGCGTTCTTCCGTGCCGCGCCCGCCCAGCGTCCCGCAGGTGGCGCGGCGCGCGACTGACCGGCGAACTCCTGCCTGAAGACGCGCACTAGGACATGAAGAAGGCGAGATAGATATGCGGATGATGACATCGATGGCGCTGGTTCTAGCGCTCGCTGCAACGAGCCATGCCTCCCCATCGCTTGCCCGAGACGCGGTGTCGTCCAGCGATCAGGCCAGCGAGCACGTGCGCACCAGAATGGCGCTGGCGGACGGCTGGCAGTTTAATCTGGTCGGCGAGGCCGGTCCCGCCGCGCATGACCCGAAGCCGGAGAACTGGAAGCCGGTCTCGGTGCCGCACAGCTGGAATCGCGTCGGCTATTATCTCTCCGATCCGGAAACACATGTGAACTCGGCGGAGACAGTCAACAAGACCCAGGGCGTCGGCTGGTATCAGCTGACCTTCACGCCCGCCGCGGCGAATGCGGGCAAGCGCGCCTTTCTGGAATTCGATGCAGCCAGCCGGACGGCCGAGGTGTGGCTGAATGGCGTGCGCTTGGGTGAGCATCGCAATCCGTTCGGTCGCTTCCGCCTGGATGCCAGCAGCGTGATCCGCTTCGGCGAGCCCAATTCGCTCTACGTGAAAGTCGACAACACCCAGCCGCGTCTGGGGAACAGCACTGAGGACGTGCTGCCGATGACCGGCGATTTCTTTGTGCGGGGCGGGCTGTATCGGCCGGTCAGTCTCGTCATGACCAATCCGGTCCATATCGACATGCTCGATCATGGCGGGCCGGGCATCTACGCCGCGACCCGCAGCGTTGAGAGCGGCCGGGCGACTATCGATCTGCTCGCGCGGCTCAGAAACGACAGCGCCTCCGCGCAGCCGGTGACGATCGACGCGCAATTGCTCGATCATCGCGGCAAGGCGGTCGCGACATGGCGCGAGACGGCGCAGCTGGCCGCTGGCGCGGTCAGGGAGATGCGCGGTGCGCTGGTCGTCGCCAATCCGCATCTGTGGAACGGCACGGCCGATCCCTATCTCCACACGCTGCGCTTCGAGATGCGGTCTGCCACCGGCGAATTGCTCGATGCACTGGACCAGCCCTTCGGCATCCGCACGCTGAGGCTCGACCCGAAGGAGGGCTTTTTCCTCAACGGCAAGCGTACGCCGCTCGTCGGCGTGGGGCTGCATCAGGACAATGAAGCCGCCGACTGGGCCATGACGCCCAAGGACGTGGCAGAGACGGTGGACATCATGCGCGATATGGGCGCCAATTCCCTGCGCCTCGCCCATTATCAGCACGGCCAGCCGATCCACGACCTCGCAGACCGCTATGGCCTCATCCTGTGGGACGAGATCGCGCTGGTGACGGCTTGGACCAATGCGCGCGACCAGACCGAAGCGCCGGCGGGCATTCGCGAGAATGCGCGGATGCAATTGCAGGATCTCATCAAGCAGAATTACAATCACGCCTCGGTCGCGGTGTGGGGCATCGCCAATGAAGTGGATTTCGGCCCGGGCCGGCCGGACTTTCTGGGCCGCCCACCGGAGGTGCTGGCCAATCCGCGCCCGCTGCTTGACGAGCTGAACGCGCTGGCCAAATCGGTCGATCCGCTACGGCCGGTCGTGCTGGCGCAATGCTGTGAAGGGCGAGGCATGCCCGACGTGCCGCCCGTTGCGGAGTCGGTCGATGCCGTCGGCGCCAACCGTTATTATGGCTGGTATTATGGCGAGCCGGATCAGCTTGGCGCGCATCTCGATGAACTGCGCGCCAAGCGACCCGATCAGCCGATTTCGATCAGCGAGATCGGGGCTGGCGGCGCGGCCAACATGGCATCGGACAATCCGCTGGGCGGCCCGATTGAATCTGCTGGGCGGACCCAGCCGGAAGCCTTCTTCTCCTGGTATCATGAGCAGAGCTGGAAGGTGCTCAAGGATCGGCGCGATCTTTGGGGCATCTGGCTGTGGAACGGCTTCGATTTCGGCTCGACGGTGCGGCGCGAGGGCGATGCGCAGGACATCAATACCAAGGGCATCGTCACCTATGATCGCAAAATCAGAAAGGACATTTTCTACTTCTATCGCGCGAACTGGTCCGACAAGCCGACCGTCCACATCAACGGCCGTCGCTATGTGGACCGCGCCTATCCCGTCACCGACATTCGCGTTTACAGCAATGCCCCGGAGACCCTGCTCACGGTGAATGGCCGCACGCTGGGCGGTCTGAAGGATTGCCCCGACAGTGTATGCGTATGGCCGGCCGTGCGCCTGAAGCAGGGCGGCAATGTCATCGAAGCCCGTGGCGTGTTCCCGTCCGGCCCGGTCATGGATCGGATCGACTGGACCGTCGCGCCGGCGCAGGCCCGCAGCTTCCGCATCGACAGCGGCGCGCTCGTCGCCGCGCGCGCGCACGTGAAGTTCGGCTCGGATGAATTCTTCGTCGGCGGTACGGCAGGCACGACCGATCAGCCCGGCGGACGCGGCCGCCAGGCCGTCCTCGCCGAGATTAGCGGAACGGATCGGCGCGATGTGGTCGCGAGTTTTCGGCAGGGGAAGGCGTTCCAATACCGAATCCCCGCCGCCGATGGCCGTTACCGCGTCACGCTGAGCTTTGTGGAGCCAGACAAGGGCGTCGGCGAGCGGCGGTTCAGCGTCACCGCCAATGGCAGGCCGGTCCTGCAAGCCTATGACATTCGCGCCCAGGCTGGCGCCGTCCGCGCGGCCGTGCGTGAGACGTTCGAAGTCGATGTGACGGGCCAGATGCTGACGCTGCAGTTCAAGGCTTCCGTTGGCGAGGCGCTGGTGTCCGCCATTGAGGTCGAACCGGTTGGCAACTGAGTCGGATTCTGGCGTTGCCCGTCGCGCAGTGGTGGCGGGCGCGGTGTCTGCGTTCGCGGCAGGATGCACGCCTTCGCTGGTTCGGCCCGCGGCAGAAGCCGGGCCGCTTGGACTGGCGAGTATCACCGTCGCGCAGGCGCTCCAGCGCGACTATGCGGGGACTCTCAAGGCCGCCAAAGCGATGGGGTACACCCATTTCGGTTTCCCGCTCGCCGCGCTCTCCCCCCGCCAGCCGCCGGCGCCCGATCCGGTCGAGGTCGCCGCGATGGTGCGGGATGCCGGTCTGTCGGTCGGCGTCGTGCGGCTGGGTTACGGCGTGGCGCCGGCAATGCAGATGGCCACAGCGCGCAAGATCGGCGCAACGATTGTCGCGCAATCGGCCGCGCCGGTGTTCTTCGAGGGCGCGGTCCCCGGCAAGACGATGCGCGCGGCGTTCGAGGCGTGGCTCCCGCGACTGAACGACCTTTCCCACGCGGCACGCGACGCAGGCGTGCGTCTGGCTTTCCACAATCACGGTTGGGATCATGTTCCACTCGAGGGAGAGACCCCGCTCGCGTTGATCGCGGAGCGGTTTGCACCCGGCGAAGTAGATTTCGAGATCGATCTGGCATGGGCCGTCCTGGGCGGCGCGGACCCGCTTGCGCTAATCCGCACGCTGGGGCCGCGCGTCCTCGCCATGCATTTCAAGGATGTCGATCCATCGCGCGGGCCATCGGAGCATGACCGGCTGGTCCCGCCGGGCGATGGCATATTGAACTATGCGCGGCTGATACCGCTGCTCGATAGGATGACCAACGCGATCGGCTATGTCGAAGTCGATGCGCCGGAGGACGAGATCGCAGCCGCCGGCCGGGGCGCGGTGTTCGTGCAGCGCGTGCGGCGAGGCTCGGTCTCGGACCGCTGATAGCCGACACATTCAGGGGAGGGGTCTGTGATGAAAGTTCTGGTTCGCGCGGCTTTGTTTGGCGCCACCGCCTTTGCGGCATGGGGGCCGGCCGCCGCTCAGGATAGCGCGTGGAAGGCGGGGGCGGCGAAAGTCGAGACTACACCCGATGCGTCCACGCTCAGCCCCGGCGACATCATTCGTGATCCCCTCTACGTCCGCGCCCTTGTCATCGCCAATGACAAGAACTGCGCAGTCCTTGTCGGCGCCGATCTGATCGGCATATCCGACGCGGTCGCGGAGCAGGCGATCGCCCAAGCGGCAAAGATCGCGGGGTGCCCGCAAGAGAATTTCGTCGTGTCGGCCACTCACACGCATAGCGCATCCGGCTCGTCGCGCTTGCGCGCGGGTGCGGGGCTGGACGCGGGCACGGCCATCGTCAAGGCGGTGACAATGGCCAAGACCGCGTTGCGGCCTGCCACAATCGGCTTTGGCACGACGCAGGTTGACCTCAACATCAATCGCGACCTGTTGCGGGACAACCGCTGGACCCAGGGGCCCAATCCTGACGGACCATCCGACAAGACACTGGCAATTCTTGAAGCGCTGGGGGAGGATGGCCTACCGATCGGCGTCTATCTCAACTACGCCATGCACCCGATCAATTTCTACATGTCGGGCGTGGTGAGCGCGGACGTGCCGGGCGAAGCCTCGCGCTATATCGAGCGGCGCTATGGCGACGCCACGGTGGCAATTTTCGCGCAAGGCGCTTCCGGCGACCAGAACCCCAGATTCACGCGGGCGCAGAATAGATTGAGTCGCGTGCGCACGGGCGTGCCCGGCGCGTCGGACATGCGCGTTCTCGCGCGACTGGCAGAGGGCCAGCCGAGCGCTGGAGTGTCGATGGCAGACCGTATGGCCGCGTTGGGCAGCCCTGTGCCAGCACAAAGGCAGGCGGACTATCTTGCTGCGGTCGAGGACGTCAGCCAGATCGTCGCGGCAGGGGGAGCGCTTCTCGGGGAGAGCGCCATTGATCTCATGCATTTCGGCAAGTTGGCGCGTAGCCGGCAGGGGATGATTGCGGGCGCGGTCAGGCAGTTGCAATGTCCGGGGCGAGACCGGCTGGACCGGGACAATCCCGTCCGGGAAGGCGCCGCTCCGCCTTATGCCGACGGGGAACCGGTGACGATCCGCGCGGGCATGCTGAAGATCGGCCCGGTCTATATCAGCGCGATCAATGGCGAGGTCTACAGCGAGATCGGCACGCGTCTCAAGCGTTCCACCCCTGGCTTGCAATTGATGATGACCTCGCTGGCCAACGGATCGGCCAATTCCGGCTATATTTATTCCGACGCTGCGCGCTCGCATTTGACCTTTCAGGTCATTGGGTCTCGCCTGCAGCCGGGCTGCGCCGAAGACGCCATCGTGAGATCCGCACTCGAGATGATCGACGAATTGAAATGATGGGGTGGGCGAGTCGGCGTTCATTGAACCCGATTTATTGGTCAGGCAAATGTCGGTCGGTATCCCGTTGGCCGTGCCGTTCCACCGGTCCTGCAATAAAATCCGAGTAGAATCTGATATTTGGAAAGCTTTTGGTCCTACAGTTCTCGGCTGCGCAGTCATCATTTCTCTGTCTGGCATGCTGACCAAATTGTCATTGCAATTGCTATATTGTCGTGCAAACTGGTAAAACCAATAAGGGCAAACAGGGAGAGGGAATGTGCGCCTTAAAGCATGGATGCTTGCCGGTGGCAGCGCGATAATCATCGCCACGCCCATGGGGGCAATAGCTCAGTCTCAAACATCATCTACGGCTGCGCCGCAGTCTTCGGCATCGTCGCAAGAAGAAGGTGGTGTCGAGCAGATCATCGTCAGCGCTTCGCGCATCGATCGTGCAGGGTTTATTGCGCCCAGTCCGACCGTCGTCATCGGCGCGGAGCTGCTGCAGGACAGGGCCGCCGTCAACGTCGCCGACGTCATCAACGAGGTTCCGTCCTTCCGGCGCAGTCAGGCTCCGGAAAGCGGCGGCATCGGCAATTCCGGCGCGAACAATGCCGATCTGCGTGGCCTGGGCGCGGTGCGCACGCTTGTCCTCCTGGACCGGATGCGCTTGCCAGCCGTCAATGTGCCGGGCGCAGCGGTGGCTGGGGCGACCGACCTCAATCTCATTCCCTCGGCCCTGATCCAACGGATCGACGTCGTGACGGGCGGCGCGTCGGCGGCTTATGGTTCGGATGCCGTGGCGGGCGTGCTCAATCTGCAGCTCAATACCCGCCTGGAGGGCGTCAAGGGTTCGATGCAGTGGGGGCAGACGAAATATGGCGACGCCGATGACATGTTCGCGTCGCTCGCGTTCGGGACACACTTTGCCGGCGGTCGCGGCCGTTTCGTTATCGGTGGCGAATATGGCAGCAATGACGGGACGGATCTTTTCAATGACAAGCGGCCCTGGGGCCAGCGCAACGTCAGCAGCGTCACGCTCCCGACCAATCGTGCTGCCGGACTGCCGGCCAACCTGATAACCGACAATGTGATTTTTGGCATGTTGACGACAGGCGGCCTGATCAGCCCGACTGCCGCCAGCAATCCAGCGGCGCTGCGCAATCTGCAGTTCGTCGTCGGGCCGAATGGGACCGTGACGACTGCGCCCTTCGATGCCGGGCTGTATCAGGGCCAGATCGGCACGAACATGGTCGGCGGGACCAACGTGTCGCCCTATCAGGTGCTCCGCGCCAACACGCAGCGCTACAATCTTGCCGCGCATGCCGAATATGATCTCTCCGACAGCTTGACGCTATGGGCGCGCGGACTCTACTCCAACACCGAGGCGCAGAATATCAGCGCCCAGATTAGAGCGGCGACGGGCGGGACGACCGGTTTCCTTTCGATCAGCCGCAACAATCCCTATCTGCAGCAGGCGCTGACGCCAGCCCAGCTCGCGCTCATCCCCGCCAACGGGTCGCTGACGGTCGGCTATCTCGGCAATGATTTCGGCCCGCCGATCCTGCGCAACGCCAGCAAGACCTACAGCCTGTCCAGCGGCTTGCGCGGGGAACTGGGTGGCTCCTGGCGGTGGGATGCGGCCGTTCAATACGGCCGTAACAGAAGCTCGCTGGACCAGGCCAATACGCCCATCACCGCGAATTTCCTGAACGCGGTCAATGCCGTCACGTTGAACGGGCAGATCGTCTGCGCAAATGCCGCGGCGCGCGCAGCCGGCTGTCAGCCGATCAACATCCTCGGGCGTGCCAGCTATTCGCCGGCAGCCTACAATTACGCGTTCGGCACGACCCACGCAGTGGCGGAAACAACCTTGTTCGAGGCGAATGCCAACCTCAACGGGGATCTGTTTTCCCTTTGGGCGGGGCCGGTTTCGGCGGGCGTTGGCGCCTCTTACCGGCGTGAAACCTTCGTCACCGACGCGGACGATCTGAGCCAGGCCGGTGCCTTCATGGCGCGCGCACCCCGCGATTTTCCGAAGGCGAGCCAGTCGGTCAAGGAGGCCTATCTCGAGACGATCGTTCCGCTGTTGAGTGCGGACTGGGTCACAGGCTCGCTTGAATTCAACGGCGCCATCCGCCTGACGGATTATAGCGTCTCGGGCGAGGTGACGACGTGGAAAGCGGGTCTGGTCTGGAAACCGATCCCCGACATTCTGTTCCGGGGCACGCTCTCGCGGGATATTCGCGCACCCAGCCTGACGGAGCTGTTCACAGCGGCCGTGGCGACTGTGCCCCGCCCGATCTATGCCGATCCCCGCGCCGGGTTCGCCGGACAGCCCTCTTATGCGTATGACGTCGTCACGGGCGGCAATGCCGGCCTGACCCCTGAAATCGCCAAGACGTTTAGTGTAGGCGCTGTGTTCAACCCGCAATTCCTGTCGCGGCTGAACATCTCGGCGGACTATTTCCAGATCAAGATCCAGGACGCCATCGGCGCAACCGGAGCGGGCACGTCGCTGACCAACTGTCTGGGCACGGGCACGGCGGATCTGAGCAGCCCCTATTGCTCGCTGATCACCTTCGCCAATAACGATCCTGCGAACGGCGCTGTGCTCTCGGTGTTGGCGCAGAACGCGAACTTTGCGGAATTCAAGACCCGCGGCATCGACATGGCGTTGTCCTACATGCAGCCGGTCGATGAGATATTCGCCGGTGCGCAGGGCCGCATCACGCTCAGCGCACAAGCCACCCGCACGCTGGAATATCGCTCGACCTTCGACGTTTCGCTGGCCTACCCCAATGGTGTGAACCGTGCGGGGCAGACCGGTGCGATCTTCGGCGGGACAGCTGGCGTGCCGAAGTGGGTGGTGAACACCTCTCTCGCCTATCGCGGCACGCGGTTGGAAACGAGCGTCAACTTCCGCTGGATCAGCCGAAGCAAGTTCAACAACGCCTTCATCGGGCCGGACGAGCCGGGCTACAGCCCGACGCTGATCAACAGCATCAACAACAACATCGTCCCGGCGCGCGGCTATGTAAACCTGAGCGTGGCCTACAATGTGGGTTCGCAAGACCGGAAGGTGCAGATCTATGGCACGGTCAACAATCTGTTGAACCAGGAGCCGCCGCTCCCCGCCGTCAATAACAACGCCTGGTACGATCTGCTGGGCCAGAGCTTCAGGGTCGGGGTCCGCTTCGATCTCTAGAGGTTCTGAAAACTGACTGCAGTGGGGAGGGGCAGATGCGCGCATTGGCAGGGATGAAACGGCTCGGCACGAGCCTGACAATTCTGGGTCTGGAGCTCTCATCTGCCTCCCTCCTTCACGCTCAGGTGCCCGGGCCGGCGGCATTGCATGTCGCGACGGCACAGGGGCAAATTCAGGGCGTCGCCACCGAAACCGGGGCAGCCTATCTGGGCGTGCCCTATGCTGCGCCGCCGGTCGGAGAGCTGCGGTGGCGATCACCGGCCCCGCCGCGCGCCTGGGCCGGCGTGAAGCAGGCCGACCATTATGGTCCACCCTGTGCTCAGGCGCCGCTGCGCGGGCAAACCGCGGTATCCAGCATCAGCAGCGAAGATTGCCTGACCCTCAATATCTGGGTGCCACGTGCGTCGGCGGAGCCAAAGCTGCCGGTCATGGTCTGGGTCCATGGCGGCGGTTTTCAGAACGGCATGGGCAGCAGCCCGACCTATGATGGCGTTGCCCTCTCCCGGCACGGGGTCATCGTGGTCACGCTCAACTATCGGCTCGGCGCGTTCGGCTTCTTCGCGCATCCACAGCTGACAGCAGACTCGCTCCATAAATCCTCCGGCAATTTCGGATTGGAAGACCAGATCGCCGCGCTGCGATGGGTTGCGGCGAACATCGCGCAATTCGGCGGCGATCCGGCCAATGTCACTCTTTTTGGCCAGTCGGCCGGCGGCGCCAGCGTTCTTGATCTGATGACATCCGATGTGACGGACGGGCTGTTCGCGCGTGCCATCATCCAGAGCGGCGCGGCGCGTAGCAGCATTGCGCCCATCAATCTGGCTGATGCGGAGCGGGAGGGCGAGAGCTTCGCCAACGGCCTCCCGTTATCGGCCTTGCGTGGCCTGGATACGGCGACGGTCATCCAGATGACGCAGGCGGCTGGCCGATCCGGCGCGCGCTTCTCGCCAGTGCAGGATGGCTACATCATCACCCGCGCCGCCACGGACGCCATCTCTGACCAGCGGCGCAAGCCCATCCCGCTGCTGATTGGCAGCAACGCGCGGGAAGGGCTGGCGGTTCTGCCGCCGGAAAAGCTCGATGCTGCGGTGGCCGGCGCGTTCGGTGCGAATGCGGCTGCGGCCCGCGCGGCTTATGGCTTGTCCGCCGCGATGCCGCCGGCGCCCGATCGCCTGATGGGGACGGTGGCGGAGCAATTCTCGACCGACAGCAGCTTTCGCTGCGGCGCCGTGCAGATCGCAGCGGCATCGACAAGAGCGGGAGGGCCGGTCTGGCACTATCAGTTCGAGCAGTTCGTGCCCGGCCGTGAGGCGCGGGGCGCTGCGCATTCGTTCGAGGTGCCCTATGTGTTCGGCAATCTGCTGACCACGGGGTTTTCGGCTGCCGATTACAAGGCGGCCGACCGCCGTCTCTCTGATCTGATGGTCGAATATTGGACCAATTTCGCCAAGACCGGAAATCCAAATGGCGCAAAGCTGCCCGTTTGGCCGGCCTACCAGACGGATAGCCGCGCCTATGCGCGGTTCTCCTCGGATCACCCCGGCGCGGTGGAACTCGGGACGGATCTGCGCGGCGAGATCTGCCGGCTTTTCCCCTGATCGATATCAACGAGGAGCAAGGATGTTATGAAGAGACCATTTGATCCTGCCGTAAGAGCGCTGTCCCTGGCCGGTCTGGCCGCGCTGCTTTTCTCGGGAGCCGCGCCTGCGCTGGCCCAGAGCCAGGCCGGCGCGCAGCAGACAGCAGCAAAGCCGGTACCCAAGATGCGCTCGCGTTTGATGACGACGCTGACCGGGTGGGAAGTGGAAGACTATCTCAAGCGCAACGATGTCATCTTCGTGCCAGTTGGCCCGGTTGAGCAGAATGGCGGCAATCCGACGGATGTCGAATATGTCATCCCACTCGCTTATGCGCAGGAACTGGCCGAGAAAGCGGACGGGCTCGTGATGCCCTACCTCGCTTATTTCTATCCCGGCGGGACGACGACCAGTCGGGGCACGGTGTATGTCTCGACATCCGACAGTCTGCCCTACCTCAAAGCGTTGACCCGCTCGCTCATTCGTCAGGGGTTCCGTCGCATTATTTTCCTTACCTCGCACGGCCCGTCCCAGCAGACCATGCTGCCGCTGGTCCGCGAAATCTTCGATGAAGAGCATGTCCCGGTGCTGTGGATGGGGACGGACATGGTCCGCAAGTCGGAGCCGGGTCAGCCGCGCCCCGGCTTCGGTGACGGTCCGCCCAATGGCCGCAATCTGGTGAGCTATGGGGCCTATCAGCTGGTCGGCCGTCTCAATGACATGCCGGTGGGCCTTGCCCAGCCCGAGCATGAGATCGAGCGCGATCCCAGTGCCGTGTCGCGCTATGTCCCTCCGTTCAGCGGCACGCCTGCCGGCAGTTTCTATCCCGATGCGGTGCTGCACGGGGGCTTCGTCAAGCCGGTGACCGAACAGGAGCGGGCGCAGTGGGGGCGGGAGGGGGCCGACCTTATTCGCTCCCAGGTCGCCTCCTTCGACGTGAACGGTCTTCTCACCGAATTGCGCAAGCGCGACGAGTTCACCAAGAAGCTCGAGAAGAAATATGGCGATCTTTTGCCCGGCAGGGGTCGCTAAAGGCGGACGGCATCGCCCCGTCTGAGAACGGCGGGGCGATCCTCAATCAAATGCGCGCTGTCCAACAATTGTCAGGGATTGCGCTGGCCAGCGCGCTGCCGACATGAGATGGGTCCGGCCATGCGGTTCAAGGGCCTTGATCTCAACCTGCTCTACGCGCTCAGCGTATTGCTCGATGAACGCAGCGTCTCGCGCGCCGCCGCGCGGGTCAATATCAGCCAGCCGGCCATGAGCGCGGCATTGACCCGTCTGCGCGAACATTTTGCGGATGACTTGCTGGTCCAGGTCGGCCGGCGCATGGTCCCAACCGCTTATGCCGAGAGCCTCCAGCCGCTGGTCTCTCAGTTGATCGAGCAGGCGGACCAAATCCTGTCGACCTCCAGCACGTTCGATCCGGCCATTTCTAACCGTCGGTTCCGCATCAGCGTGTCGGATTATATGATGACTGTGCTGATCGGCCCGCTGATGCGCAGCCTCGGGACGATCGCGCCGGGCATCCGCATTGATGTCTATCCGACAGGGCCTGATGCGACGAGCTTTCTCGAGAAGGGCGAGGTCGATCTGGTCATCTGCCCCGAGCAATATCTATCCCCCGCGCACCCGAGCGAGATGCTGCTGGAAGATGAGCATGTCGTCATCGGCTGGGCGGGCAATCCGGCGCTGGCGGGGCCGCTGGATCGCGAGACGCTGTTTTCGCTGGGCCATGTCGCCGTCCGCTTCGGCCAGTCGCGTGAGAGCACTTTTGCAGAGCAGCAGGTTTTTCCGCAGCAGGACAAGCAGCGCACGGAACTCACGACGAACAGCTTTTCGAGCGTACCCAGCCTGATCGTGGGGACGATGCGCGTGTCCTTCCTGCAGAAGCGGCTCGCGGATGCCTTTATCGATCAATTGCCCATCGTCGTACGCCCGGACCCCGTTGGCCTGCCGCCGCTCCGGGAAATGGTTCAGCACCATACCGCCCGCTCGAATGACGCCGGGATCCTCTGGCTGGTGCGGCAGATGCACCATATCCTCCACACCGAATGACCTATCCATAATCTGGATGGAACTGTATCTGAACAATTCATTTTTCAGATTTTCTACGCGGCGATAGAACAGGCCTGAGGCCCGCTTCAGGGCTGCCATGCGCGCGGAGAGGGAGGTCGAAAGCTGCCGCACATGCTGTGCCTGCATCCGCGCTTCGCCCCTCGCCCCTCTCATCAACAGAATCATCGGACATAGACCATGCAGAGCCTGAACATTCTCGTCATCGGCGGCGGCATTGGTGGCCTGACCTCGGCCATCGCGCTGCGCAAGCAGGGGTTCTCCGTAACGGTGATCGAGCGTGATCCCAGCTGGAGCGTCTATGGGGTCGGCATCATCCAGCAGGGCAATGTCCTCCGCGCGGCACACATGCTGGGCATATTGGACGACTATGCCGCAGCCGGCGTCGGTTTCGATGCCGTCGAGGTGTTCGCGGCCAATGGCGTTCAGGTGGCGCGGGTGCCATCGCCGCGCCTGCTGCCGGATTATCCCGCCAATCTCGGCGTCGGCCGCCGGCAGCTCCAGAAGGTGCTGGGCGATGCGGCACAAAGCGCCGGCGCCGAGATTCGCCTGGGCGTGACGGCGCAAGCGATCAGCGACGGGGATGACGCCGTCGAGGTGGCGTTCTCAGACGGCAGCGCAGGCCGTGTCGATCTGGTGATCGGCGCGGATGGCGTCTTTTCCAAGACGCGTGAGATGATCCTGCCGGACGCAGAAAAGCCGCAGTTCACAGGGCAGGCCGTGTGGCGCTATAATCTCCCGCGCCCGGCCGATCTCGATGCGCTGCAGGTCTATAACGGGCCGATTGGCGCCGGTCTCGTGCCGATCAGCCCGGACCTCATGTATCTGTATGTCACCACACCGGAGCCGGGCAATCCCTGGTATCCGCGCGAGGGCCTGGCTGCAGCGATGCGCGCCAAGCTCGCCGGCTGCGCCCCGGCCTTGCAGGCGCTGGCCGAGCAGATCGTCGATGACGAGGAGGTCGTCTATCGTCCGCTGGAAGGCATGCTGGTCGAAGGCCCGTGGAGCAAGGGGCGGGTGGTGCTGATCGGCGACGCCGTCCACGCCACCACGCCGCATTTGGGGCAGGGCGCCGGCATGGCGATTGAGGACAGTATCGTGCTGGCCGAGGAACTGGCCCGTCACGCCTCCGTCGAAGAAGCGTTCGCGGCTTATCATGATCGCCGCTTCGAGCGCTGCGCCTACATCGTGCGCGCCAGCCTCGCCATTTGCATGGGCCAGATCGGAAAAGGCCCGCCTGTCGACAACGCCAAGGCCACCGCCGAAATGTTCGAGCGCACCGCCGAGCCGATTTGAAAGGAACTGAAGATGAGCCGCGTCACTGAAATTCGCTATGTCGGCTATGCCGTCACCGATTTTGCCACTGAGTCCAGCTTCTATGAGGGCCAATGGGGCCTTGAGCGCGTGCCCAGCGACGATGGCATGGCGTGGTTCAAGACGCAGGGGCATGACGAGCATCATGTCGTCCGCCTGCGGCCGAGCGAAGAGAACCGTGTCGATGTGATCGCCCTGGCTGCCGACAGCCGCGCCGATGTCGATGCGCTGTGCGAAAGGGTGCGGGCCTCGGCGGCCAAGCTGGTGAGCGAGCCGCAGGATTTGACCACGCCCGGCGGCGGCTATGGCTTCCGCTTCTTCACGCCCGATGGCCTGCTGATAGAGGTCTCGTCCGATGTCGCGCGTGGCGAGGCGCGCGAGATCACGCGCTGGGAAGGCCTACCGGTCAAGATCAGCCACATCGTGCTGCATTCGCCGGATCATCAGGCCGCCGTGCGCTTCTTCTGCGATGTCCTGGGCTTCAAGGTTTCCGACTGGCTTGGCGACTTCATGTGCTTCCTGCGCTGCAACAGCGCGCATCACCGCATCGCGCTGCTGCCTGGGCCGCCCTGCCTCAATCACGTTGCTTACGACATGACCGATGTCGACGGCATGATGGCGGGCATCAGCCGCCTCAAGCAGAACAAGACCGATATTCGCTGGGGACCGGGGCGCCATACGGCCGGCGACAATACCTTCTCCTACTTTGTCACGCCCTCGGGCTTCGCGGTTGAATATACGGCTGAACTGGAAGACGTGGACTTCGAAACGCATGAGCCCAAAGTCCATGTGCCCGCGCCGCGCGTGATGGATCAGTGGGGGATCGGCGTCGGCGGTCCGCAGACCATGCCCCATCCGGAGGCCAATCCCGGCCTGTTCGTGGCAGTGGAGGCCTGATCGGTGGCGTTGTTCGAATATTTCCCCAATTACATCTGGAACCTCTCGGTCGCCATCGCGCTGGAGAGCGGCGGGCGCATCGGCGAAATCGTGGATATGTGCCAGCCGATCAAGGATGCCGCCGCCAGCGGCGCTGACGCCGGTACGCCGCAGTTCATGGCGCAATGGGTACGCGTGGCGGATACGCTGGTCAGCCTCGCCGATGAGGATATCGCCAAGGGCCGGGCCATCTCGGCATCCGAGAAGCTGGAGCGGGCCGCGCTCTACCTCTTCGTGGCGGAGCGGATGCAGGGCCATGGTTCCCCGGGGCGCGAGGAAACCTACGCCCGGGCGTTGTCGATCTTCGCCCAGTCGACCGATCTCGGCAAGATCAACCGCGAACGGGTGGAGATCCCGCTCGGCGATGGCAGCATGATGTCGGCGCTCTACACGCGGGCGCCCGGCGAGGGGCCGCGGCCGGTGGTCGTCTACTGCAATGGCCTCGATAGCTGCAAGGAAC
Organism: Sphingobium sp. B11D3B; assembly: GCF_025961735.1. Classification (NCBI taxonomy): domain Bacteria; kingdom Pseudomonadati; phylum Pseudomonadota; class Alphaproteobacteria; order Sphingomonadales; family Sphingobiaceae; genus Sphingobium; species Sphingobium sp. B11D3B. The sequence goes on along the minus strand of NZ_JAOQOF010000001.1, from coordinate 2,405,339 downwards.
TGCTGTACTGGTCGCGCCTGCCCGAGGCGCTGGCCCGACGCGGTGTCTCCACGCTCTGCGTCGATCAGCCCGGCACCGGCGAGGCGCTGCGGCTGCACAATCTGCCGGTCGATCCGCACAGCGAAAACTGGGCATCAAAAGCCGTCGACTGGCTGGAGACCCAGCCGGATGCCGACCCCAAGCGCATCGGCATGACGGGCATCTCGCTCGGCGGCCACTTCGCGCCGCGCGCCGTCGCCTTCGAGCCGCGCTTTGCCAGCGGTGCCTGCTGGGGCGCCAACCACAATTGGCGGGAAGTGCAGGACAAGCGCATCCGCCGCGAAGGCGAGAACCCCGTACCGCACTACTGGGCGCATGTGTTCTGGGCATTCGGTGCGACAGACATGGAGGATTTCCTCGCTAAATCCGAGGACATGAACCTCAATGGCCGCATGGATGGCGTGCGCGTGCCCTTCCTGGTCACCCACGGCGCACATGACCGCCAAATCAGCTTGGAATATGCCCATGACTGCTACGCGCAACTGGTCAACAGCCCCCGGCGCGAACTCAAGATCTTCACCGAGCGCGAAGGCGGGGTGGAGCATGTCGGCGCCGACAATATGTCTTACGGGCGCGATTATATTGCTGACTGGTTCGCCGAGACGCTGGGTGGCCATACCGATTGATCGAAAAAAAACTTCGTCGGGTGCTGACGTCGCTTCCCGCCGCCCGTCGTTTTCGCAAGTCGCCATACCTCCTGTTAGAATGTCTTGTTTCCGCCTCCAGCAGGTTGGGAGCGCGATAAGGGGACTAAGTTCTGCGAGGTACGGCGGGTCGGTCTATTGTCGGTGCAAATCGTTTAAGGTTCGAGAGCGGACCGGCGCAGGCTCGCCTCCTTTCGGCACGGCCGAGAGTCAGGAAGACATCGTACGCATTTTATCCATGGTTTCCATTGCGGATGCATCCCACAATATGAGGACTATCGAGCGCGCGCGGAATGTTTTGCGTGACGCAACGGCCGCGAAGGGCAAGGTGGAGACCCGTGGGGGTCGCGCTCGCGCTGTGGGTGCTGCGCGAGCGCTGCCCGGACGGATGGCTGGTCGCGTTCTGGGAAGTGGCAGGATCGGACCATGAGACTGGGCGCAATGAGGGATTGCACGCCGCCTATAATGGCATTGTGAGACTGCTGCGCACCAGCGGAGGACTGTCCGAAGACGCTGCGAGGATGAAATGAGGCCGCTGCATTCCTATAACGGTCCCTCAACCTCCAATTGCGCAGGATCGAGTACGCATGGCCAATGGCTGGGCGCTCGAGGGCGCTGTTCAGAACCAAATCGAGGACAGCGTGAAAGACGCGCTGGCAACAGCGCGTGCTCGTATGCCGGCAGGTTCGGGTCGCGCCGATTGTGAGGGAAGGTGGAGAGCCAATCCCGCAGGCACGCCGCGAAGCTCTGCCCGGTGCCCGGACATGCGTGGCCTGCCAGTCTGGCCGCGACAAGCACCGGGCTTTTTCCTTGCATCAACCGGCGCGGCAGTAAGGATAGCCAACTGCGCTGATGGTGAGCGGTCAAAATCTCACGCCATCGGGGCACTGCTGGCCGCAGTCGCCAATTTAGCAAACATTTAGCGTACAAATGCTGGAGTTCAGAAGCGGCCGTTCATTAATAACCCAAATGTCGTTTCGCCGAATTGTAGCGTCCCCAATACCGGATGGTCGGCTATTGATGGGCATTGCCGGCATGAAATCCTCAAATTTCAGATATGTACCAAATCGGGGCAGTCTCAATCCCGCGATAGCGGAGCCAAATCAGCCCCCCACGCATTGTGGTTAACGCGCATGCCATACAATGGTGGGCTGAGGGGGAGGAATGGTCACAATATCGAAGACCGAGGTGGCCGCAGACCACATATTTGCAGAACCGGACGGTGGGCGCCCGATCGATCAGGACGGACAATCTGACCGGGTTGCAGACGATCTGGACTGGATTTTGAGCAAGTTCGCCGGTCGCGTCTTTGCGGACGAGGCGGTTCTTTCCCTTCATCGCGACGACAACAGCCCAGAGCTGCTTGCGCGAGTGAGCCCCAATCGCGCCCTGCTCTCCGATCCGCACTTGGCGGTGGCGATCGCCTGCCAAGATACCGACGCGCTTCATTACACCGGCCAAGGTGCGCGTGTTGCTTGGCACGAACTGACGCAGGTCGAGGAAGCGAAGCGTGCGATGACCTTGGCCGTGGCAGAACATGGCGGGCTGCGCCTGATCCTCACGGCGCTTTACCGCCATGCCAACATGGTCCAGCGGCTCGCCGCCGAACAGATGGCCAAGAAGCTGCAGCCCGTGCTTGCGGGCTATTTTCGTCTCTGGCTGCATGCGCGAAGCCAGCAGCGCGCCTTGATCGCCTATAAGTCGGCGCTCGACCTGAGCGACGTGGCGATTATCATTCTTGACGGCCATGGCGCGGTGATCGGCGAGAATGCCGTCGCCACGCTGATGTTCCAGAAGCGGGATGTGGTGCACAAGTCGCGCTATTCGCTTGTTGCCGTCAATCGCGGCGAGACCACCAAGCTGCACGCGGCCATGGACCATGCGTCGCACGATGGCGAAGCGGTGCTGATCAGCCTGAGCCGGAAGAATTATCGCCGGCCTCTCATGGCCCTTTTATCGCCGACATTCACGCGCCCGGAAATTTCCGCGGATCCTTCTTTCGTCCTGTGCATTTATGATTCGGACACGGACGTAACCCTGGCGCTCCAGCGCTGTTGCGACGCCTATCGGCTCACCAAGACCGAGGGTCAGCTGGTCCACCATCTGGTTTGCGGCCTCGCGCTGAGTGATGCTGCGGCCCAGATGAAAATAGCGGAAGCAACCGCCCGAAGTTATTTGAAACAAATCTTCGGAAAAACGGCCACAAACCGGCAATCTGATCTTATCAGAGTGATGTTATCGAGTATTGCCCGAACATCATTGGGTCATTTCTCGACGCTCTGATTTACATCCAGATTCCCCTATAACTATTGTTAGGCTTTCGCTCGTCTTCACAATTATCACATTCACCCCCAAATGAGGGTTGCTCATACAGCGCTATGAGGGGGGAAGAGATAGTTTGGTGGGGGTGAAGGTTAATTCGCCGTTAACCTATTCAGGGTGGGTCTCCGCGGAGGCGGAGTCGATGCGTCGATCGGGGAAAGCCCCGAGGGCGGCGTGGGAACCCTGAAAGGACGACAATCGATGAAAACTCTACTGATCACGGCCTCGGCCGCCGCGCTTATCGCGGCATCGCCCGCGCTGGCGCAGGACGGCAACACCGTCAACGATAGCGGCAACAACAGCTGGATGGCCGAATCCACCACCAGCGACAGCGGCAACAGCGCCTGGACCGCAAACACGTCCACGAACGTGGCCACCAACACGGATAACAGCGTTGCCGACAGTGGTAACGATATGTCGAACAACTCGGTCAACACCGCCGACAGCGGCAACACGATGACGTCCGACAGCGGCAATTCTGCCTGGACGGCCAACACCACCACGAACACGGACAACAGTGTGGCGGACAGTGGCAACAGCGCCACCACAACCACCACCAGCGACAGTGGTAATTCGGCATGGACCTCCAATGCCACCACCAACACCGACAACAGCGTCGATGTGGCAGACAGCGGCAACGACATGTCGAATAACTCGGTGAACACCGCTGACAGTGGTAACACCACAACCACAACCACGACGAGCGACAGCGGCAACTCGGCCTGGACGTCCAACGCCACGACCAACACCGACAATAGCGTCGATATTGCCGACAGTGGCAATGACATGTCCGACAACAGCCTCACTGTCTCCGACAGCGGCAATGATATGTCGAACAACTCGGTGAACACCGCCGACAGCGGTAACACCAGCACGAGCGACAGCGGCAACAGCGCCTGGACGTCGAACACCACCACGAACACGTCCACGGACAACAGCGTCGCCGATAGCGGCAACGACATGTCCAATAATTCGGTGAACACGGCCGACAGCGGCAATGACTCGTCCACGCACGACATGTCGGACAACAGCTCCGCTTCGGGCGCGCAGGTTGCGGCCAACAATGGCGGCACGGCAACCGACAGCCGCGACATGTCCTCTCAGGATGACAGCTCGACCAACACCGTGGCCAGCAACAACAGCTGGGAAGACAATTCGGACAATTCCGATCACAGCTGGGCCTTCAGCGGCGGTGATACCGCAGCCGGTTCCGCCAAGTCGGATTCCGTCTTCGGTGACAGCGCCCTGGTCGCCAGCGCCAACCTCTCAAGCTATGTCACGGGCGTGAGCGTCAGCTTCGACGGTCGTGGCGGCGAGTCCCCGGTGGCTGATAACAGCATCCGCACGGGTGGCAGCGCATTCCAGAACTTTGCTGGCATGCAGGCGGTCAACCAGAACACCGGCGTTGGCGCATCGCAGAACGCGTCGGTGAGCGTGGCGGTCTCCGCGGGCGACATCACGCTTCGCTAAGCCTCTCCAACTGGCCGGCGATCTCCACCGCCGGCCAGTCTTTTTACATCATAAAGGGAGAGGATGCATGAACCGATTTCTATTCCGCCGGGCATGGCTTGTGACCTTGTCGGGCAGTTTTGCCTCGGCTGCCCTTGCGCAACCGCCATTTGAGGGCGCGGCGCCGCCCGTCGATGTCGCCACGCTCGAGCAGGTGACAGGCCGCGCGGATCTCAACCAGATCGCCCAGTCCGAGCATGTTGCCGCCGTATCGGACAGCAGCGTGAGCGGCAATTCCGTGACCGGGGCGGTGGCCATCGATGGGAACGCATTCCAGAACCTTTCCGGCCTGTCGATCATCAATGCCAATTCCGGCAACAACGTCGCGATCAATGCTTCGATGAACGTCAACATCGCCCTGCTGCCCGCACAATAATGGCGCGCATGCTCCTTGCCGCACTCATGCTGCTCTCCGGCTGCAGTGCGCAGGTGAGCGGAGGGCCGACGTTCCAGCTCGGAGCGGCGGGTCTCGGCGATGTCACGCCGCCTGTCACGTCGTTCGAGGACCGGCGTTTTTTGACGGTCGTTCGGCAGCAATTTGATTTCAGTTGCGGTTCGGCTGCGCTCGCCACGTTGCTGACTTATCATTATCGCCGGAGCAGGGCGGAAGCCAACGTGTTCAACGGCATGTGGCGCGTGGGAGACCGTGCGCAGATTACCCGGCTCGGCTTTTCGTTGCTCGACATGAAGCGCTACCTTGCCAATGCCGGCCTCAGCGCGGACGGATACAAGGTCTCGCTCGACCAAGTCGCTGCGGCAGGCGTGCCCGGCATCGCGTTGATCGAGGCGAACGGCTATCGCCATTTCGTCGTGGTCAAAGGCATCAGCGCGGAGGAACTGCTGATCGGCGATCCGGCGCTCGGTCTGCGCACCATGTCGCGACCTGCGTTCCAGCGCGCATGGAACGGCATCTATTTCTTGATCGGCGAGGATACCGCGGTGGGACGCAGCGCCTTCAATGGGGATCGGCAGTGGGCTGCCTTCTCCCGCGCACCGGTCGGCGCCGCATTCGTTCAGCCGCTCAGCCAGCAAGCACTGGCTTTGACTGCGCCCTTCATGAGGGACTTCTAGCCATGAACCGCCATCTCATCTCGGCCCTTGCAGCGGCCGTCCTCTGCAACCCCGTCTTCGCGCAACCGCCGGTCGGTGCACACGCGCCGGTGCCGGAGGATGTTCTTGCCGAAAGCCGCGGCAAATTCCTCCTCCCCAACGGTGTGGAAGTCGCCATGGCCGTACAAACCGATACGAGCGTGGACGGGCAACTGCTCCTGCGCAGCGTCTTCACCGTCGATCAGGGCGCGCCGCGCCTTGCCATATACGCGCCACAAGCTACGAGGCAGCCCGATGCCCCAGGCGCCGGCGGCCCCTCGCAACAGGCGGCCAGCCCGGGTGACGTCTGGGTCAGTTTCGACCGCGAGAGTGGCGTCTCGCTCGTTGAGCGCAGCTATCGTCCGAGCGTCGGCGCCGTCACCGTGAGTACGGGCGAGCAGGCGGAGATCGGCCTCAGCCCCGATGGATCGACACCACTCCCGCTAGGCCCGGGCGATCGCGCGCAGACCCAGAACGGCACGGTCGGGCTCGACCGGCTAGGCAGCGGTTTCAAGGTGACCTTGTCGAAGCAGGATCTGGAGGTCAGCCACGTGTTTGGGCAGGCCTTGGGCAGTGTGCTCCTCAACAGCGGTAACAACCGTGCGATCGAGACCAGCACGACGATCAACCTCGATCTGATGAACGCCACGCCCGCGACCGTCGGCTCGGCCATGCCGAGGATCGACAGCATGGCGCTTGACGCGACGCGGGATCTTATTCGTTGAAGGAAGGACACAAATGACCAGAATAGGTCGGCTCCTGGGGGGAGTGGCAATGCTTGGCGGCGCACTGGCTGCATCACCGGCATGGGCCCAGCCAACGGGCACCGCGCTGCCACAGTCGAGCAATGCTAGCCCCGAACTGAAGCAGGCGCTCAGCCTCATCGCCCGGCAGCAACAGCAGTTGGAAGCGCAGGAGGCGCGCATTCGCGCGCTGGAGCAGCGCCTTGCCATGGATGCGCGACCAAGTGGCGCAACGGCGGCGCCATCGGCAGCAAATCCGCCGCAAACTGTTCAGTCCGCCAGCAACGCTGTCCCGCCGCCGCGCGCGCCCAATGGTGCGCCCCAGGCCCCGGCTGGCCCCGTGGGGGAAGCGCCACCGGATATCGATCGCCCCCCCGAGGTCGCGGTGCTGGGAGAGCAAGGCAGCGTCGTGACCCGGCGCGGTCAGCTCACCGCCGAGCTTCAGCTCGATTATGCGCGGGCCGACCGCAACCGTGCGCTTTTCCGCGGCATCGAAGTGGTGGAGTCCGTGCTCGTTGGCGTGTTCGACATCAACGAGAGCCGGCAGGACGTGCTCACGGCATCCGCCGGCCTGCGTTATGGGCTCCTCGGCAATGTCGAGATCGGCGCCCGTCTTCCGTTCGTCTATCGCAATGACAAGTCGGTGCTGGCCCCGATTCAGGGCACGACGGGCGATCCCGATGCGGCGACCATCGATAGCAGTACCAGCGGCCGGGGGATTGGCGACCTTGAGCTGTCGGCGCGCTATCAGCTGAGCTCTGCGCGGGGCGGCTGGCCGTTCCTGATCGGCAATTTGCAGGTTGTGGTGCCCACCGGCACCGACCCGTTCGACATCTCTCGGGATACGCTGGGCCGCGCGACCCGTGCGGCCACGGGGTCCGGCTTCTGGGGTGTGACGCCGAGCCTGACCGCAATTCTGCCCAGTGACCCCGCCGTCCTGTTCGGCTCCATTGGCTACACCCGCAATTTCGGTCACGGGGTCGATACGGTCATCCCGCCGGTGCGTATCACCTATGTGAAGCCGGGAGACGCGATATCCGTCAGCATGGGGATCGGCGTATCATTGAACCAACGCACCTCGTTCAACCTGGGTTATGCGCACAGCTGGTCCTTCGGCACGCGCACCACGCAGCGCCTGCTGATGCCCACGATGGACTGGGGCGACCCGCAGGTGCAGACGGCGCGCGATCTCCAGATCGGCCGCCTGCTGTTCGGCGTAAGCTACCGCGCGACGGACCGCACGACGCTGAACTGGTCGGTCGAGGTGGGGGCGACCGAAGACGCCACCGATCTGCGCACGGTGCTGCGCATCCCGTTCGTGTTGTCGAGGGGCAGGTGACGCCGCGGAACGTAGTCGTTCCAGCGCGCCTTGCCTGTTTTCTGCTGCATTACAATGGCCCGCGTTCGGATCTGCCCGCTGCTGACTAGGTCGCCAAATCTTCATTCGCACCTGGTCGCGGCCCCGGAGTTTGCTGTTCGATCGCTAGACCGAACAACGTTCGATCTCATAAGCGGCGTCGCTGATCGAGGTAGAAGTGAATCTCCCAAATTTGTTTCGGCTTCAGGGCACGCTTTCACGCCGACTATCCTTCCTGCATTCTAGGTCCGATGCTTGGTGTTGGGTTCTGTTTCAGGCATCTCCATGATCATTCTCCAATGGCCGGAATGGCCATCTGGAGAATGCTCGACCTATTGAGGGGATGAATTCAGCAGGGCACCTGGCGACCAGTGTCGGTCGTTCCCATCAGCCAGGATGAATGACCGCTCGCGGCAAAACCTGCTGTTAGTGTGAATCTCATAGGCCAAGCAAGTTTCGCCCTTATACCGGCCGTTAAGACACCAGACCGCGCTTCCTAAGACCAGCCATTTATTTGCTGAAACAGGGGAGCCCACCGCCTCGGCCAACAGTAAGATCGAGGTGACACGCTAGGCTGTGAGGGGCAGCTCCGGATCATTTGGAATGATGATGTCGGGCTGCTGGCAGATGTGGAAGCCGGGAAGATCGACGTGATCGTGGTCTACAAGGTTGACCGCTTGACCAGAGCCCTCTCGGACTTTGCCCGCATCGTCGAGATCCTCGATGCCCGGGGCGCCAGCTTCGTCTCGGTCACGCAGGCGTTCAACACCACCAGCAGCATGGGGCGGCTCACACTCAATGTGCTGCTCTCCTTTGCCCAGTTCGAGCGCGAGGTCACCGGCGAGCGAATCCGCGACAAGATCGCCGCGTCGAAGAAGAAGGGCATGTGGATGGGCGGTAACCCCCCGCTTGGCTATGATGTGAAGGGCAGGGCGCTGGTGATCAACCAGGCCGAAGCGAGCCAGGTCCGCCACATCATGAACCGCTATATCGCGCTGGGCTCCCTGCAGGCCCTGGTCGAAGAACTGTTGCGCGATGGCTATCGCACCAGGCAGCTTCAAGGTCGGGGCGGCATTGCGTTCAGCCGCGGCGCGCTCTCACACCTGTTGGGCAACGCTATCTATCGCGGCAAGGTCGTGCACAAGGGGGCGGTCTATGACGGCCAGCACGACGCGATCATCAATGAGGCACTTTGGGATGCGGTACAGCGTCAGCTGGAAGAAGGACGCAACAACCCCCCGGCCAAGCGGTCTCCCAGGCGCAGCTTGCTCACCGGCCTGATCCACGATGGGGAAGGCCGAAAGATGTCGCCCAGCCACACGGCCAAGGCGGGCAAGCGCTATCGTTATTATGTAACCCATCCCAACGCGCTCATCGGTGGCAGCGAAAAACCATGGCGGGTCAGCGCGCCGGAGATCGAACGGATCGTCATCGAGCGCCTGAAGGGCTGGCTCATGGATCGCCGGGCGATCGTCGACCTCGTTGGCGCCCAACATGCCATAAGCGCACTGACCAGAGCAGCCCAGGCTGCAGCCGATCTGGACAAGGCATCCAGGCGTCCAGCGATGCTGACGATGCTTCTCTCTCGGATCGACATGGCGGAGGAGAGCATCACTCTCACACTCCACCGTGACAAGCTGCTGGCCCTCCTGCGTGTCGATCAGCTGGTGCACGATCACCCGGTGCGACTGACCAGCCGGGCAATCCGCATCCGGCAAGGCAAGGATGTCCGTATGATCATTGGCGACTCGCAGGATCGGTCAGCGGATACGATCAACAAGCCACTGGTCGCGTTGATCGCGGAAGCCCGAGCGCTGCATCAAGCGCTGCTCGGCGCCCCGGAGCACAGTCTGGCATCGCTTGCCGATGCGCAGGGCAAGTGCCGCAAGCGTTCTGCACAGCTGATGCGGATCGCGATACTTGCGCCGGACATCGTTGCCCAATGCATCGAGGGCAGTCAGCCAGTATCGCTTACGACCAAAAGACTGCTCAGCGCCGATCTGCCGATGAGCTGGAGTGAGCAGCGGGCTTTGCTCGGCTGCAGCTAACTTCCGTCATCCATCTAAGAAATGAGCAGGCCGGATATCCTCCGGCCGTTTTTGTTTGATGCCGCGCAGCGCCGACCGGTCATGAGGTCTGGAAAGTGACAACTGAGATAAAGGGGCATAAATGGCCGACGGTGGCCGCGTGCTTGGTCTGCAGACCTCAGTTCGCGAAGTGCCAGCGCCAAAACGGCGCAGTTCTGCGCCATTTTTGCCAAGGCCAAAGCGCGGGTCACAAATTTCTGAGAATTACGGACTGTCTGGTGCGGGCGGTCGGACTCGAACCGACAAATCCTTGCGGATGGCGGATTTTGAGTCCGCTGCGTCTACCAATTCCACCACGCCCGCACGGCGCGAACCCCTTGATGCAGCGCGCTGCGGGGATGGCTGGCGCGCCTATATCTCACCTTTTTAGGAAACGCCAGATGCTCGGTGGCGTTCATGGGCCGCGCGTGAGAATAGATCGTCTCACGCCCGCGCCCTGGTCAGCCGGCCTGCGCGATCAGGCTTCCGCGTGGCCGTAATCGGAGCGGTGCCGGCGGGCATCGCCGGCGGTGGCCCGGTTCTTGAGCGCCTGCTCGACCCTGTTGAGCAGCTCGGCCGGGCGATAGGGCTTGCCGATCACATCTTGCGAGATGGTCTGCGGGCCATCGGAGACGAGCTGCTCATTATAGCCGGTGGTCATGAGGATCGCGATGCCCGGCACCAGCTTCACGGCTTCCTCCGCTAGCAAAATACCATTCAGGCTGCCGGGCATGACGAGATCGGTGAAGAGAAGATCGACGGGGTCGGCCTCCATCAGGGTCTTCAGCGCCTTGAGACCCTCATCGCCCGAGATGGCGGTCGAGACGCGGTAGCCGGCGCTTTCGAGAATCTCGCGGGACAGGGCCATGACTTCAGGGCTGTCTTCCACCACCAGAATATGGGCCTTGCCGGAGGGGCCATCGGCGGGCGCGGCCGCGGTGATGGGGGCGGGGTTGCCGGCGCGGTCATCCTCGTCATTCTGCACGGAAACCGGGAAGAGCAGGCGAATCGTACTGCCGACGCCCTGTTCGCTCTCAATCTCCAGCCGGCCCCGCGATTGCTGCAGGAAGCCGCTGGCCATGGCGAGGCCGAGGCCCGTGCCCTGGCCGGTGGGTTTGGTGGTGAAGAAGGGCTCCGTCGCGCGCTGGGCGACGTGGGCGGGCATGCCTTCGCCCTCATCCGTCACCTCAAGGCTGATATAGTCGCCGGGCGGAAGCTGGCGGGCGGCGGCATCGCCATTGAGATGCAGCTTGCCGGTCGTGATGGTCACCAGCCCACCGGCGTCGCGCATCGCGTCCTTGGCGTTCATCACGATGTTGAGCACTGCCATCTCGAACTGGTCGGGATCGACATGGATGCGCGGCAGGCCCCGCCGCAGGCTGAGGTGCAGCTCGATATCGCTGCCGAGCGCGCTCTCCAGCACATGCACGAAGCTCTGCACGCAATCGCTCACGTCCACTGATCGGGGCGTGAGGCGCGTCTTGCGGGCGAAAGCGAGCAGCTGGCCGGTCAGCTTTGCCCCGCGCGCGGCGGCGTGCTGGGCATTCTCGATATGCCGCCCGGCCCGCTCATCCTCGATCCGGTTCGAGGCCAGCTCCAGGCTGCCGCCGATCACCTGCAGCAGATTGTTGAAGTCATGGGCAAGGCCAGCGGTCAGCTGCCCGATCGCTTCCATCTTCTGCGCCTGGCGCAGCACCTGCTCGGTTTCGCGCCGCTTAGTGACGTCCAGCTGGCTGGCAAAAAAGTAGAGCAGCTTGCCGGAGACGTCATAGACCGGGCCGATGAACACCGCATTCCAGAACGGCGTGCCGTCGCGCCGGTAGTTGAGGATTTCGAGCGCGATGGACTCATGCCGCGCCACGGCATCGCGCAGTTCGGCGATCCGCTCGCGGTCCGTCTCGGCACCTTGCAGAAACCGGCAGTTGCGGCCGATGATTTCGCTCTCTTCGTAAAGCGTGAGGTCCAGAAATGCCTTGTTGGCAAAGACGATGGGATTGTCCGGCAGATTGGGATCGGTGAGGATCATCGGCATCCGCGTCATTTCGATCGCGGCGAAAAATACGTTGCCCCGTTCGCTCAGGCCCGGCGCGGTGATGGTGCGCTCACGCCAGTGATCCTTGCCGCGCACGGTCACCCGGCCTTCGGCTGCTTCAGTGCCCTGATTGTCATCCGAAGCGGCGGTATCCCCGTTTTCAGCCGCGAAGTCGTTGTGATCGCCCGATTCAATCGCCAAGGTCGCATTCCCTGTGGTTGCCCGCTCCAGCCGTCCGCGACTTTGAAGCCAGCATAACAAACGCTTCAGGACCGAGTGGTTCCCGAAAACCGCCCAGACTGCCCTTGCGTCCAGGGGGTGGCTAGTCGTCCGATTGCCGGGGTGCAAGACAATGTGGGGACAGCCGGACTGCACGAACATGGACGCTGGGCGCGATCGCGCTATATCGCCTGCATGGCTCATACACAGGCAAAGCTCATCGTCCGTCCCGCGCTCGCCAAGGATGCGCGCGCGATCGCCCGGCTCTCCACCAAGGTCTATGGCAAGGCCGAGGCCATGACCGCTGCGCAAATTCGCGGCCAGATCAATAACTTCCCCGAAGGGCAATTCGTCGCCGATTATGAGGGCACGATCGTCGGCCACTGCGCCACGCTCATCGTCTCGCAGGAGATCGCGTTCGCGCCGCACAGCTGGGGCGAAATCACCGGCGATGGCTTCGGCACGCGCCATGACCCGGAAGGGGACGTTTTGTACGGCATGGAAGTCTGCGTCGATCCCGATTTCCGGCGTCTGCGCATCGGCCAGCGCTTCTATCGCAAGCGGCAGGAACTGTGCCAATATTTCGAGCTGAAGGGCATCGCCTTTGGCGGTCGCCTGCCGGGCTATGCGCGCCGCCGGCGGGATTATCCCGATCCGCAGGCCTATCTCGATGCCGCGATCGAGCGCAAGCTGCGCGATCCGGTGATCAACTTCCAGCTGGGGCAGGGCTTTCAGGCCAAGGGCATCCTGCCCGATTATCTGCCCGGCGACCGGGACAGCGCGGGCAATGCGGTGCTGATGTTTTGGCCCAACCCGCTGGCACCCGAGGAGGGGACGGGGCGCGCGCACCATGGCACCCTCAAGCTGCCGTCATCGGTGCGGGTTGCCACGGTGCAGTTCCAGATGCGCGGCATTACACGGATCGAGCAGTTCGAGGAGCAGGTGGAGTATTTCGTCGACGTCGCGGCGGATTACCGCGCCGACTTCGTGGTGTTTCCCGAGCTCTACACGCTGGAACTGCTCTCCATCTCGCGCGCGAAGCTCGCACCCAGCGAGGCCATCGGCAAGATCGCGGAATATACCGAGCGCTATTGCGCGTTCATGGAGAAGCTGGCGGTCAGCTACAATATCAACATCATCGGCGGCTCCCACCCCACGCGGGTGGAGAATGGGGATATCCGCAACATCAGCTATGTCTTCCTGCGTGATGGGGCGATGTACACGCAGGAGAAGCTGCACCCCACGCCATCCGAGCGGCGCTGGTGGAACATCAAGGGCGGCTTCGGCGCCGATGCCATCCCCACCGATTGCGGGCCGATCGGCGTGATGATCTGCTATGATTCCGAATTCCCGGAGCTGGCGCGGCATCTCGTCAATCAGGGCGCGCTGCTGCTGTTCGTGCCTTTCTGCACCGATGAGCGGCGGGGCTATCTGCGCGTGCGCTATTGCTGTCAGGCGCGGGCGGTGGAGAACCAGTGCTATGTCGTGACGTCCGGCGTTGTCGGCAATCTGCCGAATGTCGAGAATATGGACATTCACTATGCCGAAAGCGCGATCCTGACGCCCTCGGACTTCCCCTTCGCGCGCGATGGCGTGGCCGCCGACACCGCGCCCAATACCGAGACGATCGCCATTGCCGACCTCTCCCTCGACGATCTGCTGACCAGCCGGCAGAGCGGCGCGGTGCAAAACCTGCGCGACCGCCGCTTCGACCTCTACGGCGTGCAATGGAAGGAGCCGCGCACCAAGCGGGCGCGCTGAGGCAAGCCGGGGACGGGGACGGCTCTAGCCTGCCTTCACCAGATCGGCGCCTTTCTCGCCGATCATGATCACGGTCGCATTGGTGTTGGCGCCGGGCACGGTCGGCATGACCGACGCGTCGATGACGCGCAGGCCGGTGACGCCCTTCACGCGCAGCGCGGGGTCGACCACGGCGTCCGGCCCGGTGCCCATGGTGCAGGAGCCGACGGCGTGCTGGCCGATCTCGACCACCTGGCGCACCCAGTCTTCCATCTCGTCGTCGCTCTGCACCTGCTCGCCCGGCAGCAGCTCCGTGCCGGTCAGCGCGGCTTGCGGGGCGGTGCGGTAGATGCGGCGGGCCTCGCGGATGCCGCGGATCATGGTCTGCATGTCCCAGCGGTCGTCCATCAGGTTGAGGGTGATGGCGGGGCGGTCGTTCGGGTCGGTGGAGCGCAGCGTCATCCAGCCGCGGCTGCGCTGGTTGAGCACCACCACGCCGCAGGCCAGCTTGTGCGCCGGTGCGGGGCGGAAGGGCGGCATCCAAAGCCGCGCGCCGAAGGTCACCGGATTGCACATCAGCTGAATGTCCGGCTGCGCCAGCGCAGGGTCGGTGCGCAGGATGACATTGCAGCTGTTGAGCTGCGTCGCGAACTTGCCGGTGCCGAGCATCAGCCACTGGACAAAATGGCGCGCGGCCCGGTCGAGCCGCAGTTCTTTGACGAAGGTGACCGGCTTGGTCGCCGCGAATTCCATCATGCAGCAGGGATGCTCGGAGATGTTGCGGCCGACGCCGGGCACATCGGCCTTCACCGCAATGCCCATCTCGGCAAGCTGTGCGGCTGGCCCCACGCCGGAGAGCAGAAGCAGCTGCGGGCTGTTATAGACGCCGCCGCTCAGAATGACCTCGCGGCGCGCGCGCACCTGGCGGGTCTGGCCGTCCACCGAATATTCGATGCCGACCGCGCGATTGCCGTCGAACAGGATGCGGTGGGCGAGCGCCTTCAGCCGCACATCCAGGTTCTGGCGGCCAAGGGCAGGGCGGATATAGGCTGCCGCAGCGCTCGCCCGTCGCCCGCGCTTGTCGATGGTGACCTCGCCCAGTGCGGGGCCTTCCGCATCCGCGGCATTGATGTCGTCGGTCGCCGGATAGCCGGCCGCCAGCGTCGCCTGCCGCAGCGGCTCGTGGAGCAGATGCCCGGTCTGGATCGGCGCGACATGCAGCGGGCCGCCCACGCCATGATAGGCGCTTTCGCCCCGCCAGCTATCCTCCATGCGCCGGAAATAGGGCAGCACATCGTCATAGCTCCAGCCGCGCGCGCCCATCTGCGCCCAGGTGTCGAAATCATTGGGGTGGCCGCGCATGTAGAACATGCCATTGATCGAGGATGAGCCGCCGAGCACCTTGCCGCGCGGAATCCAGATCCGCCGGCCATTGAGATGCGGCTCTGGCTCGCCCATGTCGCCCCAGCTCAATTTGGGGTCGGCGATGGTCTTGAGGAAGGCGAGCGGCATGGCGATGTCCAGCCGCTTGTCGCTGCCGCCTGCTTCCAGCAGCAGGACCGACGTGCCGGGGTCTTCGCTTAGCCGCGATGCAACCACGCACCCGGCCGATCCAGCGCCCACCACGATATAGTCGAATTCATCCATCTCGTTCGGTCCGCCTGCCTGAAAAAGCTGTTTCAATCCTGCCTGTCGTACAGCAGCCCCTTGAGCGGGGGCGGCAGCGGTCGACCTTCCCGCGCGCCCGTCTGCCCCGCGAAGGCCGCGAGGATCGGGCCGGACCAGTCGCGGATCGTGCGGTGCGCCATGCGCCACACGCCATCCTCCTGCCGGAAGATGTCCTCATAATAGCCCATCACGTGCAGGGCGTGCGGGCCATCGCCCTGGCGCAGGGCGACGGCGCCATAGGAGATCGCCCGCGCGCCGCCCTCGCAGGGCGTGACGATGATGTTGGTGACGTGATGCTGCCGCCCCGCCGAAGCGGGCTGATCGCGAATGAAGGTCGCGAAATGGCGGATGGCGTCCGCGCCCTGCCAGCGCAACGGCGTCTCGAACGCATCCCAGATCAGCAGCCCGTCACGGGTGAAGCAGCCCACGAAAGCCTCGACATTGCCGGTATCGAGCGCCCAGGCATAATGCGCGATGGCATCGCGGATGCCGAACTGATCGTCGGCGGAAAGGCGGGTGGTCATGCTTCAGGTCACCGCATAATAATCGAAGAAGGTCGAATTGCCCCGCCGTTCGGCAATGCCGACGAAGACAGTGCGGTTGAGCCAGGCGTGCCGCCCTTCCGGCGCCTCGAAGCGCGGCGTGATGCGGCAATAATGGTCCTGCGGCTCGACCTGTTCGCCCGCCTCGATCCGCGCCGTCATCTCCGGATTGGCGTAGGCGATGCCGCGATTGTGGATGTAGATCATGGCGCCATCATCGGCTTCCAGCATGTAATGCGCCTCGAATTCGACAAGGCCGCTGGACCACAGCCGGGGCCAGTCCCCGCCGGAATAGGGCACGACATGGCCGGAAAGGCGCGGGCCGCTCACCACCCCGCCGGCGAGCGCGACAAAGCCGCGCGTAAAGCTTTGCAGGGCCGGCTGGAACCGCGTGCGCGGCCCTTCACCGAAATCGAGACGAACGTGGAAAGCCAGGTCGAGCGCCGGAACGTGCACATCATCCTCCCCCGCGAGCGTTCATGCCGCTCGTCAGATTGATTTTGTCTGCACGCTTGTGCCGGAACCCGCCTGCGAATGCCAAGGCAAAAAAAAGCAGGTGCTGCGCGTTTCGCTTATCGCCGCAATTTCAGGAACCAGCCGATGTTGAAACGCCAGCCGTCCCCGGCATTGGGAAAGGGCGCCTCGATGACGCGCGCGGCTTCCAGCGAGAGCGAGGCGCGGGTGGTATAGTTGAGGCGCAGGCCACCGCCGGCCGAGGCCATGGAATAGCTGGCTGCCGGCAGGCCGGTGCGGGCGTTGAGACGCACGCGGGCACCATCGACAAAGCCGTAGACTTCCGACCCCTGCAGGCGCGTGGGCAGTTTGGGACGCAGGGCCAGTTCGAAAAGGCCGGCCATGCCCTTGTCGCCGCTGAGCAGCGCCGTCTCGAATGCCCGCCCAATCTCCGGTCCACCGACCGAGAAGCGCTCGTTGCCGCCGAGCCGGTCGCCGCTATACTGGCCGCTCAGCCGCAGCCGTCCGACAAGGCGCTTGCCGATCATCCGATCATAATTGGCGCGCCCGGCAATCTTGGTGAAGTCGATATCGGTAAAGCCCGGCACGCCGCGCGCGCCCAGCATATCGAGGCCTCGGGTGCCGGTGAGGGCAAGGCTCAAGGCGCTCTTGTCCGCCAAGATCGAGTAGCCGGCGGCCGCGCGCACTGCCCGGATGCGGTCGGAGGAAATGACCGATCCGAGATAGGCCGCATCGCTGTTCAGCCCGTCGATGCCGGCGCTGACGGTGAGGTTGCGTTTATATCCGCGAATGACCGGGTAGGAGAGGCTGAGCCCGAGCGTCTGTGCCTCGCCGACGATCGCGGGCGCCTGCAGTCGCGTATCCAGCCAGGAGGCCGAGAGGCCGAGAGTGAGGCCGTCCGTGCCGAGCGGCGTCTGGTGGCTGAACCCGGCATAGCGATAGCGCTTCAAATCGGCGGCGCTGAGCAGGGTCAGGTCGCTGCGGTCGCCATCGCGCAGCAGGCTGTAGAATTTGGCCGATGCGCGCCACTGGCCGCTGCCCAGCCCGCTCTGGGTGCGGTTATCGAAGCCGAAGGAGAAATCGCTATACTCCCGCTCCGGCGTAATCGCGAGGCGAATGCCGCCGGCCTGCGCGCCGCGCAACATATTGGCGTCGATCTTCGCGCCGGGAACGTCGCGCATCAGCGAGAGGCTGCGTTCCAGCGTGCGGCGGCTGAGCGGGTGCTCGCGCGCCAGCGGGGCTGCATAGGCCTGGATGAGGGGTGAGGCGCCCTTGGGATAAGCGATATCCTCGATAAACCCTTCGGCCAGCAGCACGCGGACATGGCCCTCGGCCAGATCCTGCTGCGGAATGGCGACCGTATAGAGCGCGATGCCGGTCTTGGCATAGGCATCGGAAATCCTCTTGGCGAGGGCGCCCAGAGTCTCGCGCGTGGCCGGCTGGCCGATGAAGGCCCAGGCGGCCTCGGCGACCGGCGCCGGCGCGTCGACGCCGGAAAAGGTCACGCTGCGGATCGGCGCTGCGGTGGCCTGCGCCTCAACGGCGACCTGGCCTGTCGGATCATCTGCGGCCGGCCGCTCCTGTGCGGGCAGTACCGGGGCGGGTCCGGGCTGGCTTTGATCGATGAGGGGCGGTGTCAGGCCGCTGCCCGTGGGTTGGGCGATGGCGATCAGCGCAATGGCTGCAGGCAGGAGCGCGACCATATGGACCTTTCGGAATGGGAGCGGTGAATGCGCGGCGGGTCTTGAGACCGCCCGCCGCGCACCGGAAGGAACGTTGCGCCGAGGTTGGCGACTTGAGGCGGGGTGGCTGTTTAGCGGCCCAGTCCCAAAGAAGTGCCGACCGTGTTCAGCGTGCCGGTTACCGGCGCCAGCAAGCCGCCATTGGTCGTCGTGCCGGCCCCTGCGCCTGCACCGGCTTCGACGCTGCCGCCAACGCCTAGCGCACCGCCGACCGAGCCGACCGTGGCACCGACCGTGCCGAGCACGCCGCCATTGACGTCGCCGCCCGTGGCTGTTCCACCGCCAAGCACGCCGCCGCCTGACACGTCACCGCCCACGCCCACGGCGCCGCCGACAGACCCGACGGTCGAACTCACGGCGCCGAGCACGCCGCCCACGGCCCCCGTGCCCCCGCCGGGCAGGGACGCGCCGTTCGGGAGGACATTGGCGTTGACCAGCGCCGGATCGCCGCTCCCCAGCAGCTGATTGCCGCCGAGCGCGACGTTCAGCAGGTTGTCGGAAATGCCGCCGGTGGGTGCCGTAATGTTGGTCACCCGTACATCGGCGATGCCGTTCACGGTGGCCAGCGCGGTATTGCCTGCGTTCAGCACGCCGGCGGATGCGAGCGTGCCCGTCGGCTGGGTGTCGCCAAGCACGCCGACGCCGATCGCGCCCGCTGTGCCATCAAGACCGTTGGTCACGGTGCGCCCGCCAACGTCAATGGACACGACATCGCCGACCACGCCTTGCGCGCCCTGCAGCAGCAGCGTGCGGCCTTCGCCGGCATCGACCAGCACCGTGCCTGTATCCTGCAGCACCCGCGTGATCGTGCCGGTCACGGGCTGTGTGACAGGCAAGGCAGCGGCGATGGGAGTGGTCACGCCTTGCTGGCCATCCGCGACGCCGAGCACGGCATTGCCGGCCGTCGCCAGAACCGGGGAGACCTGCGTGACGACGCCCCCAGCCAGACCGCCACCGGTGCTGCCGCCACCATCGGCCGATCCGCCGCCGCCGGTATTCCCGCCGCCAGTGTTTCCACCGCCCGTGTTCCCGCCGCCCGTGTCAGTTCCGCCCCCGCCATTGTTGCTGCCGCCACCCGACCCGGGCGCCGGCGAGCCGACATTGGCGTAGCGGGAATAACCACTGGTCTCGCAGGCGCTGAGCAGCATGGCCAGCGCAGAGCAGGCAGCTATGGCGGGCATGGCCCGGCATAGTCGTGACGTTCTGTTGGATCGTAATGTCGTCGTGGAAAGAACCTGAGCCATTGCGTCATCTCCTGTCAGGCTTGCAGCCGGGCTGGAGACGGGAGCTATCCGATGGCAGGCCCACGTAGCGCGGAGCGGTGTGGAGCGATCATAGCCAGAGCGAGGCGTAGACACGCACACACAGCTCCGACCTCGGCTCCTTCGGCAACCCCGCTACCTTGAACCCAAGGCCGGAAGCTTTGCGTCACGGCGTTACCACCGCTTTGCCATTATCGGGATCGGAGTGATCCTGCGCTTGAAATGTCAAGCTCTGGAAAAGGTTCATGGAAAAGAGTCTGAACTTAACTTTTATCATGCCTGGGAGAACGTGCCGCTCGAGCGGGACCATCTTGGCTCCCTTCGTCGCACCGGACTCGACAAGCCCGGCGAGGAATTCTATACCGCCCGATATGGAACAGACCGCCATCAGGGGTCGGCCCCGCGAATTTTGCTGCGAGCAGGCGCTTGCGGCCGCGTTGCGTGTGTTCTGGACAAAGGGTTATGAGGGCGCGTCGCTCAGCGAATTGACGGACGCGATGGGGATCACCCGCCCGAGTCTCTATGCCGCGTTCGGCAACAAGGAGGCCCTGTTCCGCCAGGCGCTCGATCTCTACGAGCGGGAAAAGCTGGCCTATATCGGTCCGGCGCTGGATATGCCCACCGCGCGCGGCGTGGCGCAGCATCTGCTCGATGGCGCACTCTCCACGATTGCCGGCAATGGCCAGCCCACCGGCTGCCTCAGCGTGATCAGCGTCACCGCCTGTGGCGCGGAAGCGCAATCGATCCGTGAGGAAGTGCTCAAGCGCGGCGAGACCGTGAAGCGAGCATTGGTGGCCCGGATGCAGCGCGCCATCGATGAGGGCGAGTTTGTCGGGCCCGCCGATGCGGAAGCGATCACGAAATATCTCATCGCCGTTTTGCAGGGCATGGCGGTTTTGGCCGGCTCCGGCACCACGCGCGAGGAGCTGGAGCGCGTTGCCGAGACCACCATGGGGATGTGGCCCAGCCGCTGAAGCGCCCGGAGACCCAAGACCGATTTTGCGCGCTGCAAAATAAAATATCGGTCGGTACAAAAAACCGGGTTGACGGCTGAACGTCTCATTAATATACCAGTCGGTACAGAAGGCGTGGGAGTGCGTGCGGCTTGGTCGGGCGCGTTCTGCTTGCCCGACTTGATTTGACAGCAATTTCATAGGTTCTGGTTTCGGGACGGACGCGCCGGTCGCGCACCGTCTTTCCCGGATCGATCCCTGGCATCCGCGATGCGCGCGCCCGGCAGCACTGGCTGTCCGGGGCTGCCCCGTCGTGCCTGCCGGGGAAGCAGGAGGAGACATGGTGATGGCATATCTGGATCTGCGAGATGGCGGGGCACGGGCGATGGTCCCGGGTGTCACTGCATCGGAGGCTGCTAGCCTTCAGGTGCAGAATGGCCACCTCCTTCCAGTCGAGTGGACGATTGTCCGACTTGCGCGGGAGGACGGGCTGTCTTCCCTCCGCGAGGAGAGCCGCCTGGGCCGCCTGCTGCGCCTCGTCTTCGGCTTCCGCCGGGCCATGCCGCTGGCGAGCGCTCGCCTCGAAGCGCTGCGGCGCATCGCGGTGCTGAGCTGGCACCATGGCTACAACATCGCCCCGTCCGAGCTCGGTCGCTTTTACGAGGCCGGCTACACGACCCATCAATATGAGACGCTGCTCCGCCACATCGGCGCCCTGCGTCTGTCGATCAAGCGGAGGAACCGCGCATGAACATGCTCAAGAAACTCAGCCCGGCGGAAGCCACGCCCGTCGAGGCCGGCACGACGCGGCGCCGCTCGCTGACCCGTGCCGCCTGGGTGGCGCTGCCGGTGCTCGCCATTGCCGGCGGTTATGCGCTGATGCGCCCGTCGCCCCCGGCCCAGGCCGCGATGGCGGCACCCACTGTCACCGTCTCTGCGCCGCTCGCACGCGAGATCATGCTGTGGGACGATTATGTCGGCCGGTTCGAGCCGAGCCGTGCGGTCGAGGTGCGTCCGCGCATTTCCGGCCAGATCACGGCCGTGCATTTCACGGACGGGCAGATGGTCCGCGCTGGCCAGCCGCTCTTCACCATCGATCCGCGCCCCTTCCAGGCTGCGCTGGCCGAGGCGCGCGCTGGTGTCGCCACGGCCCAGAGCGATCTCGCGCTGGCCCGCAGCGATCTTGAGCGCGCCGAACGGCTGGTGGCGGTAGAAGCCGTTTCCAAGAGCGAAGTCGACCGTCTTCGCGCCCGTGTCTCGGCGGCATCGGCTGCCCTGGCCGGTGCGCAGGCCCGCGCCCGCAGTCGCGCGCTGGATCTTGAGTTCACCACCGTGCGCGCGCCTATTGGCGGCCGCATCTCGGATCGGCGGATCGACCCCGGCAACCTCGCATCCTCGGGAGAGGGCGCATCCGGCACGTTGCTCACCACCATCAACGCGCTCGATCCGATCTACTTCACCTTCGAGGGGTCCGAAGCGCTGTTCCTCAAGACCAAGCGTGATGCCGATGCCGACGCCACGCCGGTCGAGATCAAGCTGCAGGACGAAAATGCCTATCGCTGGAAGGGCAAGCTCGACTTTACCGATAACGGCCTGGATCCGCGCTCGGGCACCATTCGCGCCCGCGCCGTGCTGCCAAATCCCGATCTGTTCCTGACGCCCGGTATGTTCGGCAACATGCGTCTCTCCACAGGCTCTGCCACCCGCGCGCTGCTGGTGCCGGATACGGCCGTGCAGACCGATCAGGCCCGCAAGACGCTGCTCGTCGTCGGCAAGGATGGCACCGTCGCCGCCAAGCCGATCGAGCTTGGGCCGGTCGTCGATGGTCTGCGCGTCGTGCGGGCCGGGCTCGATCCGGCGGATCAGGTGGTGATCGTTGGCACCCAGCTCGCCATGCCCGGCGGCAAGGTGCAGGTCCGCAAAGGCCGCATTGTGCCCGAGACGCAGCCCGCGACGCCTGCCGCCGCGACCGCGCTGATGTCCGGCCAGGCCACGTTTACGCGCTAGATCATGACCGGCTTCGCCTGAAGCCGATCCTGATCCGGTCCCTTTTGCTTTCCGCATGTCCGAGCCGTCAGGTGCAGCCGCCTGACCCGAACATGCTCTGAGCGCTGCCCCCGAGGAGAGCTCCTCATGCGTCTGTCCCGTTTCTTCATCGACCGGCCGATCTTCGCGGCCGTCATCGCCGTCATCATCACGATCATCGGCGCGATCAGCTATTTCTTCCTGCCCGTCTCGCAATATCCCGAGGTGGTGCCGCCGACGGTGACCGTCTCCGCCATGTATCCCGGCGCCTCTGCCGAGACCGTGGCGGAGACCGTTGCCAGCCCGATCGAGCAGGAGATCAACGGCGTCGAGAACATGCTCTATCTCTCGTCGCAATCGACGGGGGACGGGCGCGTGGTCGTCACCGTCACCTTCAAGCAGGGCACGGACCTCGATGAGGCGCAGGTTCTGGTGCAGAACCGCGTCGCCATTGCCGAGCCGCGCCTGCCGCAGGAGGTGCAGCGCCTCGGCATCGTCACCAAGAAGACCTCGCCGGACTTCCTGCTGGTGGTGAACCTCATTTCGCCCGACGGTTCGCTCAATCGCGAGTATATCTCCAATTACGCGCAGACCCGCATCAAGGACCGGCTGGCCCGCATCGAGGGCGTGGGCGACGTGCAGCTGTTCGGCTCGCGCGATCTCTCCATGCGCGTGTGGATCGATCCGCGCCGTGCGGCGGCGCTGGGTCTGACGGCCGGCGACATCGTCTCCGCGCTGCGCCAGCAGAATGTGCAGGTCGCTGCCGGCACGCTCGGCCAGCCCCCCTCGGGCGGATCGGCCTTCCAGCTCAATGTCGAGACGCAGGGTCGCTTCACCGATCCGCAGCAGTTCGCAAATGTCGTCATCCGCACCGACGATCAGGGCCGGCAGGTCCGCGTCTCCGATGTCGCCCGCGTTGAGCTGGGCGCCGAGGATTACGGCACCTCGGCCTATCTCGGCGACAAGGACAGCGTCATCATCCCCGTCTTCCAGATGCCGGGATCGAACGCGCTGGCCGCCGCCGAGGCTATCAAGGCTGAGATGAACGTCCTGGCGAAGGACTTTCCGCAGGGCCTTGAATATCGCATCGTCTACAACCCCACCGAGTTCATCCAGAAGTCCATCGACGAAGTCGTGAAGACGCTGGTCGAGGCGGTGATCCTCGTCGTGCTCGTCATCATCGTCTTCCTGCAGAAATGGCGGGCGGCGCTGATCCCGGTACTGGCGATCCCGGTCTCGCTCATCGGCACCTTCGCGGTGCTGGCGGGCATGGGCTATTCGATCAACAACCTGTCGCTGTTCGGCCTCGTGCTCGCCATCGGCATCGTCGTCGATGACGCCATCGTGGTGGTCGAGAATGTCGAGCGCAATCTGGAGAACGGGATGACCCCGCTCCAGGCGGCGCGCACCTCCATGGATGAGGTGGGCGGGGCGCTGATTGCCATCGTGCTGGTGCTGTGCGCCGTGTTCGTGCCGACCTTGTTCATCGGCGGCATGTCCGGCGCCTTCTACCAGCAGTTCGCAATCACCATCTCGGCCGCGACGATCATCTCGCTGGTCCTCTCGCTCACTTTGTCGCCCGCCTTCGCGGCGCTGCTGCTGCGGCACCGCCATGCCCTGCCGGAGGGCGCGCCGCGCTGGCGCCAGCTCACCGAGCGGGCAGGCGATGCGTTCAATCGCGGGTTCGACCGGTTCAGTGCCCGCTATGCGACCCTGACCGCGCGGCTGGTCCGCCAACCCAAGAAGATCATGGCGGCTTATGTCGGGCTGATCGCGGTGACCGTCGCTGCGCTGGTCTACACGCCGTCGGGCTTCATCCCGGCGCAGGACCAGGGCTATTTCTTCACGATCATCCAGCTGCCGCCGGGCTCTTCCACCGCGCGCACCGATGCGGCGATGAAGAAGGTCGCTGAGCGGATGCTGCCCATTCCGGGCATCACCAACGCCGTCATGCTCTCGGGCTTCGACGGCGCCTCGGAGACGCGCAACGCCAGCTCGTCGGCGGCCTATTGGGTGCTCGATGATTTCGACGAGCGGGCCGCCAAGGGCCAGACCATCGACAAGCTGATGGAGGAAGCCCGCAAGGCGACCGCCGACATCAGCGAGGCACGTCTGATGATCGTCAAGCCGCCGCTCATCCGCGGCATTGGCTCGGCGGGCGGCTTCCGCCTGATGGTGCAGGATCGCGAGGGCGCCGGCTACAAGGCGCTCGAGCAGGCGGCCTACAGCGTCATCGGCCCGGCCAACCAGACGCCCGGACTCTCGTTCGTCTACACCTTCTTCGACACCGCGACGCCGCGCATCTTCGCGGATATCGACCGCGAGAAGGCGCAGATGCTCGGCGTACCGCCGGAACGGGTGTTCGAGACGCTGCAGATCTATCTGGGCTCGGCCTTCGTCAATGACTTCAATCTGCTTGGCCGCACCTATCGGGTGACCGCGCAGGCGGACGAAGCCTTCCGGCGCACCACGGCGGACATCGCCAGCCTGCAGACGCGCTCGGACTATAACCAGATGGTGCCGATCGGCTCGATCGCCACCTTCCGGGACACCACCGGGCCCTATCGCGTGCAGCGCTACAATCTGGCGCCCGCTGTCGCCATCGATGGCGATACCGCGCCCGGCGCATCGTCGGGTCAGGCGCTGGATGCCATGGAGCAACTCGCCAATGCCAATCTGCCGCGTGGCTTCAGCCATGAGTGGACCGGCATCGCCTATCAACAGAAGACGGCCGGCAACACCGCAGGTCTCGTCTTCGGTCTGGCCGTGCTGCTCGTCTTTCTGGTGCTGGCGGCGCAATATGAGAGCCTTGTCATGCCGCTCGCGATCATCCTGATCGTGCCGATGTCGGTGCTGGCGGCTCTGGTGGGCGTCAACCTGCGCGGCATGGACAATAACGTCCTGACGCAGATCGGCATGATCGTGCTCGTGGCGCTGGCTGCCAAGAATGCGATCCTCATCGTCGAGTTCGCCCGCCAGGGCGAGCAGAACGGCATGAGCACGCTGGATGCCGCCGTCCACGCCGCCGGGCAGCGCCTGCGGCCGATCCTGATGACCAGCTTTGCGTTCATCCTGGGTGCGGTGCCGCTGGTGCTGGCCACCGGAGCAGGCGCGGAACTGCGGCAGGCTCTGGGCACAGCGGTGTTCTTCGGCATGGCCGGCGTCACCATCTTCGGCCTCATCTTCACGCCCACTTTCTACGTCGTGAGCCGCGCGCTCGGCGACCGGATCGCACGCCTGCGCGGGCGGTCCGGTGGCGATGCCGTGCCGGCCCCCGCCGAGTGAGTGAGGAGGACCCTATCATGACTGCTCATCGCATCTTCGCACCTCTTGTTTCCGCGCTGGCGCTTTCAGCGTGCGCGGTGGGGCCGGACTACGTCGCCCCCACGCCCCCCTCGGCGTCCTCCGGCCCCTTTCTTTCCGCCGCGTCCCCGGCCTTTGCGCCGGCCCCGGTCCAGCCGGACTGGTGGCGGCTCTACAATGACCCCGTGCTGGACGGGCTGGTCACCGACGCGCTTGCCGCCAATACGGATGTGCGCATCGCGCTCGCCCGGCTGGAGAAGGCCCGCGCCGGGCTGCGCGGTGCCCGGGCGGATCGCCTGCCGCGCACCGATCTCTCGGCCAGTGGGGATTATGGCCGCCTGCCCGCAAGCCAGCGCGCGCCGGGAGCGCCGCGTGAGGATTGGGCGCTCGATGCCGGACTGTCGGTCTCCTATGAGGTCGATCTGTTCGGGCGTGTGAGCCGGGGCGTCGAAGCTGCGCGCGGCGATGCCGATGCGGCCGCCGCCGATGCCGACGCCGTGCGCGTCGCCGTCGTCGCCGATACCACGCGGGCTTATGCCGATGCCGCCTCGGGCGCGGCGCAACTGGCCGTCAATCGCGAGATCGTGGGCCTGCTCGACCGGTTGCTGGACCTGACCGGCAAGCGGCGCGAGGCGGGCCTCGCGACCACGCTCGATGTCTCGCGGATCGCCGCCTTGCGCGACCAGCGCGCCGCCGACATTCCGCTCATCGAGGCGCAGCGTCAGGCCGCGCTCTTCCGCCTCGCCACGCTCACCGGCCGTACGCCGGACGCCTTGCCCGAGATTGCCGGTCAGCGCAGCATCGGGCTGGAAATCCGTCAGGCCATACCGGTCGGGGAAGGGGCTACCTTGCTCGCCCGCCGCCCGGATGTGCGCGCGGCCGAGCGTCGTCTCGCTGCCGATACCGCGCGCATCGGCGTCGCCACGGCGGACCTTTATCCGCGTATCAGCCTGGGCGGTTCGGGCGGGTCGACTGGCAATGATATCGGCGCGATGTTCGGCGGTGGCCCGCTGCGCTGGCTGCTGGGTGGCCTTATCAGCTGGTCCTTCCCCAATCAGGAGGCCGCCCGCGCGCGCATCGCCGGCGCACGGGCGGACAGCGATGCCGCGCTCGCCGCCTTCGACGGCGCAGTGCTCAACGCGCTGGAGGAAACCGAGACGGCGCTCTCGACCTACGGTCACGCGCTGGAGCGCCGCCAACGCCTGCAGGCCGCCCGCGATTCCGCCGGCGCCGCCGCGCGCATCACCCGTGCCCAGCAGCGCGAGGGGGCCATCGACTCCCTCCAGCTGCTCGACACCGAGCGCACCTTTGCAGAGGCAGAAGCCGCGCTCGCCGCACAGGATGCCGAGGTCGCGCGCGCGCAGATCGATGTGTTCCGGGCGCTGGGCGGGAGCTGGGCGAGCTGAGCGAGGCTCAATGGTCCCCGGACTGGCGATGAGTCGCGCGACCGACGCTGAAATGCTAATGGCATCTTAACATCCGCACCATAGCCCGTGCGGCTGAGAAGCTGTTGTGAGTCAGCAATGGACGAAGGTCAGGTTTCCAGCGAGCGGATCGACGCAATCGAACGCGCATTGTCGCGGCCTGTTGGCCAGATCGCTCTGGAGCCGTCCCTCGAAACCGCCTATCTCGACCGCACTGACCTGAAAAGGCGCACAACCATTGCCAGCTGGCACGTCGGGGCGCTGATTGCCAATCTGGCGTGCCTGCCTCTGGATTATATCGTCGGTCAGCTGCAGCTGGGGCTGGCATTGCGGTTGGGCATCACGACTCCGGCCTATCTGCTGGCCATGGTGATCGTGATCCGGGGCCCGAAGCGGTTACAGAACGCCGCCATCATCCTGCCCATGGTGCTCTTTGTCGCGACCGTGACCTATCTCGGGCTTCAGGTGGGGCAACCGCATAGCGATCGCTATTTGATGGCCGCGGCTCTGCTGCTGATCTTTAAAAATCTCGCAATCCCTACCTCGGTGCGGCAGGCGCTGGCGACCACGACGCTGTCGATCCTCTCCATGTTCGGTCTGGCCTTTCTACTGCGCGGCCCGAACATCGAATCCCTTACCCTCTGCGGATTCATTACTCTCGCGTCGTTCCTGCCGCTCGTTATGCGCTGTCAGGCAGAGCGCTCTGCGCGAAATGCGTTTCTCATCGAACTGAGGGACGAACTCAAATCCGCCCAGCTTGTTGCCTTGACCCAGGCGTTGGCGGAGCTTGCCGAGACGGACCCGCTGACCGGCATGCGCAACCGGCGGAGCCTTTCGGAGACGCTGAACGGCAAATGGGCGGCGGCAAGCGTGGACAATGCCTGGTTCGGTATCCTCATGATCGATATCGACCGCTTCAAGCTGTTCAATGATACCGCAGGGCATGATGCCGGCGACCGCTGCCTGGAGCGGGTGGCCTTGGCGTTGCAGAGCGAGGTTGACCGGCAGGGACATTATATCGCGCGCTTCGGCGGCGAAGAGTTCACCGCGATCACTTATGGCCTTGCGCCCGAACCGGCCCTCGCCTTTGCCGAGACGCTCCGGCGCGCGGTGCTCGATCTCGCCATTCCACATCCCGGCTGCGAGGATGTCGCGCCGGTCACGGTCAGCATTGGTGTGGCGGTGTTGCAGCCTTCGGCTCAGGACTCCGTGGAGGATGTCATCGGCGCGGCGGACGGCGCACTGTACAAGGCCAAGGCAAACGGACGGAACTGCGTTGTCGGCTCGGCGGGCATGTCCGGCTACATTGCGCGCACGCTCATGAAAGACGCTGGCTAGGGTCTGGCAGGAGAGGAGCGGGGCCGGCCACAGCGAGTGAACCAGCCCCATCTCTCAATCAGAAGTCGTAACGAACCCGCACGCCATATTCGCGCGGAGCGCCGTAGAACTCGTTATTGCCGAACTGGCCGGAGACATAGGTCTCGTCGGTCAGGTTGGTGCCATAGGCTTCGACCAGCAGATTACCCTTCTGCACGCCGAGCCGGGCACCGAGCAGACCCCGTGATGGCAGCCGGTCGCTAACGGGGGAGTAAAGGATATAGGTCCATTGCGGGCCGACATAGGCGTAGCTGACGCTGGGGGTGATCTTCACGTCGCCCACCCACAGGTCGTAGCGCGCACCCAGATTATAGGTCCATTTGGGCGAGTAGAGATTGGTGCCGCCGCCGGTGTTTCGCAGAAACGGCGTATAGTTGATACAGGTCGGAAGGTTGGTAGCCTGGTTCGCCGGGCATTGCTGGACCGGTGTGACCCCCGGGAAGGCGAGGGCAAGGGCGCGCGTATCGACGAACGTGGCATCGCCCAAAGAAGAGTCGACGAAAGCCACGCCGGCATCGAATGTAAAGCCAGAGACGCGCGCCTGAATTTGCGCCTCTACGCCTTTCACCGTTGCGCCGGTAAGATTGGTCACCCCCGTCTGACCCGTTGACGTATCCAGCGCGTCGAACTGGAAGTCGTTATAGTCATAATAGAAGGCGCCGAGCTGGGTGCGAACCGCGCCGCCTAGCATCGTCGCTTTCCAGCCGATTTCATAATCGATCACCGTTTCCGGATCGAACTCGGAGACCAGCGAGTTAGAACCGCCCGGCTTGTAACCACGCGCGACGAAGGCATAGAACAGGTTGTTCTCGTCCGGCGTCCAATTGAGCGAGACCTTGCCGGTCATCCGCCCGTCCTTGTGATCGCCGCTCAGATCCGCCACCTGCAAGCCGTTTGGCGGGAAGGTGGGGATGCCCCGACCGATCGAGACGCTGCCGCCGCCGGTCACCGAGAAGTGCGAGTAGCGGGCGCCCACGTCCAGCGCGAGTTGCGGCGTGATCTTGTACGTCACCTGGCCGAAGACGCCGGTGGTGGTCTTGTCATTGTCGATCAGAATGTCCGTCGGGAAGCCATTCGAGCGGTTCTCGATGATCACGTCGATCCGGTTGCGTTGATAATAGCCGCCGACAATCCACGAAAGATCCTGATCGGTCGGCGAGATGATGTTGAACTCCTGCGTCCACACCCGCTCGCGCACGAACTGCTGCTGCGTCGCCACCGGGAAGGCTGCGGTGTAGCGCGCGGCATTGGTCGCATCGCTGTCGTAGAGGTTGAAGATGCGCTTGTTCTGGTAGCCGCTGAGCGAGCGCAGGGTAATGCCCGAGCCCAGCTCGTAGCGCAGTTCCAGCGAGGCCTGGATCGCCTTCTCGTCATTCTGCGTCGGCGTATCATAGTCGATCAGGCGCGGATCGCTGGTGCGATAGGCCGCATAGGCGGTGCCGGTAATGGGGCGGTAGGCATAGCCGCCGGTTTCCTTGTCCGCGGCTTCGAGCTTGAACAGCGCCTGGAAGCTCTCGGTCGGCTTCCACAGCGCACCAAAGCGGCCCGATAGCTCATCGAGCCGACCGGCCGAGCTGCCGGCGGGACCGATGTCGGTGTAGAAGGAATCGCGCGTGCGCCATTTGCCGGCGCCGCGAATGGCCAGCGTGCGCGAGAGCGGCAGGTTGAGCACCGCTTCCACGCTGCGGGCGTCATAATTGCCGATCGAGCCCTCGATGGAGCCTTCCACGCCCGCAAGATTGGGGTTGCGGGTGTTGATGAAGATCGCGCCGCCGGTCGAGTTGGAGCCGACGAACGTGCCCTGCGGCCCGCGAAGCACTTCCACCGTGGCAATGTCGTAGAAGCTGGAGGTGGTAACGATGGGCGGCTGGAAGATGCCGTCCACATAGGTCGCCACGCCGTTGGCCACTGCGGGTGATCCGCTGGCGAGGCCGATGCCGCGAATGTTGACGTTCTGCGTCAGCCCGGCGTCGGTAACGGAGAGCGAGGGCACGACCGTCTGCAACTCGTCCACCCGGGTGACGCCCTTCTCCACCAGGCCCTGGCCTGAGAGCGCGGTAGCGGCGACGGCGACCTTCTGGAGATTTTCCTCGCGCCGTTGAGCGGTGACGATGATCTCTTCCAGACCCTCGCCTTGCTGTGGGTTTTGCTGCGCCAGTGCGGGTGCCATCGCAACGATGCATGTCGTTGACGAAAGCAACGTCAGCAGTGCGCGGACGGCATAAACCTGTCGATTGGCTTTCATATCCTCCCTCTCCCTTGTCTGTTTCCCCGGCCCTTTGGCTATTGTGCCTTCAGGTGCGCGCGAGGCTTCTCATTTTCATTTTCAGTTCGCCGACTGCGCCTTTGCCTCATCCATTTTTGGCGGCTTCCATGAGCCTGGCAGAGGATCGCGACGTGCTGTGCTATTGGTCTATGAGGTTTCGTTTGTTTCGGCGAATCCTTTCATTTATATGAAAAAGAAAATAGTCTGCCTGTGGCGCGCGGTCCACAGTTACCGCTGAGCGAGAATGGGGAGGGGCGTGCAATGGAAATCAACATCGCGGCCACACCCCGACAGTTCCCGGACAGAGTCATTCTGCACGAAATTTGTAATCGATTGCTGATTCGCTGTCACGCGTTTACTGTGAGGGCGCCTTGTGGAGAGGAGCGGAAGACCGTCATGACCATGCATCGCCTTATGCTTGCGCCGCTTGCGGCCATCCTCGCGCTTCTTCCTCATCAGCTCCGGGCGACCGAAGCCCCGCCCTCGGGCACGACCTCCGCAATGCCCGCCGCGACCATCGCGGACGCCACCGCCCGATGCGCCGCGCTCGGGGCAAGGATGGCGGGTCACTGGCCGGATGCCTCCACCCACCTGCTCAGCGCGACCTTTAATCCCGCCGGCCCCGCGCCGGTGCCGCCCGGCCCTCCCGGCATGACACCGCCGCCGGTCGAGCTGCCGGCCCATTGCGCCATCGTCGGTGCGACGCGCGCGCATACCGGCGTCGATGGCCAGGCCTATGCGATCAGGTTCCATCTGCGCCTGCCGGTGGCGTGGAACGGGCGGTTCTTCTTTTCGGGCGGGGGCGGCACCAACGGCGAGCTGGGCGACGCCATTGGCCGGCTGACCGCCGCAGCGCCGGCCCTGGTGCAGGGCTATGCCGTGCTTTCGCAGGATAGCGGGCACGATAATGCGACCAATAGCGATCCCGCCCGCGGCGGCGCGAGCGCCTTCGGCTTCGATCCGCAGGCGCGCGCCGATTATGGCGGCACCTCGCTGCCGGTCGTCACCCATGCGGCCAAGGCGGCGATCCGCCAGTTCTACGGCAGCGACCCCCGCCAGAGCTATTTCGTCGGCTGCTCCAAGGGCGGGCAGGAGGGCATGATGCTCGCCCAGCGCTACCCGGATCTGTTCGACGGGATTGTCGCGGCCGCGCCCGGCTTCTCGCTGCCCAAAGCCGCGATTGCCGAGGCGTGGAATACGCAGGCCTTTGCCTCCGTCGTGCAGGCATCGGGCAAGCCGGTGACGCTTGCCAATCTGCGCGCAAGTTTCAGCATGGGCGATCTCGCGCTGGTCGGGCAGGCCGTGCGCACCGCCTGCGACGCGCTCGACGGCATGACCGATGGCCTGATCGGCGCGGTCGGCCAGTGCACCTCTGCCAGGGTGCTCCCGCAGTTGCGCGCCAGCCTGTGCAAGGGCGACAAGGCCGAGGGCTGCCTCTCCCAGCCACAGCTCGACGCGCTGGTGCGCATTCACGAGGGCGCGCGGGACAGCAAGGGCGCGCAAATCTATCCTGGTTTCCCGTGGGATGCCGGCTGGGCGGACATGGGCTGGCGTATCTGGATGCTGGGCACGCCCGATGGCAGCGTGCCGCCGATCAATGTCGCCATGGGCCTGCCTTCGCTTGCCGCCGTCTTCATGACGCCGCCCGCTCTGGCCGGCGCCACGCCTGACGAATTGCTGGCCTGGGCCATGCGCCTCGACATGGATCGTGCTCGCGCCGGCGTGGAGGCGGTGGTGCCGCCGTTCACGCGCTCGGCCTGGCAGGATATCGGCGCGCGCTCGAACGACCTCGATGCGTTTCGCGCGCGGGGCGGCAAGCTCATCGTGCCGCATGGCATGTCGGACCCGGTCTTCTCGGTGAACGACACGCTGGCTTGGTGGGGCGAGGTCGATGCCCGGTACAAGGGCGCCGCGCGCGAGTTCGTGCGCGTCTTCCCAGTGCCCGGCATGGGCCATTGCGCCGGCGGCCCGGCGACGGATCAATATGATGCGTTCGGTGCCCTCGTCGCGTGGGTGGAGCAGGGCAAGCGGCCCGATCAGTTGAGCGCAACCGCCGGGCCGATGTCCGGCCTCAACGGCATCCAGCGCCCTATCTGCGCGGCGCCCGCCATCGCCCGGCGGGCGGGCGACACATCGGATCAGTCTGCGGCGCAGATCAGCTGCACGCAGCCATGAGCACCGACGGCCGCGCCATCTCCCCCGTCCGGGCGCGGCCGTCGTTGCAAGGATAGGCGCGACGTCCGTCTGCCAGACCGTCGCGGCGCGCACCTGCCATGTTGGATGAGGGGCAGCGCCTCCCATCCCGCGTCCGTCGGCATTTTTATTGAAATGCTCTGCGGTGCTGTGGACAAATTACTGTGCGACGGAACATCTGCGAAGGGCGGCCGGGGTCGCTGGGTCGACGTCGAAATGCGATCTTTGCCGATTTTCCCCGTTCGTGCTGAGTAGCGCCGCAGGCGCGTATCGAAGACCCGTATCGAAGCATCGCAGCGCACAGGCCAGCCTTCGATACGCCGCTTCGACAAGCTCAGCAGCTACTCAGGACGAACGGAGGGAATGCCGGCAATGGCGTCGCGCCTGATCAGTCCGCGTTCAACACCAAGGTTGGACCACAGCCATAGCCGCTTTGGAGAGGTGACGAAGGATGGATGAGCGGCCAGTTTGGCGTGGGGAGCGGACATCCCGATTGTGGTCTTCTGGCTTGAACCGCAGATGAGAGCGGCGGTAGCATCACGATATGACCATCGCTTCGTTTAAGCATCATCTTCAAACAGCGATGCCTTTTGGCTGTCTGCCTAGCGCCCTTCTCTTTGTCGGGATGGGATTCGCTGTGTTTGTTGGCAACATCATGGGCGATTGTGAAGCTGGATCGGGTTGCCACGATAACGATGGCTTTCACATCCTGAACGGGGTCATGTGGACGCTAGTCATCGCGATGTCGATTGGAGTAGGGACCTGGCTGGCGTCGGCGGTTTTGAAAATGGCCTTGCGACCTTTGATTGGCTCGGTCGCGACCAATCTTCTTCTAGTAATTATGTCGCTGCTTGTCGTGTGGCTTTGCTTCACTCCGGCAATGGACTTCGTCCTCAAAACCACAACCCTCGCCGGTAATCTGTAAGGCGCCTTCAGGACATTCCAGCGCTAAGAGAATGTCCGCAAAGTCGTCGTACCGGGAATGGCAGCTCACCAATCGAAATATCGGACAACGGCCACCCAGCGCGGCATTCAACCTTTCCCTCGCCGCCTAGGCTGATCGTTCAGCCCCGGCTACACTTGGGCTCGCAATCGCAAGGCCGCTGCCGAGCACGAGGGCGTCCTCGACAAAGCCGGTCGCGGTCTGCCCATAACGCCGCATCGCCGCGCAGCGCAGGCGCCAGCCGAGATAAGATGAGGCCAGCGCCGTCCCGACTGCGACCGCCGCGCCCAGCCCGCGGCGGCCACGCGGCGCCAGGGCGGCGCCGGCATAGGCCGCCGTCACGCTGCGCACGGCGAGGCCGATCGGCACGATCCGGTCGGGTGCGCTCTTCATCTTGTCGCCGGCCATCTCCGCCGCCGCCAGCGACGCCGTGCCCGCCGCGATCAGCGGATTGCGCAACAAGCCCTGCAAAGGCAGCACCACCGGAATATCCCCCTTGCGCGTGCCCGTCGCCACTGCCGCCAAGGGCGTCATGCCACGCTGCCCGGCCACCAGGCCGATGAGGAAGGATCGGATCATGTCGCGTTCTCCGTAGATGGGTTCGTCTTGAGAACCGACGCGATGCGGGGATCGTTCCGGGGCGTGAGTATTCTTGGGCGGCGTTGCGCGAGGGGCGCCGCCGCCGCCCTATTTCTGCAGCGGCGGCACGCGCATCTCCAGCATGGCGCGGGTCTTGCGGCTGATGCCCCACAGGATGCCGGGCCGGTTCTCGTCCCAGTCGATCGCCTGGCCTTCCGCCTCCATTGGCACGGTGGCGATATGGTCTAGCGTGGCGCCGCCCTTGGGTAATTGCGTCACATAGAGCTCGGGATTGTCATGGCCGGAGAGCCACAGCCGCCCGTCGGGGCCGAACCCGCCGCCCGAGATGCTCATCGGCGCGATCCGCTCGAGGATCGTGGCGGGCAGCGCCCAGCTTTGCGTGCGGCGCCAGTCCGTATCGAACTGGACGAGGGTGGTGTGGCGGTGGTCGCGCGGTGCCTCGCCGCCCTTGCCGTCATAATTGGCGAACAGCCCCCACCAGTGTCCGGCATGCCAATCGACCCAAGTCAGCGAGCCGGTGCCAAGGCCGAGCGAGACGGTGCGCTTGTGGGCGAGGGTGACGGGATCGAAGATCTCGACCGAACTGGCCTGTGGCACGCTGGGGAAGTTGGAGGCCGCGCACACCAGCTCGGCCTTGATGAGCGCGCAGCTGTTGATGTGCGGGTAGCGCGCCGGCTCGCCGGTCCAGACTGCCCGCCGCGCGCCGGTCTTGCGATCGTAGCGGGCGATGGTCCAGTTGGCGACGGCATAGACATCGTTCGGGCCGACCGCCACGCCCTGCCGCGCTTCCTCGGCAGGGATGCGGCGCAGCGTTTCGGCCGGCTGGCCCTGGGGCGGGGCGGCAGCGGGTGTCCCCGCCGCCGCTGCCGCCGCAGCGGCACTGGCCGCCAGAGCGAGAAGCAGGCCCATCAGAAATTCGCCGCCACGCCGAACCAGAAGGTCCGGCCATATTCGGCGGATTCCTGCAGGTAGGTGCGCCCGGGCCCGACCAGCTCGCGCCGGCCCTGATTGTTGAGGTTCTGCCCCTCGGCATACAGTGTGATATTGGAGGTGACGCGATAGCTGATATTGGCATCCAGCGTGCCACGGCTCTTCCAATATTGGTCGGCATTGGGGATGGTGTCGTTGATCGTCTCCAGGAAGCCGCCGATATAGTTGTACGACAGGCGCCCCTCGAACTTGCCCTTCTGATAATAGACCGAGGCGTTCCACACCGTGTCCGGCTGGAGGAACAGGCCGGTCACGCGCGGGCCGGCCGTGGTGAGGAAGGTGAAGCGCGTATCGAGGAAGGTCGCGTTGGCGCTCACGCCCAGTCCGTCGAACGGATCGGGCAGGAAGGTCAGCGCCTGCTGCAGGTTCAGCTCCAGGCCCTTGATGGTCGCCGTTTCGGCATTGCGCGGTTCGGAGACGAGCACGCTCTCCGGCCCCCGGCCGACGTCGATCGTTTCCACATTGGAGAGGGTGAAGATCTCGTTCTTGATCTTCTTGTGGAACAAAGCGGCGGAGATCACGCCATCCTTCGGGTAGAACTCGAAGGAGAGATCGAAGCCCCGGCTCTCGCGCGGCTTGAGGCCCGGATTGCCACGGGACAGCGTTGGCTGGCTGCCATCGAAGCTGAGCGTCTCGCTGGCCGCGATGGAGGAATAATCCGGCCGGCCGATGGTGTTGGTATAGGCGCCGCGCACCACGACGCGATCGGTCACATCCCAGCGGATGTGCGCGCTGGGCAGCCAGTTGCCATAGCTGCCGTCCGTCGTGATCTGGGTGAGCGCGCTTCCGAGCGTGCGATAGGCATCCGAGGAGACGTCCGTGCGCTCATAGCGCAGGCCGCCGAGCAGCGTGACATTGCCGATCCGGGTGCTGCCCTGCACATAGCCGGCATAGACGTCCTCGTTGACCTTATAGTCGCCCGCCTTCGAGGCGACGGTGGTGGTGAAGCGGCTCTGATTGGCCTGATAGAAGGCCGGAAAGGCCTGCGCATCGATGCGGATCGGAATGTAGAATTTGTCGCGGATCGCTTCGCTCGGCCCGGCGGTCACCACCTTGTCGAGCGTATAGGTGAAGCCGCTGGCAGCCTTGTAGTCGGTCCGCTCGACTTCGTTCTTGCGGCTCGTGAGGCGCAGCACGGCACCGGTCTTGAGCTTGATGCCACCATCGATGCTGTCATCGCCATAAGTGAAGTTCAGGCGGAACTGGCCGCTCTTCTCCAGCGACTTTTCCAGATTGCTGCGCTGCTGTTGGAGATAGAAGTTCTGCGGGTTCACCGCTGCGGCGGCGTTGGTCGGTGTGAAGACGGGATAAAAGTCCGACGTGTCATAGCTGAAGGCATAGCGGGTCGCGTCGGCATCGCGGGTGCGGAACTCGATGCTTTCATTGGGCACGCGCATCCGCCCGAGCGAGAACACCGCGTCACCATCCAGCTTCCATTGCTCGCCGCCATCCCAGGCGAAGGCGGTGCGGCCGAGCGCAACGAGGCGCCGCGTAATCGGCTGGTTGAGCTGCACGATGATGCGCCCGCGCGCGAACTGGCCGCTCGTCTCCGTCTGGTTGGCGACATTGCCGACCGGCTCCATGCGATATTCGATACGCTCCTCATCGTCCTCGGTGCGAGCGACGACGCCGGACAGCTCCCAGCGGAACGTGTCGGAGGGGCGCCATTCGAGCTTGGCGTTGCCGCCGGTGCGCTGCTTGGTGTTGTTGTACCAGAAGAGGCGGTGCTGGGTCGGCACCTGGATGCCGTTACCGGTCGCCGCGCCGCTGTCCACCGGGGCGCCGGCGGCGGTATATTCGCGCACGGAGGGGCTGGCGACTTCGATCTGCGGAATGTCGTAATCGAGCTGCTCCTGGCTCGCGCCGATCACGATGCCCCATTCGTCGTCCGCGCCGAAGGTGGTGCCGGCGGCAAAGGCCAGCCGGTAGGAGGGCTTGCTGTTGCGCACCTCGCCATGCTGCTCATAAATGCCATAGGACGCGATGCCGTTGAAGAACGGCCGGCCGGCATCGAAGGCGCTGCGGGTGGTGATGTTGATGATGCCGCCGACGGCATTGGCGTCATTCTCCGGCGTCACCGTCTTGATGACCTCGATCCGCCCCGCCATCACGGAGGGCACGATGTCCAGCGGCACGGTGCGCCCGCCCGAATCCACGCCCGCCACCAGCGCGCCGTCCACCGTCGTGCGGTTGTAGGTGGATTGAAGGCCACGCAGCACCGGGAAGCGCGGCTCGCCCTGATCCTCCTGCACGGACAGGCCCGGAATGCGCCGCAGCGCCGCCGCCGTATTATGGTCCGGCAGCTTGCCGATATCGTCGGCTGAGATCGCATCCATCACCGCAAACGCCTCGCGCTTCTCCGCCGTCGCCTCATATTGCGCGCGGCGCTGGCCGGTGACGACAATCGTATCGCCATCCGCACCAGCCTCGCTCTCGGCCTCCGGCACGAGTGCGGATTGCGCGAAGGCAGGCGTGGCAAGCAGAATGGCCGAGCACAGCAAAGCGGCCCGGAAAGTCGGGTAAAGCGGTTTCATTGTGGTGAGTCCCCAAAAGCAGGTTTTGTTCTGGGGGCGGCAGATAGGGAGGCCTTGCGTCAGGGAGGTGACGGAACGGCGTCATGCACATGAAGGGAGGATGACGGATTGGTGACGGGGTGGGTCTCGTCAGGTCAGTGGGCAGGGACAGCTCGTCACTTATAAAAGCCGTCGCGCAGATTTACCCCATGCTCCAGCCATATGCGCATGGCGCAGAGCATGCCGGTCCAGCCTTCGCAATTGCCGTAGGACGCTTTGAGGCCCGCCGCATTGTCGCGCCAGCCTTCCTCGCTGATCTGCACATGGGTTCGTCCGCCGTCCAGCGCGGCGAAGGTCATGGTTACGGTGGTGAGCGCGCGGCCCTGCGCGTCCGGCGTCACGGCGTCGTCCGCACCGGCCCAGCGCAGCACGATGCGGGCATTCTGCTCCACCTCGACCACCTCGACGGGGAAGGCGCCGGGAAAATCATGAAAGTCCCAGGTCACCGTTGCGCCGGGTTCCAGTCGCCCCTGCGCCCCGCCCGTGGTGAAGAATTGGGAGAGGTGGGCCGGGTTCACCACGGCCTCAAATGCCTCATGCACCGGCTTGTCGATCCGCCCGCCGACCGTGAACTTCAGCTCCATGCTCTATCCTCTCGCAAAGGAAGCACCACCGACTCTTGATAGGGCGACTCATATGTTATAAAAACATAACATGTCAACGCAGGCTGAAATCGCAAAGCCCGAGACGGACAATGAGGATGGCGCCGACGCGCTGTTCAAGGCGCTGGGTCACCGCGCCCGCCGCCGGATGCTCGATGCGCTCAAGGGCGGCCCGCAAACCACCGGGATGCTGTGCGCGCTCCTGCCGGAGCTGGATCGCTGCACGGTCATGCAGCATCTTGGCGTGCTGGAGAGCGCCGGGCTGGTGATCGCCGAGAAGCGTGGGCGCGAGCGCTGGAATCACCTCGATGCACTGCCCATCCACGCGATCCACGAGCGCTGGATCGGCCCTTATGCGGCATATGCGGCGTCGATGCTTGCTCGGCTGCGCTGAATCGACGACGCTGTAAGGGATGCCCGCCAGCAGGTGACAAACCTCCGCGCTCCCCTTATGAAAGCCGCCATGCCTCGTCTGCGCTTCACAGCCGCGACTACGCCCACCACCCGGACTAGCACCGGGGTCGTCGGCACGCGCCTCATCGATTGAAGCGCGCAGGACCGAAGGCCCCATCCCAGCAGCGGATCGGGGCGGTCATGCGCATCCGGCCTGTTCCGCCTCTTCCCAAGTCTTCCGCACTTGCCTAAGCGGCAAGCCGCACAGCAGGAACCAGACCGATGACGCAACAGGTGACAATCACGCTCCCCGATGGCTCGCAGCGCGAGGTTGCGCGCGGCACCACGCCGGCGGAGATCGCCGCCGCGATCGGCCCCGGCCTCGCCAAGGCGGCGCTGGCTGCGCGGGTGGATGGCGAGCTGGTCGACATCACTCGTCCGCTGGAGGCCGATGCGCAGCTGGCGCTGGTGACGGCCAAGGACGAGGCGGACGCGCTTGAGCTGGTCCGCCACGATTATGCGCATATCCTCGCCGAGGCGGTACAGGCGCTGTTCCCCGGCACGCAGATCACCTTCGGTCCCTCCACGGACGATGGCTTCTATTATGACGTCGCGGCGCCGGCGGATCGCGGGCCGTTCACCGAGGAAGACCTGCCCGCCATCGAAGCGAAGATGCGCGAGATCATCGCTGCCGACAAACCGCTGCGCCGCGAGGTCTGGACCCGCGAGCAGCTGGTCGAGCGCTGGACAGGGCAGGGCGAGCGCTTCAAGGCCGAGTGGGCGGCCGAACTGCCCGGCGACGAGGATCTGACTGTCTACTGGTCCGGCAGCGATTGGCTGGACATGTGCCGCGGGCCGCATCTCGCCTCCACCGGCAAGGTCGATCCGCAGGCCTTCAAGCTGACGCGCGTCTCCGGTGCTTATTGGCGCGGCGACCAGAAGAACGCGATGCTCTCGCGCATCTACGGAACCGGCTGGCTCAACAAGAAGCAGCTCGATGCCCATCTGCTCCGGCTGGAGGAAGCCGCCAAGCGCGATCACCGCAAGATCGGGCAGGAGATGGACCTGTTCCACCTCCAGCAGGAAGCGCATGGCAGCGTGTTCTGGCATCCGCAGGGCTTCGTCATCTGGCGCCAGCTGGAGGCCTATATGCGCCGCGCCATCGATGACGCGGGCTACAACGAGGTGAAGACCCCGCAGGTGATGGACGCGCGCCAGTGGGAGCAGTCCGGCCACTGGGGCAAGTATCGCGAGAATATGTTCGTCATCCCGGACGAGGTGCCGAATGTCGAGGACGAAGGCCCGCTGGTGTCGAACGATGCGCAGTGGATGGCGCTCAAGCCGATGAACTGCCCGGCGCATGTCCTCATCTTCCGCCAGGGCATCAAGAGTTATCGCGATCTGCCGCTGCGCATCTACGAGAATGGCTGCTGCCACCGCAACGAGCCGCATGGCGCGCTGCACGGCCTGATGCGCGTGCGCCAGTTCACGCAGGACGATGCGCACATTTTCTGCCGCGAGGACCAGATCGTCGATGAAGTCCGCGCCTTCTGCGCGCTGGCCGACCGCATCTACAAGGACTTCGGCTTTACCTATTCGATCAAGCTTGCGCTGCGCCCGGAGAAGCGTTTCGGCTCGGACGAGATGTGGGATCTGGCCGAGACGGAATTGCGCAACGCCGTCATCGCCGCTGGCCTTGCGACGGACGAGTATGGCTGGGAGGAGCTGCCCGGCGAAGGCGCCTTCTATGCGCCCAAGCTGGAATGGCACCTCACCGATGCCATCGGCCGCACCTGGCAGGTCGGCACCATCCAGTCCGATCGGGTGCTGCCCGAGCGGCTGGACGCGAGCTATGTTGGCGAGAATGGCGCCCGCCACCGCCCGGTGATGCTCCACCGCGCGATCTTTGGCAGCTATGAGCGCTTCATCGGCATCCTCATCGAGCATTATGCCGGCAAGTTCCCGCTGTGGCTGGCGCCGGTGCAGGCGGTGGTCGCGACCATCGTCTCGGATGCGGACGGCTATGCGAGCGAGGTGGTCGAAAAGCTGCGCGCCGCAGGCATCCGCGCCGAGACCGATCTGCGCAACGAAAAGATCAACTACAAGGTGCGCGAGCACAGCCTTGGGCGCGTGCCCAATCTGCTGGTCGTCGGCCGTCGCGAGGCGGAGGAGGGCACCGTCGCTCTGCGCCGCCTCGGCAGCGACGAGCATCAGAAGGTGCTGAGCGTGGAGGAGGTCATCGCGCAACTAGTGGCGGAAGCCACGCCGCCGGATTTGGCCAAACCTTAGCCCCTCCCCTGAAGAGGAGGAGCTAGACGATGAGAAGCCGATGAGCATCCACATCCGCAAGGCGACTCGGGCCGATCTGCCGCGCGCGCTGGCGATCTGGCGGGCAGCGGTCGACGCGACGCATGGCTTTCTCACGCCGGAGGACCGGGTTGAGATCGACCGGATGGTTGAACACGAGCATCTTCCCTCGGTCGACCTGTGGGTCGCGACGGATGCGGCCGGCACCGTCCAGGCCTTTCTCGGCATGGGGAAGGACGAGATCGATTCGCTGTTCGTCGATCCGGCCGTGCATGGTCAGGGCTATGGCAGCGCTCTTGTCGCGCACGCTCTCGCGCTGGTGCCCGGCGCAAAGGTGGACGCCAGCGAGCAGGCGCCTCAGGCCATCGCGTTTTACGAAGCGCGCGGCTTCGTGCGCACGGGGCGCTCAGAGACCGATCCGGCAGGGCGGCCCTATCCGCTCATTCATTTCCGCCATCCGGGCTGAGGGATGCCGCAAGGCCGAGCTCGTTCATCATCGGCCTCGCTGATGATGGCCCTTGCCGTGAGCGGCTTGCGATCCTAAATGCACGGTGCACGCAACTGTGGCCTTCGCGCCGCAGTTCGCCTCGTGTCGCGCTACGGCCTCTTTCCGTTCTCATGGAAAACCGGTAAGGTGCGCATCTCGCATATGTGAATTGGCAACAGGAGAAACTGCTATACGTCCCCCGATGATGCGCCGCCCGATGGCGCCACAGCCCGCGAACGGCCCCCGCTACAATGAATTCATCAGTGTGCCCAAGGTGCGCGTCATTGATGAAGAGGGCGAAAATCTGGGCGTGATGTTCACGCGCGAGGCGATCGAGCAGGCAGCGGACGTCGGTCTGGACCTGGTAGAGGTCTCTCCCAATGCAGACCCGCCGGTCTGCAAGTTCCTGGACATCGGCAAGTATAAGTACGAGGCCCAGAAAAAGGCGAATATCGCCCGCAAGACCCAGAAGACGCAGGAGATCAAGGAGATCAAGATGCGTCCGAACATCGACGATCATGATTATGATACGAAGATGAAGAAGGTCGTCGATTTCATCGGCGAGGGCGACAAGGTGAAGGTCACGCTGCGCTTCCGCGGCCGTGAAATGGCACACCAGCAGCTCGGCATGCAGCTGCTCCAGCGCGTCGCCGAGAACACGGCCGAGATCGCCAAGGTCGAATCCTATCCGCGCCTCGAAGGCCGGCAGATGCTCATGGTGCTCGCGCCCAAGGGCTGAGATTTTCGGTCAAGGGGGCGGTGCCTGCGCCGCCCTCGACCATTGCTATCGCTTTCCCCGTCAGCGCATCCCCGCCTTTCGTGCCCTGTTGACCCGCGCGCTGGC
This sequence comes from Sphingobium sp. B11D3B, assembly GCF_025961735.1. Taxonomy (NCBI): domain Bacteria; kingdom Pseudomonadati; phylum Pseudomonadota; class Alphaproteobacteria; order Sphingomonadales; family Sphingobiaceae; genus Sphingobium; species Sphingobium sp. B11D3B. Next base: position 2,362,611 of record NZ_JAOQOF010000001.1, on the reverse strand, counting down.
TGCGCTCACATGGGCGCGCCATGATCCAAGCCCCGTCTCTCCAGCTCTTCAACAGTCTTACGCGCCAGCTCGAGCCGTTCGATCCCGTCCACTCCGGCGAGGCGCGGGTCTATAGCTGTGGGCCGACGGTCTATAATTATCCGCACATCGGCAACATGCGCGCTTATGTGTTCGCGGATACGCTGGGGCGCACGCTGAGCTTCAAGGGCTACAAGCTCACCCACGTCATCAACATCACCGATGTCGGCCATCTGACCGACGATGGCGATGCCGGCGAGGACAAGATGGAAAAGATGGCCGCGCAGCAGGCGCAGTCGATCTGGGACATCGCCAGGCACTATACCCAGGCCTATTGGTCGGACGTGGCGGCGCTGAACATACGCCAGCCGGCGCACTGGTCGATTGCCACGGATTTCGTGCCGCAGATGATCGAGTTCGCCAAGAGTATTGCCGACCAGCACTGCTATGAGCTGCCGACCGGGCTCTATTTCGATACCAGCACGGTCGCCGATTATGGCCGCCTTGCGCGTGCCGCGACGGACGAGGGCGAGAGCCGCATCGATCCGGTCGAGGGCAAGCGCCACGCCGCCGATTTCGCGATCTGGCGCAGGACGCCGCCGGGCGAGACGCGGCAGATGGAATGGGACTCGCCCTGGGGCAAAGGGGCGCCGGGCTGGCATCTGGAATGCTCGGTGATGAGCCGCGCGTTGCTGGGCCTGCCGTTCGACATCCACACCGGTGGCATCGATCATCGCGAGATCCATCACCCCAATGAAATCGCCCAAAATCAGGCGATCCAGGGCTATGATGCCGATCACGGCCATCTCGATTGCGCGGCCCATTCCGGCGCACGGCTGTGGATGCACAATAATTTCCTGATCGATCGCACCGGCAAGATGAGCAAATCATCGGGCGAGTTCCTGCGGCTGCAATTGCTCATCGACCGGGGCTATCATCCGCTTGCCTACCGCATGATGTGCCTGCAGGCGCATTATCGCTCGGAGCTGGAGTTCAGCTGGGACAATCTCGGCGCGGCGCTGACCCGGCTCAAGCGCATGCTGATGAGCGCGGCACCCCTGCGCGATGTGGCGGCGGCTGACGCGGTGGCGCATCCCAAGCTGACGCCCTTGCTGGAGCGCTTCGATGCCGCGATCAGCGATGATCTCAACACGCCGGTGGCGCTCACCGTGCTGGACGAGGCGCTGGCGATGAAGAAGGTGCCGGTCGAGGAGAAGCGCGCGCTGGTCGAGGCGATGGAGAGCGTGCTCGGCCTCGGGCTGTTCGCACTGGAGCGGGAAGCACTGCGCCTGCGTCCGAAGACCACGGCCATCGATGAAGGCGCGATCGCGGCGCTGATGGACCGGCGCAAGGCTGCGCGGGCCGACAAGGACTTCGCGGCCTCGGATGCGCTGCGCGACGAACTGCTCGCCGCCGGCGTCGAGGTCATGGACGGCGATCCGCTCGGCTGGGAATGGAGGCTCGATCATGGCGCATAAACCGCTCATCGTTCTGCCGGAAGCGCAGCGGGAGAGGCTGGAAGCCATGCTGGGCGCCGAGCTCGCCGGGCGCGTCATATTGCGTGGCTTCTCCACGGCCGAAGAGGCGATGGCCCTCGCGCCGGAGGCGGAGATTGGCTGGTTCGACGAGTTCGCCGGCAATGTCTACGCCAAGGGTCCGCGCGCGGCGATGAACGCCAAGTGGATTCACACGGTGATCGTGGGCTTCGATGCGTTCCCGATCGAGGACATGCGCGCGCGCGGCCAGATCTTCACCAATGGCGCCGGCCTGATGCCGGACGTGATTGCCGATTATGCCGTCATGGGCGCGCTGGTGCTCGCCAAGCGACTGGACGAGGTCGTGCGCGCCCATGACCGGCAGAACTGGCTGGCGCGACCGCCGGGCAATTTCGAGCTGCTGGGCGCGCGGGCGCTGGTGATCGGCTACGGCGCCATCGGCCGGGAGATCGGCACCCGCCTGCGCGCCTTCGGCGTTCAGGTGACCGGCGTGCGTCGCTTGGCAGACAGTGCCAATGCGGTGATCGGTCCGGATGACTGGCGTCCGCGGCTCGGGGAGTTCGATTTCGTCATCATCGCCGCGCCCAACACCAGCGAGACGCGGGCGATGATCGGCGCCCCGGAACTGGCCGCGATGAAGCCGGGGGCTCGCCTCATCAACATCGCGCGCGGCGATCTGATCGATCAGCCGGCGCTCATCGCCGCGCTGGAATCCGGGCATCTGGGCAGCGCGTTCCTCGATGTCGCGACGCCCGAGCCCTTGCCGCCCGAACACCCGCTGTGGCGCGCGCCGAATGTGCTCGTCACCATGCATCTGGCGGGGCCGAGCCAGACCAGCGCCTTCCAGCGCGGCGCCGAGCGGTTCGCGCGGAACATCCGCCACTATCTGGCCGGCGAGCCCTTGGAGCATGTCGCCGACCTCAATCGGGATTATTAGGCGTTAGCGATGCTGAGGTCCGACGCCCGCCTGCTCAACCTCGCCATCGCGCTCTCCGCGCTGGCCGGTTTCGTGGACGCGCTGGGCTTCCTCACTGCGGGCGGCTTTTTCGTCTCGTTCATGAGTGGTAATTCGACGCGGTTGGCGGTGGGGATCAGCGAGGGCTCCAGCGCCGCGCTGACCGCCGCGGGCCTGATTGCCGGGTTCGTTACGGGCGTCGTGCTGGGCGGACTGGTGGGGCATCGCGCGGGCGCGCATCGCCGTCCGGCCGTGCTCGGCCTGGTGACGGCGCTGCTCCTAATGGCCGCGCTCGCCGCACCCTTTTCCCCCACTCTGGCACTGGCCGCCATGGTCATGGCCATGGGCGCCGAAAATGCCGCGCTCGCTGACAATGGCGAGGTGAAGGTCGGGCTCACCTACATGACCGGCGCGCTCGTCCGGTTGGGTCAGGCGCTCGCCAACCGCCTGACCGGCAAGGATGCGAGCCACTGGCGAGTCGATCTCGGCCTGTGGAGCGGGCTGATGACCGGCGCGATTGCCGGGGCTTTCGCTTATGCCAGGCTGGGCTCTTCGGCGTTGTGGATTGCGGCGGGGCTGGCGATGGTTCTCACAGTTTTGGCCGCACGGTTCGTCCCGGCGCCGCGTTAGGAGCGCCGTGCCCAACCGCCTTGCCTCAAAGCCCTCAAACGCGTAGGGGCTTGCCCCTTGTCCGCCACACCCCATGTTGTGGCGCGAACACGCTTGGAGTCTGGAATATCATGACGGCGAAATGGTCGCCCGCGAGCTGGCGGGATCATGAAGGGTTGCAAATGCCGATCTATCGCGATGCTGCGGCACTCGCGGCAGCCGAGGCGCAGCTTGGGACTTTTCCGCCGCTCGTCTTTGCAGGCGAGGCACGCAACCTCACGGCCGATCTGGCCAAGGTCGCCAATGGCGAGGCGTTCCTGCTGCAAGGCGGGGACTGCGCTGAATCCTTCGCCGAGTTCCACCCGAATAACATCCGCGACACGTTCCGCGTGCTGCTGCAGATGGCGGTGGTGCTCACCTTCGCCAGCAAGCTGCCGGTGGTGAAGGTGGGTCGCATGGCCGGCCAGTTCGCCAAGCCGCGTTCAGCCGGGACCGAGACGATCGATGGTGTCGAGCTGCCGAGCTATCGCGGGGATAATGTGAACGACATCGCGTTCACGGCGGACGGCCGCGAGCCCGATCCGGCGCGCATGATCCGTTCCTACAATCAGTCGGCCGCCACGCTCAACCTGCTGCGCGCTTTCTCGACCGGCGGCTATGCCAGCCTCGACAAGGTGCATGGCTGGATGCTGGATTTCATGGGCCGCAGCCCCTGGGCCCAGAAGTTCAGCGAGATGGCCGATCGCATCGGCGAAGCTCTGGACTTCATGAAGGCCTGCGGTCTCTCGCCGGACACGGTGCCCCAGCTTGGCGGCACCAGCTTCTACACCAGCCACGAGGCGCTGCTGCTGCCTTATGAGCAGGCCCTGACCCGTCAGGATTCGCTCACCGGCCAGTGGTACGACACCAGCGCGCACATGCTGTGGATCGGCGACCGGACGCGCTTCGAAGGCTCGGCCCATGTCGAGTATCTGCGCGGCATCGGCAATCCCATCGGCATGAAGGTCGGGCCGAGCCTGCAGCCCGATGTGCTGCTGCGCCTGCTCGATGCGCTGAACCCGCGCCGCGAGGCAGGGCGGATCACGCTCATCACGCGCTATGGCCATGACAAGATTGAGGGCGCGCTGCCCCCGCTCGTGCGTGCCGTGATGCGCGAAGGGCATCCGGTGGTGTGGTCGTGCGACCCGATGCACGGCAATGTCATCAAGGCGGCCAATGGCTACAAGACGCGCCCGTTCGAGCGCATCCTCGCCGAGGTGCGCGGCTTCTTCGCCGTGCACCGCGCCGAGGGCACCTTCGGCGGCGGCATCCATGCCGAGATGACCGGCCAGAATGTCACCGAATGCACCGGCGGCGCGATCGACATCACCGAGCAGAGCCTCGCGGATCGCTACCACACGCATTGCGACCCGCGCCTCAACGCGGCGCAGAGCCTTGAGCTCGCTTTCCTGCTGGCCGAAATGCTCAACGACGAGCTGGCAGAGCGGCGCAAGCAGGCCGCTTAACAATCGGAAGGGCCGTGGCGCGGGTCACGGCCCGCTCCGGGCACTGAAAAAGAACCGCTATCGAGCGATTGCACGGGCTTGCCCCTTGCGCGGACGGCATTCTCTGCCAAATAGGTTGGTATGCTTTCGCAACGCACGCGATATTCCATCCGCGCTCTCCAGCACCTCGCGCGGCATTATGGTGAGGGGCCGATCCAGCTCACCGATATTGCGGTCGCGCAGAATATTCCCGCCAAATTTCTGACCGTGATCCTGTCCGAACTCAGCCGTGCGGGCCTCGTGGCGACGCGGCGCGGGCGGGAAGGGGGCTATTGGCTGGCGCTGCCACCGATCGACATCCGTTATGGCGACATCTTCCGGCTCACCGATGGCGCGCTGGCGCTCGTGCCCTGTGCCAGCCGCTATGCGCACCAGCCTTGCAAGAACTGCCTGCCGGAAGATGAGTGCGAGCTGCGGCGCATCATGCTCAAGGTCCGCGACGAGACCGCCGCCATCCTCGACCGCCTGACGCTGGCCGACAAATTCGAGGATGCCGAAGTCGGCGCGCCGGCCTGATTGCGGCTGGTCTGTATTCCAAGGAGAGAGCTTTGTCCCTGACCCTGCACGGCATCCCCAATTGCGACACGGTGAAGAAGGCCCGCAAGTGGCTCGACGATCAGGGCATCGCGCATGATTTCCGCGATTATAAGAAGGCCCCGCCGACGCCGGCAGAGCTGACCGATTGGTCAGAGCGGGCGGGGTGGGAGGTGCTGCTCAACCGCGCCGGGACGACCTTTCGCAAACTGCCGGAGGATGCCAGGACCGGGATCGATGAGGCCAAGGCCATCGCGCTGATGGTCGAGCATCCATCCATGATTAAACGCCCGGTGGTGACGGGGGCGAGCGCCTTGCTGGTCGGTTTTAAGCCCGATCAGTGGCAGGCGGTTCTCAAGGCCTAGGCCCGGGCGCCGCAGCGCTCGGGAACGACGCGGAGGCTTTGCGCATTTGTTCAGCAGGAATTTGCTGGAAGGAATGCATCATGAAACTCGTTCTGATCGGCCTCATCACGGCCAGTGCGTTGGCTGTCTCGGGTTGTTCGACCCTGAAGGGCGCCGGCATCGGCGCGGCGGCGGGCGCCGGTACGGCTGCCGTGACCGGTAATGACGTCGGCAAGGGTGCGGCTGTCGGTGGCGCAGCTGGCGCCGTGGTCGGGACGGTCGTGGACTAAAATCGCGGCCCTGGCCCGTCAGTCGTGATGATGGGACAGGGCGCCGATAACATCTTCGAGGCGGGCGGGGTCGCCCATGGCGATGACGTCGCCGGCGCTGGCTTCATGGAGCGGCTCGCCTGACCAGTCGCACATGTGCCCGCCGGCACCCTCGACCACCGGGACGAGCGCTGCGAAGTCGTGGAGTTTGAGGCCGGTTTCGCAGACGATGTCGACATGCCCGCTCGCCAGCAGACCGTAATTATAGCAGTCGCCGCCGTAGATCGGGCCCTGACCCAGTCGGTCGCCGGCAACGGCTGCGGCGAGCGCGAGATAATGTTCGCCATCATGCGCGCTGAACAGATGGGGGCTGGTCGTCGCCAGTTGCGCGCCTTCCAGAGCCCGGCATCGCCGGGTGCGCGCAGGCTTGCCGTTGAACAATGTCGGCCGGCCCATGGCGCCGACCCAACGTTCTCCACTGATTGGCTGATCGATGATGCCCAGGATCGGCCAGCCGTCCTGCATCAAGGCGATCAGCGTCCCGAAGATCGGGCGGCCCGCGATAAAGCTGCGCGTGCCATCGATGGGGTCGAGCACCCACTGGCGTGATGCCCCTTCGCGGACGGTGCCGAATTCCTCGCCGATGATGCCGTCTGCCGGCCGCTGCGTCTCCAACAGGCCGCGCATCGCCAATTCCGCCGCGCGATCGGCTTCCGTTACCGGCGAGGCGTCGGCCTTGGCTTCAATGTCATAAGGCGCGCGGAAAAAGGGGCGGATCGCGGCGCCCGCTGCATCGGCAAGGGCGTTGGCGAGGGTGATGTCATCGGGAAGAGCCATGGCGTTTCGCTAAGGAGAAAGCCGCCGAAGAGCCAGCGGTTTTCGTGCACCTCCCGCGCTAAAGAGACGGCGCTTCGATCCGTTTTTCGAGGGCATGAGCAAAGAGCCCCGACCATGCGCCTGTTGATGTGGGTCCTGACCCTCGGCTTTGCCTTTGGCGCGATGGGGCTGTGGCTGGACGGCGCTTTTCTGGGGGCTCGGCTGGTAGCTCTGGGGCTGGGCACGCTGGCTTTCCTCGCCTGCCCGTTCCTGTGGGCGCGGCCCGATGGGTTGGTGCCCGATGAACTGGCGGTGCCCGGCAAGGCGCGGCTGATGCTGGCGCTGGCGCTGCTCTTCTGCGGGCCGCTGCTCCTGCCCTGGCAACTTTGGCTCTGATGCCTGTTGGCGCCGGCCGCGCCTCGGCCTATGCCTGCAGGAATGCCTGAACTTCCCGAAGTCGAAACCACCGTTGCCGGCCTGCGTCAGGTGCTCGACGGGGCGCAACTCACGCTGGTCGAGCCGCGCCGGGCGGACCTGCGCTTTCCCTTCCCGGTCGATCTGCGCCAGCGGCTCACCGGGGCGCGAATCACCGGGCTGGGCCGGCGCGCCAAATATGGCCTGATCGATACCGATCGCGGCGACACCATGATCTTCCACCTCGGCATGTCCGGACGCTGGCGGATCGACCCGAGCGAAGTGGGCAAGCACGATCATCTGCTGCTGGAAACGGCCAGCCACCGCCTTGCCCTCAATGACCCGCGCCGGTTCGGGTTCGTGCACCTCACACCAACCGATGCGCTGGACGCTTATCCGCCTTTCGCGGCCCTTGGCCCCGAGCCGCTGGGCGATGCGCTGACTGCCGACTATCTGGCGCAGGCACTGGAGGGACGGGCGGCACCGATCAAGGCGATGCTGCTCGATCAGCGGATCATCGCCGGGCTGGGCAATATCTATGTGTGCGAGGCGCTGAACATCGCCCGCATATCGCCCACGCGCGCGGCCGGGTGGATCTCGCGGGCGCGGCTCGCGCGGCTGGTCGAGGCCATTCGCGCGGTGCTGGTGGCCGCCATTGCCGCCGGTGGCTCCACCCTGCGCGACTATGCGCGGCCGGATGGCGAGCTCGGCTATTTCGCCAAGGACTGGCGCGTCTATGGGCGGGAAGGACTGGCCTGCCCCTGCGGGGGCACGGTGAAGCGCCGGGTCGATTCCGGCCGCTCCACTTTTTACTGCCCCACTTGCCAGAGCTAGGCCGAGAGATGCGCTCACCCACCAAGACGCTGTCCATGTCCGCGCGCATCGCGGCGCTGCTTGTCGGCCTCATCGCCTTTGCCGGACTCTCGATCCGCTTTGCCGTCTCTCTGGAGACGACAGGCTCACCCCAGGCGGCGGCGTGGACGATGCTGCGCTTCTTCACGGTGATCGGCAATCTGCTCAGCTGCGTGGTGCTGTTCGGCGTCGCGCTGGGCGCGAAGGCACCGAGTCATCCCCGCCGGCTCGCGGGCGTGATGCTGGCCATGGGGTTGATCGGTATCGTCTATGCAGTGCTGTTGCGCGCGACGGAAAGCCTGAGCGGCCCCGCCGAGACCTCGAACCTCCTGCTCCATTACATCGCCCCGCCTGCGGTGGCGCTCTACTGGCTCGTGTTCGTGCCCAAGGGACGGCTGGTCTATGCGGACACGCTGCGCTGGGCGCTGCTGCCATTGGCTTATCTGGCCTATGCCATCGGGCGCGCGCAGTTCGATGGGCGCTATCCCTATCCCTTTCTCGATGTCTCCCGCCATGGTTGGGCGCAGGTCGGCGTGACCGTGGGCCTCATCGCTTTGGGCTTCATGCTTGTCGGAGCCGTGGTGGTGTGGATCGACCGCCGGTTGGGGTGATTCATGCGGGGTGTCGCCGGCGCATAAGTGATTGAGAAGGCGCCGCCTGTGCCGAAATCGCGCAGATACGGTAAACACCGCATGGACTTCCGCCTTCGCGATACTACATTGGCGCTTCCTCATGACGATGACGCTCCTCACATATTGGCCCTTTTCAAGCGCGCAGCCTTACGTCTGTCGAGGCCGGATCGTGAGCGCCCATGGCGAGCGCTGAGAGCAACCGCGACGCTGTTTCGCCCGAAGAGCGCATCACGCTTGAGGCTTATGAGATCGATGGGCTGTTTGGCGACGAGGAACTGACCCGCATCGTCGAGTTTGCCGGCCAGCTTTGCGACTGCCCCATCGCGCTGGTCAGCCTGGTTGAAGAGCATCGCCAGAGGTTCGTGGCGAAGACCGGGATCGACGCCACCGAGACGCCCAGGAGCATGTCTTTCTGCGCGCACGCGATGCTGGGCCATGATGTCATGGACGTTGGCGACGCGACGCACGACGCTCGTTTTCAGGATAATCCGCTCGTCACCGGCGAACCGCATATTCGCTTTTATGCCGGGGCGCCGCTTGTGTCCAAGAGTGGCGAAGCACTCGGGTCGCTATGTGTCATTTCACCCGAACCGCGCGCTGGCCTGACCGACATTCAACGGCAGGGCCTTACCGTCTTGGCGGAAGCCACGATGCGGCGGCTGGAGGCCCGACGGGTCATGCTGGCGCATCGGGCTTGGGAGAATGCCGCCGAAGCCGATCTGGCGGCAAGCGAGGAGCGCTTCCGGGTGCTCGCCGATGCCATGCCGCAGATGGTCTGGTCCACGCGGGCCGATGGCTATCATGATTATTACAATGCGCGTTGGTACGAATTTACCGGTGCGCAGCTCGGCCGGACCGATGGGACCGGCTGGAACGGCCAGTTCCATCCGGACGATCAGGCCAGGGCGTGGGAGGTGTGGAGCCATTCGCTGGCCACCGGCGATCCCTATGAAATCGAATATCGCCTGCGCCGGTTCGATGGCGAGTATCGCTGGACGCTCGGGCGCGCATTGCCGATCAGGGATGATACCGGCAACATCGTGCGCTGGTTCGGCACCTGCACGGACATTCACGATCAGCGCATCATGCGCGAGCAGAAGGAGCTTCTCTCGCGCGAGCTGGTCCACCGCATCAAGAACATCTTCACCGTCATCGGCTCGCTGCTCTACCTCTCCAGCCGGGGTGTCCCGGAGCTGAAGGGCTTCAGCTCGAAAATGAGCGACCAGATTGCCGCGCTGGGACGGGCCTATGATTATGTGCAGCCGCGCGAGGGCGCGCAGACGCTGACGCTGCAGGGGCTGCTGGGCGAATTGTTCGCCGCCTATAATCTCGAGGGCATCGAGCGCATCCGCATTCGCGGCGACGATGTGCTGCTCGCCGAAACCTATATGACGCCTATCGCCCTCGTGTTTCACGAACTGGCGACCAACGCCGTCAAATATGGTTCGCTCTCCTCGCCGGAAGGGTTTGTGGACCTGATGATCTCAGGATCTTCCGAACAGCTCAGGCTGGAGTGGCAGGAGAGCAAGGGCGAGAGCGCGCCGCCCGGCGATCATCAGGGCTTCGGGTCCGATCTCATCCGGCTGAGCATCGAGCGCCAGTTGCGCGGCACCTTCGTGCGGGAATGGTTGCCGCGCGGCCTCAAGGTCACGACGACCATCCCCTATCGCCTGCAGGCGGCCTGACCCCCGTCAGTCAGCAGTGAGTGGCGCGCAGGCAGCCTGCAGCCATGCCAGTTCCTCACCATCGAGCTGCGGGCCGATGATCGCCAATGTGCGTACGTGATAGGCGTCCACCCAGGCCCGTTCAGCCGGGGTCAGCCCGTCGACGGAGATGAGGGCGCGGTCGATCGGCGTATGGCTCAGCGTCTCGAAGGCATAGAAGGGCCGGTCGTTTTCGCCGGTGCCGCTGTCCACCACCAGCACCAGATTCTCGATGCGGATGCCATATTCGCCGGTCTTGTAATAGCCCGGCTCGTTGGAGAGGATCATGCCGGGTTGCAGCGGTTCGTCTCCACCGCCGAAGGTCGCGATGCGCTGCGGCCCTTCATGCACCGAGAGGAAGCTGCCGACGCCGTGGCCGGTGCCATGGGCATAATCCAGCCCTTCGGCCCACAGGAATTGCCGGGCGAGCACGTCGAGCTGGCTGCCGCGCGTGCCGGCAGGAAAGCGCGCGCAGGCGAGCGCGATATGGCCCTTGAGTACCAGCGTGAAGCGGTGGCGCATCTCCTGCGTGGGCGTGCCGATGGCCATGGTGCGGGTGATATCGGTCGTCCCGTCACGATATTGCCCGCCTGAATCGACCAGCAGAAGTGTGCCGCTTTCGACGGCCCGGTTCGTCGCCTCGCTCGCCTTGTAATGGACGATGGCGCCATTGGGGCCGGAGCCGGAAATCGTGTCGAAGCTCAGGTCCACGAGAGCGCCGGTTTCTTCACGGAATGCCTGCAACCGGTCCGACACGCTGATTTCGGTCTGCCCGCCCTTGGGGCCTTCGATGGACAGCCAGTGGAGGAACTTGACCATCGCCGCGCCGTCCCGCGCCTGCGCGGACTTGTGGCCGGCAATCTCGGTCTGGTTCTTCACGGCCTTGGGCAGAACAGCGGGATCGCGCAGCGGCTTGATCAGGGCGCCGGCCTTGTCCAGCGCCTCGAAGATCGCGGACACAGCGCGGTCGGGGTCGACAGCGACGGCCTTGCCGGCAAGCCCTGCCAGCGCATCGGTGAAAGCGGCTCGGTCCAGGATGTCGACCGAATTGCCGAGATGCGCGCGCACATCGGCATCGATCTTGGCGAGGTCGACGAAGAGCTGCGCCTTGCCGTCCGCATGGAGCAGGGCATAGGCCAGCGCGACCGGCGTATGGGTCACATCCGCGCCGCGAATGTTGAAGGTCCAGGCGATGGAATCGAGCGCGGTGAGGACGGTGGCGTCCACGTCCTGCGCTTTCATCCAGTCCGCCATGTCGGCGCGCTTGGCGGCGCTGCTCTGCCCGGCATGACGCTCATCATGCGGCACGAGGCGGGCCTTGCTGGGATCGGGCCGATCGTCCCACACGGCATCGACGGGATTATGGTCGACCGGCACGAGCATGGCGCCTTTGCCGGCAAGCGAGCGTGTCGCCTCCTCGACCCATCGGCGGGTGTGCAGCCAGGGATCATAGCCGATCCGTCCGCCAGCCGGGGCATGGACCCCGAGCCAGGTGGCGACGCTCATTTGCGGCACGCTCTCGAACTGCCAGTGCGCGCCATCCACCTGATCGCGCACCTGCAAGGTATAGCGCCCATCCGTGAAGATTGCGGCTTCCTCCGGCAGGACCACCGCGCTGCCCGCAGAGCCCAGAAAACCGGTGAGCCAGGCAAGCCGCTGCGCATAGCCGCCGACATATTCGGACAGATGCTCGTCGGTGAGCGGCACGACGAATCCGTCGAGCGACTGGCGGGACAGCTGGGCGCGCAGGGCGCGCAGGCGATCTTCATGGGTAGACATGGACAAGCGTTCCTGTTCGCGCCCGCATTCGTTCATTTTTAAGGGGCGCTCGTTAATCTCTGCCGGACAGCATAAGCGTTTCCAGACGGCTTGCCAGCATTTGCCGCCACTGCTGGCAAACAAGACCGGGAACGCTCATGCGATCAGGACCAGAGCAAAGATCACCCTATGACCACCGGGCAAACGCCTTTTCTCACCCATAGCTGGCCGGTTTACGAGGCAAGCTGGCGCCTGCCGATCATGCCCATGGTGAATCGGGAGGAGAGCGCGCTGGACAATCAGGGCATTGGCCTGTGGAGCTGCCGGCTGACCGACGAAAGCCTGACATGGTCCAGAGCCGTCTACGATCTGTTCGGCATCCCCGTGGAAGAGAAGCTGACACGGTCACTGGCGACATCGATCTATCTGGCGGACTCGCGGGCGGCGATGGAGTCGCTGCGGGCCTATGCGATTCGCCATCGTCGCGGTTTCACCATGGATGCGCGGCTGCGCCGGCCGGATGGCGCCTTGCGCTGGATGCGGCTGACGGCCGTGCCGGTGCTGTGCGAACGACGTGTCGTGCGGCTCACCGGCACCAAGCAGGATGTCACGGCGGAGTATGAGACGCAGATGTGACGGCGGGGCTCCGCTCGCCTCGACAGGCCTGACATTGCCATAGCCGACGGGGCTGCTCGACGCGGTCCGACAGGGGCGTTAGGGGAGGGTGATGTTTGAGTGGCTCTCCGCGATCATCGATGCCAACCGGGCCCTTGTCGGCCTCGTCATCCTTGTGGGACTTTTCGTGGCGTTCGTGCGGGAGCGCTATCCGGCGACGGTGATCGCCGTGCTGGGCGTCTGCGCCTTCCTCGTCACGAGCTTGCTGGACAGCGCATCGCTGCTGCGCGCCTTTGCCAATCCCGCGCCGATCACCATTGCCTCCATGTTCGTGCTCTCGGCCGCGTTGACCCGCACTGGCATTCTGGATGTGATCGGCAACTGGATCGTCGCCCGCGCCAAGGCGCATCCGATCCGTGCGATGATCGAACTGGTCGTTGGTTTGCTGGCGGCGGCTGCGTTCATGAACAACACGCCGGTCGTGGTCATCATGATCCCCATCGTGTTGCGGCTGGCCTCGGCGATCAACGTTTCCGCCAAGAAGCTGCTCATTCCTTTGTCCTACATCTCCATGCTGGCCGGAACCCTGACGCTGGTGGGCACGTCGACCAATCTTCTGGTCGATGGCGTCGCGCGCGATCTGGGCGTCGCGCCGTTCAGCGTCTTCGAGATCACGCCTGTGGGCATCATCGTTGCGGCCGCCGGCACGATCGCCCTTGCGGTGCTGGGGCGCTTCCTGCTCCCGGACGGTGACGGCGCGCCCTATCACAGCGACGCGGACCGGGTGTTCCTGAGCGAGATCCGGATCGTGCGGGATAGCGGCCTGATCGGCAAAAACCTTTCCGAAAGCGGTCTCCTCAAGCGGGTTCGACTGGTGAGCATCCAGCGGGGGAGCCAGCTGATCGAGGCCATGGACGAGCCCTTCATGGCGGGCGACCGCCTCGTGGTGCGCGCCAAGTTGGCCGATCTGATGACTCTGCGCACGAACAAGGACATCGAGCTCGGCATCGCGACGGTCGGCAACACCAAAGCCGACGCGCCGCTGGTGGTGGAGGCGATCATTTCACCCGGTCACCCGAGCATCGGTAACCGGATGGTGGAAATCCCGTTCCTCAACGTGCTGCCGGTGCGGCTGCTGGGGATTACCCGGCATCGCCATGACGCCGGGCCGACCCTGGCCGATAGCCGCGTGCGCGCTGCCGATACGGTGCTGGTCACCGGGTCAGAGGCGGCCATCAATGCGCTGCGCGAGAACCAGAACCTCATCGGGGTGGAAGAGACCGAAGGCGTGGCTTTCCGCCCGACCAAGGCCCCCATCGCGGTCGCGGCGCTGGCGGGCACCATCGTCTTTTCCGCCTTGGGTCTCGTCCCGATCATGGTCGCCGGGCTGATCGCCGTCGGCATCGTCCTCGCCGCGCGCTGCATCGATGGCGATGAAGCCTGGGGCTCGATTAATGGCGATGTGCTGGTGCTGATCTACGGCATGCTGTGCGTCGGCACGGCGCTCGATCAGGCGGGGAGCATTACCCTGCTGGTTAACGCCATGCGACCGTTGCTGGAGGGCGCCAGTCCCCTGGTGCTGCTGTTCATCGTCTATTTTGCGTCGAGTGCGCTGACCGAAGCCGTCAGCAACAATGCTGTGGCGGTGATCATGACGCCGATTGCCATCGGTCTGGCGACGACCCTCGGCACTGATCCGCGCCCCTTGCTGATCGCGGTGATGTTTGCGGCCTCGGCGAGTTTCGCGACGCCGATCAGCTATCAGACCAACACCATGGTCTATGCGGCCGGCAATTATCGCTTTGCGGATTTTCTGCGCATCGGCCTGCCGATGAACGTCGTGGTCGGGCTGACGACATGCCTCGCACTGGCGGCGCTCTATTGACGGCATTGAGCGCGGCGGTGCGAGCGCCTATCTGGCGGGGATGACCGATACGCTCCAGCCGCCCCGCGCGGCGCAACGCCCCCACCGCTCCGTCCACCACAATCGCACGCTGGACGACCCTTGGGCCTGGCTGCGCGATCCCGGCTATCCCGAGGTGACGGATCGCGACGTGCTCGACTATCTGACGGCCGAGAACACTTACTTCCAGGCGCATATGGCGGCGCGCAAGAGCCAGGTCGATGCGCTGTTCGCGGAGATGAAGGGCCGCATCAAGGAGGAGGACGGCTCCGTTCCGCAGAAGGATGGCGCCTATGTTTATTGGAGTACCTTCGAGGCGGGCGAGCAATATCGCCGCCACTGGCGCCGCAAGGTCGGCGCGGCGGAAGACGGATCGGCGGACGAACTGATCGTCGATGAGCCGGCGCTGGCGGAGGGGAAGGATTATTTCCGCCTCGGCAGCGTCGCGATTTCCAATGATGACCGCCTGCTGGCCTATGCGATCGATGACAACGGGTCGGAGCGCTACACGGTGCGCATCCGCAATCTGGAAACCGGCGAGATGCTGCCCGACGTCATTCCGGACGTGCTCTCGGCGCTGGTCTGGACCCGCGATGATCGCGCGCTCGTCTATGCCCCGGCCAACGCCCAGTGGCGCACGGATCGCGCGATGCTCCACCGGCTGGGCAGCGATGTGGCGGAGGACGTCATGCTGTATCATGAGGCGGACGAAGGGTTCCGCGTCTCTGTGGGCCTCACCTGCGCGGAAAATTGGATCGTCATCGCCACCGGCGATCATGTGACGAGCGAGGTGCGGCTGGTGCCGGCCGGCGACCCGACCGCCGCGCCGATCCTCGTTTCGGCACGCGTGCCCGAACGCGAATATGACGTGGATGAGCATGAGGGCTGGCTCTACATCCGCGCCAACGACACCCACCCCAATTACCGCCTGGCCCGCGCGCGCATCGAGACGCCGGACCAGTGGGAAGAGGTCCTGCCTGCGTCGGACGCATTTTACCTGACCGATTTCAGCCTGTTCAAGCGCTTCTACGTGACCGAAGGGCGCGAGAACGGCTTGGATCAGGTCGAGATCCGCGATTACGCCACCAACACGCCCAAGCGCCTCGATTTCCCCGAGGCGAGCTATGTCGCCGGGCTGGACGACAACCCCGAATATGACGTCGATACGCTGCGGCTGAGCTATGAATCGATGGTCACGCCAGAGACGATCTTCGACTATCACCTGGCCGACGGACATCGCGAAACCCTCAAGGTGCGGGAGATTCCGTCCGGCTTCGATCCGGCGCTGTACGCCACGCAGCGCCTCACGATCACTGCACGGGACGGCACGCCGATCCCCGTCTCCGTGCTGCACCGGCGCGACCATCCGCTCGATGGCTCGCGGCCGCTCTACCTCTATGGCTATGGCGCTTATGGCATTGCCATCGAGCCGGGCTTCGGCACCACGCGGCTCAGCCTCGTCGACCGCGGCTTCGCCTTTGCCATTGCTCATATCCGGGGTGGCGATGACCTAGGCCAGCAATGGTACAAGGACGGCAAGCTGGAGAAGCGGACCAACACGTTCAACGATTTCGTCGATGTGGCGAAGGGGCTGATCGCCCTTGGCTACACCTCGGCGGGCAAGATCGCCACGTCGGGCGGCTCGGCTGGCGGCGAACTGATGGGCGCCATCGTCAATTCCGATCCCGATGTGTGGGGCGCCGTGGTCGCGCACGTGCCGTTCGTCGATGTGCTCAACACGATGCTCGATGAGACGCTGCCGCTGACGCCGGGCGAGTGGCCGGAATGGGGCAACCCCATCGAGGATGCCGCCGCCTATGACCTGATCGCCAGCTATTCGCCCTACGACAATGTGAAGGCGCAGGCCTATCCGCCGATGCTGGTGACGGCGGGCCTCAACGATCCGCGCGTGACCTATTGGGAGCCGGCAAAATGGGTCGCGAAACTGCGCGAGCTCAAGACCGACGACAATGTGCTGCTGCTCAAGACCAATATGGAAGCCGGCCATGGCGGCAAGTCCGGCCGCTGGGAATCGCTCCGGGAAACAGCAGAGGAATTTGCCTTCATTCTCTGGCAGCTTGGCATGGAAGAAGCCGGGCAGGGCGCGGGCGGCCATGGGGGCAGCCATGGGTAAGGCATTCGAGCAGCACTTCACGGCCAGCCCCGATGACATCGACATCATGGGCCATGTGAACAATGCGGTCTGGGTGCGGTGGATGGAGCAGCTTGCCACTGCCCATTGGGAATCGCTGGCGCCACCCGACGCGCAGGAGCGCTATGTGTGGGTCGTGACACGGCACGAGATCGATTATCGCGGCAATGTGACCGAAGGCGAGACGGTGCTTGCGCGGACCTGGATCGAGGAGCCGCCGCGCGGCGCCCGGTTCGATCGGCTGATCGCCTTCACCGGTGTCGATGGCACGTCCAAGGTGAATGCGCGGACGACCTGGGCGATGATCGACAAGGAGACGGGCCGGCTGGCGCGGGTGCCCGCCGATCTCGCGACAATCTTTCTGGCTTAACGAAGCACTGCGCGGTCAGGGCTGCGGACTTGCTTCAGTCTCGGTGGGCAGCGGGGCGGGCGCCACGATGGGCGCGGCGCGCGGCTCCAAAATAGCGGCGGCTTCGATGACATCGAGCGCGCGCCGGGCTTCCTTGTAGCGGCGGGCTTGCTCCAGCCACAGCTCGGCCTCCGGCTGGGCCGGGAGCGCCGCGATTTCATCGATGGCGGCTTCCATCTGTCCGGATTCAGTGAACATCCGCGCGCGCGTGATGCGCTCGTCCAGCTCTGGGGAGGGATCGCCGGCGTGGCGGATCACGGCCAGACCCCGCAACTCCTGCATCGCCGCTGACCACCAGCCCTGATTCGGGTCGCCGCGCTGCGCGGTGCTGCGGACCTGCTCCAGCCCCTGGCGCAGCGTGGTGAGCGTCACCGGCTGCGCTGCGGCGTTGACGATGGTGGCGACGGCCTTGGGCTGCGCATCGCCGAACAGCAGGCGGAGCTGGCCCTCGATATAGCCGAGCGGCTGGCCGGCATCGAGCGCGCGCCGGGCGGCGAAGGCGATCATCATTGCCTCGGCCCGGTTGGCATGGCCAGAGGCCGCAATGGCAGCAAGCGAGATGCGGTTGAGGCGCTGCTCCAGCGTCAGCACGCGATCTTCGGGGCGTTCGGTGACGTCGGAGAGACCGCGCGACCGCGCGGCATCCGGCGCCTGCCCATTCGCCCCGCTCTCGGCGCCGTTCTGGGCGGCATTCATATCGTCTGTGAGTGCCGCCGGATCGCCGCCGGGGCCGAAGGACAGCCGATCCCAATTGGTCATGATCCAGGCCATCGCACCGAGGCCGAGCAGGAAGGCGATCAGCGAGCAGGCGACGATCAGCCGCAATCGGCTCCGGCGCGGCGGTTGCGCTCGGTCCGTCATCTCACCGACACCGTTTTCCGGTGCGTTGCCGTCCATCTGTTCTGCCCGATCCCTCAAGAGGTGCCTATACATAGCGAGGTTGCGAGGCGCAGCAAGGCGCTATCGTTCGGCTCCGGCGCGACGCTCACCCGGCGCCAGCCCGATCCGGTGGCGTTAGCCGCGGCCTGGCTGATCGCGATGAGGAAATGGTTGCGGCAGGCAGGCGGCATCAGCGCGTTGAGGCGACGCCCGGCGGCGGGCGAATGCACGGCGATGACCGAGGGCGGCATGGTCACCAGCATCTTGGTGTAGCGCCGCATGTCCCGCGCCTCCGTGCGGTAGCAGATGTGGCGCGTGATGCTGAGGTCGAGCGGGTCGAACGGGCGCGTCTCTTCCCCGCACACATGCAGAATGCGCCGGTGGCCGGCCGCGACGATCATGGGGACGGTGGACGCCGCATCGCCGCCGCCGATGATGACATTGGGGTGGCCAGCCTCGCGCACGGCGTCCGCGCTGGCGTCGCCCACCACATACACCGGCAGGTCCGGGAAGCGCGCCAGCGCGTCACCGCCGTAGCGTGCGCCATTGGCGCTGGTGACGAGCAGGGCGTCGAACGGGCCTCGCAGGAGCGGTTCTTCCTGGACCGGTACCACCTCGAAGAAGGGCAACTGCACCACCTCTAGGCCGAGCGCGGCGGCTTTGGCGGCGGACGCATCATTGCCCGGTTGTGGGCGCAGGATGAGATAGGGGCGGTTCACGGCGTGAACAGGCTCCGCAGGGCTGGGGAGGCGCCCTCGAGCAATTGCGCGGCCAGCGCGGCGGCTCCGGCCGTGTCGCCGGTGGGCAACATGATCTCGCCGGAGACCTGCTCGCTGCCGTCCTCCAGCAGGATCTGCCCGCGCAGATGAACGCCAGCACCGGCCAGCCGCGCCAGCGCTCCGATGGGCGAGTGGCAACTGCCGCCCAGTGCGAGCAGCAGCGCGCGTTCGGCCAGAACACAGGTTTGAGTCGGCGCATCGCTGATCGCGGCGAGCAGACGGCGCATCCGCTCGTCATCGGCGCGGCACTCGATGCCGACCGCACCCTGCGCGACGGCGGGCAGCATCACCTCGGCGGGCACGGTGGCGCCGACCTCTGCCATGCCAAGCCGGTTGAGCCCGGCCGCCGCGAGCAGCGTCGCGTCAATCTCCCCGGCTTCCACGCTGGCCAGGCGCCGCGCGACATTGCCGCGCAGCAGCGTCGTGCGCAGGTCTGGCCTGAGCGCGCGGAGTTGAGCGGCGCGGCGGGGCGAGGCGGTGCCGATGAGCGCGCCTTGCGGTAAGGCCTCGATGCTCGGGGCGCCGATCAGCCGGTCCTCCACCGCAGCGCGCGGCAGCATCGCGGCGATGTGGATGCTCTCCGGCCGGATCGTTTCCACATCCTTCATCGAATGCACCGCGCAGTCGATCTCGCCCGCCAGCAGCGCACGGTCCAGTTCCTTGGTCCACAGCGCCTTGCCGCCCAGTTCGGCCAGGGCGCGGTCCTGAATGCGGTCGCCGCTGGTGGTGACGACGACGATCTCCAGCGCCTCACGGGGCAGGCCGTGGGCGAGCGCAAGCGCGGCCAGCGTCATTTCTGCCTGGGCCAGGGCAAGGGGGGAGCCGCGTGTGCCGAGGCGCAGCGGGGCGGTGGGCGAGGGAAACTGCTCGGGCATGATGGCGAATGCCGATAGACCCTGCGCGCGCACGTCTCTAGAGGAAAGTGCCATGCCCATCATCCTCGGTCTGGAATCAAGCTGCGACGAAACGGCGGCTGCGCTGGTCGCCAGCGATCGCACGATCCTTGCCCACCGTCTCGCGGGGCAGGAAGCCGCGCACGGTCCTTATGGCGGCGTCGTGCCGGAAATCGCGGCGCGCGCGCATGTCGAGGCGCTGATCCCGCTGGTCGAAGCGGCGTTGGCCGATGCCAAGCTCAGCCTCGCCGATGTCGATGCCATTGCCGCAACGGCAGGGCCGGGGCTGATCGGCGGGGTGATGGTCGGCCTTGTCACCGGAAAGGCGCTGGCTCATGCGGCCGGCAAGCCGCTGATCGCCGTCAATCATCTGGAGGGACACGCGCTGTCCCCACGGCTGGCCGATCCTTCGCTGGAATTCCCCTATCTGCTGCTGCTGGTCTCGGGCGGGCATTGCCAGTTGCTCGAGGTGCGCGGCGTGGGCGATTACCGCCGGCTTGCCACAACCATCGATGATGCCGCGGGCGAGGCGTTCGACAAGACCGCCAAGCTGCTCGGCCTCGGCATCCCCGGCGGGCCGAAGGTGGAGGCGCTGGCGGCGCAGGGCGATCCGCGCACAGTGCCGCTGCCGCGTCCGCTGGTGGGCAGCGGCGAGCCGCATTTCTCCTTCGCCGGCCTTAAGAGCGCCGTGATGCGCGCAGTCGAGAGCGGGCAGTGGGCGGATGCCGACATCGCGGCGAGCTTCCAGCAGGCAGTGATCGATTGTCTGGTCGATCGCACCAAGCGCGCTCTGGAAGCCATGACGGGCCGGCCGACGGCGCTGGTCGTCGCGGGCGGTGTCGCTGCCAATGCGGGTGTGCGCGGCGCGCTGGAGGGGCTAGCCGCTCAGCACGAGTTGCGATTCGTGGCGCCGCCGCTCTGGCTGTGCACGGACAATGCCGCGATGATCGGCTGGGCGGGGGCGGAACGGTTCGCGCTCGGCCTTGTGGACGATCTCGCCGTGGCGGCGCGGCCGCGCTGGCCGCTGGACCCGAGCGCCGAGACGGTGCGCGGCGCGGGGGTGAAGGCATGAACGCCGCAGGGCCGATCGGTGTACTCGGTGGTGGCGCCTGGGGCACGGCGCTGGCGCAGGTGCTGGCTGAAGGCGGCAGCGATGTGCTGCTCTGGGCGCGCAATAGCGACGTGGTGGAGGCGATCAATACGCGCCGCCAGAATGAGACCTATCTGCCCGGCCAGCCCCTCTCGCCGCGCATTCGGGCGACGCAGGCGCCGGGCGATCTCGCCGGCGCCGGGGCGTTGCTGGTGGTGACGCCCTCCCAATCAATGCGCGCCGTCCTCTCCCAGTTCGCGCCGCAGGGCCAGTCGCTGATTCTCTGCTCGAAAGGAATCGAGGCCGGGTCGCACTTGCTGATGCATGAAGTCGCCCGCGAGGTGATGCCCGGCTCGCCGGTGGCGGTGCTCTCGGGCCCGACCTTCGCGCATGAGGTCGCCGCCGGCCTGCCGACGGCTGTCACGCTCGCTGCTGAGGAAGAAGCGCTGGCGCGGCTGCTGGCCGATGTGATCGCGCGACCGACCTTCCGGCCCTATGTCTCCGACGATGTGGTGGGCGCCGAGATCGGCGGCGCGGTCAAGAATGTCCTCGCCATTGCCTGCGGCGTGGTCGAGGGTGCGGGACTGGGGCAGAATGCCCGTGCGGCCCTGATTGCGCGCGGTTTTGCCGAAATGACCCGCTTCGGCCTCGCGCGGGGCGGGCGGCCGGAGACGATGGCCGGCCTGTCGGGCTTGGGCGATCTGGTGCTGACCTGTTCCTCGACCCGGTCCCGCAATTATGCGCTGGGCTATGGGCTGGGGCAGGGGCAATCCCCCGATGCACTGCTGGCCCATCGCCATACGGTGGCCGAAGGCGCCTCGACGGCACCGGTGCTGCACGAAGCGGCGCGCGCACAGGGCATCGACATGCCCGTGACCGAAGCCGTTTGTGCGCTTCTTTCCGGCGCGTCGCGCGTTGACGATGTGATCGCCGCGCTGCTGGCTCGGCCGTTACGCGCCGAATGAGGGACCAAGAGACTTTGCGCACATCGATCGCAACGCCTATGGCTGGCTGGCGCGGCGCAACGGCCCGCGCCGGGGAGCGCCTTGCATGACCATAGCGCGTGGGGAGGCCGAGCAGGCCGAACGCGATGACATCTCGGCGCTGGCGCGGGGCGGCAGGGCCAATGTGCTGGGCTTCGTTCTGCGGCTGGCGGCGCGCATTCCCTTCCTGTTCATTGCCGGGCGGCTCTATGGCGCGGCGACGCTCGGGCGCTTCGCTTATGCCGTGCTGGTCATCGAATTTGCGGCCCAACTCGCCACCATGGGGCTCAAGCGCGGCCTCGCCGAGCAATTGGCGAAGGACAGCCGCCCGCAGGCCCATGTCGTTGCCGATGCCATGTGGCTGTGCATCCTCGTCAGCGCTGTGGCGGCGGGCCTGCTCATCGTCTTTCCTGAGGCGATGTTCCCCAATAGCGGCCTCAACGGGCTGGACCGGCTGCTGCCGCTGATCGTCATCGCCATTGCGACGACCGAGGTGGCGCTGGCAGCCTGTGCCTATCAATACAACATCGCCGCGACGGTGCGCGCGCGCGCGATTGTCGAGCCGTGGACGATCAGCATCGCGGCGCTGGCGCTCTATTTCTATTCGCCGCGCGACGGGCTGATCCTGGCTTATGTCGCCTCGATGGCGGCCGCGACGCTGGCGGCATTCTGGCCGCTGATGCGCCATTATGGCCTGCCGCGCGGCTGGCGACCGCATCCCGGGCGGATCTGGCATCTGGCCATGCGCAATCTGCCTCTGGCCGGTGCGGACGCCATCGAATGGGGTACGCGGCGTCTCGATCTCGCGATTCTGGGCCTGTTCGCGTCCCCGGCGATCGTCGGCATCTATTATGTCGCGCAGCAGGTCGCCTCCCTGCCGCAGAAGCTGAAGACCAGCTTCGAGCCGATTCTTGGCCCGGTGATCACCCGCAACATCGCGCTCGGCAATCATGAGGCGATTGGGCGCCAGGTGAGCCAGGTCGGCTTCTGGATCGTCGCGGCGCAGCTTGGGGTCGCCGTGGCGCTGGCGATGCCGGGCGAGGCGGTGATGGGGCTGGTCGGGCCGACCTTCGTCATCGGTGCCGCTGCGCTTGGCGGTCTGCTGGCGGCGGAAGTGCTGGCGAGCCCGGCGGTGGTGAGCGAGGCGGCGCTGGTGTACCTCGCCCGCCTGCGCAACCTCTACCTCTCGCTGGCCACCGTGGGCCTGCAGGCGATGCTGACGGTGGGCCTGCTCATCGTGGCGCGCCGTTATGAGTTGGCGGACGGCTATGTCGCCGCGATGCCGGCGGTGGCGCTGGCGATTGCCCTTGGCTGCGGCGCCATCGCCAAATCCCGGTTGCTCAGTGGTCTGCTGGGGATGCGCCTGCCGATCTGGCGGTCGAGCCTTGTGCTCTGCGGTGTCGTAGCCGGGCTTGTCGGGTTCGGCTTCACGCTGCTCCCGCGCCGGCTCGAATGGATCGAGCTGGTGGTTGGCCTGCCGCTCACGCTGGCTGTCTATTGCGTGCTGATGTGGAAGGTCGCATTCGGCGAGGCCGACCGCACACTGTTCCGCAAGCAGAAGCTCGGTGCCAGCGGGGACGACACGCCCGCCTGACGAGCCCCAAGAAAAAGGCCGGCGCCCATTGGGAGGGCACCGGCCTGTTCGATAATCTGCCGAAAGCTTACTTCTTCGGTTCGGGCGCCACGGTCACGCGGACCTCTTCGCCATTCTGCCCCGGGAAGCCCGTGAACAGCGCGTCGATGAGGTTCGGCACCAGATAGGTCAGCTTGTTGCTGAGCGACTGGGCGCGGGCGGTGCCCTCGAACAGCGGCTCGCCGCCGACCCGGTTGATCCGCATGTGCAGATCGCTCTGGTAGACCATGTAGCTCTCAATATCCGTATAGCCCGGTCCCCACATGAAGGGATCGTTCCAGCCCATCACATAGCGGCCGCGCCATCCACGATAGTAGCCGGGATAATAGAAGGGATCGTAGAAGGGCGAGCGGGCAAAGCCGGTCGAGCGGACGCGCTGCGTGCCGCGATCCACCCCATAGTCCAGTTCGACGACGAGTTGCGCGCTCGCCGGATCGGCCGCACGGGTATAGCCCTGATCGACCAGACGCTGGGCGACCAGATCCGCATAATGCTGGAATTCAAGGCTGCCGGCGAGATCCTGTTCGCCGGGCATGATCGTGAAGCTTTGGCCCTGCGCGGGCGGAAGCTGCTGGAAGCGGGCCACATCCGCCTTGAAGGGCGAGGCGCAGCCTGCGAGGCCAAGCGCAAGGAGCGAGGCCGCTGCAGTGACGAGGAGACGCTTGCTGTTCATAAGACGGTTCCGTTTCTCGGGCGAGTACACCCTCTAGGACGTAGTGTACGCCTTGATACCTTAGGTCAAATGAACTGGCGTTGAATGCGGTTCCTGCAATCGGTGTGTCGTGTGTCGAAACGGCGCAGCGGCCTTCGGCTCAGCGCATCAATCCCATCGCCTCATAGGCGCCGCGCAGGGTGGGCTCGGCTGCCTTGGCGGCCGCTGCGGCACCCTTTTCCAATATGGCATCGAGCGCGGCATGATCTTCCTGCAACGCAATGAACCGCTCCCGGATCGGCGCGAGGTGCGTCACCAGAAGATCGGCCAGTGCCGGCTTGAAGGCGCCGAAGCCCTGCCCGGCGAACTGTGCGCACACCGCATCGGGCGTGATACCCGAAAGGGTGGCGTAGATGCCGACCAGATTGAGCGCCTCGGCCCGCCCGGCCAGACCAGCCGCCTCGGCGGGCAGCGGCTCGGCGTCCGTCTTGGCCTTGCGCACCTTCTGCACGATGGTGTCGCTGTCGTCCGTCAGGTTGATCCGGCTCATGTCGCTGGGGTCGGATTTGGACATCTTCGCCGTGCCATCGCGCAGGCTCATGATCCGCGCTGTCTCCTTGGGGATGATCGGATCGGGCAGGGTGAACAGCTCCACGCCGAAATCGGCGTTGAACTTGACCGCAATGTCGCGGGTCAGCTCCAGATGCTGCTTCTGGTCCTCGCCTACGGGCACGTGGGTGGCCTGATACAGCAGCACGTCGGCGGCCTGCAGAACCGGGTAGACGAACAGGCCGACGCTGGCGCCCTCGCGATTCTTGCCGGCCTTGTCCTTGAACTGGGTCATGCGGTTCAGCCAGCCGATCCGCGCCGTGCCGTTCAGCAACCAGCACAGCTCGGCATGAGCCGGCACCCGCGCCTGATTGAACAGCACCGAGCGATCCGGGTCGATGCCGCACGCGACCAGCGCGGCGGCCATGTCCCGCACATTGGCCAGCCTTTGCTCGCGCGTCTCGTGGACGGTGATCGAGTGCATGTCCGCCAGGAAGAAGAAGCAGTGCGACTCCGCATCCATCTCATCCTGCATCCGCACCCAGTTGCGGATCGCGCCCAGATAATTGCCCAGATGGAGATTACCGGTCGGCTGGATGCCGGAGAGCACGCGCATGAGGAAAGTCCTGCTTTATAAGAAGAGCTCCGCTCTGTCGTCCGTGAGGCGTGGCGTCAAGCCGGGCGAACAATCGGGAGGGCGCGCCTCAGCGCGGCCTGCGCCGCAACTGCGCCTTTAGCTCGGCGATGCGATAGGCGCCAAAGCCGATGGCGGCGATGGCGTAGACCAGCCCGCCGCCACCGCAGAGCAGGCCAAGCGCAATGAGGCGGCGCCAGAAGCCGGCGGCCATATGTGCGTCGAGAAGCTGGTTGCCCGCCCAGAGTGCGGCGCCCATCAGCAAGCCGGCCGCGACGATGCGCAGCGCCTTGGCGCGGAAGCGCGCGTCGAGGGTGAGGTGCTCCTTGCGGCTGAGCGTCCAGTAGAGCAGCGCGACGTTCACCCAGGCCGAGAGGGCCGTGGAAGCGGCAATGCCGGCGGCACCGAACCGCCAGATCAGCGTGAGATTGCCCACCAGATTGACCAGCATGGCGATGAAGGCGATGCGCACGGGCGTTTTCGTGTCGGCGCGGGCGTAGAAGCCGGGGGTCAACACCTTGATGAGCACATAGGCCGGCACGCCCGGTGCGAAGGCGGCGAGCACGGCCGCCGCGCCCAGCGTGTCGTCCGCCGTGAAGGCGCCATGCTGGAAGACGCCGCGGATGATTGGCACGGCCGAGACGAACAGGGCGATCGCGGCGGGCAAGGCGAGGAACAGCGCCAGCTCCAGCGCGCGGTTCTGCGTCTCATTGGCCGCGCGGGTGTCGCCGGCGCCGATCTGGCGGGAGATGAGCGGCAGCATCGCCGTGCCGACGCCGATGCCGATCAGGCCAAGCGGAAGCTGGTTCAACCGGTCGGCATAATAAATCCAGCTCACCGACCCTTGCGGCAGGAAGCGCGCTGCAAGCGAGGTGGAAATGAGCAGGTTGATCTGTATGGCGCCTTGGCCGATGGCGGCCGGTGCGATCAGCAGCAGCATCGTCTTCACCTGTGGCGAGAGGCGCGGGGCCGACAGCTTCAGGGCTACGCCGATCCGGCGGCAGGACCAGATCAGCCAGAGCAATTGCATCGCGCCGGAAACCGTGACGGCAATCGCCTGAGTGACGGCCGTTTGGATCTCTGTGTCGCCCCGGAAGAACAGCAGCGCCCCGATCATGCACAGGTTGAGCAGGGTGGGCGCTGCGGCATTGACCCAGAAGCGGTTGAAGCTGTTGAGGATGCCGCCGAGCAGCGAGGTGAGCGAGATCAGCCCGAGATAGGGGAAGGTAATGATGGTGAGATGGCGCGCGAGCGCGAACTTCTCCGGTCCGCCATCCGGGAAGCCGCCGGTCATCGCCCACACGACCGGTCCGGCGGCGAGCATCATGACGATGGTGAGCGCGACGAGGATGGGGAAGAGGACCGAGAGCACCTGACCGGCAAAGCGAATCGCTGCCGCGCGTCCGGCCTCCGGATCATCGGCGCCCTCCTTGCCCATGATGCGGTTGAACATCGGCACGAAAGCGGCGGAGAAAGCGCCTTCCGCGAACAGGGCGCGGAACAGGTTGGGCAGGCGCCAGGCGATCAGGAAGGCGTCCGACGCGAAGCCGGCGCCGACATAGCGCGCCATCAGCATGTCCCGCACCATGCCGAGGACGCGGCTGACGAGGGTGAGGGCGCCGATGGTGCCGGTGGAGCGCAGCAGGCTCATGGCTGTTCCGACAGTGGCGACGTCGACGATATTCGGGCCGGGCGAAACGGTACCGCCCGGCAGCGCTGGGGAGCGGCCGGGCGGCGAAGGGTTGCAGTCAGGCGAGGAAAGGCAAGGCGCATGGGCATGACCCTTCCTCTATGCCGGACTGGCGGATGATCAGGCGTGGCCGGCGGGCTCGCCCTGCGCAGCGGCCTCGATCTGGGCCTGCTGCTGGACGTAAAGGGCGCCGAAATCGATGGGATCGAGCATGAGCGGCGGGAAACCGCCATCCTGCACCGCATCGGCCAGCACGCGGCGGGCGAAGGGGAAGAGCAGGCGCGGCGCCTCGGCGTAGAGAAACGGGCGCATCTGGTCCTCGGGCACGTTGCGGATGCCGAAGAGACCGGCGAACACCAGTTCGACCGCGAAGGCGGTGCCCTGCTCGGCCACGGCCTTGGCGCTCACCTTCAGCGCGACTTCGTACACATCATCGGCAATCTGGTTGTTGCTGATGTTGAAGTTGATGTCGATCTGCGGCTGCTCCTGCCACTGGTAGACGGCCGGCGCGTTCGGGTTCTCGAACGAGAGATCCTTCACATATTGCGCGATCAGGCCGATCTGGGGCTGGGTGTCGGCGCCATTGGCGACGGTGTCGGTCGTGTCGGTCATGCGTGAATCCTGTTCCTCGATGGTCGCTGCCATGCCGCCGGCGCAGGACCGCCGCGACCTAGAAGCTGGAAATTCGCCGGACACCGAGCGTGCCGGGCGAAACCGCGCTCCTTGTCCATGGGCGCGCCGCTTAGCAGGCACGCAAGGCGGGGGCAATGGGGGTGGCGCTTCCCGGGTGCGCGGAACGCTCGCGTGGCCGACGAAAATCGGGGTGAGGAGGCCGGGCGGCTGCGTTGGGGGCTTTTTTACCGAATGTCGGTATCGTTCCGGCGGTCTGGCGCGTTGTCCGTTTGAAGTTTTGCGCGAACGTGCCTATGTCTTGCGGGTTATGTTTTGAAGGAAGGGTGTTGACCTCGTGACCGTCATCGTCGTGCTGGCCATGATCTTCGCACTGCTGGCGTTGCGGCTTTACTCTGTGCTCGGCAAGCGCACGGGTCATGAGCAGCGGCAGCTTCCCACGCCGGCCGACGATCGTCCGGCCGCGCCCATGCCGTCCTCCGGGCAGGTCGACAATCGCACGCCCGCGCAGCGCGCGGCCGACAATGCAGTGGCAGTGCCGGCCCAGCCCGGGCTGCGCGCGATCATCGCGACCGACCGCAACTTCGATGTCGCGCAGTTTCTGGGCGGCGCCAAGGCGGCCTATGGCATGATCCTCGAAGCCTATTGGAAGGGCGACCGCGAGACGCTGCGCACCTATTGCGCGGACGATGTGTATGACGCGTTCAGCGCCGCCATCGACCAGCGCGAGGCCGATGGTCTGACCATGGACAACAAGCTCGTCCGCATCGAGGACGCGCGGATCGACGCTGCGCGCGTCGAAAGCGGCACCGCGTTCATCGCGATCCACTTCGAAGCCGATCTGTCCGCTGTCACGCGCGACCGGGACGGCAATGTTGTGGGCGGATCGCTGGATGACGCCATCTCCACGGCGGAAACCTGGACGTTCAGCCGCAATCTCTCCAGCCGCGATCCCAATTGGGAGCTGGTGGAGACGGACGAAGGCTGAGCGGCGCGCAGGCGGATCGCCGTGCCGGCTCGCTTTCAGACCCGTTTCAAGCAGCTTTCCGCTCTGGCAAGCGCGCTGGCTCTGGCGGCGTGCGGCAGCATGATCCCGCCGGGTGGGCCTGGTCAGCGACCCGTCCCCTCCCGGCCTTCTTCGCCCGCCACGCCGCCCCAACCGGCAACACCTCGTCCGCCGCTTACCCCGGCCCCTGCGCCTACCCCTGCGCCCGATCAGGCTGAACTGGCGCCCGCCGTGGCCGCCGGCCTGACGCCGGGGCCAGCGATCGACACGGTCCTGCCGGCTGCATCCGAGCGGATGGGGCAAGCCTTGCGAGCCTTCCGCCTCTCCTGCCCCTCGCTGCTGCGTCGGCGCGACCAGAGCGGCCTCACCGGCAATGCCGACTGGCAGACGGCCTGCGCGGCCGCAGCAAGCTGGAGCGAGGCAAACGCGCGGGAATTCTTCCGGCGCTATTTCGAAACCGTGCAGGTCGGTGACGGCAAGGCATTCGCGACCGGCTATTATGAGCCGGAAATCGCCGGCTGCCGCACGCGCGCCACCGGTTGCGAGACGCCGATCTATCGCAAGCCGGACGATTTGATCGAGGTCGATCTCGGCCTGTTCAGCGAGAGCCTCAAGGGTCGGCGCATCAGGGGCAAGGTGCAGGGCTCCAGCTTCGTGCCCTATGATGACCGGGCGGCAATCACCGCAGGCGTGCTGGACGGGCGTGGCCTGGAACTGGCCTATGCCGTCGATCCGGTCGAGTTGTTCTTCCTCGAGGTGCAGGGCAGCGGGCGGTTGCGCCTGCCCGATGGCGGGATCATGCGCATCGGCTATGCCGGGCAGAATGGGCGCGATTATACCGGCATCGGCCGGCTGATGCGGGACCGGGGGCTGATCCAGATCGGCTCGATGCAGGACATCATGAGCTGGCTGCGCGCCAATCCGGCGCAGGGCCAATCGATCATGAACGAGAATAAAAGCTACGTCTTCTTCCAAGAGCTGACCGGTCCCGGGCCGCTTGGTGCGCTGGGCGTGCCGGTGACGGCGGAGGTGAGCGTCGCGGCCGATCCGACCTTCGTGCCGCTCGGCGCGCCGGTGCTGCTGTCGCTCGACCGGGCCGAGCCCAACGGGCTCTGGATCGCACAGGATACCGGCGGCGCCATCAAGGGCAGCAACCGTTTTGATACCTTCTGGGGTGCCGGTGAGCGCGCTCGCGGCATCGCCGGCGGTATGTCGGCCCGTGGGAGCGCGCTGCTGCTGCTGCCGATCGGCACCTATGCCCGCCTGACCGCTGGCCGCTGAGCGTGGCCCGGCGGGTTCTCACGCCCGATGAGCGCGCGCTCTGGGGCAAGCTAACCCGTACGGTGACACCCCTGCGGCGGGTCCGTCCGCTTCCGCCGGTGGAGCCGGTCTCGGCAGCGGCTTTTGCTGCGGCGCTGGATGCGCCCAAGCCGGTGAAGGGCCGAATTCCACCGAGTCGTCCTATGGCGCCGCCGCCATCCCCGCCGCCGCCCGTCGCCGTGCCCGTGCTGGACGGCAGCTGGGAGAAGCGCATTCGTTCCGGGCGGATTATTCCCGATCATGCCATCGATCTGCACGGCCTCAATCTGGCAGCAGCGCATATCCGGCTGGAACGGGCCATCGGCGATGCCCTCGCGCAGGGCTGGCGGGTGCTGCTGGTGGTGACCGGCAAGCCGCGGCCCGCCCCGGCGCCCGGCGAAACCCGGCGACGTGGCGCGATTCGCGCGGAAATCGGTGATTGGCTGGCGAGGAGCGCCCATGCCCACCGCATTGCCAGTGTGCGCCAGGCCCACCCGCGCCATGGCGGCGATGGCGCTCTCTACGTGATTTTGCGCCGCAGCAATTAGGCAGCGCTGCGTGGCCCGGGATAGCCATGCGCACGAGGATGTCCGCACTGGCATGTCGCCCGCTGGCAGGCAGGAAACCGCCATTTGCGTTCGTTCATGTTCGCGCTCCGAAATGAGACAGAAATTTACCGCGTTTCTGCGAAATCCCATTGGACGGAGGGTTAAGAATCGATTAACAATTGCCCCTCTTATGTGGGAGTTGAACATGAACATGAACCTCTTTGCCAAGGCGTCTGCGATCGCCCTCGGCCTTGCCGCGGTTACCCCGGCGCAGGCCGTGACCTTCCTGTACTTCCCCGGCACGTCCGCACCGACGGCAGGCTACAATGTGATCAACCAGTTCGACACGACGGCTGGCATCACCGGCTCGAACTTCCAGATCAACACGCCGCCGTCCAACTCGACCGGCGCGCCGCCGGCCTATGCGACGTTCGGTTCGTCTTCCTATCTGTCGGTTCTCGCCAACGGTTCCGCGACGATCAACTTCGGCGCCGCCAGCGCCGTGGAGTTCGACTGGGGTTCGATCGACGCCTACAACACGCTGACCGTTCTGCTGGACGGTGGCTCCAGCTTCGTGATCACGCCGGGCGGCAACTTCACCAACGACGCCGACGGCAACCAGATCCTGGCGAACACCAACGGTCTGTTCCAGATTTTCGCTGAGGGTAACGAGAAGATCGTTGGCCTGACGCTGCAATCGAGCCGCAACTCGTTCGAGATCGACAATCTCGCGACCGTTCCGGTTCCGGAGCCCGCCACCTGGGCGATGATGATCGCCGGCCTCGGCCTGGTCGGTGGCGTGATGCGTCGCCGCGCTGGCGCCACGAGCGTCACCTTCGCCTGATTTTCGATCAGTCGACAGATTTGGGAAGCGCCGTCGGTTGGGAGACCGGCGGCGTTTTCTTTTGGTTTTGGGATCGGCGGTTTAGCAGGTGAGGCGCAAGGCTGCCTGAGCGGTTCGCCCTAGTGTCGCCGCGTCAACCGAGCGTTCGGGCCGCGCTCAGGATCCGCTTGTAGATGCGCGTGAGGCTTTCGATGTCGGCCAGCGACACCGCCTCATCCAGCTTGTGCATCGTCGCATTCAGCAGACCGAACTCCACGACCGGGCAAAGCGCCGAGAGGAACCGGGCATCCGAGGTGCCGCCGCTGGTGGACAGTTCCGGTGTGACGCCGGTTTCGGCGGCGATCGCCTCGCTGATCAGGCTTGAAAACGGACCCGGCTGGGTGAGGAACGACTCGCCGCTGATCATGGCGCGCAGCGTGCCGCCTTCGGCCTCCACCAGGGTGCGGATTCGGGCAACGAGATCCTCACCGCGATGCAGATCGTTGAAGCGGATCGAGATGCGGGCCGTGGCCTTTGCGGGAATGACATTGGTTGCTGGATTGCCGACATGCAGGTCGGTGATCTCGATATTACTGGGCTGGAACCAGTCGGTGCCCTGATCCAGTTCGATCGCCTCGATGGCGGACAAGATGCGCACCAGCGGCGAAATCGGGTTTTTCGCCAGATGCGGATAGGCGACATGGCCCTGCATGCCCTCGACGCTGATCCACATGTTCACCGAGCCGCGCCGGCCGATCTTGATCATGTCGCCAAGGCGCTGGACCGAGGTCGGCTCGCCCACGAGGCAGACATCCGGCGTCACGCCGCGCTCGGCCATATGGCGCATCAGCGCGCGGGTGCCGTGGACGGCGTCGCCCTCCTCATCCCCGGTGATGAGCAGGCTGATCGTGCCGGGCAGCGGGGCGCCCTCGGCATCGGCCCGCGCGATGGCCGCGACGAACACCGCGATGGAACTCTTCATGTCCACAGCGCCGCGCCCGTAGAGCAGTTCGCCGCGCCGCTCGGGCCGGAAGGCGTCGCTCGTCCACCCCTCGCCGGGGGGCACCACGTCCAGATGGCCGGCAAAGGCGACATGCGGGCCATCGCCCGTCCGGCGGACTGCCAATAGATTTTCGACCGGCCCGTGCGGCGGCTCGCCATCGATGAAGCGCTCGACGGTGAAGCCGAGCGGGGTGAGCATGGCTTCCAGCGCATCGAACACCGCGCCGCTCGCCGGTGTGACGGACGGGCAGGCAATCAGCGCTTCGGCAAGCGCGACAGGATCGGTGAGGGACGGGGCGGTGCTCATGGCGCCTGCGTTAGCCAAGCTTGCGCGCCAAGGGAAGCGAGGTCCGCGCCCCGCGCTCCCTCTGGCGGTGATGGGGCCCCTGCGGTAGCGAGGAGGGGCGCAACACAGGAGGAGCCGACATGCCCAAGATCGAGATCGAGCAGGTGGAGCAGAGCAACAGCACGGGCTATCCGCCGCCGTTCAACGAGCCTGTGGCCGGGCGCTGGCACCGGCGGCTGGGGCGCCATGCCGGCCTGACGCATCTGGGCGCCAGCCATGTCGTGCTGGAGCCGGGCGCCTGGTCCTCGCAGCGGCACTGGCATCTGGGCGAGGATGAGTTTCTGATCATGCTGTCCGGGCAGGCGGTGCTGATCGAGGACGAAGGCGAGACCATCCTGCACCCCGGCGATTGCGTGGCCTGGGCCGCGGGCGTCGCCAATGGCCACCATCTCGTCAATCGCAGCGATACGAATTGCACCTTCATCTGCCTGAGCGCGGGAGATCGCGATGCTGGCGGGCGCTATTCCGATATCGACATGATCTTCACGGCCGGCGGCTATCAGCATCGCGATGGCGCGCCTTATGGGACTGAGCGATTGCCTTGATATCGGGATGCGGACTGCGGCGCCCTCGGCTCCTGCCTTCCCAGGAGCTTTGGTTCTCAGGCACGCTTGCAGGCTCATGCATCAGTTTACTCCACAAGCCTCCCGTTCGTGTCGAGCGAAGTCGAGACACGTGAGTGCAGTGCGTAGTGTCTCGACTTCGCTCGACACGAACGGCAAGGTGGTGGGTCTTAAACCCCGCCCGCTGGCTCCAGCCGCGGAATGACCCAGCTTTCCCACGCGGCATCGTCCAGCCATTCGCGCATCCATGGGTGGGCGAGGATGGCGTCCATATAGGCGCGCGCTGTCGGCGCCACTGCGATGGAATAGGTGACGAAGCGCAAGACGACCGGCGCGAACATGATGTCCACCGCGCCGAAGGGGCCGAAGAGAAACTCGCCCTCTGCCCCGAACCGCGTGCGGGCCTGTTCCCACACGTCCACGATGCGCGCCACATTGGCGGCGACATCGGGGCCGAGATCGCGCGGGGGGAGGATGTGGCGAGTGTTCATGCCGCAGGTCTGGCGCAGCGGCTGGTAACCGGAGTGCATTTCCGCCGCCATCGAGCGGGCGAGCGCCAGCGCTGCCTTGTCCTGCGGCCAAAAGCGAGCGCCGCCGGAGAGCGCATCGAGATAATCGATGATGGCAAGACTATCCCACACAGCGATGTCGCCATCCCACAACGTCGGCACCTTGCCATTGGAGACTGCGAGATCCGGCTGCGCCTTGCGGGCTTCCCACGCCGCGTCAAAAAGCGGGACCAGCACCGTCTCGAAGGGCAGGCCGGATTGCTTGGCGGCCAGCCAACCGCGCAGCGACCAGCTCGAGTAGACCTTGTTGCCGATGATGAGCTTCAGCATCCGCACATCTCCCCTTGTTCGATCAGAGGCTCAGCATCAGCCCGGCCAGCGCCGCGCTCATCAGATTGGCGAGGCTACCGGCGATCAGCGCCTTGATGCCGAGCCGGGCGATCATCGGCCGCTGATTGGGCGCCAGGCTGCCGGTCACCGCCATCTGGATGGCGATGGACGAGAAATTGGCAAAGCCGCACAGCGCGAAGGTGGTGATCGCCACCGTGGCGGGCGATAGCGTAGCCTGCACCTGCCCCAGCTCGATGAAGGCGACGAACTCGTTGAGCACGACCTTGGTGCCGAACAGGCCGCCCGCGACCTGCGCCTCGTTCCACGGAATGTTGAGCAGGAGCATCACCGGCGCGAACAGCTTGCCGATCAGCATCTGGAAGCTGAGATCGGGATAGCCGAACCAGTTGCCGACCCCGCCGAGCAGGCCATTGGCCAGCGCGACCAGCGCCACGAAGGCAAGCACCATCGCGCCGACCGCGACGGCCAGCTTCACGCCGGTCTGCGCGCCTTGCGCGGCCGCCATGATGAGATTGGCGGGCTTCTCCTCCTCATGCGTGGCATCGGGCAGGATGACCGGCTCGATCTCGGCATCGTCGGGATTGTCCGGCATGATGATCTTGGCCATCAAGATGCCGCCCGGCGCGGCCATGAAGGCGGCGGCGAGCAGATAATCGATCTGGATGCCCATCGAGGCATAGGCGGCTAGGATCGTGCCTGCCACGCCGGCCATGCCGCTCGTCATCACGGTGAAGAGCTGGGCGGGCGTGAGGCTGGCGAGATAAGGCCGGATGACGAGCGGGCTTTCGCTCTGGCCGACGAACACATTGGCCGCGCAGCACAGGCTCTCCACGCGGGAGATGCCCGTCACCTTCTGGATGGCGCCGCCGACCCAGCGGATGACGAACTGCATGATGCCAAGATAATAGAGGATCGAGACGAGGCTCGCGAAGAAGATGATGACGGGCAGCGCGGCGATGGCAAAGCTGGTGCCGCCGACCTCCGGCCGGGCGAGCGGCCCGAAGATGAAGTTCGTGCCGGCCTGCGCATAGCCGAGCAGATTGCCGACGCCATGCGACATGGCGGCGATGGCGGCCTTGCCTGCGGGTACGTAGAGAACCAGCAGGGCGATGCCGGCCTGCAAGGCGAAGGCGGCGGCGACCACGCGCAGGCGGATGGCGCGCCGGTTGCCGGAGAGCAGCACGGCGATGGCAAGAATGACGATAATGCCGGCAAGGCCGATGAGGATGGGCATGAAGTGGCGGCTGTCCCCTGTTCGCATGGCCCGCCAAAGGGCCATCAGCGCGAATCGCTTATACAGGCGCGCTGCAGCGCGGCAATCGGCTGCGCGGCGCGGGGCACCGTTCGCGAGCTGCCGTTGCGGATCGCGCACAGGGTCTCTTCCCGCCTCGCTGCAAAGTCATTAAGCGACGGGGATGACCGCACCCGCTCAGGCCTCGTCCGCACCCATCGCCCGCTCGCTGTTCGTCCTGTCCGTCTTCTATGGCGGCATGGTCTGCATCGCGGGTGTTCTCGGCAACAAACAGGTTTCGCTCGGGCCGCTCGGCGCGATCGGCTCTGCGCTTGGCTTGGGGGACTTGGCGGTGGAAGCAGGCATCTTCGCCTTTCTGCTGCTGGTCGTCGTGTCGAGCGCAGTGGCAGAACTGCATGGCCGCGCCGTTGCCAACCGGCTGGTGTTGCTGGGCTTCATCCCGCTGATCGTCTCGATCCTGCTCTCCGTGGTTGTGCTGGCCCTGCCGGCCGCGCACGAAATGGCGCCGGAGCGGCAGGCAGCCTTCGCCATGATCATGTCCGGCACGCCGCGCATCTGGGCGGGCGGCATCGTCGCTTATGGTATTTCGCAGATCCTCAACGTCACCATCTTCGCGGCGCTCAAGGGGCAGGCGGGGAGCCGGCTGCTCTGGCTGCGCGCCGGCACGGCGAGCGTGCTCTCGCAGATCGTCGATACGCTGCTGTTCGTCACCATCGCCTTTTACGGCGTCTTCCCCATCGGAGCGCTGCTGGTGGGGCAGATGCTCGCCAAGGTTCTGCTCTCGGCGCTGCTTGTGCCACCGGTCATCTATGCGTTCGTGGCATTGGGGCGCCGGCTCGACCGGTAATGTAATCCGTTCGGGCTGAGCTTGTCGAAGCCTCGCTCTTCTTCTTGATAGAGGGAAAGAAGTAGCACGGCCTTTCGACAGGCTCAGGGCGAACAGGGAGGTAAGGGATGCCACACCCCCTCCTTTCTTGCAGCGCGGGCCGCAAAGCCTTATGCGCCCGCGCATGACCGATCACGCACCCGATCCCGCCCTGCTGGCCAAGGCCGAAACCCTTACCGAGGCGCTGCCCTATATGCAGCGTTATGCCGGCGAGACGTTCGTCGTGAAATATGGCGGCCATGCCATGGGCGACCCGGAAGCGGCGCGCGATTTCGCCGAGGATGTGGTGCTGATGAAGATGGTCGGCATCAACGTCGTGGTCGTCCACGGCGGCGGGCCGCAGATCGGCGCGATGCTCAAGAAGCTGGGCGTCGAGAGCAAGTTCGTGAACGGCCTGCGCGTGACCGACGAGGAAACCGCGAAGATCGCCGAGATGGTCCTCGCCGGATCGATCAACAAGGAGATCGTCGGCTGGATCGCCCAGGCAGGTGGCCGCGCGGTCGGTATTTCCGGCAAGGATGGCGGCCTGGTGCTGTGCGAGAAGGTCGGCGGCAAGCGCGAGCCGGACCCGAACAGCGGCATCGAGCGCAATGTCGATCTGGGTTTTGTCGGTGACCCCGTGAAGGTCGATCGGCGCATTCTCGACAGCCTCTCGCGCGACGGCATCATTCCCGTGGTCGCGCCGGTTGGCATTGGCGCCGACGGGCACACCTACAATGTAAACGCCGATACCATGGCGGGCGCAATCGCCGCTGAACTCGGCGCCAAGCGCTTCTTCCTGCTCACCGACGTGGCGGGCGTGCTGAACAAGGACAAGGATCTGCTGAGCGATCTGACCCCGGCGAAGATCGGCGGTCTGGTCGAGGATGGCACGATTTCCGGCGGCATGATTCCCAAGGTGGAAACCTGCGTGAAGGCTGTCGAGGGCGGCGTGGAAGCGGCGGTCATTCTCGATGGGCGCATTCCGCATGTCATGCTGCTGGAGGTGTTCACCCGCCAGGGCGCCGGCACGTTGGTGCATCTGTAACGCGCGGCGCGCTGGGGTTATGGCGGTAGAAAATCACCGCTCTCAAGCAACTTGCAGCCGCTAGGCCCACTGGGCTAGACTCTTTTTAACCTTCCACCACAGGACGAACCATGGCCGTTGCCCTTATCCAGACCTTGGCGATCCTGCTGAATGTCGCCTGGTGGATCATCATCGTTCAGGCCATCTTGAGCTGGCTGATCGCGTTCAACGTGATCAACACCAGCAATGATATCGTGCGCAGCATCTGGGTCGCGCTCGACCGGCTGACCGAGCCGCTCTATCGGCCCATCCGCCGGATCATGCCGGATTTGGGCGCGCTCGATCTCTCGCCGATGGTCGTGCTCATCATCATCATCATCCTGCAGGGGCCGGGCCTGACCGCGCTGGCAAGCCTGCTGCTCTGAGCGGACGTGCGCCGTGCCGCTTCGTCGTGACGGCGCAGACCTGCTGCTGGCGATTCGCCTGACGCCCAAGGCTGCGCGTGCTCGCCTTGGCGGAACGTTCACGGATGCCGCCGGGCAGCGCTGGTTGCACGCGAGCGTCACCGCGCCGCCGGACAAGGGCAAGGCCAATGCCGCCCTGCTGACGCTGCTCGCCCGACATCTGCGCGTGCCCGGATCGTCGATTTTGCTGGAGACAGGGGATACCAACCGGCTAAAGCGCCTGCGCATTGCGGGTGCTGATCCGCACACGGAACAGTCTTTGAGAGAGATCGCTGAGAAGGAGCGAAGCGCGACATGAGTTTGGGCAAGGAAATCGACGGCAAGGCATTCGCGGCGAAGCTGCGCGGGCGGATGGCTGAGGCAGTCCCCGGTTTCGTGGAGAAGACCGGGCGCAAGCCGGGCCTCGCGGTGGTGCTGGTCGGTGAAGACCCGGCGAGCAGCGTCTATGTCCGCTCCAAGGGCAAGGCGACGGTCGAAATCGGCATGAACAGCCTTGAGTTCAAGCGCCCCGCCACGATCAGCCAAGAAGAGCTGATCGAGCTGGTCGAAGAGCTGAACGCGGACGATAGCGTGGATGGCATCCTCGTCCAGCTGCCGCTGCCTGCCCATCTCGATGACAAGGCGGTGATCGCCACCATCGATCCCGCCAAGGATGTCGATGGCTTCCATGTCGTCAATGCCGGCAAGCTGGCGGTGGGCGATCCTACCGCGCTGGTGCCCTGCACGCCGCTTGGCTGCCTGATGCTGCTCAAGGACGAGCTGGGCGACCTTTCCGGCAAGGAAGCGGTTGTCATCGGTCGCTCGAACATCGTCGGCAAGCCGATGATGCAGCTGCTGCTGGCGGAAAGCTGCACCGTGACGGTGGCGCACAGCCGCACGCATGATCTGGCCGGTGTGGTCCACCGCGCGGACATCGTGGTCGCGGCGGTCGGCCGACCGGAAATGGTCAAGGGCAGCTGGATCAAGCCGGGCGCCGTGGTCATCGACGTGGGCATCAATCGCGTGAAGGGCGATGAGGACGGCAAGAGCAAGATCGTCGGTGACGTCGCCACCGCCGAGGCGATCAACCACGTCGCGGCGATCACGCCCGTGCCGGGTGGCGTCGGTCCGATGACCATCGCGGTGCTGTTGCGGAACACTTTGGTCGCCGCGCACGTTCGCGCGGGTCTGCCCGCACCCAAGGGCCTTTGATCCGCCGCGCTGCCTTTGCCTTGCTCGCCACGCTCTCCTTGGGCGTGGCGGCTGGTCCTGCGCAAAGTCAGCGCCAGATGATGCCGAGCGTCGGCGTCGGCACGGCCAATCCCAGCGCCATCGTCGCTGCCGAACTGGGCATGGCCCGCCAGGCGCGCGAGGAGGGGCAATGGACGGCGCTGCGCAAGCTGGCCGACAAGGACGCCGTGATCTTCGCGCCCGGCCCGCTCAATGCCCAAGCCTGGCTCAAGCAGCAATCGGACCCCATCCAGCCGGCGCGCTGGAGCCCACAGCAGATCTTCATCGCTTGCGATGGCAGCTATGCCGCCGCGACCGGGTCGCTGGAGCGCGCGAACGGGCAAGCGGCTCGGTTCGTCACCCTTTGGCGCCAGCAGCGCAAGGGTGATTATAAGTGGGTGATGACGGCCACCAGCGACACGCCATGGAGCGGCGAGGCGGACGGCATGATCAAGGCCTCCGTTGCCGATTGTGCGCGGCGGGGTGAGCGGCCGGAGCGGCGCGATCGCGATATCGTGCGCCTGCCGGACCCGCCGCCGGCCAGCGGGTCGGCGCAGTCCGAGGACGGGTCGCTGCGCTGGACATGGACGGTGACAGGCGATGTGCGGACGCTGGAGGTCTTCCTGCGTCGCGGTGCCGGTGAGGAGCGGGTTATTCAGGAGACGGTGGCGGAGGGCGCGCGATGATGGAGCTGTTCCTCGCGGCGTTCATCACGCTGTTCGTCGTCATCGACCCGCCGGGCACGGCGCCGATCTTCAGCAGCCTCACCATGGGCGCGAGCGGCGCCCAGCGTCGCAGCATGGCGGTGCGGGCGGTGATCGTGGCGGCCTGCATCCTGCTCGCCTTCGCGCTGGCGGGGGAGGCGTTCCTGCGCACCCTCGGCATCACGCTGGAGGCATTCCGCATCGCGGGTGGCATCATGCTGTTCTTCATCGCCATGGACATGGTGTTCGAGACGCGGACGCGGCGGCGCGAAGACCGCGCGCAGAAGATCAAGGAAACGCCGGAAATCGAGGATGTCGCCATCTTCCCTATGGCGATGCCGATGATTGCGGGACCGGGGTCGATCGCGACGATCATGCTGTTGATGGCGCGGGCGACGGGTCCGCAGGAGACGGCGATCGTGCTCTTCGCGCTCGCGGCCAATCTGCTGCTGATGCTGGCGGCGCTGCTGGCGGTCGGCCCGATCATGCGGGTGTTTGGCGGTCAGGTGGAGGCGGTCATTACCCGCTTGCTGGGTGTGATTCTCGCGGCGCTCGCGGTGCAGTTCGTGATCGACGGTTTGCGCCAGAGCATTCTCTGATTTGAAAGCGAAGGGCCGGAGAGACACGCTCCCCGACCCTTCCCATCATACCGTTCAGCTCGCGACGGCGGGCACGATCTTGATTTCCACGCGGCGGTTCTGCGCCTTGCCGTCAGCGGTTTCGTTACTGGCGACCGGGCGCGTCTCGCCATAGCCCATCGTCGCCATGCGGATCGGATCGACGCCGCGACGCCCGAGATAATTGGCAACGGCCTGCGCGCGACGCTCAGAGAGCGCCTGGTTGTAAGCCTCGCTGCCGTCGGAATCGGTGTGACCCAGCACGTCGATCATCGTCTTGGGATATTCCGCGAGGGTCGAGGCCACCTGATCCAGCGTGGACTGTGCCTGCGGCTGCACCGTGGCTTGATCGGTCGCGAAGGTGATGCCGGAGGGCATGCGCAGCAGCAATTCGTCGCCCTGACGGACGACATCGACGCCCGTGCCGGCGGTCTGCTGGCGCAGTTTCCTCTCCTGCGCATCCATATAAGCGCCGACGCCCGCGCCGGCCACGGCACCAATGCCGGCGCCGACGATCTTCTCCGTGCGGTCATTGCGGCCGCCCAAAATGTCGCCGAGCAGATAGCCGCCGAGCGCGCCGCCGACGCCGCCGATAGCGGCCTTCGAAATGGTCCGATTGCCGGTTTCGGGATCGGTCACACAGCCGGAGAGGGCCAGCGCCGCCAAAGCGGTGCCGGCAAGGGCGAAGGGGGAATGGCTGCGAAGGCTCATGATTATCTCCTCAAGTCTGGCCTCCCACGCTGTTACGCGGGAACCCAGCCATTAACGGCGCGGGAACCTGATTAGTTCCTGAACGAGGGAACTCTTGCCGGCCTGCGATGTTGCCCGGCAATGTTGCAAGTGGCTTTCCGTAGCGAAAGCCGCTAAGCTTTCAGCCAACAACCCCCTTTAGAAGAGACCATGCCGCCTTTTCCCTGGCTCGATGCCGCCATCGTCCTCGCGCTGATTGCGCTCAACGGCGTCTTTGCCATGTCCGAACTGGCCATTGTCTCGGCACGCCGGCCACGGCTGGAGGCCATGACCCGCAATGGCAAGCATGGGGCACGGGCCGCGCTGGGCCTCAGCGCTGAGCCGGGTCGCTTCCTGTCCACCGTCCAGATCGGCATCACGCTCATCGGCATTCTCGCCGGTGCCTATTCGGGCGATAAGCTCGGCGGCCCGCTGGGCGCGATCTTCGCCTATCTCGGCATGTCCCCCAATCTGGCCCAGAACACCGGTTTTGGCGTTGCGATCGTCGCGACGACCTATGTCTCGCTGATCATCGGCGAGCTGGTGCCCAAGCAGCTTGCGCTGCGCAATCCCGAGCCGCT
This sequence comes from Sphingobium sp. B11D3B, assembly GCF_025961735.1. NCBI lineage: Bacteria > Pseudomonadati > Pseudomonadota > Alphaproteobacteria > Sphingomonadales > Sphingobiaceae > Sphingobium > Sphingobium sp. B11D3B. The sequence continues at coordinate 2,321,281 of NZ_JAOQOF010000001.1, read as the reverse complement.
GGCCTGCGTCGTCGCACCCCTGATGATCATGCTCGCGCGGGTTGCTGCGCCGATCGTCTGGGTGCTGGATCAATCCAGCGAGGTCATCTTCAAGCTGATGCGCCTCAAGCGCGAAGGCTCGGATCATGTGACGGCGGAGGAACTGCAGCTCATCGTGGCGGAAGCGAGCCGGCATGGCGTGATCGAGGAAAGCGAGCGCGCGATCATTTCCGGCGTGGTGCGACTGGCCGACCGGCCGGTGCGCGAAGTGATGACGCCGCGCCGCGATGTCGACTGGCTGGATGCCGATGCCAGCGCCGAGCAATTGCGCGAGAAGCTGCTCGCCACCCCGCACACCCGCCTGCCGGTGGCGCAGGGCAGCGTGGAGGACATTATCGGCGTCGTGCAGGCGCGTGACGTGATGGCCGCGCTGTTCCGGGGCGAAGCGCTGGACCTGCGGGTGCTGATGCGCCCCGTTTCCATCGTGCCCGATCAGGTGGATGCCATGGACGCCCTCAACCGCCTGCGGGAGGCCGACGCCCCCATGGTGATGGTGCATGACGAATATGGCCATTTCGAAGGCATTGTGACGCCGGCCGACCTCATGTCCGCCATCGCTGGCGAGTTCGCGTCGGACAGCGATCTTTACACCCAGCCGATGGTCACGGAGCGGGAGGATGGCAGCCTGCTCGTCTCCGGCCAGATGGCCATCGACGCGCTGGCCGAGCGCATCGACCTCGATCTCTCCGAAGACCGCGACTACGCGACCGTTGCCGGCTTTGCGCTGGCCGTGCTGCGCCACCTGCCCGAAGAGGGCGAGCATTTCAGCGAGCAGGGCTGGCGGTTCGAGATCGTCGATATGGACGGGCGCAAGATCGACAAGCTGCTGGTCAGCGCGGAAGATTAAGCCGCACGCGCGGGCGTTCGCTCAGGCATAGGCATAAGGCCCGCCCGCCTCCAGCGCGCGCTGATAGGCAGGCCGTGACTGCACCCGGTCCAGCCAGGCGATGGTCGCGGGACGGCTCTCGTCCAGCCCGCCCCGGCTGCGCGCGGCCTCCAGCGGAAAGCTCATCATCACATCAGCGCCGCTGATCTGGTTGCCGGCAAACCACGGACGCCGGCTGAGCTCGGCTTCGACATAATCGAGATGCACGTCGATCATCGGCTGGATGCGCTTGACGGCGACCTTGCCGACCAGCGGAATGCGGGAGAGCACGAGCTTGAGTAGCAGCGGCGGCATCATCGATCCTTCCGCATAATGCAGGAACATGCGGTATTGCAGCTTACCGTCAGCGTCATCGGGCGGCCCGAACTGGCCGGATTTCTCGACCAGATATTCGACGATCGCGCCGCTCTCGACCAGCGTGCGGCCCTCGTCTTCGAGCACCGGCGACTTGCCGAGCGGATGCACCGCCTTGAGCGCAGCGGGCGCGAACATGGTTTCGGGATTGCGCTCATAACGGCGCAATTCATAGGGCAGCCCCAACTCCTCCAGCATCCACAGGATGCGCTGCGAGCGGGAGTTGTTGAGATGGTGGACGATCATGGGCGTGCCCTTGCAATGATTGATCCCCCGCGCCCTTGTCCCTGATGGCAAGGGGCGGAGTCAAGGCGAGGGGCCGTGGTATGGGTCAGGCGGTCAATCCGCCGCGCTGCCGGCTTCCCGCGCGATTTCCCGCCATCCGAGGTCGCGCCGGCAGAAGCCGCCGGGGAAATCGACCTGATCGACCAGCGCATAAGCGGCGTCGCGTGCCTGTGTGACCGTGGCCCCGCGCGCGGTGACGTTCAGCACGCGGCCGCCGCTGGCCACGAGTTGCCCGTCCTTGAGCGTCGTACCGGCGTGGAAGATCTTGGCACCATCGGGTGCCGTCGGAAGCGCGATGGGCGCGCCTTTCTCGGGCGTGCCGGGATAGCCCTTCGCGGCCAGCACCACGGTCAGCGCCGGGTCGGGCGCGAAGCTGGGGCCGCTGGCCTCGTCGAGCGTCCCTTGCGCGACGGAGAGCAGCAGCGCGACAAGATCGCTGGTCAGCCGCATCATCAGCACCTGGCATTCTGGGTCGCCAAAGCGGCAATTATATTCAATGAGCTTGGGGCCGTCCGTGGTGAGCATCAGCCCCGCGAACAGCACACCGGAATAAGGCGTGCCGCGCGTGGCGAGCGTCGTCACCGTCGGGCGGATGATCTGGTCCATCACGGCATCCTGCAGGGCAGGTGTGAGCACCGAAGCGGGACTATAGGCGCCCATGCCGCCGGTATTGGGGCCAGTGTCGCCTTCCCCCACGCGCTTGTGATCCTGCGCCGAACCGAAGGCGACGACATGCGTGCCATCGGTGAGGGCGAAGAAGCTGGCTTCCTCGCCTTCCATAAATTCTTCCAGCACCACTTCCGCGCCCGATGCGCCGAAGCTGCCGCCGAACATGTCGCGGATCGCCTCTTCGGCCTCTTCGCGCGTCTGCGCGATGATGACGCCCTTGCCGGCGGCGAGCCCATCGGCCTTCACCACCACCGGCAGGCTGAAGTCGCTCAGCGCCGCCAGCGCCATCTCGGCGCTGGTGCAGCGGACATAACCCGCCGTAGGAATGGCCGCATCGCGGCAGAGATCCTTGGTGAAGCCCTTGGACCCTTCAAGCTGGGCGGCAGCGGCGCTCGGTCCGAACACCGGGATGTCCACGGCGCGCAGGCTGTCGGCAATGCCGTCCACCAGCGGAGCCTCCGGGCCGACGACCACAAGGCCGATGCTGTTAGCGCGGCAAAAATCGATCACGGCGGCATGATCGGCAAGGTCGATATCGACCAGGCGCGCCGCCTCGGCTATGCCGGGATTGCCCGGTGCGGCGAACAGGCCGGTGCAGAGCGGCGATTGCGCCAGCTTCCAGGCGAGGGCATGTTCGCGCCCGCCACCGCCGAGCAAAAGGATATTCATGAGCGATTTTTCCGTCAGTGAGGATGCGTCCGGCCGCCTGTTAGCGCAGGAGCGCGCGGGGGACAATCTGACCGCGCTCAGCATTTCCGAACTCTCCGCCCAGCTCAAGCGCACGGTGGAGGATCGCTTTGGCTTCGTGCGCCTGCGCGGCGAGATTTCGGGCTTCAAGCGGGCCGCCTCCGGCCATGTCTATTGCTGCCTCAAGGACGATGCGGCGGTGATCGACGGGGTGATGTGGAAAGGCACGGCGGGCCGGCTCGCCTTCCGGCCCGAGGATGGGCTGGATGTGATCGTCACCGGCAAGGTCACGACTTATCCCGGACGCTCCAAATATCAGATCGTCATCGAGAGCATGGAGCTGGCCGGCGAGGGCGCGCTGATGCAGCTCTTCGAGAAGCTCAAGGCGCGCCTCTCTGCCGAAGGGCTGTTCGATCCCGTCAAGCGCCGGCCGATCCCGATGCTGCCCGATGTGATCGGCGTGGTGACCTCGCCCACCGGCGCAGTGATTCGCGACATTCTCCACCGGCTTGCCGATCGCTTTCCGAGCCGCGTATTGCTCTGGCCCGTGCTGGTGCAGGGGGAGGGCGCGGCGGCACAGGTGGCAGCGGCGGTGCGCGGCTTTGGCGCGTTACCGGCGAATGGCCCGATTCCGCGCCCCGACGTGCTGATCGTGGCGCGCGGTGGCGGCTCCATCGAGGATCTGTGGTCGTTCAACGAGGAAGTCGTGGTGCGTGCGGTTGCGGAGTCACCGATTCCCGTCATTTCCGCCGTGGGCCATGAGACGGATACGACCTTGTGCGATTTCGCTGCCGATCTCCGCGCGCCGACGCCCACCGCTGCTGCGGAGATGGCCGTGCCGGTGCGCGCCGACCTCGCCGTGCAGGTCGCTGAGCTACGCGCACGGATGCAGCGCTGCGTGGCGCGCGGCCTGGACCGCAGCCGCGAGCGATTGGAAGCACAGCGGCGGCTCCTCCCGCGCCCGGACGTGCTGCTGGCGCAGGCTCGCCAGCGCGCGGACGATCTCGGCGACCGGCTGCGGCGGGGGCTTTCCCACCGGGTGAGCCGGGCGCGGCACGAACTGGCGGACGCATCCGGCGCATTGCGACCCTCATTGCTGCAGAGCCACCTCGCGCGGGAGCGGCAGACGCTTGCCAACGTCCGGCTCTCACCGCTGGTGCTCGAGCGCCGGCTGGGCGACGCGCGGCGGCAGCTGGATGGGCTGTGGCGGCTGGCGCAGTCGCTCAATCCCGATGCGCCGCTCAAGCGTGGCTTCGCCCGCGTAATGGCGCAAGGCCGGCTGGTGCGCTCCGCCGAGGAGGCGCGCGCGGCGGGGCGGGTGACGCTCAAGTTCGAGCATGATGAGGTGACCGCAATGACGCAGCCCGATGCGGCGGGTGGCGACTCTCCGGCGACCTTCCCGTCCTCCGCGTCTCCGCCACCGGCGCCCCGGCCGGCGCGCAAGGCCGCCTCATCCACGGCGCCAGCGCGGCAGACCGACCTGTTCGACTGACGGCGTGCCCTTGCATCGCGCCAGCCGCGCGGCCATGAGTGCGGGCATGACAGCTTTCCGCTTCCGCTCTCGTTCTGTTCTGGCGGGAGGTTTGCTCGCCGCATTGGCCGGCTGTGCGACGGTCCCGCCGCCGCAAGCCAGCGCGCTGCCCATCGAGGACGTGCCCGATCTTGCGCTACCGCAAGGGCCGGCCACGTTGCAGGTTCGCGGCGCCCCCCGGCAAGGCGCGCTGCTGCGCGGTCTCGTCCCCGTCGGCACGCTGGGTCTTACGCTCGATGGCGTGCCGGTGGCCGTGGACGCCGAGGGAAACTTCATCATCGGGCTGGACCGCGATGCCCCGGCCACCATGACGCTGGAAGCGACCGGGCGCGATGGGCGCAAGCAACGGCGCGTGCTGACCATCGCGCGCGGCGACTGGAAGATCCAGAACGTCAATGCCTCGATCACGGGCAGCGCTACCAGCGAGGAATTCCAGCAACGGCGGGCGGGCGAACTGGCGCGCATCGTTGCCGCGCGGGGAGATCCGCAACTGAGCAATGGCTGGCGGCAGACATTCATCTGGCCGGTGAAGGCGCGCATTTCCGGCGTGTTCGGCTCGCAGCGCATCTATCGGGGCACGCCGGGCAGCTACCATAGCGGGCTCGATCTCGCCGGTGGGCAGGGCACGGTCTATGTCGCGCCGGCGGACGGCGTAGTCGTGCTCGCCAGCGAAGAGCTGTTCACGCTGGAAGGCAAGCTGCTCATCATCGATCATGGCATGGGCCTCAACAGCGCCTTCCTGCACAGCGATCGGCTGCTGGTGAAGGAAGGCGATGTGGTGCGCCAGGGCCAGCCGCTTGGCGAGATCGGCGCGACGGGCCGCGTGACAGGTCCGCATCTGCACTGGAGCATGAAGTGGAACGATGCGCGGATTGATCCGTTACCGCTGGTACAGGGCCAAGCGGCTCGCTGATCGACAATCAGGCTGGATGCCGTAGCGTCCGGCTGTCGGTCTCATTTGCTGCATTGCAGCACGATGTGCCAAGGCCACAGTGGCGGGTGCGGCGGTCTTAAAATGCCCCCTTTGAGCATCGGACGCTACGGAAAGCTACCCCGTGGGTCTCTCCGATTTCGCCACGATTTCCATGTTCATTCGAACTGCGGTGTGAGAAGATTAACAAATAGTTTCTAGGAAAACTGCGGTTCGGGACGATTTGTGTCGTGCTGTGTAGATCGCCGCTAATATTGTTACAGCGGACCGCAGGGCGCGGAGGCACCCGGATCGGCGATTTTGTTGCATGAATGTGACATGTACGGGAAAATAGCCCCTTCATGCTGCACCTGCGCTTTACACCTTTAACCAATCCGCACAGTTTCACGGCCATATAGCGCAGGGGCCACGCGTGTTGTCGTCGGGAGACCGAGAGGGCGACGCACGATCCCCGCGTTTCGTGCGACCGGATATTCCCGGCCGCAGTTCGCAAATTCCAGAGCAAGGGACTGGATCGTGAAGAAAACAACATCGCAAACATTGCTGAAGCTGGCAGCTGCACCTGCCGTCCTCGGCCTCGCCATGCTGAGCTCCGCCGCACATGCGCAGGAGCCGCAGAACGCGGACGGCGCTGAAGACGGGGAAGTCATCATCGTCACCGGTTCGCGCATTGCGCAAGCCAATGTCGGGTCCGTCGCACCTGTCCAGGTATTGACTAGCGAAGCGATTCAGTCGTCGGGCGCTGTCAACATCCAGGAGGCTCTCCTTGAGAACCCGGTGTTCGGTACCCCCAGTTCGTCGCGTACCAACTCGGCTTTCTCCAGCAGCACGGCCGGCGTTTCCACCATTGATCTTCGTAACCTCGGAACAAATCGTACCCTCGTTCTCGTGAACGGTCGGCGCATGGTTTCCGGCATTGCCGGAAGCGCTGCCGTCGACCTCAACGCTATTCCGACGGCGATGCTGGACCGGGTTGAGGTGCTCACGAGCGGCAGCGCATCTGCTGTGTATGGCTCTGACGCAGTCGCGGGCGTGGTCAACTTCATCACGAAGCAAGATTTTCAGGGCCTGGAATTGACCGGCCAGAGCGGGATTACGCAACGGGGTGACAGCTTCACGCTTGATACCGGCCTGATGTTCGGTTCCAATTTCGCTGACGGACGTGGCAACATCGTCGTTTATGGCGGCTATTCGGAGCAGGGGGTTGCCTACAAGCGCAACCATGCCACGGAGTGGGGACCGTCCGACGTCGACAACCTTTCGGCAATCTTTTCCGATCCTGAAGGCAAGTTCTACGAGGCGGTAACGCCCTATTTGTCGGGCTACTCGCCGCAGGGCCGTTACTTTACCGACAATTATGCCTGGACATATGATCGCGGGGGCGCCGGTGCTCTTCGCCCCTGCGCCAGCACGAATGGCGGGATCGCTCCTGCCGATTGCGGCGCCTTTGCCGGCCAGCAGATCGGACCGGACGGTTTCAACCGCACGAACTATCGTTACCTCGCCGTGCCTACGCAGCGCTATATGTTCGCGAGCAATGCGCATTACGACGTTTCGGACGACATCACCGCCTTCTTCGAAGGCAGCTTCATCAGCACCAAGGTCCGGGCCGTCATCGAGCCGTTCCCCTGGGACACGGACACGTCCGGGAAGCAATATGCCAATGGGCAGATGCCCATCGAGACGCTCTACAACGGCGCTATCGTCCGCAACCCCTTCGTTCCGGACGCCATTTATAACGATTCGTCTGACACCGATGGAGATGGACTGCGGGATATCTTCGTTTCCAAGCGCCTTTTCGATTTTGGCGATCGCGTGACCGATGCCACTCGGCAGACCTTCCGCATCGTGGCCGGCCTGCGCGGTCAGTTGGGCGACAACTGGAATTGGGAAGCGTTCGGCAATTACGGCCAGACCGACATCAATCAGACCGGCACCGGTCAGATCAATGTGATCAATTTCCGTTACTCGCAGCAGATCGTGCCGAACGGCTCGGGCGGCTTTATGTGCGCCGACCCCAACGCTCGTGCGAACGGCTGTATCCCAGCGAATGTCTTCGGCCTGGGCTCGCTTGCTCCGGCAGTGGGTTATCTCGAAGCGCCTTCCAACTTCTCGGCAAGCATCAAGCAGACCCAGGTCGGTGCAAACCTCAGCGGTTCGTTGTTCTCGTTGACGGGTAAGGACGATGTCGGCGTCACAGTTGGCGCCGAGTATCGCCGCGAGTCCGCCGCGAGCGCTTGGGATGCTTTGCAAAGTGCCGGCCTTAACGGCAGTAATGCCCTTCCGCCGACGAGCGGCAGCTTTGACCTGTACGAGTTCTACGGCGAGGCGCTCGTTCCGCTGATCCAAGAGTCGTTTATTTACGACTTCTCGGTCCGTGGTGCGGCTCGTTACTCGCACTACAGCACGGTTGGGGATACCTTCAGCTGGAACGTCGGCGCCGAGTTCGCGCCGATCCGTGACATTCGCTTCCGGGCCATGCTGGCGCAAACTGTTCGTGCTCCCAACGTGACGGAACTGTTCGAAGGCCTGAGCCAGGACTTCCCGCAGGTCAACGATCCCTGCGAGGGAATTGGCGCCACGGGCGGAGGGACGGTCGGTGATGTATGTCGTGCATCGCCCGGTGTGCTCACCAATATCGCGCAGAACGGCACCTTCTTGGTGAACCAGTCGGACAGGCAGGGCGTGACCAGCTTCGCTGGCGGCAATCCTGATCTTCAGGAGGAAAAGGGTCGGACCCTGACGGCGGGCGTTGTCATCAACCCTGTGTCGATCGATGCGCTTCGCAGGTTGACCCTTTCGGTCGATTACTTCCGCGTCCGTATCCAGGATGCCATTGTTGATACACCGCTCCAGTTCATCCTGCAGCAGTGCTATGAGCAGAACATCCAGAGCTTCTGCGACTTTGTCGTTCGTCGCCCGGCGGCTCTTGGCCAGAATACGGCGGGTTCCCTCGACGAGGTGAACAGCGGTCGGTCGAACAGCGGTGGATACTACACATCGGGCATCGACGTTAATTTGAACTATGTGCAGGGTATCTCTCTTGGCGCTTCGCGCTTCGACCTGGGACTTAACGTTGCCTACACGCACGTGATCGACGGTTACGTTATTCCTCTCCCCGGTGCTGCAATGGATCCGTTTGTCGGCGAGATTGGTGCGTCACGTGACCGGTTCACGGTGAACACCAGCTTCGGCAACAAAGACGTCAAGCTGAGCTTGGTCGGAACCTATATCGGTGAGGCTTATCTCGACGATCAGTTCACTGGCGTCGAAGCCGGTACCGCCGATGCTGCTCCATATCGTCTGCATCCGGAGTTCTATCTGGATACCCAGCTGCGGTTCTTCTTCAACGAGCGGTCGGAATTCTACGTAGGCGTGGATAACGTCTTCGACAATAATCCGATCTTCACCGGCGGCCTGCCGGATACGATGGCAGCGGCCGGGCAGGATGCCGATACAGGCACCTATCAGGCTCTGGGTCGGAGCTTCTATGCTGGTGTGAAGCTTCGCTTCTGATCATCTGAACTCATCAACAAAAAGGGCGACGCCAATGGCGCCGCCCTTTTTTATGGCTTCACGTCCGAGGTTACCAACCTCACCCCACCGTCAACACCAGCGCCCCATCGCCCTCGTCAACGCGCACTGTCGCGCCGTCGGGCACTTCGCCGCGCAGGATGAGGTCGGCGAGCGGGTCTTGCAGATATTTCTGCACCGCGCGCTTCAAGGGGCGGGCGCCGTAGACCGGATCGTAGCCCACCCGGCCGAGCCAGGCGCGGGCGCCGTCGGTGAGGTCGAGCGTCACCTTGCGGTCCTTGAGCAGCTTGCCGACGCGGGCGACCTGGATGTCGACGATCGGCCCCATATGCTCCGCGCCCAGCCGGTGGAACAGGATGATCTCGTCCAGCCGATTGAGGAACTCCGGGCGGAAATGTGCGCGCACCACGTCCATCACCTGATCCTCGACCTTCTCCACCGGCTCATCGTCGCCAAGGCTGGTGAGGAACTGGCTGCCGAGGTTGCTGGTCAGCACGATGATCGTGTTGGTGAAGTCCACGGTGCGGCCCTGACCATCGGTCAGGCGGCCATCGTCGAGCACCTGGAGGAGCACGTTGAACACGTCGCCATGCGCCTTCTCCACCTCGTCAAACAGCACGACCTGATAGGGCCGGCGGCGGACGGCTTCGGTCAGCACGCCGCCTTCTTCATAGCCGACATAGCCCGGCGGCGCGCCGATCAGCCGGGCGACGCTGTGCTTCTCCATGAACTCGCTCATGTCGATGCGCACCATCGCATTGCTGTCGTCGAACAGGAATTCGGCGAGCGCCTTGGTCAGCTCCGTCTTGCCGACGCCCGTCGGGCCGAGGAACAGGAAGCTGCCGAGCGGCCGGTTGGGGTCCTGCAGACCGGCGCGTGAGCGGCGCACGGCGGTGGAGACGGCCTTCACCGCGTCGGCCTGGCCGATCACCCGGCGACCCAGCTCCTCCTCCATGGCCAGCAGCTTCTCGCGCTCGCCTTCCAGCATCTTGTCGACCGGAATGCCGGTCCAGCGCGAGACGACGCTGGCGATGTCCTCGCTGGTCACTTCCTCGCGCAGCATCGCGCCCTTGGAGGCGGACTGCGCCTCTTCGAGCTGCTTCTCCAGCGTGGGGATGGTGCCATATTGCAGCTCGCCGGCCTTGGCATATTCGCCGGTGCGCTGCGCCTGCTCCAGCTGGATGCGCGCGGCATCGAGCTGCTCTTTGAGCTTGGCCTCGCCCGCGATCTTGTCCTTCTCGGCCTGCCAGCGGCCCGTGAGTTCGGCCGACTGCTGCTCCAGATTGGCGAGGTCGCCTTCCAGTGCTGCCAGCCGGTCCTTGCTGGCCTGATCACTCTCCTTCTTCAGCGCCTCGCGCTCGATCTGGAGCTGCATAATCCGCCGGTCGAGATTCTCGATCTCCTCGGGCTTGGATTCCACTTCCATGCGGATGCGGCTCGCGGCCTCGTCCATCAGGTCGATGGCCTTGTCCGGCAGGAAGCGGTCCGTGATGTAGCGGTTGGAGAGCGTCGCGGCGGAGACGATGGCCCCGTCCGCGATCCGCACGCCATGGTGCGTCTCGTACTTGTCCTTGATGCCGCGCAGAATGGAGATGGTGTCCTCCACTGTCGGCTCGCCAACGAACACGGGCTGGAACCGCCGCTGGAGAGCGGGGTCCTTCTCGACATATTTGCGATACTCATCGAGCGTGGTCGCGCCGATGCAGTGCAACTCGCCGCGCGCCAGAGCCGGCTTCAAGAGGTTGGAAGCATCCATCGCGCCTTCGGATTTGCCCGCGCCGATCAGTGTGTGCATTTCATCGACGAAGAGGATGATCTGGCCGTCCGCGCCCTTCACTTCGTCGAGCACGCCCTTGAGGCGCTCCTCGAACTCGCCGCGATACTTCGCGCCGGCGATGAGGCTGCCCATGTCGAGCGCCATCAGCGTGCGGTCCTTGAGGGTGTCGGGCACGTCGCCATTGGCGATGCGCAGGGCCAGGCCCTCCGCGATGGCGGTCTTGCCGACGCCGGGCTCACCGATCAGCACCGGGTTGTTCTTGGTGCGCCGGGCGAGGATCTGGATGGTGCGGCGGATTTCCTCGTCGCGGCCGATCACCGGATCGAGCTTGCCGTCGCGGGCGGCCTCGGTGAGATCGCGGGCGAATTTCTTGAGCGCGTCATAGCGGTCTTCGGCGGACGCGGTGTCCGCGGTCCGGCCACCCCGCAGGCTGTTGATCGCGCCATTGAGCGCCTCGGCCTTCACGCCGGCGGTGGCCAGCGCCTTGCCGGCGGCGGTCGTCGTGGCCAGTGCCAGGGCAAGCAGCAGCCGCTCGACGGTGACATAGCTGTCGCCGGCTTTCTGCGCGACCTGCTCGGCAGAATCGAGCACGCGCACCGCGTCATTGTCGAGGCCCGGGGTCTGCTGCGCGCCCGATCCGCTGACGGCAGGCACCTTGGCGAGCGCCGTGTCGGTCTCGCGCAGCGCCGTTGCGGCATCACCGCCCGCCGCCTTGATGAGGCCGCTGGCCATGCCCTGCTCATCCTCGAGCAGCGCCTTGAGCAGATGCTCCGGGCTGATGCGCTGGTGGTTCATGCGGATCGCGACGGTCTGTGCGCTCTGCAGGAAGCCCTTGGCCCGGTCTGTGAACTTTTCGAGATTCATACTATCTCCCTTCGCCTGCCACAGATGGTGTTGCCATTTCGCAACACAAGAGGGCCAGTGCGTTTTTCTCCGACGCGATCCGGGCAGCATGATCGACCGCTGCCAATATGCCATGCCGGCTTCGTTGGGATCAACGCTCAAGCTCGCTGGCGGGTCCTCAATCCGGGGCCGGTTCGATCCGGCGCTAGGCTTGGCCGCCGCCTGCCGCTATGGTCTGGCCATGGTTTCAGGCCGTCGCTGCTACGGGTGGCGACCTGTTGATATTCGTCGGAGATTCTATGCGTCTGACTGTTCGTCGTTCGACTGCCCTCATGTATCTGGGCGTTTGCAGCCTTGCCCTTACGGCATCCGTGCCGGCCTGGTCGCAAGCGCAGCCTGCCCCCCGTCCGGCGGCCCCAGCGACGGTCAGCGCGACGGCCAGCGCAGCCGTCAAGCCTGCGCCGCTCGCCGATCTCATCAAGCGAGTCGACATTCCCTATGAGACGTTCACGCTGCCCAATGGCCTGCGCGTGATCGTGCATACCGATCGCAAGGCGCCGGTCGTCGGCGTCACCGTCTACTACCGTATCGGCTCCAAGCATGAGCCGGAAGGCAAGACCGGCTTTGCGCATCTCTTCGAACATCTGATGTTCGGCGGGTCGGAGAATGTGCCCAATTTCGATGAGCCTTTGGTTTCGGCCGGTTCCACACCCACCAATGGATCGACGTGGTTCGACCGCACCAATTATGTCGAGACAGTGCCGACGGGCACGCTCGATCGTGCGCTGTTCATGGAGGCGGACCGTATGGGCCGCCTGCTCGGTGCGGTGACGCAAGGTAAGCTCGATGCCCAGCGCGCCGTGGTGCAGAATGAGAAGCGGCAGGGTGACAATCAGCCCTATGGGTTGGTGGAATATGTGCAGCTTGAGACGCTGCTGCCCAAGGGGCATCCCTATGGCCACTCGACCATCGGTTCGATGGCGGATCTCGACTCTGCCTCGCTGGAGGATGTGAAGGGCTGGTTCCGCGATCATTACGGGCCGAACAACGCGATCCTTGTGCTGGCCGGCGATATCGACCCCGTCACGGCCAAGGCGAAGGTCGAGAAATATTTCGGCGGCATCGCGGCGGGGCCGGCGGTCAAGCCGGTTGCCGCGCCGATCCCGACGCTGCCCGCGCGGGTCGACAAGGTGATGAAGGACCGCGTGGCGACCACGCGCATCTATCGCATGTGGGTGACGCCGGGCCGCAATGACAAGGATGCGCCTTTGCTCTCCGTGGGTGGCGCGGTCCTCGGCGGCCTCGCCAGCTCGCGGCTGGACAATATCCTCGTCCGTGACGAGCAGATCGCGGTGAGCGTGACGGCGGGCGTGCAGCAGTTCGAGCAGCTTGGTTTCTTCATGGCGACAGCCGATGTGAAGCCCGGCACCGATCCGGCACTGGTCTCCCGCCGGCTCGATGAGATCATGGGCGATTTTATTAAGACTGGCCCGACCGCCGATGAAGTCACCCGCGTGGCCACCCGGCAGGTGGCCGGCGAGATTGCCGCGCTTGAAGTGGTCGGCGGATTCAGCGGCAAGGCGTCGACCTTGGCTGAGGGACTGTTATATTCGGACGATCCTGCCCAGTATAAGAAGGATCTGGCCGCCATCGCCGCGGCGACGCCCACGGCCGTGAGGGCGGCGATGCAGCGCTGGCTCACCCGCCCCGCGTTTGCACTGACGGTCGAGCCCGGTGAGCGGGAAGCCTATGCGGACGCCACCGTCGCAGCGCCGGGCGAGAATGCGCCGGCGGATGTCGCGGCGCCCAAGCCGACGCTGGCGATCCCGGACGTAACGCAGAACCCGGACCTCGATTTCCCCACGGTGGAGACGGCGACGCTCGGCAATGGCATCAAGCTGCACGTCGCGACCCGCTCGACCGTGCCGACGGTCAGCATCGCGGTCAATTTCGACGCTGGGCTTGCCAGTGACCGGCGGGACCGGATGGGGCTGGGCACGCTGATGCTCGACCTGCTGGAGGCGGGCACCACCAGCCGCTCGACCATCCAGATCGCCGAGGAGCAGGAGCGGCTCGGCGCCAGCATCTCGACCGGGCAGAGCATGGACCGCACGTCCATCTCCCTGTTCGCGCTCAAGCCCAATCTGGCGCCTTCGCTCGACCTGCTGCAGGATGTGATCCGCAACCCCGCCTTCGCGCCGAGCGAGATCGAGCGGCTGCGGACCATCCAGCTTGCCGGCATCGCGGCGGAAAAGACGCAGCCCAGTGGCCTTGCCAACCGGGCAATCTCGCCACTGCTCTATGGCCCGCAGCATCCCTATGGCGTCGTCAGCGCGCGGGGTGAGGAGGCGACCGTGAAGGCGATCACGCGCGATGACCTCGTGCATTACCATGGCGGCTGGATCGTCCCGAGCAAGGCGGAGATCTTCGTCGCCGGCGACATCACCATGGCCGAGATCAAGCCCCTGCTGGAGGCGCGTTTCGGCAATTGGCCGCAGAACCGCATGGCCTCGCCCGTCAAGGATTTCTCGGTGGCGGTGCCGACGCCCAAGCCGGGCATTTACCTCATTGATCGGCCGCAGTCGCCGCAGTCTGTCATTCTGGGCGGGGTGGTCACCAAGGCGACCGGACGCGATGACCTGGTCGCGTTCAACATGGCGAATACCGTGCTGGGCGATGATTTCCTCTCGCGGCTGAACGCGGACATTCGGGAGGCGAAGGGCTGGTCCTATGGCGTGCGCGGTGCGCTCAGCCGGCGGTTGGAGCGCAGCCCCTATCTGGTCAGCGCGCCGGTACAGGCGGACAAGACCGGTCCGGCCATCGCGGCGATGCGGGATCAGATCGTCAGCTTCCTTGGGCAAAAGGGCGTGACGCCGCAGGAATTCGCGCGCGTGGTCAATGGCGAGATCGCCGGCTTGCCGGGCAAGTTCGAGACCACCGGCGCGGTGCTCGGGCAGATGCAGGCGGATGCGCTGTTCGGCCGGCCGTTCGATTATGTCGAGACGCTGCGGGCGCGCTATCAGGCGCTCACCCCGGCCCAGCTCGACGCGGCGGCGAAGCAGCTGATCGATCCCGCACAGCTGAGCTGGGTGGTGGTTGGCGACAAGAGCCAGATTGCGGACCAGCTCAAGCCGCTGGGGTTGCCCGTGACGGAGATCACCCCCGACGCAGCCCCCGCTCGCTGAAGAACGTTCATTCCGGAAGGAGAGATGAAATGGCCAAAGTAGACGGCGCTTATGATTGCACCACCAAGACCCCGATGGGGGATCAGGCGAGCGTGTTCACCGTCGTGACGGACGGAGACACGTTCAACGGCACCAACGCAGGGCCGCTCGGCTCGCTCGATGTGAAGAACGGCAAGGTGGACGGCAACCGGCTGACCTGGACCATGGAGATGACCATGCCCATGCCGATGACGCTCACCTGCGAGGCAATCGTGACCGACGGCAAGATCAGCGGCACCATCGATGCCGGCGCTTTCGGCACCATGGCGATGACGGGTACGAGGCGCGGCTGACGGCCCGCCCGCCAGCAGGGCAGATCATAGAAAAGGGCAGCCTCCCGCTTGGAAGGCTGCCCTTTCTTTTTGGCGCTGTGGCGCGTGTCAGTCGACCGTGACGGTGACTGCGCGACGGTTCTGGGCCCAGCTGGCTTCATCCGAACCGAGCGCGACCGGGCGCTCCTTGCCGTAGCTGATCGTGTTGATGCGGCCGGCATCGATGCCGAGCGACGCCAGATAGTTCTTGGCGGCATTGGCGCGACGCTCACCGAGCGCGAGGTTGTATTCGCGGGTGCCGCGTTCGTCGGCATGGCCTTCGACGGTCACGCGCTTCTGCGGGTAGCGCATCAGCCATTCGGCCTGGCTGCGCAGCACGTTGCGATCCTCATCGTCGATGTCGCTCTCGTCCGTGTTGAAGAAGATGCGGTCGGAGGTCACGCTGGCGACGAAGTCCGCCTGGCTGCCCGGGGTCGGGCCACTCGGCGTGGGCGTCGGCGTGGTGGCCGGCGGCGGAGCCGTGTCAGCCGGTGCGGGGGGCAGGGTCTCCGGCGCCTTTTTGGCACAAGCCGAAAGGGCGAGCGCGGCACTGGAAACCAGCAGCAACAGGGGTGTGGTACGCATGGGGGCTTCTCCTACTGTCCTGAACACAAACCGGTTCGTCGTATGGTTGGGGCGTTTTGCCGACAAGTCAACCTGAAGATATGAAAACAAAGATGAATTTTTGGTTCCCCGTCACTGAAGCAGCGGTCCCCACGCGGGGTCGGAGCCGTCCACGGGCGTCACGATCTTGCGCTCATTCACCCCCGTCAGGTCCACCTGCCAGATGGAGGAATTGCCCGAGCGACCAGCAGCGGTGCGGAAGAATTGCAGCACGCGGCCATTGGGCGACCAGGTCGGCGCTTCATCCTGCCAGCCGTTGGTCAACAGCCGCTCATTGCTGCCGTTCACATCCATCACGCCCACACGGAAGTTGCCGGCGATCTTGGTGAAGGCGATGAGGTCGCCGCGCGGGCTCCACTCCGGCGTGGCGTAGCGTCCGCCCCCGAAACTGATGCGGCGCTGGCCCGAGCCATCCGCGTTCATCACATAGATCTGCTGTCCGCCCGAGCGATCGCTCTCGAATACGACCTTCGTCCCGTCCGGCGAGAAGGAGCCGCCGACATTGATGCCCGGCGTGTTGGTCAGCCGTGTCGGGCGACCGCCGGCGACGGGGATCTTGTAGATATCCGTATTGGCGCCGCTGGCCATCGAGTAGAGCAAAGTGCGGCCATCGGGCGACCAGCGCGGCGCGAAGATGGCGCCGCTGCCTTCCAGCAGCACGCGCTGGCGGCCCTGATCGACATCATAGATGTAGATGCGCACGTTGCGGCCGACATAGCTCACATAGGCGATGGAGCGATAATCCGGCGACCAGCGCGGGGTGAGCGCCAGGCTCTGGCCGTTGGTGATGAAGCGGTGGTTGGCGCCATCGCTATCCATGATGGCGAGGCGCTTGACGCGATTGTCCTTGGGGCCGGTCTCGGCAATGTAGGCGATGCGGCTATCGAAGAACGGGCTCTCGCCGGTCAGGCGCGAATAGACAAGGTCGGCGCAGCGGTGGGCGGCGCGGCGCCAGTCGCGGGGCGCGACGACATAGCCCTGTCGGGCCAGCTCGGTGCCGAGCGACACGTCATAGAGATAGCAGCCGACCGTGATCTGCGAATCGCCGCCCGCCGAGCGCACGAAGCCCTGCACCAGCGCCTCGGCATTCATCGCGGACCAGCGCGCGAAGACGGGACTGGTGACTTCCGCCATGGAAGGCGCCTGCACGCCATTGGGGCCAAGCGGCGTGAACAGCCCGGAGCCGCGCAGATCGTTGGCGATCACCTCGGCGATGCGCTGGCCGAGGGACTGGGTGGAGCCGGCCGGCGTCTCGACGTCCTGCTGGGTGGGCATGGCCGGAACCGCGATCCGCAGATCGCTCTCGACCGGATTGGTGACGTCCACGCTGAGCTGCGCCGTGGCGGGCATCGCGATGAGCAGGGCCAGCAGGGCGCTGGCACCGCGCAGGGTTTTGCGTCGAAGGCTGAGCATCATCATGGTCACAGACTCGCATAGATGCGGAGCGGCCGGAGCCACTTCCACTGTTCATAAAATTCGGCGGGCAGGTTCTTGAACGGCGCGGCGCGCATCACGGCCTGCACGGCCCGCTCGGCATGGAGATCGGCCTGGGCGCGATTGCTGGCCGTCACGCCCTCCTGCCCGACGACCTCGACCCGGCCATCGATGCGCCCGTCCGGTGTCAGGTGGACACTGAGCAGCGTCACCAGCTTTTCGGCATCGGCGCCCGAGGGTGGGCGCCAGTGCGGCTTGATCTGGCGGGTGATCTCCGCATTGAGCGCACGGGCCGCGACCGGGCTGAGCTTGGCGTTTGAGCCGCTGGTGTTGGGCGTCGCGCGGCTGGAGGCCGTCTCGGCATCGATGCCCTTGAGGAAATCGTCGCCCAGCCGGGATGCACGCTGACGCGGCGCTTCCTCACGCGCGGGGCGGGAGGGCGCGGGCTTGGCGGCCGGCGTCTCGCGCGTGCTGGCCCGCTGTTCGCGCGGCTTGGGCGCGGGCGGCGGGGGTGGCGCCGGCTTGGGCGTCGGTGCCTGCGCGCGGGGCGGGGGGGGCGGTGCAACCGGTTCGGGCTGTGCCGGCGGCGTGGGCGCCGCGGCGGCGGGCGGCGGCGGCGCAGCATCGGGCTCGACCTCGCCAATTTCCGGCGCGGTGGCGGTCTGCGGCACGTCCGGCGCATGCTCGCGGGTCAGGCTTTCGAGCGCGACAGCATCCGCAAAGGTCACGTCGATCGTCGACGGCGGTTTTAAATCGGCGCTCTTCTGAAACAGGCCAAGCGACAGCGCGCCGAGCAGAAGCACATGGCCCGCCGTGGAAATTCCCAGTCCTAGACGCTCGCGCTGGTCCATTCCCCGCCCTTATTCGCCCGTCACTGAACGCACGGTGGACGGATCCGATCCGCCCATGCCGATCCCGGTGGTGACGAGCGCCACCCGGTCCAGCCCGGCGCGATTGAGCTCACCCATCACGCGCATGACGCGGCCATAATCGAGCGCGGCATCTGCGCGCAGGAACACCTGCTCGTCCGGGCCCAGGCCGGCGCGCAAGGCATTGAGCCGGTCCGGCAGCGCATCGTCGCTCACCGGATCGTCATTGATGAAGACCGCGCCCTCCGGATCGACCGAGACGATGGCGGGCTTCTTGTCCTGATCCAGCGCGCTCGCGCGGCTCTCCGGCAGGCGCACGGGCACGCCGGTCACCAGCAAGGGGGCAGTCACCATGAAGATGATGAGCAGCACCAGCATCACGTCGACCAGCGGCGTGACGTTGATGTCCGCCATGGGCGCGCGTCGCCCGCCCCGCCGGTTGGAAGGCAGGTTCATGCCCATCAGGATTCAAGCTCGCGGCTGAAGGTGGTGTAGAGCCCGTCCGAGAAGCGCTGGACCCGCGCTTCCAGCCGGTTCACGCCATGGCTCAGGCGATTGTAGCCGATCACGGCGGGAATGGCTGCGAACAGGCCGATGGCGGTCGCGAACAAGGCCTCGGCAATGCCGGGCGCCACGACCGCGAGACTGGTGTTCTGCTCGCCGGCAATGGCGATGAATGCGCGCATGATGCCCCACACGGTGCCGAACAGGCCAACGAACGGCGCCACCGAGCCCACGGTCGCGAGGATGTTCAGCCGGTCGGAAATCTTGTCGATGGTGCCAGCCAGAGCGGAGCCCATGGCGGTGGCGAGCCGGTCGCGCGTGCCATCCGGATTCATGCCGCGCTGGGCGGTGGAGCGGCGCCATTCGGCGATGCCGGCATTGAGCACCTGCGCGCTCGGCAGGTCTTCACGGCCGCGCTCCTTGGCGAAGGCGTCCATGTCCTTGGCCTGCCAGAAGGCGCGCTCGAACTCGTCGCATCCCTTGCGCATCCGCCGGAGCCGTCCCGCGAAGCTGAAGATGATGCCCCAGGTCCAGACGCTGGCCAGCAGCAGGCCGACCATCACCGCCTTCACGACGAGATCCGCCTGGAGGAACATGTCCACCGGCGACAAAGTGAGCGCGTTGTCCGGCGCTGCGGCAGCAAGCATGAGGGTGAGAGTCATGGGCGGGGGTGTTTCTCCGGTCAGGAAGGAATCGGCGCGAGCCGGCTGAAGCGATTGATCCAGTCAGCCGGCTGACGGCGCGGGCGACCGGTGCTGTCGAGGAAGGCCACGGTGACGCTGCCTCGGGTCAGTTCCGTGTCCTCGCGCCAGACCGACTGGGCTATAACGCAGCGCGCCGCGCCGAGTTGCGTCAGCTGGCTGCGCACGGTGAGATCATCGTCCAGACGGGCCGGCGCGCGGTAGCGCAGCGCAATGTCCGTCACCGCATACACGCCCTCGCCGGATTCCTGCGCCGCGCGCTGATCGATACCGAGCTGGCGCAGCATGTCCGAGCGGGCGCGCTCCATATAGCGCAGATAATTGGCGTGATAGACGACGCCGGAAAGGTCGGTGTCCTCGAAATAGACGCGCACGGGGAAGCGGTGTTCTCCGTTCTCAAACTGTCCCGAAGCGGGATGAAGGGCGATTTGCGAAGGCATGGGCGACCAGTCCTAACCGACGCGACTCGCGGCGGGAAGCCTTTTCAAGCGTCAGAACGCAGCAGATCTTCGTTCTATCGCACGGGACCGGGGAGGATCGCTTGCCGCTCGTCGCCTCAGTCGAACAAACCGTCCTGGCTGCCCTCTGGCGGATTGAGGCCGAGATGCTTCCAGCCCGGCGCATTCAGGATGCGGCCACGGGCGGTTCGCGCGATGATGCCGAGCTGGAGCAGATAGGGCTCGATGACATCCTCGATGGTGTCGCGCGGCTCGGAGAGGCCAGCGGCCAGCGTCTCGGCGCCGACCGGGCCGCCTTTATAAATGTCGGCGATCATCCGCAGGTAGCGGCGATCCATCAGGTCGAGGCCGAGCTGGTCGACCTCCAGCCGGGTCAGTGCGGCATCGGCGGCGGCGGCATCGACGACATCATGCCCCGCGGCATGGGCGAAATCGCGTACCCGCCGCAGCAGCCGCCCGGCGATACGCGGTGTGCCACGGGCACGGCGCGCAATTTCGGTTGCGCCATCGGGAGCGATCGGCAGGTCGAGCAGCCGCGCTGCGCGGGTGATGACGTGCTCCAGCTCATCCACGGTATAGAAGTTGAGCCGCACGGGGATGCCGAACCGGTCACGCAACGGCGTGGCCAGCATGCCCTGCCGCGTCGTCGCGCCGACCAGCGTGAAAGAGGGCAGATCGATCCGCACCGAGCGGGCCGAGGGGCCTTCCCCGATCATGATGTCGAGCGCGCGGTCCTCCATGGCCGGGTAGAGGATTTCCTCCACCGCCGGATTGAGCCGGTGAATCTCGTCGATGAACAGCACGTCGCCTTCATCGAGATTGGTAAGCAGCGCGGCGAGATCGCCCGCCTTGGCGATGACCGGACCGGACGTGGCACGGAACCCCACGCCCATCTCCCGCGCGACGATCTGCGCCAGCGTCGTCTTGCCCAGGCCCGGCGGGCCGAAGAACAGCACATGATCGAGCGCTTCGCCGCGTGCGCGGGCGGCGTTGATGAAGATCCGCAGATTCTCGCGCGCGCCCTTCTGCCCGACGAAATCGTCCAGCGTCTTGGGGCGCAGCGCAGCATCCATGTCTTCAGGCGTGCGACCGGCGGTGAGAAGGGGGGAGCTTGCCATCAGCCCGGCACCCTAGCGCGCGTTGACCAGCCCGTCACTTGGCAGCCTTTCGCAGCGCGAGGCGGACCAGAGCATCCAGAGAGGCGCTTTCGCCCAGCTCGTCCAGCGCGGCGCTGACAGCGATGCTCGCTTCGCCCGGCTTGAAGCCCAGCGAGGCGAGTGCGGAGAGAGCATCGGCCTGCACGCCCGTCGCGGCCGGGATCGCCGCGCCGCTCGCATCCAGCCCGATGGCGAACGATCCGGTCGCGATGGCGCCGACCTTGTCTTTCAGCTCGCGCACGATCCGTTCGGCGAGCTTGGGGCCGACGCCATTGGCGCGGGCGACCATCGCCTTGTCCTGCGCTGCGATAGCACGGTGCAGGTCGCTCGGTTCCAGCGCGGAGAGAATGGCCAGCGCCACGCGGGCGCCCACGCCCTGCACGCCGGTGAGCAGGCGGAACCAGTCGCGCTCCGCCTCGCTCGCGAAGCCGACCAGCCGGATGAACTCCTCGCCCACCAGCATCTCGGTATGCACGGTGACGGCCCCGCCGACGCTGCCCAGCGCGGACAGGCTGCGCGAGGACATGCCGACGAGATAGCCCACGCCACCGACATCGATGACGGCACTATCCAGTCCGGTGGAGACAAGCAGGCCTTTCAAATGCGCGATCATGAGGCGGGTGTAGCGATGTTCCCGCTTCGTTTCCACCGTTTCTGAATGAGGCGCGCGTGGCTATTCATTCCCTTGCAGGTAGCCGCGCGGCCCGCCTAAGAGAGCAGCGCAGGGCTGCGTCCTTTTCCGTCCCGCTGATTGACAAATAAGCCCGCTTTGCCTATCCGCGCGCCTTCGGACAGACGGCCGCTCCTCCCGGATCGGGGCGAGGCGGCCATTTTTGTCGAGTCTGCAGAACCTGATTCGATTTTGAGGAATGAACGATGAAGCGCACCTTTCAGCCGAGCAACCTTGTTCGCAAGCGCCGCCACGGTTTCCGCCTGCGCATGGCGACGGCAGCCGGCCGCAAGCTGCTGAACGCGCGCCGCGCCCGCGGCCGCAAGAAGCTGACCGCCTGATCGAGCCCGGCGCGGACGGCGCGCTGCGGCGCGTCGTGGGTCGCATGACCCGCCGCGCCGACTATCTGGCCGCCAATCGCGGCCAGCGCGCACCCATGCCAGGCTTCGTGCTGCTGGTGCGCGATCGGGCCGATGGTGATCCCACGGCCCGCCTCGGCATTACCGTCACCAAAAAGATCGGCGGCGCTGTCATCCGGAACCGGATGAAGCGCCGTTTTCGTGCGCTTGCGCGCGAAATTCTGCCTGTTCACGCCATAGCCGGCGCCGATCATGTGCTCATCGGCCGCGAGGGCGGCGTGGAGCGCGATTATGCCTCGCTGGCCGCCGAGCTTGAGAAAGCGCTGCGGCGCATCGCCAGCGGCAAGGGTGCCCCGCCGCGCGAAGGCGGACGGGGTCGCGGCGGTCGCGGCTCCGGTGGGAGCAAGAGGGTGACGCCCCCGGCGCCGCACAATGACCCTGCCCCGCGCAACGAGCCGCCCGCATGATGTCGATCAGGGATTGTCGCCTTGGCCCCGCACAACCCGTGCTCCTGCGCAGGCAGGAGCCCAGGGCCCAACCGGCTGCCCTTGCCGCCCTGGGCTCCTGCCTTCGCAGGAGCACGGTGGTCCAGTCTGGAAGACCATGGCGTCGCCGCATACTCGACCACTCCGCCCCGTGATGGTGCGCCTTCTCATCCTCGTTGCGCGCTTCTGGCAGATCGGACCGAGCCGGATTCTGCCGCCCTCCTGCCGCTATTCGCCGAGCTGCTCCCAATATGCCATCGAGGCCCTGCGGAAATATGGGGCGATAAGGGGTGGCTGGCTGGCGTTGAAGCGGCTATTGCGCTGCCACCCATGGGGCGGCTGCGGCCATGATCCGGTGCCCTGACGCCGAATCCCCTGACATGAGCTGACAAAGAGACGGAAGCCAAAGAGACGTGGACGACAAGCGCAACATCCTTCTCGCCGTGGTGCTGACCATTGCTATTCTCTTTGGCTGGCCGGTCATCAGCAATTATTTCTTCCCGCCATCGGCCCAGCCGATCGAGCGGGCCGAGCAGCAGGCGAAGCAGCAGGGCGCGGCGCCCAATGTGCGCGGTGGGCCGCTGGCCGAAGGCGCGCAGGCGATTCGCCCGATCGAGGCCGTGCTGGGCGAAAGCCAGCGCGTTGTCATCGAGACGCCCAAGCTGCGCGGCTCCATCAACCTGCGCGGCGCCCGCATCGATGATGTCGTGCTGCCGACGCATCGCCAGACGGTGGATGAAAAATCGCCGCCGGTCCGCCTGCTCGCGCCAAGCGGCACGGCGGACGCCTATTTCGCGAGCTTCGGCTGGAGCGGCGAAGGCGTGCGCGTGCCGGATGCCAACACAGTGTGGACGGCGGACGGCACCAAGCTGACCCCGCAGACTCCGGTGACGCTGCGCTGGAGCAATGGCGCGGGGCAGACCTTCCTCATCCGCCTGTCGATCGACGAGGATTATCTGCTCACCGTCGCGCAGACGGTCGAGAATGCGGGCGGCAATGCCATCGCCGTCCGCAACTATGGCCTGCTCTCGCGCACCGGCCACAGCAAGGACAAGTCGACCTGGACGATCCACACCGGCCCGATGGGCGTGTTCAACGGATCGGCCAATTATGACATCGGCTTCGACAAGCTGGACAAGGATGGCGACAAGCGCTTCTCCACCACCGGCGGCTGGCTGGGCTTTACCGATCTCTACTGGCATGCCGCGCTCATCCCGGCGCAGACGCTGCCGGTCGATGCGCAGTTCCGCAAGGGCGCGAGCGATCGCTATCAGGCCGACCTGACCTATGCGCCGGCCGTCGTCCAGCCCGGCACTTCGCTCAGCACGACGAGCCGGCTGTTCGTCGGCGCCAAGGAAACCCCGGTGCTCGACCGCTACATGGACCAGCAGGGCATCGCGCTGTTCGACCGCGCGATCGACTGGGGCTGGTTCCGCTGGTTCGAGAAGCCGATCTTCTATCTGCTAGACTGGCTGTTCCGCCACATCGGCAATTTCGGCGTGGCGATCATCTGCCTCACCTTCATCGTGCGTGGCCTGATGTTCCCGGTCGCCCAGCGGCAGTTCGCCAGCATGGCGGCGATGCGCGCCATCCAGCCGAAGATGAAGGCGCTGCAGGAGCGCTACAAGAACGACAAGCCCAAGATGCAGCAGGAGATCATGGCGCTGTACAAGACGGAGAAGGTCAATCCGCTCGCGGGCTGTCTGCCGATCTTCCTGCAGATCCCCATCTTCTTCGCGCTCTACAAGGTGCTGATGCTGACGGTGGATATGCGCCACCAGCCCTTCTACCTGTGGATCAAGGATCTTTCTGCGCCCGATCCGGCGCACATCCTCAACCTGTTCGGCCTGCTGCCGTTCACGCCGCCCTCGTTCCTCGGCATCGGCGTGCTGGCGGTGATCCTCGGCATCACCATGTGGCTGCAGTTCAAGCTGAACCCGGCGCCGATGGACGATGTGCAGAAGCAGATCTTCTCGCTGATGCCCTGGATGATGATGTTCATCATGGCGCCGTTCGCGGCCGGCCTGCTGATCTACTGGTGCACGTCCAACATCCTCACTATCGCGCAGCAGTGGTGGCTGTATCGCCAGCATCCCGTGCTGGGGCAGCCGGCAGCGGATACGGCGAAGGGCTGAGGCGGAGCTGAGGCGTCGATGAAGGAAGCAGCTGGACCCCGGGTCAGGCCCGGGGTGACGTTGAGGTAAGGGCAAGCGCGGGCCATGTCACTTACGCTACCGCTGATGATCTTTGTCTGTCCTTCCTCGTCACCCCGGGCTTGACCCGGGGTCCAGCTGCCTTTCGCGTTGTCTGCCAGTGAGAGGGCCGCGCCTTTCAGGTGACGCTTGCAGGTTAAGGCGCTAGGGGAGCGGCATGGATCACAACCCGCACAGCGATATTGACGACGACACCGCCGCCCGCATCGAGGAGGCCCGCCGGATCTTTTCCGGGCCGATCAGCTTCCTCAAATCCGCGCCGGGGCTGAACTTCCTGCCGCCAGCGGATGTGCCGGAGGTCGCCTTCGCCGGGCGCTCCAATGTCGGCAAGTCCTCGCTCATCAATGCGCTGACCAACCGCAATGGCCTTGCGCGCACATCCAACACGCCGGGGCGCACGCAGGAGCTCAATTTCTTCGACGTGGGCGAGCCGCTGCGCTTCCGCCTCGTGGACATGCCCGGCTATGGCTATGCCAAGGCGCCCAAGGATGTGGTGAAGCAGTGGCGCTTCCTCGTGAACGATTTCCTGCGCGGTCGTGCCGTCCTCAAGCGCGCGCTGGTGCTGGTCGATGCCCGCCACGGCCTCAAGGATGTCGATCGCACGCTGCTTGACATGCTGGATGAAGCAGCGGTGAGCTACCGCATGGTGCTGACCAAGGCCGACAAGGTGAAGGCGACCGACCTCGCTATCGTCACCGAGCAAACCGCTGCAGAAGTGCGCAAGCGCCCGGCGGCCCATCCCCAGATTATCCCGACATCGAGCGAGAAGGGCATGGGCCTGCCGGAGTTGCGCGCGGCGGTGATTGAGGCGCTCGACTGAGGGCTGGCTGCGGGGGCTGGGCGCGGCATCTCAGGGATGCCGTTCGCGCTATTGGCCCCCTTCTGCCGCAACATGGCTTGTGTCGGGCGTCTCCATCGCGCCGAGCGCGTCCGAGCATTGCAGGCGATAGTGCAGGCAGCTCTCAGCCCAATGCCAGCCTATCGCCCTGCAAATCCAAAAGACCTGGCCGCTGACGGTCAAAGCCGACAGTCCCGCCGTTTCACCTCTGGCAGCCGCTTCAAATGTCGTCGCCCATATCGTCCGTGTCGAGACTCGGGGGGGCGGGTCAGACATTTTGAGCCGTCAGATCACTTGGAAAACTCTCGCTTGCGGTCGACGGGCGTGACCGGGCCGCGCCGCCATTTTTGGACCAGGGCATCGGCACGCGTCTCATAATAATCGGCCGGGCCGCCCCCGCGCGACACCGGCACGGCATGGGTGGTCTGATAGATGCCGTCGAGGATGCAGTCCTGATTGATGTGCACGTGCACGACCTGGCCGAACACCACCCGGAAGTCGCTGGGAACGCCATCCAGATCCTTGAGGTGGATGATCTCGGTCACCTTGCATTCGAACTGGGCGGGACTCGCCGCCACGCGCGGCGGCGCGACATCGATCGAGGCGATCTTCTCGATTCCCGCCATCTCGAACTCGTCGACCTCCGGACCCACCTCGTCCCCGGTCAGGATCATCACGTCAGTGACGTCGCGGCCAACCAGATTCCACACGAATTCACCGGTTTCCCGCGCGTTGCGGACGCTGTCCTTCTCCCCGCCGGACGAGAAACCGATGATCAGCGGGCGATAGCTGGCGATGTTGAACAGGCTGAACGGAGCGAGATTCGCGACCCCCTCGGCGCTGACCGTACTGATCCAACCGATCGGGCGGGGCGCGACGATCGCGTTGGCCGGCTGGTGCTTCAGACGATGGCCCTCGGCCGGGCGATAGGAGTGAAATTCTCTCATGATGGCGCAGGTCCCTTGGCAAGCTTCACTATGCCGGAATTATTTCCGGTTTATGACTCGCTAGGCCTATAAGACGTGTCTGCGCTTCCGTCTAAGATATTTTTGGGGGTGTGATTGAAGACCGCATTCACGACATTTCGGCCGCCAAGCGGTTTTGCGAGGCGGGCCGATAGCGGCGACGATGCAGGACGGCCCTAAGCCAACCGGTCTAATCCCCCTGCATCGCCCTGCCCATGCGGGCGAAGGCGGCGTTCATTTTCTCGGCCAGCGCTTCCTCTACGCCGATGTCGATCAGCGCCTGCGCCATCGCTTGCGTCCATTGCCGGGTTTCCACATCGCCAAAGCCGATCTGGCGATGCGCGGACATGATGCAGGCGCCGGGCTTTTGCGTGAACCAGTCACGTGGGCCGCCGAGCCAGGCGGTGAGGAATCCGGTCAGCGACTCCCGCATCGGCGCCAGATCGGGCGCATGTATCGCCCGCAATTCGGCAAAGCGCAGGTCCTGCTCCATGAGATCGTAGAAGCGCTCGACCAGCGCGCGGACGGCCGGCGTGCCGCCGATCTCGTCATAGGGCAGCGGGGCCGGATCGGGCGGGGGTGCTTCGGCGATGGTCGATTGGGTCATTCGGCGTGGCTCATGGCGCAGGGCTCCTCATCATGAGGAGTGAATGACAGGGCAGGCGCCGCGTCGCCTTGCGCTGGATCAAGCCGGGGAGGGATCGCCTGTTGCGCAACCCGGTGCCCAGTCGAGCGGCGCGAGCGTGAAACCGGCAAAGCCGAAACCCGGCGTGACGATGCATGAGACAAGCGCCCAGCCTCGGTCGGCCTCGGCGGCCTGCCAGTGGTGCGGGGCGATGACATGCTGCGGGATCTCGCCCGCCAGCACATCGCCGCCGAGGCGCAGGGCTGTGACCGGGCCTTCGTCGCCCGGCGCGGTGGAGAGGCTGAGCGCGTGGCCGGCGTGCCAGAGCCAGGTCTCGCTCGCATCCACCTTGTGCCAATGGGAACGCTGACCACCCTCGAGCAGAAAGTAGATCGCCGTCGCCCCGGCGCGTTCGCCGGGCATGGCCTCAGCCCGCCAGGTCTCGCGATACCATCCGCCTTCCGGATGCGGCTGGAGAGCGAGGCGGTCGATCAGGGCGCGGGCTGTTGGGTCGGTCATGCGGTCTTTGTCGCCCGATCACGATGCACCGCGCAAGAGCTTGACCGCGCGGTCCCGCGCCAGGAAGGGTGGGGCGCGACCATGACGTCCCTCTATCGCCTCGATGCCAGTGCCGCGCAGATCGGCGCGGCGCTCCATGCGGATGCCGGTGAGGACCCGTGGCCGGGAGGCTATATGACGCCGGGGCGCTATGGGCCGGTGATCGTGCGTGGGCGCGATGGCGTGCGCCGGCTGGTGCCGCGGCTATGGGGCGTGCCGCCCCCGCCGGCCGCCGCGCTGACGGGCGGCGCGCCGGTCGCGCATGTGCGCAATGTCGAAAGCCCGTTCTGGATCGGTACGCTGCGGCATACCGAGTTCCGCTGCCTGGTGCCGGTTACCAGCTTCCAGCTCTGGTCGCAGGTGCCCGATCCGCGCACCGGCAAGCGTGTCGCGCATCGTTTCTCGCTGCCGGGCGCGGCGATCTTCGCGTTCGCGGGCATCTGGCGGGACAGCGAGGTGGCGAGTTTTGCGCTGCTGACCTGCGAGCCGAACCGGCTGGTCGCATCGGTCAACCCGCGCACCATGCCGGTGATCCTCCACGCTGAAGATCATGGCCGCTGGCTGCGCGCGGAATGGAAAGAGGCGCAGCGGCTGGTTGCGCCTTATCCCTCGCAGGCGATGACGATGGATGAGGCGGGGCCGCGCTAGACAGTCCCCTTCGTCATTCCCGCGAACGCGGGAATCCAGAAGCCAGCGGAACTGCCCATGCGCCCCTGGATTCCCGCGTTCGCGGGAATGACGAGAGAACGAGGTCGGGCACTCGCCAATGCCGCCCTTCGGCCACTTCGTTTGTGTTGCGTACAAATAGGGTGCAACCTACACTCCGCGCCACCGGCGACGAGTCCGTGCTTGCGCCGCAGAGACAAGAGGAGAGGCCCATGGCCAGGATCATCGGCGGTTTCGCCGTTTCGCACACCCCGACCATCGCGTTCGCCAAGGATGCGAACAAGCAGACCGATCCCGTCTGGGCGCCGATCTTCGAGGGATTCGAGCCGGTCAAGCAATGGCTGGCGGACGAGAAGCCCGATGTGATCCTGTATGTCTACAACGACCACATGACCTCCTTCTTCACCCATTACTCGCATTTCGCGCTGGGCATTGGCGAAGAGTATGAGCCGGCGGACGAAGGCGGCGGCAAGCGCGACCTGCCCGCAATCAAGGGCGATCCCGCGCTCGCCAAGCACATTGCCGAGTGCATGGTCGCCGACGAGTTCGACCTGGCCTACTGGCAGGGCATGGGGCTGGACCATGGCGCCTTCTCGCCGCTTTCGGTCCTGCTGCCTCACGAGAATGGCTGGCCCTGCCGCCTTGTGCCGCTGCAATGTGGCGTGCTTCAGCATCCGATCCCCAAGGCGCGTCGCTTCTGGAAGTTCGGCCGCTCGCTGCGTCGCGCGATCCAGAGCTATCCCAAGGACATCAAGGTCGCGATTGCGGGTACCGGTGGCCTTTCCCATCAGGTCCATGGCGAGCGGTGCGGGTTCAACAATACCGCCTGGGACATGGAGTTCATGGAGAAGCTCACCAACGATCCGGAGTCATTGCTCGACGCGACGGTGACGGATCTGGCCAAGCTCGGCGGCTGGGAAGGCGCCGAGGTGGTGATGTGGCTGCTGATGCGCGGCGCGCTCTCCGAACAGGTCGAGAAACTGCACCAGAGCTACTTCCTCCCGTCAATGACGGCCATCGCGACGATGCTGTTCAAGGATCTGGGCGATCCGGTGCCGCCGGCCGAGACCGATGAGCAACTGCGTGCCCGCGCGTCCCGCGAGCTGGCGGGCGTCGAGGCGATCGAAGGGACCTATCCTTTCACCATTGACCGCGCGGTCAAGGGCTTCCGCATCAACCACTTCCTCCACCGCCTGATCGAGCCGGAGTTCCGCAAGCGGTTTGTCGAGGATCAGGAAGGGCTGTTTGCCGAGTCGGATTTGAGCGAGGAAGAGAAGGAGCTGATCCGCAGCCGCAACTGGATCGGCATGATCCACTATGGCGTCATCTTCTTCATGCTGGAGAAGATGGCCGCGGTGCTCGGCATCGGCAATATCGACGTTTATGCCGCCTTCAAGGGCCTGAGCGTTCCCGATTTCCAGAAGACCCGCAATGCCGCGATCACCTATTCGGTGGCCGGCAAGCAATAAGGGGCACGGCTCGGATGCTTCGTGAGAGGGCGGCGGACCTTGGTTTGCCGCCTTTCTCATGAGCATCCCAAGACAGCCTGCCGCATTTGCGCCACACCATATCGACCTTCGCCCGGACGCCGACAAAGTAGATTGCAAACTAACAGAATCTGATGAATAGATAGCTCCCTAACAACGATAATTGTCTGGGAGACTTTGCAATGAAGAGACCTGCGCGCGTGCTGCGTCAGCACGCCTGTTTCGCGGCCCTCGCCACCGTCCTCGCTTTCCCTGCTTTCGCGCAGGACAGCGCCCCCCAAAGCGATAGAGCAGATGCAAGCGACGAGGCCATCGTGGTCACCGGATCGCGCATCGCCTCCGGCTTCGACCGGCCGACCCCCGTGGCGGTTCTGGGCGCTGAACGACTGGAAACACGCGGTATTACAAATCTCGGCGATGCGCTGAACGAACTGCCTGCCTTCCGCGCGACCAACTCACCGGCCTCGACCGGTCTGGGCGCGGCGGGCGGCTATGTCGGCGGTCGCATCCTTGATCTTCGTGGTCTGGGCGCGGTGCGCACGCTGACCCTCGTCGACGGCAAGCGCTTCGTGCCGTCCACCACGCAGGCGACGGTCGACACCAACATGATCCCCTCGATCATGCTCCAGCGTGCCGAAGTCGTCACGGGCGGCGCCTCGGCCGTTTACGGTTCGGACGCCGTGTCGGGCGTCGTCAACCTGCTCATCGACAAGGCGTTCACGGGCTACAAGGCCAATGCCCAGGTCGGTTTCTCGCAATATGGCGATAATTTCACCACCCAGTTCGGCGCGGCCGGCGGTTGGCAGATCGGTGAGACGCTGCATCTGCTCGTGGGCGGCGAATATGAAAAGGCGGAGGGCGTAGAAAGCTGCCCGTCGCGCGATTGGTGCGCCAATGGCTTCATCAACATCAGCCGCAATCCCGGCGTGACAAGCCTGCCCGCCAACAACATCCTGGCGGGCGTCTATCCCTGGACGGCGCCCTATAACGGTATCACCACGCCGCCGAGCTCGGCTTATGCCGGCCGCCTCGTCCCGGCTCTCCGCGCGATCGACGGCATCGGCTTCCGCGCCGACGGCACGCCGTTCCGCACCACACAGGGCACGCTGGCCAACAACCTCTATCAGCTTGGCGGCACCAATGACGGGCCGGGCGAGAACATCTATTTCGACTTCCCGATCGTCTCCCCCACCAAGCGCTACAACGCCATGGCGTTCGCCACGTGGGAAGCCACGCCGGCCCTGACCATGGAGTTCGGCTTCAACTACGGTCATGGCGAAGGTCGCCACCGCGCGGTGCCATATCGCAATACGGCCATCACCATCCAGCGCGACAACCCGTTCATTCCCACCTCCAGCAATCCCGCGCTGGACCTGCGCACCATCATGGATGCCAATGGCCTCACCAGCTTCACGCTGGGCAAGGGCTTCAAGGATATTGGCCCGGGCCAGCTGGTCGTGAAGAATGACGTCTATCGCGCCGTCGCGTCCGCCAAATATGAGATTTCGCCCAACTGGTCGGCGGACATCTATTATCAGTTCGGCCGCAACGAGTTCCGCAGCGATATCACGGGCGGCACGATCACCTCGCGCATCCTCAAGGCGCTCGACGCGGTGGCCGGGCCCGGCGGTGCGCCGGTGTGCCGGGTGAATGCCGACGCCAGCACAACCAATAACGACCCTGCGTGCGTCGCCCTCAATCCCTTCGGCTCCGGCCAAGGCGCCACCTTCGCGGCGGCCAAGGCCTATGTTACGGCCGATGCCTTCCAGACCAACATCACCACCCAGCATGTTGTCGCCGCCAACGTCACCGGCTCGCTGTTCGATCTGCCCGCCGGGCCGCTCGGCGTCGCCGTGGGCGCGGAATATCGCAGCGACAGCGTCAGTGGCGATGCAGACGCCAATTCCAAGGCGCTGGCCTTCTTCACCGGCAACGGATCGGTCATCTCGGGCAAGATTCAGGTGGTTGAGGCTTATGGTGAGGCCGAAGTGCCGATCCTGCGCGACACGACGTTCTTCCGCGAACTGAGCTTGAACGGCGCCGTCCGCCGGACCCACTACAAGCGGTCCAGCGACTTCTTCCCGAGCAGCACGGTCAATGTGACCACCTGGAAGCTCGGTGGCGTCTGGGCGCCGGTCGATGCGGTCCGCTTCCGTGTGACCAAATCGCGCGACATCCGCGCGCCCAACGTCTCGGAACTGTTCGGCCCGATCACCAGCGCGTCCGGCATTCTCAACGATCCGGCGCGTGGCGGTCAGCAGACGGTCGTGCCGATCACGCTCGGCTCCAACCCCAATCTGCGGCCGGAAAAGGCGGACACGTTCACCGCCGGCATCGTCTTGCAGCCAAGCGGTGGGATGCTCGGGCGTTTCCGGGCGTCGGTCGATTATTATGACATCAAGATCAAGGATGCGATCAGCACGCTCGGCCAGCAGAACATCGTGACGCGCTGCTCACAGGGCGATACGCTAAGCTGCTCGCTGGTCACGCGCGATGGTGGTGCGGCCAATGGCGTCATCACCAATGTTCGTGACGTTGTGCAGAATGTGAACCAGCTCAACGCCCGCGGCATCGACATGGAGCTGAACTATCGCCAGCCGGTCGGCGCGGCCAGCGCAGTGAACCTGTCCGTCATGGCCAGCCATGTCATCGATCTGGTGACCGTGGACGCGGTTGGTCCGGTCGAACGGGCCGGCCAGACGGGTCTGCGCGGCGGTACGCCTCCGGGCATCCCCGATTGGACGGTTGACGCGACCGTGGGCCTCGACCTGGGTGAGCTGTTCTCGCTCTCCACCCATGTTCGCTGGATCAACAAGGGCTTCTACAACGCGGCGTTCATCGGCGCCGAGCAGCCTGGCTATGTAATCACGGCCTCCAGCAGCTCCAGCACCAACGCCATGCCATCGCGCACCTATGTCGACATGATGGGCACGGTGAAGGTGCCGGTCGGCGGCGATAACAAGTTGAGCGTCTATTTCGGCGTGGACAATGTGTTCAATGTCGATCCGCCGAACTTCCCCGGTGCGAACGGCAGCGGTAACAACGTGCTCTTCAACCCGGTTGGGCGCATGTACAAGGCCGGCATCCGCACGTCCTTCTGATCCCCCTGCCGTGCCGGGCGCGTTTCGTCCGGCACGGCACCCTTTGGCGCACAGGCCGGCCGACGGATCGCTCTTGACGGAGCGGGTGCAGGTGCGGGAGGTCTGCTGGAACGGCACGTAAGGGAGAATGATGGTCGACAAGGCTCCGTCCGCACAGGGTTCCACCAGCGAAGAGGACGCGGCGACATCGCGCAGCCTTCCGCGATTTGGCGGTTTTCCCATTGAGGATGCCACGCGACATCTCTCCAATTTCTACGCCGGGGCCAAGCCCGACGAGCGGACCGTCACCTTTTTCCGGACCACGCGCGCGCTGGTCGTCGCGGCACGGCGCTGGCGCAAGCTTGCCAATGACAAGGTCCGCAGTGTCGGGCAGAGCATGGCGCGGTGGGAGACAATGTATCTGCTCGCCTGCGCCCGCGATGACCTCTCCCAGCGCGAACTGGCCCAGCTGATCGGCGTCGAAGGGCCGACCATGGCCCATATGCTCAACACGCTGGAACGCGACGGCCTGATCGAACGTGCGCAGAGCCAGGTCGACCGGCGGGTGGTCCACAACCGGATCACCGAGAAAGGGCTGGCCGCCACGCGAGACATCATGGCGATCACCAATGATCTGCGCGCGGACATCCTGCGGGACATTCCACCTGAGAAGCTGGCCATTGCGCTGGAGGTCCTGGAACAGGTCCACGCCCGGCTGGACGATTACTGCTGAGGCGCGGTCATGCGGCCGGTTACGGCCGTCCCGTTGCGGTCTCTTCCTTCAGTGAGAACAGCACCGGCCATTCCCAGGCGCCTCGGCAGACCGGCATGGAGCGAGCTTCCGTCAGCCGGAAGCGGGTGCCATCCCAGCGGTAGGTCTCCGCCGTGCCGCAGTCGCCAAGGCCACGTCCCTTGGCGAAGCTGGAAAGCTCACCGCGCGAAGGATTCCAGCGGGCGTTCATAATCAGCGGTGGGGCGCTGGCATCGCCGGTGAAGCCGGGGAGATGATCGAACGGGGCGAAGGCGATCGTCCGGTTGCCGGGCTCGCCGCTCGCGATCAGTGGGACGGCGCTCACATTATATGCGCCCGCATCGCAGGGCAGCAGCAGCAGGACATGCCCGGCATCGAGTGTATGGAGATCGGGCTGACGACTGCTCTCCAGCCCACTCTCGCACTGCGCCAGGCGCTGGGCCGTGGCTTGCTCTTGCGGCGTGAGCGCAGGCGTCGCGGTTTCGGCGAGGAGCGGGATCGTCTTGGGCAGCACGGGGTCGGCCGGCAGGGCGCGCGCCATGTCGGCCGGGCCATCACCGATGGCGGCCAGCGCGCCACGGCTGCCGATGCGGCCCTGCTGCTCATCCATATAGCGCAGTGCCGCGGCGACGCCTTGCAGCGACGGGGCGCCGATGACCGTCCGGTTGCGATCGTACAGCTCGAACACATAGCTGGAGCCCATGGACCGCACGACCTCCAATGCGGTCTGGCCATCCAGCGCAATCGTGTCGCCATCGACCTTCTGCCGCACACGGCGCGTGCCATCGATCATGAAATCGACCCGGTCGCGCAGCCGGTCGGCCAGCAGCACGCGCAGGCTGGTGGCACCTGGGGGTCCGCCGTCGCGATGGATGAGGACCAGCAGCCGGTTGGGTGTATCCACCCCTTCCGGGTTCAGCGATACCGCACTGCAGGACAGGCGATTGTCGCAGCCCACGGCCCAGTTGTCGAAAACACGCAGACGACCCAGCACCGGTTCTGCCACAACGGGCGCAGTCGAGAGGACAGACCCCGACGTCTGCTCGCCGCGCGGCGGGGCAGCGGGCGCGACCGTGGCCAGGCCCGCGAGAGCCAGGGCGCTGACGCGCAGAAGCCGTGAAATCCTTGTCATTCCGCCAGTCATAATGCAGTTGAAGCCAATGGTGTAGCGCCAAGCTGCATGTGTTGCGACAGCCCGTGGTCAGCAAGCCGGGCCAAGTGGATCGAAAGGACACAGATATGCGCAGAATCGCTGTGATCGGCGCCGGCCAGATGGGCGCGGGCATTGCGCAGGTGAGCGCTCAGGCCGGCATGGATGTGCTGCTGCGCGATATCGATCTCGCGCGTGCGGAAAAGGGCAAGGCCGGAATCGAGAAGCGACTCGCCCGCGCTGTGGAGAATGGCAAGCTCGAGCAAGCGGATGCGCAGGCGGCGCTGGCACGGATCACGCCGGTGGTGGCGCTCGATGATGTCGCCGGGTGCGATCTGGTAATCGAGGCTGCGACCGAGCGGGAGGACATCAAGCGCGCCATCTTCGCGGACGTTGGCGCGGTTCTGGCGCCGGATGCGATTCTCGCGACCAACACCTCGTCCATTCCGATCACGCGGCTCGCGCAGGCGGCGCCCGACGCAGCGCGGTTCATCGGCGTGCATTTCTTCAATCCCGTCCCGGTGATGGCGCTGGTGGAGGTCATTCGCGGCCTCGCCACCTCGCCGGAGACGGTGCAGGCGGTGGAGGCCTATGCGCAGGCGCTGGGCAAGGAGGTCGTCCATGCGTTCGACGCGCCGGGGTTCATCGTCAACCGCATTCTGCTGCCTATGCTCAATGAGGCAATCTTCGCGCTGGGCGAGGGCGTGGCCAGCGTGAGAGACATCGATAGCGCGATCAAACTGGGCCTCAACCACCCCATGGGTCCACTGACTTTGGCCGATTTCGTGGGCCTCGATACCTGTCTGGAGATCTGCAAGGTGCTGCAGGACACGACGGGCGATCCCAAATTCCGGCCCGCGCCGCTGCTCGTCAAATATGTCGAAGCCGGCTGGCTGGGGCGCAAGACGGGCAGGGGCTTCTACGATTACGCCGGTGATGAGCCCGTGCCGACGCGGTGAAAGGCCTATCGGGGCGCGCGCCTGTCGCACAGCAAGGAGCCCCGTGTCCGCAGACACGAGGCTCCCGCTCCCACATCGTAAAGGTTGTGCTTAGCTGAAGCTGATCGCCATATTGGGGCGGCGTGCGCGCAGCGTGCGGCCGATCGCAGCGAAACCGATGATCATCATCGCCCAGGTGGCCGGCTCCGGCACGGCGGGCTTGACGGTGTAGAACAGCAGGTCCTGCTTGCTGCTGTTGGTCGCGACCCAGAAATCCAGATTGCTGTTAATCGTGCCCTTGTTGGCAAGGTAGGAATTGGCGGTGTTGATCAGCGTGGACTCGCCTTGGCTCGCCCATTCGAGCTCGAAGTAACCGGCGCCCAGGTTCTTCGAGTTGCTCGTTTCGTAGCGAGTCTCCCAAAGCGCCAGTTGCAGGGCAGCGGACTGAGTCTTGTCGCCACCGGCATAATTGCTCACCAGCGCGGCGACGTCGTTATAAAGAGAGCCGCCCAGATAATCGCTCAGCGACACGACATTGAACGTGCCGGTGCTCGAGTCCTGGGTGACTTCGAGACAGTAAGCCAGGAAGCTGACCGCCTTGCCGTCCCACGTGCCGGAGATATTCTGGGGCGAGAACGAGCCGCTGTAGGAGGTGGTGTTCCACCACGACGAACCAATGCTCACCTCGCCGCTCGGGCTGCTATACTGCGTCGAGAGGTTGTTGATGACGAAGGTGCTCGCGTTCGCGGCAGTTGCGGAGGCGATAGCGGCTGCACCGGCAGCGAGAGCGATAAGCGTTTTCTTCACGGCGATGTTCCCTTCAAAAGTCCTGAAGCCGGTGTGAAGGAATACTTCTCGATACAAAATGGTATTAACTACGATTGGACGCTCGTTAACTTCGATTATCGCAAAATAATCAGGAAATTCTGAGGGGAAGTTTTAAGAGAACTAGTTAATGATCCAAATGGGGTCATTAACTACGATGAGCGTTTATAAGACGCTACATTTGCGAGTGGCGTGACGCTGCGAATCGGGAAACAATGAAGGGGCGGCGGCGCCGCTGCCGCATTTCCCGATCGTCACCCCGGGCTTGACCCGGGGTCCAGCTGGCCTTCTTGCGAAGAAGGCGTGCCGCTTGAAACGTCCGAACACGGAAAGCCGCAATGTATTTGGCGATGCGTGCGAAAGAAAAGCTGGACCCCGGGTCAAGCCCGGGGTGACGGTGAGGGGGCTCAATTTCCCCTGATGTTCTCGCCGCCCTCATCGCCGGCATCCTCGGCCTGCGCCGCTGCGAGGTCCTGCAGCAGGGCGTCCACATCGAGCGGCTGGCTGCGGTCATGCGCCTCGATGCGATCGCGCAGGCTCTGTGCCCACGTCGCGCTGGGGCCACCATGCGGATCGAAGGCCAGCGGGCCGAGGTTGATCAGCGCGTCATCATAGCGCTGGTCCCGCAGCAGCTGCATCACCAGCATCGTACGGAGATTCTGGTCGAACGGCGCCAGCACCACAGCGCGCTCCAGCCCGGCCACCGCATTCTCGGTCGGGCGCCGGCCCTGCTCAAGGAAGCTGCGGTAGAAATATTGCAGGGGCAGGGGATGATTATTCTCGAACCTGTTGAGCTCGATGAACGGGCGTCGCGCTTCGGCATAGGCCGCGCTGGCGTCCGGGGCGGATTCCGCCTTGCGGAACAGCGCCCTTCCTTTCGCCAGATAGGCGCTCACCTGCCGGTCATCGAGTGCGAGGGCGGTGTTGGCAGCGGCGAGGGCGGCATCCTCATGACCCGCTTCCAGCTCGGCTTCGGCCAGCGTGGCGTGCAGCGCCGCATCGTTGGGATAGCGCGGCGCAAGAGCGCGCAAGTCCGCCACTAGCGTCTCCAGTTCTTCAGGCGAGGGGCGGTTCTTGAGCTCGATCCGCAGCGGCATGGCCGCCGCTTCGCCCTCACTCAGCGCGCGGACCGAGACGGGGCCGGGCTTGAGTGTGGCGGCAGGGAGCTCCAGATAGGTCATGCGGCTCTGCCCCAGATATTTGTCCAGATCCCGCTGCAGGGCATTGAGATCGCCAAATGCGCCTGTCGCCGCGTCCGTAAGGCTTTTGCCACTGCGCAGCAGGCGCAGATAGATCGCCAGTTGCCCGGGACGCTCCTTGCTGAACGTGAGGTAATGATAAAGCAGCCAGCTCCGCCCATAGAAGGCGGCACCCTGGGAGGCGGATTTCGGATAATGGCCCGAATTGAGGATTTGCGCGACCGGGATGACATCGCCGTACATCAGGTCGCCGGCGCGGTGCCTGGCGGGCATCCCCAAGCCGACATTGCCGTTCTTGCGGAATTGGGCAGAGGCGAAGAACTCGGCGGCGCCTTCCGAGAACCAGAGCGGCATGCCGTAGCTGCTGGTCGAGATCAGATAATGGTGCGCATATTCGTGCAGCAGCGCGAGCATCGGCATATCGAGCGTGGTGTTGCTGGTCTTCACCCGGGGAACGATGGCGAAGGCATCCCCCGCGCGCGGCACATAGAACGCGTAGGTATATTTGCTGTCGCCGCCCTGTAACCTGCGCACGTCCTTGTCGCTGCGCACGACATAGACGGTCACACGGTTGGACGGGCTGGGCGGCTCCATCTCAACCGAGAGCACATAGCCCATGGCGTGGTGGAAGCGTTCGAGCTGGTCAGAGAATTGCTTGATCTCCTCCGGCTTCTGGTCGGCGTAGATGACGAAATTCTCGCTGGAGGCTTCCAGCCAGGCCGCCTGCGCAGGCGGTGCCATGGTCGCAAAGAACAGTGCGGCCCATGCTAACAGTTTGATCGGCATTGCTATTCATCTCCCCCACGGCCGGACGCTAGGCAGGCGCGCGAGGGACGACAAGGGTGAAATGAGGCTGTCCGCGATGCACGATGTCTTTTTTAGAGCGCCCTCCGCCACCAATATGCCGCCCGCACGTTGCGCGGGGATGAAACTGCGTATCCATGCCGCGATCGATTATGCGCTGCCCCAGCCGACCGATCTCATCCTCCATATCGAAGCGGCGCATCTGCCCGAACAGACGGTGTCCGATGCCCGGCTGGACCTGAGCGTGCTCGATCATTTCGCTCGTGTCGCCGCGCATGACCATATCGGCGAGCGCGTGCTGATGCGCGCGCAGGGACAGTTGAAGGCGGACTATCACGCGACGGTGGAGATCCACCGCCTGCTGGCCGACGTGAGCGGGCTGGAAGCGCTGCCGCCGCACATGCTGCCGGGCGAGGCCGTGCAGTATCTGCTCGATTCCCATTATTGCCCGGGCAGCCAGTTCATCAGCTTCGTCGGCGAGACGTTCGGCGATCTGCAGGGCGGGCAGCGCATCGCCGCGATCCGGGATTATGTCAGCGGTCATTTCCATTACCTGCCCGGCGTGAGCACGCCCGAAACGACGGCGCTGCAGACCTTCGTGCGCCGGCAGGGCGTGTGCCGCGATTTCGCCCATATGGTGATCGCGCTCGCCCGCGCCTCCTGCATCCCCGCCCGCTTCGCCAGCGTTTATGCGCCCAATGTCACCCCGCAGGACTTCCACGCGGTTGCCGAGGTCTTCCTGGATGGCAGCTGGCATCTGGTCGATGCGACCGGCATGGCCACGGAAGGGGAGATGGCCAAGATCGGCATCGGCCGCGATGCAGCGGACGTGGCCTTCCTGACTTCCTTCGGCCCGGTCATCATGAACAGTCAGACGGTCGAGGTTGAGGTCGTCGAGCAATAAAGCCGGCGTCCGGCTCAGGGCGCCGCATCGCCCTTGAAAGGATGCGCATCGGACCAGGCGCAGCCCGAGCGCAGTGCATCGCCGATCTGGAGCGTGGCCACGAACGGGTAGGTGCGGTCGGACATGCCGTCCGAACAATCGCCCGGCGTCAGCGTCATCGTGAAGGGCGTCGCGTTCAGCGTGCCGCTCCATGAGAGGCCGCCGCGCCCATCGAACCGCTCCACCGCGATCCGCTCGCCCTTGGGTGTCTCGGGCGTTTCATAGACCAGCGTCTTGCCGACGACCTGACCACCCCAGAACGGCTCAGTGCCGGTGAAGCGCACGGTCTCGTTCGCGGCAATCTCAGAATAAGGGCGGTTGTCGTCGCGATTCCCCGGCACATTGGGCTCATCGCCATGCGACTGGCAACCGGCGAGCAGCAGCGCGAGGGGCAGCGCCCGGACGATATTGAGGGTGACGGCGTCGATCATGCCTTCCCTCTGCGCCCGCTATGCTTTGCGGGCAAGCGCTTTGCGATGCGAGCGGAGGTGGGAGCGTCGCCCACGTTCAAACACCCATTAACTTCATGCTGTTAGTGACAGGTCGAGTCGGGAGCGACTTGCGCTGACCGCACTTGCCGGGTGATGCTGATGCCAGAGGAAATTCTCGCACTGATCGACAAGCCGTGGCTGCTCTTCATGCTGCTGCTTGCGGGCGCGCTGTTCGGCATGGTGATCGAGCGGTCGCTCGAGAAAGCGAGCCGTGCCAAGCGCCGCGCATGGTGGGAAAAGCGCAATGCGCGGCGGGCCTATCATACAGGCGTGGGGGTGCAGGATAGTCCCCGGGCGGGCCTGCGTGATGGACCGGACGCGGCCGACCAGCTCCGCACGGTGATGAACGCATCCTTCTTCCCCCGCGCCCTCCTCAACAAGCCGGAGCGCCGACTGCTCGCTCATATCGACCGGGCGCTGGCCGAGGATGCGCCGGGCTGGCGCGCGATGGGGCAGGTGTCGCTGGGCGAGATTCTGGGCAGCCGGGATCATGAGGCGTTCCGCGCCATCAATGCCAAGCGGGTCGATCTGCTGATTGTCGACCGGGATTGCCGGCCCCTTCACGCAGTGGAATTTCAGGGCACGGGCCACCATCAGGGCGCGGCTGCTGCGCGCGACGCGGTGAAAAAGGAAGCCCTGCGCCGCGCGGGCATCGGTTATGTGGAGGTGACGAGCGGGGACAGTCCTGCCGATGTGCGGGCGATCATCCGCAAGCTCTCTACGCGGGACGGTCAAAAGCCGCGGAAGGCCGCGGTGCCTGCGAATGGCCCGCAGCCCGAGTCTTCTAGGACGTCGCCCGCCGCCGCTGCTCAGACCCAGGAAGCGGATACGGTGCGGGTGATATTCGGGAGGAAAGGGGTGGAGCACACGCCCGATCCATCACTGTAAGCGGATCAATCGATTGGCATTTGCGAGCGGTTCTCAATAAATGATCAGCCATCCGCTGCCGTGCCCGGCGCGCGGAATGAGATTGAGGACTGCCATGCCCCGTGACCTGACCAAGACGCTGACCTATCTGGCCGTTCACCTGACCGTCGGGTTCACGGTGGCGTATCTGCTCACCGGATCGTTGGCGATGGCTGGCGGCATCGCGCTCATCGAACCGGCGGTGAATGCCGTGGCCTTCTTCTTCCATGAAAAGGCCTGGAAGGCGACCGACGCCCGTGCGGCGGCGGCTCCAGCAGCGGTTCCGGGCGAGGCGTTCGATGCGCGCATGGCGGCGGTGCGCTGGGGGTGATCGCCCGACGGAAGGGGATCCGCGAATAAACGCGCTTTTGCAGGGCGACAGGCGTAGGATGCGCGCCGCGGGCTGATGCGCTCGTGACCCCGAGAGGAACGCCAATGGCCAAGGGCCAGAAAAAGTCGAACAAGGAAGTCCGCAAGCCGAAGGCGGAAAAGCCGCCCAAGCAAAATGCGTCCCAGCCCAGCCAGAAGACCGGCGTGGTCAAGGGGCTGGAGAATATGCGGAACAGCTAAGGTCAGGCGCGCGATGCCCACCTCCTGGCGACGACGCGCGGCACGGTGGGTGCTGGCGGCGGCCTATCTGGTCGCCGGGATGGCACATCTGCGCACCCCCGCCGGTTTCATCGCTATCACGCCGGACTGGGTGCCCTGGCCGGCGCAGGTGGTGATGCTGACGGGCCTTGCCGAGATCGCCGGGGCGCTCGGCCTGATGATCCCGCCGCTGCGCCGCGCGGCGGGCATGGGCCTCGCGCTCTATGCGCTGTGCGTCTGGCCGGCGAACCTCAACCATGCGCTGGGTGACATCGCCATCGGCGGCACGCATCTGGGCTGGTGGTATCATGCGCCCCGGCTGGCGCTGCAACCGGTGATCATCTGGTGGGCGTTGTGGGCGAGCGGCGTGACCGACTGGCCCTGGCGGACCGGCGCCACGCGCCAGCCTTAGCGCGCGCTGCCCGCGCCGCCCTTCTTCGCGCCGGCAGATTTGGCGGGGGCCTTGGCACCGGCGGGCTTCCCTCCAGCCTGTTTGCCACCGGCCTGCTTGGCCTTGTGCGCGGCAATGTCCGCATCGATCGCCGCGATCCGCTCCCGCTCGGGTGTGTCGCGCGGCAGGCCTTTCAAGCGGCAGGTCGCCCACAGGGCCTTGCGCTCGGATTCCAGCGCCTTGAGATACAGATCGGCCATGCCGGCTCCTATGGGTTGCGTGGGGAAGGGAGCCATCCCCTAGCGCATGGCGGGCGAGGAGGACAGAGCCGTGCGCGGGCGGGGGCGGCTTAGGCGAGCGTGACGAAAATCTCCGCCTCGATCACCCATTGCCCGGCCACCTCGCGCCACTTGGCGGTGTAAATGCCCGAGGCCGCCAGCGCGCCACTCTCCCGCGCCACGCCCCGCCATTCTCCCTGCTCCAGCGCGATCGGCTCGACCGGCGAGACGGTGATGGCGGCGGGGATGCGCTCATACACAAGCCGGCTGGGCGATGCGAATTCGCGCTGCCACACCTTGACCTGCGCAGCCCGCCCGGCGATGACCGCGCTATCCGTGCCGGTGACCATCACGCAATCGCGAGCGAGAATGGGGCCGATGGCCTGCGCGTCGCCATCAGCAATGGCGCGGTTGAAGGCGGCCCGGCGGGCGCGGATGGGGAGGTCTGCGGGGGTGGAGGTCATGACCTGGCCATTACCTAATTGAGCTGGATTGAAATCAAGGGTTGCGCTATACACGTATAGCACGGAGGTCCACCATGTTAGCTTTACGAATTGATGCCGAGACCGAGCAGCGGCTCGACGCGCTGGCCGCCCGGACGGGCCGCACCAAAAGCTTCTATGCGCGCGAGGCCATCGCGGCACATCTGGACGATCTCGAAGACTTTTATCTCGCGGAAGAGCGGATGAAGGATTTCCGCGCCGAAGAGGCAATCCCGCTTGCAGCACTGAAGGCCGAGCTTGGCCTGGACGATTGAGTTCGTCCCCGAGGCGGCGAAGGAACTGAGAAAGCTGGGGAAGAGCGAGGCGGCGCGGATCATTCGCACGCTGGAAGAGCGCATTGCCATCCTCGATGACCCGCGCTCCCTCGGCGCGCCGCTGGCTGGCGAACATGCAGGATACTGGCGCTGGCGGATCGGCGACTACCGCGTGGTGGCAAAGATCGAGGATGCGCGGGTGCTGATCCTTGTGGTGCGGGTGGGGCATCGGCGGGAGGTTTATCGGTGAGGTGGCGGCGACCTTCTACTTTTCGATGCGAGCTACGCAAGTCAGATGGGGGGCAATGTGACAAACAGTGCGGATGATGAAGATGCGTGTGTGCACACCCACCCGATTCCTGCGGCCGAAATATCTCGTTATAGCCCGATCAGCGATCCTGACGCAGAGCAGGACATCATAAATTATGTCAATGGCCAAGCGCCTGACGAAAATATAGCCAATGTCGAAAGAATAAAAACGGAATACGTACTTGGTGATAAGTATGAAATATGGGACGTTACGACTGACGTAGGGCGGTGGTGGGTCGTAACAAATTTGACCAATCTCTACTCACAGAAGCATTTTCCGAGCTTGGATTATACCCTTTCGTTTCATATCGGGTTGATGATGCGTCTAAAGAGCCGATCGTCGCGGCCTGATAGCGAAGAACCCGATCCTTTTGATGAAGTATTTCGGCGGCGGGAGCAGGCAGACGATCGATATGAGCGAGCTGTAGAGGCCGAAGACTATCAGGCTGTCGGAATGCAGCTTCGAGAGTGCTTGATCTCACTAACGAGTGTTATGCAGCGGCGAATGGAGTTATCAGAGGCTGTCGAACGCCCAAAAGCCGCTGACTTTAAGGCCTGGGCGGACATATTTGTCGGTGAATTTTGCCGAGGGCCATCGAATAAGGAGCTAAGAAGCTATCTAAAATCCTGCGCTGACAAGACATGGGGCTTAGTAAACTGGCTAACACATGATCGTAACGCTAACGATACCGCCTGTTCGATCACTCTCCACGCGACCGACACCATAATCGGTCATCTAGTGCAACTCACAATGCGAAAATTGAGCGGGGATATTCAAATCTGCCCCCGTTGTCAGTCACGCAATATCAGATCACACTATGACATCGATATAGCTCCCGACGGCGCATATTATACCACTTGTGGCCTGTGCGGATGGAGCAGTCATCCAGGATACGATCTAGACCACAAAAAGAGCCCCGCCGATTGATCGACGGGGCTCTCAAATAGGGTGCGGGATTCGAACCCGCGGAAGAACAAAGCCTTCACGAGCTTATCAGGCCCGCGCATTAAACCACTCTGCCAACCCTCCATTGCGACCTTTCGGTCTGGCGGACTCGGTAAATGGGGGTGGCTGGATGACTTTCAAGAGAAGCTCCGCAGCTACCGCCTTCCTCAACCCCGCTCCCGTCCCCCAGCGCCCATATACAGCTCGCTTCCCGTCTCGCGGAACACCTTGCTCATCTCTTCCATCCCCTTGAGCGCCGCGGCCTTGCTCGCGGCTGCCGTCTCCGCGCCGCTCGGGCCGGTGGCGATGAAGCCTTCCACGCCCTGATTTTGCTTGCCCGCGAAGTCGCGCACCTCCTGCGTGATCTTCATCGAGCAGAATTTCGGGCCGCACATGGAGCAGAAGTGCGCGGTCTTGGCGCCTTCTGCGGGTAAGGTCTGGTCGTGATATTGCTCGGCGGTTTCGGGATCGAGGCTGAGGTTGAACTGGTCGCGCCAGCGGAACTCGAAGCGGGCGCGGCTCAGTGCATCGTCGCGGACCTTGGCGGCGGGGTGGCCCTTGGCAAGATCGGCGGCGTGAGCGGCGAGCTTGTAGGTCACCACGCCAACCTTCACATCGTCGCGGTCGGGCAGGCCGAGATGTTCCTTGGGCGTGACGTAGCAGAGCATCGCCGTGCCATACCAGCCGATCTGCGCGGCGCCGATGCCGCTGGTGATGTGGTCATAGCCCGGCGCGATGTCCGTGGTGAGGGGGCCGAGGGTGTAGAAGGGCGCCTCGCCGCAGACCTGCAGCTGCTTCTCCATATTCTCCTTGATCTTGTGCATGGGCACATGGCCCGGCCCTTCAATCATCACCTGCACATCCTGCTTCCAGGCGCGGTGCGTCAGCTCGCCCAGCGTGTACAGCT
Organism: Sphingobium sp. B11D3B; assembly: GCF_025961735.1. Classification (NCBI taxonomy): domain Bacteria; kingdom Pseudomonadati; phylum Pseudomonadota; class Alphaproteobacteria; order Sphingomonadales; family Sphingobiaceae; genus Sphingobium; species Sphingobium sp. B11D3B. The sequence continues at coordinate 2,276,334 of NZ_JAOQOF010000001.1, read as the reverse complement.
CGGAGAATTGCGCTTCGTCATTGGCATCGGCAATGGAGCCGGGGCGCAGGCCATCGCCAAGGCTGTAGGCGATGTCATAGGCCTTCATGATCTCCGTGATCTCGTCGAAATGCTCGTAGAGGAAGCTCTCCTTGTGGTGCGCGAGGCACCATTTCGCCATGATCGATCCGCCGCGCGAGACGATGCCGGTGACGCGCTTGGCGGTCATCGGAATATAGGCCAGGCGCACGCCGGCATGGATGGTGAAATAATCCACACCCTGCTCGGCCTGCTCGATGAGCGTATCGCGGAAGATCTCCCAGGTCAGGTCCTCGGCAATGCCGCCGACCTTCTCCAGCGCCTGATAGATGGGCACGGTGCCGATGGGGACGGGCGAATTGCGGATGATCCACTCGCGCGTGTCGTGGATGTTGCGGCCGGTCGAGAGGTCCATCACCGTGTCCGCGCCCCAGCGGATCGACCAGACCATCTTGTCGACCTCGCTCGCCACGTCGCTGGCGACGGCGCTGTTGCCGATGTTGGCGTTGATCTTCACCAGGAAGTTGCGGCCGATCGCCATCGGCTCGCTCTCGGGGTGGTTGATGTTGTTGGGGATGATGGCGCGGCCGCGCGCCACCTCATCGCGCACGAACTCGGGCGTCACATAATCGGGGATGCTGGCGCCGAAGCTCTCGCCATCGCGGACATATTCGGCGAGGCGGGCGCGGCCGAGATTTTCGCGCTCGGCAACATATTCCATCTCGGGCGTGATGATTCCGCGCCGGGCATAATGCATCTGGGAGACATTGGCGCCAGCCTTGGCGCGCAGCGGTCGCTTGACGACATTGGGGAAGGGGCGGACACCGCCGGAGCGATCCGGGCCGAGCTGGCCGTTGTCTTCCGGCTTCACCGCGCGGCCATCATAGGTCTCGACATCGCCGCGCCCGAGAATCCAGTCGCGGCGCAGGGCGGGAAGGCCGGCCATGATGTCGATCCGCGCGTCCGGGTCCGTATAGGGGCCGGAGGTGTCATACACGCGCACCGGCGGCTCGCCGGAGCTGGGCTCGAGGTGAATCTCGCGCATCGCCACGCGGTGCGGGCCGACATGGATCTTGCGGCTGCCACGAATGGGTCCGGTGGTCACGCCGATCTCGGCCTTTGCGGGGATGTCAGCCATGGGGATAAGCCTTTCTGTGAACGGAGGAATCAGAGGAAACCGGCACGGCCGGTGAGCCCGGCGATGCCGAGCAGGAGACCAAGGACGATCCCGGCGATCGCCCAGATGCGGGTCGCGGTCGCGGAGGAGACCGCGCGGCCGATGCGCAGCACTGGCCCCGGCACGGCGATCAGCAGCGCGCCCTTGATGAGCGCACCCCAGCCAAACAGCGTGACGAGGGTCGCGAGCGGATCGGTCAGACTGCTGTGGGCGAGCACGAGGGCCGCCCCGATGGCGAAGGTCACCGCACCGGCGAGCAGCACCAGCCCGGGCGCGCGGTCGAAATCATCCAGCAGCGCCCGCCAGCGTTGCGGCGCGGAGAGGCCGGCAAGGCCGATGAGAATGAGATAAAGCCCCAGCACCTGCGCCAGTTGCAGGGTGAGCACGCTGCCCGTCATCATCGCCGCCACCCTCCTCTCAAGGGCCGGCCCGCCTGTGGCTAAGGGAATGAGGGTGGCAAGACTGGCCACGCTCCGCTCCCTCCGCCGGTACGAGCCGGTTCAGGTTCAACGGGTCGGATGGCGCTACCCATCCCTCTCAGCCAGTCAGCAGGCTCCCCGGGGAAGGGCTATCCTTACCCTGCTTTGTCGACGGGGCCAAGCTGTAAACCGGGCTCGCCGAAGAGCAGTCGCGTCAGAGATTGCGCGTCCGGGGCCGGTTGGAAGCGGGAAACTGGCAGCAGATGCAAGCCCGGGCGTCGGGCTTTGTTCCCTTTTGCATCTGCCTTGCTGTGCTTGACGATCTTTCCATCCAAGCTAGGCATTTTTTCGCCGGGCATGCCTCCGTAGAAGCCATATCCAGTGATCATCAGCGTTCTGAGATCATGACGCATAAGAACGACGCAACCTGAAGGTTTATCCTCCAGGCGCTTTTGAACAGGAAAATGGCGAGCACGCCCGGCCGCATGGAGCGCCTTGAGCTGAATGTGCCTCACTACCCCGCGCGCTTCGATGATCACGTCATGCCCGGCATTGTCGACCTCGCTATGCGAGACAGCGAGGTCGAATTCGCCTTCCTCCCAAAGCTGACTCCCTATTGCCGCAAGAAAACGGTGTTCGAGAATAGCCTCTCGGGTCGATGAGTGCGTGAAAAGCGCTTGGGTCCAACGTTCCATGGCGCACCGGCGTACCGGCGCGCCGCCATTTCGTCAAAATGTGTAGGCCAGTCCCGCGCCGAACATCCACTGGTTGCGCGATCCGGCGAGGCGGACCACCGGGCTGTCGGCAATGTCGCCGAGCAGGCGGGTATAGGCAACGCCACCGACCAGCGAGAGGCCGCCCGACAGATCACCCGTCAGGGCGATGTTGCCGGCGGCGGCGAGCGTCCAGTCCTTCCAGCCGCTGCCGGCGGTGTAGACGGGCAGGGTGCTTGCGGCGCTCTGTGCGGGGGTGATCGAGAAATAAGTGCCGGCATAATCGCCATCGACATGGTTGGCGCTAAAGGACACGACCGCGAGGCTCTTGGTGCTCAGCGGCGTCATGTAGCTGACCGAGGGCGTGATGATCGTGCCGCCATGGGCGCCCGCGACATCCTTGCGCGCGGTGACCGTTGCAGAGAGGCGGTCATAATTGCTGGTGATGAGGCCCCAGCGGGCAATGCCGGCATAGCCGCCGAGCTCGACCGAGGTGCCGACCTTGCCGAGCGCGCGGATGCGCTCGTCGTCGATCTTGTCGACATTGGTGCGGTTGAGGCCGATGGTGGCGACCGGACCGAGCTGGAAATCCCAGCGCGAGCCGCCATCGTTGATCAGATCGATGCTGGCGCGATTGCCGACATACAGGAAGTTGAGGCCGCCCAACTTGCCGACCGCACCGGGCACGGGCGTGATGCTGGTGCCGTTGGCGCCCTCATATTCCGGGATCACTGCGGCGCCCAGGCCGATGGTCAGCCGGTCCCCCGCGCGGGCGCGTGCGGCTTCACGCTGCTCGGCGGCTTCGCTTGCCGCCGTCGTGGTCTGGCCGAGGGCGGGTGCCGACAAAGCGGGTGCGATGGCCAGAATGGCGAGAAGACAAGGGGATAGGGAGGGGAAGGGGCGCAAGTTGAAACTCCGACAAGAGGCTGATCCGTGCAACGCCGCAGGAGGCAGAAGGCTCCCGCCGCGCCGATCACGCCCGTCTCTGCATCGACAATCCTGTCCGCCTGCGTCCTTCCGGCATCACGCAGCATGCCGCGCGCGGTCAGTTGAGTCGCATCAGTCCCGCCACGGTGAGCGCCAGCCCGCAGGCTAGCGTCAGCGCCACCCAGATGCGCTGCATGTTTGACAGATTGCGCAGCCAGAAGTGGAAGTAGAGGTCCGAGAAGGCGAGCACGACCAGCGCCTCGATCATCATGATGCCGCCAATGGCCTTCATGATGCAGGTGAGGATATCCGCCGGAATCCAGGGATTGGCGAGATAGACCGCGGCACCGAGGATCAGTTCCACCAGCCCGCAGAGCAATTGCAGCGCAGGCGATTGCTCGATCTCCTTGACCATCGTCTGCCACAGGCCAGGCTTGCGCAGCGCGCCGATGGCGGCGGCCAGCGTAAAGGCCCCGAGCAGCATCGCCGCCCAGGCCGTTGCATCAATCATGTCGAACTCTGCCACTGATCTCTCCCGATGATGCCCGCCCCCGGGCAGCATGGGGCAGGCGATTGGTCCGGGGCCTTGTGGGCTCCTCGGCTGGCGCGGACTTTAACGCGGGTGCGCGGGCGGTCCAGATGGAATTTTGCGGGATTATCTAACGGCGGTGAAGGAAGGTTGCCGGTGGGCTTCATGCCCTCTCCCCTTGAGGGAGAGGGATGCGCAGACTTGGCAGCTTGCTGCCTTAGTCGAAGCTGGGAGAGGGGTGAGCGATCCCCAGGATCGCGCGGATCAGAGATCCGCCACCCCTCATCCAACTCCGCCTAGCCGCCAGAAGGCGGCAAGGCTGCGTATCCTTCTCCCACAAGGGGAGAAGGGTGAAGGGTGTTCGCGATATCCTCCTGGCTTGGCACACTTCGCCTGCGCGGGGGTGTCAATGCGGCCGCGGCGCGCTATGGCGCGGGCATGAGCGACAGCGCCCCGCATACTCCCCCGCCCTTCCGCGTGCCGGCCGATCCCCAGTCGGCGCGGTTCGCCTTCAGCATCGCCGCCACGGACGGCAAGGCCCGCACCGGCGAGATCGTCATGAAGCGCGGCGTGATCCGCACGCCGGCTTTCATGCCGGTCGGCACGGCGGCGACCGTCAAGGCGATGCGTCCGGCGGAAGTGCGCGCGGCGGGCGCGGATATCATCCTGGGCAACACCTATCATCTGATGCTGCGGCCGGGTGCTGAGCGGGTGGCCGCGCTGGGCGGGCTGCATGCGCTCTCCGGCTGGGAGCGGCCGATCCTTACCGATAGCGGCGGCTATCAGGTGATGAGCCTGTCTGCACTCACCAAGGTCACCGAGCAGGGCGTCGCCTTCGCCAGCCATATCGATGGCTCGCGCCATATGCTCAGCCCCGAGCGATCGATGGAAATCCAGCGGCTGCTCGGCAGCGACATCGTGATGTGCTTTGACGAGTTGGTGCCCACGACCGCCAGCCGCGATGCGCAGGCGCAGGCCATGGAGCGTTCGATGCGCTGGGCGGCGCGCTCGCGCACGGGCTTCGATGCGGGCGGAGACCATGCCGCGCGGGCGGCGCTGTTCGGCATCCAGCAGGGCGCGCTCGATGAGGAGCTGCGCAAGCAGTCCGCGCAGGCGCTCGTGGAGATCGGCTTTGATGGCTATGCGGTCGGCGGCCTCGCGGTGGGCGAGGGGCAGGAGGCGATGTTCGCCTGCCTCGACCATTGCGTGGGCCATCTGCCGGTGGAGAAGCCGCGCTATCTGATGGGCGTGGGCAAGCCGGACGACATCGTCGGCGCGGTGGAGCGCGGCATCGATATGTTCGATTGCGTGCTGCCGACCCGCTCCGGGCGGAACGGGCAGGCGTTCACTTGGGCCGGGCCGCTCAACATCCGCAATGCGCGCTTTGCCGAGGATCCGACACCGCTCGATGCGCGCTGCACCTGCCCGGTCTGCGGCAGCGTCAGCCGTGCCTATCTTCATCATCTGGTCAAGGCCGGCGAGATGCTGGGCGCGATGCTGATGACGCAGCACAATCTCCATTTCTATCAGGCGCTGATGGCGGGGCTGAGGGATGCGATCGCCGCCGGGCGGCTCACCGAGTTCGCGAGCCGCTTCCGCGCCGATTATGCGAGCAAGGCGTTTTGAGCGCGGCGATGACGCTCGCCGATTTCGACATCGGCCTGTTCCTGCGGGAGTATTGGCAGCGCAAGCCGCTGCTCATCCGCAATCCGTGGGCCGAGTGGGTCAATCCGCTGGAGCCCGATGATCTCGCCGGCCTGGCCTGCGAGGAGGAGGTGGAATCGCGCCTCATTACGCAGGCCGGCACCGACTGGGCCGTCGAGCACGGCCCGCTGGACGAGGCGCGCTTTGGCGAGCTGGGCGATGCGCCATGGACGCTGCTTGTGCAGGCGGTCGACCATTATGTCGCGGAGGTGGCCGCGCTCATGGCACCATTCCGCTTCATCCCCAATTGGCGGATGGACGATGTGATGGTGAGCTATGCCACGGACGGCGGGGGCGTCGGGCCGCATTTCGACCAATATGACGTGTTCCTCATCCAGGGCGCAGGTAAAAGGCGCTGGCAGATCGGCGGTCTGTGCGACGAGGCGACGCCGTTGCGCCCGCATGACGACCTGCGGCTGCTCGCGGACTTTGGGCCCACGCAGGAGTGGGTGCTGGAGCCGGGCGACATCCTCTATCTGCCACCGGGCATCGCCCATGATGGCGTGGCGGTCGGGCCGGACTGCATGACCTATTCCATCGGCTTTCGCGCGCCCTCCCAGCGCGACCTGATCGAGGACTGGAGCGCCCATGTCGCAGAAGGGCTGGCCGAGGATGATCGTTATGCCGACCCCGGCCTGCCGCTACAGACCAATCCTGGCGAGATCACAGCCGAGGCACTGGCGCGGCTGCACGATCTGGCGACGCAGGCACTGGCGGATCGCGCCGGATTCGCGCGCTGGTTCGGGCAGGCAAGCAGCACGCCCAAATATCCGCAGGCAGACTGGCGGCCTGAAGCGCCGGTGCTGGCGGAGGACGTGCAGGATGCGCTGAACGACGGCTTGCCGGTGCGACGCAATCCGGCCAGCCGCTTCGTGTTCGTCCGTGACGGGGCGGACGCGTTGACGCTGTTCGTCGATGGCGAGGCGTTTGCCTGCACGGGGGAGGCGGCGCGCTTCGCCGAGCAGCTCTGCGCAGGGGATGACGTGCCGGTGAAGACCCCGGATGCGGCGGTGCTGGCGCTGATCGCGGCGCTGGCCAGTCAGGGCAGCGTCACCCTCGATCCAGAGGATTAAGCGGACGATGGCGCGGCTCATCCTCTTCAACAAGCCCTATGGGGTACTGCCGCAGTTCACCGATGCGCGCTCGCCCTCGCCACGCCCGACTCTCTCGGCCTATATCGATGTACCGGGCGTTTATCCTGCCGGTCGGCTGGACCGGGACAGCGAGGGGCTGCTGCTGCTCACCGATGACGGCCGCTTGCAGGCGCGCATCTCCGACCCCCGCTACAAGACACCCAAAACCTATCTGGTGCAGGTGGAAGGAGAGCCGGACGAGCCGGCGCTCGAGCGCTTGCGGCGTGGCGTGATGCTCAACGACGGCATGACCCGCCCCGCGCAGGCCGACCGCATCGCCCCGCCGGACCTCTGGGAGCGCGATCCGCCGATCCGCGTGCGCAAGAGCGTGCCCGATTGCTGGCTGCGCCTCACCATCAGCGAAGGCCGTAACCGCCAGGTTCGCCGGATGACCGCAGCGGTCGGCCACCCCACCTTGCGGCTGGTGCGCTGGCAAGTGGGGGACTGGACGCTGGACGGACTGGCACCGGGAGAATGGCGCGAGGTGGCGGTTTAGCCCTCCCAATCCTCACCGCGGGATTGAAATGCGCATATGATAGGATTAAATCCTACTGGTTCGTCCCGCAGGAGCTTACCATGCGATCTACGCAGCAACTGAGCGTGACATTGCCCATCGATATGGCGGCGCAGGTCAAGGCGCGGGTCGCGTCGGGTGAATATGCCAGCGAAAGTGAAGTGATCCGGGATGGGCTGCGAGCTCTTCAGGCGCGAGAGCAGGCTGTGGAGGCCTGGCTGCGTGAAGACGTCGCGCGGACCTATGATGCGATGCAGGCTGACCCGCGCCGCGCGCGGTCTCCGGCGGACGTGAAGGCCGCGCTGGCCGCAGAACGCGCCGCCACGTCCTGATCGAATGCAAAGCGTGGTCAGTTTTGCGCCGGAAGCCGAAGCGCAACTGATCTCCTTGTTCCGCTATATTGCTCGCGAAGCGTCCGCCGATATCGCCAGTCGCTACGTCGGAGCCATTGTCGAGCATTGCGAGAAGCTCGCCGATTTCCCCCACCGCGGGACACCGCGCGACGACCTTCGCCCTGGTCTGCGCACGATCGCTTTCCGGAGGCGGGTGACGATTGCTTATTCGGCCATCGGCGTGAGCGTCACCGTTCTCGGTATTTTCTATGGCGGGCAGGATTTCGCGACCTTGCTTGCCGATGACGCTTGAGGTGTGCTCGCGTCACGCCCACCCACTCTTCCCGCCCAACCCTCCTGCCGCTAAGAGGCGGCAATGGAGAGCCTGACCACCACCCCTATTACCGATGCCCTCGCCCGCGCGCGGGCGCATTCGCCGTTTCTGGCGCGGCAGATCGATGTCTATCCCGAGCTGGTTGCACTGCTGCTTCAGGGGGATGCGGAGGCTGCATGGGCGGCCGGGCGGGCGTTGGAGCCCGATGCGGCGGTGGATCGGCGTCTGCGGGTGCGGCGCAGCGCGCTCGCGCTGGTGGCAGCGATTGCCGATCTGGCCGGACTCTGGGATCTGGATATCGTCACCCGGCGGCTCTCCGACTTTGCCGACGAAGCCATCGAAACGGCGCTGAACGCGGCCTTTGCCGAGCGCTATCCGGATGAGGCGCCGCGCGGCATCGCGGTGATTGCGCTGGGCAAGCATGGCAGCCGGGAGCTGAACTACAGCTCGGACATCGACCCGATCCTGATCTTCGATCCTGACACGATCCCGACGCGCGGCAAGGAAGAGCCACAGGAGGCAGCGGTACGGCTGGCGCGGCGGATGGTGGCGCTGCTCACCGAGCGGACCGGGGACGGCTATGTGTTCCGGGTCGATCTGCGGCTGCGCCCGTCGCCCGAGGTTTCGCCGATCATCCTGCCGGTCGAGGCAGCGATCAGCTATTATGAGAGCGCGGCAGTCGGCTGGGAGCAGGCCGCTTTCGTGCGCGCCCGCGCGGCGGCCGGCGACATCGCGCTGGGCGAGGAATTCCTCAGCACGATCCGGCCGTTCGTCTGGCGGCGCAGTCTGGATTTCGGTGCGATCCGGGCGATCAGCGATGTTTCGCGGCGTATCCGCGCGCACTACGCCAGTGGTCAGCGCTTCGGCCCCGGCTTCGACTTGAAGCGCGGGCGCGGCGGCATCCGCGAGGTGGAGTTCTTCGCGCAGGCGCACCAGCTCATTCAGGGCGGGCGCAATCCCGCGCTGCGGGCACCGGCCACGCGCGCGGCGCTGCGCGTGCTGGGCGAGGCGGGGTTGATCAAGCCTGACGAGCGCGCGCGGCTCGATGCGGCCTATGTGATGCTCCGCACGATCGAGCATCGCCTGCAGATGGTCGATGACCGGCAGACGCACATGCTCCCAGAAAGCCCGGCTGCGCTCGAGAATGTCGCGCAGCTGGCCGGCTATGCCGACGGCGCGGCGCTGCTCGCGGCATTGCGGCCGCATGTCGAGGCGACCGGCCTCACTTTCGATGGGCTGGTCGGCGAGGATGAGGAAGGCGATGATCGCCTGCCCGATGAGCCGCGCGCACTGGCGCAGCGTCTGGAAGACATCGGCATCGAGGAGACCGAGCCGTTCGTCGCGCGCATCACTCGCTGGCGGGACGGCAGCCTGCGCCCGCTGCGCAGCGCCCCGGCGCGCGAGGCGCTGGAGGAGTTGCTGCCCGGCCTGATGCGCCAGATCGCCCGTGCGCCCGCGCCGCTTACCGCGCTCAACAAGCTAGATCAGGTGATCGAAGGCCTGCCGACGGCGGTCAATCTGCTGCGCCTGCTGGTGGCCCGCCCGGCGCTGGCCGAGACGCTGGTGACGATCCTCTCGCACGCGCCCACGCTCGCCGATGCGCTGGGGCGCCGCGCGGCGCTGTTCGACGGGCTGATCGACCAGAGCGCGCTCGATCTGCCGCCCGATGTGCCGACGCTCATCGAGACGATGCGCACGCATGATGCTGGCGATGACTTCCAGCACCGGCTCGATCATGTCCGCCATGTGGTGGGCGAGCGGCGCTTTGCGCTGGGCGTGCAGATCGTCAGCCGCGAGGTCGATCCGCTCGAGGTCGGGCGGGGCTATGCGCGGGTGGCGGAAGCGGCGGTGGATGTGCTCGCCGCAGCCGCTGTGGCGGAGTTCGAGCAGACCCACGGCCGGGTGCCGGGTAGCGAGCTGGCCATTCTGGCGCTCGGGCGCTTTGGTGGCGGATTGCTCACCCATGCCTCCGACCTCGATCTGATCTTCCTGTTCAGCGGCGATTTCAACGCGGAATCGGACGGGCGCCGGCCCTTGGGCGCGACGCTCTATTATAACCGCCTCTCCCAGCGGGTGATCAACGCGCTCTCCGTGCCGACGGCCGCCGGCGCGCTTTATGAAGTCGACACGCGGTTGCGCCCCTCGGGCAATCAGGGCCCGCTGGCGGTCAGCTTCGAGAGCTTTGCGCGCTATCAGGCGGAGGCGGCGTGGACCTGGGAGCATCTGGCGCTCACCCGTGCCCGCCCGGTGTTCGGATCGCCCAGCGCCCGCGCGGCGCTGGACGAGATCGTCCGGGAGACGCTGATGGTGGAGCGCGACCCCGCGCAACTGCTCGCGCAGGCGGTGAAGATGCGGCGCGACATCGCCACCCACAAGCCGCCGGCCGGGACACTCGACGTGAAGCTGATGCCGGGCGGCCTCGTCGATCTGGAATTCCTCATCCATGTGACGCAGCTCACCCATCGCACCGGCTTCTCGCCCAGTCTCAACATGGCGCTGGAGAGACTGATCGCCGCCGGGCTGCTCGACAGCGCGCTGCGCGAGGCGGCGGACCTGCTGACCCGCTATCTGGTCGTCGCTCGCCTCGTCGCGCCGCAATCGAGCGAGCCGGTGGAGGAAAGCCGCTGGCTGGTCGCACGGGCCTGCGGGGCCCGCGACTGGGGCGAGCTGCTTGCCCGAATCGATGCCGCGCGGCAGATCATCGCCACGAGCTGGAACGCGCTGGCCGGCCAGGCGGCGCCATCGGAAGGAACGACATGATGCTGAGCGAAGGCGATACCCTGCCCGACGTCACTCTCACCGGTGCGGACGAGGCGCCGATCCGGCTCGCGGATTTTCGTGGCAAGCCGCTGGTCGTCTATTTCTACCCCAAGGCCGACACGCCGGGCTGCACCACCGAAGCGATCGACTTCACCGGGCTGATCGATGCGTTCGGCGCGCTGGGCGTGCCGGTCATCGCGGTCTCCAAGGATGCGCCTGCCAAGCTCAAGCGCTTCGCCGACAAGCACAGCCTCGCCGTCACGCTGGCATCCGATGGCGATGGCAGCGTGTGCGAAGCCTTCGGCACCTGGGTCGAGAAGAGCCTTTATGGCCGCAAATATATGGGCATCGAGCGCGCGACCTTCCTGGCCGATGCGGACGGCAAGATCGTGCGCGTGTGGCCCAAGGTGAAGGTGAAGGGCCACGCCGCCGAGGTGCTGGAGGCGGTGAAGGGGCTGGGGTGAGGACCGCGCCGACCCTGAGATGTGTATGGCACGGGGCCATCAATAGGCGATGACAAGCCGAAACTACCAAGCCGAGGTGATTGACCTCGTTGCCTGGGGGTGTGGGTTGCCTTGCGAAAAGGTGCACCTTTCGGATCGGCTCCAGGGTCTCGGCATGGACGGCAACGACGCAGTCGAGTTTTTCAATGCTGTGCATGAGCGGTTCGGAACCGACCTGACTCAACTCTGCGAGCATTGGAGGGACCATTTTGGGCCAGAGGGGCTTTCTTGCTGGTTTGGACTGATCATTATCCCGCCTGCCGCCTTGGGCGGCGCAATCGCTGGGATGGCGGGCTGGTCCACATTCGGGGGATTGGCAATTGCAACCGTGTTGATTGCCACATTTTTCTGGGGTTTTCGGCGGTGGGGACCGCCAGACAAGACGATCCCTATTACGGTTGAAGAAGTCGTCAATGCTGTAGAGTTGGGTTCCTGGTATGCACACCTTAGATAGGCGTGCCCACCAGCGCCATGTGCTTCTCCTTAGATGCCGTTCGTGCTGAGTAGGCGCTGAGTAGCGCCGGAGGCGCGTAGCGAAGGGCCGTATCGAAGCAACTGTGGCGCTGGTGGGCAGTCCTTCGATACGCCGCTTCGACAGGCTCAGCGGCTACTCAGGACGAACGGAGTCTTGGGGGCGAGCCTGCCGGAATCCGTCCCCATTGTTATCCCCAGGTTCCACAGGGCGTACACCCTCGGCTCTTGCGCCACACGTCGGAAGAGAGGACAATGCCTCCCCCATGTCAGAAACCACGATCCGTCTTGCTCCGGTGCCCGATGTGCCCGGCTCTGAAGCCCGTATGCCGCGCAATGTGGAGGCGGAGGCTGCGCTGATCGGCGCGTTGATGATCGACAACCGGATCGTCGAGGACGTGCAGATGGAGCTGCGCGCCGAGCATTTCTTCGAGCCGCTGCACGGGCGCATCTATGAGGCGATCCTCAAGCTGGTCGATCGCAACATGGTCGCCAATCCGGTCACGCTGAAGCCGCTGCTGGAAAGCGATCCCGCGCTCAAGGAACTGGGCGGCCCGGCCTATCTTGCGCAGCTCACCGGCAGCGGCGCGGCGGTGATCGGCGCGCGCGATTTTGCCCGGCAGGTCTATGATCTGGCGCTGCTGCGCGAGCTGGTCGGCGTCGGACGGGAGCTGGTGGACAAGGCGCTCGACACCTCCGATGCCATCGACCCCAAGGGGCAGATCGAGCAGGCGGAATTGGCGCTCTATGCCGTGGCCGAGCAGGGCGGTGACACCGGCAGCATGAAGACCTTCGCGCAGGCCACGCGGCTTGCGGTCGGCATGGCGGAGAAGGCGCTCAATTCCGGCGGCCATGTCTCGGGCATCACCTCGGGCCTGGATGGCCTGAACAACCGCACCGGTGGCCTTCATCCGTCGGACCTCATCATCGTTGCCGGGCGCCCCGGCATGGGCAAGAGCTCGCTGGCGACCAACATTGCTTACAATGCCGCCAGCCGCTGGATGCGCGACATGGCCGACGGCATCCCGCCGGAAAAGTCGATCGGCGCGCCGGTTGCCATCTTCAACCTGGAAATGTCCGCCGATCAGCTGGCCACGCGTATTTTGGCCGAGCAGTCGGGCATCAGCGGCGAGAAGCTGCGCATGGGGCGGATCAATCATAGCGAGTTCCAGAACCTCGTCCGCGCCTCGCGCGAGTTGCAGGATCTGCCCCTGTTCATTGACGATACCGCTGGCCTCACCATCGCGGCGATGCGCACCCGTGCCCGCCGCCTCAAGCGCCGGCACAATATCGGCATGATCGTGGTCGACTATCTCCAGCTTCTGCAAGGCTCGGGCAAGACCGGCGATAGCCGCGTCAACGAGATCTCCGAGATCAGCCGTGGTTTGAAGACGCTCGCCAAGGAGCTGATGGTGCCGGTGATCGCGCTCTCCCAGCTCAGCCGCGCGGTGGAAAGCCGCGAGGACAAGCGCCCGCAACTCTCGGACCTGCGCGAATCCGGCTCGATCGAGCAGGACGCCGACATGGTGTGGTTCCTCTACCGCGAGGACTATTATGAGATGAGCAAGGAGCCCAAGATCGAGGACGAGGGCGCTTATGCGGCCTGGCGCGAGAAGATGGACCGGATCACCGGCCATTCCGAGCTGATCGTCGCCAAGCAGCGCCACGGCGCCACCGGCAAGGTGCGGCTCTACTTCGATTCCAAGATCACGCGGTTCACCGATCTGGCGGATGACAGCTATGCCGCGGCGGATGATGGTTATGAGTGAAGGATTGAAGGAGGGCGCCTGAGCTCTTCCCGGCGGCTAGGGGCGGTTGTGGCTGACATTGTGTTCCTGCGAAGGCAGGAACCCAGGGCGCAATCGACCGGCTTCTCCGCCCTGGGCTCCTGCCTTCGCAGGAGCACGTGGGTGTGATGATGGTGCAGTGGACTTAAACCGCCTGTCCTGCCGCATGGGCACTGGCCCAGGCCCACTGGAAATTATAGCCGCCCAGCCAGCCGGTCACATCCACCGCCTCACCGATCACATACAGGCCCGGAACCGCCTTGGCCTCCATCGTCTGCGAGGAGAGGCCGGCGGTATCGACGCCGCCCGCTGTCACCTCCGCCTTGGCATAGCCTTCGCTGCCATTGGGCATGAACGTCCAGTCCGCCAGACGCGCTTGTGCGGCGGCAAGGGCGCGGTCGGGCAGGTTGCCGAGCTCCGCCTCCAGCGCAAGATCGGCCGCCAGCCGGTCCGCGAGGCGCTCCGCCAGCGCGGCGCGGAGCAGGCGGCGCAGGGTCATGCGCGGGGCCTCGCGCTTGGCGGCAAGCAGCCAGTCGCGCGGATGATCGGGCAGAAAATCGATGCCAACGCCCTCGCCATGGCGCCAGTAGGAGGAGATTTGCAGAATCGCCGGACCGGAGAGGCCGCGATGTGTGAACAGCGCCGCCTCGCGAAAGCGCGTCTTGCCGGTGCGGGCGACGACATCGGCCGAGACGCCGGACAGCTCGCGAAACAGCGCATCGTCACCGCTGAGGGTCAGCGGCACCAGCGCCGGGCGCGGCTGCACGATCTTGAGGCCGAACTGGCGGGCAAGATCATAGGCAAAGCCGGTCGCGCCCATCTTGGGAATGGACGGCCCGCCGGTGGCGATGACCAGCGCCGGCGCGGTCGCGATGCCGCGCGGCGTGTCGACGTGGTACTGGCCATCCGCATGGGTGACCTCCCGGATCGGGCAGGCGCAGGCGATGTCGACAGCGCCCTTCGCGCACTCCTCCAGGAGCATGGCGACGATCTGCCGCGCGCTACCGTCGCAGAAGAGTTGCCCCAACGTCTTCTCGTGCCAGGCGATGCCGTAGCGCTCGACCAGCGCGAGGAAATCCTGCGCGGTGTAGCGGCTGAGCGCCGATTTGGCGAAATGGCGATTGCTGGAGAGGTAGCGATCCGGCGCGGTGTGGAGATTGGTGAAGTTGCACCGCCCGCCACCGGAAATGAGGATTTTCTTGCCCGGCTCATCGGCATGATCGAGCAGCAGCACCTTGCGCCCCCGCTGCCCGGCCACCGCCGCGCACATCAGCCCCGCTGCGCCGGCGCCCAGGATGATGGCGTCATAGGGGGTGGGGGAGGTGGGCATGGGGGCTTTCGGCTGGGGCGGCGATCGGGGTGAAGGTTCCTACGGCCTAGCTGCCGGCGGCGCTAAACGGAAGGGTTGGATGAATTCCCCTCAATTCCCGCCGTCACCCCGGGCTTGACCCGGGGTCCGCTTCTCTCTGGTGTGATCGACTGTCTCTGCTTCTGCGAAGCTCTGCGGGGAGCAGGCAGTGCCGAAGGGAAAGCTGGACCCCGGGTCAAGCCCGGGGTGACGATAGATGAAGCGGCGATCCCGGACAGGCCCCGAGGCTTTCGACGCAGAGCTTCCCCTCAAAACGCGGGCTGGTTCGCCGGGTCTTCGGGGTCCGCCAGCGGCGTCGAGCTGGTGTGGATACCGCATTCCACCTTGTCCCAGCCGCGCCAGCGGCCGGCACGCGGGTCTTCGCCCGGCATCACCTTGCTGGTGCAGGGTTCGCAGCCGATCGAGAGATAGCCCTGTGCTTCCAACGGATGGCGGGGCAGGTCGTGCGCGGTGAAATAGGCTTCCAGCGCCGCCTTGTCCCAATCACCCAGCGGATTGATCTTCAGGCGCCCGTCCTCGATCTCGAAGCGCGGCAGATTCTGGCGCGTCACGGACTGGAAGGCCTTGCGTCCGCTAATCCACGCATCAAGGCCCTGCTTGGCGCGGGCCAGCGGCTCGACCTTGCGGATTTCGCAGCAGCCATCGGGGTCGTAGGACCAGCGCAGGCCCTTGTCGTCCTTCGCCGCCAGCACGTCGGCCTTCGGTTCGACCACGCGGCTATCGGTGAAGCCGAGGGTGCGGATCAGCGTATCGCGATAGTCCAGCGTTTCCGGGAACATCTTGAGGGTGTCGACGAAGATCACCGGTACGCTCTTGTCCGCCTGTGCGATGAGGTGGAGCAGCACCGCGCTTTCCGTGCCGAAGGAGGAGACGACGGCGACCGTGCCGAGCGCATCCTCGGCGAACAGCGTCTTGAGCATCGTGCCCGCATCCACGCCCGCGAAGCGCGCGTTGAGCGCGTCCGCATCCGCCTGCGTCCAGCGCGGGGCGGCGTCGATCCGGTCGATCTGGCGAGCGGCTTCAGCCATTGCTTGCTCCGTGGCGCTGCGCCCAGATCGGCGCGCGCGGATCGACGGTCTTCTGATAGACGCCGGGGAAGCGGTTGAGCGCTGCCTCGATCAGCGCAGGGTCGAGCGGCTTGTCCGGCCGGAAGCTGTCAAACCCACAGCGAACCATATGGCTGATCTGATCGACCGCGACATCACCCACCGCGCGCAACTCGCCGGCATAGCCAGCCTCACGCAGGATGCGCGCCGCCGAATAGCCGCGTCCGTCACCGAACACGGGGAAGTTCACTTCCACCAGCGCCACGCGGTCCAGATGCGGCAGCAACTCGCGGGCGTCCTCGCCCGGCTCGATGCGCACGGCGGCCGAATTGCTCTGGCCGGAAAAGGCCTCCAGCGTCACGGCGGGCAGTTCGGCTGCCTCGCCGCCTTCACGCAGGGACAGATATTCAAGCATAAAGTGCCTCCTTGAACGGGGCCATGCCGATCCGGCGGAAGGTGTCGACGAAGCGCTCGCCCTCCTGCCGGTTGGCGAGATAGACGTTGGTGGCCTTCTCGACCGCATCGACAATGCCGTTCTCGTCGAAACCAGGACCAGTAATCTGGCCAAGGCTGACATCGTCCGCGCCGGAACCGCCGAGCAGGAGCTGATAATTCTCCACACCCTTCCGGTCGACGCCGAGAATGCCGATATTGCCGGCATGGTGGTGACCGCAGGCGTTGATGCAGCCGCTGATCTTCAGCTTCAGCTCGCCCAGCTCCTTCTGCCGATCGAGATCGGAGAAACGCTGCGCGATCTTCTGCGCGACCGGGATTGAGCGCGCATTGGCAAGGCTGCAATAATCCAGGCCCGGGCAGGCGATGATGTCGCTGATGAGATCGAGATTGGCGGTGCCGAGATCGGCTTCTTCCAGCGCCTTCCACAGCGCATAGAGATCCGCCTTCTTGACATGCGCCAGCACGATGTTCTGGGCGTGAGTGACGCGCAGCTCATCGAAGCTGTACTTTTCGGCCAGGTCGGCCATCAGGTCGATCTGCGCGGAGGAGGCATCGCCCGGAATGCCGCCAATGGGCTTGAGGCTGATGTTGACGATGGCATAGCCCGGCACCTTGTGCGGCTTCACCTGCGTGCTCACCCAGGCCGCGAAATCCCGGTCGGAGAGGTCGATCTCGTCCGAAAGACCGGTCTCATAGGCCGGCGGCGCGAAGTGATCGGCAATGCGCGCCAGTTCGGCGAGCGGCGGATCGAGCCCGAGCGTCTTCATATGCGCGAACTCTTCCTCGACCTGGCGGGTATATTCCTCCCGGCCCATTTCGTGGACGAGGATCTTGATCCGCGCCTTGTACTTGTTGTCGCGCCGGCCGTGGCGATTGTAGACCCGCAGGCACGCCTCCAGATAGGAGACGATTTCGGCGAAGGGCACGAAGTCGCGGATTTCCGGCGCGACCATCGGCGTGCGGCCCATGCCGCCGCCGACGAACACGCGGGCGCCAATCTCGTCATCCTTCTTCACCAGCTCGATGCCGATGTCATGCAGGCGCATGGCCGCGCGATCCTCTGCGCTCGCGATCACCGCGATCTTGAACTTGCGCGGCAGATAGGTGAACTCCGGGTGGAAGCTCGACCATTGGCGCAGCAGCTCGGCCAGCGGGCGCGGATCGGCGACCTCATCGGCCGAGACGCCGGCATATTGGTCAGACGAAATATTGCGGATGCAGTTGCCGCTGGTTTGGATGGCGTGCATCTCCACCGATGCGAGATCGGCGAGAATGTCCGGCGCGTCCGCCAGCTTGATCCAGTTATACTGGATGTTCTGGCGGGTGGTGAAATGGCCGTAATCGCGGTCATATTTGCGCGCGATGTGGGCGAGCATGTGCATCTGCTTGCCCGAGAGCGTGCCATAGGGGATGGCGACGCGCAGCATATAGGCGTGCAGCTGGAGATACAGGCCGTTCATCAGGCGGAGCGGGCGGAACTGCGCCTCGCTCAGCTGCCCGTCGAGGCGGCGATGCGTCTGGTCGCGGAATTCGGCAACGCGGGCATCCACCATCGCCTGATCGTAAGTGTCATATTGGTACATGTCAGATCACCCAGTTGCCGGCATTGGGATCGGCGGGTTTGAGGCTCAAGTCGAGGCGCACGGTCGGGCCGAGCGCGCGGATGCGCTCCTTGATGTGGGCGGGGCGGATATTGCCCACACCATCCTGCTCGCCGTCGATCACATAGGCTTCGTTCACGCGACGCGCGGCGGCTTCGGCCTGGGCGATTTCCGCGCCCTTCTCGCCGACGTCTACGGCGTCGTTCACATGGATGGACCAGCCTTGGCCAGTCCACCAGATGACGTCGCCGGTGGCGAGATCATTGCCGGTCAGGATATTCATGTCGTCAGTGGCTCCCCGCACCTGTGCTGTGCTGAATGTGAAATGATCCAAGCGGCAGGCAATCGAGCGCATCGGCATGCCGCACGACCTCGCCCACCACGATCAGCGCCGGACTTTCGACCGCCTCGCGCGCCACGAGGTCGCCCAGATCGGCAAGCAGGCTGCGCAGCACGCGCTGATCCGGGCGCGTCGCTTTCTCGATCACCGCGACCGGCGTCGAGGGCGAGAGCCCGTCGCGCATCAGCTTCTCGGCAATATCCTGGCTGGTCGCGAGGCCCATATAGATGACGAGCGTGCGGCCCGGCCCGGCAAGGCCGACCCAATTCTGCTCGGAAAGACCCTTGCACTGCCCCGCGACGAAGCTGACGATGCTGGCATCCTCGCGATGCGTGAGTGGCAGGCCGGCACTGGCGCCGCCGCCGACCGCCGCGCTGATGCCGGGCACGACCTCGCAGCGCACACCAGCCTCGCGGCAGGCCTCCAGCTCTTCGCCGCCACGGCCGAAAATGAAGGGATCGCCGCCCTTGAGGCGCACGACGTCACGGCCCGAAAGCGCCTCGCCGACGAGCAGCGAATTGATCGCCTCCTGCTTCATCGAATGGCGCGAGCGTTGCTTGGCGACTGAGATCAGCTCCGCCTCCGGCGAAGCCAGAGCGAGGATGGCGGCATCGACCAGACCGTCATGCACGATCAGGCTCGCCCGGCCGATCAAACGGGCAGCACGCACCGTCAGCAGATCAGGATCGCCCGGACCTGCGCCAACGAGATAGACCGTGCCGGCCGTAAAGGACTCAGAGTGCGCCATGGGTGGTAGATGCGTTCGAGTACCCAAGCCCGCAACCGACGCTTGCTTTAGCAGGCCGAAGCCAAACTATTGTGGGGCTCCGGGTGGTGGCAGAGGTCGTGCCAATAGCGGGTCAGGAGAGCGCTTCGGTGGCGATCTGACTGCTGCGCGGCAGCAAAGCGTCTAAGCGAACAGGACGACATTGCTGCCAAGTCTTCAACCTTCTCCCCTTGAGGGAGAAGGATACGCAGCCTTGTCGCCAATAGGCGGCTAGGCGGAGTTGGATGAGGGGTGGCGGATCGTTGATCCGCGCGATCCAGCGGATCGCTGACCCCCTCTCCCAGCTTCGACTAGGCAGCACGCTGCCAAGTCTGCGCATCCCTCTCCCTCAGGGGGAGAGGGTAGAATACGCCCGCCCTCGATAACCTAACTGCTTCGCTAACCGCTTGGGTGGCGGACGCGGAACCAGGCAACCAACCACCGCTCCCGCCCCACCGCTTCCCACCATTGCGAATCCGCCATCACGCCCTAGATCGGCATCATGCCGCTTCATATGACCAAGATCGCCTTCCAATCGGAGAGCGCCGCCACCTTGCGGGAGTGGCTGGAAAGCCATGCACAGGCCGGAGAGGGTGGCGAGGCGCGGTTGACGACACGCTATCTGCCCAAGCGGCATGAGGAGATGGCCGGCGGGTCGCTCTATTGGGTACTGGCGCATCAGATCGTCGGGCGCAGTCCGCTTCTCGGGTTCGAGGCGCGGCCGGACGGGCGGCAGTGGATCCGCCTCGCCCCGCGTCTAATCCCCGTCGTGCCAAGGCCCAAGCGCGCCCATCAGGGCTGGCGCTATCTGGCTCACGAGGATGCGCCGCCGGACATGGGAGATGGCGAGGGCGGCGACATGCTGCCCGATCAGCTGGCGGCCGATCTCGGCCGGCTCGGGCTGATCTAGGCGCCCCGCTGCCCGCCCTCAGGGGAGCAGCAGGCTCGCATCGCCGTAGCTGTAGAAGCGATAACCCTGCGCGATCGCGTGAGCATAGGCCGCCTGCATCCGCTCACGCCCCATCAGCGCGCTGACCAGCATGAACAATGTCGAGCGCGGCAGGTGAAAATTGGTCATCAGCCCGTCAATGGCGCGGAAGCGATAGCCGGGCGTGATGAAAATGCGCGTCTCGTCCGCAAACGGCCGAATGATGCCATCTTCCCCCGTGGCACTTTCGAGGAGGCGCAGGCTGGTCGTGCCCACCGCGATCAGTCGCCCCCCTTTGGCGCGGACCGCATTCAGCCGATCCGCCGTCGCCTGATCGATCCGCCCCCATTCGGCATGCATGCGGTGTTCGTCGGTATCGTCGGCCTTGACCGGCAGGAAGGTGCCGGCACCGACATGCAAGGTAAGCGTAGCCTGCCCGATACCGGCCTGGGCGAGCGCTGCGACGAGGCCGGGCGTGAAGTGCAGGGCTGCTGTGGGCGCCGCGACGGCACCCGGCTCCTGCGCAAACATCGTCTGATAGTCCTCGCGGTCCTGCTGGTCGGTGGGCCGCTTGCTGGCGATATAGGGAGGCAGGGGCATCTGGCCGGCGCGTTCGAGCAGCAGCTCCACCGGTTCGTCGCCGAGGAAGCTGAGCGTCATGCCGCCATCCGCGTCCCGCTCGCCGGCCTGTGCCTGCACGCCTTGCGCAAAGGCGATGTTGTCGCCGGGCCGAACCCGTTTGGCATTGCGCACAAAGACCTGCCAGTCACGCGGGCCGAGGCGCTTGTGAAGCGTGACGCCCACCTTCGCTTCGCCGCGTTGCCCCTCCAACTGGGCGGGGATGACGCGCGTATCGTTGAAGACAAGGCAGTCGCCAGCGCGCAGCACGGTCGGCAGATCGCGCACGCCCATATCGTGCAGGCCCCCGTCCTGGCCTTCGAGCACCAGCATCCGGGCCGCATCGCGGGGGGCGGCCGGACGCAGGGCAATCCGCTCGGGCGGCAGGTCGAAATCGAAAAGGTCAACGCGCATGGCTGGCGCCCTTAGCGCCTGTGCCAGGCGTTGAACAAGTGCCGGTCAGCGCGATGCGGCTGGCCGGTGATTCCCTACGCGTACCGGAAGGCTCAGCTGGCCGGGTTGGTGCTGGCCGGTGCGGCGGCCTGCTGATCGCTCTGGATATATGCGCGCACGATGGTCGTCGGCTGGGCCGGCGGCTCGCCCTTGGCGATCTGGTCGACACCGGCCATGCCATCGATCACCCGGCCCACAACCGTATATTTGTGGTCGAGCTGCATACGCGGCATCAGCATGATAAAGAACTGGCTGTTGGCGCTGTCATCGCTCTGCGCGCGCGCCATGGAGACGGTGCCCCGCATGTGCGGCAGCCAGCTAAACTCCTGCTTGAGGTCCGGCAGGGGCGATCCGCCGGTGCCATCGCCCTTGGGGTCGCCGCCCTGGGCCATGAAGCCATCGATCACGCGGTGGAACTTGAGGCCATTGTAGAAGCCTTCCCGCGTCAGCGTCTTGATGCGCTCGACATGGCCGGGGGCCACGTCCGGGCGGAGCAGGATGCGCACGGTGGCGCCGTCTGAGAGGGTCAGCACCCAGGTGTTCTCCGGCGTGACCGGCGTCATCGCGACGAGCGGCTTGTCCGTGGACTTCTCCGCGTCCTCGCGCAGGGCGTCGGCATCCTTCTGCGCGCGGGCCGCCATCTCGGCCTTCGCCAGGGCATCCTCCGCACCGCCGCCCGGCTGGGCCTGAGCGGCGTTGGCGCCGGCCAGCATGAGGCCGCAGGCGGCGGCAAGCGCAATGCCGGAGCCAAACAGTCGGGTAACACGCATGTCGTCCATCCTCATTTCACGGCCGAACCGGGCCCGGCCGCCACCTAGCGTCGCATGGCTGAACCAGTGATGACCCGTCAAGTCTCGTCTGCGCTGCCGACGTCGACGCTCATGCCGAGCCGGGCCATCACATCGGTGCGAACACCGGGCGAAACGAACTTGCCGATGTCGCCGCCCAGCCCTGCGATTTCCTTGACCAGGCGCGAGGCAATGGGCTGTAGCGCAACGTCGGCCATCAGGAACACCGTCTCGATGCTGGCGTCGAGATACTGGTTCATGCCGGCCATCTGATACTCATATTCGAAGTCCGCCACCGCGCGCAGGCCGCGCAGGATGAGCGAGGCGCCGACCGAGCGGGCATAATCGATCAGCAGCGAATCGAAGGGCCGCACGTCGATATCCGCATCGATTTCCGCACATTCCCGCCGGATCATCGCCAGCCGCTCGTCCAGCGTGAACAAAGGCGACTTGCTGGGATTGGTCGTCACGCCGATCACCAGCCTATCGACCAGCTTCGATCCGCGCCGGATGATGTCCATGTGGCCGAGCGTAATAGGGTCGAAGGTTCCCGGATAAAGGCCAATGCGGTGAACCATGTGCGCGTCCTTAATAGCTGCGGCTGATCGCGAAATCGGCAATGTCGCGCAGCAGATCGGCTTCCTCGCCAAAATCGCGCAGATGGTCCTTGGCCTGCGCCACCAGCAGGGATGCCTGTTGCCTCGCCTTTTCCACGCCCATCAATGAGGCGAAGGTGGCCTTGCCGGCGGCGGCGTCCTTGCCCACGGCCTTTCCGGTCACATCCGCATCCCCCTCAATGTCCAGCAGATCGTCGGCGATCTGGAAGGCGAGGCCGACATCATGCGCATAGCCGCGCAGGCTGGTGCGTCGCTCCTCGGGAATCCGCGCGAAAATGGCGCCGGCTTCCAGACAGAAGACAATGAGCGCGCCGGTCTTGAGCAATTGCAGTCGCGTGATCGCCGGCAGATCGAACGGCGTCGTTTCAGCGACAAGGTCCATCATCTGCCCGCCGGCCATGCCCGCCGGGCCGCTGGCCTGGGCGAGGGCCGCGATCAGTTCGCAGCGTACGGTCGCATCGGCATGGGTGCGCTCGTCCGCCAGCACGGCGAAGGCGAGATCGTGCAGGCAGTCGCCGGCAAGGATCGCCGTTGCCTCATCGAAGGCGCGATGGGCCGTCGGCTTGCCGCGCCGCATATCGTCATTGTCCATCGCGGGCAGATCGTCGTGGATCAGCGAATAGACGTGGATGCACTCGACGGCGAGGCCGGCGCGTACCGCGCTTTCCCAGCCGATGTTGAAGAGGTCGCAGCTTGCCTTCACCAGCAGCGGGCGCAGGCGCTTGCCGCCGCCAATGGCGCTATAGCGCATCGCTTCATAAAGCCGCGCGCGCTGGTCCTCCGGCACCGGCAGCAGCCGGTCGAACTGCACGTCGATGGCTTGCGCAATCTCCGTCAGGGCGGTTTCGAGCCGGGTTCCGGCGTCCTCGCGCATCAGCGGATCATTCACTGGGATAAGGGGCCGTCCGGGCGGCGGACCCATCGGCGCTTGCCTTAATCTGTTGGATCTTGGCCTCGGCGGCATCGAGCCGCTTCTGGCATTGCAGCCGCAGATCCTCGCCCTCGCGATAGAGGGTGATGGACTGGTCCAGCGGCACGTCGCCGCGCTCCAGTTGCTGGACAATCGCCTCCAGGCGCTTGAGCGCGTCCTCGAAGCTGAGGGTGCCGCTATCGGTCTCGTCTGCCATGCCCATGCATTGACCCGGCTCCCCCACAGGGTCAAGCGTGCTCTCAGCGCTCCCCCGAAAAATGGCGTATTGTCACGCAAATCAAGTTGACCTCGCGGGAGCGAATCGCAATAGCCGCGGGGCTATGAAAACCCTCACATACCCCTCAATCGCGCTCTGCGCGGCCGCGCTCGCCTTGTCTGCGTGCAAGTCCGAGCCTGAAACCTTCAACACTGGCACGAATGACCCGATGGCTGCGGAACTGGCTAATGCCGGTAACGTCGCCCTGCCTCCCATGCTCCGTGCCAGCACCACCTATCGCTGCAAGGACAACAGCCTGATCTTCGTCGACTTCATGACGGACGATGTGACGGCGAACCTGCGCACCGAACGCGGCGGTCCGATCACCGGTCTCAAGGCACCGGAAGCCGGCCAGCCCTTCGTTTCCGCCGATGGCGCGACGAAGCTGGAAGGCGCCGGCGAGACGGTCACGTATAACGGCCAGGCCTGCAAGGCGGGCTGATCGGCTGATCTTGGTTCAACCGCACGGTCCGCCCTGGCGGGCCGATGCTCAAAGAATGGCCGACCCGAGAGGGTCGGCCTTTTTCGTTACGAGGGCCGATCGGGCGGTTGTGCCCGCCCGCTGGCGGCGATAAAGGCCGCTCATGTCGACCAGCACCACCCCAAGCGCCTCAGGCATCACCCCCGAAATCGTCGCCGAACACGGTTTCACTCCCGAGGAATATGAGCGCGTTGTCAACGCCATCGGCCGCGAGCCGAATATCACGGAGCTTGGCATCTTCTCGGTGATGTGGAGCGAGCACTGCTCGTACAAGTCCAGCCGCATCCACCTGAAGAAGTTGCCGACCGAGGCGCCCTGGGTGATCTGCGGCCCTGGCGAGAATGCCGGTGTCATCGACATTGGCGATGGGCAGGCGGCCATCTTCAAGATGGAGAGCCATAACCACCCGAGCTACATCGAGCCCTATCAGGGCGCGGCGACCGGCGTAGGCGGCATCCTGCGCGATGTGTTCACCATGGGCGCGCGCCCGATCGCGAACATGAACGCGCTGCGCTTCGGGCGGCCCGATCATCCGCGCATGAAGCACCTCATCTCCGGCGTGGTGCGGGGCATTGGCGGTTACGGCAATTGCGTGGGCGTGCCGACGGTCGGTGGCGAGACCAATTTCCATGCCGCTTATGATGGCAACATCCTCGTCAACGCGATGACGGTGGGCGTCGCTGAGACGGACAAGATCTTCTATTCCGCAGCCTCCGGCGTCGGCAATCCGATCGTCTATGTCGGCTCCAAGACCGGGCGCGACGGCATCCATGGCGCCACCATGGCCTCGGCCGATTTCGGCGAGGATTCAGAAGAAAAGCGGCCCACCGTTCAGGTCGGCGATCCGTTCACCGAAAAGCTGCTGATCGAGGCGTGCCTTGAACTCATGGCGTCTGACGCCATCGTCGCGATTCAGGACATGGGCGCGGCAGGCCTGACCAGCTCGTCGGTGGAAATGGCGTCCAAGGGTGGCGTCGGCATCCGGCTGGACATGGACAAGGTGCCGCAGCGCGAAACCGGCATGACCGCCTATGAGATGATGCTCTCGGAGAGCCAGGAGCGGATGCTCATGGTGCTCAAACCCGGCAAGGAGGCCTTTGCCGAGGCGATCTTCCACAAATGGGAGCTGGATTTCGCGGTCATCGGCGAAGTGACCGATACCGGGCGGATGGTGTTGGTCCACCATGGTGAGACCGTATGTGACATCCCGCTCGGCCCGCTGGCCGACGACGCCCCGCTCTATGATCGCCCGCATGTGCCGACCCCGCCGCTCGCGCCGCTCGCCAGCACGCCGGACAGCAAGGACCCGGCCGCCGATCTGCTCACGCTGATGGGCTCGCCTGATCTCGCGTCGCGCCGCTGGATCTGGGAGCAATATGACCACATGGTCGGCGCCGACACCGCGCAGGCGCCGGGTGGTGACGCGGCCGTCGTGCGCGTGCACGGCACCAAGAAGGCGCTGGCGATGAGCACCGACTGCACGCCGCGCTATTGCTATGCCGATCCGGTGCAGGGCGGTCGCCAGGCGGTGGTCGAGACGTGGCGGAACATCACGGCGGTGGGCGGACAGCCGCTCGCCATCACCAACTGCCTCAACTTCGCCAATCCGCAGCGCCCGGAGATCATGGGCCAGATCGTCGGCTGTCTCGAGGGCATGAGCGAGGCCTGCCGGGCGCTCGATTATCCCATCGTGTCGGGCAACGTCTCGCTCTACAATGAGTCGAAGGCGACGGGCGGCGGCAGCGCGATCCTGCCCACCCCGGCCATTGGCGGCGTCGGCCTGCTGCCGGATGTCGAGCGGATGTGCACCATCGCGTTCAAGGACGTGGGCGACATCATCTTCCTCGTCGGGGAGCGCACGGGATCGCTCGGCCAGTCGCTCTGGCTGCGGCAGGTGCATGGGCTGGAAGGCCGCGATGCGGGGCCGCCGCCGCCGGTCGATCTCGCCACCGAGCGCCGGACCGGCGATTTCGTCCGCGAGGCCATTCGGTGCGGCGCCATCACGGCCTGTCATGACGTGTCGGATGGCGGCGTCGCGGTCGCGGTGACGGAGATGGCGCTTGCCAGCGGCATCGGCGCGATCCTCGATCAGCCGCTGGCCGGCACGACGGCGGAAACCTATTTCGCCGAGGATCAGGGCCTGTATGTCGTGACGGTGCGCGATGCGGCGCTGGTCGAGATGCTCAGCCATGCCGAGGCACGGGGCGTCACGGTCGCGCGGCTGGGTCGCACCATTGCCAATCGCATCATCTTCGAGCTGCCGGAGAGCGATCACTCGGTCGCACTGGCCGATCTGCGCACCGCGCATGAAGGCTTCTTCCCGGCGCTGATGGACGCCTGACCGGCGCCCGTCGGCGCCGGCTCAGGGCACCATGCGGCCGGGTCAGGGCACCATGCGGAATGTGTATTCGTAGCCGCTCTGCGGGGCGCCGGTGATGCCTACAATCTTGACGGTGTAGGTCGTGTTGGCCTGCAGGCCCGTCACGCGCCACTCGATGTTGTTCGGCACCCCATATCCGTCATTGTCATACTTCACGTTGGTGACAGGCAGGCTCGTGCCACCGCTGCTGACCGTGATGATGGCGCCGCTAAACCCGACGTTTCCGTTGGCGCCATAGGCCCCGGTCTTGTTGGCGAGCACGGTGAACGAGAGAATGTCGCTCGCGCCGAAGTAGCGCTGCGGATAGTTGCCCTGCGGATAGGCGATGAAATCGGGCAGGCTGCTCGGGGCTGGTGCCGCGACGCTGGTGCTGAAACCAAAGACCTTCATCGTCGCGCCATCTGCGCGTTCGCCCGAAGGCAGCTGATACACGGACCGCCCATAAGCAATCTGACCGAGGAAGGGGTTCAGGATCCAGCGACGGTGGCCGATCGAGAGGCTATTGCGCTCCGTCATCCATCCCGCCAGCAGATCGTCTTCGGTCCGCCATGGCAATGACCCCCATCCGCCGATGAGATTGCCCGAGGCAGCGGCGTCGCGACCTGCGGTCGTGTAGCATGTCCATGTGGGTGGAGGATTGTGGTCGAGCGTCCTGTTCGCGGCCATCATGAGCGAGGAATCGTCGACGCCCTGATTGGCAGACGCCGCGTAAACGACGGCGGGAAGCCCATGCAGCGCGCGCACCGCGTTCACCTTGGCCAGCATGTCCATCCGCACGCTGGTCTTGAGCACGCCGGTGTTGCACGAGGCGACATTCGGTTGCGTATCGTAGAGCGCGGCCGCCGCCGCCGTCCAACTTGTCGGCGTTGGGGTCGGCGTCGGCGTAGGACTTGGCGTGGGTGTGGGCGCCGGGGTTGGCGCCGGCGTGGGGGTTGGTGTCGGCGCGACCGTGATCGGCGTCGATCCGCCACCGCCACCGCCGCTGTCACTGCCACCGCAGCCGGCCAGCGAGAGCGCCAGCAGGCTTGAGGCGAGCCCCATCCATATCCGCTGTCCGCGCGGCACGTCCGACCTGTTGAGGATTTCTGCAGCCCGCATCTTGTCCGTCCGTTCCAAGCTTTGCCACGGCTTTTGGCACCGTGTCGTTCTGGCGCAGGCTAGGCGCCGAACTATGGCAAAACTCTAAACGGGGCTGCGGTTCGTCGGGCGGCAGAAACGCTGCATCGCTTTCAGTCGCGGCGCAGAATATATTCCTCGTCGCGGTGGTCACCAACGTGGAACAGATAATCGCCGACCTTGTAGAAGCCGGCGGCCGCGTAGACTGCCTGCGCCCGGTCATTGCCGGACCAGACGCCCAGCCAGCTTGGCCCCGGATAGCGCTCTGCAAGCCAATCCAGCGCGCTTTTCAGCAAGGCGCCTCCCAACCCGTACCCTTGATGGCCGCGACGGACGTAGAGTTGATAGAGTTCGCCGGAGTGCGCGTTGACCTCGGGGTGCGGCAGCTTGCTCGGCCCGGCATGGGCGTAGGCGACCAGCTCTCCGCCGGGAGTGGCGCACACCCAGCTGCCGTGGGTCGGGTCCGCCAGTTCGCGGGCGACGGCCTGCGTGCCATAGGCTTCAATTTCGAACCGGGCGAGGTCATGGGGCGGATAGGGGACCGCGAAGTCCTCCAGAAAGGTCTCGCGAAAGCAGGTAAGCTTCAGCCTCGCCAGGGCTTCGGCATCCTCGGCTACTGCCCTGCGCAGGGTGGGTCGATCAGTCATGCCACAGCCTGCCATAGATTATGTGGTAGTTTGAAGCTCCGCCATCCGCATCGAACCGCGCCATCACGCGGCGGAGCGAAGTGGGCGCGAGGCGGCGATAGCCGGGCTGCGGCACCCGCGCGCCGATGGCGTGGAAATGCCGGGCCAGCGCCAGCCCGCCAGGCGCGTGCAGCGGAACCAGCTCCTCGGCAAGATCGCACTGGCCCAAAGCCTGCGCCATCGCGGCCACCTCATCGCGGCTCGGATAGTCGCGCAGACCGCAGACCAGCCCTTCGCGCGCATGGGCTGCGCGCCAGTCACTGAAGCTCTCGGCGCCCATCGTGGCGAAGCAGAGGCTGCCGCCCGGCACCAAAAGGCCGTGCAGGCGGGCGAGGGCTGCCGGCAAATCCTCGAACCACTGGAAGGCGAGGCTGGAGAGAATGAGGTCGAAGCGTTCGGCGCCCAGATCCGGGCGTTCTCCATCCATCACCAGCAGCCGCGCCGGGCTGCCGGCCTCACGCATCACCGCGATCATGCCGGGCGCGATGTCGGTGGCGGTGACGGCCGCATTCGGCCAGCGCTGCGCAATCAGCCGCGTCAGCAGGCCGGTGCCGCAGCCGATCTCCAGCACCCTCGCCGGATCGCGGGCAGCGGTGTCGGTGCCGCCCGTCGCAAAGTCGAGCAGGCGCATGGCGACATGGCGGTGCACGCCGGCATCGCCCTCGTAGCGGGGCGCCGCCGCGCCGAATGCGGCGCCGATGCGTGTCTTGCAGTCGCTGACCATCGCCGCGCGAATGCACCAGCTTGGGGTGGACGTCACGCCAAAAGGCGATAGAGCAACGACCAATCGAACAAGGCGCCGGCCCGCTCATGCGCCCGGCCCGCAACCGGGACAGCACAGCGCATGGCCGATGAGGGCTTTCGGATCGAGGGACTGGATTTTCTGAGGGGGTGCGCCGTGATGGGCATCCTGCTCGGCAATATCGTAACCTTCGGGCTGCCCTCTGCGGCGGGGTTCAACCCGTTCACGGTGGGGACGCAAGGGCCAGCGGATCTGGCGACCTGGTTCGCGACCTTCCTGCTGGTCGATGGCAAGATGCGTGCGATTTTCGCGATGCTGCTGGGTGCGTCCATCCTGCTGGTGATCGAATCGGCAGAGATGAGCGGGCGGGACGGGCTGCAGGCGCATCGCCGGCGGATGCTGTGCCTGTTGCCCATTGGCCTCGCGCATTATCTGCTGCTCTGGTCGGGCGATATCCTCGTCCAGCTGGCCCTGTGCGGCCTGATCGCCACCCTGTTCATCCGGTTCGAGACGCTCGGCCTGATCAAGCTCGCGCTGGGACTGCTGTTGCTTCAGTGGGTGATCAATCTGGTGGCGGTGTGGCCCGCCTTCTCGCTCCGCGCGGCAGCGCTGGCACCGGGAGCCGCACCGACCATCGTCGAGCATTGGCAGGCCTATGCGGACTCGGCCGGCATGGGGGCGAGCCGGGCGGTTGCCAATGAGATCGCGCTCTATACTGGTGGCTATGCTGGCATTTTTGCCGAGCGGATCGGCGCCGCGCCGCGGGCGGCGCTGAATCAGATTCTCTATTCCTGGCCCGAATGTCTGGCCTTCATCGCGCTCGGCATGGCGATGCTCAAGGGCGGTTTCATGGCGGGCCAGTGGCCGGTCCCCCAATATCGCGCGACATGGCACCGGGCGATGCTGGTCGGGCTGGTGCCGATGGCGGGCCTTGGCATCTGGGTGCTGCTGTCGGGCGATCCGCTCGCGGCGCAGGCGGCCCTGTTCGGCTGGTCGGTGCCGCTGCGTCTGCCCCTGGCCGTCGCTCTGGCCGCGCTGGCGATGGGACTGGCGGCGCAATATCCGCAGGCGCCGCTGGTTCGGGCCATTGCAACGATTGGCCGGCTGGCGCTCTCCAATTACCTGCTCACCAGCCTGCTGATGACCGGCCTGTTCTACGGCTATGGCGGAGGGCTGTTCGGGGCGCTGACACGGACGCAGCTTTTGCTGGTCGTGCTGGCGATGTGGACCGTCATGCTCGCCTGGTCGGTCCTTTGGCGGCGATCGATGGGGCAGGGGCCTGTCGAACGGCTCTGGCGGCTGGCGGCGCGTCGCGGATAGCGTTGAGATAACAAAGGCTCAAAACGCGCTGGCGTCGGCTGAACGCTTGCGGCATAGTTGTGCAATGCAGCATAAACTTGGGTCCCGTTAAACATCGATGCGCAGGCTTCCCCCTCTCACCGCCCTTGAGGCTTTTGTGCAGGTCGCGCGCACCGGCTCGGTAAAGGCCGCGGCCGAGGAACTGGCTCTGTCAGCCCCCGCGCTCAGCCGCCGCATCCAGGCGCTCGAGCGATTTCTCGGCTACAACCTCTTCGAGCGCAAACACCAGCAGCTGGAACTCAATCAGAACGGCCATGCCCTGATCAAGGAGATCGCGCCCGCCCTCGATGCGCTAGGTGCGGCTATCGAGAGTGCTACCGGCGGCGCGCGGACGATGCGGGTGCGGCTGGGCATGTTGCCCTTGTTCGCCAGCCAACGCCTGTTCCCGCGGCTGGGCGAGCTACACAAGCAGCATCCCGATCTCCATCTGGACGTGGATACCAGCCCCAATGCCATCGCGCGCCTGGGCGAAGGGCTGGACGCGGCCATCGTGCTGGCGCGGGATGTGGATCCCTCGCTATACGGTCGCGAATTGGATCGCGATCTTGTCTACCTCATCGGGTCGAAAACCTTGCTGGAAGGCCCCCGGCCGGTCACGCGCCCTGAGGACATCGCCCGCCAGACCCTGCTGGTTCACCGCGACATGTCGGCGACGTTCGACGTCTGGAAGGAGGCGGTCGGCCTGCCGAATCTAACGCCGGCGTCGATCGACTATTATGATTCGGGCGCGCTGATGCTGGAGGCGGCGGCGCAAGGACTCGGCATCGCCGCGATGCACGGGCGCCATTTCAAGGAAGCGCATGACCCCCGGATCGTGCGGCTGTTCGATTATCATGTCGAAAGCCCCTATCGCTATTTCTTCGTCTGCCGCCCGAAAGCCATGGAAAAGCGCGCGGTGCGCATGTTCCACGACTGGGTGATCAACGCAGAAATCTGACTGGGCCGGGCCGTCACCGGTCTGCGCTGTCGACGATTTGTAAACGCTGCCACCCTTATGGCGTGACTTCGCTCGAACGGGCAGAAGGTCGCACAAGCATGCCGAAGGTTCTGACAGTCGATGACAGCCGCAGCATGCGGGCGTTGCTGCGCATGACGCTGACCGGCGGCGGCTATGAGGTGGTCGAGGCCGAGGACGGCCAGGCCGCGCTCGACTGGCTGGAGGCCAATGAGGCCGATCTGGTCATCACGGACATCAACATGCCCCGGCTCGATGGCTTCGGCTTCATCGAGACGTTGCGGGCGCAGGGCAGGCGCCATGTCGACCGGCCGGTGCTGGTGCTGACCACTGAATATAGCGAGGAAAAGCGCGCCCGTGCGCGGCAAGTCGGCGCGACGGGCTGGCTGGTCAAACCGTTCGATCCGGAGCGTCTTCTCGCGGCCGTGCGGCATGTGACGCACTGACCAGCCGGTCCCTGTGCTTTTCAGGACGAGCGGCGCACAAAGCCGATCGATCACCCCCATCTTGCCTCTTCCCAGCGCCCCCATGGCGCACTAGTGAGACGGTTCCGTGACAAGCGAGCGAGGGGCGATGGCGAGCAAGAGTTCCGCACTGACCGATCGTCGGTCAAGCGCCGGGGATTATCTGAAATTCCTTCACGCCTGGCTGCGCAAACCGCGCCAGACGGCCTCCATCGTGCCGAGCAGCCCGCATCTTGGCCGGCTGATGGCCTCGCAGATCGACCCGCAAGGCGGCCTCGTCATGGAGTTCGGCGGCGGCACGGGCGCGCTCACCCGGCAGATTTTGGCGACCGGCCTGCCGCGCACGCATCTGGAAGTGGTCGAGATCAACCCCGGTTTTGCGCGCAACCTGCGGCGCGATTTTGCGGGCGTTTCGATCATCGAGGCGCCGGCTCAGGCCGTGCTCGGCCAATGCACGGGCGGCGAGGGTGCCTATCAGTGCGTGATTAGCGGCCTGCCGCTGCTGGCGATGAGCAAGACCCTGCAGAGCGCGATCGTCAGCGAGGCCTTCCGGCTGCTGCGGCCCGGCGGCGCGTTCATCCAGTTCACTTATTCGCCACGCCCGCCGCTGGCCGAGTCGGTCGCCGATGCGCTCGATCTGGGCGTGGAGCGGATCGGCACCATCGTGCGCAACGTGCCGCCGGCCACGGTGTTCCGTTACCGCCGCGCCGCGGACATTGCGGCCATGGACAGCGCGCAACTCGCCTTCTGATGTGAGCGGAGACCAGCCCGGTCTTGGTAGGCGCGGGCTTTTCTCCAATGGGCAGTCGCCTTCGCCCTCCGGGCTCGCTAGAATGGACCCATGCAACGCTATGATGTCATCATTCTGGGCGGCGGTCTTGTCGGGCTGACGCTGGCCGTCGCACTCGAACGACATGGCGTGCGCAGCGCCATTGTCGATCCGGCGGCGCCCGCGCGCGTACCGGCGCAAAGTTTCGACGGACGCACCTCCGCGATTTCCTCGGCAAGCTGGCGCCAGTTCGAGGCCATCGGCATCGCGCCGCGCCTCGCCGGCAAGACCTGCCCGATCGACCGGATCTGGGTGAGCGAGGGGTTGACCGGCGGCGCGCTCGATTTCGCGCCCGATCCCGATGATGGCGCCATGGGCTTCATGGTCGAGAATCGCGAGCTGCGGGCCGCGATCGAGGCCACGGCGGACGCGGCCAACATCGTGCGCTTCCAGCCCGACCGGGCCGTGGAGACAGTGCGGGATGCGCATGGCGTGCGCGTGCGGCTGGAAAGCGGCGCCGAGATCGGCGCGAGCCTGCTCGTCGGCGCGGAAGGCCGGGGCAGCCCGACGCGTGCGGCGGCTGGCATCACAGTGGCGAAATGGGATTATCCCCACACCGCGCTGGTCACGGCCATCGAGCATGACGATCCGCACGGCAACACCGCCTATGAAATCTTCTACCCGGGCGGGCCGTTCGCGCTGCTGCCGATGCTGCCGGGCAATCGCTCGGCCATCGTCTGGACGGTGCCGACAAAGCACGCGGCGGCCTATCTCAAGCTCGGCGAGCACGCCTGGCTGGCGGAGGCGGAAAAGCGGATGGGGAATTTCCTCGGCCGAATCCGCCTCGCGGCGCCCATGCAGAGTTACCCGCTCGGCTATCACCGCGCTGCCCGGATCATCGACGAGCGGCTGGCGCTGGTGGGTGACGCTGCCCACGGCATCCATCCGATCGCCGGCCAGGGGGTCAACCTTGGCTATCGCGATGTCGCGGCGCTCACCCAGGTGATCGTGGAAGGCATGCGCACCGGCATGGAGCCGGGCGATGCACAACTGCTCGCCCGCTACCAGCGCTGGCGGGCGCTGGACGCGCTGAGCGTGACGATCATGATGGATGGCCTCGTCCGCCTGTTCGATGTGCCCGGCCGACCGGTCTCGGCGATCCGTCGGCTGGGCTTGTCCGCCGTGCAGAAGCTCGGGCCGCTCAAGGATCGGTTCATGGCGGAAGCGCGGGGCGAAAGCGGCAGTCGGCCCAAATTGCTGCTGGGCGATCTGGTCTGACCGCCTGACAGCTTTTTGCATTTCAGTCGCAATTCAGCCCGTCACCTTCAAAGCTTTGTTTACCACAGCCGGCTAGAAGGGCGGCGTTGGAGGAGATCAGGCATGTCTGCCGCGCAAGTGCCGTCTGAGAGTTTTGGTGGGAAGCTGGCCCGGTTGGGCCGCATTCTGGGCATCACGGAAGGTGCGTCCGAAAGCGCGCACGTCGTCGAGGGGGCTCGGCGCGAGGAAGGCAATGCGCATCTTCGCCGCGAGAGCGAGCGGCGCAAGATGATCTATGAAGAAGTCGGCAGCTTTCTCTTCGCCCATGATCTCGATCTGACGCCGCTCAACTTCGGGCTGGCGCTGGATTACATCACCGGCAACGACATCGCCGTGGAAAAGGCGGTCCGCGCGATCCTGATGGAGCGCGGGAAGCTCACCAACGGCGCGGTCGAGCAGATCATCGTCGACCAGCGGGCCGAGGAACTGACCCCTGATACGCTGGCCGACATGCTCAAGAAGGTCGAGGCCAATCTTGATCAGATCACCGGCATTGTCGATCAGTCCAGCACGTCCGCCAAGGATTTCGGCGTCGCCTTGCAGAAGCAGGCGGCCTCGCTGGAGCAGTCGGATGCCGGGGAAGCGCTGGGCAATCTCATTCTGCTCACCCGCAGCATGATCGAGAAGACGCGCGAAGTCGAAAGCAAGATGCGTGAGGGGCAGACGCAGACGCGGCTGCTGCAGAAGAACCTGGAGAGCGCCCGCAAGGCGGCCGAGCAGGATCATCTGACCGGCCTCCCGAACCGCCGCGCCTTCGAAAACACGCTGCGCGAGGAAGCCGTCAAGGCGCGCGAAGATGGCGAATCCCTGTGTGTCGCCTTCTGCGATATCGATCATTTCAAGGTCATCAACGATACGCATGGCCATGATGCCGGCGACCGCGTGCTCAAGTTCGTTGCCGGCCTGCTCGCGAAGATTTCCGGCGACAAATGCCATGTCGCCCGCCACGGCGGCGAGGAATTCGTCATGCTCTTCCGGGGGTTGACCGTCGCGGAGGCCGCCAAGGTGGTGGACGATGCGCGCATCGACATGGCGCAGCGCAATCTGGTCGACCGCAAGACCGGCGAACGCATGGACCGCGTGACCTTCTCAGGGGGCGTGGCGGATGTCTTTGGCTACACCGAGCCGCGCGATGCGCTCAAGGCCGCGGATCGCGCCCTGTATCTGGCTAAGGAACATGGTCGCAACCGCGTCTATATCGCGGCTGAAACCGAGCATTGAGCGCGCTCAGAAGTCCGGCTGATCGTAATATTTAGGCGGCGTCACGATCTCCATCCGCTCCGCCAACAGCGGGCGGAAGGAGGGGCGTGACTTGATGCCGGCATACCAGCGCTTGGTCTGGCCATGGCCTTCCCAGTCGATGCCGCCGAGATAATCCGCGACGGAGATGTGCGCGGCGGCGGCGATGTCCGCCAGACTCATCGTTCCGCCGGCCAGCCAACTGCGATGGTCGAGCAGATAATCGAGATAATCCATATGCGTGTTGGCCCGCCGCATCGCCTCGCGCAGCGCCCCGGCATCGGGTGAGGTGCGGGAGACGACCCGCTTGATCATCCGCTCATTGAGCAGTGGCGCCACGACATCGCGATAGACGATCTGGTCCAGCCAGGCGACCAGCCGGCGGACTTCCGCGCGATCCAGCGCCGAGCCCGCGATCAGCGGGAACTTGTCCACCGTCTCTTCGAAATATTCGCAGATCGCCTGACTGTCCGCCAGCGTCGCATGGCCGTCATCAGCTACGATCACCGGCGTGGTGCCTGCAGGGTTCAGATCGAGGAATTCATCCCGACCTTCCCAGGGCGATTCGCGCACCGTCTCGTACACGATGCCCTTTTCCGCCATGAGAAAGCGGACCTTGCGCGAGAAGGGACAGAGCGGAAACTGATAGAGATGCCACATGCGCGGCTCTTAAATCGCCAGCGAGGCCGATCATAGCTGAAACTTGCGCCGCTGGAACCAATGGCGGCGAGGGGACTTGTTCCAAAGACAGCATCCCCCACGGCGGAGTGCCCGAGAAGGCGAGATCTGATAAGGGACAGGACCATGAACACCAGCGCACGCACATGGGGGTTTATCGGCGCCGTCTTGTTGGCCGGCGGAACCGGCGGCGTGGTGCTCGGCAATTTCGTCACGGCAAATGGGGCGGGTCGCCCTACCGGTGCAGACGAACTGGCGGCGTATTGGAGCGAGGCCGGCGCCGAGGAAACGTCATCCTTCGAGGATCGCGCCTATGCAAGCGCAGCGATGCGTGACGGGCCGTCCAGCTACCATTGTGAAGGATGCGATGCGGGGCTGAACCGCCACCGGGATTATCTGGAGCCGATGCCCGCGGACTATGCGCCGCTGCCGCCTTATGAGGCGGTCGACTTGCAGGAGCCGACGCGATCAGCCCCGGCGGACCGCGTTTCTGTCTCGCCGCCCTCAGCGCCCTTGCGCGTGCAGGAGCCGGCTCCGGCGAAGGTCGCCGCGCGTTTGGCCGCCGCGCCTGTCATCGCCGCGCCGCTTCTGCAGGAATGATTGGAACCACCGCTGAGGCGCGTCGCCGCGCTTCTCAGTCGCCCTGCGCCAAGAAAAACCCCCGGCGTCACCACCGGGGGTCTTGTCTTCATTCCGCCGCGACGACCTCTTGCTTGTCGGACAGCGGCTGCTTGAGGCGGCTGAGCATTTCCTTCGGGCAAACCTGCCAGAAGTGATCGCGATTGCGCTCCCAGCTGTGCAGGATGGACTTGGCCCAGTCGCTGTCCGTGCGCGCGACATGCTCCTCGACCAGATCCTTCAGCACGCCTTCCCAATGGGCGCTGTCCAGCCGCTGCCAGACGATGCTCTCGGCATTGGCATGGGCCGGGAAGGTGCGGCTCTCATCGTAGATGAAGGCCATGCCGCCGGTCATGCCCGCGCCGAAATTGGCGCCGACCTTGCCGAGGATCACGGCGGTGCCGCCGGTCATATATTCGCAGCCATTGGCGCCGCAGCCCTCGACAACGACCTGCGCGCCGGAGTTGCGGACCGCGAAGCGCTCGCCGGCCTGGCCGGCCGCGAACAGCTTGCCGGCGGTGGAACCGTAGAGCACCGTGTTGCCGATGATCGTGTTCTCTTGGCTCGCCAGCGGGCTGGAGACCATCGGCCGCACGGCGATGATGCCGCCCGAGAGACCCTTGCCGACATAGTCGTTGGCATCGCCGAACACTTCCAGCGTGATGCCCTTGCACAGGAAGGCGCCCAGCGACTGGCCGGCCGTGCCGCGCAGACGGACATGGACGTGCCCATCCTGCAGGGTGGACATGCCGAACTTCTTGGTGATCAGCGCCGAGAAGCGCGTGCCCACGGCGCGGTGCGTGTTGCGCACCGTGTAGGTGAGCTGCATCTTCTCGCCACGCTCGAACACCGCCTGCGCATCCGCGATCATCTGCGCATCCAGGCTGTCCGGCACTTCGTTGCGCCAAGTCGGCAGGTTGAAGCGGCGCTTGTCGTCGTCCGCATCCACCTTCGCGAGGATCGGGTTGAGGTCCAGATCGTCCAGATGCTCGGCGCCACGGCTGACCTGCTTGAGCAGTTCTGTACGGCCGATCACCTCATCCAGGCTGCGATAGCCCAGACGCGCCAGGATCTCGCGCACTTCCTCGGCGATGAAGGTCATCAGGTTGATGACCTTCTCCGGCGTGCCGGTGAACTTGGCGCGCAGGCGCTCGTCCTGCACGCACACGCCCACCGGGCAGGTGTTCGAGTGGCATTGGCGGACCATGATGCAGCCCATGGCGACGAGGCTCAGCGTCCCGATGCCGAATTCCTCGGCGCCCAGGATCGCGGCGATCACGATGTCGCGGCCGGTCTTGAGGCCGCCGTCCGTGCGCAGCTTCACCTTGTGGCGCAGGCCGTTCAGCGTGAGCACCTGATTGGTCTCAGCCAGGCCCATTTCCCACGGCAACCCGGCAAACTTGATGCTGGTCTGCGGCGAGGCACCGGTGCCGCCGACATTGCCGGACACGAGGATGACGTCGGCATGCGCCTTGGCGACACCCGCCGCGACCGTGCCGATGCCCGCCTGGCTCACCAGCTTCACGCAGACCCGCGCACGCGGGTTGATCTGCTTGAGGTCGTAGATGAGCTGCGCCAGATCCTCGATCGAGTAGATGTCGTGATGCGGCGGCGGCGAGATCAGCGTCACGCCGGGCGTCGAGTGGCGCAGCTTGGCGATGAACTCGGTGACCTTGAAGCCGGGCAACTGGCCGCCTTCGCCGGGCTTGGCGCCCTGCGCGACCTTGATCTCGATCTCTTCGCAGGCGCCCAGATATTCGGCGTGAACGCCAAAGCGACCGGAGGCGATCTGCTTGATGCTCGAATTGGCGTTGTCGCCATTCTCATAGGGCTGGAAGCGCGAGCGATCCTCGCCGCCCTCGCCGGAGACGGCCTTGGCGCCGATCCGGTTCATGGCGATGGCCAGCGTCTCATGCGCCTCGGGTGAGAGCGCGCCCAGCGACATGCCGGGGGTGACGAAGCGCTTGCGGATCTCGGTGATCGCCTCGACCTCGTCGATCGGCACGGCCTGATCGGGATAGTTGAACTCCAGCAGATCGCGCAGATAGACCGGCGGCAGCTCCGAGACGCCCCGCGAGAATTGCAGGTAGGTCGAGTAGCTGTCCGTGTTCACCGAGGTTTGCAGCAGGTGCATGAGCTGCGCCGAATAGGCATGGGCATCGCCGCCCGCCCGGTGACGGTAGAAACCGCCGATCGGCAGCGTGGCGACGGCCTTGCTGAACGCCGCCTCATGGCGGACGAGCGCGTTATACTGCAGCGAGGCATAGCCCTCGCCGGAGATCTTCGAGGGCATGTTCGGGAACAGATCGTTCACGATGGCGCGCGAAAGACCCACTGCCTCGAAGTTGTAACCGCCGCGATAGCTGGAGATCACCGCGATGCCCATCTTGCTCATGATCTTGAGCAGGCCCTCGTTGATCGCTGTGCGGAAGTTCTCGAGGCACGCCTCCAGGCTGCGGTCGCCCAGCAGGCCGCGCGCATGGCGGTCGGCGATGCAGGCTTCGGCAAGATAGGCGTTCACCGCCGTGGCGCCCACGCCGATCAGGACCGCGAAATAATGCGTGTCCAGACATTCGGCGGTGCGCACGTTGATCGACGCGTAGGAGCGCAGGCCCTTGCGGACGAGGTGGGTGTGAACCGCCGCCGCCGCGAGGATCATGGCGATGCCGACGCGGTCCGGCCCGATGGCTTCATCGGAGAGGAATAGCTCGGTCTGGCCGGCGCGTACGGCGATTTCCGCCTCGTCGCGAATGCGGTTGATGGCCGCGCGCAGGGCATCCGGCGGGCCATCGGCCGGGAAGGTGCAGTCGATTTCCGCCACCGTCTTGCCGAAATAGCGCTTCAGCCGCGACCAGTCGTCGCACAGCAGCACTGGCGATTCGAGGATCATTACCTCGCTGTTCTGGCGGTCTTCCTCCAGAATATTGGCGAGGTTCGAATAGCGCGTCTTCAGGCTCATCACATGCCGCTCACGCAGCGAATCGATGGGCGGGTTGGTCACCTGGCTGAAGTTCTGGCGGAAGAAGTGGCTGATCGTGCGCGGCTTCTCGGTGATCACCGCGAGTGGCGCATCATCGCCCATCGAGCCGACCGCTTCCTTGCCATCCTCGGCCATGGGGCTGAGGATCAGCTCCATGTCCTCCATGGTGAGGTTGGCGGCGACCTGACGGCGCGCCAGCTCGGCGCGGTCCCACTGCGGGCGCGCGTCATTGGCAGCGGCGGGGAGGTCGTCCGCCGTGCGGAAGCCCTTCACATAATCTGCATAGGGGCGCTCGCCGGCAATCCGGTCCTTGATGGCGCGGTCGTCATAGACCTGGCCGGCATCAAGATCGACGGCAATCATCTGGCCGGGGCCGAGGCGGCCCTTCTTGACGACGGTGGTTTCCGGCACCACGACCATGCCCGTCTCCGAGCCGACGATCAGCAGATTGTCGGAGGTGAGCGTGTAGCGCAGCGGACGCAGGGCGTTGCGGTCCATGCCGGCCACGGCCCAGCGGCCGTCGGTCATGGCGAGCGCGGCCGGGCCATCCCACGGCTCCATCACGGAGGCGAGATAGTTGTACATGTTCTGGTGGGCCTGCGGCACATCGTCATTGTGCTGCCATGCCTCGGGCACGAGCATGATCTTCGCGGTCGGCGCATCACGGCCGGCGCGGCACAGCGTCTCGAACACGGCGTCGAGCGCGGCGGTGTCGGACGCACCCGCCGGGATCACCGGCTTGATGTCGCCGGACTGCTCGCCAAAGGCGAGCGCCGCCATCTTGATCTCGTGGCTCTTCATCCAGTTCTTGTTGCCGCGGATCGTGTTGATCTCGCCATTATGGGCCAGCGAGCGGAAGGGCTGGGCCAGCCACCACTGCGGGAAGGTGTTGGTGGAGTAACGCTGGTGGAAGATCGCCACGCGGCTCTCGAACCGCTCGTCGGTGAGGTCCGGATAGAAGACCGAGAGCGATTCCGCGAGGAACAGGCCCTTGTAGATGATCGACTGGCAGGAGAGCGAGCAGACGTAGAAGTCGTTGATCTGCGCCTCGATCACCTTCTTCTCGATGCGGCGACGCACGAGATAGAGATCGCGCTCGAACTCGGCGACGTCCTGCTCCTCGGGCATCGGGCCGGAGATGAGGATCTGCTCGATCTCGGGGCGGGTGCGCTGCGCCTTCTCGCCGATGACGGAGACATCGACGGGCACCTGCCGCCAGCCATAGATGCGGTAGCCCGCCTGGATGATCTCGGCCTCGACCAGCGTGCGGCAGGTCTCCTGCGCCCCCAGGTCCGTGCGCGGCAGGAAGATCATGCCGACGGCAAGGCGGTTGGGCAGCGGCTTGTGGCCGGAGGCGGAAATGGCATCGTCGAAAAAGCGCACCGGCAGATCGACATGGATGCCGGCACCGTCGCCGGTCTTGCCATCGGCATCGACAGCACCGCGGTGCCACACGGCCTTGAGCGCATCGATGGCGCTTTCGACCACACGGCGCGAGGCCTTGCCATCCGTCGCCGCGACGAGGCCGACACCACAGGCGTCCCCCTCGAATTCAGGGCGATACATGCCCTCACGGGCGATCCGGTCGCGTTCGGTTTCAGGAACCATGGTGGTTGTTCTTTCAACTGCGGAGTTGCGATTGATCTCGGTCATGCGGCGACCGCCTGCTTCTTGGGCGTCCGCGCACGCAGATAGCTGTGCATATGGTCAGCCACGTCGCGCCCATCGCGGATGGCCCAGACGACGAGGCTGGCGCCGCGCACGATGTCGCCGGCGGCGAACACGCCATCGACGCTGGTCATCATGTTGCGATGGTCGACGCGCAGCGTGCCCCAGCGGGTGACGGCGAGGCCCGGCTCGCCGAACAGCACCGGCAGATCCTCGGGGTCATAGCCCAGCGCCTTGATGACGAGATCGGCGGGAATGCTGGTCTCGCTGCCCGGCTCCGGCTCCGGCGCGCGGCGGCCGGAAGCGTCCGGCTGGCCGAGGCGCATGCGCGTCATCTTCACGCCGGTGACCTTCTCCGTGCCTTCGAAGGCGACGGGGGCGGAGAGCCAGACGAACTCGACGCCTTCCTCCTCGGCATTCTGCACCTCGCGCTGCGAGCCGGGCATGTTCTCCCGGTCGCGGCGGTAGAGGCAGCGCACTGACTTGGCGCCCTGGCGGATCGAGGTGCGCACGCAGTCCATGGCGGTATCGCCGCCGCCGATCACCACGACATCCTTGCCAGTAGCGAGCAGCGAGCCATCCTCATGGGCGGGGACATGATCCCCAAAGCCGGCCTTGTTAGAGGCGGTGAGGAAATCGAGCGCCTTGACCACGCCGGTGGTCCCGACGCCGGGCGCCTTGATGTCGCGCGCCTTGTAGACGCCGGTTGCGATCAGGAGCGCGTCATGCCGCTCGCGCAGCTCGGCCAGCGAGGCGTCCTTGCCGACCTCGAAGCCCATGTGGAAGTGGATGCCGGCATCCTCCAGCCGCTTGACGCGGCGCATGACGACCTCTTTCTCCAGCTTGAAGCCGGGGATGCCATAGGTCAGCAGGCCGCCGGCGCGATCGTGACGATCGTAGACATGCACCTCATGCCCCGCCGCGCGCAGATATTCCGCCGTGGTGAGGCCACCGGGGCCAGCGCCGATGATCCCGACCGAGAAGCCGGTCGCCTTGCCGACCTGCACCGGCTCGACCCAGCCTTCTTCCCAGGCGGTATCGGTGATGAACTTCTCGACCGAGCCGATGGTGACGGCGCCATGGCCGGAAAACTCGATGACGCAGTTGCCCTCGCACAGCCGGTCCTGCGGGCAGATGCGGCCGCAGATCTCGGGCATGGTGGAGGTCATGTTGGAGAGCTCATAGGCCTCGCGCAGCCGACCTTCCGCGGTCAGGCGCAGCCAGTCCGGGATGTGGTTGTGCAGCGGGCAGTGGACCGAGCAATAGGGCACGCCGCACTGCGAGCAGCGCGCGGCCTGATCCTCGGCCTTGGGCGTTTCGAACCCGTCCGAAATCTCATGGAAGTCATGCGCGCGTTCGTTCGCGGACCGCTTCTCCGGATAGGATTGCGGGCGAATGACGAATTTGAGCATCGGATTCTCGGCCATGGGCGGGGTCCTTCCTTTCGGCGCCGCACATAGGGACGACAATCGCGGAAGTCACGCGTTTCTCAACATTAAGGTCAGTGTTGCTGACCTATAATGTGGCGCACGGCCATTTTTTAGGGTTTGGACAGGTTATCTAAACCCCTTATAGGTCCGATCCGGTCCTACCGCATCAAAAGGGCGATCAGCGCAATCGACCCGGCTATGATTCGGTACCAGGCAAAAGGCTTGAAACCGTAGCGGGTCACGACGGCGACAAAGCCCTTCACGACGAACAGCGCAGTGAGGAATGCCATGCCGAAACCGATGGCGATCATCCCCAGATCGTCGGCGTTGAGCAGCGCGCGATCTTTCCACAGCGCATAGACGGTCGCTGCAAGCATCGTGGGGACGGCGAGGAAGAAGCTGTATTCCGCTGCCGTCTTGCGGTCGACGCCCATGGTCAGCGCCCCCAAAATGGTCGCGCCGGACCGGCTTACGCCCGGTATCATCGCGATGCACTGCACCAGTCCGATGCCGAGCGCGGTGGTAAACGGCATGGTCTCCACCGACTTGACCCGCACGGTCTTCACCATCCGCTCCAGCACCAGCATCAGAATGCCGCCGATGATGAGGGCGACCGCCACGATCATCGGGGTCTGGATAGCGGCGCGCACCGCGTCATAGGCGAGGACGCCGATGACCAGCGCCGGCGCAAAGCCGAGGAACACGTTGCGCGTGAAGGCGATATCGTCCGGCCGGCCCTTCAGCAGGCCCGTGCCCACGCCCCAGAAGCGCTGCCAGTAGACAGCCATCACAGCGAGAATGGCACCGAACTGGATGGCGATCTTGAACGTCACCGACGATTCGCCGGTAAAGCCCAGCAACTCGCTCGCCAGAATGAGGTG
This sequence comes from Sphingobium sp. B11D3B, assembly GCF_025961735.1. Classification (NCBI taxonomy): domain Bacteria; kingdom Pseudomonadati; phylum Pseudomonadota; class Alphaproteobacteria; order Sphingomonadales; family Sphingobiaceae; genus Sphingobium; species Sphingobium sp. B11D3B. The sequence goes on along the minus strand of NZ_JAOQOF010000001.1, from coordinate 2,233,081 downwards.
GCCTGTCGAGGAGACGGGCAGAAACTCGGTCAGCCCTTCCAATATGCCCAGCAGAATGGCGGTGAAAACGTTGCTATCCATGCGGGCGCAATCCTTGAAACGAGGCGGGTGTCTGACGCGGGCGGGCAGGGGCGCGCCGCGAGCGCCATTGCCCCCGACGGATGGTCGTCAGGCCCGTGCCGTGACGCCGAACCGCCCTTGCTTGCGATATTGCTCCAGCCATGCCGGCGCAATCGCCGCCATCGGGGCTGGGGTGATGCCGAACCGCTCGAAGCCCGCCGCGCCCCGCGCAACGACATTGTCGCTCAGCAGCATCTCGAACTGGTCACGCGTGATCGGCGCGCCCGGTGCCCAGCCGGTCAGCATGGCCAGTGCCTTGGCCACACCGTCGGGGATGGGCAGGAAGCTGCACGGGCGACCGATCTCGGCCGCGATCCAGTTGTTGATCTGGCGCAGGGAGAGCGTGTCCGGGCCGCCCAGCTCATAGGTCTGACCAGCATGATCCTCGGGCTGAGTCGCGGCCTGCGCGATGGCGCGGGCGACATCGACCACGTGCACCGGCTGAAAGCGCGTCTCGCCACGGATCACCGGGACGATCTGGCCGGGCAGGGTCGATCCCGAGGCGATCAGGCGGGCAAAGCGGTTGGTGAACTGGTCGTCCTGCCCGAACAGGATCGAGGGCCGCACGATGGTCGCGCGCGGGAAGGCGCTGCGCACTGCCGCCTCACCCTCGGCCTTGGTCCGCCCATAGGCAGACGCACTGGCGGCGTCCGCGCCAATGGCGGAGACGTGAACCAGCGCCTCAAGGCGCGCCGCCGCCGCAGCCTCGGATATGGTCTGTGCGCCCACCACATGCGCGGCGTGCATATCGCCGGTCAGCAGGCCGACGAAGTTGACTGCGGCGGATGCGCCCGTGAGGGCCGCGGCGACCTGATCGGCGCGGGTGATGTCCACGGCCGCAAACTGGATCTGGCCCATGCCGCCCAGCGTGCGCAGCGCAAAGGCCTGGCGCGGATCGCGCTGGGCGATGCGCAGGCGATAGCCCTTCGCCAGCAGCTCCTGCGCCACGTGGCGGCCGACGAAACCACCACCCCCAAACAACACAATCGGCTTGTCAGTCGCTATCATGACTCTGTTCCGTCGTCCTTGCCCCGAGGGCCTGTCTGTCCGCGTTTGCGGTTCTCCTCTCCCTTGCATCAGGCCGTCATCCAAAACAACCGGGTGGATGCGCGACTCGACAAACGGCGGCGCAAATCGCGAGCGACGAGCGCATCATCCGGGCGAATGACGCCATATGGGGTCGAATATGGCGTGGCCCGCAAAAATAATTTCGCCGGCTTATTTCGCCCATGCAGCGTAAGAAAAAGTTGCACATAAATGCACAACGCACCGGTGATCTCGGCTGTCCGCTGTCTAGTCCGGGCCGGCATCGTCGAGACCGCCGGTGGGCACGGCTATGGTCAAGGCAACGCGACCGACTTTGCAGGGTGATCCAACTATCGGTCGATTACGGGCGTAAACTTTTGAACGTAAGCCACAATATTCCGAAATTTGACTTGATGGCGGATGATCGCACCGCGCGTGGTTGGAACGTGGCCGCGATTTTGCGCAATCCATCGAACAACGCCGCCGGCGTGACTTCCGCGAGCTGAGCGCCACGCGAAAACTTGTCTCCTGGCGTACTGCGACATTGCAAGGGGCGCATAGCTTTCCTGCCGTGCAACATCAAAAAATGGCTGAATTCTGCGGCGCAGCGACGATTTTGCCTTGTCCGTGAACGCCCGCAGACCTATCTGGACGGTAAGCGCACTCAAGAACGCTGGACAGGTTGAGGACCGCTCCTTGTGAGCGTCACGAGCCTGACTTCATCAAGAGTTACCGAAAAGAAAAATTGAGTTTGCAGGAGTAACAGACATGAAAATCGTTGCCGCCGCCCTCGTCGCGGCTGGTCTGCTCGTCGGTTCGAGCGCCGGATTCGCCAAGCCCCGTGAAAATGTCGAAGTGCGCGTCTCCACGGACGGCGTGAACTTCGCCGATGCCGAGAGCGTCGATCAGTTCCGCGGTCGCGTCGCTCGTGAAATCGCTGCTGCCTGCAACCCGGGCAACCGCGTGAACGCCGATCTGGCGCCGGACTTCAAGTGCCGCAAGTCGATGAAGCAGGTCAGCGAGACCCGCATCGCGCAGCTGTCCAACAGCAATGCGCGCATGGCGACCATGGACTGATCCATCACGATCTCTTCGTCGTTGAGCGGCGCGCCCTCGGTCATCGAGTGGCGCGCCGTTTGCGTTTGGGGTGTTGCGCAGATCGCTGGCGTGGCCGGCTAGCGGGGCCCGATCATTCCGCCGGCTGAGCGGTCCCATCAGGCTTGCCGTTCTTGCCCATCAGCGCACGCAGGCGGCGGGTGACGGTCTGGGGGGAGGATGTGCCCCGCGCGAACCGGCTGTAGAGCAAAGGCACCACGAACAGGGTGATGGCCGTCGCGATGCTGACGCCGAACACGATCACCCAGCCGATGGACGAGCGGGCATGCGCGCCGGCACCCCCGCCGATTGCCAGCGGAATGGCGCCCGCGACGGTGGCGATGGAGGTCATCAGGATCGGCCGGAGGCGGCGGACGGAGGCATCGCTGATCGCCACCAGAAAATCCCGGCCTTCGTCGCGCAATTGATTGGCATATTCCACAATCAGAATGCCGTTCTTCACGGCAAGGCCGACCAACATGATCATGCCGATCTGGCTGAACAGGTTGATGCTCGTTCCCGTCACCGCCAAGCCAATAATGCCGCCCGCGGCGCCCAGCGGCACAGCGGAAATGATCACCAGCGGGTGGACGAAGCTTTCGAACTGGGCGGAGAGCAGCAGGTAGATCACCACCACGGTAAAGCCGAAGGCGATCCAGATCGAGGTGCCGGTCTGCATGAAGCTGCGGCTCTCACCCTTATAGCCCACGGCGGTCACTTCCGGCGACTGGCGCGCCTGCTCATTGAGAAAGTCGAGTGCGCGCCCGAGAGAATAGCCTTCGGCCAGACCGCCGCTGAGCGTAATGGCGCGCATCTTGTTAAAGCGGCCCAGCTCGCGCGCCGTCGCCGCCTGCTTGACGATCAGCAAGTTGGAGAGCGGCACCAGTGCGCCGCCGGCGGCGCGGACATAGACTTTCGCCAGCGATGCCTCATCGTCGCGATTGAAGGATTCCGCCTGCAGGACGACATAATATTCCTCGCCGTCGCGCACATAAGTCGACGTGCGGCGCGACCCCATCATCGTCTGCAGCGCCTGGCTGATGTCATTGACGGAAATGCCGAGGTCACCGGCCCGCTGATGGTCGATCTCGATCAGCAGTTGCGGCTTGTTCTCGACATAATCGGCGTCGAGATTGACAATGCCGGGGTTGTCGCGCGCCGCATCCAATATGCGGTCGCGGGCGACGGCCAGATCCTCATAGCTGGTGCCGGCGATCACGAAGCTGATCGGCTGGCCGCCGCGCGAAAGGCGGTTGGTGACGGTGGCGTTGCCGCGCACGGAGGGCAGGCCTGCCAGTCGCTTGTTGACCTCCTGCGCGACGCTCTGCGAGCTTTCCTTGCGCTCGTCCCAATGCTTCATGAACACCGAGAGGCTGCTGCTGTTGAAATCGTCGGTGCCGCCACCGAAACCGCCGATGCGGGCGTTCATCCCGCGCACCGGGCCATCCTCGGCGACCATGGGCAGGACCAACGTTTCGGCCTGGTGCAGATATTTGTCGGCCTGCGCAAAGCCCGTCCCTTCCGGGCTGTTGAGGCGGACCTGGATCACGCCGGTGTCCTCCGCCGGGGCGAGTTCGGAATCCAGGCTGCGAAACAGCACCGCGCTGCCGGCAATCAGCAGTACGGACGCGACGATCACCGGCAGGGGGCGGCGGAGCACCGAGCCGAGCGCGTTGCGATAGCCGTTTTCCGTCCGCTCCATCAACCGGTCGATCTTCGCGGTCAGGCGGCCGCGCGCGCTGCCCTTGAGCAGCTTAGAGCACATCATCGGCGTCAGCGTGAGAGCGAGGAAGCCCGAGACGCCCACCGCCGCGATCATCGCCACCGCCAGTTCGCGGAACAGCGAGCCGGCCTGGCCGGAGAGGAACATCACCGGCACGAACACGGCGCACACCACCATGGTGGAAGCGACGACGGCAAAGCCGACCTGCCGCGCACCGTAAAAGGCGGCAAAGAGCGGGTCTTCGCCTTCCTCAATACGATGATACACATTCTCGAGGACGACGATGGCATCGTCGACCACAAGGCCGATAGCCAACACCAGCGCCAGCAAGGTGAGCAGGTTGATCGAATAGCCGGCCAGCCACAGCACGCCGAAGGTCGTCAGCAGGCAGATCGGCACGGTGATCATCGGCACCAATGTCGCGCGGAGGCTGCCGAGGAAGAAGAACACCACGATGGTGACGAGCAGTGCCGCCTCGAAGATGGTGTGCCACACGCCGCGAATGGCCTCGTCGATGAACATGGTGCTGTCGCCGCCCATGCGGATCTCGACGCCCTCAGGCAGGTTCTTGCTCAGATCCGCAACCGCAGCCTTGGCGGCTTGCGCCACCGCCAGCGTGTTGGCGCCTGACTGGCGAACGATCCCCAGGCCCACCCCGGTTTCGCCATTGTAGCGGAAGATCGAATAGGGATTTTCCGGCCCTTCCTCGATGCGCGCGACATCGCCCAGGCGGACCTGATAGCCATCGCTGCCCCGGCCGATGACCAACTGGGCAAAGTCCTGCGGCGTGGTGAAGTCGCGCTGGACGCGGAGCGAGAGGTTTTGCGCCTCCGCCTCGATCCGCCCGGCGGGCAGCTCGACATTCTGTCGGCGCAGCGCGGCCTCGACATCGCCCGGCGTCAGCCGAAAGGCCGCCAGGCGATCGGCATTGAGCCACACGCGCATGGCGGGCTTGGCCATGCCAAGTTCGACGATCTGCGCCACGCCATCGATGGTCGAGAGTCGGTCAACCACGACGCGCGAGACGAAATCGCCAAGCTTGGTGCGGTCCCAGCCCGGCGCCATCACGGCAAAGAAGATGATCGGCTGGGAATCGGAATCGACCTTGCGCACTTCCGGCGGCAGGGCGTCGTCCGGACGGTCAGCCGCGCCGCCGGCGACACGATCGCGCACGTCGTTGGCGGCCGCATCGACATCGCGTCCGGCGCGGAATTCGATCACGATGCTGGAGGTGCCGTCGCGCGAGGTCGAGCTGATCGTCTCGATCCCCTCGATGCCGGCAAGCCGCTGCTCCAGCGGCTGGGTGATGCGGTTCTCGATCACGCTGGCATTGGCGCCAGTGTAGCGCGTTTCGACCGAGACGATGGGCGGGTCGGTGTCCGGATATTCGCGCACGGACAGGTTCATGAAGCCGACGAAGCCGATGATCGCGAGCAGCAGGGACATCACGGCGGCGACCACTGGCCGCCGCACCGAAATATCCGAAAGGATCATGGCCGCGCTTCCGGCGTCGCGGCGCCCTTGGGCGCGATCTCTTCGGTCTGCGCGCTATTGCTGCTTTCGACCTCGGCCAGACGCACGGGCCGGCCTTCCGCCACTTTCACCACGCCTTCGGAGACGACCAGCGCATCCTGCGGCAGGCCGCTCACTTCCATCAGCCCATTGTCCCGCAGCCCGGTGCGCACGTCCATCCGCTTGGCCTTGCGGTCCTTGTCGAGCGTGTAGACATAGCGCCTGTCACCCTGGCTCAGCACCGCAGTCTCCGGCACGGCGAGCGCGGTGCGCTGCCCGGTCTCGATGCGGACGGTCAGCAACATGCCGGGCTTGATCCGCGCGCCCGGATTGGGGAGCGTCGCCCGGACCATGACGGCGCGGCTTGCCGGATCGATGACCGGATCGATGGTGCTGATCGTGCCCTGCAGCACATCATCGGGATAGGCCGAGGAGGAGGCCCGGATCGGCTGGCCGATGCGCAAGGCGCCAAGCTGCGTTTCCGGCACGGTGAAATCCAGCTTGATGCGCGACAGGTCGCTGATCGTTACCAAAGGCGTGCCGCTGTTGACGATGGCGCCCTCGGAGATGGTGCGGAGCGAGAGATAGCCCGAGAAGGGCGCGCGGATCAGGCGGTCGCCAAGCTGGGCCTTGATGCCATCCTGACTGGCCCGGGCCTCACTCAAGGCGGCGCGCTGCTGATCGAGCAGCGCGCGCGTAGCGAAGCCCTGCTCATACAGGCTGTTGACGCGGTCGAGCTGCGAGGCGGCCTCGGTGGCGCTGGCGCGGGCACCAGCCAATGCTGCCTGTTCCTGCGCGTTGGAAAGCACCGCCAGCAACTGGCCGGACCGGACGAACATGCCGTCATCGAACATCAGCCGCTCGATCCGCTCGGTCACATTGGCGGCAAGCGTCACCTGCTCATTGGCGCGCGCGGTGCCGACAGCCTGGATCTCGTCCCGGAAGACGTGGGTGGCAGGTTTTGTCGCCGATACCAGGGGCGGCTGCCGCTTCTGCTCGGTCTCGCCCTTGCCGCATGCCGCGAGAAGCGCGAGCCCGATCAGCAGGGTGCCCTGCCGCCACGAGGAGAGAGGATGCCCGGCGGCGCCCGGCAGCCGGTTTAGAAGGTCCACGGCGTCATCCATATCGATAGTAGATTTTGTCTACTTTGCCCCAGTTTCGATCAGCCAGCCACTGCTTTTTTGTGCAGTCGCTCAATGGCGTCCAGCGAGGAGAGCAGAGCGCCCTCCATCCAGCAGCCATAATAAGACGCATGCTCGCCCGCGAGGACGATGCGGCCATCCATGGCGACCAGATTCTGGTAGTGCTGCGCGCGCGCCGCCTCCGACCAGGTGGCACAGCATCCCATGATCCAGGGCGTGCGGCTCCAGGCGAGAGAGACGCCGTTCATGAACTGCTTGCGATAGTCCTCGGGGTGGAACACCGATCCCTGCGCCAGCGCCGTTTCGATGCGCTGCTGCGGCGTCATGCCGGCCAGCGCATAGCCGCCGGCGCCGCTCGCAAACGCGCCGAGCAGGACAGCCGGCTTGTCAGCAAAAAAGTCGAAGTTCGGGTAGGAAATCAGCGAAATCTGCTGGTCGGTAAAGCTGTGGCCGCCATAGATCGCGTCTTTCTCTTCCCAGAAGCGGCTGCGCATCTCCAGGCCGATCTTGACTTGGCCGCTATAAGGCACGGCGGCGATGGCGGCCTTGAGCGGCGCGCTCGCCTGCAGCTCGAGCTGATTGAGCACACCCAGCGGAATTGTGCAGACGCAATAATCCGCCTTGGCCTCGTGCATGGCGCTGGAGGTCAGGTCCTGCCAGGAGACGGTGACGCCTTTCTCGCCCTGCGCGATCTTCGTCACCTTGGCATTGTAGGTGATCAGGTCGCCGACCTGCTTGGCAAAGCCCTTGCCGATCATGTCCATGCCGCCCTTGGGCTGGAACATCGTCGTCTGCATCACATTGGTGAAGAAGAAGCTCATCTGCTGCCACACGCCGGAATCGAGCACATCGCCCAGATCGTTGATCTTGGAGGGCGTCGGCGCGCCGTTGACGCCGCCGCCGGGCGCGCGATCATAGCCGCGCTGGCCGGAGGCACGCAGGCCGCTGGTGTAATTCAGGTCGCCATCGAGCAGGCCCCATTCGCGCAAGGCCTCGACCAGCTTCTCCTTGTCCTCCTTGGTAACCTTCTGATCGAGCGCGCCGGCATTCAGCGCCTTGCCGAGCAGCTCGGAGACATGGCCCTTATAATCGACGGCCAGCTCCTTGTAGCGCTGGGGCTTGCCGCCGAACGCCTTGCTGTTGTGGACCCAGGCATTGTGATTGAGCTGGATGAACGGCTCCAGCTCGACACCGAAGGCCTTGGTGTAATGGAGCAGGGTGCGGTGATGGTGCGGGATGCGCCACGGGCCGGGGTTGAGGTAATTGCCCGGCTGGAATTCGCAGGTCTGCGTCGTGCCGCCGACCTCGACCACCTTGTCGCCGCCGCGGATCGAGTAGTTCCGCCCGCCGGGGCGGTTCTGATATTCGAGGATCTGCACGGCATAGCCGGCCTTGCGCAGCTCATAGGCGGCGAGCATGCCGGCCAGGCCCGCGCCGAGTACCAGCACCTTGGCTCCCTTGGGCGCGCCGGAGAGCTTGGGCGGGCCGGTGAACTGGGTTTCGGCGGCATGGCCAAAGGCGGTCATGGCCTGATACATGGCCATGGCGCCGCCCGCCTTGCCAATCATCGCCAGCAGGTCACGCCGTGTCGGAGCCGTAAATTCGGTCATGCTCATGTCCCCCAAAAGTACCGGGCCGTCCCCACGGCTCAGCACGTGCTGCAATCGCGCGTCGACGATCCGTTCGCGGCGATGACGCGCTTGACGTCGGCGGCCGTGACGGGATCGGGATAATTGTTGAAATGGCTGCGCGCGTAGGTCGCGACGGCGGCCATCTGCTCGGGCGTGAGCATGTCCGTGAACCAGGGCATGCCGCCGCGCCCCTTGACCAGGATCGTGGCGATGAAGTCCTTGTCGGCGAGGTTGGCGTTGCCCGCGATGGCCGGGATCGCCGCGCCGGCCCCGGCGCCGCCCTTGCCATCCGCCATGTGGCAGGCCTGGCAGATCATCTCATAGACCTCCTTGCCCTCATTGGAGATGTCCACGCTGGTCGGCCCGCCGCCTGGCGCATCCTGCGCGCGGACAGCCACCGTGGCGGCGAGGAGAGCGCCCGCCAGAGCGAGCGCGGCGGCGGTTTTGAGGGTCATGGCGTCAGGCTCCGGTGGCGCGCTGGTGGATACGGGTGATGGCGTCGAGCGCGGAGAGGAGCGAACCCTCCATCCAGCCGCCGTAATAAGAGGCATGTTCGCCCGCGAGGACGATGCGGCCATCCATCGCGACGAGGTTCTGGTAATGCGCGGCGCGCGCGTCGTCCGACCAGCGCGAGGTGCAGCCCAGAATCCAGGGCAGTCGGCTCCAGGCGACGGAGGTGCCGTTCATGAACTCCTTGCGATAGGCGGCCGGGTGGAACACCGAGCCCTGCGCCAGCGCCATCTCGATGCGCTGGGCGGGCGTCATGCCGGCAAGCTGGAACCCGCCGGCATCACGGGCGAAGGCGCCGAGCAGCACGGCCGGGCCGCTGCCGAACATCCTGTCATTGGGGTAGGAGATCAGCCCGATGGTCTGATCGGTGAAGCTGTGCCCGCCATAGATGGCGTCATCTTCTTCCCAGAAGCGGCGACGCATCTCCAGGCCGATCTTCACCTGCCCGCTATAGGGCACGGCGCGCATCGCGGCCTTGAGTGGTGCACCGACCTGCATGTCGAGCTGGCTGAGCACGGGCAGGGGGATGGTGTTCACGCACCAGTCGGCGCTGCTCTGGCCGGTCTTGCCGCTGGGGATATCCTGCCAATAAGCGGTGACGCCCTTGTCGTCCTGCGTGATGCGGGTGACCTTGGTGTTGAGCTGGACCACCGGACCGACGGCGCGGGCGAAGGCCTTGCCGATCATGTCCATGCCGCCCTTGGGCTGGAACATGGTGGTCTGCATCACATTGTTGAAGAAGAAGCTCATATGCGCCCAGATGTCGGACGAGAGTACGTCGGACAGGCTGTTGATCTTCGAGGGTGTGGGCGCGCCGTTGACGCCGCCGCCCGGCGCGCGATCATAGCCGCGCTGTCCGGAGACGCGCAGGCTGCTGGTGAAATTGAGGTCGCCGTCGAGCAGGCCAAAGTCGCGCAGGGATTCGAGCAGCTTTTCCTGATCTTCCTTGGTCACCGCGTCATTCAGCGCGCCTGCGTTGAGCGCCTTGCCGAGCAGGTCCGAGACATGGCCTTTGAAATCGACCGCCAGCTCCTTGTAGCGTTGCGGCTTGCCGTCGAAAGCCTTGCTGTTGTGGACGAACGCATTGTGATCGAGCTGGATGAACGGCTCCATCGCCACGCCCAGCGTCTTGCAATAATGCAGGAGCGAGCGGTGATGGTGCGGAATGCGCCACGGGCCGGGATTGAGGTAATTGCCGGGTTGGAAGGCGCAGGTCTGCGAGACTCCGCCGACTTCCACGACCTTGTCGCCACCACGCACCGAGTAGTTCCGGCCGCCGGGGCGATCCTGATATTCGAGTATTTCGACGGCATAGCCCGCGCGCTGCAACTCATAGGCAGCGACGAGACCCGCAAGGCCGGCGCCGAGGATCAGCACCTTCTTGCCCTTGGGCGCGCCGGTGAGCTGGGGCGGGCCGGTGAATTGCGATTCCGCCGCATGGCCCAGCGCTGTCATCGCTTGATAGAGCGCGACCGTGCCGCCGACCTTGCCGATCATCGCCAGCATATCCCGCCGGGTCGGCCGCAGTGATGTCGTCATCCTTGCTTGTCCTTTGATGCCGGTGCCCGGTGGAAAAGGGAGGCGCGATCCCCCGATGCGCCTCCCTCGACCCTCACGGCATTTTCGCCGCGATGGCCTCGATCTCCACATACATGGTCGGGCGGCCCAGCGCGGCGACCTGGATGGTCGAGCGGGTGGGCTTGTTGGGTTGTTCCGCCGTGCCGAAGAAGGTGCGGAACACCTCGTTCATCCCGGCTGAGTCCATGCGGCCGCCCGTCTCCGGGGTGCCGACGAGGAAAACCGTCATCTTGACGATGTCGCCCATGGAAAAGCCCTTGGCTTCCAGCGACGCCTTCATCTTGGTGAGGATGCTGAGCGTCTGCGCTTTGGTATCGCCCAGTTCTTCCGGCTTGGCCGGATCGACCGGCGAGGGTGTGGTGCCGGAGACGAACATGATGTTCGCGCCCGCCGGTACGAAGGCCAGCGAGGCGATGGGGGAGTTCGGCGCGCCATAGGTGCGCTCGACGGTCTGCGCGCCGGCGGCCGAGGGGAGCGCTGCAAGCAGCGCTCCTGACAACATGGCGGCGGTGATGCCGTTCTTCTTCAATGTCATTCTCCTCGTCCAGATACAGTTGGTGTAAAGTGGCTCGCCTTGTTCGATCAGAACTTGAGCGTCAGGCGGGCGTAGTAATATCCGCCGTTCGACCCGTAGGGACCGAAGGTATAGGGCGCGTTGAACGTGCCGCCGTTGTTGATGTAGGGCGAGACGCCGGTCGTCGGCCACGTCGCGGGATCGTAGTTTCCAACGAGCGCCGGTACCTCCGGCATCTTGTCGAACAGGTTGTTCGCGCCGATCGCGAGGTTGGCGAACTTGGTGATCTCGTAGCTGAACTCCAGATCGACGATCGCGGCCGGCGCCACCTCGGCATTGTAGTAACGCTGGTTGTTCGACAGCAGGATCGGCGCGGGCAGGGCAGCGATGCCACGGCTCGCATTGCCGTTGGCCGATGTGCTGTTGGGCTGCACGAACTGATTGGTCTTGCTGTAGTAATTCACGCGGGCATTGGCGGTGAACTTGCCGCTGGTGAACAGGGCGCTGAAGTTGCCCTTGAAGGCCGGGCTGGCCTTCTCGATGATCTGCTCGGAGGTTGGGCCGAACAGGGTGCCCAGCTTGTTCTTCGTGACCTTGGTGAGGTTGTAGTTGCCGCCGATCGAGAAATCGATGTTACCGAAGGGCAGATCGACCGGATAACGCGCGGCGAGTTCCAGGCCCATAGTCCGGGTATCGATGCCGTTGGTGAAGGTCTGGATCGCGAGCGAACCGTTCGTCCGCACGGTCGGGTCGAGCTGCTTGCCGCTGGCATTGATGGCGTTGATCACGAGGTCATAGGGCGTCAGGCCATTGATCAGCGCGGCCGGCGTGTCGATACCGACACGTTGCGGCGGCGACGTCAGGTTGACGAACTGCTGGCCGGTGATGCTGCCCGAGGACACGATGCGGTCCTTGATCTTGATGAGATAGCCATCCAGCGTGATCGTCAAGCGCGAGATCGGGCGGAGCACGATACCGGCAGAGAAGTTGACCGACTTTTCCGGACTGAGCGCGCCGAACCCGGCGCTGGCCGATCCCGGCGAACTGGGCGCAAGTTGCAGCGTGGCAGAGGTCGGCCCGACGTTCGTGGCCGAGTAGCCGGATTCCTGCAGCGAAGGTGCGCGGAAGCCCGTGCTGGCCGTCCCGCGGATCGCGAAGGCCGGCGAGAAGTCGTAGCGCGTCGTGATCTTGCCGATCGTCGTGTCGCCGAAGTCGCTGTAATGCTCATAGCGGCCGGCGACATCCACGGTCCAGTCGGGCACCGGGTTGACGGCGACGTCGATATAGGCCGCCTTGGCGTTGCGCGAGAGTGTGCCGGCATCGCTGAGAGCATAGCCGGGGAAGGACTGGCCACCCTCGACATAGCGCGACAGCGCGTCGCCGGCGCCAATGGCATAGGTTTCCTTGCGATATTCTGCACCGATGGCGAAATTCAGCGGATCCTCGAAGCCCACGTCGAACTCCTTGCGAAGATCGAGGGTGCCGACGAACTGGGTGAACTTGAAGCTGCCGTCATAGAAGTCGGATGGCGACTGGCCGGTCGCGACAAACAGCGACGCGTTGGCCGAATTGGTGGTGTAGACCTTCGCGACGTCTTCCGAATAGCTGCCGGCCAGATCCCAGTCCCAGCCGCTGATCTCGCCGCGCAGGCCGGTGGTGAACTGGAATTCGTCCTGCTTCACCTCGATATGCGGGACGAGGCCGGTCTGGGCGCTGGTGCCGAAGCAGTTGGTCGGGTCCGTGGTCGTCGCGGCGCCGGCGGTGGTGCGGCACAGGCGGGTCGGATGGCGATAGCCCTGCAGGGCGTCACCATGACGATAGGAGATGTTGCCGAACGAGTAGAGCTCAACGCCACCGAAATCATAGCCGAAGTTATAGAAGCCAAGGGTCAGTTGCGACGCCGGCTGGCCACCGTTAATGCCGGCGGTGCAATTTTTGGCATTGCAGGCATCGAGCAGGGGCTTGAAGGCGGTCGAAACGTTGGTGACGGTCGTTCCGTCATAGTTCCGCACCGAGAACTGACCGTCACCGACCGTTGTCCAGTCATTGCGGCGATGGAAGAGCGACAGGTCCAGGAAGCCGCTGTCGCCGATCGGCATGCCGAAATTGCCGCTCGCGCTGTAGGTCGTGCCTTCGCCGTCATAATATTGGCCGGCGTTGAACTTCACCGCGCCGCCATAGGTGTCCGACTTGAGGATGATGTTGATCACGCCGGCAATGGCGTCCGAACCATATTGCGCGGCGGCGCCGTCCTGCAGGACCTCGATGCGCTGAACGATGTCCGGCGGAATCAGGTCGATGCTCGGCGCGGCGGAACCGCCGAATGCGCCGTTGATGACCTGAAGGATAGAGTTGCCGTGGCGGCGCTTGCCGTTGACCAGCACCAGCGTGTGGTTGGGGCTGAGGCCGCGCAGGCGGGCCGACAGCGAGAAGCTCGCCATGTCGGTGCCCTGCGTCTGCGCCTGGAAGCTCGGCACGAGCTGGGTGAGGGCCTGGTTGAGGTTGGGCTGACCCACCTTTTCCAGTGCGGAGGAGCTCAGCAACTGGATCGGCGCGGCGCTCTCTGCGGCCATCATGCCAGTGGAACGGGTGCCGGTGACGATGATCTCGCCGCCATCGGCCGGCGGCTCCTGCGGCGTTTCGGCCGTTTGCGCCACGGCTGCGGCGGGAATGGCTGCGCTCGTAAGGAGCAATAGGGCAGCAATATTTCTGCGCGTGATCATGAAGACGTCCCCCTTGTTCTCGTGGTGCGCTCTCCTTTTTTGTCTGTCTTTTCGGCGGGTTATGGTTGTTGCGCCGAGCGTCCCGCGTCGCCCTGTGATATGCTCTTTTGCGCCTGACTAGCTGATCGGACTGGTCGGGATTCGGACATACGCATTTTGTCGTATGGTGGCGGAGGGGGGGGTATTCGTAGCTAACATCACTATGATTAGACGCGCTTATTCGGCTCGCCGCGACCTGGGTCGCATGTCTCTCAAGGCCATGTTGGCCAAGACTGTTCTGGCAGGTGCCGCCGCGCTGCTGATGACCGCCGCGCCCGCTCAGGCAGAGGTCACGCGGATCAAGGGCAATCCCAACGCGATCATTCTGGATGGCGTACGCGTCGGCGAGGGGATGGAGACCTTCTACCTCTCCGGCCAACTGCCGTCCCCGGTCGATCCCGCCAAGCCGATGAGCGAGGTCAAGACGCTGGAGGAGATGGGCGACACCAAGGCCCAGACGATCAGCACCCTCAACAAGATCAAGAGCCTGCTCGAGGCGCAGGGCTATAAGATGTCCGATCTGGTGAAGCTGTCGCTGTTCGTCGCGGCGGACCCGCGCACCGGCAAGATGGACTTCGCCGGCGTTAACGAGGGGTTCCGTCAGTTCTTCGGCACGCAGGCTAATCCCAACACCGTTGCGCGCTCCACTTTCCAGGTCGCCGCGCTTGTCGGCCCGCTCTACCTGATCGAGATCGAGGCGATCGCGGTGCGCAAGTCCAGCGGCGCGTCGCCGGAGGCCTCGTACATGCGGCCGCCGCGGCTTCCCCCCGCCCTGCGCAAGAAGTCGCTACTGGCCCAACATGCGGATCGCGACAGCCGCCGCGGCTGAGCGAGTCTCCACCCCCAGCTTGTCGAAGATCCGCTCCAGATGCTTGGTGACGGTACGCGGGCTGATCTCCAGCACATCGCTGATCACGCGATTGGGTTTGCCATAGCTCACCCATAGCAGCACCTCGGCCTCGCGCCGGGTGAGCGGCAGGCGCTCCTGCAGACGGTCGAGATCCTGCTCGGGATTGAGCTCGTTAAGGCGGATGAGCACTTCATCCTCCCGATAATGGGCGATGACCTGCATCTCCAGCTCGCCCTGGCCCTTGGTCTGCCGCACGCGCACGGCATTGCCGGCGACGCCCTCATCCTTGGTCAGCAGCTTCTCGATCTGGTTGCGGATTTCTTCCGGCAGCGCGGATTCACTGCGCAGCCAGCCGGGTGAGACGCGCGAGATGGCCTGTTCTGCACGTGGGGTGCACCACAAAAGGCTACCGCGGGCATCGGTGGCGAGGATCAGCCGGTCGGTCGCATCGAGACTGGCGACGCTGGCATGGACGGCACGCCCCTGGGCCATATGCACGCGCACGCGGGCCAGCAGCTCCTGCAGGTCCACCGGCTTGCGGACATAATCCACGCCGCCGACCTCGAAAGCTTCGACCACATGCTCGCTTTCCGTCAAGCCGGTCATGAAGATGATCGGGATGCTGGCGAGCTGGGGATTGGCCTTGATCTTCTGCGTGGTCTCGAACCCGTCCATGCCGGGCATCACCGCATCCATCAGGATGAGGTCGGGCATGATGTTGCCCAGCTGGGCCAGCGCCACATGGCCTGAGGTCGCGACCAGTACGGAAATCTCGGCTGTCTCCAGCGCGGCGGTCAGCATCCGCAGCGTGTCCGGCTCGTCATCGACGATCAGGACGGTGTCCGAATGTCCGGGAATGCCAATCATGTCAGTAATCCTGTAAGAGGCGCGCCATGGCGGTCAGGTCGTATCGGTCGAGGTGCTGGTAAAGCTGGCGAACGAGCGGCTCGGCGGCGGGTGAGGCGCGCTCCAGCTGCTTGATCTCGGTTTCGATCCCGCGAATGTGCCCGATCCGCAGGCATTCCTGCATCCGGGCGATGTGCTTGCGGGCGGTGTCGTCGAGCGCAACCGGCGCTGGTTGCAGGGCGGACGGCGTATCCGGCCCGGCGCTGCCGACATCCGGCGCATCGTCCTGCCAGCGCCAGGTCAGTTGCAGCAGATCACCAATCGCGCCGACGAGCGATTCAAATTCCACCGGCTTGACGAGAAAACGATCGTGCTGCGGACTGTCATGCTCCGGCCGGTGCAGTTCCTCGCTATTGGCCGAGAGCATGAGGATTTGCAGCCGGTCGCCGAACATCGCGCGCAACTCACAGCCGATCTCCCAGCCGGATAGACCGGGCAGGCTGATGTCCAGAATGGCGAGGTCCGGCGGCGTCTCGCGCGCGGCAAGCAGCGCTTGTTCCCCATCGGGCCGCGCCTCAACCTGAAAGCCGAGCCCGCGCAGCAACTGCTCGAGGAACTGGCGCTGGTCGGCATCGTCCTCCACCAGCAGGACATGGCGGAGCTTGCCCTCATAGCCGGTCAGCTTGCGCATGGGCGCCGAAGAGAGGGCCTTGCCGGCGACCTCGCTCAGCATCATCACGATGCGGAAGCAACTGCCGCCTTCCGGCGTGCTGACCAAATCTAGCTGGCCGCCGAGAATCTCCACCAGCGTGCGCGAGATGGCGAGGCCGAGGCCGGCGCCGGACTCCCGCCCCTCGCCGCGCTCGAATGGCTCGAAGATGCGCTGCAGGTCTTCCGGCGCGATGCCCGGGCCGGTGTCCTTCACCTCAAAGGTGGCGATCTGCCCGGCATAACCCACTTTGAGCGTCACGCTGCCTTGCTGGGTGAACTTGATCGCATTGGAGAGCAGGTTGATCAGCACCTGGCGCAGCCGGTTCTGGTCGAAGCGGGCGATCTCCGGCAGGCGGCCGGTCTTTTCCAGCGTGAACGTGAGGCCCTTGGCGTGAGCGGCGGGGCGCATCATCGAGACGATATGGTCGAGGAAGCTGTTGAGGCGCACCTCTTCGGTGCGCACGCGCAGCATCCCGAATTCGAGCTGCGAGATATCCAGCAAGCCCTCGACCAGATTGGTCAGATGCTCCGAGCAGCGCAGGATGACCCGCGCCGCCTCCTGCGCGTTGACCCCATCGCCCCGCTCGAACAGCTGCGCATAGCCATAGATGGCATTGAGCGGCGAGCGGATCTCGTGACTGACGCTGGCAAGGTAGCGGCTTTTGGCGAGGTTCGCGCTGATCGCACTCTGCCGTGCCGTCTCCAGTTCACTGACCAGATGCTGGGCGCGGATCGTGTAGGCCGCCGCTTCCCGCCAGCGGCGAATGCCGAGCAGCAGCAGGAAGCTCAGCGCCAGAAGATCGAGGATGGTGAGCGTTTCCAGCAGCAGCCGATCTTCGTTGTCCGACACCATGTGCAGGCCGACGAAAATCCCCCCAAAGGCCAGCCCGAGAAGCCCGAGCTTGACGAGGTGGGCGAGCCGGGGCGGTTGCGTCTCCAGCACGCCGGCGGCATCGATCTTCTCGATGGGAGCGGTGTCCCTGCGATGAAGATCCTGCCGCGTCATGGTCAGCCGATCTGCCGGTGACGCGGGCGGTGGCGACGCAGCGTCCTGAAGCCGGGACAATCCGACTCCAACGGCGATCGACCTTGGTTCACGCGCGCACGGTTCATTTGATGAATGGTGCATTGCAAAAAGGACAAACTCAAAGCCTCGCAGGCGCGCAAGGCATTTTCCTGGAATCTGTGGCAAATTTGCTGCAGTGCGTCATAAAGAAAAAGGGCTGTGCCTATTGTGTTCTGGGCACAGCCCTGGCGGTGAGCTTGAGATCTGCGGGTTGGACGGTGATCCGCGCGAGAGCGCCGGTCTCGCTGGGCAACGCAGCGCTTCCGGCCGGCAGGCCATTGGCCTGCAGCAGAAAGGCGATGATGTTCGTCGTGTCGTCCGGCGTCAGCGAGCCGGGCGCGAATTGCGGCATGGCCCGGCCGACATAATCATGCAGATTGGAGAGCGGGGCATTGCTCCAATGGGCCATGAACCGATCGCCAAGGCCGGGAATCTCGAACGTGCCTTCCAGCGCCCGGCCGTGGCACATGGCGCAGCGCGTGGCGTAGAGGCGGGCGCCAGCCTCGGCCTGCGCGGCCGTATAGACGCCGTCTCGCGTGGTGGCTGAAGGTGGCGTGGCGGCGATCGCGGCGAGGGCGGTCAGGGCAGCGGCCAGGAGCGGGGCGGTGCGCAGCAGCATCGGTCAGCCCTGTGCCTGGAAGCCGGGCGCGAAGACGGGCGCCATGATCTCCAGACCTTTCTCGATGTCGGCGAAATTGGGCAATTCCATACTGTCGCCCACGCCCAGCATCTCGCCCACATCTGGGTTATTGTTCATCACGACGATCCCGTCGCGCTTGGAGGTGAGCGAAACATTGCGATAGCGCACGCTGTAAAAGGCGTCCGGTTGCGGCACGAGCCAGCCGGTCTGGCCGCGCACCGGGATGATGGTCTTGTCCTGCCACAGGTCGCGGGCGGCATAGCCCGTGCAGTTGATCACGACCTTCTGGGGCAGTGCCGCATAGTCCGCCGGGCGAGCGAAGTCGCGCATCACGAACTGCCCGCCGCGCTCGAAGAACTCGCCGAGCATGACATGGGCATAGCTGGCGAAGTTGAAGATCATCTGCGAACTGCGCCGCACATGGGGTTGCGGGAAGGGGTTCTCCTCGGCGCTCAGCGGCTGCGCCTGCGGCACGATGTCCCGAATGCGCTCGCTATAATGGCCGAACTCGGAATTCTGCTGTGGCCGCCCACTCGTCGCGAAGCTCTGCGTGATTGCAGGGTCGGCTGGCCACTCCCGCCGGGTGATCGGCGTATCCGAAAGCTGGTAGGAATCGCCGAACTCCACCGGCTGACCCGGCAGACCGAGATAGGTGCGAAAGGCCTTCCATGAGAAGCGGGCCATGCGTTCCCACCGCTCGCCAAAGGCGGGGCCGGCGGGCTCGGCCAAGGCGATGCGGCTATCCGGGGTGAACGATCCGCTGGCGCGGAACGAGCGGGTTTGCTGGATGGATTCGCGCGCATAGAGCGTGACCTTGAGGCCGGCGCGCTGCGCCATCACGGCCGTGGTCAGGCCGATAATCCCGCACCCCACCACCACAATCTCGCGCGGCAGGACAGAGAGCGCCTTGCCGACCGCGATGTCGGCGGAGCCCCAGGAGAGCGACCAGCCGCTGCCGCCATGGCCATAATTATGGATGACGAGGGCATCGCCGACCGTCTCCACGTCCAGATTCGGCCCGGCGGCGCGCAGCGGGCGGATGCAGCATTTCACGTCGATCAATTGGTCGCGGCTGATGCGGATGGGAACGAGTGCGGTTCGGCGGCTCGGCGCCCGCAGGGTCGCGGGACGGGAACCGGAGGCTGGCGCGCAGGCCTGCAGCCCCAGCATGGCTGCGGCGCCGATCGTTCCTGTGAGCATGGCCCGGCGTTCGACGCCCACCTGCCCCTCTTGCCGAAATTCTGCCATGCGACCCCCATCTGAGACGCAGACTGTAGGGCGCGAGGGGAGGGCAGCAATTGCCCAGAATACGTATTGAGTGCTGGAAAGGCTCAGTCCGCGCCAAGGCCGAGCGCGGCCCAGTCGAGCAAGTCTACTTCTTCTCCAGCGCGCGCGGCTGGCGCGCCTTCCGGCCGGACGATCAGCGCATTGGCCTGCGCGGCGGCATGCATCGCGCCGCTATCCTGGAAAGCCAGCGGCGTGGCGATCCCCGCACCGTCGACCACCGCGCGCATGAACAGCCTGCGCTTGCCGACTGGGGGAAGGTCTGCGCCGAGCCGCACCGTGCGGCTCTTGGGCAGCACATCGGTTCCGCCGGCAAGACGCCGAATGAGCGGCAGCAGGAACAGCGCGCCGGTGACCATCGCCGAGACCGGGTTGCCGGGCAGGCCGAGCATGATCTGCTGCCCGATGCGCGCCACGATCAGCGGCTTGCCGGGCTGCATGGCGATCCGCCAGAAATCGATGCTGCCGCCCGCCGCCTCCAGCGCCGGGCGCACCAGATCGTGATCGCCCACGGACGCTCCGCCGGAGGTGACGATGACATCCGCCGCAGCCGCATCGCGCAGCGCGGCGGTGAGCGCATCCAGATCGTCCCGCACGATCCGCTCGCTGGTCACCACGCCACCCGCACCGCAAACCATGGCGCGCAACATCGCGCCGTTGGAGGCCGGGAGCTTGCCGGGCGGGCAGGGCGCGCCGGGCGGGACGAGTTCGTCGCCGGTGGAGAGGATCGCGACCCTCGGCTGGCGATGCACCGTCAGCGTTTCGTGGCCCCCGAGCGCCGCCAGGCCGATTTGCGCCGGGCCGATCCGCAGGCTGGCGGGCAGCAACGTATTGCCCTGCGCAAAATCGCTGGCACGCGGGCGGACATGCCGCCCCGCACCACCCGGTCCGTCGCCGGCCAGGCGGATGGACGGGCCATCGGCGGCGATATCTTCCTGCACCACCACGGTATCCGCGCCGGGGGGCAGCGGCGCGCCGGTGAAGATCCGCATTGCTTCGCCCGCGCCGATGTGTGCAGCCGCAGGGACGCTGCCTGCCGCACTCTCGCCCACCAGGCGCCAGGGCCCGGGCAGATCGGCGTGACGGATCGCATAGCCGTCCATGGCGGAGAGGGCCGTCCACGGCTGGTCCCGCGCTGCGGTCAGCGGCGCGGCCAGCCATCGGCCATTCGCCTCAGCCAACGCAACCGCCTCGGGCGCGAGCGGGGTGGCGAGGGCGAGCAGCCGCTGCTGTGCGTCATCGACAGAGATCATGGCCGCGCCGCCGCCATGATCTCAGGCGGTCCAGTCGCCGGACTTGCCGCCCGCCTTGGCCGTGACGCGGATGTCGCGCATGACCATGTGCTTATCCACCGCCTTGAGCATGTCGTAGAGGGTCAGCAGGGCGGCGGAGACGGCGGTCAGCGCTTCCATCTCCACGCCGGTCTTGCCGGATGTGCGCACGGTTGCGGTAGCGGTGGCGCCGCCCGCATCCAGCGCAAGGTCCAGCGTCAGGCCGGTGAGCGGTAGGGGATGACAGAGCGGAATGATGTCGCTGGTGCGTTTGGCGGCCATGATACCGGCGATGCGCGCGGCGGCGAATACGTCGCCCTTGGCGGCAGTGCCGTCCGCAATCGCGGCGCGAGCTTCCGCGTTCATGTCGATGCGGCCCGTGGCGCTCGCCGTGCGGCTGGTGTCGGCCTTGGCCGTTACATCCACCATGCGCGCGGCGCCGGCCTCGTCGGTATGGCTGAGCCCGCTCATGTGCCGATCAGCGCGCGGGTCGCCGCCTCGACATCATCCTGCCGCATGAGCGATTCGCCGACCAAGAAGCAGCGCACGCCATGCTCCGCCATGGCATCAAGGTCCGCCTTCGAGCCAAGACCGGACTCCGCGACGAAGGTGCAGCCCTCCGGCGCGCTGCCGACCAGCTCATAGGTGCGGGCGAAATCGACCGAGAAATCCTTGAGGTTGCGGTTGTTCACGCCAATCAGCCGCGAGCGCAGCGTCAGCGCCCGCTCCAGCTCGGCGGCATCATGCACCTCCACCAGCGCATCCATGCCGAGGCCGAGCGCGGCATCCTCGATCTCCTGCATCTGCGCATCGGAGAGGGCCGAGACGATGATCAGCACGGCATCGGCGCCGATCGCCCGGCTCTCCAGCACCTGCCAGGGATCGACCATGAAGTCCTTGCGGATCACCGGCAGCGAGACGGCGGCACGGGCCGCGATGAGATAATCCTCATGGCCCTGAAAATAGGGCGCGTCGGTCAGCACCGAAAGGCAGGCCGCGCCGCCCGCCTGATAGGCGCGGGCATGGGCCGGCGGATCGAAGTCGGCGCGGATCAGCCCCTTGGATGGCGAGGCCTTCTTGACCTCGGCGATGAGGCCATAGCCGCCCGCGGCCACCCTGGCGTCGAGCGCGCGACGGAAGCCGCGCGGCGGGGTCTGGGAAGCGGCCATGGCCTGCAGGTCAGGGAGTGACGTCGCCTGCTTGCGGGCGGCGACCTCGTCCCGCTTGGTGGCGCAGATTTCATCGAGCTTGTTCATGCGTAGGCGATCCAGCAGTCGAGCAGGGTGTTGGCAAGGCCGCGGTCGAGGGCTTCGGTGGCTTCCTCGACGCCTTCGGCCAGCGTTTCGGCCTTGCCGGCGACGATCAACGCCGCAGCGGCATTGAAGAGCACGGCATCGCGATACGGGCCGGCCTCGCCCAGCAGCAGCGCCCGCAGTTTCGCGGCATTATAGGCCGGGTCGCCGCCCTTGATCGCGTCGATAGGGTGTGTCGGCAGCCCGGCATCGGCGGCGCTGATCCGTCGCATCGCAACGATGCCGTCGCTTGTCACATCGGCCACGTCATTGCCGCCGGCGAGCGAGAGTTCGTCCAGCCCCTCATCGCCGGAAATCACCATCGCCCGTTTGGTGCCCAGCTCGGCCAGCGCCTGCGCATAGATCGGCACATAGGCCGGGCGCGCAATGCCGATGAGCTGGCGGGTGACGCCGGCCGGATTGGCGAGCGGCCCCATCAGGTTGAAGATGGTCCGCCGGCCCAGCGCCTTGCGGATCGGCGCGATCCGCGCGAGCGAGGGATGATGCTTTTGCGCGAACAGGAAGCAGATGCCGAGGTCCGCCAGCGTGCGCTCGGCGGTGTCTGCCGCGCGGTCGAGGTCCAGTCCCAGCGCTTCGAGCGTGTCGGCGGCGCCGGCCTTGGAAGACGCAGCGCGATTGCCATGCTTGGCCACCGGCGCGCCACAGGCGGCAACGACAAGGCTGACGGCAGTCGAGATGTTGAGCGTATGATGGCCATCGCCACCGGTGCCGCACACGTCGATAGCCCCCGCCGGCGCCTGCACGGGAATGAGGCGCGCACGCATCTCCTGCGCGGCGGCGGCAATCTCGGTCGCGGTCTCGCCGCGCTCGGCCAGTGTGACCAGAAAGGCGGCGATTGCTTCGTCCTCCACCGTGCCATCCAGAATGGCGGCGAAGGCGCGGGCGGCGCCCTCCGGCGAGAGAGGGCTGGCAGGATCGGGCAAGCTGTTCATTGCCGATCCTTTGCAATCTGTGGCGCGCAAAGTCGAGGGTCGATCAATGCTCTGCCGCCAAAGGATCGCGATGCGAAGCTGTTGACGCTGCCGTGCCTGTCGTGGCAATGGCTCCAGCGCATCGCCACTGAGCGGTCGTCCCGGCTGAGTGCCGGTGAGGATCGGCGAACGGTCGATGAGCGGGTATAGCTCAATGGTAGAGCACTAGCCTTCCAAGCTTGTGATGCGGGTTCGATCCCCGCTACCCGCTCCAGCCTTTTCCGCCATTTTTACGCTTCGTCACGGGATTGTTTTGAACCCTGCTCGCAGGCGCGCAGGTGCTTCGATTGGACGACCACCCACATTGGGGCGGCATCTCCGTGGGTCAGTTCTTCCGCCAGCGGACAGGTGCAGAGATGCCGCGCTATAAGGGTACGCCGCTGACGTGGATCGAGGCCCCTTGTGAGCCATATGCAACCGACCGCGCTTCGCCTCGTTCCCTTTCCTGAACAGAGTTCTCGCTGCATGGGGGAAGAGGTGAGCGAGCAATCGTTTGATGATGCGCCGGAAGGCACGACAAAGCGCCGGATTGAGATCAATCCTACCGTGTTCTTCGTCTCGGCCGGCCTCATTCTCGCCTTTGTGTTGTTTGGAGCAATCGTTCCTGATGTTGCCGGTCGGCTATTCGCCGCTGCGCAGGCGCTCATCGTGGCGGACTTCGGCTGGTTCTACATCGCTTCGGTGGCCGGCTTTCTCGTGTTTGCCCTGTTTTTGATGTTCAGCCGCTATGGCGACGTCAAACTTGGGGCCGACGACAGTGAACCGGACTACAGCTATCCTTCATGGTTCGCGATGCTGTTCAGCGCGGGGATGGGTATCGGGCTGATCTTCTTCGGCGTCGCCGAGCCCATCCAGCACTACGCCTTGCCGCCGGTCGGCGAAGGTCGCACGGTCGAATCCGCCCGTCAGGCGATGGTCCTTACCTTCTTTCACTGGGGGCTGCACGCCTGGGCAATCTATATCGTCGTCGGCCTAGCGCTTGCCTATTTCGCCTTTCGTCGCGGTCTGCCGCTCACCATCCGCTCGGCGCTCTATCCGCTGATCGGGGAGCGGATCTATGGTCCCATCGGCCACGCTGTCGACATCTTCGCCGTGCTGGGCACCATGTTCGGGGTCGCGACTTCGCTCGGTCTGGGCGTGCTGCAGGTGAATGCCGGCTTCAGCTATCTGTTCGGTCTGCCGAGCAACACGGTCATCCAGCTCGTCTTGATTGCCGCCATCACGGGGTTGGCGACGCTGTCGGTTGTCATGGGGCTGGACCGAGGCGTGAAGCGCCTTTCCGAACTGAACATCATCCTGGCCGCCCTTTTGCTGGTCTTCGTGCTCGTGACGGGGTCGACGGTGTTTCTGCTTCAGGCCTTCGTCCAGAATGTGGGGACTTATCTTAGCGAGGTCGTGCAGCGCACCTTCCGTCTGTACGCCTATGAGCCCAATCCGTGGTTGGGTAGCTGGACGCTGTTCTACTGGGGCTGGTGGATCGCATGGTCGCCATTTGTCGGCATGTTCATCGCGCGCATCTCGCGCGGGCGGACAATCCGCCAGTTCGTCGGCGGCGTTCTGCTCGTCCCGGCATTGTTCACCTTCCTCTGGATGACGGTATTCGGGAACACAGCGATCGCGCTCGATCTGAGCGGTGCAGCCCACATCGCCGATACGGTCGCTAACAACCTCCCGGTCGCGTTGTTCGAGACGCTTGAGCAGCTCCCGCTTTCCACCATTGTTTCAGGCATCGCGACGCTTCTTATCATCACGTTCTTCGTAACGTCAGCGGATTCCGGTGCGTTGGTCATGGATATGATCACGTCCGGCGCAGCGAAAGATCCTCCGGTCTGGCAGCGCGTCTTCTGGGCGGTCTGCGCCGGCGGTGTCGCGGCGGTTCTGCTGGTCGCCGGTGGGCTTCAGGCGCTTCAAACCGCGGCGATCGCCAGCGCGTTGCCCTTCGCTG
Source organism: Sphingobium sp. B11D3B (assembly GCF_025961735.1). Lineage (NCBI taxonomy): Bacteria > Pseudomonadati > Pseudomonadota > Alphaproteobacteria > Sphingomonadales > Sphingobiaceae > Sphingobium > Sphingobium sp. B11D3B. The sequence continues at coordinate 2,208,571 of NZ_JAOQOF010000001.1, read as the reverse complement.
TGGTCATGGTGTTCATTTGCTACGGCCTGTTGCGAGCGCTTCAAACCGAGAGCCAGGAAGCGATGGACCTGTCTGCTGCGGGCGCCGCCACGGGCGCTGAAACCGCCCTCACATGGCAGCAGCGCCTCGCAACCATCACCCGGTTTCACGATCGAGACGAAGTCCTTACTTTTCTAGCCGACATTGCCCAGCCGGCCCTCGCGGCCGTGGCGGCGCAGATGCGAGACAGCGGTATTTCCGTGCGCCTCATGCAGGATGCCGATCATGTGGGACTCACCATCCCGCATGGCGAGCGCGGCGATTTCGATTACACCGTCCGTGCGCGCGGGTTTCGTGTGGCGAGTTTTGTCTGGGCCGAGCCGCGAAAGATACAGGAGCGAGAGCGCCTACATTATCGCGCCGTGGCGCACTCTTCCGACGGCGGGCAGCCTCATGACGTGACCGGCTATACCGACGAGCAACTGATCAACGATCTGCTCAATCGCTATTCCCGCTTCCGTCACAGCCGGCGGATGTCGTGATGCGATGAGCGGCAGTCAGCACGAAGGCAACGGGTAGACCTCGTCTGAAATGTAGTCGTCATAAGACGCAACCGGCATTTGGCCTCAGAGAACAATTTCAGCCGATTGCAAGCTCGCGTGAGGGAGACTTCAAGGGAGCGTGGCAGTTCGTCCGCACACTTTCTCAGACGGAAATTTGTCAGCGACGTCCTGCTGAGATACGGGCCATCCTGAGCGAAAAAGCCGCTAGCTTTCCTCCATCCGAAATGCGGTGAATGGAGAATCTTTATTAACGTCTTGGTACGACCTGCGGCCCAAAGGTGCTGAAAACAGTCACATCAGCAAAGGCCTATGTCACTCATTCAACGCGTGCCTGCTCGCTATCTCTGGCCTGTGCTACTGCTTCTCGGATTGTGCTTTGGAAGCATTCTAGGGCTCATTTTAGTCACGACCTCCGCGCAGGATCGGCTTGAGGCAGTACGCGAGACGCGGACGCTGGAAGCTGCCCTCGCGACAAGCGTCTCCATGGTGGAGCATGATCTTCAGGATTACGCGAAATGGGACGACGCAGTGCGCCACATTTCGTACGACTTCAGCGCGGCGTGGATCGACGACAACATCACGGCTTACCTCGGTAAAACCCAGAATTATGACCATGTCTTCGTCATCGGTCCTGACGGGGGGACTCGCTACGCCTTCAGCAACGGGAACCGATCCTCATCTAAACTTGCCGAGATACTGGGTCCGTCAATTCAGACGGCGATGGCAAAAGTGCGTGCTATGGATGATCGTGGCACGCCAATCGTCAGCGGCTTTGCCCGCGAGAAACGTCAGGTTTTCGTCTACTCGGTTGCTGCCGTTGTTCCCTTGACCAACAAAGTGTCAGCGCCCGCGGGTGAGAGGCACTTGCTCGTCATAGCCGAGCGTTTTGATGCGAGCCATCTCGCCAATATCCGCGCCAAGCACCATCTCCCCGCCCTGGCGCTAAATCTGGCACGGCCAGCCCCGTCGAGCGCCGCGCTAGTCCTGCGAGATATGGATGGTAACCAGATCGCATCCGTTGAGATCGCGTTCGAGACCCCTGGCACACAATTTCGTCGCGAGGTCATCCCTGGGTTTGCCGCCATCATGGTCGTCGCGGTTATCGCTGCGCTTTTTATCCTGCGGCAGGGGGGGCAGTCCATTGCAGCATTGACAGCCAGCCAAGCCAAAACTCAGCATTTGGCGAACCACGATCCTTTAACGGAGCTTCCTAATCGCCGCGTCCTCCTCGGTCGGCTCAACGAGGCGATTGCGACCGGTAATCATTTCGTTCTGCTTTACATGGACCTGGATGGCTTCAAAGGCGTGAACGATCTGTATGGCCATGGCGCAGGAGACGCCCTGCTGCGGGAGGTGGCATCCCGGCTCGCGGCGGCCGCGCCGGCGCATTCGCTGATTGCTCGCACGGGCGGCGACGAGTTTGCAATATTGTGCCAGCTTGATGTCGATGGCCCGGGATGTTCTCTCGCCGAACGCATCATCGCCTCCTTTCAGACGACGGTTCCGGTCGCCGGCGCCAATATTCTCATCGGAATATCCGTTGGCGTCGTGACGTCTTCTTCAGATGCTCTCGTCGATATCGACGAACTGATGCGCCGTGCGGACGTTGCAATGTACAATGCCAAAGCCAGGGGGAAGAACCGCTGGAGTGACTTCACCCTCGAACTGGACGAAGAACATCTCGTGCGGAAGCGTCTTGAACAGGACCTGCGCATTGCAATCGCGGAAAATCGAATTGAACTGGCCTATCAGCCGATTGTTCTAGCGGAATCCGGCGCCATTGTTGGGCTTGAAGCCCTAGCGCGATGGACCCATCCCACCGAAGGTCCAATTCCCCCAGATGTCTTCATTCCGCTTGCCGAAATGACTGGCCTAATCGGCTCCTTGGGAGGGCAGGTGCTCCGCAGGGCCTGCATCGACATCAAGCCTCTCGGCATCGATCTTTCGGTCAACCTCTCGCCCGCGCAGTTTTGGGATGCACATCTTGCTGACCAGATCAGCGCAATCCTTGCCGACACAGGCTTTCCAGCTGACCGGCTTGAACTCGAGATCACTGAAAGCTATTTGCTGGGTCGGCCACAGGCCGCTGCGGCAATCATGGCCGATCTGCGGACCTTGGGTATCCGGCTCGCTTTGGACGACTTTGGAACTGGCTTCGCAAGTATTGGTTACCTCCAATCCTTCAAATTCGACCGGCTGAAAATAGATAAGCTCTTCGTGAAAGAAGCCATGGGCTGTGCATCAGGTCGCGATCTGCTGGTAGCCATTGTAGCGCTGGCCCAAGCGCTGGGTCTTAGGATCACGGCAGAAGGCGTAGAGACAGAAGATCAAGCGGTCCTCGCCCGGGCCGCAGGATGCCACTGGCTGCAAGGCTGGCTGTTCGGCCGCCCGATGCCACTCTCCCAGCTACTCCAAGAAAGCAGTCTAAGGCGCGAGACTCAAAAAAGATGATTCTCGATTGCAGCCGCTGAACGAGAATGAGGCGGGTGGCGTGGCCGCTCCTGCCGACCGAGCGATAGTGTAAACCCCAATCTTTTGGCCTTCGGAGCCGTCATTGGTTCGGCTTCAACAACCGACAGGTGTGTTGAGTGGAGCACCCAGCTTAGACAGCAAAGGGGCGCAAGCGAACAACTGGAGCGCTTTGAATCGCGGGCGCCGCCGGGGTGCTCGCTGTCCGCGCCTCACCCTCATGGGGATCGAATTAAGCGTCAGGAACGTTCCGCGATCACCAGCGGAGGCAGTATGCATTGGCCAGAACAGTTGATTATCGTGCGCCACGGGCAAAGCGCGGGGAATGTCGCCCGCGACGCTGCGCACGAGGCAGCGCATGACCGGATCGCCCTGACCTCGCGGGATGCCGACGTGCCGCTGAGCGACCTCGGTACGGCGCAGGCGCGCGCGCTGGGTCTGTGGTTCTGCGAGCAGCCGGCCGAGCATCGGCCACAGATTCTCTTATCTTCTCCCTATCTCCGTGCCTTTCAGACCGCGGAGCTTTTCCGCGAGGCGGGCGGGACCGACCGGCAGGAGCCGATCTGCTTTGACGAGCGCCTGCGCGAGAAGGAGTTCGGCATTCTCGATGGCCTCACCACGCCCGGCGTCGCGAATATCTTCCCTGATCAGGCCGAATTTCGGCGCCTGCTGGGGAAATTCTATCACCGCCCGCCCGGGGGCGAGAGCTGGTGCGATGTCATCCTGCGGTTGCGGTCGGTCCTCGATACCATCTCGCTTCATTATGCCGGAAAGCGGGTGATGATCTTCACGCATCAGGTGGTGGTCCTCTGCATGCGCTACATCATCGAGAGCCTCGATGAGCGAGGCATCTTGGCCATCGACCGGGAAGGGGACGTGGCCAATTGCGCCATCACCGACTATCTGTTCGATCCGTCGGCGGGCCGGGATGGCGGGCTCAAGCTCCACCGCTACAATGTGACAGCGCCGATGCAGAACCACGCGACCCCGGTCACCAGCGAACCTGACGCGATCACGGGGCGGCGCGGATGATGCCGACCCTCGACCGCGCCTGGCTCGAAGCCCATCCGCTGCCGCCGATCGCGGCGCTGGGCGATAAGGACGCGCGGGGCCGGGTTCTCCTGGTCGGCGGCGCGGAGTTCGTGCCGGGCGCGCTCAGGCTCACGGGCGAGGCGGCGTTGCGCGCGGGAGCCGGCAAGCTCCAGATGGCGACCGTGCGATCCGCCGCGATGGCGCTCGCCGTCTTGGTGCCCGAGGCCGCGATGATCGCCCTGCCTGCGGATGAGGATGGCGAGATCGCGCTCGAGGCGGTCGCGTTGCTGCAGGAACGCCTCGCGCGCTGTGACATGCTCATCCTCGGGCCGGGGATGTCCGCGGGGGATCGCACCGAGCAGTTTGTCGCCGCGCTGCTCGGCACGCCAAAACCGGGCCAGACGATCATCCTCGATGCCGCTGCCCTCACTTGTGCCCGGAAGCTCAAGAAGCTGGTGGCGGCGCATGAGGGGCGGGTCATCCTGACGCCGCACCATCGGGAAATGAGCTTTCTGACCGGGCAGGACATCGACGTGATCCGCAAAGACCCGCGCGGCGCGGCGCTGCGTGTGGCGCGCGCCTTCAACGCGGTCGTCGTCCTGAAGAGCGCCCAAACCCTCATTGCATCGCCAAAGGAAGATGAGCCCTTGCTGTTCGAGGGCGGCAGCATCGGTCTTGCCACGGGCGGGTCGGGCGATGTGTTGGCTGGTCTGATCGGCGGCCTTGCCGCGCGCGGCGCCGATCCTTTGCGAGCGGCGGCCTGGGGTGTCTTCGTCCATGGCGCGGCGGGCGCCGGCGTTGCCAACCAGATTGCCGAAGTCGGATTTCTCGCGCGCGATCTTCTGCCGGTCATTCCCGGGCTGATCGCTAGCCTGGAACCGGAGCGATGAACGACGGTAATCGTATTGCCAAAGGTTAATATGGGCGGCGCGGCGGGGTCCGCGGCGTCGTTCGGTGGTTGTTCTGCGAAGGGGCGCGCGCCTGCGCCCCCAGGATGGAGAAACGACATGGCCACGACCAAGACTGCCGCAAAGCCCAAAGCGAAACCCGCATCGAAGAAGCCCGCCTCGAAGACGGCGCGCAAGACCCAGCGGGCGGCGGCAAAGCCCGCCGACGCGATCAAATTGCTCAAGGACGACCACAAGGAGGTGAAGGGCTTTTTCGACCAATATGCTGATCTCGAAGACGATGCCGAGAAGCAGGCGCTGGCTGACAAGATCTGCCTCGCTCTGACGGTTCATGCGCAGATCGAAGAAGAAATCTTCTATCCCGCCGCGCGCGAGGCCATCGACGATGATGACCTGCTCGACGAGGCCGAAGTGGAACATGCCAGCGCCAAGCAACTCATCGCTGAGATCCAGGCCATGAAGGCGGGTGACCGCCTGTTCGACGCCAAAGTGACGGTGCTCGGCGAATATGTTGAGCATCATGTCGAGGAAGAGGAGCAGGAGATGTTTGCTGAAAGCCGCGAGAGCGAACTCGACCTCAAGGCCCTGGGCGCAGAGCTGGCGGCCCGCAAGGCCGAGTTGATGGCGCAGGCCAGCAAATAAGCATGGCCGTCCAGGAGCCGGCCGACCCCTCGGCCGAACGGCTGGACTGCCTGATCGTCGGCGGCGGCCCTGCGGGGCTGACCGCCGCGATCTATCTCGCGCGCTTTCATCTGGCGGTCTGCGCCATAGACGGCGGACATAGCCGGGCCGCCTTGATCCCGCTCACCCGCAATCATGCCGGGTTTCCGGAGGGCGTCTCCGGCGTTGATCTGCTTGCGCGCATGCGTCGACAGGCGACCTTCTATGGCGCGCGCCTGCAGGGCGGGACCGTCGAGAGCCTGGCGCATGATGGCAGCCAGTTCATCGCGCAGGCGGGCGGCCGAAGTCTCCCTGCGCGGACCGTCCTGCTCGCCACCGGCGTGGTCAATCGCCGCCCCACCATGATGGACGATCTATGCCATGATCGCGCGCTTGCGACCGGTCGGCTCCGCTATTGCCCGATCTGCGATGGCTATGAAGTCACGGACAAGGCGGTCGCGGTGCTCGGAACGGGCGAGCGCGGCTATAATGAAGCCACGTTCCTTCGCGGCTATTCCGCCGATATCACGCTGGTCGCGCCTGAAGGGGGACATAGTCTGGAACCGGCGCAATGCGCTGGGCTGAAAGCGGCGGGCATCGATATTGCCGGACAATGTACGTCCATCAGCTTGGTGGAAGACCAGATCGCGCTCGGCATCGAGAGCGAGACGCGCCGCTTCGACACGCTGTATCCGGCGCTGGGTTCTGACATCCGCTCGGAGCTTGCCGGGATGCTCGGCGCAAGTCGCACATCCGAGGGGTGTCTGATGGTCGACGCCCATCAGCGCACAGACATCCCCGGGCTTTATGCCGCTGGCGATGTCGTCCTCGGCCTCGACCAGATCAGCCACGCGATGGGGGAGGGCGGCGTCGCCGCGACCACGATCCGGAACGATCTGGCCAAGGTGGCGCCCCTCCGTCGCTAGTCAACGCTGCGACGACCGCCCACTCACATCATCCGCATCCGCAGATTGAACAGGATCACCAGCGTGCCGCCGACCATGAGCGCGATGATCAGGCTGGAGAAGAGGATGAGCTGGAGGTCGTCACGCGTCGAGCGCTTGAGGCCGATGTGGAGGAAGCAGCGAAACTGCACGACAATCTGGATGAGTGCCAAGGCAAGCACAAGCGCATAGGTGGCGGTGCTGGCAAGCACCGGCCAGCGCACGAGCGCAAAGGCGACGCTGGTCAGCAAGAGCGCGGCGGCGTAGCCCAGCACATAACCGCGCGCCTCGCGGCGAGGATCGTCTCGGCGTTCACTCATGGGATCAGCCCCGGTAGATAGACGGTCGAGAAGATCGCGATCCAGATGATGTCGAGGAAGTGCCAGAACAGGCCGAGCCTCAGGAGGTTGATCTTCACGCGCGCATCAAGGCCGATGATCCGCAACTGCGCCATCATCACGACAATCCACAGGCTACCGGCGAGCACATGCAGGCCGTGCAGGGGCACCAGCGCGAAAAAGGCCGAGAGGAAGCCGCTGCGCATGGGCGTGGCGCCATGGGCAATCATGCCAGCAAAATCGTGCAGTTCCAGCCCGAGGAAGAGCAGCCCCAAGGCAAGTGTCAGCCCCAGCCAGGTCTGGATGCGCGCCTGCGCTGCCCCATGCTTCATCGCGATCGAGGCCAGGCCATAGGTGAGGCTGCTGGTGAGCAGCACCAGCGTTTCGAGGAAGGTCGGGCCGATCTTATATTCGCTTGCCGGAGTTGGGCCGCCGGCGGTCGCAGGGAGCATGACGCCATAAGTGGCGAAGAGCAGCGCGAAGATCACGGCGTCGCTCATCAGGAACACCCAGAAGCCGAACAGGGCCGAGCCCGCCGCCTCATGGGCTTGCGCGTCGGTGCTGCCCAGATTGAGGCCCGGATGTTTCGTCTCACCGGCGGTCATGGGTGCGCCTCGGCCAGGCCCGCATTCGCCGGGGTCGTCTCCATCTCGCGGGGGATGGGCCGCGCCCGCGCCACCGCGTCGAGCCAGGCCCGCTCCGTCTGTTCGACCGCGCTGGCCGGGATCAGCCGGTGCGTGTCGCGGGCGAAGCTGCGCGCGATCACGGTTGCTATGACCGCAAGCACGCCAAGGATCGCCAGCCACCACATGCGCCAGACAAGGGCAAAGCCGGCTGCCGCGCTTGCCATCCCGATGATTGGCGCGACGGCGCTGTTTTTCGGCATCTCGATGTCTTCGTAGTGGGCTGGCCTGACATAAGGCGTACCCTTGCGCTTGGCGTCGAAGAACCAGTGGCGCTGGTCGACCTGTGGCAGCCGGGCAAAATTATACGCGGGCGGCGGCGCCGCGATCGACCATTCGAGCGCCCGCCCATCCCAGGGATCGCCTGCGAAGACGCGGGTGGCGGCGCGCTTGCGCAGGCTCACCCAGAGCTGGACGAGGAGCGCCACGAAGCCGCAGAACAGCACCAGCGCGCCGACTTCCGCCGCATAGAGCCAGGGCCGGTAGGCGGTCTCCATCACCGCCGGGGTGCGGCGCGCCATGCCCGCAGCGCCCAGCACGTAGAGCGGCATGAAGGCGAGATAGAAGCCGATCACCCAGCAGGCGCAGGATATCTTGCCCCAACGCTCATCGAGCCGAAAGCCGAACGCTTTGGGGAACCAGAAGGTATAAGCGGCGAGCAGGCCGTAGAGCGTGCCCGGGATCAGCATATTGTGGAAATGCGCCACGAGGAACAGCGTGTTGTGCACGATGTAATCGAGCGGCGGGAAGGCGAGGATGATGCCGGTGAGCCCTCCGAGCACGAAGGTCATCATGAAGGCGAGCGCATAGCACATGGGCGTGGTGAAGCGCACTTCGCCACGGAACATCGTCCAGATCCAGTTGTAGATCTTGACCCCCGTCGGCACGCCGATCGCCATCGTCGCGATGCCGAACACGGCGTTCAGGCTCGGGCTCTGCCCCATGGTGAAGAAATGATGCAGCCAGACGGTGAAGGAGAGCACCGCAATCGCCATCGTCGCGATCACCAGCGAGTTATAGCCGTACAGCTCCTTTGAGGAGAAAGTGGAGACCACTTCGGAATAGATGCCGAAGGCTGGCAGGATGACGATGTAGACCTCTGGATGGCCGAACATCCAGAACAGGTTGGCATAATGCATCATGTTGCCGCCAAGGGCGTTGGTGAAGAAGTGGAAGTCCAGATAGCGGTCGAGCGCCAGCAGCGCCGTCGCGACCGTCAGCGGCGGCATCGCGAAGATCATCAATATGGCGGTGCACAGGCTGGTCCAGGCGAACAGCGGCATCCGCATCAATGTCATGCCCGGACAGCGCATCTTATAGATGGTGACGGCGATGTTGATGCCGGCCAGGGTGGAGGCAACCGAGCCCAAAGTAACGGCCCAGATCCAGTAATCCGGCCCGACGCCGGGATTGAAGCCGATCTCCGTGAACGGCGGATAGCCGCTCCAGCCGCCGGTGGAGAAGCGGCCGATCACCAGCGAGGCCATCATCAGCCCCGCGCCGGCTGCAGTGAGCCAGAGGCCGATGGCGTTGAGCAGCGGATAAGCGACATCGCGCGCGCCGATCTGCAGCGGCACCAGATAGTTGATCAGCCCGGTGAGGAAGGGCATCGCCATGAAGAAGATCATGATCGAGCCATGGGTGCTGAACAGCTCGGCAAAATGCTCGGGCGCAACCAGGCCGGGATTGCCGATTGCCACCGCCTGCTGCAACCGCATCAGATTGGCCTCGATCAGCGCGCGCGCCAGCATGATCAGGGCGATCACGACGTACATGATCCCGATCTTCTTGTGATCGAGGCTGGTGAGCCATTCCGTCCAGAGCCAGCGCCAGCGGCCGAGGCGGGTGATCAGCACGACCATGAAGAGCGCGCCGGCCACCACCAAGGCTCCGGCTCCGGCGGCGATCAGTTCATTGGCGTTGGGGTTTTCCCAGGCACGCACGAAGGGCAGCGCATCCCAGCGGAACCGCCCCAGCAGCGCCGGCATAAGCGGCGCGCTCAATGGGCCTGCCCCTGTGTGCTCGCCATCATCATATGCTCGAACAGGCCTGGCGGGACGGATGAGAACAGGGCGGGTTGCGGGGCGATGGAGCGGGCGGTGATCGCCGCCAGCGCCTTGTCGTCGAGCGGCCTGCGGACGGCGCGCACCTGCCCCAGCCAGCGGCGATAGTCGGCCGGCGGCAGAGCCAGCACGTCGAACTTCTGGTTCTGAAAGCCCTTGCCATTAAACTGCGTGTTCTGGCCGCGGAAGACGCCGGCCCGACTGGCGGCCAGGTGCAACTGCGTGCGCATGCCGGCCATGGCATAGATTTGCCCGGCAAGCTGCGGGATCAGTAGCGACTGCATGACCGTCCCGCTGGTCAAGCTGAGATGGACGGGCCGGCCCACAGGGATGGCCAGCCGATTGAGAGTCGCAATGCCCTCCTTGGGATAGATGAAGAGCCATTTCCAATCGAGCGCCACCACCTGCACCTCCAGGGGCGGCTGGTTGGAGGCGAGCGGGCGGTAGGGATCGAGCCGGTGCGTCGCGTTCCACAGGAGGACGCCGAGCCCGATCACGATGGCGGTTGGCGGGACCCAGATGAGCAGCTCGAGCGGCCAGGAAAATCCCCAATTGGGCCGATAGGCGTCATCCCGGTTGGAGAGGCGATAGTGCCAGGCGAACAGCGGGACGAGGATGAAAACCGGCCCGGCCACGAAGATGAGGACGAGGGCGAGCTGAAGAAAGAGATGCCACTGATCCGCCGCCACGGGGCCGGCATGGTTGACCACGCCGAGCTTCAGCGCCTCACATCCGCCGAGCAACAGCGGCAGGCCGAGCAGCGCGGCGCCCAGGCGAACCGCCCGAGCGCCTTCGCCACCGCGCTTCATCTCGCCTGTCCCGCTCCGGTGGCCGACTGCGCCACGATCCGCACCGGCACGCCCTTGGCGGCCGGCGTCTTGGAGGCTTTGTCATGATACCAGAGCGGGATGAGCGGGTTCATCTCCGGATAATAAGCGCCGACGCAGCCCTCCGGCAGGTCGAAGGGGGTTACGGTGAGCCCACCCACCTGCCGGTCCACGCCATCGTCCGCATCGCTGGCGAGGCCCACGACCTGCCCGGCCTCAAGCCCGGCTGCCTCAATGTCGCGCGGGCTCATCAGCAGCACGTCGCGCGTGCCCTCGATCCCGCGCAGGCGATCCGAAAAGCCATAGATCGTCGTGTTGAACTGATCGTTCGAGCGCATGGTGATGAGCCGGTAGCGGCCCGGCTTGTCCGGCACGCCCATGGCGGTGAGGCTCGTCGGCGTCGTAAACTCGGCCTTGCCGCTTTCGGTCTGCCAGATGCGCTCGCGGGCCTTGTTGCCCTTGAAGAAGCCGCCCGGCGTGAACAGGCGCTGGTTGAAGTCCGCGAATTTGTCCGGATAGGTCGCCTCGATGAGGTCGCGCACCTGACCATAATGGCCGACCCAGTCATCCCATTTGACGGCTGGTCGCGCAGGCAGCGTCGCCTTGGCCATGCCGGCCACGATGGCGAGTTCGGAGAGAAGATGCTCGCTCGCCGGCTTGCGCTTGCCGACCGAGCCGTGGATCATCGAGAGCGAATCCTCCATCGTCACGGTCTGCGGTCCGCCGGCCTGCATGTCCTCCTCCGAGCGGCCGAGGCAGGGCAGGAGATAGGCGATCTCGCCGTTGATCAGATGGCTGCGGTTGAGCTTGGTGGCGATCTGGACGGTGAGCCGCATCTTGGTCCACGCGGCCTCCATCTTCTCCCGCTCCGGGATCGCGCGGACGAAATTGCCGCCCAGACCGATGAAGGCGCGAATGCTGCCATCGATGATGCCCTCGCAGGCTTCGACGGTGTTCACGCCCTTTTGGGTCGGCGGATCGAAGCCGAACAGCTCTTTCAACCGGTCCAGCGGCACGAGTTCGGGCTTCTCCGAAATGCCGACGGTCCGCTGGCCCTGCACGTTCGAATGACCGCGCACGGGCGATATGCCTGCGCCTTCGACGCCGATATGGCCGCGCAGAAGCAGCAGGTTGACCAGCATGCCGATGGTCTGGGAACCATGGACATGCTGGGTCACGCCCATGCCATAGATGCCGATGACTTTCTTGGCGTCGCAATAGATCTGCCCGGCTGTTTCGAGATGAGACCGGCTGAGGCCGGACTCCTGTTCGATCTCAGCCCAGGAGGTCGCGCGGACCTTCTCGACCATGGCTTCAAAGCCATGCGTGTGCTGGGCGATGAAGTCCGTATCCAGAAGATGCTGCTTTTGCTCGGCCCATTGGCGGTCTTCGTCCGCGAGGACATGCTTGATCATTCCCATGATCGCGGCGATGTCTCCGCCCGGCCTCACCTGATAATAGAGGCAGGAAATCTCGGTGCGCTTCTGCGTCACCATCTGGACGGGGTTCTGCGGATCGACGAACTCGATCAACCCCTTCTCGCGGACGGGATTGAAGGTCACGATCTTGCAGCCGCGCTCCACCGCAGACTTGAGCGTATGGAGAAAGCGCGGGCTGTTGGTGCCGGTATTCTGGCCGAAGAAGAAGATCGCGTCGCAATGGTCGAAATCTTTCAGCTGACAAGTGCCGACCGGCGATCCGGTCACCTTCTTCAGGCCGACCGAGGTCGTCTCGTGGCACATGTTGGAGCTGTCGGGCAGATTGTTGTGACCATAGAGCCGCGCGAACAGGGCGTAGAGATAAGAGGTTTCCAGGCTGGCGCGGCCTGAGGCGTAAAAGACGGTGGACTTGGGATCGAGCGCCTTGAGTTCAGCGCCGATGCCCGCGAAGGCCTCGTCCCAGCTGACCGGCACATAGCGATCGCTGGCCCGATCATAGCGCATAGGGTGCGTGAGCCGGCCGGTCTGCTCAAGGTCATAGTCCTGCCAAGCCTGTAATTCGGTCACCGTGTGCTTGGCGAAGAAGTCCGGTGTGCAGCTGCGCGTGGTCAGCTCCCACAGCGTCGCCTTGGCGCCATTTTCGCAGAATTCGGCAGGGTGGGGATGCTCCGGCTTGGTCCAGGCGCAGGAGACGCACATGAAGCCGCCGGGCTTGTTCTGGCGCCGCAATGTCTCCAGCGCCATGGGCGTTGCCCACTCCTTGCCGAAGATGCGCGCGACGCCGCTCAGCGAACCAAAGCCGCCGGAGGGGCCGCCGTAATGGACGGTGTCCTCGTCCTGCGTCGTGGGGTCATCTTCATGCGCCATCGTGCCCGCTCCCGTGCCATTTGCAGCATAACGCTTCGGACCGGCGAGCGATCCGATCTGTTTGGGGAAAGTCGAGAAGGGTGGCGTACTCAGCGATGGGTGGGGCACGGCTGATGCGCTGAAGGCGCACAAGCAGGTTTGCTTGCCATTATTTATAGAGTATTTTAATATAAACGTTGAGAGAGTGGCGTCTGTGCTGGAGCATGAAGCTCACCTTCCAGATGCCAATTCTTTGGAGAGGTTGATGACTCGCAATCACATGTTTCCCGGTCAGGTCGCGCGGTGCCTCCTCGTCGCGGTACTCGTCATTACGGGACCATCCGCGTCGCTCGCGAGGGACGCGGGGCCGCCGCCGCTGATGATCGAGCGACAAGGCTCCTTCGCAGCCGGAGGAACACGGGCCGGGGACCCAGCCGTCAAGTCCACTGTCTGTGATCACGGCTATGTGGAGTACCAAATCCCGGCGAATGCGGGCCCTACTGGCCTCTTCTTTTGGCATAGCTCCAGCGTCGCCGCCTGGAAAAACCGGTGGGACGGCGGTGAAGGTTTCGACAGCATCTTTCTGCGACGGCATTTCCCGGTCTATCTCTGGGATGGCCCCCGCGTCGGCCGCGCGAATCTGCCCTGTGAAACGGTGGAGTCAGCCCCGCGCTTGGGATCTGACCAGGAGACCTTCACGGCCTGGAGGTTTGGCCCAAGCTATATGAAGTGGCACCCCGGCGTGCAGTTCCCGACTGCGGATGCCCGCGCGTGGGAGCAGGCTAGCCGGGCCCGTTATGCCGAATATGACACGATGGAGAACGTAGCCTTGCAGGCGCATGCCGCAGCCGCCGCACTGGAGCGGACCGGTCCGGTGGTCATGGTCACGAATTCGGCGGGCGGCCTCCGGGCTCTCCTCACGGCGATTGAGAGCGACCGCGTGAAGGCGATTGTCGCCTACGAAAATGTCGGCTTCGTTCTACCGGAGAGCGAGAATGACGGTTCGCCCCCAGGCCCCTACGGCCCGGTCTACGTGCCGCTCGAGACATTCAAGAAACTGGCAAAGATCCCCATGCAATTTGTCTGGGGAGACAATCTGTCGCAACCGCGTGGTCCGCAACTCGCGCTGCCGCTGAACCGGCGGTTCGTGAAGCTCATCAATCAATATGGGGGCAAGGCGGAAATTCTCGAGCTTGCCAATGCGGGTCTCAAGGGCAACACGCACCTCCCCTTTGCCGATCTCAATAATGTCGCCGTGGCAGATTTGCTTCAAAATTTCCTGGCGAAGCACAAGCTCGCGACGCCAGCGGGCGAAATGCCGTACAAACGACCAAATAATTAAATTTACATAGAATATATTGCCCGTGTCGATTTGTGATGTTAGCTGATTGGCGAGCGCTCTGCGATATGTGGAGGGCCGGAGGGGATCTGCATGGCTGTTCAGTCGATTGATAGCATTCTCGAGCGCCCAACGATGGGTCGCTACCGCTGGACCATCTATCTCCTGTGCGGCATCCTCATGGCCCTGGAAGGATATGACGCCTATATCGTTGCGAACCTCGCGGCCGTCATCGCCCGCGACCTCGATATACCCATTCCGTCCATGGCCTATGTGTTCTCGGCGCAGGCAGCCGGTATGGCCTTGGGCTTCTACACCATCCCTGTCCTGGCCGATCGCATCGGCCGCCGGAATATCATCCTGGTCGGTGCCACTTTCTTCGGGCTGCTGACGCTCCTGTCGACCGCTGTCCAGACGCTTGAAATGTTCACCCTTGTGCGCTTTCTCGCCTTCGCAGCCATGGGCGGAACGATGCCGAACATTGTCGCGCTGGCGACCGAGTTCATGCCGGAGAACCGCCGCGGCAAGTTGCTCACCTGGCTTTACATCGGCCACGGCCTGGGCGCGTCTGTGGCCGGGCTTGTCGGCCCGAGTTTCGTTCATTTTCACTCGTGGCAGTCGGCCTTATGGGGCGGAGGCATCGCACTTCTCCTGCTGGTGCCTTACCTTTATGTCCGTTTGCCGGAGAGCTGCCGGTATCTGATGACGCGCAATCCCCGGGATCCGCGCATCGCCCAGATCCTCGGAAAAATCGCTCCCGACCTGCAACTCGCGCCCGACACCATCTTCGTGTCCAATGAGGAACGTAATGAGGGCTCGCCGGTGATCGGCCTGTTCAGAAGCGGTCGCGCACCCATGACGTTGCTCCTCTGGGTCGCCATGGGGAGCACGCTGTGCGTGGTGGCAACACTGACCTCTTGGCTCCCGAGCTTCCTTCATCTTCTTGGAGGCGTTGAGACAGGGGCCGCCGCGCGGATGTCGTCGGTGTCTGCGTTCGGCGCTATCGCTGGGCCGATTCTGCTGACCCTGCTCATGCAGCGCCTTGGTCTTGCTCCGTCACTGGCGCTCATGTCGCTGCTGGGATTTGCCGCAATGACCTGCTTCCACTTCGTGAGTGGCTTTCATGCGCTGGGCTGGTTCCTGGGCTTTGCTTATGGCTTCTTCGTCATCGCCGTCCAGGCGGGCCTGAATTCCCTTGTTGCCTCAAGCTATCCCACCTCTATGCGGTCGACAGGTATCGGGTGGGCCGGGGGGATCGGGCGGGTAACCTCCATGATCGGTCCCGCCGTTGGCGGCGTGATGCTCGCGGCACAGATCCCAGGCTTGTGGATCTATATGATCGTTGCCTCGCCGCTTCTGCTCACGACCATTGCCATGATCCTTTTCCACGTCATCGTGTCAGGGCCGGCGTTGTCGGCTCGTACGGCAAAGGGCGTGCGATGAGCGCCCCCGGCCGGTCAGCCGTCCTCTCGCGCAGGGCGCTGCTGGGAGCCGTTCCGCCGCTCCTCGTCGCAGGGCCGGCGCTGGCACGAACGCGGCTGCAGCCATCGCAGCCCGATGCAACGGCGGGCATGATCGATGCCCATATCCATTTCTTCTCTGCCGATTTTGCGCACTATCCGGTCGACATGCGCAACGCCCGTGAGCCGGAAGCGGTGATGCGCGCACGCGTCCTCAATGCGCCTGTCACGCCGGAGAAGATGCTACCCCTCTGGGAAAAGATGGGCATCAGGGCCGGCATCGGGGTGCAGTATAGCGGCGCCTACAAGACCGATAACACCTATCTTCTCGACGTTGCGCAGGCCCATTGGGACCGCATCCGCACGGAAATCATCCTGAATCCTGCGCAGGCGCAAAGTCGCAGCGTGCTTCAGGCGCTCCTGCCCACGAAGCACGTTTCGGCTATTCGCCTGACCGGCTTTGTCGATGGGGACGGGGATCTGCCTTGGCTGAAGTCTCCGGGCGCGCAGGCATTGTGGCAGATGGCACAGGCTGAAAAGCTCCCGCTCTGCATCACCTACCTGCGGATGGACCCACGGTCGGCGGCCCTCCGGACGGTGCGCGAGCTGGCCGACCGCTACCCGGATTGTCAGGTCGTCCTCGAACATTTGGGTTGGACTGGAGGCACAGGCAGCCAGGACGGTCTGCTTCCTGACCACATGGCCCTGAAGGATCACGAGACGATCGCCTTCAAGTGGACCAGCCTGAATGTCGACGCGCTTGCGGGCGCAGGCATCGACACGGCGAATTTCCTTCGTACCGCAGTAGACGTGTTCGGGGCGTCGCGCCTCATGTGGGGGTCCGATTACGGAAACACCACGAGGCCTTATGCCGGCATTGTTGCCGATGGGATCGATGCGACGCGCCTTCTCAGCGCGGCGGAGCGAGCAGCAGTGCTTGGCGAGACTGCGCGGCGCGTCTTCAGGATTTAGGCCTCACTGCCATTCTTATGCGCGATGCGACCCGGCGCGTGCCAGGTCAACGGGGCGGCACTTCGCCTCTTCGCGGGGAGGGGAAGCGCGCCATTACCATGGCACTGGACCACCCTCACCAAAAAGTCCGCCGGTTGGCCCGTCTGCGTCCAGGAGAGCAAGTGAGAGGGCGACTTTCGCCCCCGCCACCGGCGATTGGCCTTTGCCGCCAGAAAGTTCCGTGGCGCAAAGGCCCGGATTGGCCGCGTTGATCTTGATCGGCGTCCCGGCAAGTTCGTTCGCGAATTGCACGGTCACGGCATTGAGGGCCGTCTTGGAGCTGTTGTAGGCGAGGAGGCGACTGAACGCCATCGGCCCATCCGGCCCGCGGGTCAGCACAAGGGAGCCAAGGCCCGTCGACATGTTGACGATGCGGCCACGATCCGATTGGCGGAGGAGCGGCAGCATCGACTGGATGACCGCCACCACGCCGAAGACATTGGTTTCGTACACCCTGCGCATTTCGTCGAGATCGGCGGTGCTTGGCAGGCTGTGCTTGTCCAGGGAAATGCCGGCATTGTTGACCAGGACGTCGAGCCGCTTGAAGCGGTCGACTAGCACCGCGGCCGCAGCCTGAACCGATGCACGATCGGTCACGTCGATGATCACATAATGGGCATCCAGGCCCCGATCGCACAGGGCCTTGGCAGCCTTTTGCCCGCTCGCAGGATCGCGGGCGCCGATCACCACCCGCATGCCGTGCTCTGCCAGGCCTCTGGCAATCTCGAACCCGATGCCCCGGGTTGCCCCGGTCACAAGTGCAACCCGTCCAGCCTCAGTCATTCCTCATCCCTTTTTACGGATCGGTCCCTCAGACGTCGAAGGGCGCGGAGCGGGGATATTTCTCGAGATACTGGAGAAACTGGCCGAAATATTTGTCGGCCCTCAGGAGCGCGCTTTTGCCATAGCCCCGGAAACGGAGCTTGAAGAGGATCGGCTCATCCTCCGCATATAGCTTGTGCATATAGGCGATGCGGTTATCCAACTCTTCCTGCGCGGCCTGGTCGCCCATCTTCTCCGCATCGGACCGACGCATGGCGACGACGAAGAACGCGTCGGACCAGCCGGGCGCAACCTGCGAACTCCCGGCCATGAACAAGCGCTCGCTGCCATTGGGAAACTGCATATGCGCGGTAAGCCAGGTCGCGCCCCACAGCTGCGTATCGGCGATCCGCGTCACGGATTCCTGCCGGACGGTAATGAGATAGTCCTCGAACACCACGCTGACCGGGTTTGGGTCGGGGATGCCGTGCACGGTGGACAGATGCTGGAAGTCCACCAGATTCGAAGAGCCAATCCAGCCTTCGATCTCTCGCTGCCCTCTGTGAAACGCACGGTAGACCAGCTCGTCTTCCCTAAGGTTCGGCATCTCGGGAAGGGGATAGAGCGGCTCTTCTCCGTTGAATGCCCAGATCATGCCCCAGCGCTCGGCAGCGGGATAATTGTAGATCCTCGCGGCGCCGGGAATAATCGTCTCGCCTGGAATTTCAGCGCATCGGCCATCGGCAGCGAACTTCCAGTGATGATAGGGGCAGCGCACCTTGCCATCGACTATTTCCCCGCCGGACAGGTCGGCGCCGACATGGGGGCAGTAGGCGCTCTGCACGACAGGCTCACCCTGCTCGTTGCGGTAGACGATGATGCGCGTCCCGAGAAAATCCTTCCCGACGATCTTTCCCTGCACCAGCTCCGAGGCCAGCATGATCGGATTCCAGTTCTTGAGATAGGTGCCGTCAGGGACCCGGCCATATTCCTGGCCGGCAAAAGGGCGCTGGCGTGAGGCGTTCACTTGCTCATCGACCGTCGTAACAGACATCACAATTCTCCTGGTTTTGGGCTCCCTATCACGCGCAAAATGAGAAGAAAAGTTTTTTATAGGGTACTATAAATATGTACCGCCTCGGCTGTCGTGCGGATGTTCATGCTCAGGACGAGCGGCATCGCTCGCTCCCACTGGTGGAACGTCGTCGAACACCGATGAGTAATGCTGCCGTGAGGCTCAGCCCGTGCGGGCGGGGTCGAGCGCAATTCCACTCAGCATGAGCTGATAGACGAAGGCCTTATATTCTGCCGCCACGTCGGAATGAGGGGCGCCGCCTGCTGCCAAATTGCCTTGCTCGACGAAGCGGGATGCGTGCTGATATTGCTCGCACAGCCCCATGATCGCGAAAAATGTGAAGTAGGGATCGACCTTCCGCAACGACCCTTCCGCCACGCCCTTGTCGATAATGTCGCGATAGATATCGAGCGTCTTCCCCACCCACAAAGCGATCAGCTCAGCCGCGAGCGGATCGGTCTCGTCGGCGATAATCTCGGTCATGAGCCGGTGATAGAAAGGATTGACGAAAAAGAAGTCGACCATCGTGTCGATTCTGATCTTTATCCGCTCCACGGCCGGCAGGGATCCCGCTTCGGTCTGGGCGAGGCCGTCGCCCAAAGAGACGGCCAAGGTTCGCGCGACGTCGACCAGCAGCCGGGTGCGGTCTGTGAAATAATATTTGAAGAGGGTGAGGTGCACCCCCGCATTGCGGGCCGCCATGGACAGGGACAGCTTTTCGGGCGGCACATGGCGCAGGAGTTCGACAGTCTTGTCGATCAACAGCTTCTTACCGATACCACGCTGCCCGGATGGACGGCCGATCGAGCGCTTTTTGGCCGGTCGCGCGCCCTTCGCTTCGGCACCCTCGCTGCTGTTTTGGCTCTCCGCCTTCTTCCGGCCCATCTTAACCACCCTGGAAAGGGCATCGGATTTATCCGACACCTTGAAAACTCTGCCTGCGCATGATCCGCTTACACACCAACCAGTGAGTCCGGCAGACATCCCGCGATACGGGGCGTTCATAGCCATAGCCGGTCCCCTTGTCATTTTCTACGGACGCGCAGTTTACGCGAAAGGCCGGCAGGATGGGAACGGCGGCCTACATCACGTTCGGAATAAATTCTAATCGTATTGAAATTAATCCCAGCCCCGGTTATGAGGCGCATGCCAATTGGTCAGTGGAGAGCGAGAGGATGGGCGATTATCGGGAAAGACTGAGGCGGCCGCCCAATACACCGCAATTTCGTGGAGGGCGCCCCCGCCAGCACGAGCTTTCCTTCCGCGATCGCATCCGCATCGAGCGGGACATTGCGGTGCCGACCCGGGAAGGCAAGCCGCTCTGGATCGACCTCTTTCTGCCAGCGGACCTGACGGGCCCGATCCCTGTTCTGGTCGCCTGGACCCCCTATGGCAAGCACGACCCGGCGCCGCTTGCGACGCTCTATCCGACATCCGGCGTGAAGGCGGAGTGGCAGTCGGACCTCACCATTTTCGAGGCCCCGGATCCCGTCTACTGGACCGGCCAGGGCTATGCGGTGATTACCGCCGACATCCCCGGAACTTGGTATGCGGAAACCACAGCAAGCTATTTCTCGTGCAAGGAAGGCGAAGCTCATTATGATCTCATCGAATGGGCTGGCACGCAGCCATGGAGCAACGGGCGCGTAGGCCTGTCAGGCGTATCCTACCTCTCCTCGTCGCAGTGGAACGTGGCCGCACTTAACCCGCCCCATCTGGCGGCGATCAATCCTTGGGAGGGCTGGTCGGACACCTTCAACGAGATCGTGCGCCACGGAGGCATCCCAGAGACGCATTTCTGGCCGCACATCCAGGTGCGTTGGGGCGCCTCGGATGCCATGGTGGAGGATCTCTGGGCGTTGACCGCCGAGCATCCGTTCTTCGACGAGTACTGGAAATCGAAGGTGCCCGATTTTAGCCGGATCGACGTCCCGGCCTATGTGGTCGCGAGCTGGAGCGACCACGGCGTGCATACGCGTGGCACCCTGGAAGGCTTCAAGAAAATCGCCTCTCCGCGCAAGTGGCTCGAGGTTCATGGTAGCAAGAAATGGGGCTATTATTACGAACCCACGTCCATCGCGCGCCAGACAGCATTCTTCGATCACATCCTGAAGGGCGTATCGAACGAAATAGGCACCTGGCCGCCGGTCAGACTCCACGTGCGGGACAGGGCTGGCTCGGCAATCATGAAGCAGTCAGAGCAATGGCCCGTGGAGAACACCCAATACCGGCGGTTGTATCTTGACGCAGCGACCGGACACATGAGCGACAAGCCAGCCCCGGCCGAAGCAATTGCGAGCTATGATCCGCTCGATGGCGCGGCAGAGGCGACCTTCGACTATGGGTTCGAGGAAGACTGCGCGCTCGTCGGGCATATGAAGCTCAAGCTCATGGTCTCCACCGAAGGCGCCGATGACATGGACGTATTTGTCGCGGTCGAAAAGGTCGAAGATGGCGAGAAGGTAGGCTTCATTCACTGGGCTGTGTTTGAGGACGGCGCTGCCGCCTATGGCTGGTTGCGCCTCTCGCGGCGTGAATTGGACTCCGAATGCTCGACCGAATTTCAGCCCGTGCTCACCAACACCTCTGAGTGGAAGGTCACGCCGGGAGAGATTGTCGAAGCGCAGATTGAGATCCTGCCCTCCGGCACGCTCTTCAGGGCCGGCGACGTGCTGCGGATCAGGATCAAGGGGCGGGACATTTATCAATATCCCAAGCCGATGCTCTACATGCGGCACGAAGACACGGTCAATCGCGGCATGCACCACATCCACACCGGGGGCGAGCATGACTCCCACCTGCTGATCCCGGTCGTGGCCCTGCGCGATGCTTGAGGCAGAATATCCACGTCCGGTCGTGGACGGACCGCTGTCCCCGCTCTCGCCCATCCATGAGTTGGTTGGCGCGCTTCGTGCGGGCAGGCCTATCATCCTCGTGGATTCGGAAGATCGAGAGAATGAAGGTGATCTCGTTATTGCGGCCGAATTCGCAACGGCTGCGGAAATCAACTTCATGGCCCGTTATGGCCGCGGCTTGATTTGCCTCGCCCTCACTGCGGCTCGCGCGGAGGATCTGGCTCTGCAGCCAATGGTCGCAACAAACAACGCGCCGCACGGCACGGCTTTCACGGTGTCGATCGAAGCTGCCGAGGGTGTGACGACCGGCATCTCGGCCCATGACCGGGCGCGGACCATTGCCGTGGCCATCGACGACAAGTGCGGGCCGCCCGACCTCGTCTCGCCAGGCCATATCTTTCCGCTCGTCGCGCAGCCGGGTGGCGTCCTCACGCGACCTGGTCACACTGAGGCAGCGGTCGACATGGCAAGGCTGGCCGGGCTGAAGCCCGCAGGCGTGATCTGCGAGATCCTCAACGATGATGGCACAATGGCGCGTCTGCCCGACCTCATCCGCTTCGCCGATCGGCACGGGCTCTGCATTGGCTCAATCGAAGACCTTATCATCCACCGCCGCCAGACAGAGCGTCAGGCAGCGTGACGGAGCAAATGACATGACCGAACTCTCCCCCGTGGCCATCAGCTTGCGCGAGGGGTTGCGGCGTCTGGCCAAAGCCGTCGTCGTGATCACCTGTCGCCATAACGGCACCCGCTACGCGATGGCCGCGACCGCGGTGAGCGAGCTCAGCATGGATCCACCATCGCTGCTCATCTGCGTCAATCGCTCGGCGAGCTTGTACCTGCCGCTCTCTGAAGGCGCCGACTTCTGCGTGAATATTCTGCACAGCGACCATGCCGACATATCGGCAGCGTGCGCCGGCAAAGCGCGCGGAGAAGAAAGGTTCGCCACGGGCAAGTGGGGCACGGCTGCAGATGGCTGTCCCCGGTTGGAAGATGCGCAGGCGAGCTTTTTCTGTCGCTACGAGCAGGCTCTGGACTATGGGACGCATCACATTGTGATCGGCCGTGTCGAGGAAGTGTTCCTCACTGATGAGGTCAGCCCGCTGGTGTACGCGAACGGTTCCTACGTCAGCCTGGGCGCCCCTATCACTGCCGGATGATCGTTTTTACCGCGTGAGAGCAGGAGGTCTGGAAAGGCGGGTCCATGCACCGCTGAACCGGCCAATGGAACGGGCCGCCATGGCGGCGGCGAGCGGTTTGCCTCGTCAGGGCATTTGAAGCAGCAGAGACTTCCGTGGACGGGCCAGCGCGCTCGCCGCCCTGGCCCGCCCAATCATCAGAAGCGAACCTTCGCGCCCACCTCGAACACGCGTCCGATCTTGTCGTAGAGCTGGCCATTCACCGGCTGGCTCTGCGTTGCATAGGGACTGGATGGAGGATCCTTGTCGAGGAGATTGGAGACGCTGGCGGACAGCTCGAAATTGCCCGCTACGCGGATCGTCGAGAACAGATTGACGTAAGCGGCGGCCGGGATGTCATTCTCATTGATGGTCAAAGCAGGGATCGTGTCGAACTGGTTATCGTTCTTGCCCTTGCTGATGTACAAGAGCTGCGCTGACAGCGAGACCGCATCGGTGCTGAATGTCTGCGTGAGATTTCCCCGGAAGCGGGGCTGTGAGCCGAGGCTGCCCATCCCGTTTTCGCCCGACCGGTCGATGCCATTGATGTAGGACCGCAAGGCGTAGGTTCCGGTGAACCGCGTGCTCATGGACACGCCGCCGCCAAGACTGGCTTGGTAAGAGAGCGCCATGTCCAGTCCGCTCGTCTTGAACTGCGAAATATTCTGGACAGGCGCGACGAGGCGCGTCGGCGTTGCGCCGCTGAAGGTGATGTAGCTGCACGCCTGGGCATCGCCCGCCGAGCAGGCATTGCCGATATTGGCGGCCGTGATCGAGTCGATCGCATCCTTCAGGTCGATGAGATAATAGTCGAGCGACATGCGCAGCCCGGGCAGGCTCGAGGGCTGTACGACAACGCCCAGCGTGAGCGTGTCGGCCTTCTCAGGCCTCAGATCGGGATTCCCCACCGTGCGGTTCTGCGGAATGACGGCCGTCACCCCGTTCACCGTCAAAGGCACGTTCACGAAAGAGCCGGGCGAGAACAGTTCGTAGATCGCCGCTGCACGGATGTCCTTCGAGCGTGTCACGCGAAAACGCAGCCCCTGGATGGGCTCGTATACGCCACCCACCTTCCAGGTCGTCTGGCCCCCTGCGGTGCTGTAATCGGCATAGCGAATGGCGCCATTGAGATCGAGATTGCGCGCGAAAGGCAGATCCCTGGCGAGCGGCACGATTGCCTCGACATAGCCTTCCTTGACATTGAACTTGCCGGAGAAGGGCGCGACATTGCCGATCGCAAACCGACCGGCTGTCGCGAGCGGACCGGCCGTCAAAACCTGCGACTCCTGGCGATACTCACCACCAAAGGCGACGGCGACAGGCGCAGCCCAGGTGGAAAACGGCTCGCCGCGCATGTTGATGCTCGCGGCGTGCTGCTTGTAGATCACCTCGTGATAATCGGAGCGGTTCACATAAGCGAGCGCGGCCGGCGTTTGGGTGCTGACGGCATTCGGCCCGAAGATGTTGACTGGAACACAGCCAGCGGCGAGGGGATTGGCAGGCTGCCCGGCGAGGGTCGACCGGCAGACGATCCCACCGCCTGGAGCCGCGACAGCATCCACCGCCAGATTCCAGAAGGCGGGCGAGAAATTATTGCTGAAGTCGCTGCGGAACTGGTTTTCGCCATAGGAATAATGGGCATCATAGTGCCACGAGTTGCCGAGGTCGCCCTCGACGCCAATCGTGCCGTGCGGCGTCTTGTTCTTTACACGGAAATTGATGTTCCCGACATCGTAGACACCCTTGGCGACGGTGATGCTGGTCAGCCCCTGCGCAGCCATGGCATTCTTGACCGCTTGCGGCAGGAAGGCATTGTCGTTGCGGATCGTAAAGGACGCAAAGTTCGGGAGGCCCCCGGTGAACAGGCCCAACGTCTCAGCATAGCCTCCCGACAGGGTGATATTGAGAGCAGGCGAGACTTCGAAACTGGTGAGGGCGTGAACGACAAAGCGCTCGATGCCGGGGATCAGGCTCGACCCCTCGGACCGGCTAAGACCCTCGCCGCCAATCTGATTGGTGCCATCATCGACACTGCCGACCTGATAGGGCCGGATGGTGCCATCATCATTGAAGGTATAGTTGCGCAGGCTGAAATTGGCGGGGCCGATGATGCGGCCGCCGATGCTGTTGGAATTGCGCACGCCGTCGGCCACGATATTGGCGGGCAAGCCATTGGTCAGATAGGCTCTGTTGGTGACGATCATCTCCTCGCGGCGTCCCCAATCGCGGCGATAAATGTCCTGAATCTCGTCACTGCGGGCTTTCTCGACCGCCACGACGATGTTCCCCCGGCCGTCCCCGAACGACAAGCCTCCCACGGCGCCGAGCTTGTAGCGGAAATTGTCGCCTTGCTGCGAAATGCCGGTCTGGGCGGACAGCTCGATGCCGGTCATCTTCTTCTTGAGAAGAATGTTGACCACGCCTGCAACAGCATCCGATCCATATTGTGCGGACGCGCCGCCCGTGACGACTTCGACCCTTTCAATCATGTTCGTTGGAATGACGTTGAGGTCCGTCGCGACGGGTGATCCGGTCGTGACCGAAGATGCCTGGGGCACAACCCGTGACCCATCGACGAGCACGAGGGTCCGCTGCCCGCCAAGCCCCCGAAGATCCGCCGTCGCCTGCCCCGGGCTCGCAAAGTTGTTCGCGTTTCCGCCGACCGAGCGCGTGGCCTTGAAAGCCGGCTCCTGCTGCAGCACTTCAGCAATGCTGATCGGCGACTGCTGATCGACGATATCGGCGCCGATGACTGACACGGCCGATGGTGCAGAAAAGCCGGCCGCGGCGGCGCGAGATCCGGTTACGATGATGTCGGTGCTATTGGCGCTTTCCGGCGCGCTGGCTTGTGTGCTGGCCTGAGGAAGAGCCGCCATGCTATCGGGCTGGCCACCTTCCGACGCATTCGCAGCGCTCGGTAGGCTCAGGAAAATGCTGGTCACGAGTGCGGTGGTTGCCTTCCATGTTCCGCGCGGTGGCGTGAAAGCGGCAACTTTCCCGAGTGTCTTCATAATCCTCCCTCCAGTCAGCTTCGGCCGCATATGGCGCGCCGAGTTTTTTGGTCTCTTGACGTCGTCCAGCCCTGGTTGGGCTTGGCGAGAAACGCCATCCTCCTAACCGATCATTGGGGCCGAAACAACTTATTTATAGATATATATAAAAACCGATGTGAAGCTATGAGCGCTGGAGAAGGGTGCCGTTTTTGCGTCATCTGCCAACTTCCCTTCACTCGGGATATGACACGGAAAAGACGGTATATTAAGGCCTGTATTCCACGTGCGATGAGCCGTTTTTCCCGCGCTCGGTTCGCTCGCTGTCTGAGCGATCACCATTCGCGAGTCTCGCGAAATAATAATTTCTATTGTGTTTTAATTATTGCGTTGATAGTCGGGCCGTGACGATAAGATTTGCGGGAGAAAACCCATGTATGAGAGGCGCAACGTTCGTGCAGGCGTATTCCTGCCCCCACATCACGGCAACGATGAGGACGTAGCGCTCTGCATGCGTCGGGATTTCGAGCTTGTGGACTGGCTGGAGCATCTCGGTTTCGCCGAATTGTGGATGGGCGAGCATCATTCCGGTGGCATGCAAATATATGGCTCCCCGGAGCTGTTCATCGCGGCTGCGGCGGAACGGACCTCGAGGATCAAGCTCGGCGCCGGGGTGATCTCGGTGCCCTATCATCACCCCTACATGATTGCGGATCGCATCCTGCAGCTCGATCATCAGACACGCGGTCGGGCCATGTTCGGCTTTGGTCCCGGCATGCTGGTGTCCGATGCGCACATGTTGAACATCAAGCCGGAGCAGCAGCGCGAGAGGCTGGTCGAAGGCTTGGATGTGATCGTCCGGTTGCTGGATGGCGAAGTCGTCGATCACGATAGCGACTGGTTCTCGCTGCGGGAGGCGAGCCTCCAAATGGCGCCTTATAGCTTCCGTCGTCCCGAAATGGCGGTCGTGACCTCCAAGACGCCGATCGGATCGCGCCTGGCAGGCAAATACGGTCTGGGCATCCTCACTCATGGCGGCGGCGATGTTGCCGCGGCATGGAAGCTGGCGGAAGAAGCCGGCAGCGCCCACGGCAATCAACTCAATCGCGATAATCTGCGTGTCGTGGTTTCCTTCCACTTGGCCGAGAGCCGCGCGGATGCCGCTGCGGCCATGCGTTTCGGGCTCGAGCCGTGGCTGGCTTATCTCGAAGCGCTCAACCCGAAAAGCTATGCGGATACGCGCGCCAAAGCCGGATCCGATCCGGAGCGCATCATCGCGGCGCGCGGCGGGTTGATCGGCACACCAGACGATGCCGTCGAATATCTCGAGGCCCTGTGGGAAAAGACGGGTGGCTTCGGTTATATTACGATGACCGGGACCAACTGGATGGATTTCGAAGCGACCAAGCGGTCTTATGAGCTCATGATGCGCTACGTCATGCCACGGTTTAATCGGGCCAATGCCCAACGGGAACGGTCCTTCAACTGGGTCCACGAGAGACGCGATGAATTCAGCGGTGCCAACCAGGCCGCCATTGCCAAGGCTGTTTCAGAGGGCGGGAAAAGCTGAGCCGGCAATATGGGGCAACTCGCGGGGTGGGCCGGTCGGTGAGTGTGCGTCCCAGGTAAAGTGGGACGGCGCCGCCTAAGAGTCAGGCCATCAATGGTGGCACCTCGGGCCGATTGGCGCAGCAAGACCACCTTTTTTATCCTCCGGCCTGTATGGCAGTTATTTCTTCCACCCTTTCGCCATGGCCCGCTTTTCGGCCGCCGCATCCAGCGGATCGCCGCTGATCTGGGCGTCCACATAGGCCATGATGGCGGCATCGCCACTGGTCGCCATGCGATAGCTTCCCTCGGTCTGGCGGGGATGGCTGACCAGCGCGCGGACGGCCCAGCTGTCCTGATCCCGACAGGCGACCCCGGCGGTGCTGGCGGTATCGAAGCTGCGGCAAATGTCGCCTTTGCCGTCCTTGAAGGTGAGGCGAACCCTGACCGGCGCAGCGGCACCATCGGCATCCCCGGCGCTGGCAAGCTGGGTGTCCAGTGCCTGCGTCAGCTCTGCGCTTGCGACCAGCCCGTCCTGAGCGGTGGCGCCGCCCTTTGGCAGCATCTGCGCCCCGACGAACCCCGCCACCAGTGCCGCCGCGACGGCCGCCCATTGCGGCAGGCCAAAGCCCGCACGGCTTGTGCGCCGGGCGCGCGCATCAGCCAAGCTCTGCACGGTTCCTTCGCTCGTTGCGATTGCGGCCATGCCGGCCGGCACCGGGGCAGCGGCGACTGGATCGAACGCTGCGCGCAGGCCCGCCTGCAATTGACGCTGCGCTTCCAGCTTCTCGCCCAGCGCGGGATTGGCGGCGACGAGTGCGGCGACGCGCTTGGCCTCGTCCTCGGGCAGTTCGCCATCGAGCCAGGCATAGAGCGTTTCGTCATCGATCATGGGGCCGATCCTTGGGTCCGTCATCTGCTCATCCTTCGCCCACAAGCGCCAGCAGCGCATTGCGTCCACGCACCAGCCGGCTCGACAGCGTGCCGACGGGTATCTCCAATATCTCCGCGGCCTCCCGATAGCCGCAGCCTTCGATCAGCACGAGCGCGACAGCCTCGCGCTGGTCGTCCGGCAGCCGGGTCATGGCTGCCATCATCCGGTCGAGGTCCAGCCGGGCTTCGAGGCCGGGCCGGGGGTCTTCACCCACCTGCTCGCCGGCTTCTTCTGGCAGCAGGCGCGCGGCCTCTCGATTTCGTGCGCGCGCCGTATCGATCCAGGCGTTGCGCGTGATCCGGTAGAGCCAGGAATCGAGGCGTGTGCCGGCCTGCCACTGGCTGCGGGACCGCAAGGCGCGCTCCACCGCGATCTGCGCCAGATCGTCCGCGTCGGCGGCGCTGTGCGACAGCCCATGTGCGAACCGGCGCAGGCGCGGCAACATGGCAGTGAGGCCTTCCTCGAACCCGTCCAAGCCAATTCCTTTCAGCTCTTGTGGATGAAACGACGCGGCACGAGCGTTTCATCCAAAGCTTGAGAAAAAATGATAAGGACCGACCATGGCGCGACAATCAACCGCAATTCTCCTGATCGCCGCTCTGCTCGGCGCAAGTGCGCAGGCGCAGCTTCTGCCGGGCAATCTCGGCCAGCTCCCGGGGCAACTTCCTGGCCAGATTGCCGGCGGCGTGGTCGATCCGCTCTTGCGTGATGCGCCGGCGACCATCGGCGGCGCGGTGGACACGCTCAGCGTCCGTGCGGCCGATACGCTGGACCGGGTGTCCCTGCGTGATTTGCGCCGCGCCCGGCTCGATGCGCTGATCCGCGCCAACCGCGATGTGCTGGAGGCGGATGCCGACGGCCAGCCGGTGCGGCGGGGAGAGATCATCGCGCTTGATGCGTCCCCGGATCTGCTCGTGCGCCTCAAGGCGGCGGGTTTCGAGACATTGCGGACGGAGGCGATGGAGGAACTGGGTCTGCGGACCCATGTGCTCGGCGTGCCGCGCGGCGAGACGGCGCGCAAGGCACTGGAGCGCGCCCGCAAGCTCGCGCCGGAGGGGGTGTTCGATCTCAACCATGTATTCGAGCCAGCCGGCGGGGCGCTGGGCGGCGCGGACGGCGCAGCAGCGGCCGGCGAGAGCGGGGCCGCCAGCGATGCGCCTATCGGCATGATCGACGGTGGCGTCGCGGCCCATCCGGCGCTGGCTGGAGCATCGATCCGCCAACGCGGCTTTGCGGCGGGCGGGCCGAAGGGCAGCGGCCATGGAACGGCCATTGCCTCGTTGCTGGTCGGCCGGGACGGCGCCTTCAAGGGCGCGGCCACGGGGCGAGTATTGCTGGCGGCGGATGTCTATGGCGGCAATCCCGCTGGCGGATCGGCTGAGCTGATCGCGCAGGCGCTGGGCTGGCTGGTCAAGAGTGGCGCGCCCGTCATCACTGTTTCGCTGGTCGGCCCGCCCAATCAGTTGCTGGCCCGCGCCGTGGCGCTAGCGCAGCAGCGCGGCGTAATCGTCGTTGCGGCGGTGGGCAATGACGGGCCTGCCGCGCCGCCCATGTATCCGGCCTCCTATCCCGGCGTGATCGCCGTCACTGGGGTCGATGGCCGGGACCGTGCGCTGCTCGAGGCGGGGCGTGCCAAGCATCTGGATTTTGCCGCACCCGGCGCTGACATGGTCGCTGCGCTGCCCGGCAAGGGCTATGGCAAGGTGCGCGGCACATCCTTTGCCGCGCCGCTCGTTGCGGCACGACTGGCCGCCGCGCAGGGTGCCCCCGCGCGCCGCGTCAACGCAGTGGCCAGTGAAGCGGTGAAGGGCAAGGGCAATGTCGGGCGCGGCATCGTCTGCAAAGCTTGTCGCACGGTGTCCGCGACCGCCCGGTAAAAATTTTTCCGGCGGGTCGGGATGAAGTCCCATCCGGCCATCGTTCTCCTTCCGACGGGCCAGAAGAGAGGCCCGCATCTTGAAGGAGATGTCATATGAACCGGATTTTGATCACCACGTTCGCCGCTGCCGCCATTTTCGCGATGCCCGCGCAGGCGCAGCTCCTTGGTAATGCCGGCGGGTCGCTGGGCGGCACGCTTGGTGGTACGCTGGGCGGTGCCGGCAATCTTGGCGGTACGCTCGGCACGGTCGGCTCTGCCTCGCAGAGCGTCACTGGCACCCTGTCCGGCTCGGGCCGGGCCGGCACCAGCCGCTCGGTCGATACGCGCTCGGGTTCGGCCAGCGCCAATGCGGGTCTGGCCGGCACGGTTGCCGGCACCGTTGAGGGTGCAACGTCCGCGACTGGCCCGGCCGGCTCCGTGACCGGTGGCGGTGCGCTGGGCACCAGCCAGAGCATTGACAAGAGCGTCGGCGTCTCGGCGCAGGGCGTCGGTACCGATGCGGTTCGCAGCACGGCCGGAGAGGTCGTGGGGACCGCCCGAGGCACCGTGCAGGGCACGGCCGAGACGGCGCGGGGCACCGCTCGCGGCACAGTGGAGACCGCGCGCGGCACGGCCCGCGGTGCGGCTCAAACGGCGCGCGGTACCGTTCGTGGAACGGCCAGCGCTGCTCGCAACGCGGCCGGACAGGTGCGCGATACCGCCGGCTCGGTGGATGCCAACGGCACCGTTAGCGGATCGGTCCAAGGTTCGGGCGCGGCCGGCCAGTCTGCCAGCACCGGCGACGAGTAAGCCTCCCTCGCACCGTCGCCGTAGAACGGCGCTGTGTGGGACAGACCGTTC
The DNA here is from genome assembly GCF_025961735.1 of Sphingobium sp. B11D3B. NCBI lineage: Bacteria > Pseudomonadati > Pseudomonadota > Alphaproteobacteria > Sphingomonadales > Sphingobiaceae > Sphingobium > Sphingobium sp. B11D3B. Next base: position 2,177,949 of record NZ_JAOQOF010000001.1, on the reverse strand, counting down.
GGAATGCCCCGGCTTCGATGAGAGGCCGGGGCATTTCTCATGCTCAAGGGATGGCGCTCAGCGCGGTGTCCAGGCGGCGGCGGCCTTCAGGAATGCAGCCGTCTCTTCGTCCGCGCTCATATTGCCTGGCGGGAAGTAGCTGAGCTTCACCACCACCGTGCGGCTCGCCGGATCGACGAACACATATTGTCCCTGCAGGCCGATGGCGGAGTAGGAGCCGCCGCCCAGCGTCCACCACTGATAGCCATAACCCATTGGCCCTGCTTCCTTGAGGTCGGTCGGCCGCGTCGATTCCGCGACCCAGGCGGCGGAGACGATCTGCTTGCCATTGGCCTTGCCGCTGTCGAGCATCATCTGGCCGACGCGCGCCCAATCGCGCAGCGTGGCATTGTAGCCCGCGCCATTGAACTCACGGCCCACGCCCGGCGGCCCATCCATGATGAAGAAGCCGTCGCGCTCGGCGCCCAGCGGCTCCCACAGATGCTTGGTCGCATAGCCGGCAATGGTGTCGCCGCCGCTGACCCGCTCGATCAGCCAGCCGAGCACGGCGGTGTCGATGGTCTTGTACTGGAACACAGTGCCCGGCGTGTGCAGCCGCTTCACCTGCCGCGCCATGTCGGCAAAACGCGAGACATTCTTGACCAGCGCATTGATATGATTGGTCGCCGCGATGCCGGGATTGGCGAAGTCGTAGCGTTCCTCATAGTCCACGCCCGAGCGCATCTGCAGGATGTGGCGGATCGACACGCCGTCATAGCCCGAACCCTTCAGCTCAGGCAGATAGGCGGTGATGGGATCGTCGAGCGACTTGATCCGCCCTTCCGCCAGCGCGCTGCCGATGAGAATAGATGTCAGCGACTTGGTCATCGACCAGCCCATGAAGCGGGTCTGCTCATTGCTATTGTTGCGGTAGATCTCGGTGACGATCTTGCCGTCCTTCATCACCAGCAGCGCGTTGGTATAGGTGCGCTCCAGAAAGTCGTCGGCCTTGTAGGTCGTGCCCTTATAGGCATAGCTGAAATCGAGCGGCTTGTCGTTGCGCGGGAGCTGCCAGATCGGCCCGGAGCGCGGCGCCGAGCGTGTGGTGAACAGCGTGTCCATGCTGCGGAAGGTCAGGGACGCGACGTCCGCATCGTTCATGTGCCAGCGCAGGATCTGCACGGCGGGCGCGACATCGGACTTCGCGCCGCTGGCCAGCACGGGTGGCAGTTCCTGCTGGGCGAGGGCAGGGGCGGCACAGATGGCGATGGGAGCCAGGGCCAAGCCGACCCGGCGAGCAAGATTTTTCATGATTATGTCTCCTCTCCTGCGCTGTGGGTAATCCGGGTGCGGGCGGACGGCAAGAGATCGCAAAAACGAACAGGCGGCACGCCGTGAAGCCTGCCGCCTGTCTGTCTCTTGTCGCCTCGAAAGGGCGATGTTGTGGGCGCTCAGGCGGCCGGCTGGGCCTCACCCTTGAGCCGCGCGGTTTCCGCCGAAGTCGACTGCGGTCCGGTGTTGCGGCTGGAGAGGCCGTTCTTGGCATTGCCCTTCACGAACGGTTCGGGATCGCCCTCGCGCAGTTGCAGACCGAAGATGGGCGAGAGACCGGGATGACGGCCGAGGCCACCATACAGATCGAACCCACGCTCGATCCAATCGCGCAGCGGATCGTCGTCGGTCAGCACGGGCGTATCTGCCACCGAGGCGGTGAACAGGAACACGGCGAGCAGACGGTAATCGGCATAATTGGGCGTGTCGCCACCGAACCACTTATTCTCCGCCAGCACATTGCGCATGATCTGGAGGTTTGGCGGCACCTTGGGCAGACGGTCTTCACGGCCCACAATGATGTCCTCGATCTTGCGGCCGAACATCCGCTCGCGCGATTCGGTGACATATTGGTGATCCTGCGGCAGCGAGCGATCACGATATTCCTTGAGGAAGCAGGTCATCCACGGGCTGATCGCTTCTTTCCACAGCCAGGCTTCCATGCCCTGGGTGAGGGCGCGCACGCTGGGGTGCGGGATGAGCGTCGGCCGGTCGGGATAGGTCTCGTCCAGATATTCGGCGATCAGCCAGCTATCGAGCACCCATTTGCCATCGTCGACGATCGCCGGCAGGCGCTCGGTCTTGCCGCCGGTCCGCTCGAGAATGCCGGTGAAGCCGCCGGGCACCGTGTCGATCTCAAAGCCCTTGTGGGCGATCGCATATTTCGTCGCCCACACGAAGGGGCTGATCGTCGCGCCGCTCGCCAACGCCAGATCGTAAAATGTAATTTTGTTGTCTTTTGCCATTGCAGAGCCTCTTTCAGTCCTCGCCATCGTCGGGCGCTGAATAAGGCGTTGCAATCTCGAATGCCAGTATTTTTGCGGCTAAGCGCAAGGGGAATGAGCAGAGCTGCGCGGGCCGCGCGCACTCTCTCATTGACTAAGTCTGGCAGGTGTCAGCTTTGCGCGATGAGGCCCCGGGCGGGTTCGGTCACGGTGAGCGTGGCGGAATCCGTCACCAGCCAGCACTCGCCCGCTGCCCAAGGCTGTCCGTCGATCGTGCCCCGGCCGCTCAGCGGCACGAACCAGCACGGACCATTAGCGCAGTCCAGGCTGTGGCTGCCTGCGTGCCAGCGCTCCAGCGCCAGCGTGAAGGGCGCCTCGTCGCGGCGGAGAAGCTTGTCCGCATCCACCTCTGCGATGTTGACCGGCGCCCTCGTATAGGGCTCGGCCCGGCTCACGGCGACGCCATCATCCAGATGCAGTTCGCGCGGGCGGCCATAATCGTAGAGCCGATAGGTCACATCGACATTCTGCTGCACCTCGACCAGCGTGACGCCAGCGCCGATGGCGTGGACAGTCCCGGCGGGAATGTAGAAGAAGTCGCCGGCCTTTACCGGCTTCCAGTCCATCAGATGCTCGATGCTGCCATCGAGCGAGGCGGCGCGCAGGGTCTCATCATCCAGCGGGCGGAGCGTCCCCATGCCAAGCGTCGCGCCGGGCTCGGCATCGAGGATGAGCCAGCACTCGCTCTTTCCGCCCGGCAGACCGCGCGCCTGGCCCTGTGCGTCATTAGGGTGAACCTGGACGGACAGGCGCTCGCTGGTGAAGATATATTTGACGAGCAGCGGCGGATGCTGGCCGTCCGGCCCATCGAACCAGACCTCGCCAATCTGCCGGCCCTGTCCATCGGGATAGGCCGCTGGCAGATCGGTGCGGCCCCAGGGCTTCTCGACATATTTGGTGGCAAGGCGAATGGCGTTCACGATTCAGCGATCCTTCAGAGCGACGCGCTTGCCGTCCATCCACAGTTCGAGGACCTGCGTCGCGGCAAGGTCGGTGGGGCTGGCCAGCTCGATGTCGCGGTCCAGAATGAGGAAATCGGCGCGCTGGCCGGGCGCGAGATTGCCAAAGCGCTCCTCGGCAAAAGCGGCATAAGCCGCGCCGCGGCCATAAGCGCGCAGCGCCTCGGCCAGCGTCAGGCGTTGCGTCGGCAACCAGCCGCCGGCCGGCTCGTTGCGGGCATCGAGCCGCGTGGTGGCAGACTTGAGGCCGATGAAGGCATCCGCCGGCTCCACCGGGGCATCCGAGCCGAATGCCAGCGGCACCTTGTTGTCCAGCATCGTGCGCCAAGCATAAGCCCCGCCGAGCCGCTCCGGCCCGAGCCGCCGCGTCGCCATCGCCCAGTCGGAGGTGGCGTGCTGCGGCTGCATGGAAGCGATCGTGCCGCTGCGCACGAAACGGGCGAGATCGGCGGGGTCGACGATCTGTGCATGTTCGATCCGCCAGCGCCGGTCGCCCTTATAGGTCTCGCTCAGTTCCTCGATGGCATCCAGCGTCTCGGCATTGGCCTGATCGCCAATGGCGTGAACGGCAAGCTGGAAGCCGTCCATCGCTGCCCGGCTCATCTGGTTGCGCAACTGGGCTGATGTCAGCAGCGCTAAGCCGCTCTCCTTGGGCGCATCGGCATAAGGCGCCTTGAGCCAGGCACCGCGTGAACCGAGCGCGCCATCCAGCACCAGCTTGACGCCGCCCAGCCGCAGCCGGTCGTTGTACAGCCACGGGGTCGGCGCAGGCCCGGCGATCAGCGCGGCCTGCTCCATGCCGGCGGCATAGCCCAGGATGCGGATGCGTAGCGCCCCCCGGTCCCCGGCCCGGCGATAGGCCTGCCAATGCTCAATGCTGGTGCCCATGTCGGCGACGGTGGTGACACCGCGCGCCAGCAGCGCATCCTGCGCGGCGGACAGTGCCGCGTCATAATCCTTGGGCTGGGGTCGGGGGAGGGCGGGCGTCATCAGCGCCATCGCCTTGTCGACGAGGATGCCGCTGGGACGCCCTGCGACCATCTCGATCCGCCCGCCGACAGGCGCCTTGCTGGTCGGCGCGATCTTTGCGGCGGCCAGCGCGGCGGCATTGGCCCAGCCGGCATGACCATCGACGCGCTCCAGCCAGATCGGGCGCCCATCGCCCAGCCCATCGAGGTCGGCGGCAGTCGGGAAGCGGCCGAGGTTCCACTTCTCGTGATTCCAGCCAAAGCCGATGATCCACGGACGGCCGGGGTTGGCCGCAGCGAAGGCGGCGATCTTCTGCCGTGCCTCATCGAGCGAATTGGTATCGCTCAGGTCCAGATTGAGGCGCGAGAAGCCGAGATCGATGACATGGACATGCGCGTCGATGATGCCGGGCATCAGCGTGCGGCCCTTGCCGTCAAAGCGGAAGCTCGGCCGATCGGGGCGTTTCTCGCCGCGCGCCAGCCGCTTTTCCACCCGGCCATCGTCGCTGATGACAAGGCCGGTGAAATGCACGAGATCCCCGGTCGCATCCACCGTGATGCCGTTCACATTATCGATCAGGCCCTGCGCGTCGGCGCGGGTCGCGCCCATGCCCAGTCCAAGCGCGAGCGCCGCCAGAACGGCGCTTGTCCTTCGTGCAAAGTTCATGGCTTGCGCAGGCGCCTTACCAACGCGCTGGTATCCTGCCGCCCGCCGCCCATGGCGACGACCTCGGCATAATATTGATCGACCAGCGCCGTGACCGGCAATGTGGCGCCGAGCGTGCGCGCTTCATCGAGGGCGAGGCCCAGATCCTTGCGCATCCACTCCACTGCGAAGCCGAAATCGAAGCTGTCCTCGCTCATCGTCTTCCAGCGATTGTCCATCTGCCAGCTTTGCGCGGCGCCGCCGCCAATCGCTTCCTGGACCTTCCCGAGGTCGAGGCCTGCTGCCTGCGCGAACCGCAGTGCTTCGGAGAGCCCCTCCAGCACGCCGGCGATGCAGATCTGGTTGACCATCTTGGTTGTCTGACCCGCGCCGGCCTCGCCACAATGCACGATGCGGGCGGCATAGCTCTGCATGACCAGACGCGCCGCCTCGACCGCCGCCTGCGTGCCGCCGCACATCACCGAAAGCGTGCCCCCCTGCGCGCCGGACTGGCCGCCGGAAACCGGCGCATCGACGAAATGAAGCCCCCGGCTTTCCGCCTCGTCGGCAAGCTGCCGCGAGATCTTGGCGGAGACAGTGGTGTGGTCGATGAACAGCCCGCCGGGGTGCATCGTCCGGAACGCGCCGTCGCGCCCGATGGTCACCGCTTCGAGATCGGCATCATTGCCGACGCAGCTGATGACAACCTCGGCCTCCGCCGCGGCTTGCGCGGGGCTGACCGCCGCCTCGCCGCCATGCTGCTCGACCCAGGCCTGGGTCTTGCCCATCGACCGATTGAACACCGAGAGGTCGTGCCCGGCGGCGGCGAGATGCCCCGCCATTGGTCCGCCCATCACTCCCAGCCCGATAAACGCGATTTTTGCCATAAGCAGGGCATAGTGGCAGTTTGCAGGATGCGCCAGATGGGAGTAGGGGGCGGCGCCATGAACAGGATCGAACCGCTTGAGCCCCTGACGGCCAGTGCCGATGCGCTGCCCGTCTCCGTCGCCGATGTCCGCGCGGCGGCGGCGCGAATTTCGGGCTCGATCTTGCGCACGCCCACGGTGGTGAGCAAGACGCTCTCGCAGATGACCGGCGCGACCGTGTATCTCAAGTTCGAGAACCACCAGTTCACCGCCGCCTACAAGGAGCGCGGCGCGCTCAATCGCCTGTTGCTGCTGGACGATGCGTCGCGGTCCAAGGGTGTCATCGCGGCGTCGGCCGGCAACCACGCACAGGGCCTTGCCTATCACGGCGCCAAGCTCGGCGTACCCGTTACCATCGTCATGCCCATGACGACGCCGCTGGTGAAGGTGATGCAGACCGAGGGTCACGGCGCGACCGTGGTGCTGGAAGGCGAGAAATTCGAGGACGCCTATAATCACGCGCGCAAGCTGGAAGCCGAGCGTGGCCTGACCTTCGTCCACCCGTTCGACGAGCCGGACATCATCGCCGGGCAGGGCACGGTGGCGCTGGAGATGTTGGAGGACGCGCCGGAGATCGACACGCTGGTCATTCCCATCGGCGGTGGTGGGCTCTTCTCTGGCATGGGCACCGCTGCGCGCGGCATCCGCCCGGATATCGAGCTGATCGGCGTTCAGGCCGAACTCTACCCTTCCATGTACGATGTGGTGAAGAGCGCCAACCTGCCCTGCGATGGCGATACGCTGGCCGAGGGTATTGCGGTCAAGGAGCCGGGGCAGCTCACGCGCCGCTTCGTCACCGCGCTCGCGAATGATGTGGTGCTCGTGACCGAGCGCGCGCTGGAACAGGCGGTAAGCCTGCTGCTCCAGATCGAGAAGACCGTGGTCGAGGGCGCTGGCGCCGCCGGTCTCGCGGCATTGATCGAGCACAAGCCGCTGTTCGCCGGCAAGACGGTGGGCCTGGTGCTGTGCGGCGGCAATATCGATACGCGCCTGCTCGCCAATGTGCTGCTGCGCGATCTGGCACGTTCAGGCCGGCTGGCGCGCCTGCGCATCATCATGCAGGATCGTCCCGGCGCGCTGTTCCATGTCGCTCGCATCTTCGATCAGGAGGCGGTGAACATCCTGGAGCTCTCCCACCAGCGGATTTTCACCAATCTGCCCGCCAAGGGCCTGACGCTGGATGTGGAATGCGAGACGCGCGACGAAGCCCATCTCCAGCGGTTGATGCAGGCGCTGGCTGTGGCGGGCTACGATACGACGCCGGTCGAGCTGGCCTGAAAACGCCGCCGCGTGGGTGACGCCGCTTTGACCGGTCAGGTCAGCGGTGCATCGGGTTCCGGCTGGCTGGCATTTCTGAATGCCAGCGCCGTCTGCAGTGCGTCATCCAACGCGGCCACGCTGTAGGGCTTGGTCAACGTGGTGACGTGCGCGAACGCCTCGGGGTGCAGCGCGCCGCCATAGCCGGTCACGAAGATGCACGGCGTGCCCTTGTCTCGCAGCATTTGCGCCAGCGGATAGCTTTGCTGGCCATGGATGTTCACATCCAGAATGGCGAGGTCCAGCGCCTGTCGGCCGATCAGCTCTGCCGCACTGTCGAAGCTGTGCGCCAGAACGGGGTTCGCGCCGCGATCCAGCAGCTTGTCTTCGAGGACGAGCGCGATGATCGGCTCGTCCTCAACGATCAGGATGGTCAGGTCGTCCAGTCTCATGAAACAATCGATGCGTTGGTGAGCTTTGCCTTGATGGTGCACAGCAGGCCGGTCGGCCGAAAGTCTATGACGACGCCGCTGGCCCGCTCCGTCGAGAAGCCGTGCTCGATGAGGCGCGACCCGAAACCGCGACTTGCGGGTTGCTGGACGGGCGGGCCACCGCGTTCTTCCCAACGCAGGTCGATCAATCGGTAATCCTCTTCTTCGTCCTCGATCGTCCAGCTCAGGTCTATGTGACCTTCAGGCACGGACAAAGCCCCATATTTCACAGCATTGGTGCAGAGTTCGTGAATGATCATGGAGAGGGACACCGCCGTCTGCGGCGCGATGGTGAAATCCCGGCCATCGAGATGCACCCGTGCCAGATCCTCGCCGATGGAGGCTTCGGCCGCACTGCGCACCGTCTCGATGAAGCCGGCGGTTTTCCAGTTGCTGGTCGTCAGCAGGTTATGGGCCGCCGCCAGCGCCGCGAGCCGCGCATTGAAGGTCTGACGCGGAACCTCGGACCCCGGCATCTGGCGGAATGACTGCATCGCGAGGCCCTGGACGATCGCCAGCGTGTTCTTCACGCGGTGATTGAGCTCGTTCATCAGCAGGGCCTGCCGCTCTTCCGATTCCACCTGGTCGGTCACGTCATGGCCCTGGACGAACACCCCGGAAACAGTCCCGCCTTCGCCCACCGTGGGTTGATAGACGAAGTCGAGATAGCGCTCCTGCACCTCGGTTCCCTCGTCATTCTGCAGCAGCACCTTGAGGCGGCGCCCGATGAAGGGTTTGCCAGAGCGATAGACCTGGTCGAGCAGGTTCAGGAAGCGCTGCCCGCTGACCTCCGGCAGGGCGTCCTTCACCCGCTTGCCCAGCAGATCCCGGCCCCCGACCAGCTTGTGATACGCGGCGTTCGCCATGCGGAACTCATGATCCGGCCCGTGCAGAATGGCCACGAAGCCCGGCGCCTGCTCGAACAGGGATTTGAACTGCCCCGCCTCTTCGGCGAGGTCCAGATTGCGCGCCTGCACGGCATTGGCGCGCTGGATCAGGCCCATTTCATCGCGCATGGCCCGCAGCGTCTGCAGTTCGGTCACGTCGACCGTGTGCTGCAGGATGTAGGCGACCTTGCGTGCCTCGTCCGCAAAGGGCGTGTGCGTCGCACTCCAGTAGCGCACGTCCATCCCGCCATCGGGCGTGGGAATGTCGTAGCGGATGAGCGCGATCTCGTCTTGTTTGCCGGAGGCGAAAACCCGGCGGAACGAGGATTCCAGCTGCCGGTGACTCTCGGAGTCCGGGTCGCTCGGAAAGGCATCGAACATGTTCTGGCCCAGCAGCTTGTCGCGGGTGCGCATGGTCACCTGCAGATAGGCGTCGTTCATCCAGACGATCCGCAGATCGCTATCGAGCAACACATAGGGATTGGGAGAACGCGCCAGCAGGGCCTGAAAATCGATCGTCACGGAGCCCTCGGAAAAGACGGACGGCGGTAGAATCCAGCCCGACAATGCACGATCTTGCGCGTCGGTTGCACAGAGTCAATTTCATTCCACCGGCGCCGCCCAAAGCCCGACGATTTTTGGTCGCATCTGCACGGGCGGCGAAGGCCTGCTGCTCAGAACATCCCGTTCGCGTTCGGCCCGCCGAGCTTCACGTCCTGCGCGACATCCCAATGCTCCACAATGAGGCCGTTCTCGATCCGGAAGATGTCAACCACCGCCCAGCCGCTATCGTCCGGCCAACGGCGGACGTGGTAGTGAACGATGACATGATCGCCATCGGCAAACATGCGCTTCACATCATGGATGCCCTGGGGGTGCACCGACCTGATATGGTCGAGAAACGCCTTGAATGGCGCGCGCCCCGTTTCGACCGAGGGATTGTGCTGGATATAGTCGGGCGCGATGAACCGGTCCACGGCGCTCGAATCCATGGGGTTGAGCACCTCGTCGAAAAGGCCGCGCACCAGCGCCAGATTGGCTTCCTCATCGGCGGTATATCGCATCTCATCGCTCTCCATTGCGGCAGGGGTGCGTTATCGCACTTGTGCTCGTGCATATGCACCGTAAGACCAGCAGGGCAAAGGCTGCAACGGTCTGGCAGAGACAGCGTGGAGGGGAGGGCGACCGACCGGTGGATGAGGCGGACTTCGTCATCGTGGGGGCAGGCAGTGCGGGCTGCGTGCTGGCCAATCGCCTGAGCGCGCAGGCCGGAACCTCCGTCACGCTGCTGGAGGCGGGCGGCGAGTGCCGTCATCCGATCATCGACATGCCGCTCACCTGGATGCAGGCCGCCGCGACCGAGCGCTTCATCTGGGGCAATGAGAGCGAGCCTGACCCGCAAATGGGCAATGGCACCCAGCCCATCCCGCGCGGCAAGGCGCTGGGCGGCAGCTCCTCGATCAACGGCACCATGTATATTCGCGGCCACGCGGCGGACTATGATCGCTGGCGCGACATGGGCTTGCCCGGCTGGGGCTTCGATGATTTGTTGCCCTATTTCCGCCGCTCGGAGACCAATTGGCGGGGAGCGGGTGCCGACCATGGCGGGACGGGCGAACTGCACGTCACCGCGATGAAGCCGGACCCGGTGCTGTTCCCGGCCTTCATGCATACCGCGCGCAATCTGGGCTATGACGAGGAACCGGATTTCAACGTGCCGCGCCCGGAGGGGTTCGGCATTCCCGATTGCACGATCCGCGCAGGGCGGCGGCACAGCACGGTGCGGGCGTTCATCGACCCGGTGCGGGGTCGCCCCAATTTGCGGATCGAGACCCATGCGCTCGCCTCGCGCGTCATCATGGAGCATGGACGGGCGGTCGGGGTGGAGTATCGCAAGGGCGGGACCGTGCGTCAGGTGCGGGCGCGCCGCGAGGTGATCCTGTGCGGCGGCGCGATCAACTCGCCGCAACTGCTCATGCTCTCCGGCATCGGCCCGGCTGCGGATCTGGCCGATATGGGCGTGCCGGTGCTGCGCGATTTGCCGGGCGTGGGCGCCAATCTGCAGGATCATCCGATCGCGCTCAGCTTCTGGCAGGCCGCCGCGCCGGTGACCTTTGACGATCAGTTGCGGCTCGACCGGATCGCCTTGCACGCGGCGCGCTGGGCCCTGTTCGGCACGGGCAACATGGCGCAGAGCCCTATGTCGATACAGGGCTTCCTGCGCTCGGGGCCGTTGCAGGATCGGCCGGACCTGCAGTTCCAGATTGTCCACGCAAGCTACGCGGCGCGGCCCTGGTTCCCCGGCTGGCGGAAAGGCGCGGGGCATCAGTTCTCGGCCGGCACGCTGCTGCTCAACCCCGAGAGCCGGGGCAGCATCGCGCTGCGATCCGCCGATCCAGAGGCGCTGCCGAAAATCCACCTCAACTTCCTGAGCGAACAGGGCGACCTTGATCGGCTCTTATGGTCGATGCACTTCATGCGCCGTTTCTTCGCGACCGCACCGGCGCGGGATCTGGTCGCCGCGGAAGTCGCGCCCGGCCCGGATGCGGCGGATGATGCTGCGCTGGAAGGCTGGCTGCGCGCGACGGCGCGGAGCGGGGGCCATCCCGCCTGCACCTGCGCCATGGGCACCGACGATGCTGCCGTGCTGGATGCGCAGTTGCGGGTGCGCGGGGTCGAGAGCCTGCGGGTGGTGGATGCCTCCTCCATGCCGGCGCTGATCCGGGGCAATACCAACGCCCCCGTAATCATGATTGCGGAAAAGGCGGCTGACCTCATTCTGGGCAAGACGGCGCCGGCCGGGCCAGCGCAGCGATGATGGACGAGCAGGACCGGCCAGACCGGATGAACCGGCGGCGACAGGGTGAGAGGATGGGACCGAGATGAGCCAGAGCAACGCAATTCTGTCGGCCGATGCGCAAGCGGATCCGCCGGCGCCTGCCAAGGCGGCCAGCGGATTTCAGATCTACATCGTCGGCCTGCTGAGCTTCATCATCATGGTCATCGATGGCTATGACATCGGCTCGATGCCCGTCATCGTGCCGCATCTGGCGCAGCTTTGGGGGGAGTCACCGGCCCTGTTCGCGCCGGCCCTTTCCGCCGTGGTCATTGGCCTTGGTCTCGGCGCCTTTTTTCTCGGGCCGCTGGGCGACAAGGTCGGGCGGCGGACGACGACCGTTGTGGCGCTCGGCGTCATCAGCTTCGCGACGCTCGGCACGTCATGGTCGCAGACGGTCAGTCAGCTCTTCTGGTGGCGCTTGCTCACCGGCACGGCGCTGGGCGCCTGCCTGCCCAATGTGCTGGCGATCCTCGCGGAGGTGATGCCGGCCAAGCGGCGGGCGAGCGCGATGACCATCGTCGGGTGCGGCATTCCTGTAGGTGCGGCGGGCGCCGGTATCGTGGTGCCGTGGCTCACGACCGGGCGCGGGTGGGAAGCGGCGTTCACCGTTCCGGCGACCTTCATGTTTGTGATCACGATTCTTCTCGCGCTGTTTCTCACGCGTCTGCCGGCGGCGCCCGTAGCGGTCAAAGCGGCGCGCGAGCGGGCGTGGCACTGGACGGACATTCCCATCTTGGCGCCGCTGGGGCGCGGCTATCTGCTGCGCACCACGCTGTTTTCCGCGCTGTTCTGCTTCAATGCGCTGTCCATGTACATGCTGGCGAGTTGGCTGCCGACGGTGCTGCGCGGGGTCGGCTTCAGCTTCGAGACGTCGGCCCATATGGCTTCCATCGTGCAGATCGGCGGACTGGTCGGCGGCCTCATTCTGGCCACGCAGATCGACCGTCACCGCACGATCCCGGCGCTGTTGGCAGGCTATGCGCTGGTGTCGCTCGGCTTGGTGGCGCTGGCGGTGCTGGCGCCGGCATTCGCCACCTGGGGTCTGCTCATGCTGATTATCGGCATGGGCGTAGGCGGCGCCCATATCGCGCTGACGGCCGTGGCCGCGAGCATCTATCCGATCACGATGCTGTCGGCCGCCATCGGTCTGGCAGTTGCTGTCGCGCGCGTGGGTGCCATGGCGGGGCCGCTCGTGGGCGGGGCGTTGATCGCTGCCAACATGTCCGCCGGCATGTTCTTTCTGGCGCTGCTGGTGCCGGTCGGCTGCTGCATCCTGTGCGTGCTCGCCTTCTCCAAGGCGCGGATCGCGACCGCGCCCTCCGCTCAGGAGGAGGCTGCAGCCTGAGCGGCCTCTTTCGTATCTGCGCCTTCTGAACTCTCAGAGGCCTCGGCAGCGCTCCCTCGCGGCGGGTGTTCGCTCGTCAGCAGATCGAGGAAGCGCTTGAGCCACCAGCGGATGTCCTGCGTTTCTACGCTGTCCATCATCGCGCGCCACCGGTTCTTGCGCTCTTCAAGCGGCATGAGCAGTGCCTGGTGCAGCGCGTCGGCCAGTTCTTCCGGGCTGAACGGGTTGACCAGCAGGGCATCCTGCAATTGCTCGGCGGCGCCGGCATAACGGGAGAGGATGAGGACGCCGGGATTTTCCGGGTCTTGCGCCGCGACATATTCCTTCGCGACCAGGTTCATCCCATCTCGCAATGGCGTCACCAGCGCAGCGCGCGCGGAGCGGTACATGCCGGAGAGGGCAAGCCGGTCATAGCCACGGTTCACATAGCGCAACGGCACCCAATGGGCGGTGGCGAACTCGCCATTGATATGGCCCGAGAGCGCATCGAGTTCGCGGCGGATGTCTTGATAGCTGGAGACCTGCTCGCGCGATGGCGGCGCGATCTGGAGGAAGGTGACTTTTTCCTGAAATTCGGGATGGTCCTGCAGCAAGCGGCTGTACCCGTGAAACCGCTGCTCCATGCCCTTGGAATAGTCCAGCCGGTCGACCCCCATGATGAGGTCGCGGCCTTCCAGACTGCGCAGGATGCTTTCGCGCGCTTCATCGGCTTCCGGGGTGGTCGCGCTTTTGGCGAAGTCCCCCGCATCGATGCCGATCGGGCAGGCGACGACCCGCACGGTCCGGTCGCCGATGCGGATCACACCGTCCGATATTTCCGCCTCGGGGAACTGGTCGTGGACATAATAGAGGAAGGAATCGAGCCAGGCCTGGCACTGGAAGCCCAGGAGATCATAGGCGAACAGCGCATTCACCAGCTTGGCGTGGCTCGGCAGGGAGGTCAGCAGGCGCGCAACGGGCCAGGGCGTGTGGAGGAAGAAGCCGGTGCGGTTGGTGACATCGCGTTTGCGCAGTTCCGCGCCGAGCGGGATGAGGTGATAGTCGTGGACCCAGATCAGGTCTTCGGGCGTGATCAGCGGCAGCAGGGTGTCGGCGAAGCGCTCGTTCACCCGCGCATAACCGCCCGCGAAGTTGCGCTCGAATTCTGCGAGGTCGGTCCGGTCGTGAAAGAGCGGCCAGAGCGTGCGATTGGCAAAGCCGTTATAATATTCGTCGACATCCTGCGGCTCAAGGTCGACGGTGGCGGTGGTGACGCCATCACTTTTGCTGAAATTCACATGACCGGTGAACGTCTCGGTCTCGTTGCCCGACCAGCCGAACCAGATGCCATTTGTCTCGCGCAGCGCCGATGACAGCGCGACCGCAAGGCCGCCCTGATTGGCTTGTCCTTCCCCCGTCGGCGGGCTGACGCGGTTCGACACGATGACGAGGCGAGTCATCTGATGGTACTCCACGGCTTGCTGAGCAGAACGGCGCAGTTGATTAATCCAACCAACGAATAGGTTTGGGGATAGTTGCCCCACAGCTCACCCGTGGCCGGGTCGATATCCTCCGAGAGCAAGCCGGCGGCAGTGCGACGGCTGAGCATTTCCTCGAACAACATCCGCGCCTCGTCGACCCGTCCGGTGGCGTGCAACGCCTCGATCAGCCAGAAGGTGCAGACGTTGAAGGCGGTCGAGGGCAGGCCGAAATCGTCCTCGGTGGCATAACGGAGCATGTGGCTGCCGCGCCGCAACCCCTGCTCGACGGCCTCGAGCGTCGTCTTGAACCGCGGATCGCCCGGCGAGAGAAAGCGAAGGTCCAGCAACTGGATGATGCTGGCATCGAGATCGTCGCCTCCGAATGTCGCGGACATCCGGCCTGTGTCCTCCCGCCACGCCGCATCGATTATGGTCTGGCGCATGCTATCGGCCCGCCCCTGCCAGAAGGCCGCCCGTTCCGGCAGATCGAGCGCGGCGGCGGCATTGGCTAGCCGGTCGCACGCCGCCCAGCACATCGCGGCGGAGTAGGTGTGGACATGGCTGCGGGTGCGCAGCTCCCACAGGCCGGCATCGGGCTTGTCATAGACGTCCCACGCGCGCTCGCCCACGGCCTCAAGCGCATGGAAATCGTCGGTGCCGCCCATGCGCAGCAGCCGCCGGTCGAAGAAGCTTTGGGTGCTGGAGAGGACGATCTGGCCATAGGCATCGTGCTGGATCTGCTCGGCCGCCTGGTTGCCGACGCGCACCGGCCCCATGCCGCGATAGCCGGCCAACCCCGGCGCGATCCATTCGGTCAGCGTGGCTTCGCCGCCCACGCCGTACAGGGGCTGAATATGGCCACCGCGTGCATTGTCGACGAGGTTGCGCAGATATTCGAGATAGCTCTCCAGAACATCGAGGGCCCCGAGCCGGTTGAGTGCCTGCACCGTGTAATAAGCGTCGCGAATCCAGCAGTAGCGATAATCCCAGTTGCGCCCGCTATCGGCATGTTCGGGCAGCGATGTGGTCAGCGCCGCGACAATCGCGCCGGTTTCCTCATGCTGGCACAGCTTGAGCGTGATCGCGGCGCGAATGACCGCTTTTTGCCATTCCACGGGCGTGGCGAGACCCCGCACCCAGCCCTGCCACTCACGGATCGTCCGGTCGAGCATGGTGTCCAGCGTGATGCGCAGATCGTCGGCAAAGCTCTCGTCCGGCCCCAAGAAGAAGTGCAGCGGGCGTTCGACCCGGAACAGCCGCTCGTCCTCGATCCAGCCGACCGGCGCGGTTGTCGTCAGGCGCAGGGTCATGTCCGAGAGCATGTAGCGGATGTGATTGGTACCACGCGTGCGGTTCGGATCGCGCGCGCCCCAGTCGCGCGCCGGGCGCAGGCGGATGCGGATACGCGGACTACCCGCCACCGGCTTGACGATGCGGGCATAAGCGACCGGACGGAACATGCGCCCGCTGCGGTGGAAACGCGGGCAGAAGTCGATGACCTCGATGGCATTGCCATGCTTGTCCTCATGCCGCGTCACCAGCACCGGCGTGTTGCGCACATAATGCTGCGTCGTCTCCACGCAGTCTTCCAGGTCGATTTCCCAGAAGCCGCGTGCGCCCTCGGCAGCGCGCGGGGCCGGGTCAAGCAGGGAGGAGAAGGCCGGGTCGCCATCCACGCGGGGCACGCAGCCCCAGACGAAGCGGCCGGCCCGGTCGATCAGGGCGGAGACCTGGCAATTGCCGATAGGCCAGAGGTCGAGTGTTGCAGTCATCAGAGCAGGTCCTCCAGCCAGGCATGTACGGCGCGCGGATTGGCAAGCTTGTATTGGGCTGCGGTCGGCCGCCGATCGCCCACGATTACCCCGACGCCGCCAAGCGCCTGCGCGGCGAGAAACGCGGCCTCGTCTGTCTCGTCATCGCCAAGGAACCACGGCGAGGTGCCTGCCATGGGCGCCCGGCTCATCAGGGTACGCACGGCCTTGCCCTTGTCGCCGCCGGGCATCCGCAGTTCCGTCATCATCTTGCCGGGCTGGTAATGAAGGCCGAGGTCGTCAGCGAGGCGGGTGGCGAGGGCAGTGGCTTCCGCCTCGATCTGCGGCGCCATGCGGAAATGCAGCGCGACGCCATAGCTCTTGTCCTCGACGATCACGCCCTCATGCCGCCCGGCGAAGGCGCGAAAGTCCGCGGCGGCTTCGTCCAGTCCCTTGGGCCGCACCGGATGCGCCGCGACGCCGCGCCAGCGATGCTCGCTGCCATGGCTGCCGGAAACCGCCAGATCCTGCGCGATAGGGCCGAGAATGGCGTCGATCTGCGCGATGGAGCGCCCACTCACGACCGCCAGACGCCCATCGAGCCGCGTCGACAGCCGGGTGAGCAGGCTACGCAGACGCTCGTCTGCGATCACCTCTTCGGGATGGTCGATCAGCTCGAAGAGCGTGCCGTCCAGATCCAGAAACAGGCTGAGATGGTCGAGGGTGTCGATTGAGGGCGCTGGAAGATCGAATGCGGAGGGATGCGAAATGGTGATTCCCCTGTCATGCTTTGCGTCATGGTTTGCGTCATGGTTGGGTCCGCCGTGATTGGGTTCGGCGTGGCTCTCGTTGCGAACGCCCGCACATGGGGGCGGGTTCCTGTCTCGCGGCCTGGCCGAAGCGCGGTCGGGTCGCGTTCGTCGTCCGCGCATGATAGCGAGGCGCATGCTCAAGCCAACCCCATCCGCCATTTTGTTCGTCTGTCTCGGCAATATCTGCCGGTCGCCCTTGGCCGAGGCCGCGTTCCGGCACGAGGCGTCGCTGGCGGGCCTTGATGTGACGGCGGACTCGGCAGGCACAGGCGACTGGCATGTCGGGCGGCCGCCCGATCCGCGCGCCCAGGCCACCGCGCTGCGCCATGGCATCGACATCTCAACCTACCGCGCGCGGCAGATCGCCCCGGCGGATTTCCAGCGCTTCGACATGATCTTTGCGCTGGATGGGGACAATCTCGCCAACATTCGGCGCCTTGCACCCGCGGGGCATCGCGCTCATGTCGGCCTGTTGCTGGACATGGTGCCGGGGCGGGAAGGGCAGGCCGTGGCCGACCCCTATTTTGGCGATGAAGCCGGGTTCGGTGTGACCTGGCGGGACGTGCAGGCGGCGGCGCGCGCGCTGGTCAGCCGGTTTTGATCTGCGCGTAGAGGCGGTCGATGTCGGCCGGGCGGGCGAGGTCGGTGCCCGGCGTCAGCACCGCCGCAGTGCCACCGGCAATGCCATAGCGGAAGGCATCTTCCACCGGCCAGTCGCTGGCCAGCGCATAGACCATCGCGGCGACGAAGCTGTCCCCCGCGCCGACCGCGCTTTTCGCGTCGATGGGGATGGCGGGGTGATAGAGGGTGCTCTCTGCCGTCGCCAGCACCGCGCCTTCATGGCCTAGAGTGACCGCGACATAGCGGGCGCGGCCCGATCGTACGATGTCCTGCGCTGCCGCCGCAATGGCATCCGGGCCTTTCAGGTCGCGCCCGACGAGCTGCTGCAATTCGCCCTGGCTCGGCTTGACCAGCAGCACATGCTCGTCGCTCAGGCCACCGCGCAGACCGGCGCCTGAACTGTCGAGCACGAAGCCGATGCCGCGCGGCGCCAGCGCGGCGGCAAGCTGCCCGTAGAAATCCTCCGGCACCCCGGGCGGGAGCGATCCGCTGGCCACGAAATAATCGCACGTCACCTGGCTGAGTTGGTCGAGCGCCAGCCGCCATTCGGTTTCCTCCACCACCGGGCCCGGCGGCGTGAAGCGATATTCCTTGCCGCTGTCCCTCTCCAGCACCGAGGTTGCGACGCGGGTTTCGCCCTGGATCGGGATCTGCGCGCGCACCAGTTGATGCCGGTCGAGCAAGCCATCGAGCGCTACGCCCGTCGCCCCGCCGGACAGGTAATGCACCCGCGCATTGCCACCCAGCCGCACGAACACGCGGGCCACATTGATGCCGCCGCCGCCGGGATTATGATATTCGCCAGCCGTCCGCATCTTGTGCGTGGCGAAGACCTTGTCGACCTCATAGGCCACATCGATGGTGGGATTGAGGGTGAGCGTGGCGATGTTCTTCATGCGCATGGGCTAGCAGGATGCGCGCGGCGATCAAAGCCGTGCCGCGCTGTGCGGCAGCCGGTTGCATTGGCGGAGCAGGCGCGGCACGATGACGAGCAGGACGTTTACGCGCCTGGCACCGCGAATTATGACAAGATAAGTTCGATTCGAATTGTTAGTTAGGTCAACTAAAGTTAGACATTGAACCAACGGAGCGGGTGGGGCGACATTCGGCGCAAGATCGAATGAGCATCACCGGTTTGCTGGACTCCATCTGGGGTTCGGAAGGGAGAGTATGGCTGGAGATGCTGCGGACGGCCCGAAAGACCATGGCCTGGATGATGGGGGCCTGCCGCCACCTGCCGGGCCGGTGAGGCAGCGCCTCGGGGTGCTTCGGCAACTCCTGCTGGCGCTTCTCTGCCTTCCCCTGCTGCTGACGATCAGTTCCGCCAGCGTGCAGGCCGTGCCGGGCGGCAATGAGCTGATCTCCAGTCACGCCTATGCGGTGTTCGGCACCCCCAAATACGGCCCCGGCTTCAAGCATTTCGACTATGCCGATCCCAAGGCGCCCAAGGGCGGCACGCTGCGGGTGGCCTATATTGGCGGCTTCGACAGTCTCAATCTCATGGCCCTGCTCGGCACGCCGCCCATCGGCATGATGCAGGTTTACGAGCCGCTGATGCGGCGCAGTTCGGACGAGCCGGCAATGCGCTACGCGCTGGTCGCCGAGTCGATCACCTATCCCAAAGATATTTCATGGATGGATTTCCATCTCGATCCCCGCGCGCGCTGGCATGATGGCGTGCCGATCACGCCCGAGGACATCATCTTCACCATCGATCAGGCCAAGGGCCTGGTGACGCCGTCGCTCAAACGGCTGGAGCAGGCCGTGACGCGTGCGGAAAAGCGCGGGCCGCACACGGTGCGCGTCTATTTCACCCAGCCTAACAATCCCACGCTGCCGACGGTGGTGATGGATATGTGGCTGCTCCCCCGCCATTATTACGCGAAGCACCCGCTCAACGCCGCCTCGCTCGACCGCCCCTTGGGCAGCGGCCCCTATAAGGTCGGCCGCTTCAGCCAGGGGCGCTGGATCGAATATGAGCGCGTGAAGGATTATTGGGCCAAGGATCTGGCGGTCAACAAGGGCCGCTACAATTTCGACATCATCCGGCACGATTATTACCGGGACCAGACCGTGGCCTATGAGGCCTTCCTCGCCGGCAATGTCGACTTTCGGCAGGAAACGAGCGCGGTGCGCTGGGCGAGCGAGAAGCAGTTGCCGGCCTTCCGCGCGGGCCAGATCAAGCGGCAGGTCATCGATTACCGCAGCCCGTCCTTCTATCTGGGCATCGTCATGAACACACGGCGCCCCGCGCTGGCGGATCGTCAATTGCGGCGCGCGCTGATGCTGGCCTATGATTTCGAGTGGGTGCGCCGGACCCTGCTCGCCGGGCATCATGGCCGCCTGCACAGCTTCTACACCAACAGCGAGTTCGCGGCCGAGGGCCTGCCTCAGGGCCGGGAACTGGAGCTGCTCCAATCCGTGCGGGACGAGGTGCCGGGCGAGGTGTTCACCAAGGCGCCGGACCTGCCGGTTGGCGGGAACTGGCGCAATCGCCGGGCCAATCTCATCGAGGCGGTGCGGATCCTGCGGGCGGCGGGCTATCGCTATCAGGACGGCCGGCTGATCGACAAGACAACCGGTCGCCCCATGGCGCTCGAGCTGATCAGCTATTCCCCGCTGATGGACCGGCAGGTTTCGCTCTTTGTCGAGAATGCGCGGCAGCTTGGCATCGCCATCAGTTTCCGCTCGTTCGACAGCGCGCAATTCCGGCATCGGCTGCGGCATTATGATTATGATCTGCTGCTTAACATCCCGATGTTTCCCGGCCATGAGACGCCGAGCATCGGCCAGACATTGATCTGGGGCTCGCACGCCGCGGATCAGCCGCAATCGCTGAACTATCCGGGCGTCAAGAATCCGGCCGTCGACAAGATGCTCGCGCAGATGATCACCGCAACGGATCGCGAGACCGTGGTCGGCGCGATGCGGGCGCTCGATCGCATCCTGTTGTGGAATTTCTACGCCATTCCCTTCCAGCATGATTACCCGGCGCCGGTGGGGCAGATGCCGATCACCTATTGGGACCGGTTCGGCATGCCGAAAAAGCAGCCCGCCTATAATTTCCCGATCATGACGCTGGACACATGGTGGGCCGACCCCGGCAAGACGGCCGGGCACGCACAAGGACAGTCTTCATGACGGCGCTCTGGTCCTATGTCGCCCGCCGGCTCCTGCTGATGGTGCCAACGCTGATCGGTATCGTCACGATCACCTTCATCATCATCCAGTTCGTGCCGGGCGGCCCGATCGACCAGATCCAGGCGCGGTTCGCCGGCACCGCGATGGACGCGACGGCCACCATCGGCGGCACCGTGGACACCGGCGCGAGCAGCGGCATCATGCCCACCGGCGAGCTGGACCCGGCGATGGTGAAGGAGCTTGAGAAGCTCTACGGCTTCGACAAGCCGGTGCTCTATCGCTACTTCAAGATGCTCGGCGATTTCGCGCGGTTCGAGTTCGGCAACAGCTACTACAAGGACCAGCCGGTCATCGATCTGATCATCGAGAAGCTGCCGGTGTCGATCTCGCTGGGCCTCTGGACCACGCTCATCACCTATCTCGTTGCCATTCCGCTCGGCATCCGCAAGGCTGTGCGGGCGGGGACGGCGTTCGATGCCTGGTCGAGCTTCTTCGTCACCATCGGCTATGCCATTCCCGGCTTCCTGTTCGCGGTGCTGCTGGTCGTGCTCTTCGCTGGCGGCACATTCTGGAGCATCTTTCCGGCGCGGGGCCTGGTCTCGGATAATTGGGAGGAGCTCTCGCTCATCGGCAAGGTGCTCGATTATCTCTGGCACATCACCCTGCCGGTGGCCGCGATGGTCATCGGCGCCTTCGCCAACCTCACCATGCTCACCAAGAATTCGATCCTCGATGAAGTGGGCAAGCAATATGTGACCACGGCGCGGGCCAAGGGCCTCTCCGAGAACGGCGTGCTCTATGGCCATGTCTTTCGCAACGCGATGCTCATCGTCATCGCCGGCTTCCCGGCCGCCTTCGTCAGCGTGCTGTTCACCTCCTCGCTGCTGATCGAGGTGATCTTCTCGTTGGATGGCCTCGGGCTGCTGGGCTTCGAGGCAACGATCAACCGGGATTATCCGGTGATGCTTGGCTCGCTGTTCATCTTCTCGCTGCTCGGCCTGCTGACCAATCTGCTCGGCGATGTCACTTATGTGCTGGTCGATCCCCGCATCGATTTCGAAAGGCGGGACGTCTGATGAACGCCGAAACGCCCGTCGCAGCCCCGGCCGTTCATCCCCGACCTGTGCGCCCGATCAGCCGGATGAGCCCGCTCACGCGCCGGCGCTGGGCCAATTTCAAGGCCAACAAGCGCGGCTATTGGAGCCTGTGGATCTTCCTCGCGCTCTATGCGGTGACGCTGTGCGCGGAGCTGATTGCCAATGATAAGCCCATCTTGCTGAGCTATCGCGGCGAGATCTACGCGCCAGTGCTGCGCGCCTATCCCGAGACCACATTCGGCGGCGTGTTCCAGACCGAGGCCAATTATCAGGACCCCGCCGTGCGGGCGATGATCGCTGAGGGCGACGGCTGGGCGATCTGGCCGATCATCCCCTACAGCTACCGGACGATCGACTATGATATCCCCGTTACCGCGCCGTCGCCGCCCTCCGCGCGTCATTGGCTGGGCACGGACGATCAGGCGCGCGATGTATTGGCGCGCATCATCTACGGCTTCCGCCTCTCGGTGACCTTCGGCCTGCTGCTCACCTTTTTCAGCTCCATCATCGGCATCACCGCCGGCGCCATCCAGGGCTATTTCGGCGGGTGGACGGACCTGATTTTCCAACGCTGCATCGAGATCGTGCAGAGCCTGCCGATGCTCTACCTGCTCATCATCATGGCGAGCTTCCTCACGCCCAGCTTCTTCACGCTGCTCGGCGTGCTGCTGCTGGTGAGCTGGATGACGCTGGTGCACGTCGTGCGCGCCGAGTTCCTGCGCGCGCGTAATCTCGATTATGTCCGCGCCGCCCGGGCGCTTGGCCTTGGCAACCGCACGATCATGTTCCGGCACATCCTGCCCAATGCGATGGTCGCGACCATCACCTTCCTGCCATTCATTGTCTCCTCGTCCATCACCATCCTCACGGCGCTGGATTTTCTCGGCTTCGGCATGCCGCGCGGATCGCCCTCCATCGGCGAACTGCTCAACCAGGCGAAGAACAATCTCTATGCACCGTGGCTCGGCATCGCGGGGTTCGCCGTCATGGCCACCATGCTCTCGCTGCTCATCTTCATCGGCGAAGCGGCGCGGGATGCCTTCGATCCAAGGAAATCGACATGAGCGCCCCGGACAGGCCCCTGCTTGCGGTCGACAGGCTGTGCTGCTCGTTCCGCTCGGAAGGCCGCATCGTCGAGGCGGTGAAGGACGTCTCCTTCACGCTGGAGAAGGGCCAGACGCTGGCACTGGTTGGCGAGTCCGGCTCGGGCAAGTCCACCGCCGCCATGTCGATCCTGCAATTGCTGCCTTATCCGGTGGCGTTCCATCCGTCCGGCTCGATCCGGCTGGACGGGCAGGAGATCGTCGGCGCCAGCGAGCGCACGATGCAGACCCTGCGCGGCGCGCGCATCGCGCTGATCCCGCAGGAGCCGCTCACCGCGCTCAACCCGCTCCACACCATCGACCGGCAGATCATCGAGGCGATGAAGCTGCACGATCCCGCAATCAGCCGGGCGGCGGCGGTGGCCAAGACCATCGATCTGCTCAAGCTGGTCGGGCTGCGCGATGCCGAGAACCGCCTCAAATCCTATCCGCACCAGCTCTCCGGGGGGCAGCGCCAGCGCATCATGATCGCCATGGCGCTGGCCAACGAGCCGGACCTGCTGATCGCCGACGAGCCGACCACCGCGCTCGACGTGACCGTGCAGGCGCAGGTGCTCGATCTGCTCAAGGATCTCCAGCAGCGCCTCGGCATGGCGATGCTGCTCATCACCCACGATCTGGGCGTGGTGCGCAAGATGGCCGAGCGCGTCTGCGTGATGACGCAGGGCGAGGTGGTGGAGGCGGGCGACACCAGCGCGGTGTTCGACAACCCCCAGCACGCCTACACCCGCAAACTGCTGGACGCGACGCCGCGCGGCGAGCCGCTGAAGATCGAGGGAAATCCCGCGCCACTCGTCCGCACCGAGGATCTGAAGGTCCATTTCCCGATTAAGGGCTGGTTCGGCAAGCCGCGCGCCTTTGTGAAAGCCGTGGATGGCGTGACGCTCTCGATCCCGCGCGGGCATACGCTCGGCGTGGTCGGCGAGTCCGGCTCGGGCAAGAGCACGCTCGGCCTTGCGCTGCTGCGCATCAGCCGCTCGGAAGGGCCGATCTGGTTCGAGGATGAGCCGCTGCACGAACGCAACTGGAAGCAGATGCGCCCGCTGCGAAAGCGGATGCAGATCGTCTTTCAGGACCCCTTTGCCAGCCTCAGCCCCAAGATGACCATCGGCCAGATCGTCGGCGAGGGGCTGCCGATCCACCGACCCGACCTGACGCCAGCAGAGCGCTACGAGGCTGTCGCGACGATGATCGAGGAGGTCGGCCTCTCCACGGCGGTGCTGGATCGCTACCCGCACGAATTCTCCGGCGGCCAGCGCCAGCGCATCGCCATCGCCCGCGCGATCATCCTGCGGCCCGATCTCGTGATCCTCGACGAGCCCACCTCCGCGCTCGACATGTCCGTGCAGGCCCAGATCGTCGACCTGCTGCGCAACCTGCAGGCGAGCCATGGCCTGACCTATCTGTTCATCAGCCACGACCTCAAGGTCGTCCGCGCCCTCGCGCACGAGATGGTGGTGATGCGCAACGGCAGGATCGTGGAGCAGGGCTCCTCGCAGCAGATCTTCAACGCGCCGCAGACGGACTACACGCGCGACCTCATCGCAGCCGCGCTGGAGCTGCGGGCGCGGGCGGCGGCTTGATCGGACCGCGTGCGTGAACTAAGCGAACGGCCGCTTGGAGGTTTTGCGGTCGTATGCGGGGAGGGCCGATAAAGCAGATCTAGCTGTGTCAATCGCCGCGCTTTTCAGCTCGACTGTCGACGATCCGCAGCAAGAGATTGGCCAACATCACAATTTCTGCTGCTTCTGCTGGATCGGTAAGGTCCACGTCTCGGTGGGAGTGGGGGTTCTTGTATAATCCGATCGCGCCAGCAAAGAGCGCAGAGAGTGCTTCCTTCTCTGCATCTTCTGCTTTCTCATCCGTCAGCGGTCCCGTATCCTTGTGGAATGCGCGGCGGATCATAGGTACGCCATGCTCGCCCTGAGAAAAATCGGCAGCTTCCCTAACCGCGATTTCGACTCCTTTCATGGCCTGAAAGGCTGCGACGTCGAACTCGTTACGCATAAAAGCCATCCACACTTTGCTGCCTATGCGAGGATGAAGGTTTTCCCGTGGCAGGCGGCGTGCTGCCGTGTAGCTGGCGAACTGGCGCTCATCTTGAAACTTCTGAGCACGACGGCTGAGCACGCACCAACCGTTTTTGCCATTGGTGCCCTCAGCAGGAATGACCAGACCCTGCGCCAAAAGCCATGCGGCTGCTTCACGCAAAGCTAACCCAATTGCAGCCCATTGGCCGCGTGGGTATAATTCCGACCCGGATAGCACGGAGTTGCCCAGCTCCGCTTCGATGTTACTTAGCTGAAACATATTGCCGCCATTCTGGCGTAGAATAAAAAGCAGCTTCCCGGCCAGTTCCTCTGGTTCGAGTGCCAGTACGACCTCGCCGTCAGGAATGATGGCTTTCAAATGCTCGAGCATACACTTTCCTCACATCTGACAAAATTATCAGATGTTCTCTGGGTAATAGCCACTAATATCGGAGGTTGCCGAAAGATGCCGACTGTCCGCAATGGCGTCGTGTCCCGGACCGGCGGCTTTCAGCGGATATCCAGCAATTCCCCTGTGTTCCTTCAACCCCCGCCACCCCAGGCAAGGATCAATGCCGTTCCGTGCATTGTTGGCGGCGCCGCCGCTCGCTAGCCTCCGGCCGTCAAAAGCGATGTGAGGGAGAAGAGGATGTCGGCATTCAATCGGGCGATGAGCCATGGCCCTGCGCGTCGGCGTGGGCGCGGCGTCCTGTTGGCCGGTCTCTCAATTCTGGTCGCCAGCACCTCGGCCTGCACCCAGGCGGACACGCCCGTGGCGTCGGCGGCTTCCGCGACTGTCGCGCAGGCTGGCCCGATCCGCGCGTTCGGCAATCTCACCGTGTTCGAGTTCGCGCCGCTCTTTATCGCCGCTGAATCCTATTATCCGGCGCCTGTCACGGTGGGGCGCGGGAGCGTCGCCAATCTCGTGGGCGAGCCCGGCGCGACGCCGGATGACAGCAGCGCGCCGGCCGACATCGCGACCAATGCGGAGACGCAGGCGCTGCGCTACTCGCTGCGCAACCCGGACATGCGGATCGTCATGACCGTGACCGAAGGGCTGTACCGCATCGTCGCGCGCAAATCGGCCGGCATCAACTCGCTGGCGGATCTCAAGGGCAAGCGGATTGCGACGATTTCCGTCACTTCGTCCGGCTTCTTCACCCAGAAGATGCTGAAAACCGTCGGCCTGTCCAGTGACGATGTCACCATGGTCGGCATGAAGCTGCCCGACATGCCGCAGGCACTGGCGGATCGAAAGGTCGATGCCGTGGCGATCTGGGAGCCGGAAGTCGAGCGCGCCGCGCAGGCGATTGGCGATGATGCCATCGAGTTCAGCGGCAAGGGCGTCTATCGCGAGCTGTTCAATCTCAACACCACCGCGGGCGCGCTGGCCAACCCGCAGATGCGGCGGAACATCGTCGTTATGGTCCGCGCGATCATCGATGCCACGCAGGAGGTCCGCCGCGATCCGACACGGGCGCAGGAGCTCGTGGCGCAGAACAGCGGCTATCCGCTGGAGCTGGTCAAGCGGAGCTGGTCCCACCACAATTGGCTGGCGGACTGGACGGGCGACCTGCTCGACGTGCTGGAGGAAGAGGAAGCCTGGCTTGCCAAGCAGGACAAGCGCACGCCGCGCACCCGCGCGCAACTCGCGACGCTGATCGACACGAGCGTGCTGGAGGAAGCCAAGGCTCTGCCACCGCTGCCCAAGCGGAAGTGAGGGCTCGTCGTTTCATGGCGCGCTGAGATTCGCGACAAAAAGTTCTCGAGGAGGGCCACGCCGGGAAAAAACTCGGCTTCCTTGGACACTCGCCGTTCTGAAACAAGACAAAAGTGGTGGCTCCTTTCAGCTCAATCGGCTTGACCCTGCCACCTGCGAACGCCCAAACAAACATCCGAGTTCACCGGGTGGGGGTTGCATTGCAGTACCATTTTCGAGGCTGCTTCATAGCGGTCTGCACGTTGCTGACAGCGTGTGGCGGCGGCGGTGTCAACAGCACGCCTGCGCCTTCTCCAACTCCGTCGCCTTCACCGACACCCGCCCCGGCGCCGTCCGCCGCCGCCCTTGTTCGTCCTGCACCGCCAACCTCTTTGCCGGCAGCAACTAGCGGAACGCTGATGGAGGCTTTGGGGCAAACGCAAGACTTTCGGTCCGGTTCTGTCGAAGTTGATATCAATTACTACGATGAGACCCTCCGAACGCGACACAGCCCTTATCAATCTTCAAGCGCGGCTCGGCTCTATGTCGACCCTCGCGCGGGTGGTCGATATGCACTGTACAACATTCTGGCCAGTGGTCAGATTCACGCGCCCAACCTCTCGGGAGGGGACATCGGCTGGAGCGACAGCGCTGCGGATGGCACGCGTGTCCTGTGGTTCAGGCAGCCGGACTATGCAGACCCGCTGAGACCCGATCTGAGGCTTTCCTATGTGAGTTACGGCGGATGGGAGTTCATCTCTCGCGACACGAGTTTCGGAACTCCGCAGCGGCGCGTGAATGCCTATTTCTACTTCGGCGTGCCGACCACGGCTGGAGATTTGCCGATCGGTGGCAGCGGCACATACGAAGGATTTGCGGAAGGCATCCTCTACGATCGCGTGGGCGAGTATAGCCTGAGCGGCAAAGCGAGCCTGACGGCAAACTTTAGCGATCAAAGCTTCTCGACGTTCTTGCAGCTTTCCGGGCTTAGCAGCGTCTCTGGAGCTTCCGTCTCCCTCCCGTCTCTCAACGGAACTGGTCATATCGGAGCAGGCAACACGTTTCAGGGCACCTGGGACGGCGGCACTTATCAAGGGTCCATTCTCGGCGGCTTCTTCGGTCCCGACGGTGGAGAGTTCGGCTATACTTTTGCGATCAATAATGCCGACCTTAACTCGCTCGGCGGGGGTGTCGTCACGGGTGCTCTCAAGCAGTATGTCGCGCCTCCACCGCCTCCTCCGCCCCCGCCTCCGGGCAGCACCTTCCCGCTGCAAGGCGCCACGACATTTGACCTCATCAGCTCGCCCCTAAGCTATGCGAGAGAGACCAATTACAGTCCTCCGGTGTATGACGATAACGCACCCGCGGCGACTTCGATCACCGTCACGCCCGACTATCAAACTGGCACTTACACCATCACGACTGACAGCATCTCGGCGAGCTTCACCGGAGAGGATCTCGCTCAAGCCCCCGATCCTACAAAAACCTCCATCTCATTCCGAAAGGTCAGCGAAGCCGAGCGTGGAAAAAGCATTGCGTTATTCAACAACCTGACGCCGCAATTAGGTACCAACAAAGCGGAGCTACAGTTCCACTACCTCAGCTATGGCGAATGGACGCAGGTTGGGGTCGGATATAATGCGTTTCTCTACGGCTCTCCGTCAAGCTCGGATGAAATGCCGCGAACCGGCACAGCCAGCTATGCTTTGCATGTCAGGGGGCAAGGATTTGTCGGCAGAAGTACGGCGATCCTCGGAGATGGCCGTCTGGACGCTGATTTCGACTCTGGCAGGATTTATACGGAGCTGAAACTGATCGATTACTGGACGCTTGGGGCAGATACCCCCTTTGGTGATTTTACAGGTACGGCTACGATTTCCTCGGACGGTCCGACCTTCCAAGGTAGTCTTTCTTCCTACAACACCAACTTTTCAGGAGATTTTCACGGTTCATTCTATGGGCCTGATGCTGCCGAGGTCGGTTATGCGTTCTCGCTCACCAGTCCTGCGACGCCCTCCTTGCCGGAAGGCCGCATTGCTGGTGTGGCCGTCGGTAACCGCTGATCGCCCGTCACGCTGGCTGCTGCCGCTTCAGCCGCACGATCGTCTCGTCCAGCGCGGAAAGGAAGCGTGAGCGGTCCGCCTTGCTGAATGGCGCGGGGCCGCCGATGATGTCGCCGCCGGCGCGCAGATCGGCCATGATGGCGCGGGTCGCGATGGCGCTGCCGATGGACGCGGTGGTGAAGGGCTTGCCGGTCGGGGCGATCACGCTCGCGCCGGCTTTCAGGCAGCGATCGGCGAGCAGAATGTCCGCGGTGATGCAGATTGTCGTCGGGCTGGCCTGCTCGGCGATCCAGTCATCGGCCGCATCGAAGGCGTCGGACACGACCACCCGCTCGACCAGCGGATGATCGGGGATGCGGATGCGCTGGTTGCTGACGATCCTGACCGGCGTCTCATGCCGAAATGCCACCCGGTAGATTTCTTCCTTCACCGGGCAGGCATCTGCATCGACGAGGATTGCGATCATCTATCCTTGCCGGGCTTCTTGTGCGCGAAGGGCTTGGCGCCACCCTTCCACTTGTTCGGGCCCTTCTTTTTGCCGGCGCCATGGGGGCCGGGCTGGGCCTGATCCGGGCGGCCCCCATGCGGTCCGCGCGCGGCGGGTGCGCGATAGGGCTTGGGCGCATGGACGGGGCGGGCATTGTCGCGGCGATTGCGACGCGCTTCCTCGCGGGGCTTGCCGTCGGTCGGCTGGATGTCGACCTCGTCATCCTCGCTGGCGGTGCGGCGCACGGCATCGAGGAAGCGCGCAGCGACGCCGCCCGCGACCTCGAACAAGGTTTCCTGCGCCGCGATGCGGATCGCGCCGATCTCTGTGCGGCTGATGTGGCCGCGCCGGCAGAGCAGCGGCAGGATCCAGCGCGGATCGGCATTCTGATTGCGGCCGACATTCAGGCGGAACCAGGCGCTCTGCTCGAAACCGGGGCGGGGTCCGCGCGGTTCGGCGGGGGCATCGCTGCCCAGTAGATCTTCAGGCTCGGGCAGGCGCGCGCGATAGGCATGGGCCAGCATCGCGGCGACATCTTCCGGGCTGCGCTCGGCCAGCAACTGGCGGCCCAGCTCATGATCCTGCTCGCTGAGTTCGACAGGGGCGCGCAGCGTATCGAGCAGGCGCTGCGTGTCGGCGCGACGAATGTCGTCGGCCGAGGGCGGCGAAATCCAGTCCGCCTGGATGCGCGCGCCGCGCAGCATCGATTCCACCCGGCGGCGGCGCGGATAGGGCACGATGAGCACGGCGGTGCCCTTCTTGCCCGCGCGCCCGGTGCGGCCGGAGCGGTGCTGCAGCGTCTCGGCGTCGCGCGGAATCTCGACATGGACAACGAGGCTCAGCGTCGGCAGGTCGATACCGCGCGCGGCCACATCGGTCGCGACGCACACGCGCGCGCGGCGGTCGCGCAGGGACTGCAGCGCCTGATTGCGCTCATTCTGACTATGCTCGCCGGAAAGAGCGACGACCGCGAAGCCGCGCTCGACCAGCCCGGCATGGAGGTGACGCACATTGTCGCGCGTCGCGCAGAACAGCATCGCCGTCTCCGCCTCATGGAAGCGCAGCAGGTTCACCACGGCATGTTCGATGTCGGCCGGCGCCACAGCCATCGCCTGATAGCTGATGTCGCCATGGCCGCGTTCCTGCGTCACCGTCGAGATGCGCAGCGCGTCGCGCTGATAGCGCCGGGCCAGCGCCACAATGGGGGCGGGCATGGTCGCGGAGAAGAGCAGGGTGCGGCGCTCCTGCGGTGTGCCGTCGAGAATTTCTTCCAGATCCTCGCGGAATCCCATGTCGAGCATCTCGTCGGCTTCGTCCAGCACCACCGCGCGCAGGGTGGAGAGGTTGAGGGCGCCGCGTTCCAGGTGGTCGCGCAGGCGGCCGGGCGTGCCGACCACGATCTGCGCGCCATGCGAGAGCGCACGGCGCTCCTTGCTCGCATCCATGCCGCCCACGCAGGTGGCGATGCGCGCGCCGGCCTTGCCATAGAGCCAGATCAGCTCGCGGCTCACCTGCAGCGCCAGTTCACGGGTCGGCGCGATGATGAGCGCCTGCGGCAGTCCGGGCGGCGCCATGCGCTCGCCATCTTCCAGCAGGTCGGTGGCAATGGCGAGGCCGAACGCCACGGTCTTTCCCGATCCGGTCTGGGCCGAGACGATAAGGTCGCGGCCATGCGCCTGCGCCTCCAGAACTTCGGCCTGAACGGGCGTGGGGTCAGCATAGCCGCGCTCGGCAAGGGCATTGGCGAGAAGAGGGGGGAGTGTGGAAAAGGGCATGTATCTCGCTAATCAAAAAAGAGTGGAGCGGTGGACCATCCTCGCCGCAAAGCCTGTTTCAAAGGCCTCATCTGCGCGCGTCATCCTGTTTAGTGGTCCGCCTTATGCGCCCCCCATACAGATATGGAGGGCATCTGGCTTGCAAAGTTTTGCGTGGCCGGGCCGATGACCCCTGCGGGCCGGGCTGAGGGCTAGATTTCCTCGCGATCGAGCTTGCGGATGAAACCGATGATGCCGGTCTGCCGGTGGCGCTTGAGCCGTTCGGCCTGCAGGATCGTGAGCACCTTGGCGAAACAGGCTTCGGCATCGTCATTGACGAGCACATAATCATAGCCGTCCCAGTGCGCGATTTCGCTGTGCGCGCGCGCCATGCGCCGCTCGATCACGTCGTTGCTGTCCGTGCCGCGTCCGCGCAGCCGCGCTTCCAGCTCGATCATCGAGGGGGGCAGAATGAACACGCGGACGACATCGCCGCCGGCAAGCTGGTGAAGCTGCTGGGCGCCCTGCCAGTCGATATCGAACAGCACGTCGTGCCCGGCTTCCAGCATCCCTTCCACCGGCGCGCGGGGCGTGCCGTAGCGATGATCGAACACATGTGCCCATTCGAGGAACTGATTGTCCGTCACCATGGCGCGGAACCGCTCGAGATCGACGAAATGATAATCCTTGCCGTCGACTTCGCCGGGCCGCATCGGCCGGGTGGTGGCGGAGACGGACATGGTCAGGCCCGGGTCATGCGCCAGCAGCTTGCGCGAGATGGTGGATTTGCCGGCCCCGGAAGGGGAGGACAGCACGAAAAGCATTCCCCGGCGCTTGAAGGATGCGGGCTGGGCAAGTGGATCGGCGGAAACGGGATCGGTCATGTCGGCCATGCTTGCTCCTGCCGTGAGTCGGTCGCCACGTCAATTGGCGGACTGAGACTTGGGCGGAGGAATCGCCTCCGCGCGGCCAGTCTGGAGGGATTTTTGTGCAGATCGGTCGTCTTCCAGCGGCTTCGTTAAGCGCCCGTAAAGCCAGCGGTTGCTATGGGTTATGTCATTGGAGGATGACATGATTATGCGGATTCTCCGCACCGAGCGCGGAGCAAAGGCTTTGGAACTTGGGCTGGTAACCAGCCTCACCGGCATGGCGGCATTGATCGCCGTGGCTTCACTCGGTTTGGGCTGACGGACCTCCCGCCCCCTTAGCCCCACGTCATTTGGCGCCTTCTCTTTACCACCTCTCCACCATTTGCGACGACGTTGAACCGGCAAATGTGAGGAGTGCCCCATGCCGCGCCAGACATCACCTGCGGTTGACCGTGACCTGACGCCCTTTGATCGGCTGCGCGCAAATGAGCGGGGCGCGACGGCAGTGGAATATGGGCTGATCGCGGCGCTGGTGTCGCTGGCCTGCGTCATGGCGTTCCTGTCGCTCGGCATCAATCTCTCGGAGCTCTTCTTCGGCATCAGCAACAGCCTGTCGGGCCGATAAGGCGCGAGAAGCGGCAGCCTGCCAGATATTTTCCACCTTCGCGCGACGAGCAATTGCGTGGCGCGAGAATGCGCTTAGGCTGTCCCCAATCATAAGCAGGAGAGCGTGCCCATGTTCGTCAAGTTCACCAGCCCGGATCGCGCCCCCGTCGCCGTCAATGCGACGCAGATTTCGTTCATCTCCAATGTCGGCGAGGGCACGCGCATTCGCTTTGGCGAAGGCCGTAGCGTGACGGTCGTCGAGCCGCTCGATGAAGTGATCGACCGGCTGAACCGGACCAACCAGCTACCCGAAAGCTAGGGATAGCGCGCCGAGACTTCAGCTGCCCGCGTTGAGATTGATCGGGGGAGCAAGCGGATTGGTCTCATCCGGGTTGGCTTGGTTTGCACCCGCACCGCTCGCTTCGCCCGATAATGCGGCCGCGATCATCGCTTCCCAAATCTCTTCATTGCCTGCGCTGGCCATTGCCGCGTCCGGCTCGCGCATCGTGCGGAGCACCGCGCGCGCGTCCTCACGGCAGTCTTCCCATTCCAGGTCCACAGACCGGCTGGCGCTCGGCTCGGTACCATCGGCATTCTCGCTCAGCCGCAGTCCGGCGAGCACGCGCGCAATGCGCTCTATCAGGGGCGTATGGGAAATGGGCATGGGGACATCCTCCAGCATGGTCTCGCACAGGGGCAAGCGGCCGCCGCGGACTCGACATGTCCACAACAGCGATGTGCCACTTCCATCTCGCTTGGGAGCTGGCCCTGATGAGACGCTTGTGCGCGCCGAAGGTTGCCGGACGCTCACTCGGACGGGCGCCGTTTGCTGCTGGCAGGATTAGGGGCCGCGCCTTAACGCAGTTTCGCGATCGTCAGCCCGTCCGCTTTGGCGCGGTCCTTCACCGATTCCTCGCTGCGGGTCAGCGCCTTGGCGATGGCTTTCAGCGCCATGCCCTTCTTCGCCAGCGTGTGCAGCTTGTCGATCTCGGCGGCGGTCCAGGGCTGGCGATGCCGCTCGAAGCGTCCGCCGGCGTCAGTCTTGGCCATCAGGCTGCACTCCTTTGCGATGGGCGGCCCGGTGCCGCGCTCACCGCTTCTTCACGAACTCAGCGCGCAGCACCAGCCCCTTGATGCCCTCGTAGCGGCAGTCGATTTCCTGCGGGTCACCGGTCAGGCGGATCGACTTGATCAGCGTCCCGCGCTTGAGCGTCTGCCCCGCGCCCTTCACGGTCAGATCCTTGATCAGAGTGACCTGATCGCCATCGGCCAGCAAATTGCCGACTGCGTCGCGCACTTCCACCGCATCGGCCGCGCCCTGCTTGGCGGCCAGTTCGGAAGCCGGCAGCCACTCGCCGCTGGCTTCATCGAACACATAATCCTCGTCGCTAGTCTGCTCGCTCAACTGTCGTCCCCCATTTTGAGCGCGGCGATGAAGGCTTCCTGCGGAATCTGCACGGAGCCATATTCGCGCATCCGCGCCTTGCCCTTCTTCTGCTTCTCCAGCAGCTTCTTCTTGCGGGTGATGTCGCCGCCATAGCATTTGGCGGTCACGTCCTTGCGCATCGCCGCGATGGTCTCGCGCGCGATCACCTTGCCGCCGATCGCCGCCTGAATGGGGATCTTGAAGAGGTGGCGGGGGATGAGGTCCTTCAGCCGCTCGCACATGTGGCGGCCGCGCTCCTCGGCGACGCCCCGATGGACGATCATGGAGAGCGCGTCGACCGGCTCGTTGTTGACGAGGATGCTCATCTTCACCAGGTCGCCCTCGCGCAGGCCGATCTGCTCATAGTCGAAGCTGGCATAGCCCCGGCTGATTGACTTGAGGCGATCGTAGAAGTCGAACACCACTTCGTTGAGCGGCAGCTCGTAACTCACCTGCGCGCGGCCGCCCACATAAGTGAGGCCGGTCTGAATGCCGCGCCGGTCCTGACAGAGCTTGAGGATGCTGCCCAGATATTCGTCCGGCGTGTAGATCGTCGCCTTGATCCACGGCTCGTCGATCTGTTCGATGCGGCTGGGGTCGGGATAGTCCGCCGGATTGTGCAGCAGGATCTCGCGCGCATCCTCGGTCTTCGATTTGCGCAGCTGGATGCGATAGACGACCGACGGCGCGGTGGTGATGAGGTCGAGATCATATTCCCGCGTCAGCCGCTCCTGGATGATCTCCAGATGCAGCAGGCCGAGGAACCCGGCGCGGAAGCCGAAGCCCAGCGCCGCGCTGCTCTCCATCTCGAAGGAGAAGCTGGCATCATTGAGCCGTAGCTTGGCGATGCTTTCGCGCAGCTTCTCGAAGTCCGCCGCGTCGACCGGGAAGAGCCCGCAGAACACCACCGGCTGCACTTCCTTGAAGCCGGGCAGGGGCGTGGTCGCGCCGTTCTTCACTGTGGTGATGGTGTCGCCCACGCGGGTCTGGGTGATCTCCTTGATCTGCGCGGTGATGAAGCCGATTTCGCCCGGGCCAAGCTCGGGCAGCGTCTCGATCTTGGGGCGGAAGCAGCCGACGCGGTCGACCAGATGCTCCGTGCCGCCGATCATGAACTTGATGTTCTGGCCCTTCTTGAGCACGCCGTTGATGACGCGCACAAGGATGACGACGCCGAGATAGGGGTCGTACCAGCTGTCGACCAGCATCGCTTCCAGCGGCTTGTTCCGGTCGCCACTGGGCGCGGGGATTTTCTTGACGATCGCTTCGAGGATCTCGTCAATGCCGATGCCGGCCTTGGCGGAGGCGAGCACGGCCTCACTGGCGTCGATGCCGATCACATCCTCGATCTCCGCCTTAACCTTCTCCGGTTCGGCGGCGGGCAGATCGATCTTGTTGATGACCGGCACGATCTCATGGTCATGCTCGATCGACTGGTACACATTGGCCAGCGTCTGCGCTTCCACGCCCTGCGCGGCATCCACGACCAGCAATGCGCCTTCGCACGCGGCGAGGCTGCGCGAGACTTCATAGGCGAAGTCGACATGGCCCGGCGTGTCCATGAGGTTGAGCTCATAGGTCTTGCCGTCGCTCGCGGTGTAATCGAGGCGCACGGTCTGGGCCTTGATGGTGATGCCGCGTTCCTTCTCGATATCCATGTTATCGAGCACCTGCGCGGTCATCTCGCGATCCGAGAGTCCGCCGGTGCGCTGGATCAAGCGGTCGGCAAGGGTCGACTTGCCATGGTCGATATGCGCGATGATGGAAAAGTTACGGATGTGGGCGAGGTCAGTCATTGCGCGCCGATAGCAGGCGGAAGGGTTCCGGCAAAGCCTTCTGAAAGAGGGCCCGCCGCGACCATTTCATACAAGACATGAGGAGCGCCGCCTGTCATGCGCCGCCGCCGTGCAGTCGTTAACCTTGTGCCGGCATTTTGCTGTGATAAACAGCGGGCCTTGTGGTTCGGCAGGGGCGTCGACTGCATAATCCTTGTGGGTGAGGTAACACATGAAACTATCGATCAAACTGGCGCTGGCGCTGTCCGCGATCGGCCTGGTGGTGCAGCCGGCCATGGCGCAATCCTCGGGCCGCAAGGCGCAGGACAAAGGCACGCGCGACATCCCGCGTTGCACCAAGAATCTGGGCACCGTCGCCATCGTCGAGCCGGACACGCAGTGGTGGCGCGAGCTGAGCCTCGGCAGCCCCGAAGCGATCCTGCGCATCTTCATCCAGCAGTCCGGCTGCTTCACGCTCGTTAACCGCGGCCGCTCGATGCAGAACCGCGCGATGGAGCGCGCCCTGGCCGATCAGGGTGAGCTGCAGGCCGGCAGCAACATCGGGCGCGGTCAGGTGAAGGCGGCGGACTATTTCCTCCAGCCGGACATCGTGACCTCCAACAAGAATAGCGGCGGCAACGCTCTGGGCGGCATGCTGGGCGGCTTCCTGGGCCGCAGCACGTTCGGCGCGCTGGCCGGCGGCATCAACATCAAGAAGAGCGAAGCCAATGTGACGCTCTCCATCGTGAACGCGCGCACCACGGTCGAGGAAGCGATGACCGAGGGCTATTCGCGCAAGTCGGATCTGAGCTTCGGTGCCGGCGGCGGCGCGGGCTGGTGGGGCGGTTTTGCCGGCGCGGCTGGCGGCGGCTACCAGAACACGGATATCGGCCAGGTCATCGTGCTGGCCTATCTGGATGCCTATACCAAGCTGGTGACCCAGCTCGGCGGTCTGCCCGCCAATGCCTCGGCAGCAGCGCCCGCTGCACGCTGAGCGGCATCGGTACATCGATCTGAAAGGGCGGGCCGAATGGTCCGCCCTTTTCGTTTGGGCGCGCCTATCGCTCCACGGGCGTCGCTCTCATGCGCACGGCCCTTGCCTCGCGCGCAGCCTCGGCTAGGCTGCCCCCCGCAAGACACATTTTCTGGAGAGGCCGTTCCATGCGTCATATCGCCATCATCGGGTCTGGCCCTGCCGGCTATTATACCGCGGAAGCCTGCCAGAAGCAGTTCGGCGAGGATGTGGCGATCGACATCATCGACCGGTTGCCCGTCCCCTTCGGCCTTGTCCGCACCGGTGTCGCGCCGGATCACCAGTCCATCAAGGCCGTATCCCGCCGCTATGAGGCCGTGGCCTTGACCGACACGGTGCGCTTCGTCGGCAATCTCGTCATCGGGCGCGACGTGTCGATCCCGGAGCTTCAGGGTCTTTACGATGCCGTGATCCTCGCCACCGGCGCGCCGTCGGATCGCCCGCTGGGCGTGCCCGGCGACGATCTGCCCGGCGTCATCGGCAGCGCGGCTTTCGTCGGCTGGTATAATGGCCATCCCGATCATGCCGATCTCGCACCGCGCATCGACGAGCGCGATGTGGTCATCATCGGCAATGGCAATGTCGCGCTGGATTGCGCCCGCATCCTCGCCAAGACCGCGCGCGAGCTTGAGGAGAGCGATGTCGTCGCTCATGCCTATGACATTCTCAATAAAGCGCAGCCCCGCTCGATCACCATCTTGGGTCGGCGCGGCCCGGCGCAGATCGCGATGACGCCCAAGGAACTGGGCGAGCTCGGCCGGCTGGAGCGCGCCTCCGTCCATGTCGACCCCGCCGACCTGCCACCGACCTCGGTCGATGAGGCGCTGGAGCCGGGGCAGCGCAAATCGCTGGCGCTGCTCCGCCAGTTCGCCGAGCCATCGCCTGAGAAGGTGGTGGCGATCCGGTTCGATTTCTTCGTCGTCTCTGAGCGTGTAGAAGGGGAGGGACGCGTCGAGCGGCTGGTGCTGGAGCGGACCCGGCTCGATGCCCAGCAGCAGAGCATCGGCACCGGCGAGCGCGTGACCATGCCGGCCGATCTTATCATCAGCTGCATCGGCTACCGCACCCCGCCCATTCCCGACGTGCCTTATGACGAGGCACGCGGCCGCTTCGCCAATGAGGAGGGTCGCATTCGCCCGGGCCTTTATTGCGTCGGCTGGGCGCGGCGCGGGCCGAGCGGCACCATCGGCACCAACAAGCCCGATGGCTTCCTGATCGCCGAAGCCATCGCCGCCGACCAGCCCGCCGCGGCCGGCAAGCAGGGCCGGGCTGGCCTGGACGCGCTGATCGCCGAGCGCGATCTGGAGATCGTCACCTTCCGCGACTGGCAGAAGATCGACGAAGCCGAAATCGCCCAAGCCCGCCTCGGTGCCCCGCGCGAGAAGTTCGTGCGGATCGCGGACATGGTGAAGGCGGGGCGGGGGTAGGGGGGCGCTCTCCGGCCGCCGCTTCTTTGATCCCTAATTATACATGCCCGCACCGGTCTCACCGTTGCGGCGACTCGGCTGGCGCAGGCGTCGCGCTAAGACACTTCGATTTGATCCGGTGGTCGTCGCCTGCTTTGGTTCGTGATCGTTCGGATCTCGTGAAACCTCGATAAAACCGCCCTTTGAAGGTTGATCCACGCAGGCGCCGCACATTTGAGCCTCTGTCAAAAAATCGTCACGACCCTCTTTACATAAGTAAGCACGCTCTGCATACATACCAACGCCGAACGGGGAGGGCTCAACAGGATAAACATCGCTCACGCTGCGCGTGGGCTCGAGGCGGTAACCGATGTGAGCTCTGGCCTGCGGGCATGACAGGTTTATCTGGAGGAAGCCCACAATGTTGTTTGCACGCAAGCCCGAGGCATCTTTGACGATGTCCCACAAAGCGTTTCTCGCCCTTCTTCTGGCTTCGACGAGCGCGCCGCTGATGGCTGCCGATGCCGCAGACACCGCCGAAGGTGGCGACATCATCGTCACCGCCCAGCATCGCGAGCAGCGCGTCACCGAAGTGCCGATCAGCCTCAGCGTCGTGTCCGGCGCGCAGGCCGCTGAATCCGGCGCGTCGAGCACGCTCGATCTCGCCCGCTTGGTGCCCGGCCTTTCCATCGGCCAGAACTCGGGCGACGGCGACTTCCCGTTCATCTCGTTGCGCGGCGTCGCCATGCGCGACTTTGCCGACACCAATGAGAGCCCGTCCGCCGTTTATGTGAACGAGTTCTACAAGGCGAACCTGATGGGTCTCGATTCCCAGATGTTCGACATCAGCCGCATCGAGGTGCTGCGCGGTCCGCAGGGCACGCTTTATGGCCGCAACGCGACCGGCGGCCTCATCCACTTCATTGCCGCAGCGCCGACCGAGCAGCTGGAAGGCCATGTGTCCGTCACCTTCGCCGAGCGCAATCGCGTTCAGGCCGAAGCGGCGATCAGCGGCCGGCTGTTCGGCAACCTGCTGGGCCGCGTCAGCGTCTTCCGCCACCGTTATGATGGCTACATCAAGAACAATTTCCCGGGCGGGGAAGACGGCAACGCGCTCAACGCCAGCGCCATTCGCGGGCAATTGTCGAACCAGTTCGCGGACAATCTGAGCGCCGAGCTGTTCGTGCAATATTACAAGAACGACAATGAAGCGGGTAACATGTTCACCCACATTGCCGTGACGCAGGACCCGGTGACGGGCCTCTCCACCC
The DNA here is from genome assembly GCF_025961735.1 of Sphingobium sp. B11D3B. Classification (NCBI taxonomy): domain Bacteria; kingdom Pseudomonadati; phylum Pseudomonadota; class Alphaproteobacteria; order Sphingomonadales; family Sphingobiaceae; genus Sphingobium; species Sphingobium sp. B11D3B. The sequence goes on along the minus strand of NZ_JAOQOF010000001.1, from coordinate 2,138,912 downwards.
GCAATCCGGGCGGCGTCGACTCCTTCGGCTATGGCGACAGCAAGCCGCTGGAGACGAACACCAACTTCGATGCCTATATGCGCTCGGAGCAGTTCACCGCCATCGGCAAGATCAAGGCGGACCTCGGCTTTGCCGAGCTGACCTCCATCACCGGCTTCGAGAAGGGCAAGAAGGACGCGGCGTTCGACAGCGACTCAACGCCCGGTGCACGCTCGACCGAAGTCCACCCGCGCGCCGAGCAGTTCTCGCAGGAGCTGCGCCTGGCGGGCGTGAACGGGCCGCTCACCTGGGTCACCGGCCTCTATTATTTCGACTATAATGTGAACGGCTATCAGCGCCGCACCACCTCGGCCGCCGCCGGTCCGCGCCGTCCGGTCTATTATGATCTGGACAGCGAGAGCTGGGCGATCTTCGGCAATGTCGACTATGCGCTGACCTCGACCCTCACCGCGACGGGCGGCGTGCGCTATACCGAGGAAGACAAGGAATACGACCTCAACAACACGGACACCGGACCGGTGTTCAACACCACCACGGTCGGCGATCTCGCCAAGCGCAACGATGACAGCACGAGCTTCACGGCGCGGCTGAGCTGGGCGCCGCAGCGCGGGCAGCTGTTCTATGCGGGTGTGGCGCGCTCGTTCAAGGCCGGCACCTTCAACGTCGGTTACACGTCGCTTCCGCTCTCGGCCATCTCGGTCCGCCCCGAACGGCTGACCAGTTACGAAGCCGGCGCCAAGTTCGCCACCTACGACAATCGCTACAGCATCAGCGGCGCGGTGTTCCATTACCAGTATAAGGACAGCCAAGCCTACCAGTTCGATGGCGTGTCGCTCTCCTCGACCACATTCAACCGCGATGCCGAGATCACCGGTGCCGAAGCCGAGTTCGCGGCAGAGCCGGTGCAGAATCTGCGCCTGCGTGGATCGCTGACCTATCTGGATGCCAAGCTGCTCGACGTGCAGCTGCCCGGCCTCGCCAATAACGGCCCGGTGGTCGATCGGCGGATGCCGTTGGCCCCCAAATGGTCGTGGAACCTGACGGCCAATTATCGCGTGCCGAACGTGCTTGGCGGCACGCTCGGTCTGCAGGGCGACATCGCCTATAAGGGCGTGCAGTATTTCGACGCCTTCAACAGTCCCAGCCAGCGTGAGGCAGCCTACGCCTTGTCAAACGTCCGCCTCTCCTGGACCGATGCAAGCGACTCGCTGACCCTCGCTGTCTTTGCCGAGAATGTAACGGACAAGCGCTATCGCACCGCCGCGTTCGACCTCGCATTCCTCGGCATGGCGACCGAAGTCTGGGGCCGTCCGCGCTGGATCGGCGGCAGCATTTCCTATCGCTTCGGCAGCTAGAGCCTCGGGTCGCATCCGATCGCTCAATCGCCGTGGTGTCAGTGCAAGCCGACACCACGGCGATTTACTTTTGGGGCAAGACGCCCGCACATGGGGCGGGCCAAAACAGCGGGAAGGGAGCCAAGGCATGAGGATTGTCCGAGCATCGCGCAGCCGCTGGGTCTGGATCGCGGCCGCCTGCGCGGTCCTGTCCCCGATGCCGGCCATTGCCGAGCAGGCGGCTCCCGCAAAACCCAGCGTCATCTACACCGGCAAGATGGAGGCGCGCGGCACGACGCGCGCGCAATATCAGCGCCTGATCCTCGATCTCGCCCATGTCTGGGCGGATTGTGATGCCGATCTCATGCGCCGCATTCTGACGGACGATGTCGATTTCTCCTATCCCGGCCGCCGCCTGATCGGCCGCGATGCCGCGCTCGCTGACCTCGAGGGCTTCTGCAAGGTTGCGACCGACCGCAGCATCTACTTTCCCGCCGATGCCTTCTACATCGACGTGCGCAACGGTCGCGTGGCGGCGGAAGTCCAGTTCCGCGTGACCCAGAATGGCGAAAAGCAGGTCGTCAACGACGTGTGGATCGCCACGGTGCGCAAGGGGCGCATCGCGATCATCAAGGAGTATCTGGATGGGCGCGTGCGCCTTCTCCAGGCCGAGGGGAAGCTCACTTATGGCGAGGACGCGCCGTTCCTCACGCCTTGGCCGCCCCGCGTGGAGCAGCCGGCAAAGCCTTGAAGGTTAGCCCTGACGCTCGACCCCTGATGCCAGGGCCCGAGCTTCAGGCGTTTTCCGATACCGGCGCGCAATGTGCCACGCTGGAGACAGCCACGCCGGCTGCTTCCAGCCGCGCCGCGATCTGGAAGATCTTGGCCTCGGCCCAAGGCGCGGCGATGATCTGGACGCCCACCGGCATGGGGCCGCTGGTCATCACCGGCGCGGTCAGCACGGGCAGGCCGATATAGCTGATCGGTTGGGTGTAGATGCCGACATGCGCGCGGGCGAGCATCTCCTTGCCGCCCAGATTGAGGGTCTGCTGGCCGAGCTTGAGCGCCGCGCAGGGCGTGGCAGGGGCAAGCAGCACATCATAGTGCGCGAAGGCCCGGCGCGCCGCCTCGCGAAACCGGTAGCGGAAGCGCTGGGCCTGCACGACGAGGGTAGAGGGGAGCAGGGCACCGGCGAACAGGCGATCGCGCGTCGCCGGATCGAACTGGTCCGGGCGCTGGCGCAGGGCATCGATGTGCAGATTGCCGCCCTCGGCCGCCGTGATGACGAAGGCCGCATAGCGAGCGATCTCGGCTTCATCGAGCTCGACATAGCGATCCGCATTCAGGGCGTCGGCAACCTTGTCCACGGCTTCCACCGCGACATCCTCGGCATTGCCGCGGAACCAGCCGCCCAGAACGCCGACGCGAAACCCATCGGTGTCTTCGCCAAGTCGGTCCAGAACCGGGTCGGGCGTGGCCGTTGAGCAGACGGGATCGCGTGGGTCCGGCCCTTGCAGCACGTCATAGGCCAGAGCGAGGTCGGCCACGCTGCGGGTCATCGGGCCGATATGATCGAGGCTGGACACGAACGGGAAGGTGCCCGCACGCGAGAGGCGACCATAAGTCGGCTTGAGCCCGAACAGGCCGCAGAAGGAGGCGGGCACGCGGATCGACCCGTTGGTGTCCGATCCCATGCCGACATGGGCGAGGCCCGCTGCGACAGCAGCGGCTGCCCCGCCGGACGAGCCCCCGGCGAGCCGCCCGAGATCATGCGGATTGCGGGTCGGGCCGAAGAAATCATTCTCGGTCGTGAAGCCGTAGGCGAATTCATCCATGTTGGTCGATGCGACGATGATCGCGCCGGCCTCGCGCAGCAGCCTTACGGCGGTCGCGTCTTCGCTGGCGGGCGGGGCCTCGCGGCGCATCTTGGCGCCGGCGAGCGTCACCTCGCCGGCAATGTCGAACAGGTTTTTCACGACGATCGGCACGCCCGCCATGGGGCCGCCGGGCTCGCCGCGCGCAATCGCGGCATCGAGCGCCGCTGCCGCAGCCAGGGCCGACTCGGAAAAGACAGCCGTGCAGCTGTTGATCAGCGGATCGAGCCGTTCGATGCGTGCCAGCATGTCGCGCACCACATCCGATGCGCTGAACGTCCCGGCATTCACCCCGCCGGCGATCTGCGCCGCGCCCATTGCTGCAAAATCGGTCATGGCCGGAACACCGGCGCGGCTTCCAGCGCGGGATCAAGCTCAAGGGCGAGCAACGGGGCACTCTGGACGAGGATGAGGTGAAGATTGTTAATGACGCCCTCGCGATATTCGGCCGGCACCGGCAAGCCGATGATTTCCGGCGCGGCCGCCACATAAACGGCCACTCCGTCCCGATCGCTGATCTGGTTTTGCTTTTGCGTATTCGTCATTTGATCCTTGTCCGGACGACCGGCGGGCTGAAATCTTTGGAAATCAGATGTTTCCTGGTGCCGGTCGGCGCCGGCAGAATCTTTTATGCATAATTTGCTCACTTAGGCAATTGTGCAGTTGCTGCATCGCGATTAGCCTTTGGGTTAAGACAGGCGCGGCGCTGCCCCGCGCCGGACCGGAATGCTGGATCGAAAATGATGATGGATACGCGCCCCCCTGAACTGCTCTCCATGACGACGCGTGACGGCGTTCGGCTGGATGCGGACGTGTATCGGCCCGCGCCGGCGGGAGACTATCCCGTGCTGCTGATGCGCCAGCCTTATGGGCGGCGGATCGCGACGACGGTCTGCTTCGCGCATCCGGCCTGGTATGCGGCGCAGGGCTATATCGTCGTGATTCAGGATGTGCGGGGCCGAGGGACATCTGAGGGCACCTTCGCACTGTTCGAGCAGGAGGCCGCGGACGGCGAGGATGCGATCAACTGGGCTGCGGGACTGCCTGGATCGACCGGCGCGGTCGGCATGTACGGCTTCTCCTATCAGGGCGTGACCCAGCTCCTCGCTGCGGCGACGCTGCCGCCTGCGCTCCGGGCGATCGCCCCGACGATGGTCGGCTGGGATTTGCGGCAGGACTGGGCGTATGAGAACGATGCCTTCTGCCTCGCCGCCAATATTGGCTGGGCAGTGCAGCTTGCGGCGCAGAACGCCAAGCATGCCGGGGATGCCGACGCCTTTGCCGATCTGGCGCAGGCCGCACGGGCGCTGGCCTTGGGGCACGGCAATCATGCGCGGCCCGACATTCTGCACCGCCATGCGCGCCATGTGCCATTCTATCGTGACTGGCTCGACCGGGATTTTGCGGACCCCTATTGGGCGCGGATTTCCCCGTCCGCCCATGCGGATCGCCTGACCCAGAGCGGGCCGCCGGCGCTGTTCGTGACGGGATGGTACGACACCCATCTTCCCGGCACCGTGGCGGCCTATCGGGCCTATGAGCAAGCGGGACGTGCAGATGCCGCGCTGGTCGTGGGGCCGTGGACGCATTTCCCCTGGGGCCGGCGGCTTGGCGGCAAGGACTTTGGCGAGGCGGCCATCGGAGAGATCGACCAGTTGCAACGGGCGTGGTTCGACCAGCACCTCAAGGGGGAGGGGGAGGCGATTGCGCCCTCCCGCGCCGTGCGACTGTTCGACATGGGGCGCAAAGCCTGGCGGGATTTTCCGGCATGGCCCGGCGAGCAGCAATGCTGGCAGATCGGCAGCGGCGGTCGCGCGGCGCTGGACGAGCGCGACGGCGTTCTGGCGCCGGATTGCGAGACGCAGGCGCCGGCGGATTATCTGGTGCACGATCCCTGGCGCGCCGTGCCGACCACGGGCGGGGCCTTCGGCGCGGTGCCGGGACCGGTTGACCGCACCGATGTGGATGCCCGGCCCGATGTGCTCACCTACACCAGCCCGCCGATGGCGGCGCCCGTGACGATGGCGGGCGAGACGGTCGCTGCGCTGGAGGTGACAGCGGATTGCCCGAGTTTCGACCTGAGCTGCATCCTCACCATCGTTGATGAAGCCGGGCGCAGCCATCACCTGTCGGAAGGCTATGCCCATTTCGCGGTCGCATCCGACGGCTCTGCCACTGTGCGCTTGCGCCCGACATGCGCGACAATACCCGCCGGGGCTCGCCTGCGGCTGGCGGTTTCGGCGGCGTCTTTCCCCGCCTATCCCATCAATCCCGGAACCGGCACGCGACCGGTGGATGCCGGCGTGGAGGAAGCGGGCGTGATTACGCTGCGTCTGAACCTGGCCGAAAGCCGGCTGGTGTTGCCGGTGCTGGAGGAAGTGCCATGACGCCTCAGGATTTGCTTCCGCACGATCTCGCGTCGGGCGAGCCCTTCGTCCTGCGCGGCGTGCATGTGCCCGCCACCTTCACGGCTTTTGAGGGCGGCGCGGAGATCGTCACGGCGGACATCGGCATCGAGCAGGGACGGATCGCCTTTGTCGCGCCGTCGCTCGCCGAGACGCCCAGCGCGTGGCGCGACATCCGCCTGGATCGCATGATGGTCTGGCCCTGTTTCGTGGAAGCGCACACGCATCTCGACAGCACGCAGATCTGGGCGCGCTCCCCAAATCCCGATGGGACGTTCGGCTCTGCGGCCAGCGCGATCATCGCCGACCGCGAAACCCACTGGACGCCCGATGACATGCGCCGGCGCATGGATTTCGGCCTGCGCTGTGCCTATGCCCATGGCGTGCGCGCGATGCGCACCCACCTTGCCTCCCAGAACGAGCAGATCGAGCAGCGCTGGGAGATTTTCTCGGAGGTGCGCGCAGCCTGGGCCGGGCGGATCGACCTGCAGGCCGTGCCGCTAATTTCCACCGATGTGCTGGCGGACGATGTCTGGTTCGCGCGGGTGCTCGATGTCGTGCGCCGTCATGGCGGCGTGTTGGGCGGCTTCGCGCATGTCTCGCCGCTGGTCGATGCCAGCCTTGAGCGGCTCTTCGACGCGGCAGACAAATACGGCCTCGCGTTGGACTTCCACGCCGACGAGACGGACGACGCGACCTCGGACATCGTGCGGCGGGTCGCGACGCTCGCCGACCGGCGGGGCGGGGGGATGCAGGTGATGGTCGGCCATTGCTGCAGTCTCGCCGTGCAGGACGAGACAGAGGTGGACCGCACGCTGGACCTGATGGCACGGGCCGGGCTTTCCGTGGTGAGCCTGCCGGGCTGCAACCTCTATCTGCAGGCGCGCGCGCCGGGCCGCACGCCCCGTTGGCGCGGCGTCACCCTTCTGCACGAGATGGCCGCGCGCGACATTCCCATCTGCATCGGCGGCGACAATTGCCGTGATCCCTACAATCCCTATGGCGACTTCAATCCGCTCGAATCCTTTCAGGATGCGGTGCGGATCGCGCATCTCGATCATCCGGTGGGGGACTGGCCGCGCAGCGTCACCACCACGCCCGGCGCGCTGGTCTCGCAGGCGCAGGCGATTGTCGCCGGTGCGCCCGCCGATCTCGTTCTCTACCGGGCGAAGAGCTATAATGAGCTGTTCGTACGCCACGGCGCGGGCCGGCTGGTCATGCGCGACGGCATCTTCATCGATGCCCCCCTCCCTGACTTTAGCGAGCTGGACTGATGCTGGATCACGCTCTCGAAATTCTGGAAACGCTGGTCGCGTTCGACACGACGTCCAGCAAATCCAATCGCGCCCTCATCGATTGGGTCGCCGCGCGGCTCGCCGAGCGAAACATCCCCTATTGGCTGGTAGAGGATGCGGATGGCGGGAAGGCCAATCTGCTCGCGCGGATCGGGCCGGATGTGCCGGGCGGGATTGTCCTGAGCGGACATAGCGATGTCGTGCCGGTCGATGGCCAGCCGTGGACCAGCGATCCCTGGACGGTGACCCGCAGGGAGGGCCGGCTCTACGGGCGCGGCGTGGCGGACATGAAGGGGTTCATCGCGCTGGCGCTCGCGCTGATCGACACGCCGGCGGTGCAATCCCTGCAGCGCCCGCTGATCCTCGCGATCACCTATGATGAAGAGGTCGGCTGCCTTGGCGCGCCGCATCTGCTCGATCAAATGACGGCGTTCGTCCCGGCGCCAGCGCTGGCGATCATCGGTGAGCCGACCAGCATGAAGATATTGTCGGTCCACAAGGGCATGCGGGTGTTCGACGTGACGGTGACTGGGCGGGAAGCGCACAGCAGCCAGCGCGATCAGGGGGTCTCCGCGATTGCCGCTGCTGTCGAGCTGATGAGCCTGATCGGCCAGATGAATGCGCAGGCGCAGGACGCGATCCGGGCCGACGATCCATGCAGCCCGCCGGGTACGACGCTTTCGGTCGGCATCGTCAACGGCGGCACAGCGGCGAACATCCTCGCGCGCCAGTGCACCTTCCGCTGGGATCTGCGCTCGCCCAGCGAGGCCGAAGCCGACGGCTATGAAGCGCGCTTTCGGGCCGCGGCGCAGGCGCTGGATGCCCGCATTCGCGAGCGTGCGCCGGAGGGCGGGGTTGTGATCACCCAACTGGCCAGCGCGCCGCCGCTGGAGCTGGATCGGGACAGCGCCGCTGAATCCTTCGTGCGGTCGTTGACCGGCGATAATGGGCTGAGCGGCGCGGCCTTCGTTGCGGAAGCGGGGCTTTATCAGAAGATCGGCATCCCGGCGGTGCTGTGTGGGCCGGGCTCCATCCTCCAGGCCCACCAACCGGACGAGTGGATCGAGATCGACCAGCTGCGCGCCGGTGCGGACTTCTTGATGCGTTTGGCGGACCGCTTGTCGAACGAAACCAAAGGTTAACGAAACTGGCCCGGCTTATTTGCAAAACATGCTTACTTATGTAAGGGTTCTGGCCGTGCAGAGCCCTCTGCGCGTCCGGCGGTCGCATCGATCCAGCCGGAAGAAGCCGATGATGTGCAGGTGGATCGTGAGACGCCGAACCCTTAACCGCTCCGGGCACGCGCCAAGGACCACCGCGCGATGACGCGGATTGTCGATGGCCACGCTGCCGCCCGGCGCCTGCTGGCGCAAACGGCGCAAGATTCGGCTCTTGCCCAAGCAAGCCTGGGTCGAGCCCCGCGTCTGGCGCTGCTCATGATGGGGGAGGCGGCCCCTGCCCGCGCATATGCCGCGCGCATCGAGGAGCTTGCCGGGCTGGCCGAGGTCGAAACCATGATCGTCTCCGGCCCCGCCGATGGCTCATTGGCGCAGATGCAGGCGCTGGTGCGCCAGTTGAATGCCGATCAATCGGTCGATGGCATTCTGCCGCTCACACCCTTTCCGTCCGGCGTCGCCATGGCGGACATCGCTGCAATTCTCTCGAGCCAGAAGGACGTCGATGGCTTGACCCCGCTTAACGCCGGCCAGCTAGCGGCGGGGCTGGACGGCCTGTTGCCCTGCACGCCACAAGCCGCGGTGCTGCTCGCGGAGGAGGTGCTGGGCGATCTGCGCGGGCTCAATGCCACCGTGGTCGGCGCCTCGGCCAGCGTCGGGCGGCCGCTCGCGCAGTTGCTGCTCCAGCGCGGCGTGACCGTGACGATCGCGCATATCGACACGCGCGATCTGGTGGCAGCCTGCCAGACGGCGGATGTGCTGTTCGCCGCGGCCGGCAGGGCGGGGCTGATCGGCGCGCGCCATGTGCGGGCAGGTGCCACGGTCATCGATATCGGCATCAATCTCGTGACGCAGGCAGATGGCAGCCGGCGCATTCGGGGCGATGTCGATCTTGCCGCCGTCGACGGGGTTGCAGCCGTGATCTCGGCCGTTCCCGATGGTGTCGGCCCGCTGACGACGGCATTCCTGCTGGCGAATACCGTGCTGGCAGCGCAAAGGCGGCACGCAGGGGCTTGAGGGCCGGGCCGCGATAGGGTCAACAAGGGGCCGGCGTGGGCCGGGTCATATGAAGAGGATGGGACGTGGCGAGACAACCGAGCGTAAGAGGACCGAAAGCAGCGGTGCGGAAGACTGTCGGCGCGCGTGCCGCCAGGACGCAGGTCGCTGAACCGGCCGACGATGCGAAGGGTCTGCGTCGCACGCGGGATGCGGCTGGCACGCGCAAGAAGATTCTGGAAGCCGCCATCGAGGAGTTCGCCGAGCGCGGGCTAAGCGGCGCGCGCATCGATTCAATCGCGCAGCGCTCCGGCGCCAACATGCGGATGATCTACCATTATTACGGCAACAAGGAGCAGCTTTACGTCTTCGTGCTCGATCATGTGTATGAGGACATCCGCAAGAAGGAAGCGGCGCTGAATCTCGCCAACCTCGAACCGTATGAGGCGATGATGAAGCTGTTCAACTTCACCTATTCGCACTTTGCGGCCAACCCGCATGTCATCTCATTGTGGACCGGGGAAAATCTGCAGCAGGGCGCCTATCTCTCCACCTCGATGCGCGCGCCGACGCTGAGTTCGCCGCTGATGGACGCCATCAAGGAGACGCTCGCGCGGGGCGTGGAGCAGAAGGTGTTCCGCGAGGATATCGATCCGCTGCAACTCTATGTGTCGATGGTTGCGCTGTCTTACTTCCACTTGTCCAATGTCTACACGCTCTCGGCGATCTTCAGCGCCAACCTGCACAGTGAGCGCTGGAAATCGGAGCGCCGGCGCCACGCCCAGGAGATGCTGAGCGCCTACCTCCTGTCCAGCGCCAAGCCGGACGCATGAGGACGACGCGGGAGACTCATCGGCGCTACCGGTGTATTTTCCGTCTTAGCGCTGCCGCACGTCTCGGCGGCCTTAACGGATAAGTTTTTGAAAAACAGTGCTAAAAAATAGAGGGGCGGCCAAGCGGCGGTCTTGTCTTAGTAAGCAGTTTATGTATAACTATCGGCATGAAAGTTCATGTCATATATGCCTATCCGCTGAAGACGGGCCTCGCGGTCGACATTCACAACACGGTCGTCTCCAGCCTCATCGAGGCGGGGCACGAGGTCGATGATCTGGATCTCTATGCGGAGAATTTCGATCCGATCCTCAATGAGGAAGACCGGACGATCTATCATGACGTCACGATCAACCAACGCCGCATCAAGCCCTATGTCGACCGGCTGCAGGCGGCCGATGCCGTGGTGCTCTGCCACCCGGTCTGGAATTTCGGCTGGCCTGCGATGCTCAAGGGCTATTTCGATCGGGTGTTCCTGCCCGATGTCTCGTTCAAGATGGTGGATGGCAAGCTGATGCCCGGGCTCGCCAACATCCGCAAGCTGACCAGCGTGACGACCTATGGCGTCGACCGGCTCCGGGCACTCTACTTGTTCGATCCGCCGCGCTCGAATGCCACGCGCTTCCTGCGGGTTGTGTGCAACAAGAAGGTGAAGGTGGATTACCTCGCCCTCTATGGGATCAATAACATGACGGAAGCGCGCGCGGCCAAGTTCCTGGCGAAGGTCCGCAAAGAAATGCTGGCTTTCTGACCATGGGCGATCGCCGCGTTGACCCGAACCAGGGCGCGGCCGACGCCGCCGCGCCGGTCGTCTCCTTCGAAGATGTCTCTCTCACCTTCGGGACTGGCGTGGAGGCCCTGCGGGGCATCAATCTCGATATTCGCCCCGGCGAATTCATCAGCATTTTGGGCCCCTCGGGCTGCGGGAAGTCCACCTTGCTGCGCATCGCCGCCGGGCTGATCGACTATACCGACGGGGCGCTTCATGCGGATCGCTCTCACATCGCCTTCACCTTTCAGGATGCGACGCTGCTGCCCTGGCGCACGGTGCGCCGTAATGTCGAGCTTCTGCTGGAATTGCGCGGCGTCGGGCGGGAGGAGCGGCGCCGGGTGGCGCAGGAGAAGATCGCGCTGGTCGGCCTGAGCGGCTTCGAGGAGCAATATCCCAAGCACCTTTCGGGGGGCATGAAGATGCGCGTGTCGCTGGCCCGCGCCCTGACCCTCGATCCCACGCTGTTCATGTTCGACGAGCCTTTCGGCGCGCTGGACGAGATCACGCGCGAGCGGCTCAACGATGAAGTGCAGACCCTGCAGTTGCGCCAGCAATTCGCCGCGATGTTCGTGACGCACTCCGTGTCGGAGGCGGTCTTCATGTCGTCCCGCGTCATCGTGATGTCTGCGCGACCGGGCCGCATTGTCGGCGCCTACGACATCCCGTTCCCGTTTCCGCGCGATGACGCGGTGCGCTTCTCGCCGCAATTTGCGGAATTGTGCGGCACGCTCTCGGCGGCGCTGCGGGATGCATCGGGAGGTGTGAAATGACCAAAGCGACCTATTTTCCGCCCCGCGCTGCCCGCACAAAGGCCAGTCCCGCTGCCCGCTGGGTCGCGCGACTGCTGCCCCCGCTGCTGCTCGGCCTCCTGCTCGCGGCCTGCTACGCTTATGCGCGCGCCGGTCTTGAGGAGTATCGCCAGTTCCTGATGCCCGGCCCCAGCGAGATCTGGGAAGGCGCCTTCGCTTCAGCCGCCGTGCGCGCGGAACTGCTGCGTGCCGCCGGCGTGACGGCGCAGATTGCGCTCACGGGTCTGGCCGTGTCGATTCCGGGCGGGATGCTGCTCGGCGTCCTCATGTTCCGCTCCTTCTGGATCGAGCGGGCCGTCGCGCCTTATCTGGTTGTGCTGCAGTCGATCCCGGTGCTGGCGATCATCCCGCTTATCCAGTCGCTGCTCGGCTTCGGCTTCCTGCCCAAGGTGCTGATCGTCGCCCTGTTTACCTTCTTCGCCATTCCCACGACTTTGCTGCTCGGCCTCAAGAGCCTCGACAAGGGCATTGGGGAGCTGTTCCGGCTGGAAGGAGCAGGCTGGGGCACGACGTTGCTCAAGGCGGGCATCCCGTCCGCGCTGCCATCGCTCTTTGCCGGTATTCGCATTGCGGCGAGCCTCGCGGTGATCGGCGCCATCGTCTCCGAGCTGTTCTTCGTCTCGGGCGATGGCGGGCTGGGCCAGATGCTGGTCAACTCGAAGATCGATTTCCTCTACGAGCAGATGTACGCGGCACTCATCGTCTCGGCAGTGATGTCGATCGGCGTCTATCTGTTCTTTGGCTGGCTCGGCGACCGGCTCTTCTCTCACTGGCACGATTCGGCCGGGGCGAAGGGATGATGCAGCGGGCACGTCATGCCGTGTTGGCCGCGCTGGCCTTGCTCGGCGCGGGCGCGCAGGCCGCGCCAGTGGCCCAGGGCACCTTCGCCCGGGAGCATTACCGCACACCGTTGGCCAAGGTCTGCCCCAATCCGGTCGTCGTGCAGCTCGACTGGTTGCCGCAGGCCGAGCATGGCGGGCTGTTCCAGCTGATCGGTGGCGCCGGGAAGATGAGCCAGGGGCGCTATCAAGGCCCGCTCGGCGCGACCGGGACCGACCTGCTGATTCTGGTGGGCGGCAAGGGCATCGGCCTTGGCGATGCCGAGACGCCGTTTTCCGCGCTCTACATGGGCAACAGTCGCGCTGGCCTGCGTCCGCATCTGGCGCTGGTCGATCAGGACAATGCCTTCATCTTCTCGCGCCGCTTCCCGGCTACGGGCGTGGTGGCGATGCTCGACAAATCGCCCATGGGTCTGTTCTGGGATAGAGCGACCTATCCGCGCGGTTTTAAGTCGGTAGCGGACCTGCGGGCGTTCGCACGGTCGGGGAAAGGCAAGATCTACCTCTCTACAACCCGGCGCACATTCGGGCGCTATCTCATCAATAACGGCCTGCCCAAGGATGCGGTGCAGGAAGGCTATAATGGCGATGCCGAAACCTTCGTCCTTAACCGCGGGCGCTGGCTCAATCAGGGCAGCATCACGAGCGAGGGCTATCAGTTCGCCCATGGCAAGCGCTGGAACAAGTCGGTGGATTTCCTGCTGCTCTCGGACATGGGCTATCCGCTTTATCCCGGTATGGTCTCGGTCGCGACAAACCGGCTCAACGAGCTGGCCCCGTGCCTCAAGGGTCTGGTGCCGCTGCTGCAGCGCGCGCAGGTGGATTATATCCGCGCGCCGGGCGAGGTGAACGACGTCATCTACCGGTTCAACGAGGGCGGCTTCGCGGCGCCCTGGTGGAAGACCTCGCGCGAGTTGCTGGCAGCAGCCTCTGCCGTCTCGCTCTCGCGCGGCATCGTCGGCAACGGTCCGAACAAGACTATGGGCGATTTCGACATGGCCCGCAGCGCTGTGCTCCTCTCCCGGCTCAAGCCCTATCTCGACATTCGCGCCAAGCCGAATGTGAAGCCGCAGGATGTGGTGACCAACCGCTTCATCGATCCTTCGGTCGGCCTGCGCTGATGGCTGTGATTCTCGACGGCGATGCCACTGCGGCAGCATGGCGCACACGGATCAAGGCGATGGCGGACGAGAGCGCGTTCGTGCGGGCGGGGCACAGGCCCTGCCTCGTCACGGTTCTCGTGGGCGATGATGAGGCAAGCCGGGCCTATGTCTCGCGCAAGCATCAGGATTGCGAGGCGCTTGGCTTTTCCTCCCGCCAAATCGATCTCCCCGCAAGCATCTCGGAGGCCGATCTGCTGGCGCTGATCGACATCCTCAACCGCGACGCCGCCTGTCATGGGCTGATCGTGCAACTGCCGCTCCCTGCGCACATCGATGCCGGCGCGGTGATCGAGGCGATCAGCCCGGACAAGGATGTGGACGGGCTCCACCCCCTCAATCTGGGGCGGATGCTGGCCGGTCAACCGGCGTTGCGGCCCTGCACGCCAAGCGCGATCCTCGCTCTGCTGCGTGAATATGACGTACCTCTCGCCGGGCGCCGCGTCGCGATCATCGGGCGCGGGCTGCTGGTCGGTCGGCCGCTCGCCATGATGCTGGCCGACAGGGATGTCGATGCGGTGGTCACCGTGCTTCATCGCGGCGTAGTGGATTTGACGCCCGTGCTGCGCGACAGCGACGTTATCATCGCCGCAGCCGGCCAGCCCGATCTTGTGCGTGCCGATATGGTGCGGCCCGGCGCCTGCGTCATGGGCGTCGGGATTACCTATGTCGACGGGCAGATGGTGTCGGACATTGCCGAGGATGTCGCGCAGGTGGCCGGCTGGGTGACGCCGCGCCACGGCTCGGTGGGGCCGATGACCCGCGCCATGCTGATGCGCAATCTGCTGGACGCGGCGCTCAGCTTGAACTGAGCGCCGCCTGTTTTCCGATGTTCGATTATCCCCGCGCCGGGCCGATGGCCGCGGCGAGCTGGGCCTGATATTCTTCCATCCAGTCCGCATCGGCCGGCGCATTATAGGCGCCGCCGCGTGCGCCATTGACGATCTCGGGATCGTCCACGCCGGGGGGCATTGTGCCGGCATCCTGCAGCGCGCGGGCTGCCTTGATGATGCGTTTGCGGGTCTGCATAATCATCAGATCGCTGGTGACGAGATGCTCGTTGGAGCGGTCCACGATGTCGCCCATGCTCTCGGTGATATACTGGTCCTGCAGGGTGATGCCGGTCACACCGGTGAAGCTCACCTCATTCTGCGCGGTGCGATCGACCTCATAGTCATTCTCGGCATTCTGGGCGAGCTTCCAGCGGCCGAACCAGTCGCTGCTGTTGGGCAGGAAGTTGTGGCGGAATTCGAGGCCCGCAATGGTGTTGCCATCCACCGTGGTGCGCAGCGGCTGAGTGCGTTTCACCCAGGCGAAGTTAATCACCATGGTGTGGCTGTCATCCATCGGCACCCAGGCATTGGCGGTCACATTGTCCGAGAAGGTGCCATCCGGGAAGAGTGCCCAGAAGGGGAAGATATACTGGCAGATGCGCCAGTAGAGGCCCTCGCCATCGGCAGAGGGGCGATAGGCGCCAGCCATCGTGCCCCAGTCGGTATCCGTCACCTTGAAGTCCGGCGCGCGCTTGGTCACCGCGACGCTGTGCATATTGGTCGCGTCGACGTCCTCGTCGGCCACGCTGCCGACATGCAGGAAGCCGAAGTGGCTGGTATCGATGTCGCCTTCCAGCGCCTGCAGCCAGTTGCACTCGCGCTGTGTGAGCGTCACGCGCAGTTCGGCATCCGGCAGCATCGTGGCTTCGATGCAGGGGAGGGGCGGCGGCGTTTCGCGCTCGCCCATATACACCCACACCACGCCGGCGCGCTCGGCGGTGCGATACACCTTGGCATGGACGCGCGGCTGGAACTTGGCGGCGTCGGCTTCGGAGACGTTCGGCATGTCCAGGCACTTGCCGTTCACGTCGAACTTCCAGCCATGGTACACGCAGCGAATGCCGCCCTTTTCGTTCCGCCCGAAGAAGAGCGAGGCGCAGCGGTGCGGGCAGCGATGGTCCATCACGCCGACCCGGCCCTCGCTATCGCGGAAGGCCAGCAGCTTCTCTCCGAGCAGCATCAGGCGCAGCGGCGCGCCGTCTGCGGCGATCTCTGACGAGGCGCAGGCCGGAATCCAATATTGGCGCATGACGGTGCCCATCGGCGTACCGGGGCCAACACGCGTCATCAGTTCATTATTCGCAACCGAAACCATGCAACCTTCCTTCTTTCAGATTTCCGCGAGCGCGTCTTGATTGTCCCAGGCCAGCATCTTGCCGGGGTTGAGCAGGCCCTTGGGGTCGACTTCCCGCTTGAAGGCCAACTGGACATGGTTGACCTGCTTCATGCCGCCTTCCTCGATGGTGTAGACATGCGGGTTGAACTGACGGCAGCCGCGCTGCTCATGATAGGCCATGATCTCGTTCAGTCGCTCCTCGGTGGTGAAGCGCACCATCTGGATGGCTGAGCAGCTCACGGTCGGGCCGCTGCGGGTGAACTCGAGGTGGAACATCACCTCGTCGCCGAAATGGCGCTGGAGTTCGTCGGCCAGTTCCACGCAATTTTGGGCCGGCAGCAGCGTTTGCAAATAGGTCAGCGTCGGATCGACCTTGAGCGCCTGCAGCGTCGTATGATTCCAGCACAGCTCGTAGAGCGGCACGCGCTTGCCCGTGGCAGGCGCGGTGCGGCTATCGTGCGCGATGCGTCCGCCATGAGCGGCGACGAGCGTCTCGAACCCCTCCCAGGACTGGCTGGCGACCATCACCAGCGCGCAGGCTTCATCCGCGCGGACATATTGCGCGATCGGGCGCAAATAAGTGTGAGCAATGGGCGGGGCCATCACCCCGCACTGCTTCTTCACCAGACCCGGACTTTCGGCGAACGCCTTGCCGAAGCGGGCGGCGCTCAGCAAATCGTCGAACGTGACGACCGCATCGATCCACAATTGCGCATTGGCGAGCGGCAGTTCCAGCTCGGTGATGATGCCGGTGACGCCGTAGCTGTGGTTGAACTTGGCAATGTCGGCGCCGCGCAGCTCCAGCACGCGCGGCTCGGCTTCGAGCGTCACGAGCCGGGCGCCGAGGATGTTGCCGGTCTCCCGCAACATCCCCCAGTTGATCGAGCCGACGCCGCCCGATCCGCCGGCAATGAACCCGCCCACGGTCGCGACAGTGCGGGTGGAGGGGTGCAGCCGCATTTCATAGCCATGCTCGGCAAGTTCCTGATCGAGCGTGATGAGGCGCTTGCCGGCCTGCACGCGGCACACGCCGTCCTTCACCCAGAGGAGCTGATCCATCGCGCGCATGTCGAGCAGCGCGCCGCCCCGGATCGGCATGGCCTGGCCGTAATTGCCGGTGCCGCCGCCGCGCACCGTCAACGGCACGTCATGAGCATAGCAGGCTGCTGCGATTTCCAGAATGTCGGCTTCGGAATGCGCTTCCAGCAGCACGTCGCCGGTCACGTCGGCGAGCTGGCGCTTGAGGATGGGGCTGTACCAGTAATAGTCCCTGCTCATCCGGCGCACCGCTGCGGCATCGGTGATGACCTTCGGCCCCTTCAGTGCGGCGATCAGACCATTCAAGTTCATAGGCTTCAATTCCGTTTCAATCCTGCGCGGCGCCGGGGCGGATCGCGATCATCCTTGCGCTCGGTCGAGCAGTAGTTATACATAAACTGCTTACTAAGAGAAGAGGGGAATCTCGGATTTGCGCGTGCGGGTCGTAGATTGGGTCGCCGAAATAGGGCAGAAACACAGCGGCGGGCGCGGGTGCGTCCTGCAGCGTTCCTGCGGTTTTGAGGAATAAAGGCAATGCTTGAATATTGGCAGGATATGACGACGCGCGACTTCCAGTCGGTGGATGCCACGCGCGATGTTGCCCTCATGCCGGTCGCCGCCATCGAGCAGCACGGGCCGCATCTGCCGGTCTCTGTCGATGCCGATATCAATGCGGGTGTCGTTGCGGCAGCGGCGCGTCACTTGGCGACCGGCGTGCGCGTCGTCGCGCTGCCGATGCTCGCCATCGGCAAGAGCAATGAGCATATGGCCTTCCCCGGCACGCTGACGGTGGGGACCGAGACGCTGCTGCGCTACTGGATCGATATCGCCGAGTCCGTCCTGCGCGCCGGTTTCCGCAAGATCGTCGTGCTGAACTCGCACGGCGGGCAGCCACAGCTTGTCGAGATTTTGGTCCGCGAACTGCGGGTGCGCCACGGTGCTCTGGCCGTCTCCGCGAGCACCTATGGCTTTGGCGTGCCGGAGGGCCTGTTCAGCGAGGACGAGCTGCATCATGGCATTCATGCCGGCGCGGTAGAAAGCTCGATGATGCTCCACCTGCGTCCCGATCAGGTGAAGCGCGAGCTGATGGCCGATTTCCCCTCTACCGGCCCGGCGATTGCGCGCGATTATGATGAGCTTCGGCTCGAGGGCGCGGTGGGCATTGGCTGGATGACGCAGGACATCAATCCGGACGGGGCGATCGGCAATGCCAGCCTCGCCAATGCCGATCACGGCGCCCAATGCCTCGACCATGCCGGGCGCGGCCTCGCGCGTCTGCTTGCCGATGTTAGCCGCTACCCCTTGCCGGAGTCCCGCGCATGAATCCCGCCGTCTATCTCTCCCGTGCGACCGAACTGCAGGCGTTTCGCATCGCGCCGACCGACACCAACTATTTCGTCATCCTGCATGATAAGGCCGTGCCCGGCTTCGAACATGTGTGCGTCGTCGAGATTTTCGAGCCCGGCGGCAAGACACCGCCGAACAGTCACAAGGCCGCCTTCGAGTTCTTCTATGTGCTGGAAGGGGAAGGGCGGGCGACCTGCGATGGAGCCAGCGTGTCGCTCAGCCGGGGCAGCGCCATGCTGCTGCCGCCCGGCGGCCTGCATGTCATCGAGAATACCGGGCCGGGCAAGCTCTATACGCTGACGGTCATGACGCCGGACGAGGGCTTTTCCGACCTGATTCGCTCTGGCTTTCCGGTCGATCTCGATGCCAGCGATATCGCTCTTCTCTCAGGAAACGCATGATGCCGGACCAGACAGCCCCCTATCATCGCCTCGGCAGCTCGCCGCGCCGCGCGTGGCAGGTGAATGCGCAGGAGGCCATTCTCGCGCAGCCGGAGCAGCCGCGCCGCGTCGTCGCCTGCGCTGCCGCGCCACAGAATCTGCAGATCGATCTGGCGCGCACGGCGATTGTCGTGGTGGATATGCAGAACGACTTCTGCCACCCCGATGGCTGGCTGGCCTCGATCGGCGTGGATATTTCCGCCGCGCGCTCGCCCATCACGCCGTTGCAGGCGCTGCTGCCGCGCCTGCGGGATGAGGGCGTTCCGGTGGTCTGGCTTAACTGGGGCAACCGGCCCGACCAGATGAACCTGAGCCCCTCAATTCTCCATGTCTACAAGCCGGATGGCACCGGCACCGGCCTTGGCGATCCGCTGGCGAACGGGGCGCCGGTTCTGGAGGAAGGGAGCTGGGCGGCCGCCGTGGTCGACGAACTGCCGATCGCGTCCCAGGACATATGCGTCTCCAAATATCGCATGTCCGGCTTCTGGGATACGCCGCTGGACAGCATCCTGCGCAATCTGCGGGTCGATACGGTGCTGTTCGCGGGCGTGAACAGCGACCAGTGCGTGCTGGCGACGCTGATCGACGCGAACTGCCTGGGCTATGACTGCGTGCTGCTCACCGATTGCGCGGCGACCACTTCGCCCGCCTTCTGCGCCGAGGCGACGCTCTACAATGTGAAGCAGTGCTTTGGCTTCGCGACCGATTCGTCGGCCCTGATCGCGGGTCTCGATGCCGTCGCCGGGCAGGAGCGCGCGTGATGGAGATCAACAAGGCCGCCATCCTCGCGGAAGTGACCGCGCTGGTGGATCGCTACGAACGTGCGCTGGGAGACAATGACATCGCCATGCTGGATGGCATGTTCTGGCAGTCGCCGCGCGCGGTGCGCTATGGCGTTGGCGAATGCCTGTACGGGATCGAGGAAATCCTCGCCTTCCGCAAGGCGCGGGCGGGCGGCTCGCCGCCGCGCACGATCCGGCGGATGGAGATCACCACCTTCGGCGATGATTTCGCGACCGCCAATGTCGAGTTCCAGCGGATCGGCGGCGAGGTCATCGGCCGCCAGAGCCAGAGCTGGGCGCGGCTGTCGGAGGGATGGCGCATCGTCTCCGCCCATGTCTCGCTGCAGGGAAGCGGCCACTGACGGACGCTCCCGCGCGGACTGACTTCAGAAGCCCGCCGCCTTGCCGTCGCTGCGCGGATCGCTCGCGCCTTCCAGCTGCCCATCGGCATGGCGGACGATGGCGCCGGCATGGCCCATCATCGCCGTCATCGGTGCGACCAGCTCCACCTCATGCCCCGCCGCGCGAAGCTGCGCATAAAGCGCCGGGTCGAAGCGGTCCTCCAGCTTGAGTGATGTGCTCTCTTCCCCCCATGT
This sequence comes from Sphingobium sp. B11D3B, assembly GCF_025961735.1. Taxonomy (NCBI): domain Bacteria; kingdom Pseudomonadati; phylum Pseudomonadota; class Alphaproteobacteria; order Sphingomonadales; family Sphingobiaceae; genus Sphingobium; species Sphingobium sp. B11D3B. The sequence continues at coordinate 2,119,050 of NZ_JAOQOF010000001.1, read as the reverse complement.
CCGGCCGAGCAGCCAGCGCGGTGCGGAGATCGCCTGCTGCAGCGGCACGCCGAAGCGGGCATAGCGGCTGAACAAAGCGGCCTGCGTCTGCGGCTGGCCTTCGCCACCCATGGTGCCATAGGCCATCACCCGGCCGTCATGGAAATGCGCTAGCGCGGGATTCAAGGTGTGGAACGGCTTGCGGCCGGGCTTAAGGGCATTCCAGCCCTCGTCGGCGAGGCGGAAAGAGCAGCCGCGATTCTGCCATGTGATGCCGCTCTGCGGGAGCACCAGGCCCGAGCCGAACTCGAAATAGGTGCTCTGGATGCAGCTCACCACCTGCCCGCGGGCATCGGCGGCGGCGAACCAGCAGGTATCTCCGAGGGCCGAGGGGCGCGGCCACGGCATGGCCTGCGCTGGGTCAATCGCCTGCGCCATCTGGTCCAGACCGGCCGCGTCATTGAGCAGCGCCTGCGGGTCGATCTCCATGAAGGCCGGGTCGCCGACATGCGCATCGCGGACCAGGAAGGCCTGCTTGGTCGCCTCGACCAGCCCGTGCAGATGGGCGAAGCTTTCGCCCTGTTCCGCCGGCAACCGGTCGAACAGCGCGAGGATCAGCAGTGATGCGAGGCCCTGCGTCGGCGGGGCGGTATTGTAGAGCGTGGCGTCGCGCAGTCGCACGGAGAGTGGGGCAGGCGAGGTCGCGCGGTGGGCCGCCAAATCCTGCGCCGTCACCGGACTGCCGAGCCGGGTGAGATCGTCGGCGATTCGCTCGGCCAGCGCGCCGCGATAGAAGCTGTCCAGCCCGTCCTTGGCCAGCATCCTCAGCGTTTCGGCCAGTTGCGGCTGGCGCAGCGTGTCGCCCTCGCGCAGCGGGCGGCCCTCCGGCTCAAAGATCGTGCGATAGGCGCCCGGCACGCCTGTCAGCTCGTCCGATTTGCTCGCGGCCAGTTCGGCGCCGCCAGCGGTCACCGTCACGCCCTGTTCGGCATGGGCAATGGCGTCCGCGAGCAGGCGGTTCAGCGGGAGGGAAGAGGACAGCGAGGACCGCGCCAGATCCCATCCGGAGACCGTGCCCGCCACGGTATTGGCGGCGAGCGGTCCGCGCCAGGGAATGGCCGACAGGCCGGCATAGACATCATCGCCAAGCGCCAGAGGACTGCGCCCGCAGGCATCGATGGCCCAGACCCGGCCGTCTGGCTCGTGGATCAGCCAAAAACCGTCCCCGCCGATACCCGTCATGTGCGGATAGACCGCGGCGAGGCAGGCGGCGGTGGCAATCGCCGCCTCGATGGCCGTGCCGCCATCCCGCAGGATGGACAGGCCGGCTTCGCTGGCCAGATGATGAGGTGCGGTGACCATTCCGTGGCTGCCGTGGGCACTCTCTTGCATGGTCATGGTCCTTTCCGATCAGCGCATCCCGTCCGCTGCGGGTGTACTAGTATGCATCTTCTGCATAACTTTCAACTTCACCTCGCCCAGACCCATGTCTATGCTCCGGCCCGCTTCGTGCCACCCAGCCTCCTGCTTTCCGGAGAGATGCCATGCTCAAATCCCCTCTCGCGCTGCTCCTTGCCCTGTCGGCGCTGGCCAGTCCGGCCATGGCAGCCACCGTGGATGCGCGAGCGACCGGCGCCATCGAGCAATCCATCAAGCAGAGCACGCCGGACCTGATCGCCCTCTATCGCGATCTGCACGCCAATCCCGAGCTGAGCCTGGCGGAAACCCGCACGGCCGCGCGGCTGGCGCAGGAAATGCGCAAACTGGGGCTGGAGGTCACCGAGAAGGTCGGCGGGACCGGCGTCGTCGCCGTGCTGCGCAATGGCGAGGGGCCGGTGGTGCTGATCCGTGCCGACATGGATGCCCTGCCGATGAAGGAGCTGAGCCAGTCGCCCTTCGCGAGCACCCGTGAGGCGCAGTATCAAGGCAAGACCACGTTCGTCGCGCATAGCTGCGGCCATGATCTGCACATGGCCTGGTGGGTCGGCACGGCGAAAGCCATGCTCGCCATGCGGGACCAGTGGCGCGGGACGATGCTGTTTGTCGCGCAGCCGGGCGAGGAAAGCGGGCAGGGCGCGCGCAAGATGGTCGAGGACGGCCTGTTCACGCGCTTCCCCAAGCCCGATTACGGCTTTGCGGCCCATGTCGGCAATGATCCCGTCGGGCGGATCGTGGTCAAGCAGGGTGCCTTTACCAGCAATTCGGACACCATCCGGATCACTTTCAAGGGCAAGGGCGGTCACGGCTCGATGCCGAGCCGCACCATCGATCCCATCGTGTTGGGTGCGCGCTTCGTGATGGATGTGCAAACCGTGGTCAGCCGGCAGAAGGATCCGTTTGAATTCGGGGTCGTGACGGTCGGCTCGTTCCAGGCGGGCACGGCGGCCAATATCATCCCGGACACGGCATCGCTGGCCCTGACGCTGCGCTCTTTCTCGCCGGAGGTGCGCGAGCAGCTGGTCGAGGGCGTGAAGCGCACGGCACTCTCCGTCGCGACCATGTCGCAGGCGCCCGAACCGGTGATCGATCACAGCAGGGGCGCGGCATCAGTCATCAATGACGATGATCTCGCTGCAAAAACCGCAGCTGCCCTGCGCACGGCGGGGTGGGACGACATTGCGCTGATCGCGGCCAGCGCGCCGGGCGGCTCGGCCAGCGAGGATTATTCGGAACTGGTGTCAGCCAGCGGCATGCGCTCGGTCTATCTGGGTGTCGGCGGCTATCTGCCGTCAGTCATCGCGGATTATGCCAAGCGTGGCGAGCCGCTCCCGACAAACCACTCGCCCTACTTCCTGCCGGACGCCGAAAGCGCCATCCCAACGGCCATACGCAGCCTGTCGGTCGCGGCCCTCTCGGTGCTGGGCAATCCCAAATAAGCTTGGTGCGCGGGATCAGACCCGCATCGGCATCAGCACGTAAAGCGCCGGCGCCTTCTCATTCTCGCGGATGAGCGTCGGCGCGGCGGCGTCGGCGAGGTGGACTTCAACCGAGTCGCCTTCGACCTGTCCGAGAATGTCGAGCAGATAGCGGGCGTTGAAGCCGATCTCGATGGGCGCGGCGCTGTAGTCGCCGGGCACTTCCTCGGCGGCAGTGCCGTTTTCCGGGCTGGTGACGGAGAGGGTGATCTTGTCCTTCTCCAGCGCCATCTTCACGGCGCGGGTCTTCTCGGTGGCGATAGTCGCCACGCGGTCCACGCCTTCCTCGAAGCTGCGCGGATCGATCTTGAGCAGCTTGTCGTTGCCGGTCGGGATCACGCGGCTGTAATCCGGGAAGGTGCCGTCGATCAGCTTGCTGGTCAGCACCGCATTGCCAAGGTCGAAGCGGATCTTGGTGGGCGAGAGGTCGATGCGCACGCTGCCATCCACTTCGTCGAGCAGCTTGCGCAGCTCGGCGATGCATTTGCGCGGAATGATGATGTCCGGCATGCCCTCGGCACCATCGGGGCGCACGACCGTCACGCGGGCGAGGCGGTGGCCGTCGGTCGCGGCGGCCTTCAGCACCGGGGCGGGGTCTTCCGCGACGTGCAGGAAGATGCCGTTCAGATAATAGCGCGTCTCCTCGGTGGAGATGGCAAAGCGCGTCTTGTCGATGATCTGGATGAGCGAGGCGGCCGGCAGCTCGAAGCTGGTGGGCAGCGCGCCTTCCGCGATGATCGGGAAGTCGTCGCGCGGCAGGGTCTGCAGGTTGAAGCGGGCACGCCCGGCCTGCACCAGCATCTTGCCCTCGGCAGCTTCCAGGCGGACCTGGCTGCCCTCGGGCAGCTTGCGCGCGATGTCGAACAGCGTGTGGGCGGAGACGGTGGTGGCGCCCGGCGTTTCCACCTGCGCCTGCACATTCTCGACGATTTGCAGATCGAGGTCGGTGGCCATCAGCTTGATGGCGCCGTCGCCGGTCGCGTCGATCAGCACGTTGGAGAGAATCGGGATCGTGTTGCGCCGCTCCACGACCGACTGGACATGGCCGAGGCTCTTCAGGAGCGTCGCACGTTCGATGGTGGCCTTCATCCCTCTGGTGTCCGTTTCTTATCCGGTTGATGGAGTCGGAGCGAAGGAGTCCGCTCTTGGAGCCTCATTCCTTATCGAAATTGCCGCATGGGGCAAGTCGCCCCGAGAAAAAAGCGCGTGTCCACCCGGCGCTGTCTTGTGTTCGCGGGCGCGTTACGCTTTGTCCGGCGGCATGACGCTCACTCGCCCTGTCCGCGCGCTCGCTCTGCTGCTGATCGGCGCCGCGCTTGCCGCGGCCGGGAGCGCGCGGGCGCGGGATGTGCTCGGCGTGTTCGAGGGCTGGGGCGCGTTCCGGGATCCGAACGCTCAGCGCTGCTTTGCCATGGCCCAGCCGATGGCCGGGGGCTGGGAAGCCTCGCCCTGGCGCCCGTTTGCCGCCATTGGCTACTGGCCTCGCGCCGGGCTGCGCGGGCAGGTAAATATTCGCCTCAGCCATCAACTGGCCAAGGATACGCACGCGGTTCTGTCCCTCGGCGGCAGGCAATTCGCGCTGGTTGGGTCCGAGGCGGATGTCTGGGCGGTGGACCCAGCAAGCGATGCGGCGATCATCGCCGCGATGCGCACCAATCGGACGATGAGCATCTCCGGCCGGGCGCGGGCCGGCGGGCGCTTTACCGATCGCTATGCCCTGAGCGGTGCCGCCACCGCCATCGATGCGGCGGCGCTGGGCTGCGCGCGGCGACGTTAAGCGCTGCTTTCCCGGTCCCGCCACGCGTTGACAGCGCTCTTGTTGCATTGCAGCATGCGGCGCATCGTCCGGGGAGACCATGCTTCATGTTCTATCGCCACGCCCTAGGGGCAGTCATTGGCTGCCTGATCGCCACGCCACTGGCTGCGCAATTGCCCGAACCATCGCCTGACCGGATCAATGCCTGGTGGGGCCATGTCGAGGAACTTGCCAGCGACGCCAATGAAGGGCGCGGAGCCGGCACGCCGGGCTATGATCGCGCGGCCGATTACGTCGTCGCGTCCTTTCGCAAGCTTGGGGCGCAGGCGGGGGGAACGGACGGCTATTTTCAGCGTGTCGATCTGGTCGAGCAGCGCTTCGATCAGCCGGCGAGCACGGCGGTACTCAAGCGCGCGTCGGGCGATGTGGTTCTGGCGACCCCGCAGGATCTGTTCTTCCGTGGTAACACGCCCATGCCGGCCAGCATCGACGCGCCACTGGTCTTTGCCGGCTATGGCCTCTCCATAGCCGAGGCCGGTCATGATGATTTCGCGGGGATCGACGTCAAGGGCAAGGTGGTGGTCGTGCTGTCCGGCGGCCCGGCCGACATTTCGGGCGCGCTGAAGTCCGATGCGCGCTCTGCGCGCGCGAAGCTCCTCGCTGAGCGTGGCGCCCTCGGCATGATTGCGCTCACCACCCCCAAACAGGTCGAGATCCGATGGGAGCGGCAGGTCGGCAATGCGAGCCTTTCCTCCATGTATCTGGCCGATCCGGCGCTGCGCGATGTCTCGGTGCCCTTCATGATGGCCACCCTCTCGCCGGAAAAGGCCGGTCTGCTGTTCGAGGGCACGGGGCAGAGCTTCGAGGCGCTGTCCGCCCTGTCGGACGCATCGGCGTCGCTGCCCCTCTTCGATCTGCCGGGCCGCTTTGCCGCGACGATCAAGGCGACCCAAAAGCCGCTCAGCAGCAACAACATCATCGCGGTCCTGCCCGGATCGGACCCGGCACTGGCCTCGGAATATGTCGTCCTTTCGGCGCATCTGGACGGCTATGGCATCGGAACGCCGGTCAATGGCGATGCCATCTATAACGGGGCGTTCGATAATGCCGTCGGCGTCGCCAGCATCATCGAGGCGGCCAGGGCGCTGGCGGCGGCGCCCCAAAAGACCCGCCGCTCAATCCTGTTCGCCATCATCACCGCAGAAGAGAAGGGCCTGCTCGGCTCGCGCTATTTCGCCAATCGTCCGACGGTGCCGGCCGGCTCGATCGTGGCGAACATCAATCTGGATATGCCGCTGCCGATCTTTCCGCTGACCAGCATCACGCCCATCGGCTATGAGGAGAGCACGCTCGGAGCTCATGCGCAGGCGGTGAGCGAGGCGATGGGCCTGCCCATCGTCCCGGACCCCAAGCCGGATCGCAACGTGTTCATCCGGTCGGATCAATATAGCTTCATAAAGCAGGGCATCCCGGCGCTCTTCCCCAAATATGGTTTCAAGCTCGGGACGCCGGAAGAGGCGGTGGAGGCCGCGTGGCGCGCGAATATCTACCATTCTCCCCAGGATGATCTTCTGCAGCCGGTGATGAAGGCCGAGGGCGTGAAGCTGACCGACTATGTCATCGCGCTCACCCAGCGCGTCGCCAATGCGCCGGAGCGTCCGCGCTGGCTGCACAGCAGCTATTTCAAGCGCTTTGCGAACTAGTCAGCCCGCCGTCAGTCTCGTTCGCGGCGGACGATCGCGTAGGTTTTCGGGGCGAGATGGAGATCCCACTGCTGGCCCTGCGCATCGCGCGCGTCATCGACCTCCCAGCGGTTGTCGTCGATGTCGAACTCGATCTCGTCCCAGCTTTTGAAACCCGCGTCGTGCAGTACGGCCGTGATGGCCTTCGCCTCCTCCGGGGTCGGGGCACGGTCCGCGGCGAAAGCGGGCGTCGCGCAGGCGAGCGAGGTCAGGGCGGCGAGGGAGAGCGGGAACGCGAACTTCATGGATCAATCCTCCGATAGGCGCCGAAGGATTCCACGGGAATGGCATATGTGGAATGATGTGCCTCGGGCGCGATGGGGCGTCCGACATCACGCTTGTGAGCAAGCGCCAGAGGGGCCCGGACGACCAAAGCGTAACGGCTCCTCGCTCGCCGGGTTCCCGCAACGACGGGAGATCCGGTTTCGTATGGGGATGCTCTGCCGGGATCGGCGTTGGTCAACGCCACTGGCGCAAGCTCCAACATACGATTATATGCGCCCCATGCCCCACACTGCGACGCCCCTCATGCCGATCCCCGGCCATGTCGATCCTGTGCCGGTCCCCCGCGCCATCACGCCGCGCGAGGACGGGCGGGTCGATCTCATTGGTCTCTCCCGCGCCCAGATCAAGGCTGAGCTGAGTGCGGCCGGTCTCGATGAGAAGCAGGCGAAGCTGCGCGCCAAGCAGCTCTTCCACTGGCTCTATCATCGCGGTGAGACCGACTTCGAGCGGATGACCGATCTGGCCAAGCCGATGCGTAGCTGGATGGCCGAGCGCTTCATTGTCGGGCGGCCCAATGTGGTGGAAGCGCAGATCAGCTCGGATGGCACGCGCAAATGGCTGCTGCGTTCCGACGACGCGCAGGATTATGAAATGGTCTTCATCCCCGATGCGGACCGGGGGACGCTGTGCGTGTCCAGCCAGGTCGGCTGCACGCTCAATTGTCGCTTTTGCCACACCGGCACGATGCGTCTGGTGCGCAATCTGACGCCGGGCGAGATCGTCGGGCAGGTGATGCTCGCGCGCGATGCCCTTGGCGAGTGGCCAAAGGGCAGCATGGCCGGCTTCGGCGAGGTCGAAGAGGAAGAGGACGACGATGCGCCGCAGTACAGCCCGGACGGGCGCCTGCTCACCAACATCGTGATGATGGGCATGGGCGAGCCGCTCTACAATTTCGAGCATGTGCGCGATGCGCTCAAGGTGGTGATGGATGGCGACGGGCTGGCGCTCTCCAAGCGCCGCATCACGCTCTCCACTAGCGGCGTGGTGCCGATGATGGCGCGCGCTGGCGAGGAGATCGGCGTCAATCTGGCCGTCTCGCTCCACGCCGTCACGAAGGAGGTGCGCGACGAGATCGTGCCGCTCAACCGCAAGTTCGGGCTGGAAGAGCTGCTGCAGGCCTGTGCCGACTATCCCGGTGCCAATAATGCCCGTCGCATCACGTTCGAATATGTGATGCTCAAGGACAAGAATGACAGCGATGAGGATGCGCGCGAACTGGTCCGCCTGCTCCGCCACTATCGTCTGCCGGCGAAGGTGAACCTCATTCCCTTCAACCCGTGGCCCGGCGCGCCTTATGAGTGCTCGACGCCCGAGCGCATCCGGCGCTTCTCGGACATCGTGTTCGAGGCGGGCATTTCCGCGCCGGTGCGCACGCCGCGCGGTCGCGACATCATGGCCGCCTGCGGGCAGCTCAAATCCGCCAGCGAAAAGAAGAGCCGCGCCGAGCTGGATCGGCTCGCGGCCGAGAAGCAGGCTGCGCTCGGCTAAGCCGAGGGTTCAGCCGGGGCGCTTCATCAGGAACTGTGTGTCGGGCCGGATTTCGTAATAGTCGGCCGGACCTCCGCCCCGCGCCAACGGCACCGCATCGGTGGTGCGATAGATGCCCTCATGCAGGCAGGCCGGATCGATGTGGATGTGGACCACTTCGCCAAAGACCATGACATTGCCGCTTTGCGCGCCGGAAAGGCCACGCAGCGGCAGTATGTCTGTCACCCGGCATTCGAATTGCACCGGACTGGCCGCCACGCGCGGTGCCGCGATCTCCACCGAGGCGAGCGGTTCGAGCCTCGCGAGCGCGAATTCGTCGACATCCGGCGCGACCTCTGCCGATGTGGCGTTCATCGCCTCGGCCAGGGAGCGGCCCACCAGATTCCAGGTGAAGACGCCGGTCGCGCGGGCGTTGGTCAGGCTGTCCTTCACGCCGCTTGATGAGAAGCCGATGATCGGCGGGCTGTAGGCGAAAAGATTGAAGAAGCTGTAGGGCGCGAGGTTGGGCACACCGGTCGCGCTGACCGTCCCGATCCACCCGATCGGCCTCGGCGCGACGATGGCGTTCAGCGGATTGTGCGCCAGCCCATGACCATCGGCCGGGCGGTAGCTGTGGAAGCTGGGGGTGGTCATGATCGTCTCATCTCCGATGGGCCGAGGCAGCGGAATAGCAGATGGACCGGTCAGGGAAAGCGCCCGCTTTTCGTGAAAGGGGGTGACCGAACGATCCGCCGCGCTATAAACGCGCGCCATGAGAATATTGGGTCGCCTGCTCGGCAAGATCATCAGTCAGGGCACATTGACCATCCGCTATGCGGATGGGTCGCAGGAAGTGTTGGGAACAGCCGTGAGGGGCTGGCCGGACGTCGCCATCCGCTTCACCGATGATGCCGCCGCACGCGCCATCCTGACCAATCCGGCGCTCGGCGCAGCCGAAGGGTTCATGGATGGCAAGCTCATCATCGAGCAGGGCAGCATCTGGAACCTGATCATGCTGGTCGCGGCCAATTCGCCGCTGGAAAGCGGCAAGACCCTTGATGAGCCGAGCCTGCTCGGCTGGTTGGGAGAGCGGATCAAGCACTGGCGCGACAATTACAACAAGCGCAGTCGCTCTAAGGCCAATGTCGCGCATCACTATGACCTGTCGGACAAGCTCTACGCGCTGTTTCTCGACAAGGACCGGCAATATAGCTGCGCCTACTTTACCGACCCCGATGCCGTGAGCCTGGAGCAGGCGCAGATCGACAAGAAGGCGCATATCGCCGCCAAGCTCGATCTGAAGCCCGGTCAGCAGGTGCTGGATATCGGTTGCGGCTGGGGCGGCATGGCCCTTTATCTCAACCGCGTGGCGGATGTGGACGTGCTCGGCGTCACTTTGTCCGAGGAGCAGCTCAAGGTCGCGCGGCGCAGGGCGCAGGAGGCGGGCGTCGCCGATCGCGTCCGGTTCGAGCTGATCGATTATCGCGATGTGAACGGCACGTTCGATCGCATCGTTTCGGTCGGCATGTTCGAACATGTCGGCGTGCGCCATTATCGCGAGTTCTTCCGCACCTGCCATAATCTGCTGAAGCCGGACGGGGTGATGCTGCTGCACACCATCGGCCGCCTCAATGGCCCGTCATCGACGGATGGCTTCATGCGCAAATATATCTTCCCGGGCGGCTATGCGCCGGCGCTGTCGGAGATCATGGAAGGCAGCGAGCCCAACCGCCTGCTGCTGACCGACATCGAAGTGCTGCGCATGCATTATTACTACACGCTGGAGCATTGGTATCAGCGCACGCTCGCGGCGAAGACAGAGATCGTCGCCCTGTACGACGAGCGCTTCTTCCGCATGTGGACCTTCTATCTGGCGGCGGCAGCGTCCGGCTTCCTCTATGGCAGCCAGACGATCTACCAACTCCAGTTCGTCCGCAATCGCCACACCCTGCCGATCACGCGCGACTATATGGCGCAGGCCGAGGCGCGCTATCGCGCCAAGGGCTGATCCTTGATCGAAAATCTAGCTTTCAATAACGAAGTTTAATCGCTGTTTCGGGCGGCCGCTGTTCGATAATCTCCCCTCACTGAATTTTGATCGGGAAGGATATTGAAATGGACGCGAAAACAAGTGGTTCGCCGTCGGGTTGCCCGATGAAGACGTCCGCAGCGATGCGCTCGCTGCTGGGCCGCACCAATCGGGACTGGTGGCCCAACCAGCTCTCGCTCGAAATTCTCCAGCGAAACGGTCTCTCCACTGACCCGATGGGGGACGATTTCGACTATGCCGCAGCATTCAAGACGCTGGATTATGAGGCCGTCAAACGCGACCTCCATGCGTTGATGACGGACAGCCAGCCCTGGTGGCCGGCGGATTACGGCCATTATGGCCCGTTCTTCATTCGCATGGCGTGGCACTCTGCGGGCACCTATCGCACCGGTGACGGTCGCGGTGGCGCCAATAGCGGGCAGCAGCGCTTCGCCCCGCTGAACAGCTGGCCGGACAATGCCAATCTCGACAAGGCCCGCCGGCTGCTCTGGCCGATCAAGCAGAAATATGGCGCGAAGCTGAGCTGGGCGGACCTGATGATCCTCGCCGGCAATGTCGCGATCGAATCGATGGGTGGACCGGTGTTTGGCTTCGGCGGCGGCCGGGCCGACGTGTTCGAGCCGGAGAAGGACATCTACTGGGGCACCGAGGAGCAGTGGGTGGGCCAGGAAGGCAATCTCACCCGCATTGACGAGGCCGAGGGCCGCGCGCTGGAGGATCCGCTCGCCGCGATCCAGATGGGCCTCATCTACGTCAATCCGGAAGGGCCGGGTGGCAATCCCGATCCGCTCCAGTCCGCACGGGACATTCGCGAGACGTTCAAGCGCATGGGCATGGACGATGAGGAGACAGCTGCCCTGACCGCCGGTGGCCACACCTTCGGCAAGGCGCATGGCGCGGGCGATGCCTCCAAGATCGGCGCCGAGCCGGAAGGCGCAGACATCGCGCAGCAGGGCCTAGGCTGGCAGTCGAGCCACGAGAGCGGCATCGGCGATCATACGATCACGAGCGGCATCGAAGGCGCGTGGACGCCGACGCCGATCAGCTGGGACATGAGCTATTTCGACATGTTGCTCGACCATGAGTATGAGCTGGTGCGCAGCCCTGCCGGCGCGAAACAGTGGCAGCCGGTCGGCAATCCGCCCGAGACGCTGGCCCCGGCCGCGCACAATCCTGCCAAGCATGTGCCGACGATGATGACCACGGCGGACATGGCGTTCAAGATGGACCCCGCCTATCGGGTGATCATGGAGAAATTCCGGGCGAATCCAGACTATTTCGCGGATTGCTTCGCACGGGCCTGGTTCAAGCTGTGTCACCGCGACATGGGGCCGAAGGCGCGCTATCTCGGCCCCGAGGTGCCGGCCGAAGACCTGATCTGGCAAGACCCGATCCCCAAGGCCGACCATGCGCCGATCGACGCCGCCGATGTCACCGCGCTCAAGGAGAAGATCGCGGCATCGGGCCTGTCCGTGGCCGAGCTCGTCACCACGGCCTGGGCCTCGGCCTCGACCTATCGCGGCTCGGACCATCGCGGCGGCGCCAATGGCGCGCGCATCCGCCTCGCACCGCAGAAGGACTGGGAAGTCAATCAGCCCGCGCAACTGGCCCGCGTCCTGAATGTCTATGAGGGCATCAAGGCGGACTTCGATGCGGCAGCACCGGGCGGGAAGAAGGTGAGTATTGCCGATCTGATCGTGCTGGGCGGCAGCGTCGGCATCGAGCAGGCCGCCAAGGCAGCCGGGCGCGCAGTGACCGTGCCGTTCATCCCCGGTCGTACCGATGCCGTGCAGGACTGGACCGATGCCGAGAGCTTCGCCGTGCTGGAGCCCAAGGCAGACGGCTTCCGCAATTATCTCCAGGTGCGCTTCAGCGTGCCGACCGAGGAGCTGATGATCGACCGCGCCCAGCTTCTGCGGCTGAGCGCGCCGGAGATGACGGTGCTGGTCGGCGGGTTGCGCGTGCTCGGTGCCAATCACAATGGTCGCAAGGAAGGCGTGCTGACGGATCGTCCCGGCCAGCTGACCAACGACTTCTTCGTCAACCTGCTCGACATGGGCACGGCGTGGAAGGAAGTGGATGATCGCGGTGACGAGGTGTTCGTCGGCACCTGCCGCAAGACGGACATGGAGAAATGGACCGCGACCCGCACCGATCTGGTGTTCGGATCGAACTCCCAGTTGCGGGCGCTGTCGGAGGTCTACGCGTCGTCCGACGCTGCCGACAAGTTCGTCGCCGACTTCATCGCGGCCTGGGTGAAGGTGATGAATGCCGATCGGTTCGATCTCGCGGCATAATCCCCCTTCCATGACGGATGCTTCGCCGCCCGGCTCCAGACATGGGGCCGGGCGGTTTGATTGAGGCTGGTGCGCACGGGGCAACGGTGCCGTGGTCTTGCCGGATGCTGGGGAATGTCGGGAGGCGATAGCTGCCCCGGCAGGAGGGGGGTGCCGGGGCAGCAGGTGCCCGCGCGGCCGTGGGGAACCGGCGAGCAATGGACGCAGGCTGCAGGCTGCGTTCCGATGCTGACAATAATGCCACCCGTTCAAGAACGAAAATCGATTAAAGTCGTCTCAATGATCGATCTTGCCGATGACTAGTGGCGGGCTGCCAGCGGATTGGCGCGCCCGGCGTCCCTCACAGGTTGCGCGTTTTGAGCGACGCTGATAGGCGACCGGCCTGATCCTCGACCTCCAGTTCGAAAGACCCCTGTCGCCATGTCCGACACCATCAAGCGCGTTGTTCTCGCCTATTCCGGTGGCCTCGATACCAGCGTCATCCTCAAGTGGCTGCAAATCCATTATGGCTGCGAGGTCGTGACCTTCACGGCCGATCTGGGGCAGGGTGAGGAGCTGGAGCCGGCCCGGCAGAAGGCGCTGAATGCCGGCGTGAAGCCCGAGCACATCTTCATCGACGATCTGCGCGAGGAATTCGTGCGGGATTATGTCTTCCCGATGATGCGCGCCAACGCCATGTATGAGGGGCTGTATCTGCTCGGCACCTCCATCGCGCGGCCGCTGATCGCCAAGCGGCAGATCGAGATCGCCAAGATGGTCGGGGCCGATGCCGTGTCCCACGGCGCGACCGGCAAGGGCAATGACCAGGTCCGGTTCGAGCTTGGCTATTATGCGCTCCAGCCGGATATCAAGGTCATCGCGCCGTGGCGCGAATGGGATCTGACCTCGCGCACCAAGCTCATCGAGTGGGCCGAGCAGCACCAGATCATGGTGCCCAAGGACAAGCGGGGCGAGGCGCCCTTCTCCACCGACGCCAACATGCTGCACACCTCCTCGGAGGGCAAAGTGCTGGAAGATCCGTGGGAGGAGGTGCCGGACTATGTCTATTCGCGCACCGTCAATCCCGAGGATGCGCCGGACACGCCGGAGTATATCACCGTCGATTTCGACAAGGGCGACGGCACGGCCCTCAATGGCCAGGCGATGAGCCCCGCGACGCTGCTCGAGGCGCTTAACGAACTGGGCCGCAAGCACGGCATCGGCCGGCTCGATCTGGTCGAGAACCGCTTCGTCGGCATGAAGTCACGCGGCATGTACGAGACGCCGGGCGGCACCATCTATGCGCTGGCCCATCGCGGCATCGAGCAGTTGACGCTGGATCGCGGCGCCGCCCATCTCAAGGACGAACTGGCGCCGCGCTATGCGGAACTGGTCTATAACGGCTTCTGGTTCTCACCCGAGCGCGAGATGCTGCAGGCGGCAATCGACCACAGCCAGCTGAAGGTCGCAGGCACGGTTCGCCTCAAGCTCTATAAGGGCAGTTGCATCGTCGTGGGGCGCAAGTCGCCCAATTCGCTCTACAGCGAGAAGGTCGTGACGTTCGAGGATGATGCGGGCGCCTATGATCAGCGGGATGCGGCTGGCTTCATCAAGCTCAACGCCCTGCGTCTGCGCTTGCTCGGGCGCCGCGATATTTGAGGAATGTGGGCCGGCCGCGTCCGGCCCCACTTTTCTGCGCGCAAAGCGCATTCAGGCCGGCGTCAGCTCTGGGCCGAGCCCCAGAACAGAACGACCGCCATCACGATCACCGCAAGCACGAGCGAGATGCTCAGCACATAACGGACGATGTGCGGCGTCTGGCCGGCACGGGCGTCTTCGGTGGTCTTGTGAACCTCATCTTCCATCTGAGAACTCCTTTCAATTGAGCCAACGCGCGATGTTGGAGGGTCGTTCCTGAGCATCGGTCGCGTCGGAGTTCCCAAAAGGGCAATGCGCTGGCGCTGAGCCCCTCAAAATGCGTCGCTGCGCACCCACACACTGACACTCCCGCCATTCACCTGCGCGGTCAGTCGTCCCTCGTCGTCCGACCAGATTTCTTCCTCGCAATGCCCGAGATAATCGCGGAAGCCCGCGCCGGCATGATCCGGGCCGAGATCGAAGACCTTGGTGGCATCGCCCGCATTGGTGAGCAGCACGACGCAGCCCGGCGCATCCTCCGTGCCGTGGCGGATGAAGCCGATGGCGTGGGGATCGTCGAACAGATCGGTCTGTGGCCCATGCGCGAAACGCTGCCGCGCTTCGATCAGCTTCTCGAGGCCGTCGATCGGCGGCATCTCGACCTCATGAGTCTCGCCATCGCCGCCCGTATCCTTGTACCGCGCGCCATAGAGATCGGGATAGAACACGCACGGCACCCCGGCGTCGCGCAGCAGGATCAGCGCATAAGCCAGCGGGCGGAACCAGGTCTCGACGGGTGCTTCCATCGCCTGCAGCGCCTGGGTGTCGTGGTTCGCGACGATCGTCACCGCCCGGTCCGGCGCCGTCGCCACCAGCGAACCGTCGAAGATCGTCCGCATGTCGAACGCATCGCCCGCGCAGGAGGCCTCGTGAAAGCGATGATGCAGGGCGACATCGAACAGGGCGAGTTGATGATCGACCCGGTCGAGATAGGTCTGCAGGGCGGTCATGTCCGGGTGCCAATATTCGGCGACCACGAACAGATCGTCCGCCACGCTCTCCCGCATATGTCCCACCCAGTCACGGAAGAACCAGGCCGGGATATGCTTGGCGGCATCGAGCCGGAAGCCATCGACCGGAAGCTGCTCGGCCAGCCAGCGGCCCCAATATTTCAGCTCCTCGTAGACGGCGTTGTTGCGGAACTCGATGTCCGATCCCATCAGATAATCGAAGTTGCCGAGTTCCTCGTCCACCTCGGCGTTCCACTCGCCATCCCCATAGTCGTTGACGAGCTTGAACACGCCATTCTCATTGGGCTCGTCGAGATGGTCCACGCCGCTGAAGCAGCGGGCATCCCAGATGAACTTGGAATGGGCGCCATTGCGCCCCGGGAAGGTGAAGCGCGTATAGGCGCGCGCCTCGAAAGCCTCGTCCTCGATCTCGGTGCGGTTATCCGGATTGACCCGGCGCACGCGCACCTGCTCCGTCTCGTCCCCGCCCATCTTGTGATTGAAGACAACGTCGTGGATCACCCGCAATCCGGCCTCGCGCAGGGCAGCACAGGCCCGTTCGAGCGCGGCGCGATCGCCATATTTGGTCGCCACCGTGCCCTTCTGGTCGAACTCGCCGAGGTCGAACAGGTCATAGGCGTCATAACCAACCGAATAGCCGCCCGCCGCCCCCTTGCCGGCCGGTGGCAGCCAGACATCGGTGATGCCGATGCCCGCCAGGCTGGCGCTCTTGTCAGCCACCTCATCCCAATGCCGCCCTCCATCCTGCGTGTACCAATGGAAGAACTGGATCAGGGTGCGTGGCGGCATAAAAGTCCGATCTTTGGCTAACGAGCCGAGGATCGGCTCCCCGCCGTAACGAAAACTGGGGGTGGTCGTTCCAACCGGCGTAAAAGCGCGCCCTATGGGCAGTGACGCCAACATGCGCCCGAAGGCGCGAAAACCTAACCTCGCGCCCGCTCCGCTGCATCACTGGCGAGGCGGTCGGCGCGCTCGTTCTCCGGGTGGCCGGAGTGGCCCTTCACCCATTGCCAGTCGATCCGGTGGGGGGCGACGGCGGCGAGCAGCTCCTGCCAGAGGTCGGCATTCTTGACCGGTTTCTTGTCGGCGGTGCGCCAGCCATTGCGCTGCCAGCCGTGAATCCAGCGGGTGATGCCGTCCTTCACATAGTTGCTGTCCGTGGACAGGATCACATGGCACGGCCCCTTGAGGGCGTTGAGGCCGGCGATTGCGGCCATCAGCTCCATCCGGTTGTTGGTGGTGTGCGCTTCCCCGCCGGAAAGCTCCTTCTCATGGCCGTTGAAGCGCAGCACCACGCCCCAGCCGCCCGGTCCGGGATTGCCCTTGCAGGCGCCGTCGGTGAACAGCTGGACGGTTTTCACGAGGCCGAGCCGAACAGCGCCGCTGCGTCCGTTTCGGCATAAAAGTCGAGGCGCCGCAGATAGGCCAGCGGGTCCTTGCGCGTCACCAGCGCATTGGCGGGCGTGTTGATCCAGTCATAGGCGCGGGTCAGCAGGAAGCGCAGCGCCGCGCCGCGTGCGAGGACAGGCAGCGCGGCATATTCCTCCGCGCTCAGCCCATGCGTCGCGCGATATCCCGCGATCAGCGCCAAAGCCACGGCACTGTCGAAGTCCCGCCCATCCGGGCCGAAGCACCAGGCGCCATGCATGATGGCGAGATCATAGGCGCGGATGTCCGTGCAGCTGAAGTAGAAGTCGATCAGTCCGCCGACCTCGTCGCCGCGCATCAGCACATTGTCCGGAAACAGATCGGCATGGATGACGCCACGCGCCAGCGCCTGCGGCCAATGCGCGTCGAGATAGGCGAGTTCGGTCCGTACGCGCTGTTCCAGCCCCGGCTGGATGGTATCCAGCGCGCCGCCGCAGTCATTGGCGAGGCGGTGCCATCCTTCCGGGCCAAGCGTGTTGGGGCGCTCGCCGGAGAAATCCTCGGCGGCGCGGTGAAACTGCCCCAGCGCCGCGCCGGCAGACCGGGCCTGCGGCGGGGTCGGGTGGGTCACCGAGACGCCGTTCAGAAACTCGATGAGGGCGGCGGGCCGCCCGCACAGCGTCTGCAGTGCCTTGCCCTCGCGGTCATGGATGAAGCGCGGCACCGGGCAGCCACGCGCGCCGACATGGTCGAGCAGGTCCATGAAGAAAGGCAGGTCCGCCACATCCACGCGCTTTTCGTAAAGCGTCAGGATGAAGCGGGCGCCGTTGCCGTCCGCGCCGGTCGTGTCGACCAGATAGTTGCTGTTCTCGACACCCTCGGCGATGCCCTTGGCCGCGAGCAGCGTGCCGACGTCGTAGCGTTCGAGGAAGAGCGCCAGCGTCTCGGCCGGCACCTGCGTGTAGACAGCCATGGCTCAGGCCGCTTCCAGGCCGCGCGGCAGCTTGAAGGTGATCGATTCGGTGGTGGTGAGCACTTCCTCCTCGGTCACGTCGAAGCGGGTGGCGAGCTTGTCGATCACGCTGCGCACCAGCACTTCGGGCGCGCTGGCCCCGGCGGTCACGCCCAGCGTCTCGACGCCGGCCAGCCAGTCGAAGTCGATTTCGTCGGCGGTTTCGATCAGGCGGGCGCGCGCGCCGCTGCGGTCGGCGACCTCGACCAACCGCATGGAGTTGGAGCTGTTCGGCGCCCCGATCACCATCACAGCCTGCGCACGACGGGCGATTTCCTTCGTTGCGGCCTGGCGGTTGGAGGTCGCATAGCAGATGTCCTCGCCCTTCGGCGCGGCAATGTCCGGAAAGCGCCGCTCCAGCGTCGCGACGATCTCCGCGGTATCGTCGACGGAGAGCGTGGTCTGGGTGAGGAAGGCCAGCGACACGCCGGGGGCGGGCTGGAAGGCCTCGGCATCTGCCTGCGTCTCGATCAGCGTCATCGCGCCGTCCGGCACCTGGCCGAACGTGCCGATCACCTCGGGATGGTTGGCGTGGCCGATGAACAGGATGTGGCGCCCGGCCTCCACCTGCCGCTCGGCCTGCCGGTGGACCTTGGAGACCAGCGGGCAGGTCGCATCAAGATAATCGAGGCCGCGCGCCTCGGCATTGGCGGGCACGACCTTGGGCACGCCATGGGCGGAAAAGACCACTGGCCGCCCATCGGGCACCTGATCCAGCTCGTCCACGAAGATGGCGCCCTTGGCGCGCAGCCCATCGACGACGAAGCGGTTGTGGACGATCTCGTGCCGGACATAGACCGGCGCGCCGAACTTCTCGAGCGCCCGCTCCACGATCATGATCGCGCGGTCGACGCCGGCGCAGAAGCCGCGCGGTGCGGCGACCAGAACGGTGAGGGCGGGGCGCTGGCGAGAGGCAGGCATGTCGGGCATATGTGTCGATCCATCCATCCAGTCCCATTAGGGGCATGGCCGCCCGAGGGAAAGCCGGAAGAATGGGAGAGGGCGCAACGGCCGTCCGGTTCATCCTGCGGTCATCTGGCGCGGGCGAGGTCTTTGCAGCCCGTCCGGGCGACGTGCCCTTTCGGTTGCGCGCCCGTGGGAGCGCGACTAAGAAGCGCGGACCCGATTGTGCGCGGGATATCCCGCGCGCGCCAGAATGAAGGAATTGGAGCCATCGTGCGGATCGCCGCTCTCTCGAAACCCGCCGTTCTGGCAGCTCTTGTCGCCCTGATGGCCGGCTGCGCGAAGCGCGGCGACATCGACTCCGCCGGACAGGGCATCATCCAGTTCCGTACCGCCTGCCCGACCGTGGCCGTGGCCGCGCACACCGGCGACGTCACGCTGTTCGACCCGGCCGACAGCCGCGACGCGCGCGCCATCGACGTGGTCGCGACGCTCACCGATGTGCGGCCGGCGTGCACCACGGGCGACACCGACATCTACTCGCAGGTCGGCTACAAGGTGGTCGCGGTGCGCCGCGATGTCGGTCCGGCGCGGACGGTCGATCTGCCGGTCTTCGCGGCGGTCGTGCGCGGCGCGACGGCGGTGACCGCCAAGCGCGTTACGATGGTGCGGCTGAATTTCGCCGAGGGCGCGCTGCGTGCCGAGGCGACGGGCAGCACCTCCGCCTATATCGATCGCAGTGCGGCAACGCTGCCGCCCGAGATCGAGCGCATGATTACCCGCCCGCGCAAGACGGGCGACCAGGACGCGGCGCTCGATCCGCTGGCCCGCCCGGAAGTGCGCGAGGCGATCCAGCGAAGCAGCTTCGAGCTGCTCCTGGGTTTCAACCTGACCACCGACCAGCTCCGCTATAACGTGACCCGCTGACATTTTCCGGCGGCCGGACGACCGCAGCATCCTGCAGCCGCGCCGCCGATGCTGACAGGACCGCTGACCCGATGAATATCTTCGCTCGTATCGCCGCCGCGCTGGACGGCCTTCTGGACGACATGGTGCAGGCTGGCGAATTGCCCGCCGGCCTCAATCGCGCCGCCGTGACCGTCGAACCGCCGCGCGACCCCTCGCATGGCGACATGGCGACCAATGCCGCGATGGTGCTGGCCAAGCCCGCCAGCACCAATCCCCGCGCCCTTGCCGAGCTGATCGCCGGCCGGCTGCGGACGCTCGCGGATGTCGACGGCGTGGAGATCGCCGGCCCCGGCTTCATCAACCTGCGTCTTGTCCGCACCGCCTGGGAAGACGAGCTTGCAGCCATCCATGCGGCTGGGCCCGACTATGGCCGCTCGACGATGGGCAAGGGCGTGCGCGTCAACATCGAATATGTCTCGGCCAATCCGACCGGGCCAATGCACATGGGCCATTGCCGGGGTGCGGTGGTCGGCGATGCGCTGGCGGCACTGCTCGAATATGCCGGGCACAGCGTCATCCGCGAATATTATATCAACGATGCCGGCGCGCAGGTGCAGACGCTCGGTCGTTCGGTGCATCTGCGCTACAGGGAGGCGCTGGGCGAGACGATCGCGATCCCCGACGGCTTCTATCCGGGCGAATATCTGATCCCCATCGGTCAGGCGCTGGCGGCGGAATTTGGCGACCGCTACGTCGGGGCACCGGAAGCGGACTGGCTCGACCTCTTCCGCGAGCGCGCCGTCGCTGCGATGATGGACATGATCCGCGCCGATCTGGCGCTGCTCGGCATTCATCATGATGTCTTCGCCTCCGAGGCGGCCGTGCAGCAGGCCGGCCGCGTCGATGCCGCGCTGGCCCGGCTGGAGGCGGAAGGCCTCATCTATCAGGGCGTGCTGGAGCCGCCCAAGGGTGAACTGCCTGACGACTGGGAGCCGACCGAGATGACGCTCTTCCGGGCGACGCAGTTCGGCGACGATAGCGACCGGCCGGTGCGCAAGTCCGATGGCGGTCTGACCTATTTCGGCACCGACCTCGCATATCATGCTCAGAAGGCCGAAACCGCCGACCAGCTGATCGACATCTGGGGCGCCGACCATGCCGGCACCGTCAAGCGCATCAAGGCGGCCGTGGCTGCGCTGACCGGCGGCAAGGTCCAGTTCGACGTCAAGCTGGTGCAGATGGTGCGCCTGATGCGTAATGGCGAGCTGGTCCGCATGGGCAAGCGGCTCGGCAATTTCGTCACGCTGGCCGACGTCGTCGAGGAGGTCGGCAAGGATGTCGTGCGCTTCACCATGCTGACACGCAAGGCCGATGCGCAGATGGACTTCGACTTCGCCAAGGTGGTGGAAGCCAGCAAGGACAATCCGGTCTTCTACGTGCAATATGCCCATGCGCGGATTTCCTCGCTGGCGCGCCGGGTGCAGGAGAGCTTCCCGGACGGTCTGCCCGCGGCGGACAGCGCGCTGTTCGGCCCGGAGGAGCTGGATCTGGTCAAGCAGCTGGCCACTTTCCCCCGCGTGGTGGAGGCTGCCGCCAATGCGCGTGAGCCGCATCGCATCGCCTTCTATCTCTACGATCTTGCCGCCAGCTTCCATGGCTGGTGGAACCTCGGCAACGATCAGCCCGAGCGGCGCGTGATCGTTGCGGGCGATGCGGGCCTCACGGCGGCGCGACTGCACTTGAGCGCCGGAATCGGTCAGGTTATCAAGAACGGCCTGGCCCTGATGGGCGTCAGCGCGCTTGAGGAGATGAACTGATGTCAGCCGGGGAGCCGAACAACGGTCTCAATCTTGATGACGAGGACCGGCTGCCCTGGCTGGAGCCCGCAGGAATCGAGGAAGAGACCGAAAGGGTGTCCCCGATCCGCATTGTCGGTCTGGCGGTGCTCGGGCTTGTTCTGCTCGGGGTGATTGTCGCCGGCGGCTATCTGTTCAGCAATCGTGATCGCAGCGGCAGCGATGGCTCGGCCCCGCTGATCGCGGCGGAGAACAAGGATTACAAGGTTCCGGCCAACGCGTCGGACGCGCGCACCTTCGATGGGGAAGGGGACGAAGCCTTTGCAGCCAGCGAGGGCCGGGAGGCTTCGGGCCGCATCGATGCGAGCCGCGTGCCGGAAGCGCCGCGTGACGACCTGAAGCAGACCGGCCCGACGGCGCCGGCCCTCGCCGTTCCCGCAGAACGTCCGGCGGCAAAGCCCACGGTCATCGCGCCGGTCAAGACGGCCGCCACGCCCAAGCCGGCGGCGCCGGCTCCGGCGAAGGTCGAGGATGTCGATACCTTGACCGGGCCGCGCGTTCAGCTCGGCGCCTTTGCCTCGCGCGCCATCGCCGAGGAGGTCTGGAAGAAGCAGTCCGGCCGATTCGACTATCTCTCGGCCCTCAAGCACAGCGTCGAGCCGGTCGAGACGGGCGGACGCACCCTGTATCGCCTGCGCGCCAGCGTCGCCTCCCCGGCGGATGCCACCGCCACCTGCGGGCGGCTGCGTGTGGCGGGCGAAAATTGCATCGTCGTTCGGTGATCTCCGCGCGATGAAGCCGGTCATCTTCGGCCTTGCCGGCGAGCGTGTCAGCGCGGAAGAGCGGGCGCTGTTCCAGGCCTGCGACCCCGCGGGCTACATCCTGTTCGGCCGCAACATCGCCGACCGCGCCCAGTTGCGCGCGCTGACCGATGAGCTGCGCGACATTGCGCGGCGGGACGATCTGTACATCATGATCGATCAGGAAGGCGGCCGCGTCGCGCGGATGCGCCCGCCGCACTGGCCGGACTGTCCCCCCGCCGCACGCTTCGATGCCCTTTATGATCTGGCGCCTTCGAGCGCGATGGAGGCGGCGCGCTGCAACGCCCGGCTGCTGGGCACGATGCTCTCGGAAGTCGGGATCACCGCCAATGCCGCCCCTGTGCTCGATCTGCGCTATCCCGGCGCGAGCGACATCGTTGGGGATCGGTCGTTCGGCGCTGAGCCGATGCGGGTCGCGGCGCTGGGCCGGGCGACGCTGGAGGGGCTGAGGGACGGCGGCGTCGCCGGCATCGTCAAGCATATGCCGGGACATGGCCGCGCGCTGGTCGACAGCCACCTCGCTTTGCCCACGGTCTCGGCCAGCGCCGACGAGATGGAGCGCGACCTCGCGCCATTCCGGGCGCTGCGTCACGCTCCGGCGGGGATGACCGCGCATATCGTTTACACCGCCTGGGATGCGGACCGGCCAGCCAGCCTGTCGCCTTATGTGATTCGCGAGATTATTCGCGGCGCCATTGGCTTTGATGGCCTGCTGATGTCGGACGATCTCGACATGAAGGCGCTGAACGGTCCGGCGGATGAACTGGCCGAAGCGGTGGTCGCTGCCGGTTGCGATCTTGCGCTCAATTGCTGGGGGCGGATGGACGAGATGACGGCCATCGCCGCGCGGTTGCCGGACATGTCCGATGCAGCGCGCGAGCGGCTGGACCGGGCGATGGCGAGCATCGCCGGCGGCGCAGATCCGGCCTGGCCGGGCGAAAAGGCGATGGCGACGCGCGACGCGCTCTTGGCGCTCACGCCGGCATGAGCGCCAGCTCGCCCGTCCAGCCTGCCGATAAGGCGCCGACCGGGCTGTTCGATGGCGAGTGGATGGAGCCTGTCCGCCGCCTGCCGGGCGATGCCATCCTCACCGTCTCCGTGGAAAGCTGGGAGGGGCCGCTCGATCTTCTTCTGGCGCTGGCGCGGACGCAGAAGGTGGATCTGCGCGAGATTTCCATCCTCGCCCTTGTCGAGCAATATCTGCGTTTCATCGAGGAAGCTGCGGAACTGCGACTGGAACTGGCCGCCGATTATCTGGTCATGGCGGCCTGGCTCGCCTATCTCAAATCCGGCCTGCTGCTGCCCAAGGAAGCGCAGCCCGAGCCCTCGCCCGAGGAACTGGCGCTGCGCCTCCATCTGCGGCTGCAGCGGCTGGAGGCGATGCGCGAGGCGGGCGCCCGCCTGATGGCGCGGGATCGGCTGGGCCGGGATGTCTTCCCCCGCGCGGCGCCGGAAGGATTGCACCGGCCGCGCGCAATCGTGTGGCAGGCCAGCCTGTTCGACATCATTCAGGCTTATGGGCAGGTGAAGGCGCGGACGGCGCCGCGCATCCACATTGTCCATCGCCGGCCGGTGATGACGCTGGATGAAGCCATTGAGCGGGTGTCGCGCCTGATCGGCATGGAGCTGGACTGGGCCGAGCTGGGCCGGTTCCTCCCCGAAACCGCTGATCCGCAGCTGCGCCGCTCGGCGTTGGCCAGCAGTTTCGTCGCAGCGCTGGAACTGGCGCGGCTGGGACGCGTCGAACTGCGGCAGGAAGAGACGTTCGCGCCGCTGTATCTGCGCGCGCCGGCGGTGCCGTCATGAGCGCGCCGGCGTTCCATGCTGCGAGCGAGATGGAACGTCTCGTGGAAGCCGTGCTGTTCGCGGCCGAGGCGCCGCTGACGGTCGCCGAGATCCAGCGGCATAGCGGGCTGGACGGCGATATCCGGGGCTGCCTGTCGGCTTTGGCCGCGCATTATGCCGGTCGCGGGATTGAACTGGTCGAGCGGGGCGGGCGCTGGCATTTCCAGACGGCAGCCGATCTCAGTCATATCCTGCGCCGCGAGCGGGAGGAGCCGCGCAAGCTCAGCCGGGCCGCGGTCGAGACGCTGGCGATCATCGCTTATCACGAACCGGTCAGCCGCGCGGAGATCGAGGCGATTCGCGGCGTGCAGGTCGGCAAGGGGACGCTGGACGTGCTGATGGAGGCGGGCTGGGTGCGCCCGGCGGGGCGGCGAGAGGTGCCGGGACGGCCGCTCACTTATGCGACGACCCCTGATTTTCTCAGCCACTTCGGCCTCTCCAGTCGGCGCGATCTGCCCGGGATCGACGATCTGCGCGCTGCCGGCCTGCTCGATCCGGTCGATCTGGCGATGGAATCACTGGATTTGCAGGGGAGTCTTGAAAATGACCCACAAGATGAAGAAGATGAGGACTGATCGCCTTATTCGATGAGGCAAGGGCTGATGCCGGGATGGCCATTGCGCTATGGACCCGCAGGGCTTAGTTAGGGCGCATTCACAGGAGATTTCTGATGGGTTTCGGTTCCCCGATTCACTGGGTCGTACTGGTGCTGGTGATCGTGCTGCTGTTCGGCGGCGGACGCATCTCCAGCCTGATGGGCGATGTCGCCAAGGGTATTAAGAGCTTCAAGAAGGGCCTTGCGGATGATGACGGCGATACGGCGAGCGCGGCGAAGCCTGCGCAGCGCATCGATCGCCAGTCCGCAGCCGGCGAGAGCAGCGCGACGCGCGAAGAGCAGAAGCTCGAAAGCTAATCCGGGCGGTCTGATCAGGCCAACCTGGCATGTTTGACATTGCGTCCACAGAGCTGCTGCTGATCGCGGTGGTGGCGGTCCTCGTGATCGGCCCCAAGGATCTGCCGCGCGCGCTCTATAAATTCGGTCAGATCGTCGGCAAGGCGCGCGGCATGGCGCGCCATTTCCGCAGCGGCATCGACGCCATGGTGCGCGAAGCCGAGCTTGAGGAGCTGCAAAAGCAGTGGGCCAAGCAAAACCAGAAGATCATGGACGAAACCCGCAATACGGAGTTCAGCGATCCGGCGAGCGCACCCGCCCTGCAGGATCATAGCGCGCCGGAACTGCTGGGGGATCGTGACGACAAGGTCGCGACCGATGACGCGCCGTCGCATCCCGGCGAGACGGTCGAGGATGTCGGCCCTGCGCACAAGTCCGACGCGCCCGCGAGCGAAAGCATGGCGCAGTCCAGCCTGCCGCTTGGCACCCCCGACGAGCCGAACGGACCGCGTACCGCATGAAGGACATTGACGATACCAAGGCGCCGCTGCTCGATCATCTCATCGAGCTGAGAAAGCGCCTGTTGCGCTGCGTCGCCGCGCTCTTCATCTCCGGCGCAGTCTGCTATTATTTCGCGGGCGACATTCTCGGTTTTCTCGTCGAGCCGCTCAAGCAGGGTTTCGGCAACTCCGTAGGGAAGCTCGTCTATACAAAGCTTTATGAGGCGTTCTTCGTGGAATTGAAGGTTGCCATGTTCGGCGCCTTCTTCATCTCCTTCCCGATCACCGCCAACCAGCTCTGGGCGTTCATCGCGCCGGGCCTTTATGCCAAGGAAAAGCGCGCACTGCTGCCCTTCCTGCTGGCAACGCCGATCCTGTTCGTGGGCGGCGCAGCCTTTGCTTATTATCTGGTGATGCCGACCGCATTCCACTTCTTCCTGCGCTTTCAGGGTGACGCGGGCGGGATGCAGCTGGAAGCGCTGCCCAGCGTGGACAGCTATCTCAGCCTCGTCATGCAGTTCATCCTGGCCTTCGGCATCAGCTTTCTTCTGCCGGTGCTGGTGATGCTGCTCAATCGCGCCGGCATCGTCTCGCGCGCGCAATTGGTGGGTGCGCGGCGCTATTTCATCGTCGGTGCGGTCGCGGTGGCGGCGGTTCTCACGCCACCCGATGTGGTCTCGCAGCTCATGCTCGCGATTCCGCTCATCATCCTCTACGAAATGACCCTGATCTTCATCTGGTTTACGGATCGGCGCGCGGCCCGCGAACAGGGCGAGGACGAGCAGGCACTCGCCCGGTCCGAATAAGCGCGTTCCGGCCGCCTCGGGCGACAAGCTGGGCTTGCGGCGGCCATGCAATCTCCTGCCTTGCTCAGCGCGCTTCGTCGTCCTAGTCAGTCGCTATGACCGTCCATCCCAATACGATCTCCCTCATCGGTAATACGCCTCTCGTCCGGCTGGCCGGGCCGTCCGAGGCCAGCGGCGCCGAAATCTACGGCAAATGCGAGTTCATGAACCCGGGCGCCTCGGTCAAGGACCGCGCTGCCCTGTTCATCGTGGAAGATGCCGAGGAAAAGGGCCTGCTGCAGCCCGGCGGCACCATCGTCGAAGGGACGGCCGGCAACACTGGCATCGGCCTCGCGCTGGTCGCCAATGCCAAGGGCTATCGCACGATCATCGTCATGCCCGAGACGCAGAGCCGCGAGAAGATGGACACGTTGCGCGCGCTCGGCGCCGAGCTGGTGCTCGTCCCCGCCGCGCCTTATGCCAATCCCGGTCACTTCGTGCACACCTCGCGCCGTCTCGCCGAGGAAACGCCGAACGCGATCTGGGCCAACCAGTTCGACAATATCGCCAATCGCAAGGCCCATATCGTCGGCACGTCCGAGGAAATCTGGGCGCAGATGGAAGGGCGGATCGATGGCTTCACCTGCGCGGCCGGGACAGGCGGCACGCTGGCAGGCGTCGGCCTCGGCCTCAAGCAGAAGAGCGAGGCGATCACCATCGCGCTGACCGACCCTTATGGTGCGGCGCTGTACAATTATTACGCCCATGGCGAGTTGAAGGCGGAAGGCTCTTCGGTCGCCGAGGGGATCGGGCAGGGGCGCATCACCGCCAATCTCGAAGGCGCGCCGATCGACACGCAGTTCCGCATGTCTGACGAAGAAGGCATGATGTGGGTCGAGAAGCTGATGGGCGAGGGGCTGTGCGTTGGCCTTTCCACCGGCATCAATGTCGCAGGTGCCGTTGCACTGGGCCGCAAGCTCGGCCCGGGCAGCCGGATCGTCACCATCCTGTGCGACACGGGCCTGCGCTATCTTTCCACGCTTTACAATCGGGACTGGCTGGTTTCCAAGGGATTGACGCCTTTCCCATGGTTGGCGGACTAGGGAGCGCAAAGATGGCGGACAGTCGGCCCGAACGGGAAGCAGTGAGCCGCAAGAGCGACGTTCGCGCCCATCGTGAAGAGTTGCAGCGCGTGCAGATCGGCCTGGTCGGGCTGGCCGCGGTTCTGCTGGTCGTTACGCTGGCGAACCTGATCGTCGATGCCGTCCGTCAGGATGGGACGAGCGATACGGCGACGATGTCGAGCGATGCGTCGTCCGCCGCCGCACAGACCGGCGGCGCCAATACGACCGGCACCCCGACACCGACCAACAATGAACCGCTGGCGGATCTGGGCGTCACGCCGACCACATCGGACAGCGCCGCGCCCATCCTGCCATCGCCCGTGCCCGATCTGGAGCCCGATCCGCAATTGCGTCAGCGCATGGATCAGGACCGCGATCAGGCCCAGTCGCAGCGCCCCGCCCAGCAGCAGACGCCCTGAGCCGTCGCCCGGTTGCCGCGATGCCCCGCACTGCCTTGCTGCTGGCGGCGACGCTTGCCCCTGCCATCCTGTCGCTTCTGCTCGGGCTGACCGGCACCAGCCTGCGGACCGGACGGCTCGATCCGCTCGATTGGCTGTGGCCGGGAACGGCGGGGATCATTCTGGGCGCAATTCTGCTGACACGCGCCGCCCGCGCCGGGCAGGGTGACCGCGCCGAGGCTGCTCCTGCCAGATTGCGCTGGCCGACGGTTGCGGCTCTGTGGGCCGTCGTCTTGCTGCCACCGCTGTGCCTGATCGGGTTGGCGTCCGTCCGTCTGCCCTGGGCCGGCATGATCGCGCTCGCGGCGGGATTGGCCATGGTCGGCAGTCTGTGGGCCTTGGTCGCAGGCCGCTCCCGCCGGGTAAGGCTGGGTTCGGCGCTGGCGCTGTGCATAGGGGCTGTGCTTGTCGCGAATTGGGCCGTGCCGGCCATGCGCAATGCTTCCCAATCCGCCACAGCCGGGGATCGACCCAGCGTCGCTTTGTTCTCGGCCTTGCCCTTGCATGATGTCGCCATGGGCGCCGTTCACGGATTGCCGGCGACGCAGTCGATCGGCCTGCGCTCGCCCTTGCTGCGCGCGCTGGACCTTCATGTCGCCCTGCACCCTCTGGACGCGCTCAGTGACCAGAGCCTGGCTGGGCACGCGGCGGTGCTGCTGGCGCAGCCGCGTGCGATGGCGCCCGAAGAACTGGTCGCGCTGGACCGCTGGGTGCGCGCAGGTGGACGCGCGGTGGTGCTGGCCGATCCGCTATTGCTCTGGCCGGACCCGCGCCCGCTCGTCCATCCCGGGCGGCCGCCGCTCACGAGCCTGCTCGATCCGCTGCTGGCCCATTGGGGCGTGCGGCTGGAGGCAGCGGAATTCAGCGCGCAATCCCATGGCGATGGCCATGGGGGCGAGGCGTCGGATCGGCGCACCTTGGCGTCAGGCGCATTGCTGCAGGTGGCAGGCGCCTCGCGCTTCGTGGTGCGCGAGCCGACGGCCGGCTGCACGCCCGCCGAGCAGGGATTCCTCGCGACCTGTCGATTGGGCAGGGGGCAGGCGCTGCTGGTGGCGGATGCGGACTGGATCGATGACCGCCTCTGGACGCTGGCCCCGCAAGATGGGGCCGACCGCGCGCTGCGCACCAGCGATGCGCCGGACGTTCTCGCCGCGTGGCTGCGCGACGAGCCGCTCTCGACCGGCACTTTCACGAGTTGGGTGAAGGACGAGGCCGCTCTGGTGCGGGGTCTCCGCTTCGCGCTGGGCGCTGCGCTGGTGCTTTCCCTCCTGCTGGCGCTGGTGGTGCGCAATCCCCGCTTTTCCCAGCTCATATTTCGGACAAATACGGGTCATAATGAGAACATAAGAAAAACGGAGGGCGTTTCTCCCTAATCTGCCCAAGATTTTCCCATCATTTCCCACTTTATCCAAGATTCTCCCTTTTCTCCCCGGGGGCGGACTGCTAATACCGCAGGCCTAGGGGCACTCGTATCTTCGCGAGTCTATCAACCGGTCAGCTTGGTGCTTTCCGGAGCGGGAAGGCCTGTGCCCCGCGCAGGGAGTTCGTTGGGGTGTCATCGGCTTATTTCATGGGGAACGGGGCGAGTGCCCTGGACGGCAAGGGGCGCTTCGCGCTGCCGATGTCGTTCCGCTCCGTCCTGAATGAGCACAGCACCCAGCCCGGCACCATGCTTGTTCGGGCAGACCCCACCCGCAAATATGTGTCGCTTTTCGGCAGCAAACAGCTCGATTTCTTTCAGAACAAGTTCGACGAGGCCGCCCGCATCGCCATGACCCGTGGCGAGGATTTCGACGCGGAAATGGCGGACGCGAACTTCTGGAGCACCATCAAGACCGTTACCATCGACTCCGGCGGCAGGTTCACCCTGCCGCCGGCTTTTCGGCGGTTGTACGGCATCACCGACGCGCTCTTCATTGTGGGGGGCGGTCGCCTCGTCCAACTTTGGAGTCCCGAGCGCTTCCTCGCCGAGAATTCGGCGAACCTGCTTGCCATCGAGGAATGCGAAACCTTCCTCGATGAGCTCAAGGCCAAACGGGAGGAGCGCTGATGAGCGCGGCTTCCCTTGCGAACCCGCCGGCCGAGCCGCACCGCCCCGTGCTGCTCGACGAAGTGCTGGACGCGCTTGCCATTGCCCCTGGCGAGCGTCATGTCGACGGCACATTCGGTGCCGGCGGGTACAGCCGCGCCATGGCCGCGCGCGGTGCGCGGGTCTTCGCGATCGATCAGGATCCTGATGCCATTGCCGAAGGGCAGGCGGTCGTCGCAGCCAGCGAGGGCGCGATCACGCTGCTCGCCGGCAATTTCGCGCAGATGGAACGGCTGCTGGCTGAGGCCGGTGTCGACGGCGTGGATGGCGTGACGCTGGATATCGGCGTCTCCTCGATGCAGCTCGATCGCGAGCGGCGCGGCTTCTCGTTCCGCTTTCCGGATGCCCCTCTGGATATGCGGATGAGCCAGTCCGGCGAAACGGCAGCCGAGTTCCTCAATCGCGTGGATGAGGCCGAGCTGGCCGACATCCTCTATCATTATGGCGAGGAGCGGCAGTCGCGCCGTGTCGCGCGTGCCATCGTGGCGGCGCGCCCGCTAGCGACCATCGGCGATCTCGTCGGCGCGGTCCACAAGGCGCTCGGCAAGCGGCCCGGCGACAAGACCGATCCGGCGACGCGGACTTTCCAGGCGATCCGCATTCATCTCAATGGCGAGCTGGATGCGCTGGAGCGCGGTCTGGATGCCGCCGAGGCCGTGTTGCGCCCGGGCGGCCGGCTGGCGGTGGTGACCTTCCACAGCCTGGAAGATCGCATCGTCAAGAATTTCCTCCGCACGCGCAGCGGGCAGGAGGGTGCCGGCTCGCGCCACCGGCCGGAAGTCAAATCCGCCGTGCGCCCGACCTTCCAGAAGCCCGCCCGCGCTGTTCGCCCCGGCGATGCTGAGCTCAAGTCCAACCCCCGTGCGCGCTCCGCAACGCTGCGCAGCGCCATCCGAACTGAAGCCCCTGCCATGCACCAATCTGTGGGAGCACGATCATGATCGCCATCAAGCGCTTGCAAAGCATCATGTGGATTCTCGTGGTCGCCATGGGGGCGCTCGCCGCCTATCTGATCAGCCTGCAGGTTGCGACGGAGCGGAACGCGGTGCGGCATACGATCGACCAGATTCGCTGGACCCGCGCAGACATCCGCTATCTTGAGGCGGAATTCGGCGCGCGGGCGACCATGCGTCAGCTCCATGCCTGGAACACCAGCGACCTGCGCCTGTATGTGCCGGCGCCTGCGCAATATTTGCCCAATGAGCGCGCGCTCGCCAATCTGGACCGCATGGCGCCAGTGACCGGCGGCTACAGCCCGCCGCCCGTCATGACCGCGATGGCCCAGAACACCCCGACTGCGCCGGTCGCGGCAGCGCCCGAAAAGCCTGCAGCGCGGAGCGGCGCCGATGTGGCTTCGGAGTTCGCCTTCGTTCGCACTGCCTCGGCTGCCGAGCCCCGGCCGCCCGTGGCGGAGGCTAAGGCGAAAACGACACTAGCAACGCGTGCGCCGGCAGAGGCTGCGGCGCGCCGCACTGTCGAGCCCGATCCGGCCTCCCGCAAGGCAGCGCGGTTGGCCCTGCTCGACAAGAAGCTGCTGGGTGGCCCGGCTCTAAGTGAAGCCATGGTGCCCTGATGGCCACCATTTTGGCGCGGCCGGAGCCGCGTTCCGAGACCCGGAAGCCGACAGATCTGGTCACGGTGGCCCACGGCCGGATCATGCTCCTCCTGCTTATTTTCGCCGCGATCACAATGGTGATGGCGGCGAAAATGGTCTGGATGGGCATTGACGCCGGCACCCAGGCCGAGCGCATGGCCAGCCCTATCCCGATTCCGGGGCGCGCCGATATTGTCGATCGCAACGGCGTGCCGTTGGCGCGCGATATCGACGGTTATGCCATTGCCGTGCGCCGCGACCGCCTGCTCGGCGATCCGCGCGATCTGGCCAAAAAGCTCCACGCGATCTTCCCGGACCAGTCCGAAGCCGATTTCTACGCCAAGCTGACCTCGGGCGGGCAGTGGAACTACCTCCGCACCCGCGCCGTCCCGCGCGACGTCGCCGCTGTGAATGCGCTGGGCGAGATCGGCATCGAGTTTCCGCGTGAGGCGGAGCGGCTGTATCCGCAGCGCACGCTGGCCGCGCACCTTATCGGTTTCGTCAATCGGGACGGGTTCGGTGCCATGGGCGTCGAGCGCGCGTTCGATGACCGGCTGACTGACGAAAAGACGCGCGGGCAGCCGCTGCAGCTCTCCATCGATAGCCGCGTTCAGGCCGCGCTGGAGGAAGAGCTTTCGCTCGGCATGGCGGAACAGAGCGCCAAGGGCGCCGTGGGCATCGTGCTGGATTCGCGCAATGGCGAAGTGATCGCGATGGCGTCTCTGCCCACATTCAATCCCAACCGCCTGGTGCCGGTCGAAGCGCCGATGGTGATGGGCCCGGACGGCCAAATGCGCAGGGGCCAGATCACCTGCGACATGTCGCCGCGCTGCAATCGCGTGGTTCAGGCGCGCTACGAGCTAGGCTCGACGTTCAAGCCGCTGTCCTTCGCCATCGCCATGGATGCGGGCGTCATCGTCAGCATGAGCAAGCGCTATGATGCCACGGCGCCGCTACCCGTCGGGCGCTTCACCATCAAGGATGACCACCCACTGGGCCGCTGGCTGACGGTGCCGGAGGCGCTGGTGCACTCCAGCAACATCGTCACGGCCCGCATCGCCGATGAAATGGGGCAAAAGCCGCTTGAGGCTGCCTATCGCTCGCTGGAGTTCGACCGTCCGGCCACGGTGGAGCTGCGCGAACAGGCCGGCACACTGTTCCCGTCGCGCTGGTATCGCACGACGATCATGACGACGGCCTATGGCCATGGCATCGCCGTGACGCCGATGCATCTGGCGAGCGCTTACGCCGCGTTGGTCAATGGCGGCATCTGGCACCCCACCACCGTTCTCAAGCGCAAGCCGAATGAACAAGTAGCCGCGCGCCGGGTGTTCTCCGAGCAGACCAGCGCGAAGATGCGCCAGTTGCTGCGGATGATCGTGCAGACCGGCACCGGGCGCAATGCGGATGCCGAAGGCTATCGCGTCGGCGGCAAGACAGGCACGGCCGAGAAGCCCAAGGATGGCGGCTATGCCCGTCGCTCGCTGGTCTCCACCTTCGCTGCGGCTTTCCCGATGGAAGCGCCGCGCTACGTCGTCATCGTGATGATGGACGAGCCGCAAGGCAGTGCCCGTTACCCGGGCATCCGCACGGCCGCTTATACGGCGGCCCCGGTGGTGAAGTCCTTCGTGTCGCGCGCCGCGCCGCTGCTGGGCGTCTATCCCGAGGCGTTCCGCGACGTTGACATTTCTGAGCTGACCCCGTTGGTCAAAGACGAAGAGGTGGCCGAATGATGCGCCTTTCCACTCTCGTGCCTGACTCGATCGATCCGGCCAAGGACGCCGAGGTGAGCGGCTTCGCGCTGGACCATCGCAAGGTGGCGCCCGGCGCGGTGTTCGGCGCGTTTCGCGGCGCGCGGGTGAATGGCGAGGACTTTATCGACGCCGCCATCGCTGCGGGCGCCGTGGCTGTCGTCGCGGCCCCGGACGCGCGAGTGACCGGCGTCCCCCACATCGCCGCCGAGGAACCGCGCCGCCTGTTCGCGAGCCTCGCGGCGCGCTATTATGCGCCCTATCCGCAGACGCTGGTCGCGGTCACCGGCACGAACGGTAAGACCTCGACGGTCGAGCTCACCCGGCAGCTCTGGCGCATGATGGGCCATGGCGCCGCGTCCATCGGCACGCTGGGCGTGACGACTGCCGTAGATCAGGTTTCGACCGGCCTCACGACCC
The DNA here is from genome assembly GCF_025961735.1 of Sphingobium sp. B11D3B. NCBI lineage: Bacteria > Pseudomonadati > Pseudomonadota > Alphaproteobacteria > Sphingomonadales > Sphingobiaceae > Sphingobium > Sphingobium sp. B11D3B. Next base: position 2,085,644 of record NZ_JAOQOF010000001.1, on the reverse strand, counting down.
CGGACGTGGTGACCTTCCTCTCCAATCTGGCCGGGCTCGCCAAGGAAGGCATCGACCATGTCGCCTATGAGGCGTCGAGCCATGGGCTGGCCCAATATCGCGCCGAGGGGCCGCGCGTCGCGGCGGGCGCCTTCACCAATCTGAGCCGCGATCATCTCGATTATCACGGCACCATGGACATGTATTTCGCGGCCAAGATGCGGCTGTTCGACGAGGTTGTCGCGGATGATGGCGTCGCTGTCATTTGGGCCGATGACGAACGCTCTGCCGAAGTGATCGAGCATGTGCGTCGCCGGGGCTTGCAGTTGATGACCGTCGGTTCGGCCGGCGAGACGCTGCGGCTGGTGAGGCAAACGCCGACGCATCTCGGGCAGACGCTTATGATCGAGGCGGAGGGCGCCACGCACAAGGTCGATCTGCCGCTCATCGGCGCCTATCAGGCCGCCAATGCGCTGGTTTCCGCCGGATTGGTGCTCGCAACCGGCGGCGCGCTGAAGACGGTGCTGGGATTGCTCTCGCGCGTGCAGCCGGTGCGCGGTCGGCTGGAACGCGCCGTCATCACCACTGCCGGTTCGCCGGTTTATGTCGATTATGCCCATACGCCCGACGGGCTGCGGGCGGCCATCGAAGCGCTGCGCCCGCATGTGCGCGGCCGGCTCATCACCGTGTTCGGCGCCGGCGGGGATCGCGATGCCGGCAAGCGCCCGCTGATGGGCGGCGTTGCCAGCGACCTCAGCGATGTCGTGATCGTCACCGATGACAATCCGCGCGGGGAAGACCCGCAGGTGATCCGCGCCGCGATCATGGCCGGCGCGCCGGGCGCGCGGGAGATTGGCGGGCGACGGGCTGCCATCGCTGCCGCCATTGCCGAGGCGGGGCCGGACGATATCGTGCTGCTGGCCGGCAAGGGGCATGAGCAGGGTCAGATCATCGGCGACCGCGTGCTGCCGTTCGACGATGTCACCGTGGCGCGGGAATGCGCTGCATGAGCTTGTGGACCTCCGACGAGATCGCCGCAGCGACTGGCGGGACAGCCTCCACGGCCTTCGCGGTGGGCGGCGTCGCGTTCGATAGCCGGGAGGTCGCGACCGGCGATCTCTTCGTCGCGCTGCATGGCGAGAGCGCGGATGGTCACGCCTATATTCCAGGGGCGCTGGCGTCCGGCGCAGCAGGGCTGCTGGTGGATCGGGCTGTCGAGGGGCCTTGCGTCCGCGTCGCCGACACGGCGAAGGGCCTCGATGATCTTGGCCGTGCCTCCCGCGAACGGACGTCGGCAAAGATCATCGGCGTCACCGGGTCGGTCGGCAAGACCGGCGTCAAGGAAGCGCTGTTCGCCGCGTTTGACCGGATGAGCCAGGGGGGCGCCCATCGTTCGCTCAAGAGCTACAATAATCATGTCGGCGTGCCGCTTTCGCTGGCGCGGATGCCGCGCGAGGCGTGCTATGGCGTGTTCGAGATGGGCATGAACCATGAGGGCGAGCTGCGCGCGCTGACCGCGCTCGTCCGCCCGCATGTCGCCATCGTCACGACGATTGCGCCCGCGCACATCGAATATTTCGGCACGGAAGAGAAGATCGCGCTGGCCAAGGCGGAGATATTCGAAGGCCTTGTCGAAGGCGGCGCGGCGGTTATCCCCGCCGACTCGCCCCATGCGCCGCTGCTGACAGACCACGCCCGTCGTCACGCCGGGCAAGTTGTCACCTTCGGGCGCGATGCCGGGGCGGATGTCCGACTGATCGACGAAATGTCCGTGGGCGCTGCCGGTACCCGCATCACCGTGCAGACCCGCGCGGCGCGCCTCAGTCTGGTGGTCGGGATGCCGGGCCGTCACTGGGTCAGCAATGCGCTGGGCGTACTGGCCGTGGTCGAGGCCGCCGGTGGCGATCTGGCGCAAGCCGGCCTTGCGCTGGCGGAAATGACCGGGCTGCCAGGCCGGGGCGCACGCCGCCCCATCGCGACCGCGGACGGTGGCGAGGCCTTGATCGTCGATGAAGCCTATAATGCCAATCCCGCCTCCATGGCCGCCACCTTGGCGCAGCTTGGCGAGGAGCGGGCGCAGCGGCGGATCGCGATATTGGGCGCGATGAAGGAACTCGGCGACCAGTCCGCGCCGCTTCACGCCGGGCTGGCGCAGGCCATTCGCGATGCGAAAGTGGATGTGGCGCTTCTGGTCGGCGAGGAAATGGCACCGCTCGCCGATGCTCTGGCCGGCGAAATTTCCGTCGAGCACGTCGCAAATGTCGATCAGGCCGTTGAATTCGCACGCTTAACGGTCAAAAGCGGCGATGTGGTGCTGGTCAAGGGGTCCAACAGTGTCGGACTTTCGCGACTTGTCGAACAGCTCGCAGCAAGCGAGGTGGCCTGATGCTTTATTGGCTCGCTGAACAACTGAATTTCCCAGGCATCTTCAACCTGGTCCGATACCTCACATTCCGGGCCGGCGCCGCGATCGTGACGGCGCTGATCATCGGGCTGGTGATCGGTCCCCGCTTCATCGGCTGGCTGCGTGTCCGCCAGGGCAAGGGCCAGCCGATCCGCGAGGATGGGCCGCAGACGCACTTCGTCAAGCGCGGCACGCCGACCATGGGCGGGTTGATGATCCTCACCGCCATGGCGAGCGCCGTGCTGCTGTGGATGAACGTCACCTCGGTCTATATCTGGGCCTGCCTCATCGTCACGCTGGGCTTTGGCGCCATCGGGTTCATGGACGATTATGACAAGGTGACCAAGGCGAGCCACAAGGGCCTCTCCGCCCGGGCGCGCCTGCTGGCGGAATTCGGCATCGCCGGTTTCGCCACCTGGCTGATTGTCAGCCAGAACGGCACCTTGCTGTATCTGCCCTTCTGGAGCGGCGGCGCGCTGGACCTTGGGCCGCTTTATTATCTGTTCGGCGCCTTCGTCATCGTCGCCTTCGGTAATGCGGTGAACCTCACGGACGGGCTGGACGGGCTGGCCTCCATGCCGGTGATCGTGGCGTCGATGGCCTTCATGCTGATCGTCTATCTTGTCGGCCGCGCCGACTATGCGTCCTATCTCGGCATTCCCCATGTGCCGGGCGCGGGCGATCTGGTGATCCTGTGCGGCGCGATTGTCGGGGCATGCCTTGCCTTCCTGTGGTTCAACGCGCCGCCGGCGGCGGTGTTCATGGGCGATACCGGCAGCCTCGCGCTGGGCGGCACCATCGGCGTGATCGCCGTGGCGGCCCATCACGAAATCGTGCTGGCGGTCATCGGCGGCATCTTCGTGGTAGAGGCGATGTCGGTGGTCATTCAGGTGTTCTTCTACAAGCGCACCGGCAAAAGGGTGTTCCGCATGGCGCCCATCCATCATCATTTCGAGCAGCTTGGCTGGCCCGAATCCACGGTGGTGATCCGCTTCTGGATCGTCTCCTTCGTGCTTGCGCTCGCCGGTCTTGCGACGTTGAAGCTGCGATGATCGTCTCCCCCGCCTTTGCCGGCAAGCGCTATGCCGTTCTGGGGCTGGCCCGCTCCGGCCTCGCCACGGTCGATGCCCTGGCCGCCAGCGGTGCCCATGTCATCGCCTGGGACCAGCGCGAGGATGCGCGGGCACTGGTGGCCGACAAGGCCGAGCTGGGCGATCCGATGGAGATGGATCTGGCCGGGCTGGACGCGCTGGTCGTATCACCCGGTGTGCCGCTCAACCGCCATCCGGTGACCTGCCGTGCACGCGCCGCCGGCGTGCAGATCATCGGGGACATCGAACTCTTCGCGCTGGCACGGTCGAGCCTGCCCGCGCATCGCGTGGTCGGCATCACCGGCACCAATGGCAAATCGACCACGACGGCGCTGATAGATCATATCGTGCGCACCGCAGGCCTGCCCTCGCGCATGGGTGGGAATATCGGCCTGCCCATTCTCGCGCAGGCCCCGCTGCCGGAGGGCGGCGTCTATGTTCTGGAGCTCTCCAGCTATCAGATCGACCTGACGTTCAGCCTCGATTGCGACGTGGCGGTGCTGCTCAACATCACGCCCGACCATCTCGACCGCTATGATGGCTTTGAGGGCTATGTCGCGTCCAAGCAGCGCCTCTTTGTCATGCAGTCGCCCGATCATCCGGCGATCATTGCGGTGGACGACGCGGTGACGCGGCGCATCGCCGATGCTCTGCCGCAGACCGTCCCCGTGACCGCCCGGTCGGTCGCGGCCGAGGATCAGTCCCGCTGGCCCGCGCTGCAGGGGCCGCACAATGCGCAGAATGTCGCGGTCGCCAAGGCCGTGGCAGAGGCGCTGGGCATTGCGCCCGAGACGACGGCGCAGGCGCTGGCCAGCTATGTCAGCCTGCCGCACCGCATGCAGCGCGTGGCCGAGATCGACGGCGTGCTGTTCGTCAACGACAGCAAGGCGACCAACGCCGCCTCGACCGCGCCGGCGCTCGCTGCCTGGCCGCCGGTCGACGGACGGCCGCGCATCCACTGGATCCTCGGCGGTCTCGCCAAGTCGGATTCGCTCGATGAGTGCGCGGCGGGCTTCCCCAACATCGCGCGCGGCTACACCATCGGCGAGGCCGGGCCGCTGTTCGCCCGTCTGCTGGGCGAGGCCTCCGTGCCCGTCACCGAATGCGAGCTGATGGTAACGGCGGTCGCCGAAGCCGCCGCGCATGCGCAGCCGGGCGATATCGTCCTGCTTTCGCCGGCCTGCGCGTCGTTCGATCAGTTCCGGGATTTCGAGGCGCGGGGCGATGCCTTTGCGGCCGCCGTGGCCGCGCTTCGCGATAAAGCAGGGGCAGAAACGGGGGCAGGGGCATGAGCGAGCGCGGGGACGAAGGCGTAGTCATGGTCGAAGGCGAGGCGGCGAAGCCGGTTACCGCGCCGCCGCTCGATGTCGCCTTGTCTCCTTTGCGCGCCCGCCCCGGCAAGCCCATGCCGCGCGAGCGGACCGCGCTGGCGATCTGGTTCTGGGAGATCGACCGAGTGCTGCTCGGCCTCATCGTGGTGCTGATCGCGATCGGGCTGGTGGCGGTCGCGGCGGCCTCGCCCGTGGCGGCGGCCAAGCTGTCGACCCATTCGGCCTCGCTCTCGCCCCTCTATTTCTTCTATCGCCAGCTCATGTGGATCGGCCTTGGTCTGCCGCTGATGATCGTGATTTCCATGCTCCCGCGCACCCAGGCGCGCCGCTTGGCGGTCGGTCTGGCGGCGCTGTTCGCGGTGATGCTGGTGCTGGTGCCGATCATCGGGACGAGCGTGAACGGTGCCTCGCGTTGGCTGGGCAGCGGCGCCTTCCGCTTCCAGCCCTCGGAGTTTCTCAAGCCCTTCTTCGTTGTCGCCATTGCCTGGCTGCTGTCGCTGCGCGCGCGTGATCCCTCGCTGCCGGTGATCCCGCTGACGGGCATGTTGACCGGCATCGTCGCCCTCCTGCTCATGCGGCAGCCGGACTTCGGCCAGACGGTCATTTTCGTGGCCTGCTGGGGGGCGCTGCTGCTGGTGGGCGGCGCGTCGATCAAGCTCCTCTCGGGCTTTGCGTGCGGCGGCCTCGGCCTGTTCGTGCTGACTTATCTCTTCTACGACAATGGTCGCGAGCGCATCGACTCCTTTCTCAACCCGGTCGTCGATCCCGCAGCGGGGCCGGATCAGGTGCAGCTGGCCTATGCGACCATCACGCGCGGCGGCCTGACCGGCGTTGGCCCCGGCGGCGGCACCGCCAAGTTCAATCTGCCCGAGGCTCATACCGACTATATCTTCTCCGTGATCGGCGAGGAGTTCGGCCTGATCGCCTGCATCGCCATCGCGCTCGTCTATCTCGCCATCATCGTGCGGGTGCTGCTGCGGCTGCTGGATGAGGAAGATCCATTCATCGTCATGGCAACCTCCGGCCTTGTCTTCGTGATGGGCGTGCAGGCGGTCATCAACATGGGCGTGAACATCCACATCTTCCCCTCCAAGGGCATGACGCTGCCATTCATCAGCTATGGCGGCTCGTCGATGATTGCCTTGTGCTCGGGCATCGGCCTGCTGCTGGCCTTCACCCGGCGGAACCCGTATATGTCGCGCTCCCCCTACGTCGTCACATGGAGCGGGCGATGAGCCTTTTTCGGCATTATGTTCTGGCTGCCGGTGGCACGGGTGGGCACATGGTCCCCGCCCACGCCATTGCGCAGGAGCTTATGGCGCGGGGCCACCGCGTCGCCCTGATCACGGACGAACGCGGCGCCAAGATTCCGGGCCTGTTCGAGGATGTGCAGACGCATGTGCTGCCAGCGGGCCGCATGTCCGGCGGCATTTCTGGTTGGATCAGGGGCTTCAAGGCCATTCTCGAAGGGCGCGCCATGGCGCGACAGCTTTATTCGACCTTCGAGCCGGCCGCTGTGGTGGGCTTCGGCGGCTATCCCGCGCTGCCGGCGATGCTTGGCGCCTTTGCGGAAGGCATACCGGCGATCGTGCATGAGCAGAACGCGGTGCTCGGCCGCGTCAACCGGCTGGTGGCCCGCAAGGTCGCTGCGATCGCGACCGCTTATCCCGATGTGAAGCGTCTGGCCAAACGCCATGCGGACAAGACCTATCTGGTCGGCAATCCGGTGCGGGAGTCCGTTCTGGCCCTGCGCGACGAGCCGTTCCCGGTCTTCTCAGATGAGAGCGTGCTGCGCCTGCTGGTCACTGGCGGCAGCCAGGGCGCGTCGATCCTATCGCAAGTCGTGCCGGCCGGGCTGGGCATGTTGCCGATCAGCCTGCGTCGGCGGCTGCAGGTCACGCAGCAATGCCGGCCCGAGGACATCGAGCAGGTCCGCGCGCTCTATGCCGAGATGGAAATTCCCGCCGATCTGGCGACCTATATCGAGGACATGCCGACCAAGCTGGCCTGGTCGCACCTCGTGATCGGGCGCGCTGGCGCCTCGACCATTGCCGAACTTACCGCAGCGGGGCGCCCCGCCATCCTCATACCTTTGCCGAGTGCCATGGATAACCACCAAGCCTATAATGTCCTCGAGATGGTGAAGGCGGGCGGCGCCCGCGCGATCGACCAGAGCAAGTTCACGCCCGCCGAGTTGGCACGCCAGATGCAGAAGCTCGCGATGGAGCCGGGCGCGCTCCAGAACGCCGCCAAGCGCGCGCATCGTTGCGGCCGCCCGGATGCGGTGAAGGACATGTGCGATCTCATCGAAAGCTTCGGCCCCGCGCCGCAGACGATCGACACCGTGCGTGCCGCCGAGGCGCCGCGCATGGCTGGCCTCGCGGGAGCGGGCGCATGAAGGGCGTCGGCACGGATATCGGCACGATTCATTTCATCGGCATCGGCGGCATCGGCATGTCCGGCATCGCCGAGGTGATGCACAATATGGGCTACAGCGTGCAGGGCAGCGACATGTCGGAAGGCTATGTCATCCAGCATCTGCGCGATCTCGGCATCAATGTGATGATCGGCCACAAGGCCGAGAATCTGGGCGACGCTGCCGTGGTGGTGACTTCCACCGCGATCAAGCGCGGCAACCCGGAAGTGGAACTGGCGCTCGAGAACCGCGTGCCGGTCATCCGCCGCGCCGAGATGCTGGCCGAGCTGATGCGCCTCAAATCCACCGTCGCGGTGGCCGGCACGCACGGCAAGACCACGACCACCTCGATGATCGCGGCGCTGCTGGATGCCGGCGGCATCGACCCCACCGTCATCAATGGTGGCATCATCAACAGCTACGGTTCCAACGCGCGCCTCGGCAACAGCGACTGGATGGTGGTCGAGGCCGATGAGAGCGATGGCAGCTTCCTGCGGCTGGACGGTACCTATGCCGTCGTCACCAACATCGATCCCGAGCATCTCGACCATTATGGCTCGTTCGATGCGGTGAAGGACGCGTTCGTCGAGTTTGTCGAGAATGTGCCCTTCTACGGCGCGGCCATGCTCTGCCTGGATCACCCGGAAGTGCAGGCGATCCTGCCGCGCGTGCAGGACCGGCGGATCGTGACCTATGGCTTTTCCGCACAGGCGGACCTGCGCGGCGAAAATGTCCGCCCGGTCCCCGGCGGCAATATGTTCGATGTGCAGGTCCGCGAGCGTGACGGCTCGACGCGACGCATTGCCGACATCACCATGCCGATGCCCGGCCGGCACAATGTGCTGAATGCAATGGCGGCCATTGGCGTCGCCCTGCAGATGGGCATTGACGATGCAACGATCCAGACCGGCTTCGCCAGCTTCGGCGGCGTCAAGCGGCGCTTCACCAAGGTGGGCGAGATCGAGACGGGCGGCGGCAAGGCCGTCGTCATCGATGATTATGGCCACCACCCGGTCGAAATCCGCGCGGTTCTCGCTGCGGCTCGCGAGGGCGCGCAGGGCCGGGTGGTCGCCGTGGTGCAGCCGCACCGCTTCACGCGGCTGCGCGATCTGATGGATGAGTTCCAGCAATCTTTCAACGATGCCGACATGGTCTATGTCTCGCCCGTCTATCCGGCCGGCGAGCAGCCGATCGAGGGCGTGGATGCCGATGCGCTGGTCGCCGGCCTCAAGCGTCGCGGCCATCGCGCGGCGCAGACCATCGGCGATGCCGATGCGCTGGCCACAGCGCTCGCCGCGGATCTGAAGGCCGATGACATGATCGTCTGCCTCGGCGCGGGCGACATCACCAAATGGGCTGCCGGCCTCGCGCCGGCCATCGCGGCATCGGGCGAGGGGCGCGGCTGATGTGGGAGCTGATGCGCATTGGCCTGGAGATGCAGGAGCGCATGATCGAGGTGCATGGCAAGAGCCTCGACATGGCGCGCGAGATGATCGACGCCGTCGAGAGCCATGCCGCCATGGGGCCGAAGGGCATGGGGCAGGCGGCGCTCGACATGGGTGAAGCCATGAACCGTGCCGGCAAGGCCCAGGCCGATCTGATCGGGCGTTGGTCCAGCTGGTGGAGCGGTCGCTCCTGATGAATCCTACCGCTTCCGTGAATGTCGATCGACACCTGAACCCCGACGGTATTGCCGTGCGGGGCAAGCTGACCCGCGGTGCGCCGCTGGCGCCCTTGGTGTGGTTCAAGGCGGGCGGTGCGGCGGACTGGCTGTTCGAGCCGGCGGATGCGGATGACCTCGCGCAGTTCCTCTCGGCGCTGGATATGTCCGTGCCGGTGATGGCGCTGGGCCTTGGGTCCAACATGATCGTTCGCGATGGCGGTGTGCCTGGCGTGGTCGTGCGGCTCGGTAAGGCCTTCGCGCGCGTCGAGCAGAGCGCGCCGCAGACGCTGCGGTGCGGCGGGGGCGCCTCCGGCATTCTGGTCTCCTCCACCGCACGCGATGCGGGTATTGGCGGACTTGAGTTCCTGCGCTCCATTCCGGGCACGGTCGGCGGCTTCGTGCGCATGAATGGCGGCGCTTATGGGCGCGAGGTGAAGGACATTCTGGTCGAGGCCGAGGTCATCCAGCGCTCGGGTGAGCGTGGTGTGCTGCCGCTGGATGCGCTCGGCTTCACCTATCGACATTCGACGCTACCCGAAGGGGCGGTGGTGATTGCCGCCACCTTCCGGGGCGTGCCGGCCGAGCCGGCAGCCATTCAGGCGGAAATGGACCGGATCGCGACCGCGCGGGAGGAATCGCAGCCCCTGCGCAGCAAGACGGGCGGATCGACCTTCAAGAACCCGCCGGGCGAAAAGGCCTGGGCGCTGGTCGACCGGGCCGGCTGCCGGGGCCTCAGCCTCGGCGGCGCGCAAGTGAGCGAGAAGCACACCAATTTCCTCATCAACATCGGCGGGGCGACCAGTGCGGACATCGAGTCCCTTGGCGAAGAGGTGCGCCGGCGCGTGCAGGCAGAAAGTGGCATAACCCTCGAATGGGAGATTCAGCGCGTGGGCCGTTCGGCGCAGGAGCAGGGACAATGAGCATCAAGCGTCTCAAGGTCGCCGTGCTCATGGGGGGCTGGGCCGCCGAGCGGCATGTCTCGTTGTCGAGCGCGAAAGGCATCATCCAGGCGCTGGAAGAGCGCGGTCATGAGGTCGTGCCTATCGATCTGGGCGCCACCCGGGCGGAGGGCCGCGATTTTCCGGCCAAGCTGATCGCGGCCAATCCCGACATCGTGTTCAATGCCCTGCATGGCGTGCCCGGCGAGGATGGCACCGTGCAGGGGCTGATGGACATCATGGGGTTCGCCTACACGCATAGCGGTCTGGCAACCTCGGTCATCGCCATCGACAAGCAGCTTACCAAGCAGCATCTCGTGCCCCATGGCATCCCGATGCCCGGCGGCCATATCGTCGAATGCGAGAGCCTGTTCGCCGGCGACCCCTTGCCGCGCCCCTATGTGCTCAAGCCGGTCAATGAAGGCTCGTCGGTCGGCGTCGCCATCGTCACGGAAGAGGGCAATTACGGCAATCCGATCGCGCGCGATGCGGTGGGGCCGTGGCAGGATTTCGACCAACTGCTGGCCGAGCCGTTCATTCGCGGCCGTGAACTGACCGTCGCGGTGCTGGGTGACCGGGCGCTGGCGGTGACGGAGCTGCGTCCCAAGAGCGGCTTCTACGATTATGACGCAAAATATACCGACGGCCTGACCGACCATATCTGCCCGGCGCCCGTGCCGCCCGAGATGGCCGCCGCGATGATGGACATCGCGCTGCGGGCGCATCGTCTGCTGGGCTGCAAGGGCACGTCGCGCTCGGACTTCCGCTGGGATGACGAGCGCGGGCTCGATGGCCTGTATCTGCTGGAAGTGAATACGCAGCCCGGCATGACGGCGTTGAGTCTGGTGCCCGAGCAAGCGAAATATTTGGGCATGAGCTATGGCGAGCTGGTAGAGAGCATCATCGCCGAGGCTCTGGCGGACCGTGGGGGGAAGCAATGAACAGCGCGACGATCAAGCGCGGCTCGGCGAGCGGCGCGCGCGGCGGCCGGGCCGGCCGCAAGCCGCGGCGGGCCCGGAGCAATCTGGACAAGCTGCTCGACTATGTTCCGCTCAGTCCGGCGCAGATCAATCGGTTGATGACCTGGGGGATCGGCCTGGTCCTCTTCATCCTTTTGTGGGTCACCGCCAGCTTCATGGGTTTGCCGGCGATGTTGCGCGCCGAGGTGAACGATCTCGCCGGGCGCGCCGGCTTTGCCGTCGCCAAGATCGAGGTGCGCGGCCTCGAGCGCATGGACGAGATGCAGGTCTCCGACATCGCGGTGAAATATGTGGAACGTTCGATGCTGGCGGTCGATCTCGACAATCTGCGCAACGAGGTCATGCGGCTGGGCTGGGTGAAGGAGGCGCGGATTTCCCGCCGCCTGCCCGATGCGCTGATCGTCGATGTGGTCGAGCGGCAACCGGCTGCGGTCTGGCAGAATGGCGGGCAATTGATGTTGGTGGACGCCGCCGGTGTCGCGCTCGGCCCGGTCGAGGCCAATGCCTTGCCCGACCTGCCCCTGGTGGTCGGGCCGGATGCCAACAAGCGGACCAAGGCACTGGCCGAACTGATGAACGCCGCGCCGGCCCTCAAGCCGATGCTCGCGGGCGCGACCTGGGTTGGCGGGCGTCGCTGGGATCTGCGCTTTCAGTCCGGCGAGCAGCTGATGCTGCCCGAGGGCGATGCGGATGCTGCGGCCGCACTGGTCAATTTCGCGCGCATGGATGGCGTGGACCGGCTGCTGGGGCGCGGGGTGCTGCGGTTCGACATGCGCGATCCCGCGCGGTTCGTGCTGCGCCTGCCGCCGGGCAAGAAAGAGGATGAAGCGCCGGCGGTAACGTCGGCGAAGGATTCGGCTGTCGTGACGTCCGGCGAGAAGGATCGATCGACGACCTCTGCATCGGGTGGGGAGGGCTAAGCATGGCAGCGCGCAATGATGGGCTGATTACCGCGATCGACATCGGCACCTGGAAGGTGTCGGCGCTGATCGCGCGCAAGCAGGAGGATGGCACGCTGGCGGTGCTGGGCACCGGTCAACGCGAGAGCCGGGGCGTGCGCCGTGGCTTCGTGGTCGACATGGAGCGCACCGAACTGGCCGTGCGCGAGACGGTCGAGCAGGCCGAGAAGGTCGCCGGCACCAACATCGAGAAGGTCATTCTGAGCTTCTCCGGCGGCAGCATCGAGAGCAAGGTCGAGCCGGTCGAGATCAATGTTGGTGGTCGGCGGATCGAGCAGGCCGATATCGAGAGCCTGTACGATCAGGCGCGCGAGCGGATCGATCCGGGCGGCCGGGTCATCCTGCAGGCGCAGCCGACGCTCTACACCATCGATGGCATGCGCGGCGTCGCGCGGCCGATGGGGCTTCATGCCGATCAGCTGGGCGTGGATATTCATGTGGTGCTGGCCGATGGCGCGCCACTGCGCAACCTCGAAACCAGCGTGCGCGGCGCGTATCTCGATGTGCAGAGCATCATCGCTGCGCCGGTCGCTACGGCTGCGGCCTGCCTGTCCGATGAAGAGCGCGATCTCGGCGTTGCGCTGGTTGAGCTCGGGGCAGGCGTCACCAATGTCTCGCTGCACATCGGCGGCATGCTGGTGGGTTTCAAATCCATTCCCATCGGCGCGGCCGATGTGACCGATGATATCGCCTCGGCCTTCGGCATTCGCCGCAGTCAGGCCGAGCGCATGAAGTGCTTTTACGGCTCGGCCATGCAGTCGCGCCGGGACTTTCGCGAGATCATCGAAATCGCGCCCGCCGCCAGCAGCGCCGAGCAGACCGAAGCGCGCCGCGTGACTCGCGCCGAGCTGGTCGGCGTCATCTGCGAGCGGCTGAACCGGCTGATGGCGGAGGTCAACAAGGCGCTGGGCGAGATGGGCTTCCACTCGCCCGTCGGGCGCCAGGTCGTGCTGACCGGCGGCGGCGCGGAGCTCAAGGGCATGGCGGACTACGCCCAGACCGCGCTGGGTCGCGCCGTTCGGATCGGCCGCCCCAAGCTGCTTGATGCCATGCCAGAGGCGCATCGTGGCCCGGCTTTCGCGACGCTCGCCGGCCTCGCGCTCTATGCGTCGAAGGAGCGACAGGATTTGCTGCAACGGCCTTTGCGCGAGCAGCGCGTCCACACGACGCGCGGCGGAGCGGTCGTCCAGCGGCTGATCGCGGCGTTGCGCGCAGGCTATTAGGGTCAGGCCGCAACATATTGTGGATGAGCGGTTAAAAAGAACGTGAATTGGCGGCTCATCTGGTGCATGAATCCCGACAAGGTGACGGTGCGGTTTGCACCCGGAGGAGATAGTTGATGAGCATTGAAATCGGTCCGCCCCATGTGGACGAGCTGAAGCCGCGGATTACCGTTATCGGCGTCGGCGGGGCGGGCGGAAATGCGATTGCCAACATGATTGGCGCGTCCGTGGATGGGGTCGACTTCATTGTCGCCAACACGGATGCTCAAGCGCTCAATGCCTCTCCTGCAGAACGCCGCATCCAGCTCGGCCCGCGCATTACCGAGGGTCTCGGCGCCGGTTCGCGCCCCGACATCGGCCGCGCCGCCGCAGAAGAAACCATTGCGGAAGTGCAGGAGGCGCTTGAGGGCGTCCACATGTGCTTCATCGCTGCCGGCATGGGCGGCGGCACCGGCACCGGCGCAGCGCCGGTCATCGCCAAGGCTGCGCGTGAAAAGGGCATTCTGACGGTCGGTGTGGTCACCAAGCCGTTTACCTTTGAAGGCTCGCGCCGGATGCGCTCGGCAGACTCGGGCATCGAGGAGCTGCAGAAGCACGTCGATACGCTGATCGTCATTCCGAACCAGAATCTGTTCCTGATCGCCAACCCGAACACGACCTTCAAGGAAGCGTTCGAGATGGCCGACGAAGTGCTGCAGCAGGGCGTACGCGGCATCACCGATCTCATGGTCATGCCCGGCCTCATCAACCTCGACTTTGCCGACGTCCGTTCCGTGATGGAAGAGATGGGTAAGGCGATGATGGGCACCGGCGAGGCCGAAGGCGACGGGCGTGCGCTCGAAGCTGCCGAGAAGGCGATCGCCAATCCGCTGCTCGATGGCGTCTCGATGCGCGGCGCCAAGGGCGTCATCGTCTCCATCGTGGGTGGCGAGGACATGCGCCTGATGGAAGTCGACGAGGCCGCCAACCACATCCGCGAGCTGGTCGATCCCGATGCGAACATCATCTGGGGTTCGGCATTCAACGAGCAGTTGAACGGCAAGATCCGCGTCTCCGTCGTCGCGACGGGTATCGACAATGAAGCGAGTGCCGCGGCGCAGGCCCGCAGCCAGCCGTTCAAGCTGGGCGATGTGGGTGTCGCCGCCGCGCCGCGTCAGGCCGCGCCTGCCGTGTCGGCGCCGGCCAATCTCGTCCGCCCGGAGGCTGCCCCCGCGCCGCGTTATGAGGAAGGGCTGGACCTTGGTGGCGTCGCACCGGCGCGCACCGAGTCGTTCACCCCGGCCCCCGCCAGCGAGGCACCTGCCAGCTTCCAGGCGCCCAAGCCGGAAGAGCCCAAGCCCGCCCCGCGCTTTGCGGCATCGACCTTCGATGACATCACCGGCGAGGATGAGCTGGTGCTCGACAACAGCGTCTCGCCGGAGCCGCCGCTTCGGGTAGAGCCGCCGCAGCCCGCCGAGGAGCCGGCCAGCAAGGGCACGAGTGGCGGCACGCTGTTCGAGCGCATGTCGCAGCTGGCCCGTGGGCAGGCGCGGCAGGGCAATGCCGAGGAGAGCGAGAGCGAGCGGGATCGCACCGAATTCGAGGTGCCGCGCTTCCTCAATCGCCAGAACAACCAGTAAAACTGTGCACGGCGGGACGCAGCCCGTCCCGCCGGACAGAAGAGGTGTATCCGTGAAGTCGACCAGCTGCATTCTGGCCCTTTCTCTGGCCATCGCAGCGCCTGTGTTCGCGCAAAGCGGCGGGATGGTTCAGGCCACGCCACCAGCCGAGGCGGTAGCCGCGCTCAACCGCCATCTCGCCTCGCTGTCCCGTAATCCTCAGGATGTGAATGCCCTGTTGGGCGCCGGCCAGGCCGCGCTCGATCTGGGGGACATTCAGGCGGCCAATGGCTTCTTCACGCGCGCCAATATGGTCGATGGGCGCAACGGCCGCGCCCGGCTGGGTCTGGCGGTCGTGCAGATTGCCCTCAAGCAGCCCGCCGATGCCGCCGCGAACTTCGATGCCGCCTCGGCCTTGGGTGTCAGCGCCCAGGCGCATCTGCCCGAGCGCGCGCTGGCTTATGATCTCACCGGGCAGCAGGCCAAGGCGCAGCAGGATTATCGCGCCGTCCTGCAGGCCAATCCCAATGATAACACCGCGCGGCTCAATTATGCGGTCTCGCTGGGCGTCTCCGGCAATCTCGCGGAAGCCGAGCAGCAGCTGAAGCCCGCCCTGACCAGCGGCGACCGTGAGGCGTGGCGTATCCGGGCCTTCGTCCTGGCGATGAACGGCCAGATGGCCGAGGCGCGCTCCATTGCGCAGACGACGCTGCCGAAGGGCCTTGCCGACGCGCTCGAACCCTATCTGCAACGCCTGCCCCTGCTGACGGCGAGCCAGAAGGTCTCCGCGGTGCATTATGGCGAGTATCCGGCGGATGTCCTCCGGCTGGCTGCACCGGAACCGGCGCGGAACCGCGATACGCAGGTTGCTGCTACCACCGAGCGGGAGCGGGGCGGCCGACGCCAGACGGCTGCAGAACGACGGGCGGCACAGCAGGCCGCGCGCCGCGCGTCGCAGGCTCAGGCTCAGCAACTAGCACCCGCTGCGGCGGCGGCCCAACCGCTTCCACCGCCGCCACCGCCTGCTCCGACAGCATCCCCACCGCCCCAACAGCCGGTGCAGACCGCCGCGCGCGCCCCCGCGCCGCAGTCGACGCGCCCGGCTCCATCATCCGCTCCCGCCACACAGCCGGCCAGTCGCGTAACCAATCCTGCGCCGACGACGGTCGCTGCCGTGGCGCCGGCGGCACCCAGCACGCCGGCCCCGGTGGCGTCTGCGCCGACACCGGCACCCGCACCTGCGCCCGTGCCGCAGCCGGTGCGATCGCTTGGCGACACGCTGCAGGCGCTCGAAGTGCCGGAAGGCGAGCGCCGACAGGTCGCCGTCGCGGATCTGAGCGCCGTCGCGCGGATTCAGGAGCAGCGCCGGGTCGCGGCAGCCGCGCAGCAGGCCAAGGCGAAGGCGGATGCCGAGGCGCGCGCCAAGGCGGAGGCCGAACGCAAGGCCGAGGCCGAGCGCAAGGCCAAGCTGGCGGCCAATCCCTCGCGCAACTGGGTGCAATTGGCGGCAGGCCGTGATCCGGCTGCGCTGGCCTTCGATCTGCGCCGTTTGCGCCGGACCTATGGCGATACGATTGCCGGGCAGGATGGCTGGACAGCCACATGGGGCGAGACGCGCCGCCTGCTGATCGGCCCCTTCCGTCGCCCTGAGGATGCGCGGGCGGTGGTCACCGAATTGCGCAAGGCGGGAGGCGATGCGTTCTTCTGGCAGAGCGAGGCCGGCGAGGAAGTCAGCAAGATCGGCACGCAGTGAGCGTGCTCGCCCCCTATGCCTGTGACCCGGCGCGCAGCCGGGGTCGTCAACATGCCGAGCCGGGTGGCGAGGCGCGCGGACCACGCGACATTTTCCAGCGCGACCGCGACCGGATCATTCACTCCATCAGCTTCCGTCGCCTGCGCCACAAGACGCAGGTGTTCGTCGCACCCGATGGCGACCATTATCGCGTCCGCCTGACGCACAGCCTTGAGGTCGCGCAGATCGGGCGGACGATCGCCCGGGTGCTGGGGCTCAATGAAGATCTGACCGAGGCACTGTGCCTCGCCCATGATATCGGCCATCCCCCGTTCGGCCATGCCGGGGAGGATGCGCTGGAAGAGGCGCTGGCCGGGCAGGGCGGCTTCGATCATAACGCCCATTGCCTGCGCACGCTGGCTTTGCTGGAAAATGCCTATCCCCGCTTCCCCGGCCTCAATCTGAGCTGGGAGATGATGGAGGGGCTGGCCAAGCATAACGGCCCGGTGCTGGCCCCCAACTGGGCAATGCAGCAGATCGATGCCGCCTTTCCGCTGGAACTCGAAAGCTGGCCGTCGCTGGAAGCGCAGGTCGCGGCCCTTGCCGACGATATCGCCTATGACAATCATGATATCGACGATGGCCTGCGCGCCGGCATTCTGACGCTTGAGCAACTTCTGGAAGCGCCGTTCGTCCGCCGCTGCTGGGAGCAGGTCACCGCGCGCTATCCCGATCTGCCGGCCGAGCAGCTCTTGCGGGAACTGATCCGCGACCAGATTGGCATCATGGTCAACGATCTCATCATGACCACGCGCGAAAACCTGCGCCTGCATGGGCTGGAGCAGGCCGACGTCTCAGCCGTGCGGGGCGCGGGACAGGCCATGGTCGCCTTCTCGGATGCGATGCGGGAGGACGAGCGCCAGCTCAAGCGCTTCATGTATGCCAATCTCTACCATCATCCCAAGCAGTTGGCGGCCGCCGGGCGGGCACGGGTGATCGTCACCGATCTTTTCCGCGCCTATCAGGCCGATCCTGCGCTGATGGGGACGGCCTGGGATGCCAGTTGCGGCGCTGCCGAGCCCGAGCGCAGCCGCCATATCGCGGACTATATCGCGGGCATGACCGATCGCTTCGCCGAGCGCGCGCATCAGGAGATTTTCGGGGTCTCCTAAGCGAGGACAGAGTTCGTGAGGGCGTTGTCCACTATCGATTTGGTCAGAGCGCGCGACCATCGGCTCATGTGGGGGGAAGCCGACTTCGCCACCCTCCACCATTCGTGCTGAGTAGGGTCTGATTAGGGCCGCAGGCGCGTAGCGAAAACCCGTATCGAAGCATCTCAGTCATGGACTGCACCTTCGATACGCCGGCTTCGACAGGCTCAGCCGCTACTCAGGACGAACGGAGGGCGGTCAGCAATGATGCCGTTTCTGAAAAGTCCGCTTGCGGGAAAAGGCGTAATAGCCGCGCTTCGCCCACGCCGCTTGATCACCCCGTGATCACCTGCCCCGCTTCCACCCGCAAATAGGTCGCCTGATCCAGCCCGTTGAACAGATCGGCCTCGGTGCCGGTCATCCACACCTGCCCGCCGCTGGCGCGCAACCGCTCGAACAGGGCGTGGCGGCGCGTCGGATCGAGATGGGCGGCCACCTCGTCGAGCAGGATGATGAGCGGTCGCCCGCTCTGTGTACCGACCAGCTGGGCGTGGGCGAGCATGATGCTGAGCAGCAGCGCCTTTTGCTCCCCCGTCGAGCACAGTGCCGCATCCTGCTGCTTGGCTTCGTGCGTGACCAGCAGATCGGCGCGATGCGGGCCGACAAGCGTCCGCCCCGCCGCCCGGTCTCCCGTCCGCGCCGAGCGCAGTCGAGCGGCAAGTGTGCCTTCCTCAAATGGCTCGCCGGTCAGCCTCAAGGTCGGCCGGGCGAAGAGATGTTGCGCGCTGCGGGCGATCTCCTCTTCCAGTTCGGCGATCAGCGCCCGCCGTGCGGCGTCGATTGCGGCGCCATGTTCCGCCATGCGGGCTTCCAGCGCGGCGAGCCAGTCCGGGTCGGCCGGCCCGTCTTCTCCCAGCAGGGCATTGCGCGCGCGCATCGCGGCCTCATAGCGCGCGCTGTGATGGGCGTGCGATGGCGCCTGGGCCAGCACCAGCCGGTCCAGGAACCGGCGCCGCCCGCCGGGGCTGTCCAGAAACAGGCGGTCCATCGCCGGCGTCAGCCAGCTCAGCGACACACGCGTCGAGAGGGCATTGGCCGGGGAGGCGCGCCCGTCGATCCGCACTTGCCGCTTGTCCGGCGCATCAGGGTCGGTACCGGTCCCCAAGGCGGCATCGCCCAATCGCGCGGCGACGGCAAAGCCACCCGGTCCGCTCTGCCGCGCCATGTCGCGCAGGGCCGCGCCGCGCAGGCCGCGCCCGGGTGCCAGCAGCGAAATCGCTTCGAGGATGTTGGTCTTCCCCGCGCCATTCTCGCCGGTCAGGACGATCATCGGCGCGTCAGGCACAATCAGGGCGTCGGCATGATTGCGGAAATTGGTGAGGGCAAGGCGGTCTATCGCCATGGCTGCTCGTAACCGGTGAGGGCTGGCACGCCAAGGGCTTCTATGGCAGATTATGCGGATCGTGAGTCAGCAGACAGGAATGGGCATATGTTCGGCAAGGCATCGAAGACAATCATGATTGCGATGCTGGGCAGTGCCCTGCTGGGCGGCGGCGCGCAGGCGGCCCTGCCGGTCGGTGCAAAGGCGCCGGATTTCGAAACGCGCGGCGCGCTGGCCGGCAAGGTGTTCAGCGTCAAATTGTCTGATGCGCTGAAGAAAGGCCCGGTCGTGCTCTACTTCTTCCCCGCGGCCTTCACCAAGGGCTGCACGGCGGAAACCAAGGAGTTTGCCGATCAGGCGGATGCGTTCAAGAAGGCCGGCGCCACGGTGATCGGCATGTCTGCCGACCCGGTCGACGTTCTGCAGCGTTTCTCCACCGAGGCATGCGGCAGCAAGTTCGCGGTCGCCTCGGCCGGGCCGCGCCTCATCACCAATTACGACGTGGCGCTCAAGGCGGACAATCCGGCCTTTGCGGGCAAGACGGACCGCACCTC
Organism: Sphingobium sp. B11D3B; assembly: GCF_025961735.1. NCBI lineage: Bacteria > Pseudomonadati > Pseudomonadota > Alphaproteobacteria > Sphingomonadales > Sphingobiaceae > Sphingobium > Sphingobium sp. B11D3B. The sequence continues at coordinate 2,066,244 of NZ_JAOQOF010000001.1, read as the reverse complement.
CTATGTCATCAGTCCGGCGGGCCGGATCGTCTATGTGCATAGCGCGCTCGACTATCGCGACCATGTGAAGAACACGCTGGCCGCCGTGCAGTCCATGGCTGGCGACCACAAGCACTGATCATCCGCACCAGACCTGCCGGACGGCGCAGGGGTTTCCAGGGATCAGCCGGCAGGACGCGCCGACGATGGCTTGCGCGGCTTGGTTCGCTGGCTCTTCTGGCGTTTCTGCTGATCGTGCTGGCCTTGCTCCGCGCGCCGCCGGAGCGGATCGAGGCCGCCGATGGCACGCGCGTGCATGTGATGGATGGCGACAGCCTGCGGATCGGCCCGCGGATTGTGCGCATCGCCGACATTGACGCGGTCGAACTGAACCAACGCTGCCAGGATGCCACCGGCCAGCCCTGGGACTGCGGCACGCAGGCGCGCGACGCCCTGCTGGCGCTGGTGCGCGGCGGGGGCCTCATCTGCGAGTCCCGGACGACGGATCAATATGGCCGCGCCGTGGCGACCTGCGCCACCACCCGGATCGCAGACATCGGCGCTATCATGGTGGCGCAGGGCTGGGCGATCAGCGACCTCGGGCGCGGCCCCGGCGCGTATCGGCAGGAAGAGGAGGCTGCCCGTTCCGCGCAGCGCGGCATCTGGCGTGGCAGGTTCGAGACGCCCTCGGTCTGGCGCGCCGCGCATCCGCGATCCTGACTGGCCATGATCACGCGACAGCCGCTGTTGACTCTGTCCGGATTTGCTGGATGAGATTGGAGGAGCGGCCGGGCGCAGCGTCGGCCGATCATCAGTTTGAGCAAGCCGGCGAGGCGCCGGGTTTGGAGAGGAAAGTCATGGAGATTGCGGGCACGACGGCGTTCATCACGGGCGGGGCGAGCGGGATCGGCTTCGGCATTGCCCAGCAGCTGCTCGCCAATGGCGCCAGGCTGGTGCTGGCCGATATCCGCCAGGACCATCTCGATGAAGCCAAGGCATTTTTCGAGGAACGCCAGCAGGGCCGCAATGTCCACACCATGCGGCTCGACGTGTCCGACCGCGACCAGATGCGCGAGGCCGCCAAGGAATGCGAGGCCGTGATGGGCGGACCGGAAATCCTGATCAACAATGCCGGCATCGATCCGTCCGGCCCGTTCGATCAGGCCACCTATGCCGATTGGGACTATGGCATTGGCGTCAATCTGATGGGGCCGATCAACGGTATCATGGAATTCACGCCCGGCATGCGCCGGCGGGGCAAGGGTGGCCACATCGTCAACACCGCGTCGCTGGCCGGGCTGACGCCGATGCCGAGCTTCATGGCCATTTATGCGGTGGCGAAGGCGGGCGTCATCACCCTGTCTGAATCGATCCGCGACAGCATGGCGCAGGACAATATCGGCGTGACGGTGCTGATGCCCGGCCCGATCAAGAGCCGCATCCATGAGTCCGGCCAGAACCGGCCGGAGCGTTTCCGCTCGGGCAGCGGCCTTGCCCAGACGGAGGATCAGCTCGCCAAGCGCGTGGTGTCCGATACCTGGATGGAACCGACGGAAGTGGGCGACATGATCGTCGACGCAATCCGCAACAACACGCTGTACGTGGCGACGCACGGGAATTGGAAAGACAATGTGGAGGAGCGCTTCAAGGCGCTGATGGCTGCGATGCCGGAGGCCAAGCCGTTCGATTTCGGCGCGACCCTGGCCGTGCCGGACGAAGACTGAGGATTGATCCGGACCCGGAGCGCGCCTGCCTCTGATGCGGGGCGCGCTCCCGGCGAGCCGCTTAGCGCTGCGTGGTCGTCTGGCTGGTCGTCGCCTGGACGGTCTGCACTAGCCCCGGCGTGCTGTTTGCAGCCGCAGCCCGCGCGAGCGAACCGTCCGGATCGGGCAGGCTGGCGGCCTTGTTCAGCTCCCACAGCAGGAACGTCGCCTTCTCGCTGAACGCAATGGGGGTCTGGTTCGCGACTTCGGCGAGCTGCGCCTTGGCCTTGGCGCAGAACTTGTCGCGCGACTGGGTGTTGGAATAGCGGTTGTAGAGCTTGGTCATATGGTCGTCATGGGCATCCTGCCACTTGCGACCGCCCTTGGCCTTGAACAGATCGACCTGCATCTGCGCGGCTTCGGAAAGCAGGCCCTTATGGACCGAGAGCATCCGGTTATAATCGGAGACCATCGCGGCATTGTCCGGCCCCTGGCAGAGCAGCACGGCGACGTTCAGGCCTGAGCGCAGGTGCCACATGTCCTGCCCCTTATTCTCACCGATCAGGATCGGCGGTGGCGGCGGCACTTCGATCAGCGGAACATTCTGTGGAATGGGAACGGGAATGTTCTGCAGCGGCGCTTCAGCGACCTGCTTGGCGGTGCATCCGGCCAGGGCCAGCAGCGGCAGAGCGGACAGTGCGACTGCGGCCTTGATCCGCCGGCCCCCGATCATGCTCAATGCCATAACATTCTTCCTCCCGAGGGGGCGCCATGGGTGGCGACCCTGTTCCCATCAAGAGGCGCTTATCCTCCTCTGATTCCACCAAGGCAAGACCCTTATGGACTCGATTCGTCGCACCGGTGGGAACCCGCGACTCGCCGAAATTCGGAGCTTTGCGGCGATGCGGTTCATTGCCGCTGAAAGTGGAATCAGTGTCGGGTGCCGGGGTGGGTGCGGGCTGCCTGTGCGCCGACCATATGCTGCAACACGATTACGCGCTGCCGCTCACGGTGCCAGTCGCGCGAGGGGTTGGCCTGAATTTGCGCAAGCAGGCTCTGCAGCTCCTGACGGCGATGCTCGATGGTGACCGGATCCATGCGGAAATCTCCTTCGATTGTACCGCTAGGAATACGTGCGCGCTGGAGACCGGTTCCCGCTGGAAACCCCCTTTCGGCAGCAATGCATCGCACATGTGCGCCTTTTCATCCGGCCGGGGATCACCAAGCCGGGATCACCAGCAGGCGGATTGCGCCGGATCGCATTTTTTCGGATAGTCGAGGGCGTTGGAAAACATCCGATAATCGGAAAGGGATCGAGGACATGAAAACAAGAAGGTCGGCGCTGCTTCTCGCGGTCGTGAGCGTATCCCTGCTCCTGTCTGCTTGCGCAACGGTGAAGGGCCTTGGCCGGGACATCGAGTCCGTGGGGCAGGCAGGTCAGGACGCGATGAAATAAGCGCTGCTGACAAAAGCCCGGCCCGCTGGGGTCAGCGCGCCGGGCTAATGCTACAGCTCTGTGTCGGTCCGGCTTAGCGGCAGACGACATCGCCCCGGTCGATCGACCGTCCGATCATCGCCCCGGCACCCGCGCCCAGCACGGCACCCAGGATCGAGGAGCGGCCGCGATCGAGCTGATCGCCAAGCAAGCCACCCAGCGCCGCACCGACGATCAGGCCGGTGGTGCCGTCCGAGCGGCGGCAATAATAGCGATCATCATAGCCCCGATACACGCGGGTATCGCGGTAGACGCGCACCGGCGCATAGCCGCCGCGATAGTATCGGTCCGCATAATAGCCGCGATAGCGCGGGTCCGGCCGGTTATAGTCATAGGCGTAGACGACGCGCGGGGCAGGGCGGACGACAGGGCGGCGATCGATCACCACAACCCGGTCACGGCCCCGGCGGTCGTCCCGATCCCAACGGCGATTGTCATGACGATAATCGCGCCGATCATCGCGGCGGTAGTCACGTCGATCGTCGCGGTCCCGCTGCCAATCCCGGTCATGCCCGCGACCCGGGTCGGCAAAAGCGGGGGTGGCGGCAAGACCGCCCACCGTCACGGCACCCAGCGCCAGCGCCGCGATGCTGTTCTTCAGAGCCTTGTACATCTGTCTCACTCCGATCCTTATTCTGTCTCTCCCGGCAGCGGGAGATCGGATCGGACTGTATCGCGAGTCGCCTGAACGGGTGGCGACGGGCGGTTCATTTGAGGGAAAGGGGTCTTTGAGGTGAGATGCATTGTGCAAATCGACGGCTGTACCGCCGGTTGAACAATCCTAAGTGGCTAGGGCGTTAATTTTTTCTCTTAAAAATCCTGATCATTATTCAAATTTCTAAGGATATTCTCGATTGCCTCATCCGACTTTTTTGACTTGCGATGAGCCAAATGATGAATACGCTTCATTAGAAGCCAATAGTTATCATATCCATCGACTCCGGTTTCTTCGCCAGACAACTCGTTATCGTTGAATGAGTCTACGATTTGATTTGACGCGTTTAGAATATAAATTATTTCAACTGGCGTTCCGTCCGATTCTTCTCCCGTATCAATTTCGACTCTATAGTTTCCAATATTTACTGATAGCCTATTGGTCCAAGGACTATTTTTCCAATCCAAAGACTTAGATATACTCTTATTGTATAAGAGATTAACTAAATTTCTATAGCGATCAACTTCGTCGGACATTTTAAGCGCTCTCACTCAAAAATTTTCTCAGCGAAATCAGAATGGTGTAATTATTCCGAATTGCTGCATTTAGTTTTTGAGAATCGGGAAATGCTGCTTGATTCGAAATAGCTTTCTCAATTCGACCACACATATTAACGATCTGCGCCGCCATTTTCTTAAGTTCATCGACCTTGTCGAAATCCGATGCCTCTAAAAAAACTACGATCCGAACCACCGCTCTCTGAGCGTCGTCATAACTGTCGACGACATCTTTCCAAGCTGTGTTGCGAAGATGCTTTCGTGCTTGATTTAGTGCATACTCCGCTTCTGCAATATCGCGAGCTGCATCATGTCTGTCGATGCGAAACCGGAAGTCCTTTACTGCTTGAGTGGCTGCGGCGGCAGCTGAGCTAGCTTTCTTAGCTTGCAGGTATGTAATTAAAAGTCCCACAAGCGTAAGCGCTGTTCCTACAACAGATGTCGCTAATCCGATTCCGCCGACTACTGACGAGTTGGCAGGGTCAGTCAGCCAATTCATCGTCTGTAGTCCTTCAATTTACTCCGCCGCCACCCCGGCCCGCGAGAACATGTCCTCGCCGCTATCGCTTTCGGCCTCGCCGTCATTGGCGCGCATTTTCTTGCGGCGGTCGAAGCTGTCCCACACCTCGTTCCAGTTGCCGCGCGTGGCGCCCTTGGAATATTCGGTGGCGCGCGTTTCGAAGAAGTTGGCGTGCTCCACGCCGTTGAGCAGCGGGGTGAGCCAGGGGAGCGGGTGCTCCTCGATCATGTAGATCGGCTGGAAGCCGAGCTGGCCCAGCCGCCAGTCGGCGATGTAGCGGATGTAGCGCTTGATCTCCTTGGCGGTCATGCCGGGCACCGGGCCTTGCTCGAAGGCGAGGTCGATGAAGGCATCCTCCAGCCGCACGGTCTTCTGGCAGCAATCGATAATGTCTTCCTTCACCGCCTTGGTCAGGCAGTCGCGCTCCTTCACGAACTCGTGGAACAGGCGCACGATGCCCTCGCAGTGCAGGCTCTCGTCGCGCACCGACCAGGTGACGATCTGGCCCATGCCCTTCATCTTGTTGAAGCGCGGGAAGTTCATCAGCATCGCGAAGCTGGCGAAGAGCTGCATGCCCTCGGTAAAGCCGCCGAACATGGCGAGGGTGCGGGCGATGTCCTCATCGCTGTCCACGCCGAACTGCTGCATGTAATCATGCTTGGCGCGCATCTCGTCATATTCGAGGAACATCGAATATTCGCTCTCGGGCATGCCGATGGTGTCGAGCAGGTGCGAGTAGGCCGCGATGTGGATCGTCTCCATGTTGCTGAACGCGGTCAGCATCATCTTGATCTCGGTCGGCTTGAACACGCGGCCATATTTGTCGTGGTAGCAATCCTGCACTTCCACGTCCGCCTGGGTGAAGAAGCGGAAGATCTGCGTCAGCAGGTTGCGCTCATGGTCGGAGAGCTTCTGCGCCCAGTCGCGGCAATCCTCGCCCAGAGGCACTTCCTCGGGCATCCAGTGGACCTGCTGCTGGCGCTTCCAATAGTCATAGGCCCAGGGATATTCGAAGGGCTTGTAGACCTTGGAGGCTTGGAGAAGCGACATTTTTCCGGGCTCCGCAATTGGGATGGCTGTAGGGCACAAATAACTAGATGAAGGGGGATGCTAGTCCAATCCACCACAATGTCTAGCGGTGTTGTGGCGTTCATCCACAGTAAATTTTGTGTCCCCGGCCTTGACTTTCGCCAGCGCCGCAGGCCGCCGTCGGTTCAGCCGGCCATGCGCTCCAGCCCCCAGGCGAACAGGGCGAGGATGAGCGCGAAGGAGAGCGCCATGGTGCCGGCGATGCGCTTGCCATAGACCCCCTGCGGCGTCCGCGCCTTGCGCGCGAGGATGAGCGCACCGCAGAGCGCAGCAGTGCCCGAGACGCCGGCCATGATGAGCGCCGGGAGGGTCATTTCCAGAAGATGTCGCGCCGTCCCCGGCTGAGGCGGTTGCGGAACATCTGCACATACATCCACATGCCGGAAATCGCGAAGAAGACGAGCGCGAAGCCGGAGAGCAGGGAGATGATCACGCCGACGGGGCCGAAAAACTCGCCCGAATGGAGATGATGGAACAGGCCGACCAGCTTGCGGGCGGGGTTCGGCGCGGCCTGTGTGGCTGGCGATGCGGCGGGCGCACCCGCAGTCGGGCCGGCCTTCTGTACCGCGACTGGCGTCTGCGCGGCCGGCGGGGCACCGCGCTCCTCGGTCTCGAACACGCTCCCCCGCCCGACCATCGCGGCGAAATGGCTGCCGAGGCCGGTCAGGGCGATGAACAGCATGAACAAGCCGATGAAGACGGTGGTCCAGCGATGCCATTTACGCATGGGTGCATCCTTTCTTGCGGAAGGCAGGTGTAGCGTCGGGTGAACGGGGGCTCGCCATCACCGGCCGCGCCATCGATCGACATAGACGGTCACCGTCTTGGTTTTGCGCGCGCCCACGCCGAAGACGACGATGCCGAGGAAATAGCCGAAATCGTACCAGCCGCCATTATTGGGCACGGCATAGACGGCGACATCGTCCGCGATCAGCGAGAGCGCCCAGGCGAAGGGAAAGATGAAGCCGTGCCACAGGCCGAGCAGGAAGCCCGGCGTATCCGGCGCGCTGCTCACCACCGCGGCGCTCTGCCGGGCGCATCCGCCGAGGATCAGCAGCAACGCTGCCGGCAAGGCGAGCGCGGCGCCGGTGCCGGCGGAGGGGCGGGGCATGGGGTGCGTGGTCATCGCGTCGGTCATCCGCTGCTATGTGACCGCTCCGGCGGCCGGACGCATTGACCCGTATCAAAAGCGGCGCGCGCCGTCTCGCGCCGGATTGCGCTTGGTGCCGGCCGTGAACAGGCCAGTCGTGGCTGCCATGCGCTGGATGGGGCGGGGTTTTCGGAACGCTCCGCCGCCTCGGCCGTTCTCTCTTCAGTACCATCTAGTTCATTGTATCTGCAGAGAAAAGGAGCGAGCCATGTTCGAGAAGTGGCGCATCAAGGAGCATATGGAAGTCGCGGATGCGAGCGGCCGCCATGTCGGCACCGTCGACAAGGTGGACGGCGATCTGCTGGTCCTCACCCGCACGGATTCGGCGGACAGCCGCCATCACCAGATCAATCTCGATTATGTCGACAGCATCCATGACGATCGTGTCACGCTCAAGCCCGATACGCCTATGCCCGAGGGCCTGACGATTGGCGGTGGCTATGCCGATGGCACGCGCCCCGGCGTGCAGTCCGGCGGCGTGAAGACGGACAGCTATGCCGGCAGCGCGGCGACCACCAGCACGACCGGCACCAACGAGAATTCGCAGATCTTCGGCACCAGCGGCCTTGGCACCGGCATGGGCGGCTCCGGCACGCCCTCGACCTGAGGCACGTTCACCCGAACAACCCCGGTGGCCGGGCCCCTCCCGCCCGGCCACCAACACATCGCTGCGACGAAAGAGCGCCTGCATGCGTCCGTCCGATGCAGCGAGACGGCCCAACGTGCGTCAGGCGCGATTGATCGCGCGGCCCTTGTTCCCTGGCCTGTCGACCCTATCTGATAGGGAACAGGTTCAGTGAATGCTGCACCCAAAGGGGTAGAAAGTCGCTTCTGCGGTGATCTCCCACACACAGCCGAGCGGCTGAAAAGGGTCCGGTCTCCCATCCCCCCACCCCCCGGGAGGCCGGACTTCTTTTCCGCTCACATCTTCCGAAAAATTGGTCCCGAGATCAATCGCGCAGGAAGGCCTGCAGCGCCGCGAGCGTCGCCGGCGGGTCGCTCTCCTGCAGATTGTGCGTGGCATTGGGCAGCGCATGGCCGCGCACGTCCCTCGCCTCGGCCTGCCACACGCCCAATATGTCATCGAACAGGCGCGGATAGAGCCCCTTGCCGGCCCAGATTGCGAGCAGCGGGCAGGTGATCTTCTTCCCCGCCGCCAGATCGGCATGGTCCAGATCCAGATCGACCGAGGCCGAGGCGCGATAATCCTCGCACATCGCGTGGAGCATCGCCGGGTCGAGCCGGTGGCGATCATATTCCCGCTCGATCTCGCTGGTCGCCTCGCCCGCCCGCGCCTTGTAGCGCGCCAGCGTCTCCTCCTCCGGAATGGGCGCGGGGCGCAGGAAGCTGAACCAGTGATAATAGCCGCGCACGAAGCCGAGCGTGACATGGCTGTAGAGATAATGCTCCGGCAATATGTCCAGCACCGCGAGCTTGCGGACCTTCTCCGGATGATCCAGCGCCATCCGCCGCCCGACCCGCGCGCCGCGATCATGCCCGACGAGCAGGAAGCGCTCATGGCCCAGATGCGCCATCACCTCCACGCCATCCTGCGCCATCGCCCGCTTGGAATAAGCCGAATGATCCGCGCCGCCCTCCGGCTTGCTGCTATCCCCATAACCGCGCAGATCGGCCAGCACGACGGTATAATCCCGCGCCAGCGCCGGCGCGACGAGATGCCAAGTGACAAGCGATTCCGGCGCGCCATGGAGCATGAGCAACGGCGGCCCCGATCCGCCCATCACGACATTGATCTCCGCGCCGCTGGTCCTGATCCGCAGATTGCGAAAGCCGGGGTAGAGCTTCTGCCAGAGCGGCGGGGTGGTGGACTGTGCTTGCGCGGCGTCGGTGGCGAGGCTCGCGGCGCCGACGGCGGCAGTTTGCTTGATGAAGTCGCGTCGGCTGTTCATGGGGCGGGCCTCTCCGGTTTTGCTGCGGACTATGCGCGCTCTCAGAGTCAATGTAGTATTTTTTGATTTTTAATCATGAATTGCATAATGTATGTAAAAAAATGTTCTATTAAAAATGCAGTGCCCGACATTGATGTGCAGTTCTGGATGTAGTTCGGATGGGTGGATGTTAGAACATTCGTGAAAGATCTACGGCGTTTATCATTTACAGACAAATGATAATTAATACTTTTAGGAGTAAGCTGGTCAAATTTTTCCATAGACTGCTCAAATAAATTCGAAAATGTGCCTGGTTCTTCCATTAGAAATAATGATATTATTGGATCCACGCAAGAGTGAGAAATTAAGCTAACAAATGAAGATGAGTTTTCTTGATTTTCAAATATATTCTGGACTCCATCAAAAAGAATTTTTGATTGTTTGTGTATTTCATTCCAAAGTAAAAAACATATATTTGAATCGAATGTGCGGTCTAGATCAATTCTCAACATCATGATCTTTGAAAGAGTGTTTTCGAGGTGTTCGAACGTGGCGTTAACGCTGCTATTGAAATCTATCGCGTGCAAATCTGAAAGTGCCAGATCGACTCCCTGGCGGATATGATTAGCCCAGCTTTCTCGATCAATTGCCGCTAAACTAACGAAGTCATCGATCCTTTTTAACGATTTCAGAAGGCTCAGTCCGCTGAGAGGGGTTCCGGTGCCTATCTCTCTCGTTTCGGGTAATCTCATGCCTCTCTGATAACACGAAAGTCGCGCGGCCAAGGCCGGCCATTGGGCGTGAAGCAAGGTCCTTTCCTCCACGTTCTTTGCAATAAATGCCGGCGAGTACAGGTCAACGCGCTGACAAGAGAATATCTGAGTGAAGCAATCTTCCGATCTTAAAATTGCTTCGTTGATGAGTCGACCAATGTCATTTGCTGATAGGTTTGTGTTGTACGTGAGGTAAATCAGTAAAGTTTCCATAGCCCAACCCAATCTGTCTTCGGAAGATGGGTGGGTCGAGTGCTCGTCTAATTCCCGTAAATGGAAATGATTTATGGCGCGTAAGCACAAATAAATGGCGGATGCTGTGTGGAATATTAGAGTGCGATCAGAGAAAAAATAGAATGTATTTTTCGAGTGATGAACGCTCCCTATGGTGGAGTTGATTAGCCAGAATATTGCTCTCCTATCAGCATCGAGTTCAAGCATGAATGAAGATTTCTGGCCAAATTCGTCTAATATAGTATTATTGTTATTTGCAAGTTCGTTGCGAAGTTGAGAATGGCCGTTCCAAATATGAGCGAGTTCATGATGGAATAAAAATCTCAACATGGTAGAGACAAAATAATTAAATACGGTATCTTCTCCGTATCCATTTTCAAAACCATGGTAAGAATCAACTGGGTCGTTTTTTAAACAATATTCTATCAGAAATTTACTTCTACTTCCTAATTTCACTCCATCGTAAAATAATAATCCGCTACTGATCGCTCTACCAACTATTTCATGAATGCATATCGCAGCTCCGACGTTGACGCCGATTAAATCTTTTCCTTCATAGGCTTTGCTGGCAGCGTTAAAACTCATATCCTCAAATATTTTTGGTTCCAGATTTATTCCAGAAATGACGTTTTTATCAAACTGATCTAAAATAAACTCTATATCATTCTTAATTAACTGGATAGAATCTATACAAATTCTATGAATGATGTTGCCGTCTGACCGAAGATCAAAAAATGTTGCCTTGGTTCCATTGGGGGCCGCAAAGTCGCTCATTCTCGTTCTCCCCACCCGCTATTTCAAGCGGCGAAACTATAGGGCTATTCCGCAGCCTCACTCACCGCCTTCTTCCCCAGCAATGGCGCCAGATACCGCCCCGTATAACTCCGCTTCTCCTTCACCACCTGCTCGGGCGTGCCGGTCGCGACGATCTCGCCGCCTTTCACGCCGCCTTCCGGCCCCAGGTCGATGATCCAGTCGGCGGTCTTGATGACATCGAGATTATGCTCGATCACCACGACGCTGTTGCCCTGCTCTACCAGCGCGTGGAGCACTTCGAGCAGTTTGCGCACATCCTCGAAGTGGAGGCCGGTGGTGGGCTCGTCGAGGATGTAGAGCGTGTTGCCGGTGGCGCGGCGGCTCAGCTCCTTGGCGAGCTTCACGCGCTGGGCCTCGCCGCCCGAGAGGGTCGTCGCCTGCTGGCCGACCTTCACATAGCCCAGGCCCACTTCCGCCAGCATGGCCATGCGGTCGCGGATCGGTGGCACGGCCTTGAAGAACTCGACGGCGTCTTCCACCGTCATGTCCAGCACGTCGGCGATGCTGTGGCCCTTGAACTTCACCTCCAGCGTCTCGCGATTGTAGCGTTTGCCGTGGCATTCCTCGCAGGTGACGTAGACGTCCGGCAGGAAGTGCATCTCGATCTTGATGACGCCATCGCCCTGGCAGGCCTCGCAGCGGCCGCCCTTCACGTTGAAGGAGAAGCGGCCGGGCTTGTAGCCGCGCGCCTGGCTTTCCGGCAGGCCGGCGAACCAGTCGCGGATGTTGGTGAACGCACCGGTATAGGTCGCCGGGTTGGAGCGCGGGGTGCGGCCGATAGGCGACTGATCGATGTCGATCACCTTGTCGAGATGCTCAAGCCCCTCGATCTTGTCATGCGCACCGGCGATCACGCGGGCGCCATTCAGCGCGCGGGCGCTGGCGGCATAGAGCGTGTCGATGGTGAAGCTGGACTTGCCCGAGCCGGAGACGCCGGTGATGCAGGTGAAGGTGCCGAGCGGGATGGACGCGCTGACGCCCTTGAGATTGTTCGCGCGCGCATTCTTCACGGTCAGCTTCTTGCCGCTGCCCTTGCGGCGCTTGGCGGCGACGGGGATTTCGCGCGTGCCGTTGAGATAATCGGCGGTGAGCGAGCCCTGCGTCGCCAGCACATCGGCCAGCGTGCCCTGCGCAACGATCTCGCCGCCATGCACGCCGGCGCCCGGCCCCATGTCCACGATATGGTCGGCCGCGCGGATCGCGTCCTCATCATGCTCCACGACGATGACGGTGTTGCCGAGATCGCGCAGGCGCTTGAGCGTCACGAGCAGCATGTCGTTGTCGCGCTGGTGGAGGCCGATGCTCGGCTCGTCCAGCACATAGAGCACGCCGGAGAGGCCCGAGCCGATCTGGCTGGCCAAGCGGATGCGCTGGCTCTCGCCGCCCGAGAGCGTGCCGCTGGTGCGGTCCAGATTGAGATAATCGAGGCCGACATTGTTGAGGAAGCCGAGCCGCTCGATAATCTCCTTGAGGATGGCCTTGGCGATCTGGTTCTGCTGGTCGGTCAGCTGCTGGGGCAGGGCGGTGAACCAGGCGAGCGCATCCACCACGCTCATGCGGGTGGGGGTGGCGATGTCCTGCATCGCGACTTTCACGGCCAGCGCCTCGGGCTTGAGGCGCGCGCCGCCGCAGGTCTCGCAGGGCTGCGCGGTCTGGAACTTGCCCAGCTCCTCGCGCATCCAGGCGCTGTCCGTCTGCAGCATCCGGCGGTTGAGATTGCCGATCACGCCCTCGAACGGCTTGGAAACGCTGTAGCTCTTGCGCCCATCCTGGAAGGTGAGGGTGACCGGCTTGCCGCCCGTGCCGTGCAGGATGATGAGGCGCACCTCACCCGGCAGTTCGCTCCATGGCGTCTCCAGGCTGAAGCCATAGGCCTTGGCGAGGGAGGCGAGTACCTGCATGTAATAGGGGCTCGGCGGATTGGATTTGGCCCAGGGCACGATCGCGCCCTTTTTGAGGGTCAGCGCCTCATTGGGGACGACGAGCTGCTCGTCAAACTCCAGCTTCTCGCCCAGGCCATCGCAGGCCGGGCAAGCGCCCTGCGGCGCGTTGAACGAGAACAGGCGCGGCTCGATCTCCTGAATGGTGAAGCCGCTGACCGGGCATGCGAATTTTTCGGAGAAGATGATGCGGTTGGCCGGGATGCCGGCGTTTTTCATGCCGGTCTTGCCTTTGGCACTGCCTCCGTTCGCATCGAGCGAAGTCGAGATGCCAGCAGCGTTCTCCTCTTGTGTCTCGACTTCGCTCGACACGAACGGGGAGGGCGTGCTGCCCAGTTCCGCCACCGTCCCCTCAGCCAAATCCACATAAGCCAGCCCCTCGGCCAGCTTGAGCGCCGTCTCGAAGCTCTCCGCCAGCCGCTGCGCCATATCCTCGCGGACCACCACGCGGTCCACCACCACCTCGATGTCGTGCTTGTACTTCTTGTCGAGCGCGGGGGCTTCCTCGATGGGGTAGAACTCGCCATCGATGCGCACGCGGGTGAAGCCGGCGCGCTGCCACTCGGCCAGCTCCTTGCGATACTCGCCCTTGCGGCCCCGCACGACCGGGGCGAGCAGATAGACCCGCGTCCCCTCCGGAAGCGCCAGCACGCGGTCGACCATCTGGCTCACCGTCTGCGCGCTGATCGGCAAGCCGGTGGCGGGGGAATAAGGCACGCCCACGCGCGCCCACAGCAGGCGCATATAGTCGTAGATCTCGGTCACGGTCGCGACCGTGGAGCGCGGGTTGCGGCTCGTGGTCTTCTGCTCGATGGAGATGGCCGGCGAGAGGCCGTCGATATGCTCGACATCCGGCTTCTGCATCATCTCCAGGAACTGGCGCGCATAAGCGGAGAGGGACTCCACATAGCGCCGCTGGCCCTCGGCATAGATGGTGTCGAAGGCGAGGCTCGACTTGCCGCTGCCCGAGAGGCCCGTGATGACGACCAGCGCATCGCGCGGCAGATCCACGTCAATGCCCTTGAGATTGTGCTCGCGCGCGCCGCGCACCGAAATATGGGTAAGGCTCATGAGCGGTGTTCTATCTCTGTTCCTGAAGGGAATCCAGCGGCAAGGTTCAGCCAGAGGCACAGATAGGATCGCCCGAGGCCAGATGCGAGATGGCCCGACGGACATTCGCGCGATTGCGCGTGCATCGAGTCTTGATCTTAATCATTGTACCAGCAGGCCGTGGCGTGGAATGCCCGGCCCGACAGACGACGGAGAACGACATGACCCTGGCACGTTACGCACGACTGGCGACCCTTGCAGGCGCCGTGATGGTCTCAGCCACCGTCGCGCTGGCGCAGGACACCCCGCAGGAGCAGGAAGAGCGGCGTGTGCTCCATGCCGAGCAGGCAAAGCTGGCGGCGCAGCAGATGAGCGATTTCGAGGCGCAGAAGAAGGCCATTGCCGACGAGCAGGCCGCACGCGAACAGACCTATCGGGACGCGCTGGCGGCGCGGGATGCAGAAATCGCCGCAGAACAGGCGCAGGCCGCCGAGGCGCGGGCGAAGTGGGAAGCGGATGTCGCGGCCTGTCTGGCCGGCGACAAGACCAAATGCGCGCCACTTCCGCCGAAGACCAGAAAGTAGGAGGCCATCTCCTGCGCGACAGCTCCTGGCAAACGTTAGGGGCTGACGTTGTGGACCAGATGCTCAAGCTCGGCGGGGTCTGGATAGACGCCCGCCAGCACGTGATCGAAATGGGTGCGCACCATATCGTTGCATGAACAGGCGCGCTGACGCAGCCGATCCGCATCCAGCACGACGAGCGAGCCGCGCCGGGTCTGGACGAGCCCGTCGGTCTTGAAACTCTTGATCAGGCGGCTGGCATAGCTGCGCGCAATGCCGAGAAGGGACCCGAATTCCTCCTGCGTCATCATCACTTGATTGTTGCCGGTGCGATCGACAGCGGCCGTCAGCCATTTGGCCGCCCGCATCTCCAGGCTGTGGACGGCGTTACACGCGACCGACTGGAAAATCTGGGCGAGCAGACAGTCCGCATAGCGGCTGAGCAGATCGCGAATGGCGGGAGAACTCGCTTTCAGCGTCTCCAGCGTCGCAGAATCGAACCGGGCGAAATAGCCGCCATGCATTACGCAGGAGCGGGAATAGGCCGCTAGCCGCCCGCTGCTGACGATGCCACCCACAGCGCCCTCACGTCCGACCATCGCGATCTCGACCGACGAGCCGTCGTCCATCAGCACGTGGAATGTCGCGACCGCATCGCCAAGGGGGAAATAAGCGGCGACCACGGTATCGCCGGGGTCGTACAGGGTCGCGCCCGTCGGTAGCCGCACGACGCGCGCTACCTTGGCCATCAAGGCCAGATCGGCAGGGTTCAGCGCTGCCACCAGATTGTTATGATCGATGCCGGGCGAGACGATGTCGTGCATGCGATGCATAACGATCAGCCCCCGCCGCAGTTCCCGTCTATGTTCAAAAGTGAACAGACATCCATCAACTCACCGCGCATAGAGGCACCGCAGAGCCGCGTTCATGATAGTAAACGGGCCGCAAAGGGTCAGTAACAGGGGCAGGCCGGCGCCTCTCGTTGAATGTTCGAGGAACCGGGGATGCTGAATGTTCTTTTGCTTGAAGATGAAATGCTTATCGCGCTCGACCTTGAGTTGACGTTGCGCGAATTGGGGGCGGATGAAGTCTATCCCGTCTCCACAGTGAGCCAGGCGATTACAGCTCTGGAAAGCGGCAATATCACCGGTGCAATCGTCGATTATAATCTCGGCGGCGAAACCTCGGAGCCGGTTTTGATGGAACTGGAGGCCCGCAATATCCCGTTCGTGGTGATGAGCGGCTATCCGGACAGCAGCTATCTGGGCGATGGCACCAGGGATTGGCCAATGCTTCCCAAGCCGGCGGGGCTGAGCGCTCTGCGCGAGGTTCTTGCCAGCATGAAAGCCTCGAAAAGCTAGGCGGAACGCGCTATCGCCGTGACGCGAGGCTGGCGAAGCAGGGCGCATTCCGAGCGTGGCTAATACTTGACCATGCTAATGATTGTGCTACTATCGGCCTCCTCAGGAGCAGGATAGACTGATGACGATCACGGCCACCCCCATCACCCCCCGTTTCGGCGCCGAAATTTCCGGCGTGGACATCAGCAAGCCGCTCGATGCGGATACGATCGCCGAGCTGATCGCTCAGCAGGATCGCTGGGGCGTGACCGTCTACCGGAACACCGGGCTGGACGATGAGGGGCAGATCGCCTTCGCGCGCAATTTCGGCCATCTGGAGAGCCTGCCGCCCCGCGAGGGCCGCCCGCGCATCTTCCTGTTCAACGCCGGCAATCTCAATGCGCAGGGCGAGATCAACTGGGATCCGGGCGCCACGACCTATCGCAAGGGCGATCAGATTTGGCACACGGACAGCAGCTTCATGGACCTGCGCACGTCCTATTCCATGCTCCGCGCCGTGGAAGTGCCGCCGTCCGGCGGGCCGACCTGGTTTGCCGATGCACGCTCGGCCTATGACGACCTGCCGCAGGACGTGAAGGACAAGATCGAAAATCTGGAATGCGAGCATAGCCTCTGGTGGTCGCGCAAGCAGGGCGGTGCCGAGATCAGCCGCGAGGATATCGAGGCGCGTCACCGCCCGGTCCACAAGCTGGTGCATGTCCACAAGGGTTCGGGCCGCAAGATGATCTACGCCGGCGCGCACTGCTATCGCGTCGTCGGCTGGGGCTGGGAAGAGAGCCGCGAACTCATCGATTATCTCAACAACTTCGCGACGCAGGACCAATATGCCATCAGCGTCGATTACGCCGTTGGCGACATGGTGATCTGGGACAATCTCGCGGTGTTCCACAAGGGCGGCCAGTTCGACTGGAACGAGCGTCGCGACATGCGCCGCGCCACCGTGCGGGAAGCGCCGGCACCCGAGGTCGAGGACGATCCGTTCGGCGAGCTGTTCCGGACTGCGCCCCCGATTTCGCCCAAGGGCGCCGCGGCGGCTTGATCCTGACTTTGCAGGCTTTCCCGCAGCCGTGGGCATTCGTCGCATGCATCGGTCTGCTTGCCTTGTGGCGCCAAGCGGCTACTATCGGGGGAACGAGGGCAAAGAAACACAGGCCGGTGGCTGGCGGGGACCGCGACCGGACTCGGCTTTCTTCGTTTAATGTTGCGCTGCAACATCATTTGTTTGACGGATGCTTCGTCAAATAGCTACAGAATTACAACGGCTTTGCGAATTTTCCGGCAAACTGAATGCCGCTCAGGAAAATTCCTGTTGCGTCGCACAAGATAATCTGATTCCATGTGAACGTTGCACAACGGAGGCTTAAGCTGCCGGTAACCAGGCAGGGCATAGTCTCCGAAACGTAAATGATGGAGGCAGCATTGGGTCAGCATTCCAAGCCGACTGACGGGGCCGTAACCCTCGCGGAACTGCGCGAGTTCGCCTCCTTCCCGGCTGCAACGCAGCGTTACATCCGCCGCTCTCTCGATGTCGCCTTCCATCGCGGCGCGCCCATGGAAACCTGGGGACGCGACGTGGTCGAGGCGGCGAGCATCAAGGCGCAGAGCCGGCTCTATGGCAGGCTGGACGAGATCAAGGCGCGGGTGCCCGATGATAGCGGCCTGGATCAGGTCGAGCCGTTCATGGCACCACTGGTCACCGTCTCCGCCTTCGACCTTGGCCAGAACCGGCTGAACAGTTTCTCGGCCTATCGTTTCCTCTACGAGCGTCTCATCGGCGCAGGGTCGCGCCCCTGGCTGCCCGGCGCCTTCTGCGCCGCCGCCAGCCTGCCGCACCTCCACCCCGAACGCCGCCGGGCCCTGCTCCAGTCGATCAGCGAAGCCGCCGCCACGGCTGCGGGCTGGTCGAGCCGTGAGCCGAGCTTCTACCCGGAATGGGTAGAAAAGGTGGATGTGAGCAAGGAGCCGCATTGAGGGGATTGGCCAGGACCAAGTCGTTCCCAAATTGCGTGATGTGGTAATGCAGTCCATCGAACCGAGTCGATGGGGATTAAAATGGCCGAGCACGATCCACAGCAAATACCCTTGCCACCGGATTCCGAACCACCGCTAGTAATGGCAACTAGGGTGATCGACGCCCCCTTGGTATTCGTAGATGGACTTTATCACGCCCACACAGCCAATGGGGTTGTTAGGATGGCTTTCGCGCAACTGGCTGCGGAGCCATTGGGTACTCCAGAAGGAGACCGAGGCTATCAGTCACGCCATGCTGTGACGTTGGCACTACCCATTTCCCAGCTTCGCTCGATGGTCCAATACCTGAGTCAGTCCTTGGAAAATTGGGAGCAGGCCGGCCTTATTCCGCCGGAGGTCTGAGGTGGCGATAGAACCTCGGAGCGCTGGGAACCAAGGTCCTGTCAAGCCGAAACAGCCTACTTCTCTACAGACACCAAAACCGCGATCAACATCGACAAAAGTGCGCAACCATGGCGGGGTGCGAACAGTGAAGTGGTATTCTGTCAGTTCTCAAGAGCTGACTAGCTTAGCTGCTTTGCAAGGAATCGGAACATTATTCCTGTCGTTTAGCACATTTTTAGCCGGCGTTTGGCTTAGCACGAAACAAGGCTTGGCGATGGCCAAAGAAGGTGATCTGTCTGAGGCGACAAGTGCTACGTGGGCAACGATACAGTCTGTCAGCGGTTGGGGGGCCATTGTTTCATTGATCATTGGTGTTGTGTTTGTCGTCTGGAACGGGGTCACGGTCCGTCGGATTCGTGAAGAACACGAGCATAGTTGATGAGCTAACAATCATTCGACCGCTCGTTTGTTGCGCATAGCCCGCGTCCCTCTCACTCCGCCGCCAGCAAATTCTCAGCCGCCTGCAAGTCCACCGACACCAGCCGGCTCACACCCTGCTCGATCATCGTCACCCCGAACAGCCGGTGCATCCGGCTCATGGTGACAGCGTTGTGCGTGACGATCAGATAGCGGGTCGCGGTATCCTGCACCATCCGCTCCAACAGTCCGCAGAAGCGCTCGATATTGGCGTCATCCAGCGGCGCATCGACCTCGTCCAGCACGCAAATCGGTGCCGGATTGGTTAGAAAGAGCCCGAAAATAAGCGCCACTGCGGTGAGTGCCTGTTCGCCGCCCGAAAGCAGCGTCAGCGTCGTCAGCCGCTTACCTGGCGGCTGCGCGAGGATTTCAAGCCCGGCCTCCAGCGGATCATCGCTCTCGATCAGTTCCAGATGCGCGCTCCCGCCCTGGAAGAGCGTGCTGAACAGGCGCTGGAAATGACCGTTCACGGCCTCGAAGGCCGCTAGTAGCCGTTGCCGCCCCTCGCGGTTGAGATGGCCGATGGAGCCGCGCAGCTGGTTGATCGCGGTGGTCAGTTCCTCGCTTTCGGCGCGACTCCTGGTCTGCGTCTCCTCCAGCTCGGCCAGTTCCGAGGCGGCGACGAGGTTGACCGGGCCGATCCGTTCGCGGTCCAGCACCAGCTTGTCATAGCGGGCCTGCTCTTCGGAGGCGGCGACGACCTCCTCGCTCGCGAAGCCAAGCTTGCTCGGCAGCACGGGGGGCGGGCAGGAGAAGCGCTCGCCGCAGGCCTGGCCGATTTCCCGGCGGCGCGTGACGGCATGTTCGGCGCGCGCCTGCGCTCCGGCTCGCGCCTCGCGGGCGGTGGAGAGAGCCTCATTGGCATTGGCGAGCGCCTTTTCGGCGGTGGCCAATGTGGCCTCGGCTGCAGCTTCCTCGCTACGGCTGTGCTCGACGGCGGCCTGGTGGTCGCGAGCGGCCTGCGTCAGGGCATCGAGTTCCGTCGCCAGCGCTGCGGGCCGATCGCGCAGCCCGTCCAGTTCGGTCGCCTGCGCTTCGGCGCGGGTCTTCATCTCGGCGACGCGGCGCACGGCATCGCCAGCGCGCGCTTTCCAGCCCGCCACATCGCTGCGGATCGCCTTCACGCGCTCCTCATCGGCGGCCAGCGCCCGCTCGGCCATGGCCCGCTCGGCCTGCACCTGACCGATTGCGGCCCGGCACCGTTCCGCGCCGGACTTGAGCAGATCGACGCGCGCAGCGGTGTCGTCACCGGCCGGGAGCGCATCATGGGTAGCCTGCGCGCTCTCCAACTCGCGCTCGGCGGTGGTGAGATCGGCAGAGGCTTCCTGATGGCGCCGGTCGAGGTCCGCCCGCTGTCCGGCAAGGCGTTCCAGTGCGGTCGCCACTTCGCCGAGCGTGCGCTCCGCCCCGCGCAGGGCCGTGTCGGCAGCGCTCATCGCCTCGCGGGCAGCGCGCTCGTCGGTGCCGGCTTCGCGCAACGATGCCTCGGCGGCCGCCAAGGCCTGCTCGGCAGCGCTGACGGTGGCGGCGACGGCAGGCCGCTCCTGCTCGATGGCGGCGAGGCGGTTGATGCGGATCAGTCGCTCGGCTGCCGCGCCACCGCCTTCCTGCGCCACAAACCCGTCCCAGCGCCGCAATTGCCCGTCGCGCGTGACAAGGCGCTGGCCGACCGCAAGCGGCTGGCCATCATCCTGCTCGACCACGGCGATCTGCGCGAGGCGGCGGGCCAGCGCCTCGGGCGCGCGGACATGGGCAGCGAGCGGCGCGCATCCATTCGGCAAAGCAGGGTCGCGCGCATCGATAGCGGCGCCGCTCCAGCGTGCCAGACCCTGCGCCCCGAGCGCGGCTTGCAGATCATCGCCCAGCGCGGCGGCCAGCGCATGCTCATAGCCGGGGTCGACGCGCAGGGCGTCGATGGCGCGATCGCTACTGCCCTGCGTCTCCAGCCCGCGGGCCAGTGCCTTGGCTTCGCTATCCAGCGCGGCGACGGTGGCGCGGGCGGCGGCGAGCGCGCGCTGTTGCTCGCCGACAGCCTGCGTATGCGCCTCGCGCGCCTGCGCGGCGGCGGCGATGCGCGCCTCGGCATCGGTGCGGGCGGTGAGGGCATCGGCTTTGGCTTGCTCGGCCTCGGCTTGGCGGGTGGCGAGCGGCGCGGCATCGGGCAGGGCGGTGAGGGCCGAGGCGATCCGCTCGGCCTCGCTGCGGGCGCGGGCGAGCTTCTGCCGCGCGGCATTCAGGCCCGCCTCGGCGACACGCCGCTCGGCCTGCTCGCCGGCCAGTCGCGCCATGGCTTGCGCCAGCGCAACCTCGGCATCGCGGCTGGCCGTCTCGGCCTCCGCGAGACGCGTGACGAAGGCCGGCAGCGTCGTCTTCGCCGCCTTGATCCGCTCGGCGAGCGTCGCATCCTCGGCCTGCAGCGCCTCGATGGCACTGGCGGCATCGGCGGCCAGCGCGCCTTCGCGCTGCTGGTCTTCGCTCACGCGGGCGAGCTGGCCTTCCAGCTCGGCGATCCGGCGCAGCAGGGTATCGCGTTCGCCTGTCAGCCGCTCCAGCGCGAAGCGGGCCTCGGTCGCGGCCTCCCGGGCCTCGTTGGCGGCCGTGCGTGCGCGCGCCAGTGTCTCGATGGCGGCCTGCTGATGAGCGGCGGCGTCCAGCTGCGCCTCCTGCGCCACCCGCACCAGCGCCTCGGCCCTCTCCGCATCCTGCGCGGCACGGTCGGCTTCGGTCGCGGCCTCGCGATGGCGGGCGAAGAACACGCGGCCCTCGGCCAGCACGATCTTTTCGCTCAATTCCGTGTAGCGCTCGGCGGCCCGCGCTTGCCGACGGAGCGCATTGGCGCGCACGTCCATTTCGGCAAGGATTTCATCCAGCCGGGCGAGATTGGCCGCGCTCGCGCGCAATTTCTGCTCGGCATCCTTGCGGCGCACATGCAGGCCGGCGATGCCCGCCGCTTCTTCCAGCATCGCGCGGCGCTCGGCGGGCTTGGCGGCGATGACGGCGGCGATCTTGCCCTGGCTGACCAGTGCCGGGCTGTGCGGACCGGTGGCGGCATCGGCGAAGAGCAGCGCGACATCCTTGGCGCGCACGTCCCGCCCGTTGGCGCGATAGGCGCTGCCCGCGCCGCGCTCGATGCGCCGCATGACTTCCAGCTCGCCATCGCTGGCCATGTCGATCGCCGGCAACACAGTGCCAGGCGGCACGCTGGCGAACAGGCCGACTTCCGCGAAATCGCGCGCCGGGCGAGTGGCGGTGCCGGCGAAGATCACATCGTCCATGCCGCCGCCGCGCATGGATTTGGGGCTGGATTCGCCCATCACCCAGCGGATGGCCTCCAGCAGATTGGATTTGCCGCAGCCATTCGGCCCGACAATGCCGGTCAGCCCCGGCTCGATCCGCAGCTCGGTCGGCTCGACGAAGCTCTTGAAGCCGGTCAGCTTGAGGCGGCGAATCTGCATGGCTTAGCGGGCAGGGCGGCCCAGCCGGACTGACCCAGCCTGCGAGGCGGTGCGCCGTCCGACGCCCGCTCCGATGCTATGGCCCCCCAGCCTCGCCAATCAGGCGCCTGCGTTCTTCAGCTGCTCGACGAGCTGCGGCCAGGTCGACACATTGTCGAGCTTGCTGCCGTTCATGATGAAGCTCGGCGTGCCGGTGATGGAATATTGCGCCGTGTCGCGCTCCACATTCGCGGCGAGCGTTTCGGCGGTCTTGGGGTCGGCAAGGCACTGGCGGGCCTTGGCCTCGGGCACGCCGCGCTCCATGGCGAACTCGATCAGCCCGGCAGCCTCGGCCATGCGCTGGAAGCGCTGATCCGGCGCCGCCGACATCGCGTTCTTGTAAGCGTCCTCGCCGGCGGACTGGAGCTTCTCGATGATCGCCTGCTGGTTGGTGAAGAACTGGTGGGTCAGCGGGAAGAAGGCTTCCGGGCCGGTGCAGCGGGCGAGCATCGCCATGCTGATGTCCAGCGGGTTCATCACGAAGTTGCGGAACTCGAAGCTCACCTTGCCCGTGTTCACATAATCGCGCTCGAGCACATCCTTGGATTCCTCGGAGAAGTGCGCGCAGTGCGGGCAGGTGTTGGATGCGAACTCGATGATCTTGATCGGCGCATCCGGGTTGCCCATGCGGATGCCGCCCTCGGGCGTCGCGACGACCTGCTGCGCCCACGTTGTTCCCGCCGGGGCGGCCTTGCCCTCCACCTTGCCGATGGGCGCGCTCGAGTTGCTGTCCTGAGAGCCGCAGGCAGCGAGAGCCAGCAGAGCGAGGGCGAGCGGGGCGGTAGCAAGGCGTTTCATGGGACGGATGGGCCTCATCGATCGGGGGACGGAAAGTGGCTGTGCGGGCCGGTCTAGCTCACTTGCCGGACGCGGGCAATGGCGGCAGAAGGGGGCGCAGCGCGTCCCACGTATGCACGTTCTCCAGCGGTTTGCCGTTGAGCAGGAAGAAGGGCGTGCCGGTGAATTCCTTGAAGGTGCCGGCGCTGGAGGTCAGTCCGAGCACCGTCTTGAGCATCGCCTCGTCGGCCAGGCATTTGCCCTGCGCCGCTGGCGTCAGGCCGCGCTTGGCGAGGAGCGGGCCAAGGCCGGTGCCCCCGGCAATGGCGGTCAACTGCGCGGCGCGATTGGCGGCCGGCGGCTTGCCTTCCTGCGCCTGGGCAAAGCTCAGCGCGCGAGTCATCCAGGCCTGATAATCGGCGAACATCGCCTCATGATTGCCAACGAACCGCGTCGCGCCGCCGCAGCGTGCGAGCAGCGCCGCCGTCAGGTCGAAGGGATCGCGCACGAAATTGCGCAGCTCCAGCGAGACGAGGCCGCGCCGGATCCACTGGGCCTTGAGCACGGGCGTTCCGGTCGCCTGAAAATCCGCGCAATGCGAGCAGGTGTAGCTCAGATATTCGACCAGCTTGGTGGGCGCCGCCGGATTGCCGATCACGAAGGCGCCGTTCGCACCCAGCGTTACGGTCTGGCTCCAGTCGCGCGTCGCGCTGCGCTGCGCACTGGCGGGGGCTGGCAGCAGCAGGGCGAGGGCAAGCGTCAGCGCCGCAAGGCATAGGGCACCCAGTGCGGCGATCTGTCGGGAGACGGACGAAGCTGGCGAGATAACGGTCATGGGCATGGTCCCGTGGTGGAAATTTGGCTTAGCTGATCTTGGGGGGGCGCACAGGGTTGGAGAAGCTGCGCGCCATTGATTCGAGCACGGTGCGCAATTCCGGGTCGCTCACTTCGCGCAGGCCCTCGCCCAGCTCCTGAGGGATCGGGCGCAGCATCGTGGGCGGCGGGCGATGCACTGGCTCGCGCGGGATGACCTGGCCCTGCTTGATGGCGACGCGGGAGACGGCCTCATAGCCGAAGAAGCGGTTCACCCGCTCGATGATCTCCGGCACGATATGCTGGACCATCGGCGCATGGCCGCTGGCGACCGTCAGCTGCAGCGTCCCGCCCGAGCGCTTGCCGGTCGGGAAGCGGATCGAGTCGGGGCTGGTCAGTTCGGCATAGCGCTTGCCGACAATCTCGGCCCAGCGCGTGACGATGCTCGACTGGATGAAGCCGAACTTGCGGAAGGCGGCCCGGCCAATGTCCGGCATGAGATCGGAAATCGCCCGGGGCGCATTGATTCGCGGCCGTTCCTGCGGCGGCATCTCGGCCTTGCCGGCCCCATTGGCCTTGCGCGCGGCCGGGCGTTTGGCCCGGCTGGCCTTTGTGGGCGCCTGCGCATCTGGGGTGGCTTCTGTCATGGCTGCGTCCATGCCATAGGCACGCCATGGCCGTCGATGGATTAATCGCAACGCGGGGGATGGAAGAGGCGGTCGCTCCGGCGTTGCTGGCGCATTATCGCCGCCATGCCCGCTCGCTGCCCTGGCGCAGCCCGCCCGGCGCGTCCCCGCCGGCCCCGTACCGCGTCTGGCTCTCGGAAATCATGCTCCAGCAGACGACGGTGGCGGCCGTCGCGCCTTATTATGAGCGCTTTGTGGCGCGCTGGCCCACGGTCGAGGCGCTGGCGGCTGCGGAGGATGGCGATCTGATGGCCGCTTGGGCAGGTCTTGGCTATTATGCCCGCGCCCGCAATCTGCTGGCCTGCGCGCGCTATGTCGCAGGGGCGCTGGGCGGGCGTTTCCCCTCGGACGAAGCGGGATTGCGTGCGCTGCCGGGAGTCGGGGCCTATACGGCGGCGGCCGTCGCTGCCATCGCCTTCGAGCAGCGCGCCGTCGTGGTGGATGGCAATGTCGAGCGCGTGGTGAGCCGGCTGTTCGCGGTGGAGACGCCGCTGCCGGCCGCAAAGCCGATCCTGCGCGCGCTGGCCGACCGCATCACGCCGCAGGATCATGCAGGCGATTTCGCGCAGGCCATGATGGATCTGGGCGCGACGGTTTGCACCCCGCGCAATCCCGCCTGCCTCGCCTGTCCGCTCTCGGAGCTTTGTGCCGCGCGGGCGACGGGCGATCCGGCGCGCTATCCGCTCAAGGCCGCGAAGAAGGCGCGCCCGACGCGCAGCGGCACCGCCTGGTGGGTGGAGGCCGGCGATGCGGTGTGGCTGGTCCGGCGGCCGGACAAGGGCCTGCTCGGCGGGATGCTCGCGCTCCCCACCAGCGACTGGATCGAGGCGCCAGAGGCTCTGCCGCTTGCGCCGCTGGCGGGCGGGTGGCGCGTGCTCAACCAGCCGGTGCGCCATGTGTTCACGCATTTCGCGCTCGACCTGCGCGTGGCCATGCTGCGGATCGAGGATGAGACTGACCCTGCCGCGCTTGCCAGCGCCCTGGGGCCGGGCCAATTGTGGCCCCTCGACACGCTGGCCGATGCGGGGCTGCCCACCGTCTTTGCCCGGGCGGCGCAAGCGGCACTGGACGCCAGAGAGCAGGAGAATGCGCATCATGACCCGGCCTGATCTGCCCGCGCGGCAGGCAATCACCTTCACCGGCGGCACGCTCGACCGCGCCGATCAGCTGCGCGCGCACCCCGACCGGCTGGCCGGGGCCTGGGCCGATCCGCGCGCGCGCATCGTGCAACTCGATGGGCTGGACCCGGTGATCGAGGCAGACGGGACGCTCGCCAGCGAGCCGGTGACGCCCGGCGCGGTGCTGGCCGACCACGCCCTGCTCGGGCTGCGCGAGGATGGCACGCCGGTCTTTGTGTCGCTGCTTGTCGAGCACAGCGTCGAGCCCCCGAGCTTTCCCGCCAAGGTGTGGGACATCATCCCGCAGCTCACCATGGCCGAAGCCGCGCATTATGCGGCGGCGCGCAGCCTGGTGGACTGGCATGATCGCCACCGTTTCTGCGCACGCTGCGGCGGCGATACCCATCCGATCAAGGCCGGATGGGCGCGCCGGTGCAGCCGGTGCAGCGCGGAGCATTTTCCGCGCACCGATCCGGTGGTCATCATGCTGGCGGAATATCGCGGCAAGGTGCTCATCGGGCGCAATCCGCGCTTTCCTGCCGGTCGCTTTTCCGCACTGGCCGGCTTTGTCGAGCCGGGCGAGACCATCGAGGAAGCGGTGCGGCGGGAGCTGTGGGAAGAATGCGGCGTGCGCACCGGGCAGGTCGACTATCTGTTCAGTCAGCCTTGGCCGTTCCCCTCCCAGCTCATGGTCGCCTGCATCGCGCAGGCCGATGATGACGCGTTGACGCTGGATGAGGAGGAAATCGCCGAGGCCATCTGGGTGAGCACTGATGATGTCAGGGCCGCTCTGGCCGGGGAGGAGGGCGCTAGGTTCCTGCCGCCATCCGCCATCGCGGTCGCCCATCACATGCTGCGCTACTGGTTGGAGAGCAGGCAGACGGAACAGCCGCCCGCTGCCTAATCGCGGTGCCGAAGCATCCAGTCGCCGGATTGCTCGCTTTGCGCCTGTCGCAAGGCCGCGTCTCGGCCCAATCCGCCAAAGCGCGGCAAAATGATGCCGAGGCGGGTGCGCTCGGCATCATTGAGGTGCGGCGCCGGCGCGGCGGCGTCCTTATCGGAAGGTTCGAACAATGAAAACGCCGCCGACATGCCGTTTCGTCCGGGTCAGACGGCCGAAACGCTGAGCGTGCGCGGTTCTGCCGGGGGCAGGCCTTCGCTCTTCGCCTGCGCCAGCAGCTCTTTCTTGCGGGCGAGCATCCGGTCGCGCAGCTCGACCAGGTCGACGTCGGTCTTGCGGCACTGGGCGAACATGCCCTTGGAGGGCTGTTCCTCCTCCTTGACGTGATGCTCGATCTCTTCCGAGAGCACCTTCACCTTGGCATCGTAGAAATCTTCCTGCGGAGAGCCGGCCTCGATCTCGTTGATCAGCACCTTGGCGCCGTCATGCTCGACATAGGCCTCATCCATGAGATCATCTTCGATCTTGCCGCGAAAGGCCGGATAGAAGATCTCTTCTTCCAGCATGGTGTGGATCTTGAGTTCGGTGCAGATTTCCCGGGCCAGCGATTCCTTGCGGCCGGCCGCATTGGCCTTTTCGAACTTCTCGAACAGATCCTCGACCGTGCGATGATCCGCTTTGAGCAGGGCAATCGCGTCGGTGAATGTTTCAGTCGCCATGAGATGCTCCTGTGGGTTGATGTTATCAACAAAAGGATCGGCAAGGCCTGGTGGTTCCCTATAAAAAATGTTGCTGTCCTCCGTTCGTCGCAAAGCGGAGCGGCTGGTCGGAAGGCACCTGACGCAGCCGCATTGCGTCGCCTCGCCGCGGGAGCTAAAGCGCGGCCTTTCATCAGACATCATTCGGACCGCGTCTTTCATGCTCAGCCTTAACGAAGCTCTCGATCGCGCCCGGTCGCTGGTCACCGCGGCCCGCAAGGCGGGCGCGGATGCGGCCGACGCCGTCTATGGCTGCGATGCCTCGTCCGGCGTGACGGTGCGGCTGGGCGCGCTGGAGGATGTCGAGCAATCCGAGTCCGAGCATTTCGGCCTGCGCGTGTTTGTCGGCCAACGCTCGGCCAGCGTCTCTTCATCGGACCTGACGCCCCGCACGCTCGAAACCCTGGTCGAGCGCGCCGTGGCCATGGCCCGCGAGGCGCCGGAAGATGCCTATGCGGGCCTCGCGCCCGAGCAGATGCTGATGCGGCGCCGGCTGCCCTCGCTCGATATCGAGGATGATGAGGAGCCGACGCCGGCCCAACTGCGCGAGAGGGCGCTGGCGGCGGAAGATTCGGCGCGCAGCGTGCTGGGCGTCACCAACAGCGAAGGCGCCGGTGCGGGCTTCTCCCGCGCGCAGGCGGCTCTGGCCACCAGCCACGGTTTTTCGGGCGCTTATGCCGGAACCAGCCATTCGCTTTACGCCAGCGTGCTGGCGGGTGAGGGCGCCGCGATGCAGCGGGACTTTGCCAGCCACAGTGCCCGGCATCTCGATGATCTGGAAGGGCCGGACAGCATCGGCCAGCGCGCCGGCGCGCGCGCGGTGTCGCGGCTCAATGCGCGCCGGGTGCCGAGCGGTACGATGCCAGTGATCTTCGATCCGCGCGTGGGCAACAGCCTGATCGGGCATCTGCTCGGCGCCATC
Source organism: Sphingobium sp. B11D3B (assembly GCF_025961735.1). NCBI lineage: Bacteria > Pseudomonadati > Pseudomonadota > Alphaproteobacteria > Sphingomonadales > Sphingobiaceae > Sphingobium > Sphingobium sp. B11D3B. The sequence goes on along the minus strand of NZ_JAOQOF010000001.1, from coordinate 2,038,169 downwards.
GCCGGGCCATCGGTCACCCGCAAGGCGACGTTCCTGCTCGACAGCCTTGGCCAGCGCATTCTGCCCGAGGGGCTCAGCGTCATTGATGATCCGCTGCGCGAGCGGGGCCTGCGCTCGCGTCCGTTCGACGGCGAAGGGCTGCCAACTGGGCGGCGGCGCCTCATTGATGACGGCGTGCTGACCGGCTGGATGCTCGACAGCGCCTCGGCCCGCCAGCTCGGGCTCGATCCCACCGGCCATGCCACGCGGGGCGGCGGCTCGCCGGGGGTCGGCGCGAGCAATGTGCATCTGGAAGGCGGCACGGCCAGCGTGCGCGATCTGTTTGCGGACGTGAAGCGCGGCGTGTTCATCACCGAACTGATCGGCCAGGGCGTCAACGGCGTCACCGGCGATTACAGTCGGGGCGCCTCCGGCTTCCTGATCGAGAATGGCACGGTGAGCCACGCCGTGTCTGAAATCACCATCGCGGGCAATCTCAAGGAGATGTTCGGGCGGATCATCGCTGCGAACGATCTCACCTTCCGCCGCGCGATCAACGTGCCCACCCTGCGCATCGACGGGATGACCGTTGCCGGGGAGTGAGCCCCCCTCTCTGGATCTTCTGGCCGATATTCTGGCCATAGCCGACGCTGCCGGCCTGCTGGCCATGCGTTTCTGGGAAGCCGGCGCGCCCATGCACGGCCATTGGGAGAAGCGGCCCGGCGAGCCGGTGAGCGAAGCCGATCTCGCCGCCGATGCGCTGCTGCGCACACAGCTTGGCGCGCTTCTGCCCGACGCCGCCTGGCTCTCGGAGGAAAGCGCGGAGACGCCCGGACGCGCTGAGGCTCGGCGCGCGTGGATCATCGATCCGATCGACGGCACGCGCGATTTCGTGCGGGGCCGGGCGGGCTGGGCGGTCTCGGTCGCATTGGTGGAGGACGGCGTCCCGACCGTCGCGGTGCTGACCGCGCCGGCACGCAACGAGCGTTGGTGGGCGGTGCGCGGCGCCGGTGCCTGGCGGGAGCGCACGGGGGCACAGCCCGAGCGGCTCGCCGTGGGTGATCACGCCACGCTCTCGGGCGCGCGCGTGCCGCTCGATCATCTGGGCGGCATCGATATCGATTATCGCATGGTCGCCAAGCCCAACAGCATCGCGCTGCGCATGGCGATGGTGGCGGCCAATGAAGCCGATCTGGTAGCCGGCCTGCGACGCGGCGCGGAATGGGATCTGGCGGCCGCGACTCTCATCGCGCAGGAAGCCGGCGCCCGCGTTACCGATGCGCTGGGCGAACCCATCATCTTCAACAAGCCCGACCCCTATGTGACGGGGATGCTCTGCGCCGTTCCCGCCTTGCACGATGCGGGCCTTGGGCGGCTGCGCGCGCGGGCGCTCAGGCTGCTCAAACAGGGATGATGGGATTGTCTGGGCGCGGCTGCGCTCAGGCCTTGAGCCGCACGACCTGCCGCAGCCGCGATTCGCGCGCGAGGCTGAGATAGGCCTCGACCAGACGATCGTGCATCAGGCGCTGTGCGGGCTCCGCGGCGACTTGCGCCAGACGGCGATGTTCGTTGGCGCGGTTGCGATAATAAGCGTGACGTGACGGAATCATGCATGTCCTCCCGCCTGCCTCTTCAGCAGATCGCGCCCATGCAGAAATTGATCGGGATCAAGCCTGCGAAATGGGCGCGCTCTGGCGTGGCCGGTTCCAGAGCGATGGATCACGCGGCGCGGGCGGGTAGAGGCTCGTGCGCCGACCAGCCTGCGTGCCGGCGCGGAGCAGCCAGCCCAGTTTCTCCGCCTTGCTGGTGAACAGGCGCCGACGCAGCGCCTCCTGCGGGTCGGCGGCGACCTTCCGGGCAATGCCGCCATAAATGCCCGCGGCTGCCAGCACCGCCCATGCCGAGCGGAATGGCAGCGCCGGGGTGCCATGACGGGCACTGTCCTCATAGCGCGCCGCCATCGCCGCCACGCGCTCCGTGACCGCCGCGAGGGCCGGGCGCTGCTCCGCCGCCATCGGGTCCGCCGGGTCGATGCCAGCCTCGATGAGCCAGTCCGCGGGCAGATAGCAGCGCCCGCCTGCCGCATCCTCGGCCACATCGCGGGAGATATTGGCGAGCTGGAAGGCCAGCCCCAGATCGCAAGCGCGGTCCAGCGTCGACTCGTCATCGGGCGCGACGCCCATCACAATGGCCATCATGCAGCCGACCGCACCCGCGACATGGTAGCAATAGCGCAGCAGATCGTCCTCGGTCTGCGGTCGCCAGCCCTGCGCATCGAGCGCGAAGCCTTCGATGAGATCGTCCATATAGCGGTGCGGAATGGCACATTCCGCTGCGACCAGCGCCCCGCCGGCGAAGGCAGGATCGTCCAGCCCGGCCTGCCCCGCCAAAGCGCGCTCGGTCCGCGCGCGGATGTCCGCCAGCCGCGCCATCGGGTCGCCGGTCGCCTGCATGGTCCCGCCATGATCCTGCCCGTCGGCAATGTCATCGCAGGCGCGGCACCAACCATAGAGCAACCACGCCCGCTCGCGCGTCTCCCGGTCGAACAGCCGCGAGGCCGTGCGAAAGCTCTTCGACCCGCGCGCAATGCTCTCCTGCGCAAGACCGACGAGGGCAGGGCGTTGCTCCAACATTCTAGCCCCTCCCCTTCAGGGGAGGGGTTGGGGTGGGGGACGGCGCTGCCCAACGGGCTGGTGCTGAATTCAAACGCGTCAGTATTGCCTCCAGAACCTCGGTCGGATTGGTGCGCACGTCTTCGTTAGTGAACCGCAGAACGCGATGACCTTCCGCGGTTAACGCAGCATCCCTGCGCGCATCTTCTTCCGGATCGTGCGTATCGCCATCCACCTCGACGATCAGCTTTTTGGCGGGGCAAAAGAAATCCACAATGAACGGCCCCAGCACATGCTGCCGACGAAATTTGTGCCCGCCAAGCTGGGACCGACTCAGATGTCGCCAGAGAATGATCTCGCATGGCGTCGCCTCGTGCCGCATCGCTTTTGCGTGGATCAGAAGGCGTGGATCTTGCGTCACGGGCGCTCCCCACCCCAACCCCTCCCCTGAAGGGGAGGGGCTCATGTTTCCCCTCAAAGCCGGTCGACCTTCATCGCGAAGATCGTCTCATGGGGCGTGTAGGCGGCCATCGCGTCGAGCAGGTCGTCCAGCGTCTCGCGGGCGATGAGGATGTTGGCGTGGGGCGGGCGGATGAAGCCGGTTTCGATCATCTGGCGATTGAAGCCGATCAGCTGATCGTAGAAGCCGCCGGCGTTCAGCAGCCCGACCGGCTTGTCATGATAACCAAGCTGCGCCCAGCTCACGGCTTCCCACAGCTCGTCCATCGTGCCGACGCCGCCCGGCAGGGTCACGAACCCATCGGAAAGCGTGGTGAACAGCGCCTTGCGGCTGTGCATGTCCGGCACGACGTGCAGTTCGGTGAGGCCGCGATGGGCGACCTCGGCATTCACCAGCGCCTCGGGGATCACGCCGATCACTTCGCCGCCGGCGGCCAGCGCGGAATCCGCAATGGCGCCCATCAGCCCCACCTTGCCGCCACCATAGACGACGCCGATGCCGCGTCGGGCCAGCCCGGTGCCGACGGCGCGCGCGGTCTCCATGTAGATCGGGTCGGGTGGGGTGGCGGAGCCGCAATAGACGGCCAGCCGATTGAACGATGTCATGCCAGATCCTCGAGCATCAGGGCCGCCGTCGCGCGGGCCGAGCCGACGACGCCGGGAATGCCAGCGCCCGGATGTGTGCCGGCGCCGACAAAATAGAGATTGTTGATCACATCATCGCGATTGTGGGTGCGGAACCAGGCGCTCTGGGTGAGCAGCGGTTCCAGGCTGAAGGCGCTGCCCAGATGCGCGTTGAGATCATGGGTGAAGTCGCTCGGCGCATAGGAGAACTGCACCTTGATGCGCGAGCGGATGTCCGGGATCAGCCGCCGCTCGATCTCGTCGAGAATGCGCCCGGTGAGGATCGGCCCCACCTCGTTCCAGTCCACCGGCAGCTTGCCCTGATGCGGCACCGGCGCCAGCGCGTAGAAGGTCGAGTGGCCCGGCGGCGCCAGATCGGGGTCGGTGACGGTCGGGTGATGCAGGTACAGCGAGAAATCCTGCGAGAGCACGCCATGGTCGAAGATGTCGGTCAGCAGTTCCTTATAGCGCGGGCCGAACAGGATCATGTGGTGCGGGATGCCCGGCCAGGTCCCCTCGATGCCGAAGTGGACGACGAACAGGCTCGGGCTCCAGCGCTTGCGGAACAGCTTGGCGCCCTGCCGCTGGCCGCGCGGATGGTCGGCCAGCAGGTCGGCATAGCTGTGCATGATGTCCGCGTTGCTCGCCACCGCATCGGCCTCGATATGCAGGCCCGAGCGGGTCACCACGCCGGTCGCGCGATCGCCCACCGTCTCGATCTTGGCGACCGGATCGCCGAGGATCAGCGTGCCGCCCAGTCGCTCGAAATGCGTGACCATGCCGCGCACCAGCGCATGGGTGCCGCCCTTGGCGAACCAGACGCCGCCCTGCTTCTCCAGCTTGTGAATCAGCGCGTAGATGGCGCTGGTCGTCATCGGGTTGCCGCCGACCAGCAGCGTGTGGAAGCTCAGCGCCTGCCGCAGCTTCTCGTTCTTCACGAAGCTCGAAACCATGGAATAGACAGACCGCCACGCCTGATGCTGGGCGAGGTCCGGCGCGGCCTTGAGCATCGACTTGAAGTCGAGGAAGGCGACATGCCCCAGCTTCTCATAGCCCTCGCGATAGACCTCGGCGCTATAGGCGAGGAAGCGCTGGTAGCCAGCGATGTCGGCGGGATCGAGCTTGGCGATCTCGCGGTTGAGCGCGGCATCGTCATTGCCATAATCGAAGGTCGTGCCGTCCTGCCAGTGCAGGCGGTAGAAGGGGCTGACCGGCAGCAGCGTCACGTCCTGCGCCATATCATGGCCGGTCAAGCGCCAGAGCTGGGCAAGGCAATCCGGGTCAGTGATGACAGTCGGCCCGGCATCGAAGGTGAAGCCCTCCTTCTGCCACATATAGGCGCGGCCGCCGGGCAGCTCGCGCCCTTCGACGATGGTGGTGGCGATGCCCGCCGATTGCAGGCGCAGGCCGAGGGCAAGGCCGGCAAAACCGGCGCCGATGACGATGGCTGTCTTCATCCGCGTGTCGCTCCAAGGGCTGAAATGGCTCGGCTGACGGGAACAGGAGGCTTCCCGGTCAGAACGCGCAGCTTGTCGAAAAGGGTGCTCTGCCCGGCATAAAAGCGGGCGATGAGGGATGGGTCAAGCCGGTAGAAGCGCGCCAGCACCTGCCAGCGCTCCTGCGGCTCGGCGGCGCGGAAGAGCAGCCGCGAGAGCATCTGGTAATAAGCCTGGCCCCGCCAGTGCGCGGCGCCGCGCGCGCGCATCGCCTGATGCAGGGCCGGGCCGGAAAGATCGTCCATCGCCGCGATGGCGAGCGCGTTGCGCACCGCGTCCGGCAGCGAATAGCCGGTGAGTGCGTGGAAAAAGCCGCCGCGCAGTCCGGCCTTGGCGACGCCGGGGGACTCGGCCTCCCACAGCCGCGCGAAATCGCCGCCCATGCACACGGGCAGCACGCCGGTCTCGCTATGGCCGCGCGCCGCGCCCTCCCAGCCCTGCGCCTGGGCATAAGCCGCAATTCTCGCCGCGAGCAGGGGCTCATCCAGCTCCGGGGCATCGGCATAATAAGTGTCTTCGATGAACAGCTCGGTGGGGGAGAGGGGCAGGGTGTAGACGAAGCGATAGCCGTCCTGCTGATCGACGGTCGCGTCCATGATGATCGGTTCGGCAAGGCCGTGGGGGGTATGACACAGCCAACTCGCCCCGACGAATTTCTGATAGCCCAGCTCCAGCGCGCTCATGTCGCCCGGCCCGCGCGCATCGATGACGCCGCGCGCCTCGATCACGCGTCCATCGGCCAAAGTGACGCTGTTCGGGGTGAGTGCGGTTGCCGCCCGGTCGAACAGCAGGTCACCCTCCGGCATGGCGCGGTGCAGGCGCATCCCCAGCCGCTCGCTGGTCAGCGTCGCATAGCTGCTCGGCAGGCGCCGCTCCTGACCCGGGAAGCGCACGTCATAGCCGCCCCAGCCATGCACGATCAGCGGCTCGATCAGCCAGCGATCGGCGGGCGCGACATCCTCGGCAAAGCAGGACCAGAGCTGATTGCCGCCGGCGCGCGCGGCTTCCTCGATCACCACGACGCGCAGCTCAGGTCGCCGCGCGCGCAGGGCCAGCGCGATCAGGCTGCCGGCAAGGCCGCCGCCGACAATGGCCAGATCGATAGGTCGTGCGCCTGTCATCCGTGCAGCCCTAGCCGAGGGGGAGGCGCTTGGCTATCGGCCAGTGATGGGTGAACGATGCCCGAAGGGGCGGGGGAACTTATCTCTGCCCTGGGCGAGCGACCGGCGCGAACGCTTTACCGATTATCGTTTCCCTCGCGGGCGGGGCTCCCTATAGCATCGCCATGCAGCCCGCGATGCTGATCCTTGCGTCCATTCTGGCGATGTCCGGCATCATCGCGGTGCGTTACCTGCTTTCCAGTGGCGGGTTCGCGCTGGCGACCCGGATGACGCGCCCCGGCCATTATGCCGGGCTGCGCCGGCAGATCGGTGCGGAGATCCGCTGGTCGCTCCTTTCGGCGCTGATCTTCGGCCTGCCCGCAGGGATCGTCGCTTGGGGATGGCAGAGCCACGGCTGGACGCTGATCTACACCGATGTCGATGCCTATCCGCTCTGGTATCTGCCGATCTCCGTGCTGCTCTATCTCGCTGCGCACGATAGCTGGTTCTACTGGACGCACCGGCTACTGCACCGTCCGGCCTGGTTTCGCGTCGCCCATGCCGTGCATCACGCCAGCCGGCCGCCCACGGCCTGGGCGGCGATGAGCTTCCATCCGTGGGAAGCGGTGACCGGCGCGGTCGTCATCCCGTTCCTCGTCTTCGTCATCCCCATTCATGTTGCGGCACTGGGGGTGGTGCTAACGGTGATGACTGTCATGGGCGTCACCAATCATATGGGCTGGGAGATGTTCCCGCGCTGGCTGGTCAACGGCCCGGCCGGGCGCTGGCTGATCACCGCGTCTCACCATGAGAAGCATCATGAGCAATATCGCTGCAATTACGGCCTCTATTTCCGCGTGTGGGACCGGCTGTGCGGCACGGATCGCGGCCTGTCTCCCCGGTTCGCGCCGACGCTGGAGGGAAGCTCCGCCGCTATGCCGCACAATGATGACCCCGCACCGGCAAGGGATAATGCTGCATGATGTTCTTTGACGGTGCCGACCATGGTCTGGCGCGTCGTGTCGCACGGCCGCTGATGCTGACCGGCCTGCTGTTCTCGCTCGGCGCGCCGACCCTGGCGCTGGGTGAAGATGGCGCGGCCACCGTGCGCACCGCCGATGCGGTCGTTCCGGCAGCGGCGGGCCTTGCACCGGCCACGGGCCAGATCGACGTGCGGTTCGAGGGCTTGCGCTCCACTCGCGGCATGTTGCGCGCCTGCCTGACCAAGGACCGCTCCCATTTCCCCAAATGCGAGAAGGATCCGCTCGCCCTAACGGCCAGCGTTGCGGCGGGCGACCATGCCGAACTTCTGTTCGCACGCGTGCCGCCCGGCGACTATGCGCTGCTCGTCTTCCACGATGAGAACAGCAACAGCCGGCTGGACACGATGCTGGGCATCCCGCGCGAGGGGGTCGGCTTTTCGCGCAACCCCCGGCTGCGCTTCGGCGCGCCGGGCTTTGAGTCCGTCGTCCTCACCGTCACCCCCGGCGCGGCGAAGCGGACGGCGGTGAAGCTGCAATATTTCCTGTAACGCCTCGCGCGATCAGGGCGTAACGGTCGGGCCCTGCTGCTGCGCCTCACGCTGCGCCTTGAGCCGCGCGGCCTCCTCATCGGCCTTGGCCTGTGCTTCGATCTGTGCGGATTCCGCATCGAGATTGCCGAGCCGCTCCTCGCGCGCCTTGGCGACGGCATCGGCCCAGGTGCCGGAACCGAGCATTTTCTGGCGCTCCTCGCGCGCCGCGCGCGCGATCTGTGTGAAGCAGCCGGTGAAGCCAGCCGAGCCGGTGGGCGAGCAACTGTCGGTCCCAGACGCGCCGACATATTCGATCGAGCGGGCGCGATTGGCCCAGCTTTGCACGGCCGGGCTGTTGGGATCGGTGCGCAGTTCCTTGGGGATGCGGTAGCGATCATTGTCGGGCATCCGCGCACAGACGACGATCTCGTCGCCCTCGCTCGCCGGGCACGGGTCTTCGCCATAGACGAACACCTGCTTCACCTTCGCGACATCCTCCGGCCCGGCGGCGGCAGCGGGAGCGGCCGGGGCGGCCTGCGCGAAGGCAGGGACCGCAAGAGCGAGGCTGAGGGGGAGTGCAAGGACGAGGGCACGCATCGACAGGTTCCTTCTTAAATCCGCTTCGAGAGGGCAATGGCAGCGCGGCAGCCAAGCCGGATTGCCCCGAAAAGCAAGGGATAGGCAGGCGCGGATTCTGCGCCATGGGCAATCGCGGCATCGCGATGCTCGACTTCTTCGGCCTGGAAGTCCGTGATCGCTTCGGTCAGCGCCGGGTCATCCTCGCCGATCTCCTTGAGCTGCTGCCCGTAATGATCGTCGATCTCGGTCTCGATGGCGGCGGTGCAGGCCATCGCCGCGCGCGGGCCGATGAGCGCGGTCGCGGCGCCGAGCGCGAAGCCGGCGACATGCCAGAAGGGCTGCATCAGCGTGGGGCGCACGCCGCGTTCCACCATCATCGCGTCGAAATGCGCGCGGTGCCGCTCTTCCTGCGCCGCCATACCGGCAATCTCGCGGCTGATCGGATGACGGTCGCCCAGCACGGCGAGCTGGCCGGCATAAATCCGCACCGCGCCATATTCGCCGGCCTGATCGACCCGCAGCATCGAGGCGCGATCAGCACGGCGCTGGCCGGGACGGGGCGAGACGCGCGCGCTGTCGGTCATGACCGGCTCCATTTGAGGACCAGAACAAGGATCAGCAGCGCCCCGCCCAGCGAGAGGATCGCATTATAGCCAGCGAGCGAGATGCCGAACATCGACCAAGGCGCGACATCGCAGCGCACCAGCGTGGCCGACATGATCGAATCCAGCATCGACTGGCCCGAGGATGTGTCCATGGTCGCCGTGCAACTGGTCAGGCCCTGCCACCAGCCATATTCGACACCGGCGTGAAATGCGCCGATGGCGCCGCTGGTCGCGATGGCCAGCGCCGCGAGCATGGTGAACATCGCGCTCATCGGCGCGGTACGGCGCAGGGCAATCGCGGCAAGGGCAGCGATGATCGCGCCCAGATGCGGCCAGCGCTGCCACATGCACATTTCGCACGGAAACAGCCCGCCGACATGCTGCGAGAGCAGCGCGCCGCCCAGCAACAGGGTCGGCAGCATCACCGCCACGAACCGGGCGAGCGACAGGGAGGCGTCACGCGACATCGGTCTGCTTACCGCCGTGCCTTCGTCGCCGGGGCTGCCGCCATTTGCGGCGTCCCGTTCAGGCGGCCGAGGGTCTGCAGCGCGTAATGGAGCTGGAAGTCCTCAACCCCCTGCTTCTTGAGATCCTCCGCCGTCGCGGTGAAGCGCGGATCGGGGTTGCTGTCCGCCTCCAGCTCCGAGCGATCCAGCTTGGCCTCGTTGATGAGGTGACGGCGCAGGTCGCTTTCGCGATATTTCGGCCGCTTGGCGTAATCCGGGTCGGAGAGCTGCGGCACCAGAATGTCCGGCTCGATGCCGCCTTCCTGCACCGAGCGGCCCGATGGCGTGTAATAGCGCGCCGTGGTGAGCCGCAGCGCGGTATCCTGCGAGAGCGGCAGCAGCGTCTGCACGCTGCCCTTGCCGAAGCTGCGCTCGCCCATGATGAGTGCGCGCTTCTGGTCCTGCAGGGCGCCGGCCACGATCTCGGAGGCGGAAGCCGACCCCGCATCGATCAGCACGACGACGGGCAGGCCCTGCGCATCATCGCCGGGCCGGGCATAATAAGGCCGGGTGTCGCCGCGCTGGCGGCCGCGCTGCGAGACGATCTCGCCGCGCTCGAGGAAGGCGTCGGAGACGCGCACCGCTTCATCCAGCAGCCCGCCGGGGTTGGAACGCAGATCCAGCACATAGCCGATCGGCTTGTGGCCGAGCGACTTGTCGATGCCGCGAATGGCGCTCTGCACGTCAGCGCCGGTGTCGGCGGAGAAGCTGACGATCTTGATGACGCCGACATCACCCTTCACCTGCCATTTGACCGGCTTGATATCGATGATCGCGCGCGTCAGTTCCACGTCGAACGGCTCGGTGCGGCCTTCGCGGGCGATGGTGAGCTTCACCTTGGTGTTCGGCGCGCCGCGCATCTTCTCGACTGCTTCATCGAGCGTGCCGCCATAAATCAGCTTGCCGTCGATATGCGTGATATAGTCGCCGGCCTTGATGCCCGCGCGCGCGGCGGGGGTATCGTCGGTCGGCGCGATCACCTTCACCACGCCTTCGTCCATCGTGACGGAGAGGCCGAGGCCGCCATAGCTGCCCTCGGTCTGGGTACGCAGATTCTCGAAGGAGCGGACATCCAGATAGGCGCTGTGCGGATCGAGACTGGAGAGCATCCCCTCGATGGCGCCCTTGATCAGCGTCGCATCATCGACCTGCTCGACATAATTGGCGCGCACCCGCTGGAACACGTCCATGAACAGATCGAGCTGTTTGTAAGTCTCACCCTCGGTCTCCGTGACGGCAGAGGTCGACGCGGGAATGAGCGCGATGGCGCATAGGATCGCGGCGGAACGGAGAAACAGGGTGCGGCGGGCATTGGCCATGGAGACGCTTTCGACAAAAATGCTGTCCTGATCTATAGCAGGAACAACGGTTCTGCCTAGGTCGCACGCCAGCGTAGCGAAGATAGCGTTACGCGCTGCTGAACGGGGCTAGCGGACAAGGGAAGCAATATCGACAGCGCGGTCCTGCTGGCGCAGCTCGATGATGAGTTGAGCCGGGTCGCTGCCGGTCGCGCCGACCGGGTCGCCCTGACGCAATGAGTCTCCCGGCGCCACGCTCAGCCGGTCGAGGCCGGCCAGCAGGCTCGTCCAGCCGCCGCGATGCTCCAGGATGACGATCTTGCCATAGCCGCGAAACGGCCCGGCAAAGGCGACTCGTCCCGCGGCCGGCGCGATGACCGCTGCCCCGGCTGCGGTCGCCATGGTGATGCCCCGCGCGCGCACGCCGCCTGCGCTCAATTCCCCGAAGCCGGTGACGATGTCGCCGATGGCAGGCAGGCGATAGGGCGGGGCCGGGGTCTGGCCTGCGGCGACGCTCGGCCGCTCGGGTGCCGGTGCGGCGCTGTTTTGCGGACGGGCCGGCCGCGGCATCGGGCCGGGCAGGCGCAGCAACGCCTCCTGCACCTGTGCCGCATCGCCGATCCGGTCCATCAGATCGCTGATATCGCGGGCCTGCTCGCCCATGGCGAGGGCGCGCTCGGTCTGCAGGCTGGCCTCTGCGCGCAACTGCCGGGAAGCGCCGCGCTGGCGCTGCTCAAGCGTGCTGAGCGCGGCCTGCTGCGTTTTCAGCCCGGCGCGGGTGCGGACGAGGGACTGCGCCGCCGCCTGCGCGCTGCGCTGCAGATCGGCACTGCGCGCAATGGCGCCCCGCAGATCCTGCGTGGAGGCGGTGATGGTCGGCAATATCTGCGCGAGCGCGATGCGGCGATGCACTGCCTCGCTGATCGTGCCGGGCGCGACCAGTGCAAGCACGGGCGAGCGCCGGGCCAGTTGCTGCAGGGCAGCGGTTAGTCGCACGATCGGCTGCTGGCGGGTGGCGAGCTGGCGCCGCTGCTCGCGCTGGCGCGTGATAATGATCGCCATGCGTGCCTCGCCCGCGCGTAGATCTGCCTCGCTCTGCTGGATGCGGGCGGCGAGCGCCGCGATTTCGTTGCGGGTTTTGTCGGCTGCGGCGGAGGAGGCGCGGGCACGGGCTTCCAGGGCTTCGCCACGCTTGCGGGCTTCCTCGCCCTGCGCGCGGGCGCGAGCCAGCGCGGCCTGCTGTCGGGCGATCTCCGCCTGAGCGGCCTGCGGCGCCGGATTGCGCTGGGCAGAGAGAGCCAGCGGTGCCGCGATGGCGGTGACGAGCAGGGCAGCGGTGGCCAGCATGACAGGCAGGGACGGCCGCGAGGCCATTGGCCGGGGCAGTCGGGTCCAGGTCGCCGCCACCACGCCTCATCCCTCCCGGTGATAGGGGTGGTTGGCGAGGATGCTGGTGGCGCGCCAGAGCTGTTCGGCCAGCATCGCCCGCGCCATCATGTGCGGCCAGGTCATCGCCCCGAACGCGATCAGCAGATCGGCGCTGGCCCGGTCTGCGGTCTCGAACCCGTCCGCCGCGCCGATCATGAAGCGGCACTCGCGCACGCCGTCGTCCCGCCAGCGGCCGATCTGCTCGGCAAAGGCCATGGAGGTCAGCTGCTTGCCGGTTTCATCGAGCATCACCATGACCGACTGGGCGGGCAGGGGCGGCGGCGCCTTGCCGCCACGATCCGGCAGTTCGGTGACCTTGGTGGGCAGCGTCACACGCTTGAGGTAGCGCTCGACCAGATCGGCCTCTGGCGAGCGGCCGATGCGTCCCCGTGCGACGATGTGCAGCAGCATTCGGCCCCCGGGGTACGCTTGAAGGAGATCAGGCCTCGCCGGCGGCCAGCGGTGCGTCCGAGAAGCCCCACATGCGCTCGAGATTGTAGAAGCTGCGGACCTCCGGGCGGAAGACATGGACGACCACGTCACCCGCGTCGATCAGCACCCAGTCGGCGACGGGCAGGCCTTCGATGCGGACATTGCGGCCCATCGTCTGCTTGATCCGCTCGGCCAGCTTCTGGGCAATGGCGGCCACCTGCCGGGACGAACGACCCGACGCGATCACGATGTGATCGGCAATGCTGCTCTTGCCGGCAAGCGGAATGCTCACGACTTCCTGCGCCTGATCATCGTCCAGCGATTCCAGAACGATCGCCAGGAGGCGATCCGAGGATGCAGCGATGCCGGGTTGGGACAGTCCTCCAGCGGGGGCAGGACGGGCGGGCATGGGTAACGGGTCGGGCAATGTCACTCCTGTGGGATGCGGCGACCGGTCACGCCGTCGATCGGCGCAACATCAGCAAAGCTACGGTGCCAAAGAGGCGCCTTCTGCCGAAGCAGCGTGGCTGATCTGGGATCGGGGCGAAAGCGCAAAAGCACGAGCGCCGGCAGTCTCCATGTCGTCCAGCTTTTGCTCTGACTGGCGGGTCGGACGAAACGCCGCAACCAGGCCATGGCCGGTGAGCCTACAGCCGCCCGACTATAGCCGGGTCGGGCGATAACAGCAATGGCCGTTGTTCGCGCAATATCGCGCCAGCCCTTCCACTGGTGGAACTGGGCCAGATTGTCCTCGCCCATCAGCCAGATGAACCGGCGGTGCGGGTAGCGGCGCGTCAGCCGGCGCAGCGTGTCGAGCGTGTAGCGAGTGTGCATCTCCCGCTCGATGGCGGTGACGCGGATGGGCGCGCGGCGGGCGGCCGCCTTGCCGCTGGCGACGCGCGCGTTCAGCGATGCCATGCCGGCGCGTGGCTTGAGCGGATTGCCCGGCGAGACCAGCCACCAGACCTCATTGAGGCCTAGCGCGGCGTGCGCGAACAACGAGATGGCACGATGGCCGCCATGGGCGGGGTTGAACGATCCGCCCAGCAAGCCGACTGGCACACGCTTGCCCCGCGTCACGCGGGCGCGCTCCCGCAAATGTGCGGCTGGTCGGGGGCGGGCGCGCAACAGCTCATGGCCTGTCGCTAGAGGCCGGGCGGGATCAGGTCAAACCGGCAATGGCCAGGATGAACCGCGGAAACGTTAACGCCGCGAAAAGCATCATTGCTCCAGGTCCCTCATTATGCTCAATAAATCGCTCGGCAGCGCAGGGGGAACGCGGTGTCGACTCGGGGGGGAAGATGGGTGGGACACTCGCTTTGAGCGAGCTGCTGTGCAGCGAGCTTCTCTTGTTTGCCGCTTTGGGGCTTATCATCGGTGGGCTGGACGATCTGGCCATCGACCTCATCTATCTGGCGCGGCGCGGCTGGCGGTCGCTGACCGTCTACAGCCGGGTGGCGCGGATGACATCCCGGGATTTGCCGCCCGCTGGCTCTGCCGGGCCGATCGCGGTGTTCATTCCCGCCTGGGACGAGTCGGACGTGATCCGTCCCATGCTCACCGGCTGCCTCGACAAATGGGCCGGCGAGGATGTGCAGATTTTCGTTGGCGCCTATCCCAATGATCCGGCGACCTTGTGGGCGGTCTGCACGCTGATCACCGAGCGGGGCGGCGGGCGCGTGACCTTGGTGGTCAATGAACGGCCCGGTCCCACCACCAAGGCCGATTGCCTGAACCAGCTGTGGGTGGCCATGCAGCGCTGGGAAGCCGAGCAGGGGCGCCGCGTGCTCACGGTGGTGCTGCACGATGCCGAGGATGTCGTGCATCCCGATGCGCTGCGGGTGATCGGCTATCTCGCGCCGCGCTTCGCGCTCGTCCAGCTCCCGGTCCTGCCGCTCAAATCGGCGCGCTCGCAATGGGTTGCGGGCCATTATCTCGATGAATTCGCGGTCGCGCATGGCGCCTCGCTGACGGTGCGGGAAGCGCTGGGCGCAGCCATGCCCTCGGCCGGCGTCGGCTGCGGGTTCAGCCGCGATGCGCTCGCCGCCGTGGCGATGGAGCGGGGCGGGCGGCCATTCGATGAGGCCAGCCTCACCGAGGATTATGAGCTCGGCCTGCGCATCGGCGATGCCGGCGGGCGCGGCATATTGGTGCGGATGCGCGACGCCAGGGGCGAGCTGATCGCCACGCGCGAATATTTCCCGGATAGCTGGGGCGCCGCCGTCCGGCAAAAGGCGCGCTGGACGGTGGGCATCGCCTTGGCCGGCTGGGATCGGCTCGGCTGGTCTGGCCCCTGGCGCGAGCGCTGGATGCGCCTGCGCGATCGACGCGCGGCGCTGGCAGCGATCGTCCTGGTCGCGGCTTATGCCGGGCTGGGGCTGGCCCTGTTCATCCACATCACGCGCAGCCTGATGGGCCTGCCACCAATGGTCTGGCCCGAGCCCTTGCCCTGGTTGATGCGCGCGACAGCAGTGCTGCTCGCCTGGCGGCTCATCATGCGCATGCTGTTCGTCTGGCGAGCCTATGGCTGGGGTCAAGCGCTCCTCTCCGTGCCCCGCACGATCACTGGCAATATCGTCGCCATTCTCGCCGCTGGGCGCGCCATTTCGATCTATGTGCGGCATCTTCGCGGACGCGCGCTGGTGTGGGACAAGACGCGGCACCGCTTCCCGGACGCGGCCACGGGAGCCCCGGCATGAGCGCCGGTGGCGGGCGGCCGCTGCGGTTCCTGGGCGCGGTCCTGGGCTGCTGGGTCTGCGTGCGCGGCGTGATGCTGGGCTGGCCCGTGATGGCGGGAGGCGAGCGCGGGGCGACGGACGTTGCGGCCTTGCCTGCGGCGGAGGCGCCGGCCGGCGGGGGCCGGGCTGACGATAGCGACGGGCAGCGCATCGCGGGATTGTCGGGCGATGCCCCCGCTGTCGCCGGCCGACCGGCAGGCAGTGCGGCGCGGCCTCACCATGCCGTGCCCTCATACCGGATGCCCGTCGCGCTTTGGGCGCAGGCTCCACAAACGGACATGCCACAGCCAAGGTCGGACGCTCCGCGCAATGCGCCGACTTCGGCAGCGACGCTTTCGCAAGGGACCGTGCTGGGCGAGCCGTCGATCGGCACCCTGCGAGAAGCGCGCAAGAGCGGCCGCTTGTCCGGCCAGGCATGGCTGTTCTGGCGCCCCGATGCCGGCGGCTTGCGCGCTTTTGCGCCGCTGCTCGGCGGCTCGCAAATGGGCGTCCGGCTCGATTATCGCGTCAGCAGCAGCGAGATGGGCGTGTTCAGCCTCTATGGACGGGCCAGCCGCGCGATCGAACGGCCGTTCGCGGAGGAGGGAGCATTCGGCCTCGCCTGGCGCCCGGCCGGACTGCCCGCTGCGTTGCCAGTCTCGCTGATGGTGGAACGCCGCCAGCGTCTGGGGACAGGCGGTCGCAACGGGTTCGCCCTGCTGGCGGCCGGCGGCCTCAACGCCACCCAGATCCTGCCGCGCGTCGAGGCGGACGGCTATGCGCAGGCCGGATTTGTCGGCTTGCCCGGCAGCGATGGCTTTGCGGACGGCAAGGCTGCCCTCTCTTACCGGCTGTTTCCGCCCGGACGGGGGCTCGCGCTGGCGGTCGGCGGCGCGCTCTCCGGCAGCGTCCAGCCCGGTGCACGGCGTCTGGACATCGGGCCGCAACTCCGTGCCCGGCTGCCATGGGCCCGGCCGGGGCTCAGCCTCTCGGCGGAATGGCGCGTCCGCATCGCCGGCAATGCACGCCCGGCAAGCGGCCCTGCGATCACCCTCGCGACCGATTTTTGAGTATCGGGCGGCAAGCCCCTTTTTGATCGGGCGCTTTGCGACTACCGAGGGCGACATGGACATCTATCTGCCGATCGCCAACCTGTCGGTGAACGCCCTGGTCATCATCGGCCTGGGCGGCCTTGTCGGCCTGCTCTCGGGCATGTTCGGCGTGGGCGGCGGATTTCTCACCACGCCCTTGCTGATCTTCTACGGCATTCCGCCGACCGTTTCCGCCGCATCCTCGGCCACGCAGGTGATGGGCGCGAGCGTCTCCAGCGTGTTCAGCCATCTCGGCCGCAAGACGGTCGATCTCAAGATGAGCGCCGTGCTCGTCGTTGGCGGTGCCATCGGCGCGGCGCTGGGCGCGGTGATCTATCGCGTGCTGGAGCGCATGGGCCAGATCGATACGACCATCGCCGTGCTCTATGTGCTGATGCTCGGCTCGATCGGCATGCTGATGGCGCGGGAATCGATCCATGCGCTGGTGATGGCGCGGCGCGGGCAGCGGCAGGCCGCGCGCAAGCGGCGGCACCACCCGCTGGTGGCGGCGCTGCCGCTGCGCTGGCGTTTCTATGCTTCGGGCCTTTACATTTCGCCGCTGGCGCCGCTGCTGCTCGGCATCTTCTCGGGCATCATGACCATGTTGATGGGCGTGGGCGGCGGCTTCATCCTCGTGCCCGCGATGCTCTACATTCTTGGCATGTCGACGCAGATCGTCATCGGCACGTCGCTGTTCCAGATCCTGTTCGTGACGATGTTCACGACGATGGTCCACGCCACCACCACCCATGCGGTGGACCTCGTCCTCGCCTTCCTGCTGCTCATCGGCAGCGTGACCGGCGCGCAGATCGGCAGCCGCATCTCGATGCGAGCGCGGCCGGAATATCTGCGCGTCGCGCTGGCTTTCATCGCTTTGGTCATCGCCATCCGCATGGCGCTGGGCCTTGGCTGGCGGCCGGACGAGATCTACTCGGTGGTTGTCCAGTGATCGCCCGCATCGCCCCCTGGGTGGTGGCGCTGGCGCTGCTGGGCGGCGCCCCGGCGAGCGCGCAGCGGGCCGCGCCGCAGCTCGTGCCAGACGTTTCGCAACGCACGGTCGAGATCCAGTTCAGTTTCACCGGCGCGGAACTGCTGCTGTTCGGCGCGATCCTCTATCCCGGTGGGCGCGTGCCGGAGGAACCGGTCGACATCATCGTCGTGCTCAAGGGCCCGAGCCAGGCGATCACCGTGCGCGAGAAGCGCAAGCTCGCCGGCATGTGGGTCAATGCCGACAGCATCGCGTTCCGCTCGGCGCCCAGCTTCTACGCCGTGGCGTCCTCGCGCCCCATCGACCAGATCGTCGATGAACGCACCGCCGCGATCTACGAGCTGGGGCTGAGCAAGCTGCAGCTCTCGCCCGCGTCCTTCAGCGATACCGAGGAGATCGGCCGGTTCGCCAGCGGTCTCAATGATCTGCGTGCGCGCAGCGGGCTGTATCTGGAAGCGCCCAAAGCGGTCGAGATCACCGATGGCGTGCTGTACCGCGCGCGCCTGCCGCTCTCCGCCCGGGTGGTCACCGGCACCTACACCGCCGAGACCTTTCTTGTGCAGAATGGCCGCGTGCTCGCCGCCGCGGTGCGCGAGATCGAGGTGCACAAGACCGGCTTCGAGCGCGACATCGGCGTCTTCGCGCAGGAACATGGCGTGGCTTATGGCCTTGTCGCCGTTTTCTCGGCGCTCGCCATGGGCATGTTCGCCGGCTTCGTCGCAGGTCGCGTGAAGATGCGCTGAGCCCAAGCCGCGCCCACGGCGCAGGCATTTGTTTACGCATATTCGATACGCCCTGCATCCTGGCCACAGGTGGGAGCGACGCGGTGAACTATTTTTCTGGCAGGGATCTGGATGGCCAGCCGGTGCCGGTCGATGCCGTGGCGCAGCCCGGCGTGCGGCCGCATTTTTCGGATATCGAGATCGGCGTCATCTCCGCGATATCCGGCGGCTCGGCCAAAATCCTGCTCGACATCGCCGCCATGGAGCAGCTGGCGGGGGAGAGCGACCCCAGCATCGCCATGGGCGGGCAGGTCGGCAGCCAGCTCAAGATGCGGGTCGGCGCCTGCTGGATCGTCGCGACGGTGCGCACGCTGGCGCTCGATTCCCGCTCCGCGACGCACATCCTCGCGGATATCGACTTTGTCGGGGAGGGCGATCAGGAGCAG
This sequence comes from Sphingobium sp. B11D3B, assembly GCF_025961735.1. NCBI lineage: Bacteria > Pseudomonadati > Pseudomonadota > Alphaproteobacteria > Sphingomonadales > Sphingobiaceae > Sphingobium > Sphingobium sp. B11D3B. The sequence continues at coordinate 2,019,574 of NZ_JAOQOF010000001.1, read as the reverse complement.
TTGACCGGCCGCATCTTCCGTTTCCGCCGTGGCGTCACGCGCTTCCCGGTGCCCGGCACGCCCATCTATCCCGTCTCCAGCCCGGACATGCTGGAGATCTATTCCGCCCATGATCAGGCGCGGATCGAGATCGGCACGGTCTACCCCACCGCCAACACGCGCGCCTCGCTGCTGGTCGATGCGCTGCTCGGCAAGCATTTCGCGCTGCTCGGCTCCACCGGCACCGGCAAGTCCACATCCGCTGCGCTCATCCTGCACCGCATCTGCGACATGGCGCCGCAGGGCCATATCGTGATGATCGATCCGCACGGCGAATATGGCGCGGCCTTCGCCGGCAATGGCGCGGTTTACGATACCAGCAATCTCGAGCTGCCCTATTGGCTGATGAACTTCGAGGAGCATTGCGAAGTGCTCGTCACTTCCAAGGGCCCCGAGCGCGCGCAGGATTGCGACATTCTCGCCAAGTGCCTGCTCGCCGCGCGCGGCCGCAGCCGGCTGGCGGAGGGCATCGGGCGGCTGACGGTCGATTCGCCCGTGCCCTATCTGCTCTCCGATCTCGCCGCGATCCTCGCCAATGAGATGGGGAAGCTCGACAAGAGCACCAATTCGCTGCCCTATCTGCGCCTGCGCACCCGGCTGGACGAGATCAAGGCGGACCCGCGCTTCAGCTTCATGTTCTCAGGCATGCTGGTGGCGGATTCCATGCAGAATTTCCTCGCCAAGCTGTTCCGTCTGCCGGCGATGGGCAAGCCGATCTCCATCGTCGATACCTCGGCCATGCCGTCCGAGATCACCCATGTCGTCGTCTCGGTGCTGGCGCGGCTGATCTTCGATTTCGCCATCTGGGCGCGGGACGAGGAACAGAAGCCGATCCTGCTCGTCTGCGAGGAAGCGCATCGCTACATCCCCTCCAGCAACATCGAGGCCGGGCAGAGCGTCCGCAAGATCCTCGAGCGGATCGCCAAGGAAGGGCGCAAATATGGCGTGTCGCTGGGGCTGATCACGCAGCGCCCGTCCGATCTTGCCGAGGGCGTGCTCTCGCAATGCGGCACGCTGATCGCCATGCGCCTCAACAACGAGCGCGATCAGCATTTCGTGAAGGCAGCGATGCCGGAGGGCTCGCGCGGCTTCCTCGATTCGATCCCGGCCCTGCGCAACCGCGAGTGCATCGTCTGCGGCGAGGGCGTCACCGTGCCGATCCGCGTCGCCTTTGACGACCTCGAAGCCGCCCGCCGTCCCGCTTCGGCGGACCCGGTCTTCTCCGACCTGTGGCGCCAGACCGGCGGCGAGGAGGAAATTCTGGAACGCACGATCAACCGCTGGCGTAATCAGGGGCGCTGAGCGGGCGCGCAACTCCAACCTAAACCAGTGCTCCTGCGAAGGCAGGAGCCCAGGGCGGCGATGGCCGTCCGTTGGGCCCTGGGTTCCTGCCTTCGCAGGAACACAAAAAGGGGTGTCTTAGCTCCCCAATCCCTCCTCAATCGCGTGCATATCCTCGTCGGAAAAGCCGAAATGGTGGCCCACCTCATGGACGATGACATGGGCGATCAGCGCATCCAGCGCGACGCCGCTATCCACCCATTCCTCCAGCAGCGGGCGGCGGTAGAGGCGGATGATCGGCGGCAGATCGCCGGATGACCAGATGCTCTGCTCGGTCAAGGCATGGCCCTGATAAAGCCCGGTCAGCTCCCAGGGGTCTTCGATGCCCAGTTCATCGAGCACATCCTGCTCGGCGAATTCCTCGATCTGGATCGCAATGCCATCGAGATGCTGCCGGAACAGCGCCGGCATTGCCGCAATGGCCTGACGCGCCAGGCGCTCCAGCACGGCGGCATCCGGCGCGTGGCGCAGGGGTTCAGTCACGTGCGAGCGGGTCCAGCGCCGAGCGCCCACGACGGACGGCCGCCGGGCGCGCGCTGCTGCCCGGTCCCATGGCCTGCAGCGCGGCAATGCGCTTCTCGGTCCTGGGGTGGGTCGAAAACAGCTCGGAGACGCTGGTCGGCACGATGTAGAGCTGCGCCGCCGCCGGGTTCTGCGCCACCGCCTGTGTCGGGCGGCGCTGCGCCGCGCCGGCGATCTTGGCGAGAGCGGATGCCAGCGCATGGGGATTGCCACTGATCTCCGCACCGGCCTTGTCCGCGCCATATTCGCGGGTGCGGCTGATCGCCATCTGCACGATCATCGCCGCAAAGGGCGCGACCAGCACGGCGAGGATCGCCGCGAGCGGATTGCCGCCATTGCCATTGCCGCCCCGGAAGAACAGCGCGAAATTGGCGATCATCGAAATGGCGCCGGCAATGGTCGCGACCATGGTCATCACCAGCGTGTCGCGATTGCGGACATGGCCGAGCTCATGCGCCATTACCGCCGCGACTTCATCGCGGTCCAGCATGTGCAGCAGGCCAGTGGTGGCGGCAACGGCGGCATTCTGCGGGTTGCGGCCGGTCGCGAAGGCATTGGGGCTGGCGTCTTCCACGATGTAGACGCGGGGCATGGGCAAGCCGGCATTGCGGGCGAGATCGCGCACCATGCCGTAGAAATCCGGCGCGGAGGCCATGTCGACCTCGCGCGCATTGTGCATCCGCAGGACGATCTTGTCGGCATTCCAGTATGTGAACAGGTTCATGCCCGCCGCGACCAGCAGCGCGATCATCGCGCCGCCTGTGCCGCCGAACATATAACCCAGAGCCATGAACAGCGCGGTGAGCGCTGCCAGCAGCATGGCCGTCTTCATCATATTCAACGTCTTCAACTCCCTGAGGAAAAACCCGGAAAAGACCTCGCCAATGTAGGTGGACCGGTGTTTCCCTGCAATGGGAGCCGAGGTGGATTTGGCGCTCAGCCGTGCTGGAGATCGCAGTCGATGGGCAGCGCCGCGCCGGAGATGGAGCGCCCGGCCGGCGTCGTGAGGAACAGCGCCAGATCGGCGACATGTTCGGGCGGCACGATGCGCTTGAGCGATTGCGATGCAAGGCCGAGCGCGGTTTCCTCCGCCACGCTGCGCCCGCTGACGGTCGCACGACCCGCGATCACCCGGTCGAACCGCTCGCCGCCGACTGCGCCGGGCAGGATGGCGTTGGCCGTCACGTCGAACGGCCCGAGTTCCATCGCGAGTGTCTTGGTGAAGCCAATGAGGCCCCATTTGCTCGTCGCATAGGCGATGCGGTTGGGGTAGCCATAGCGCCCGGCGGCGGACGACAGGGTGATGATTGTTCCGGCGCTGGCCTTGAGCAACGGAATGGCCCGCTGGGTGACCTCGAACGTGCCGGTGAGGTTGATGTCGATCACCGCGCGCCAGTCAGCGCTGGGCAGCTCTTCCGCTGGTGCGGTCGGTCCGCCGATGCCGACATTGTTCACCAGCACGTCCAGCCCGCCCAGATGCGCGGAGACAGCTTCAAACAGGCTGTCGATCTCGGAGACCTGCGACACATCGCACCGTGCGCCGATCATCCCGGGGTGCGCGGCAAGGGCCTTGCCGATGCCGTCCCGGTCCACATCGCCGATCAGCACGCGATGCCCCTCGGCATGGAAGCGCCGGGCGATGGCGAGGCCGATGCCGCCTGCGCCGCCGGTGACCAGAACGCGCATCATATCGTTGCCCTCACCCTGCGCTGTGAACCGGCGCGCTGCCCGGCATCCCCAGGCTCGCCTCCCGCCAGCGCGCCCAGCGATAATAAGCCCAGCCGAGCAGCAAGGAGACGGCCGCGGAGGCGTTGAAGCTCCACCACAGCCCATCCGCGCCCAGATACGGATAGCTGGCGAAGTAGAAGCCGATCCGCACCAGAAACAGCGAGAAGGTGAGGATGAACAGGGGCGCCAGCACCACGCCATTGGCGCGCATCGTGCCGAACATGACCGTGGTCACGCTGAACAGCAGGAAGCTCCAGTTGACGATGTTCATCATGTGGCGGCCGATCTCGATGGCATCGCCGCCGCCTTCGAGGAACAGGGCGAGGATGGGCCGCGTGAACAGCATGACGAGCATGATGAGGCTGCCGGTCATCGCCAGATTGACGCCGACGGCAACCAGCGTGGTGCGCTCCACCCGGTCCCACTTGCCCGCGCCGATATTCTGGGCGGCAATGGCGGAAACCGCACCGCCGACCGCCATGGCCGGCATCTGGATGTAGTTCCACAATTGCTGGGCGGCGGCGAAGGCGGCTACCGTGGTGGTGCCCTCGCGATTGACGAAGCCGATGACGACCAGCGTGGAGAGCGAGAAGATCACCATCTGCAGCCCCATCGGCACGCCGCGCCCGGCGACGATCCGCAGCAGCGCCCAATCGGGCTTGAGATAGCCCCACTCAGCCCCGCGCAACCGCAGCGGCAGGTCGCGCCAGTAGATATAGGCGATCATCGCCGACAGGCCGCCGTAATTGGCGACGGCGGTGGCGAAGGCCGAGCCGGCGATCCCCATTTCCGGCGCCGGGCCAAGGCCGAGGATGAAGACCGGGTTGAGCAGGATATCCAGCAGGACGGTCAGGATCATGAACCACAAGGGCGTCATGGAATCGCCGCTGCCGCGCAGGCCCATCATCAGCATCACGAACATCATCGCGCCGGGCAGGCCGAGGAAAACGAAGTGCAGATAGGCGCGGGCGAGGCGGAAGACCTCCGGCGGCGTGGAGAGCAAGGCGAGGATGCGGTCCGACCACAGGAAGCCGCCGATGGCGATGACGAACGCCATGCCGAGGCAGAAGCCGATCGCCGAGCCGAAAGCGTGGCGCGCGGCCCGCAGGTCGCCGCGCCCGAAAGCCTGCCCGACGACGACATTGGCCGCCATGCCGAAGCCGAAGATCAGCGAGAACATCAGGAACATGATGATGTTCGCATTGGCGGTGGCCGCGAGCGCCGCTTCGCCCAGAAAATGCGCAACCCAGATCGAGTTGATCGAGCCGTTGAGCGTGTGGAGGATGTTGGAAGCGAGCGTCGGCAGGGTGAAGAGCACCAGCGTGCCGAAGATCGGCCCGCTCGTCAGGTCCCGCCCGCCACGGATATGGCGGGGGCCGGGCACGAGGCCACTATCCTCGACCAGCGCCTCCGCATCGGGGTCTGCGGCTGGGCGCCGCTCCCCCGAATCGTCCCATGATGGAGTCTCGCTCATCGCTTCGTGCCCACGTCCTTATCCAAGACGCGTCAGAGCAGCCTCCAGACGCTGGAATTCCGCGACTTTCTCGGCATGGTCGGCACGCGCCTTATCGACCGCTTCGGGCTTGGCCTTCTCGACAAATGCCGGGTTGGCGAGGCGCCCCTCGAGCGACTTGGCCTCCTTCTGCGCGGCATGAAGGGACTTTGTCAACCGAGCGCGTTCGGCCTCGATGTCGATGACACCCTCGAGCGGGAGGACCACAGTCGCTTCGTCCACGACCACCTGTGCCGCGCCGCCGGTCGCCTCACCGTCGAACTGCCAGGTCTCGATGCGCGCGAGACGGGAGAGGGCAGGGGTGAGCCGTTCGACCCGGCCGCGCGTCTGCGGATTGGCCTCGTTCACGATGGCGGTGAGCTTGGCGCCCGGCGGCACGCCCAGTTCGGCGCGGGCGGTGCGGATTTCGCTCACCATACGGATCAGCCAGTCGATCTCCGCGCTGGCCTGCGCATCCACCTGCGCGGCGGGCGCCGGCCATTGCGCCACGATCAGGTCATAGGGCCGCGCGCCCTGCGCATGCCACAGCTCCTCGGTGATGAACGGCATGAACGGGTGGAGCATGACGAGAATCTGGTCGATCACCCAGCCGGCGACGGCCTTCGTCTCCGCGTCGATATTGCCCTTGATCAGCTCCAGATACCAATCGCAGAACTGATCCCACACGAAATGGTAGATGGCATTGGCGGCGGCATCGAAGCGCAGGTCCGCCAGCGCCTTGTCCAGCTCGGCGACGGTGCTGACGACTTCGCCGATGATCCACTTGTTCACCGCTAGCGTGGCGGCGGGCGCGGCAACGCTCTCGCTCGCGCCGATGCCGTTCGACTGGGCGAAGCGCACGGCGTTCCATAGCTTGGTGGCGAAGTTGCGATAGCCCTCGACGCGCTTCTCATCCATCTTCACGTCGCGGCCCTGGCTCTCCATCGCCGCCATGAAGAAGCGCAGCGCATCGGCGCCATATTGGTCGATAAGCCCGAGCGGATCGACCACATTGCCCTTGGACTTGGACATTTTCTGCCCATCCGCGGCGCGCACGAGGCCATGAAGGTACAGCCGCTTCCACGGCACCTCCTTCATGAAATGAATGCCCTGCATCGCCATGCGCGCATCCCAGAAGAACAGGATGTCGAAGCCGGAGATGAGGAGATCGTTAGGGTAATGGCGCTCTACCAGTGACCGCGCACTGCCCGCACCAAACCCACCGTTCGTGTCGAGCGAAGTCGAGACACCGCCAGCGCTGTCCTTCGGGTTCTCGACTTCGCTCGAACCGAACGGAGAAGGGGATGCGTCGTCCGGCCAACCCAGCGTCGCGAACGGCCACAGCGCGGAGGAGAACCACGTGTCGAGCACGTCCTCATCGCGGGTAAGCTTGCGATTGCCCGCCTTGGTCTGCGCCTCTTCCTCGGTCTCGGCGACGAAGACATTGCCATCCTCGTCAAACCAAGCCGGAATCCGGTGCCCCCACCACAGCTGCCGGCTCACACACCAGGGCTGAATGTTCTCCATCCAGTTAAAGTAGGTCTTCTCCCAGCTCTTCGGCACGATCTCGATCGCCCCCGAGCGCACCGCCTCGATGGCGGGCTTGGCCAGCGTCGCGGCGTCGACATACCATTGGTCGGTGAGCCATGGCTCGATGACCACGCCGGAGCGGTCGCCATAGGGCGTCTGGATCGTGCGCGGTTCGGCGTCGTGCTCAGTCTCGTTGCCTTCTTTGTCGCGGGTGACGTGGGGGATGAGGAGGCCCAGCGTCTTCAGCTGCTCCACCACCAGCTTGCGCGCCTCGAAGCGCTCCAGCCCGATGAAGTCGGCGGGGACGAGGCCGTCGGCCGTCTGGACGACATTCGCGTGCGCATCGAGCATGTTCAGCATCTGCGCGGGCGCGATGCCGGCGCGCTTGCCGACCTCGAAGTCGTTGAAATCATGGCCCGGCGTGATCTTCACCGCGCCCGAGCCCAGTTCCGGATCGGCATGCTCATCAGCGACGATGGGGACGCGGCGGCCGGTGATCGGCAGGATGACATGCTTGCCGATGACGGACTGGTAGCGCGCGTCACCCGGGTTCACCGCCACGGCCATGTCAGCCAGCATCGTCTCGGGGCGGGTGGTCGCCACCTCAATAAAGTCCTGGCCCTCAACGCCCGGCCCATCGAGGCGCACGCCATCGGCCAGCGGATATTTGAAGTGCCAGAAGCCGCCCTTGACCTCGCGCGTCTCGACCTCGAGGTCGCTGATCGCGGTCTTGAGGCCCGGGTCCCAGTTCACCAGCCTTTTGTCGCGATACAGAAGCCCCTGATTGTAAAGATCGACGAACACCTTCACCACGGCGCGGGTGAAATGCGGGTCCATGGTGAACTGCTCGCGGCTCCAGTCCATTGAGCAGCCCAGCCGCCGGAGCTGGCCGGTGATCGTCCCGCCGCTCTCATGCTTCCATTCCCACACCTTCTCGACAAAGCCCTCGCGGGTGTAATCGGTGCGCTTCTCGCCCTTCGCGTTCATCTGCCGCTCGACGACCATCTGCGTGGCGATGCCAGCATGGTCCGTGCCGACCACCCACAGCGCATCCTTGCCGCGCAGCCGCTCGTAACGGATCACGATGTCCTGCAGCGTATTGTCGAGCGCGTGGCCGATGTGCAGGCTGCCGGTGACGTTCGGCGGCGGATTGACGATGGTGAAGGGCTGCGCATCCGGGCGGGCCGGGCGAAACTGGCCGGTCTGCTCCCAATGCGGATACCATTTCGCCTCGATCGCGGCCGGATCGAAGGTCTTTGCAAGCTCGGTGATGGGCGTGTTCGTCATGGCTGGGGCCTTAATCAGTCTTGCCGCGCCGCGCCAGTGGGTGCGGCAGCGGGCGAGCAGGGGAGAGCTATGGAAGGGTGCAGCGCGACCTTTCCTTCATGGTTCTCCCGCGAAAGCGGGAGTCCAGGGCGGGGAAGGACGGTGCCATGCGCCCTGGGCTCTTGCCTTCGCAGGAGCACTGGCTGTTCCATCCGAAAGGGAATGCGGTCGTCGGGTGACGCTCAGATGCTTATCTGATGTTGCGAGCCAGAACTGCCGCTCTCAAATCTGCCGAACCGCTGCGATGGAGGGCCGCGGCCCGGCCATCATACTCGGCCGGTGATCCGGTCGATCTCGCGCTTCACCATCGTCTCGACCATGCCGGGCAGGTTCTCGTCCAGCCATTCCTTGAGCATGGGGCGCAGCATCTCGCGCACCAGGCCTTCGACCGTGTTGGGCTGGCTGTCTTCCGGGCTGATGAGCAGCCGCGAGAGGTTGACGAGCGAATCGCGGGCAGCGCGGGCCTTCTCGTCCGAGACGAGCGTGGAGGCCGTCGTGGAAACAGCGGGCGCGCCATCGGCGGACGCTGCAGCGGCGCGCGGCTTGGCGGTGGCTTTGCTTTTAGACTCGGCGCTCTTCGGCTCGGCTTTCTGCTCCACAGCGGCCGGGGCGGGCTTGGCGGGGGCGCTCATCATCGGCTCCTCATGCGAGTCGTCGCTCTCGGCCCCGTCGGCATTGTCGCCGGGCAGCGCGTCCGTCAGCTCCAGAATCTGGTCATCCAGGCTGGCGCTCACGCTCGCCATGGCGGCCCGGCGCGGCACGCGCGGTGTCGCGGAAAGGCCGTCCTCCTCGGCGATGATCCGTTTGATGGAAGAGAGAATTTCCTCCATCGACGGCTCGTTCTGCATCGCCCCCATCATGGTTCCTGCGCTCAGTTGGTGTCTGAAGCGTTTACTGTCGCGTTTTGGGCGGCAGAGTCAACCGTGCGGGACGAAATGGGCGCCGGCTTGGCGTCATCGTCCCAGTCGAACCACTTGCCCTTCACGCGCTGGAAGTTGTCGGCCGGGTTGATGACCTGCTCGGGCGCGATGCCGAAGTCCGTCGGGTTGATCCGGCCCATCGCGGCCAGCAGCGAGAAGGCCGCGACATAGGCATTGCGCTCTGCCGTCACGAGCTGGACGCTGGCGATGAAGCTCTCCTGCTCTGCGTTCAGGATATCGAGGATGGTGCGGGTGCCCACGCTGTTTTCGGCGCGCACGCCGCGCAGCGAGAGGCCGCTGGCATCCACCGCCACGCGGTTGGAGGCGATCACTTCGTTGCTCGCCTGCCAGCTCGAATAGAGCGAGCGGGTCTGCGCGATCACGCTGCGCTCGACGGCGGTCTCGGTTTCCATCGCCTGCTGCTGATAGGCCTGGCTCTGGCGGACCTGCGCGCCGGGCCGGCCGCCCTGATAGAGCGGCAGGGAAAGGCGTGCGCCGACGATCACCTGGCCGCTGTCCTGCGCCTCGTTGGCGCCGCCGCGGGAGGCGAGATCGGTATAATGCTGGCCGCTGGCGAAGGCAGAGACCGTCGGCAGCCGCTGGCCCTTGGCGACGCGCACGTCATAGGCCGCGGCTTCGCGGATGTTGCGGGCCGCCAGCAGATCGGGATTCTGGGCCATGGCGACGTCGACAGCTTCGTCGGGCGTCGCGGGCAGGCCGGGCAATTGCGGCGGGGTCTGCAGGTCGACCGGCTCGTGGCCGACCAGCTGGATATAGCGCTCGCGCGCTTCGATCAGCGAGGCTTCGGCCGTCTGCATGTCCGCGCGGGCCAGCGAAAGGCGCGACTCGGACTGGGCGACGTCCGTGCGGGTGAGATCGCCGACCTGGAAGCGATTGTTGGTCGCCCGCAGATTGACCTCGAGCACCTGCACATTGTTGCGGCTGAGGCCTACGACGGACTCCGCGCGGATCACGTCCATATAGGCCGCCACCACCTGCGAGAAGATGGAGAGCTCCGTGGCGCGCAGATCATATTGCCCGGCCTCGATCCGCTCGCGCGCGCCGGCCAGCGCATTGCGCACCCGGCCACCGGAATAGACCGGCACGCTCACGCTCAGCAGCGTGGTGAGCGAGCGGGAGGGCGCCAGCCGATTGAGCGGGCGCTCATGAGCGAACTCGTTATAGGTGGAGGAGACGCCCACATCCGGCAAGCCATTGGCCTTCTGGATGTTGAAATTCTCGTCCGTCGCCCGCTGGCCGGCCCGCGCCGCGGTCAGCGTCGGATTGTCCCGATAGGCCGCGGCCAGCGCTTCCTGCAGCGTCTCGGCCTGGGCGGGGAGGGTGCTGGTGCTCAGCAGAGCGGCGAGCATCGCGAGGGGCTTGGTCCGGCGGATGAGCATAAGCGGTCGAGGCTTCCGGGTCAGAATGTGAAGGTCTTGGGCCGGGCGAAACCGGGCAGGGGCACGGCCTCCCAGTCCACGAAGGCGCGTGCGCCAAAGCCGCCGGTGGTACGCGTGCCGATGCACAGGCGCGTCACGCCGCGCTCCAGCCGTGCGAACACCGCGCGGCCACCGATGCGCAATTGCGCGACGAGCGTCTCGTCCAGCTCCTCGATGGCACCATCGACGAACAGCAGGTCATAAGGCGCGCCCTGCGCGAAGCCGGCGGCCAGCGGTCCCTGCTGCAGCGTGACGCCCGCGTGACCGGCCAGCGCAGCCTTGGCGTGGGCGAACAGCGCGTCATCGTCCTCGATCGCGACCACGGTGCAGCCAAGCCGCGCCAGCAGCGCCGCCGCATAGCCGGTCGCCGCGCCCACCAGCAGCACCTTCTCGCCCGCACGGGGGGCGGCTTCGACCAGCAGGCGCGCGGTGGCGAGCGGCGGGTTGAGCGCCCGGCCATTGGCCAGCGGCACGGCCCGATCGATATAGGCTGCGCTGCGCCGCTCCTGCGGTACATAGAGTTCGCGCGGTTCGGCGAGGATCGCTTCGAGGATCACAGGATCGTTGACGTCGCTGGTGCGCAACTGGCTTTCCACCATCGCACGGCGCATCGCCTTGAAAGTCTGCTCGGTCATAAGCTCCCTGATGACATGGCTGTATTGTATGAGCAATACAGTAATTGGCTTTGCCAGCCTCTCTAGCTTTTTTGCACCGCACAGTGAAAAGTTTTTTAATGCCCCTACGCAGTCTGCGCACCTGTCCCGTCCGTCATGGCGCAAAGCAAGTTGCGTTGCCGAATGAATTGAGCTAGCCGCGCTCCCTCGACCACCCCCGAGGCCCGATGGCGGAGTGGTGACGCAGCGGACTGCAAATCCGTATACGCCGGTTCGATTCCGGCTCGGGCCTCCAGCACTTCACACGCACATGCCCTAGACGGGCCTCAGTGGAAGTCGCGTGATTTCGGCAGAATCCTGACATTGCGGGGATGGCCATTGATGCGGGGGCGCTGTGGGTTGCGGACTTCGTCGCCGCGCGCGGTTTGCGGAGCCATGGGGGGATGATCGGCGAGGTCATCGAGCATGGCCGTGCGATCGATCACCCGCCGGACCATCAGGTGGACTACGCCTTCCTTGCTCTTCTGGATTTCGCCCTCGATCAGCATCAGGCGCGCGGCCATCACGGCGTGGCGCTGCTTGTCGAGATCCCGCGCCCAGAGCAGCGCGTTGACGATCCCCGTTTCATCCTCGATCGTGATGAACACGGCATTGCCCTTGCCGGGCCGCTGCCGGGTCAGGACCACGCCGGCGACGCGCGCCCTGCGGCCATCGGGCAGCGCATTGGCGGCCGCGCAGGATCGCACGCCTTCGCGGGTCAGCGCAGCGCGCAGAAACTGCATCGGATGCCCCTTCAGCGAGAGCCGCGCGGTCTGGTAATCGGCCACCACTTCCTCGGAGAGCGGCATGGCGGGCAGGCGCGGATCGGCTTCCCGGCCCAGTTCCGGTGCATCGGCAAAAGCGAACAGCGGTAGCTGAGTGGGCGGCGTGCGACGCACCTCCCACAAGGCATCGCGGCGCGACTCCGCCAGCGCGCCAAAAGCATCGGCATCGGCCAGCTTGCGCAAGGCCTGGAGAGGCAGGCTGGCCCGCCGGGCGAGATCTTCGATAGAAACGAACGCGCCGGCCTGCCTGGCCTGTGCGATCGTGTCGGCCCATCCCTGCCGGAAGCCGTCGATGCGTGAAAATCCCAGCCGCAGCGCCAGCGCAGCGCCGGCCGGTCCTTCCAGCGTGCTATCCCATTCGCTGGCATTCACGTCGACCGCACGGACCTCCACGCCATGCTCCTGCGCATCGCGCACCAGCTGCGCGGGCGCATAAAAGCCCATCGGCTGGCTGTTGAGCAGGGCGCAGGTGAACGCAGCCGGGTGGCGGCATTTCAGCCATGATGAGACATAAGCGAGCCATCCGAAGGCCTGGGCATGGCTTTCGGGAAAGCCATATTCGCCAAAGCCCTCGATCTGTTGATAGCAGCGTTCGGCAAAGTCCCGCTCATAGCCGCGCGCCACCATGCCTTCGACCAGCAGGCTCTGGTAATTATGCACCGTCCCGTGATGGCGAAAGGTCGCCATGGCGCGCCGCAACCCATCGGCCTGGGGCGGCGTGAACTTGGCCGCCACGATGGCCAGCTTCATGGCCTGTTCCTGGAACAGCGGCACGCCCAATGTCTTGCCCAGCACCTCGCGCAGCTCGTTTGGATCGTTCGGCGGGGCAGGGCTGGGGAAGACCACGGCCTCCTCCTTGTTACGACGGCGCAGATAGGGATGGACCATGCCGCCCTGGATCGGGCCGGGACGGACGATCGCCACTTGAATGACCAGATCGTACAGCTCCTTCGGCCTCATCCGCGGCAGCATGGCGATCTGCGCGCGACTTTCGACCTGAAAGGTGCCGATGCTGTCGCCGCGCTGGAGCATGGCGTAGGTCGCCTTGTCCTCGCGCGGCACGGTGGCCAGGGTCAGGTCGGCGAGGCCATGCGTGCGCAGCAGGTCGAAGCTCTTGCGGATGCAGGTCAGCATCCCGAGCGCCAGCACATCCACCTTCATCAGGCCCAGCGCGTCGATATCGTCCTTGTCCCATTCGATGAAGGTGCGATCGGGCATGGCGCCATTGTGAATGGGCACCAGTTCGTCGAGCCGGCTCTCGGTCAGCACGAATCCGCCGACATGCTGAGAGAGATGGCGGGGATATTCGAGCAGGCGCTCAACCAGCGTCCGCAGCCGGCCGACTTCGGGATTGTCAGGATCAAATCCTGCCTCCTCGATCCGCGGGGAGGGCACCCGACTACCGCCGGGCGAGCCCCAGATGGTCGAGGCGATCCGCGCGGTCACGTCTTCGGTGAGGCCCAGCGCCTTGCCCACTTCGCGGATCGCGCTGCGCGGACGGTAATGGATCACCGTGGCGGCAATGCCCGCCCGCTCGCGGCCATAGCGGGCATAGATATACTGCATGATTTCCTCGCGGCGCTCATGCTCGAAATCCACGTCGATATCGGGCGGTTCATGGCGCTCTTCCGAGAGGAAGCGCGAGAACAGCAGCTTCTCCCGCACCGGATCAATCGGGGTGATGCCGAGGAAATAGCAGACCAGAGAATTGGCCGCGCTGCCCCGGCCCTGGCACAGGATCGGCTGCTCGAGGCTGCGGGCATGGCGCACAATATCGTGCACGGTGAGGAAGTAATAAGCGTAGTTCCGCTTGCGGATTAGCGCATATTCCTCATCCAGCACCGCTTGGTATTTTTCGGGCAGGCCATCGGGGAAATATTCGCGGCCGCCCAGCTCCACCAGATGTTCCAGCCAGGCTTGCGGCTGCCAGCCTTCGGGCACGGGTTCATGCGGATATTCATAGCGCAGATCATCGAGCTTGAAGGCGATGCGCGAGAGGATGTCCGTGCTGGCCGTGACGGCTTGCGGACAGGTGCGGAACAGGCGGGCGATTTCAGCAGGGGGCTTGAGATGGCGTTCGGCATTGGCCAGCAGGCGTCGACCCGCCGCAGCGATGGTCGTGCCTTCGCGAATGCAGGTCAGGATATCGTGCAGCGGTCGCGCATCGGGATGATCGTAGAGCGCATCGCACGTGGCGAGCAGAGGCACGCCGCACGCCGCGCCCAGCGCCTGCGTCTGCGCAAGCCGCCGCGCATCCGCGCCGCTGCGCTGCATGGTCGCCGCCAGCCACACCGCGCCGGGACGCGCCTCCGTCAGCCGCTCCAACAGGCTCCGGTCGCGCCCTGTCGCAATCAGCAGCAGGTCGTCGGCATGATCGAGCAGATCCGGCAGATTGAGCGTGCAATCACCCTTTTCCGCGCGGCGGTTGCCCAGCGTCAACAGCCGCGTCAGCCGACCCCAGCCATGGCGGGTGGCGGGATAGGCGACGATATCCGGCGTCCCATCCGCAAAGACCAGCCGCGCGCCGACAGCAAGGCGAAAACCGGTGGCAGGCCCGCCGATCTCCCGCCAGGCCACATGCGCGCGCACGACGCCTGCCACCGTGTTGCGATCCGCAATGCCCAACCCGGCCATGCCCAGATGATGGGCCTGCGCCACCATATGCGCGGGATGCGAAGCGCCGCGCAGGAAGCTGTAATTGGTGGCCGCGACCAGCTCTGCGAAAGGGGGAGGGTCGCTCATGCGAACAGCCCGTGGAGATACCAGTTCGGATCCGGCTTTTCATCATAAAGCCCATGGCGGAAGATCCAGTAGCGTCGCCCGCGCACGTCCTCGATCCGGTAATAGTCCCGTGTCAGTCCGGCCTTGCCGGGGGCTTCGCCGCCCTTGCGCCGCCACCATTCGGAGGCGATCCGCTCGGGGCCTTCATAGAGCCGCACCTCGTGCAGCTTGCGTTTCCAGCGGAAGCGATGCGGCGGGCCGTCCGGCACTTGCGCGATCACCTCCACCGGCTGCGGCGGATCGAACAGGAACAGCGGCCGCAAGGGCGGCTCGCCCACCGGGGGCGTGGGCCATGGAAGGGGCGCACGGGCGTGGATCGCCGGCAAGGCAAGCTGCGCCTGTTCGGGAATATGGCTGTCCTGCGGCTCAAGGCGACACAGGCTGGCCGGCCCCAGGCGGGTGCTCAACCGGTCGATCAGATCGGCCAGCGCGCCGGCATCCTGCTCGCTGCCATCCAGAGCCGGCTGGCTGGTGCCGAGCGGCTCGGTGACGGGCAGGAACAAGGTGATGCGGTCATAGCCAAAGCCGGGGTCGAGCGGGTCGGCCAGCGTCCCGATGCGTTCGTCGAACAGGCGCAGCACCGGCGCCGGATCGCGCGTGGGCAGACCGGTCTCGATTGCCAGCCGATGGCGCGCCCCATCGCTGCGAAACAATGTCAGCACAAAGCGCCGGCCCCCCAGTCCGCGCTCATCGAGTGTCCGGGCCGCCTCGCGCAGCAGGTCGAGAAAACAGGCGGCGATGCTGGCCTGCAAGGCAACCGGCTCGGCAAAACGGCGCTCGAAATGGAGCGGCTGGGGCTGTGCGAGCGGATCGATCGGCGCCTGCTCCTCGCCCAGCAGGCGGCGCAAGGCAGTCACCGCGTCCGCCCCGAATCGCGCGGCGATGCTGGCGGCGGCCCGCGACGCCAGATCGCCGATGGTCTTTAGCCCGGCGCGGCGCAAGGCGAGCGTCGCCTCTTCGTCCAGCCCCAGCGCCAGCACGGGCAGCGCCCGCAGCGCCTCCCGCTCGCTGGTGACGGGCAGGCGGGCATGACGGGCCAGCGCCTGCGCGCCCTGCGCGGTGGAGGCTGTGGCCATGCGCACGCTCATGCCAATCGCGGCGAAGGCATCCTCGGCCTGCGCGGCCAGGCCTGCCTCGCCGCCGAACAGATGGTCGCTTCCCGCAATATCCAGCGTTATCCCATCGGGCGGGGCGAGGGTGACATGCGGCGACCAGGCGATGCAATGCCGGGCCAGCCGCTGCAGCCAGTGACGGTCGGCCTCTTCGTCCATGTCGGCCAAGATGAGGTCGGGCTGCAGCGCGCGGGCATCGGCCAGCGTCTGGCCCGGCAAGATGCCGAGCGCGTGGGCCTGCGCATCGACGGCGCACAGCCGCAATGCGCCCTTGATCTTGGCGACGAGAACCAGCGGCCCGTTAGGCTGCCCGCCGGTCCCCGCGCTGTCGATCCCCTGCTGAATCCGCAGCCTTTCTGTGGGCAGGAGCGGAAACCACAGCGCCAGATAGCGCCGCTTCACGGAACAAGCGTCGGTCACGGTCCCACTCCAGCCGCCAGGAAAGGCCGCAAGGGCCGGAACGTTGGCGCAGCAAGGTCACATCGAAGGTCGGCAGTCCGGGCGCATTGCCCGGCAGCGCGAGCGAAGGTGCGGCGGCCACCTGCCAGCGGGTCTGACCCGCGCTGGGCACGGGCGGCGCGTCAGGGCGCAGCAGCAGCAGCGTCACGCCGGATTTCTCTGCCGCCAGAGTCAGGCGGCGGCTGGCGGTCAGGTCCAGTGCGGGCATCGGCCCCCAGCCTTCCACCACGACCGCGCTCAGGCCAGAGCAGCGCAAGGCATCCACGGCGGCACGCAGCAGGTCCATGCCGTCCCTGACGGTGCCGATCAGCCCCAGGCCGGGGGCGCCGCCCAGTTCGGCCCAGCCATGGCCCTGCGCCACGCCGCCTTTTCGGCTCGCCTGTCGCTCGCGGAGCCACAGCACCTTGCCGTCGGCCTCGCTCAGACCTGTCGCCAGCGAGACGACGAAACCCGCCGCTGCCGCGACATCGTCCACCTCTGCCGCATAGACTTCATGTACTCGCCCGCGCGCCAGCCCGCCGCCCAGCAGCGTATCGATCGCGGCGATGCCGAACGCCTTTCGGGAGGGGGCATCCGGCATCGCGTGATCGCACAAAAGGGCAGGGGCGAGTCTCATATGTTCCTATTATGTTCCTATTCTGAGCAGGGTCAAGGGATCGTTCCGGCAGCTTGTCCCATCGCGACCCAAGCCATTGGAGTGGAACGATCATTGGCCCGCCAGCCTCCGTCAGAAGGTCACAAGGGCGGTTTCGCTCACCGGGCATTTCGCTTGACAAGGCGGCCCTGCAGGACGGAATAAACTACAACGACGTATCACGATTTATCCGCTGCATGCGGATGTGCGTCATGAGGGGGAGGTCACAGGGGATGCGGTTCAGCTCAGCCGTCGGCAAAGCGCTCATGCTTGCTCTGCTCGGATCGCTCGCCCAAACGGCTGTGGCGGCCGAGAATTGCCCGTCGCCGGGCATGACCAAGGCCGATTTCGAGCGCTATTTCCTCTGTTTCAATGCGCGCGATTATGCCTGCTTCACCAGCTATTACGACGCCGATGTCGTCCTGGTGAAAGGCGGGAAGTGGCCCGATCTCAAGGGGCGCGATGCCATCATCGCCTTTTATCGCGACGTCGATGCCCGTGGGCTGAAGGAGCATGTCACCCCGCACGCCATCGAGGTGCAGCCACAGGGCGCGACGGTCGATCTGGAAGCGCATTTTCAGGCCACCAGCGACTGGCCCGACTTTGGCTCACGGCCCTTGAAGGCGGGCGATGACTGGCGGTTGCGCGGCGTGCTGCTCTACGAGATTCCATGCGGCAAGATCACCCGCATCCGGCCCCGCCCGCGTCCCGTGCAGCCATGATCGCGCGTCCCATCCGGGGGCTGGCCGCGATGGCCGCGCTCCTGCTCGCCGCCCCGGCGATGGCTGCCGGACCTGCCGCACCGGCGGCCTGTGACCGCACCTGCCTCACCGAGATCATGGACCAGTATCTGGCCGCCATGATCGCGCGCGCGCCCGCTAGGGCGCCGATGGCGACGCGCTATCGCGCGACCGAAGATGCGCAGGAGGTCCGTCTCGGCGCGGGCCTGTGGCAGACGGCGACCGGCCTTGGCACCTATCGCATCGACCTCGCCGATCCGGTGAGCGGCACCGTCGGCTATATCGGCGAGGTGCTGGAAGGGGAGGGCAAGGTCACCATCGCGCTGCGCCTCAAGGTGGCGGATCGCAAGATCACCGAGGTGGAGACGATTCTCGGGCGCGGGCGGGTGCCCGGCACATCCATCGTGCCGGCGCCGCGCGCGTCGTTCGGCAATATCGTTCCGCCCGCCGAGCGGCTGACCCGCCAGCAGATGATCGAGACGGCCAATGCCAATTTCGACGCGCTGCTCGCGGCCGACGGCTCCCTCTATGCGGAGGATTGCCAGCGGATCGAGAACCGCATGGCGATGAGCGGCAATGCGGAACTCAACTATCCCATCGGCACGATCCCCGGCGTGCCCAAGCCGCATTTCGGCAGCATGGGCTGCGGCCAGCAGATCAGCCTGCACCTGTTCGACCAGCTCGACGCGGTCGAGCCGCGCCGCTTCCTCCTGCTCGATGAGGAGAAGCAGCTCGTCTTCGGCGTCTATGTCATGCGCTGGTACAAGAACGGCCGGTGCAACGAGGTCCCCGGCTATGGCACGATCTGCCATGACAAGCCGCGCCAGCCGGTCTCATTGCTCAATGCGGAGATCCTCGGCGTGCGCGGCGGCAAGATTCACGAGGTCGAGGCGATCTTCAAATTCGCGCCTTATGAGGCCGACAGCGGCTGGCTGGGCGATCTGCGCGACGGAAAGGACTGACGGATGATCCGCTTTGCATGGCGTGCCACCGCCCTCGCGCTGCTGCTCTCCCCCGGCTTGCCGACGCTGGCACGGGAGGTCGCGCCTGCGTGCGACCGCGCCTGCCTCTATGCGCATGTGGACCGCTATCTCGCCGCCGTTGAGCAGGGCACGCCAGCCGGTCTCGACCTCGCACCGGACTTTCGCGCCACCGAGAATGGCGTGCCGGTGGCGCCGGGCGAGGGGCTCTGGCAGACGACGGATGGCTATAGCAGCTACCAGGCGCGCGCCGCCGATGTGGCCGCAGGCCAAGTCGCGGTGCTGGGAGAAGTGAAGGAGGCCGGCAAGACCGTCGGCTATGCCACGCGCCTCAAGATCGTCGCCGGGCGGATCGCGGAAGCCGAGACGGTGATCGGCCGGTCATTCGCGCCGCAGCATCCCTCCATGCCGACCGAGGTCAGAGCAGGCCTGCGCACCATCGTGCCCAAGCGCGAGCGCCTGTCCCGCGCCGAAATGATCGCACTGGCCGACCGGAACTTCGATAATATGCTGCGCAACAAGGGCGATCATTTCGCGCCGGATTGCCAGCGGATCGAAAACCGGATGCCGATGAGCGGCAACCCGCAACTGGCCTATCCCATTACGCCCATCCCCGGCAAACCGCTGCCGCATTTCGGCAGCATGAGCTGTCAGGCGCAGGTGGAGGCGCATCTGTTCGATACGCTCGATAAGGTCGATCCGCGTCGCACTCTGGTGGTGGATGAGGAACAGCAGGTGCTGTTCGGCGTGTTTTCCCTGCGCTTTTATGGGCGGACCGAGTGCAACGACATTCCGGGCTATGGTCGCACCTGCCCCGCCAAGCCGAGGGGGCCGATGTCGCTGCTCAGCGGCGAGATGCTGGGCATGCGGGGCGGCAAGGTGCGCGAGGTCGAGCTGATCTTCACGCGCCTGCCTTATGAGGCCGGGCAGGGCTGGGCACCCTGAGCGGGCGGGGCCGCAGGACACCCGAGCCTGCCTACCCCGCCACGCCCGTCAGCGCGGCTTGACGCTGTTCTCCATCTTGGCGCCGAAGTGATCGGCCAGGTCCTTGCCGGTGAAGCCATGGGTCGATGAATCCGGGTCGAGCGGCAGCATCTGGCTGTCCCATGCGTCATAGGCCGCCTTCACCTGCGCCATTTTCTCCGGCATCCGGTCCTTGAGGTTCGCGCGCTCCATCGGATCGTCGGCGACGTTGAACAGGAAGCTGTTCTGGAGAATCTTCAGATACTTCCAATCGCCCATGCGGCAGGCCTGCTGGTCCAGATTCTTGTAGCGCCAGCACAAGGTCCGCTCGCTCTTGCTGGAGGGGTCGGCGAGATAAGGCAGCAGATTGATGCCGTCGCTCGGATAGGCCGGGTCCGGCGCCCCGCCCGCTGCCGCGAGCAGGGTCGGCAGCCAGTCCATGGACATCATCACCTGATCGCTGGTGACTCCGGCAGGCACATAGGCGGGCCAGCGCACGATCGCAGGGATGCGAAGGCCACCTTCCAGCAACTCGGTCTTGCGCCCCGTGAAAGGCCAGGTGTCGGCGAAGCGCTCGCCGCCATTGTCGCTGGTAAAGATGACGATGGTATCGTCCGCGATGCCAAGGTCGTCCAGCCGCTGCAGAATGCGCCCGACCTGCATGTCCAGCCGCGTCACCATCTGCGCATAGATGCGCTGCGAGCCGCCGTCATAATGCATCAGCGCCGTCGGCTTGCCATCGGCATCCAGCCTGATGGCCTCGGCCTCGTCGCCCGGCCCCTCCCAGGGCCAGTGCGGCGCGTTGACGTGCAGCGAGATGAAGAAGGGCTTGTCGCCCTGGGCGGCGGTGCTGATCGTCTCCAGCGCGCGCTCGGCCAGAAGATCGGTGAGATAACCCTTCTCGAACACCTCGCGGTCATCGTCCCACAGGTCGTGGCGCCCGGCATATTTATGCGTGAAATAGTCCACGCCGCCGCCCCGGAATCCCCAGAAATGGTCATAGCCGCTCTTGAGCGGGCCATATTTGGGCAGCGCGCCCAGATGCCATTTGCCGATCAGCGTCGTCCCATAACCCACCGCCCGCAGCAGCGACGGGAGAGTGGGATGCTCGGGCGGCAGGCCGACAGGGCGCTGAGCGAGCGGCTCCTCAAGGCCGATGGGCAGGCGGTTCTGATAGCGGCCGGTGATGAGGCCCGTGCGCGTCGCCGAACAGACGGCGGAATTGGCATAGCCTTGCAGGAAGCGCATCCCGTCCGCCGCGAGGCTGTCGATCGCCGGGGTTTCATAGTCCCGCCGGCCGTAGCAGGAGAGGTCGGCATAGCCCATGTCGTCGGCCATGATGAACAGGATGTTCGGCTGCTTGCGCCGATTGCCCGATGCCTTCTTAGGCCGCGCGGCCCGTGCCGTCGAACTGGCCCCCACCATGCCGGCGCCGATCAAGCCCAAAGATTGGCCGAGCACGCTGCGGCGAGTCACATCAAGGTCGGTCAACTTGGGTCTCCGTCTGACTTTCGCTCATGTGGCAGCGATTGAACGGGCGAGGCAACAGATGTACGGGCAATAGCATTTATAATGCACAGGTTATGGCTGAATGATGAGTGCCCTGCAAAGCCTGCCATTTACCCTGCGCCAGCTGGTGATCTTCGAGACGCTTGCCGAGACACGCAGTTTTGCCGGTAGCGCCGAATTGCTGGGCATTTCCCAGGCGTCGGTGAGCAGCCAGTTCAAGGCGCTGGAAGCGCAGCTCGGGGTCGCGCTGATGGCCCGCAGCGCGGGGCGGCGTCCAGAACTCACGCCCGAGGGCGAGCGCTTCCTCGCCGACTTGAGGATATTTTCCAGCGCGGCCGATCAACTGGCGGCACACCGTCTGCGCAGGCCCGGCCCCCGCGAGATGGTGCGCTTTCGCATCCTGCTGGGGCAGGGCCTCGCTGATCATTATGTGCGGCCAAGGCTGGACAGGTTTCTGGCCGCCCATCCCCACATCGTTCTGGAGTTCGACACCCGCATTCCGAGCCATGAATCCACGCTCGCGGCCAGCAGTGGCACCTATGACTTCGTGCTGATCCACCAGCCTGCCGATGAGCCCGTGGCGGAAGCGATGCGGTCGCTGGGGCGAGTATCGGGCGGCATCTTCGGCAACCGCAAACTGGCCGCAGGCCGCGAGGTGCCGCTTTCACCGAAAGAGGTGGCGGGCTTGCCCTTCGCCTTGCCGTCTGGGCGGGATGACGGGGCGGAGCAGCGCCTGCGCCGCAAGCTGGCATCCTTTGGCGTGCAGCCCACCAACATCGTGGCGCGGGTGCAGTTTTTCGATGTGATCATTGCCATGGTGGCGCGCGGTCAGGCGGTCGCCAACCTCCCTGCGCCGATGATCCCGCCGGATATGCGGGGCAGGATCGTGCGGCTCTTTCCCCTGCATGACTGGCGGCTTGTCTTCCATCGGCGGGATGCCGAGGCGCAGGCGGACAGGGATGCGGTCGAGCGGCTGTTGCTGGAGAGCGTCGTCAAGAACCGCGCCTATGGCCTGATGCCCGATTGAGGCGCGGCGTCGCGGACAAGCGAACGCCGCGCTGCCGGTGGGTTCGGCAGCGCGGCGTTCCTGCGGTCAGATCACATCCACGAGGACGATTTCGCTGTCCTCGATGGCCGTGATGCGCAGCACCTCCACATCGCTGATCGCGGCGCCGTCACGGGCATTCACCCTCACGTCCTCGATCTGCACGGCGCCGGTGGCGGGCACCAGATAGGCCTTGCGGTCCTTGCCGAGCGGATAGTCCGCCGTCTCGCCGGCACGCAGGGTCGCGCCCAGCACCCGGCCATCGGTGCGGATCGGCAGGGCGTCCTCATCCTCGGCATGGCCCGAGGCCAGGGTGACGAATTTGCCCGAGCGCTCGCCCTTGGGGAAAGGCTTGGCGCCCCATTGCGGCGGCTCGCCCTCGCGGGTGGGGATGATCCAGATCTGGAAGATCCGCGTGGTCACATCCTCGAGATTATATTCCGAGTGGCGGATGCCAGTGCCGGCGCTCATCACCTGAACGTCGCCGGCTTCCGTGCGGCCGACATTGCCGAGACTGTCCTGATGGGTGATCGCGCCCTCGCGGACATAGGTGATGATCTCCATGTCGCGGTGCGGATGGGGCGGGAAGCCCGTCTGCGGCGCGATGGCATCGTCGTTCCACACCCGCAGGCTGCCGAAGTGGACCCGCGCTGGATCATGGTAGCCGGCAAAGGAGAAGTGGTGATGGGCATCCAGCCAGCCGTGGTTGGCGGCGCCGAGGCTATCGAAGGGGCGAAGGTCGATCATCGTGTGTCTCCTTGTCAGAGGGAAGGTCGCGGGCGTTCTGTCCGGCGTTGGAGACCGATTTAGGGCTTGTGAGCTTTGCTGTTCAGTGGGATAAAATAGACCATTATGTTCGAGAAAGTTGAATAGTGAGCGCGCCCGGCACGCCAACGCTCGATCAGTTGCGCATCTTCCTTGCGGTGGTGGACAGCGGCAGCTTCGCGGCGGCAGGGCGGCGGCTCAATCGCGCCGTGTCCGTCATCAGCTATGGCATCGCCAATCTGGAGGCGCAGCTTGGCCTGACGCTGTTCGAGCGGGAAGGGACGCGCAAGCCGGAGCTGACCGTCGCTGGCCGGGCGCTGCTCGCCGATGCCCGTGCCGTCGCCCATGGCGTGGATGGGCTGCGCGCCCGCGTCAAAGGCCTGCTCGATGGGCTGGAGGCGGAAGTGGATCTGGCCGTCGACGTCATGCTGCCGGCCGAGCGGCTGGGCGCGGTGCTGCGGGCCTTCGCGCGCGAATATCCCACCGTCCAGCTCCGCCTGCATGTCGAGGCGCTGGGCGCTGTCCTCGCCATGGTGCGGGAGGGGCGGGCGATGGTCGGCATTTCCGGCCCGCTCGCGATTGGCGCCGATGGGGTGGAATGTGTCGCGGCGGGCTCGGTCCCGCTGGTGCCGGTCGCCGCGCCCGATCATCCGCTCGGGCAAATGGCGCAGATCGCGCCGGGCGCCGGGCGTGATTACACCCAGCTCGTGCTCACCGACCGCTCCCGCGCCACCGATGGGCAGGATTATTCGGTGCTGAGCCCCAAGACCTGGCGGCTGGCCGATCTCGGCGCCAAGCACGCCTTGCTGTGCGAGGGTGTCGGCTGGGGCAATATGCCGCTGCCGATGGTGGAGAGCGATCTCGTCGCCGGCACGCTGGTGCGCCTCGCCATGCCCGATCATCCGGGCGGAACCTACCGCTTCGCCGGCATCTGGCGCCGGGATACGCCGCCCGGCCCGGCGGCTGAATGGCTGATCGCACAGTTCGTCGAACAGGGCCGGGCCGATGCTGCACTCGCCGGGATGATCGATCTCTGAGCCCTGCCGCAACGGGATGCGCGCACCGGCAAGTTCCTGCGCAAACAATCGGCTAGGGGCTGCGAGCGTCACCGGACGAGCGGGATAAACCCGGCGGCGTTACAGGAGAGGATGTCTGCGCATGGACAGAGCCGCTTTGCTGGCATTGCTGGATGAGACCGTCGCGTCTCTGGGCGCCAATGATCCCCAGCGCTTGGCCCTCGCGCCCCGGTTGCGCTATACCGAGAACAGCGTCGAATTCCCCTTTGGCGATGGTGCCTGGAAGACCGTGACCGGCATCGGCGAGTATCGCTGGGATGTGGTGGACGTGCGCACCAGTAATGCCGCGCGCTTCGGCGTGCTGGAGGAGAGCGGCGACAAGGCGCTGTTCGTGCTGCGGATCGCGGCGCTGGAAACCGGCGCGCTCGCCGAGATCGAGCTGCTGGTGGCGCGCGCGACGGACAGCGGCGTTCCCTTCCTCAACACCGATCCCGCGCCGCGTCCGGGACTGACCGAGCCGGTCCCGCCAGCCTCCCGCACCGAACGGGCACGGATGCTCTCGCTGGCCGATGGCTATTTCTCCACGCTCGAGCAGAATGACGGCACGCTGCACACCCGCTTCACGGCGGATTGCGAGCGGCGCGAAAATGGCGTGCAGACCACGCACAATCCCCAGCCCGATCTGGCGCCGGTCGCCAAGATGGGCTGCGAGGAGCAGTTCCTGCTCGGCTATTACCGGTTCGACAACTGGATTCGCGCGCGGCGCTATCCGCTGGTGGATGAGGAGCAGGGCGTGGTCCTCTGCGGCGGCTTCATCGACCATGACGGGCAGACGCGCGACTACCAGCTCACCAATGGCGAGACGCGCACCGGCTTTTTCCTGCGGCCCCACAGCTTCGCCTATCTGGAAGCCTTCAAGATCCGCGACGATGCCATTTCCGCCGTCGAGGCGGTGTTCCACTTCGTGCCCTATCGGATGCGCTCGCCCTGGGCTCAGGATGAGCGCGATCCCCGGCTGGCAAAAGTTTGAGCGGATGCCGCCCCATCACACCCACCGCCGTCACCCCGGACTTGATCCGGGGTCCCGCTGCCTTCGGGCTTGCGTCAGCAGTAAAGCGGGACCCCGGATCAAGCCCGGGGTGACGACGGCGAATATCTGAATCCAGCAACCTCCAAGGAGCACCCCCATGTCCGATGATGTCTCAGCCCTGCGCGAGGAACTGGCGCGTTTGCGGTCCGATCTGACGGCGCTCGCCGCCCGTGCCGACAAGGCCGATCATTATGTCGAAATCTGCAATCTCCAGTGCGCTTATGGCTATTATGTCGACAAGGGCCGCTGGGACGATGCGGCCAAGCTGTTCGCCGAGGATGGCACGCTCGAGCTGGCCGGGCGCGGCGTCTATGTCGGGCGGGAGCGGGTGAGGGAATATCTCCACCATCTGCCGCCTTATGGTCCTGGCGTGCTGTACAATCACATGCAGCTCCAGCCGGTCGTCCACATCGATTGCGCGGCCGGCACCGCCAAGGCGCGCTGGCGCACCTTCATGATGGTCGGCGGCGTCGGGCGCGAGGCGCGCTGGGGCGAGGCGACCTATGAGAACAGCTACAAGATCGAGAACGGCAAGTGGCGGATCGCGCAGCTGCACGGCTATATGAACATCTATACCGAATATGATGAAGGCTGGCATCGCGGCGGCGTCCAGCTGCTGCGCTCGATCGACGGGCTGCAGCCCGATCTGCCGCCGACGATGCAGTATGAATCCTACCCCGAGCCGGTGATCGCGCCTTACCATTATAAGGAGGTGTAGGGCGGCCCGGGCCACCCTCGCGTTGCCGCTCGCCGCTCAGTCGGTGGGCGGCGTGCGCTTGCTGTTGGGATCGAATTTGAGCATCTCCACGCTCTTGAGCGCCGGGTCCCAATGCTCGGCAATCATGCCATTCTCGATACGGAACAGGTCGAACCAGCTCGTCACATAAGGCTGCCCATCGGCATCCTTCTCAGGGCGCTCGAACACGCACATCACCATGTCCCGCTCCGCGATGATGTTGACCAGCGGCAGCATGATCCGCTCTTCGATCTCGCGGACCGGGCGCGAGCCCTTGATGAAGTCGACCAGCGGCTGGCGGCCGGAGGCGACATTGGGATTATGCTGGATATAGCCCTCGGCGATGAATTCGGCGGCCCGGTCGGCATGGCCCGCCTGCAGCACCGTGCGGTACATGTCCCAGACGAGGCGCTTGTTGGCCGCGAGCTGGGGATCGGCGCTCTCCAGCAAGGCAAGCTGGGCGTCGCGATCGGTAATGGCCTGACTCATGCGGGTCTCCGTTGCAAAATGAGGGCGCGGTCAATGCGCCGTGGCGGTCGCCTGCGCCGCGCGGTGGTTGGTCCGCGCCGCGAGATACAGCATCAGCCCGCCGAGCAGGAAGAAGATGGCGAACAGGCCGATGGCATAGCGCAGGCCCAGGGCCGAGGCGGCCGCGCAGGCTGAGCCCTGAACCTGTCCGGCAGCCCCGGCGCACTGGGTGGCGAACTGGCTGCCGCCATAGATGAAGCTGGAGGCCATGTCGCTGACCACGCCGACCGAGGGCGGCCCCAGTCCCTGACCAAACAGATGGACCATCAGCAGGAAGACCGCCGATCCGGTCGCCCGGCTGAAGCTGTCGAGCGAGCCGTGCAGGGTCGCGATCGCCGGCCCCATCGCGGTGTAGAAGGAGAAGGAGCCAACGAGCATCAGGGGAATGGCGACGAACAGCATGTTGCTGCTCAGCCCTGCCAGAAAGATCGGTACGCCGATCACGGTGCCGAGCGCCGGGAAGCCAAGCAGCCAGCGGGCATCGCGCCGGGCCATATGCTCGCTGCCATAGCCGCCGAGCAGCGTGCCGAAAAAGGCGGCAATGCCCGAGACGACACCGAAGACCAGCCCCGCCTGCGCCGCATCCAGGCCGAAATTGCGGGAGAAGAAGGCCGGGAGGAACGTGTTTACCCCAAATGCGCCAAGGCTGATGAAGGCAAGCCCGGCGAGCACATAGCGGATGCTCTTGTTGCCCAGCAGAAGCCGTACCACCTGCCAGGTGCCGAGCTTGCCCGATCCGGCGGCGGCAGGGGGCACACTGCGCTCTGGCTCATGCAGGCAGAAGAAGCACAGCAGGGCGATCAGTCCGCCCATCACGCCGAAGAACATGAACGTGTCGCGCCAGCCGAAATGCTCGGCAATGGCGCCGCCGGCGAACGATCCGACCAGAGCCGCCACCGGCACGCCGAGCATATAGAGCGACAGGGCCGAGGCGCGTTTTTCCGGCGGCACCATGTCGGAGATCATCGAGTGCGGCGGCGCCTCGGTCGCCGCGTTGCCCGCCGCCATGCCGCAGCGGCACAGGAAGAGCTGGAAGAAGCTGACCGTCGCGCCCGCCAGTGCCGTGAACACCGAGGCGAGCATCAGGAAGCTCGCGGTCACCCGCGCGCGGTTGTAGCGTTCCGCCAGGCGCGCGATGGGCACGCTCGCAAAGGCGTTCACCACCGCGAAGGCCGTGCCCCCGAGCAGGCCGATCTGCAGATCGCTGAGCAGGAACTCGGCTTTGATCTTCTCGGCGATCAGCGCGATCATCACGCGGTCGAGGAAGCCGAAGGCGTTGATCGAGGCGAGCAGGATCAGGGCGACGGTGAGCTGTCTTCTGGTCACGTATATCTGTTCCCGGGTGGCAGGCCTGCGGTCGGCAGGCATCGAGCGGCAGGTCTATCGGGATAGACCCTCAGCGCGACATGCCGATTGGATGGGAGCGCATGGACCTGACTGGTCGTGCTCGCGATCGCGATCCCCCTTCCGGGCCGTTCAGTGCAGCGAGAAGAGATTGCGATAATCGCGCGGCGTGAGGCCGAAGCGCTGTTTGAAAGCCCGGCTGAAATGCTGGGAATCGCTAAAGCCCCAAAGGTGGGCGATCTCGGTGATCGACCGGCGGGCGAGGGCCGGGTCGACCATCTCCTCGCGGCAGCGCTCCAGCCGCCGGTCCCAGATGGCGCGGGCAATGGTATAGGCCTCACCCTCGAACAGCTTGTGGATCGAGCGGCTCGACATGCTGAAATCCCGCGCGATGCGCGCGATGCTCAGGTCCGCATCGGCCAGATGCCGGTCGACATATTCCAGGATCGCCCGCCGCCGGCTTTCGCGCGGGTCGGGCATGGTCAGCACGTCATCGGCATGGATGGTCATGTTGACCAGATGGGCGATCTGGTCGCCGAGCAGCTCGCGGTCCTGCATCCGCAGCGTGTTGCCGGTCATCACCGAGGCGCTGACGCTGGCATGAAGGATCTGAGCCGGCCCCCGCAGGAAGCTGCGCGGCTTGCGCCAGCGGTCCAGGCTCCAGCGGGGCGCGGTGAGCAGGCTGCACGGTACCGTCACCGCCAGCTGGCGGCATTGGTCCGGCGCGTCGATGGTGTAGGGCACGTCCTTGCGCAGCGCGCACCACTGGCCGGCCTGCACATCATTGTAGAGCCCGCCCTGGCTGATCCGGGCGGCGCCTTCCTCCTGGAACAGCAGCTTCATGGTCGGTGGCGATCGCCGGTCGGCCATGTCGGGCAGAACAAGCCGGTGACTGCCCAGCGAAACGATGCAGAAACGGAGCGCGCCGAAATCGCCGCCGCGCAGCGACGCCTCGCGATCATCCGCAAATTCGATGTGGGGGGCCTGCGTGACGGCGCACCATTGCCGGCTGCGCTCGACGCGGCTCGATGCCTTTGTGGTGAAGATGTGCATCCCCGTGGCTCCTCTCGCATCCTGGCCGGGGTCTTGCGCCCTCGGTCCGGCTTTTGCGCACGCTAGACCCCATATCGGGGCCTGTCCAGCAGACCGCCACACTGTTGATTTTGTCTCCAGTGCGGCGCTGGTCAGAAAGATGCGTCGCGAGACAAGTTTGCCCGCAGGCGCGCTGATAGCAGGGGCCTCAGCCGCATCATGGACATGTATTTGAGATGACGTTGAAAGTGCCATTGCCCTTTGCCGCCGAGGCGCGTCATTTCATTGGCGGCGCGTGGACGCCCCCTGCGGCCGGCGACCGGCTGCCGGTGGAAAACCCCGCGACCGGCGCGGTCTTTACCGAGGTGGGTGCGGGCACTGCGGCGGATATCGACCAGGCCGTGCAGGCGGCCGAATCGGCGATGGTCGCGGCCCGGCGCACGCGCTGGACGCCGGCCCAGCGGCAGGATGCTTTGCTGGCCTTGGCGCAGGCGGTGGAGCGCCATGCCGAGGATTTCGCGCTGCTCGAAACACTCGATACCGGCAAGCCGATCAGCAACAGCCGGCGGGTCGACGTGCCCGGCACGGCCGCGACCTTGCGCTATTTCGCCGGCTGGGCGACCAAGCTCACCGGGGAGAGCATGGAGCTTTCCCAGCCCGGCGAGACGACGGCGTACACGCTGCGCGAACCGGTCGGCGTGGTCGGCCACATCATTCCCTGGAATTATCCGCTGATGGGCGCGGCGTTCAAGCTCGGCCCCGCGATTGCGGCGGGCTGCGCGGTGGTGCTCAAGCCGGCGGAGCAATCCTCGCTCTCCGCGCTCAAGCTGGCAGAACTGGCCGTGGCCTGCGGCGTGCCGCCGGGCTTCTTCAATGTCGTGACCGGCCTGGGTCCGGTCGTGGGCGCGGCGCTGGTCGATCATCCCGGCGTCGCCAAGATCAGCTTCACCGGATCGACGGCAACCGGCACCCAGATCGCGGCCGACTGCGCGCGGCAGATGAAGCGGGTGACGGTGGAGCTGGGCGGCAAATCGCCGGTCATCGTCTTTGCCGACGCCGATCTCGATGCCGCCGCGCGTGCCATTGCCATGAACATCTTCTTCAACAGCGGGCAGACCTGTTCGGCCGGCTCGCGCCTGTTCGTGCATCGATCCGTCGCCGATGCGCTGGTGGAGAAGATCGCCCGCATCGGCGCGGCGATGACGATCGGCGATCCGCTCGATCCCGCAACCCAGCTCGGGCCGGTGATCACGCAGGCCCAGCGGGCGCGGATCATGGGCTTTGTCGAGGGCGCCCTCACACAGGGCGCCAGCCGCGCGGGCGGCGACATCGCCCTGCCGGAGCAAGGCTATTATGTCGCGCCGACGGTGCTTGGCTCCGTTCAGGCGGGCATGGCGGCGGTGGATGAGGAGATTTTCGGTCCCGTGCTGTGCGCGATCCCCTTCGACACCGACGATCTCGACGAAATCGCCGCGCTGGCCAATGCGAGCCGCTATGGCCTCTCCGCCTATGTCTGGACGGGCAGCCTCTCGCGGGCGCATGGCATGGTCAGTCGCCTCCGGGCCGGGACCGTGCGGGTGAACAGCAGCGCCGGCGACATCGCGATGCCTGCGGGCGGCGTCAGGCAATCCGGCTTCGGCCGCGAAAATGGGAGAGCCGGGGTGGAAGCCTATACCGAACTCAAATCCGTGACGATCGCGCACGATCATCAGGCCCGCGATCATGGCTGAGGCAAGCAGCGCCCCCACGCCGGGCTTCGCGCCGGCCTTCCGCATGACGCCCATGCGCGCCTTCCCGGTCACGGTCGGCGAGATCGCGACCGGTGGCCAGCGCAGCTATGTGTCCATCGGCGGCGGCACCTTCGTAGGCGAGGGGCTCGAAGGCCGGCTGGTCGGCGGCAGCGAGATGCATCTACTGCGCGCCGATGGCGTCACGGTGGTTGAAGCCTCTTATTATGTCGCCTTCAGCGATGGCAGTTTCGCCCGCTGCTTCGGCAATGGCTATCGCACCCGCGCGCCGGATTTCGAGGGACTGCGGCTCGCTTTGCTGTTCGAGGCCGCCGAGGATGGCGGCGTCGCCCATCTGGCGCGGCTGGCGTTTGTCGCCGAGCAGGCCGAGGGCAGCCCTGTCCTCAACATCGAGAGGATCGTCTGACCATGCGGCTGGAATTCGCTCTGGAAATGCGCATCGGCCTTGGTCCGCGCATGCATATCGAGGTGGCGCAGGGCTACACGCGTGGTGCGGTGCTGATCGGCGAGGGCAGCTTCTCCGGCCCCGGACTCTCGGGCCGGATCGTCAAGGGCAGCGGCGGCGACTTCCCGCTCGTGCGCCCCGATGGCGGCGGGCGGTTCGAATCGCAATATCTGCTGGAGACGGACGACGGCGCCCATATCCTCAAGCGCAGCACCGGCGTGCGCAGCGCCCCGCCGGAGGTCGTCAAGGCCCTGCTGGCGGGCGAGCAGGTCGATCCGCAAAGCTATTATATGCGCATGACGCCGCGCTTCGAGGCGCCCGCCGGCCCCTATGACTGGCTGAACCGCACGATCTTCGTCGGCGTCGGCCAGCGCAATCCGGAAGGCTCCATTTTCCGGTTCTGGAAAGTCGTCTGAGCGTGGACCGGTTCGATTACATCGTCGTGGGTGCCGGCTCGGCGGGCTGCGTGCTCGCCGCCCGCCTGTCCGAAGATCCGCGCAATCGCGTGCTGCTGCTGGAAGCCGGGGGCAGCGACCGGCGGCTGGACGTGCGCCTGCCGCTGGCGGTCTCCAAGCTGTGGCCCAATCCGGCGCTCACCTGGGGTTTCATGTCGGAGCCGGAGGCGGAGCTGGATGGCCGCCGCCTGCCGGTCGCGCGTGGGCGGATGCTCGGCGGCACCTCCTCGCTCAACGGCATGATGGCGATCCGGGGGCACAAGGCCGATTATGATGGCTGGCGCGACACCGGCCTCACCGACTGGGGCTGGGACGATGTGCTGCCCTGGTTCCGCAAGCTGGAGCGCCACTGGCGCGGCGATACGCCCGAACATGGCGGCAGCGGGCCACTGAGCGTCGAGCCGCATCCGGCGCCCAGCCCGCTGATGGCCAATGTGCTGGAGGCGGCCCGGTCGCTCGGCTACCGGATCACGGAGGATTTCAACGGCCCGCGAACCGACGGTTTCGGCATGCCGGATTTCACGACGCGCAACGGTCGCCGCGCCAACACGTCGGAGGCCTATCTGCGCCCTGCGCTGGGGAGGCCCAATCTGGAGGTGCGCACCGGCGCCGTGGCGACGCGCGTGTTGCTACGTGATGGCCGGGCAATCGGCATCGAGGTTTCACGCGATGGGCGACTCGAAGAGATCCTGGCCGAGCGCGAAGTGCTGCTGGCCGGCGGCGCGATCAACGCGCCGCAATTGCTGCTGCTCTCGGGGATCGGCCCGGGCGCCCATCTGCAGGAGATGGGCCTGGACGTCGCCGTGGAGAGCCGCGAGGTCGGCGCCAATCTGCAGGATCATCCCGGCGCCGGCATGGAGTTCGATCTCGATCCTGCGCTCGCGTTCGACCGGGAATTGCGCTTCGACCGGCTGACCGGCTCGTTCCTGCGCTGGGTGGCGGGGCGCAAGAGCATCATGGGCGCGCCGCCGCTCGCCGCCTCCGCCAATGTGGCGACCGGTGCCGACCCGGATGTGATCGACATGCACTTCCTGCTGATCCCGCTCTCCATGTTCTCGCGGGTCTGGTTCCCCGGCGTGGCAAAACCGTTCGGGCCGCGCATGGGGGCGATGTGGTCGCTCAATTACCCGAAGAGCCGGGGCTGGCTGAAGCTCGGTTCGCCCGATCCGCTGGCCCATCCGCGCATCGCCTTCAACCTGATGAGCGACCCGGAGGATCAGCGCGCCATGCTCGGCGGCTATCGCGGCCTCGAGGCGCTGATCCGCCAGCCGGCGCTCGCCAAGGTGGTGGGGCAGATGCGGCGGCCGGAGCGGCCTTTGCTGTCGGATGAGGAGGTCATGGCCTATATCCGCGAGACAGCGGCGACGGCCTATCACCCGAGCGGCACCTGCCGCATGGGCAGCGATGCGCAGGCTGTGGTCGACGGGCGCCTGCGGGTAAACGGCGTAGACGGGCTGCGGGTGGTCGACGCTTCCATCTTCCCGCGCCTGCCGGGCGGCAACACCAACCTCCCGGTCATCATGGTCGCCGAGCGCGCTGCGGACTTCATCAGACGCGGGGAATAGCCGCATCCTGCCGGATCACTCCGCCGGTTCCATCTCCAGCGGCTGCTCATCGCCAATGTAAAGCAGCGCGCCCTGATCGAGCAGGCGCTGCTGCACGGCGCGCACGTCCACCTCTCGCGGCGTAACGCCCGCGCGCACCGCAAGGCTGGCCGCCGCGCCCGCCGCCTCGCCCATGGACATGCAGGTCGCCTGATCGCGCACCGCGCCCAGCGCCGCGAAGGTGGCGGAGACGCAGCGCCCTGCCACCAGCAGGCCCTCAACGTCCTTGGGCAGCAGGATGCGATAGGGAATGTCGTACGGCGCCTTGAACGGCGAGGCCACGCCGTCGCCCCACAGGCCGGTCACCGAATGGAGATCCGGCCCGCGCGGTCCGCCCTTGGCGATCACGTCCGGAAAGCGGCGTCCTGCCAGCACATCATCCTCGGTGAGGATATAGTCGCCCACGATCCGCCGGCCCTCGCGCGCGCCGCCGGTGGGGGATTCCATGACGATATAAGCCTCCTCGAAGCCGGGGATGCGCTCGCGCAAGAAGTTGAGGTACACGCGGTTGAGTTTGCGCCGATAGATCAGCGACTTGCTCACTTCCTCCTCATTGGTGTGGTCGTACCAGACCTCGTACACGCCGGACATCATCTGCCCGTCGCGCATCTTGCCGTGGCGGAAGATGCCGATGCTGCCAAAGCGCGGCGGCGGATAGACCGGCTCGGTCGCGCCATAGAGCAACGGCACCTTGCCGGCCTTGATATACTCCACCCATTCGCGGTCCAGCCCGGCGGGAAGGGGGACATATTTGCCATCCACCTTGGGTGCCGTCGCCTTGCCCGGGATCGGGCCGCCCGCTGCGGGAGAGAGGCGCAACTTGGGGATGCCGCCGGCCGCGCGGATGCGGTCCACCTCGTCCCAGTCGGTCGGCTGGGCCATGGGCTCGGCGTAGAGCGTCTCGCCCTTGAGCGACTTGTAGGTATTCACCGGCCGCCCGCCACCCATCAGCGCGGAGCGCTCGCGGTCCAGCTCGGCGCGCTCTTCTTCGCTCAGCAGCGGCTGGTTGCGCAGATAGTCGATCAGCCGGTCGACATCGATGCCGCCGATCTGCATGTCCATCGATCCGCCATGATGGCGCCCGTCTTCCTCGCGGCCCTGGTGGAAGGGCGCGCCGGCCCAGGCGGCCACGTCGGCATCAGCCGAGGCGTCGATCACCACATCAGCCAGCACCACCTGGCCGCCGGACTTGTTGCCGATGGCGACGCCCGTCACGCGCCCGTCCTCCACCAGCGTGTCGAACACCACGGTGTTGAACAGGATTTCGACCCCGGCCTCCTCCATCATCTCGTCGAGCAGGCTGGTCATCATGACGGAGTCGGTCGGGTGCCGCGCGATCGGGCTACCCTCGGGCGCACCGCCCATGGCCTGGATGCGGTGCAGGATCTCCAGCGAGATTCCCTTAACCACCGGCGTGCCGATGCCCTTCTCGATGATATAGCCATTGATGCCGATGCCGCCGATGCCGCCCCCGGTCATCATCCCGCCCAGATAGCCGACCCGCTCGATGAGCATCACCCGCGCATCATTGCGCGCCGCGCTCAGCGCCGCGACACAGCCGGCAGGCCCGCCGCCGACGACAATGACGTCCATCGCCTTCGCGGGCGCCAGCGCGGCCATAAACCGCTCGTTCTTCCTCTGGACGGCCATGTCCTCTCCTCCGCTCTTATTGTGAGGCGCGAGTATATCCGGAGAAAGATCATATAGAAAGACAGTATTATCAATTGTGGAGGGGCGGAGGCGTCAGTAGCGCGCGCTCAGGCTGAGGAACAGCGAGCGGCCCGGTTCGGGGAAACCATCGGTCAGCACGTAATCCCGGTCGAAGAGATTGCGACCGCCAACGCTGAGCGTGGCCTGCGGCGTCAGCGCATAATCGATGCTCAGCCCGGCCAGCACATAGCCGCCCGTCTTGTAATAGATGGGCGCGAGGCCGTTGGCGGAGGCCGGGGTGACGGTCGTGCGGCGCGAAGCAAAATCGAGGTTGGGCGTGACGCGCAGGGCAGGGACGGGCCGCCAGCCCAGATAAGCAAAGCCCTTGTGGCCCGGCACATCGGTGAGCTGGAACGGGCGGATCAGGCTGCCCGCCGGCGCCATGCCGACCGTGAAGTCCCGCTGGATGTAGGAATAATTGCCGCCCAGCTCGATCTGGTCGCTCAGCCTCACATCCACTGCGATCTCGCCGCCATAATAACGCGCCGATCCGTAATTCTCGCGGCGATTGAGGTTGGCCGGCGTGCGGACCGAGACCAGCGCGTCGCTCACCCAGCTGTGGAAGAGCGCTGCGCTGACATGCAGCGGCCCCAGCTGACGCGCGCCGCCGACCTCCAGCGTGGTCGCCCGTTCCGGGTTCAGGCCGGGATTGGGCTCGGCGGTGCCGAACTGGCTGCTGAACCGCTCGAACAGGGTCGGAAAGCGGGCGCGGGACGAGAGCGAAAGATGCGCCGCGCTGCCATGCTCGCCGCGCCAGTCCAGCCGCCCTTGCGCGTTCAGCGCATCGACGTTGCGCAGCGGAAAGCTGTAGAGCCGGTTGGCGCCGGTCTGCCCCTGCGGCACGCCATATTCCTCCGCCCGGTCGAGATCGCGCCAGTCATAGGAGGCACCCAGCGTCAGCGTCAGGGCGGGCAGCAAGGCGAAGCGGTTCTCCACCGCGATGCTCCAGTTGCGCTCGGCACTGATCTGCACCGGCTCGGCGATGCTGCCGGGGAGGCCCGGCCGGCTGGTCTGGGATTCGCTGTGCTCGTCATGCCGATAATGGAAGGCGAGGGTCAGGCGGTCGACGGGCAGCAGGTTCACGCCGAGCTCTGCCGATCCG
Source organism: Sphingobium sp. B11D3B (assembly GCF_025961735.1). Lineage (NCBI taxonomy): Bacteria > Pseudomonadati > Pseudomonadota > Alphaproteobacteria > Sphingomonadales > Sphingobiaceae > Sphingobium > Sphingobium sp. B11D3B. Next base: position 1,984,001 of record NZ_JAOQOF010000001.1, on the reverse strand, counting down.
CCATAGGCCGTGTCCGCATAAGGGCTGTCGAAGGACCGACCCAGCGTCTGGCTGGTCTGGCTGCGATTGTCCCAGGAGCGCAGCAGATTGTCGAAGCGGCTGTAATAGGCCCGCGTCTTGAGCGTCGCCTGATTGCTGAGCGCGGTGGTGGAGAGGAAGGCCAGCGTGTCGATGGTCCAATAGGGCCAGCTCCAGTTGCGCAGCGAGACATTGCTCGTGTCGCTCACATGCAGCGGCGCATTCTTGCTGCCTTCCTGCCGTGTGTAGCTCAGCACATATTCGTCGGTGGCGTTGGGGGTGACGCCCAGCTTGGCATTCACGCGCCAATCTGATGTGCGGGAGAAGTCGCGGGCGCCGCCGTCCTCGTTCGCGCTGACCGGGTGGAAACCACCGGCAAGCGTCCAGTGATCGGTGAAATTGCGGGCATAGCTTGCCTGCGCGTACCAATGGTCCTGCCGCGTGCCGAGCAAGGCGAAGACGCTGTAGCCACCATAGTCCGCATCGCGATCGAGATTGAGCGTGGCGCGCGCCTCGGCCTCCACAGCCTTGGTGGGCTTGCGCGTGACGAGATTGATCGCACCGCCCATGGCACCGGGACCATCCAGCACGGAAGCATAGGCCTTCGCGACCTGCACCTCGGCAATGTCCGGCGTGAGGAAGCGGCCGAAGTCCAGCCGATTGTCGGCCGGCAGATAGACGCGGATGCCATCAATCGACAGCGGCACCTGAAAGCGGTCGAAGCCGCGCACGAACACCAGCCGTTCGTTGCGCGAGCCGCCGCTATTGCCTGCCGCGACGCCCGGCAGGAGGTTGATCGCATCGTCGAGCTGCACGCGGTTGAAGCGGACCATGGCCTGCTGGCCGAGCGTGTCCGTGCCGAGCAGCCGGTCAGGTCCGGCGGGCGCCGTCACGATGATCTGGCCGAGGCCGAAACTGCCGGCCTCGCTCTCCGGCGCCTGAGCGCGGGCCATGCCGGACGTCACCAGAATTGCGGCGCCCAGCACCAGTGTCGCTCTCATCAATGGATCCCCTTTTCTTGTTCGTGATTCGATGTATATGCGCAAATACATCGAAAGAACCGACCGTCCAGAGGAGAAGCGGACAATGCGTGTGATGATGGCTCTCGCAATGGCGCTGGCACCGGTGTCCGTCGCCGCTCAGATGCCCGCTGCGGATGCGCCCACCTGCGCGGACGATGCGGCTCTGCCGCCTGAATTTGCTGCCTGGCGCAGCGCCGAGCGGGTTGCCAGCGCGACGGAAGCAGCCGTTCAGCTCAAGGCCGGCCAGGCCGTCGATCTTACCTTGTCGCCTGCGTCGTCTGTCACGTTCACTGCCGCGCCCGAGCGCGCGGCCAAGCCCGGCACCTACGCCGGGATGCTGGCGTTCGACGCCCCGCGCGAGGGCGTCTATCGCGTCGCCTTGGGCGCAGCGGCGTGGGTGGACATGGTGACTAACGGCGCGCGCGTGACCTCCCTCGCGCACGGCCATGGGCCGGCTTGCTCGGGCATCCGCAAGATCGTCGATTTCCGCCTCAAGGCGGGGCGCCACATCCTGCAGACTAGCGGCAGCGAGGCGCCCGTCATCAGAGTGATGATCGTCCCATCACCCGAATAAGATCGCGCCAGCCCTCCGCCCAAGAGCAGATTTCCCCAATCGCCGCGCAGGCCCGGTTCTGATAAAGTCGCGCCGAACTGTGAGGGGGATCATCCGTGAGGCCGCATCGGGAACATCATCTGGTCTCGCGCATCGGCTGGCTCCGCGCGGCGGTGCTGGGCGCCAATGACGGCATCGTGTCCACGGCCAGCCTCATCCTCGGCGTGGCGGCGTCAGGGGCGGATCGGTCGGCGCTGATCGTTGCGGGTGCTGCCGGTCTGGTGGCCGGGGCGATGTCGATGGCGGCCGGCGAATATGTCTCGGTCAGCTCGCAGTCCGACACCGAGCGCTCCGACCTCGCGCGCGAAACGCAGGAGCTGGCCATCGCGCCCGAAGCCGAGCTGCAGGAACTCACCGACATCTATGTCGCGCGCGGCGTCGACCCGGCGACGGCGCGGCGCGCGGCCGAGCAGATGATGGCCCATGATGCGCTCGGCGCTCATGCGCGTGACGAGCTGCACATTACCGAGACGACAGCGGCCCGCCCGGTGGTGGCAGCCTTCACCTCCGCCGCCACCTTCACGGCCGGCGCGGCGCTGCCGCTGGTGCTGGCGGCCGTGCTGCCGATGGACCGCATGGTGGTGGGCGAGGCGGCAGGATCGATCCTGTTCCTCGGCCTGCTCGGCGCCATTGGCGCGCGCGCTGGCGGGGCCAAACCCTGGCGGCCGGTGGCGCGGGTGGTCTTCTGGGGCGCGCTTGCCATGGCCCTGACAGCCGGGATCGGGCGGCTGGTCGGGACGAGCGTCTGAGCCGACGGCGTGGACCGCCTAGCTGGCGGGCGTCGCAATCCCCGCCTGATCGCTCAGCTCCTTGAGCCGGTAGAGCATCGACTTGCGCCGATCGAGCAGATGGAGGCGCATCGCCGTGAAGGCGCCCTCACTATCGCGCGCGGCGATCCGGTCGAAAATGCCCTGCAGCGACTTGTAGCCGATGCGGCTGTTGCGCGGCGAGGCTTCCAGCGCCGTGAACAGGTTGAGCAGCGCATGCTCCAGCGCATGCATGAGCGTCACCAGCGTGCGCGCGCCCGAAGCCTCCACGATGAAGCGGTGGAAGGCGAGGATGCGATCGACCGACTCCCGCCGCGGCAGGTCCGGCTCCATGATCCGCTCCAGCAGCAGCCGCAGCGCCTCGATCTGGTCGTCGGTGATCTTCTCGGCAGCCAGCTCTGCGGCGCGGCATTCGATGCCGATGCGGGCATCGAAAATCTCCTCGGCCGTCACCTGCACGAGCATGAACTGCACCGCCAGCGCCGTCGCGAACTGGTCGGGCTTGCCCTCGGCGATAGTGGCCCCGCCGCCCGCGCCGGTCTTGATCGTGACCACCCCCAGCGCCTCCAGCCGGCCCAGCGCCTCGCGGATCGGCACGCGGCTGGTCTGGAAGGTCTCGGTCAGCTGCGCCTCGGTACCCAGGAACTGGCCGGGCTTGAACTGGCCGGCAAACAGCGCGTCGATCACCTGCGTGACGATGCGCGAGGCGAGCGACTGGCTGCGCACGGAACTGAAAACGGTGTCGGATTCGGCCAAGGGAACAGGCTTTCTCATGTTGGCATCGTCCGCGCGGGGCGGGCGATCGGTCATTCTATATGATGATTTCAATCCTGCCCCGCCCGGCATTGCTTGACAAGCCACGCCGCATCGGATGAAAAAGAATAACTATATTATAGTTTGATTCATTCAAGTGTGGGGGAGGGCGGAATGTCGCCGGAAGACAATGCCTTGCTGACCCAGACCGGCCCCGGCACCCCCATGGGCGCGTTGATGCGGGAATATTGGATCCCCGCTTTCATGCCGGACGAAGTCAAGGCTGGCGGCGCGCCGCTGCGGCTCCGCCTGCTCGGCGAGAACTTCCTTGCCTTCCGCTCGCCCGATGGCTCGCTTGGCGTGGTCGATCATCGCTGCGCCCATCGCTGCGCGTCGCTGTTCTACGGGCGCAATGAGGAGGGCGGCATCCGCTGCGTCTATCATGGCTGGAAGTTCGATCGGAATGGCCAGTGCATCGAGATGCCCAGCGAGCCGCCGGAGACCGACTATAAGGACAAGGTGAAGATCCGCGCGCTGCCCGTGGTCGAGCGCTACGGCGTCGCCTGGGTCTATATGGGTACCCGCGCCGAGCCACCCGCGCTGCCGCATTTCGACTGGGACGAGGTGGAGGCGGGGCAGCCGCTCACCGTCACCTTCATGATGCGCGAGTGCAACTGGCTGCAGGCGCTGGAGGGGGATATCGACACCTGCCATGTCGGCTTCCTGCATCTGGGCGCGGCGACGCCGGACCAGTTCGAGGAAGGCTCGATCAATTATTACAGGCAGATGCGCGAGAATCTTGCGCCCAAATATGAGGCGCTGGAGACCGATTACGGCACCATGTATTGCGCCTACCGCCCCGCCGGGGACAATCTCTATCACCGCATCGGCCAGTTCGCTTTGCCCTTCTGGACCATGGCGCCCTCCGAGCCGCTCGACCATATCCGCGCCCGCGCCTGGGTGCCGCTGGATGACCATCATGCCATGCTCGTCACCATCGGCGGTCCGCGCACCGGCGCGACGACGCTCACCAAGGCGGGCAAGCCGATCCCCGGCACCACCTCGCCGATCAATTTCCTGCCTAACACCACCGACTGGCTCGGTCGCTTCCGCATCGATGCCAATCCGCGCAACGATCATCTGATCTCGCGCGAGGCGCAGTCGACACAGAGCTACAGCGGCATCGAGGCGATCCCGGTGCAGGATCAGGCGGTCACCGAGAGCATGGGGCCGGTGGTGGACCGCACCATGGAGCATCTGGGCACCAGCGACCGGATGATCGTGCTCACTCGCCGGCGGCTCAAATGGGCCGCGACGGCGTTGCGGGACGACGGGGTGGTGCCGCCGGGCGTCGATAATCCCGCCTGCTACCATAATGTCCGCGCCGGCTACGCGCTGCTCCCACCCGAGCAGGATTGGCTCGATTTCTACAATGCGCGCCGCGCGGTCTGGAGCAGGGGGACTGCCGAGCCGGTGGACCGCAAGCGCCGCCTCGCGCCCGCGCCAGCCTGAGGACCGTTCATGTCTGCCACGTCTTCCCATCGCCCCGGCGCGCACTTCCTGCAACTGCCCGGTCCCACGACCACGCCGCAACGGGTGATGGAGGCGATTGCGCGCCCGACCATCAACCATCGCGGGCCTGACTTCCGTGATCTCACGGTCGAGGTGCTGGACGGGATAAAGGGCATCTTCAAGACCGCCGGCCCGGTCATCATCTACCCCTCGTCGGGCACCGGCGCGTGGGAAGCGGCGCTGGTCAACGCGCTCTCGCCGGGCGACGCGGTGCTGATGTACGAGACCGGCTGGTTCGCGACGCTCTGGTGCCGCCTCGCCCGCAAGATCGGCCTGGAGCCCGAGCTGATCCCCGGCGACTGGCGCACCCCGGTCGATGCCGCGGCCATCGGCGAGCGGCTGCGCGCGGACAAGGCCCATCGCATCAAGGCGGTCTGCGTGGTCCATAACGAGACCTCCACCGGTGTGACCTCAGACATCGCCGCCGTGCGCCGCGCCATCGATGAAGCGGGGCATCCGGCGCTGCTGATGGCCGATCTGGTCTCGTCGCTGGCGTCGGTGGATTATCAGCATGATGTCTGGGGCGTGGATGTGGCGGTCGGCGGCTCGCAAAAGGGGCTGATGCTGCCGCCGGGTCTCTCCTTCAATGCCCTGTCGCCAAAGGCCATCGCGGCGTCGAAATCGGCCGGGATGAGGCGCTCCTATTGGGATTGGGACGAGATGCTCGAGGCCAATGCCCGGGGCTTTTTCCCCTACACCCCGGCCATCAATCTGCTGCAGGGGCTGCGCGAGGCCATTGCCATGATGCAGGAGGAAGGGCTGGACGCCGTCTTCGCGCGGCATCAGCGGGCGGCGCAGGCGACGCGTGCGGCAGTCGCCCAATGGGGCTTCGAGACGCAATGCCGCGATGCCGCCGCCCATTCGCCGGTGCTCACCGCCGTGCCGATGCCGGACGGCCTCTCCGCCGATGCGGTGCGCGAGGCGGCGCTGGAGCGCTGCAACATGAGCCTCGGCAATGGCCTTGGCCAGCTCGATGACCGGGTGTTCCGCATCGGCCATCTCGGCGACTTCAGCGACGCGCTGGTGCTCGGCACCATCGCCGCGACGGAAGCCGCGCTGGCCTTCGCGGGCGTCCCCTATCGGGCTGGCGGAACGGAAGCGGCCATTGCCGTGCTGACCGGTCAGGCGCAGCGCGGCGCGCCCGGCCTCGCCGCCTGATCGGGCGAGGGCGGCAAGAGACAGGACGGGAGCGAGAGCATGGCAGGTCGAGCGAGCCTTACGGACAAGATCGCCATCATCCGCGCGACCTGGCGCTATCCGGGCTGGGGCGTGGTCGCCAAGGCGTTCTTCATCTTCCTCATCGCCTTCGGCGCGCCGCTGACCATGCCGTTCGTCTATCCCGAGGTCATGAAGGAGTTCGGCTGGACGCTCACCCAGGCCACGCTCATCTATACCTATAAGAGCCTCACCGGCGCGATCATGGCGATCTTCATCATCGGCCCGCTGGTCGAGCGGATCGGCCTCAAGCTGGTGCTGGTCGGCGCCATGGCGGCCGAAGCCATCGGGCTGGCGGGCTTCCTGTTCGTCCACTCGCTGTGGAGCTATTATGTCGTCGGCTTCATGATCGGCATCGGCCAGGGCGCCGTGATCATTTCGCTGCGGCTGCTGGTCTCGCGCTGGTTTATGCGCAATGTCGGGCTGGCGACGGGCGTGGCGGTGATCGGCACCAGCTTCGGCGGCGTGCTGTTCCCGCTGATGACCAGCCAGCTCATTCCGCTTTATGGTTGGCGCGTCGCCTTTGCCTGTCTGAGCATCGGCATCTTCTGCATTTCGATTCCGCTCGCGCTGTCGGTGCGGTTCAACCCCAGCGAAGCGGATGTGCTGCCCGAGGCAGTGCGGACGAGCGAGCAGGTCAGCAGCGCCCGGCTGCGCGCGGCCGATCTCGGCATCAGCTTCCGCACCATGCTGCGCCAGCACGCCTTCTGGCTGATCGCGCTGGCGACGTTCCTCTCGGCGTTGATCGATCAGGCGCTCTTCCAGCACAGCATCTATTACCTCACCAACGAGATTGGCCTTTCCCGCACCGTCGCGGCCTCGGCCTGGTCGCTCACCTTCCTCATCGGCATCGGCGCCAAGTTCGTCGCGGGCATGACGTTCGATCGCTTTTCGGTGAAGGGCGTGGCCGGCTGGAACTTGCTGCTCGGCCTCGCCATCCTGCTGGCGCTGCCGGTGCAGGGCCTGTTCACCGCGCTGGTCTTCACCGCCGTGCTGGGCGTAGCGCATGGCGGCCTGACCGTGGATGGCCCGGTGGTCGCCAAGCATGTCTATGGCCCCGGCCTCATGAACCGCCTGCTGCCTGTGCTCGCCGGCTTCAACACCATGGGCTCGGCCTTCGGGCCGGTCGTGCTGGCGAACCTGTACGATCGCACCGGCACCTATCTGGTCGGCTTTGGCGTGTTCATCGCCCTGACGATCGTCGCCGCACTGCTGATGGCGCGCGTCACCCCGGCCTATCTGCTGCGGATCAGGGCACTGCAGGATAATGCCGCTTAATCAGCAGTGTGCCCAAGCAGATCGTCAGAAAAGCATCCGTATCGCGGTTCGAGTGTTATAAGCGTTATAATTTCGATGCTTACCCGGAATGAGGGCCTCATGATCACGGCTTTTGCCACATTGCTCCTGACCGCGGCAGCGCCTGCTCCTGCTCAGCCGCGCTGCTCCTCGTTCGCAACCCTGTCAGCAGCAGACCAACAGCAATATGGCTCGCGCTATCGTTTCCGGGTGCGCACAAAAGGCAAAGCGGTGGCGGAGCAGTGGGTCCGGACGTCAGTGTGCCCGGAGGCACGGGCTGCATTACGAGAAAAGCGACGCGCGCCGCTGCTTAACAAGCACGGTCAGCCTTGCACCAAGACGCGGACTGAGATGCGCCCGATCACGAGTGACGGAAGCATGACGATGATACCGCGCCAAGTCTGCATCGATTAGGCAGGCGGAGCGACCGAGGGATGCACCTCATGCCAGCGGAATCGTGACCGCCTGCATTTCCATATAGGACTGCATCCCCGCGACGCCTTGTTCCCGCCCATAGCCCGAGTGCTTGGCGCCACCGAACGGCACGTCGCGGCCATTGCCGCCGTGTCGGTTGACCCAGACCATCCCGGCCTCAAGCTGCCGGGCAATCGCGCCGCCGCCGTCTGTGTCCGCCGTCCACACCGATGCGCCGAGGCCGAATTCGGTGGCGTTGGCGCGGCGGATGACGTCCTCGATCTCGTCGAAAGCCAGCACCGGCAACACCGGGCCGAACTGCTCTTCGCGCACCAGCGGCGCCGCGTCATCCAGTCCGGCGACCACCGTCGGCATGACGAAATAGCCCGGGCCGGGCAGGCGCTTGCCACCGGTGAGGATCTGCGCGCCCGGGGTTGCCCGCACGTCGTCGAGCAGCGCCAGCACCTTCTCGAACTGCATCCGGTTCTGGATCGGCCCCATCTGGCTCTGCGGATCGGTGCCCGGCCCCACACGGATCGCGGCCGCCCGGCGGGCCAGCGCCTCGACCATCGCCGGGTAGAGCGCGCGATGCACGAACACCCGCTTGATCGCCATGCAGACCTGCCCGCAATTGGCAAAGGCGCTGCGGGCAATGCCCTCGGCGGTGGCTTCCACATCCGCATCGGGCAGGACAATGGCGGGATCGTTGCCGCCCAGTTCCAGCGTGATGCGCTTGAAAGTGCCCGCCGCGCTCGCCATCACATGCCGGCCGGTCGCCACCGATCCGGTGAAGCTGATCTTGTCCACATCCGGATGCGTGGTCAGCCATACGCCCAGATCATTGCCGCCGCTCAGGATGTTGACCGTGCCCGGCGGCACGATGTCGGCAATCGCCTGGCCGATGGCGAGCGTGGAGAGCGGCGTGAGCGGAGAGGGCTTCAGCACGATGCAATTGCCGGTGTAGAGCGCCTGCGCGATCTTCACGGTGGCCAGCATCACCGGTACGTTCCACGGCGTGATGCCGCCCACCACGCCGAGCGGCCGATAGCGGATTTCCACCCGCTCGCGCGCATCTTCGCGCAGCACGCCGCCGGCGACATCGAAAGCACTCAACGCCTCGATATGATCGGCCGCACGGCGCACCTCGCCAATGGCGTCGCGCAACGGTTTGCCCTGTTCGGCGGTGAGCAGCGCGCCCAGCGGATCGGCGACTTCGCGCAGACGCGCCGCGATCTTGTGGATGACGGCGCGCCGCTCGGTCACATCGCGGGCGGACCAACCGGGGAAGGCACGGCGCGCGGCGGCGACGGCCCGGTCGAGATCGTCCCGCTGCGCGTCCGGTGCCTGCGCAAAGGCAGTGCCGGTCGCGGGATCGATCACCGGCATGAACGCATCTCCCGCCACGATCTCCCCGTCGATCAGCATGCCGGCGGCAAGCTCGGGCGAGTCAAGCATGGGCTTTTGCGCGGTCAGACGATCGTTCATGTTGCTTTTGGTCTCCGCTTGGCTCACATCCGGCGATACGCCATAAAGATAATATAGTAGTATAGTTTGAGCAATCGGGAAGGGGTGGAATGTTTGACGATTTCGTGACCTTGGGACGGTCCGGCCTGCGCGTGAGCCGTTACGCGCTCGGCACCTTCAACTTCGGCGGCGCGCAACCCTGGAGTCTGGACGCCACCGCCGCCGGGCGCCTCATCGCGCAATATCGCGACCTCGGCGGCAACTTCCTCGATTGCGCGAACAGCTATGGCGGCGGCGAGTCCGAGACGATCCTCGGTGATTATCTCGCTGGCGAGCCCGGCCTGCGCGACCGGTTGGTGATCGCCACCAAATTCGGCTCGAATGTCCGCGATGGCGATCCCAATGCCGGCGGGGGCGGGCGCAAGTCCATCCTGCAAAGTGTCGAAGCCTCGCTGCGCAAGCTCAAGACCGACCGGGTCGACCTGCTCTGGATGCACATTGTCGATCCGCTGACGCCGATGGACGAGACGATGCGCGCGCTCGATGATCTGGTGCGGGCGGGCAAGGTGCTGCATGTCGGCCTCTCCAACATTCCGGCGTGGAAAGTAGCCGAGGCGCACTGGCTGGCGCAGTGGCGCAATCTGGTGCCGGTGATTGGCCTGCAGCTGCAATATTCGCTGATGGAGCGGAATATCGAGGTCGAGCATGTGCCGCTCGCCCGGGCCTATGGCATGGGCATCGCGGCATGGTCGCCGCTCAAGAGCGGGGCGCTGAGCGGCCGCTATCGGCGCGGCGATGCCAGCAATCATGATGCCGAAGGGCGTGGCTCGTTCCTCGCCCGCATTCTGGACGAGAAGGCCGAGCGCGTGCTGGACGTGGTGCTGCAGGTCGCGGAGCGCCACGGCGCCAGTCCCGCGCAGATCGCGCTGGCCTGGCTGCAGGCGCAACCCTGGGTCGCGACGATCCTGCTGGGCGCCAACGATGCCGACCAGCTTGTCGAGAATGCCGCAGCGAGCCGCCTCACCCTGTCGGCCGAGGATCTGGCGGCGCTCGATGCCGCCGGGCCTCCCGCGCTGACCTATCCCGCCGACTTTGCCCGGCGTGCCACGGGCTCGATCAGTGGCGGCACCCGCATCAACGGTATCGCGCCCCCCACCGGCGGCGGCTCGCCGAGCCAGAGCCGGCGGTAAGGGTTTAAGCGAGCGCTTAAAGGGCCAGCGCCGCGTAGCGCTCGAGATGGGCGTCGCGGTCGCCATGGGAGAGCTCGAACAGCCCTAGCCGGGCGAACAGATGTGCGGCCGGATATTCCTGCACCAGTCCCATGCCGCCATGGAGTTGCACGCACTGCTCGCCGATGAAGCGGGCCGACTCGCCGACCTTCACTTTCGCCGCCGAGACGGCGCGAGCGCGTGCCGCTTGGTCGTCCGCCTCGCAGTCGGCGATGGCGGCGGCCGCAATTGGCGCGGCAAGCTCCTGCGCGATGGCCATGTCGACCAGGCGATGCTGGAGCACCTGAAAGGCATCCAGCGGGCGACCGAATTGCCGGCGGGTGTGGGTATGCTCGCGAGCGAGGGCATTCGCCGCCCGCAAGGCGCCAACGGCATCCGCGCAGGCGAGGGCGGTGGCTTCATCGAGCGCGCGGGCCAGTGCCGCCTCGGCGCCCGGCATCCGCGCGGCGGTGGGGACGATGACGTCATCCAGCAAGAGGTCGGCGGCACCGGTCCAGTCGAAGCAGCGGGTCGGGCGAACGGCCAGATCCGCCGCCGGGACGAGAAACAGCGCCACACCCCCGGCCGTGTTCGCCGAAATGATGAACAGGTCTGCGCTATCCCCGCCCGCCACGGCAACCTTGCGCCCCGAGAGGCGCCAGCCATGCGGATCGGGCGTGGCGTGGGCGGTGATCGGCCGGCCATAGCCGCCATCGGCTTCCTCATGCGCCAGCACGATGCGCACCGCGCCGGTGCAGATGGCGGGCAGCCATGCCGCCTGCTGGTCCTCGCTGCCGGCCGCCGCCAACAGCCGCGCGCCGATCATCACCGCCGCATAGGGCTCCAGCACCATCGCGCCGCCCATCGTCTCGACCACCATGGCCAGATCGCCGAGCGAACCGGGGAAGCCGCCATGACTCTCCGGCAGGGTCAGGGCGAGCAGGCCAAGCTCGGCATAAGCCGCCCAGGCCGCCCGCGATTCCCGCGCGGCGCTCTCATGCGCATCGCGGCGTTGCTCGAAGCTGTAATAGCGGGCGAGGACTGTTTCGAGTGAGTTGCGCAGCAGGTCGCGAATGTTCGTCTCTTCGGCACCGCTTGCCGGCGTGGCGTCCATTACGGTCGTGTTCATCGGGCTGCCCCCAGGCCAAGCGTTTTGGCGATGATGTTGCGCTGGATTTCGTTCGAGCCGCCATAGATGCTGACGACGCGCGTATCGAAATGGCTCTTGAACAGGCGCCCGAGCCAGGGCTTGCCCGCATCGCCAGCATCCATGGCGGCGTCGGGGGCGAATGGCGCGGCGCTGCGGCCCGCCACTTCGACCAGCAGGCGGGTCAGTCGCTGCTGAAGCTCCGATCCCTTGATCTTGAGCATATTGGCCTCGATCCCCGGGGCGACTCCGGCCCGGGCGCGGTCCAGCATGGCGGTGGCCATGGCCTCCAGCGCATCCAGCTCGATGGCCGCCTCGGCGATGCGCGCGCGGACATGCGGCACGCCGGCCAGTCCCTGGTCGGCCGCGATCTGCTTCAGCCGCGCCAGCTGGCGGCGGTTGAGGCCGATGCGCGCGATCGACAGCCGCTCATTGCCGAGTACCACGCGCGAATAGGTCCAGCCCTTGTGCGGCTCGCCCACCAGATTTTCGGCGGGCACCCGCACAGTGTCGAAGAACACCTCGTTGGTGGTGTGGGCGCCGTTGAGCAGGATGATCGGGCGGATGTCGATGCCCGGCGTCTTGAGGTCGATGAGCAGCATGGAGATGCCCATTTGCGGCTTGGGCGCATCGGGATCGGTGCGGACAAGCGCGAACATCATGGTCGATTCATGCGCCATGGTCGTCCACATCTTCTGCCCATTGACCACCCAATGGTCGCCGTCCCGCACGGCGCGAGTCTTGAGCGAGGCGAGGTCCGAGCCCGCACCCGGTTCGGAGAAGCCCTGGCACCAGATGTCTTCGCCGGAGAGGATGCGCGGCAGATAATGGGCCTTCTGCTCCGGCGTGCCATAATGCATCAGCGTCGGGCCGAGCATCTTGAGGCCGAAGGAGCCGAGGTCCGGCGCCCCTTCCTCGGCCAGCGTCTCGGAGAAAATATAGGTCTGGACCGGGCTCCAGCCGGTGCCGCCATGCTCCACCGGCCAGTGCGGCGCCGCCCAGCCGCGCGCGTGCAGCGCCTTGTGCCAGGCGAGCCGCTCCGCTGCGGTGATGCCGACCGCGTTGGTCACTTTCTCGCGCACATTCGCCGGGCATTGCGCGCGCACGAATGCGCGGACCTCTTCGGCAAAAGCCTGCTCGCTTTGCGTGTACATGCCTGTCCTCTCCTTCTCCTTCCCATCATCGCGCGCTCGCAGATAATATCAAGTAGCTTTATATAAAGCGGCTGGAGAATGTTGTTGTCATTAGCATCGATTTGCGCAACAATTGAGTCGTCACCGGATCGGGGCAGAGGGCTGCGCGGTTTGCATCGAGGGCGCCGTCGGCAAGCCTTGGTTTCCGGGGCATTGGGCCGTCATCCACGCACCTGTTAAAACCCGGCGACCTCAAAAGATAATATAGTATCATTGTTGTTGACACAGCCTTTATGACGCTTAGTCTCGGGCACAATGAAAAGCCGGCAGGCGCAAACCTGCGGCAACAAATAGGAGGGGATATGTCTCGTCGAACATGGTTGCTCGCGTCTGCTGCCGCTTGCACAGCTGTCGCCATGGGGTCTGCCCCGGCGCTCGCGCAGGATGGGCCGGCGCCCCAGGCGCAGGATAACGATGCGCAGGTGCGCGATATCATCATCACCGGCTCGCGCGTGAAGCGCGATGGCTTCCAGGCACCCACGCCGCTGGTCGTCGTCACCTCGGAGGCAATCGCCGAGCGCGGCGCGGCGAATGTGGGCGACTATCTCAATGAGGTGCCGTCCTTCCGCCCGAGCGTCAGCAACCAGACGAACACCCAGTCGTCCAACCTCTCCGGCGCGACCTTCGCCGACCTGCGCGCGCTGGGGAACATCCGTACGCTGGTGCTGGTGGATGGCCGCCGCCATGTGCCGACTGTGCCGACCGGGCAGGTTGACCTCAACCTGATGCCGACGGTGCTGATCGACCGGATCGACGTCGTCACTGGTGGCGCCTCCGCCGCTTATGGGTCGGATGCCATTTCCGGCGTCGTCAACGTTATCATGAACAACCGCCTGACCGGCCTGAAGGGCGATCTTTCCCTGGGTCTTTCCGAAGAAGGCGATAATTTCGAGCGCCGCGTGGGCCTCGCATTCGGCAGCCCCTTCGCGGACGGGCGCGGGCATTTCACCATCGGCGGCGAATATGTGAAGTCCGATGGAATCGGCAGCTTCGATGATCGCGCCTGGGGCCGTCGCTACGAGGAATCCGTCTCCTTCGCGGCCAACCGTCCGGCCGGCGTGCCTTCCCGCTCATTCGAGAGCGGCGTGCGCTTCGTCAACTCGCTCATCGGCGGCGTCATTCTCGGCAACAATGCCGATACGAACCCGGCCAATGGCGTCGATGCCCTGCGCGGCATCTGGTTCCCGGCGCCCGGTCAGGTCGGCACGTTCACTTATGGCAATGAGAGCGGCGGCTCATCCTACAACATGTCCAGCTCGCAGGGCACGCCGCCCCGTCTCGGACATACGCTGGTGCTGCCGATCGACCGTTATGTCGTGCGGGCGAACCTCAATTATGAGCTGAGCGACTCCGTCGGCATGTTCGTCGAAGGGAGCTATGGCCGGTCCGGGTCCGATTATTCCGGCCCGATGCCGCGTGACACCGCGGTCAGCGGTCCGCGTGCGGTGGTGATCCAGCGGGATAACTATTTCCTGCCGGCGCAGGTGGCGACGATCATGGACGCGAACAATATCACGTCCTTCGTCATGGGTCGGTCCAACCCCGACTTCTCGTCCACCCAGATCGTCAACTTCAACAGCACCTATCGCATCGTCGGCGGGCTGAACGGCAACATCAGCGGATGGAACTGGGACGCTTACGTCCAATATGGCCAGAACAAGCTGGAATCGCAGATCCGCAACATGCGCATCCAGCAGAACTTCATCTGGGCGCTGGATGCGATCCAGCTTCCCAATGGTCAGATTGTCTGCCGCAACACCGTCGCGCGGGCGCAGGGCTGCCAGCCACTCAACCTGTTCGGCGCCGGCGCGATGTCGCAAGAGGCGATCAACTATGTGAACGGCACGCAGTTCCAGTCGATCACGACCAGCCAGTTCGTGGGCGCCGCCAATATCAGCGGCGAGCCCTTCTCGACCTGGGCGGGGCCAGTCTCGCTCGCGGTCGGCGGTGAATATCGGCGGGACAGCGCCGAAAGCGTCGTGGATTCGCTCGCGGCCGCCGGGGCGTACAACTTCTCGAACCCCAAGCCCTATGAAGGCGCGTTCACGACCAAGGAAGCCTATGCCGAGGTCGTGGTGCCGCTGGCCCGCGATGTGCCCTTCTTCAAGTCGTTCGATCTCAACGGCGCGATCCGGCACACCAATTATGAGGTGTCGGGCGGCGTCACGACGTGGAAGATCGGCGCGACCTGGGATGTGGTCGATGGCGTCCGCCTGCGCACGACGCGCTCGCGGGATATCCGTGCACCCAATGCGGCGGAGCTGTTCTCGGTAACGTCCACCCAGTCGACCCTGCGCAATCCGTTCAATGGTGTGTCGCGGTCCTACACGGTGGTCTTCGCGCCCAGCGAGACGCTGGCGCCGGAGAAGGCGAACACCTTCACGGTCGGTGCGGTGTTCACGCCCACCTTCCTGCCCGGCTTCTCGGCCTCGGTCGATTTCTACAATATCAAGATCGACGGGGCGATCGCGAGCTTCCCGGCGCAGCAGATCATCGACAATTGCTATGCCGAGATCCAGGGCGGCACGCCGGGGGCCTTCTGCGCCACCACCTCGCTATCCGGCACCGGCACGAGCACGGAAATCAACTCCGTGACCGTCCAGTTGCTCAACCTTGCCTCGCTGGAAACGCGCGGCGTGGACTTCGAGATGGTCT
Organism: Sphingobium sp. B11D3B; assembly: GCF_025961735.1. Taxonomy (NCBI): domain Bacteria; kingdom Pseudomonadati; phylum Pseudomonadota; class Alphaproteobacteria; order Sphingomonadales; family Sphingobiaceae; genus Sphingobium; species Sphingobium sp. B11D3B. Next base: position 1,968,664 of record NZ_JAOQOF010000001.1, on the reverse strand, counting down.
ATCGCTTCAATGCCGGGCCGGGCCGGGTCACGACGCGCCTGTTCGGCACCTATGTCGCTGACCTGATTTCCGACGACGGGCTGGGCGTTGCACCGACCTATAATGCCGCCGGGATCATCCAGACGCGCGGCAGCCGCATCGACCGCGCGGGGCAGTTGGGCGGGTTCACCTCCGGCCTCAACACCGGCGCGACCAGCGTGCCGCATTGGCAGCTCAATGCCAGCCTGGGCTACGAGACGGAGAAGTGGGGCACCACGCTCAACGCGCGCTGGATCGACAAGGGCATTGTGGACGCTACGCTCGTCCAGCCGGGCGACCCGGACTATAATGCGGCTTCACCGATTTCGGTGGGCAATATGAACGTCGCCTCGCGGCTGTATCTGAACTGGACCGGCAACGTCACGCTCATGCAGCGGGGCGACAAGAAGGTGCAGCTCTACGCCGTGGTCAACAATCTGCTGAACAAGGAACCGCCGTTCCCCAGCACGCAGGTGGCCGGCTTCTACGACCGCATCGGCCGCGCCTACAAGGTTGGCGTCCGCTTCGCCTTCTGACCGTTCGGTCCGTGGCCGGGAGCAGCATCCCGGCCACGGACCGGCTTTTCGATAATGGGGGCCGCGCTCGCGCGCCCTTTTTCATGGCCCCCTCAGCATGAATGGTGATCCTATGTCTGCGACCGATCTTTCCCCCCGGATCAAACCTGTGCGGGGAGCCGATGCGGTCGCCTTGTTCATGCGGCCGCGCTCGATCGCGGTCTTCGGCGTGTCGGCCAAGCCCAAGACGGCGGGGCGGACGGTGCTCGCCAATCTCCAGCTCAACGCCTTTGATGGCGATGTCCATGTCGTCGGCCGGGCGGAGGGGGAGATTGACGGCTATCCCGTGACGCAGAGCATCGACGATCTGCCCGAGGGCATCGATCTGGCGGTGTTCACGCTCCCGGCGGCGGGTGTGAAGGATGCGCTGGAGGCCTGCGTGCGGCGCGGGGTCAAAGCCGTGACGGTCTTTTCCTCGGGCTTTGCCGAGGCCGGTAATCGGGCAGGGCAGGATGAACTGGTCCGCATCGCCTATGAAGGCAATGTCGCGCTGCTCGGGCCGAACTGCCTCGGTTACACCAATCTCGTCAAGGGCTTGCCCATCGGCTTTGCCAACGCCCGCAAGGTCGCCATGCTGGCACCGGACGATCCCAATCCCGCCATTGCCATGGTCTCGCAGAGCGGCGGGCTGATGGCCTATGCCAGCACCAATCTCGCCGCGCGGCATCTGCCGATGGCCTATACCGTCTCCACCGGGAACGAGGCCGGCATCGGCATCCCCGACTTCATCGATTTCTTCGCGCAGGATGAGGCGACCAAGGTCATCGCCCTGTATCTCGAGGAAGTGCGCGATCCGCAGGCGTTCCTGGCCGCGGCCCGGCGCGCGCAAGCGGCCGGCAAGGCGCTGGTCGCCATTCATCCGGGCCGGGGCGAGAAGGGCAAGGCCGCCATCCAGTCGCACACCGGTGCGCTGGCGGGCGACTATGCCACCATGCAGCTCCATCTCGATCGCGCCGGCGTGGTGCTGGTCGAGACGCTGGAGGAGTGGGTTGATGTGATCGAGCTGCTGGCGCGCTATCCGGTCGCGCCCACCAAGGGCCCCGGTGTGCTCACCTTCTCCGGCGGCTTCTGCGCCATTGCGCATGATTATTTCGAGGCGCTGGACATGGAGATGCCCGCCCTCACCGAGCAGACCCGCAGCGAACTGGCGCCGCAACTCCCCGTCTTCATCCCGCCGCGCAACCCGCTCGATCTCGGCACGCAGGCGATTTTCCAGCCGGAGCTGATCCCGCTCGGCACCAATGCGCTGATGGCGGATGGCAATGTCGGCAGCGTGCTGATCGCCATCAACAGCGGCACGGCGGCTTCGCAGCGCGGCTATGGGCCGATGTTCATCGACAGCCTCAAGGGCAAGGATCGCCCGGCGATCATGGCCTTCCCGGCGCCGGAGATGGATGCCGACTTCGAAGCCTCGGTGCGCGCCAACCGCCTGATCCTCAGCCGCTCCATCGAGCGGTCGATGACGGCGCTGTCTCGCGTCACGCGCCATGGCCGCTCGCTGGAGCGCTCGGCGCGCTCGGTCACCCACAGCCCCTTTGCCGATCTGCCGACGCTGGGTAGCGGCCCACAGCCCGAATGGCTCGGCAAGCAACTGCTGTCCGCCATGGGCATCCGCGTGCCCGCCGGCGGCCTCGCTACATCGCTGGAGGTGGCCGAGGCGACCGCCGCCAAGGTCGGCTACCCGCTCGCCATCAAGGCGCAGGCCGGCGCGCTGGCGCACAAGACCGAGGCGGGGGGCGTCATCCTCGGCATAAGCGACGCCGACGAATTGCGCCGCGCCTGGGACGATCTCCACGCCAATGTCGCCCGCGCCCAGCCCGGTCTGGTGCTCGATGGCGTGCTGGTCGAGAAAATGGCGCCCAAGGGCCTGGAACTGATGATCGGCGCCAAGCGTGACGCCAAATGGGGGCCGGTCGTGCTGGTCGGCCTCGGCGGCATCTGGGTGGAGGCGCTGGGCGATGTGCGCCTGCTCCCGGTCGACATGGCGCAGGAGGATATCGTCGCCGAGCTGATGAAGCTGCGCAGCGCCAAGCTGCTCAAGGGCTTCCGGGGTTCGCCCCCGGTCGATGTGCAGGCCGTCGCCCACACCGCCGCGCTGATCGGCCGCCTGATGGAAACCATGCCGCAGATCGAGGAGATCGACCTCAACCCCGTCTTCGTGCATCCGCAGGGGGAAGGGCTGACGGCCGTCGATGCCCTCATCATCACCGCTGCGGAGGGGAACTGAACCATGAGCGAGACGCTGGCGACCTATGAGCTGGATGGCGAGATCGCCATCGTCGGCATCAACCGCGCGGCCAAGCGCAACGCGGTCAATACGGAGGTGATGGCAAGCCTGCACGCGGCGTTCGAGCGCGCCGCGTCGGAAGCGCGCGTCGGCATCCTCTTTGGCCATGGCGGCAATTTTTCGGCCGGGCTGGATCTGGCGGAAGCCGCCTCGCGCATGAGTGGCGCCAATCCGCCCAAGCCCTGGGAGCGCGGCCGCTGGACGGTCCCGCTCGATCTCGTCGCGCGCGGGCCGATCCCGTGGATCGCCGCGCTGGAGGGCGCCTGCATCGGCGGCGGGCTGGAGATCGCCTCGGCCTGTCAGGTCCGCGTCGCCGACGAGAGCACCTTCTTCGCCTTGCCCGAGGGCAAGCGCGGCATCTTCGTGGGCGGCGGCGGCGCCGTGCGCATTCAGGGCCTGATGGGCTATGCCCGCATGGCCGACATGATGCTCACCGGCCGCGTGCTGAGCGCCGCCGAGGGCGAGCGCGCCAATCTCTGCCAATATGTCGTGCCCAAGGGTGAGGCGATGGCCAAAGCGAAGGAACTGGCGGCCAGCATCGCCAGCAATGCGCCCAACACCAATTGGGCCGTCTGCGCCGCGCTCCCCCGCATCGGCGACATGAGCCACAGCGACGGGCTGTTCTTCGAGGGGCTGATCGGCGGGTCGGCCCGCAGCAGCGAGGGCACCGACCGCATTCGCGCCTTTGTCGAGCGCGGCGAGAACAAGGTGGCCGCGCCGCCTTCCGACCCGACGAAAGGCTGAACCATGGCGCTGCGGGACAATGCCATTGTCGGCTATGCGGAGACCAAGATCGTCCTGCGCAGCGAGGTCGACGTCTGGGAGCTGGGCGCCGAAATCCTCGACGGCATTCTGGAGCAGACCGGCTTCGAGAAGGGCGAGATTGACGGGCTGATCCTGTCCTCCTCGTCCACCGGCGCCGGCAACATCTTCTGGTCGCAGACCACGGCCGATCAACTCGCGCTGGAGCTGGATTTCTGCCAGACGGTGGACATCGGCGGTTCCTCGCCGGTCGGCGCAGTGGCGCGCGCCGCCGCCGCCATCGATGCCGGGCTCTGCACCACCGTCCTCTGCCTCTTTGCCGATACCGCGGTCGCCGAGAATAACGGCCGCCCGCGCTCCTATGGCGCGGAGTGGACCACGCCTTATGGCTATCTCGGCGCACCCGCCGCCTTCGGCATGTTGAGCCTTTATTATCATGACAGGTTCGGCCTGGACGAGCGGGCGCTGGGCAAGCTGGCCGTGGCCCAGCGCGAGCACGCCCTGCGCAACGACAAGGCCTGCGAGAAGCTGCGCAAGCCGATCACGGTCGATGATTATGTGCAGTCGCGCATGATCAACGACCCGATCCGCCTGCTCGATTGCGTCATGCCGTGCGATGGCGCCAGCGGCGTGCTGGTCACCAGCCGCAAACGCGCCGAGCAGCGTGGCCTCACGCGCTGCGCGGTGCTGCGCGGCTATGGCGAGCGCACCAATCTCGGCGCCGCTTCGGCCATCGTCGATCCCACCGTCACCGGCCATCGGCAGGCGGGCGAGCGGGCCTTTGCGCAGGCCGGGCTCACCCCGCGCGATATGGGCTCCTTCCATCCTTATGACGACTTCATCATTGCGATCATGATGCAGTTGGAAATGCTCGGCTTTTGTGCGCACGGGCAGGGCGCGGCATTCATCCACGAGACTGATTTCCTCTTCTCCGGCGATCTGCCGCTCAACACCGGCGGCGGGCAAATCTCCGCCGGGCAATGCGGTCTGGCCGGTGGCGGCACCAATCTTGTCGAGGCGGTGCGGCAGCTTTTCGGCGATGGCGGCGCGCGGCAGGTGAAGGACCGCCGCCATGCGCTCGTCACCGGCATCGGCGGCATTCCCTATGGGCGGAACTGGAACACCAGCACCGCCCTCATCCTCACGTCGGAGGGCTGAGGCGCATGGCCGATCTCAACGATCTCCTCGATATCGATCGCCCGCTGCCGCCCGAGCGCAGCTTTTCGCGCCCCTATTGGGAAGCGACGCGCGAGAAGAAGCTGCTCATCCAATATGATCACGTAGCCGGCGCCTATCAATTCTACCCGCGCCCCACGAGCATCTACACCGGCCGCCGCGACACTCTGGAATGGCGCGAGGTTTCCGGGCGCGGCACCATCTTCAGCTACACCATCGTCCGCCGCGCCCGCCCGCCGTTCCGCGACAAGGAGCCCTATGTCGTCGCCATGGTCACGCTGGAGGAAGGCGTGAATGTGATGAGCAACGTCATCCATTGCAGCGAAGCCGAGCTGAAGACTGGGCTGGCGGTGAAGCCCTATTGGCATCCGCTGCCGGATGGTCGCCACCTGTTGCTGTTCGAACCGGCCTGAGACTTCGCCGTCCAATCCTCTTTTGAATGGCCAGAGCGATGACGCCTGCTTAGGCTAGGCGGCGTAGGCAGAACGTGACGGCAATTGGCAGCCCCCCCGTCATTCCCGCGAACGCGGGAATCCAGCTTGGACCTTGCGTCTCGGCGCAGGCGTGGACCTGGATTCCCGCGTTCGCGGGAATGACGAGGGAGATGCGGGCAGGACGGTGCACTCGCCGCCCACAAGGGAGAAGGACGCATCATGAGTTACATCAAGGGCAAGGTCGCGCTTGTTACCGGCGCCAGTTCGGGTCTGGGCGCGGCCATCGCGGCCGAATTCGCCGCAGCCGGGGCCTCGCTCATCGTCGGCGCGCGCCGCAAGGCACCGCTGGATGCCTTCGTGGCCGAGGTTGAAGCGCAGGGCGGGCAGGCGCTCGCCGTGCAGTGCGATGTGTCGCAGGAGGCCGATGTGCAGGCGATGTTCGCCGCCGGCCTTGCGCGCTTCGGGCGCATCGATATCCTCATCAACAATGCCGGCATCGCCGATCATACCCCGACCGACGAACTCTCCTTCGCGCGCTGGTCGGAAGTGATCGACACCAATCTCAACGGCGCTTTCCTGTGCGCGCGGGAGGCGCTGCGGATCATGAAAGGGCAAGGAGCAGGCCGGATGATCCACATCGGCAGCCTGTCCGCGCAAGTGCCCCGGCCGAACACCATTGCCTATGCCGCGAGCAAGTTCGCGCTGGCGGGCATGAATCATTCCCTCGCCATCGATGGGCGGGACCATGGCGTCGCCTCGTCCATCTTCCACCCCGGCATTGTCGGCACCAATCTGGTGCAGAACATGCAGGCGGGCGATCCGCGCGACCGGATCAGCGCCGATGTCGCGGCGCGCGCGGTGCTGGCCATGGCCGATCTGCCCGATCATGTGAACTTCGTCGATGGCACGATCCTCCCGCTCAATATGCCCTTTCTGGGCCGCGGCTGATCGCGCCCGATATTGTTGTTTCAAGCAACGGAGTTGTTGACAGGTCGATAGGATGCATGGGAAGCTGAGCCGATAAAAAAAGCATGAATCGGCAAGGCTGGCTACGGAGAGGACAGGCGATGGCCACGACACCCGCGACAGGCAAATACTATCCCGGCTGGTGGGTGGTGGCTGCCGGATTCATCATCTTCTTCTTCTCCTTTGGCGGCCCGACCTACTCCATGTCGCTCCTCTATAATGAGGTGATCGCGGAGTTCGGCTGGACCCGGGCCGAGGCCACCGGCATCTATGCGTGGAAAGGCCTCACCGGCGCGCTGGTCGCCATTCTCGTCATCGGGCCGGCGGTGCAGCGCTTCGGGTTGAAGCCGGTATTCCTCACCGTGCTGATCATCCAGGCGCTGGGCTTCTTCACCTTCCTCAACGTCAGTTCCATCGCCACTTATTTTCTGGCCGGCTTTTTGATCGGCCTCGGTCAGGGGGCGGTGCTGCTCTGCATCAAGCTGATGGTGGCGCGCTGGTTCATGCGCAATGTCGGCTTTGCCGGCGCGCTGGCGCTGGTCGGGTCGAGTGCCGGCGGCGTGGTCTTTCCCATCGTTATCGCCGCGCTCATTCCCGAGATCGGCTGGCGCATGACCTATGCGCTGATTGGCGTGTCGATCCTCGCCGTCTCGGTGCCGCTCGTCCTGTTCGTCAAGCAGAACCCGTCGGAAGAAGATCTGCTGCCGGAGACCGCCAATGCCAAGGGTGTGCTGCCCAGTGCCGAGGTGGCGGCGGCCACGCGCGCGGCGGACATCCCGATGAGCTATGCCGAACTGGTGCGCAAGCCGATGTTCTGGGGCATCATGGTCGGCGTGCTGATCATCGCGGGCGTGGATCAGGGCCTGTTCCAGAACATGCAGCTCTATTTCGTGCAGGAAGTCGGGCTGACGCGTGAGACGGCGGCGTGGCTGCTCTCGCTCACCTCGGCCATCGGCCTTGCCTCCAAGTTCATCGCCGGCAAGTTCTTCGATGTCTATTCGGTGAAAGGCATCGCCGCCTGGTATCTGCTCATCGCCGCGATGGTGCTGCTGGCCTTCCAGGTCTCCAGCCTTTCCACCGCGATCATCTTCATCTGCGCGCTCGGTCTCGCTCATGGTGGACTGGTGTGCGAGGGGCCGGTGCTGGCCAAGCATGTCTTCGGCCCGCGCAACATGGACAAGGTTCTGCCCATCGTCACCGGCTGCTTCGCGCTCGGCTCGTCCATCGGCCCGGTGACGCTCGCCTACATCTACGATGTGAACGGCCATTATGTCTGGGGCTTCGCGCTGTTCGCCGCCATGGCGTTCTTCGCGGCGTTCCTGCTCACCTTCGTGCGGCCGCTCTATCGGGACCGGCTGCGGGCCGCGACGCAGACCGGCGTGGGCGAGGGGGCGGGGGTGGCAACGCCGCCGGCCTCCGCCAAGCCCTCCGCCGCGCTATGAGTGCGCCGGATCTGCACAGCCTCCATGCGCAGGCCGACGCGCTGGAGGAGGAGATGAGCGAGGCGCTGGACGCGATCATCATCAAGTCCACCCTCTACCAGTCCGGCGATGTCGATCCGCGCCTGCCGCGCCCACCCATCGACAATCCGCGCCGGCTGCCGTTTCTGATGGGGCCGGACCCGCGCCTCCCGCCGATGCCGGAGAAGCCGACTTTGGTCGATTTCTTCCGCTATCGCTTCGGCCCGTCCGCGCACGTCCTGCAAAGCGCCAGGCTGGCGCGCGATGCCGGGCATGACGAGAAGATCGTGCTCGCCTGCCTGCTGCACGACATCGCCGTTACCGGCTTCATCCGCGCCGATCATGGCTACTGGGCGGCGCAGTTGATCGAGCCTTATGTCGATCCCGAAGTCAGCTGGGCCGTCCGGGAACATCAGGTGGTGCGCTTCTACCCCGATGAAGCGGTCGGCTATGACTATCCCGAGGCCTATATCCGCTTCTTCGGCGCCGATTACCGGCCCGATCCCCATATCGACCGCGCCTATCAGCGCGCCCGCAACCACAAATGGTATATGAGCGCCCGGCTCGTCACGCTCAATGATTTCTACGCCTTCGACCCCAATGTCGTCGTGGATATCGAAGAGTTTACGGACATCATCGGCCGCCATTTCCGCCAGCCGGAGGAAGGGCTTGGCTTCGATGACAGCCCCTCCGCGCACATGTGGCGCACCATCATGATGCCGACGCGCTTTCTCTGATCAGCCTTGTCGAAAGCGCCCGCCATCGGTTGCTAACCGCATCGATATTGTTTACTGAGTCTACAATTATATGCCCGAGCGGCAACAATCTGGGAGCGGAGCGGAATCATGGCGGAGATCGTGCTGGGAATGTGGACATCGCACGGGCCGACCCTCTCGACCACGCCCGAGCAATGGACCCTGCGCGTCGCGGCCGATCTCAAGCGCCAGCATCCCTTCCGCGGCGCCGAATACAGCTTCGATGAGCTGGTCACGTTGCGCGCGGGCGAAAACCTCGCCGAGGCCTGCACCCTGCCGGAGCGCGAGCGCCGCTCGGCCGCCTGCCAGAGCGCGATCAGCGACATGGCCGACCGTTTCGCCGCCGCGAAGATCGATGTCGCCGTCATCATGGGCAATGACCAGCGCGAGCTGTTCCTTGAGGATGTGACGCCCGCGATCACCGTCTATCTCGGCGAGACGATCTGGGATCAGCCCGCCACCCCCGAGCAGGCCGCTCGGATGCCGCCGGGCATTCACGAGGCCGAGTGGGGCCACAGCCCGCCCGAGCGCCGGGACTATCCCTGCCAGCCCGAGCTCGGCATGCATGTCTGCAAATCGCTGGTGCCGCAGGGCTTCGATCTTGCCGTCTCGAAAAAGCTGCCCGAGCCCGCCGGCCACTGGTCGAGCGGCGCGCCGCACTCGCTCGGCTTCATCTATCGCCAGATCATGCGCGACGCGGTCGTGCCCAACCTGCCGATCCTCATCAACACCTTCTTTCCGCCCAACCAGCCCACCGCCCGCCGCTGCTTCGAGCTGGGACGCGAGGTCGGCAAGGCGATCCGCAGTTGGAAGCAGGATCTGCGCGTCGCGGTGTTCGGCTCGGGCGGCATGAGCCACTTCGTCATCGACGAGGATTTCGACCGCATGTTCTTCGAGGCGCTGCGCACCCGCGATGCCGAAACGCTCTGCGCCATCGAGGACAAGCACCTCCAGTCCGGCACCTCCGAGCTCAAGACCTGGATCGCCGCCGCCGGCGCGCTGTTCGACACCGATCTCACCGGCGACGTGGTCGGCTATGAGCCCTGCTACCGCTCGGAGGCCGGCACCGGCACCGCCAATGGCTTCGTCGCCTGGCAATAAGCCAACGCGTTTTCAAAGGACGGATGATGACAGCAACAGATCCCCATGTCGCGCGGCTGCGCCAGCTGGATGCCTGCGCGGTGTCGGACACGCTGGACAAGCTTGGCCTGGCCGGCTGCGTGACCGGGCTGCGCTCGGCCTCTCCGGGCCGCCGCATCGCCGGGCGCGTCCACACCGTGAAGCTCAAGGCTGGCAACGCGCCTGCCGATCGCCCGCCGGTGCATCTGGGTGCCGCCGCCATCGATGCCAGCGGCCCGGACGATGTGATCGTAGTCGAGCAGCGTACCGGCATTGATGCCGGCTGCTGGGGCGGCATCCTGTCGCGCGGCGCGCAGCACAAGGGCGTGGCCGGCGTGATCTGCGAAGGGCTGGCCCGCGATGTGGATGAGGCCCGCGAGATCGGCTTCCCGGTCTTCTGCCGCGGCTACACCGCCCGCACCGCCCGCAACCGCGTCTATGAGGACGCCACCGACGTGCCCGTCACCGTCGGCGACTTCACCGTCGAACCGGGCTTCTACGTCATCTGCGATTCCAGCGCGGCCGTGTTCATCGCGCCCGCCGACATCGCCCGCGTGCTCGATGCCGCCGAGGATATCGTCCGCCGCGAAGGCGAGATGACCCGCCGCCTCGCCACCGGCGAGAGCGCCAGCGCCGTGCTCGGCGCCAACTACGAATATATGCTCAAGGGCGACAGCTGATGACCGACGACCGCAATGTGGCGCGCGCCGCCGCGCTCGATACCGCAACACTCAGCGACGCGCTCGATCGGCTCGGTATCGTCGGCCAGTGCTACCAGATCGCCGGCCGCGACCCCGATTTCCGCATGGCCGGCCGCGCCTACACCATGCTCTGCGGCCCGGCTTCGACGCCGCCTGGCACCGTCGGCGATTACATCGACGATGTGCCGCCGGGCCATGTCGTGGTGATCGACAATGGCGGCCGCGAGGATGCCACCATCTGGGGCGACATCCTGACCGAGATCGCCCATCGCCGCGGCCTTGCCGGCACCGTCATCGACGGCATCAGCCGCGATGTCTCGCTCTGCCGCGCGCTCGGTTACCCCGTGTTCAGCAAGGGCCACTGGATGCGCACCGGCAAGGATCGGGTGCAGGTCGAGGTCACCAACTGCCCGGTCAACATCGGCGGCGCCCGCGTCGCCCCCGGCGACATATTGCGCGGCGACCCCGATGGCGTGATCGTCATCCCGCAAGCGCATGAGGCCGCCGTCCTCGCCGCCGCCGAGGAGATCCACGCCGCCGAGGAGAGCATCCGCGCCGCCTGCCGCACCGGCATGCGCCTCGATGAGGCCCGCGCGCAGTTCAAATATCACAGCCTTCAGACACGTCAGAAATAAGGGGATCACCCGATGATCATCGACTGCCATGGTCACGTCAGCGCTCCGGTGGAGCTTTGGGCCTATAAGGCGAGCCTGCTCGCGCATCGCGGCTCGCACGGGCGCGGGAGCGTCAAGGTGACGGACGAGCAGATCATTGCCGCCGCCCACCACAAGGAGACCTGGCCGGACGGGCACATCGAGCTGCTGCACAATCACGGCACGGACATGCAGCTCATCTCGCCGCGCCCGTTCCAGATGATGAACTCGGCCAAGCCCGCGCGCGTCGTCCACTGGTTCTGCGAGGAGGTGAACACCCTCATCCACCGCCAGTGCACGCTCATCCCGGAGATGTTCATCCCGGTCGCCGGCCTGCCGCAGGTGGCGGGCGAGCCCATCGAGAATGTCTTTGCGGAGATGGACCGCTGCGTCGCCTTGGGCTTCAAGGGCTTCCTGCTCAACCCGGACCCCTATGAGAATGGCGCCGAGGAAGCCCCGCCGCTGGGCGACCGCTACTGGTATCCGCTCTATGAGAAGCTGTGCGCGCTGGATCTGCCCGCGCACATCCACGCCACCGGCTCCCAGTCCGAGCGCTCGCCTTATTCGCTGCACTTCATCAATGAAGAGACGATCGCCACCTATAACCTCTGCACCTCATCGGTGTTCGATGATTTTCCGCAGCTCAAGGTGGTGGTGAGCCATGGCGGCGGCGCCATCCCCTATCAGCTCGGCCGCTTCGAATCCCAGTCGCGCCGCACCAAGCACCTCTTCTCCGAGCGCATGGCCAAGCTCTATTTCGATACCGTGCTCTACACCGAAGGCGCCCTGCGCCTGCTCATCGAAACCGTCGGCCCCGAGCGCTGCCTGTTCGGCTCCGAATGCCCCGGCGTCGGCTCCACCATCGATCCCGCCACCGGCAAGCAAATGGACCACATCGCCCCCTTCATCCAGAAATTCGACTTCCTCAGCGACGCCGACAAGAAGCTGATCTTTGAGGATAATGCGCGGAAGGTGTTTAATTTGGAGATTTGAGGGGAGGGGCGGCATTTAAATGGCCGCCTTTCGTCCGATATCGGCTTCCTGCGCCCAACCAGAGCTGTCATTCGATTGTTTGGGGGTTTTGGGCCTGTCGAATGGCAGGTGCATTCTTCACCCGTATACAAAGGTGCCCTTGCGCATCGTGAACCTATGAGCCCCCATCATATTCAAAAGAAATCTTGCCTGTTGGTGAACGTCGATCACCACATCATCCCGCGATAGAACACCGTGGAAGAACGTGGCCTGTGCAGCTATGTGCAGATCAACAATGTGATTGACCAGCTTGTCGGTATCTTGAGGAAGGTTCCCGCTCTTCACCCATCGAATGAAGAAGATGACCACACACATGGCGTAGCGGAATAAGAAGTAGTGTGGGGCGTCGATATACCGAGCGGGCGGATTGGCCACTTGTCCTCGACTGAACATAGTCCGAGAAATGCGATAGATTGCGTCGATGAGCTTGCCCTGAGTGGACTTGCTTTTGATGACCCTTGCTCTGATTTCTCTCAACTCGTCCGGCGTAAACTCTTTCCGCATCTGTCGGAAGGCCAAGTCAAAATGATGAGCGTCGGCAGCGAAGTTGGCGATAACCTGTTTGGCTTGCGCCTGCTTATTGAGGAGGAAGGTCATCATTCCTGATCCCTGCTCAGCGGCGACGACATCGTCGTACCAGATAGGGAAGTTGGGGCCTTGCCCTCGGTCGATCAGCATTGCCCTGATTTTCGCGCCGGTGTCTAGCCGCTGGGGATAAACGTCGATTACGTCCCGCATGAGTAGCACTTGATCGGGGTAGGCCCTAGCGCGCTCAAACGAGTTGATAAGGGTGGCTTGAGGGTTGGACTTATGAGCCTCGACGAGGACATGGTGAGAGATAGCAATCTGGTTGGACGCACTCATCCTGAAGTATTCAGTCAGTGCTGGATCGCGAAGGAAATTGCTGTCCGCTAAGAAAATTGGCATCGCTTCACCCGATCAGTCGGCAGCTTAACTCCCTCTTGAAGCCGCCGCATCGCTTCCTACATAGTAATTGCCCTTGGAATCGGCCAAAGGGTGCGATCGTTGCAACGTGCAACACCGAAGAACATGAAGACGATAATGCGAATAGCATTAGAGACTATGACTTCGGCCAGCGCGCCGCACAGGTTCATGAGCATATTGTGGACCTCCTCGATAACATAGCACTTAGCGTTTAAGACCCGCGCCAAAGGGGGAAGAAGACTTCCAGAGGTGGATATTGCGTGCGTCCGGGGGCATCCAGTTGAGTCTGGGGTCCCGGGTCAGGACTGGCCCCCGGACACTGCTACTGTTACAATACGGCATGAATGCGCCCGGATGGTTTAAGCCAAGAAGCTATATGCACTTCGATGCTCCAGTTGGGGCTTCGTATGCTTTGGCTGTAACTCCCCAATCGGTTGCTCAGCACTCGTGGTCGCCACTCATTCACTACGTGAAAGAGGACAAGCGGTATAAGCCCCTTCAGGGAAAAACGGTTAAGAAGGCGAGGCCTATCATGTATGCGTCTCACCGAGACGCATGTATTCTAAGCGCATACTCGCACACGATCTGCCGTCTGTTAGACGCGTGGTATGACAGAGAAGGATTGTCATCCTGCATTATAGCTTATCGTGCGTTAGGTAGAGCTAACTATGACTTCGCCCGGTCGGTCGAGGACTACATCCGAGCTCAGCCCAAGGTGACGGTTCTTTGCTTTGACGTAAGCGGTTTCTTCGACAACCTAGAACATGCTCGCCTAAAGGAGCGGCTGCGTTGGTTGCTTGGGGTAAATGAACTCGGTGCCGATTGGTATCGGGTATTCCGCCATGTTACGAAATACCGGTACGTCCGGCGTGACGATTTACTGGCTAATGATACGTTTGCTCAGCGATATTCCCAAGGCGGGCGGAAGCCGTTGGCTACCATGAAAGAACTGAACGCCGCCGATATAACTATTAATCCCAATCCTGCCGTCGTCGGTATTCCTCAGGGCACGCCGATTATCGCGGCTTTGTCCAATTTATACATGACTGCGTTTGATGCGGAGCTGCATGCTGCGATAAAGATCTGTGGTGGACTGTACCAACGCTACTCGGACGACATCCTGATTGCTTGCCCGCCAGAAATATCTGCTGCGCTAGAGCTGCTGGTAGCATCCAAGCTATCCGCCTGTGGCCTTCAATTACAGGCCGCAAAAACCGAACGTAGGACCTTCTCTGGCGTGGGCGCCGTCTCTATCCAGTATCTAGGGTTCAACTTAGGCCACAATCACGCTCGCATCAGACCCGGCTCGCTTGCTCGGCAGTGGCGCAAGGCCAAGCGTGCTGTCCGGGGTGCTGAGGGAGCTGGCGCGAAAGCTATGGCCGCGGGTAAAGCTAAGAAGATATATCTACGCAAATTACACAGGAAGTTCATGGATCCGAGGATGCGAAACTTCATGAACTATGCCAACCGATCGCAAGAGGCCTTGGCTTCGCCTGCGATACGCCGGCAGCTGAAACGGCTTAGGAAGTACATCGCTTCCGAGATGGTTCGCTTGAAGACTTGATTGCTCGCTTAACGGCTTTTTGTTGGTGGCCCGGAGAGGTCGGCTGATCGCGCGCGCGTCGCCTGCCGCCCTCAGGCGTCGACATAGCTCTTATTGTCCTGGCTGATGCGCATCGCCTCCTGCGGTTGGCGGTGGCGGCAGCGGGTGCCGTGGTATCAGTCACCCGCTGCTTATCACGCCGCCAATCCTGCAACGCGATCCCGCCCCTCCGCCTTGGCGTGATACAGCGCCTTGTCGGCCCGGACGACGGCAGGCTCGAAGCCTGTTTCCGCCGCCGTCACCTGCGAGAAGCCTATGCTGACACTCCATGATCCCGGTGCGGCGCCAGCGGCGCGGCATCGGTTCATCAGCGCCTCGACGATCAGGCGTTGCCCTTCGCAACTCGCCGGCAGCAGCAGGATGAATTCGTCGCCACCAATGCGTGCGAGCGCGCCGTCTTGTGCCTGTGCGATCCGCCCCGCCTCCTGAGCAATGCCGCGCAAGACGGCATCGCCCGCCTCATGGCCGTGCAGATCGTTGACGGCCTTGAAATGATCGACATCGATCGCGACGACGGCCGCGCCAGGCGCGAGCAGGCGCCGCTTCTGCACCTCCAGGCCCGCCCTGTTCCACACGCCGGTCAGCGGATCACGAAGCGCTGCGGCGTGCAGCGCGTCTTGCGCCTGATCGATTGGTAGAACCAGCAAACCAAGATTGATGATGCCGAGCAACGCCTGATCTGCGAGCAGCGGCAGGCTGCCCAGCGAGTGGTCGCCCGAGAGCACGCCCAGATGGCCCACCAGCGAAATCAGGAATATGGGGATGTAGGCGAGCAGGCCTGCGCCTGCGATCCGCTGCCCGCGTAATGGCCCGGAGATCATCGCTGTCCCGTTGATCGCCATGGCTGCGGTCAGGCCAAGAACATCGGCGATCCGTGGGATTTGGGAGTCAGTCGGGAGCCAGCCTTGGGCCATCAGCAACAGCGGCCCAAGATGGGCAACGCCGATGACCAGCGCCGGCAGCGCCATCCACGGCGCGAGAACGGGCCTGCCTTCGAACCGGCGAACGCCCATGACCGAGACCGTATTGCTGAATGCGAGCATCATCAACAGCGCCGTCGCAGCGCCCATGCCGCGCTCACCCCACAGGGCAAAGCCGATCATCACACCGCCGTAGAGAAGCGCGCTTGCCGACCAGAACAGCAGATAATCATCCGCTTTTCGACCACGCCAAAGCAGCAGAAATACGATGCCGAAGGCGCTCGTATTCACGAGGCTGCAGAGCTGTAGCGTATCGATATCCAGCAGATTCATGATTCATCCGATCTTAAAGCTCTCCTGTCCGAGATCGGGTTAACAATGCGTGATGCCTGCGGATTTCATCGCAGCGGACCACCGCGTTTTGAGATCAGCCGTTCAACGGGCGCAAGGGGCGCGGACGTGGCAGGACGGGGAGGGCGCCGTTCGGAGATCGTGCGGACGTAGCGCTCCGCTTGCTCCGCTTATCGCCGCCCTGGGCTCCTGCGCAGGCAGGAGCACGGAGGATGAGAGCCAAGCTTCACGCCCGCCCAGTACCCCCAGTGCTCCTGCGCAGGCAGGAGCACTGGGCACAGCGGACCAACCTCGCAGCCATGCGGCACCCCCCAAACCAAAGGCCCGGCCAGATCACGCCAGCCGGGCCAGTCTGATGCCGAGAGAGGTCGGCTGATCGCGTGCGTGTCGTCCGCCGCCCTCAGGCGTCGACATAGCCCTTGTTATCCTGGCTGATGCGCATCGCCTCCTGCTGCAGCTTCAGCACATGCGCGGGCTGGCCATATTGGAAGATGAAGCGCTTGAGGTGCAGCGCGCCGCCGGCTTCGATTTCCTCGGCGGTCATGCCCTCCATCACGGCGTCGCGGTGGATGGTCGGCAGCGGGATCGCCTTGTTGATCGCGGGGTCGCGGATGATCGCCTTGGGGTCTTCGCCGCGGCCGATCTTCTCCATGTCGCGCAGGAACTGGCGGCGCATCATGCCGATGCCCTTGTCGCTCAGGCCGAGATTTTCCTGCGTCCGGTCCGAGATGGTGCCCTGGCCGATCCAGGCGACGAAATCCTGGTTCATCACATGGCTGGTGATCCACTCGCCGCGCTCGTCCTTGATCGGGCCGAACCAGACCGGGATGGATTGCTGCACATAGGGCTCGGCATCGCGCGGCACGCGGGTGAAGAACCAGCCGACGCTCATCATCGTCTCATCGTCGATGGGCACGCGGAACTCGAAATGGTCGCCGGTGAACATCGCATTGGGCCACAGGCACGCGCGGCCGATGGTCCACAGCGGATTGGTCTCGTCCGTATCCTCGCGGATGCGGTTGTAGGTGAAGCCATACTCATATTCGCGGAAGTCGATCTTGAGGTGCTTGGGGCCATAGGGGCCGGTCTCGCCGCGCAGGCGCTTGCTCCAATTGGCGTGCATCCACTCGAAGTGGATCGGGTCCATCGAGTTTTCCTGCCCCTGCAGCCAGTTGCACGGCAGCTCGGAGATGACGATCTGGCGGAAGCCGTTCTTCCACGAGAAGGGTTCCCAGTCCGGCAGCTCGGGCGCGGGGAGGGGGCCCATATAGGCCCACAGCAGCCCGGCATGGGCGCGGACCGGATAGGCCTTGATCCGCACCTTGTCCTTGTAGCGCCCCTGCGGATTGGCGGTATCCTCGAAGGGCTGCTCGGTGCAGGCGCCCTGCGCATCGAACATCCAGCCATGATAGCTGCAGCGCAGCCCGTCGGGCTCGACCATGCCGCAGGCCATGTCGGCGCGGCGGTGGGGGCAGTGGCGGTCCATCAGGCCGAACTGGCCGGAGAGATCCTTGTAGAGCACCAGATTCTCGCCCATGATCCGCACCGGCTTGGTCGCGCGCGTCTCGAACTCGCTCTCGCCGGCGATGGGGTGCCAGTAGCGGCGCAGCAGCTCGCCCATCGGCGTGCCGGGGCCGACGCGGGCCAGCTTTTCATTCTGTTCTGCAGACAGCATGGCGCATCCCTCCTTGGTCATCTGCCGGGAATCCGTGGGGCGCGCCCGCGGACTCATGTCGTCTTTGCCAAATCGTTGTCATAGACAACAAAGTGCGTCAAGCCCGTGTTTGCCGCGCAGGCCTTTTTGTTGTGCGCGGGCAGCGCCATCCCTTATACCGGTCCGTTCGAAACCAAGGGGGACCTGTTCTGTGGCCAGAAAGAAGGCCGGCGCATCGGTGGATCGGCCGAGCTTCCGCAACCTGATGACCTTCCGCCTCCATATGGTGGCGCGCTTTTCCGAAGGGATTTCCGAGGAATATTATCGCCGGCACCTGGGGCTTTCGCTGCCGGAATGCCGCGTGATCGGCATCACCGCCAGTTACGGGTCGGTCTCGTTCAAGCAGGTCGCGGCGGATGCGCATCTGGAGAAGAGCTATGCCAGCCGCGTCGTCTCCTCGCTGGTCGAGCGCGGGATCATCGAGAAGCAGGCCAATCCGTCGGACAGCCGCTCGGTGCTGCTCCAGCTCACCGATCATGGCAAGACCGTGCACGAGCAGACCTATGCCCTTGCGCTGCGCCTCAACGAGGTGCTCCAGATGCCCTTCACCCGCAAGCAAAGCGATGATTTTCTGGCGTTTCTCGGCCAGCTGGATCAGCAGCTCAAGCGCGTGAGCGGGGTGGTGGAGGATGTCGATGCGCTGGGCAAGGTGCCCCGTATCGAGAGCGCCCCCGCGCCGGAGACCCGCAGCGATGGCGCCATGATGCTGGACCGCGCCTTCGCCCAGAAGCTGCACGACATGCTCGGCCGCTACCTCGCCGAAAACCCCTGAGCGCGCCCCGCACGATTTCGGCGAGCACGATTTCGGGGTTGTAGATTCAAACAACAATATCCATGCTCCTGCGCAAACGAGTCAGGAGACGATGGATGGGCGAGGGAACAGTGCTGGAGCGGCCGGCGAGCGTGGCGGGGGCGGATGCGCATCTCATCGGCGGCAAGCTCGTGCAGGGCGCTTTCGAGGACGGGGGGCGCAGCTTCGCGGTGATCGATCCCGCCACCGGCCGCCCCTTCGCGCTCTGCCCGGATGCCTCGCAGGCCGATCTCGATGCTGCCGTCGCCGCCGCCCGCGCGGCCTTCCCGGCCTGGGCCGCGCGCACCCCGGAGGATCGCCGCGCGCGCATCCACGCTCTCGCCGACAGCATCGCCGCCGCCGCCGATCGCCTCGCCCCCTTGCTCACCCGCGAGCATGGCAAGCCCATCGAGCAGGCGCGCATGGAGCTGACCGTCGCCGCGCATCACATGAAGCAGCTCGCCGCGCTGGAGATCGGCGATGAGGTGCTGCGCGATGATGCGCGCGGCAAGGTGGAGCTGCGCTACCATCCCCTGGGCGTCGTCGGCGCCATCGCGCCGTGGAACTTCCCCATCGCGCTCGCCATGCACAAGGTCGCGCAGGCGCTCTACACCGGCAACACGCTGATCCTGAAGCCCTCGCCCTACACGCCGCTCACCACGCTGGCGGTGGGCGCGCTCGCGGCGGATGTGCTGCCCGCCGGCGTGATGAACGTCCTCGCCGGCGGCAATGATCTGGGCGCCTGGATGACCGCGCATGAGGGGATCGACAAGATCAGCTTCACCGGCTCGGTCGCCACCGGCAAGAAGGTGATGGCCAGCGCTGCCGCCACGCTCAAGCGCATCACGCTGGAGCTGGGCGGCAATGATGCGACGCTGGTGCTGGCCGATGCGGATCTGGACAAGGCCGCCGCCGGCATCGCCCGCAGCGGCTTCTACAATTGCGGGCAGATCTGCATGGCCATCAAGCGCGTCTATGTGGCCGAGCCCGTGCGCGATGCCTTTCTGGAAAAGCTGGTCGAGAAAGTGCGCGCGCTCAAGGTCGGCCCCGGCAGCACCCCCGGCATGGACATGGGGCCCATCCAGAACCTGCCGCAATATGAGAAGGTGAAGGCCTATCTGGAAGACGCCGTCGCCCGTCCCGGCGCGCAGCTGTTGACGGGCGGGAGCGCTAGCAGAGGGGCGCGGGGCGGCGCGCACGGCGAGGGGGGCTATTTCATCGAGCCGACCATCATCGCCGGGCTGGATGAGAGCGTGCCCCTGGTCTGCGAGGAGCAGTTCGGCCCGGTCATGCCCGTGCTCAGCTTCACCAGCGAGGATGAAGCCGTACAACGCGCCAACGCCACCCGCTTCGGTCTCGGCGCCTCCGTCTGGAGCACGGACGAAACCCGCGCCCGCGCCGTCGCCGGGCAGCTGATGGCCGGCACCGTCTGGATCAACCGCCACGGCCTCAACGAGTCAGACGTGCCCTTCGGCGGCATGAAGGACTCCGGCTACGGCCGCGAGCATGGCGTGCTGGGGATACGGGCCTATCAGGAACTGCAGGTGGTGAGCCGGCCGGCGGGGTGAGGGGGCTAAAGCCCGCGCGCCTGAGCCCGCCCCCGTTCGTGTCGAGCGTAGTCGAGACACCTCCGGCACAGCGCCGTTCTGTCTCGACTTCAACTAAAAGCTGCGCCATTTTGCGAATGGCGGGGAGTGGTTGTCCTTCCCGTGTTGCGGTTCGCAAACGTGGCGGAGGAACTAAGATCATGAGCAAGGCATCCTACACGCTCAGGTTGCCCGCCTCAATGAAGGCCGCCGCAGCGCGCCTCGCCAAGGAAGACGGTATGTCGCTCAACCAGTGGATTTCGGTCGCCATCGTGCAGAAGATCGGCGTGGTCGAGACAGCCTCCGATTTCCTCAAGCACCGCGGCGGCAAGGCTCGCCCGAGAGACATGCTGCTCTTTCTTAACAAGGCAGAGCGCGATACGGGAGGTCCGAGGACAAGCTGACAATCAGTCAGTGAATCAATCTGTGGCGGCACACCGCAACAAGGCTCTTCAAATTCGCTACGCAACATTTAGCATGGACGACAGCCATGATCGAAATTGAGCCGATAGATTCACTCGCTCTCACCCTTCATCACTCTCCCGGAGTGCAGGCACTACTGATCGGCAGCGGCATATCTCGTTCAGCGGGCGTACCGACCGGCTGGGAAATCACACTCGACCTTATAAAGCGTTTGGCGGGCGTGCAGGGGATAGTTGACGAAGCCGACTGGGCAACTTGGTATCAGGAGCGATATGGTAAATCGCCCAGCTACTCCGAAATCTTAGACGTGGTCGCTGCTACCCCTGCCGAGCGCAGGTCAATCATTCATGGTTATGTAGAGTCTCATGTAGATGGCGAACTCCGCCAGCCCACAAGAGCTCATCAAGCGATTGCACGTTTAGTCGCGCTGGGCGCTATACGCGTCATCCTTACAACTAACTTTGACCGCCTACTAGAAAACGCCTTGCGGGACGCCGGCGTTGAACCGACTGTCATTGCTTCCGACGACGCCATTGAGGGAGCAGTGCCGCTAGTCCACTCTCGGTGCACAGTGATAAAATTACATGGCGACTATCTGGATGCTCGCATAAAAAATACCGAGGACGAGTTAGTAGCTTACTCAGCTAAGCTGGATAATCTCCTTGATCGGGTTCTGGATGAGTACGGGCTTTTGATCGCGGGTTGGTCCGGCGACTGGGACACTGCTTTAAGGTCGGCGATCACGCGTGCTCCTAGCAGGCGTTATCCATTCTATTGGTCGGCAAGAGGGGACCTATCCACTCTCGGGGGCGATCTGCTGGAACACCGTGGCGGGAAGCTTGTTCGAATAGCAGACGCAGATACTTTTTTTGGGCAGCTTCTAGGGAAGGTCGAGGCCCTGTCCGCACTGAATAGAGCTCACCCAGAATCTATTGCGCTTACCGTTGCAGAAGGAAAGCGGCTGTGTCGGGATGACAGGTTTGCTGCTGAATGGTCCGATCTTCTTGCCACCGAAGTGTATCGATTTTCAGAGTACTTAAACGGACCCGAATACTTTAACGGAAGTCCGAATGATGACAGTATAAATGAACTTATAAGAAATATTGTTGCCCGTTCGGAAGTTATTCGTAAATTGGTTCTGGTGAGTGTGCGGTGGGGGACTGATCAGTCGTTCCAATCTACATTGCGTGCCATCACGGCCATAACTTTTCCTGATATGAATGGGTCTGGGTACGCCTGGGTAATAAATCTACGAATTCTTGCCGCGTCGATGTGCTTCCATTGGGCTGTTTCGGCAGCTCTTCTTCGGGAAGACTTTGGTCGTGTTGGTCGTTTGATGCATCTTGCACTTTGGAGTAGATCAGAAAAAAAGCAGTTAGCAGTCTCGATGTTGCCCTTGTCTTCGCTGCCCGGCATTGAATGGAAAATACTTAAGGGCCTGGAGCGGCATTATACACCGCACAGCCACTTTTTTTCGGAGATATTCATAACCGAATCTAAGGATGTCGTGATAAGTAAAGATGAGGCCGAACGTGCTTGGGATGATGCAGAATTCTTAATTGCGGCCGAGGCGGGTTACCACCGCCTACCGGCCATGAAAGAAAAAGGACTTTGGTTTTGGGTTCCTTCAGGGAAGTTCATTTGGCAGCGCGAGCGCACTACTCTCGAGGATAGGATGGCGCATATGGAATCATTGACGAGTGATTCGCCGGAGTTGAAGGCCGGGCTATTTGGAGGAACAGTTTCTGGCGTCGAAGAGACCCACGGAAACCTTAAGTCATTTTTCCAAGAAGTTGGATCACGCTGGTTCTAACGCCCCACCTTCACCTCCACCAACACCTGCCGCTTCTCCTCCCGGATCACCCGCGCCGCCTCGCGCAGCGTGTCGGCCAGCGCGGCCGGATCGGCCACGCGCGCGGTCCAGGCGCGTGAGGCCTGCGCGATCTTGCAGAAGTCGGGCAGCGGCTCGAGCGATGTGATCGGCATCACATTGGCGCGCGCCGCGTGGCCCTGGGGGTAGATGCCCAGGGTCGATCCGCGCACCGCGCCCCAGATGCCGTTATTATAGACGATGGTGAGCAGCGGCAGGCCGTGCGCCTCGGCGATCTGGTGGCAGGCGACCGGATTGGCGAACATGTAGCTGCCATCGCCCACCGTCGCGACGACGAGCCGCTCGCGGTCCGCCAGCTGCACGCCCAGCGCGGCGGGGAGCCCCCAGCCGAGCCCGCCGGAAATCGGGTTCTGGAAGAACTGGTCGCCGCGTAGCCCGGTCACGAATTCCGGCTTGGCGCCCAGCTCGCTGACGATGCAACCCTCCGCGCCGATCAACTCCACGATGGCGCGGGTGACGAAGGCGGCGGACATGGGCGGCCCGGCGCGCACCGCGCTGTCCAGCTGCGCGCGCCGCGCGGCGTGGCGCTCGGCCAGCCGGGCGAAGCGGGCGGAGCGGTCCCGCGCCAATGTTGGAGGGGGCGTCATGGCCTGCATCGCCTCGTCCAGCGCGGCGATGATGTGGGCGGATTCGCCGGTCAGCGCCAGATCGGTGGCAAAGCCGCGTAGGGGCACTTCCAGCTGGTGCGGATCGGCCCCGGCCTGGATCACCGTCGCCTGCTCGGCAAAGCCGTGGCGGTGCGGCAGCCAGGGCACGATGGCATCGAGCACCAGCACCACGTCCGCCGCCGCCAGGTCCTCGCCGGGGTCGAACCCGCCATGCATGGGCGAGGCGCCGTCGATGGAGAGCTGCGAGGGCCAGAACTCGACCACGGGGATCGCGTGGCGCTCCGCAAAGGCGGTGAGCGCGTCGAACCCGCCACCCCGCGCACCCGTCCGGAAGGCGACGATCAGCGGGCGCTCCGCGGCATCGAGCAGTCGCGCGGCCTCGGCCAGATCCTCCGGATGCGGCGCGGCGCGGGCGGCGGCATTGCGCGGCTTGCTGTCGCGGTAGGTCGTCACTTCGCACAGCGCCTCGCGCGGCAGGCCCAGATACACCGGGCCGCGCGGGCTGGAGGTGGCGATGGCCACCGCCCGGTCGACCAGCGGGGCGATCTGCTCGGGGCGGGAGAGGGTGGCGTCCCACTTCACCGGCTCGCGCACCATCGCGGTCTGGTCGCGCATGTTCTGGCCCCAGTTGATCGGCGAGTTGCGGTGGCCGAGCGGCCCGTGCTCCGTATGCGGGGTGATGCCGCTGGCGAGGATCATCGGCACCTGGTCGGAGGCCGCGTTGAGGACGCCCATCACGCAATTGGCCAGGCCCACATTGGTGTGGACCATCACCGCCTGCGGGCGTCCGGTCGCCAGATAATAGCCATGCGCCATGCCGAGCGCGGCTGTCTCGTGCGGGATGAGGATGGGCGTGGGCACCTTGAAGTCCGCCACCTGCGCATGGGCAAAGCCCTCGATCACCGGCGCGAAGTCCGTGCCGCCATTGGCGAACAGATAGTCGATGCCGTTGGCCGCCAGCCGCCGCAAGAAGATCTCGCCCGCCGAAGCCTCGATCATGGGGGCGTCGATATCCGCCGTCTCCGCAGGGGCAGAAACGCTTTGCGCCGGACTGACCATGAAATCTCCTATCTGTGGCAGCTAATTTTGTTGTCATTGATAACGAAAAATGTGGCTGCTGCAAGGAATCGTGCTATTGGCGGAGGGCAGGGATTGTCTCAAATGACGATCATCAAAACCGCATTCTGTTGTTGCCCAAGGGAGAGTTTTGCATGAAGCCAGCGCCGTTCCGAGCCGACCATGTGGGCAGCCTCATCCGCCCGGACTATCTCATCGAAGCCCGGAACAAGAAGGCCGCCGGCGAGCTCAGCGCGGAGGAGCTTCTGACCGTTCAGCAGGACGCCATCCGCGAGGTCGTGGCGCTGCAGGAAGGCGTCGGCCTCAAGTCGATCACCGACGGCGAGTATAATCGCGGCAGCTGGCACACCGACTTCCTGCTCCGCTTCGCCAATGTCGAGCCATGGCAATCCAGCCACCGCACCACCTTCCGCAACGAGCAGGGCACGGTCGAGAGCAAGCCGCATACGGTGCGCATCACCGGCAAGCTCAGCCGCCCCAAGCCGATCTTCGTCGAGGACTTCAAGTTCCTCAAGACGGTGACGAAGGAAACGCCCAAGATCACCATTCCCTCGCCATCGATCATGCATTTTCGCGGCGGGCGCGATGCGATCGATACGCAGGCCTATCCGACGATGGACGCATTCTACGCGGACCTGGCGGCAGTCTATGCCGAGGAGATCGGCGATCTGATCGACGCTGGCTGCCGCTATCTGCAGATCGACGAGACCAACTTCGCTTATCTCTGCGACCCAACCCTGCGCGCGCAGGTGCCGACCAGCATCGGCGAGGACCCGGACGAGCTGCCGCACGTCTATGCCAAGCTGATCAACGCGGCGATCGCCGCCAAGCCGGATGACATGGCGGTCTGCATGCATGTCTGCCGGGGCAACTTCGCGGGCCGCTGGGTGGCCGAAGGTGGCTATGATCCGGTCGCGGACGTCATGTTCAACGAGATGAACATCGACGGCTATTTTCTGGAATATGATTCCGACCGCGCCGGCGGCTTCGAGCCGTTGCGCTTCCTGCCCAAGGGCAAGACCGTGGTGCTGGGCCTCGTCACCACCAAGCGCGGGACGATGGAAAGCCCCGACGAACTCAAGCGGCGGATCGAGGATGCCGCGAAATATGCCGATATCAGTCAGCTCGCTCTGTCCCCGCAATGCGGCTTCTCCAGCGGCATCGGCGGCAACATGATGGACATCGAGCATGAGAAGGCCAAGCTGGAGCTGGTCGTGCGCGTGGCGGAAGACGTCTGGGGCTGAGCCGCCGCGCGCCACGCATCATATGATCTTGTGCAGGGCGGCATCGGTTGGTGCCGCCCTTTTGCATGCGGTGTGGCGAAGGCGAAGCCGATTGACAGTCAGCGGGATAATTATCAAGAAGCTTTATATAAAGTAAATTGTCAATTTGAACGGCCGGAGGTCGGCGGGAGAGGGGGAGCATGAGCGGGCAGTCTCGATCCGATGAAGTCAGGCCGCAGCGGCTGCTCTATCTGCTCAAGCGCGGCTACACGGCGGGCAAGCTGGAACTTGACGATGTGGTGCGGGCGCACGGGCTGACGACGAGCGATTTCACGATCCTCTCTTTCCTCAAGCGCCTCGCGCCCTGCTCGGCGGCGGATCTTGCGCGGATTCAGCGCGTGACGCCACAGGCCGCGACCCAGCAACTCGCTCAATTGCGCGAGAAGAACCTCATCACCAGCGAGACGAGCGAACTCAATCGCCGCATCTCGCTCATCAGCCTGACGCCCGAGGGGCAGGCACGGTTTGAAGCCGTCAATGCCGATGCGCGGCGGCTGGAAGAGCAACTCACGGCCGGGCTGGCGGAGCAAGAGCGCAAGACATTGCTCGATCTGCTCAGCCGTCTGGTCGTGTCCATGGAAGCGAAAGGACAATCCATCGATGACAAGTGAACACACTTATGAGGCCGTGAAGGTCACGCTGGATGACGGCATCGCCTGGGTGTCGCTCAACCGCCCCGCCAAGCGCAATGCGATGAACCCCACGATTAACCGCGAGATGTGGCAGGTGCTCGATGAGCTGGAGGTGCGGGATGATGTGGGTGTGGTCGTGCTCACCGGCGAGGGGGAAGCGTTCTCCGCCGGCATGGACCTCAAGGAATATTTTCGCGAGACCGAGGGCGAATCCGCCATCGTGCAGTCCCGCTTCCGGCGCGCCGCGACGGACTGGATGTGGCGGCGGCTGACGCATTATCCCAAGGCGACCATCGCCATGGTCAACGGCTGGTGCTTCGGCGGAGCGTTTACGCCGCTGGTGGCGTGCGATCTGGCGATTGCGGCCGACGAAGCGACTTTTGGCCTGTCCGAGATCAACTGGGGGATCATCCCGGCCGGCAACGTCACGCGCGCTGTGGCACAGGTGATGAACCATCGCGACAGCCTCTATTACATCATGACCGGTGACCCGTTCGATGGGCGCAAGGCAGCGGAGATGGGGCTGGTCAACCGCTCGGTGCCGCTGGCCGATCTGCGGGCGGAAACCGAGGCGCTGGCGCGTAAGCTGCTCTCCAAGAACCCGACTATCCTGCGCCACGCCAAGTCCGCGTTCAAATATGTTGAGCGGCTGGATTGGGACACGTCCGAGGCGATGCTCGGCGCGATGGCGGCGACGGCGGCGGGTCAGGATACCGAGCGTGGGCGCCGCAAGGGGATGACGCAGTTTCTGGACGAAAAGTCCTTCAAACCCGGCCTGGGCGGGTATCGCCGCGAGGACTGATCGGTCCTCGGGTTGAGTGACCGAAGCTTGTCCACCCGCGTCCCCTGTCTTGGGCAGTGGACGCGGGGCACACAATTCAATCCATCAGGACGTTGAGGCCGCGACTGGCCAGGGTTTCCCGCACCTGCTGCACCCGGACCTTGCTCCGGTCCAGATTCATGCCGCCTTCGCTCAGCAGTGCGCGCACCGTATCCGTATCGACCTGACGCGGCGGAACGCCGTCTCGCACTGCCACGGCGGCGGCCACACCCGCGGCCTCACCCATGGCGATGCACTCGGGCATCAACCGCACGCGCTGATGGGCCTCATTATCGAATGAGACGGTCTTGCCCGCGACCAGCAGGTTCTCGATGCCTTGCGGGAGCAGGCAGCGGTAGGGCAGGCCGAGCACGACGACGGAGATCGGCATTTCGGTGAGGTCGTGACCCTTGCCGCCCTCGCTGCCATCGGGCTTGTGGCGCACCCAGCCTTTCACATTCGGGCCGCGATAGACCTTGAGCGCGATCTCATCGGCAAAGGTGGCGCCGTCGAAGATGTCGTCGCGGGTGAGCGTGTAATCGCCGACGATCCGGCGGCTGTCCCGCACGCCGATCTGCGGTGCCATGTCGATCAGGAAGGCATCTTCCATGCCGGGAATGCGCTTGACGAACGGCAGGAAATCCCGCGCGCGGCGGCGACCTTCCACCTCCGCGCCGGTGAGGTCGGCGGCGTCGGTGGGATCGCGATTGAGCACCTGCACGGCGTAGAGATAGCCGATGCCATGGCGCAGATTGGCCGGTGTAGCACCAAAGATCGAGATGTGATGGCCGAATGTGCCGGGTAGGGCACCTTCTTCCTTGCCCTGGGCCACCAGCGACTTCCAGCCGGTCAGGTGGACATATTGGGCACCATCGAGTGGATTGGCGGGCGTACCCCACAGCTTGGAGAAATCGTCCGGGTTCGCGCGGGCGTGAGCCTGCATCCGCTCCCAGTCGACGCCGCCCATGCGGCACAGCATCATCATGGGCTGTGGGTCTTCGCGCGGATGCATGGCGACGCCGGCGCGCGCGGCGACATCGGCATCGCCGCTGGCATCAATGATGACATCGGCGAGAATGGCCTGCCGGCCGGATTTGTTCTCGATGATGACGCCCTTGAGTGCATCCCCCTCACGGATCGCGTCGACGACATTGGTGTTGAGCAGGAGATCGACGCCGGCTTCCACCAGCATGTCGAGCACCACCAGCTTGAGCATCTCGGGATCGTAAGCGAGGTTGAAATATTCCGGCAGGAAGGTCTCTGCCGCAGCATCATGCGCGGCGAGGCGCTGCTGCATCTCGCGCAAAATGCCGCTGATATTCTCGCAACTGAGGAATTCAGTGACGAACGACATCGGCCCGGTGCCGCCGACAACGGCGTTGCGCTCGATCAGCAGCACTTCCGCGCCATTGCGTGCGGCGCGGATCGCCGCTGGGTATCCCCCCGCGCCGGCACCGACCACCAGAACCTGCGTGCGCCGTGCCACCGGGATCTCCCGTGCAGCCTCGGTGATGGTTTCCCGTGCGGTGGGAGCCCCGAATCTTTTCTCCATCTAAAAATAATATAGTTATATGGTTTGCGTCGCAAGCCGCTATCTGGTCTTGCAAAGAATATTATAGTTAGATAGTTCGCCTCAGCCGAGACCGAGGGGTATTACATGACAGCCGTGGACGAGCAGGACTGGATCGAGGAGCAGCCGCAAGGGCTGCCGGTGGTTGACCGGGCCGCAGTACTGGTCTGCGGCGGAGGCGCCGGCGGCGTCGCTGCAGCGGTCGCCGCAGCCCGCAATGGCGCCGACGTTCTGATGATCGAGCGGGATACAACCTTGGGCGGCACCGGGCCGCGCTCGTTCGTCACGGAATATCATCAAGCCTTCTTCACCGGCGGGATCATGAAAGAGGTGATCGAGCGGCTACGCGCCAATGGCGGCGCCGATCCGGACCTGGAGGACGGGCATTTCGCCGTGCCGTTCGACCCCGAAATCCTCAAATTTGTCCTCGCCGAACTGGTGGAGGAAGCCGGCGTGCGTGTGCTGCCGCAGACCTGGGTCACCGATGCGATCGTCGAGGATGGCGCTGTGCGCGGCGTTGTCATTGAGAACAAGGCCGGGCGGCAGGCCGTGCTGGCAGACGTGGTGATTGACGCGACCGGCGATGCCGACGTTGCGGCCCGGGCCGGAGCGCCGATGCAAGAGTATAATCACCCGCAGCCGATGGTCATGCTCTTCCAGATCGGCGGGGTGGATTATCGCCACAGTCAGGATCGCAAGGGCCGCACCGAGATGGTGAAGTCAGCCAAGGCTGCAGGCGTTCTGCTGGACGACGTCTATCTCGACAACTTTTCCAATTTCGGCATCGCGCCTTCCACCCGGGCCGGGCAGATGGGTTACATCTACGGCGTCCGTGTGCTGCACCGCGACCCTTATGATGCCGACGAGCTGACCGATGCCGAGGTCCGCGCCCGGCAGGGCGTGCGCGCGTTCATGCCGTTCCTGCGCACTGTGCCGGGATTCGAGGAGGCCTATCTCATCAAGGCAGCGCCGATGATCGGGGTGCGCGATTCCCGGCGTATCTTGGGCGATTACACGCTCACGCGCGACGACATATTGGAAGGCCTCTTCCACGCGGACGACATCTTCAAGCGCTATCACCGTCTGCCGGACACGCTCGGCTTCGTGCGTCACCCCTCGGATGGCAGCGAAACGACGGCGGCCTTTCGCGAGCGGCTGGCTAACGCCAAGATGGTCACGTCGGTGTTCGGCGTGCCCTTAGGCTGCCTGATGCCGCAGGGCATCGAGAATCTTCTGGTTGCCGGCAAGACCGTGTCGATGAGCTATGAGGCCCATTCGCGCTGTCGGCAGATCCCTGACTGCATGGCCTTCGGTCAGGCGGCGGGCACGGCGGCTGCGCTGGCTTGCCGGGACGGGGTGGCGCTGCGTGAGGTCGCCATCGATGAATTGCAGGCGCTGCTGATCGCGCAGGGCCAGAACCTGGCCGATGGTGCGATCGATATCAGCAAAGCCAAGATCCACAATATGGTGCGGGATTAAGCGGATGAGCACGACGATCATGGAACGCACAGCTGGCGCGACGCGCGGTGAGATCATGCTGCCGGGCCGCCGAACCCCGGTCTATCGCGCGGTCGACGTGCTGGTGTGCGGCGGCGGATTGTCCGGCGTGGCGGCGGCTGTGGCGGCGGCGAGGGATGGGGCGCGCACGCTGCTGGTGGAGCGCAACGTCGTACTGGGCGGCAATGGCCCCTTGTCCTTCGATATCGCCCTCACGCTCGCAGAACAGGGCATCGCGGCCGAGTTGGTCAGCCGGCTGGAGCGAAACGGCGATGCCGGGCCGGACCTTCTCGGCGATGGTCTGGTTCATGATGCCGAGGCGCTCAAATATGCGCTGCTCGATCTCGCGCAGGAGGCGGGGGTGCAACTGCTGCTCTCCAGCTGGGCGGCCGATCCCATTGTGGAAAAGGGAGTCGTGCGGGGCGCGATGGTCGAAAACAAGTCCGGGCGCTTCGCTGTGCCGGCCGGCGTGGTCATCGACGCCACCGGCGATGGCGAACTGGCGATGCGGGCGGGCGCTGCCATGCGCGTGCTGGACGAGCCCGCCACCATCGCCATGAATTACCGGATCGGCGGCGTCGCGTTCGATGCGGTGCTGGCCGGACAAGCGACATGGCCTGCCCGCCTCGCCGAAGCGAAGGCCTCTGGCCTGCTATCGCCCGATCAGCCGGACCGACTTGTGCTCTATGGGGTGACGTCAGCGGGGCGGGACAGGGGCGTGGCCTATGTGCGCGGGCCTTCCATGCAGGTTGATGGGGCGACCAGCGTCGCGCAACTAGGCGCGCAGGAGGCGCGGGCGCGGACATTGATCCGCGAGATTCTGCCGTTCCTGCGGACCCTGCCTGGACTGGAAGCGAGCTTTCTGATCGACGTCGCCGGTGCCATGCAGGCCGCGCGCCTTCGCCATGTCGTGGGCGGGCATGTGCTGGGCGCTGAGGATGCGCCCCTAAAGGAGGATAGCGTGCTCATCGACGCGGCACTGCGCCCCCGCGAGTTGAGCGGGCTGTTCGTCACCGGGCGGGCTGTCTCTGCCGATCCGCGCGCCTGGGCCGCGCTGGGCACGGGCGGATCGTTACAGCTCGGCGAGCGAGCAGGCGCGCTTGCGCTTGCGCATCTGGCAGCGCGGTCCGTTGCCTGATCGCCGCAGAACTCGGCAATGGCGTCAGCGCTGAAGATTTCGTAGAAGATGCTCCCCCGGCAGCGCGGGGTGTGGGGCGGAGCGTCTTCTTTTTCATGGATCCATCGACCAACACCGATCGCGGCTCTGGCGCCCGCATGATTGCCCTGCTCAAACTGATCGGCGAAAGCGACGGCGATTGTGCGCTCAAGGATCTTGCCGCGGGCACGGGAATGCCGGCGAGCAGCGTGCATCGGCTGTTGCAGATGCTGATCCGCGGCGGGTTGGTGGAGCGGGGTGACGGCACATCCTATCGGGCCGGGCGCGAACTGTTCAGGCTGTCCGCCAACATCTTGAGCCGCAGCCATTATGTCGCGGCGGTGCGCCCGTTCCTCCGCACCCTGTGGGCGGGCTGGCAGGAGACGGCGGTATTCTGCACCTATGATGCCCCCCATCACCGCGCCATCGTCTCCGAGCGAATCCTCACGCCGCACACGCTGCGTCATGTGCTGGAGCCCTATACCGATCTTTCGCTGACCTGGGGGTCGCTAGGCCGTGCCATTCTCGCCCATCTGGAGGCGGAGGATTTGGCGGCGGCGCTGGCGCAGAGCCCGGTGGGGCCTTTGACCGGCGCCCCAACGCCGCCGCCCGAGGTGCTGGTGGAGGAACTGGCCGCCATTCGGGAGCGGGGCTGCGCGATCTTCTACAGTCAGGAGGCCGATGTCGCGGGCATCGCGGCGGCGGTTTTCCGCAGTGGCAATGCGGTGATCGGGTCGATCGGCCTTACGATGCCGGCCAAGCGCTTCGGCACGATGGACCGCGAGCGCATGGCGAGCGACGTTTTGGCGGCGGCGCGCACGCTCAGCGCTACCTTCGGCCACGCATCCGCCGAGGCCTGACGTCCGCTCTGCCGGGGCCGGGGCGGGTCGTCAGGGTTAGGCGGGATCAGGCTGGCGGGAGGTGGAAGACCTGCGCGGCATTGCGATGGCAGACCGCCTCGCGTTCCTCTCCGTCCAGCGGCGCGTGGTTGATGAAGGTGACGGAGGGCTCCATCTCCTCATAGGGATAGTCGATCGCCCAGAGCACGCGGTCCACACCCAGTACGTCGATCGCGTAGCGCAAGGCCGGGCCATGCTCTACGCCGCTGGTGGTGATGTACACGTTGCGCTTCATGACTTCGGAGGGCTTGAGCTTGCTGCCATAGGCATCGCGCCGGCGCTCGAACCAATGGTCCGTGCGCCACAGGTGAAACGGGATGTTTTCACCCATATGGCCAATCACGATCTTGAGGTTGGGCAGCTTGTCGAACACACCGCTGAGGATCAGCCGCATGGCATGGGTGCCCGTTTCGGCAGCATAGCCCCAGATCGCCGATTGCAGGCGATGATCGCGGAACGGCTCAGCCATGCCGTCTGACGGGCAGCGGGGATGGATGTAAATTGGCCGGTCGAGCGCGGCGGCGGCCTCCAGGATCGGCATGAACTTGGGATCGTCCAGATACTCGTTATCGGTGTGCGAGTTCACGATGAAGCCGCTGAAACCCAGCTTATTGACGGCGCGCTCCATTTCCTTGGCAGCCCGGGCCGGGTCTTGCGGCGCGAAGGATGCAAGGCCGGCGAAGCGCTTCGGGTGGGCGCGGACCACTTCGGCTAGGCGATCATTGGCAAGCTCGGCCATGGCGACGGCCTGATCGGCGCGGAACATCTGCACGCCCGGCGAGGTGAGCGAAAGGATCTGCATGTCGACGCCGAGGCGGTCCATTTCCGCGAGCCGCTCCGTCACGTCGCGCAAGCGGCGGGTGAGGCGGTCCGGTCCGCGAGAACCAAGTGGGTTAATCAGCTGCGCGTCCAGATTGGGCCATGTTCCGGTGGCAAGGGCGGCCAGCGCGTCCTGATGCTCGGCAATCGTCCAAGCTTCCTCCACGGCAATCCGTCGCGCGGGTGCGGCGGCTGGGGGCGGCCGCATCGTGCGCGCCGCTGCGGTGCCGGTCATTGCGCTCATGGCGCCGCCGGCGGCGAGTCCGCCCGCCAAAAGCTGCCGTCGATCGAACTCTGCCATTCATCCCTCCTCGTTTTTCTGAGGCGGAAGCTACGGCGGTGTGGCAACAAGTCAAGCCGAAAATTCCAATATACGGAACAAGACTTCTGCAATATGGAATAAATTTGACATGCACGCCGAGCGTCGCCATGGTCCCGCCCGATAACAGCCCGAGGCACGGGCGTTCTGACATTGGAGGAGAGCGATGATGAATAAGGCCAATCTTTTGTTGCAGGCCGCGAGCGCACTGGCGCTAAGCGCCGCAACCCTGGCGACACCCGCCATGGCGCAGGATGCCCCCGTTCCCCAGCAAAGCGCTCCCCAGCAGGCCGATGCGGATGACATCGTGGTGACCGCACAGTTCCGTTCGCAGCGTCTGCAGGATGCGCCGCTCGCCATCACTGCCGTCTCCGGCGACATGCTGGAAGCGCGCAGCCAAACGAGCATCGCTCAGGTTGCCGCACAGGCACCCAACGTCAATCTCGCCGAAGCGCCAGCCACCTACGGCCCATCGATCCAGGCGTTCATTCGCGGCGTCGGCCAGTCGGATTCGACGTTCGCACTGGAGCCGGGCGTCGGCCTCTATGTCGATGACGTCTATTACTCGACGCTGCAGGGCTCGATGCTCGATCTGCTGGACCTCGACCGGGTGGAAATTCTGCGCGGGCCGCAGGGTACGCTTGCGGGGCAGAACTCGATCGGCGGCGCGATCAAGCTCTATTCCAAGAAGCCGGACGGCTCGGGCGGCGGCTATGTCCAGGCAACCTACGGTAGCTTCAACCGCACCGAGGTGCGCGGCGGCCTGAACCTGACCGTGGTGCCCGATCAGCTCTTCCTGCGCGTCTCCGGCGCTGGCGTGAAGAAGGACGGCTACGTCACGCGCTACGATTACCGCTGCACCCACCCGACTTCGCCGGTGCGGACCTTCGCGATTTCCGACAATTGCAAGCTCGGCACCGAGGGCGGCAAATCCTATGTCGCCGGCCGCGGTACGTTGCGCTGGACGCCTAATGACGCGGTCGACATTTCGATCATCGGCGACATCACCCGTGATGACAGCGAGTCCGCGCCCTCCACACTGCTCTATGTCGGCACGCTGACGGGGCCGGGGTCGAGCGCGACTGCCCCTTATGTCATCGACGGCGTCCGCTATGGTACGGCCACCGGCTCGCCCTTCATCAGCTATTCCCCTTACGGCAATTTCGCGCAGGATACGTTCACGACCAGCCCGTTCGTGAGCTATGAGAATTATCTCAACTATGCCCCGCGCGATGGCACGGCGCCTTATGCAGCCCCCGCCCGTAACTCGCTCGATACCTGGGGGCTTTCCGGCAACATCACCATCGATGTCGGCGATCTGAGCATCACCTCGATCACGGCTTATCGCAGCTACAATTCGGTGTTCACATCGGCCGAGTCCTCGCCGATCAACATCGCGCTGACGGCCAATGACGTGAACCACAATCAGTTCAGCCAGGAACTGCGCGCCAGCGGTGCGATCGGTACGCTGCTGAACTATACGGTGGGCGGTTATTATTTCGAGGGCACCAGCGACGGCGGCTCGCGTGTCCAGCTTCCCACGCTGGAATTCCGCCAGAACGACCATGTCGAATCCCAGACCATCGCTGCCTTCGCCAATGCCGAACTGCATCTGACCGAGAAGCTGACGCTGATCGGCGGCCTGCGCTATACGGACATTACCAAGAGCTTCCAATATGCGCGCAAGGGCAATCCGGGGAACATCTACGGCGGCAATGCGCCGCCGTCGCTTGCCCCGCTCGATGGGCTGGTGCGGACGTTCAAGGGCGATCGTCTCGATTATCGCGGTGTCATCCAGTATCGCTGGACGCCCGACTTCATGACCTATGCGCAGATCGCGACGGGCTTCAAGAGTGGCGGCGCCAACCCGCGGCCGTTCTTCCCGGCGCAGGCGCTGACGCACGATCCCGAGACGCTGACCGCCTATGAGGTCGGCTTCAAGAGCGACCTGTTCGACCGGCTGCTGCGCCTGAATGTCTCCGGCTTCCTCAACAAGTATAACGACATTCTGGTCAGCGTCTCGACCTGCCCGACGGTGCCGGCCGCGCCCTGCGCATTGCCGCTCAACGCCGGCAAGGCGGATGTGAAGGGCTTCGAGGTCGAGGCGACGCTGCGCCCGGTTCGCGGCCTGCTGATCGATGCCTCGCTCGGCTATCTGGACTTCGACTACAAGTCGATTTCCGCCATCGGCCAGAGCGCTGGCATCACGCTCGATATGGACGCGCCCTTCGTGCAGGAATGGCGCTGGAGCGTCGGCGGGCAGTACAAGATCGAGCTGGGTGATGCCGGCTCCCTAACCCCGCGCATCGACGTGAATTCGCAGAGCCCCTATTTCTCGACGGCGATCAACCGCGCGCCGTTCAACCAGGTGGAGGGGCGTACGATCGTGAATGCGCGCCTCACGTATCGCGATGTGGCCGAGGATTGGCAGCTCTCGCTGGAAGTCACCAACCTCACCGACCGGCTCTATTATGACGGCCTGTTCGACAATCGCGGATCGACCCAGTCCATCCAGGGGCGCCCGGCGCGTCCGCGGGAATGGGCTGTCACCATCAAGCGCAATTTCTGATAGATGATGACCCCGGCCGGTCTTGCGCCGGGGTCTTGGAAGAGGAGCTTCGAGATGAACATCCAGGTGTCTCACAAAGGGCAGGCCGCCGATCAAGCGGCCGGCACGATCGTGGCGGGTTTGCCCATGCCCGAGTTCAAGCGGATCACCGTCGAGCCGATCTCCGGCGCGTGCGGCTGCGAGATCAGCGGTGTAGACCTGCGTGCGCCGCTGGATGACGAGACGCTCGCTGAAGTCATGAAGGCGTTCGAGCATTTTCTGGTCATCGTGTTCCGCGATCAGGATCTCACGCCCGAGCAGCACAAGGCGTTCACCCGCTACTTCGGCCCGATCACCGAGCTGCCGCAGGCGCCGACCTATGGCGAGCATCAGGACATGCAGGAAGTGCGCCGCGAAGCGCATGAGCCGGAGAACGTGGTTCCCTCGTTCGAGCATTTCCACACGGACAGCCCGTTCCTGCTGCAGCCGCCGCTCTGCGTGGTGATGCGCGCGCTGGAAGTGCCCAAGTTCGGTGGCGATACCGCCTTCTCGAACGGCTATCTCGTCTATGAGCATCTCTCCGATGCCATGAAGGAACTGCTTGACGGGCTCGAGGTCGTTTACTCAGGCAAGGAAATCTGGGCGCGCAACGAGAAGCTGCCGCCGGAGAAGCGCCTGCGCCTGCGTGAATCGCACGGTTTCAGCGAAGATGAGCTGGAGAATATCCACCCGGCGGTGCGCGTTCACCCGGTGACTGGCCGCAAGGCCCTGTTCGCGACGACAGCCTATTTCAAGCGCTTCGTTGGCTGGACGGAGGCGGAGAGTCAGGCGCTGCTCGGCTATCTCCAGAGCCTTGCCCAGCACCTGCATTATCATTGCCGCGTGAAATGGAAGAAGGACACATTGATTGTCTGGGACAATCGTTTCTTGCTTCATCGTGGCGTCCATGATTTCAAGTACGAACGTCGGCATCTCATTCGCACGACGGTCATGGGCGAGAGGCCGATCGGCCCGAAAGGCCCCAGGAAGGATTGAAATTACCCCATGAAAGTCAGTGCTGCCATCGCCAACATCCTCAAGCGTGAGGGTGTAGACGTCATTTTCGGTTATCCGCGCAACGCCGTGCTGGAGGATGCCGCCGCAATCGGCATCCGCCCGGTCATCGTCCGCCAGGAGCGGACGGGCGTTCACATGGCCGATGCGCTGTCCCGCCTGACGCGGGGCAAGCGCATGGGCGTGTTCGCCATGCAACATGGGCCGGGGACGGAAAATGCCTATGGCGGGGTAGCACAGGCTTACTCCGAATCCGTGCCCGTGTTGGTGCTGCCGCAGGGCTATGCCCGCCGCATCGCCTTCGTGCCGGACAATTTCAATGCCAGCATCTCGATGCGGGATGTGACCAAGCATGCCGAGCCGATCACGGTTGCAGCAGAAACGCAGAACATCATGCGCCGCGCCTTCACGCAGCTGCGCAATGGCCGTCTGCGCCCTGTGCTGGTCGAGATGCCCTGGGACGTGCTGGGCGAAGAAATCGACGCGCCCGAGAGCTATCAGCCGGTTGTCACCACCCGCTATGCGCCCGAGCCAGACGCGGTGAAGCGAGCAGCCGAGGCGCTGGTCGCCGCCAAGCGCCCGGTGATCTACGCCGGGCAGGGCGTGCACTGGGCCGAGGCCTATGAGGAACTGAAGGCGCTGGCCGAGTTGTTGGCCATCCCGGTTTCCACAAGCCTTGAGGGCAAGAGCGCGTTCGACGAGACGCACCCGCTGGCGCTCGGTTCGGGCGGCGCGGCTATTTCGGGCCAATTGCGGCATTTCCTCGATGAGGCGGACCTCATCTTCGGCATCGGCTGCAGCTTCAGCGAGACGGCGTTCGGCGTGAAGATGCCGCAGGGCAAGCGGGTCATCCATTCGACGCTCGATCCGGCTGACTTCAACAAGAATGTGCCCTGCGAGATGGCGCTGGCCGGTGATGCCAAGCTGACGCTCGGGATGCTGCTCGAGGCGTGCCGCGCGCTGGTGTCAGCGCCACGCGACGCCGGGCCGGTGGCCGCGGAAATCGCCAAGGTCGAGAAGGAGTGGTTGGCGAACTGGCTGCCGCTGCTCGAGAGCGACGATGCGCCGATCAGCCCCTACCGCGTGCTCTGGGATCTTCAGAAGACGGTGGATGTCGCTAATACCATCATCACCCATGATGCCGGCAGCCCGCGCGATCAGCTGACGCCTTACTGGAAGTCGATCACGCCGCTCAGCTATATCGGCTGGGGCAAGTCCACGCAGCTTGGCTACGGCCTTGGCCTCGCCATGGGCGCCAAGCTCGCCTGCCCGGACAAGCTGTGCATCAATGTGTGGGGTGATGCCGCCATCGGCTTTACCGGCATGGACTTCGAGACGGCGGTGCGCGAGCGCCTGCCGATCCTGTCAATCCTGCTCAACAATGAGGCGATGGCCATCGAACTGCCGGTGATGCCGGTCGCGACCGAGCGCTTCCGGGCGACGGACATTTCCGGCCATTATGCCGATTTCGCCAAGGCGCTCGGCGGCCATGGCGAGCGCGTCACGCGTCCGGAAGAGATCGTCCCGGCCATTCATCGCGCGCTGGCTGCGATCGAGGCGGGGCAACCGGCGCTGATCGAATTCATAACCGCGAAGGAAACGCGCGCTTCGCGACTATAAAAGCGGGCGACCATAACCGGGTGACTATAAACTGGGAGAGATGCGATGGCCGAAACGACGGCGCCCCCGACTGGCTCTGGCCCTGAGGGGGGCGTGAAGGATTGGAACTTCAGCGCCGTCTACGGCCTCGGGTTCCTCACACTGGTTTCGGCCTTCAATTATCTCGATCGCTCCCTCCTGGGGCTGGCGTTGCCCTCCATCAAGTCGGAGATGCATGTCTCGGACACCGCTCTCGGGCTGGTGTCCGGGCTCGCCTTTCTGCTGTTCTATTCCATCCTCGGCGTGCCCATCGCCTGGGCGGCGGATCGCTACAACCGGCGCAATATCATTGCCGTCGGCTTCGCCTTCTGGAGCCTGATGACGATGGTGACCGGCTGGGTGGCGAACATCTGGCAACTGGCCATCGCGCGCTTCCTCATGGGGGCGGGCGAGGCGTGCGGCATTGCGCCGTCCAATTCGATCATATCCGACCTGTTCCGCGCGGAGCGCCGCCCGCTGGCCTTCTCGATCTTCGGCACGGCCGTCTCGATCTCATCGATCCTCTTCTTCCCTATCGTCGGCTGGGTGGGCCATGAACATGGCTGGCGCGCGATGTTCGTCGTGGCCGGTATGCCGGGCGTATTCCTGGCGTTGCTGTTCTTCCTCACCGTCAAGGAGCCCGAGCGGGGGGCGTCCGAAGCCAAGCGCATCGAGCGTGCAGCGCGGGAAAGCTTCAAGGCGAGCATGGGCTTTCTCGCCAAGCAGCGTGCCTATGTCTTTTTGGTCATCGGCGCCACGCTGATGGGGCTGAATGTCTTTGCCGCAAGCGTGTGGACGCCGACATTCCTGACGCGCGTCCATGGGCTGACATTGGTGGAAGTGGCTGCGACCATCGGTCCGATCCGGGGTGTGTTCGGGGTGGCCGGCGTGGTTCTGGGCGGTCTGCTGATCGACCGGTTGAGCCGCAAGGCCAGCCACTGGCGCATGACCTTGCCAGCGATCACCTGTCTGCTTGCCGCGCCTGCTGAGCTGATCTTCCTGCTCGCCGAGGATACGGCGGTTTGGCTCGCGGCTTATGCGGCCTCGGCTTTCCTCCTGCTGATCCATCAGGGCCCGGTGTTCGCGGCGGTCATGAGCGTGGCGAAGCTGAGGATGCGCGCTGTCGCAACCTCCATCCTGCTGTTCAGCGCGGCACTGATTGGGCAGGCGCTCGGCCCCCTGGTCGTGGGCTATCTGAATGACGTGCTGCACCCCACGCTGGGTGATGTGGCCGTGCGCTATTCGATGCTGGTCATCGTCGTGACGGCGCTGTTGGCGGGGGTGATGTTCCTGCTCGCTGGGCGGTCGCTGGAGGCAGACGCGAAGCGGGCCTTGGCGGACGCCTAAGAGGCGAGAAGGGCAGACGCTCGCTCCTCGCTAGATTAGACTGCAGATCACGGACGGGAGTTGGTGGCCGGGTCAGACCCAAGGCTGCCAACTCCCGCGTCGTTTCTGATCACAGACCAGTCGCCGCACGGCCCACTGCGGCACCAAGCGCGCGTAAGGACTGCCGATTCAGCACACGCAAGGAAAGTCGCGGTCACCCACGTTGCAGAACCGAAAAGTTGTAATTCGCAACGCTGACCGCAAATCATGTGTTGCAAATCACTCGCAATATCCTAATTGGTGCGACCGACTCGCAATAGCGATCGATCACACCAACTGGGGAACGCCGCATGAGTAAATCCGCCAATCTTACTTCCTTTCTCGCGCTTGGCTGCGTCAGCGCCGTCGCGTTTGCAGCGCCGGCTGTCGCGCAGGATGGCGAGCAGGGGCGCCGTCTGGGCGGGATGACCGTGACCGACACGGCCATCGATGAGTCCGAGGTCAAGGTCGAGCGGGCAGAGTCGCCCAAATATACGCGCCCGCTGCTGGATACGCCGCAGACGGTGACGGTGATCGGCGCCAAGACGCTGCAGCAGCAGAACCTGCTCACGCTGCGCGAAGTGCTGAGCACCGTGCCCGGCATCACCTTTGGCGCCGGCGAGGGCGGCTTCGGCTATGGCGACCGCATCAACCTGCGCGGCTATTCTGCCAACAACGACATCTCGGTCGATGGCGTACGCAGCGGCGCGATCATGAACCGCAACGAGACCTATAATATCGAGCAGGTCGAGGTCGCCAACGGCGCCAACTCGGTGTTCAGCGGCGCGGGCTCGGTTGGCGGGTCGATCAATCTGGTGACCAAGAAGCCGCTGGCGGACGACAAGATGTCGGTTCAGGCCGGCGTCGGCACGGACAATTATTATCGCGGCACCGTCGATCTCAACAAGCGCGTGAGCGACATGATCGCGGTGCGACTGAACGCGGTCTACCACAAGAACGACGTGCCCGGCCGGGACGTGGAGTTCTACGAGCGCTGGGGCGTGGCGCCGGCTGTCACCATCGGCATCGACGGGCCGACCAGCCTGACGCTGCAATATGAGCATCTCGACGACAAGGGCATGCCGCAATACGGTTTGCGCTATTATGCGGCTCAGGGCGGCTATCTGCCCGACTTCAACCAAAGCGCTTATTACGGCTTTGCCAATGTCGACACGCAGCAGTCAGTCACGGATTCGGTACAGGCGATTTTCTCGCACGAACTGAGCGACACGGTGAAGGTGCGCAATCTCACCCGCTATGAGAATGTCAGCCAGTACACCGTTACCAGCCAGCCCACGGGCACCTTCTGCCTGGCGAACGGTCTGCAGCCGGATGGCAGCGCCTGCACCGTCGCGATCGGCAGCAGCACGCTGGTCGTCCCGGCAGGCTATTATCTGCCGACTGGGGGCCGCGGCACAGCGCGCCACATCCGCAACGAAACCGCCTATAACCAGCTCGACCTGAGCGCTGAGTTCGCGACGGGCGGCATCGAGCACACGCTCGTTCTCGGCGGGTCGCTGCTGTGGGAGCGTTATACGCTGAACAATGGCAGCATCCTGCGCGCTGCCGACGGCAGCAATCCCTATGCCGCGCCGAATTATTATCCCCTCACCAACATCGCCAACCCAGGCAGCGTGGTCACGGGACCAGCGGCCCCGGCCGGAACGCTGGCGCGCGTCTATGGCAGCAACATCTACACTGGCCCCCAGAACTACATTCAGACCGGCTACAATGTCGGCGAGCAGACCAGCTATGCGGCCTATTTGTTCGATACCATGAAGCTTTCGGATATGTTCGAGATCAACGGCGGCGTGCGCTATGAGCGGTTCGAGGGATCGACCCAGACGCGCAACGTGACCACCGGCGTGGTGACCGGCCCGTTCGAGGCGAAGGACAATCTCTTCTCCTGGCGTGTCGGTGCGGTGTTCAAACCGATGCCAAACGTCAGCGCCTATGTGGCGGTCGGTAATTCGCGCACACCGTCCAAGGGTTCGGTTGATGGCAGCTGCGCTGTCAACACCTGCAACGTCGAACCGGAATCGGCGAAGAATTACGAAATTGGCGTGAAGGCCGATCTGTTCGACGCCAAGCTGCAACTCGCAGCGGCGGTGTTCCGCAATGAGCGCGACAAGTATCGCGTGGCCTCGGGCGATCCCACGATCCCCGATCAGGTGCTCGATGGCCGCTCGCGGGTGAACGGCGTGTCGCTGAGCGCCACGGGCAACATTACCGAAGCTTGGTCGATCTTCGCCAACTACATGTATCTGGATAGCAAGCTGATCCAGGGCGTGTCCGACTTCTGTCTGGCCAATCCGGTAAGCTGCGGCAACACGGTGGCCAATCCCGATCCGACGGCCGGCACGGCGCTCTCGGCAACGCCTAAGCATTCGGGCAGCCTGTTCACCACTTACAAGTTCCCGTTCGGTCTCGAAGTGGGCTATGGCCTGACCTATCAGGGTCGCCACTCGATGAACCCGACCGCGACGCCGGTCTATTATGTGCCAGCCTACACGCTGCATCGGATCATGCTGGCCTATCCGGTGACCGAGCGGTTGCTGGCGCAGGTGAACGTGCAGAACGTGACGGATGAGGACTATGTCACCACCGTGCGGACCAATGTGAACAACAGCTGGGCGCAGCCGGGGGTGGGGCGGTCCGCCGTGTTCAGCCTGACCTACAGCTACTGAGTGTGGGGGGCAGGGGCGAACCGACCCAAAGCGGTTCGCCCCTGATCCACATCAATGATCCGACGAACGTCTGGTAATATTGATTCGCATTATTGACGGAATGGGCCTGTTCGTCGATAGCGGCAGGCGAAAAGGGGTGTCCGCGGTGAACATTTCACACTCGGCAAGTCAGGGGCGCTATGGGCAGGGCAGGCGGTTCAATCCGCTGGTCGTGCTGCTCGTCATCCTGATCCATGCCGGGTTGTTCGCGCTTGTCACCCGCCTCGGGCCTAGTTTCAAGGTGGGTGAGGCGCCCAAGGTCTTTACGGTCAACCTAATCTCTTCGCCGCCGCCTCCGCCGCCCGTCGACGCGCCGCCACCGCCGCCCCGCGCGCCCGAGGTGGTGGTGCCGCGGCCACAGATCGACATTCCACGGATTGATCCGCCGATGGTGGCCGCAAGGCCGGATATTCCGGTCGTCCCGGTCATGGCGCCGGGGCCGCCGGCGCCACCCCGCCTGGCCGCCGCACCGGTCTCAGTGCCCTCGGTCACCGACGGCGGCGACCTGGGCACGCAAATGGTGGCCGGCAAGGCGCCGCGTTACCCCATTGAGAGCCGCCGCAAGCGGGAGCAGGGCGTGGTCCTGCTGGCCTTGACCGTGGGCCTCGATGGCTGCGTGGAAGATATCAGGATCGCGCGCAGCAGCGGTTTCACTCGGCTGGACAAGGCCGCGCTCGATGCCGTCAAGCGTTGGCGCTGGCGTCCGACCGTTCGGGATGGCCAGCCGGTTTTCGTGAAAGGCGTGGTGGAAATCCCGTTCGTCATTCAACCCCAAGACAACGCATAAGGCGCTTCATGCTGATCCCCATTCCAGAGGTGCTCGACGGGCCGACGCTCGCCAAGGTGCGTGATCTCATCGATTCCTCCGCGTGGGTGGATGGCAACGTCACCTCCGGCCATCAGTCGGCGCTGGCCAAGAACAACCTTCAGTTGCCAGAGGAGGCGCCGCAGGCCCAACAGGCCGGCGAGATCATCCGCGACGCGCTGGGCCGCAATCCTTTATTCATTGCCGCAGCGCTGCCGCTCAAGATCTTTCCGCCCCTGTTCAACAGCTATGCGGGTGGGCAGTCCTTTGGCGTCCATGTCGATAATGCCGTGCGGATCCAGGCCGGCACCGGCTTTCGCGTCCGCTCGGACCTGTCCATGACCATCTTCCTCGAGCGGCCCGAGGCCTATGATGGCGGTGAGCTGACAGTCGAGACGCAATTCGGCGTGCAGCAGGTCAAGCTGCCGGCCGGCCATGCCGTGCTTTACCCCTCATCCTCCCTGCATCGGGTGGAGCCGGTGACGCGCGGTCGCCGGGTGGCGAGCTTCTTCTGGCTGCAATCGATGATCCGCGACGACGGTGAGCGGCAGATCCTGTTCGATCTCGACAGCAGCATCCAGCAACTGGCCGCCACGCTGGGGCAGGGTCATGCCGAAGTGATCCGCATGACCGGGGTCTATCATAATCTGCTGCGCCGCTGGGCGGAC
The DNA here is from genome assembly GCF_025961735.1 of Sphingobium sp. B11D3B. Taxonomy (NCBI): domain Bacteria; kingdom Pseudomonadati; phylum Pseudomonadota; class Alphaproteobacteria; order Sphingomonadales; family Sphingobiaceae; genus Sphingobium; species Sphingobium sp. B11D3B. Next base: position 1,925,020 of record NZ_JAOQOF010000001.1, on the reverse strand, counting down.
GCTTAGGCCAGCGACCGCCCTCAGACTCGCTCAGCCTTTCGGCGTCAGCTTGAGCATCCGGCCCTTGGGGCTGTCCTCGAGCAACCAAAGCGCGCCGTCCGGCCCGACCCTCACATTGCGCAGCCGCATTCCCATGCGCCAATGGTCAGCCTTGGTCGCCGTTTCGCCATCGAGCGAAATCCGCACCAGCGCCTGACCGGACAGGCCGGTGATGAACAGCGAGTTCTTCCAGCCCGCGAACAGGTCGGCATTGTAGTAAGCCAACGAGGACGGCGCGAGCGAGGGGTTCCAGTAGAGCTTGGGCTTCTCGAACCCGTCATCGGCACTGTGGTCCGGGATGGGGCGCTTGTCATAATGGTCGCCATAGGAGCGGATCGGCCAACCATAATTGGCGCCGGCCTTGACGAGGTTCAGCTCGTCGCCGCCCAGCGGGCCCATTTCGACCTGCCATAAACGATCATTCGCATCGAAGGCGAGGCCGGTCAGATTGCGCTGGCCATAGGTCCAGATGGCGGGATGGAAGCCCTTGGCCGCCAGCGGATTGCCGGCGGCGGGTGTCCCGTCGAGATTGAGATGCAGCACCTTGCCGAGGGTGGACTTGGGGTCCTGCGCCGGGTCGAACTTGGCGCGCTCGCCATTGGTGAAGAACAGGCTGCGCTGGTCCGGCGCGATGGCGATGCGGCCGGAATAATGGGCACCGCTCGCCATATTGGGCGTGGCGCGGAAGATGACCTTGAGGTCCTTGAGCGCGCCGCCGGCTTCATCGAGCGTGGCGGTCGCCAGCGCGGTGCCGGTTTCCTTGCCTTCGCCAGGCTCGGAAAAGCTGAAATAGATCTGGCGACTGGCGGCGAAGTCCGGCGCGAGCACCACGTCCATCAATGCCGCCTGGCCCTCACTGACGACAGTCGGCGTGCCCAGCAGCACCGTCTTGACGCCCGTGCGCGGATCGAAAAGGACCATCGCGCCGCGCTTCTGGGTCACCAGCTGCTTCCCATCCGGCAGGAAGGCCATCGACCAGGGATAATCGAAGGTTCCGACCTCCGTGATCGTGAAGGGCAGTTGGGAGAGATCGACCTTGGCCGGGCCGGGGGCCGCCGGCGTCGCCGCAGGGGCGGTCTGGGCGAGCGTGGGCGACGCGACGCCCAGGGTCAAAACCGCGCTCAGGGCGATGCGGTGCGGACGGAATGACATAGGCGCTCTTCTCCAGTCGGTCTTTTGTTCCGCCGGCCCATAAGCGGTGGGCCGGCCGGGAGCAATGACCGAGGCCGCGCGCGCCTTGACCGAGCGCGAAGCGGCGCGCGGCTGGATCAGGCTGCGGGCGTCAGCTTGAGGAGGCGGCCATTTTCTCCGTCCTCCAGCAGCCAGATCGCGCCGTCCGGCCCGGCGCGTACGGCACGGATGCGTGCGCCCATGTCCCAGTGATCGGCCTTGGTCGCGGTTTCGCCATCGAGCGCGATGCGGTCGAGCGACTTGCCGGAGAGGCCGGTGATGAACAGCGAGTTCTTCCACTGCGGGAAGAGGTCGGCATTGTAGTAATCCAGTCCCCCGGGCGAGATGGCCGGCACCCAAAAGACCTTCGGCGCTTCATAGCCGTCGCCCGGCTCATGGTCCGGGATGGCCTTGCCGTCATAATGATTGCCCATGGAGGCGTTGGGCCAGCCATAATTGAGGCCGGCTTTGATCAGGTTGATCTCATCGCCGTGGCGCGGCCCCATTTCCATTTCCCACAGGCGCCCATCGGCATCGAAGGCAATGCCGAGCAGATTGCGGTGGCCGTAGGACCAGACGGCCGGGTGGAAGCCCTTGGCCGCGAGTGGATTGCCGGCTGCCGGGCTGCCATCAAGGTTGAGGCGCAGGACCTTGCCGAGCGTCGTGCCCGGCTCCTGCGCTGGCGCCATCAACTGGCGATCGCCAGCGGTGAAGAAGAGATGGGTCTTGTCCGGCGAGAAGGCGATTCGGCCGGAATAATGGCCGCCCTTCTCCGAGCGATCATCGCCCCGGAATATCACCCGCACATCGCTCAGCGCAGCCGCTGTCGGGTCCAGCTTCGCAGTCGCCAGCGCAACGCGGCTTTTCTTACCCTCGGCGGCTTCCGAGAAGCTGAAATAGATCGTCTTGCTGGTCGCATAATCCGGGGCGAGCCGCACATCCATGAGCGCCCCCTGATCGTCGCTCTTCACGCTGGGCGTGCCGCTCACCGTCTGCTTGCGGCCGCTTTGCGGATCGATCAGGATCAGCGCGCCTTCCTTCTGCGTGACCAGTATGTGCCCGTCCGGCAGGAACTCCATGGCCCATGGCGAGGCGAACTGCGCGACTTCCGTGGTCTGGAACGGTGCGCCGCTTGCGGCCTTGACCTCATCGGGCGCGGACGCGCTGCCGCAGGCGACAATGGCGAGGCTGACGGCACAGGTAAGACCAAGCTTACGGACATTCATGGGGCGGATCTCCGGCGAGGGGTTGATATCCGACCATAGCGACAAGAGTGGCCTGGCGGTAGACCGTTCCATAACAAGAGCTTGGGGCGCGCCGTGCGCCAAAACGCAGCTTGAGTGGCGGGCCTCACCCACGCCCGAGATGCTGACAAAAAGGGGAGCCGAAGCTCCCCTTTCTCATATCGACTTTTCCTGAACGATCAGGCGAAGCTGATGGTCGCGTTGGTCTTGCGACGACGCATGGCGTAGCCGGTCACGGCCAGGCCGCAGATCATCATGCCCCAGGTGGCGGGCTCAGGAACCGGAGCGGACGTCTGCGTGACGGCGTAGGTGATACCGTTGACCTTGAAGCTGTCGTTGCTGCCCGAGTTGGAGAAGGCCGCAGCCACATAGAACAGGTTGCCGGACAGATTGTTCGGGTTGATGTCACGGTTCTGGTCCTGACCGTTGCCGTTTGACAGGATCGTGGGGCCGAACAGCGAATTGAAGGTCGAATAGTTCGGGATCGTGAAGGTGCTGTTGAAGGCTACATTGGTGCTGCCGATGGCATAATTCATGTCGGTGTCGCCGAAGCTCACGAGGCCGATCTTGTCGACGGTGACGATCTTGTCGAACTGGAACACCAGAATGTCCGTGTAGCCGCTGTTGTCGACCGTGTGCGAGTCGTCATTGGGGCCGTTGAGGACGCCGAGGCCGGGCGTGTAGGCGCCAACCGCAGCCTTCGCCAGGGTCGTACCGTTGAGGCTGTAAGCGGTGACTTCCAGCTTGGTGCCGTCCGACCCGGTGTAGGTGCGCACGTTGCCGATCGAGCCGTCGCTATTGCTGCCGCTGGTCAGCAGGAAGGTGGCTGCCGAGGCAGAAGCCGGCAGCATTGCCGTCGCGGCAATGGTGGCAGCCGACAGCAGTACGGCTTTCCTGAAAGACTTGTGAAACATGATCTATAACTCCCACAGATATTAACTTTCAGGTTTTGCCCCCGGAAATGCGTGCGCCCATGACGGGAGGCCGGTAATCCGGCTCCATCTGGCGCTTTGCATCTGTCAAAGGTCACCCCACCTGAGGTCTTGGAGATATCTTTTCCGTATCAGTCCTGTCAAAGATGTTGATGATCGGTTAACCATCAATTGTGCCCCGAAATTGAACAGTGCCACCCCAGTGGAGCGGGCTGGTGGGGCCGGGCGGTCAACCTAAATCATTCGATTTGCTGGATTCTGTTGTTTACGGTCGCGAAGACCCTCTTTCTTCTAAAGACGTCGGGCGCGGATTTTTTCTGCTGAAGGCTAGAAAAGGCACGGTCTTCGATAGCGTAGACACTGATGAGGGAAAGCGTCTCATCTGAGTGCCGAGCAGATCCATGCAGCTTGCCTTCAACAGCGACTCCGCTTATATAGCCCTTGCTTTCCTGACATCGTTGCGAAGTTGGGGTCGGCGCCGAGAGGGCCGGCGGCGAAACCCTGTCGCGTGTCCATGTCCGGACGAGGCGCAGGCATAGGGAGTGCGAATGAGCGATATTGCGCGGATCGAGACGGTTGTGGCGTCGGAGGCAAAGGCTCTGGGGCTCGATCTCGTGCGCGTGCTGCTCTTCGGCCAGGGCGATGACCGGACGCTGCAGATCATGGCTGAGCGGCCCGATACGCGCCAACTCAACATCGATGATTGCGCCAGCCTTTCGCGCCGCATCTCGGACAAGTTCGATGCGCTGGAAGAAGCGGGCGACGTGCTCATCGAGGACGCCTATCGTCTGGAGGTCAGCTCGCCGGGTATCGACCGGCCGCTCACCCGCCTCAAGGACTACAGCGACTGGGCCGGGCATGAGGCACGCGTTCATTTCGTGACGCCCATGGAGGATGGCCGCAAGCAGGTGCGCGGCATTCTTGCGGGCGTCGAGGGCGAGCAGGTGCTGGTCGATGATCCCAAGGCCGGCCGCATCGTCGTGGACTTTGCCAATATCGACAGCGCCAAGCTGATGCTGACCGATGCGCTGATTTCTGCTACTGTCCCGCTCTCCACCGAGGGCGCGGACGAAATCGTCACCCAGGAACAGGAAGACTGACTCTCATGGCCAACGCCATTTCCGCCAACAAGGCCGAGCTGATTGCCATTGCCAATTCGGTGGCAAGCGAGAAGATGATCGACAAGGCCATCGTCATCGAGGCGATGGAAGACGCGATCCAACGGTCCGCGCGGGCGCGCTACGGCGCCGAGAACGACATTCGCGCCAAGCTCGATCCCGAGACTGGCGACCTGCGCCTGTGGCGCGTCGTCGAAGTGGTCGAGGTGGTCGAGGACTATTTCAAGCAGGTCGACCTCAAGGCCGCGCAGAAGCTACAAAAAGACGCCGTGATCGGCGACTTCATCGTCGATCCGCTGCCACCCGTCGACCTTGGCCGTATCGACGCACAGAGCGCCAAGCAGGTGATCTTCCAGAAGGTGCGCGATGCCGAGCGCGAGCGCCAGTTCGAGGAATTCAAGGATCGCGTGGGTGAGATTATCACCGGCGTCGTCAAGTCGGTCGAGTTTGGCCATGTGGTCGTGAACCTCGGCCGTGCCGAGGGTGTGATCCGCCGCGACCAGCAGATCCCGCGCGAAGTTGTGCGCGTCGGCGATCGCGTCCGTGCGCTGATCCTCAATGTGCGTCGCGAGAACCGTGGCCCGCAGATCTTCCTCAGCCGCGCGCACCCCGACTTCATGAAGAAGCTGTTCGCGCAGGAAGTGCCCGAAATCTACGACGGCATCATCACGATCATGGCTGCTGCCCGCGATCCGGGTTCGCGCGCCAAGATCGGCGTGATCAGTCGCGATAGCAGCATCGATCCGGTCGGCGCCTGCGTCGGCATGAAGGGCAGTCGCGTGCAGGCCGTCGTGCAGGAAATGCAGGGCGAGAAGATCGACATCATTCCCTGGAGCGAGGACACTGCGACCTTCGTCGTCAACGCCCTCCAGCCCGCTCAGGTCGCCCGCGTGGTGATCGACGAGGAAGAAGAGCGCATCGAGGTCGTGGTGCCTGACGACCAGCTCAGTCTCGCCATCGGTCGTCGCGGCCAGAACGTCCGTCTTGCCAGCCAGCTCACCGGCAAGGCCATCGACATCATGACCGAGGCGGACGCGAGCGAGAAGCGTCAGCGCGAGTTCGTGCAGCGCTCCGAGATGTTCCAGAACGAGCTGGATGTGGACGAGACCCTTTCGCAGCTGCTGGTGGCCGAAGGCTTCACCGAGCTGGAGGAAGTAGCTTATGTCGGCATCGACGAGCTGGCCTCCATCGAGGGCTTCGACGACGAACTGGCGCAGGAGCTGCAGAGCCGCGCGCAGGAAGCGCTGGACCGCCGCGAGGCCGCTGCGCGCGAAGAGCGCCGTGGTCTTGGCGTCGACGATGCGCTGGCCGAGATGCCCCACCTCACCGAGGCCATGCTGGTGACACTGGGCAAGGCGGGCATCAAGACGCTGGACGATCTCGCCGATCTCGCCACGGACGAGCTGGTGGCCAAGAAGCGCAACGACCCGCGTCGTCGCCGCGAAGTCTCCGAGGACAAGGGCGGCATTCTCGCCGAATATGGCCTGAGCGAAGAGCAGGGCAACGAGATCATCATGGCGGCCCGCGCGCACTGGTTCGAGGACGAGCCGGCTGCAGACGCCGCCGCTGAGGATGAAGTGGAAGGCAACGCCTGATGCCCTATGTGAAGATCGAGGTGATCGAAGGCGTGACGCGCGAACAGAAGGCGGCACTGGTCGCTGATGTTACGCGTTCGCTGGTCGATCGTCTCGGCAAGCGGCCCGAGCAGGTGTTCGTCGTCATCGATGAGGTGTCGGCGGACAACTGGGGTGCTGCGGGGATCGTCGTTTCCGAGCGGGAAGCCGCGCAAAGGGAGGTCGCCGATGCTGCGAATTCCTCCCAATGAGAGGCTGAGGCTTCCAATCATCGCTGCGCGCCCGGCTGCTCCTGCGGAAGCGGGGGGCTGGACTGTGCTAAACGAGAAAATGCTCATCGATCCCGTTCGTGTCGAGCGAAGTCGAGACACGCGAGCGCAGTCCTATCGTGGCTCGACTTCGCTCGACACGAACGGAAGTTTGGAGGCGATGGTCTTAGACGGGCAACTCACAGGAGGTGCCCATGTCTGAGCGTCGTTGCATTCTCTCCAGCGAGCATGGCGATCCCGCCGCGCTGGTCCGTTTGGCTATTTCGCCCGATGGCGACGTATTGCCGGATGTCCGCGCGCGGGCGCCGGGGCGCGGCGCCTGGCTGGGTGTCGATCGCGCGACGCTGGAGGAGGCCATGGTCAAGGGCCGGCTGCGCGGCGCATTGGCGCGGGCGTTTAAGGGTGAGCCGCTTACCGTGCCGGACGATCTGGCCGAGCGGATCGCGGTTGCGTTGCGCGATGATTTCATGGCGCGGCTGGGGCTGGAGGCCAAGGCTTCCAATCTCGCCACCGGTTTCGACAAGATCGATGTCGCGGCCCGGCACGGACAGGTCCGCATGCTGCTCCACGCGGCGGATGCCGGCGATGACGGGGTGCGCAAGCTGGATCAGGCGTGGCGGGTTGGCGAGGAGCGGGAAGGCGAGGAATTTGCCGGCACACGCTTGCCGGTGGACCGCGACGCCCTATCTATGGCATTGGGCAGAAACAATGTCGTCCATATCGCGGTGACAAACGCTGCTGCGGCAGGCCGCCTGTCCGGTCTGCTCGGTCGCTGGCAAAACTATCTGGGATGCGCTAACGCGGCGCCGAGCTCCGGTTCGGCAGTCGTCAGGCATATGGACGATGATCCCGCGCCTCTGGCGTGAGGACGAACGACTCGGGTCACCTCTGCGGGGGTGCGCCGGATGGAAGATGAAGGGTTAGATTGCGTCGATGAGTGACAATAGGGAAGACAAGCCGACTCTGGGCCGTAAACCGCTTGGTCTCAAGCGGACGGTCGAGGCCGGCCAGGTGCAGCAGAGCTTCAGCCACGGCCGGAAGAATACGGTCGTCGTTGAGGTGAAGCGCCGTCGCGTCATCGGCAAACCCGGTGAGGCAGAGACGGCGCGCGCCGTGCCCGAGCAGGCCGCGCCCGTCGCGCCGCCGGCACCGCCGCCGCCGCCCGCTGCCCGTCCTGCGCCGACCCCGGCGCCGGCACCGCGCGCCTCCTCGACGGATAGCCTGATGAGCCGGCAGGAGCTGCAGGCCAAGCTGCTGCGTGAGGCCGAGGAAGCCCGCATGGCCGCGCTGGAAGATGCGCGCCGCCGTGAAGAGGCCGCCCGCCTGGCCGCGACCGAGGAAGAGAAGCGCCGCGCTGAGGACAATCGCCGCGCGGAGGAAGAAGCCGAGCGCCAGCGCCAGGAAGCCGAAGCGAAAGCTGCCCAGGCGCCCGCGCAAGAGGCTGCTCCGGCGGCACCTGCGGCTGCAGAGACCGCGGCACCTGCCGAAGAGGCTCCCAAGGCCGCGACTGGCGCGACGCCCGAGCGTCCCGCGCCCCGTCGTTTCACGCCTGTGGCCGCCCCGGTCATCAAGCGTCCGGAACCAGCCAAGGTCGAGCGCAAGAAGGGTGGCGACGATCGTCGTCAGGCTGGCAAGCTCACCGTCAACCGTGCGCTGGCCGATGATGACAGCGCCCGCGCGCGCAGCCTCGCCGCGCTGCGCCGTGCCCGCGAGAAGGAGCGTCGTTCGCACTTCTCCGGCTCGTCACAGCCGCGCGAGAAGCAGTCCCGCGATGTCATCGTGCCGGAGGCGATCACCGTTCAGGAACTCGCCAACCGTATGGCCGAGAAGGGCGCGGACCTCGTCAAGTCGCTCTTCAAGCTTGGCATGGCGGTCACCGTCAACCAGACGATCGACCAGGATACGGCCGAGCTGCTGGTCGAGGAATTCGGCCACCGCATCCAGCGCGTCTCCGATTCCGATATCGAGATCGATACCGCGAGCGACGTCGATGCTGCGGAATCGCTGGTCACGCGTCCCCCCGTCGTCACGATTATGGGCCATGTCGATCACGGCAAGACCTCGCTGCTCGATGCCCTGCGCGGCACCGATGTGGTGGCGGGCGAAGCGGGCGGCATCACCCAGCATATCGGCGCCTATCAAGTGAAGACCAAGGGCGGTGAGATCATCACCTTCCTCGATACGCCGGGTCACGAAGCGTTCACCGAGATGCGCGCACGCGGCGCCAACGTCACCGACATCGTCATCCTGGTGGTCGCGGCGGACGACGGGCTGATGCCGCAGACCATCGAGGCGATCAACCACACCAAGGCCGCCGGCGTGCCGATGATCGTGGCGATCAACAAGGTCGACAAGCCGGACGCCAATCCGCAGCGCGTGCGCGAGCGTCTGCTCGAGCATGAAGTCATCGTCGAGGATATGGGCGGCGACACGCAGGACGTGGAAGTCTCCGCGCTCAAGCGCACCGGCCTTGATGACCTGATCGACAAGATCCTGCTGCAGGCCGAACTGCTGGAGTTGAAGGCCAATCCCGAACGCGCCGCTGAAGGCACGGTCGTGGAAGCGCAGCTCGACAAGGGCCGTGGTCCGGTCGCGACGATCCTCGTGGGTCGTGGCACGCTCAAGGTCGGCGATATCTTCGTCGTCGGCGAGCATTCGGGCAAGGTCCGCGCCATGGTCAACGACAAGGGCCAGCAGGTGAAGGAAGCAGGGCCTTCGGTTCCGGTCGAGGTGCTTGGCCTTGCCGGCGTGCCCATGGCGGGAGACCAGCTCAGCGTGGTCGAGAGCGAGGCGCGTGCCCGCGAGGTCGCGGCCTATCGTCAGGAGTTGGCGACGCGCAAGCGCACCACAGCGGCCCCGACGAGCTTCGAGCATATGTTCTCGGCGCTCAACACGCAGGTCATTGAATATCCGGTCGTCATCAAGGGCGACGTGCAGGGCACGGTGGAAGCGATCATCGGATCGCTCACCCGCGCCTCCACGGATGAGATCAAGGTGCGCGTGCTCCACTCCGGTGTCGGCGCGATCACCGAGAGCGACGTGACGCTGGCCGCCGCCAGCCGTGCGCCGCTGATCGGCTTCAACGTGCGTCCCAATGCCAAGGCGCGTCAGCTCGCCGAGCGCGACAAGGTCTCGCTGCGTTATTATGACGTGATTTACGACCTCATCGAGGAAGTGAAGCGCGAAATGGCCGGCCAGCTTGCGCCGGAGCGCATCGAGACGGTCATCGGTGCCGCGCAGGTCCTGCAGGTCTTCCCGGCCGGCAAGAAGGACAAGGCGGCTGGCCTGCTGGTGCAGGATGGTGTCATCCGCAAGGGCGTCAACGCACGCCTCACGCGCGACAATGTCATCGTCTCCGCCACCACCATCGCCTCGCTGCGGCGCTTCAAGGACGACGTGTCCGAAGTGCGGGCCGGCATGGAGTGCGGTGCGGTGCTCGAGAACACCAATGACATCAAGGTTGGCGATACGCTCGAGCTCTTCGAAGTCGAGGAACGCGCACGGACGCTCTGACGTCCGGCGCGCCGCGAAGGAGGTAAGTCATGAGCGGTTCGGGGGAACCTTCCGTCCGGTTGCTGCGGGTTGGGGAGCAGGTGCGCCATGTGCTGGCGGACGTGCTCCAGCGCGGCGACGTGCATGACGATGTACTCGCCAGTCACGTCGTGACGGTGACGGAAGTGCGCATGTCGCCCGATCTGCGCCATGCGACAGTGTTCGTGAAGCCGTTGCTGGGGCGGGATGAAGAGGTGGTGCTCAAGGCACTGCGCACCAACACCGCCTATCTGCAGCGCGAGGTCGCCAAGCGCGTGAAGATGAAATTCGCCGCCAAGCTTAAATTCCTCAGCGATGAGAGCTTCGAGGAAGGCAGCCACATCGACGCGATCCTCCGCTCGCCCAAGGTGGCGCAGGATTTGGACGAGGGTGAGGAATAATATCCGGGTTTAATTGACTCGCTTAATATCCGGGTATAAAGGCGGCTCCGAACAGGAGTACAGCCGATGAAAACCTATACCGCCTTTGCCGGCGATCTCTGGATCGCGAGCGGCCCCCGCGATCATATCGCTGAGACGATCCGAACGCTGGCACCGATGCCGCGCGCCTCTGATCTGTTGATCTTCGACGATGAAAGCGGGGCACAGGTGGACGTCGACATCAGCGACACAGCGCTCGCTGCTGCCCCTGACGCCACAGAGGCGCGGGGGCGCGGTCGGCCCAAGCTCGGCGTGACCGCGCGCGAAGTGACTCTGCTGCCGCGCCATTGGGATTGGCTGGCCCAGCAGCGCACGGGCGCATCGGCGGTGCTGCGGCGGCTGGTCGATCAGGCGATGAAAGCGCAGCCGCCGGTCGAAGCAGGGCGGGATGCGGCCTTTCGCTTCCTGTCGGCCATCGCCGGCGACAAGCCCGGATTCGAGGAGGCCATTCGCGCGCTCTATGCAGACGATCTACCGCGTTTCACGGCACTCGCGGCCGATTGGCCCGTGGGCATCCGGGATCACGCGATAGGGCTTGCCTGGCCGGGCTGATGATCGGGGGTGCAGTCGGCCCGAGAGGGCGGACTGCTGCACGCCGTCACTTGGTGGCGTACTGCCCCGGCTCGGCCTTGAACGTGTCACGCGCGAAGGCGCGGGCCTGGGTGGCCGTGCGGAAGATCTCGTCCTGCAAGCTGGAGGTGACGAGCGGATAGCCCTGCGAATTATAGCGCGTCTCGCGCACCGTCAGGCGGAAATTGCCGCCATCGTCCTTGGTGATGAGGAAGGGTTTGATCGTCTCGCGGCTCATTATCGGCTCCCGGCGGAAAGGGGGGTGAGTGAAGTCTACGCGGAGCGGAACCGCGCAGGCCCACATCTTATCGGTTCTTGCGCGCGAGGTAGCGCGCGTCGCGGGCGGCCTTGCGTTCGGCTTCGGTGAGTTCGGGCTTTTTCTTTGCCTCTTTGGCTGCCTTTGCAGCGGCGGCTTCCTCAGCCTTGGCCTGCTTGGCGGCCTTGCGCTCTTGCGCGGCCAGCCGGGCGAGGCGATGCTTTTCCTGCTGGGCAGCTTCCTGTGCCTGTGCGGCGGCAGCGCGGGCAGCAGCGACTTCCGGATCGACGGGCGCGCGCGTGCGCAATTTTGCCATCACTTCGTTGCGGGCATCGGCTGCGGCAGCAATGCGTGATTGAAAGTCCGGCTCTTTGTATTTTTTCATGCGTAGAATTCAGCTCCGTTTCGCCACTTCGGGCGAGGAGGCCGGGCGACGATGCCGCCCGGCCCTGTATCTTCAAACTGCCCGGTCGTCGGGCAGCCCTTTTCTTCAGACAGCCTGAAGGTTCACGGCCGAAGCCTTGCCGCGCTTGTCATTTTCCAGCTCGTAGGAAATGCGCTGATCCTTCTGCAGGGTGTGCATACCGGCGCGCTCGACAGCCGAGATGTGCACGAAGGCGTCATTGCCGCCGTCTTCCGGCGCGATGAAACCATAACCCTTGTCGGCATTGAAAAACTTGACTGTTCCGATGGTCATATTGGGTATCCTTGTTCCCAAATGGTAATCGGGCACGCGCGATGCATTCGCGCGTCCCGGCTTCGTGAGGCTAGATGGGGACAAAGGGGGACGCTGAAGCGGTCCGATATCCGTCAAAGGCGACGTTAAGCCCGCATGGTGTAGCACGATGGCGCTGGAATAGAAAGCGAAAGGGCCGTTCATGGCCGGGCAAGGCCGGCGCGGCGTCTCCCCGCTTGTCGAAAACGCGCCGCGCAGGCAAAGCTGTGGCATGGCCAAGCTCTATTTCTACTACGCCTCGATGAATGCGGGGAAGTCCACCAATCTGCTGCAGGCGGACTTCAATTATCGCGAGCGGGGCATGGCGACGATGCTCTGGACGGCGCAGGGGACAGCGCGGGAGGGTGATGATGAAGCAGTGGACAGCATCGGCAGCCGGATTGGCCTGCGCGCTGCCGCCAACAGCTTCGATGCCGTGACCGATCTGCACGGGCGCATCCAGGCGGCGCATCTTGAAGGGCCGATTGCCTGCGTGTTGGTGGATGAGGCGCAGTTCCTCTCGCCAGAACAGGTCTGGCAACTTGCGCGCGTGGCTGATGAGTTGGGCATTCCCGTACTGTGCTACGGGCTGCGCACCGATTTTCAGGGCAAGCTCTTCCGTGGCTCGGCGGTGCTGCTCGGCATTGCCGATACGTTGGTCGAGCTCAAGGCGGTCTGCCACTGCGGGCGCAAGGCAACGATGAACCTGCGGGTGGACGAGCGCGGCGAGGCGGTCCGGGAAGGCGCGCAGACGGAGATCGGCGGCAATGATCGTTATGTTGCTCTGTGTCGGCGGCATTTCAGCGATGCGATGCGGCGATTCTAAAGTTGCGATGAAGCGATATCGCGCAGCGCCGAACGGTTCATCGCCGCTTCACGCGCGTCATGCTATCGTAACGCCATGATCCGGACTCACATCATTATCGGAAGGATGCACGCCATGACCCATTTCAGAAAAGCGATGCTGGCAAGCGCGCTGCTGCTGGCTGGCGCGCCCGTCATTGCCCAGCCGGCCGCGCCGGGCGGCGCCGGCAAGGAAGCGTCGATCCCCTTTGTCGACCAGCGCGGCATTCGCGATTGGCAGGCGGTCAGTGACGATCAGATCTATGTGCAGGCCAGTGGCGGGCAATGGTATCTGGCGACGCTGATGACCGGCGCACCGGACCTGCCCTTTGCCCAATCCATCGGCTTCGAGACCAAGGGCCTCGATCGGCTCGACCGGTTCGGCGCGATTGTCGTGGCTGGTACGCGTTACCCGCTCAAATCGCTGGTCGAGAGCGGGCCGCCCCCGAAGAAGAAGTAAGCCCGCTCGCCCGTGGCGGGCGGGATGCGGGAGCGGAGAGGGGCTGCCCCTCCGCTCCGCGCCAATGTTCAGGTTGCGTTTTCAGGCAGCCGTCTGGTGAATGTACACCGCGCGCTCGTGGCTAAAGGCCTTGAAGCCGAAATAGCCATGATAGCTGCCCATGCCGCTGCCGTTGACGCCGCCGAAGGGCAGGCGGTTCTCCAGATAATGCGAGAAGACGCCGTTCACGGTCACGCCGCCTGACGAGGTGCGGTTGAGGATCTTCTGCACATTGGCTTCGTCATTGCTGTAGATATACAGCGCGAGCGGTTTGTCGCGCTCCTCGATGTAACTGATCGCCTGATCGAGATTGTCGTAGGTCATCACGGGCAGAATGGGCGCGAAAATCTCTTCTTGGAGAATTTTCATCTGCGGATTGACGTCGGTCAGCATGGTCGGGTGGATGGTGCGGTCTTCCGCCTCCAGCACGCCGCCCGCGGCAACGGTGGCGCCCTGCGCCACGGCATCATCGAACAGGCCCTTCACGCGGTTGAAATTCGCCTGATTGACGACCTGGGCGATGCCCTGCTTCTTGATCTGGCCGTTCTCGTAGAGGTTCTTCTCGACGTTCGCCTTGAAGCCCTCGACCAGCTTTGCCTTCTGGTCTTCTTTCACGAACACATAGTCCGGGCAGATGCAGGCCTGGCCGCCGTTGAACTGCTTGGCGCCGGCGAGATCGGCCGCGATCTTCTCGACGTCCGCGCCTTCATCGATGATGACCGGCGACTTGCCGCCGAGCTCCAGCGTGACGCTGGCGAGATGCTTGGCGGCGGCGGCCATCACGATCTTGCCGACCCGCGTGCTGCCGGTGAAGAAGATGTGATTGAACGGCAGGTCGAGCAGTGCGGTGGCGACGCTGACATCGCCCTCGAACACGGCAACCTCATTCTCCTCGAAGACCGACTTCACGATCTTGGCGGCGACCTTCTCGGTGGCGGGGCACAGGTCGGTGAGCTTGAGGATGCAGCAATTGCCGGCCGCGACGGCAGCGGCAAGCGGGCCGAAGACGAGGCCGAGCGGAAAGTTCCACGGGCCGAGGATCAGGCAGACGCCGCGCGCTTCATAGATGATCTGGGCGCGGTCGGTCTCCACCTTGGAAGGCGTGACTTCGGTCGGCTTCATCCAGTCATCGAGATTGTCGAGAATGAGCTGGATGTTGCCGAGGATGTTCAGCACTTCCGTCACGCGGATTTCCGGCTCCGGCTTGCGGGTATCTTCCAGCACCGCCGCGACGATCTCGTCGGCATGGGACGCGACGGCATCCTTGAGCTTGGTCAGCTTGAGGCGACGCTCGGCAGCGGTGGTGGCTTTGACATTCCACTGGTTCGCCTTTTGCAGGGCAAAAACGCGGGCAATGTCATCGGAGATCTGGGAAGCAGTCTGCTGGGTGCCGGTCATGGATCACTCGCCTATATTGGATTGTGGAAGGAATGGCGCCTTGTAGAGGCTTCACGCGCTGCAAGACAAGGCGCTGGTGGCGTCCGCAAGATTTTTTGACAGAGTCATTTCCGGTCGATCACGGCCTGCCCGCAGCACCGGCAGGACGCTGCTCGTATGAGATTCGGATGCGCACCCATTGGCCGACCAGCACCTTGCCACCGACACGGGGCGGGCGCACGCGGAACTGCCATGCGGCGGCCAGAATCGCGCGGTTGATGTCCGATCCGTTGGGATATTCTGCCACCGGCACGCAATCGGCCACCCGATAATCGGCAACCGTGCGGCAGGCAATCATGCCCCAGCCCTGGCTGCGCGCGGTCGAGAGATAGCCACGCAATTCCTCGGGATAGGGCTCGCGATACCAGCTAGCGGCGTAGAGCGGTTCGCCATTGGGGCCAGTGCCGTCGACCAGCGGTGTATCGGCTGGTTGTCCGGTGTTCGGTGGTCCCATGGGCGTTGCTGGGCGGGCGGGGGCCGGCGGGGCGGGGGCGGCCGGGCGGATCGCGCGAAGATCGACAGCCGCCATCTGGTCCGGCTTCATCTCGATGAAGGCGGGCTTGCGCGGCGCCGGCGGTGTGACGATCGGCTTTGGCTCGGGCTGCTTGGGCGGCTGCGGTGGGTCGGGGACCGGCTCGGGTTGTTGTTCTGGTTCGGGCTGGGCCTCCTCGGGAACGGGCTCGGGTTCAGCCTGCTCCGGCTCGGTCTGTTCAGGTTCGGGCGCAGGGTCGGGCGGGATCGCGACGTCGAATGTCAGGACATTTTTGTCGGGCGCTTCGCGGGCTTCGAAAGGGGAGGGAGCAAAGGTGATAAGCGCCAGCACGATCAGTCCCTCCACCACCAATGCGAGGAGAAACGCCGTCGCGCGCTCGCCAAATCGGGTCCGGGCCCGGCCGGTCAAACGCTGGAAGCCGGAGCGGATGCTGTAAATCAACGGACCTCAACTGCATTGGCACCGGACTGGGCGTGGTGGGCGGGGGCGCAACCCACCCTTGCGCCTAGAAGAAAGCCTATGGCTACAATATGAACAGATCAAGGCACGCGCGGCGGCCCTTGCGGCCAGCGGGGCCTGACAGGCGCTATATGCCTCGCTATGGGCAGCCGATGATTGTTCCTGACACTATGCCTGACACCGGGCCCAAGCCGCTGCATGGCTGGCTGATCCTCGACAAGCCGCTGGGCCTTGGCTCCACCCAGGCGGTGAGCGCTGTCAAGCGCGCGCTGCGCGAGGCTGGCCTGCCCAAGGCGAAGGTCGGCCATGGCGGCACGCTCGATCCGCTGGCGACAGGCGTGCTGCCCGTGGCGGTGGGGGAGGCGACCAAGCTGGCCGGGCGAATGCTGGACAGCGACAAGATCTACGACTTCACGATTTGCTTCGGCGCGCAGACCGACACGCTCGATCTGGAGGGCGCGGTAATCGCGACCTCCGACGTGCGGCCCACCCTCGCGCAGGTGGAAGCGGTGCTGGCCCAGTTTACCGGCCCGATCGAGCAGGCTCCGCCCGTCTACAGCGCGATCAAGGTGGACGGCCAGCGCGCTTATGATCGCGCGCGGGCGGGCGAAGAGGTGCAGATGAAACTGCGGGCGGTGATTGTTCACGCTCTCTCGGTCAACGCCGCCCCCTCCGTTCGTGTCGAGCGAAGTCGAGACACCGCTGCGTCGCTCGCGGGCATCTCGACTTCGCTCGATGCGAGCGGACGAGGAGAAATGGCGGACGAGGGCGAAACCCTTGAAGCCGTCACCCTCACTGCCCATGTTTCGAAAGGCACCTATATCCGCAGCCTGGCGCGGGACATCGCGCTGGCGCTCGGCACGGTCGGGCATGTGACGATGCTGCGCCGGGTGAAGGCCGGTCCGTTCACCCTGGATCGGGCTATTTCACTGGACATTCTGAGCGATGCTGGTAAAGGGCGCGCCATTGCGCAGCATATGCTGCCATTGACGGCAGGGCTGGACGACATCCCGGCTCTCCCCGTCACCTCGCAGCAGGCGATGGCCTTGAGACAAGGCCGGACACTGCCCGGGGACCCTCGCAAGCAAGGGCTCATGCTGGCAGCCGAGGGAGATACGCCTGTGGCGCTGGTGGAGGCTTTGGGCCCGGAAATCCGGGTCGTGCGGGGCTTCAATCTCTGATTTTGGAAAGGAATGACGATGTCGATTACGGCTGAACGCAAGGCGGAACTGATCAAGGACAATGCCCAGCAAGAGGGCGATACCGGTTCGCCGGAAGTGCAGGTTGCGATCCTCACGGAGCGCATTTCCAACCTCACCGAGCACTTCAAGGGCCACCACAAGGATAATCACAGCCGCCGCGGCCTGCTGATGATGGTCAACAAGCGTCGTTCGCTGCTCGACTATCTCAAGAAGAAGGATGCGGGGCGCTATACCGCTCTCATCGCGAAGCTCGGCCTTCGCAAGTGACCCAATCGTTCGGCCCGCTTCGGCGGGCCGTTTACGTATTGCGTCATCCCTGCGCAGGCGGGGATCCAGCACGAGACAGGCGCGGGAGCGCCGTCCAAGGCTGAGATGACAGAACTGGACTCCCGCTTTCGCGGGAGTGACGAGGAGGGGATGGCACTTCGGCCAACCTCTTTGTGGGACGCAAGACTAGTCCCGAACCGCCGCGGGCCGGCTTAGCCCGCACTGCAGCCCCGCCGCGCAATAGGGCCGGTGGGTGGAAGGAAAACCAATGTTTGATGTAAAGACAGTAGAAATCGAGCTGGGCGGAAAGACCCTCAAGCTCGAAACGGGCCGTATTGCCCGTCAGGCCGATGGCGCGGTGCTCGCGACCTATGGCGAAACGGTTGTGCTGTGCGCTGTCACCGCCGCCAAGTCGGTGAAGGAAGGGCAGGATTTCTTCCCGCTCACCGTTCATTATCAGGAGAAATTCTCGGCTGCCGGGCGTATTCCGGGCGGCTTCTTCAAGCGCGAGCGTGGCGCGACGGAAAAGGAGACCTTGGTCTCCCGCCTGATCGATCGCCCGGTGCGTCCGCTGTTCCCGGAAGGGTTCTACAACGAGATCAACGTGATCGCGCAGGTTCTCTCCTTCGATGGCGAGACCGAGCCCGATATCGTGGCGATGATCGCGGCTTCTGCTGCGCTCACCATTTCCGGCGTGCCGTTCATGGGTCCGATCGGCGCCGCGCGCGTCGGCTACAAGGATGGCGAGTATCAGCTCAACCCGAGCCTCGATGAGGTGAAGACCGGCGAGTTGGATCTCGTCGTCGCCGCGACCGACACGGCCGTGATGATGGTGGAATCGGAAGCCAAGGAGCTCTCCGAAGACGTCATGCTCGGCGCCGTCATGTTCGCGCATGATGCCTCGCGCAAGGTCGTCGATGCGATCATCCAGCTGGCCGAGAAGGCTGCCAAGTCGCCGTGGGAGATCGACCTTTCCGACAATACGGCGGACATGAAGGCCAAGCTCAAGAAGCTGATCGGCAAGGACATTGCCGCCGCCTACAAGCTGACCGACAAGTCGGCACGCTCCGGTGCCCTGAACGAAGCCCGCGCCAAGGCGAAGGAAGCGTTCGCGGCTGAGGGCGCGCAGACCCAGATGGTCGCCAACAAGCTCATGAAGAAGCTGGAAGCGGAAATCGTGCGCGGCGCCATCCTCAAGGACGGTCAGCGTATCGACGGTCGCACGACCACGCAGATCCGCCCGATCGAGGCGATGGTGGGCTTCCTGCCCCGCACGCACGGCTCGGCGCTGTTCACGCGCGGCGAGACGCAGGCCATCTGCACGACCACGCTCGGCACCAAGGATTCCGAGCAGATGATCGACGGTCTGACCGGTCTCTCCTACGAGAACTTCATGCTGCACTATAACTTCCCGCCCTATTCGGTCGGTGAAGTGGGTCGCTTCGGCGCACCAGGTCGTCGTGAAGTCGGCCATGGCAAGCTCGCCTGGCGCGCGCTGCACCCGGTGCTGCCGAGCAAGGACGAGTTCCCGTACACGATCCGCGTGCTCTCGGACATCACCGAGTCCAACGGTTCCTCCTCGATGGCGACCGTCTGCGGCGGTTCGCTCTCGATGATGGATGCCGGCGTGCCCCTGAAGCGTCCGGTCTCCGGCATCGCCATGGGCCTGATCCTGGAAGGCAAGGACTTTGCGGTCCTCAGCGACATTCTGGGTGACGAGGATCACCTCGGCGACATGGACTTCAAGGTCGCCGGTACTTCCGAAGGCATCACCACGATGCAGATGGACATCAAGGTCGCCGGTATCACGCAGGAGATCTTCGAGGTCGCGCTGCGTCAGGCCAAGGACGGCCGCGCCCACATTCTGGGCGAGATGAGCAAGGCGCTGGGCGAAGTCCGCACCGAACTCTCGGCTCATGCCCCCCGCATCGAAACGCTGCAGATCGACAAGAGCAAGATCCGTGAAGTCATCGGCACGGGCGGCAAAGTCATTCGCGAGATCGTCGCGGAGACCGGCGCCAAGGTCGACATTGACGATGAGGGCCTGATCAAGATCAGCTCGTCCGACGTGAACCAGATCGAGGCGGCCAAGGCCTGGATCCTGGGCATCGTCGAGGAAGCGGAAGTCGGCAAGGTCTATAACGGCAAGGTCGTCAATCTGGTCGACTTCGGTGCGTTCGTGAACTTCATGGGCGGCAAGGACGGCCTCGTCCACGTCTCGGAAATCCGCAACGAGCGGGTCGAGAAGGTGGCGGACGTCCTCAAGGAAGGCCAGGAAGTCAAGGTCAAGGTCCTCGAGATCGATCCGCGTGGCAAGGTGCGCCTCTCCATGCGCGTCGTCGATCAGGAAACCGGCGAGGAGCTGGAGGACACCCGTCCTGCCCGCGAACCGCGCGGTGACCGTGGCGACCGGGGTGATCGTGGCGATCGTGGTCCGCGTCGTGACGGCGGTGGCCGTGGCGACCGTGGTCCCCGCCGGGATCGCGGTGGTGACCGTGGCGGCGAGCGTGGCGAACGCGGCCCCCGCCGCGAGCGCAGCGACGATGACGGCCCGGCGCCCGAGTTCGCCCCTGCGTTCCTGAAGCGCGACGACGACTGATCGCCTTCAAAGCGAGATTGAGAGAAGCCCCGCAGCGATGCGGGGCTTTTTTCATGTTCACGGTCCGAGCGGGCGTTGCAGCTCTGCAAAGACTCCGAGCCGTTCGAGACAAGCGGCCGCCGTCGGCCTGCGCACAGTGGCTTTTTGCGCACCGGTGCAGTGGATCGAACAGGGCGGTCAGTGGAGAATTTCGTAAACTATGCGCTGGAGCGGGCCGCGCAGGGCCGGGGCCTGTTGGGAACGTGGGTCAAGCTGCCGTCGCTGGAGACGCTGGAGCTGATCGGCCATGCCGGCTTCGATGTCGTGGTGATCGACATGGAGCACGCCCCGCACACTCTGGAGCGCGCCTACACGCTGATCGCAGCTGCGCAGGCGATGGGCATGGCCGCGCTGGTGCGACTGCCCGATCACAACGGATCGCCCATCCAGCCTCTGCTCGATGCGGGCGCGGATGGCCTGCTGGTGCCGCGCATCACCGACCCTGCCCATGCCCACGCGGTGTGCCGCAAGATGGTGTTCAGCCCGGCCGGGGAGCGGGGCCTCGGCCTCACCTCGCGTGCCGGTCGCTGGGGTTTGGCGCCGATCCCGGACTATGTCGCGCGCGGTGACGGCCAGTGCTTGCGCATGATCCAGCTTGAGGACTGGGCCAGTCTGGAGCGGACCGCGGAATTCGCGGCGGTCGAGCATGTGGGCGGCATTTTCATCGGCCATGGCGACCTGTTTCTCTCCAGCGGCAAATCGGCCGCGCATCCCGATGTTGAGGCGCTCACCGCCGCCACGCTCGCCGCGACCAAGCAGGCCGGCCTGCTGTCTGGCGTGGCCGTCGGCACCGCGCAGGAAGCCGCGCCCTATCTGGCGATGGGCTTCTCACTGGTGATGGTGAGCAATGATGCGATGATGTTCGCGCACGCCGCCGCGCAGACGGTGCAGGCGGTGCGGGGAGGGCTGGATTGAGGGCAGCGTGGCGCAGCCCAGCCTGCGCTATTTGTCCTCGACGGAAGCCAGTTTTTCCTCGCGCGGCATCAACGCGCATTTGAATTGCGGCCCGCCAGCGTGCGCGCCTAGCGTGAATGAATAGGGCCGGGCCAACAGGTTGCGGTGTTGAGGAGGGATGACGGTGCGCACAATCAGGAACACTCTCGCAATGGCAGCCATGCTCGCAGCCAGCGCGCTCCTTCCCGCGAGTGCTACGGCCAAGGACGAGGGGAAGCCGGGGCCGATTGCCGTGTACGGCAATATCCAGACCTTCGAGATCGCACCCGTGCTCCTGGCGGCCAAGACTTTCTATCCCGATGCCGCCACCGTGAAGATGGGCGGCATTCCCAATCTGGTTGGAGAGCCGATCATTGCCGGCTTCGGCGAGGAAGGCGTGGCGGATGTCGCCACGCATGCCGAAACGCAGGCGCTGCGCTACTCGGTCAAGCATCCCAATCTGCGCATCATCCTGCAGGTGACCGAGGGGCAGTATCGCATTGTTGCGCGGAAATCGGCGGGGATCGCGAGCGTTGCCGACCTCAAGGGCAAGCGCGTCGCGTCGATCCCGCAGACGTCCTCGGGCTATTTCTTTCACAAGATGCTGGCGCAGGCCGGCCTGTCCTATGACGATATCGAGGTCGTCCGTACGTCCGGCCCGCTCAGCGAGATGACCAAGGCGCTCGCCGAACGGCGCGTCGATGCCGTGATCATCTGGGAGCCGGAGAGCGAGAACAGCGCGCGCGCCTTGGGTAACGACCTGATCGAGTTCAGCGGCGATGGCGTTTATGCCGAGCAGTTCAACCTCAACAGCACAGCGGAAAATCTCGCTGATCCGGTCAAGCGCAAGAAGATCGTCCGCTTCGTCCGCGCGGTGATCGATGCAGCAGCGGCGCTCCGCAAGGACCCGGCGGCGGCGCAGGCCCTCGTGGTGGAGCGGGGCGGCCATTCGGTGGAGGAAGTGCAGACGGCCTGGAAGCACCACGCCTTCAACGCTGATTATCCTGCCGACCTGCTCGATATCATGACTGAGGAAGAGCAGTGGCTGGCAGCGCGCGACAAGCGGCCGGCACGGTCGCGCGCGCAGCTTGCGACGCTGATCGACCGCAGCGTCTACGAAGAGGCGCTGGCGCTGGAGCCGACGACGTGAGCGAGCCGGGGCGCATGATCCTCTCGCGACGCGCGATCTTGCTCGGGAGCGCGGCCACGCTGCTGGCGGGCTGCGCAACGTCACGGATGGCGTCAGCGGGGGCGGGCAGTGACGCTGCGGACCTGACTGCGCACCTCGCGGATGTCCGCGCGATCCGCGAGATCAAACGCCTCCAGCATGTCTGGGCGCATTATGCGCAAGCCGGCCAGTGGCCCGACATGGCGCGTCTGTTCGCCGCTGACGGCCTATGGACCGACGGCACGCAATCCGTGACAGGCCGCACACCCATCGAGGCGCATCTGCGCAGCACGATGGGCGGCGACAGTCGTGGACTGCCGGCAGGGCATCTCAATCTGCGCCTGTTCCTCAGCCCGGTGATTACCCTCGCGCCCGATGGCCAGTCCGCGCGCGGACGCTGGCATGAGGTGGCGATGACGGGCGTGAACGGCCAGTCGGCTGGCTGGGCCGGCGGCATTCACGTGATCGATTATGTCCGGGTCTCCGGCGACGCTGGCGGCATGGGTGGCTGGGCGATTGCGCGGATGCACTATCACCCGCAATTTGCCGGCCCCTATGACAAGGGCTGGACCCATGTTGCACCCAGCGTGCCGATGGTGCCCTTTCATTACACGCCGGATCAGGCTGGTAATCCGTGGGGCGCCAAACGTCTCGCGCCGAGCCCGCTGCCGACCGGTGAGATCGCAGCGCAGGCCGATCTGCTGGTCTCACAGGGGCTGGTGCAGAATCTCCAGGCTGCGTTCGGCTTCTACCTCGACCGCAAGATGGACGACGATATCGTTGATCTGTTCACCGAGGACGCGCTGATCGACATTGCCGGTACCGGGCAGTTCGTGGGCCGGGCCGGGGTGCGCCGTGCCCTCGCGCTGTTCGGCGAGGCTGGGCTGAAGACGGGCGAATTGAACGACCGTCCGCAGCTCATGCCGGTCGTGACGATGGATGCGGGCGGACGTAGCGCCACGGTGCGCAATATCGAGATCGGGATGACCGGTCAGCATGGCGGTGAGACCTATTGGTCGGCGACGATTCAGGATTTCACCTGCGCGCGCGGTGACGATGGCCGCTGGCGTATCACGGCGCTGCGCCGCGTGCCGGTGATGCGCGCGGCTTATGCAAAAGGCTGGCAGGCACCGCTTGCGGCCGGTTTGCCCGGCGCGGCTGCGGCGCGACCGGACAGGCCCTCGCAACTGGCCGACGCCTCCTATCCCGGCCATCGACCAGCACCAGCGCGCTTCGCCGATGCGCTCGCGCCTGCGCCGTCCTTTGCCGGCACCGGAGACGCAGCGACACTGCTCTCCCGCGCGGCCGCCTTCGATGGCGCGGAAAACATCGCCGATGCCTATGGCTATTATATCGACGAGTTTCGCTGGGACGACACGGCCGATCTCTTCGCCACCGACGGCTGGAAAGAGCTCTCCTATATCGGCACCTATGTCGGGCGGGAGCGTGTGCGGGGGTCGCTGTTCGGGCGCTACGGCAATGCCGGGCGCTCGGCGGCGTTCATGGCCATCCACCAGAAGACGCAGCCTTATGTCACCGTTTCGGAAGACGGGATGCGCGCCAATATCCGTCTGCGCTTGTTCCAGTTCAACAGCGCCGCCAAGGGGCAGGGGTCGTGGATTTCGGGCATCTACGAGAATCAGGCTGTGGTCGAGAACGGCATCTGGCGCATTCACGGCATGGATCTCGATTATGTCTGGCTCGCCGATTATGCCGGCGGCTGGGCCGCGATCGTGCCGGGCGCCAGTGAACGCTATCGCCCCAAGCCCGAGGATGTCGCCAAGAACCCGCCGGATGGCCCGCTGCGCGGCGTCACCTTCGCGCCTTATCCCGCCATCGCGCCAATGGGCTTCCATTTCGCCAATCCGGTGAGCGGCCGCGCTCCCGAGACCTTCCTGCACTGGTCGGACGGCCGCCGCGCCGCCGCCACGGAGTAATTCATGTACGAATCCGACGATCCCCGTTCCCGCCTCTCGACTGCCGCAGCCGGGGGAGCCGCGCCGGCCAGCGCCTTCGGGGCCTCCACTTACGCCCGCTTCTATGAAGAGGCCCCACAGGAGACGGCGCCCGGCCTCAAGACTTGGCTGACGCGCGGGCAGAATTTCGTCGTCGCTTACTCGCAGGCGGAAGAAGGTGCGGTGTTCGAGCGAGCCGGCCAGATCGACGAATATGTCCTGCTGCTGCCGGATGCCCAGAGCGCGCTGACCATCGAGATCGACGGCGTGGCGCACGAGATTGCCGGCAACACCATCAATTTCGTGCCCCCGGGGGATAGCCGCATCACGGTCCGCTCGGGTGGTCGGATCGTCCGGCTGTTCTCGCTCGAAGCCAAGGACCTGCTTGCGCGGGTCGTCAATCCGCAGGCCTATGCCGGGCCGCATCCGCAGATTCCGCCGTTCCAGCCGTGGCCCGATCCGGTCGATGGGTTCAAGCTGCGCAGCTACAGCCTGGACGTGCCCGACGAGCCGGGGCGCTTCGGCAAGATCTGGCGATGCACCACCTTCATGGTCAACGTCTTCCCGCCGCAGGGGCCGCGCGATGTGACCAAGCTCTCGCCGCATCATCACGATGATTTCGAGCAGTGCTCCCTGGCGCTGGAGGGCGACTATATGCACCATCTGCGCTGGCCATGGACGGCCAACCAGCATGACTGGCGCGACGACGAGCATGAGCGCTGCGGCGCGCCGTCGGTGTGCGTCATTCCGCCCCGCGTCATCCACACCTCCGCGCCGTCCGCGCCCGGTCGTAACGTGCTGGTCGATATCTTCTCGCCCCCGCGTGCCGATTTCTCGGACATGCCCGGCTGGGTGCTGAACGCGGATGAGTATCCGCGCGCGCAATGATGCAGTCGAGGAGGGGGACGAGATGACATCCTTGACCGATGACGCGGTGCGCAATCCTATCATCGATTGCCATGCCCACATCTTTTCGGCGGACATGCCTGTCACCAGCGGCGCGTGGATCACGCCGGACTATGCCTTCACTGCCGACGATTTGCTGGCGCGGATGGATGCGCATGGCATCCACTTCGCCGTCATTTCGGCGCTGAGTATTTCGGGCAGCTACAATGATTATCTGATCTCCGAACTGCGCCGCCACAAGCGGCTGCGCGGCACCGCCATCGTCCCGCCGGGCACGGATTTCTACGTGCTGGAGCGGATGCGCGACGATGGCATCATCGGCATCCGGTTGCAGCTCGCCCGCGCCGAATATCATGCCGATTATCGCAGCGACGAATATCGGCTGCTGTTCCGCCGCGCCCGCGATCTTGGCTGGCATGTCCATGTCGCCATCGAGGGACAGAACCTGCCGCCGGTGCTCGATGCGCTGGTGGAGAGCGGCGTCGATATCGTGATCGACCATTTCGGCCATCCCGATCCGCAAGCGCCGCTCGATTGCGTCGGCTTCCGCGCGATGCTCGATGCCGTCGATAAGGGACATACCTGGGTCAAGCTCTCGGGCGGCTTCCGCCTGCCGGGGCCGGAAGCCTGGCGCGACGATCCCGATGGCGACCTCGAAAGCCTCGCCCAGCATGTCGCGGACCATTTGGTGTCACGCGTCGGCACCGATCGCCTGCTGTGGGGCAGTGACGCGCCCTTCGTCGGCTACGAACGCCGCATCGGCTACGAGCAGGTGCTGGCCAGCTACCGCCGCTGGGTGCCCGACCCCGCCCAGCGCGCCCAGATTTGCCGGACTGCACTCAAGCTCTATTTTTCCTGATTGGAGACCATGATGACCAACACCCAGCTTTCCCGTCGCGGTTTCATCGGTGCGAGCGGCGGCGCCATCGTCGGCGCGGCCTTGGTGCCCGCCGCCCTTCAGGCCGCCGAAGTGCCAGTGCTCCATGCCGATGGCATCCACGATGATACCGATGCGCTGGAGGCGCTGTTCGCCGGTCGGCAGGTGCGGGTCGTGCAGAAGGACGTCGTGGCGCGCTACGAAAACGGCACGGTCCGGCTGATCAATGGCCGTTACCTCATGAGCCGGCCCGTGCGCGCGCATGGCGATGCCGCGGTCTATACCGGTCACTGCACCTTCCGCATCGGAGAGGGACCGGCGCTGCCTTATCCGGAACTGCAGTAGTTCGCGTGATGAACGCGGGTTCGTAAACGGCATATGCCGGGCAAGGCGTCGTTCAGTGCCGCATCCGGCAAGATTGGATGATGGAGCCCCTCTAGTGCTCCCCCCGAGGCCAGACATGGCTGCACCAATTCGGGAGGGGATGAGATGAAGAGGACTTTCGGCAAGCTTTCAGCGTCCGCGCTGGCGCTGTGTATAGCGCAGACCGGCCATGCGCAGGTCACTGAGGCGGACGGCGCTTCCGAGCGTGGAACCGGGATCGCGGACATCGTCGTTACGGCGACCCGCCGCGCGACCAACCTGCAGGATACGCCGATTGCGATCTCGGCGCTGCCGGCAGACGCGCTGATGGAGCAGGGGCTGACCAACGTCGCCGAAATGTCGCGGGTCGTTCCCAACGTCTCCTTCGAGAAGTCGCAGGCGGCATTCGGCCCCGGCATGAGCGCCTTCATCCGTGGCATCGGCTCGAGCGAGACCAATCTGTCGGGCGAGGCGGGCGTCGCCTTCTATATCGACGATGTCTATTATCCGCTGGTCTTCGGCTCCATGTTCGATCTGCTTGATCTGGAGCGGGTAGAGGTGCTGCGCGGCCCGCAAGGCACGCTGTTCGGCCGCAACTCGCTGGCCGGCGCCGTCAACCTCACTACCCGCCGCCCGGTGCTGGGCGAAGCTTCGGGCTATGGCGAGTTCACAGTCGGCAGCTATGACCGCCGCGAGATGCGCGTCGGTATCAATCTGCCGCTCGGATCGACCATGTCGCTCTCTGTCTCCGGTCTGGTCAAGAAGATGACTGGCTACCAGCGGCAGCTCGATTTCCGCTGCGAAATGATCCGCCGGGGCACGCCTCAGCTGGCCGGTCTGTTCCCGACTGCGGATGCCGGCCTGCTCAACAATTCCGACATCAATCCGCCCAAGGATTGCACCATCGGCCATCTGGGTGGTGAAGATGTGCAGGCCATCCGTGGCCAGATCTACTGGGAGCCGACGCCGCGCCTCAAGATCACCGCCGCGCTGGATTATCTCCAGGACAATTCGGAGGCGGCCATGGATAGCGTCGTCGCCATCAATCCGGCCGTCGCAGCCGGCCGCTCCGCGGTCTCGACGCTGTTCAACCGCTGGACGGCACCGGGCGGCCCGACCTTTGCTTATGATAGCCGCTTCATCACCGGCGACCCTTATACGACCTTCGCGACTTTTGCCGATCCGATTGCCGCCGGCACCGCGATTCCTGGCAACACATTCTACAATGGCTCGCCTTTCCGCGGCGGCATTACGCACCCCAGCAACGTTCCGCAGACGAACTGGGGCGGCAATGCACGGATCGAGTATGAGATCAGCGACAATATCGATGTCGTCGGCATCGTCGGCTATCGCCGCTATGATGGCGTGTTCGGGTTCGATGTCGATGGTTCGCCCATCGCCATGGAAAACAACCGCAACGACGTGTTCCAGGACGACTGGACTGGCGAAATCCGCCTGATCGGCAAGACCGGCTGGGCCGATTGGGTCGTCGGCGCCTTCTATTATTGGGCGGATGGCGAACAGCGCTTCTCGGGCACGTCGCCGTTCAACAATACGCAGCGTTACCTGTGGAGCCGCTACACGCCGGAAAGCAAGGCAGTGTTCGCCAACGCCACGCTGCGGCCGTTCGGCGATCGCTTTGGCCTGACGCTCGGTGGGCGTTTCTCCAAGGACAAGAAGGGTGTCGACTATCGCAGCGTGCTGGATGGCACGACGGCCGCCTCGACGCAGTTCACCATTTCACCGGCCGGCCAGACCGTCTTTAACTTCGACATTAAGGATGAGCGGTTCGACTGGAAGGTCGGCGCGGATTACAAGCTGAGCGAGCGCACGATGATCTACGCGTCCGTGGCCACCGGCGCACGGCTGCCGGGCTTCAATGCCCGTCCGCTGCAGCCGAGTCAGGTTGCGCAGTATCCGGGCGATGAAACCCAGTCCTATGAACTGGGCGTGAAGACCGATCTGTTCGACAGGATGCTGCGGATCAACGCTGCGGCCTTCTACACGGACTATAAGACCCGTCCGACGGGTGTCTCCGGTCAGGAGTATCAGTTGGGTGCGAACGGGCAGCCAGCGCCAGGCGGTTTCCTTGAAATTCCCAACCCGGTGAACCCTGCCTTCACCACCTGCCGTCCGCTGACATCGGCTGAAATCGCCGCCAACACGCCCGGCTTCGCCTGCATCGGCCGCACCTTCTACCAGAACACGCCGGGCAAGGTGAAAGGCTTCGAGCTGGAGCTGGATTTCCGTCCGGTCGAGGGTTTGGCGGTCGGCGGCTCAATCGGCTACCACAAATTCTCGTCGGCCGATCTTGATGCCCGCCCGGCCGGCCAGAACCGGCGCCCGGTGGCGATCCCCGAGCTCAAGGCCAACGCCGGCATCCAGTATGAGTTCGATGCGCCGGCTCTGCAGGGCACGGTCACGCCGCGTGTCGACTGGTTCTACACCGGCAGCCAAGTCTACAGCCCGGACCGCGTAGAGTATAATCAGGATGGCTATTCGCTGGTTAACGCCCGCCTGACCTACGCAAACAAGGAGTATGATTTCTCCATCGCAGCGGGCGTCACCAACGTCTTCAAGCAGTTCTACTGGCGCAACTACTTCATCTACCAGGCCATCGGCTATCCGCAGATCAACGG
The DNA here is from genome assembly GCF_025961735.1 of Sphingobium sp. B11D3B. Taxonomy (NCBI): domain Bacteria; kingdom Pseudomonadati; phylum Pseudomonadota; class Alphaproteobacteria; order Sphingomonadales; family Sphingobiaceae; genus Sphingobium; species Sphingobium sp. B11D3B. Next base: position 1,896,483 of record NZ_JAOQOF010000001.1, on the reverse strand, counting down.
CCAGCCGGGCGCCCCGCGTGAGTGGTATCTCACCCTGAACAAGCGGTTCTGACCGGAAGGCGGGCGCTGGCCCGCCACCGACCATCAAGCATAGGCGAGAGGAACAAGGTATATGCAGATCATCGACGGTCAGATCCACGAACCCCATATCGGCGGCGGTATGCGCGCCGCCAAGCCCGAAGGCGAGACGATCACGCCACAGCTTGAAGAGTTCATCAACGTCGAGCTGGCGCGCGAGGCGATCGATTGTGTCGGCGTCGACAAGGCAATTATCTATGCGGGCCGGGCCTTTAACGAAGCGGCGGTGCGCTACTATCCGGACCGGTTCGGGGCGGTCGAAGTGTTCGACCATGCGGCGCCCGATCTCGAGCAGCAGATGGCGGCTTTCAAGAAGAAGCCGGGGATGCTGGCGACCCGCGTGCTGTTCACCAATTACGGGCAGGTCTGGCGCAAGCCGGGCGCGCAGATCGCGGTCAGTCCGCTGGTCAAGCAGGGCGCGTTCGACCGCTATTTCGCTTATGGCGCCAAATATAAGATCCCGATGTTCGTCGGTGCCCATGAGTTCGGTCACGAGGCCGCGATCTATGCCGAGCGGCACCCGGACATGACGATCATCATCGATCACTACGGGGTCACCCAGTCGATGATCGCGCCGCCCAAGGATCGCTGGGCGAACCTTCCCAAGCTGCTCGACATGGCGCGCTATCCCAATGTCTATGTGAAGCTGTGCGGGATGCCGATCATCTCCAAGGAGGCCTATCCCTATCACGACATCTGGCCATACATTCACAAGATCCTGCACGCCTTCGGCCCGGAACGGTGCCTGTGGGCGAGCGACATGACCCGGCAGCGCTGGGGCACGGAAACGCCGCCGGGTCCCAATGGCTTCCCGCTCCGCAAGGACTGGAAGCCCTATGCGGACGCGCTCTACAGCCTTCTCCACACCAATGAGATTTCGCAGAGTGACAAGGAGTGGATTTTGGGCGGCACGATTAAGCGCGCGCTCAACTGGGCGTAAGAGCACCGCAGCACACCGATGACATCGGAGCCGGGCGATGCCGTCGTCCGGCTCTGTTTGTGCCGAATTCGGCATAAGCTGGATCACTTGGAGATAAGAAGCGGCCCGTTGCGCAATGCGATGGTCCGCATGAGATCGCGCCCGGCAAAGGTCGTGCGCGCAAAATATACATAATGGGGAGGCCGTACGAATGACTTTGAAAGTGAAAGGACGCGGGGGCGCGTCGCATCTGCTGTGGGCGGCACTGCCGGCGGCGGCGTTGCTGTCAATGCCGGTTCAGGCGCAGGACAGCAGCGGGGCGGAGAGCGCGAGCGAGCAATCCATCGTCGTCACGGGCACGCGGATCCGCAACAACGCCTTTAACGAGCCGACGCCCGCCACGGTGTTCGGCATCGAGCAGACTGAGAAGCTGGGCATCGTGAATGCCGGCGATATCGTCGAGCTTATCCCGCAGAACACGGCGTTCCAGTCGGACGCAACCGCCGGCATCACCGCGGGCGCGAATGTCGGCGCCTCTTATGCGAACCTGCGCGGCCTTAATCCGGATTCCGGCACGCGCACGCTCACGCTGGTCAATTCCCGGCGCTTCGTGCCGACATCGGATGGCGGTGCGGTTGATCTCAACCTCATTCCCACCGCGATGATCAAGCGCGTGGAGACGGTGACGGGCGGCGCCTCGGCGGCCTACGGGTCGGATGCCATTGCAGGTGTCGTCAACCTCATCCTCGATACCGAGCTCGAGGGGCTGCGCGGGCAGGTGGATTATGGCCAGACCTTCCGAGGCGATGGCAAGGGCCATCATGGCTCGCTCGTCTATGGCACGCGCGTCGGCAGCCGCGGCCATATCGTCATCGGCGGCGAATATGAGAAGAAGGACGGCATCGGCGATTGCTCGCTTTCGCGCGACTGGTGTGCGGAAAGCTACGACGTCTTCGTGAATGCCAATAATGTGCTGGCCAACGGCTCGCTCTCTGGCTTCGATCGTCCCGGCACGCCGGGCTATGGTCTGCCCAACTTCATCATCGGACCCAATTCCAAGCAGGCGTTTAACGACGCGCGGGGCGTCGTCCGCAACCGTGCGCCCGCTGCGCCAGCGGCGCGCAACATCCGCTTCAATGACGACGGCACCGGCATCGTGCAGTTCGATCCCGGCACATACGTCCAATCGTCGCAGACCGGTCCGCGCCAGGGGGGTGACGGCGAATCGACCTATGCGGATTCCGACATCCAGACGCCGGTCGAGCGCTTCGTCGGCTATCTCTCCGGCAAATACGACCTGTCGGACACGGTCGAAGCCTATACCGAAGTCACCTACGCGCATCGCTCTGCCTCCAACAGCGGCGTGACGGCAGGCCCGCGCTCGACCTATTTCGTGAAGCCGGACAACGCCTTCCTGCCCGCCTCGCTGAAGACGCTGCTGGCCGGCACGCAATTCAGCTTGGGCAAGGATGTCGATGCGCAGATTCCGGCACTCAACTCCGTCACCGCCGATGTATGGCGCGCCGTGTTCGGCGTCACCGGCGAGATTGGCGGCGGCTGGAACTGGGACGTCTATTACCAGTACGGCCGCAACAAGCGGCACCAGTCCGCCCGCTATTCGCGCGTGAACACTGAGTTCCAATATGGGCTGGACGCGGTGGTAAACCCCGCGAACAACCAGATCGTCTGCCGCGAATTGCTCAAGGCCAATCCCGATCCGCGCGCGCAGGGCTGCGTGCCGATGAACCTGTTTGGCCTTGATAATCTCAGCCAGGCGGCCATCGACTACGCCTACCGCCCGGTGGTGGAGGACTTCCTCTATACCCAGCATGTCGCTGCCGCCTCGATCAGCGGCTCGCTGTTCGACGGCTTTGGCGCCGGGCCGGTCGGCGCCGCCACGGGTGTGGAATATCGCAAGGAAAAGGGCGACGTGACGCACGGCGATATCCCGAACTACACCGACTATGCCTTCACCTTCGGCCTGGATTATGGCGGCACCATCGAGGTTCTCGAAACCTTCGGCGAAGTGAGCGTGCCGCTGTTGGCGAACCGGCCTTTCTTCGAGACGCTGGAACTGAACGGCGCCGTCCGCTGGACGCGCAACAAGGCGTCGGATGCGTTCACCAGCGAGGAGAAGACGACCGAAGCGGTGAGCTACAAGCTCAGCGGCATCTGGGAAATCGGCGGCGGTGTACGCCTGCGCGGCTCGCGCTCGCGCGATATCCGCGCTGGCGGCTTCCGCGAGCTTTTCCAGCGCCAGGTGGCGACGGAGGAAGGCTCCTCGCAGGGCATCGTCGACAATCCGAACATCGCGGGCGTGGGCAATGACGATCCGACCCCGATCTTGAATGGCGGCAGCTTCGCGCTGACGCCGGAAAAGGCGGATACGACGACGGCGGGCATCGTGTTTCGTCCAAGCTTCATCCCAGGCCTGCGCATGTCGGTCGACTGGTATCAGATTGCCATCGAGGATGCCGTCAGCCGGCTCGGCGGCCAGCAGATCGTCGATTTCTGCGATCAGTTCGACATCTTCTGCGACCGGATCACCTTCGTCTCGCCGACGAATATCTCGTACATCGATGCCCGCCAGGTGAACCTCGGCAACATGACTGTGCGCGGCCTCGATTTCGAGTTCGACTACACGCTGCGCATGTCCGACCTCTCGGCCGACTGGGGCGGCGCGCTCAACCTGCGGGTGTTGGCCAACCACCAATATGACTTCAAGGTGCAGGCCGACCCGACGACGCCGGTGATCGACTACGCCGGGCAGACCGGGCCGGTGAGCAGCGGCGGCAACTTCAACCCCGCGCCCTCGTGGATCGTCAACGCGTTCCTGAGCTATGACAGCGGGCCGTTCAACGCCACGGTGAGCATGCGCCGGATCAGCTCGGGCATCTACAACGTCGAGCGGGTTGGACCGGAAGATGAAGGCTACGACCCGACGCTGCGCAACAGCATCAACACCAACCGCGTGAAGGGAGCGAGCTATTTCGGCCTCGCCATGTCCTATGCGATCCCGGTCGGAAATGGTCGGAACAGCATCGAGGTGTTCGGTGCGATCGACAATATCTTCGACAAGAAGCCGCCGATTGCGCCGGGTGGCGGCGGCCTGGGTGGCTCCAACTATCCGACCAACCCGGTCTATTTCGACACCTTCGGGGCGCGTTTCCGGACCGGCGTGCGGGTCAAATTCTGATCCAGCGCCAGCGCTGCAGATGCCAGCCGGGCTTCCGAAAGGAGGCCCGGCTTTCTCTTGCAGAAATGCCCGCCCGGCCATTCAGGCCGGGCGGGCACCCAAAATCGATGGACGTTGAAAGGGAGGCGGCAGCCTCGGCTCAGAAGCCGACGGCGTCGCCGCCCTTCAGGCCCAGCAACGCGCGCGCTTCCGCGGGGGTGGCAATCTCGCGGCCCAGCGCTTCGATGACGAGGCGGATGCGCTCTACTTGCTGTGCGTTGGAGGTGGCGAGCTCGCCCTTGCCGATGAACAGGCTGTCTTCCAGCCCGACGCGGACATTGCCGCCGAGCAGCGCGCTCTGGGTGCAGAAGCCGAGCTGATGCCGGCCCGCCGCGAAGGCCGAGAACACATAGTCCTCGCCGAACAGACTATCGGCCATGGTCACCATATGGGCGAGATTGCGCGGATCGGCGCCGATGCCGCCCAGAATGCCGAACACGCCCTGGATGAGGAAGGGCGGATCGATCAGTCCCCGGTCCGCGAAATGCGCAAGCGTGTACAGATGGCCGATATCGTAACACTCAAACTCGAAGCGCGTGCCGAATTCCCGGCCGACCTCCAGCATGATGCGCTCGATATAGGCATTGTCATTGTACATGATCCGCCCGCGCGCGCCTTCGACATAGGGCTTCTCCCAGCCGTGCTGCCACTGGGTGACCCGCTTGGCCGCCCCGGAGAAATCGAAGATCAGCGGTCCCATGTTGAGCGAGCACAGCTCGGGCCGGGCCTGCTTGGCGCCTTCCAGCCGGTCATCCAGCGACATGGTGGCGCTGCCGCCAGTGGAGATGTTGACCACCGCATCCGTCGCCTCCCGGATGCGCGGCAGAAAGGCCATGAAATCGGCCGCGCGGGGGCTTGGGCTGCCGTCTGCCGGGTTACGCGCATGCAGGTGCAGGATCGCCGCGCCGGCCTGCGCTGCGCCAATGGCGGCCTCCGCAATCTCGTCCGCGCTCACCGGCAAATGCGGCGACATGGAGGGCGTGTGGATCGAGCCGGTCGGCGCGCATGTGATAATGACCTTGGCGTGTTTGCGCATAAGCGGATCTAAAGTCCTGCGTGACAGAGATATTTGAGGTTTTGATATTCGGCGAGGCCGTGGTGCGAGCCCTCGCGCCCGAGGCCCGACTGCTTGACGCCGCCAAAGGGCGCATAAGGCGTCGAGATGAGGCCGGTGTTGATGCCGACGATGCCGCTCTCCAGATCCCGCCCTACGCGGGCAATCGTCGCCGGATCGCTTGAGCAGAGATAGGCAGCGAGGCCAAAGGGCGTGTCGTTCGCCAGCCGCACGCCGTCCTCCACGCTGGCGAAGCCGATGACGCCGGCCAGCGGTCCAAAGGTCTCCTCCCGGGTCAGCAGCGCATCCGAGGCAACGTCGCCAATCAGCGTCGGCACCGCGATGCGCCCGCCCGGCGATGCGCCCCCGGCAATCAGACGTCCGCCATGGCGCAGCGCATCCTCGCGATGCTCGTCGATCTTGGCGATGGCGCGATCGTCGATCATCGGGCCGACATCGATGCCATCTTCAAAGCCGTCGCCGGCCTTCATCGCCGCAACCTTGCTACCAAACGCGTCGAGAAAACGCTCGCGGATGCCATTCTGCACATAGATGCGGTTCGCCGCGACGCAGCTCTGGCCGCCATTGCGGAACTTGGCGACCATTGCCGTTTCGACGGCGGTGTCGAGGTCCGCATCGTCGAAGATCAGCAGCGGCGCATTGCCGCCCAGTTCGAGGCCGAGCCGCTTGATCGTCGGGGCGCAGGCTTCCGCCAGCATTGCGCCCACCGGGGTCGAGCCGGTGAAGGAGAGTTTGCGGACGATCGGCGAACCGGTCATCACCGGCCCGATGGTCTTGGAATTGCCGGTGACCACGCTGAACACGCCCGCTGGCACGCCTGCTTCTTCACCCAGCTTGGCAAAGGCCAGTGCCGTGAGCGGCGTCAGCTCGGCCGGCTTGGCGACCATGGTGCAGCCGGCGGCCAGCGCCGGCCCGACCTTGCGCGTGAGCATGGCGAGCGGGAAGTTCCATGGCGTGATCGCCACGCACACGCCGATCGGCTCGCGCTCGACCATCAGGCGGCGGCCGGTCACCGGGGCGGGGATGATCTCGCCCAACGAGCGAGTCGCCTCATCGGCGTAGAACTCCAGGAAGCCCGCGCCATAGTCGACCTCGGCGCGCGATTCCTTGAGCGCCTTCCCATTCTCAAGCGTGATGAGCCGGGCGAAGTCCTCCTTGTGCTGGATGACCAGCTCATACCAGCGCCGCAGGATCGCGCCGCGCTCCTTGGCGGGCCGTCGTGCCCATTGCGGAAAGGCGCGGTTCGCGGCGTCGATGGCCTCAGACACTTGCGCTTCGCTGACGCGCGGCACCTGTCCCACGGTCTCGAGCGTATAGGGATCGTCGACAGCGATGGGGTCGCCACTGCCATCCACCCATTTGCCGGCCACATAGGCCTTGGAAAGCAGAAGATCCTTCTCGTCGAGTTCGCCGCGCTGTCTGCTCATGGGCCTGCTCACTTTGCTTCTTGATCGTCCAGGTTCGGATTTGTGATCGGGGTATCACTCTCGAACAAATGCTCGAACCGGCGATAGGTGCACAGCCAGCGCCCGCCGGCGCCGCGGACATAGCGGTCGGTCGCCAGCGAAATCGTCACTGGCGGATGGGTGGGGAGGGGGCGCACGCCATCGGCGGCGTAGAGGAACAGGTAGTTCGTCGCTTCCGCGCTGTCCGGCCCGGTGAACCATGCTCGGAAGTTGGTGAAGGCATGGACCGCGAGCCGCTCGCCGCGTTCGGCGCGCCAGTCATAGAATTGCTGGATCTTCGCGCGGCCGTTATAGGAGGCGAACTGGCCGTGGAAGACGGCATCCTCGGTATAATAATCCGAGGCCTTGCGCCCCTTGTTGGTATCGATCTCGTGCCAATATTCGGTCAGCTGCAGCGACAATATCTGGTTCAGATCAAGCACTTCCCTGGCAACCATTGCGTCTTCCGTCCTCCATGTCTCGCCTGTCGGCGTGGAGACCGGGCTGACATAGAGGTTGCGCCGCCGCTTGCCCGGGCGGGCAGGATGACTTGCTCAGGAAGGCGCCCGCGCGGCTGGTCAGTTCGAGCCAGCGCGCCGGTAATCGCGCGGCGCCATGCCGAAATGTTCGTGGAAGGTGCGGGTGAAATGCGCCGCGCTGTTAAACCCCCAGGCGAAGGCGATCTCGGTCAGCGTATGACCGGCCCAGGCCGGATTGCGCAGCTGCTTGCCGCACTCCTCCAGCCGCCGCCGCACGATGTAGCTCGATGCCTTCTCCCCGCGCGAGGCGAAGAGCGTGCGCAGGTAGCGCGGCGAGATGCGCAGCCCCTCGGCGACGCGTGCGGGCGTCAGTTCCGGGTCGCGCAGATTGTCCTCGATGTAGCGAATGACTTCGCTCTGCCGGCCGAGCATCACCGCCGAGCCCTCAGGCTGCTCGTCAAAGCCCATCGCATAGGCCGTGGAGAGCATTTCCAGCACGTGGCGAGCAAAGCGGCCATCATGATCGGAATGGAAGCCGCTCTGCACCTGCGTGTTCAGATTTTCGAGCATGGCGGACATGACCGCGGTCAGCCCCACCTCATGATCGAGCTTGAGGCCGCAGAAGCGCTCGGGCGTCGGCAGGTGCTTTTTGATCAGCCCCGCGTCCACGCGCAGCATGATAATCATCGAATTGTCGCCGAGCGTGAAGCTGTGCGGCGCCGCGCTGTCGCACAGCACGAAATCGCCCTGATCGAGCTGGGCCTGATGCCCGCAATGGTCGAGCACGCTGTTGCCGCGCGCCTGCATCAGGAAAGAATAAAGACGCGGCGCGCCGGGGCGGATGTGGTTGCGCGTCCGCTCGATATGGCTGCGATTGGCCGCGATACTGGCGAGCTGGATTGGCCCGAAATGGCTGAGGCTGAGCCGCGCGGCAAACTCATGCCGGTCCGCGGGCGTGAAGTTCACGCGATTGAGCTGCTGTGAATAGAGCTTTGTCCATGCCGCCGCGCGCGTCGATATGGGGAAGGCTTCAGTGCTGTAGGATTCCATGCTTATCCTCTCCGCGTGCCCTCTGTCCTTCTATCGAGGCGTCCCGGCCGCTTTCCTTCAGGGTCAACCATTTCAAGGCGCTTTGCAAGTTTCCCATCGTCACACGCCGCCGGAGACGGCGAGGTTCGCGCCATTCACAAAAGAGGCCTCGGACGAGAGCAGATAGCGGACCGCCTGCGCGATCTCGTCCGCCCGTGCTGCGCGCTGCATCGGCACGCGCGCGGCGCCGGCGGCCAGCCGCTCGGCGCTCAGCATGTCCGTGGCGACCGGGCCGGGGGAGACGCAGTTGACGCGAATGCCATCACCGCCGACTTCCCGCGCCAGTCCGGTCATCAGGCTATCGAGCCCGCCTTTGGATGCGGCATACCAGACATATTCCCCGGCTGACCCATAAGCGGTCGCCCGTGACGAGATGAAGACGATGCCGCCGCCCGTCCCGCCGCGCGAGAGGGCCATGCGCCGCACGGCCTCACGCGCGGCCAGCATCGCGCCGGTGAGATTGACCGCCATGACGCGCTCGAGGGTTTCCGCCGAGACCTCCGCCAGGGGAGAGGCCTGGCCGGTGATCCCGGCGGAATAGACGAGCGCGCCGATCGGCCCCAGCGCCTGCGCTTCGTCGAACAGGGCAATCAGATCGGCCTCCCGCGCGCTGTCCGCCTGCACCGCGTGGGCCTGACCGCCGGCACTGGCGACGCTCGCTGCGACGGCCTGCGCTGCCGCTGCGTCACGCGCATAGCTGAACACGACATGGTAGCCGGACGCCGCGAGCAGCTGGACGATGGCGGCGCCGATGCCGCGGCTGCCGCCGATGACGATCGCGATGGGCTGCTGGCTCATGGAGCGGTTGCCTTTGCCTCAATGGGTTGGGGGGCTTCGTCCCGACCGAAGTCATCCAGTGACTGCAGCGCGCGGCCGGCGGTCTCGGGCAGCATCAGCGTTGCGATGAGGGCGCACAGGATGCCCCCCATGCCGACGATGGCCATCGCCGCGCCCAGCGGGATGATGGCGGCCACCAAGGGTACGGTCATGATGAACAGAGCGCTCGCCGCCCGGCCGAAATTATAAGCAAAGGCCTGTCCGGTGCCGCGCAGTTCGGTCGGGAACAGTTCGGTGAAATAGGGGCCGAAGCTTGCATAGATGCCGAACTGGAAGAAGCCGTAGACGATGCCGAACGGCACGAGGAACCAGACATTCCCGCCCCATGGCCCGAACAGATAGATGGCGGCGGAGATCACGAAGCCGAGGCCGAACAGCCGGAAGGCGTTGCGGCGCCCGACAAAGTCGCTGATCGCGGCGTTGAACAGAAAACCGAAGAAGCCGCCGACGCTGTTGAACATCACGCACAGCCCGGCCATCGCGATGCCGATGCCGCGCTCATTGGCGAGGAACACCGTCAGATAGCTGCTCACGGCATAGCCCGCGCCCTGTGCGCCGACAGCCAGCAGCGATGCCAAGATGGTGATGCGGGCGACCTTGGGCCGGAAGATGCTGGTGAGGCTGGTGCGCTGCCCGGTTTCCTGGGCGCGCTGCTGGGCCTGCTTGAACAGATCGGAATCGTCGGACCCACGCCGGATGAAGAAGATCAAGGCGGCGGGAATGATGCCGACGAAGAAGGCGAGGCGCCAGCCGATCTCGGGATCGAAGGCGGAGGCGAACGGACCAGCGATCAAGGCTGCGAGACCGGAGCCGACCGCCGCGCCGCTGTGCAGCGTGCCCAGCGCCTTGCCGCGATGCTTGGGTGAGACGATTTCGCCGAGCAGCACCGCGCCCACCGCCCATTCCGCGCCGAAGCCGATGCCCTGCAACACGCGCAGGATGAGCAGTTGCTCGAAATTCTGCGCAAAGCCCGAGGCGAATGAGAAGAAGGAGAACCACAGGATAGTGAGCTGCAGGATGCGGGCGCGGCCATAGCGGTCGCACAACCAGCCGCCGATCCAGCCACCGATCGCCGCCGCGAAATAATTGGCGCTGGCGATGGTCCCGGCCTCGGTCAGCGAGATGCCAAGGCCGACGATGAGCAGCGGGATGAGATACTGATAGACCAGCCCATCCGCGCTATCCATCGCCCAGCCGGCGCTGCACGTCCAGAACACGCGGCGGGTTTTGCGGTCCGCGCCGCGATACCAGGAGAAGAGGTCGGCTTTCATGGGGTGTCGGTCCTATAGCGCAGCTTCGTAGATGGCGCGCGCATCGGATTCGGCGACCTCGCGCGGATTTCTGATGAGCAGCCGTTGCACGGTCATGGCGGCGGCGGCCATCTTGGGCACCGCGTTGGCGCCGATGCCGAAGGCGGACAAGTGCCGCTCGATGCCGATGGCAGCGGAAAGGCGCTCGATCTGCGCGATGCCGGCCAGCGCATCCGCCTCGTCATCGCCGGTCCGCGCCACGCCTAGGGCGGCAGCGACCTCAGCATAGCGAGCGGGGGCGGCGGGCAGGGTGAAGCGCAGTACATGCGGCAGCAGCAGCGAGTTGGCGACGCCGTGGGGAATGTGGAATTCGCCGCCGAGCGGATAGGCCAAAGCGTGGACCGCCGCGGTGTTGACCGGGCCGAGGCACATGCCGCCAAGATGCGCCGCGCGAAGCATGGCATCGCGCGCCTCCAGGTCTGTGCCGTCCGTGCAGGCGCGTTCGAGATGGCCGGCGATCAGGCGGATGCCTTCGAGCGCCCAGGCATCGACGACGGGATGGGCAAAGCGGTTGGCATAGGCCTCGATGCAATGCGTCAGCGCATCCAGCCCGGTCGCGGCGGTGACGGCGCGGGGCATTGAGACGGTGAGTTCAGCATCCAGATAAGCGAAATCCGGCACGAGATGATCGCTGACCACGCCCTTCTTCAGTTCCGCCGCCACGTCTTCCAGAATGGCGATGGGAGTGACTTCGCTGCCTGTGCCGGCGGTGGTCGGGATGCAGGCGAGCGGAATGGCGCGGCCTTGGAGGAGGCCTGTGCCGATGACGTCATCGATGCCCTGCGCGCCATCCATCAGCGCGGCGACCAGCTTGGCGACATCCATCGCACTGCCGCCGCCCAGTCCGATGATGAAGCCGGCTTGGCTCTCGCGCGCCGTCGCCATGGCGGCCTCGAAATCGGCGAAGGTCGGCTCGCCGGCAATGGCGTCGAAAATCGTCGCGGCGCAGCCGGCTTTGGTTAGTTCGGAGGCGAGGGCTTCGCTGAGCGCACGCAGAGGGCTGCCGGAGACGATCAGCGCGCTTGCGGCCCCGGACGCGACGACATCGGCGGCACAGGCCGGCAGAAGACCGGCACCGATGCGCACCGTGCGGACATTGCGCAGGCTCAGAAGCTGTTTCGATTGCAAGGCTCACCTCTCCATCCCATCCCGTCTCTCTCTCGGTAGCGCGCGGCGTGCTGTCTTGATCTAGGCGGCAATATGCTTTGCCGCGCTCGTATCGGCACTTGGTGGCGGAGCCAAAGGGCGAAAGGGACAAGCCGGCTGAGTTAACGAGCGCATGCGGCGACAGTGCTAACCTCGTCGCGCCTTTTCGCCTCCGAAATGGAGGCAATTTACTAAATGCCGGGGGCGGACTGGGTTAGCGTCTCCTGCTCGATCGACAGGAAGGAACCCATGCCACGCTCCGGCACCTTGCAGGGCATAAGACCGGTGCCGCACCGCGCCATTGCAAGCCGCCCAATGACGTGTCCCCGTTGACCGTGGAGGGGCGGGGTGACGGAGCCAGATCGATCCGGCCAAGCGCGCCGTCATCGTGCGGCCCGGCTGATTCAGGAAGCTGCAGACCGCATCGAGGCCGCGCGCCATCTGCTTGAGATGGAGCAGGAGGTTGCGGAAGGGGCCGGTGCGAGGCCCCTTGCCGACGGTGCGTTGCCGGTTGGGCTGCTCAGTCACGCGAACGAGCCGATGGCAGTTGCCCATCTGAATGCGGCCCTGGCACTGCGGGGCCATATCTGTGCGCGCCTGCTCCTGCGCCTGATTGCCGAGCCTGACCGGCTGATCCCGCTCGATGAACTTGCGTTGCTCCTGGATCGCGGTGCGATGTCGCGTGCGGCGATCAAGGTTCACATCTCAACGCTGCGGGCTGCGCTCAGCGAAAAAGGCCTCGCCGGATCGGCGATCGAGACAGGCCGCCGTAGCTATGCCTTTCGCGCGGCGATGCTGCCGGCGCTGTCCAACATCCTCGAAGCGTGCCGTTTTGGTGCTGATTCCGGCAGGAACGAATCAAAACGGGACAGATGAGGTGGGCCCCCATCGCATCGCTCCATCGACCCGTCCTTTAGCGGTTGACTTCCCGTGATCACGGCGCACAAAGTGAAGCTCGCATAACATAATGTTGCCTTAGAAAGCCAAAAAGGCTTCTAAAATTGCAGGGTCGCACCAGATGACAATCGACTTCAAGACATGACGGGCCGCCGCTGACTGCCACGCGTTTGAGAATGATGTTGAGGCAGGGATAGGCGAGGAGACACGGGTTCAGTGTGAACCCCGCGAATATCCCAGGGACGGATCGTGATGTTCGATACAGCCAATAAGCCGCGCCCACCGGGCGTGGACGACGATGCGCGCGCTTGTCTGCCGGATGACCCGGTGATCGAGCGGGCGCGGCGTTTGCAGGCCCTTATGGGCCAGCGCAGTGCCCTCTTTCCAGAGCCGGTGATGGCCGATGACGCCATGGCGGCCATGCTGACGCTGTTCCTTGCCCAGAGCGAGGGGCGGACGGTCTCCCGGGCATCGTTGAACGGCGCGCAGGATCTGCGCAGCGATCCGCAAGACGAGGTGGTTGCAGCGTTGATCAAGGCAGGTCTGGTCCGCGCCGGGTCGGCGGGAGCGGGCGGGCCTGCGGTCGGGGAAGACGATGGGATCACCCTGACCCCGATGGGATCGGCGCGAATGCGCAGTTATCTCGGCGACCATCGCGGTATTGGGCAATGAGCGGTCAACCCGACCACCTCACGGGTCTTATTCCCGCCGCTCGGCCCGGTCCTCCCGGTCAGTGAGCGCGGCTGGTGACGATAGGCGCCCCCTGTCTGGTGGTTACGGGACATGCGCCGGCAGAGACGGTGGTCTATCCGCCGCCTCTTCTCACAGCGGCGGCGCATCTTTCGCGCGCGGGGTGTTTCCCGCGCGGCGAGGGTAGTCCGATGCCGAATCGAAAGTTTTTTGACGTGCCCAATATCGTGCAACGCGACGCCGCAGCCCGGTCGGACGCGCCGGCTGATCCTCGCTCCGCGGAAGCTTCGAGCGTTCTGCGGGCCAAGGCCGGCCGCATGCACATGCTCGGCCGTCTGCGCAGCAAGCATTTCTACACGCCCGTCATGGCCGATCGCGCCATGGACGTGATGCTCTCTCTTTTCGTCGGTGAACTGCAGTCCAGTCCGGTGAGCGACACGGCCCTGGCCGTGGGCAACATGCTCAGCCCGGCTGAGGCCGCTGCAGTGATCGATAAACTGGTCCAAGCGGGGCTGGCCGTCGTTGCGGGTGAAGAACCCGAGCGGCGGACGGTCGGGCTAACGCCCCTCGGGTCCGCGAGGATGCGGAGTTATGTCAGCGACCACCCGGACGTCTGACAGCTTCGCAGGTCGACGACCGGCCTGAACCGTGTGCCGCCATCCCCCACGCTGGCGTGCGCATTCCCCGGTTCGGGTCGGGCGTCGACCGTTTTCTGCTCCGCAAGGTGCAGGCCGCGTCGCCGCTTCCCACCTCCCACACAGAGAGCGGCGGCGCGGTTTGCGGGCAGTGCGCTCGCATGGGAAAAGAGGGGCAGGCGCCCATTCAGCCGCTCTCGTTCAGCGCCGGTTCAACGGGCCGGTCCTTGTTTCGCGCGCCATGCATCATCTGTCTTCTGCCCGTGGCGCAAAGCGCTCATCATTCGCTTGGCGCGGTCCGGTTGCTCGGTTAAGAGGCTGCGCATGACCGTTACACCGCTGCGTCGTGGCCGGCTGATTGCCGCCAGCCTGATCTCACTCGCCTTGCTGGCCGGCTGCGCGCGCAGTTCGAACCGCGTTGATACGCGCTATGTCGCGCGCGACGTCAGCACGCTGTATCTGGCGGGCCAGCAGCGGCTCGACAATGGTCGCTTTGCCGAGGCCGCCGTGCTGTTCGACGAGGTGGAGCGCCAGCATCCTTATTCGCCCTGGGCCCGCCGCGCGCAGCTGATGAGCTCGTTCAGCTATTATGCCGCGCGCAATTATCGCCAGTCGATCCAGTCGGCCCAGCGCTTCCTTTCGATCCATCCGGGCAACCGCGACGCGGCCTATGCCTATTATCTGATCGCCTTATGCTATTATGAGCAGATCAGCGACGTGACGCGCGACCAGAAGCTGACGCTTCAGGCCCGCGATGCGTTGAACGAGCTGGTCCGCCGCTACCCCGATTCGCGCTACGCGTCGGACGCCCGGCTCAAGCTCGATCTGGTGAACGACCATCTCGCCGGCAAGGAAATGGAAGTCGGCCGCTTCTACCAGCGCCGCCGCGAGTGGATCGCCGCCGCGATGCGCTTCCGGCAGGTCGTCGACAATTACCAGCAAACCAGCCACACGGCAGAGGCGCTGCACCGTCTGGTCGAGAGCTATCTGGCGCTCGGCATGCCGGAAGAAGCCAAGCGCGCCGCTGCGGTGCTGCAGACCAACTATCCCGATTCGGACTGGTATCAGCGCTCCTACCGCCTGATGACTCAGCACGCTCCGAGCGCCTGATCTCTTTCCGGCGCGTTGCGCTGGCGAAGGCGGGTGACAGCATGAGGGCAATGGATTAGCTCTGCACCGCATATGCTGACCGGCCTCTCGATCCGTAACATCGTGCTCATCGAGGCGCTCGATCTCGTGTTCGAGCGAGGGCTGACCGTGCTCACCGGCGAAACCGGCGCGGGCAAGTCGATCCTGCTCGATGCGCTGGGCTTGGCGCTGGGGATGCGGGCCGATAGCGGCCTCGTGCGCGCCGGTGCCGATCAGGCCAGCGTGACCGCGACATTCGATCCGCCGGCGCCCGGTTCGGCCCTGGCCATCCTGCTGGCCGAAAGCGACGTTGCTCAGGAACCGGGCGAGCCGCTGCTGATCCGCCGCACGCTCAAGGCCGATGGCGGCAGCCGCGCCTTCATCAACGATCAGCCCTGCTCGGCGGCGCTGCTGCGCGATGTCGGCGCCTATCTTGTCGAGATTCACGGCCAGCATGATGAGCGTGGCCTCATCAATCCGCGCGGGCATATGGACCTGCTCGATGCCTTTGGCGGTCTGGATGCCGGAGCGGTACGCACCGCACACGGCGTCTGGCAGGCTGCGCAGGCGCGGCTCACCGAGGCCCGCGAGACGCTGGAGAGCGCCGCTCGTGAACGCGATTATCTCGCCCATGCTGTGGCCGAACTGACAGCCTTCGCGCCCGAACCGGGAGAAGAGGAGACGCTCGCCACCGAACGCGCCGACATGCAGAAAGGTGCGCGCCTCACCGAGGACATGGCCGCGCTCGACGATTTGCTCGGCGGATCGGACGGTGCGCTGGCCAAGCTGCGGCAGGCAGCGCGGCGGCTGGATCGGATCGGCGAGGAGCATGAGTTGCTCACGCAGGCGCTGGCTGCCTTCGATCGCGCCGTGATCGAGGCCAGCGAAGCGGAGGAGCATCTCGCGCGGGCCGGCGAAGCGCTGTCCGTCGATCCCGCGCGGCTCGACGCGATCGAGACGCGCCTGTTCGATCTGCGGGCACTGGCCCGCAAGCATCAGGTCGCGGCCGACGATCTGGCCGATCTCGCGGCGCGGATGAGCGATCAGCTCGCGCGGATCGATGCGGGCGAGGCGGGGTTGGCCGATCTTGAACGGGACGTCGCGGCCGCACGGCAGGCATATGAAGCCGCGGCGCAGGCGCTCAGCGATGGCCGCCGGGAGGCCGCTGCCCGACTGGACGCGGCGGTTGCCGGCGAACTGGCCCCGCTCAAGCTGGATGCCGCGCGCTTCCGCACCGATGTCGAGCTGCTGCCGGAAGGGCAGTGGCGCGCGTCCGGCAAGGATCGGGTCGAGTTCATGATTTCCACCAACCCCGGCGCGCCCTTCGCGCCGCTGACTAAGATCGCCTCGGGCGGCGAATTGTCGCGCTTCATCCTGTCCCTCAAGGTCGCGCTCGCCGCGCAGGGCAGCGCGGGCACGATGATCTTCGACGAGATCGACCGGGGCGTCGGCGGGGCCGTGGCCGGCGCGATTGGTGAGCGGCTGGCGCGGCTCTCCGGTGGCGGGCAGGTGATCGTCGTCACTCACTCCCCGCAGGTGGCCGCACGCGGCGCGGCGCATCTGCTCATCGCCAAATCCTCGCAAGGCACCATCACCCGCACCGGGGTCCATCCGCTCGACGACGCCGAACGCCGCGAAGAAATCGCCCGCATGCTCTCCGGCGCCGAGATCACCAACGAAGCGCGCGCACAGGCCGAGCGGCTGCTGGAGGGGGTGTGAGGATGGGGACGTCCAACATCACCCCTGCCCCCTCCTCCGAAGAGGAGGGGCAGGATCGAAATATGACTGACCCCACCACTCTCACCGAAGCCGAGGCGGCCAATCGCCTCATGCGGCTCGCGAAGGAAATCGCGAAGCACAACGCGCTCTATCACGCCAATGACGCGCCCGAGATCAGCGATGCCGCTTTCGACGCGCTGGTGCGCGAGAATAATGCGCTGGAGGCAGCTTTCCCGCATCTGATCCGTGCGGACAGCCCCAATCGGCAGGTGGGCGCTTCGGTGGCGACGTCTGCGCTCGCCAAGGTGCGGCACGAGAAGCGCATGATGAGCCTCGACAACGCCTTTGCGGACGAGGATGTGGCGGAATTCGTTGCGCGCGTGCGGCGGTATCTGGCGCTCGGTGAGGACGAGCCGGTCTTGATGACGGCGGAGGACAAGATCGACGGCCTGTCGCTCTCCATCCGCTATGAGGACCGCAAGCTCGTCCGTGCGGCGACGCGCGGCGATGGCGAGGTGGGGGAGGACGTGACGCCCAATGTTGCGCATATCGGCGATATTCCCCAGACCCTGCCCGTCGACGCGCCGGCCATCCTGGAGGTGCGCGGCGAGGTCTATATGGAGAAGTCCTCCTTCACCGCGCTCAATGCGCGGCTGATGGACGAGGCGCGCGCGACGGCCGAGGCGCGCGGTGAGGCATTTGATCCCGAGGGCGTCCGCCAATTCGCCAATCCGCGCAATGCCGCCGCCGGATCGCTGCGCCAGAAGGATGCGAGCGTCACCGCCAGCCGTCCGCTGCGATTTCTTGCCCATGGCTGGGGCGTGGTCAGCGATGATGGCCTGCCTGCGGATACGCAATATGGCGTGATGAAAGCGCTGGAAGGTTGGGGCATTCCAGTGTCGCGGCATCTGGTGCTGTGCGATGGCAGCGCGGCGATGCTGGCGCATTATCGCGCCATCCAGCAACAGCGCGCGGACCTGAATTACGATATTGACGGCGTGGTCTACAAGGTGGATCGGCTGGACTGGCAGGCGCGGCTCGGCTTCGTTGCCAAGGCGCCGCGCTGGGCGATTGCGCATAAATTCCCCGCCGAACAGGCCGAGACGACGCTGGAAGCCATCGACATTCAGGTCGGCCGCACCGGTAAGCTGACGCCGGTGGGCCGGCTCAAGCCGGTCACGGTGGGCGGCGTGGTGGTCCAGAACGTCACGTTGCACAATCGCGACGAGATCGCGCGGCTGGGCGTGCGGCCCGGCGACCGGATTCTGATCCAGCGCGCCGGCGACGTGATCCCGCAGGTCGTGGACAATCTGACTCGGGAGGCGGAGCGAGCGCCGTACATCTTCCCCGATCATTGCCCGGAATGCGGCAGCGAGGCGGTGGCGGAGGAAGGTGAGGTCGATGTGCGCTGCACGGCGGGCCTCATCTGCCCGGCCCAGCGCATCGAGCGGCTCAACCATTTCGTCAGTCGCGGCGCGATGGATATTGATGGCCTGGGCGATAAGACCATTCGCGAGTTCTTCGCGCTCGGCTGGCTGGAACATGGCCCGGCGGACATCTTCCGGCTCAGGCAGCATCGCGCCGATCTGCTGGGCCGCGAGGGCTGGAAGGAGAAGTCGGTCGACAATCTCCTCAAGGCCATCGAGGACCGGCGTGCGCCCGATGCCGCGCGGCTTCTGTTCGGCCTCGGCATTCGCCATGTCGGCGCGGTAACGGCGCGCGATCTGATGAAGGCGGCGGTTACGCTGGCTCGGCTGCGAACCGAGATTGAGAAATATAACGAGTATTTCCAGACTGCCGGCGGAGCAAAGTTATCTCCGCATAGTCACGACGGCACTGGCTATCTGGATTTTCACGGGATCCGAGGGATTGGCGACGCCGTGATCAATTCGCTACGCGACTTCTTCCACGAAGAGCACAATGTCGCGGTCTGGGAGGACTTGCTAAGCGAGGTCTCTCCGCCGCCCTATGAAATAGAAGTTCGGGAAAGCCCCGTCTCGGGCAAGACCATCGTCTTCACCGGCAAGCTGGAGACGATGAGCCGCGATGAAGCCAAGGCGCAGGCCGAGGCGCTGGGCGCCCGATCGGCCGGATCGGTCAGCGCGTCGACCGATCTGGTGGTGGCCGGGCCGGGCGCCGGCTCAAAGCTCAAGAAAGCCGCCGACCTCGGGATCGAGGTGATCGACGAGGCCGCCTGGGCTGAGATCGTGCGGAGCGCCGGCTAAAGCGCCTCCGCGTCAGGCCAGCGCTGTGCGATACATGGCGAGCAACGCGGCCCAGGCCTTTTCCGCCGCGTCATGGTTGTAGGCCTGGCTGCCGGGCACGCACCAGCCATGGTCGGCGGGGTAGACCTCGACCGTCGCGGTCTTACCCGCTGCATCGAAGGTCTTGCGCAGGATCGTCTTGGATTCGGGCTCCTTGGCATCGTCATTCTGCGCCACGGCGACGAGATAGGCGGCATCGGTCTTGGGGATGAGCAGATGCGGACTGCTCGGCTGGTCGGTGGTCAGGCCTCCGCCATGGAAGCTGGCCACCGCGCCGATCCGTGCCGAAGCGACAGCGGCGGTGCGGAAGGAGAGCGGCCCGCCCATGCAATAGCCCTGCACGCCCGCCTTGCGGCCCTTGTCGACCTGCGGCTGCGCGTCGAGGAAGCCGAGATAGGCCGCCGCGTCATGATCGACCGCGGCATCGCTCATCGCGGCGCGATAGCCGAACAGGATCTTGCGCGACTCAGGGTTGCTGAAGTCGAACGTCCCGTCGATCACCGGCGCGACGGCATTGCGGTAGAAGGGGTTGGGGACGAGCACGACATAGCCCTCGGCGGCCAGGCGCCGGCCCATCTCGCGGAACACCGGGCGCAGGCCCATGATGTCCGGCCACATCAGCACGGCAGGCCAGGGCCCCGTGCCGGCGGGGTGGAAGAGAGCGGCATCTGCCGAGCCGTCGGGCGTTTTGATGGTCACATTCTTCTCGGTGACGTTGGCGACGGCTTGGGCGGTCGCCGCCCCGGCCAGGCCGACGGCGGCGCCGGTGGCCATGAACATGCGCCGGGTGACGCTCCAATCCTCGACCAGGCCCTGATGGATGTCATTGTCGCACATGCCGAATCTCTCCCTCGCAGCGTCAGGCGGGGATGGTCGGTCGGCGCGGGCGCCCTGTCAATGCGCAGCCGGTCTTACCAGCTGCCGAAGCCGGGCGCGGCGCCATGATCGCCCGTGCGCCAGCGCGTCGTGCGGCGCCAGCCGAAGCGATGGCGCTTGCGCAGCACGAGCGTCGGCCAATCGCCATGGTCGAACCGCCAGATCAGCACCATGCCCTGCGCGCGATAGGCCGCCTGCACGCGGCCGGCCTGACTATCCAGCAGGCCTGCAAGCATCAGCGTGCCACCCTCGGCCACCTGAGCAGAGAGGCTTGGCGCCAACTCGATCAGCGGCCCGGCGAGAATATTGGCGATGAGCAGGTCATAAGGCGCAAGGCCCTGAATGAGCGGATGCTCGACCCCCGGCGCGGCGACCAGCCGCAACGCCCCCGCGCCGACCCCGAGCGGAACACCGTTCAAATCGGCGTTTTCGGCCGAAACGTCTACCGCGACAGGGTCGATGTCCGAGGCGAGCACATGAGCGCGGGGCCACAGACGGTTGGCGGCGAATGCGAGCAGGCCGGTGCCGGTGCCGATGTCCGCAATGTTACCATAGCGCATGCCCCGCGCCTTGAGGTCGGCCAGCGCCAGCAGGCAGCCGCGTGTGGTCTCATGCTGGCCGGTGCCGAAGGCGCGGCTGGCGGGAATGAGAAAATCGATGCGGTCGGCGCGCGGACTGTCCGCAGTGTCGTGGCGGACATGGAACGGCCCGGCGGTCATCGGCTCCAGCCCGGCCTGGCTCTGCGTCACCCAGTCGGTGTCCGGCAATTGCGCGAGCGTGTAGGGGGTGGCCGCACCATCGGGAATCAGCGCCGCAATGGCATCGATGGTGGCACGCGTCGGCTTGGTTTCGAAGATGATGTCGAGCTGCCAAGCATCGGGCTGGCTTTCGTCCGGCTCGCTGGCCATAATCGCGGGCGGCGAGGGCCAGTCGATGAACAGCGGCTCGGCCTCAAGCTCGAACCGCTCGGCGACGGCGCGCGTGCAGGAAAAGGTCATCTGCCAGGGCATCGCGGGCGCGACGCTGGCGGTGGAGGAACGCTTTGTCATGCCCTCTCTCTAGCCGATTTGGACGGCAAAGGGAGAGAGAATGGACCGTGTCACCCCCGCGGAGCGGATTTGTCAGACGGCGCGTCGGATTGGCGGATAAGCCGGCTGCGGCTCTGCCTGGGCGTCGGTCGCCGGTGCCATGGAGACCACGAAATTGGCCGAGCGCGTGCGCAAGGCGCCCAAGAGATTGCGGACTTCCGTGAAGCCGCTTTCCAGCTCGTCGATCTCGGAGGCTACGATCTCCGTATCCTGCCGGATTGCCGAGATGTTCGATGACATGGAGTCGGCGGCAAGCGCCGTCTCGTCCACGGCAGCGGTAATCATCGTTACGGTTTGCGATTGCGCGTCCATCGCGGTGCGGATGCGCATGCCCATGGTCTGCACGTTGAGCACGGTTTCGCGGATGCGTTCGTTGGTCTCGACCGTATGCCGCGTGGCGTTCTGGATGGCGGCGATCTTCTGCGCGATGTCGTCGGTGGCGTGGGCGGTCTGGCTCGCAAGCGACTTCACTTCCTGCGCGACGACGGCAAAGCCGCGTCCGGCATCGCCGGCGCGCGCGGCCTCGATGGTCGCGTTGAGGGCAAGGAGATTGGTCTGCCCGGCAATATCACGGATCAGGCCAAGGATCGATTCGATGGACTGGGCGTGATCGCTCAGCGCCGTCGAGACGTTCACGGCCTCGCCGGCCTGCTCGGAGGCCAGGGCGGCGACTTCCGCCGCCTGGTCAACTTCGGTGCGGGCTTCCTCGATGGCGCGGATCAGGCCGGAGCTGGTGTGCGCGGCTTCGCGCATGGCGATGGCCGATTGTTCGGCAGCGGCGGCGACTTCGGAAGCCTTGTCGAGCATCCCGCGCGTGGCGTTCGAGGATTCGCGGGCCTGTTCGCGCAGGCGCTCGCCCAGTTGCGCGGCCAGATCGATCTGCGTGTTCAGCAATTCGGAGAATTTGTCGCGCTGGCGCTGGCGCTCGATCCGGTCCTGCTCGCGGATCGTGTCGGCGTAAAAGGCGCAGCACACTTCCGCCTGAACCAGCGAGATGAACCGCATGGCGGCCAGCAGTTCCGAGCGCTCATCACGATCGGCCACAAGCTCCGTCAGGATATCACGGACCTTGTCGACCACGCGGTTGATGATGACGATCTGGGTACGGATGGAGACATCGCGCGCCAGCATCTTCATCACGCCGGTGCGTGCCATCTCCGTCCATTCTTCCCCGGCGAAATCGCTGAGCAATGTTCGATGGAACATTCTTGCGCCCTGTCGCGTGGCTTCCAGCTCTGCCGGGCCGACCGCCGCAAGGTCGATGCAGGGGAGGTACACCGCCATGGCAGTGTCGCCCAGTTCGTCGATGCGGTCTCCGAGATAAGCCAGGATTTGACGCGCCCGCCCCGGCAATGTCGCTTGGGGGTCGAACTCCTGCAGCCGTTCAGCCATTGAAATCGTGTCGCTTTTTCCTGCGATCATGGCCTCGGTGCCCCTTTTGTCCTGCCATTTGCCGGGTCGTATGGGGTGGCGTGATATCGGCCTTTCGTTAATCGAGGGCTAACATCCTCTGTTTTCCATGTTCACCGGGACCTCAATCTGCACATTGGTGACATGGCGCCAGCGAGCGTTTGCAGTGCAGCAGCTTTGCGCTAAAGGGGCGCATTCTTTCACGAACAGGACTGCTCGATCATGGCGCAATCCGGGCGAAGGCCGCTTTCCCCGCACCTCACCATCTGGAAGTGGGGCCCGCATATGCTTCTTTCCATCCTCCACCGCGTGACGGGGGATGGCATGGCGATTCTGGGCGGCCTCGGCCTGACCTGGTGGCTGTATGCAGCGGCGAGCGGACCGGCGGCCTATGCGAACTTCCAATATTATGTCTGGCAAGCGGATGCTGGCGATCTGGCTGGCCTGATTGCCAATGTGATCGCGCGCATCGTGCTGATCGGCCTGACCTGGGCGTTCTTCCAGCACATGCTCTCGGGCCTGCGCCATCTGGTGATGGACATGGGCGCGGGCTTTGAGCTGACGGCGAACAAGCGGTGGTCGAAGGTCATTCTCGCCGCCTCGGCGCTGGCGACTGTAGCCTTCTGGGCGTGGATCTTCGTGGGGAGGGCATTCTGATGGGCAGCGGAACCAGACTGGGCCGCGTGCGTGGCCTCGGCTCGGCACGGAGCGGCACGCATCACTGGATCGCCCAGCGCTTCACGGCGATCGGCAATCTGCTGCTGGTGAGCTGGCTGCTGGCCAGCCTGGCGCTGCTGCCGGCGCATGACCATGCGGCCATCACCGGTTGGCTGACCCAGCCCATCGTCGCGGTGCCGATGATGCTGATGATTGTCAGCGTTTTCTATCACATCCGCCTCGGTCTTCAGGTGCTTATCGAGGATTATGTGCATGATGAGGGGCTGAAGTTTGCCACGCTCATCCTGCTGCATTTCTTCGTCATCGGCTGCGCCGCGGTCAGCCTGTTCTCTGTCGCGAAAATCGCCTTGGCCGGAGGGGCGCTCTAATCATGACGCAAGCCTACAAGATCATCGATCACACCTATGACGCCGTCGTCGTCGGCGCCGGCGGCTCGGGCCTGCGCGCCACCATGGGCATTGCCGAGAGCGGCCTCAAGACGGCCTGCATCACCAAGGTGTTCCCGACCCGCAGCCACACGGTCGCGGCCCAGGGCGGCATCGCGGCGAGCCTCGGCAATATGGGGCCGGATCACTGGACCTGGCACATGTACGACACGGTCAAGGGCTCGGACTGGCTCGGCGACCAGGACGCGATCGAATATATGGTGCGTGAGGCGCCGGCGGCGGTCTACGAGCTGGAACATGCCGGCGTGCCGTTCAGCCGCACGCAGGAAGGCAAGATCTACCAGCGCCCGTTCGGCGGCATGATGCAGAATATGGGCGAAGGCCCGCCGGCCCAGCGCACCTGCGCGGCGGCGGATCGTACCGGCCATGCCATGCTGCACGCGCTGTACCAGCAGAGCCTGAAGTATGACGCGGACTTCTTCATCGAATATTTCGCGCTCGACCTCATCATGGAAGATACGCCGGACGGCCCCGTCTGCCGTGGCGTCATCGCACTCTGCATGGACGATGGCACGATCCATCGCTTCCGCGCCCATTGCGTCGTGCTCGCCACCGGCGGCTACGGTCGGGCCTATTTCTCGGCCACCAGCGCCCACACCTGCACGGGTGACGGCGGCGCCATGGTGCTGCGCGCCGGCCTGCCGCTGCAGGATCTGGAATTCGTTCAGTTCCACCCGACCGGCATCTATGGCGCGGGCGTGCTCATCACCGAGGGCGCGCGCGGCGAAGGCGGTTATCTCACCAACTCGGAAGGCGAGCGCTTCATGGAGCGCTATGCCCCCTCCGCCAAGGATCTCGCCTCGCGCGACGTCGTCTCGCGGTCCATGGCGATGGAAATCCGCGAGGGCCGCGGCGTCGGCGCGAACAAGGATCATATCCACTTGCACCTCGATCATATCGATCCCAAGGTGCTGGCCGAGCGCCTGCCCGGCATTACCGAGAGCGGCAAGATCTTCGCGGGCGTCGACCTGACCCGTCAGCCGCTGCCGGTGGTGCCGACCGTCCACTATAATATGGGCGGCATCCCGACCAATTATCATGGCGAGGTGGTCACCCGGAAGGGCGACAATCCCGATCATGTCGTGCCGGGCCTGTTCGCGGTCGGCGAGGCTGCCTGCGTCTCGGTGCACGGCGCCAATCGCCTGGGCTCGAACAGCCTGATCGATCTCGTGGTGTTCGGCCGCGCGACTGGCAAGCGCATCGCCGAGATCGTCAAGCCCGATACGCCGCACAAGCCGCTGCCCAAGAGCGGCGACGAGCTGGCGCTGGGTCGCCTCGATCACTTCCGCAATGCCAAGGGCGGCACGCCCACGGCGCAGATCCGCCTCGACATGCAGCGCACGATGCAGGCCCACGCCGCCGTGTTCCGCACCGAGGAGCTGATGGCGGAAGGTGTCGAAAAGCTGGGCAAGATCTATGCGGGCATGACGGACATCGGGGTCACCGATCGCTCGCTGATCTGGAACAGCGATCTCGTCGAGACGCTGGAGTTGGACAACCTGATCTCGCAGGCCAGCGTCACCATCCACGGCGCGATTGCGCGCAAGGAAAGCCGCGGCGCCCATGCGCGCGAGGATTATGCTGATCGCGACGATGCCAACTGGATGAAGCACACGCTCGGCTGGTTCGAGGGCTGGGGCGGCAAGGGCGGCAGCGTGAAGCTCGATAGCCGCCCGGTGCATGACTACACGCTGACCGACGACATCGACTATATCGCGCCGAAGAAGCGCGTTTACTGATCGGGCCCCATCGCGATGGGGCGCCAACGGAGCGTCCCGCGCGATGTGGCTCCGGCAGGCGTTTTCAGCTTGGTCGTTGGGGATCGTCGGTCGTCTGACGATAGCCGGGCTGGCCAGAGCAGGGGCGACCAGCGCCCCTACCTGGCTGTCATAGCCCTGGCGCTCAGGTCGCTGCGGAAGCGAGTGCCTGCTTGATGCGCAACTTCTCTTTCTTGAGGGTGGCGAGCCGGTAACTGTCCGGCGCAGGACGGGTAATCTCGTCCTTGATTCGGGCCTCCAGCCCGGCATGCTTGGCGTGCAGTGCGGAAACGTGGCTTGTGTCCATCATGTCCTCCTTGGCCATTGCTTCAATGGAGGTTCAGTAGATCACCAATCGCGTCCGCTGTCTCTGGCAATTGCGCGAAGGTGCGATAAATCGAGACCCGTCATGCGGTGTCACGTTCTTTCGTTAAACATTCTTTCTGTGAGCAGACAGAAGCTTGCGGGCACACGAAAGAAAAGTCGCTAACCACCTTCTTTTGTTGTGCAGTTGCGCATTGCCGCGCCAAGGGTGCCCTGCCATGTAGGCGTGCCGTTCAGAACTGGGGGCGAATCGGTGTTATCGATCGAGGAAATCGAGCAGCGGCTGGAAGCCTTGCGTGTCGAGCATCGCGATCTCGACTGCGCGATTGCGGCTTTGGGCCAGCTTTCCTTGCCCGACCAGCTCCAGCTCGCCCGCCTCAAGAAGCGCAAGCTGCGCCTGCGCGACGAGATCACCATGCTGGAAAACAGCCTGATTCCCGACATTATCGCCTGACCGCCCACCGGTATAAGCGGCCGCCGGATCAATGGGCACACCCATCCAGATGGTATATTGAAGGTTAATCGACCTGACGTTCCGCCCGGCTTGTGGCAGCACAGGCTCATGAACGACTCGATGCCCCCGCACGTGCTTGACCGTCAGCTTGTCGACGCCCTGTATGTCGATGCCATGGTGCTGGCTGATGAGGCGCGCTCTTATTTTGATGATCGCGCCGAGGAGCATCGTCAGTCGCTGGGCCGCATCGGCTGGGTCGATTTCTCCTGCGAATCGATCAAGGTGACGACGCGGTTGATGCACGTGATCGCGTGGCTGCTCACGCAGCGCGCGATCTTCAATGGCGAGATGCGCGAATCCGTGCGGGAGGAGGAGCGCTATCGGCTTGGCCCAGCCGCCCTCACGCCGCTCGATGTCTCGTGCCAGTTCAACGAAGAGATGCGCGCGCTCATCGCCAGCTCCGAGGAGCTGTATGCGCGAGTGGCCCGCCTCGAGCGCCAGTTCCTGGCCCGCAGGTCCCGCTTGTCGGCGATGCCGATCAATCCGGCGCATGTTCTGCTGACGCGGCTTGAACGGGCCTTCTGAGCCGTCCGGCCGGACAGCCCGCCGCAAAACGGTGCGTCACGCGCGAATGCTGCTTGCAGTCCTGCGACAAGCTCATAGACAGGCCTGATGCTGCGGCGATCGCGTTTGGGCAGGTGTTCCCGTGCAAGTGGGACTTTCATGGCGATCCTGCTGGCCGCGCAGGGCGCGCTGACGTGCGACCGCGCGCTGGCGCAAACGTCGCCCGGTCAAGCCACCCCATCGCCCGACGCCG
Organism: Sphingobium sp. B11D3B; assembly: GCF_025961735.1. Lineage (NCBI taxonomy): Bacteria > Pseudomonadati > Pseudomonadota > Alphaproteobacteria > Sphingomonadales > Sphingobiaceae > Sphingobium > Sphingobium sp. B11D3B. Next base: position 1,869,687 of record NZ_JAOQOF010000001.1, on the reverse strand, counting down.
CGCAGGACGCGCTTGATCTCGATGACATGCCCGACATCGGCCTCGACTGGCCGGACCTCGATCAGTCGGGGGAAACTCTGGCAGTGGAGGGCAGTGACGCCGGAGGAGAGGCCGAGCCCGCGCTAGCTGGCGGGCAGGGGACAGCAACGCCTGCAACGGAAGCTCCCGCCGGCACTGAGCCGGACCCCCTAGGCGGCACGGCGGGCGAAGCGGCAGCCCTTGCTGCGCTCGACCCCACCCAGCCGCTGCGTTATCAGCTCAATCTTGAAGGGCTGGATGATGCTGCCGATCCCATGTTCTACAGCCGGTTCGATGCACTATCGGCGCTGCGGACGGGGGAAGGCGACCGTGCCAGCATCGCGCAGATCCGGCGTCGGGCGCAGACCGATGAGGAACTGCTCGAAGATCTGCTGCGCACCCGGGGCTATTATGAGGGCCGGAGCCGTGCGCGCTTTGGCGTCAGTGGAGCAAGTGACCCCTATGTCCGCGTCGCGCTACGGGCCGTCCCCGGCCAGCGCTTCGCCCTGAGCGCGGTGGAGGTGTTCGGGCTGGACGGGACGATGGCGGACGGCAAGCCGTTGCGCTCGCTTTTCCCCGTGAAGGTGGGAGACCCGGCCGACACCGACACCATATTGGCCGCGACGAGCGCGCTGCGCGTCAGCCTCGAAGAGGGCGGCTATCCATTTGCGCAGGTGCGCGAGCCGGTGCTCACTGTCGACCACCAGCAGCGTCAGGCCCTGCTCAGTCTCAATGCCGATACCGGTGACTTTCTTCGCTTCGGCTCGATCCGTGTAAACGACGGCGCGCCGTTCGATGCGCGGCACGTGGCCGTCATCAGCCGCTTCTCGCCCGGCGACCCGTTCAAGCAAAGCGAGCTGACCGATCTCAACCGGGCCATTGTCGCGACCGGGTTGGTCTCCCAGCTTACCATCACACCCGAAGCGCGGCCTGACCGCGAGGCGGTGGACATCGTCGTGAACATGACCCGCGCGCCGCCACGGACGATCGCGGGGGAAATCGGTTATGGCACCGGCGAAGGCGCGCGCGTGGAAGTGCGCTGGCAGCACCGCAATCTGGTGCCGCCGGAAGGGGCGGTGACGCTGCGCGGCGTGATCGGTACGCAGGAACAGAGCGCGTCCGCGATCTTCCGGCGCAACAATCTGTGGCAGCGCGATCAGGCTCTCAATGGCGAACTCAGCATCGCCAATGTCGATCAGCCCGCTTATGACGCTCTGACCGCAGGCATCGCCGCGAGCCTGGAAAAGCACACCAACCTGATTTTCCAGAAGGAATGGACCTGGTCCGCCGGCCTTGAGCTGCGCGTCAGCGACGAGCGGCGCCTATATGAGGGGTCGCCCGATCCGGTGCGGCGCCGCTATCTCATTCTCGCCCTGCCCACCAGCCTGACTCATGATGGCAGCGACGATCTGCTCGATCCGCGCAAGGGCTTCCGCCTCGGCGGGCGCCTGTCTCCCGAACTGTCCCTGCAGGATGGCGCGTTCGGCTATGTCCGCGCGCAGATTGATGGCAGCACCTATATTCCGGTCGGCGAGCGACTGACCATCGCCGGGCGCGCGCGTCTCGGCACCATCGTCGGCGCGTCGGCCGACCGCATTGCGCCGACGCGGCGCTTTTATGCCGGCGGCGGCGCCTCCGTGCGTGGCTATGCCTATCAGGCCATCGGCCCGCGCGACCTCAATAACGATCCGGTGGGCGGGCGCAGCCTTGGCGAAATCTCGCTGGAAGCGCGCTATCGCTTCGGCAGTCTCAACCAGTTCGGCATCGTGCCGTTCATCGATGCCGGGACGATCTCGCCCGATCCCCTGCCCACGATCCGCGAGATGCGCGTCGGCGCGGGCCTTGGCTTTCGCTATTACAGCAACTTCGGGCCGATCCGGATCGATGTCGGCACTCCGCTCAATCCGCAACCGGGTGACTCGCGCATCGGCGTCTATGTGTCGCTGGGACAGGCCTTCTGATGGCCGCGCAAGACGAGCCCCTGCCGGAGGGTGCGTCGGAGCAGGCGCCGCCGCCGCCCCGCCGCAAGCGCTCGCTGCTGCGCTCGGGGTTCAGCCTCTCGGTCATCCTGCTCATCGTGGCGCTGGTGGTGGCGCTCTGGGGTGGGGTGCGCTGGCTGGATAGCGAAGGCGGCCATCGCTTCATCATCCGCAAGATCGCGCAGTGGGAGGCGACCTCCGGCCTGCGCATCACCGTGGGCGCCATTGAGGGGCGCGTCTTCAACGACGTGGTGCTGCGCGATGTGCGCTTTTTCGATACGCAAGGGCAGTTCGCCAGCGTCGATCGCGCCGATGTGAGCTGGTATCCGCTCGGCTGGCTCTCCAACCGGCTCGATCTTGATCGGCTGCATATCCACTCGGCCGACCTTTCCCGCCGGCCTGCGCTCAAGCACTCGACCTCGCCCAAGCAGCCGCTGCTGCCGGGGTTCGACATTCGGCTGGCGGACCTGCGGGTGGACAGGCTGGGCATCGGCCCGGCGGTGCTGGGTGAGGCGCACGTGGTCCGCGCAATCGGCAATGCCGACGTGCGATCCGGTCGCGCGGTCATCGACCTGCTGGCCACCGCGCCGCGCACCGGCGACGTGCTGCGTGTGGCGCTGGACAGTCGCCCGGACGATCGTCGGTTCGATCTCGATGCGATTGTCGTCGGGCCACAGGGCGGCGTGATCGCGAGTACGCTGGATGCCCAGCAACCGGTTTCGCTTCGCATCCATGGCGATGGCGACTGGCGCCGCTGGAAGGGCCGGCTGACGGCGCTGACCGCCAATCGTCTCACCGCGAACGTCGCACTGACCGCAGTTGAGGGCCGCTATCAGGCGAAGGGGCCGCTGGCGTTGCTCGGCCCGCTCGAACCGCTGACCGCGCTGGGCAGCCAGCAGGCGCAGATCGAGACGGACGTGCGGTTCGACAATCGGCTGCTCTCGGGCACCGCCTCATTGGCGATGCCGGCCGCCAAGCTGACCGCCAATGGCGGCGTGGATTTCGGCCGCAATCGATTTGATGAGCTGCGCGTTTCGGCGGTGGTCGCACGGCCCGGTCAATTGGCGAAGGGCGTCGCGGGCCAGTCCGTCAATCTGCGCGCCCGGCTGTCCGGCGCATTCGATGCGATGGAAGTGGGGTATCTGCTGACTTCTGCCGAGCTGCGGCAGGGCGGGCTGGCGCTGCGCAATATCCGGCTGGAGGGCGAGGGCCGTTTGAATGGCACGCGCGGACGCTTCCCCATCCGGCTGACGGCGCAGGCCCTGACGATCGGACAGCGCGCCGTGGATGAGCGGCTGCGCAATCTGGTGATTCAGAGCGTGCTGCTGAAGAATGGCGATGATCTGCGCATGGATCGCTCGGACGTGCGGGCGAGCGGCTGCCGGGCGCAGATCGAAGGACAAGGCAATCTCGGCTCTGGCAGCTATCTCGCGAGTTTTCGCGGCGGTCTGAATGGACTGGAGATTGCCGGCCTGGGCCGGCTCGATCTCGATGCTGTGCTGCGGCTGGCCCGGCCTCCGCAAGGGCAGAGCAGCTTTTCCGGCACTGCCCGCGCGACGATGCGGCGGCTCGACAATGGCTTCCTGCGCGGCCTTGGGGACGGGTTGCCGGTCATCACCAGTCAGGTCGGGCTGGCGCCGGGCGGCGGCATCGCGCTGCGGGATCTGCGGCTGGTTGCGCCCGCGCTCACCCTCGCCGGGCAAGGACGGATCGACGGCGCTGGCCAGCTCGATCTTCGCGGGCAGGGCGAGCATCGCGATTACGGTCCCCTGCAACTGGCGCTCGCCGGCAAGCCGGACCGTCCCAGGGTCGACCTGACCCTCGCGCGCCCTTTGCCGGCAGTCGGCCTCGCCAATGTCCACGCGCTGCTGACCCCTGACGATCAGGGCTATGCCGTGACGGTCGAGGGCGGCTCGATGTTCGGCACCTTCGCCGCGACCGGTGCCATCCTGCTGCCGCGCGGTGGCGCCGCGACCATCTCGGTGGCGGATCTGGGCGTGAGCGGCGTCACGGTGCGGGGCGATCTCGTGCCCGTCGATGGCGGCTTGCAGGGCGCCCTGTCGCTTTCCGGTCCCGCCGAGGGCGCGGTGACGCTGGGGATGGTCGATGGCGTGCAGCGCATCGGCTTCGATGTCGATCTGAGCGGGGCCAACTTCACAGGCTCGCCGGGCATCGTCATCAATCGTGGCTCGCTGGAGGGCGAAGCGCTGCTCCGTCCTGGCGCGGTGACGATCAACGCCAATGCGCAGGGTCGCGGCGTACGCGTCGGCGGCGTGCGGATCGGGCGGTTCGCCGGCGCGCTCAAGCTGGTCAATGGCGAAGGAACGGCCACCGTCTCCATGAATGCGCGGACGGGGCGCAGCTTCGATCTCCAGGCCCGGGCCGGCATCGCGCCGAACCGGATCAGCATCGATCTGGATGGCTCGTTGGATGAATCGGCGATCCGGCTCGACCGAACGGCGGTGCTCAGCCGGGAACTGGATGGCTGGCGTCTGGCGCCGGCGACCGTGCGAATGCAACGCGGCGCCCTGCGTCTCTCCGGCTTCCTCGGCGCAACGCGCACGGAGTTGGACGCCACAATGCAGGCCGTGCCGCTGCTGCTGCTCGATCTCGCCAATGACGATCTGGGATTGGGCGGCACCATGGACGGCACGGCGCATTATGTCGCGCCGGTCGACGGGCCGCCGACCGGCAAGCTCAACCTGCGCGTCAAGGGCCTCACTCGCTCTGGCCTGGCACTCAGCTCAGCGCCGATCGATATGGGCCTTAATGCCGAGCTGGATACGCGCCGGCTGGCAGCCCGCGCCGTGGTGGCGCGTGGCGGCAAGGTGGTCGGCCGCGCGCAGGCGCTGGTGACGCCGCTTGGCAGCGGGTCGCTGAGCCAGCGTCTGTTCCGGTCGCCCTTGCAGGCCCAGTTCCGCTATGCCGGCGATGCCGACACGCTCTGGCGGCTCACCAATGTCGAGATCGTTTCGCTGGGCGGCGATCTGCGCCTGTCCGCCAGTGCCGGCGGCACCTTGTCGGACCCGCGCATTGAAGGGACGCTCTCCACGCGCAATGGCCGCATCACCAGCCCGGTGACCGGCATGGTGATCCGCGATGTGCAGGCGAGCGGTCGGTTCAACGGATCGCAACTGTCGATTCCAGACCTTCAGGGCCGGGCCGGCAGCGGCAAGGTTACCGGTACGGCGGTGTTCGATCTCTCTGCCGAGCGCGGCATCGGCATGGATATCGCGCTGCAGGCAGATCGCGCAGTGCTGATGGACCGCGACGATGTCGGCGCGACAGTGACCGGCCCCGTACGCATCGTCTCCTCCGGCAGCGGGGGCACGATCTCGGGCAATCTGGAGGCCGTCTCCAGCCGGTTTACGCTCGGGCGGGCGAGTTCATCGACGGAAATCCCGCGCCTGCGTCTGGTGGAGATCAACCGTTCGGGCGATCAGGTGGAGCGGGCGCGGGCGGATGCGCCCTGGCGGCTCGACATTACCGCCAAGGCGCCGCGTGGCCTCATCGTTGAGGGGCTAGGGATGCAGAGCGAATGGTCGGCCGATCTCAAGATCGGCGGGCTGGCGACCGCGCCGGCCTTTTCCGGCGTGGCGACGCTGACGCGCGGCACCTATGATTTCGCGGGGCGCCGGTTCGACCTGCAGGAGGGCCGCCTGACCTTTACCGGCAGCACGCCGGTCAATCCGCGCCTCGATATCCGCGCGGTTGCGGACGTGCAGGATCTGAGCGCGACGATCAACGTCACTGGCACCAGCATGCGGCCGATCATCGCCTTCTCCAGCATTCCGGCGATGGCGCAGGATGAACTGCTCTCCCGCCTGCTGTTCGGCACCTCCATCGCCAATCTCTCGGCGCCTGAGGCGTTGCAACTCGCCTCGGCCGTGGCGGCATTCCAGGGCGGGGGTGGCGGTCTCGACCCGATCAACGCCGTCCGCCGCGCGACCGGTCTCTCGCGGCTGCGTGTGCTGGCGGCCGACACCACGACGGGGCGGCAAACGTCCATCGCCGCCGGCAAGAACATCGGCGATCATCTCTATGTCGAGCTGATTACGGATGGGCAGGGCTATAGCGCCACCAGCATCGAATATCAGATCACCCGCTGGCTGGCCTTGATCTCTACCGTGTCGACCATCGGCCGGCAGAGCGCGGCGGCGCGAATTTCCAAGGATTATTGAGCCGGGGTCGGCGGCGTCAGTCGGCGGCGCCAGCTTCCGTGGCGGAACCAGTAGAGGCAGAGCAAGGCAGCCGCGACATTGGCGATCGGATAGCTCCACCACACGCCCGCAATGCCCCAGGGGGTGGCATAGGCGATCAGATAGGCGGCCGGCATCTGGAACCCCCATTGCATGATGATCGAGATGATCATGGAGTGGCTCGGGCTGCCCGCGCCCCGGAACGCGCCGAGCAAGGCTTGCGGCACGGTCAACACGCCGAGGAAGGGGAAGTAGACATAGGCGAAGGTCGAGGCGAGGGCGATCACATCCGGTTCGCCCGGCGCCAGTGTCGCCATGATCGCCGGCACGAACGGCAGGTTCATGAGGCCGATGAGCGTCATCCCGCAAAAGCCGAGCCAGGCCGAGAGGCGCGCAGCCTGCTCCGCGCGGTCGGTGAGACCGGCGCCGATATTCTGGCCGACCACGGCGGCGGTCGCGATGGAGAGGCCGAGCATCGGCGTGAACCAGAAGAATAGCGGCCGCGTCCCCACGCCATAAGCAGCGAGGCCGAGCGTGCCGAAGCTGGCGGCCAGCGCCATGAGCAGCACCGAGCTGAAGGTGCGGATCGCCTGCTCGATGGAGGCAGGCAGGCCAAGGCCAAGCGCCAGGCGGATATGCGACCAGTCTGGCCGGAAATGGCGAGTTCGCACATGCAGGACGGATCGGCCCGAGAGCATGTGGTGGAGCAACACCAGCAGCGCGCCGATCTGCACGATCACCGTCGCCAGCGCGGCCCCGGCAATACCCAGCGCAGGAAACGGCCCGATGCCGAAAATCAGCAGCGGATCGATCAGTGCATTGGCGATGACGCTGCCGATCTGCACGCGCATGGCAAAGCGCACCTCGCCGGCGGCCTGCAACATCGCCTGCATGGCCATGAAGCCAAACATCGGCACCATGCCGATGAAGCGGACGTGCAGATAATCGGTTGCCCGCGCATGGATCGCCGGTTCCACACCGATCAGGGTGAGCACGGCCGACGCCGACAAGGCGCCCGCGAGGGTGAAGGCCAGCGCGACGATGCCGACCATCAGCAGGGTCTGCGCCGCGACATGATCGAGCGCCTCTATGCGCCGCGCACCCATATTCTGCGCGATCAGCACGGCGCCGGCGGTCGATAGGCCTGAGCCCAGGCCGATCAGCACGAAGAACAGCGGGCCGCTGGCGGTCACCGATGCAATCGCGGCCTCGCCGAGCCGACCAACCCAGAAGGCATTGACAATATCGAAGCTGGCCTGCGCGAGATTGGTGACGGTGATCGGCCAGGCTACGCGCAGCAGCACCGTGAGCAGCCGCCCTTCCGTCATCGAGACGCTTCTGCCGCTCATTGTCGCGCGATCCTCCCCCAGCTTCGCTCAGGGGTAGAGAGCGGCCCTGCGGATGACAAGCGACGATGATTCGCGCGCCCTATGCGTGAAGTCGGCGTGGGTCATCGGCATTCACCCACAACAAAAGGCCCGGGATCTTTCGATCCCGGGCCTTCCGTTTCGCTTAATCCTGGGGATCAGGAGCTGTAGTACATGTCGAACTCGACCGGGCTGGGCGCCATTTCCCAGCGGTACACTTCCGGCCACTTCAGCTCGATATAGGCGTCGATCTGGTCCTTGGAGAACACGTCGCCCTTGAGCAGGAAGTCATGGTCGGCTTCCAGGCTGTTCAGCGCTTCACGCAGCGAGGCGCAAACCGTCGGAACTTGGCTCAGCTCCTCGGGCGGCAGATCGTAGAGGTTCTTGTCCATCGCCTCGCCGGGGTGGATCTTGTTCTCGATGCCGTCGAGACCGGCCATCAGCAGCGCGGCGTAGCACAGATAGGGGTTGGCCATCGCGTCCGGGAAGCGGAACTCGACGCGCTTCGCCTTGGCGCCCGAACCGTAAGGAATACGGCAGGAGGCCGAGCGGTTGCGAGCCGAATAGGCCAGCAGCACGGGCGCCTCGAAACCGGGGACCAAGCGCTTGTAGCTGTTGGTCGTCGGGTTGGTGAAGGCGTTGAGGGCCTTGGCGTGCTTGATGACGCCGCCGATGAAGTACAGGCACATGTCGGACAGGCCGGCATAGCCGTTACCGGCGAACAGCGGATTGCCCTTGTCCCAGATCGAGATGTGGGTGTGCATGCCCGAGCCGTTGTCCTGCGCGATCGGCTTGGGCATGAACGTGGCGCTCTTGCCATAGGCCTGGGCGACCATCATCACGACATACTTGTAGATCTGCATGCGGTCAGCGGTGGTGACCAGCGTGCCGAAGGTGAGGCCCAGCTCGTGCTGCGCAGCGGCCACCTCATGGTGGTGCTTGTCGCAGGGGAGGCCCATTTCGAGCATGGTCGTGACCATCTCGGCGCGGATGTCCGTGCAGGGATCGACCGGCGCGACGGGGAAGTAGCCGCCCTTGGCGCGCGGACGGTGACCGAGGTTGCCGGCTTCATATTCGCGGCCGGTGTTGGTCGGCAGCTCGATGTCGTCGATTTTGTAGAAGGACTCGTTGTAGTCCGTGTTGAAGCGGACGTCGTCGAACATGAAGAACTCGGCTTCTGGCCCCACATACACGGTGTCGCCGAAACCGGCGGCCTTCACATAGGCCTCGGCGCGCACGGCGGTCGAGCGCGGATCGCGACCGTAGAGTTCGCCGCTCGAGGGCTCGACGATGTTGCAGAACAGGATCATCATCGGCGTCGCGCTGAACGGATCGACATAGACCGCGTCCAGATCGGGCTTCAGGATCATGTCGGACTCGTTGATCGCCTTCCAGCCCTCGATGGAGCTGCCGTCGAACATGAGGCCTTCCTCAAGCTCGTCCTCGCCCAGCACACCGGCGCACATGGTCAGGTGCTGCCACTTGCCCTTGGGATCGGTAAAGCGCAGATCGACCCATTCGATCTCCTTTTCCTCGATCATCTTGAGGATATCTTTGGGCGTATTGGCCATGAGGATGTTACCTTCTCTTTGGTCTGAGTTGTTGCGAGTCTTCGGTCAGCGAACGGAAACGGTCAGATGGCAGCTTCGTCGAGCTCGCCGGTGCGGATGCGCACGGCCTTTTCGACGGGGATGACGAAGATCTTGCCGTCACCGATGCGGCCCGTCTGTGCGGCGCTGGAGATGGCATCGACCACGCGATCGACGATCTCGTCCGCCACCACCACTTCGAGCTTCACCTTCGGCAGGAAGTCCACGACATATTCGGCGCCGCGATAAAGCTCGGTGTGACCCTTCTGTCGCCCGAAGCCCTTCGCCTCCGTGACGGTGATTCCGGATACGCCGACTTCGTGCAGCGCTTCCTTCACATCATCCAGCTTGAACGGCTTGATGATTGCTTCCACCTTCTTCATGTCAAACGCACCCCTTTGTTTCGCGGTTTGATTGCGGACCGCGACATGCTGCCCGGACGATTTCGACCCAGGCGACATGCGCGACCGCGCAGGAAATCGGACGCTACAGCGCCCGTTCGCGAATCACCAGCGAAGCATTGGACACTTTGCGACGACTTGTCGATATTGCCCGGATTTCGGGCATTTTGGGCAGCAGTTGCCCAAATAATAGGCACCGATCTGCGCCTATTGAAACACCAGCACCGGATAGCGACCAGCTTCAATAAGGCGGGCGGTGCAAACCCTTGGGGCTGAGCGTGAAAATCTCGCAGCCATCCTCGGTAATGCCGATCGAATGCTCGAACTGCGCCGAGAGCGAGCGGTCGCGCGTGACCGCCGTCCAGCCATCCTCGAGCATCTTCACGGTCGGCTTGCCGGCATTGATCATCGGCTCGATGGTGAAGATCATGCCCGGCCGCAATTCGGGGCCGGTGCCGGGCCGCCCGACGTGGATGACCTCGGGCGCGTCATGGAACACCCGGCCGAGGCCGTGGCCGCAGAAATCCCGCACCACGCCATAGCGATGCCGCTCGGCATAGCTCTGGATCGCATGGCCGATGTCGCCGAGATGATTGCCCGGCTTGGCCTGCTCGATGCCGAGCATCAGGCAGTCATAAGTCACGTCGACCAGGCGCCGCGCCTTCACCGGCACATCGCCGACCAGGTACATGCGGCTGGTGTCGCCATGCCAGCCATCGACCAACGGGGTCACGTCGATGTTGACGATGTCGCCGTCCTTGAGCGGCTTGTCGCCCGGCATCCCGTGGCAGATCACATTGTTGAGGCTGATGCAGCAGCTATAGGCATAGCCATGATAGCCCAGTGTCGCGGGGACGGCGCCGGCATCCAGCATCATCTGGCGGATGAAATCATCGATGTCGGAGGTCTTCGCGCCCGGCACGACCAGTGGTACGATCGCATCGAGAATCTCGGCGGCCAGCCGGCCCGCCTTGCGCATTCCGGCAAAGCCCTCCGGGCCATGCAGCTTGATGGCAGAGGTGCGGACGTTCTGGGTTTCGGCGGTCGGCGTGAGATAGGTCGTCATCCGCTCCATATAGGGGGAGGCGCGCGGAAAGGCGATAGGCTTGCCAGGGGAAGGGGGGGACGCAATGCAGGACGCTGCCGAAATAGCCGGAGGGGACCTCAGCGGAGGCTGCGCGTGCGGCGCGGCGCGCTATCGCGTTTCGCGCGCGCCGATCTTCGTGAACAATTGCCACTGCCGGCGCTGCCAGGTGCAGACGGGGTCGACGTCGGTCGTCAACATGTTCTTGGAAGCGGAATGCGTGGACCTCTTGAGCGGAACGCTCAGCGAGCATGTCGTAAAGGCAGGCAGTGGCGGCGACCACATCATCTGCCGTTGCACTGCATGCGGCACGGCGCTCTGGAGCTATTATCCCCGGCTGGGCAGGCTCGGCGCGGGGGTGCGGGTCGGCACGCTGGACGACCCTGCGCGGGTGAAGCTGGACGCAGTGATCTTCACCGCCAGCAAAATGCCATGGACGGCGCTGCCCGAGGATATCCCGTGCTTTGAGGCTACCTACAATCCGGCGGAACTCCTCCCGCCCGACCGTTTCTCGCGCCTTGAGGCGCTCATCGTCCAGCGCGCGGCTGGCGGCGGATGACAGCGCAGGGCAGAAATTTTCCGGTCTCGCTTGGCGCGATGCGGCGCCGGGTCTAAAGCCGGGCGATGAGCGAACGCATCTGGACTGCCGCCCTTCTCGTGATCGGCGACGAGATTCTTTCTGGTCGCACGCAGGACCGCAATGTGGCGCAGATCGGCACCTGGCTGAACGTGCAGGGCATCCGCCTGCGGGAAGTGCGCGTGGTGGGCGATGATGCGGCGGCGATCGGCGAGGCGGTGAATATTCTGCGCGCGCGCAACGATTATCTTTTTACCACGGGCGGCATCGGCCCCACGCACGACGATATCACGGTCGATTCCATTGCGGCTGCCTTGGGCGTGCCCGTGGTCGTCCATCCCGAAGCGCGTGCAATCCTGGAAGCCTATTACGCCTCGCGCGGCGGCATCAACGATGCGCGGCTGCGCATGGCGCGCGTGCCGGAGGGCGCCGCGCTGATCCCGAATCATTATTCCGGCGCCCCGGGCATTCAGGTCGGCAACATCTTCATCATGGCCGGTGTACCGCACATCACGGCAGGCATGCTCGCGGAACTGACGGGCAAGCTCGAGGGCGGCGCGCCGCTGCTCTCGCGGACGATCGGCTGCAATGTCGCCGAAAGCGAAATTGCCGATCAGCTCGCCCAGATCGAGCGGCAGCACGAGGGGTGCCAGATCGGCAGCTATCCCTTCTTCCGCGAAGGCAAGGTCGGGGCCAATTTCGTAGTCCGCGCCACCGATCAGGCGCGGCTCGATGCCTGCGTGGACGATCTCAACGCGGCGCTGGTCGCGGCGGGTTTTCAGCCGGTCGACGGCGGTATCTGACGCACAGAGGGCGCCTCGCGCTTGGCGGCGATGCGGGGGCGAGCTCTATCCCGCATATTCCGTCGCGCGAACGAACATCCGCACGAGGCGCCGGCGAAGCGTCTGCCTTCGGTCGAAATTGTCGACGGTAGCGGCGCGCGCGAGATCCCCGCATCGCCCCGAGAACTGGACTGCCCCGGCATCCTCGGCGCAGCGCGCGAGCCAGCCGGCCGATGTGGCGACGGCGCGGTCATGGATCGTCAGCGCGCGGGTGCAGAGCGCCGGCATGTCGTCGGTGCAGCCCATCGCGAAGGCCAGATAAGCGATATAGTCGGGCGCCCACACATCGTCGGAGACGTCCATCGCATCAGCGTCTGGAATGTTATCCGCGAGGATTTCGCAGCCATTTCCGTCGATGAACGGGCTATCATTGTGGAGGAAGCAGGCGCGGGACAGGATGTTGAAGGCCCGGTCCAACTGTGGTTGGCCGGCCAGACCCCTGCGGTAGATGATGCCCAGATATTTGCAGGCATAAGGGCCAATCCCGATGTCGGATGAATCGCAGACGCGGGCCATTTTTTCCTGCGCGGCGCCATAGTTGCGCAGCGTGGTATTCAGAAAATAGATCTTGCCGGCTTCGTAGCAGCCCCCCATCTGAATGCCCGCGGCGCAGGAGGCTTCGTAAGCGACGAGGGCGGCGCGTGCATCGCCCCGCCGTTCCTCCGTGACGCCCGCCTGCCAGCAACTGTCGACGTTCGAGTCGTTCACGCAGGCGGCGGAAGACTGCTTGCCCCCGGACTGGGCCTGCGCCGGCTGGGCAGTCGCTACGCCCGCGAGAAACATGGTGCCGATCATCATGACGAGGGCTGCCAGCACTGATCGCATTCTTTGTCTCCCGAGCCGACGAATGGGCCGCATCAGTCAGGAAGCGGTCGTCACGCGCTGCATCTGCCGAGCTCCGTAGCGTGGATCAAGCGCCGTGGAGCGGCTACCCCCAAATGCATCGGGCGAGCGGGAAAATCCAACCGGTTCGGTGGGTTAATGCTGGTGGGAGTTGGAAGCTGGAGCGGGTGAGGGGAATCGAACCCCCGTCGTCAGCTTGGGAAGCTGCTGCTCTACCATTGAGCTACACCCGCTAATCAGGCGTTTCGCGCTGATCAGGCCGCCCCTGTTGCATCGTTTTGGCAACCGCGGCGGCGGCGACGCCTATGGCATAGGCTCGTCATAGCGTCAATTTGTGAACGACGCGACTCGGCGCCTGACACTGCGGCTGGGGAAACGCATGAGCAGCCAAGTTACGGTCGCGAAAGGTCGGGCTTGAACGGTATCAACTTCGCTCAGAATCGACCGGCTGCTTGCCGGCTGCTCTGTTAGCAATACCGAAACATCCGAAGTCGACCTCAGCCAGGTTACTTTCACGTTTGATCAAGACGAGCGCTCTGTGCACCGCGACCATCTTGCGACGTCCCTCGACGAGATTTGATAGAGCGGCAGACATATCATCCAACAGCTTTTGAAAGCGCGCCGGCTCAATCACCGTGGTACGTTTGGTTTCGAGGATACTTGTCGTCAGCCGCGCCAGATCGAGCAGGGCCAGGTCCGTACTGTTGAAGGCGGTTTCGATGTCGGCCGCAATGGTGCGACCGCCGGCTTCAGAAATGTCCATAAATCCTCCGAGATGCAGATGTACCGGGTGACGCCGCCAGTGTTAGCCTGGGAACCTTTTCTCGCAAGTGTGCTGCCAGCTCCAGCGGGCGGGAACCCTCACGGATTGGCGGCGTTGGTTCAATTGGTCTGGCATGTGGCGGCGGGGATGCTGCTCAACTCCTCCTGGGACCTTTTCGGGGAAGTATAATCGTCACGAATATCCCTTATTGTGGCGCACCACCGGACCCGAGCCTGCTGCTCCTTAGCTGGAATTTCGACCCCTGGTTGTTGGCCGCCATGCTGGGCGGGACGATCCTGCTGCTCGCGACCGTCGGGCGACAGCGGCCCGGACTCGTCGCCGCCGGTTGCGGCATCATGCTGATCGCCTTCGTGTCGCCGCTCTGTGCGCTCGCAAGCGCATTGTTCTCCGCGAGAACCGTGCACCACGTTCTGCTGGTTGCCGGCGCGGCGCCGGTCTTTGCGCTTCTTCTGCCGCGCGGGCGCTCCGGCAGCGCGGCGCTGCCCTTCGCCGTATCCACGGGCACGCTCTGGCTTTGGCACATCCCCGCTTTCTACACGGCGGCGCTCAATCATCATGGTCTGTACTGGCTGATGCAGATTTCCCTGCTCGGCACCGCCATCTGGTTCTGGCACGCGATACTTTCGGCGCGCGCGGCATGGCCGGCTGCGATGGTCACGCTTGCCGCCGGGGTCGGGCAGATGGGCCTGCTGGGCGCCCTGATCACCTTCGCGCCCGGCGTGCTCTATCCCCATCATCGCATCGCGCCCCTGGCCTATGGGATCGATCCCTTGCACGATCAGCAGCTTGCCGGGTTGATCATGTGGGTGCCGGCGATGCTGCCTTATGCCGTGATCGCCGGATTGATCGCGCGGCGCGCCTGGAGCGATGGCTGGCGGTGGGCACCCGCGTGACAGCATGGATTCCGCTCATCAAGGGATTGCACATCGCCGCGATCCTGTTGTGGGCCGCCGGCCTGATCGCCTTGCCGCTGCTGTTGGCGCAGCATGAGCGCGGGCAGGGGCAGCAGGCTTATCAGCGCATCCGCCGGTTCTCCCATTATGGCTATACCCATTTGCTGACGCCGGCTGCGGTGGTCGCGGTTGCGGCCGGCACGGCGCTGCTGTTCCTGCGCGAAGTGTTCGTGCCGTGGATGTTCGCCAAGCTGCTGTTCGTGGGGCTGCTGGTCGGGCTGCACGCCTGGATCGGCAATCTCGTCGTGCGGATGGGCGAGCATGGCAATCAGCGTCAGCCCTCGCCGATCCTGCCGCTCGTGCTGCTCGCCCTCCTTCTGTGCGCGGCGATCTTTGCGATCGTGCTGAGCAAGCCTTCTATCGACCTGACCATGCCGGATTGGCTGACGACGCCGCGCGGCCGTCAATTGCCGGTCGACGAGGTGCCGATTTGATAGTCAAACACCAGCTTGCCGCCATGCCACCCGGCAAAGGCCACGAAAATGGCCGACAGCACGGAGAGCAGCAGGCCATAAGGGAGCACGGCGGATTCATAGCCGGACAGCCGATAGCCCCAATTGGCGCCGAGGACGGACAGCAAGGTGATCGCGACGATGAAGTGCGTCCAGCTTGCCGCACGAGCGCGAATACCCGGCACGCTAAGCAGCTCGACCGTTCCGGAAAGGCCGGCGAGCAGGCCCATCAGAAAGGCCATGCCGGTGCTCCACAGCGCCGCGCGCGCCCAGAAGCCGTCTCCGGTCCACCAGTAGAAGAGATCGGCGCCGAGCGCGCAGGCCGCAAGGCCGATCGGGAACGAGACCAGCATGGCGTGAACGGGGTGACCGGACACCGCGATTTTCGATTCCGCGTCATCGAACGAGGGGTTCGCGCTGATCGGGTCGGTCAGCGCATCCTCGCGCTGTTCGGTGCTGGGCATGGCCGTCCTTTACGCTGTCTGCGCTCTCGGGTCATAATGCCCGGCGCGGCGTTTTTCTCCAGCGGCTGTGCCGGCCGCTACTCGACGCTAGAGCCCGCAGGGCCGGCGGCGGATGCTATCGCGTCCTTGTGGTGGGTCATGCTGGCCGGGGCGGTGGCGATCCTTGTGCTGGTCTGCGCGCTGCTGGCGCTCGCCTTTCGACGCGGCTCACTGGAGCGCCCGACCTCGACCAAGCGGTGGATCATCGGCGGCGGGCTCATCTTCCCGTCCGTCGTTCTCGTCGCGCTGCTGGCTTATGGTCTGGTCATCGGCGAGCGGCTGGTGCCGCGCAACGATGCGCAGGCCCTGCGCGTCGTTGCCGAAGCGAGCCGGTGGCAGTGGACCTTCACGCAGCCCGGCCGCACCGGCGGTGTCGTCACGCAGGATGTGCTCAACATTCCCGCCGGCCGACCGGTGGATATCGAACTGCGGACGCTCGACGTCATTCACGCTTTCTGGGTGCCGCGCCTCGCGGGCAAGATGGACGCCATTCCCGGCCATCGCAATGTCCTGCGCATCGAGGCCAACGTGCCGGGCGTCTATCATGGCCTGTGCGCCGAGTTTTGCGGCCCGGGGCACACGGGTCACGCCTTCCGCGTCGTCGCGCATGACCCAGCGGGTTGGGCGCGCTTTGTGGCGGGGGAGGGGCAGTGAAGGCGCTCCAGCTTCATCGTGCCCTAGAGCGCATCTGGGGAACGCCGCGCGGCTGGCGGGGCACCATCTCGACGGTCAATCATAGCGTGATCGGCGTGCGGTTGATGGTGACCGCCTTCATCTTCTTCCTGATCGGCGGCCTGCTGGCGATGCTGATCCGCGCCCAGCTGGCGACGCCGGGCAGCGCCTTTGTCGGGCCGGATATCTACAACCAGCTGTTCACGATGCATGGCAGCATCATGATGTTCCTGTTCGCGATCCCGATGTTCGAAGGGTTCGCGATGTACATGCTCCCCAAGATGCTGGGCGCGCGTGATCTCGCCTTCCCGCGTATCACGGCCTATGGCTGGTGGTGCTATCTGTTCGGCGGCACGATGCTGATCGTGGCGATGCTGCTGGGCATCGCGCCCGATGCCGGCTGGTTCATGTACACGCCGCTCTCCTCCAAACCCTATTCGCCGGGGATCAATTCCGATTTCTGGCTGCTCGGCATCACCTTTGTGGAGATTTCCGCAATGGTGACGGCGGTCGACATCGTCGTCTCGATCCTCAAATTGCGGGCGCCGGGCATGTCGTTGGATCGGATGCCGCTATTCGCCTGGTACATGCTGGTGACGGCGCTGATGATGCTGATCGGCTTCCCGCCGCTCATCCTCGGCTCCATCCTGCTTGAACTGGAACGCGCGTTCGGCTGGCCGTTCTTCGATGCGGCGCGGGGCGGGGACTCCCTGCTGTGGCAGCACCTCTTCTGGCTGTTCGGCCACCCGGAGGTCTACATCATCTTCCTGCCGGCCGCCGGCGCGATCTCGACCATCCTGCCGGTCATGGCGCGGACCCGCATCCTTGGATATGGCTGGATCGTGGCGGCGATCCTCGCGCTCGGCTTCCTGAGTTTCGGGCTGTGGGTCCACCACATGTTCACCGTCGGCATCCCGCATATGGCGCTGGCTTTCTTCTCCGCCGCCTCGACGCTGGTGGCGGTGCCGACCGGGGTGCAGATCTTTGCCTGGCTGGGCACGCTATGGGCCGGCCGGCCGCAAATGAAGCTACCGATGCTGTACCTGATCGGCTTCTTTGTCACCTTCGTGATGGGCGGGTTGACCGGCGTGATGGTCGCCATGGTCCCGTTCAACTGGCAGGCGCATGACAGCGCCTTCGTCACCGCGCATCTCCATTATGTGCTGTTCGGCGGTTTCGTCTTCCCGATGCTGGCGGCGGCCTATTACTGGCTCGGGCATTTTACGGGGCGGCAGTATAGCTACACGCTCGGCAAGGCGGCCTTCTGGCTGATCTTCACTGGCTTTCACCTGACCTTTTTCCTGATGCATCTGGTCGGCCTGCTCGGCCAGCCCCGCCGCATCGACAGCTATCCCGAGGGGCTCGGCTGGACAGGCTATAATCTGCTCTCGTCGGTCGGCGGCTTTGTGATGGCGACCGGCGTGGCCCTGTTCGTCATCGACATTGCGCTGCAGATTTTCCACGCGCCGCGCACCCGCCGCAACCCGTGGAATGCGGGCACGCTGGAATGGGCGATGATGCTGCCGCCGCCATCCTACAACATCGCGAGCCTGCCACAGGTCGATGACCGCGAGCCGCTCGAAAAGGCGCCCGACCTTGCGCTTTCGCTGGCGCGCGGGGAGGGCTATCTCGCTGAGCCGCGCCATGGTTGGCGCGAGACGCTGGCCGTCGACACGGCAAGCGGGCGGGTGGAGCACATCGTCGTCCTGCCGGGCAACACGACGCTGCCTTTGTGGACGGCGATGGTCACCGGCAGCTTCTTCCTGCTGATGCTGTTCAAGCTCTACATCTTGACGCCGGTGCCGCTCATCCTGCTGGCGGCGCTTGGCTGGCGCTGGGCGTGGCTCCTTGGCGATAAGCAGGTTCGCGGCGCGCTGCCCATCGGACATGGGGTCGAGGCGCCGCCCCATGCCGAGATAGGCGGATCGCCCGGCTGGTGGGGCAGCGTGTTCCTGCTGTTCGCCAATGGCACCTTCTTCGGCGCGCTCCTTTTCGGCCATGCCTTTCTCTGGATCATCGCCCCGAACTGGCCCCCGCCGGCGCTCGTCCTGCCTTCCCTCCCGATTTTTCTGGCGGGGATCGTGGGGGCGGGGATGGCCACGCTGTTCGGCCGCCGCCTGCGCCATGTTGCCATTGCCGGGGGTGGACTGGCGACGTTGCTGGCTGCGTTGATCGTGACCGCCTGGCTGCTGGCCCCCGAGCCCACGCTGCATGCTTATGGGGCGGTGGTGGCCGTACTGCTCGGCTATGCCATGCTGCATGGGGCACTCGCTCTGCTGATCGGCCTGTTCGTCTGGCAACGGCGTCGGGCAGGATATGTGGCCGCCACCCATGGCGCCGAGCCCAGGATCGCGCGGCTCTGGGCGGATTATGCCATTGTCGTCTGCGCCGTCACGCTCATGTGCACCCATCTTCCCGGATTGCTGGCATGACCGCGTTGTTCCGAGCGATGGCAGGGCTGATCGCCTGGGCGGCGGCATTTGCGCTGCTATATGCCGTGCAGGGCCTCGCCTGCGCCTGGGGCTGGGACGATGCCCGACTCGCTAGCGTGAGCGCTGCGCGGGTGGTGCTGGTCGTCATCTACCTGGTTTCAGTCGGCGCGGCAGCATGGCTATGCTGGGTCTTTCGGCCCCGCACCGGTCGCATGGACCTGCTCGCCTGGCTTGCCTTTGCCAGCGCCGTTACCGGTCTGGTCAGCATCTTGTATACCGGCATACCGGTACTCACTGCGACCATCTGCACGTGAGAGCTCGCCTAGCCGGCAGGAAGGCCGTCGCCGGACGCGCTGTCGACGCCGGCCTCTCAGGGCGACCTTGATCGAGCCGGACATTCGCCGGGCTGATCTGGAAATCCGCGGCTTTTCCAACCTTCGGCGCGTGACAAGCGCGCGAAACGCCCCTTATGGTGGCCCCGCTCCGTAACAAGCGATCAGTGCAGGCATCGCTGGGCGGAAGGCGACAGGAGGGGAAATTTGTGAGCAACAGGGTTCACCGCTGGCACACGCGGCTGATGGCCGCGGCAGGCGCCACGCTTCTGGCAACGACGGCGACACCAGTCATGGCGCAGGCCTTTGGCGAGCGCAGTGCGGTCAATATTCCGACGTGCAACCGCGACTGTCTGATCGGCTATGCGCGCGATTACATGGCGGCGCTGGCGAAGAAGGACCCCTCGTCCCTCAAGCTCGCGGCGGACGTGCAGTTTACCGAGAACAATGTCGTCATCCCGATCGGCAAGGGCCTGTGGCGCTCGATCAGCAAGGTCGCGCCGACGGGCCTCGAAGCCGCCGATCCGCTCACCGGGCAGGTCGCCTGGTTCGGCGTCGTGTGGGAGCATGGCGAGCCGGCTTATTATGCGATGCGGATGCGCGTGCAGAATGACAAGATCGACCAGATCGAGACGGTCGTGCATCGCCGCACCGGCCTGCCGGCGCCCTTCGGCGATCCGGACAAGGTCGCGCATCACCCTGCCTTCAACGAGGTTCTGCCGCCCGATCAGCGCGTCTCGCGGGCGCGGCTGATTGCGGTGGCGCAGAGTTATTTCAACACCGTCGAGCGCAATGACGGCACCGTCTTTGCGCCGTTCACCGAGGATTGCGGGCGGCTGGAGAACGGCATCAGCACGACCGCGCCGGGCAAGGGCGTTTCCGCCGAGCCGGGTGCGAACGGCAATGCGGCTTCGCTGGCCTCGGGCTGCCTCGAACAGTTCAAGCTCGGCATCTACTACATCAACAAGCGCATCCGCGAGCGGCGCTTCCCGCTGGTCGACGAGGAGCGCGGCGTCGTCATTGCCTCCGGCTTCTTCGATCATGACAATGAGGTGGACCGCTACAAGCTGACCGACGGGCGCGAGATGAAGACCGCGCTCAAATGGCCGAACTCGATCACGCTGCTGGAAGCCTTCCGCGTGAGAGACGGTGCGATTCAGGAGATCGAGGCCGTGTTCACCTATGTGCCCTATTTCATGCACAATCCCTGGGCGACCGGCCGCGAGCATGGGGAGCAGGGCGAATGAGGCGCGCGTTTCTCACCGCAGCCGCGCTCTGCGCGCTCGTCACCGCGCCGGCCATGGCGCAGACCACGGCACAATCTTCTGCGCCTTGCGACTCCGCCTGCCTCAGCCAGCTCGCGGGCAGCTTTATGAGCGCGATGGCCAAGGCCGATCCGGTCGGCGTGGCATGGGCCGACCCGGTGCTCTACGCCGAGAACAGCGTGCCGGTGCGCATCGGCGAAAGCTCCTGGGTCACGATCAAGGCGGTCGATGATGCGCCGCTGGTGGTGACGGACAGCCAGACGGGCCGCGTGGTCTGGTTCGGCTCTGTCGAGGATCATGGCCAGCCCGGCTTCTACGCCATGGACATGGCGACGGAGGGGGGCAGGATCGCCGCCGTGCAATCCGTCATTCGTCGCAAGCAGGGGCGCCAGCCCTTCGGTGATCCGGTTACCTACGCGCCGGCCAAGAGCCTGACGAGCAGCCTCAGCCCGAAGGCACGCCTGCCGCGCGGTCAGATGACGGCGCTGGTCGATGCTTACTTCTCCGCTGTCGCTGCGAATGGGGAAAGGCCGGCAGTCAGCTTCGACAAGGGCTGCACGACCATCGAGAATGGCGTGCCGGTGACCGGGCTGCTGGCCGCCAAAAGTGCAAAGGATGCCGGCTGTGCGGCGCCTTTGACGCGCGGCCTGTTCGGCGAGGTCGAGGCGCTGCGCCATGAGGTCGTGGCCATCGACGAGGCACGCGGGCTGGTCGCCGCGATCGGCTATCGCGACCTTTCCGGGGCGCAGATGCAGTTCACCGGACGGGACGGCCAGAGCTACCCGGCTGAGGCCCATTATGCGCGCACCGTGGGTTTCGTGAGCATCTTCAAGATCGCCAATGGCCGCATCGCGCGGATCGAGACGATCTCCAACGAAGTGCCCTATCTCATGCCCGCGCCGTTCGCCAAGGCGCTGCCGAAGGACATCATCGTCGCGGACAAGGGCGTGTTCCCCGAGAATGCCGACGTCGATTCCAAGGGCAATTTCTACATCAGCAGCTTCAAGGGCAATATCTACCGTGCGGTGCCCGGCAGTACGCAGGCCGTCGCCTGGATCCGTCCGGACGAGAAGAACAAGCTGGCGGCGGTGCTGGGCGTGCTCGTCGACGAGCGGACCAACACACTTTGGGCCTGCTCGGTGCCGATGGGGCAGGCAGGGGCGGTGTCCGCGCTCGTCGCCTTCGACCTCGCATCGGGCGATCTCAAGAAGCGCTACGAGATGCCTGCGCCGGCCAGCGCGTGTAATGACATCGCGCTCGCCAAGGATGGCACGGCTTATATCGCCGAGACCACCAATGGGCGCATCTTCACGCTTGCGCCGGGTGCAGAGGCGGTGTCGCTGCTGGTCGAGGATAAGGCCCTGCTCGGCGGTGTCGATGGCATCGCCTTCAGCGAGGATGGCACGCTCTACGTCAACAACGTCCGGCAGAACATAATGCTGCGGGTCAATCTGCGAGCGGATGGCAGCTTTGCCGGCCTGACGAAGCTCAATGTCTCGCAGCCACTCAACGGGCCGGATGGCCTGCGGCCCGTCGGGGGCAATCGCTTCCTGCAGGCCGAAGGGCCGGCAGGGCGGATCAGCCTGCTCACCATCGAAGGAGATGATGTGACCGTGAAACTGCTCAAGGATGGCATGGACGGCGTGCCCGGCGTCACGCATTTCGATGGCTTCGCCTATGCGGTGGAGAGCAAGGGCCGCTTCCTCTTCGATCCCGCTCTCAAGGGGCAGGACCCGGGCGCCTTCGCCTTGCGGGCCGTGCCGATGGGAGAACTGCGATGAGCCGCGCGGCATGGCTGGCGCTGGGGTTGGGCGCGCTGCTCGTCGCGGCCGGGCCGGTACAGGCCCAGAGCGCTATCGATCGCGAGATCGACACGCTCACCACGCGCGTCGAGAAACTGGAGGGCGCGCGCGCGGTGATGAAGCTGCAGCGCGCCTTTGGCTATTATCTCGACCGGGGCCTGTGGCAGGACGCGGCCGACCTGTTTGCGGACAAGGGCAGTATCGAGATCGGCGCCGATGGCGTCTATATCGGCAAGGACCGCATCCGCGATTATCTGAAGGCCCTGCATGGCGGTCAGGATGGGCTGATCTACGGCCAGCTCAATGAGTGGGTGACGCTCCAGCCGGTCGTGGATGTCGCGCCCAATGGCCGCAGCGCCAAGGCGCGCTGGCGTGACCTCGGAATGCTCGGCCAGCACAAGCAGCACGCCGAGTGGCGCGACGGCATTTACGAGAATGAATATGTGAAGGAGGACGGCGTGTGGAAAATCGCGCGGTTGCACCTCTACATCAATTTCGTGGCGCCTTATGAAAAGGGCTGGGCTCGGCTCAAGCCCGGCGAAGGGCTGACGCGCAGCGCGGCCAGCAAGGCCATGCCGCCGGATCGCCCGTCGACCAGCCCGCGGGCCTTCCCGGATCGCACGCTTCCGCCATTCCACGCGCCCAATCCCGTGACTGGCCAGCCCGTGTCGGAGACCGTGCAATGAGCGCCCGCACCAGCATCATGGCCGCACTGATTGGCGGCCTTGTCATCACCGCGCCTGCGCCCGCCGCGGCCCAGAGTGACGCGTCCCTGCGCGGCAAGGTCGCCGCCTATCAGAAGCGGGTGCAGGCGCTGGAGGACCAACTCGCTATCGAGAACCTCACAGCGACGTTCGGCTATTATTTCGACAAGGGCCTGTGGAACCAGGCGGCGGACCTGTTCACCGCGCGCGGGCAGTTCGAATATGGGCAGCGCGGCGTCTACATCGGCCCGGCGCGCATCCGGCAGGCGATGCTGCTCTTCGGGCCGCAGGGTCTCAGCGCAGGCAGCCTCAACAATCACATGATGCTACAGCCCATTGTTGTGGTGGCGCCGGATGGCCGCACGGCGACGGGGCGCTGGCAGGGCATGGTGATGCTCGCCCGGCCCGGCGAGAACGGCCGTTGGGGCGTTGGTATCTACGAGAATAAATATGTGAAGGAAGGCGGGGTGTGGAAGTTCGACACGCTGCACTTCTACGTCACCGCCATGACCGATTATGATCTGGGCTTTGCCAAATATGCGATCCAGATGGACGGGCCGAGCGCGTTGTTCCCGCCGGACAAACCGCCGACGGAGGTCTACCGCTCGTTCCCCAACGCCTATCTCCCAGCGTTCAGCTACGATCATCCGGTCACCGGCCAGTCGCTCAAGGCGCTGCCGATGGAGGGCGATGACATCGTTGGCCGCCCGGATCGCGGCATGGAGAGCGGCAAGCGCGAAGAGAGCAGCGCAGCAAAGGGAATGAGGCAACCATGATGAACCGGACCCGCATCGTCGCGGCCCTGATCGCCGCGTCCGCTCTGCTTCCTGTGGCGCAGGCCTCGGCGCAAACCGCAGCCGAACGCCTTGCCGCCCTGGATGAGCGCATCACCCGACTGGAAGACCTCAACGCCATCGAGAAGCTGCAGCGCAGCTACGGCTATTTCGTCGACAAGAGCCAGTGGCATCCGCTGTCCGAATTGTTCACCGAGGATGCCACGCTGGAAATTGGCGGCAAGGGCATCTTCCTCGGCAAGGCACGGGTGCTCGAATATATGCAAAAGGCCTTCGGGCCGGACGGCACCAAGAAAGGCGCGCTCGCCAACCACATGCAGTTCCAGCCGATCCCGGACATTTCCGCAGACGGCAAGACCGGCTGGGTGCGGGCGCGCGCCTTCGTGATGAGCAATGGCGGCTGGGGCCTGCCGCTCTACGAGAATGAGTATCGCAAGGAGAATGGCGTCTGGAAGATCAGCCGCCTGACCGGGCCCTTCACCATGTACACCAGCTGGGAAGGCTGGGGCAAATGGGCGATGAACAACACCTGGCCGGACAAGTTCGATCCGCCGCCGGACCTGCCGCCCTCGGTCGTCTACCTGACCTATCCCGCTTATTATATCGTGCCATTCCATTATCCCAATCCGGTCTCCGGCAAGGTGTTCACACCGGATCGGGATGAAGTCGGCGCCTATCACCGCCCGCCGGGCACGAAGGCGCAGATGGATTCGCTCAAGGTCGGTCGCTGGGTCGATGGATCGCAGCCGATTGGCCAGCCGCCGAAGGACTGAACGCAATGATGGCGATGTGGAGACGGCCCGCCGGTGCGGTGGGGATAGTCCTGCTGGTTTTGGGCGCGCTGATGGTTGCGTTCATGGCGCAGTTGCAGGCCAGCGGTCGGGCCGAGGTCGACAGCGCACGGATGGCGGCACAGGCGACCGACGGCACGGACTGGCTGCATGACGGGCGCACCTACAGCGCCCAGCGCTACAGTCCGCTCGACCAGATCAATGCGCAGAATGTAAGCCAGCTCGGCATCGCCTGGTATGACGATCTCGATACCTTCCGGGGTGTCGAGGCCACGCCACTTTATGCTGATGGTGTGCTTTACAACACGCTCCCGTGGAACATCACGATTGCCTATGATGCCCGCACCGGCAAGCGCCTGTGGACCTATGATCCGCAGGTGCAGCGCGAGTTCGGGCGCTATGCGTGCTGCGAGCCGGTAGCGCGGGGCCTGGCGCTGTGGAAGGGCAAGGTCATCATCGCGACGCTGGACGGGCGGGTGATTGCGCTCAATGCGGCGGACGGCAAGCCGGTCTGGTCGGTGCAGAGCACGCCGAAGGACATGCCCTATACCATCACCGGCGCACCGCGCGTGTTCGACGGCAAGGTGGTCGTCGGCAATAGCGGCGGCGACATGGGCATTCGCGGCTTCGTCGCGGCCTATGATGCCGATACCGGCAAGGAAGCCTGGAAATTCTACCTGACCCCGGGCGATCCGGCCAAGGGACCGGATGGCGCCGCGTCCGACAATGTCATGGAGATGATCCGCAAGACATGGTCCGGCGACTATTGGAAGCTGGGCGGCGGGGCCAATGCGTGGGACAGCATCGGCTATGATCCTGCGCTCAAGCTCGTCTATATCGGCACGGGCAACGGGTCGCCGCTCTCCTGGCATTATCGCAGCAACGGCAAGGGCGATAATCTGTTTATCTGCTCCATCGTCGCGGTGAATGTCGAGACCGGCAAATATGCCTGGCACTACCAGATGGTGCCCGAGGAGGACTGGGACTACACCTGCACGCAATCCATCGTCACTGCGGACCTGAAGATCGGCGGACGGGACCGCAAGGTGCTGATGCAGGCGCCCAAGAACGGCTATTTCTACGTGCTGGACCGCGCGACGGGCGAGTTCATCTCGGCCGGCCAGATTGCGCCGGCGAACTGGACGCTCGGCATCGATCCCAAGACCGGCCGCCCGAAGATGAACCCGGATGCGCATTATGGCCAGGATCCGTTTCTGGTGAAGCCGGGGCCGGGCGGCGCGCATAACTGGTTCCCCATGGCCTATAGTCCGCGCACCAAGCTGGCTTATTTCCCGCTCTACGAATCCGGCATGGTGCTGGCGCTCGATCCCGATTTCCAGCCCAAGCCGTTCCGCTCCAATGCGGGCTGGGGTGGATATACCGGCGAGGCGGCGAAGAAGCGTGGCGAGCTGATGAAAGAGGCCGTGGCCATGGACAAGGCCTATCTCCTGGCCTGGGATCCGGTGAAGCAGAAGGAGGCCTGGAAAATCCCGTTGCCGCGCCACGGCAATGGCGGCGTGATGGTTACGGGCAGCGACCTTGTTTTCGAGGGCACGACACGCCAGACCTTCGCGGCCTTCGATGCCCGCAACGGCAAGCTGCTCTGGGAAATGCCGGTGCAGAGCGCGCCGGTCGCCGGGCCGATCACCTATACGCTGGATGGCGTGCAATATGTCGCCGTCAACGCTGGTTGGGGCGGGGGCGCCGCCATGGTCGAGCGCGGGCAGGGCATCGAGATGCCACGTGCGCCGGCCCGACTGATCGTGTTCAAGCTGGGCGGCACGGCGCAGTTGCCGGCGCTCCAGCCGGCCGCGAAGGCGCCGGAGCCGCCGCCGCTCCGCGCCAGCGAGGCGCAGGTCGCACGCGGGGCGCAGCTCTTCGCCGAGACCTGCGCGGTGTGCCACGGTCAGCAGGCCATCGGCGGCGTCAAGGATCTGCGGATGATGACCCGCGAGACGCACGCGAAGTTCAACGACATCGTGCTCAAGGGTCTTTATGCCGACAAGGGGATGGCGAGCTTTGCGGACCTCATCTCGGCCGAGGATGCCGAGGCGATCCATGGCTATCTGATCGCGCGGGCCAATGAGGATTGGGGCGGCGTGTCGGACGGGAAGGGGCCGCACTAAGCGCGCCGAACGCCCTCAGCCATAAACAGCAACGCCGGGGTTTTGCCCCGGCGTTTGCGTTTGTGCCGCTGTCGGAGAAGAGCTCAGCTCTCCTCTTGGGCCCCATCATCCTGCGAGCCGATGATGGTCGCGGCCACTAAGATGCCGGCGACGGTCAGCACCGGATTGCGGACCGCAAAGCGCAGACCGTAGTTGATGAGGCGCGGCGTCACCGCTGCGACCACCATCTTGGCGAGCGTGCGGTTATCCTCATGCTTGATCGATTTGACGATCGGTTGCGCCAGGCGCACGCTGGTCTTGCCAAGCGCGCGGCCGGTCTTGACCGCCTTGTCGGCAATCACCTGCGTCGTGCTTTTCTCATGCTCCACCACCACGGGCAGCTGACGCGGGTTCACGGCCTTGGTCCTCGCGCGGCGCGGGGTTGCCGATTTCGGCTTATCGGTTTTCGCTTGTCTCGTCATGATCTCGTCCCACGCCTGTTGTCTCTCATTGGTCTAACGTCGGCGCGGGGTGCCCGTTCCCGTGCCCTTACCAGTCTTCCTGAGCACGGGTGATGAGATAGCCGTGGATGTCTTCGGTCTGCGCCTTGGTCAGCACCCCGCTGAAATTGGGCATGCCCTTGTGGAGCAGGGTTCCGTTCAGCACAATGTCGAGAAAGCCATCATGCGCATCTTTGCTCATCCGCCGCAGATCCTTGATGCCGCCGACGGCATTGTCGCCATGGCAGCGATTGCAGGTCTCGCCATAGAGAGCCGCGCCGCGCGCGGCGACCTCGGTAGGGATGCGCTGGCGGGGCAGATAGGCGGTCTCTTCCTGCGTCTTCATCGGCGGCAGCGTCACGCCCTTGGCGTCCAGCTTGAACACCAGCAGCTTCGCGGTGGCGAAGCGGAAGGGGCCATCCTTGGCAAGATTATAGACCGGCGAGCCGCCCCAGCCGACATTGAGCGCGATATATTGCTCGCCATCGATCATATAGGTCATCGCGCCCGCGACGCCGGCCTGATCGACGTTCATTTCCCAGAGCTTCCGGCCATTGTCCGCCCGGTAGATGGCGACGGTCTTGTTGATGGTCGGCTGCACGAGGATGTTACCAGCCGTGGTCAGCACGCCGCCTGAGCCCGGATGCGGATAGGGGACGCGCCAGGCCTCGGACTGGGTTGCCGGGTTCCAGGCAAGCAGATAGCCTTTCTCGCTCGCCATGATCTCGTTCATCAGCTGCTTGCGCAGCTCCGGCTGGTTGGCATGATCAAAGCCGGTGTTGTTGCGCCCGCGCACATATTGGTACGCGCCGTCCGGCTGGTTGGCGTAGATCGACCCCTGCTCCTGCGCCGAGAGATAGACCAGCCCGGTCTTGGGGCTGTAGCTCATCGGGTGCCAGGTGTGCGCGGCCATCCAGCTCGGGCTCATGATGTGCGGCGTGGTCGTGTTATGCGCGGTGGGCAGTACTACGGGGCGCCCCGTCTTCATGTCGACATGGCTGGCCCATGTGTTGACCGACACATAGCTCTTGGCCGAGATCAGTTTGCCGGTCGCGCGATCCAGCACGTAGAAGAAGCCGTTCTTCGGCGCCTGCATGGCGACCTTGCGCAGCTTGCCGTCGATCTTGAGGTCGGCGAGCACGATGGGCTGGGTGCAGGTGTAATCCCAATCCTCCTCGGGCACCATCTGGTAGTGCCATTTGTACGCGCCCGTGGTCGCATCCACCGCCACCATCGAGCAGAGGAACAGATTGTCGCCCTTGCTGTCGCTGCGATGATGCCAGCTTTGCGGGCTGCCATTGCCGGTGCCGATGTAGACGAGATTCAGTTCGGGATCGTAGGCGAAGCTGTCCCACGCATTGCCGCCGCCGCCGGTCTCCCAGAATTTGCCGTGCCAGGTCGGCGCGGCGATCTTCATAGCGCTGTCGGAGGCTTCCCCGTCCGGGCCGCTGGCGGGGTTGCCGGGGACGATGTAGAATTTCCACAGCCGCTTGCCGGTCTCGGCATCATAGGCGACCACGAAGCCGCGCGAGCCATAGTCGGCGCCGCCATTGCCGATGATCACCTTGCCGTCATAGACGCGCGGCGCGCCGGTGATCGAATATTGCTCCTTGCGATCGAAGGTCTGCGCGGACCAGAGTTCGGCCCCGGTCTTGCGATCGATGGCAATCAGCCGCCCATCGAGCGCGCCGATGATGATCTTGTTGCCCCAGGCGGCAAGGCCGCGCGAGGAGGGGCCGCAGCAGGCGAGGCCGGCCCATTCCTTGCCGACCTTTGGGTCGTACACCCACAATTTCTCGCCGGTCTTGGCATTATAGGCCGTGACGACGTTGAAGATATTTTCGTTGTAGAGCACGCCCTCGATCACCAGCGGCGTGGCCTGCACGCCCCGATAGGTGTCGAGATCGTCGAACCAGGCGAGGCCGAGGCGATGGGCGTTGCTGTCATTGATCTGGTCGAGCGGGCTGTAGCGCTGTTCGTCCCAGGTGCGGCTGTAGGATGCCCATTGGCCGGGCTGATCGTCGGCCTTTACCATCTGCGCGTGGCCGATGCCGGCTTCCGGCGCTACCGAAGTGGTGGAGGTCGTCATCTGGCAAGCGCTGGCGCCCAGCAGCGCCGTTGCGGCCAGAATAGCAAGCCCGTGCGTCTTCATATCCTCTCCCGACGTTCGGCCGCCTGCGCGCGATGAGCAAGGCGGTACCACGCCTTCAGGCTATGCCGCACAAGGTGCGTGAATCCAACGCCGCTGGCTTGACCCGCGCGTCACACTTGTTGACCCATGTGGCTACCGGGTGCGGATGGAGATGGACGTGCTGATCAGGCGACGCGGCGGGTGATTGTCTCGACGGCCTCATATTGGGAAATTTCGCCGCCCTGTTTGCTGGTGTAGAGCGCCTTGTCGGCAAGGGCGAGCAGGTCTTCGAGCGCTTCGTCCCGGCCGCGCGACACCACGAAGCCGTGGCCGGTCGAAATCTTGAGGGTCAGCGCGCCGATGCTGAACGGCTGGGTGATCGCCTCCCGGATGCGGGCGGCGAGTTGGGCGGCGTCGTCGGCGTTCACGATGTCATATTGGATGACCGCAAATTCGTCTCCGCCGAGCCGCGCGACGATGTCGCTGTCCCTTATCGTCCGGGCGATGCGCTTGCCGGCAGCGGCGAGCAGGGCATCGCCCACCGGATGACCATGGCGATCGTTGACGGGCTTGAAGTCGTTGAGGTCGAGATAATGGACCGCGACCAGCTTGTTCTCCGCCCCGGAGGCGACCACCTGCTCCCACCACTCGCGCAGCGCGATGCGGTTGGGGAGGGCGGTCAGCGCATCTTTGCGGGCGAGGTGCGAGAAGGCGATGCGCAGCGCAATGTCGTCGGCCGAGCGGTTCTGCTTGCCGCGCAGGCTCTGGATGCCGCTGAGCAGGATCGCCGCCATCACGGCGCCGCTGAGCTTATAGAGAAAGTCGGGTTGCAGCAGCATCGCGGCGATGACTGGCCCGAGCGCCAAGATCATGCTCGGCACGGCGATCCACATCCGCGATCCCATGCCGACAGCGACGCCGGCGCAATAGCTGAGCGAAAGGGCCGCAGCCACCATATGGGTGTCCGCGGAGGGGAGCTGGAGCAGGCGAAAGCCGAACAGGCCAAGCACAAGGGAAAAGCAGAGATAGGGAATCGCAAAGAGCCGCTCGAGATATCTCGCCTGTTCGATCGTCACCCCTTCGGCATGGATGACCGGTGCGATCAGATGCGCGGACACGAGGCGGGCAACGGACGCAACCGCGCCCAGGATCAGCAGGACGAGCAGGATGCTGTCCCCGGTGCGGTTCAGGATGACCAGCCCCGCAGACAAAAAGCTGATCGTCATGACCAGCGCCGGCGCGAAGGCATGAAAGAGGCCACGAATCAGGTCAATTTCAACCGCTTCGGGGTGATGACGCAGGGGGCTGCCTCGGCCTTTGATGTTACCCACCGTCACATCTCACATCTTATTTCGGTCAACCACGGAGGGCTCGTCTCATCAAGCCGCGCCGCTCGCCGTGAGCGCTTCATCTAGAGGGTGAAACGTCTCCAAATCTTTAAAGTTGTTATTATTTCCGGCGACCCGTTGTGCCGTGCCTCATCGGCGCAGCGCTTTGCGGCGGCGCTTAACTCCCGGTCCATTCCGGCCGGCGTTTTTCCACAAAGGCTGCCATGCCCTCCGCCTTGTCTTCGGTGGATGCGAGGAGCTGGAAGATGCGCCGTTCGCTGACCAGCCCCTGGGTGAGCGTGGTTTCGAAGGCGAGGTTGACCAGCTCCTTGTTGGCCATGACGGCGAGCGGCGGCATGGCGGCGACGGCCTCCGCCGCCTTGAGCGCTTCGTCGAGCAGATCGTCGGCCGGCACGATGCGCGCGACAAGGCCAGCCCGCTCGGCTTCCTCGGCATCCATGCGGCGACCGGTGAGGCACAGGTCCATCGCCTTGGCCTTGCCGACCGCGCGGGTCAGGCGCTGGGACCCACCCATGCCGGGCGCGACGCCCAAAGTGATTTCCGGCTGGCCGAACTTCGCCGTGTCCGCCGCGATGATGAAGTCCGCCATCATCGCCAGTTCGCACCCGCCGCCGAGCGCGAAGCCGGCGACCGCCGCGATCCACGGCTTGCGCGTCGCCGCGATGCGGCTGGTCCACTGCGCGAACATCTCGGCGCGGTACATGTCCGCTCCGGTCTTGTCGGCCATCTCCTTGATGTCCGCGCCGGCGGCGAAGGCTTTCTCGCTGCCGGTGAGGACGAGGCAGCGCTGCGCGTCGTCCGCATCGTAGCCCTCGAACACCGCGATCAGATCGGCCAGCACCTGGCTGTTGAGGGCGTTGAGCGCCTGGGGGCGATTGAGCGTGACCAGCGTGACGGCGCCGCGCTGCTCGACCAGCACTGTCTCATAGCTCATGCGCAATCGCTCCCTTAACGCCTCCGGTTCAGAGGATATATTTGCTCAGGTCCGTGTTCTTGGCGATACCTGAAAGCTGGCGTTCCACATAGCCGGCATCGATGGTGATCGTCTCGCCCGCGCGGGTGTCCGCCTCGAAGCTCACATCCTCCAGCAATTTCTCCATCACCGTCTGGAGCCGGCGCGCCCCGATATTCTCGACCTGCTCGTTCACGTCGGCGGCGATCTTCGCGATCGCGCGGATACCGTCCGGCGCGAGCTGGATGGTTACGCCTTCCGTCGCCAGAAGCGCGGCATATTGCTCGGGCAGCGAGGCCTTGGTGTCGGAAAGGATCGCGACGAAATCCTCCTCAGTGAGGCCCTTCAATTCCACGCGGATCGGCAGGCGGCCCTGCAGTTCCGGCAGCAAGTCGCTCGGCTTGGCGACATGGAAGGCGCCCGAGGCGATGAACAGGATATGGTCGGTCTTGAGCGGGCCATATTTGGTGGCGACCGTCGTGCCCTCGATCAGCGGCAGCAGATCGCGCTGCACGCCCTCGCGGCTCACCGATCCGCCGCGCACATCGCTCACCGCGATCTTGTCGATCTCATCGAGGAAGACAATGCCGTTCTGCTCGGCCGAGGCGATGGCGACGCGGGCGACATCATCCTGATCGAGCCGCTTGTCCTGCTCCTCCTCGACCAGCTTGTCCCATGCATCGGCGACGCGCATCTTGCGACGCTTCTTCTGCTGCTGGCCGAGCGCCTTGGACATCATGTCCGACAGGTTGATCATGCCGATATTGCCACCCATGCCGGGGATTTCCATCGGCGCGGCGGGCGCGTCGGTCACCTCGACCTCCACCTCGACATCATTCATCTGGTCGCTCTCGATCCGCTGGCGGAAGGAGAGGCGGGTGGCCTCGCTGGCTTCCTTGCCGGTGAGCGCATCGAGCAGTCGGCCCATGGCCGCCTCGCTGGCCGCGCCGCGCACGGCCTCGCGCCGACGCTCGCGTTCGAGGCGCACGGCTTCCTCAACCAGATCGCG
Source organism: Sphingobium sp. B11D3B (assembly GCF_025961735.1). Lineage (NCBI taxonomy): Bacteria > Pseudomonadati > Pseudomonadota > Alphaproteobacteria > Sphingomonadales > Sphingobiaceae > Sphingobium > Sphingobium sp. B11D3B. The sequence goes on along the minus strand of NZ_JAOQOF010000001.1, from coordinate 1,837,258 downwards.
CACGATCTGCTCCACGTCGCGGCCGACATAGCCGACCTCGGTGAACTTGGTCGCTTCCACCTTGATGAACGGCGCATCGGCCAGCTTGGCGAGGCGCCGGCTGATCTCGGTCTTGCCGCAGCCCGTGGGGCCAATCATCAGGATGTTCTTGGGTGTCACCTCGTCGCGCAGCTCGGCGGGCAGCTTCTGCCGCCGCCAGCGATTGCGCAGGGCAACGGCGACAGCGCGCTTGGCCTCTGCCTGGCCGATGATGTGCGCATCCAGCGCGGTGACGATGGCTTTGGGGGTGAGATTGTCGTTCATAAGGGTGCTTTGAAATCCGTTCGTGTCGAGCGAAGTCGAGACACGTTGAGGCCGGTCTGTCCGTCTCTCGACTTCGCTCGAGACGAACGGGGTGAGGCGGGATGATGTGTCAGGTGGCGCTGTCCAGAGTCTCGATAGTCAGGCTGTCATTGGTGTAGACGCAGATTTCCGCCGCGATCTTCATAGCCTTGCGGGCGAGCGTCTCGGCGTCCTTCTCATAATCCTGCAGTGCCCGCGCGGCGGAGAGCGCGTAATTGCCGCCCGATCCGATCGCGGCGATGCCTTCCAGCGGCTCCAGCACATCGCCATTGCCGGTGAGGATCAGCGTCGTATCCTTGTCCGCCACGATCATCATGGCCTCAAGATTGCGCAGATATTTGTCCGTGCGCCAGTCCTTCGCCAGTTCCACGGCGGCGCGCATCAGCTGGCCGTTGTGGCGCTCCAGCTTGCTCTCCAGCCGCTCGAAGAGCGTGAAGGCATCGGCGGTGGCGCCGGCAAAGCCGCCGATCACGCTGCCATCATGCAGGCGGCGGACCTTGCGGGCATTGGGTTTCACGACCGTCTGCCCCATCGAGACCTGGCCATCGCCGATGACGACGACCTTTCCTGAAGCGCGGACGGAGAGGATGGTGGTGCCGTGCCAGACCGGCATGGCGCTGTGCTGGGTGTCTGCCATGCGCCGCGATATGGGTGAGGGGAACCAGCCATGCAAGCGGCAGCAGGTCGGTCGAGCGCGCGCAGCGTGCGATGATCACCGGGCGGCCACCAGAATCGGGGATGACAGGGCTTGGGCGGCCCATTATCTGGCGCCGCCATGACACCTGCCGATCCCAACGCTCCGCTCCGTCCGCTGCCGCTGCTGATCTTCGGGTCGCGCTGGCTTCAGCTCCCGCTGTATCTGGGCCTCATCGTCGCGCAGTGCGTCTATGTGTTCCTGTTCATCAAGGAGCTGATCCACCTCGTCCTCCACGCCTACGAGTTTACCGAGCAGCAGATCATGCTGATGGTGCTCGGGCTGATCGACGTGGTGATGATCTCCAACCTGCTGATCATGGTCATCGTTGGCGGCTATGAGACCTTCGTGTCCCGGCTCGGCCTGCAGGGCCATCGCGACCAGCCGGAGTGGCTCAGCCATGTGAATGCCGGCGTGCTCAAGGTGAAGCTGGCGATGGCGATCATCGGCATTTCCTCGATCCATCTCCTGCGCACCTTCATCGAGGTCGGGGCGATCGGCACGCCCGCCGCGCGCGTGACGAGCGAGGGCGTGATGTGGCAGGCGATCATCCACGGCCTCTTCATCATATCCGCCATCGGCATCGCCTATGTCGACCGGATGACGCAAACCAAGCACTGAAGGGCAGTGCGGTGTCGCGGCTGGCGGTCCCAAGGAATCGCATGGAAGGCCGATACAGCGGCTTGACATGCCGCCGCTCAGTCGCCAAAGCGCTCGCCTCCGCGATTGGATCGCCGGGCGCGTAGCTCAGTGGTAGAGCACACCCTTCACACGGGTGGGGTCGCAAGTTCAATCCTTGCCGCGCCCACCATCGCCTGAACAGCGATGTTAATCTCCATGTTTTATGCCTGAATAGACTGCCCAACTCAGTGGCCGCTATGGTCTTCCATGCCGGCCATCGCGCCCTCCGCGTCCGGCTGTTGCACGATGGCATCGGCGAGAATGCGCTGGCCATTGGAGAAGATGAAGGTGAACGTCATCTTCTTGTCCTCAAGCGCCTGCGGGTTGATCGACCACAGCATGAGGTGCTTGCCGCCCGGTTCGAACTTCACTGTCGCGCCGGCGGGCACGTCCACAGTCTTCACTGGGCGCATGGAGGCGACGCCGTCCTTGGTGCTGCTCTCGTGAATTTCCACACGCACGGCTTCGTCGGTCAGCACGTCGCGCAGCACGACATCATCGGCGCCGCCGTGGATCGTGAAATAGGCCGCCGAGGGGGCATTGGGATTGGGGTTGAGGCGCAGGAAGCCGCCATCGACATCCAGCGGCGGCGGGTCGCTGCAAGCGCCAAGCGTCGCCAGCATCGCGGCTGCCGTGAAGAGGGTGCGGGCCTTGAGCATTGCCGTTCTCCGGTCGTCTGTTTGGCTAACCCGATAGAGGCTGGGCCAGAGCATGCCAAGTGGGAGGGTTATTGGCCCCTGGCGATCGCGCTTTCGAGCCATCCGGCAACCAGCGTCGTAAGCGCTTCCTTGCTCAGCCGCTCGCGGGCCACGAGGGCCGCATTTGCACGATACGGCGAAGCAGTGGCTCGTCGGCCAGGGTCGCCATGACGAGGTCGGGCAGGGCGGCAGGGTCCGCATAGGTCATGAGATGCTCGCCGGGCACGAGCACACCTTCGTAGCCGCGCGCTGAATAGTCGCTTGCGATGACAGCGCAGCCATATTGGATGGCTTCTGCCAGCTTGATATTCGCGCCGTTGCCTGCTTCCGTGGAACTCAGGACAAGCGCAGCCTGAGCATATTCCTGCGCGATATCATCCACGAAACCGCCGCCGCTCAAGCCGCGCATCGGAGGGAATTCGTCCGTGCCCTGGCCGACGAGGCGCAGCGTGTAGCCCGCATCGTCCAGCCGGGCCGGAAGCCCGCTGCTTATGAGCGCCTCCATAGCCTCGCGATTGGGCTGCCAGTGGCGGGGCCCCACGAACAATATGTTGCGGCCACGCGGTTGCTCAGGATCCAGTGCGGCCTGAACCGTGCGGGATGCACCGGGAAGCAATTTGGGCTGCAGGCCCGGCGATGCGAGCACATCCCCCTCGTGCTTTGCAATGACGACGGTTTCCGCAAAGCGGCGCGCCCGGCGCCGCATGGCCATTTGCGTGAGCGGCCAGATCGCGCGTGCGAAGCTGCTGTCTGGCCAGAGCAGCGCATCCACATCAAGGATGCAGGGCGCCAGATCGAGCGGTGCGAAAGGCGCGGTTTTGAAAAAGCTGCAGATCGCCGCGTCAAAGGGAAACTCGCGATGAATGCCGTGAAGCAGGTCGTGGTAACGCCGCGCAGCCCGATAATAACCAAAGCTGCCCTGCCACCAGAGCCATTTCATGCGGTAGGCTCGATAATCGAAAGCCATGGGTGCGCTGTAGTCCGCGACGCTGGGCGCGCTGCCGGGCAACGCCATATGAAGTACGCGGCATTCGCCGATAGTCTCGATTGCCTCCTTCCACAATCTGATGCGCTGGCCCGTCCCGTAGTTGCTCGCAGGCAGGTCCTCGGTAATCAACAAAACTTTGATCATAGGCACCCGCATAGCATGGACAGAATGGCCAAATCGTGCCCGACGAGTGAGCCCCGCAGCTCACAATCGTCAGGCGCTTATTCGGAAGCAGCTATGAACGGTCAAATCACCCCTTAATTCGAGTGGCGTGTCGGTGTGCTTGCGTTTCCGTCCATAGGTAATTCACCGAGGCTCTTGTGACCCGAAAACACCCTCCTATATCGGCGCGGTCAACGGGGTGGTTTCGGCCTGAGTGCGGAGCCGCCCCGGCAGCGGCCCAATTCCGGGCGCTCAACTACACATGGGGTACAAGAGGGCAAATATGGCTAAGGTTATCGGTATTGATCTCGGCACCACGAACAGCTGCGTCGCCGTGATGGACGGCGGCAAGCCGAAAGTGATCGAGAATGCGGAAGGCGCGCGCACCACGCCCTCCATCGTGGCATTCGCCAAGGATGGCGAGCGGCTCATTGGCCAGCCGGCCAAGCGTCAGGCCGTGACCAATCCGGACAACACCGTGTATGCCGTCAAGCGCCTGATCGGTCGCCGGTTCGACGATCCGCTGACCAAGAAGGACATGGAGCTGGTCCCCTACAACATTGCCAAGGGTCCCAATGGCGACGCCTGGGTGAATGCTGGCGGGCAGGACTACAGCCCCTCGCAGATTTCCGCCTTCATCCTGCAGAAGATGAAGGAAACCGCCGAGAGCTATCTCGGTGAGACCGTGACGCAGGCCGTCATCACCGTGCCGGCCTACTTCAACGACGCGCAGCGCCAGGCGACCAAGGACGCCGGCCAGATTGCGGGCCTTGAAGTGCTGCGCATCATCAACGAGCCGACCGCGGCCGCGCTCGCCTATGGGCTTGAGAAGAGCGAAGGCAAGACCATCGCGGTCTACGACCTTGGCGGCGGTACCTTCGACATCTCGATCCTCGAGATCGGCGACGGCGTGTTCGAGGTGAAGTCGACTAACGGCGACACCTTCCTCGGCGGTGAGGACTTCGACTCCAAGATCGTCGAATATCTCGCTGATGGCTTCAAGAAGGATGAAGGCATCGACCTGCGCGGCGACAAGCTGGCGCTGCAGCGCCTGAAGGAAGCAGCCGAGAAGGCCAAGATCGAGCTCTCCAGCGCGCAGACGACGGAAGTGAACCTGCCGTTCATCACCGCCGATGCGACTGGTCCCAAGCACCTGGTCAAGACCATCACCCGTGCCGACCTTGAGCGGCTGGTCGAGGCGCTCATCAAGCGCACGCTCGAACCCTGCAAGAAGGCGATCGCGGACGCAGGCGTTTCCTCCAGCGAGATCAGCGACGTCGTGCTCGTCGGCGGCATGACCCGCATGCCCCGCGTGCGCGAAGTGGTGAAGGAGTTCTTCGGGAAGGAGCCGCACACCGGCGTCAACCCGGATGAAGTGGTCGCCATGGGCGCCGCCATTCAGGCCGGCGTGCTGCAGGGCGACGTCAAGGACGTGCTGCTGCTCGACGTGACGCCGCTGTCGCTGGGCATCGAGACGCTGGGTGGCGTGTTTACCCGCATGATCGATCGCAACACCACGATCCCGGCTAAGAAGAGCCAGGTCTACTCGACGGCTGATGACAATCAGCAGGCAGTGACCATCCGCGTCTTCCAGGGCGAGCGTGAAATGGCGGCGGACAACAAGCTGCTCGGCCAGTTCGATCTGGTCGGCATTCCGCCGGCACCGCGTGGCGTGCCGCAGATCGAGGTCACGTTCGATATCGACGCGAACGGCATCGTGAACGTGTCCGCCAAGGACAAAGGCACCGGCAAGGAGCAGCAGATCAAGATCCAGGCCTCTGGCGGTCTGAGCGATTCCGACATCGACCAGATGGTCAAGGATGCCGAGCGCTTTGCCGAGGAAGACAAGAAGCGTCGCGAGGGCGCCGAGGCGAAGAATAACGCCGAGAGCCTGATCCACACCACGGAGCGCCAGCTCGCCGAGCACGGCGACAAGGTGGACGAGGCGCTCAAGGGCGAGATCGAGGCGGCTGTCACGGCGGCCAAGAGCGCGGTCGAGGGCGGCGATGTCGAGGCCATGAAGACCAAGACCCAGGAACTGGCTCAGGTCTCCATGAAGCTCGGCCAGGCGATCTACGAGAAGGAGCAGGCTGCGGCCGCGTCTCCGGGCGCCGAAGGCACGGCCCAGAAGGCTGATGATGACGTCGTCGATGCCGAGTTTTCGGAAGTCGACGAAGACAATAAAGCCTGATTGAACGGAAATGACGCCCGGCCGGCCCATCAACTGGCCGGCCGGGCGATTGCTTGGGACTGCTGCGGGGCATGAGTAGCAAAATCGATTATTACGAGCTGCTCGAAGTCGAGCGGACGGCGGATGGCGCGACGATCAAGTCGGCCTATCGCAAGCTGGCCATGCAGTGTCATCCGGATCGCAATCCGGGCTGCAAGGAGAGCGAAGCCAAGTTCAAGGCGATCAACGAAGCCTATGACTGCCTGAAGGACGAGCAAAAGCGCGCGGCTTATGATCGCTTCGGCCACGCCGCCTTCGAGCAGGGCGGCATGGGCGGCGGACGCGGCGGACAGGCCGGCTTCTCCGATTTCTCCGATATTTTCGAGACGATCTTCGGCGATGGTTTTGGCGGCGGTGGCCGTCAACAGACGCGGCGCGGCGCGGACCTGCGCTACGACATGGAAATCTCGCTGGAAGACGCCTTCCATGGCCGCGACACGACCATCGAGATCGATGTTTCCACCCAGTGCGACGCCTGCGAGGGTAGCGGCGCTGAGCCTGGCACCAGCGTGGAAAGCTGTCCGACCTGCGGTGGCCACGGCAAGGTGCGGGCGCAGCAGGGCTTCTTCGTCATCGAGCGGACCTGCCCGAGCTGCCATGGCGCGGGCCAGCGGATCAAATCACCCTGTCGCGCCTGCCGCGGCGAGGGGCGCGTGGACAAGCGCCGTTCGCTGGACGTGAAGGTGCCGGCTGGCGTGGACGAAGGCACGCGCATTCGCCTGACCGGGCAAGGCGAGGCCGGACCGCGCGGCGCGCCGGCGGGCGATCTCTACATCTTCCTGCATGTGAAGCGGCACCAGATTTTCGAGCGGGACGGCACCAACCTGTTCTGCCGCGTGCCGATCAGCTTCACGCTCGCGGCCTTGGGCGGCACCATCGAGGTGCCCGGCCTGGACGGCGAGGATCATGAAATCCGCATTCCCGCCGGCATCCAGTCCGGCAAGCAACTGCGCCAGCGCGGCGCCGGTATGCCGGTGCTGAACGCACGCGGCCGGGGCGATCTCGTCATCCAGATCGAAGTGGAGACGCCCACCAAGCTCTCGGCCCGGCAGAAGGAACTGCTGGAGGAATTTCGCGCCACCGAGACCGGCGAGGAATGTCCGCAATCGAGCGGGTTTTTTAATAAAATTAAAAGTGTATGGAGCGATCTAACCGACTGACTTAGGGCTATCCGGGGGGATAAGTTGACTGATCAATCCCAGTTTTTAGGCAGTCGCCTAGTTCCTTCCAATATCCGGGTTAATAATTTTGATTTTTTGCGAATTTTTTTCGCAGTTGCAGTTGTTTGGTCGCACTCTTTCGCAATTTATTTTGGAACGGAAGATGGCGAGCCGATATCCATAATATTCAACGGCATATACAATGCCGGTAATATCGCGGTTAGAGCATTTTTCTGTATAAGCGGATTTCTCATCACTGCCAGTTATATTAAAAGTGATTCTAACTGGTCCTACCTTAAGAAAAGAGTGCTGAGGATATATCCTGGATATTTGGCTTGTATTTTTTTCTGTTCTTTTGTGGTTATACCGGTTTTTGCTACCCGGTATGACTTTGGGTGGCGCGAGCTACTGCAGACGTTGAGCAGCTCGCTGATCTTACGCGGTGCGTTTCCGCCGTCAGACGTGTTTAACGGTCATCCCGTGCAGGCGATCAATGGGGCGCTTTGGAGCATTCCGTTCGAGTTTTGGTGCTATATTGGAGTCGCTGGACTCGGCTTTCTAAAAGTTTTGCGGCGTCGCCAGCTCGTTCTGGCTGTCACCATACTTATAATTGGGTGCCGCGTCGTGCTCGACATAAAAGGGATGAAACCTGGTCTTGGGATCATCGGCAATGTGTTCGGGTGGCCATATCTGTGGACAGCAATGGCCCCTTGCTTCCTGTCTGGTATGCTGACGTTTCTCTATCAGGATCGCATCAGGCGAAGCCCAGTTTGGTTGATCGCCGCGATTTTCCTGCCTTTGGTGTTGGCGACGATATCAGCTGTTGCCGCTGAAGCCGTCTTTCCTTTCACCTTGGCCTATGTCGTTTTTTACGCGGCCTTCGGTTCTTTCAAGCTGCCTGATGCCAAGTTTGGCGACTGGAGTTATGGCACCTATTTGTACGGTTTCCCCATTCAGCAAATGCTATTGACCGCGGGCCTTCCCTTTTCGCTGTATGTTTGCAGCGCCATCACTGGGTCGTTGATAGCCGGCTTTTTGAGTTGGTGGCTCGTGGAACAGCACTTTATTGCCCGCCGAAAGAATAAGGCGGCAGAAAATTACGCGGCGATTCCATCGACGGTGGATTAGCCAGCCTCAACCGCCGGCCGCTACCATTACCGCGGCAGATCGACCCGCGTGCCGTCCGCCGCATCGCTGACCACCAGATCGGCAATCGCACGACCGACCACGTCCGGTGTCTTGAGCGTGGCCGGGTCTTCGCCGGGATAGGCGCGGGCGCGCATGGTGGTGCGGGTGGGGCCGGGGTTGACGATGTGGGTGCGGATCTTGGAAATCTTGGTGACTTCCTGCCCATAGGCGCTCACCAGCACGTCCTGCGCCGCCTTGGAGGCTCCATAGGCGCCCCAATAAGCGCGGGGCGCCGTCGCGACGCCAGTGGAGAGGGTTACGACGCGTGCGTCGCTGCTCTTGCGCAGCATGGGATCGAAGGCCGCGATCAACGCCTGAGTCGAGGCGATGTTGAGCGTGAGCAGCCGGGCAAATTCCTTGGTGTCGATGGCGGTCACGGCGGCAAGCGTGCCCAGCGTGGCAGCATTGAGCACTAGCACGTCGAGCGCTTCCCAGCGCCCGCTGATCGCCGTGGCCAGGCGCCCGATGCTCTCCCCGTCGGTCAGGTCCAGCGGGGCGATGGTGGCGCTGCCGCCAGCGGCGTGGATTTGCTCTTCCACCGCTTCAAGATCCGGCACGGACCGCGCGACCAGAACCACATGCGCCCCATCGCGCGCGAGTTCGATGGCGGTGGCCGCGCCGATGCCCCGGCTGGCGCCGGTGACGAGGGCAAGGCGCCCGGCCAGGGGCCGGTTGTCGGTCGTGTCGGTCATGCTGTCTCCGCTCCGGCTCAGACCACGCGTTCGCGCAGCAGTTCGAGCTGGTTCACTTCGGCCTGATCGTCGAAGTCGGTGAGGGTGGTGGGATAATCGCCGGTGAAGCAGGCATCGCAATATTGCGGCAGCTCATCGTTGCGGCGGGCCTCGCCGATCGCCCGGTAGAGGCCTTCGATCGACACGAAGGCGAGGCTGTCGGCATGAATGAACGAACACATCTGCGAGACGTCCATGCGATGCGCGAGCAACTTGGCGCGCTCGGGCGTATCGACGCCGTAGAAGCAGCTATGCCGGGTCGGCGGGCTGGCGATGCGCATGTGCACATCCTTGGCGCCGGCCTCGCGCATCATCTGCACGATCTTGAGGCTGGTGGTGCCGCGCACGATCGAATCGTCGATCAGCACGATGCGCTTGCCGGCGATCAGCGCCCGATTGGCGTTGTGCTTGAGCTTCACGCCCAGATGGCGAACCTTGTCGCCCGGCTGGATGAAGGTGCGGCCAACATAATGCGAGCGGATGATGCCCAGCTCGAACGGAATGCCCGATTGCTGCGCATAGCCGATGGCGGCAGGCACGCCGCTATCCGGCACGGGAATCACGAGATCGGCATCGACAGGGCTCTCGATGGCCAGCTGCGCGCCAATGCCCTTGCGGACCGAATAGACGCTGCTGCCGTCCACGATGGAGTCCGGCCGCGAGAAATAGACATGCTCGAAGATGCAGGGGCGGGCCTGCGCCGTCTCGCCAAAGGGGCGGTGCGAGCGGATTTCGCCGCCCTGCGTCACCACGATCAGCTCGCCGGGCTCGACCTGCCGGATATATTCCGCGCCGACCACATCGAACGCCACCGTTTCGGAGGCGAAGATGATCGCATCGCCCAGCCGGCCCATGACGAGCGGGCGGATGCCGAGCGGATCGCGGCAGGCGATCAGGCCCTCGCGCGTCAGGCAGATGAGCGAATAGGCGCCCTCGACCTGTTTGAGCGCATCGATGAAGCGATCGAGCAGGGTCCGGTAACGCGATTTGGCAACGAGGTGGATGATCACCTCGGTATCGCTGGTCGACTGGAAGATCGCGCCATCGCGCACCAGCCGCTTGCGCAGGTTCATCGCGTTGGAGATGTTGCCATTGTGAGCGATGGCGAAGCCGCCCGAGGACAGCTCGGCATAGAGCGGCTGGACGTTGCGCAGGGCGGTCTCACCGGTCGTCGAATAGCGCACATGGCCGCAGGCAACATGGCCGGCGAGTTGGCGGATCACATCGTCCTTGTCGAAGTTGCCCGCGACATGGCCCATGGCCCGGTGGGTGTGGAACTCCTCACCGTCCCAGCTGGTGATGCCGGCGGCTTCCTGCCCGCGATGCTGCAGGGCGTGAAGGCCCAGCGCCACCATGGCGGAGGCTGTGTCGGCGCCATATACGCCAAAAACGCCGCACTCTTCGCGCAGCTTGTCGTCATCAAATGGGTGCGTGGTCAGCATGGCTCTACTCATAGCCGACGGGGTGCGATTCCCGCCGCGTCGCGATCCTCGTTGCCGGCCATATAGGAGCGTCAAACTGCTTTGTCGCCCCATTGTCGCAAGAAAGGTGGTGAATGCCCCGGGTTGGGCGAAGGCAAACCCTCCATAAGCCCGTGAAGCTGCCAAAATTGGCGAAGGGCATAAAGTTCGGAACCATGCCACCCGGAGGCTGTTTCCCTTGCAAAAGGAGATCGCCATGCCGGTTGATTGGACGTCCCGCGCGCGTGCTCGCTCCCTCTTCGCAACCATCGTCGGCGCGATTATCGCGCTGGTCGGCCTTGTGCTGGCTATCGGCGGCGCATGGCTCGCGGTGCTGGGTGGCAGCCTCTATTACCTCATTGCCGGGGTGCTCCTCGGTCTGGCGGGCTTTCTCCTCATCCGACAGCGGGTGCTGGGCGTTTGGGTCTATCTCGCGGCTTATGGACTTTCGATCATCTGGGGGCTGGCGGAGGCCGGGCTCGATGGGTGGGCGCTGATTCCCTTTACCGTCGGTCCGACGGTGCTCCTGATTCTCGTGCTGCTGACCTTGCCGGCGCTTCAGCCCGAGCGTTGGCACTGGCGTTTGCCGGTCATCGCGAGCGTGGCAGCCGTGCTTGTGCTGGCCGTGGGTGGCGTGTTGATCTCCCGCCTCAACCTGCCGGACGTGGGCGCGATGCCGGCGCGGCTTGCCTCGACGGTGGCCGATCCCTCGCTATTGCGACCCGGGACGGACTGGCCGGCTTATGGCGGCAGTTACGCAGCGCAGCGTTATTCTTCGCTGGGCCAGATCACGCCGGCCAATGTCGGAAAATTGCAGCGCGCCTGGGTGTTCCACACCGGCGATCTGCCCGAGGATATGGCCGACAACAAATATGGCGCCGAAACGACGCCGCTGAAGGTCGGCAATACGCTCTATCTGTGCTCGGCCACTAATATTCTCATCGCGCTTGATCCGGCGACCGGTCAGCAGCGCTGGCGCTACGATCCCAAGGTCGACCATGCGTGGATTCCCTATACAGCGGCGTGCCGGGGCGTCGCTTATTATGCCGTGCCGCAAGCCACGGAAGGGCAGGCCTGCGCGACGCGGATCATCGAGGGTACGCTGGACGGGCGCCTGATTGCCGTGGATGCGCAGACCGGGCGGCCATGCGCCGACTTCGGCGAGAACGGCGCGGTCGATATCAAGCGCGGCATGGGCAAGGTGGTGCCGGGCATGGTCTCGATCACATCGCCGCCCACGATCGTGCAAGGCGTGATCGTGACCGGGCACCAAGTGCTGGATGGGCAAAAGCGCGATGCGCCGTCCGGCGTCATCCAGGGATATGATGCCGTCACCGGTGAGAAGCGCTGGGCTTGGGACATGCTCAATCCGGATTGGGCGGGCGATCCGCCGGCCGGGCAGGAATATGCGCGCGGCACACCCAATATGTGGACCATCGCCAGCGGCGATGAATCGCTGGGGCTGGTCTATCTGCCGATGGGCAATTCCGCGGTGGATTACTGGAGCGGGAGCCGCAGCCCGCAGGAAGACAATTTTTCTTCCTCGCTGGTTGCGCTGGACGTGACGACCGGCAAGCCGCGCTGGCGTTTCCAGACCGTGCATCGCGACGTGTGGGACTATGATCTCGGCGCGCAGGCCACGCTGGTCGATTTCCCGAATGGCTCCGGCACCGTGCCGGCGCTGATCCTGCCGAGCAAGCAGGGCGAAATTTACGTGCTGGATCGTCGCACCGGCCAGCCGATCTTCCCGGTGCAGGAGCGGGCGGTGCCGCGCACCGGTGTGGAGCCGCAGCGGCGCAGCCCTACCCAGCCTTATTCGACCTACCACACGCTTGCCTTCCCGGACCTCCAGGAAAGCGACATGTGGGGCATGTCCCCCATCGACCAGATGGTGTGTCGCATCCAATATCGGCAGGCGGAATATCGCGGGCGGTACACGCCTCCCACGGCGGACAAGCACTTCGTCGAATATCCGGGCTATAATGGCGGCACGGACTGGGGCGGCCTTGCCATCGATCCCGTGCGCGGCGTGATCCTCGCCAACTACAATAATATGCCCAACTATAATCGCCTGGTGCCGCGCGCCGAGGCGGACCGTAGGGGCTTCCCGGCGCCGCGTGGCGACGAGAAGGCGCGGGGCGGCAGCATGAGCGAGGGTGGCGGGCATGGCTCGCAAGACCCGCAGGCCGGCTCGCCTTATGCCATTTCGGTAAACGCAGGGTGGCGGCTTTCGCTGACTGGCCTGCTGTGCAAGCGCCCGCCTTATGGCGGTATCCGTGCGATCGACATGCGGACGGGCCAGACCATCTGGGATCGCCCCTTCGGCACCGCGCGGCGCAATGGCCCCTGGGGAATTCCGTCAATGCTTCCCATCAACATCGGCACGCCGAACAATGGTGGCGCAGTGGTCACGGCTGGCGGTGTGGCCTTCATCGCCGCAGCGACGGACAATCTGATCCGCGCCATCGACATCGAGACCGGCAAGACGCTCTGGCAGGATACACTGCCGGCGGGCGGTCAGGCGACGCCAAGCGTGTATGAGGTGAACGGAAAGCAGTATCTCGTCATCATGGCGGGCGGGCACCATTTCATGGAGACGCCGATTGGCGATGAAGTGATCGCCTACGCTTTGCCGGGATGAGAATGGGAGAAAACATGGCTTTGGCAGGTCGGGCGTGGCAAGCCCACTCGATCTGCCGAGCGCTTGCCTGAGGCGAAGGGGTGAAGCGCGTGCTTTCGCTGGAAGCAGAAAGGCATTAGGCGGGGAGGGCAACGTCGCCTTCCCAAACTTCGGTTCAAGATCCCGCCTCATGATGCTCGTGCATGTCCCGCCTGCGATCGCCAACCAGTCCTGGCGTGCCATCGGCATCGTGACGGCGCTCGCGGTGGTCGGCGCGCTCGCGCTTTATTCCATGGCGGGTGGTTCGATGGTGCCCTGGGCCGGCGCGCATCTGCTGCGCTTTGCGCTGTTTCTGATCCTGGCGCTGGTGATCTCCTACATCCCCTCCGAGCAGTTCAAGCCGCTGCTCGTCCCGGCCTATCTGGCGAGTCTCGCTCTGCTCATCATTGTGCTGATGATGGGCATCGTGGGGGGCGGGGCGCGCAGTTGGCTCAACCTCGGTTTCATGCAGTTGCAGCCCTCCGAGTTCGTGCGGCTGGCTGTGATCGGCATGGTGGCGCGATTCTACGAGATGTTGCCGCCCGCCGCGACGCGCTCCTTCACGGCATTATGGCCGCCGGTCGCGCTCACGGTGGTGCCCTTCGCGCTCATCCTGCTCCAGCCGGATCTCGGTACGGGCATGATGCTGGTGCTGTCCGTGGCGGTCGTGACCTTTCTCGCGGGATTGCCGCTGCGGCTCTACGCGGCAGCGGGCGCGGCGGCGATCGTGCTGATCCCGGTGATCTACAGCTTCCTGTTGCCGCACCAGCAGCGACGCGTGACGATTTTCATGAACCCGGAGGCCGATCCGCTGGGCGCGGGCTATCACATCACCCAGTCGGTTATCGCCATTGGCTCGGGCGGCTTCTTCGGCAAGGGCTATCTGCAAGGCAGTCAGAGCCATCTCCATTATCTTCCTGAGTCGCATACCGATTTCATTTTTCCGGCCATAACCGAGGAGTGGGGGCTGCTCGGCGCGACGGTCATCATCGCCTTGTTCTGGCTGCTGCTGCGCTGGGGCATGAACGTCGCGCGGGATGCTGCCAGCCGTTTCGACCAGCTGCTGGCGGCGGGGCTGACCTGCAGCCTGTTCCTCTACATCTCCATCAACATGATGATGGTCGTCGGCTTTGCGCCGGTCGTCGGCCTGCCTTTGCCGCTCGTCTCCTATGGCGGCTCCGCGATGCTCTCGATCATGATCTCGCTGGGGCTTTTGATGGGCATCGACCGCAAGACCCGCAAGCGCGCCAACCCCTATCTGCGCTGAGCGCGGCCGGGGTCACATTCGGCGTCACATTCTCTGGCCAAAGCCACTGGCGCGCCTGCCTCGCTGCCTCTAAAGGGGCGGGATGCACGTCCTTGCGAACCCGCGACGTTTCCTGGCGATTGCCGTGCCTGCGACGCCCTGGTGCTTCTGGGGCGGCATCCTCCTGATTCTCGCCGGTTGCTGGGCCGGGCTGTTCATGGCGCCGGCAGATTATCTGCAGGGGCACAGCTTCCGCATCCTCTACATCCACGTGCCGGCGGCCTGGCTGGGCATGGGCGGCTGGAGTGGCCTCACCATCGCGGCGATCATGCAGCTTGTCTGGCGCCACCCGCTGGCGAGTGTGGCAGGTCGGGCCATTGCTGTGCCGGGCGCGGTCTTCACCGCCCTGTGCCTCGCCACGGGATCGATCTGGGGCCGGCCCACCTGGGGGACCTGGTGGGAGTGGGACGGACGCCTGACCTCCATGCTGCTGCTGCTGTTCCTCTACATCGGCTATATTGCACTGGCGCGCGCCAGCGTGGAGCGGGGCGATGCCGGCGGCGTCAGCCGCGTGACGGCGATCTATGCGCTCATCGGCGCGCTCAATCTGCCGATCATCCATTATTCGGTCGTGTGGTGGAACAGTCTCCACCAGGCCAAGAGCATCAGCGTCGTGAGCATGAGCAGCAGCATCGCGCCGTCCATGCTCTGGCCGCTTGGCTTGACCGTGCTCGGCTTTACTCTTTGGTTCACGGCGATCGTGCTGCTGCGGATGCGGGCGATGCTGGCGGAAAATCGGATCGAGGCGCGGTTGCGCCGGATGTCGCGAGGCTGAGGGCATAATCATGAATCCCTGGCCTTTCGTGATTGCGGCTTATGGCCTCACCTTCGTTGCGACGGTTGCGACCAGCCTGTGGGCTTGGGCGCGCGCGCGGCAGGCGGAGCGCCGGGCGCGGGATTTGCTGGAGCGGGATTGAAATGGTTGCGGTGACGTCGAACAGAGCTGGCCCCAAGCGCAAGCATCAGCGCCTCATTCTCGTCGTGCTGGCGCTGGCGGCAATGATCGGCGGCGTGCTGCTGGCCATGTCCGCACTGCGCTCGCAGGCTGCCTATTTCTACACCCCCGCCGAAGCGCTGGCCGCCAAGGTCGAGCCGGGCCGCGCGATTCGTCTGGGTGGCATGGTCGAAGCAGGAAGCATCAAGCGCCACGCCAACGGGACGACGGTGGATTTCCGCCTGACTGACGGCAAGGCCACCGTGCCGGCTTCCTTCACCGGCATCACGCCCGACCTCTTTGCCGAGAACAGCGGCGCGGTGGCGGAAGGCGCCTTTGGGGAAGACGGCGTGTTCCGCGCGACCAACATCCTCGCCAAGCATGACGAACGCTACATGCCGCGCCAGATGGAGGGCATCAAATATGATCCGCAGACCCATCAGGTGGATGCAAGCGGCCAATGATCGCTGAAGCCGGCCTTGCCGCCCTGTGGCTCGCGGCCACGCTCGCCGGCCTGCAATTGCTGCTCGCCTGGTTGGCCGTTGCACGCGGCAATGCCGATGCGGCACGCTTCATCCGGCCGCTGGCGGTCGCGCAGGGCGTGCTGGCGGGTCTCGCCATGGCGCTGCTCATCGTCCTGTTCCTGATCTCCGACATGTCGGTCTATCTGGTCGCGGCCAACAGCCATTCGCTCAAGCCGTTCATCTACAAATTCGCCGGCGCCTGGGGCAATCACGAGGGCTCGATGCTGCTCTGGGTGGCGGTGATGAGCCTTGCCGGCGGCGCGGTGGCGCTGTTCGAGCGCAGCCTCGATCGCGCGACCCATTTCGCGACGCTCGGCGCGCAGGCGGCGATCAGCCTTGGCTTCTATGCCTTCCTGCTGTTTGCCTCCAATCCCTTCCAGCGCCTCAATCCCCCGGCGGTCGAGGGGCAGGGGCTCAATCCACTGTTGCAGGACCCCGGTCTCGCCTTCCATCCGCCGACGCTTTATTTTGGCTATGTCGGCCTGTCCGTGGCCTTCTCCTTCGCGGTGGGCGCGCTGCTCACCCGGCAGGTGGATGCCCGCTTCGCCCGTGCGATCCGGCCGTGGGTGCTGGGTGCCTGGGTCCTGCTGACCATCGGCATCGCTGCCGGCTCCTACTGGGCTTATTATGAATTGGGCTGGGGTGGCTGGTGGTTCTGGGACCCGGTCGAGAATGCCTCGCTCATGCCGTGGCTGGCGGCGACGGCGCTGCTCCATAGCGCTTCGGTCTTGGCTGCGCGCGATGCGTTGCGCGCCTGGACGGTGATGCTGGCAGTGGTCGCTTTCGCCATGTCGATGATCGGCACCTTCCTCGTGCGCTCGGGTATCCTGACCAGCGTCCACGCCTTCGCGGTCGATCCCACGCGCGGCAGCTTCATCCTCATTCTGCTCGGCCTCTATATCGGCGGCGCGCTCGCGCTGTTCGCTATGCGGGTCCACACGGTCAACGAGGGCGCCCGCTTCGATCCGCTGAGCCGCGAGGCGCTGCTCGTCGTCAACAATCTGCTGTTGTGCGTGATCCTGGGGCTGGTGCTCATTGGCACGCTCTACCCGCTGCTGACCGAGATGCTGGGCCAGAGCGTCTCTGTCGGTCCGCCCTATTTCAACGCGGTGATCGGTCCGATCACGCTGGTGCTGATGGCCGCGCTGGTCGTGGGACCACTGCTGCGTTGGCGGCGGGACGAGTCGGGCGCGGCGCTGCGGCGTTCGGCTCCCGCGATTGGCGCTGCCGTGGTTACGCTGATCGCCGTGCTGCTGTTTGCGGACCGCCCGATCGGCTGGTTGCCGCTGCTGGGCCTGGTCATGGCAGCCGCCGTTGCCGTGGCCAGCGTTGCGCCGCTCTGGAAGCGCCATCTGCGGCGCACGCCGATGTTCACTTATGGCATGGTGATCGCGCATCTGGGCTGCGCAGTCAGCCTGGCCGGCATGGCGAGCGAATCGGCCTTCTCATCCGAGCGGCTGGCGGCTGCAGCGCCGGGGGACTCTTTCGAGATCGCCGGCTACACCGTGACCATGGAAGGGGTGCGGCCCTATGCCGGGCCGAACTGGACGGCCATGGAAGCGCAGCTTGTCGTGCGGCGGGGCGACAAGGTGATCGGCACCGCGCGGCCGCAGGCCCGCTATTTTACCGATCCGCCGACGCCGACCAACGAGTCCGTCCAGCTCACCCGCTGGAACGGCCAACTCTATCTGGTGCTGGGTGAAGCGCTCGAAAATGGCCGTTGGCAGTTGCGCATCTGGTGGAAGCCGTTCGTCACGCTGATCTGGGGCGGCGCCGGCCTGATCGCGCTGGGTGGCGCGCTGGCGCTGGTCGGCCGGGTGCGGCGCGAGCGCAAGCAGGCGCGGATCGCGCGCGCATCTGGCGCCGCTGCGGAGCATCCGCAGGAGGCGCTGGCATGACGTTCGGCAAGCGCTCGCTCATCCTGTGGGTTCCGCTGATCGCCTATGTGATTTTCCTCGGCGTGGCCTCGCTCGGCCTCAACCGTGAGCAGCAGACGGTGGTGCAATCGCGGATGATCGGCAAGCCAGTGCCGCCAATGGACCTGCCGGCCGGCGCCTCCAGTCGCCCGACGCTCTCCACCAAGGCGATGGCGGACGGGCAGCCGCGGCTGCTCAACATCTTCGCCAGCTGGTGCGTGCCCTGCATCGCCGAGGCGCCGGTGCTCCTGCAACTCGCCCAGCGCGGCGTGCCGATCGATGGCGTCGCGATCCGCGATGCCCGGGCCGATGTGGACGACTTCCTCACGCGCCACGGTAATCCTTATCAGCGCATCGGGCTGGATGAGCGCAGTGCCCTGCAGTTCTATATGGGCTCTTCCGGGGTGCCGGAGACGTTCGTGGTCGATGGCAAGGGCATCATCCGCTATCAGCATATCGGCGTGATCGGCCCGCAGGATGTGGACATGATCCTCACCAAGTTGCGCGAGGCGCAATCATGAGAGGCGCGCTGATCCTGCCGGCGTTGCTCGCCATCCTACCAGCCCCTGTGTTCGCGCAGACCGCACTGCCGCCCGCACCCTATGCCAATCGCCAGCTCGACGATCCGGCGCTGGAGGCCAAGGCGACGGAGCTGATGCACACGATTCGCTGTCTGACCTGCCAGAGCCAGTCCATTGCGGACAGCGACGCGAGCATGGCGGCGGACCTGCGCTCGATCATCCGCGAGCGCATCGCCGCGGGCGAAGACCCTGAGGCCATTCGCGCCTGGCTCATCGAGCGCTATGGGGATTGGATCAGCTACAAGCCGACCGCCGACCCCATTCTCTGGCCGCTCTGGGCGGCACCGCTGATGCTGCTCGGCGCGGGCGGGGCGCTGGCATATGGGCGGATGCGCCGCCGCAAGGGAGCGAAGGCATGACCGGCCTGTTGATCGCAGCGGGCCTCGCGCTCATCGTCGGCGTCGGCATCATGCTTGGTGCACGCCTCCCGCTCCGCCATGCCGCGCCGGTTGCCACTGCGCTGCTGCTCGGCCTCGCCGGCTATGCCTGGCAGGGCAGCCCGGGGCTGGCCGACAAGCCGGTCGCGGCGAACGACTCGCGCGTGAAGTTCGATGAGGCGCTGGCCAAGAAGCGCTCGGAAATCGGCGAGCGGCTGACGGGTGCGACGAAATGGCTTGTCGTGTCCGACGCGCTCGCCCGCAAGGGCAACACCGCCGGCGCCGCCAATGTGCTGCTCTCGGGCCTGAAAGAATATCCCGATGACGCGAACATCTGGGTGGGGCTGGGCAATGCGCTGGTCGCGCATGGCAATGGCACGCTGACCCCGGCGGCGGATTATGCCTTCGCGCAGGCCCTGCATTTCCAGCCGGACGGCGTTTCTCCCAATTATTTCTATGGGCTTGCCCTAGCGGAATCGGGTCAGTTCGACCGCGCGCGTGATGTCTGGCTGAAGCTGGCAGCGCGCCTGCCGGAGGATTTCGAGCTGCGTGAGGAGCTGATCCGCAACGTGGCGTTGCTCAATGCGCTCATCGAGCGGCGCGATGCCATGGCGCAGGGTGGCCCATCTCAGGGCGATGCCCCGCAGGCTGGGGCGCCCCAAAGCGGAAATGCCGGCCCCTGATGGTGCGTTGCGTGCCTCTCGACGAAGTGCTAGGGCGCCGCCCGTTCAGGGCAGGGCCTGGGCAAGGGAAGCGCGATTGATGATTGCGAGTCAGGCGGGGAAGTGAGCCCCACCGAACAGCCACGAGACTTTGCGGCGGGGAATCCTGCGGCCGCCGGTCATGGGCATGGCCCGGACAGCCTGCGCAAGATGGCGCTGGCGGCGATGGGTATTGTCTTCGGCGATATCGGCACCAGCCCGATCTACGCCTTCCGCGAGACGTTCGCGGGGCATCACCCGCTCGCGCCTGATGCGCTGCATATCTACGGCGTGCTCAGCCTGATCTTCTGGTCGATGATGATCGTCGTGACGATCAAATATGTCTCGATCATCATGCGGGCCGACAACAAGGGGCAAGGCGGCAGCCTGGCGCTGCTCGCGCTGGTGAACCGCCGCAGCGGTCGCAAGCGCTGGACCGGGCCGATCGTGATCCTCGGCGTCTTCGCCACGGCCCTGTTCTACGGCGATTCGATGATCACCCCGGCCATGTCCGTGCTGTCGGCATCCGAAGGTCTCATCACCGTCAATGCGCATTTTGCGCCGCTGGTGCTGCCGATCTCGGTGGCAATCCTCATCGGCCTGTTTGCCATCCAGTCGCGCGGAACGGCGCGGGTCGGCCAGCTGTTCGGGCCGATCATGCTGGTCTATTTCGCGACGCTGGCGGGCCTTGGCATCATGCATATCGCCACCGATCCCGCGATCCTGCTGGCGCTCAATCCCTGGTATGCCTTCCAGTTCTTCCTGACCGACAAGTTGCTGGCCTTCCTTGCGCTCGGCTCCGTCGTGCTCGCCGTCACCGGCGCGGAAGCGCTGTATGCGGATATGGGGCATTTCGGGCGCAACCCGATCCGGGTCTCCTGGCTGTTCTTCGTGCTGCCCGGCCTCATGCTCAATTATCTGGGGCAGGGGGCGTTCATCCTTTCGCTGCCAGCCGATCAGGTGGATCACGCGATCCGCAACCCCTTCTTCCTGCTGGCGCCGGAAAACTTCCGCCTGCCGCTCGTCATCCTCGCTATTGTCGCGACGATCATTGCCAGCCAGGCCGTCATTACCGGCGCCTTTTCGCTCACCCAGCAGGCGATCCAGCTCGGCTTCATTCCGCGCCTCAAGATCAAGCACACCAGCGCCAGCGCGCAGGGGCAGATCTACATCCCGGTCATCAACTGGGGCCTGATGGTGATGGTCATCCTGCTGGTGCTCTCGTTCCGCTCCTCCAGCAATCTCGCCGCGGCCTATGGCATCGCGGTGACGGGCGCGATGTTCATCGACACCTGCCTCCTTGCGGTGTTGCTGCTCTCGCTGTGGAAGTGGAACCGCCTGCTGGCCTATGGCGCGCTTGCGATCTTCTTCATCGTGGACATCGCCTATTTCGGCGCCAATCTGACCAAAGTGCCGGATGGCGGCTGGTTCCCGCTGCTGGTCGGCCTGGTGATCTTCACCATGCTCACCACCTGGGCCAAGGGCCGTGGGCTGATGGTCGATCGCCTGAGCGAAGCGGCCATGCCGATCCCGGTCTTCGTCGCCTCAGCCGCCAACAGCGCAGTGCGGGTGCAGGGCACGGCGGTGTTCATGACCTCCACCTCGGACGGCGTGCCCCATGCGCTGCTGCATAATCTCAAGCATAACAAGGTGCTGCACGAGCGGGTGGTGCTGCTGACGGTCAAGGTGCTCGATGTGCCGACCGTCGATGCCTCCTATCGCTATCAGGTCGAGGATCTCGGGCGCGGCTTCTATCGCGTGCTGATCCATTACGGCTTCATGGAAGAGGCCGACGTGCCCGCTGCACTGGCGATGGTGGAAGGCTGCGGCCAGCCTTTCCGCATGATCGAGACGAGCTTCTTCCTCACCCGCCAGACCCTGCTGCCGGCCGCCCGACCCGGCATGCCGATCTGGCGCGAAAAGCTCTTCGCTTGGATGCTGCGCAACGCGGAAAGCCCGATGGAGTTCTTCCGCCTGCCGACCAACCGCGTGATCGAACTGGGTAGCCAGCTGGAGATTTAAGGGGGGCATCGAGAGGGCATCGCTCCGCAACTCGAGATTTCTCTCGTGCTCCTGCGAAGGCAGGAGCCCAGGGCGATAAAGCGCTTAAATCAATCAGCCGACTTGAACCCGATACGCTCGGCATTTGCGCGAACTTTCTCTATACGTCGCCGTGGTTCTCGAACGCCCTGGGCTCCTGCCTTCGCAGGAGCACGGGGAGGGTGATGCTGCCGGGATTGAGAGTGCGCTCAGTCCGGAGCTTTGCTCTCCGTGTTCGTAACCATCGCCCGCGCCCACGCGAGGTCTTCCGGCGTATCGATATCCAGCAGCAGCCGTGCGTCGGCGTTCATCAGCGCAGCCCCTGTGGCGAGGCCCCGCGCACCCCGATCTCCTTCGAGCGCTTGGAGATCAGCGAAAGCCCGCGTCGGAAACAGCGCGGGCGGTTGTGCAACGCCTTCGGGCGAACAGGAGAAGACAGCGGACGCTCGATCCGTCGCAAACTGCCCAAGCACCGCGTCCAGATGCTCGGCCGTAACGAACGGCATATCCGCGAGCAGCACCAGCAACGCTGAGGCCCTCACGTCCTGCGCCGCCCTCGCCGCCAGACCCAAAGAGTGCGCCATCCCAGCTTCTGGCCGAGAATTGACGACCAGCCGATATCCCGGCGCATGGCTTGCCCAGTCCACGCCTGCCGGCGCCACCAGCAGATGATGCGCCGCCTTCACGGTCCGCCCTGCCTCAGCCGCCCAGCCGATCAGCGCGCGTCCGCCAAGGTCCGCCACCAGCTTGTCCGCCGTGCCGAAGCGCGTCGAGCGCCCCGCCGCGAGCAGCGCGACGGCGAGGCCGGGCAGCGCCATCAGCGCGTGCCGCGAAAGGCCGCGACCATGCCGGCGGCGATGGAGAGGGCAATCTCCTGCGGACCAAGGCCGCCGATCGGCAGGCCGGCCGGCCCGTCCACCCGGCGCAGGTCATCCGCGCTCACCCCAGCCGCCGCCAGCCGCTCCAGCCGCCGCCCATGATTGGCACGTGATCCGAGCGCGCCGATATAGCCCGTCGACTGCGCCAGCGCCGCGATCAGGGCCGGGTCATCGATCTTGATGTCGTGGCTGAGCGTGACCACCGCGCAGGCGGCATTCGGCGCGAAGCTGGCGACGGCCTCGTCCGGCCAGGCGTCAGTCAGCGTCACGCCGGGGAAGCGCTCGGCGCTTAGGAAGCGTTCGCGCGGGTCGTTGACCGTCACCGCCATTCCGAGCGTCTGCGCGATGGCCGCGAGCGCCTGGCCGATCTGCACCGCGCCGACGATCAGCAGCTTGCGCGCCGGCTCATAGAGATTGACGAATTGCCCCGCCTGCGTCCCCAGCCGCGCCTTGCCGGTCGCAAGGTCGGTGGAGATCGCGACCGCCTTGCCTGCCGCGCGGCCCTGCGCGATTGCCTCGAACAGCGTTGGCGCAAAGCCCACCTCACTCACCGGCTGGACCAGCACACCGATCTGCCCGCCGCAGGGCAGGCCCGGCTCCCATATGCTGGGGTCTGTGCTGCCGAAATAGCGCAGGCCGGTCTCGCCCTTCGTGAGCGCGCGCTCGGCCATGGCGAACACGTCATATTCCACGCAGCCGCCCGAGATCGATCCGGCAAAGCGTCCATCCGCCGCGATGAGCATATGCCCGCCGCGCGGCCTTGGCGCGGAGCCGGAGGCTTCCACGACGGTGGCGAGCGCCATGGGCTGGCCGGCCCAGTCGCGCGCGGCGGCGATGATGGCATCGATATCGTTCAAGCGCTGGTCCTGTATCGGCGTGAGGGCAGGGGAGCCGCTGCCATCTCTCGCCAGCCTCATTATTGCAAGCCTACGGACATTGACAACCGGGCGAGAGCAACGGCAATGTCGCTGTTCATCGAGACATTGCGGAGGGAGAAGCGGCATGGCCACCGAACTGATGGTCAACGGGCAAAAAAGGCAGGTCGAATCCGACCCCAAGAAGCCGCTGCTCTGGGTACTTCGTGAAGATCTGGACATGGTCGGCACCAAGTTCGGCTGCGGCATGGCCCTGTGCGGCGCCTGCACGGTGATGATCGACGGGCAAGCCGTGCGCTCCTGCACCACGCCGGTCGGCACGGCAGCGGGCAAGCAGATCACTACTATCGAGCATGTCGCGACGACGCCGGTCGGCAAGGCCGTGAGCGAGGCGTGGACCCAGCTCGACGTGCCGCAATGCGGTTACTGCCAGGCCGGGCAGATCGTCTCCGCGACGGCCTTGCTCGCCAAGACGCCCAAGCCCACCGATCAGCAGATCGATGCGGCGATGAGCGGCAATATCTGCCGCTGCGCGACCTATTTGCGCATCCGCAAGGCCATCAAGCAGGCGGCCGGCCTTGAAGAGGGAGCCGCCGCATGAACGCGCCCCTCAACATGAACCGCCGCGGACTGCTCAAGGCGACGCTGGTCGGTGGCGCGGTGCTGGCCTTCGACGCCCGCTTCGCCTTCGCGCAGGCGCCGGGCGAGAAGGCGGTCATCATCAACGCCTATATCCGCGTACTGCCGGACAACCGCTTCGTCATCGGCTCCAAGAACCCGGAGATCGGCCAGGGCGTCAAGACGATGCTGCCGATGCTCATCGCCGAGGAACTGGATGTCGACTGGACGCAGGTCACGGCCGAGACGACCATCGCCGAAGAAAAGACCTACGGTATGCAGGTAGCTGGCGGCAGCTTCACCACGCCGATGAACTACATGCCCATGCGCCAGATCGGCGCGGCGGCGCGGCAGATGTTCATCAAAGCGGCGGCAGCGCGCTGGGGCGTGCCGGAAGACACGCTCACCACCGGCGGCGGGCGCGTTTCGCAGACATCCGGCTCGGCCACAGCCAAGCACAGCGTGACCTATGCCGAGCTGGCGGCGGAAGCCGCGAAGATCGCGGCGCCGGACCTCAAGACCGTGCCGCTCAAAGACCCGGCGAGCTTCAAGATCATCGGCAAGTCCAAGATCGGCGTCGATACGCCGGCCATCGTGGCGGGCAAGCCGCTGTTCGGCATCGACGTGAAGAAGCCCGGCCTGCTCCATGCCGCGATCGAGGCGTGCCCGGCTTATGGCGGCACGCTCACCAGCTTCGATGAGGCGGCGGTGAAGGCGCTTCCCGGCATCATCGCCGTGGTGCCGCTCAACAGTGGCTATAATCCCAAGGGGCCGAACGATGCGGTGGCTATCGTGGCGGAAAGCTGGTGGGTCGCCAATCAGGCACGCTCGGCGCTGAAGCCGGTGTGGAATATGGAGGCGCAGAAGCGCTTCTCCAGCGCGGCGTTCAAGGCTTCGGCCGAAGCCAAGATGGCGGCTGCGCCGGAAGGCTCGATCCACAAGGCAGGCGATGCCGCCAAGGCCATGGCCAGCGCGGCAAAGACCGTCACGGCGCGTTACGAATATCCCTACATCGCCCACGCCACGCTTGAGCCGCAGAACTGCACCGCGCTGTTCAAGGACGGCAAGATCGAGTTCTGGGCACCCACCCAGCTCCCCGCCGACGGGCGCAAGGTCGTGTCAGAGGCGCTTGGCATCGCGCCCGAGGCGATCACCATTCACATGACGCGCATTGGTGGCGGCTTCGGCCGGCGACTGATGAACGATTACATGGCGCAGGTCGCCCAGATCGCCAAGGCGCTGCCCGGTCGGCCGATAAAGATGATCTGGACGCGCACCGACGATCTGCGTCACGATTTCTTCCGGCCCGGCGGCTGGCATGATTTCAAGGCGGGCATCGATGGCTCGGGCAAGCTCGTGGCCTTCACCGACCATTTTATCACCTATGGCAAGGAGGGCAAGCCGGACACCGGCGCCGCCATGACCGCGACGGAATTTCCGGCGCCTCTGCTAGCGGATGTCGATCTCTCGGTCTCCTATGTCGAAAGCAACCTGCCGACGGGCTATCTGCGCGCGCCGAGTTCCAATGCGCTGGCCTTTGCGTTCCAGAGCTTCCTCGATGAGGTGGCGCTGGCCGGCGGTCTCGACCTGCCCGAGCTGATGCGCCGCACGCTGGGCGAGGCGCGGCTGATGAAGCATGGCAACCGCCCCGGCATGGATGGCAGCGTGCCCGAGTTCAACACGGGCCGTGCCCGCGCGGTGATCGACAAGGTCTGCCAGATGGCGGACTGGAAGGGCCGCACCGGCGGGGATGCTGGGGACGGCGTGCGCAAGGGCCGGGGCTTTGGCTTCTATTACAGCCATCGCGGCTATTTCGCCGAAGTGGTGGACGTGACCGTCGCCAAGACCGGCAAGGTGAGCGTCGACAAGGTCTGGGTCGCGGGCGATGTCGGCCGGCAGATCATCAACCCCATCAACGCGCTCCATCAGGCGCAGGGCGCGGTGATCGACGGGCTGGGCCAAGCGCTGTCCGGCCAGAAGATCGAGATCAAGGATGGCGCGGCCAACCGCACCAACTTCCATGATTACCCGCTGCCCCGCATCGTCGATGCACCGGCGGACGTGGTGGTCGAATGGGTGATCTCGGACAATGATACGACCGGCCTCGGTGAACCGGCTCTGCCGCCGGTGATCCCGGCGATCATCAACGCCATCTTCGCCGCCACGGGCAAGCGCATCCGCTCGCTTCCCGTGGTGCCGGCGGATCTGGCGGTCTGAGGAAAAGACGGAGGGAGGAGGTCTCTTCCCCCGCCGTCACCCCGGACTTGATCCGGGGTCCAGTTTTCTCGTGACCGGCTGGTCAGAGCAAGGGCGCATAAAGCAGCGGGAGCCCGGATCAAGTCCGGGGTGACGTGCGTTGGGAGGACGGGGCGGGTCGCTTATCACCCGCCGGACTTTAAGGAGACACCGCATGGTCGAAGCCCGCTGGAACGGCGCCGTCATTGCCCGCAGCGACGACACGGTCGTCGTGGAAGGCAATCACTATTTCCCCGCCGATGCCGTCGATCCCGCCGTCCTCCGCCCGAGCGGCACCACGACAGTCTGCTCGTGGAAAGGCACGGCACATTATCATAGTCTGCATGTCGATGGCGCCGACAATCCGGATGCCGCCTGGTACTATCCCGATCCCAAGGCGGAGGCCGAAGCAATCCGCGACCGCATCGCCTTCTGGAAAGGCGTTGAGGTCGGCTGAGCACTTCCAGATTGCGCTGGATAGTGTGTCCTTTGAAAGACTGCCCTAATCCATCACTCTTGGGGTAATAACAATTTCGGCTTCAATCTCTTGCCTACCATTAACGCGCTCAAGATCCCTCCCCGGTTGGACATCAAATTCGATTCGGGCTTCAGTTAGCGCGTTCATGACGCTCACCTCTTTGAGGGTGGGGTTGTGGCAATCAAGACAACGCACACCCACTCCACTTGCCGGAGGATTGGCTAATCCCATGAAGCTCGGGTTCATGGTTTCCCATCCCGCATTTCGGAAAGCTGCAGTGAGTCCAGAATTAAAAGCTGGCGCGTCAGCGCACGCCATATCTGAACCGATACTTATCGTTCCAGTGGTGCCGCGCAGAGCTTGACGGATTCGTTCACGCTGTTCAGCAGAAACCCTCCTCGGCATCAGATGCTCTAGCTTGGCTTCCAAATTGTCGATCCGAGCTTTGGCTTCATCGGGAGACGCGCCAGCTAATTTTCGCTCGTAGTCGGCTAGGCGCGCGTTGGCCAATTCCAGATTGCTAGCTGCATTTTCAAGTCTTGTGGAATATTCTCGCCGCACGAACAGCCAAATAAGCCAGCCGACGAATAGAATTGCCGCAAAGAACGGGATTGGAACAGCGATCACCGTCGTGATCTGCTCCCATGCGGTCGTAGCGATACCCCCTGAGTCCATCTGTCGCTCCATATCAGCGGTGGCGAGTTCGCAAAAGATGCGACGTGGATTCGGAGCGAGGGGGGGGGGAGGCAATGCGCTCCGACGCTTTTGAGAAGCGGGGTGCTTAAACAGCTCCGCCTATCGCGAAGTAATGTCCGACTTCAGCAGCTCGAACTCGAAATCCCGAACGTCATCAGGCATCAGCAGAGCAAATAACGACCAGCCCTACAAAATCTCCCGCACCGCCTCCGGAGGACGGCCCAGCCGCACGCCTTTTTCGGTCGCCACCAGCGGGCGTTCGATCAGGATGGGGTCGGCAGCCATGGCGTCGAGGATGGCGGCGTCGTCGGCGTCCTTGAGCGCCTTGGCGCTGTCCTCGGCTTTGCGCAGGCCCTCGCGCGGGGTCAGGCCGGCGCGCTGGTAGAGGTCAGCGAGCGTGTCGCGGCTCGGCGGGGTCTTGAGATATTCGACGATCTCCACCTCGACGCCCGGCGTCTCCTGCAGGATCGCCAGTGCCTCGCGGGATTTCGAGCAGCGGGGGTTGTGGTAGATGGTTGCCTTCATCGCCTGATCCTTTTCGTTTGCCCGTCCGTCAGGCCGTCTGGTCGTCGCCGGGCAAGGCCCGCTGCATGTAAATGGTGTCCAGCCAGCGGCCGAACTTATAGCCGACCTTCTCCATGCGCCCTGCATGGCGAAAGCCCTGGCCGGCATGGAGCGCGACCGAGGCGTCCTCGCCGCCGGCAATCACGCCGAGCATCTGGGTAAAGCCCGCCGCGCCGGCTGCGGGGATCAGCGCCGCGAGCAGCACTCTGCCGATGCCTTGGCCGGTCTTCGCGGGATGGAGATAGACGCTGTCTTCGCAGGCATGAGCGTAGGCGGGGCGGTCGCGGAATTGCGCGGCATAGGCATAGCCGATCACCGCGCCGTCCTCATCTTCCGCGACAATGAAGGGCCAGCCCCGCTCAGCCAGATACGCGATCTTCTCGCGCCATTGCTCGGCCGTGGGCGCCTGCGTATCGAAGGTCGCTGTGCCATGCTGCACATGATGGGCGTAGATCGCCGTGATGGCCTCCGCATCCGCCGGGACGACCGGACGGATGCGCAGTAGCGGTTGCCCGCTCAATCGACCTTCTGCCGCTCCAGCCATTCTTCCAGCCACTTGATGCTGTAATCGCCATTCTGCACGTCCGGGTCGGCGATGAGCTTCTGGTGCAGGGGGATGGTGGTCTTCATGCCCTCGATGACATATTCCTCGAGCGCGCGCTTGAGGCGCATCAGGCAGCCCTCGCGGGTGCGACCATAGACGATCAGCTTGCCGATCATGCTGTCATAATAAGGCGGCACGCTATAGCCCTGATAGAGCGCGCTTTCGACGCGCACATGCATGCCGCCGGGGACGTGGAGCATCTGCACCTTGCCGGGGGAGGGCATGAACGTCACCGGGTCTTCCGCATTGATGCGGCACTCGATGGCGTGGCCATGGAATTCCAGCTCGTCCTGCGTCACCGAGAGCGGCTTGCCCTCGGCAATGCGGATCTGCTCGCGCACCAGATCGAAGCCGGTGATCATCTCCGTCACCGGATGCTCCACCTGAATGCGGGTGTTCATCTCGATGAAGTAGAACTCGCCATTCTCGTACAGGAACTCGATGGTCCCCGCGCCGCGATAGCCCATGTCGGCCATCGCCTTGGCCACGAGCGTGCCCATGCGGTTGCGCTCAGCCGATGAGATGACCGGGGAGGGCGCTTCCTCCAGCACCTTCTGGTGGCGGCGCTGCAGCGAGCAGTCGCGCTCGCCCAGATGGATGGCATTGCCCTTGCCGTCACCGAAAATCTGGAACTCGATATGGCGCGGATTGCCGAGATATTTTTCCATGTAGACGGTGTCGTCGCCGAACGCCGCCTTGGCCTCGCTCTTGGCCTGGGACATCAGGCTCTCGAACTCGTCTTCGGTGGGGACAACCTTCATGCCGCGCCCGCCGCCGCCGGAGGCCGCTTTCACGAGCACCGGATAGCCGATCTCTCTCGCGCGCTGCTTGGCGTCTGCAATGTCCTCGATCGCGCCGTCGGTGCCCGGCACAAGCGGCAGGCCGAGCGCGCCGGCGGTGCGCTTGGCTTCCACCTTGTCGCCCATCACGCGGATATGCTCGGGCTTGGGGCCGACGAAGATGATGTCATGCGCTTCCACGATTTCCGCGAAACGCTCATTTTCGGAGAGGAAGCCATAGCCCGGATGGATCGCGTCCGCGCCGGAGATTTCCGCGGCGGAAATGATCGCGGGAATGTTGAGATAGCTGTCCTTCGCAGCCGGCGGCCCGATGCAGATGGCTTCGTCCGCCAGGCGCACATGCATGGCGTCCGCGTCGGCGGTCGAATGCACGGCCACCGTCTTGATGCCCATCTCATGGCAGGCTCGGTGGATGCGCAGGGCGATCTCGCCGCGATTGGCGATCAGCAGCTTCTCGATGCTCATGGCTGGCGTGTCCTCACGCGACCACGATCAGCGGCTGGTCATATTCGACCGGCTGGCCGTTTTCGACCAGCACAGCCTGGACCGTGCCGGCAGAGGGCGCAGTGATCGGGTTCATGACCTTCATGGCCTCGACGATCAGCAGGGTCTGGCCCGCCTTCACCGCGTCACCGACCTTGACGAAGGCGGGGGCGTCCGGCTCAGGCGTCAGGTAGCAGGTGCCGACCATCGGCGATTTGATCGTGCCGGCGGCGGGACCGGCCGCGGGGGCCGGTGCAGCGCTTTCCACGGGCGCAGCAGCAGCCACCGGGGCTGCCGGTGCGGGCGCAGCGGCCATCGGCGCATAGGTCGCGCTCTGGGCGGCGGGGGTGCGGGCGACGCGGATCTTGCGGTCGCCGTCTTCCACCTCGATCTCGGTGAGGTTCGTCGCGTCCAGCATTTTCGCCAGTTCGCGCACCAGCTTAACGTCCACCTGCATCGAGCCTTCGTTGGTCTTGTCGGCCATTGGTCTTCCCTTTGAGAAAGCTTTATTCTGTTCTGGAGTGGGGCTGGGGCCTATTGCCCTTCGCCCGATAAGGCAACCGTTTGCACGCCCTGTCTGGTTCAATCCATCTCAAGCGCCGCTTCCAGCGCCAGCATATAGGAGAGCGCGCCGAAGCCCGCGATGGATCCGCGCGCGGCCATGCCGACATAGCTATGATGGCGGAAGCTCTCCCGCGCGGCGGGGTTGGAGAGGTGAACCTCGATCACCGGCACGGTGATGGATTTGATCGCATCGTGCAGCGCCACAGAGGTGTGCGTGAGGCCGCCGGCGTTCAGGATGACGGCCATTGCTGCTTCCGCATTGGCCTGATGCAGCCAATCGATCAGATGGCCCTCATGATTGGACTGGCGGAAATCCAGCTCCACGCTGGCGCGCCGGGCCTCGTCTTCCATGCGGTCGGCAATGTCGTCGAGCGTATCATAGCCATAGATTTCCGGCTCGCGTGTGCCGAGCAGGTTGAGATTGGGGCCATTGAGGACATAGATTTTTCGCGCGGCAGTCATGGGGCCATCCGGTCCTTGTTGGTTGCGAGCCTTGGGCTCCACCCTATATGGCGTGGCGAACGGCTCTCAAAGCGAAAGGTGAACACACGGCATGAGCGCGGACGGAACGATCGGCATCCGGGTCAATGGCGAGCATCGCCGCGTGCGTGCCGGGCACAGCATCGCGCATCTGGCCAATGAGCTGGGGCTGGCGCCCGAGAAGGTGGCCGTCGAGCGCAATCTGGAGGTCGTGCCCCGCGCACAGCTGGCCGATGTGATCGTCGAGGATGGCGATGAGCTGGAGATCGTGCATTTCGTCGGCGGTGGCGATGGGGATGATTAAGGCTTACAATTGCAATCTCTCCGGGCCACCCGTTGATCTGGGAGAGGTCGACAAGGCGGGCGCGCTTGCATTGATTGGAGAGCGCTGGCCATTTGCAGATGTGGTTTTCGAAGACGCCGAAGAGGCTGTCGCCAGAACGATGTTCGGTTTTTCGCGGAGTGATCAGGACTTCATTGAAATCAATCTGGCGAGTGTAAACCTAGTTACGGTGCGTCACGAAATGAGATCTGCCGGTGTGCTGAGTTGGTTGTTCGGACCTCGGCCCTATCTGGTGGAATTGAACGGACGTCTGGCGCTTGAGGCGCTTGTAACTGCTTATGCGACGAGCACAGAGCAATGCATGGAAATCATGCGATCTTATCCTAATAAGGCGACAAGATGACTAAAATGACCAACATCGCCGATGATAGCTGGAGCGTGGCCGGGCGCACCTTCCGCTCGCGGCTGATCGTCGGGACTGGCAAATATCGCGATTTCGCCGAGAACGCCGCTGCCGTCGAGGCATCGGGCGCGGAGATCGTCACCGTAGCGGTGCGGCGGGTGAATGTGTCCGACCCCAAGGCACCGATGCTGACCGACTTCATCGACCCCAAGAAGATCACCTATCTGCCGAACACCGCTGGCTGCTTTACCGCTGAAGACGCGATCCGCACGCTGCGACTGGCGCGCGAGGCGGGCGGCTGGGATCTGGTGAAGCTGGAAGTGCTGGGCGAAGCCCGCACGCTTTACCCGAACATGGTCGAGACCATCCGTGCGACGGAAATCCTCGCCAAGGAGGGCTTCAAGCCGATGGTCTACTGCACCGACGACCCAATCGCCGCGCAGCAGCTGGAGAGTGCGGGCGCGGTGGCGATCATGCCGCTCGGCGCGCCCATCGGCTCGGGCCTGGGCCTCCAGAACCGGGTGACCATCCGTCTGATCGTCGAAGGCACCAAGCT
The DNA here is from genome assembly GCF_025961735.1 of Sphingobium sp. B11D3B. Classification (NCBI taxonomy): domain Bacteria; kingdom Pseudomonadati; phylum Pseudomonadota; class Alphaproteobacteria; order Sphingomonadales; family Sphingobiaceae; genus Sphingobium; species Sphingobium sp. B11D3B. The sequence continues at coordinate 1,805,369 of NZ_JAOQOF010000001.1, read as the reverse complement.
CCCGGTGCTGGTCGATGCCGGCGTCGGCACGGCCTCCGATGCAGCGGTGGCGATGGAACTGGGCTGCACCGGCGTACTGATGAACACCGCCATTGCAGAAGCCAAGAACCCGGTGCTGATGGCCGCTGCCATGAAAGCGTCGGTCGAAGCTGGACGCATGGCCTATCTCGCCGGGCGCATGGGGCGACGCATGTATGCCGACCCCTCAAGTCCGCTCGCTGGCTTGATCTGAGCCAGGCGCGGCCAACCGCTGGTCGTATTTGTCGGAACCAGCCGCCTCCCAACTCGTTTGATTTTCAGACGGTCGGATCGTCCGGCCGTAGCAGAATTCAGCGATTGGAGACCTATCATGGGTGAATTGATCGACAAGGCCAAGGGTGCCGTCAACGAAGCAGTCGGCAAGGCCAAGCAGGAGATCGGCAAGCAGCGCAACGATCCCGATCAGCAGGCGGAAGGTCTCGGCCAGGAGCTCAAGGGCAAGGGCCAAGGCCTCAAGGGCTCCGTGAAGGGAGCCCTCGGCGACCGGGTCTGACCCCAAGCCGTAACGCTCAAGCGTTTGATGAAAGGTCGTACTCGCAGAAGCGAGTGCGGCCTTCATTGTTTATGTCCGAGCAGGCAGCGATCACCCGGTATGGTTCGGTTTCCCTACCGCTTCATGCAATCCGGGCATTTGACCGTCCGGTCCCGCGCTCTTATGGGCGGATCAGCTTTCGCTCCATCCGTGCCAAGGAGACACGCGTGAAGAAACTCTATCCCGATGCTGCAGCCGCTCTCGATGGCCTGCTCCACGACGGAATGCTCATTTGCGCCGGCGGGTTCGGCCTGTGCGGTATTCCCGAGCGCCTGATCGACGCGATCCGCGATTCTGGCGTGAAGGATCTCACCTTCGCCTCCAACAACGCCGGCATCGACGGCGAAGGGCTGGGCAAGCTGCTGCGCACCCGCCAGGTGAAGAAGATGATTTCGTCCTATGTGGGCGAGAACAAGGAGTTCGAGCGGCAGTATCTGGCAGGCGAGTTGGAGGTGGAGTTTTGTCCGCAGGGCACGCTGGCCGAGCGCTGCCGGGCCGGCGGTGCGGGCATTCCGGGCTTCTACACCAAGACCGGTGTGGGCACGCAGGTTGCCGAGGGCAAGGAAACCAAGATTTTCGACGGGCAGGAATATGTGCTCGAGCGCGGCATCTATGCCGATCTGTGCATCATCAAGGGCTGGAAGGCCGATGAAGCGGGCAACCTGATTTTCCGCAAGACCGCGCGCAATTTCAACCAGCCGATGGCCACCGCCGGCAAGATCTGCGTCGCGGAAGTCGAGGAAGTGGTGCCCGTCGGCAGCCTCGATCCGGACAGCATCCATCTGCCCGGCATCTATGTGAAGCGCATGATCGTCGGTGCGCCCTATGACAAGAAGATCGAATTCCGCACTGTCCGCGAAAGGGAGGCCGCATAATGGGCTGGTCACGCGATGAAATGGCCGCGCGCGCCGCGAAGGAGCTTCAGGACGGCTTCTATGTGAATCTCGGCATCGGCATCCCGACCTTGGTCGCCAATCACATCCCGCCGGGCGTGGAAGTCACGCTGCAGAGCGAGAACGGCATGCTCGGCATCGGCCCGTTCCCTTATGATGACGAGGTCGATCCCGATCTCATCAATGCCGGCAAGCAGACGATCAGCGAACTGCCGAGCAGCGTCTATTTCTCCAGCGCCGACAGCTTCGCGATGATCCGCGGCGGGCACATCGATCTCACCGTGCTGGGTGCGATGGAAGTCTCCGAAAAGGGCGACATCGCCAACTGGATGATCCCCGGCAAGATGATCAAGGGCATGGGCGGCGCGATGGACCTCGTCGCCGGCGTCAAGAAGATCATCGTGGTGATGGAGCACACCGCCAAGGACGGCAGCCCCAAGTTCATCCCGGAATGCACCCTGCCGCTCACCGGCCGGGATGTGGTGGATATGATCGTCACCGATCTGTGCGTCTTCCAGCGCGTTTCGCACGATCAGCCCTTCCGCCTCGTGGAACTGGCGCCGGGTGTTACCGCCGAGGAAGTCGCGGCCAAGACGACGGCGCATTACGTCTCGTAGGGCGTCGGGTTAACGCGCGGTAGTTACCCCCTTCTCTTCTGAGGAGGGGCGGTTCCGAGCGCTCCGCTGCCCCGCCAACACTCCGCATCCCGGACTTGATCCGGGATGACGCTTCTTGTTCAGCGATCGCGCACCAGGCAGCGGAACCCCCGGATCAAGTCCGGGGCGACGAGAGGAGGAGCGCCGCGCGCGCCATTGAAACGGACTTCGAGCGCCCGATATAGGGGCTTCCCCCCCGACCGCGACAGATGTAGGGCAGCCCCATTATGACCCAGGCCCGCACCCTTTATGAGAAGATCTGGGACGCGCACGTCGTCGAGAAGCGCGACGATGGCACGTGCCTGATCTATATCGACCGCCACCTCGTCCATGAAGTGACCAGCCCGCAGGCGTTCGAGGGGCTCCGCCTTGCCGGGCGCAAGGTGCGCCGTCCCGACCTCACGCTGGCTGTGCCTGACCACAACGTGCCGACCACGGCGCGGGTGGATGCGCAGGGCAATCGCATCCCCATCGTCAACAAGGAGAGCGCGCAGCAGCTCGCCGCGCTGGAGCGCAACGCGCCCGAGTTCGGCATCCGCTATTTCGGCGCGACCGATATCAATCAGGGCATCGTCCACGTCGTCGGTCCCGAGCAGGGCTTCACCTTGCCCGGCATGACTCTGGTCTGCGGGGATAGCCATACGGCCGCGCACGGCGCGCTGGGCGCGCTGGCGTTCGGCATCGGCACCAGCGAGGTCGAGCATGTGCTCGCCACGCAGACGCTGCTGCTCAAGCCGAGCAAGACGCTCGCCATCGAGGTCGAGGGCGAGCTGGGCTATGGCGTCACCGCCAAGGACGTGATCCTCGCCGTCATCGGCCGCATCGGCACCGCCGGTGGGACCGGCCACGTCATGGAATTCCGCGGCTCGACTTTCCGCGCCATGAGCATCGAGAGCCGGCTGACCGTCGCCAACATGGCGATCGAGGGTGGCGCGCGCTCGGGACTCTTTGCGCCGGACGAGAAGACGTTCGAATACATCAAGGGCCGCCCGATGGCGCCGCAGGGTGCCGATTGGGAGCGCGCGGTCGCCTATTGGCGCACGCTCGTGACCGACGAAGGCGCCGTGTTCGACAAGCATGTGCGGCTGGAGGCGAGCGAGATCGCGCCGACCGTCACCTGGGGCACCAGCCCCGAGGACGTAGTGCCGATCACCGGCGTCGTGCCCGATCCGGAGAGCTTCGAGGACCCCTCCAAACGGGAAGCTGCGGCCAAGTCGCTCGCCTATATGGGCCTCACCGCCGGCCAGCGCATGGAAGACGTGCCGGTCGAGCATATCTTCATCGGCAGCTGCACCAACAGCCGCATCGAAGATCTGCGCGCGGCCGCGTCAGTGCTCAAGGGCCGCAAGGTTGCCGACGGCATCAAGCAGGCGCTGATCGTGCCCGGCTCCGGTCTGGTCAAGCATCAGGCCGAGGCCGAGGGGCTGGATCGCATTTTCATCGAGGCCGGGTTCGAGTGGCGCGAGCCGGGCTGCTCCATGTGTCTGGGCATGAACCCGGATCGCGTGCCGAGCGGAGAGCGTTGCGCCTCCACCAGCAATCGCAACTTCATGGGCCGGCAGGGGCCGGGTGCGCGCACCCATCTCGTCTCGCCGGTGATGGCCGCCGCTGCTGCGATCAGGGGTCGACTTGCGGACGTTCGCGAACTAATGGTGCCCGAGCAAGCGTAAGGGGACGCAATGAAAGTCATTTTCTGGATTTTGGTCGCCGGTGCTCTCGGCAGCGCCGCCATGGCCATGGGCCTCGGCCAGTCCGCCGCTGTGCCCGCAAAGGCGGAAAAGCCAGCCGCACGCTGAATGCGCGTGTGACGTTAGACGGGCGCGGACTTCTCAATCTGCGCTGTCAGGCCATCGAAACACGCAGCTTCATGCGGCGACAAGTCTCGTCATAACCGGCCGGATCGGGCGCTTCGACCACCTCGAAGCCTTGCGCGGCCCAAAAGCTGTCTGCGCCATTGACGGCCGTCAGCCAGATTTCACCAAGACCCTCGCGGCGCGCCTGTGCGACGATCAGCCCCAGCGCAGTGCGCCCGGCGCCACTGCCGCGCGCGTCGGGCAGTAGGGCAAGATCATGCAGATAATAGCTGCCGGGGTTCTCGGGAATGGCGCCCAATGGGGCATTGAAGGCGGGCACGCTGTCCGCTTCCCAAGGGTGGGCGACGAGATAGCCGAGCACGCGCCCGGCATCCTCGAAGAGGAAACAGCCCGCCGGATGCAGGCTTAGGCGCTCGGCGTAGATCGCTTCATCCTCTGTATAGCGACCATGGACCGCATCGGAGATCGCCTTGACCGTTCCCACGTCGCTAAAGCGCATCGGCCGCCATGTGCCGCTTGTTGCCATTGCATCATCTCCTCCGCACATCGCCGTCGGCCGCCTGCATATCGGGTCGGCATCTTGACGCAAGCGCGCACATCCGCCACTTGACCGGTCAAACAGCCCGTCATCAGCAGGACCAGCATGGAACCCGTCACCACCGTTGAAGGTCGCGCCTATCCCTTCGGCCTGAAGAATGTCGACACCGACATCATCATTCCGGCCGAATGGCTCAAGACCATCAGCCGCACGGGCTTGGGCAAGGGCGCGTTCGAGGCGCTGCGCAAGGAGCCGGGCAATGTGTTCGACGATCCGCGCTATGCCGGTGCGCCGATCATCGTGGCGGGCGACAATTTCGGCTGTGGGTCGAGCCGCGAACATGCCGCCTGGGCGCTGATCGACATGGGCGTGCGGGCCGTCATCGCGCCGAGCTTCTCCGATATTTTCTCCGGCAATGCCTTCAAGAACGGCATCCTGACCGTGGTGCTGCCGCAGGAAGCGGTCGACCGGTTGCTGGAGGTCGCCAAGACCGATCCGATCAGCATCGACCTTGAGAACCAGTCGGTGACGACGCCGTTTCAGGACCGCTTCACTTTCGAGATCGACCCGTTCCGCAAAAGCTGCCTGCTGGGCGGGCTCGACGAGATCGGCCTGACGATGGCGCAGGGCGATACCATCGGCGCGTTCGAGGCGCGCGATGCGCAGACGCGGCCTTGGCTGGTGCCGGCGGCCGCCTGAAATCGTTCGCTCGCCCCGGCCCGCGCGTTGCCATTGGGGCGGCTGCTTCTTAAGTAGAGTTTGTATCGCTTACCTCCAGATGAAGGTGCTTCTTTCATGAGTTCATTCGACGATCGCGAGAAGGCGTTCGAGACCAAGTTCGCCATGGATCAGGAACTCGCGTTCCGGGTTGCTGCCCGGCGCAACCGCCTGCTGGGCGAGTGGGCGGCCGGCCTGATGGGGCTGACCAAGGAAGAGACCGATGCCTATGCCAAGGCGGTCGTGCAGGCGGACTTCGAGGAAGCCGGCGATGAGGACGTGATCCGCAAGGTGATGGGCGATCTGGTATCAGCCGGTGTGGATATGGACGAGCAGCGCGTGCGCACGGCGCTGAGCGACAAGGCCGTCGAGGCGCGTCGCCAGTTCATGCAGGAAGAGAATTGAGGGGCTTTTGACATGCCCATGGCGGCTGGCGATATCGAGGCGATGATCCTCGCGGCTTTCCCGGATGCGACGGTGGAGATCACCGATCTGGCCGGCGATGGCGACCATTATGCGGCGCGGGTCACCTCCGAGAGCTTTCGGGGGATGAATCGCATTGCCCAGCAGCGTGCGGTCTATGCCGCGCTGGGCGGGCGCATGGGCGGAGAGCTTCACGCCTTGCAACTGACCACAGCCGTTCCCAACTGATAGCGCAGCGCCGGCATCGCGCCGCACTGCTGCCCGGAGACCAGACATGACCGACCCCGTCCACGCCCGCATCGCCGATATCGTCGGCAAGAACGATGTCGTGCTCTTCATGAAAGGCACGCCCTTGTTCCCGCAGTGCGGGTTCTCCAGCCGCGCCATTGCCATTCTGGAACGGCTCGGCGCGCCCTTCGAGAGCGTGGATGTGCTGCAGGATCAGGAGATCCGCCAGGGCATCAAAAGCTTTTCCGACTGGCCGACCATCCCCCAGCTTTACGTAAAGGGCGAGTTCCTTGGCGGGTCGGACATCATGATGGAAATGTACGAGGCGGGCGAGCTCAAGCAGCTTCTCACAGAGCAGGGCGTCATCGCCGCCTGATCGGATTCCATTTGGTTCTTCAAGCGGGCGCGGGGCAAAAAGCCCGGCGCCCGTTTTGCGTTCGGGCGCCGGAGTTCGGAGGGATTGGGAGACAAAAGGATTGGGGGACAGGCAAGAAGACCGGGTGCCCGTCCCCCAAAGCGGGTGTGTCGACAAGAAAAGCAAGCGCCGTGCCAGTTTCTCCGGGTGAGGGAAGCGGGCGGCGACGCTGGTTAAGGGCGGGGCAAGAGGTTGCGAACTGTAAAGCGCTCCGACAGTTTCGCTTGCGCCTTGCAATCGGCGGCGGCCGTGACACATGGAAGAGATGATGCCTGCTGCCCCCAGTCTCGCCGCCGACACCGGCCGGGTCATGCGCCTGTCGCCGCTGGTGCAGCGCGTGCTGGCACCCAATCCCTCGCCCTTCACTTTTGAGGGGACGCAGACCTATCTGGTGGGGGACAGTGATCTCGCCATAATCGATCCCGGCCCGGATGATCCGGCCCATCTCGATGCGCTGGAGGCGGCGATCGCTGGTCGCCCCGTCATTGCTATCGCCTGCACCCACACCCATCGCGATCACAGTCCGGCGGCGCGGCCGCTGGCACAGCGCAATGGCGCGCCGATCATCGGCTGCGCGCCGCTGACGCTGGAGGATGACGGGCCGCGCGCCGATGCGGCATTCGACCCCGATTACAGTCCCGATCGGGTGCTCGCGGAGGGCGAGCAAATCGTGGGCACGGGCTGGACTCTTACCGCGCTGGCGACGCCCGGCCACACCTCCAATCATCTGTGCTACGCGCTCAAGGAAGAAGCAGCGCTGTTCACCGGCGACCATGTGATGAGCTGGTCCACCAGCGTCGTCTCGCCGCCCGATGGCGACATGAGCGATTATCTCGCCTCGCTGGAGCGCCTCGTCGCCCGCTCGGACAGCATCTATTATCCCGCCCATGGCGAACCGGTGACGCAGCCCCAGCGTTTCGCGCGCGGCATGCTGGGGCATCGGCGGATGCGGGAAGGGCAGATCCTGCGCATTCTGGAGCGGCAGGGCGCTGTCACCATCCCGGATTTCGTCGCGAGCATGTATGTGGGCCTCAATCCACGCCTGCATGGCGCCGCCGGGCGATCTGTGCTGGCCCATCTCATCGATCTGCAACGGCGGGGGCTGGTAGAGGATAGAGCGGACGGGGTCTGGGCGAGGGTACTGATTTAGGCGCTTGACGGAAGGCGCGAACAGGATCAGCTTCCCCGCCGTCCAGGCAACGGTGGGGGGACCGTCATGGCAACACTTGCTTCAGGCATCAGATCCGAGATCGAGCGCGAGCGCAGCTTCTTCCTCAAATTGGCGCTGGCGATGGCCTTTGTCATTGTGGCGGGCTTCTCGTTCAACGTCGTCGCCGGCCGCTCGACCTTCGCCGCGCCGCTGCTGCTTCATGTCCACGCACTGGTTTTCTTCGGCTGGCTGGTTCTTTTCGTCGCCCAATCTTTTCTGGCGGCTAGCGGCTCGGTGCGCCTGCACCGGCGACTTGGTGTGCTCGCGCTGCTCTGGGTGCCGGTCATGGTCGTGCTGGGTCTGGCAGTGACGCGTCATTCGGTGCGCGCAATCGGCGGGCCTCCTTTCTTCGATACTAATGAATTTCTCTTCGGCAACAGCATCGGCCTGCTGGCTTTCGCGCTCACCGTCGGGGCGGCGCTCGTCCTGCGCGCCCGTCCCGACTGGCACCGGCGGCTGATGTGCGGCGCCATGGCCGGGCTGACCGGCCCCGGCTTCGGGCGGCTGCTGCCGATGCCGTTCCTCATCCCCTGGGGCTGGTGGGTCGCGGCTGTCGTGGCGCCCATGATGTTTATCCTGGCCGGCATGGTGTGGGACTGGCGGCGCAAAGGACGGGTCCACGCAGCATGGCTGTGGGGAGCGGGCATCCTGATTGGCAGTCAGCTCATGGCCGATGCCATCGCCTACAGCCCGATGGGGCTTGCCATCACGCGCGATATAGTCGCCGGCACCCCCGGCGCGATGCGCGATATGCGGGCCTTCTTCCCCTGAGCGCGGTTAGAGGTTGATCGACGGGCGCTTCGTGGCCATCTCCCCCGCATGACAAAGGAGATTCGGTGATGGATGCACGCGGCGGGATCGGCGGGAGCCTTGCAGGGCTGGACCTGCTGGACGAGATCAACCGCCTGCGCAAGGAGCGCAACGCGGTCATCCTCGCCCATTATTACCAGAAGCCGCAGATCCAGGATCTCGCCGACTTCGTAGGCGACAGCCTGGAGCTATCCCGCAAGGCCGCCGAGACGGATGCGGACGTCATCGCATTTTGCGGCGTGCGCTTCATGGCCGAGACGGCGAAGATCCTCAGCCCCGAGAAGATCGTGATCCTGCCGGACATGGACGCAGGCTGTAGCCTGGAAGACAGTTGCCCGCCCGCCCAGTTCAAGGCTTTCCGCGAGGCGCATCCCGATCATACCGCGCTCAGCTACATCAACTGCTCGGCCGAGGTGAAGGCGCTCAGCGACATCATCGTGACCAGTTCGTCCGCCGAGAAAATCCTGAGCAAGCTCCCCAAGGACCAGAAGATCATCTTCGGGCCGGACAAGCATCTGGGCGGCTATCTTGCCCGCAAGCTGGGGCGTGAGATGCTGCTCTGGCCGGGCGTGTGCATCGTACATGAGAGCTTCAGCGAGACCGAGCTGCTCAAGCTCAAGGCTATGCACCCCGGCGCGCCGGTTGCGGCCCACCCCGAATGCCCGCCGGCTATCATCGATCATGCCGATTATGTCGGCTCGACCAGCGGCATCCTGCAATATGCCAAGGACATGCCGGGCGACACGCTGATCGTCGCGACCGAGCCGCACATCATCCACCAGATGGAAAAGGCGATCCCCGAAAAGAGCTTCGTCGGCGCGCCGGGTGCGGACGGCAACTGCAACTGCAACGTCTGCCCCTATATGGCGCTCAACACGCTGGAAAAGCTCTACATCGCGCTCCGCGATCTCCAGCCGCGCATCGAGATGGACGAGAGCCTGCGGGTGGCCGCGAAGAAGAGCCTCGATCGCATGCTGGATCTTGCCAGCGATACGGTCGGGCAGGGCGACGTGGGAGCACGGTGAGCGGGGAGCCGCCCCGGTGATCGTCCGCCTGCGCTCGCTCTGGCTGAACGTTAACGCGAGCTATTGGTTCTATCCGGCGCTGTTCACGATGCTCGCCCTCGCGCTGGCGATCGTCACCATCGCCATCGCTCGCTCGGGGCAGGCCGCCCATCTCGTCAAGTTCGTGGATGCTGCGCGGCCGGAAGGGGCGCGCAACGTCCTCAACGTCATTGCCGGATCGATGATCGGCGTGGCGTCGACCGTTTTCTCGATCACCATAGCCGCCGTGGTCTATGCCTCGGGTAATTACGGCCCGCGCCTGCTCATCAATTTCATGGAAGATCGCGGCAACCAGCTCTCGCTGGCGACGTTCATCGGCACGTTCGTCTATGCCGTCATGGTGCTGCGGGTCGTCCGGGAGGCGGCGGAATCCAGTGTCGATGTGGGGTTCGTGCCGCAACTCTCGCTGGTCATCGCCACCGGCCTGATGCTGATTTCCATCGGCGTGCTGGTCTTCTTCCTCAATCATGTGCCCGCCAGCATCCGCATCAATTCCGTACTTGAGGAGATCGGAAGGCGCCTCACCAAGGAAGTGCGCCAGCGCTTTCCGAAAGAGGGCGACGAGGTGGAGATGATGGCGTTGTCCGACGGGCAGATCGTGCCGGCGACGGGCAGCGGCTATATCCAGATCGTCGATTTCTCGGGCCTGGCTGACGTTGCCCGCGAGCACAAATGCCGCGTGGTCATGCGCCTGCGTCCCGGCGATTTTGTGCATCCCGAGATTGGCTTGATGTCCGTCCACGGCTGCCATGTGGATGATGAGATGGCCGAGCAGTTGCGGGACTGTTTTTCCCTCGCTGGATTTCGGTCTCCGGCGCAGGACATCGAATTTTTGATCGACGAGCTGGTCGAGATCGGCTTGCGGGCCTTGTCGCCTGGCATCAACGATCCCTTCACGGCGGTGACGGCGATGCACTGGCTCGGCGCTTCGATGAGCGAACTTGCCCGGCGCGATCTGCGCAGCAGACCGGGAGAGGAAGAAGAAGACTGGCAGCGTGTCATTCCGCTCAATGACGATTTCGACCATTTCCTGCGACGCGGGTTCGGCTCCCTGCGCTCGGCTGCCGCGACCAGCCCTATTGCCGCGGCGCAGTTTCTCGATTGTCTGCTGGGCATTTCCGCAGGCCTCGCCTCGCAGCCCCGACGGGAGGCGCTGCGGCTGGAAGGCGAGCGGTTGATGGCGCAGGCGCGGATCGCGCTGGCCGGTCCCTCCCTCGCCGAGCTTGAGGAACGCTCTTGCGCTTTCGAGGCGGCGATGAAAAAGCGAGCGCATCATGCCCTTCACACTTGACCGCTTCGACCTCGACGCCTTCGTCGCCGCCACCCTCGCCGAGGACCTGGATGGTCCTGTAAACGGGGGCGGGCGGGATGTGACGTCGCAGAGCGTCATCCCCGCAGACGCGGTGTTCAGCGGTGTCATGGACAGTCGTGACGCGGTGACGGTTGCGGGCCTGCCGTTGGCCGAAGCCTTCTTCCGTGCGCTCGATCCCGATGTCGAGATCACGCTGCTCGTCGCGGATGGTGATCAGGTGCCTGCCGGCACAGACCTGATGCGCCTGAGGGGCCGCGCACGCGCGATGCTCACGGCTGAGCGGTCGGCGCTCAACACCGTCCAGCACTTGACCGGCATCGCCACGATGACGCGGGCTTATGTGGACCGCATCGCCGGCACCGGAGCGACGCTGCTCGATACGCGCAAGACGATCCCCGGCCTGCGCGTGCTGGAGAAATACGCGACGCGCATGGGTGGCGCGAAAAACCACCGCATGGGCCTGTGGGATGCGGCGATGATCAAAGACAATCATGTGGCCGTCGCCGGTTCGGTGGAAGAGGCCGTCCGTCGCGCGGTTGCCGCCGGGATTGCCGAGGTAATCGTGGAGGTCGACCGGATCGACCAGATCGAGCCGGCTATCGCGGCCGGGGCGACGCATCTGCTGCTGGATAACATGTCGCCGGGCGTTCTGCGCGGCGCTGTCACGCTGGTTGGAAAGCGCGTGCCCACGGAGGCCTCTGGCGGGGTTACGCTGGAGACCATCCGCGCCATCGCCAGCACGGGCGTCGATTATGTCAGTGTCGGGCGATTGACGCAGTCGGCGCCAGCGGCGGATATCGGTCTCGATTTCAGCAACATTTAGGCTCACGGCGCCGAGGAACAGCGCCTGCTTATTTTAGCCTTCTATAATCGCTGTCTGGGGATGGTGCTTGTCGAGATGCTTGCGGATGATCCGCAGGTTGCGCATGTTCGAGCGGAACATGACGTCGAAGGCATCGCCGACCAGCGGAACCGCGCCGATTGCGGTGTCGAAGGCGACATTGCCGCTCATCCGCAGCAACTGCCAGCGCGGCATCCCGAGATTGCGGGCCTCCCAAACGATCCATGCGCCCATGGCCGCTGCGAGAAGATCGCCGACGATGGGAATGATGCCGAGCATGGCGTCTAGCCCGATGCGGATGCGCGTTCCGGGGACGACCATCGCATTTTCGAGCACCTGCTCCATCATCTCGATGCGCCGCCGCACCGCATGAGGATCGCGGCCAAGCCGCGAACCGGCGAGGCTCTCAAACTGTCTCGCCATCTCTTCAGCGGCGTTATGCGGTCTCGCCCGGGCCATTCACGTTCCTTTGCAGGCTGCCTTGCTGGCAGCGCGAAGAATTTAGTTGGGGACGGTGATCAGCGCATTCAATGGATGAACTCCGCGCGAGGACGGTTTGAAGTTGGTGAGCCGCTGCCCGACGAGCGACCAGCGGATGGGACGACCGAGCGGAATGAACCCGCTGAACGCCACCGTCGCTTCCTCGGCTTCTGCCAGCAACTGGGCGCGCTCCTCGTCATTCTGGCTCTTGCGGGCCTCGGCGAGGCGGCTGGCCACGCGCGGATCGCACAGGAGCCCGGCCGAACAATCGAGGCGGGCGAGATACCAGAACGCACTATCAAAGGGCGCGACCTCGTCAATCAGCCGCAGATCGGCGGGTTGATCGATGGCCACGCGATCGAGTTGCAATCCGGCCTGTCCAAAGTCCTGAACCAGGCGCAGGAACAGCACGGAGGCGCCTGATCCGTCCGGCAAGGCGATCCGTAGAACCGGCGGATCGCCCTTGTCCGCCCGCCAGCGGTCGATGATCCGCCGGGCGGATTCGACGCGCTCCTCGCGCGAGCGGCCGGACCAGGCCGGTGCACTCGGCAGGCGGTTCAGTTCATAAGAGGCCGGGAGCGGGTAGGTGGCGGTCCGCCAGCCCGGCAGGCCCAGAACCTCGGCGAGCTTGTCCCGGTCGACAAGGCGGGCGAGCGCGTCGCGCACCGGTGCGTCTGCCAAGAAGGACGAGGTGCTCGTAAAGGCGAGGCCGAACAGGCCCTCGACCGGGTCGACCTGCGCGTCAGCCATGTTGAGGCCGGCCGCGGCAATCAGGGGGAGGTGCTGGAAGCGCCCGCCCAGCACGAGATCGGTATGGCGGGCACGGAAGCGAACGAGAGCCAGCGACGCGCGCTCGGCGCGCACTTCCCGCCGCTCGACCGGAGGCGCGGCTTCGCTCTCGGGCTCGCCCTCGGTGGGCTCCTCGCTGGCGGCAGTCGCGGGCGCCAGCACGACCGGTCCACCCTTGGCCGCCGGCTCGCGGCGATAGGGGCCGGTGCCGTCGCCCGAGCGGGTCATTACCGCAAGGTCCGGCTGGGCGAGCAATTGCAGGAAGGCGGGGAGGCTCATGTCGAGCCTTATTTCGATGACCCGGTCGGTCATGGCGCGGACATCGGGGGTAAGGCCCGCCAGCAGCAGCGGATTGGCGCGCATCCGCTCGCGCAGCAGCCGGGCGACCTCATCGGCATGGACCGGCTTGCCGTCCGCCCAGTGCAGCCGCTTCAGGCGGAAGATGTAGCTCTGGCCGCCATCCTCGACGATCCAGCTTTCCGCCAGCGCGCCGACAATGTCGCCGCGCGCGTCGAAGCTGAGCAGCCCTTGCGCAGTCGAGGCGAGGATCAGCCGGGCTGCCGGTGCATTGCCGTGGCGCAGCGGCTGGGCGAGCGCTTCGCTCTGGCCGATCACGTCCACCCGAACGGTGCGGTTATCGCGCGGGCTGTTGCATCCCGCCGTGGCGAGCACGGCCAATGCCAGCAGGGGGCGGACCCAGGTTCGCGCGGGGCGGGTGCCCATCGCCTTTCACTCCCTGTTCTGACAAGAATCCATGGACGTTACAGGGAGGCCGTAGCCTGCCGACGCGATTCGTCCAACCATGGCTGCGCTTGAAAGGGGCGACATCGCATTCGCTATGGTGCGGACGGCGGGACTTGAACCCGCACTCTCAGATGAGAAGCAGATTTTAAGTCTGCTGCGTCTACCGATTTCGCCACGTCCGCAAGCACGTGGGGATGCGCGAACGCCCATGCCACGCACGGCAGGACGGTTCCAGCCCTTATCAAGCGCCGGGTGAACGACATGCTGTGCGCAGAACGACCGCAACCTGGCCGATGCGCTGCCGCATGGCCGGGCTGCCGGATCGTCAAAGGCTCAGGTGATGGTGCTCAGTCGCCGGCATTCAGGCGAATGCGCATTTCCTTGCCGGGCTTGAAGTGCGGCACGCGCTTGGGCGGCACCACCACCGAATCGCCGGTGCGGGGATTGCGACCCGTGCGGCCGTCCCGTGCGCGGGTGGTGAAGGCGCCGAATCCACGCAGTTCTACCCGCCCCCCTTCGGCCAGGCGCGCGGTGATCGAGTCGAAAACGATATCCACGATGCGGTCGACTTCCTGCCCGCTGAGGTCAGGATGAAGAAGCGCAAGCTTTTGAACGAGCTGAGAACGAATCATCTCTGCTACTTTCCGAAAAGGCCGAAGCCGTCCCCCATAATCCGGAAGTGCCCCGAGTCCCCCTTCGTTGCGTTTTCCGTGACTCGCGCGATGCGCCAACATCGGCGAGCAATCAAGAAAATTCCCGCAGAACCCCGGAAACGGAGCGGGCCGGCCGATTGCTCGACCGGCCCACTGCCGCAATTATTAGAGGGTGGGCAAAGCCCCGGCGATCAGTTCTTCGCCTTGAGCGCCTCACCCAGAATGTCGCCCAGCGACGCGCCGCTGTCGGACGAACCGTACTGCGCGACAGCCTGCTTCTCTTCGGCGATCTGGAGCGCCTTGACCGAGAAGTTCGGCTTCTTGGAGCGGTCGAAACCGATCACCAGTGCGTCGAACTTCTGGCCGACCTGGAAGCGCTCGGGGCGCTGCTCGTCGCGGTCGCGGCCAAGGTCGCTGCGCTTGATGAAGCCGGTGACGCCGTCGTCGCCAGCCTGAACCTCCAGGCCGCCGTCGCGGACTTCCAGAACGGTTACGGTCACGGTCTCGTTCTTGTTGAGGCCGGTGCCACGCACCGCGCCAGCTGCCGGCGCACCCTTTTCGAGCTGCTTCATGCCGAGGCTGATGCGTTCCTTCTCGACGTCCACGTCAAGCACGATGGCCTGAACGGTCTCGCCCTTGCGATGCAGGTTGAGCGCGTCCTCGCCGGAGATGCCCCACGCGATGTCGGACATGTGGACCATGCCGTCCACGTCGCCGTCCAGGCCGATGAACAGGCCGAACTCGGTGGCGTTCTTGACTTCGCCCTCGACCTGGCTGCCGACCGGGTGACGCTCGGCAAAGCTCTCCCAGGGGTTGGACTGGGCCTGCTTGAGGCCAAGGCTGATGCGACGCTTCTCGGCATCGACCTCGAGCACCAGAACTTCCACTTCCTGGCTCGTCGAAACGATCTTGCCGGGGTGGACGTTCTTCTTGGTCCAGGACATTTCCGAAACGTGGACCAGGCCCTCGATGCCGGGCTCCAGCTCGACGAACGCACCATATTCGGTGATGTTCGTGACGCGGCCGGAGAGCTTGGCGCCGATCGGGTACTTGGCCGATGCGCCTTCCCACGGATCGCTCTCGAGCTGCTTCATGCCGAGGCTGATGCGCTGCGTGTCGCGGTTGATGCGGATGATCTGCACCTTCACCGTGTCGCCGATGTTGATCATCTCGCTCGGGTGGTTGATCCGCTTGTAGCTCAGGTCCGTGACGTGCAGCAGGCCGTCAATGCCGCCCAGATCAACGAACGCGCCGTAATCGGTGATGTTCTTGACCACGCCCTCGATGATCTGACCTTCGCTCAGCGTCTGGATGAGGCCGCTGCGCTGTTCGGCGCGGGTCTCTTCCAGGATGGCGCGACGCGACACGACGATGTTGCCACGACGACGATCCATCTTGAGGATCTGGAAGGGCTGCGGAATGTCCATGAGCGGGGTGACGTCGCGCACGGGGCGGATGTCGACCTGGCTGCCGGGCAAGAAGGCCACGGCGCCGTCGAGATCGACCGTGAAGCCGCCCTTGACGCGGCCGAAGATAACACCCTCAACGCGGGCGCTCTCGGCGAATTCGGATTCCAGCTTGTCCCATGCGGCTTCGCGGCGGGCGCGGTCGCGCGAGAGCATGGCCTCGCCATTGCTGTTCTCGACGCGGTCGACATAGACCTCGACTTCGTCGCCAACCTTCAGATCGGCCTTCTGGCCGGGCATGGCGAACTCGCGCAGCGGAACGCGGCCTTCGCTCTTGAGGCCCACGTCGATGACGGCGAGGTCGTTTTCGATGCCGGTGACGGTGCCCTTGACCACGCGGCCTTCGAAGCCGCCGTCTGCACCACCAAGAGATTCATTGAGAAGCGCGGCAAAATCATCGCGCGTCGGGTTTGCCTGAGAGGCCATGTAAGAGTTCCTTCAAGTCGTTGCTGGCCAACCGGTTGTCTCCGGTGGTCTTTGGCCAAACTGCCCGAACGACCTCATGCCGGCCGGGCATTCACCAGGCGGCGCGAAGGCGATCACTCGTGCTTCGGGAAAAGCAAAAGGGCGCCTCGCAACGCGAAGCGCCTCATCCAAGCCGTCTAATGGCGACTCTTCAGGCGAGCGTCCACCAGCGCGATCGCATGCTGAACGGCGGCGTCTATACTCAAATTGCTGGTATCCAGCAAGTCCGCATCTTGGGCCTGCTTCAGGGGCGCATCGGCGCGCTGCATGTCCCGCGCGTCACGCTCGGCGAGGTCGGCGGAGAGAGCCTCCAGCGCGACGGGATGGCCATGGGCGGTGAGCTCCGCATGGCGGCGCTGCGCGCGCACCGCAAGGCTGGCGGTGACGAACAATTTGGCGTCGGCATCCGGCGCGATCACCGTGCCGATATCGCGCCCGTCGAGCACCGCGCCGCCCGGCTGTGCCGCGAAGGCGCGCTGGCGCTCCAGCAGCGCCGCGCGCACCTGCGGGTGACGCGAGACGCGGCTGGCAAGGGGGCCGGCTTCCTCCGACCGCAGTGCCGGATCGGCAAGCAGGCTATCCGGAAAAGCACAGGCTGCTGCGGCATCGGCCGGATTGTCGGCATCGCCGCCCTGCCGCGCGACTGTCACGCCGACGGCGCGATACAGCAAGCCCGTGTCGAGATGGGGCAGGCCGTAATGCCGCGCCAGCGCCCGCGCGATTGTGCCTTTGCCGGAGGCAGCGGGACCATCGACGGCAATGATCATGCCGCGCCCTTGAGCGTGGCCAGCATGTCGGTGAAGCCGGGAAAGCTCGTCGCGACCGGGCTCATATCGTCGATGATGAGGCCGCCGCGCGTGTGATGACCGGCGACCGCGAAGCTCATCGCGATGCGGTGATCGAGATCGGCACCGATCGTCGGCGGTTCATTGCCGCCGTCCAGCGGCTCACCACCGCGCCCGTGGATGATGAGGCCGTCGGGTGTCTCCTCTACCGACACGCCGAGGCGGGCGAGGCCCTGCGCCATCAGGGCGAGTCGGTCCGATTCCTTTACGCGTAGCTCGTCCAGCCCGGTGGTGCGGGTGGTGCCCTGTGCGCAGGCCGCCGCGACGAAGAAGATCGGAAATTCATCGATCATGCTCGGCGCGACGTCGGGCGGCACGTCAATGCCTGTGAGCGTGCTGTGCCGCGCGACGATATCCGCGACCGGCTCGCCACCGACTTCCCGCTGGTTGGTCAGCGTAAGGTCAGCGCCCATCGCCTGCAGCATGGCAAACAGCCCGGTGCGGGTGGGGTTCATGCCGACATTGGTGACGGTGATGTCCGACCCCGGCGTGATCAGCGCTGCGACCACGGGGAAGGCGGCCGAGGAGGGGTCGCCCGGCACCACCAGCGTCTGTGGCTTGAGCTCGGCCTCACCGGTCAGCGAGATGATCCGCGTACCATCGGCCTCGGTTTCCACGGTGAGGTCCACGCCGAAGCCGCGCAGCATCCGCTCGCTATGGTCGCGCGTGGGCACCGGCTCAATGACGCGGGTGATGCCCGGCGTGTTGAGGCCGGCGAGCAGCACCGCCGATTTGACCTGCGCCGAGGCGACCGGCAGCCGGTATTCGATCGGCACTGCCGGCGCGATGCCGCGCATGGTCAGCGGCAGGCGACCGCCCGGCGAGGTCATGAACTCGGCGCCCATCAGCCCGAGCGGTGTGGTGACGCGGCCCATCGGGCGCTTGCTCAGCGAGGCATCGCCCACGAAGGTCGCAGTGACATCATGGCTCGCCAGCAGGCCCATCAGCAGGCGCGTCGAGGTGCCGCTATTGCCCATGTCGAGCGCGGTTGCGGGCTGCGTCAGGCTGCCGACGCCGACGCCATGAATGCGCCACACGCCATCCTCGTCGCGCGTGATCTGCGCGCCGAGCGCGCGCATCGCCGCCGCCGTCGCCAGCACGTCCTCGCCCTCCAGCAGGCCGGAGACGCGGCTTTCGCCCACCGCCAGCGCGGACAACATTAGGGATCGGTGGGAAATGCTCTTGTCACCGGGCACGGTCACCGTGCCACGCAGCGGAGCGCCAGGCTCGAAGAGCATGTTGCGCGCAATGTCAGTCATGAAAATCAGGTCCGAAAAATGGCCGTCGCTGCGCGGAGCAGGAGGGCGGGCAATAAAAATGGCGAACTGCTTTTGACAGTGCCCGCCCGCTATGGCAAGGCGCCCCACACTTCGCGGCAGGCCTGCCTGTCCGCGCACTTGGCTATTACTCTCTGGAAGGATGAGGCGGCACATGGTGAAGCCTGAATGGGGATCGAAGCGGACCTGCCCCAAATGCGCAACGCGCTTCTATGATCTGGGCAAGGACGAGCCCGTGACATGCATCGAATGCGGCAATGTCTGGACGCCCGAGCCCGTGCTCAAGTCCAAGCAGCCGCTGCCCTTCGAGGAAGCGCCGCAGAAGGTCGCGGCCGGTGCGGATACGGAAAGCACGGCGGACGATGATCTGGACATCGACATCGACGTCGATGAGGCCGAAGGCTCGCCCGACAACGACGTCGATCTCGGCGGCGATGACGATCTCGGCGTCGATGCCGGCGACGATAACGACGAAGAAAACTGAGCGCGCAGGAAAGATTGCGCGCCATAAAAAATGGACTTGCAGCGAGGCAGAGCCTGACCTAAAGGCAGCGCCTCGCCGCGACGGACCCACCCGTCGCCGCTGCAATGATCGGGGCCGTAGCTCAGCTGGGAGAGCGCTACACTGGCAGTGTAGAGGTCAGGGGTTCGATCCCCCTCGGCTCCACCATTTCCCTTAATCGCAAATTTGTTGAACGCTTCAGAGCGTGCCCCGTCGTGAATGCGCGGCGTCGGGCCAGCGCCGCGTCCGGAATGCACCCCAACCTCTCTTATTGACGGCGCCGGCCAACCCGCGCAGCTTCGCGCCACCCGGTCCACCCTGCCTCTCTCGACAAAAAGTTGGTCGCCCGGCGCAAAGCCAGTGGGGGCGGCGCTTGGTACACATCTTCTCAGCCTGGGGTGCTTCGCGCTGCATGGCGGTTCTGGCCGAGGGTCGGGACTGGACGCGCGGCGCGGCATGGACGCCAATTGCGAGGATGTGACATGACTCTTCTGACCGACAAGTTCTTCGACAGCTTCGCCTCCTCGGTGAAGCCCACGGAAGAGGCGGAGACGCTGCCGCCGGAGATCTACACGAGTCAGGAGTTCTACGAGTTCGAGAAGGACGCGCTGTTTTATCGCGAATGGCTCTGCGTGGGGCGGGACGAGTGGATCGCGGAAGTCGGGGATTTCTTCACGACCAGCCACGCCAATGAGCCGATCATCATTTCGCGCGGGCGGGACGGGGATATCAAGGCGATGTCCGCCGTGTGCCAGCACCGCGCCATGCTGGTGGCGGAAGGCAAGGGCAATACGCGCGGTTTCACCTGCCCCTATCACCACTGGTCCTATGATCTGGACGGCAAGCTGGTCGGCGCGCCGGCGATGGGCCGCACCTGCAATTTCGATAAGGCGCAGTATAATCTGCCCAAACTCAAGGTGGAGCTGTGGCACGGCTTCATCTTCGTCAATTTCGATTCCGAAGCGGAATCGCTGGCCTCGCGCATGGGACCGATCGAGCCGGTGGTGGCGAATTACGAGTTTGCCAGCCTGCGCGGCCCCGAGCCGCTGTCGCATGAATATCCGTGGAACTGGAAGGTCCAGTTCGAGAATAACAATGATGGCTATCATGCCAGCCGGCTTCACCAGGGGCTGCACGATTTCGTGCCGAGTTCGCTGGCAAGCTTCCCCGAGGTGCCGCGTGAGACGGCGGGCTATTATCGCCTCAACGGCTCCACGCACCCCAATGCGAGCTTCAACCCCACCGAGAAGGCGCTGCTGCCGGTCTTTCCCAAGCTGACCGAGGAAGAGCAGAGCCGGCTGCTGTTCGTGAACCTGCCGCCGACGCTGTCGCTGGTCGTGCTCAACGATGTGGTGATCTACCTCATCATGGATGCGCGTTCGCCGACCACGCACGGGCTGACCTTCGGCAGCCTCTATCATCCCAGCGCCTTCGAGGACCCGGAGTTCGAGGAAAAGCGCCGGATCAATGACGAGCACACGGCGGATATCGTCGCGCAGGATCTGCACGTCGATCTGCTGGTGCAGCAGGGGCTCTCGTCCCGCTTCGCCCCGCGCGGGCGCTACAGCTGGCAGGAAGATGCGCAGCGCCAGCTCAATGTGTGGCTGGTCGACCGCTACCAGCAGGAGTGGGACCGTCGTCGCGGCCCCTCGGCGCCGGTCACGCGGTTGCACGCAACCTCCTGATCTCTCCGGCGGCGGGGCAGGGCCTCGCCGCGACGGGCTGAGGCCCGAAATCAAAACATTGTTCGCAGGAGACACAGCTTCGCGTCCGCCGCGCTGCCTAACTGGCGCGGCGGCCGAAAGGCTTGTGTCCAGTCAGAGGTGATGATGATCAATTCGCTTATTTTTTTCGATATTCCCGCCGACGATCCCAATGCTGCCGGTGAATTCTACGCGCAGGTGTTCGGCTGGGAGAATGATCCCCGCCCGATGGGCGTCTATCACCGCATGGTGCCGGGCGGCTTCTTCAAGAAGAAGGACGGGACGGACAGCGAGATCGGCAATCTCCACATGGGCATCGCCAAGGTCGACAATATGCGCCCGCATCCCGACCCGGCAGGCGTCGCGCCGCGCCATATCGCCAGCGATGGCCGCAAGCCGCGCATCTGGGTGTTGATCAGCGACGATGATTCGGCGGATCGAATCCTGGCGACGGCGCAGGAACTGGGCGCGACCCTGCTGTGGCGCGACCATTATTGGGCCGAGTTCAACGGCTATAACCACTGCTTCGTCGACCCCTGGGGCAATGAGATCCTGCTGTGGGGCAAGGCGGGCGAGAATCCGCAGATTCCCGAGACGTTCACCAAGGAATGAGGGGTGTGCGCGGCCCGCTTGGCGGGTTGGCGGAACAACATGTTGTGCGCCAATCTGCAAGACCGGGCCGCGACCCTTCCCATAGCCTCCAGTCATCCAATGCAACGGCCCGAGCGGCAAGCATGAGGCAAAAGCGACCATGAGCCTACAAGTTCAACCCTGTCTGTCCGCAACGCGCGCCTGCGCAACGGGAGCCGGACAATGAGCCGCCTGCCGCTGATCTTCTTCGGCCATGGCAGCCCCATGGTGGCGCTCGAGCAGAGCAGCACCACGCAGGCCTGGCAGGGCATCGCACAGAGCATCGGCAAGCCCAAGGCGATCCTGTGCATCTCGGCGCACTGGCTGACACGCGGCACGGCCGTGACGGCGATGGCGCAGCCCCGCACGATCCATGATTTCGGCGCCTTTCCGCAGGCCTTGTTCGACATGCAATATCCGGCGCCCGGTGATCCCGCCCTGGCGCGGCGCGTTGCCGAACTGCTCGATCCGGTGCCGGTCCATATGGATGCCAATTGGGGCCTGGATCATGGCACCTGGACGGTGCTCGTCCACGCCTATCCCGAGGCCGATATTCCGGTCGTGCAGCTGGGCATGGACGTGAATGCCACGCCCGAGCAGCACTGGAAGATCGGCCAGATGCTCCGCCCGCTGCGCGACGAGGGCGTGCTCATCATGGGCACCGGCAACATCGTCCACAATCTGCCGGCGATGGACTGGAACAACCCGGATGCCGAGCCCTATCCGTGGGCTGACCGGTTCAACAGCACGATGCTAGATGCCGTGGTCGCGGATCGGCCGCAGACCGTCATCGATTTCGCGGCGCTGGGCGACGATGCCCGCCTCTCGGTGCCGACGCCCGACCATTTCTGGCCGCTGCTCTATGTGCTGGGTGCGCGTCATCCGGGCGAGGAAGCGCAGCTGCACCCCAATTTCATCCATCACAAGTCGCTCGGCATGACGAGCATTCTCATCGGGGCTTCCTGAGCCTCCACAAACCCAACACTGACTGACGAGCAGGGGAATTATGGCGCTGATCTGCAATCATGGAATGCGACGGAGCGAAACGCAGCCCGGAGCGCTGCACTATTTGCGGGCGACGCCTGAAACCGTGCACTGGGGCTTCTTCTCACCAGAGCTGAAACCGGCGCTGACCGTCAAGAGCGGCGATCTCATCCAGGCGCAGGCGGTGACGCACCACGCTGGCGATGATCCCGAGCTGATGTTCGACGAGCACATCCAGCGCATCTTTACCGAGGTCGATCCCAGCACGCGCGCACCGGGCTGTCACATCATGACCGGGCCGATCTATGTCGAGGGCGCAGAGCCCGGCGACATGCTGGAAGTGCGCTATTTCCAGATGACGCCGCGCTTCAACTACGGCTCCAATCTGCAGGCGAACTGGGGGCATCTCTACAAGGAGTTTGGCGAGACCGAGCGCGTGACGATCTACGAGCTGGACCCGAACGCCAACACTGCCACCGCGCTTTACGCCTATGATGTCGAGGGGGTTTACACGACGCCTGGCCGCATCACCAACTGCCCGCATTGCGACCGGCAACCGGCGCTGCCCGGCGTGACAATCCCCGCCCGCCCGCATCTCGGCACCGCCGGCGTCGCGCCTGCGGTCGATGCGCCGGTCAGCACCATTCCGCCGGGCCTGCATGGCGGCAATATCGATAACTGGCGGATCGGCGCCAATGCCCGAATGTATTATCCGGTGCAGGTGAAGGGCGGGCTGTTCTCCATCGGCGATCCGCATGTCAGCCAGGGCGATGGCGAGATCAGCGGCACGGCCATCGAAGCCTCGCTCGACGTGCTGTTCCAGATCATCCTGCGCAAGGATTTCAAGTTCCCCTCGCCGCTGCTGGAGACGCCCAGTCACTGGATCGTCCATGGCTTTGGCGACGATCTCGATGCGGCGATGAAGAATGCCGCCATGGACATGATCGAGCTGCTCTCCGAGCATCAGGGCCTGTCGCGGACGGACGCCTATTCGCTGATGAGCGTCGGCGCCGACTTCGGTGTGACGCAGGTCGTCGATGGCACGCAGGGCATCCATGTGCGGATCGACCGTGGCATGTTCCCGAACAAGGGCAGTGTCCGCGATCCCCGCTGATCCGGCCCGGCCGGGGGAGGCAGTCTCCAGTCCGGACGCCTGGTCCTTCGACGTCGCGTCGCTGCCCGCGGCGGAGCGCGCCCCGGCCTGGGCCGCCGCCATGCAGCGCCTCCAAATGCCGTTTCCCAATACGGCAGAGGCAGGCGGGTCGGTGCTCGCCATCACCTCGCCGATGGGCTTCGAATTCGCGGTGGTGACGGGCGGCGCTCTCACCATTGCGGGTCGCACGCCGGGGGCCGCGCCCGGCCTGTGGCTGGGTCTGCTCATCGATGGCGAAGCCTCGCTGGAGACGCATGAAGGCGTGATGCCGCTCACCGGCGACTGCCTCATCTACGGCGCGACGGGCGTGGATGCTGCGTTGCGGTTCAAGACGCAGTTTCGCCAGTTCTTCGTGCGCATCCCCAGCGTTGCCATCAATGCGCGGATGCTGGCACCGCTGGCGCGCCGCATCGGCGTTATTCAGCCGGACAGTCTGGTGGCCCATGCGCTGCTGGCGCTGCTGCGCAGCGCCGCCGACTCGCTCTCGGAAGGCCGGGCGCGCGAATTCGCGCCGCTTGAGACGGCGCTCATCGAATTGCTCGTGCCAGTGATCGCCCATGCCGGCGGCGTGGAGGCCAAGGGTGGTGCCGCCGCGCACCGCGCTCGGCAGTTCGAGCGGATCTGCCGCACGATCGAAACCAATCTGACCGACGCGGACCTCTCGGTGCAGTCCGTTGCGCGCAGCGAGGGCGTATCTGTGCGCTATATCCAGCAGCTCTTTGCGCGCTCAGGGCAGACGGTGACCGGCTATGTGAAGGGGCGCCGCCTTGAGCGCGCGCGGGCCGATCTCGTCAATCCGCTTCATGCGCAATTGAGCATTTCCGAGATCGCCTTCCGCTGGGGTTTCAACCAGTCGGCGCATTTCAGCCGGGCCTATCGCGAGCGCTTCGAGGAGGCGCCCCGCCAGACCCGCGCCAATGCGCGGCAGGCGCTGCCGGACAATCGAGCTTTCGCGGGCTGACAAGACGTGTGTGCGCCGCTGGCGCATGATCGCGCAGCCCACATGCCAAGGGTTACGTTCCAGTCGAGGTTGTTCGCCATGTCATATGATGTTCTTGATATCCGCCCCGTCACCCGGCGGATCGGTGCCGAAGTGTTCGGGGTCGATCTGAACGCCCCGCTCGGCAACAAGGTCGTCAGCGAGCTGCATGATGCGCTGATGGAACATCAGGTGCTGTTCTTCCGCGACCAGAATCTGGAGCATGACAATCACAAGCGCCTCGGCCGCTATTTCGGCGAGCTGGCGCTGCACAGCGGTGTGTCCGGCCTTGCCGAGCATCCCGAAATCGTAGCGATCCATGCGGATGCGAACAGCAAGTTCATCGCCGGCGAGGACTGGCATTCGGACCTGAGCGAAGATGCCGAACCGCCGATGGGCAGCATTCTGTACATGCACACCGTGCCCCCCACGGGCGGCGATACGCTGTGGTCGAGCATGTATGCCGCCTACGACGCGCTGTCGCCGGCCATGCAGGCCTTTCTGGAACCGCTCACGGCGGTCCATGATTCCAACCACATCTATCGCGAGCTGTTCCCGGATGTGGACAAGGTTTACCCGCGCAACACGCACCCTGTCGTCCGCACCCACCCGGTGACCAAGCGCAAATGCCTGTTCATCAGCAAGTCGAAGACGATCAAGATCAACGGCCTCTCGGCGGAGGAAGGCGATGCGGTGCTGCGCTTCCTCACCGAGCATGTGAAGAACCCGAATTTCCAGGTCCGCTTCCGCTGGCAGCCGCATTCGGTCGCCTTCTGGGACAATCGCTGCACGCAGCATTTTGCGACCTGGGATTATTTCCCGGAAACGCGCTCGGGCTATCGGGTGACGATCGCAGGCGACCGGCCGTACTGATGCGGGCCGCCGCCCGACTGGCGGCTGGCGCGCTGGCCTGTCTCTGGCTGACGGCCACGCCGCTCGTGGCCAACGCCGGTGCTACAGCAGAGGCCGTCGTGCCGACCGATGCACTGGCCGCCCTGCGTGCGGGGCTGCAAGCCATGGTCGAGGCGCGAGAGCTGCCCAATGCGCAGGCCGTGATCGTCAAGGACGGCCGGGAGCGGCTTCGCGTTTCGATCGGTAAGCTGGACCTCGAAGCCGACCGCGCACTGCCCGTCGATGCGATCTTCCGGCTCTATTCGATGACCAAGCCGATCACGAGCGTCGCGGTGATGATGCTGGTGGAAGAAGGCAAGATCGCCATCGATGCGCCGCTCAGCCGCTACATGCCGGAATTCGCAAATCTGCGGGTCTACAAGAGCGGCAGCCTCGATGCGATGGTGACCGAGCCGCTGAACCGCCCGGTGACCGTCGGCGATCTGCTGACCCATAGCAGCGGGGTAACTTACAATTTCACCGGCAACGGCCCGGTGCAGCAATATTATCGCCGCCATGGGGTGATGCGCGCTGGCGGGGTCGGGCAGAATGCTGATGATGCGCCGCCAGCGAGAACGATGGACGAGCTGATCGCGCGCCTCGCCAAGGCCCCGCTGCTGCATCAGCCCGGCGCGCGCTTCTCTTATGGCAATTCCACCGGCATTCTGGGCGCGCTGATCGAGCGGGTCACGGGGCAGGGCCTCGATGCGTTCTTGCAAGCCCGCATTTTCGATCCGCTCGAGATGACGGACACGCGCTTCGTGATGGACGATGCGCGCGCCACACGGCTCGTCACCAATTATGCGGCGGTGGACGGCGGCCTGCAGGCTATCGAGCCGGCGGCGACGTCCGAATATCGCGACCCCGCCCGGCCGTTCGACGGCGGCGGGGCGCTGGCCGGCACACTGCATGATTATCTGAACTTCGCGCAGATGCTCGCCAATCGGGGGACTTGGCAGGGCAAGCGCCTGCTGCGGCCCGAGACAGTGGACCAGATGTTCCAGCCCCGGCTGGAGACTGGCGGGCAGCCGCACGAGAATGTCCTGTTCGGCTATGGCCTGGGCCTCGGCGATGCGGTCAGCGAGCAGCGCGGCGGGATGCCGGCCGGCGCCGGCGGCTGGTCGGGCTCTGCCAACAGCTATTTCTTCGTCCATCCCGGCCGAAATCTGGTCGCCATCGTCATGACCAATGTGCTGGTCGGCCCGGCCTTCGTGGATCGCACGATCAGATTGCGGGGCCTCGTCGATCAGGCAGCGCAGGCCGTGCTTGCCGAGCAGGAGCCAGCGATCAGGCGGTGAACAGTTCTTTGCGAATGATCGCGTGGACGCCCCAATTGCCGTTGGCCACCTGCGAGATGCCGAAATCCACCCCGACCGACAGAAGCGAGATGGTTTCGTCTTCCGAGAGATCCTTGGTGGTCATCAGGAACCGCCGCGCCTTGCGGAACGCGTCGCGCATGGCGGCATCGATGGACGCGCGCTTGTAGACTTCGCTCTGCGCGTCCTCGCCCAGTTCCTTCAGATAATCCGGGTGGCTGAAGCCCATGATGACCCATTCGGTCTCGGTCTCGATCATAGGATAATCGAGGTCGCGCAGCTTGCCGGTCAGCTCGCCGGCGGGGTGGCGGATCACCTGAATGAGCGCGGTCATCGAGCATTCGATGGCGGTGCCGCATAGTTCGGAATCGCCCTGCGAGGCATGTGGGTCGCCGAGCGAAAGCAGTCCGCCCGAGACCTGCACGGGCAGGAACACGCTCGATCCGGGGCCGGTCCGCCAATTGTCCATATTGCCGCCAAAGGCGCTGGGCGGAATGGTATCGACCGGCTCGGCATGGGCCGGCGCCAGCGCGATGACGCCGAAATGCGGGCGGATCGGGATTTCGACATTCTGGAGGATGTCGTAATTGCGCTCGATCGTCTCGGGATCGACCGGCACGCCCGGATAATCATAACGCTCGTGGACGGTGCCCGAGGGGTCGGTCTGCGGTGTCCAGTGATAGGAGTAGACCGCATGCGCGGTCGGTCGCCGTTCGCCGCCGGATTCAACCTCGTAGATGGTGATCACTTCGCGGTTCTTAGGCTCGGTGAGCAGATCGTTATAGTGGAAGCCCCAGAAGGTTGCGGCATTGCTGCCGAAGGACTTGCCCTGAAAGCGCGGATTGCCGCTCCGACGCGGCTCCAGGCTGAGGATGCGTACTTCGATGATGTCGCCCGGCTCCGCGCCCTGAATGGCGATCGGCCCGGTGCAGATGTGCACGCCAAAGCCCTCGCCGGGGCCGCGCCCGAACTCGCTGGCGCTCATCGGGCCAGCACCGCGCCGCTCGATAGCCCGGCCTGTCTCGTCCCAGCGATAGACGCTCTCCGCGCCATGATCGCCCTCGACCATGCGCTCGGGATCGTCATTGGCGTGGTGGGTCAGTGTCTCCACCGTCACGAAGTCGCCTGAGCGCACCATCAGCGCCGGTTTGATCGCCGAGCTGAAATAGCCCCAATGGACCGTGCGCGGGCTGACCGGCAGATGATGATGCCGCACCGTGCCTTCATCGCCAATCGCCGGGATGACATTGGCCTCGACGCCGTCTGCGTCCGCCTCGCCGATCTCCAACTCCTCGACCGGCGCGACGGCGGCTTCGTCGCTGACCGCCCGCTTGGCGGTCGAACGGCCGCGCCGCAGCGTGTCGGGGCCATGATCGGCCTCGTCCACGGCCGGCATCTTGCGATAGTCGCGCGGGGAAATGCCATATTGCTCGCGGAAGGCGCGGCTGAACGAGGCGGAATCGTTGAAACCCCATTGGAACAGGATGTCCGAGATCGATTTCTGAACATGAAGCGGGCTGCGCAGGTCGAGCCGGCAGCGCTCCAGCCGCCGCACCTTTACATAATGGCCAAAGCTGTCGTCGATGGATTCGAACAGCTTCTGCAAATAGCGCGGTGAAATGCCATGTTCGGCCGCAACCTGCTGGTAATTCAGATTGGGGTCCGAGAGGCGCATCTCGATGGTCTGGAAGATCCGCTCCAGCAGCGCGGCGCGCATGCCCGCTGCGCCACCGAGCGCGCGGGCGGGCGCGTCGTTGAGCAGGCTGGCCAGCAGAAACTCGGGGAGGGCCAGTTCGACCGGGCGCAGTTCCTCGTCCGTCACGTCATTGCCCATGTCCGCCAGCGAGCGCAGCACGGTCGAGAGCAGGCGGGCAGGGCCGCTGTCGGCGGAGAGGTGCCGGGGCTTTTCGGGCAGCAGGGCCTTGAGGCGCTGATCGAGCGCGCGCGGCGGAATCTTGAGCAACAGCACCCGGTGATCGCCGGTGAACTGCAGCGACATCGGCATTTCGCTGCGCGCGCAGACCATATGACCATCATCGAGGGTGAAGCTGGTGGTGGCATTGCGCGCGGCGCTTGGCGCATCGAGCGTTACAGCCAGCCAGAAGCAGCCCGGCTCATCGCGAAAATCAACAGTATATTCCTGAGCGGTGGCCAGCAGGCGGACGAACACGATGCCGTTGCTGCTGGTGAACTGGATGAGCTCGCCGTAGAGCGTGGCCTCGTCGGCCGCTTCCAGCGTGATCGAAACGCGCTTGAGCGCAAAGCTCCATGCGCTGAGTCGCTGCTCCTTGGGGTAGGCATTTGTAGTCGAGCGCAACGGCGGTTCTCTATGTTTTGGTGCGCCTCTCCCGGGTCTTTATGCCCGCCAAGATGCGCGCCTGAGAGAGCCCGGTCAATCCATCACGCGGCGGCTGTTTCAGAATGGGTCATCCCTGCCCCCGTAAACAGATGAAATCGCGGCAGAATTCGGTGCATGCTCGGAGCGTCCGCACACCGCCAACATGGTCAGCGCGTAGATGAGGGCGCTGGAGTGCAGATCCTCGGGCGTCGGGCGCCAGCGTGGCATGCCAGTGGTGATGGCGGGAATGCCCTGCATGTTGAACACATTATGGTCGCGCCACATACTGGAATAGACCGGATGCGCGCGCTCCACTGGCGCCTGCCGAACGAGGCGCGTAGCGGCATCCACCGCGCCGGCGAGTGGCGCGACTTCGTCCGCGTCGGCAACGAAACCGTGGCGGACGACCATTGGCTCGACATCGAAGCTGTCGAGATCAAGTGTGCGCATGGCCGCGACGATCTGATGATAAGCCTGCGCGGACTTTTGCCCGGGTGCGAGGCACACTTCCACATAGACGGCGCACACCTCGGTGCCGGCGCCATAGTCGGTCGGCGCGCCAGCACGCACGGACGCGATCTGCGTCTTGGGGAGGGAGAGGCCGCCAGCCGTCTCGAACACGCCCTGGGCTTCCCACTGCCGGCCCCACTGGTGCAGCGCGTCGATCACCGGGCCGAGCTTATAGATGGGATTGAGGTGCTGGGCGACGATCTCGGGCGTTTCCAGGATCGGCGTGAACATGCCGGTGCCGAAGATGCGCACGCGGAAGAGGGCATAGCCGCAGCCCTGCCAGGTCAGGCCGAAATCCGTGCCTTCGGCGGCAATGGCATAATCGGGCGCGACGCCGCCATGGTGGAACAGATAATGCGCACCGATATCCTTGCCGAGATAGTCGATGCCGGAGAATTCCTCGATCGGCTCGGGGCCGATCTCGCCGGGGCAGGCGGTAAGCCAGGTCTTGCCGGCCAGGCCGATGCCTGCTTTCTTGAGCGCCTTGGCTGCCATCAGGAAACAGGCCATCGGCCCGCGATCGTTGGAGATGGGGAAGCCGCGCAGGCGCCCATCCTCATCGAGCCAGCACTGGGTCCATTCCGGGTCGCGCATCGTCGTTTCGCGATAGCGGAACTTGTCCTGCGAGAGGTCGCCGCTCGGGCTTTCCGTATCGAGATGGGCGGTGAAGAGCAGGTTGGCGCCCGTACCCAAGCCGCCATATTCGCCGATGATGTTGGGTCGCTCAGGTGTGGCGCCGGCGCGGCGGGGCTGGAAGCCTTCGCGATCCATCCAGTCATAGACATATTGCGCGGCGGCCGCTTCCTCACGCGAGCGGCTCGGAATGTTGCCGAGTTCAAGGGCGAGCGCGACCAGCTCATCGGAATCGATGGCGGCGGCGAGCGCGTCCTTCTCGGCTTCGGTCACCTGATAGGGGGCCGTGGCCGGGTTGGCGAACATCGGAGCGGGTTTGGGCTGGGCGTGGGTCATGTCATGCTGCCAAGGCGGGCTCGGCATCCTCCGCTGTATCCTGTTGGGGGAGCTCCGGGGTGCGGAGCAAGAGCAGGGCTCCGACGAAGATGAAGCCGAGCAGGGCGCAGCCGAGGAAGACAAGCGAGAACCCGCCCGTTTCGTCGCGAATGACGCCGCCCAGCGCCGGACCGATGGCGGCAGCGGTGGAGATCAGGCTCATCGTGGAATAGAGCTCCAGATTGGCGCGCTTGCCGAACAGGTTGAGCATCAGCATCGCAGTGCTGACATAGCTGAAGCCGAAGCCGACACCCAGGCCGATCACCGCCAGCGAGACGACGAACAGATTGCCGCCGATCATCAGCGCCAGCACACCAAGCGAGGTGGAGGTGATGGAGAGCAAGGTGAGTTCGCGCGCGCCGATCTTTTCGCCCGCCATGCCGGCGATCATCGATCCGGCGGCGCTGACGAGGGCAATGCCGCTCATCACGGTGGCGGCCGCGCCCATGGTCAGGCCGGTCTCGGTCAGATGCTTTACCGCAAAGCCGTGGACGGTGGTGTTGATCAGCAGGAATGAGGTGTAGACGCCGACCACGATGTAATATTGCGCGGTGCGCATCGCGGCCCGTGCCGTCCAGCCGTCCGTGGCCATGGCTTTCCGGGGCTTGGGCGCAACCTCGGCATCACCGGGCCGGTCGCTGGTAACGAGGGCAGCGAACATCGAGAGCAGCACGGCAGCAATGGCGGCGGTCCACCAGTAATGGCGCCACTCGCCGGTGATCGCCTGCGTGGAAAACGCGATCAGCGGCCCGACAACGGCGCCCATGCCGCCGGCGGTGAAGTACACGCCCATGGCGGTCGAGCGCTTCTCGAAGGAGTGGGAAATGACGTTCACGCCGCCCGTGGTCCCGCACATGGAGAAGCCGACGCCAGCGAACGCCGTGCCGATGAAATAGACCATCGCCGTTTTGGTGACGGCCAGGCAGGTGAAGCCGATGAGGAGAAGCGCGCCGCCGATCATCATCGTGCGGGAAACGCCGAGGCGCCGGATCGAGATAGCGGGTGCAAGGCTGGACAAGCCGCAGGCCACGCCCAGGAAGGTGAAGCCAAGGCCGGCGACGGCCCAGGGCCAGCCCATCTCCTCGACCATATAGGGGAGCACGACGCCAAGCCCGTTGAAGGTGAAGGCGTTCAGCATGAAAAACAGCAGGCAGAACGCCGTCAGCGCCAGGTATTTTTTCCGTCCTTCATAGGTCATGCAGCGACTCGCCTATCTGGAGTAAGTGCCTGGAAGATGCCGGTTTGGGTGTGCCGGTGTCTTGACGTGGGGCGTCCTCTCGCTTGGCGAGCCGCCGTCCCGTCTCATTCGGCGGGAGCAGACGATCCGGTGCTGGCGGCGTAGGGCGGAAGCAGAAAAAGCAGCAGGCTGCCAATGGCCATCACGCCGACGGCGACGACCACCGCAGCGCGGTAATGGCCGATCATGTCGTAGCTCAGGTCCATCAGCACCGGCGTGATGCCCTGCGCGCCGATGACAGCCGAATACATGACGCCGATGATGACGCCAAAGCTGCGCAGCCCGAAATATTGGGCGATGAAGTAAGGCAGCGCGCCGAACTGGGCGCCGAGCGCAATGCCAAGGCACAGGCCGGCAACGGGCAGAAGGGCGCCGAAGGGCGAAAATTCGAGCAGCAGCAGGCCGAGAATGGCCAGCGCATACATCGGCACGACCACGCGCGGGCCACGGCTCTTGTCGAGCACGCGCCCGGTGAAGATCTGCCAGAGCGAGCCAGTGAGCGCGAAGATGCTGACGATGGCGGTGCCGGTGCCAAGGCCATAGCCGCGATCCGCCAGAATGGGCACGACATGGCTCAGCACCGCGATCATGGTGCCGCCACCGGCCGCGATGGCGATGAGCATCAACCAGAATGGTGCGGTGCTGATCGCCTGACGCAAGGTCATGCCATCCACGATGGGGGAGGCTGTCTCCGATGGGTTGCTCGGCGCTGCCGGGCGCGGTGCATCGCGCAGCAGGAAGAAAAAGATCGGAAAGCCGACGCAAAGGATCAGTGCGCCAATCCCCAGATAGCCCGCGCGCCAGCCGGCTGTGGAGACGATCAGCGCGGTCATGATCGGCACGCAGACCGAACCAATGCCGTTGCCGAGCCCCGCGCTCACGCCAAGCGCGGTGCCCCGATTGGTGTCGAACCATTCCGCCACCAGGCGCGAGAAGACAGAGGTAGCGGGCAGCGAGCCGAACAGGCTGATCGCCAGAAAGTTGAGGTAGAACAGCATGAGGTTGCCGTTCGTGAGCGCAAGGCAGGCGACCGAAGCGGCGAACAGCACATTGCCCAACAGCACCATGTTGCGGGTGCCATGCCGATCGGCATAGCGACCGGCGAGCGGATAGATGCAGGCGCTCACGACGGCGAGGATCGCCAGCACCATCGAAATGCTGGACCGCGCCCAGCCGAATTCCTGAGAGAGGGGCACGAGGAAGGTGCCGAAAACCGCATGAACCGTTGCGGTCTTGCCGAGCGCATTGCCTGCCGTGGCGGCGATCAGCACGCCGGTCCTGCTTTTGTTCAGTGCGGGCGCTTCGCTGAGAGGGCCGTTCGCGGCGTCGAGGGCGATCGCCGGCTGCGCGGTCATTGCGCCCAGGCCGTTTTGGCGGCTTGCGTGGTGACCATGAGGGCGCAGTTCTTGCTGAGCACCTTGAGCGTCGCTTCATGCAGGCCAGGCTCATAGGCGGCAGTGGCGTCCGACACGACGAATACATTGAAATTGCGGTGGAAGGCCGAGCGGGCCGCGGCGTCAACGCAGCAGTCGGTGCTCAGTCCCGTAATCAGCAACGTGTCGATGCCGCGCTCGTTGAGCTGGGCTTCAAAGTCGGTGCCGTGGAAGCAATCGTAGAGAACCTTCTCGACCTCGATATCGCCCGGCTCGGGCAAGAGCCGATAATAGTCAGCACCATAGCCCTTGCGACAGATGACCTGTCCGCCGGGTTCGCCGCGACGCGTGTAGAAGGTCTTGAGCGCCTCGGAATCGGTTTCGGGCGTCGTCACCACCCGCACGAAGGCGAGCGTGACGCCAGCGGCACGCGCCGCGGCGACCAGCTCCTCGGCCTTGTCGATGGCAGCATGGGGTGCGGAGAGATCCACCCCATGCTGCCCGAGCAGGCCCTCGGGGGCGGCCCAGTCGTTCTGGATATCCACCAGCACGAGCGCGGTGCGCTCGGGCGCGATCATCCCCGCCAGATCGCTGGCGGCGACGTGGGGAATGTCCACGAGCGCCGCGTCAGGCATGGACCGGAACCTTGCCGGGGAAGCGCTCGCGCAGCACCGGGAGGACACGCTCGCCGAAGATCGGGATGTCCTTCATGTAATCCGGGAAGATCAGCATCAGCCCGTCCGTGCCGGAAACCTCGAACAGTTCGGTGAGCTTCTCGACCACCGTCTCGGGCGTGCCGATGACATGGGGGGTCATGAAGCCGGCCCGGCTCTTGCGGGTGAAGTCGTTTTCCTTGCCGATCTCGCTGTCGAGGAAGCCATAAGCGCGCATCATGCCGTGCAACGCGCCTTCGTCGAAGCCGTCGCGGATCGATTGCGCAAAGGCTTCCGCTTCCGCATCGGTCTCGCCGAATACGGGCGTCATCATCGAATAGGTGCGGATCGGCTTGCCGATGTCGGCAGCGACAGCCTTGGCCTTCTCGCTGGCGGTCTTGAGTTCTTCCGGTGTCCCGCCGGAAAGGAAGATCGCATCCACCTCGTCAGCCGAAAAGCGCATGCCCTTGCCGGAGGTGCCGGCGCAGACGAGGAAGGGGCGGGTGGAGGGCGTCGGCAGCGAGCGGCAATCCTCCAGCGAGAAATATTTGCCTTCTTTCGTGACGGTTTCGCCGGTCCACAGCGCCTTGATCGCCTGGATCCATTCGTAAGCGAGGTCGTAGCGCTCATCATGGTTCACATCGTCGCGCCACGCGCCCATCTGCGCGAACTCATCCTTGTAGGAGCCGGTGACGATGTTGAGGCCGGCTCGTCCACCGCTGATCTGATCAAGCGTGGCAACCATCTTGGCGACGACGCCCGGATTTTGCAGCAGCGTGTGCACGGTGCCCCACACCTTCACGCGGCTGGTCGCTTCCGCCACGCCGGCAATGGTGAGGTAGGAATCGAGCTGATAGTCCCAATGCTCGGTCTCGCCGCCGAAGCCGCGATACTTGGCCATCGCCATCGCGAAATCCAGCCCGTGCTTTTCCGTCAGCACCGCCGCATCGCGGCAGTAGCTGTAGGACGCATCGATGTGCGGCTTGTTTTTCGAGAGGATCCATCCGCCGTTGGCGATGGGAAGGAACACGCCCAAATCCTTTCCTCCTGTGTCGGAGGGCAACCCGAAGGGCGTCGGCGTAATCTCGCTCATAATCTCAATCCCGTGACCTTATTGGCACGCCCACCTTATCGCGCCGACCGATCCGTTCTTGATCATTCGCGCATATTATATTGGTCGGCCCTCGTTCGGATGGGCGGCGATGAAGGCTTCCACGTCGCTCCGCAGTGGCATGGCGGGCACGGCGCCGGGCTTTTGCGTGCACAGGGCGGCCGCGGCATTGGCGAAGATCAGCAGAGCCTCGTCCGTTGGTCGAGCGTCGCCGGCGCGATCGAGCATGGCGCACAGCGCGCCGACAAAGCAGTCGCCAGCGCCCACGGCGTCGCGCGGCACGACCGGGAAGGCCGGAACATGCACAGCGCTGCCCGCTCTCACCGCCACCGCGCCGGATGCGCCGAGCGTGACGATGACGAGCTGATCGTCCCGGCTGATCAACGTTCGCGCGGCCAGCGCGGCTTGCGGCGTCGCTCGCTCTTCATGCTGGCCGAGATAGACGGCCAGCTCATGCTGGTTGACGATCAGCACGTCCGTCGAGGCGAACAGGCGTTTGGCTTCCAGAACCGCAGGGGCCGCATTGAGGACCCGCACCGCCTGCTTTCCCGGTGAGGCTGCGAAGAACGCCGCGACGGCTTCGACTGGTACTTCCAGCTGAGCCACGCGGATATCGGCGTCTGCCACGGTATCGACCATGGCGGGCGCCAAGGCGGCGTTGGCGCCGGACGCCACGATGATCTGATTCTCGCCGGACGTGTCGACGGTGATGTAGGCTGTGCCGGTCGCCGCTCCTTCGACGGCGACCACTGCGAGGGTGTCGACTCCAGCGGCGGAGAGCTGCTCAGTCATCCAGACGCCGGATTCGTCTTCGCCGACCGCACCGATCATGCGCGTCTGCGCCCCTGCGCGCGCTGCGGCGACGGCCTGATTCGCGCCCTTGCCGCCGGGCAGGCGCTCGGACTGCAAGGCAAGCACCGTTTCGCCGGGCCGGGGGAGGGCATCCACGGACTGGATCAGGTCCACATTGATCGATCCTGCTACCACCACCGCCATGCCGGCCTCCTTCTGAACTGCCTCGCTCCCAACCATGATCGGCGCCGCGTCACAATGCGCCGCGCGCCGGCGTGCGCTCCCTGACAACAATTGCGGTCTGCCTTGCAAAGCGCTGCGCCGCCACGGGCGTACACAGGGCGCAGCAACTCTCAACAAGGTAGATGACGCATGGTGAACTGGCTGATCACAGGTATTGGCGGCGGT
Source organism: Sphingobium sp. B11D3B (assembly GCF_025961735.1). Lineage (NCBI taxonomy): Bacteria > Pseudomonadati > Pseudomonadota > Alphaproteobacteria > Sphingomonadales > Sphingobiaceae > Sphingobium > Sphingobium sp. B11D3B. Next base: position 1,769,570 of record NZ_JAOQOF010000001.1, on the reverse strand, counting down.
CTCGGCGAAGCGCTGGCCCAGGCCGCGCTCGACCGGGGCGACCAGGTTTTCGGCACGTCGCGCAGTGTCGAGGCGTGCGCCCGTTTCGCGGCGCTGGCGCCGGGGCGCTCCTTTGCGCACGGCCTCGATTTCGGCGACCCGGCCGCGCCGGCCGCGCTCGTGGCGCTCGCAGAGGAGACCATGGGCAGTGTCGACCGGCTGGTGAACAATGCCGGATACGGGCTGATCGGTGCCGTCGAGGAAATCACGCTGGATGACGCGCGCGCGCTGTTCGACATCAACCTCTTCGGTGCGATTGCGATGATCCAGTCGGTGCTGCCGGCGATGCGCGCACGGAAGGCGGGGCATATCGTCAACATCACCTCCGTCAGTGGCCTGGCGCCCTGGGCGGGTACGTCCATCTACGGGGCGAGCAAATATGCGCTGGAGTGCATCGGGCAGACGCTGGCGCAGGAGGTCGCGCCGCTCGGCATCAAGGTCACCAATGTCGCCCCGGGTGGCCTGCGAACCAATTTCGCGGGCGGATCGCTGCGTCTCGCTGACCGGATGATCGCCGACTATGAAGGCTCGGCCCATTTCGCCCGCCAGTCGCTCAAGGAAGGCGTCGGCAAGGAGAAGGGCGATCCGATCCGCGCCGCTGCCGCAATCCTCGCCGCGCTGGACGCCCCACAACCGCCCATGCACCTGTTGTTGGGTGAGGATGCGCTGCATTATGCCGAAGGGCAGACCGATCTGCTGCGCGCAGAGATGGAGCGTTGGAAGGACTATTCCCTCTCCATCGCCTACCCGGCCGAGGAGATGGCAAGCGCCGATGCATGACAGCCGCCTGCCGGCATGGGCCATCGAGCGCGGGCGCTATCTGAACAGCTTTTCGGCGATCGTGCCGGGGAGGACTGCGTTGGTCGTGATCGACATGCAGACGGCGTTCCTGGCGCCAGGCGCGGTGTTCGGCAATCCGTACGGGATGGACATCATCCCGGCGGTCAACCAGCTCGCCATAGCGATGCGGGCCGCCGGCTGCCCGATCCTCTGGACCCGGCAGAGTGTCTCGGACGATCCCCCGCTCGCCATGGCGCCCTGGCAATATGATCGGGCCGATCCTCATGTGCAGGCCGCCATGGAGGCCCTGACGCCCGGGCACCCGGCGCATGGCCTGCATCCGGCTATGGCGGTGGAGACGGGCGATGTGGTGCTCGACAAATATCGCTATAGCGCTTTCGCCTGCCCGGCTGGCCAGCTTGAGGCGCAGCTGCGCGAGCGGGGCATCGAGATGCTGGTCATCGCCGGAACGCTGACCAATGTTTGCTGTGAAAGTACCGCGCGCGATGCCTATATGCGCGGCTACAAGGTCATTGCCGCGCTGGACGCGATGGCCGCGGTGACGGATGAGGAGCACAACGCAGCGCTGCTCAACCTGCGCCTCAATTTCGCGGACGTGCGCGAGAGCACGTCCATCATCAACATGCTGTAAAGCAAGGAAGACGATGACATATGGCTGAAGCAGGCGCGAGGACGACCCACCACGAGATCGATGACATCTTCACCCGCCGCTGGTCTCCGCGCGCCTTTGATGGCAGCGCGGTGGCGGAAAGCGAGTTGCTGCGGTTGTTCGAAGCCGCGCGCTGGGCGCCGTCGGCGTTCAACGCGCAGCCCTGGCGGTTCCTGTACGCCGTGCGCGACGGGGCGGACTGGACGCGGTTCCTCGATCTGCTGATTCCGTTCAACCGAAGCTGGGCGGAAAGCGCCGGCGCGCTGATCATCATCCTCTCCGACACGCAGATGCGAAATCCGGACGGCACGCCGAAATCCACCTCGCACAGCCATTCCTTCGATGCCGGCGCGGCATGGGGCATGCTCGCTGTGCAGGCTACGCTCAGCGGGCTTTACACGCACGGCATGACCGGGGTCGACTTCGACAAGGTTCGCACTGAACTGAGCGTGCCGGAAGACTTCCGCATCGAGGCGGCCATCGCGGTGGGGCGCATTGGCGATGCGTCGACTTTGCCCGAAGGCCTGCGCGAGCGCGAGCAGCCCTCTGACCGCAAGCCCGTGACCGACTTCGCCTTTGCAGGGGGCTTCCCCGCGGCTTGATCGGCTCCGTCTATCGGCAATGAAAAACCCCGGAAAGCAGCGCTTTCCGGGGTTTTTCATGTTTGCGGGAGAAGCAGGCAGGTCAGGACAGCAGCCGGGGGACGGAAATCGCGCCGACGGTGAATCGTGCGTCCGGATGCTCCTCGCCGCCGTCGCGCGGCTTCTCGCGGTGCTGCACGACGCCGTTCTTGCCGAAATTCTCGACCACAGGCCGTCCCGAATCCCGGTGCAGCCACAGGCGAAGCAGGTGGCGGCGGCGCTGCGGTTCAGGGAAATCGTTGAACGATGTGCGCGCGTGCAGCGCGGCGTAGTTGGAGAGCCACTGGATGTCGCCGGGGCGGAAATCCATCTCGATGGCCATACCCGGCTCATAGGTGATGTCGTCGAACAGCTTGAGCACTTCGATCTGCTCGGGCGTCAGGCGCGGTGCTTCGGGATAATCCTGCGCGGTAAGGATATAGAGCGACCCGGCGTACATGCTGAACACGCCCTCTTCCATGCTGATAATGGGCGAGGTGTAGGTGTTCGCCGGGGCATTATGGTCCTGCCGCCGCCAGTCCCAATGGAACGGCTCGAGCAGCAGGGGCGCCAGGTCGGGCCGGCGGGCGAGGATCTCGTTGTAGATCTGCGCGCCCGAGACGAGACAGGATGCGCCGCCTTCCTTGGCTGGGCGCAGGCACATCAGCGCCACGATATCCGAGCTGTCCGAGTGGTAGACGAGCTTGTCCCGCACCTTGGAGGAGAGGGCGGTGGGATCGTCCATGGTCTTGTCGGAGGTCGCATAGACATGGTCGATCAGGTCGCCCATTTCGTTCTGGCGGATGGGGTCGCCCATGTGCAGGCCCAGAATGTAGTAGATCGCCGCCGAGAGCGCGTCCGAATAGAGATGGGTGCGCAGGCCGCGCACCAGCACGAAGCCCCGGCCGTAATCGACATCGCGACCCCATTCCGCAGCAGCGTCGGCGCAGGCGACCAGCGGATAATCCTGCTTAGAGACGAAGCGCAGGTCAGGATTGGCCTCTACAAACCGGGTGCCCAGCGTTTCCAGTTCGGCAACCTGATCCTCCGAGAGCCGGTAGATCCAATCCTGAGACTGGGACAGCATATCGCCGCGCCAGGCGGCGTCGGTCCGTACCGGTTCCAGGGCTATGGTGGTCGTCGTGGACATGGTCAGCGCGGCTCCTCTTGCAAGGCCATTATCGTCGTCTGGGTCTGATCCTGCCTGACTAAAGCGTCCCTTTCTTCCCGTCTTGGCAGCACATGCAAAATTAGTGTCCGGTGCGCGAATCAAACGTGCGCCTGGGCGCATCGCGGTCATTCGCGCCGACCAGCCGGTGGTGATGCTTCTTATATAGGGCGCGCAGGTCGAGCGCCCGCCCGGGCTGTGTTGCAATGCAGCATGGCGCATTTGCATCAACAAGTTCTGCGCCCCGCCTCAAGATTAAGTTCCCCAAAACTGGCTCAATGCAGGCTCAGCGGCACTCAGGGAAAACCGGGGCCGGAACAATCGTCGGAGAGGAGCCGCGAGGTCAGGCCGAGAAGGGGACCGCGACAATGAGCGACAGACTGGGAAAGACATACGGATATTTCATGGCGGGTGCGGCGATGGCCGCGTTGATGACCAGCGCGGGTTTCGCGCAGGAAGCGCCTGCGGACAGCGCGAGCGCACATGATGGTGACGAGATCGTCATCACCGCCTCCAAGGTGGATGTAAGCCTGCAGCGCGCCAACCTCTCGGTGTCCGCCGTGACGGCAGAGACGCTGAGCATGGCCAACGTCACGGACGTGACCGGCCTGAACGGCTCGGTACCCGGGCTTGTGGTCGCCAAGAGCGGCGGCGCCGAGCGCATCATCACCATCCGCGGCATCGGATCGGAAACGCCAGAGAACACCAACACGCAGCCTGGCGTCTCTTACCATGTCGATGGCGTCTACATCTTCAACTCCATCGCCGCCAATGCGGCGTTTATCGACGTGGCCCAGGTCGAGGTGCTGCGCGGCCCGCAGGGCACGACCTTCGGTCAGGGCTCGACGGGCGGCACGATCAACGTCGTGTCCCGCCAGCCTGTGCTGGGCGAATCCAGCGCGAACGGCGAGATCGGTATCGGCAACTACAATATGCTGAAGATGAACGCCGGCGTGAACGTGCCGCTGGGCGATACGCTCGCCCTGCGCGTCGCCGGGCAGCACCAGAAGCATGACGGTTATGCCGTGGCGACCGATGTCGTGGGCTTCGGCCAATATGAACTGGATGACGCCAATGAGACCGGCTGGAAGGCGGCCCTGCTCTGGGAGCCGACTGACAGCATCTCCGTCAGCCTGAACACCATTCAGTACCGCAGCAATACCCATGGCACGGCGCAGAAGAACGTGTTCGATCCTGAGCCCGATCCACGGCGCCTCACGCAGGATTATCCCGGTCGGTCGGTGGTGAACACAGAGCTTTACTACGGTGTGGTTGCTTTCGATGCCGGCTTCGCGACGGTGAAGTCGATCACCAGCTACCAGAAGGTCCACAGCGAGCAGAGCTGGGATGCGGACGGCCTGACGGCCGACCTCTTCGAGGCACTGACCTACAGCCCGCTTACCTTCGGCGGCACCCGCTACGACCACGTGGCCATGTGGGAGAGCAACACCAAGAGCTGGACGCAGGAGTTCAACATCTCCTCCACGCACGAGGGGCCGTTCCAGTGGATCGCTGGTGCGGTGTATCTGCAGTCGACCAACGACCAGTATATTCTCGAATATCGCGGCAGTGACGACAATCTCGTTCCGCCCGTCCTGCCGGTTACCACACCCTATAACGACCCGCTGGTCGGCAATCTCACTTATGCGGAGCTCTCGTCGATCAAGCGTGAAGCTTGGGCGGCCTATGTGCAGGGCACATACGACTTCTCATCGCAGTTCAGCCTCACGGCAGGCATCCGTTACAACAGCGACAAATATAGCGGTCAGGGAGCCAGCAACAGCGACACCGCAAGCTACACGTCCGGCGCCTTTCTCCAGCCGACCCCCACGGACGGCCTGAGCACGACGGAATGGACAGGCAAGGTGGCGCTGGACTTCAAGATCACGCCGGAAAATCTGCTCTACGCCAGCTTCACCCGTGGCTTCAAACCGGGCGGCATCAACAGTTCGGCTGCAGGAGGCAACAGCTCCTCGTCGCTGGGCTTTGCGACCGGCATTCAACCGACCTACAAGCCCGAGACGGTGAATTCGTTCGAGATCGGTTCCAAGAACCGCTTCTTCAACAATGCGCTGACCTTCAACGCCTCCGCTTTCTATTATGACTACAGCAACATGCAGTTCCTCGACGAGGATGCGATCCTGTATGGCGAAGGCACGGCCAACGCCCCCGGCGCGCATATCTACGGCCTGGAGCTGGAAGGGGCCTGGGCGGTCACCAGCAAGCTGAAGATCGACGGCTCCGCCTCGTTCCTGCGCGGCAAGTTCGACGAGGATTATCTCGCGCTCGATCCGGTGAAGGCCGACGAAGCGCAGACGGCGGCGGGCTATCCCGACTGGCTGTTCTGGAGCAACTTCTACCCCGCCGTGCTGGCGCGTGAAGCGGCTCGCGAGAATATCAACGGCAACCGGGTGCCCAAGCTGCCCAAGTTCCAGGGCTCGATCGCGGTCACCTACACCGATCAGCTCGGGGCCGGCGAACTCACGGCGCGGGCGCAATATCTCTATCGCGGCCAGTTCTTCTATCGTGTGTTCAACGACGATTTCTACGACAAGACGCCGTCCTACGACACGGTCAACCTGTTCGTGAAATATGCGCTGGACGATGCGCCGGTTTACTTCAGCGCTTCGGTTACCAATGTGTTCGATACAACGGGCGTGAACTCGCGCTTCTCCGACCCTTATGGCAGCTCGCAAGGGTTCGAGACGTACATCGCGCCTCGGCAGGCGATCTTCTCGGTCGGCTTCAACTTCTGATCACCACTGGCACTGCCTTATAAGGGCAGGCTGACACGGCGGCGCTCTTCCTCTCGGGGAAGGGCGCCGCTCCTGTTTGGCGGTGTGTGGTCGTGCCCTCCGTTCGTCCTGAGTAGCTGCTGAGCCTGTCGAAGCAGCGTATCGAAGGCCTGCTCCGTGCGCTGCGATGCTTCGATACGGCTCTTCGATACGCGCCTGCGGCGCACCTCAGACCCTACTCAGCATGAACGGTGGGCGCTCTCTGCACCGATCATAGGAAGTTATTCGGCCAGATCATCGTGCGCCACATGTGCGCGGTGGGTGAGCGATCGAAGCCCAGGCCTTCTTCTGGCTCCCGGAAGTGCCGCCCGATGATGTCGGTAAACTCTTCGGGATCGACCGGCGGAGACTGGTCGAAGAAGTAATAATCGTAGATCGTGACCAGCCGCGAGCTCATGTACCATTTGTGGTTGCGGGCATATTCGGCATCGCGCTGGATATATTCGGGCGGAACATAGTCCGGCCCGAAGAAGCGATCATAGCTCTCCGGATATTCATATCCCACCGCCTCATCCGCGAAATAGCGGAGCGGCTGGTGATATTGCACAGCCCAGGCGATCTCTTCGGAGACATAAGGCGCAATCATCTGCGCGCCCCAATAGCCGTGGTCGGCGCGCACGAAGCAACCATTGGAGATGTCGTGCAGCAGGCAGGCAATGACGATCTTCTCTTCCTGCCCATCGTCCAGCGCGCGCTTGGCGCTGGTCAGCAGATGGCGGATGGCAATATCGTTGAAGCGATATTTGAAGAAATCCATCAGCTTGGGCTGTTTCGGCATGCGCGGCAGCGCGGGGTTGTCGCCCATCATGAAGACGTGATTCTCGTCCATCTGCCGGATGAGGTCTGGCTCCGGGTCGGGCATGCCGGTGCCGATCCTGCCCACCGGGGCAGGCACGATCATGCGGGTGCGGCCTTCCTGGGGCCAGGGATGGTCATCGCACATCTGGTCTCTCCATATTCAATCGCGGTAGCGCTCATAAGGAACGATTATCACCTTCATGCGGGCATGAATGACCTTAATGCACCGAAATTTGCAAACTACTGGGTGAATGTGGACGGCACCGGCGCCAAGCGCGGTCGATTACGCCGCATTGAGCGGCAGCTTCGTGCTGTCCTTGACGACGTCCAGAGCAAAGGTGGTGCGCATGTCGCGGACGCCCGGCAGTTTGAGGAGCACGCGCTGGGCCAGTTCGGCATAGGCCTCCATATCCGGCGCCACCACCTTCAACAGGAAATCGAACTGCCCGGCCGTAATGACGCAACTCACGATCGCCGGCTCGTTCAGCACGGCCTCCTTGAACTGTTCGATGATGGAGGAGCCAGAGGAGCCCTTGGCAGCGCCGCTGGGCGTCTGGGGCACTTTCACCTCTACATAGGCAAGGATGCCAAGGCCCACCCGCTTGCGATCGACGATCGCTGTATAGCCGGTGATGATGCCCTCTTCCTCCAGCCGCCGCACATGGCGCAGGCACGGGCTGGGCGACATGCCGACGCGCTCGGCGAGGGCCAGATTGGTGATGCGGCCGTCCTGCTGCAGTTCGTGGAGAAGCTTCAGGTCGGTGCGGGAAAGATCCGTCATGCGCTGGTGCCGTTCGCTCGCGATGATGAGTGGTCGCCCCGACCTATCATCGCTTCGCTGGCGTGAACATGGCTGGCATGAGGTGGCCGCGCTCGATTGGCAAAGTCGAATTGGCGCTCCGCGCGGTTTGAACGGAAATATGACGATAAAATAGACAAAGTTATCAAACAAAAATGCCAAAATATTGACATTTCGGGCAATCGGTACCATCTAATATCCGCTAACGTCGCACCTCGACGGATTTTGATGCCATTGCAGCGGATTCTTCCTTTGATACTTCGGCCAGCGCCACCGGGACGCGCGTTTCGGTGGGTTTCTTATGTAAAAGGAATGATCCCATGCCCATTGGCACAGTCAAATTCTTCAACGCCGACAAAGGTTATGGTTTTATCGCACCCGACGATGGCGGTGAAGACAGCTTCGTCCATATCAGCGCGGTCGAGCAGGCCGGCATGCACACGCTGGACAAGAACCAGCGCGTGAAGTTCGAGATCACGACCGACCAGCGCGGTCGGGCCTCGGCAACGCAGCTCGAAGAAGCCTGAGCAGCACGCTCGCCCCTGGCTGGCTCGTCCGGTCGGGGGTGTGCCTCGCAAGGATTTCTCGCAAGGATTTCTGGGCGGGGCAGGGGAGACGGTAAAACGCCAATCTTCCCATCAGAGTTCACGCTGGGGCCGCCGCGGCCCCCGCGCACAGCCGGCAAGGAGCGTGCAATGTCAGCGACCAGTGATTTCTATCTCGCCCGCGCGGCGGAAAGTGCCGATGCTGCCAGCAAGGCCGATCTGGCCAATGTCCGCGAGCGCTGCCTGCGCGCAGAGGCCGCCTGGCAGCAGATGGCCGACCGTCTTATCGAGATCGAGCGCAAGAAGCGTCAGGCCGCCGCTTAAGCGGATCGGACTTGTCTATCAAAACGGCGTGGCTTGCGGGTCACGCCGTTTTTCGTGCTGATTTTCGCGATGTGATTGTGTCCGCCGCCCGATTAATCTCAGGCCGACGGCGAAATTAAATGGTCGGGGAGAGAGGATTCGAACCTCCGGCCCCTGCCTCCCGAAGACAGTGCTCTACCAGGCTGAGCTACTCCCCGACCGGGCCGACGCTTGAAGCGCCGGCAAGACAGGCGCTGCCCTATAGTCAGGGGTTGGCGTGCTGGCAAGCGCTGCATCGAGAAATCGTCAAACAGCGCGGTAACCCTTGGCTGCGGGATCGTTTGGTCGCGCTTATCAGGGTGGCAGATGGCATGTGCTGGCGCTCGCGCGGCGGCGCGGTTAAGCTCGATCCATGCTTTCATCTGCCTCCCTCGCCGAGTCTGCGCCGCCAACAAGCGCTTCGCCCCATTATGAGCAGCAATATCTCGATCTGATGCGGCATATCTGGAACGCGGGCGATGAACGGGTGGACCGCACCGGCGTGGGCACGCGGTCGATTTTCGGGGCGACCATGCGATTCTCGCTCGCCGGTGACGCCGTGCCTCTGCTGACGACCAAGCGCGTCTACTGGAAGGTCGCCGCGCGGGAGATGCTGTGGTTTCTCTCGGGGGACACCAGCATCCGCCCTCTGGTGGCACAGGGCGTCCATATCTGGACCGACTGGCCGCTGGATCGCTACCGGCGCGAAACCGGCGACATGATCTCCATGGAGGATTTCGAGGCGCGCATTCTGGCAGATGATGACTTCGCGCAGGCGTGGGGCAATCTGGGCCCGGTCTACGGCCGGCAGTGGGTCAACTGGCCGCATTATGAATTGGCTCCCGAGGCCGGGGAGGGGCTTTATCGCCGGGCGGCGACGGGTCACAACCAGATCGCGACGCTTGTCGATGCCATCCGCAACAATCCCGGCTCGCGCAGGCTGCTCTTCACTGGCTGGAATGTCGATGAGTTGGGGGGCATGGCCCTGCCGCCCTGCCACATGACTTATCAGTTCCATGTCTCGAACGGGCGGCTCAACGGGCTTTTGTTCCAGCGCAGCTGCGACCTGGGGCTCGGCTTTTCCTTCAACATCTTCGGACTGGCGCTGCTGACGAGGATGCTGGCGCTGCAGTGCGATCTGGAGGCCGGCGAGATCGTCTGGCAGGGCGGGGACGTCCATCTCTATCTCAATCACGCCGATCTGGTCGAAGAGCAGCTTTCCCGGACGCCGTCCGGCTCGCCCAAGCTGAAAATCCTGCGCAGACCGGATACGATCTTCGCGCATCGTATCGAGGACTTCGTCGTCGAGGACTATGCGCCGCAACGCGGCATCGCTGCCCCGGTCGCGGTTTAAGGGGCTTGTCGGTGCCGCTGGACGAGCAAAATCTGCCTGCAGAGCAAGGCGCGGGCGATCAGCCCTCGGCCGAGCGCTTTGACCGCAGTACCTGGGAGCGCAACCGGCTCGTTGCCTCGATCGCGTTGTTCGCGGGGCTGGGCGTGTTGCTGGCCCTGCCGTTCGTGCTTCGGGCTGGTGGTGCTTTCTTTCTTCCCCTCACGGTCGCGCTGGTGATCGCGATCTGCCTCGTGCCCTTCCTCGAGTGGCTCGAGCGGCGGCGCATCCCGTCGCCGCTGGCTGCGCTGATCGCGCTCGTGTCCTTCCTGTTCGCTGTGAATGCCGCGCTGGTGCTCATCGTGGTGCCGGCGGTCGACTGGATCGCGCAGCTTCCCGAGCGGATCGGCCAGATCAAGACGACGCTGGAGCCGGTCATCCGCCTCTATACCGAGGCGCAGGGTTTCATTGACGGCCTGCTCAAGCTGGTCACGGAAACCCGCAGGGCGCCGACGGTGCCCGGCGAGGTGCCGCGCCCCGGCTCGCTACTGGACATGCTGACCACCGCCGCGCCGAGCGTCGTCATCAATGTCGTGTTCGGGCTGCTGGTGATCTTCTTCTTCCTCTCGGGCTGGACGCGCATGCGCCGGCGGACGATTCAGGGGCGGGGCAGCTTCTCGGGCGCGCTGACCATTGCCCGGGTGATCCAGAACGTCGTTGATGCCACGTCGCGCTACGTGCTCACCATCGCGCTCATCAACGTGCTGCTCGGCTTCACCGTCGCCATCGCGCTCAGCCTGTTCGGGATGCCCACGCCGTTCATGTGGGGCGGATTCGTCGCGCTGCTCAACTTCATTCCCTATTTCGGCCCCTTCGTGGCGGCGATCCTGCTGGCGATGGGCGGGCTGATGACCTTTTCCACGGTCGGCTGGGCGCTGATGCCGGCGGTCATCATGACCGGGCTGCATCTTATCGAGGCGAATGTCGTGACGCCGCTGGTGCTCGGCGAGCGCCTCAAGCTCAGTCCGCTGATGATTCTCGTCTCGCTGAGCTTCTGGACGTGGGTCTGGGGCACGGCAGGCGCCCTGCTGGCGGTGCCGCTGTTGATCATCATCCAGACGGTGCTGGCGGCAGCCGGTAAGCCGGATATCGCCGGTTTCCTATTCGAGTCCGGAACGCTCACCAGCGTGCCATCGGACCCGCAGGAAGAATATCGCAATTGATCGCGCGAAGCGTGTTGACAGGGCCGGCGCCCTCTTATACCTGCGCCCTCCTCAGCCAAGCGCGGGTGTAGCTCAGTTGGTTAGAGTGCCGGCCTGTCACGCCGGAGGTCGCGGGTTCGAGCCCCGTCACTCGCGCCATTTTCTTCAATGAAGAGAATGGCATCGCGCTGGCTTCCCCCTCCTGAACGGAGCGGGACAAGCCTCTATAAAATGGATTTGGAACTGGCGCTCAGGCGCGCCAGCGGCCTGTCTCCATCCACACCAGGATGGGCCGGGTCGGGAAGATCCAGATGATCCCCACGATCACATAGAAGACGAGTTGAAGGGCGCCGGGCCAGCGCGCGATCTGCTCCGAGAAGGAGCCGATGATGGCGGCCCAGACGGCGATGATGCCGAGGATGGCAAACATGCCCGCCGGCTTGCGCCAGCTCGGTTGCGGCGCGTCGTTCACGCGGCCTCTCCCTCGATGACGCTCTGCTCGGTGAACAGCATGTGCAGGGGTACGTCCCACGGCTGGATGGGCAGCGCATCGACCATCTGGCAGCTCCACGCCATGCCGATTCGCAACGCGTTGGGCAGCTTGGCGAAGGCGCGGTCATAATAGCCCGCACCATGGCCGATACGATTGAGCGAGGGATCGAACCCGACGAGCGGCGTCAGCACCACGTCCGGCGTGACGGTGGCGGCCTGCGGGGCGGGCTGGGGGATGCGGAGCTGACCCGGCACCAATATGTCGTCCGGCGACCAGTCGGCAAATTCCATGTCCTCGGCCGTGGTCTTGCCGAGCCGGGGCAGGCACAGCTTGAAGCCGCGCTCGTGGAGGAAATCGATCAGCGCTTCGGTCGGCGCTTCCGAGCCCATGGCCCGATAGATGGCGACCCGCGAGCCGGGAGGCATGCGGGCAAGCACGGGGGAAGGGAGAACCCGGAAGGCCAGCGTGCGCACCGAAGGCGGCAGGCCCGCAACAAAGGCGGAGCGCCGGGCGAGCAAAGAGGAGCGCAGCTTGGCGCGATCAGTATCGGTCATTCTTTGGGTCCTGTCCGAGATGCCGGCGGGGTGACGGGACCGCCGTGGCCGTTTGCCGGAAAATCCTCTGACGCCTCAACGTCAGGTGGGGACCATGTAGTTCGGACCTGGGTCCGGCCAGGGACAGCCCCCTTGGATGTGATTATCGCCTCAGGGATGTTCGCTAATGCGCGCACCGGGCAGTACCCGTCCCGCCTTACTTAGGCGTTGGACAGCTGGGCTGCAAGGCTGTCGCCCAAGGCTTCGATCCGCTGGGCCAGCGCATCGAGCGCGTCCAGCGTTGCGGATTCGTCCTCCGGCTCGGCGGGCGGTGGCGGCGCAGCCGCCGGGGCGGGGGCCTTGTCGGTGAGGGAATCGGCCAGCAGCAGGCCGGCGAACAGCAGTTGCCGCACCTCGGTCAGCCCGGGACTGCCGCTGCTGACCTGCTGGACCCGCTCGGACATCAATGCAGCCAGCTCGTGCAGGCGCGCTTCCTCGCCATCCCGGCAATGCACCGCATATTGCCGACCGCCGACCATGATTCGTACTTCTGCCATAGATCAGGCTTCGCTCCTGGCCTTTTGAAGATCGCCAATGAGCGCATCGAGCGATTTCAGCGCTGCGATCGCCTTGTCGCGCGAGAAGGGGTCGATATCCACCGGCGGGCCATCGTCCTCGATGCTGCCGGCGGCGAGCTGCGCCTCGATTTCCTGCGCACGCGCCTCGGTCAATTCCCGCGCCAGTCCCTCGGCGCGCGTCACGGCGCGTTCCAGCCGCTCGATCGCCTGCATCATCGCCTTGCTTGCCATGAGCGAACCCTTATCACGCTCCCGAGCGAATGCAAAAACTCGTTGCGCAGCTGCGGATTGAGCGTGACGGCGCCAGAATCACCGTGCCTTTGAGGCTGTGGGGCGCCCCGCAGGTTGACGCTCGGGCCGCTAGACGACATGGAGACCGCGCGGCGACTCATGGCCCGTTCTCTCGGCGCCGGCGCGGCCGTTCATCGACCATCTTCGGTCCTTGATCGTTCTGGAGCAACACGCCTGCGGGCCAGATAAAGAAGAAGGGGCGCTCGCCCATGTCAGTCACCGAAAAGCGGCTCGCCGACGCCATTCGCGTCCTTTCCATGGACGGCGTGCAGGCCGCCAATAGCGGCCACCCAGGCATGCCGATGGGCATGGCCGATGTCGCGACGGTGCTCTTCAAGGATTATCTGAAGTTCGATCCGAGCGCGCCCGGCTGGCACGACCGCGACCGCTTCGTGCTCTCGGCTGGCCATGGCTCGATGCTGATCTACGCGCTGCTGCACCTGTCCGGCTACGCCAGACCGACGATGGCGGACATCCGCAATTTCCGCCAGATGGGCAGCCCTTGCGCCGGCCACCCCGAGAATTTCGAGCTGGCGGGCGTTGAAGCCACCACCGGTCCGCTGGGGCAGGGCCTGGCCATGGCCGTCGGCATGGCAATGGCCGAGCGGCATCTCAATGCGACCTTTGGCGATCCGCTGGTCGATCACCGCACCTGGGTGATCGCGGGCGATGGCTGCCTGATGGAAGGCATCAACCATGAGGCGATCGGCCTGGCCGGTCATCTGGGCCTCGGGCGCCTGAATGTGCTGTGGGACGATAACAAGATCACCATCGACGGCGCTGTCAGCCTCTCCTCTAGCGAGGATGTCCTGGCCCGTTACGCCGCGACCGGCTGGCACGTGACGGCCTGCGACGGCCATGATTTCGGCGATATCCGCCGGGCGATGGATGAGGCCATGGCCGATCCGCGGCCCTCGCTTATCGCCTGCCGTACCCGCATCGGCCAGGGCGCGCCCAACAAGGCCGGCTCGCACAAGGTGCACGGATCGCCGCTGGGTGAGGACGAAATCACCGCGACCCGCGAGGCGCTTGGCTGGGATCTGCCACCGTTCGAGCTGCCCGATGATGTGAAGGCCGCCTGGGCAGAAACCGGCACGCGCGGCAAGAAGGCTCATGCCGATTGGCAGGGCCGCCTTGCAAGCCATTCTGACAAGGGTGAATTCGAGCGGCGCATGGCGGGCAAGCTGCCGGCCGGCTTCTCCATCCAGTCCTATCTCGATGGCCTGATCGCCGAGCCCAAGAAGGTCGCGACGCGCAAGGCCAGCGAGATGGCGCTCGACGCGATCAACGTGCAGCTGCCCGAGATGTTCGGCGGCTCGGCGGACCTGACCGGATCCAACCTGACCCAGTCCAAAGATCAGAAGGTCGCGTTCAGCCGCGACGATTACAGCGGTCGCTATGTCTATTACGGCATCCGCGAGTTCGGCATGTCGGCCGCGATGAACGGTATCGCGCTCCATGGCGGCATGGTTCCCTATGGCGGCACCTTCCTCGTCTTTTCCGATTATGCGCGCAATGCCATCCGCATGTCCGCTTTGCAGCGGCTGCGCGTGGTCTATGTCATGACGCATGACAGCATTGGCCTGGGCGAAGATGGCCCCACGCACCAGCCCATCGAGCATGTGATGTCGCTGAGGATGATCCCCAATCTGGAGGTCTTCCGTCCCGCCGACACCATTGAGACAGCCGAGTGCTGGGCGCTTGCGTTGCAGCAGGAGTCCACGCCGTCCTTGCTGGCGCTCAGCCGCCAGAACCTGCCGCAATTGCGCACCGACGCTTCGGAAAATCTCTGTGCCAAGGGGGCCTATACCCTCGTGGCCAGCGCGAGCGCGCCCAAGGTGGTGCTGATCGCCACCGGATCGGAAGTGGAGATCGCCGTGAACGCCGCCAAGCTGCTGGAAGAGCAGGGGGTCGCCACCAACGTCGTCTCCATGCCCAGCATGTCGCGCTTCCTGGCGCAGGAAGAGGCCTACCGGGCTTCCGTGCTGCGGCAAGGCGCGCTGCGGGTCTCGATCGAGGCCGGCACCACCTTCGGCTGGGCGACGATTACGGGAACCGATGGCATCAATATCGGTATCGACAGCTTCGGCCTCTCCGCGCCGGCGCAGGAAATTTACGATCATTTCGGGCTGAACGCCCAGAGTGTCGCGGCACGGGTTTCCGCCGCGCTGGTTTGACTTTGAGCTAAGGAGTGCAGGACATGGCGATCAAGGTAGCAATCAACGGGTTCGGACGGATCGGGCGCCTCGTCGCGCGCGCGCTGCTGGAGCGCACCGATCATGATTTCGAGCTGGTCGCGATCAACGACCTTGGCGATGCCAAGTCGAACGCGCTGCTGTTCAAGCGGGACAGCGTGCATGGCAATTGGAAGGGCGAGGTCTCGGTCGACGGCGACAGCCTCGTCGTGGACGGCAAGCGAATCAAGGTGACGGCGGAGCGTGACCCCGCCAATCTGCCGCACGCCGAGCTCGGCGTGGTGATCGCGCTCGAATGCACCGGCATCTTCGCGGACAAAGCCAAGGCCAGCGCCCACCTGACCGCCGGCGCCAAGCGCGTCGTCATTTCCGCGCCGGCTACGGGCGTCGACAAGACCATCGTGTTCGGCGTGAACCATGATGCGCTGACCGCCGATGACATCGTCATCTCGAACGCGAGCTGCACCACCAACTGCCTCGCGCCGCTCGCCAAGGTGCTGAACGATGCGGTCGGCATCGAGAGCGGCTTCATGACGACGATCCACAGCTACACCAACGACCAGAACACGCTGGATCAGATCCACAAGGACATGCGTCGCGCCCGTGCCGCTGCGCTCTCCATGATCCCGACCACGACGGGCGCTGCCCGCGCCGTGGGCGAGGTTCTGCCGGAGCTGAAGGGCAAGCTGGACGGCTCCTCGGTGCGCGTGCCGACGCCGAACGTGTCGGTTGTCGACCTCAAGTTCATCGCCAAGCGCGACACGACGAAGGAAGAGGTCAACAGCCTGCTCAAGGCTGCTGCCGACAACGGCCCGCTCAAGGGCGTGCTGGGCTATTCGGATGAGCCGCTAGTCTCCATCGACTATAATGGCGATCCGCGCAGCTCGACGGTCGACAGCCTCGAGACGGCGGTCATCGACGGCAAGCTCGTGCGCGTACTGAGCTGGTACGACAATGAGTGGGGCTTCTCGAACCGCATGATCGACACCAGCAAGGTTGTTGCTGGCCTGATTTGAGGATTGCGGACCACCGCTGACATTTCTTCGGGCCGGGCATGTTCACACACGCTCGGCCCGATTCACGCATGGGAGAGTGACGACGTGGCCAAACCCTTCAAGACGCTGGACGACATGGGCGATATCGCCGGCAAGGCCGTGCTGGTCCGCGAGGATCTGAACGTGCCGATGTTGGAAGGGTCGGTGAGCGACGACACCCGCCTGCGGGCTGCGGTGCCGACGCTGCTGGAACTGGCGGACCGGGGCGCGAAAGTGCTGATCCTCGCGCATTTCGGTCGCCCCAAAGGCCAGAAGTCGCCCGATCTCTCGCTCAGCCTTGTGACGCGCGGGCTGAGCCAGGTGCTGGGTCGCGACGTGCAGTTCATTCCCGACTGCCAAGGCGAAGCGGCGGCTGCCGGCATTGCGGTGATGCGCGGTGGCGACATCGCCATATTGGAAAACACCCGCTTCCATGCGGGCGAGGAAAAGAATGATCCGGCGCTCGCCGATGCTATGGCCGCGCTGGGTGACATGTACGTCAACGACGCCTTTTCAGCTGCTCATCGCGCGCACTGCTCGACCGAGGGCCTTGCGCATCGCCTGCCGTCCTTTGCCGGCCGCTCGATGGAGAAGGAGCTGGACGCGCTTGAGGCTGCGCTGGGCCAGCCGGAAAAGCCGGTTGCGGCGGTCGTGGGCGGCGCCAAGGTTTCGACCAAGCTCGCCGTGCTGGAGAACCTTGTCGCCAAGGTCGATCATCTGATCATCGGCGGTGGCATGGCCAACACCTTCCTCGCGGCGCGCGGCGTCGACGTGAAGAAGTCGCTCTGCGAGCATGATCTGGTCGATACGGCCAATGAGATTTTCGAGAAGGCCGAAGCAGCGGGCTGCACCCTACACCTGCCCTATGACGTCGCCGTCGCGACCGAATTTGCGGCCAATCCGGCCAGCTACCGCGTGTGCAACGTGAACGAGCTGGCCGATGGCGAAATGATCCTCGACGTGGGACCGGCGGCCGTCGAGGCGCTGGCGGACGTTCTCAAGACCTGCAAGACCCTGGTGTGGAACGGCCCGCTCGGCGCGTTCGAGCTGACGCCCTTCGACACGGCCACCGTTGCGCTGGCCCGCACCGCCGCGGCGCTGACGGCGGAAAGTTCGCTGGTGTCAGTTGCCGGCGGCGGCGATACGGTCGCCGCCCTCAATCATGCCGGCGTGGCTGCGGATTTCTCGTTCGTCTCGACCGCAGGCGGCGCCTTCCTGGAGTGGATGGAAGGCAAGGAACTGCCGGGCGTCGCGGCGCTTACGCGCGGTTGATCAACGCGAGCGAGCGGGAGCCGTTGGCGCCCGCTCGTTCATCAGCGGAATGATTACGCGGTTGAGTTGATCGAGGTCGAAGGCGCCGGTGGCGGCATAACGAACGCGTCCGTCGCGCCCGATCACGAAGTTTGTGGGGAGCGCGCCCAGATGGCGATAGGGGCCTTTCACCCGTCGAACCATCGGGATGGTCATCCCGGCCAGCATTTTCTTGAGCTTGGGGAGCGGCACGGAATCTTCTGTCGCCACGGCAAAAACGCGCAGCCCCTTGTCCTTCAGGATGTCGTGAAAGGCGTCCAACGTCGGCAGTTCCTTGATGCATGGTCCGCACCATGTCGCCCAGAAATTGAGGACGACGACTTGCCCTTTGAGATCGGCCAGCGAAACCGAGCTTCCATCAGCCAGCATCAGCGTGAACGCTGGCGCTAGGTCGCCCACCTTGATCTTTTGAGCGTGGGCTGGCCGGGCCACGCTCATGCCGATGATCGCAATCAGTGCGGCAACGGCCGCGAATTTTGAGCGCATCGATCGTCCCCCCTTCCAACCATCTTTCGTTCCGGGCAGTGCGCCCGTCAAGATGGTTGACCGGCTTGCAATATGCGGCGCAGGCGCGGCATAGGCGTGCCACACAGCACCGCCGATTTTGGCACCACTTCGAAAAACAGGACAGGATGATGCAGGACTCCGACATGACCGAGAAGATTGCCAAGGGGCAGGGCTTCATTGCCGCGCTCGACCAGAGCGGCGGTTCCACGCCCAAGGCGCTGAAGGGCTATGGCATCGAAGAAAACGCCTATTCGGGCGATGAAGAGATGTTCGGCCTGATCCACCAGATGCGTAGCCGCATCATCACCTCGCCCGCCTTCACCGGCGAGAAGGTGCTGGGCGCCATCCTGTTCGAGAAGACCATGGACGGCACCGTGGACGGCAAGCCGACGCCGGCCGCGCTCATCGAACGCGGCGTCGTGCCGTTCATCAAGATCGACAAGGGCCTGGAAGACGAGGCCAATGGCGTGCAGATGATGAAGCCGATGCCGGAGCTGGACGCGTTGCTTAAGCGCGCCAAGAGCCTTGGCGTGTTCGGCACCAAGGAGCGCTCGGTTGTCAATCTCGCCAACCGCGAGGGGATTGCCGCCATCGTCAAGCAGCAGTTTGAGATTGGCCAGCAGGTGCTGGCGGCGGGCCTGATGCCGATCATCGAGCCGGAAGTGAACATCAAGAGCGCCGAGCGGGCGCAGGCCGACCAGATCCTGCTGGAGGAAATCCTCAAGGCGCTCGATGCACTGCCCGAGGGTCAGCAGGTGATGCTCAAGCTCTCGATTCCCGAGAAGGCCGGTCTGTTCGGTCCGCTGGTCGATCATCCCAAGGTGCTGCGCGTCGTCGCGCTTTCGGGCGGTTACAAGCGCCCCGAGGCGTGCGCCGAACTGGCGAAGAATCGCGGCATGATCGCCAGCTTCAGCCGGGCTCTGCTGGAGGATCTGCGTCATCAGATGAGCGATGAGGCGTTCAACGCCTCGCTCGCCAGCGCGATCGACGAGATCTACGAAGCCTCGACGGACAAGGTCGCGGCCTGACGCGCACGACGGGGCGGCGCCCAATTGCGCCGCCTGCGGTCTCCACCCGATGACAGAGGAAGGGCGGCTCCCTATCTTGGGCGAGCTGCCCTTTTTCATCTGGAGGATGACCATGACCGCGACGACGACTGCATTGGACGAAATTCCGCTCAAGACCATCAAGGGCGATGATGCGTCGCTGGGCGATTACGCCGGCAAGGTGCTGCTGATCGTCAACGTGGCGTCCAAATGCGGCCTCACCCCGCAATATGAGGGGCTGGAAGCGCTCTATCGCAAATATAAGGACGATGGCCTGGTCGTGCTGGGCTTTCCCGCCAATGACTTTGCGGGGCAGGAGCCGGGCTCTAACGAGGAGATCGAGAGCTTCTGCACGACTAATTTCGGCGTGGACTTCCCCATGTTCGAGAAGGTGGTCGCCACCGGGCCGGACAAGCACCCGCTGTTCGCGGCCCTGACGCAGGCGCAGCCGGAGGCGCGCAACGATGGCGCGTTTCGCGAGCGCCTCAAAAGCGGCAACCGCACGCCGAACGATCCGCCGGAACTGCTCTGGAATTTCGAGAAATTCCTCGTCGGGCGCGACGGCACGGTGCTGGGGCGCTTCTCCCCGGATACCAAGCCGGACAATGGCGATCTCGTTGCCGCGATCGAGGCGGCGTTGTCGGGTTCCGCTGCCGCCGGTTGACCGCGCGGCCACCGGGCTTATGGGGGCGGAATGACCGAGACCACACAGGCGCTCAGCCTTCCGCCCTGCCAGCTTTACCTGATCTCCCCGCCGGTGATCGGCGAGGATTTCGCCGCCCGCCTTGCCGAGGCGCTGGACGGTGGCAGCGTCGCCGCGTTTCAGCTTCGCCTCAAGGGCGTGAGCGAGGAAGAAGTCGCGCGGCTGGCCGAACCGCTCCAGCGCCTGTGCGCAGAGCGGGATGTCGCCTTCATCGTCAATGACAGCATCGCGCTGGCCCAGCGCCTCGGCGCCGATGGCGTTCATCTGGGGCAGGGGGATGGGGATCCTCGCGAGGCCCGGCGCATGCTCGGCCCCTCGGCCCAGATTGGCGTGACCTGTCATGACAGTCGTCATATGGCGATGGAAGCCGGGGAAGCTGGGGCTGATTATGTCGCCTTCGGGGCCTTCTATCCCACCACCACCAAGGAGGTGAGCCACCATGCGGAACCGGACCTGCTGCGCTGGTGGTCGTCCATCTTTGAAATTCCCTGCGTCGCCATCGGCGGCATCACTGCCGACAATGCAGCGCCGTTGGTCGAGGCTGGCGCCGATTTTCTCGCGGTGAGTGGCGCGGTGTGGAACCACCCTGATGGGCCGCGCGCCGGTGTTGCCGCCTTTGCGAAAGTGCTTGGGTGATCCTGACACGCGGGCTTTCCGCGCTTGGCATCGCGGCCCTGTGCGTGGCGGGGCTAATCGGTGCGCCCGCCGCGGCCGGTGAACCGACCGAGACCGCCCAGATCGTCCTCCCATCCAGCCTGCCGATCGCGCGCGATGGCTGGGTGACCGACGCTGCGGCGCTGTTCACCCCCGATCAGCGTCACCAGATCGAGCGCCGGCTGGTCGCGCTGCAGGCCGCGACGGGGCGGGAGGCCATCGTCGTCACGGTGCCGTCCCTCGATGGGCAGGACATTGCCGGCTATGCAAGCGAGCTTGGCGATCGCTGGGCCGTGGGTGCGCCGGGAGCGGAAGGCATCGTGATCCTGCTCGCGCCGAGGGAACAGCTGGTCCGCATCGCGGTCGGGCAGGGCCTTGCCGCCGCCATTCCGGACGATGACTGCCAAGCGATCATAGACACGCTAATGCTGCCACAGTTTCGCAACGGGCTTTTCGAAGCCGGTCTGGTGGCTGGGATCGCCGAGCTGGAAGGCCGGCTCTAGCGACGTGGGGATCAGGCGTCGCCGACGACCATGTCCCTGGTCGGCTCGCCCGAATGCTTGAGCATGTCTGCGATGAAGATTTGCATGTTGTGCAGGGACTCATCGTAATTCTTGTCGATCACCGACATGCGGACAAGCAACCCGTCGGCGAGATAGCCGGCGATATTGGCCTTGGTCATCGCGATGCGCTGCGCGAGCCAGCTCTGCGGGAAGTCGGGGCCGATCCGCGTCCAGTACAGGATGTTCTCGTTGCGCGAGCCGAGCACCGCCGTCACCGACCGGGCCGGAATAATCATTTGGCGGCCGGCCACATCAACCGGCAAATCCAGTGACTCGCTGCGATCGATTGAGAAACCGCCAGCATAATAGCATATTTCGGGCCGGTGGAGCTGGACGTTGTTCAACTGCTTGCTGTTGTAAGCAGCCAGGAACATCACGCCCACGCCCTTGGAATTGACGTAGGTGCGCGTGAGAATGTGCTGATAGAGCTTGTCGGCCAGGTCGCTCTCTGGCGGCAGCACGAGCTCGCTGACGGGCAGCGTCTTCCAATCGCCGAATGCCTTGGGGAACAGGGCCTCAAACTGCTTGTCGGAGAGGTCGCGGTAACGCTGATGCGGCTCGCGCGCGATGGCAAGGCCGCTCACGGCCAGCATGGCGCCGCCCATGAGGAGATGGCGACGGCTGAGCGAGCGCCGCGTGGGCTCGCTCTCATCCGAAACTGAATTCACGTCGTCCGCTGCCACTGCACCCTCATTCCTTGGCTCTGTCGCGCAGAATAGCAGCTAAGAGCGGATTTCCAAACTGCAAGCGCGATAGCGGCAAATTCCTGCCAAAGCCTTTCTGACTCGGCCTCTCCGTGCGTCCAGCACAGGCCCGGATGCCTGCCTTCTTGTCTTAACCGGCGGATTTCGTTAAGGAGCCGCTGTTCCGGCGCGGTTGTCCAACTGCCCGGGCGCCCTGACAGTCCTGGATTTTCACTGTCCAAGGATAGACGCTGGTCGGCGAGGTTTCGCCCACCGGCGCTTTGTGCGTTGCGGCGTTTTGGTTGGTTTTTCAGCGGCTTCGGCCGCAATGAGGTGGTGATGTTCGATAGTCTGAGCGATCGGCTCGGTGGGGTGTTCGAGAAGCTTCGGGGGCGCGGTGCGCTGACCGAGGCGGACGTGCGCGCTGCCATGCGCGAGGTCCGAATCGCCCTGCTGGAAGCCGACGTCGCCTTGCCGGTCGTGCGCGCGTTCGTCGACAAGGCGACCGAGCGCGCGGTGGGATCGGACGTTCTGCGTTCGGTTACGCCGGGGCAGATGGTCGTCAAGATCGTCTCCGACACGCTGACCGAGACATTGGGCGCCGAGACCAGCGAGTTGTTGATCGACGTGACGCCACCGGCGGTGATCATGATGGTCGGCCTGCAGGGCTCGGGCAAAACCACCAGCACGGCCAAGCTCGCCAAGCGCCTCAAGGAAAAAGACCGCAAGAAGGTGTTGATGGCGTCGCTCGACGTCAATCGCCCGGCGGCGCAGGAGCAGTTGGCCGTTCTCGGCACGCAGACCGATGTCGCGACGCTGCCGATCGTGCCCGGCCAGCAGCCGGTGGATATTGCCCGCCGCGCGCTCCAGTCCGCGAAGCTGCAGGGCTTCGACGTGCTGATGCTGGACACGGCTGGCCGCCTGCACGTCGATCAGGCGCTGATGGACGAGATGAAGGCGGTCGCCGATGTCGCGACGCCGGCTGAAATCCTGCTGGTCGTCGACAGCCTGACCGGCCAGGACGCCGTCAACGTCGCCAAGAGCTTTACCGAGCAGGTGCCCCTGACTGGCGTCGTCCTCACCCGCATGGACGGCGATGCGCGTGGTGGTGCCGCGCTCTCCATGCGCGCCGTTACTGGCCAGCCGATCAAGTTCGCCGGCACCGGCGAAAAACTCGATGCCATCGAGCCGTTTCATCCCGCGCGGGTTGCGCAGCGCATCCTCGGCATGGGCGACGTCGTCAGCCTCGTCGAGCGCGCGGCGGAAACCATCCAGCAGGAAGATGCCGACAAGCTCGCCAAGCGCATGGCTGCCGGCAAGTTCGATCTCAACGATCTGCGCGCGCAGCTCAGCCAGATGCAGCGCATGGGCGGCCTCGGCATGCTCGCGGGCATGATCCCCGGCCTCAAAAAGGCGCAGGCGCAGATGACCAATGCCGGCGTCAACGACAAGACACTCGTTCACCTCGATGCGCTCATCGGCTCGATGACGCTCAAGGAGCGTGAGCGCCCGGAACTGCTCAACGCCAAGCGCAAAATCCGCGTGGCCAAGGGCGCGGGTCTGCAGGTGCAGGACGTCAACCGTCTCCTCAAGATGCACAAGGAGATGGAAACCGCCATGAAGAAGATCAAGAAAATGGGCGGTCTCAAGGGACTGGCCAAGATGTTCGCAGGCGGCGGTGGCGGCGGCGGGCTGGGCGGTTTGCTCGGCGGTGGTGGCGGTGCGCCGGGAGCGGGGCAGGGCGATCTCAGCGCCCTCAAGGGACTTCCGGGGATGCCGGACATGCCCAAGCTTCCGCCGGGTTTTCAGAATTTTCTCAAGAAGTAACGCAACGATTTTCAGGTTCAGAGTTCAGTAGAAAGGTAAGGTAAGTTACAGATGGCAACCAGCATTCGCCTGTCGCGCGGTGGCTCCAAGAAGCGCCCCTATTACAAGATCGTGGTGACGGACAGCCGCTCGCCGCGCGATGGCCGCTTCATCGAGCGCATCGGCAGCTACAACCCGCTGCTCGCTAAGGATGACGCCAACCGCGTTGTGCTCGACACCGAGCGCGCCAAGCACTGGGTAAGCGTCGGCGCGCAGCCGACCGATCGTGTCGCCCGCTTCCTCGATGCCGCAGGCGTCAAGGAGCGCGCCGCGCGCAACAACCCCAACAAGGCAGAGCCGGGCCAGAAGGCCAAGGACCGCGCCGAGGACAAGGCCACCAAGCTGGCCGAGGCCGAGGAAGCCCGCAAGGCTGCGGAAGAAGCCGCCAATGCTCCGGCTGAAGAGCCGGCTGCTGAAGCACCCGCCGAGGAAGCACCCGCTGCCGAGGCTGCCGCTGAAGAGCAGGCCGAGGGCTGATTTTGCCCGTGGATCGTCCCGTCACGCTCGCGGCTGTCATCGGCGCGCATGGCGTGACGGGAGAAGTGCGTCTCAAGCTCTTCGGCGATGGGCCGGAGAGCTTGAAGCGCTACCAGAGCTTCGAGGCGGGCGGTCGCACCCTCACGCTCAAGACGGTGCGCGATGGCCCGAATGGCGCCGTCGCGCGCTTTGCGGAAATTGCCGACCGCAATGCCGCCGAAGCCTTGCGCGGCGTGGAACTCACCGTTCCGCGCTCAGCGCTGCCCCCGCTCGAACCCGGCGAATATTATCATGTCGATTTGATCGGCCTGTCCTGCGTTGCCGAATCGGCTGAAGCGGTGGGGACGGTCGTGGCTGTCGAGAATTTCGGGGCCGGTGACGTCATCGAAATCGAGAAGCCCGGCGGAAAACGGTTCATGGTCCCCATGCAGCCGGAAGCGGTGCTCGACTGGAACGAGGAAAGACTTGTCCTGAGCAGTCTTTTCCTTGCAGACTGACAGGACATTCCGCTTCGGCGAATGAGGACGGGCCTCTTGCTTGCCCACATGGATCGGTCTCGATCGATCACCTCCAAGAGCGCAGGGCCGCATGAACGCGATTATTTTGGACAATGAGGGTATTGGCTGCCTGCCCGCGCCGGATTGTCCCTTGTGCGGCGAATCGGGCACTCAGCACTATCGCGATCTGCGCGATCCGATGTTCGGCGCGCCGGGACGCTGGGGGCTGAGGATCTGTCGGAACCCGCACTGCGGCTCGGGATGGATCGACCCCATGCCAACGCCACAGAGCCTGGCGACGCTCTATCAATCCTACCATACCCATGACCAGGCGCCGGTGATCGTGGCGCCGGAGGGGGCCGCCTCGCATGCGCCGTCTCTGCGCTATCGGCTTTTGGGCCTGCTGCCCTGGTGGAAGCATCATTACCAGTCGGGCCTCAATTACTTCGCGCATCGCACGCCCGGCGTCATGCTGGATGTCGGCTGCGGGTCCGGTGGTTTCCTGCGGTCCATCGTCGAGGCGGGCTGGAGCGCCGTCGGCATCGACTTCGATGAACAGGCGGTCGCCGTGGCGTCGCAGGTGCGCGGCGCACAGGTGTTCGCGACCGATATTTTCGATCCGCGATTCGATGGGAAAAGGTTCGACGGCATCCTGCTCGACAATGTCATCGAGCATGTGCCCGAGCCGGGTCGCACGATCGCGCGGTGCAGTGAATTGCTCGCACCCGGCGGGCGGCTGGTGATGATCACGCCGAACGTCGACGCGCTAGGGCACCGCCATTTTGGCGAACATTGGCGGGGGCTGGAAACGCCCCGGCATCTGCATCTGTTCACCAGGCGCGCCCTGAGAAAACTCGCGGTCAGCAATGGTCTGCGGTCTGCCAAGGTTTTTGCCAAGCCCAGCTCGCGGCAGTTCAATTTCATGGTGGGCGCGTCGGAAGAGATCATGCGGACGCGCGGGCTGCGCACGAGGCGCTGGCCGGTCGCGAAACGTCTCCTGCGGGTCAAGTCTCTTTTCTCTGCGCTTCTGGGCGGTGGGGAGGCCGAATTTCTGGTGTGTATCGCCGATCGTCCCGCACGTCCCAAATCCCGCTGATCGCTTTTGAATCATGACCTTCACCGCACAGATCCTCACTTTGTATCCGGAGATGTTTCCCGGGCCGCTCGGCATTTCGCTTGCCGGTCGGGCGCTGGGGGAGGGGGCGTGGTCCTGCGCACCCATCCAGATCCGCGACTTCGCGACGGACAAGCACAGGAGCGTGGACGATACGCCGGCAGGCGGCGGGGCAGGCATGGTGCTGCGCGCCGATGTGCTGGCACGCGCTGTCGATCATGCGCTGGATGCGCGCCCGGACCTGCCGGTGCTTGCGATGACGCCGCGCGGCACGCCGATCACGCAGGCGCGGGTTCGCACGCTGGCCGAGGGGCCGGGCGCCACGATTCTATGCGGGCGCTTCGAGGGCTTTGACGAGCGGCTGTTCGAAGGGCGGCCGATCGAGCAGGTCTCTATGGGCGACATCATACTCTCGGGCGGAGAAATCGGCGCTTTCATGCTGCTGGATGCTTGCATTCGCCTGCTTCCCGGCGTAATGGGCGCGGCTTCTAGCGGTGTCGAGGAATCGTTTGAGAACGGCCTCCTCGAATATCCGCAATATACCCGACCCCAGGAATG
Source organism: Sphingobium sp. B11D3B (assembly GCF_025961735.1). Taxonomy (NCBI): domain Bacteria; kingdom Pseudomonadati; phylum Pseudomonadota; class Alphaproteobacteria; order Sphingomonadales; family Sphingobiaceae; genus Sphingobium; species Sphingobium sp. B11D3B. The sequence continues at coordinate 1,743,379 of NZ_JAOQOF010000001.1, read as the reverse complement.
GGAAGGGCGTATGATCCCTGAAGTGTTGCGATCGGGGGATCATGCGAAGATCGCCGCCTGGCGGAAACAACGGGCGGAGGATGACACACGGTTACGCAGGCCGGACCTCTGGGAGCGTTACAGGAACGCTCGGGACTGACCTGCCTCTGGCGCGCGACGCAGACGAAGGAAGACAGGACAGATGAACCTGCTGCAGACCATCGAGGCGGAAAACATTGCCGCCATCTCTAAGGATATTCCGGATTTCCGTCCGGGCGACACGCTGCGCGTGGGCGTGAAGGTCGTCGAAGGCGACCGCACCCGCGTCCAGAACTTCGAGGGCGTGTGCATCGCGCGTTCGAACAAGGGCATGGGCTCCAACTTCACCGTGCGCAAGATCAGCTTCGGTGAGGGCGTTGAGCGCGTGTTCCCGCTCTACTCGCCGAACGTGGACAGCGTCACGGTCGTCCGCAAGGGCGTCGTGCGTCGTGCCAAGCTCTATTATCTGCGTGGCCGCACCGGCAAGCGTGCGCGTATCGCCGAGCGTCGCGACACTCGCGAAGAGGCATAAGCCTTATGGGTGCGGTGACGCGCCCAAAGCCATCAGGCGATGGCGAGCGATCATCCCGCGGGATGATGTGAGCGGAGGCCCAAGGGCCTCCGTTTTCGTTTGTGGGATGCTGGCATCGCGCCGCATTTGCGGCGGGCCGGGGAAAGTTCGCTTTCTATTGTCGCCTGGCGCCGCCATCATGCCCCGATGAGCCAAGCCGATGCGATCGCGCTGGAGAGCGTTGCCAAGAGTTTCGATGGCGGTCGGACCTTCGCCACCCATGATGTCGATCTGCACATTACAGCGGGCAGCTTCGTGGCGCTCGTGGGCGCCTCCGGCTCGGGCAAGACGACGCTGCTCAAGTGCATCAACCGGCTGATCGAGCCGGACCGCGGTATCGTCCGCATCCACGGCGAGCCGGTGAATGACCGGCCCGCTTATGAAGTGCGGCGGGAGATCGGCTATGTGTTTCAAGGCATCGGCCTGTTTCCGCATCTGAGCGTCGCCGAGAATATCGGCCTGACGCCGCGCCTGCTCGGCTGGCCGGCGCAGGATATCGCCCGCCGCGTAGGCGAGCTGCTGGCGCTGGTCGAACTGCCCGAGGATTATGGCGCGCGCATGCCGGATGCGCTCTCGGGCGGTCAGCGGCAGCGGGTCGGGATCGCGCGAGCGCTGGCGGCAAGGCCCGGCATCTTGCTGATGGACGAGCCGTTCGGGGCGCTCGACCCGATCACCCGCGACACGCTCGGCCGCGCCTGCCGCCGCCTGCACGAGACGCTGGGCCTCACCACCGTGCTGGTGACCCATGACGTCTTCGAGGCCGTGCTGCTCGCCGACCGGATCGTCATGCTGGAGGGCGGACGGATCATCGCCGACGATACCCCGCACCGGCTGCTGACCGATCCGCCCAATGAGGCCGTGCGCGCGCTGATGGCGATGCCGATGCGGCAGGCGGAACAGGTCCGGCGCCTGATCGCGGCCGGGCCGGACGGGACCGACTGAGCGATGGATAGCTCCCTCTCCAGCGCTTTGCGCGTGCTGCCGGAATATCTGGGCTTTCATGTGCTGCTGAGCGCGGCCGCGCTGGGGCTGGGCATCCTGCTCAGCCTGCCGCTGGCCATCGCCGCAAGCCGCAGCGCGCGACTGCGCTGGCCGGTCCTTTCCTTCGTCAGCCTCGTGCAGACCATACCGGGGCTGGCTCTGATGGCGCTGTTCTACCCCCTATTGCTGGCGCTCTCCCTGCTCTCTTTGCGGCTGACCGGGCAGGGCTTCTCGGCGCTCGGCTTCCTGCCGGCGCTGCTGGCGCTGACCCTTTACTCCATGCTGCCGATCGTGCGGAACATCGTCACCGGCATCACCACGCTCGATCCGGCGCTGATCGAGGCGGCGCATGGCGTCGGCATGACCGACCAGCAACGCCTCTGGCAGGTGGAGATGCCGCTGGTCGCCCCGGTCGCCATGGCCGGGGTGCGGACCGCCGCCGTCTGGGTGATCGGCACCGCCACGTTGGCGACGCCGGTCGGGCAGACGAGCCTTGGCAATTATATCTTCTCCGGCCTCCAGACCGAGAATTGGGTGTGGGTGCTGTTCGGCTGCGGCGTCTCTGCGGCGCTGGCGCTGGCCGTGGACCAACTGCTCGGCTTGATCGAGACGGGGATCGCCCGGCGCGCGCGCAGGCGCATCTGGGCCGGCGGGCTGATCCTGTGCCTCGGCATCGCCACGGCGGCGGCCAGCGTGTTCGCCCCGGCAACGAAGGGCGGTTACGTCATCGGCGCCAAGAACTTTACCGAGCAATATATCCTGGCCGATCTTATCGGCCAGCGGCTGGCGGATGAGGGCGGCATGGCCACCGTGCGCAGCGGGCTGGGATCGGCCGTGGTCTTCCGGGCACTCGCGCAGGGCGATGTGGACGTCTATGTCGATTATTCCGGCACGGTCTGGGCCAATGTGATGGGGCGTACCGATCAGCCGGGGCGCGCCGCGATGCTGGCGCAGATGGCGGAGTGGCTGAAGCGCGAACATGGCGTGACGCTGGTCGGCCCGCTTGGCTTTGAGAATGCCTATGCGCTGGCGATGCGGGCCGACAAGGCGCAGCAACTCGGCATCCGCTCGATTGCCGACCTCGCGCCCTACGCCCCGCGCTTTGTCATGGGCGGCGATTTCGAGTTCTTCACGCGGCCGGACTGGACGTCGCTGACCGAGGGCTACGGCCTGCGCTTCGCCCGGACGCGCGAGTATCAATCCACCTTCCTATATCGGGCGGTGAAGGACGGGGATGTCGATGTGATCTCCGCCTTTTCAAGCGACGGGCGCATCGCGGCGGATAATCTGCTGGTGCTCGCCGACCCGCTGGAGCGCATCCCGCCCTATGACGCCATCGTGATGGTGGCGCCCGGCCGCGAGACGGATGCGCGGCTGATGGCGGCGCTCAAACCGCTGATCGGCGCCATTCCGGTCGAGCGGATGCGCGCGGCCAATCTGATGGTGGATCGCCCGGATCGTCCGGTTGCCCCGGCCGTCGCTGCCCGGTGGCTGATGGAGAAAGAGGCAGAGCCGAGCGACCAATAATCGCGCCCCAATCATCGCCCGCCAATAATCGGAGGGCGGCCTACCTTTGCTCTTGGCCGGCTGCATCAAAACTGATAGCGGACCTTTCCACGCACCCGTAGCTCAGCTGGATAGAGCGTTGCCCTCCGAAGGCAAAGGCCACTGGTTCGAATCCAGTCGGGTGCACCACTTCCGTTCAGCTTTGGGCACCATCCCCCCGGGGGTTTGGGAGGCAATCAGCGCGCGCTGCAATGCCGAGTTCGGACCGGATATGCGAATGTTGCGATCTCCCACTTCCACGCGGTCAACCAACAGCCTGACATATTCGCGGCGGAGTTTGGGGTCTGGGCCGCACAGCTTGCTTCGCAGGATTTCGCCGAACTGCGTCACGATGGCGGGTGTGATTTTGTGATTTCCAGCATCAAGCTGGCGCTCCAGCACAGCAATGTCCGCCTCCGCACTGATTCGCTGGGCGCGAATATTGTTTAGTTCGACAGCAATCTGCGGATCGTCGGCGCTGCATATCCCGTTGCGCACCAGTTTAATGACACTTGCGCTTTCACCGTCGAGTTGGGTCAGGCGCGTACGAAGACGCTTAAGCTTGGCCTCACGCTCGGCGAGCGCGGTGGCGGAACGATCGAGCCATGTTTGCAGCAACGCGTGGAGCCGCTCGGGTACCGTGAGCTGTTCTGCGACGGCATCGACAACGATGTCATCGAGCATTTGCATGGGAACTCGACGCCCCTTGCAGGCAGTCGGGCCCTTCTTCACCCGGGCGGCACAGCCGTAATAGGCATATCGACCGGACTTGCCCGTGACGGCTCCCATGCCCGCGCCGCAGCCATCCCCGCCACAGCCACACACAGCGAGGTTGGTCAGCAACTTGATATTGGTTTTGACTGCGGCCTCCCCCATGCGCGGATCCCGGTCGGCCATCTGTTTGCGGACGGCGTAAAAGACCTCCTCGCTGACGACAGGCGGCACCGGGATGGGAGCCCATTCCGATTCCGGTCGCGCTTCTCCGGTTCGGGAGTCGCGCCGATTATACAGTACGTAGGCGATGTAAGCGGTGTTGGTCAGGATGCCGTGCACGTTTGATACGCTGAACAGCTTGCCCCGAATGCGCTCGCCTCGCGCGGTCAGGTGCTCCGCCAAGGTAGTGATGCCAATCGGACCGTCGGCTGTGCCATTAAGATAGGCATCGAAGATGTAGCGCACCAATTCCACCGTCTCCGGGTCGTGCTCCAACTTCTTGCGGTCTTTGCCGCGTGGCTGAGGCGCTACATAAGTGCGGAATCCAAGCGGCGGAGTCTGACCGTTCCAATACCCCGCGAGGGCGTTCGCAATCATCGTGCGACGGACGTGCTTGCCGTTCTCAGCAGAATGATATTCGTCGAAGATGGCCAACATGGCGACGGCCATGTCGGATGCTGGATCGTCGCCGAAGTTCTGTGTTATCGAGACAATGCGAACCTTCCGGCGACGCAGGCGCTCCCGGTATTGCATGAAATCGAGCGCGTTGCGGAACAGGCGCGAGAGCGAATGGACGAGGATGACGTCGACAGGGCATTCATCGGCTTCGGCGAGCGAGATCATCTCCCGGAAAGCACGTCGCTCATCATCGGTGGCGCTTCCAGCTTCGGAAAATACCCGAACGCACGCGGCGCCGTTTTCTTCTATCCAGCGCTCGGCGCTGGCAATTTGATCCGGAAGCGAAAGATCGTTTCTCTCCTGACGTACCGTCGATACCCGCGCGTAAACGAAAACGCGCTTGCCCTTGAAGTCCAACTGCATACGTCCACCTTTTGGTCCCGCTACAGTTCAATGATCGAAGAGAGCGGAAATTTCAGCGCCAAGAAGCCGGTCCAGCAAGGCGACCTCCTCGTCTAGAACGAACATAGAACAAGAAAGCGCGCTGTGCACCTCATATTGTCTCCGTCCACCCGCATTGGTGGTCTCATCCCCCTCGCTTGCGGGGGCAGGCGCGACCGGTTGCTCATGAGGGTTGGACGGGATCGGCATGAATTATTTCATGTCGATCTCCGCCTCCGAATGCTGCGCGACCCATGTGCACTTTGCGCGATGCACGCTCAAATGGTCAGCGGCTCAGGCGGACCTCTGGCAAGACATCCAGAAGGTGGAAGGTTTTACGCTCCGAATTAATGTCGCCTTCGAAATCCCCCATCTCTCTCGGTCCGAGCATGGTCAGCCACGTCATGGCTGCATCGATTTCTTCCGCCCCTTGGTTGTCAAACGGCTCCATTTGTGGCCTCCCGCCCGATTTCGCACCGTAGGCCGCGTCGTCCAGCACGAGGCGGCGATACGAATCCAGCAGCATCTTGATGTGGGTTTTGGAGCCGAGCGGCATGGCAGCGATGTCGAAGCCTGGCATGTGCCCTAGATCGAACGACAGATCGCCCCCTGCCTCAAAGGATGTGGCGGCTCGATTGAACTTGTCTCGAAGGCAAACCGCTGACTGCACGAAGCGGCATATACTCACGGCGGCACATTCTACTGGTCCCAGACCCGAGTATCGCGCGGCAGTGGCGAGCTTTGACGTGATATCGATGGAATCCCTCGACCCGTCGCTGCGGGAGATTGACGAAATGGTCGTAGGCGTATTGGGAAAGAAGTGAGCAGAGGCTTCGAGCTTTTCGCGAGCGGACTCCATGATCCGATCGAGTCGACGACGCAATTTAACGACCTGCTGGGGCGACAACTTGGCGAGCCTTTGCTCGACCAGCTGTCCAACCCTTTTTGCAACAACACCCTTGACCTTCGCATAGCTCGGCGGAGCGACAGGTTTTCCAGGCCTCCGTTCAGCGATGCGTTGGCGGCGATGCGCATCTCGCTCGGAGCGCGTCATGTAGCCCTTGAGGCAGTGTTTCGCGTCTTCCTTGACCTTCTTGAATATGGTGTTGAGTCCGCTCGCCCGGATATAGCCCTTGACCCCCTCAACCAAGCCGAAAACGGGTTCCACCATTGCCAGATGAACATCTGCGATCGTCGCTTGGACGTCCCGCGCGTTGAAGATCACTGCCTGGACGAAGATTGAGATCAAGGCACGCCCGCATCGTTAATTCACCGGGCGGGCCCGATTTTCGCAGGTGCCAGAGCGCCGTTCTGTGACGCCCAGCCATCACGCGGAGATAGAAGGAGCGCTCCCCTTCGTCGGCTGACCTCGCCAGCAATAGCAGGGTTGCGGAGTGGTCCCGAAGCGCCGGAGCGCCACAAAAGCCGGTCCAGGTCTGCTCCACGAGCGCGGTCAGACTCGCGTCCTGCCCTGCATGGATGAGTTTCTCGTTCGCAAGCGATACCGGATAGTCTTCGAGCCTGATCAGATGCTGCGGGATTGGAAGTTCGCGCGCGCGCAGTGCCGCCGGAGGAAGGCTGCGCAGATCCTTCAATGACAGATCAAAGAGCAGTTGATCGAGGTCATCAGGATCACATCCGTTAAGCTCAGCAGCCTCTGATACTTTTCGTATAAATTCATCGAAATCGGCCGGATCGGGTACTCTGGTCACGATGGAGGTGAGCCAGCGGAGGTCGATCAGATTGTAGGTCCGTTTTTTTTCGCGAACGCTTGCCTTCGGACTTCTTCATTTCCAGTTTCTCAGTTGTTCATCCAAGCTGTCGAGTTCGCGTGCAGCCTGATCGAGAATTTGCTCGTACTGGTTCACTTCCAGTTCGAGAGCGTCGATATGGCTGCCAGTGAGAGTACCTTCGGCATGGGCCTTCTCGACGCGGCGCTCGGCCTCGGCGCAACGCTGCATCTTCTCCTCAAGCGCTTGTAACAAATCATTAAGTGCCATCATTTTTTCCTTTCGACGGAATGCGCAAATCGCGGGTTGCCGCCGACTTTGCGCAGCCACTCGTAGGCTTCGCCACGAGTGCTCACAGAGGGCGGATCGAGTTCAAAGGCGCGGATGGCCTCCGAAATCAGATAGATTTGCCGGCTCGTCGGCGGCTTGCGGCGCCAGGCGGCGCGAGGATTGCGGCTCGCCTCGGACTTCGAGAACGCCTCCACCTCAGCATGATACAGGTCGCGATGCCATTGCCACCGCAGCAGCGCCCCCTGCTCGCGAAAGGGCGCGCTGATATTCGCGTCCGAAAGAATGGCGACGATCAGATCGACCAGCGATCCACCACTGCCAAGCGCAGCTTCATTCAAGAGCGGAAGGGGTACAGACGCGTCCGCGAAAAGGCCGAGGATCGCCAAGTCGTCCAGATCGCCTAGGTCGCAAACAAGCATTGCGAACACCGAACCCAGCCTGTACTTCTGCGTATCGTCTCCGCCAGGCCGACGGTCGCCGCGCCGCTTACCACTTGCAGCTGCCAACCGATTGAGCTCGGAGAGTTCGCCTTCGATTGCTGAGAGCCGCGCGCTATATGTGGCGGCGCGTTCGTGCAGTCGATCTGGGAGAGCCGATAGGGCGAGTTCAGTGTCCATGCTGCGCACGTAGCGATGGGCTGAGCGCCCTACTGCGCGACCCATGTGCACTATATTTCTAACCGCCCGCCCCGACGGGGACTCTGCGACCCATGTGACGGGCCAGGTTAAGGCGATGTGGGTGCATCAGCGACCCATGCGGCGAATTAGCAGTACATGACCGACGCGCACATGGGTCGCGCAGCCACCACTCTCAGATCCGGCTAAGTGGGAGCAAGAGAAAGGGGGTGGTGCGCGTTAAAGCGTTGTTTTCCTCGTCGGCCAACAACGCAATCGACCACCCCCTTTCAAAATGTCTGGAAGGTGGAAATGCTTCGTCCGATTGCAGATATTGTCCGTCAGTCGGATGAAATCGTCGCATTATGTGCGGCCGTACGGAGCGAACGGAACCGTGCAGCCCGTGAGCGTGAGGCTGACCGCGAGGCACAGGCTCTCTCGACGATGACAAGGCTGAAGCGGCTGCGCGAAGACCGTGAACTCGAAAAGCGGTCGCGGTTCCGCATCCGGGTCAAACAGAACGAACGTCCTCGCATATCGGAAAAGACCGCGCGTAATTTGTTTCACCGCGCGAATAAGACGTTGGATAGTTTCGGCAGCTTGCGTCCCATCCTGGCATCCGACGACGGCCTTCAGTCACTCTACGTACAGTGGAAAAGTCGCGGCCTGAAAAGCATCTCTGGTCGTGCATGGCGCCCTGGGGAGGCCGGTCGATTTGCCCGCTACATCATGCGCGAAGATGCGCTCGAAGGCGGCGAAGCGGGATGGATGAGCAATATCGGTGATGATCGCACCGAAGTCACAGCCTTTTGGAGAGCATTGGAGCAGGTAGAACGGCTTAATCGGGAGAATGCGAATGTCTATCTCTCGATCATCATCCCATTGCCGTACGGACTGACGGAAAAGCAGCGGATCGGGCTGGCGGAGGCGATCACGCGGCCTTTGGAAGCACGTGGCATCCCGTTCGTGGCCGCGCTCCACCGCCCCGACCCGGGTGGCGACAATCGGAACTATCATCTCCATCTTCAGGCCGCCAACCGGTATGTGGTGCGAAAGTCGGCTTATGATTGGGATTTTTCCGCTGCCACCTGGTCCGGACTTAACACCGCCGCAGGCATGAAGCTGATGCGCCGTCACTTCGTCGTCCAAATTAATGAAGCCCTTGCCCGAGCCGGCCGCAAGCGGCGGTACACCCATCTGACGCGTGCCGAACGCGGCGAGGAGCCCGGACAGATGAAGCGCGGCCGTGGCTCTAAGGCGCGGGAAGTGGCTCTTTTGCGCGAACGTGCCGATCTGAAGAAATTGCAGCACAGCACGGATGCCATTCTGCGCCACGCGTCGGCTTTGGCCAATTTTTCTGACCGGATCGACCTGTTCAAGCAGCGGATCAATGCGCGCACGATTGCCTCAGCAATGTGCGCACACCAGGCCAATCTCCAGCGCGTGCGCGATGTGGCCTATCGTGCGAGGCTTGCGGTCCTGCGGGCCAGTCTGCAGTACCACGTCGAGCGCCGCTCCAAGCAAATTGGCGTCTGGAAACAAGGAGTGCTGGCGGGACGCCGCCGCATCGCCGGCGACGTTCTCGCCCAACACCGGCGGAACGCAGACGCGGTCACAAGCCATCTCTTTTTGGTCAAACAGGCGCATGAAAAGAAGCGGCTTGCTTCACTCCAGGTTGCAACTGGCGTTCTCCTGAAGACCCGCGACGGTCTCATCGAACGGATTTCCACCGGGCGTTCGCAGATTTGCGATCGCGCCGCTCTTGTCGTGCGATCGAAGGGCAAGCTGGAATGGGCGAAGGCGGTCCACGCGATACCCCTTGCCAAAGCGAACATAGCAAATGGCCGCATTGCAATCTTCAAATGGCGTGCTTGGCAGGATCTTATGTCTGCGAAAAAGGTGATGGCCGCGGCGAACGCGCGCCATCGCCGAGAGTTCACCAGCCTGAAACACCGCATTCCATTTCATCGCGAGCAGTATCGCCAATTGGCCGCTGGTCGCTTCCAGCGCGTTTCGGACGCATTGAACAAAGCTGGCACCAAAATTTCGTCTCGCCTTTCCATCGCCAAGATCCGGCTTGGCGAACACGCCGCGAACCGGTCGTCATTCATGGATGCCGCCCACGTCGCTCAAAGACGTCTGATCCTCCAGGCTGCACGCCAGCAATCGTCAAGGATGGCTGGCGCTTTACGGGATTGGCGGAAGCGCTTCGTGGCGATCGGCACGAAGCGTGCCGCCGGCAAGGCCATTGCAGACCACAGAAATGAGTTGGTCCGCCTCGGCATGGTCATTCCGGCTCACCGTGACAAAATGCGCCGCGGGGCGATGGCGAAGTTAATCACGCAGCGTGACACTGATCCGGTCCGGCGTGCAGCGATCGAGGCAGCGGTCCGCGGCATAGCTGAGCGTCCCTTCCTTCCTCTCGTACGTGCGGCTGATGGCTTTTCGATCCACCCGGCTCACCTTGCCGATCCGGTCTACAAGCATGCCGACCTGTTTGAGAATGAACAGTCGGTCCAGCAGATCTATCGCGAAAAATGGCATGCGTTCCTCGATGCGCTGCGCGATCTCTCGGACGACGCCGGACCGCCGGCCATCCAGCGGGCCGGCCAGATGGCCCCGGCCCAGTTTGCTGATGAGGGTCTGAAGACGGCTTTTGCGCCCGTGGCCTTCGATCCGGACGTGCAGGCGGCTCTTCGCGGCGCGTTGGATGCGTGGCATTCTGCTCAGAAACGCGTCGCAGAGGCAAAAAGAAGGCAAGCGAAAGAAAGAGAGAAACGTTCGGCCGAACGCAGAGGTGCGATTAAATCCGCACTGGCAACGATCCGGGCCAAGGCGGAGCGCGAACCCCATTTTCGCGCCGCGATCGAAGAGCTGGTCGACAAGATCGATCCGATCGCTCGCGCGCTTGCAAGGCAAGATTTGATAGTCGTGCGGGAGGGGCACCGATTCAATTTTTATGCGGCTGACACTCAGCTACGATCATCGACAACCAAGTTGACAGAAAATGCGCCTGGCCGGTCCGTGCTGGACATCTTCGCCGAGGCGCTCGCTCCCGTTGTCGATGTTGATCTGCGATGGACGTTTTGGCGCGTCGAAATCTCGCCGCAAACCTTCAGCGCCGAGCCGGACATCGTGGCAGAAGCCCTTCGACGCGGTCGAGACGGAAAGGGAATTTGATCCAGAATTTTCCAAACCAGTTTTGGAAGGAAAAGAGAATGGAACCAACGATCTTCGACAAGAACATGATGTGGCAGGACCATCTGCCAACTGGCTGGAGCGGGCTCTACCAGCAGTTTATCGAACGCCTGACCGCGATTGATCCGACGTTGCGAGTCACGGGTGCGAAGCGGAAATTCGGCGAACTATGCATTCGGTTCGACCGCTATAACAGGGAGGCCGATGCTCTTGCTCGCGTTGCCGAGCAATCATCCAGAACGCTGTGCCAGATGTGCAGCGCGCCGGGCGAACTGCGGGCGGACATGAACAGCGTTTATGCAACCCTGTGCGATCTCCATGCTGGCGCGACACGGCCCTCCGACCGTCCGGCCATCTATTCGATCATCGTCCATCCTTCAGACGATTGATCCCGTGGGACAGCGCGCCGACGGCGCGCTGTCCCACACCCAAGATTACGACAGTCCGCGACCGGACGGTCGCTCCCCTCAGGACAATCTCTATGAAATACAAAACCGACGCCTATCGCGCCGATGAAGCCCGCGCGATCGCAGCCGTCCATATGATCGCGCGCATTGTCGGTTGGCTGTTCAAGCCGGAACCCGGGCTCATCCCGATCCGGAATGATCCCTGCTTCTACGAACCCAACTCCTATCTGCTGGTCCTGCCGGCCGTGGACGGCTGGCCGGCCGGTATCGCGACGGCACAACGCGACCTGCGGGTGTCGGCGCTCCTGATCAGCATCGGGAGCACGATGACGGGAGAGCCGACCCTCTATGCGGGGCTGCGCCTCTGCGCTGGTGGCAAGATCGTCGACCATGGCTGCCTGCGCTTCTGGCGGGGCAGCTCCGGCGGCCTCTGGCTTCTCACCGACCCCGAGGAACGAGAGCCTGAGCCGGTGTGCTTCCGTATCACATCGACCGGTCCCGTCATGGACGCGCCGCCATGGCGCAACGATGCCGACCTGCAGGCGGGATTGGCGAGCGCTGGCGCGCTCGTTTCCTGACGCTGGGCGCAGGGCTGGGCCGAAGAAGATCACAGGAGGGAAGGCTCAGATGGGTTGAGCAGTTTTAGGAAATTTCAATGGGCCTCGCGCTTCGCTCCGCCTCGCGGGCCACCAAGGAAGTCAAATGTACCAGATCAAGATTGACGGCTCACAGGTCGCCGAAACGCTGCCGCGCATGAGCAATGTCGTGAAGAGCCACGTCGCCGCGCTGGCGAATATGATCAACTGCCCCATCGATGTGAGCCTTGAGGGCGTGGCCATGTTAAATGCCGGATGCTTCCGCATGCCGCTTGCTGGCCTCGCGATCACTGGCACGAGCTGTGCCGCGCCGCTGCTGCGGACCGAGGCTGATCGGATCAGTCGACTGCTCGATTGCGACATGCTCCTTTTGCGCTGTGAGGGAGCGAAGGGGATCAGCCTCGATGTCCGTCTCTCGCATATCCCTGGGAGTTGGACCGGTCTCCACCCTCTGACGGGCGCAGCCACATCTGGGCCGCGTCGATGCACGACTACGCCACCGGCGACGGCCTCACGACTACCCTCTATGTTGCACTCGCCACCAACGAGTCCGCGTTCCGGCGGCAGCTGGCTTGCGAGTTTGATCGGGAGGTCGCCAATACCGCCCGCGTGATGATGGGGCTGGAGCAACTGGAGAAGCTTGTTCGCAGCACTTGGCAGGTTAGCATTCGGCGGGCCTGCGCGGTACTCCGGGCGGAACGATCCAGCTACCACTATCGTGGCAAGGGCACCGATCAGGCCGACCTCAAGCAGCGAATCAAGGAAATCGCTGAGACACGTGTTCGGTACGGCTATCGCCGTATCCATGTTCTGCTGCGACGTGAAGGCTGGGCTATCAACGGCAAGCGAGTTTACCGGCTTTACAAGGAGATGGGCCTTGGGCTGCGAAAGAAGGTGCCCAAGCGGCAAGTGAGGGCGAAGCTGAGGGAAGGCCGCTGCGCGGCCTTCCGCGTCAATGATGTGTGGGCCATGGACTTCGTCCATGACCAGCTCGCAACGGGACCGAAACTGCGGATCTTGACGGTGGTCGATACGTTCTCGCGGTTCTCGCCGGCAGTGGTTCCACGGTTCCGGTTCCGGGCACCTGACGTGGTCGAGGTGCTGGAACAGGTCTGCGCGCAGGTTGGCTATCCCGCATCGATCAGGGCTGACAATGGCAGCGAATTTATCTCCCGCGAGCTCGACCTGTGGGCTTACATGAAAGGGGTGACCCTCGACTTCTCGCGGCCTGGCAAGCCGACTGACAACGCGTTCATCGAGAGCTTCAACGGCAAGTTCCGGGCGGAATGCCTGAACGCTCACTGGTTCATGAGCCTAGATGACGCGGTCCGAAAATGCGAGGCTTGGCGTCGAGACTACAACGAGGTACGACCGCACAGCGCGATCGGCAACAAACCGCCGATATCGCTCATCCTGGCATCAGCGGCACATGGCCCGCCCTGATGTCAGCGCGCTGGAAAGTTGCCAGCAGAGCGGTCCAGAAACGGTGCAGCTCAGCTGAACGGCATCTTCTGGGTACTACGCTCGGGAGCCCCATGGCGCGACCTGCCCGAGCGATATGGACCGCGCACCACCTGCTACAACCGGTTCACGCGATGGCGGAAAGCAGGCGTGTGGGACCGGATGATGGACGCCATAACCGCCGCCTACGACGGCGACATCCAAATGATCGACAGCACTTCCGTTCGAGCTCATCAACAGGCTGCGACGGCAAAAAGGGGGGTCGAGATCATTGTCTCGGTCGATCACGCGGCGGCCTCACGACGAAAATCCACGCCATCGTCGATGCGCAAGGCCTTCCGATCAGGCTCGGCCTGACCGCCGGCCAAGCCCACGACGGACCTGCTGCTTATGACCTGCTTGATCGTCTTGATCCACGCACCATCGTTCTGGCCGACAAGGCTTATGACGCCGATGGCATCCGAAGTCTGATCGAGGCGCAAGGCGCGGTGCCAAACATCCCGGCCAAATCTAATCGCAAATGGAAACCGTGCTTCAGCAAGCGACTCTATCGCGAGCGCAATCTGGGCGAGCGTTTCTTCAGCAAGCTCAAGCACTTCCGCCGCATCGCAACCCGATACGACAAGCTCGCAGAAAACTTCCTCGCAATGGTCCAACTCGCCTCAATGCGCCTATGGCTCCGCTCTTATGAGTCTACGGCCTAAGCTAAGCGAATGTCGGCTATGTTGGCGCGTGCTGAATCATACCTGAGCTGCACCCGGTTCCGCGGACACCAGGTTAGGCTACGTTAGCCTGCTTCTCGAAGTCCATGGGGCTGAGATAGCCCAAGGTCGAGTGCCTGCGTGTCGGGTTATAGAAGCGCTCGATATAATCGAACACGTCCGCCCGTGCCTGATTGCGCGTGCGGTATGTTTTCCGCGCGATCCGTTCGGTCTTGAGCGAGGAGAAGAAGCTCTCCATCGCGGCATTGTCCAAGACGTTGCCCGACCGGCTCATCGAGCAAGTGACGCCGTTGTCGGCCATCAGCCGCTGGAACTGCTCACTGGTATATTGGCTGCCCTGGTCCGAGTGGTGCAGCAGGGCATCGGGCTTGCCGCGTCGCCAGATCGCCATGACCAGCGCGTCGGTGACGAGCTGCGCTGTCATCGTGTCGCTCATCGACCAGCCAACGACGCGGCGTGAGAACAGGTCGATGACGGCTGCGGCGTAGAGCCAGCCTTCGGCGGTCCAGATATAGGTGAAGTCTGCCACCCACTTCTGGTTCGGCCTGTCGGCGGTGAACTGACGATCGAGCACGTTGCCAGCGATCACCGATCGCTGGCTTTCATCCTTGGGCAGACCGCGCTGCCGGGGGCGAGCCTGGAGACCCTGCGCCCGCATCAGCCGTTCGACGCGGTGCAGGCCGCATGAAAGGCCTTCGGCCAGAAGATCGTGCCAGACGCGCCGCGCACCGTAGGTACGATAGCTGGAGATGAAGCTTGCACGCACCCGCGCGCCAACCTCTTCGTCGCTGCACGAACGCGCGCTCGGCGTACGCACCAGCCAGGCGTGAAAGCCACTGCGCGAGACCCCGAGCGCCTCGCATATCCACGATACCGGCCAGATCCCCCGGTGCTTCGCGATGAAGGCGAACCTCATATCGAGTCCTTCGCAAAGTAGGCCGCCGCTTTTTTTAGGATGTCGCGCTCCGCCTTCATCCGCGCCAGCTCGCGGCGCAGCCGCTCAATCTCAAGCTGTTCTGGCCGCAGGTTGCCGTGGCCGGGAAAGGCCGATCCAGGATCGCCTTCCGCCTCGCGGATCCACTTGCGCAGCACGTTGGCATGCACGTCGAGATCGCGCGCCGCCTGCGCCGCAGCCCCCCCCCGCTCCAATACCAGCTTCACCGCCTCGAGCTTAAACTCCCGGCTGAACTTCCGTCGTTGCATCGTCACCCTCCGGTTCCAAAAACACCTTATCTTGGTGTCCACGAAACCGGGTGCAGCTCAGACATTTGAGGCATTAGGGTTCAACGTATATCTTGAATTTGGTCGGACAGACCTTGTTCGTAGGTGCTCCATCCTGAGTTGATGCCATAAGGCGCGCGGTGGAAGATCGCTTCGATCCGGCGGATCTGTCCATTTTCTATCCGGAAAAGCTCACCCAACTGCCACGTCCAGTTGAGCCGCTCATGATCGAAAAAGGCGAATGCGAACACGATCCCGCGTTCGCGATCAACCGCAACGAAGCGACGGTCGCGGACGCGCGAAACGATGTTCTTGAGCGCGGCTTCGAACTGATATTTGCACGTCATCCGCCCGCGCTTGCCGGTCGCCGGATCAAGCGCGTTGGCAAGCACATCCATGCCGTTTTCAAACCGGATGCAGTCATCCGTGAACGGGTAATAGCCCCTGCCGTCGTTACGCTGCAGCCCCGTGAAGTAGTAATTCGCGGTCCTGACTAATTCCTCGCGCGTTTGACGTTGAGCAACGGGGATCGGCGTTGTGAACAAGGGATGGGGCCGCCCCATCTTTTCAACGCCGACGCCCGTGGGAGGGATGTCGTTCCGACTGCTATTTGTGTCATCCGGGCGGGATGCGAGTTGCTCGATCTCGGTGATCCGATCGCCACGGATTTTCAAGCGCAGTGCAATGGCGATCACATCCTCCTTGCCATCGCGATTTTCGGCGCGAACCGTTCCCAGAAACGCGACCTGCTGCGTTTCGATATCGGGGACGATGAATTTGTAAGTACCAAGCGCGCTCATCGAATGCCAAAGGCCCTCGTCGCCTAACGGCAACTGAATGCCATTCTCGGTGAATTTTGCCTCCCGCGCGAAAAGCGTTGGGTCCACCTTGGCGTCACGCATAGCGACCAGATAGCGGTCTACCCACCCCTCTAAGCAAGTCCGATCGCAGGCGGGAGACGCGGGCTGCTGTGCGAATGTTGCCGTCCCGATCATCAGAACGCAGGCCCATACTACGGCTAATTTCATGCGATTCATCCACCCTCTCCCACAAACCTATCACTGTTAGGTTTTGTTTATTCGGAGCGTGAGGAGGAGCGCAAGCAAAAGGTTTCGACAGGCAATGTCTCAGCTTTATGCGTCAGGATCCGGGAGGCCGCGAATAAGAGCTGACAGGCCGAAATGGAAAGCGTCGTCCGCCGCCGTGACTGCACGTCCGCGTTTTGCCGCGAGAGAAGCCTGCTCATCGATGGTCCAGCCAAGCGTGAAGCGATAGGCCGACATGCGAATGAATGTGGCCTGCGACGGGGTGAAGCCAACGTCAAACAGTGGTTGATATAATGTATGGATCAGTCGCTGCGAGCGTTCAGTACCGGTCGGACCTCCGCCAGCACACAGGATAGCACCATCCTGGCACGACAGCATGGCCTTCCTGGTGAGCGTGGAGATTGCCAATATCCAAGCGCGCCAACTTTCGCCTGGCAGGGGGGGCCGCCAACTGGGTGCAAGCAATTCCTCGGCGACATGGTCCAGCAGAACTCGTTTGCTCGCAAAATGATGGTAGAGCGTTGCCCCTTGGACATCGAGCCGTTTTGCGAGCGTACGCATACTCAGCCCATCCAGCCCGCTTTCGCGGAGCAGGTCGAAAGTCGCTGCGATAATTTGTTGTCTGTCGAGTGGCATCTCGCAGCTTTTCCTTACCAGTTGGGTCTTTGGCAAGCGGAGTTTCGTGGGTTGACATGCTCCCTATCACTGTTAGACTAACAGTGTTAGAATAATCAATATGCAGTATCGGGCGCTTAAGCCCTGCCAGTGGCATCGGGAGGGGTGGATGTGTCGACGAACGTGGGTCTGGCGAAGGGCGGTGGCCGCTTGGGCTTTGCAGTTGCCACTGCCACCGCAGATCTTGAGGTCCGCCAAACGGCGCGATCCCGATCATGGCAGTGAGCATGCCGATGAAGGTGTGGGGGTGAAGGTGAAGCAGGTAGTGCGCTCGGTGCCCAAACCGAAAACGCTATGTTCATTGCAATCAGGCCGTCATGCCGCGGGTGTTCTCCTGGCGAGGTCGGCACAGGCCGTCGGATTTCGCATTCCTGCTGCTCTCGCGGCTGTATGTCTGGCGGGCGCCGGTGCGGCGGCGACGGGCAATCCTGCATCTTATTCAGTTCCCGTCTCGTGCGATCGCGGTTGCCTCAAAGTGCTGCTCGATCAAACGCTCGACGCAATGGCAGCAAACGACATCAGCCAGCTCCCGCTCGCCAGCGATGTGAAGGCGACCGAGAATGGCGTGGAGCGCGCATTATGGGACGGGCTTTGGCGGACGGCCAACGCGCGCGGCCGCTATCGCATCACAGTCGTTGATGCTGAGGCCGGCCAGGCGGGCTTCGTAGGGACCATGATGGAGGACGGGCGGCCCGTTTATATCGCCCTCCGCATCGCCGTGCGCGAGCAGAAGATCGGCGAGATCGAAACAGTGGTCGCGCGCGGAGGAACGGCCGGTCCCTCTGTTGCATCGCCTGGCGCGAAAATCGAGGAGATCGGCAGGCCTCGCCCGCAGTTTCAGCGCAATGTGGCGGAGCGTGAGCGCATGTCACGCGAAGAGCTCGTGCGTGTTGCAGATGCCTATTTTGCCAATCTCCAAGGAAGCACCGGTAAGACCAGTGCTCCTTTTGCAAAGGGCTGCGAGCGCATTGAGAATGGCGGACAGACCACAAATCTGAAGACGGTCAGGCCCGGCCGTGAGCGGTTTGATGCGCTGATATTGGGTTGCGAGGGTCAGCAGCTCAGTGGTTTCTATGCTTTTGTGACGGGCATCAGAAATCGACGCTATCCGATTGTGGATCGTGAGCGCCAGTTGGTGCTGAGCTTCTCTTATTGGGATCATACGGGTGCGGTGAAGAATCTGGTGCTGACCAATGGCCTCACCGTGCCCTCGCCCTTCCGCGCTCCTCTGACGTTTCAAGTGGCAGAGCTGTTTCAGATCGATGCGGGTAAGCATGATCAGATCGAGGCTGTCATCAACACGGTCCCTTACGGCATGCGTTCTGATGTCTGGGATAAATAACTTCACATCTTCCGGAGATTGTCCGCCGCAAGCGAGTTGACATAGTCATCAAATAATCGTCTCATATGGGACGGATACTGAATCATCGTATAGTAATTTTTGTGCGGATGAACCCGCGTTGCGAGGGTGACGAAAGCCCGCCCCGCCGTGAGCCATCCTCTAATTAAATTTGCGACATAAACATGGGACGGAGCGGGATAGCTCCAAAAAGGGGAGGTCTGAATGGCCATAGAATCACAGCGTTTGTTTCGTCACTCGATGTTGAGCTCTGCCGCGCTTTTCTCGACGGCGCTGGCCTGCGCCATGCCGTGCGCGGCCATTGCACAGGAAGCCACCGATCCCGCTGTTGGGGGCGGTAGCAATCCTGCCGTCGCTGGCGCATCGATCGAGGGCGGCAGTAATGACATCGTCGTCACGGGCTCGCGCGTGATCAGCGATGGCTTTTCCGCGCCCTCGCCGGTGACGGTCGTGGCGGCGCAGCAGCTCCTTACCAGCACACCCTCGACGATTGGCGAGGCTCTTAACAAGCTGCCGCAATTCGCCAACTCGGTGCGTCCGACGACCTCGCAATTTGCGCCTGAGAGCGGCGCGGCGACCCAGCTCAACCTGCGCTCGCTGGGCGCACAGCGCAGTCTGATCCTGCTGGACGGACGCCGTGTGACGCCGAGCACGTCCGATGGCATCGTCGACGTGTCGATCTTGCCGGAAGAGCTGGTGCAGCGCGTGGACATCGTCACTGGCGGTGCCTCTGCTGCTTACGGATCGGACGCGGTGGCCGGCGTCGTCAACTTCGTGCTCGATACGAGGTTCAAGGGTGTCAAGGCTGCGGCGCAGTCGGGCATCACGCAGCGCGGGGACAATGATACGAAAAAAATCTCGCTGACGGTTGGCACCAGTGTCGGCGAGCGGCTGCATGTTGTCGCGAGCGGCAGCTACTTCACGCAATCTGGCGTGAGCGACTATCGCGATCGCGACTGGTTCCAGTCCTGCGCGCCGCTGGTGCTCGCGGGGCAGACGCCGCTGCGCGTGCGCACCTGCAACCTCAAAACACCGCTCGAGGCGGATGGCGGCCTGATCGTGTCCGGCCCCTTGCGCGGCATTCAATTCGGTCCTGGCGGCGTACCGCAGCCATTCATCTTCGGAAACCCGCTCACGTCCAGCCAAATGGTCGGCGGCAGCGGCGAAGATCAGGGGCTCGACTTTACGCCGGTCGCAGCGATTGAACGCAAGACCGCCTATGGCCATGTGCTCTACGAAGCCAGCGATTCAATCAATCTCTATGCCGACGCGCTCTACGGTAACAGCCTCGCCAAGTTCGGCGGCACGTTGATGGGCTTTTACGGCAACACGGCGCACACCATTTATCGCGACAATGCCTTCCTTCCGCCATCTGTCGCCGCGCAGATGGATGCGGCGGGCATCACCCAATTCACGCTGGGCCATACCATGCGCCAGACCGGCCTGTTGCGGAACCAGGGCGAGAGCGAAACGCTCCGCTTTTCCGCTGGCTTCAAGGCGAAGCTCGGTGGGGGCTGGAGCCTCGACGGTCATTATGGCTACGGCACCAACCTCCAGACAATCCGCGCGGAAGGCAATCTGACGATCGAACGCGTGTTTGATGCGGTCGATGCGGTTCGCGACCCGGTGACAGGCAACATCGTTTGCAATCGCTCGCTGACGGTGCCAGCCGTGCAGGGCTGCGTGCCGTTCAATGTGTTCGGCCCAGACGCTGCGTCGCAGGCCGCTATCGACTATATCCGATCCAGCCCTTATGGGGGCACCGGATCGCGGACCTTTGAGCGCACCAAACAGCATGTGGCTGAAATCGTCCTGAGCGGTGCGCCCTTTGCGACTTGGGCCGGCGACGTCGCGATCGCCGTTGGCGGCGGCTACCGAAAGGAGTCGGTCAATCGGACTGTTGACCCGGGGTCGAACGGGCTCAAATTCCCCAATGGCCAGCCGCGCGGCGTGGCGAATACGCGTTATGCCACCAGCACATTCGGCGCCTACTTTCTTTCAAACCAGCGCCCGATTGTTGGCGGATATGATTTGTGGGAAGTCTTCGGCGAAGCGCTCATCCCGCTCGCCGATGGCGTGCCTTTTGCGCGAAAGCTGGACCTAAATCTTGCCGGTCGCCACACGAGCTACAGCACCAGCGGTGGCGTCAACACCTGGAAGGTCGGACTCAACTGGCAGCCGATCGACGACATCCGCTTCCGCGCCACCCGGTCGCGCGACATCCGCGCGCCTAACTTGCGCGAGCTGTTTTCGACATCCGCTGCGGGGGCGTCCGCCGCGGTCGACCCGTTTCGCAACAATGAAACACCAGTGGTCGTCAGCCAGGCAAATGGCTCGACCGCGCTTAAGCCGGAAGTGGCCGACACGCTCACTGTCGGCGGTGTATTCACGCCTTCCTTCATTCCCGGACTCAACATATCGGCTGATTATTATACGGTGCAGATTGATGATGCGATCGGACAGCTTGGCGTCCAGAACATCATCGATCAGTGCTTCCGAGGTGCCACGGCATTGTGCCCAAGGCTCGAACGCGCGCCCAATGGCGTTCTGTTCCGGGTCGATAATGGCTTCCTCAACATCAATCGCCTGAAAACGCGTGGCCTGGATATCGAAGGCAGCTATCGCACCGAGCTGGGGAGCGGTTCGCTTGGCCTCAGGGCCATTGCATCGCGCGTGTTCGAGCTTTCGACGCTCATTCCGGGGTCGACGGTCGTGAATCGCGCAGGTCAGGTCGGTGTCGATGGCGGTGTGCCGAAGTGGACCTTCAACATCAATGCCACGCTCAAATTCGGCGGTTTCACCGCGAGTGTGGATGAGCGGATTATCGGCGCCGGCACATATGACGCGACGTTCGTGGAAGGCGTGACCATCGATGATAATCATGTTCCGGCAATTACTTACACGGACCTGAGCCTGACCCAGGATATCACAACCGAGAATGGCCGGAAGTTCCAGATATTCGCGACAGTGAACAATCTGCTCGATCAGGACCCTCCGGGCAATGCCGGGAATTTCTTCGTGTTCGCGACGCGGCCCACGAATACCTTCCTTTACGACCAGATCGGGCGCTCCTTCACCGTCGGCGTGCGGGTGCAACTGTAGGCAGTCCGATTTTCACTCTGGCGAGCGCGCAATCTACGCTCGCCAATTTCTCACAAGATGCAGCCTGCGGATCGTCAACATCATGAGCAGGATGGACATGTTCAATTACGGAAGGGATGGAATGCTGAGAAAGATAGCCGGTCTGGCGCTCGGATCTTGTATTGCTCTCACCGCCATGCCTGCGATGGCGCAGCAAAGCTGCACACGCACGGCCCTGGAGGAAGCAACCCAATCCTATGTAGCAGCTCAGCAGGCGGGAAATCCCAGCCTGATCAAGCTGGCTCCCGATGCCAAGCTTCAGGAGCAGATGGAGCCTATCACGCTTGCCGCTGCTCTGCTGAACAAACCGCAAAAAATAGATTTTCATCGCGCGATTCATGACACCCAGGGCTGTGAAAGCTTCGTGGAAGTGATCATCACCGATCCGGCGCATCCCTATGTGCTGGGCACGCGGATCAAGCTCACGGGCGATCTGGTCCGCGAAATAGAAACACTGGTTACGGATGCGGATGACTGGCTGTTCAAGGCGTCCAACACGCTGGCTTATTCACGGGCAGAGAAGTGGGACATGATCCCCATGGAGAAGCAGGGCAGCCGCGAGACAATCATCGCCGCCGCCGATGCCTATCTCAACCTCTTCAACGACCCGACGGTCAGAGTGCCGTGGGGCAGCCCATGCGCGCGACTGGAGGGAGGCATCTATACCGCCAAGGGCGCGCCCGGCGTGGTAAGCAAAGAGGATAGCTGCGCCGTTGGTGTGCCTAAGAACACGCCGCTGGTCGACCGTCGCTATCTTGTCGACCAGGATCTTGGCTCGGTCGTCGTGTTGCTGCGCTTCGGCAACAGCAGCTTGCCCGACAGCCACCTGTTCCGGGTTGAAAATGGCCTGCTTCGCTATGTGCATACCATCACGGTCTGCAAGACGCTCAACTGCGGTTTCCCGGTCAAGCCCATCCCCAATCCGCCGCGCGGCTGAAAGAGGGTGACGTCCAGATAACAGAGACTGCAAGGGAGAATTCGGATGGCGGGCACACCCTATCCCAAGGAACAATATAACCGCATTCCGTGGACCAAGCTCAGCGACGCCCAGATCCTGTCAGCACTGCGGCCAGTGGCTGAGACGGGGCCGGCGAGCCACGGCAAGAGGCCCGATCTGCTCGCGGGCAAGCAGTTGCGCATCGTGACCGACAAGGGGCTCACGCTCAATTATCGTTTTACCGGCGCAGACAGGCTGACGGTTGCGGAGAATGGCGCCAAGGCCGTGACTGCAGGCTATGGGGCACTCGCACTGGACGAGATTGTCGTGCTCACTCACCTGATCCCGAACAGTGAGCGCGGCTTTGCTGTGATCATCGACCAAGCCACCAATCTTGCGACGGTGTTTGAGGTCTGGTTCGGCGGGTTTGTCGACAAGCGCGAGGTGATGCGCGAAATCTACCACGGTTATGTCGATGTTGCAGGTAGCGGCCCGCCAGCCGCTCGCCACGCAGCGACCAATCGCGTTGAAGGGAAGGCCTATCACTGGACGCAGGACAATGGCATCGAGATGCTCGAATTTTATCCGAGCGCGGCCTATTCTCATTTCGTGGAACTCACCCGCACGGGCGGCGAACTCGGATTTTGCGGACCCTCCGATTATATCCGCCTGTCCGAAGAAGCCTATATCTACACACGCACCGAGTGCGAGTTCTCGGGGATCTTCACGCTTTACGTGATGGATGTGAACCGGATTGAGCAGATTGGATTTCGATTAGGCTTCGATCAGCGCGACAAGCTGGAATATTACATGTTCCGCGGCCAGGGCGAATGGCTTGGTCAGCTCGCCCAGTTTGAGAAATTCGGCGATACAAGGGGGAATGTCGTGCCCCCGGATGAGCCTGGTAAAGGCGCGCGCCGCGTGTATCGTCCTTTGCGCACCTGGAAGACGCTCACCAAGGCACAGGTCGATGAAGCGGCGAAGACGACGCTGGTGTTCGACAAGCCGAGCCAAATGGCAAAAAACGGCAATCCCCCCACGGACAAGCTGACGGGCAAGGCGCTGACCGTCCGTTACGACAATGGCCCCTCCATCGAATATCGCTTTGATGAGGCCGATCGTTTGCGATGGCGCTATGTGGGGGAGGTAAACTGGATCACTGCCCGCTACAATGCTTGGGAATCCGCGCCGGGCTTGTATATTTTCGGCCATCTGCTGGAAGGCGCGCCGAACCACGACTGCCATTCGACCGTGATCGATCTCGATGCGGGGCTGGCCACCTGTTTCAACGGCTACGTCAATACACCCTATATCGCCAATGAGGCTGCCGCCCGGACGCTGTTCGGCACGGTGGAAGGGGAGGGGATCCAGCCGCCCAAGTTCAGACGTCATGAGCGAACCAATGAATTGCTCGGTCGTGCATTGACGTGGAATTACGCGCCCGGCCTCACGTCGATGCACCTCTATTCAACACCGCGCACTGTCTCCTGGATCATCTTCACCGATGAAAACGCGGGGGGAATGGAGTGGAGCGGTTCGGGGGATTTCGTGAAAATTCGCGATCAGATCTATTTTGCGCATTGGCTTGAAGAAGCGTGCAACGGGTCGATGGGCACCTTCCTGATCAACATGCGCACCATGCATGACGCCGGCATCGGCTATCATTGTGACGAGAAGGGGCTGAGCCTTGGCCCCATCGGTGCGCATTCGCGCCACGCTGGCAAGTTGGACCTCGACCGGTTCTACGCGCAAAAGACGAAGAGGAGCGACGCATGACCACCGACACCACTTCATCCCGCCGCTCATTCCTGAAAAGCAGCGCGTTCATCGCGATGCCGCTCATCACCGTGCCCACTGCCGCGCTCGCCGACGACGGCGCTGCTGTGCGGCTGGCGCAATTGGAGGACGAGGCGGCCGTGCGCAAAGTGCATGAGCGCTGGCTGCGCGACACCGCAGGGGCCGTGACGCATCTCGATGGCGCGAGCGCGGTGACCCCAGACCATGATGGCCAGCCCCTCGCGATCCAGATTGCAGACGATGGCCGCAGTGCCATCGCCCGTCAGCCCTGTGTCGTCGAGTCTGCGTCGACACTGGAGGCAGATTGCACATTCGCGCAAATGGCCTTGGCGCAAGGCAATCGTTGCATACGCCAGACCGAGCGCCGTGTGCTGATTACGACATTGGCCAAACATGATGATGGATGGGTCGTCACGAAGGTCCGGTTTGCCGAGGCCTAAGATAAATGCGGGTGTGCGCGAGCCAAGCCCCTCGCGCCAAGCGACAGATCAAGGGCAGCTGCGGTTCACCAGCCCGATCTCATGCCATAAGGCACCATATTGAGCACAACTTCTATTTGCGCGATCTTGCCGCGCCGTAGTTTGAACAGTTCAAAGATCTGCCAGGAATAGGGCTGTCGCACGCTGATCGGCACGGTGCGGCCGTCGGTCAGCTTCGCTTCGTGGACGGTTCCTGCATGATCGAGGAAGGGCAGGCTGGCCACAACGCCGCGCTCTGTGTCGATAACCGGAAAGCGCCGATCACGCACCTGCGTCACGAACACGAAATAGCCAAGAGCGAACTGTTCTGCCGGGCCGAGGCCATAAAAGGGTGGCGAGCCCTCCTTGTCGAACTCTGGCGCCTGCGTGGCATAGACGCCATTGTCGAGCCGACGGCATCCCTCCTCAAATGGAGCAATGAAATGCCCGTCGTTGCGCTCGAGCGTGCGGAAGTAGGAATCGGCCAGAGCGGCGAGCGCCTCCCGCGACATGCGGTCCTGCTCCGGAGGCACTTCCTTCCAGATGGGGAGGGGCTTGCCCATGGTAGCCAACTTTTTTGGGCCATCCTTGTAGAACAGGATGTCGGTGCGCGAGATCACCATTTCCGCCTCGGCAATGCGATCGCCGCGCAATGCAAGGCGAATTCCGGCGATCACAGGTCGGTCATTTTCAAGTATCACCGCCGTCATCGCGATGCCGCCCGTTTCGCGATCGATGACAATATGCTGATAGCGGCCGGCGCCATTCGCGGTGCCCCACAGCCCATCGCCCAGCGTCAGTTCTTGCCCATTTTCTGTGAGGCGGAACTCTGGGTGAAGAGGTAAGTCGCCGGGGTCACGCGCGATCAGCCCATCAAGATATCGCATACCGAGTTGTTCAAGATCATCGCGGTTATAGTGCATCAAGCATTCTCCTCACCGCAATAGTGATGGTCCCAAACGGGACTGTCAAGTTGGGCAGTTGACCCCCGCCGTTCACATCGGCTAGCCGGGCTTCCTGAACGCGCACGAACAGACGTCTTGCGATTGGAAATTGAGGGCGGAACGGACTTGGGGCGAAAGATATCCACAGGGGCAATCGACCGCATTCCTGCAGAGCTCCGCCAGCGCGTGCTGGGGGAGGGCGGAGACTGGTTCGGGCTTCGCATGATCCTCATCGGCAATTATTATTCAGCGGAGGCCTTTGCAGCGCTTGCCCAGGACCATGGTCTGCTTCGTGACGAGTTCACCATTCTTGGCTATCTGTCCGACTATGGAGAGATGACCGCGAATGTGATCTGCGCGATGAGCGGGCGACCGAAGAATAGCATCAGTCGCGGGGTGATCAAGCTCACGGCCAACAAGCTCATTACCGCGCGACCGAGCGAAGAGGATCGCCGTTATATGGTGCTCGACGTGACCGACGAGGGTCGCGCGCTTTACATGCAGGCAATGAAGCTGTTCCGGGAGCGAGAAGAGGAGATATTCGGCTTTTTGTCGCGACGCGATTTGGCCAAGCTGGACGATCTGCTGATGAAAATCCTCGCCCACTGGCATGCACGTTGAGTTGACATGATCTCATTTGGGACTATTCCTGCCCCAGCCCGGGAGAGGAATTGTCATGTACGAAGTCGCACCGATCCGTCCGGTCCCGCCCATGGTGCGCGACATGGACCTGGGCAAGAACCGCCAGGAATCGACCACGATACTGGCCGGGCAGGACATCCAGCTCGACCATGACGATGGCGCTGCCCTAATCCTCCGGTTCGGGATCGACAGGGTGACATGGGAGATGAGCGGAGCGGCGGAGCCCGCCTCTGGAGGCGCCCCTTATGATGCGGTTGAGGTTCGTCCAGGCATCTTCTTCGTTCATATCGCCGAGGCGGAGCGCAAACTCGGCCTCACGCATGTGATTGACCGCGAGCAGGGGCGTGCAATTACGGTCTGGGACCAATTGATCGAAGGTGAAAGCGCGATGCGCCGCCTGGTCCGTCCGGCGCGGATCGCGGGCAGCACTGTCGATTATCTGCCAATAGCGGAGAGCCGCGAGCTGATCGGCAGGCGCGCTTATTGCCAATATAGTGAAGAAGCTGCGCTGGAACATGTGTACGTCAATTCGCGGGCAATCCTGTGGCAATGGCTGATCTTACCGAGCGATCCCCGCTTCGATGCGCTAAGGACGGAGGTTGGGATCGAGGCCGTGAGTATGTGCAAGGTCGGCGATGAGCTCTTTCTTCTCGCGCTGCACGATGGCGGCTCCATCGAACTGACATTGCTGATGGATTTCGCCCAAGGTCGTAATGTCGGCCAGCTATTTGGCGGGACGGAGCGCGGGATCGTCAGTCGGCCAGTTGGCGCCAAAATCATTCCGCTCGGTTACATCGATTATCCGCAAGGATTTGAGCCTGGTTGATCCTGCCGACCAACTCCCCCGGAGAGAGCGATGAACGAGCTGCCGATCACAGGATATCTTAACCGCCTCTCCGCACGTCCTGGTGAGCAGCTTGAGGCGCGGATCAGCGTTCGGCGTGGGGGACGCTATCAGGTGCGGCTGGTGCGGGTCATCTCGGCTGATCCCAACCCTGCCGGACCAGGGTTGCAGTTCGAGGATTTGTCATCCCTGTACGAGACCGAGCAGCTGGGGCATCGCCAGCCGATCCGTCTCGGCTCCTTTGCCGAAGCGCCGGGGCCCGGCATCATCACCGATGCCGCCTGCTGGACAGCGCTCGCCATGCCCTCAATGGCGCAATCTGCGCCGCGCGTCGTGCTTCATCATGCGGGTGCGGCGGCCAAGCTTACCTTGAGCATCGGGAGCGGAAAGGTTGAGGCGCGGCTGGACACGGGGCAGGGGGTCTTCGTTGCTGAGGTCGCGGGGCGGCTGCGCCATGATCGCTGGCACCGTATCTGGGCCAGTCTCGACATCGCGTCGGGCCGGCTGCTCGTTGGCTTCCATACGCCCGCTCATCTTTATGAGCCAGCCCAGAGCGGTTCCAATGAGGTGGAGGTGGTTCACGCCTCGATGCCTGGTCGAGGTCTTGTGCGGCTCGCGGCGGCCAGACCCGGCGGACAGGATGAAACTTTCAACGGGAAGATCGAGGACCCGGCCATTCTCGCCTCGTTCCGCGCAGAATGGCCCCGCCCGCTTGAATCGCTTGAGGAGCTTGGCAATCGCCTCATCTGCGGCTGGGATCTCGGGATCGGGATTGATACGCAGGAGATTGTGAGCGTCGGCGAGCAAGGCTGTGATGGGACGCTCGTCAATCTGCCCATGCGCGGCGTGGTCGGTGCACGCTGGACTGGCGCCGAGCAGAGCTGGCGGCATGCTCCTGGCCATTATGCCGCGATCAGGTTCCACGAAGATGATCTGGGTGATTGCGGCTGGGCGCAAAGCTTCGCATTCGCGGTTCCCGAGGGGCTGAAGAGCGGATCCTATGCGCTCCATCTCCGCTGCGAGGATGGTGAGGATTGGCTGCCCTTTTATGTGCTCGCCCCGCGTGACGGGCCGCGCGCGAACGTGGTTTTTCTCGCGCCCACCTTCACCTATCAGGCCTATGGCAACCATGCGATTGGCTGGACCGATGACGCGCTGCGCGCCCGGATAGCAGAATGGGGGGCTTACCCTCATACGCCTGATGACTTTCCGATCTATGGCCGCTGCACGTACAATCATCACCCGGACGGATCGGGTATCGCCTATGCCTCGAGAGCGCGGCCGATCCTGACGATGCGGCCAGGGTTCCTCACTTTCAAGGACAGGGCAGAGGGCGGGTCAGGTGTGCGCCACTACGCCTCGGATTCGCACCTGCTCGGCTGGCTGGAGGCGCGGGAGATCGAGTTTGACGTGATAACGGACGAAGATCTCCATGAGGAGGGAGTCGCGCTGCTCGGCGGATATCGGGTGGTGTTGACGGGCGGCCATCCGGAATATCATACCGCCGAAACGCTCGATGCCTTGCAAGCGCATGTGCAGAGGGGCGGGCGCCTTTGCTATCTTGGTGGCAACGGCTTTTATTGGCGGATCGGCCGAAACCCGTCGCTGCCATGGGCCCTCGAGGTTCGTCGCGCTGAAAATGGCGTACGCGCCTGGGCAGCCGAGCCCGGCGAATATTATCATGCGCTCGATGGCAAGTTCGGAGGCCTATGGAAGCGCAACCGGCGTGATCCACAGCAGCTTGTTTTGACCGGATTCTCGACGCAGGGTCGATATGAATCTGCATGGTTCCGGCGCACCGACGAGTCTCGCCACCCGGCAGTTTCGTGGATATTTGACGGCGTGCACGGCGAAGTTTTCGGGGATTGCGGCCTCAATTCCGGAGGCGCCGCAGGTTACGAACTTGACCGTGCTGACACGCGACTGGGCACACCGGACGGGGCAGTCGTCATCGCTCGGTCTGAAGGCCTACAGGCGGGCTTCCTGCCGCTCATGGAGGACATGCGCTTTCCCCCTCAAGCGCTTACCGGCGAGGATGCCGGAGCACTCGTGCGGGGTGACATGACCTATTTCGTTACCGACCGCGGCGGCGCCGTGTTTGCCGCCTCTTCCATAAGTTTCAATGGGAGCCTCTGGTGCAACGGCGCGTTCGGCGGCCCTGTGAGTCGCATTCTCGAAAATGTTGTTCGCCGCTTTGCTCGAGGTACTCACGAGCCGCTGGCGGACTGAATGCTGCTGATTGCACCTTGAATCCCGCGCGCAATGGCGCTTCTCCAAACCCGGTAAAATTTCCGCTCCCCATCGGGAAAGATTTTGCAATTCGGTCCCAAATGAGACTATAATTGCCCGTATGGTGTCGCGAAGGAACGAGGCATCAAACAAGAGGAGAGCGGGCATGTTTCGAACGGGGCGGTCGAGCAATTTCATGATCGCGTTGGCGATGCTTGGCGGTGTGGTTCTTTCCAGCGGAGCCCTTGCAAGCCCTGCGGATGATCGTGCGGCGATTGAGGATCTTCATGGCCGCTACTTGTTTGCATTCGATTGGCACGACGCGGCGAGCTATGCAGCCACCTTCGCCGAAGATGGTACTCTCGATTATGGTGCTGGCGAGATCAAAGGTCGCAAGGCGATCGCGGCATTTATTGAAGAAGGCCGTAAACGGGCTGTTGAAGCGCGCGCAAAGGTGCCTGCCGGGGAGCGTCCGAAGGGAGGACGCCACATCATTTCAAATATCGTCGTCAAACTCGACGGGAACAAGGCTCACGGACTGGCCTACTGGACCCATATGACGAGCGGACCGACAGGTTATGGCACGGTCGATTTCTGGGGCCACTACGAAGACGAACTCGTCAAGGTTGATGGCCAGTGGCTGTATGCGCGTCGCCGCATCTACAATCAGGCCATCCCAGAATGGTCGGCCCAGGACGCCAACCCGGTTGTTACACCCAGCGCCCCGCCGCGCCAGCGCGCGACTCCTGCACAGGGCACATCAGCCAATCGATAAACACCTCTATCGGACGACACGATCATGGGAAGGATGAGGATAATGCGCGCACAATCACTGAATTTGCGTGGAGGACGGGTTTGCGCCGGTCTTATTGCAGCCTTGCTCTGCACGAGTGTTGCGCCCGCAGCCACGGCCGCGCCAGCAGCAGCGCCGTGCGAGCGCGCGTGCTTGGAAGGCTTTGTCGGTCGCTATCTCGATGCCGTTGCGGCAAAACAGCCGAGCGCAGTGCCGATCTCGCCGAATGTGCGCTTCACGGAAAACGGCCAGCGCCTGTTAGTCGGCGACGGCTTGTGGAACACAATGAAAGCGCGCGGCAACTATAAGCTGTTCGTCACGGACGTCGCGGCCGGACAAGTCACATTCTTCGGGACTATCCAGGAGGATCATCGCGACGCCGCCAATTTCAACGGCTCGTTCATTGCACTGCGTCTGCTCGTCCGTAATCAGCAGATTGCGGAAGTGGAGCAGATTGTGTTCCGCTATCCAAATGAGACGGATAATGCGAGCTACAACCGGCTCGATGGCATGGCGATCCATCCCAAGCTCATAGAGGTGATCCCTAAAGCTGATCAACTGTCGCGTGCAGAGTTGATTGCGCAGGCGGACAAATATTTCATCGGGCTCCAGAAGAATGACGGCAAGGGCGACTATCCATTCACGCCCGAGTGTCTGCGTCACGAGAATGGCAAGCAAGCGACACTTGCACCTACCCCGGCTGGAGAAAAGCGCCCCGATCCGGCCACGGCGACTGGCTATTCCGGCCAGTGGAGCTGTACCGAGCAGTTCAAGTCAGGGCTGATGGCGTTCGTCAACCGCATTCGCGATCGCCGCTATGTTGCAGTCGATCAGGAACGTGGACTGGTGTTCGCCTTCGCCTTCTTCGATCACTCGGGTGGCGCGACGCGGACTTTCACCACTGCCAATGGCCGGACGGTCACCGCCGGGCCGGTCCAACCGCATACATGGCAGATCGCAGAGATTTTCAAGATCGAGAAGAATGGCATGATATCCAAGATCGACGCTCTGCTTGAACGCGCACCTTATGGATTGAATTCGGGCTGGAGCACTTGGGAGCAGGGCATGTCTGACCATGCGCGCGATGTGACTTTCGAGGCGCCGACGGGCATCTGAGAATGCCGATAGATCGAGGCGGTCACGGCATGACGCCTCGATTTCAAGGCCTCTTAAAACTCACGCCAAGTAAGAGCGGCTATAACAAAGAATTGAATTAGGGGTTATGCTGTTTAACGCCTGCAAGACGATAATGTAATGAAATTCATGGTAGACAACTGTTGCGATAATGTCATGAACAATGGTTTTAAGTTCTGGAGATGCTGACGCATTAACGCTGTTCGAGGGAGCCGAAAACCGACTTCTCAAGCTTCTTCGGGAAGCTGGTTTGAGTCGATGAACGATCGGCAGCTAATAGAGGCATCAGTTTGATCACTGAGCGCCCGCTATGTTGGCGGCTTCTGACACAGTGCCCGCCTCCACAGTTGCAGCTGCTCCCGACCAATGCCGGTCGTTCAGATTGAAAAGCGCTAATGTCTGCTCCAGACGATAGCAGTCATTGAGTTACTTTGGCCCATCCGACGGGACCCGCCCTCAAACCCGACGTGCAATCGTTCGAACCGGTTCCCGAAACCTGCCTTTCATTCATCTAATGACAGGACATTCGTTGACGGTAATCATCCACCTCAACCAGAGCTTGAGATGCGAAATGCCCCGCAATTCCTCTTCGTCAAAGCGGCCGATTGGCACTGCTGATCGAGGACATGTACAATCGATTATCCAACGTCACCCGCGCCACAGTTTCTCCCTGAGCGGTAGCGCGGGTAACGGTTCTGCTCAGGCTGCTTCGTATTCCACCGCCTTTTCCTGCCGGACGATGCGACTGGTGCGGCCATCGATGCTCACTGGCGCTTCGCCATGAATGGTGGCGCGGCGCAGGGTGCGGCGCTGCAGGCCGAAGTCGGCGACGGCGCGATGCTGCGTTGCCTGATTGTCCCAGAAGGCGACATCGCCGGGCTGCCAGCGCCACCGCACCAGATTCTCCGGCCGGGTGATATGGTCTTGGAGAATGCTGAACAACCGCTGGGAATCCGCCTGATTTAGACCGACGAAGCTCTTGACGAAATGTCCGAGCAGCAGGCTGCGCTGGCCCGAAACGGGGTGAACGCGAACCACCGGATGCTCGGTCTCGTACACCGTGGAGGCGAACACATTGCGATGCCGCTTGATCTGCTCCTGCGCGGTGGTGTTGTCCTTGGGTGCATTGCCCAGGATCGCAGCATAATCGTAGAGATTGGTGTGCACGGCCCAGAGATTGTTGACGAGCTGGCGCAGGGATTCCGGCAACGCCTCATAGGCGGTCTCGCCATTGGCCCATAGCGTATCGCCGCCCGCCTCCGGGATGGTGATGCCACGCAGGATCGAGCCCTTCGGATAGGCATCGACGAAGGTGACGTCAGTATGCCAGCTCGAGGCGGCGTATCCCTCGCGGCTGTCCAACTCCAGCAGGTAGCGCGATCCTTCTGCGACCGGCACGGTGGGATGCGCCACGGGATCGCCGAAGAGTGCCGTAAAATTCTCATGCTCTGCGTCATCGAGATGATGCTGGCCACGGAAGAAGATGACCTTGTGGCGAACCAGCGCGTCTTGGATCGCCTGGACGGTTACGGCGTCAAGATCGCCGGAGAGCACGACGCCCCGGATTTCGGCACCGATCGTGCCGGTCACTGGCTTGATGTCGAGCGGGCTATTGGGGTCTGCGGCATTGGCATAGGTGGTGATGGACATGATGAGGCTCCTTCTTGCCTTGGGCGTGCTGGGGGAATTTCAGTTGGGTGATTGGGGGCCGCGCGGGCGCTCGCCGACGATGGTCACGCGCTCCATCTCGCGATTGCCGCGATAGTCGGGCACCGCGTAGTGCTGGGTCGCGCGATTATCCCAGAAAGCGATCGAGCCGGGCTGCCAGCTCCAACGCACCTGGAATTCCGGCCGCTTCACCTGGTCGAAGAGGCGAGCGAGCAGCGCTTCACTCTCGCCTGGTGCAAGTCCGACGATCTCGCGGGTGAAAACGGAATTGACGTAGAGGACTTTCTCGCCAGTTTCGGGATGGATGCGCACCACCGGATGCTCGACCGGCGGATATTGCGCCTGCAAGGCGGCCCGCTTTTCGGGCGTCTCGACGAACTGCAGGAAGACGCGCGTGTCGTGGATGGCGCTCAGCCCGTCGATCCGGGCTTTGGTCTCCTCGTCGAGCGTTTCATAGGCTGCGACTGCGTTGGCAAAGACTGTATCGCCGCCCAGACCCGGCGAGACGCGCTGGATGAGGATGGACGCCGCAGACGGTTCAGCGCGGAAGGTCGTGTCCGCGTGCCAGTTGCTGTCCGTGGTGCTGCGATACTTGCCGGCGAACTCCTTGGAGCGCAGCGGCAGAATTTCCGGATGATCGGGGTGCGCGAAGACCGGGTGGGTCTCCAGATCACCAAACGCTGCGCCCAGGGCGATATGCTGGTCATGCGTCAGATGCTGATCGCGGAAGAACAGCACCTTGTACCGCAACAGGGCGGCGTGAAGCGCGGCGTGTAACGGCCGGGTCAACGGTTGGGAGAGATCGATCCCGCTGATCTGCGCTCCCAAACTGGGCTGAAGCGGCTTGATTTCGAACAGGTCGGTATCGGAAGCAGTGAGGGTCTTTTCGAGGACGGTCATGACGTGCATCTCCTTTCAGGGATTTCATTCAGTGCGGGTCACTCGGCCGGGGCGAGAGCGAGGGGCTGGTCGTCCAGTTGGCGGCGGATTTCGGAATGGGCGGCTTCGTCGAGCGGGAAGCGGGCGAGGAGCAGTGCGGAAAAGGCGTGGCCCAGCGCAGGACCAAGCGCGAAGACATAGGCAAGGCCAAGCAGCGCTTGCGGGCTGTTGCTGCCCCGGGGATCGAAGCCCAGCCAGGCGACGAGCGGCAGGGCCACACCGATAGCGATGGCCGAGGCGCCTTTGCCCGCGAGGCTGAACACGGAATAATAAAGCCCGGTGCGCTCCTCACCGGTTTCGAGGCGGTGCTTGTCGGCGATATCGGCGACGATGGCGCGCAGCATGAGGTTGCCGGAGCCTTGCGCGAGCCCCTGCACCAATGTCAGCGCCAGCAGCAGACCGAAGGTGTCCGGCGTGACCAGCAGCAGGCTGAGATTGACCGCGACCTGCACCAGCTCGCCCAAGACCGCCGTTCGGTGCTTGCCGAGCTTGAGGCCGATGCGCAGCCAGATGGGGCCCGCGAAGATACCGAAGATGAACTGGAAGAGGAACAGCGCCGCTGCCCAGTCCGGCCGGCCCATATAGAAGCTGACGTAGAAGACGATGAGCGCAGCGCGAATGCTCTGGGCAAGCGTCACGGCGAAGTCCGAGGCGAGCACGCGCAGAAGCAGGGTATTGGCGAACACCGCGCGCAGAGTCTGCTTGATCGACAGCGTCTCCGCTGGCCCGGCCGGAGCCGGAACTTCCGGAAATGCCGTGAGCGACAGAAAGACGCCGGGGATGACCGTGGCAAGCACCAGCGCGCCCATCAGTGACATTTGCAGGTGCCCGTCGCCCGGCCGCAGTTGATCGGCGAGCGCGGGAAGCAGCAGCGTGACGAATAGCGCCGCCGAACCCACGACCGTCTGGTAGGTCGCGATGCGGGTCCGTTCGTGATAATGCCCGGAAATCTCGCCGGACCAGGCCAGGAAGGGGATCTGGATCGCCGTCCAGCCTAGGTAAAAAACGAACAGGACGCCGCCGAGGTAGAGCGGCGTTACCGTCGCGACCGGAAAAAACAGGAAGATGGAGGACAGGGTGAACAGCACTGCCCCCGCCGCCATCCATGGCTTGCGGCGTCCGAAGCGACTGCGGGTACGGTCGCTCAGGGAGCCGATCAGCGGATCGGAAATGGCATCCCACAGGCGGCCGATCAGAAAGATGAAGCCGATCATGCCGAGCGACAGGCCGAAGTCCCGTGCAAAAATGGCGGGGAGGTAGACGCCGATGGGCATGGTCGCGGCGGCGATCGGCACGGCAACCGCCGAGAAGCGGATGAGCCGCAGGGCGCCGGAACGCTCGTCGCCCTTGCTCTGCAGCGGCGACAATGAGGACGAGGGGATTGCAGTGAGTGCGGTCATGGCGTGCCTCACAATTTTGCGCGGAGTGTGATGCCGTAGGTGCGCGGGTCGCCGATCAGCCCCGTCACCAGTCCGGTGTTTCCGGCCGACAGCGTCTGGAAATATTTCTCGTCGAGCAGGTTCTTGCCCCAGATCGAGAGGTCGTAGCGGCCGTCGTCGAACCGCAAGCCGATCCGCCCGTTGAGCAGGCCGTAGCCGTCCACGATCGCCAGCCGCGAGTTGGAGGCGGAGGTGTTGAAGCTCGATCGATGCGACCAGTCGGCATGGCCGTACATCTCGGTCGTGCTGCCCAATGCGGGAACCGGTGTCGAGACATCTGCGCCCAAAGTGTAGGTGAACTTCGGCACGCCCGGGAGCTGCTGGCCGGTGAGGTCTTGTACGGCAGAAATGTTCAGGCGCTCGACGGCCTGCGGCGCGTTCCTGTAATCGCGATAGCTGGTGTCGGCATAAGCCAGCGACGCATTGAGGCTGAAGTGCCGCAAGGGAGCGTAAACCGCGTCCAGCTCGAAGCCGCGAGAGCGCACCTTGGGAATGTTCGCGATATACTGCCGGTAGGTGACCGTGTTCGCCACCTGCTCGGTGATCGCCGTCTGATAATTGGCGGTGTCGATCCAGTAGAGCGCCCCGTTGAAGGTCAACGCGCGATCGAACAACTGCGACTTGAAGCCGACCTCATAGGCATCGACTCGCTCCGGCGCGACCTCTGGCGCGATACCCGCCGGCAAGGCAGTCAGATTGAGCCCGCCTGACTTGTTGCCGCGCGAATAGGTGCCATAAATGATCGCGTCGCGCGTCGGTTGCCAGCGAAGGGTAACGAGGCCGGAGAGGCTGTCATCCGAGAAAGCGGTCGCGAAGGTCTGCACCGGGTTGAACTGGGCGCGGATGGCGTTCGCTGTCGCCTGCTGTGCCGGCGTGAGGCCGGAGAGATCATTGCCCGCCACCCAATATTGGCGGAACGCGCCCTCCTTCTTCTCATGGGTGTAGCGCAGGCCGGCGGTCAGGGTCAGCGCATCGCTGATCGACCAGTCCGCCTGCCCGAACAGGGCGAGGCTCCTCGTCTGCGGCGTGGAGGTGGAGTTCGCCTCGAACCCGTCAAGCGCTGCGTTGCCGACCACGGGATCGACTGCCGGCAAGTTCCAGGCCGCCGCCGCCGAGCCGTAGCGGCTCGCGCCATAACCGCGAATGATCTGCCAGATATAATAGCCGCCGATCACATAATCGATTGGGCCATCATCCTTGGACGCAAGGCGGATTTCCTGACTGAACTGGCGTTGGCGGTTGGCCTGCTGCGCCTTGGTGACCACGGGCAGCGAGGTGGAATCGCCATCATTGGCCGGGTTCCAGTCCCACCAGCGATAGGCGGTGATGGAGGTGAGCTCTGCGCCGCCCAGATCCCAGTCGACCTGACCGGACACCCCATAGCCATCCATGTTGGACTGGTAATGGCTGTCGGACTCGCCCCGACGCGCGAACGGATGGATGGCCGGCAGTGACCGGCCGAACCGCGCCAGACGCGCCGCAAAATTGTTCGGGATTGTCGCGCCGTTTTCGTAGGTGCCGACATAGTTCGCAAAGACGTTAAGGGCGTAATTCTGCTTCTGGCTGGCATAGTCGCCAATCAGCCGGATTGAGAGACCGTCTGTCGGCGTAAAGAGGAGCTGGCCCCGTAAACTCGCATTTTCATAGTCCTGCGCTTCCTCTCCGGTCGTGGTGTTGAAGAGGAGGCCATCGCGCTTGGTGTAGGCACCGCTCAGGCGTACAGCGAGACGATCGGTGACGATCGGGCCGGATACCGAGACGCGAACTTGCCGATAGCCATAATTGCCGATGCTCACCTCGCTGGAAGCGTCCGGCTCGAAACTTGGCTTGCGGGTGCTGATGTTGATGACGCCCGAGGTCGTGTTTTTGCCGAACAACGTGCCCTGCGGGCCGCGCAGCACCTCGATCTGCTCGAGATCGACCAGATCGAACTGCGAAAGGCCGACGCGGCCATAGTAGACATTGTCGATATAGAAGCCGACGCCGTTCTCCAGCCCATCATTGGTCAATGCGACATTGCTGCCGAGGCCGCGAATGTTGATGTTGGTATTGCGCGGGTTGAAACTGAACACCTGCAGCGCCGGCACTTGTTGCTGGATCTGGCCGAGGGTGAAGTCGCCGCGACGATCAAGTGTCGCCGCGTCGATCACACTGATGGCGATCGGCACGTCCTGCACGGCTTCCTCGCGGCGGCGGGAGGCTGTGACGATGATCGGCGAGCCTGCGTCCTCCTCCGCTGCGGTCGGCTCGGTCTGCCATGGCTCTTCGGCCGCATGGGCGCTGATCGGCACTGCGAGCGACAGGGCTGCAGCTGTTGCCCGCAGCATCGTCCGGCGCGCGCCGATAGGCGAGAAACGCACGCCGGTAGGCGGGAAGCGCTCGCCTGTATAGAGCCCGATAATATACTGATTAAGTGTCATTATTATGGTTGCCCCTGAACGTGACTGTATTTGGTCGACCGTCGGTTTTCGCCGTCACGGTCTTCGGGGCGGACAGAGCGCAGGCTTCCCCCCGGCAGCTGAGACCAGATGGCCAGCGCCGATTGCTGAAGAAACAGGGGGTAGCGCGCCAGGTCCGCCAAATCGGAACTGGTGAGCCTGATCATGATGATCCTCGCAGAGCGAAAGGCGCGGCCACCGGATGGTGGGCGCGACATCATCACGCGCCGGTCCCGAGTGCGTCCGGAGGGCATAAGCCGTTTCGGGCGCTGGCTCGCGATAACCGGCACGCGACTGCGTGCGGACTAGGTCAACAGAGCTGGTGGGTCATGCGCATCGGATCACCTCATCGTTAGAGAGGGGAACACGACGCCTGGCGCGGTCGCCTGAGCATCGTGCGCTTTAGCGGTTGGTCACGCGGAGCAAGCTGCATCCCTATCAAAAGCCGCGGGTCAGACACTCGTGATGATGCGGGAGGGGCCTGACCAGCCATCCCGCTCGAGGTATTTCAACCTAATCGATAGAATATGATTTCGTCAAGGCAAGTTTTGCTTTTGCTACGGCAAAGTTTGGGTGCGGGCGAAGGGCTGGCTCCAATCCCTAAGATAAGTGCGGGGGGCTCAGCCATTAGGAAGATTGCCGTCTACGCCCTCAAAAACGACATTCGCTGGGCCAAAGCTGCTCGTCGAAACCCGTCCTGCTTTCATCCACCTGTCGGGGTCCGCGACCGACAATACCTGGGTCCGATGCCAACCAAACTCCGTCGTTCAGAGCGAGCGAAGCTAGCGTCTGATCCGAACAATAGCAGCCACTCGATCCTCTTCAGCCCATCCGGCGCCTCCCGCCAACAAAGCGGTCGTTGGAAGCAAGGTTTCGGTGACCCAATAGCTGCCGCTCATTCAGGTGAGCATTACTCACCAAATGTGAAACGGTCAGGTGGCAAAGAAGCCATCGTCATATTTGTTCACAAATGGGCTGCGTCTTGTTCGCCTGCGAGGTGCACGATGGCATTGGGGGCGCACATTCGCTTTAACTCTTAGACAGACGGTCCTCGCGCATTACAATTCCTTGATTGAGTAGGATTTCGAAGCGCTGTTCGTCGAGCGGCGGCGCGAAGAGGTAGCCTTGTCCCACCGAACAGCCCAGTGTCCGCATCATCACTCGATCGGCCTCAGTCTCAATGCCTTCCGCGACGACGCGCGCGTCGAGCGCCACTCCGAGCTTCACGATGCTTTCAACGATGACGTGCTTGACATGGTTGTGCGCCACTTCCCGCACGAAACTACGATCAATCTTTATCTCGCTGAGTGGAAACCGTTCGAGATAGCGTAGGTTGGAATAGCCCGTGCCGAAATCGTCGATCGAAATGCCGACCCCCAGGCGCCGCATATGTTCGAAGGATCGGCGTATATCGTCCGACTCAGGGGCCATCAGCTCTTCGGTAAGCTCCAGCGTCAGCCATTCGGCCTTGCACCCGGTTTCGTTGAGCACCTGTTCGACAAAGGCGACGACGTCCCTTCGCGTGAACTCCATCACCGACATGTTGAAAGCGAACCGGAGCGGTATCCGACGGTTTTGATTGACCCGCGCTGCATACGTCGCGAGCGTACGCAGGCCCCACGCTCCGATCTCCATCATGGCGCCGGTCTCTTCAGCAACGGCGATGAACCGGCCGGGTAGCTGGAGGCCGAATGCGCCGTGGTCCCAACGGAGCAGAGCTTCAGCGCCGATCAGGTCACCGGATTGCAGATCGACCTGGGGCTGATAATGAAACAGCAGCTCGTCATTGGAAACGGCGGATTGCAGTTCGTTCGCGAGCCGAATGCGATTACGCGCGTCTCGGTCATCTGCTTCCTCAAACGGATGGGGGCCGTGGTCGGGCGTCGCTTTGGATCGTTGCATCGCCGCACCTGCATGCCGGACCAGTAGAAGAGGATCGGTTCCGGCGAACCCGACAGCGAAGCCAGCGGCAAACTGCACTGTAAGCGATGCGCCAGGCAGGACAAATCGGGGTCTCAGCAAGTCGAGGACCTCATTGACGATCTTGCCCGCACGGCTGGCATCATCGAGCGCGAAGGCCAGGATGAAGTTATTGCTGCCGACGCGAGCGATAGCCAGGGCTGGCACAACAGCCAGACGCGCTGTCGCCGAACGAAGCAGCGCATCACCGACATCGTAACCGAAACCGTTGTTGACGTCACGGAACCGCAGGACGTCGAGCTTGATGACCAGCAAGGCGGAGTTCGCCGACATTTCGATCTGTGCCAGCCGGTCGAGCAACCCATAACGATCCCGCAGTCCGGTAAGCCGATCGACACCCGGTGCGTGCGTGACATCCCGGATCAGGCCCACGAAATGCGTGAGGCGCCCTAGGTAGTCCCGAAACGGCTCCAGACGCAAAGCATTGCGAAACATCGTTCCGTCCCGCTTGTAGTTGCGCAGTGTCACCGAGCAGGCGCGCGCCTCCGCAAGCGCAGCCCGTATTTCCGTAAGTTCCGGCTGCAACCGATCGCTTCCCTGGAGATAGCGGCAGTTCTTGCCGATGACTTCGTCAACAGAATAGCCAGTAATTTTTTCGAATGCTGGGTTTACCAGGACTATGGGCTGCCCCCGGAGGCGCATGTCCGCGACGAGCAGGCCATCGCTGACATGATCGAGCGCAAGTTTGGAAAAGAGCTCTGTTACACACTGGCCTCTGCGCCCACCGAGGAGGCGAGGCCATCGCAGCAACGGGGAACCAGTTCTACCGGGCTCCACGATCGTGCCGTCGGCCGCATCGGGAGTCATCTCGCAAACAGGCTTTCGAGTTTCATCGCGATGAGCGCGTAAAGATCAGATCTCATCCCATGCCTCCGTGCTAGAGGATGATGCCGTGGTGCCGACGTTTCAATTTCAGCGGCGCGGCGTTTCGAGACAAATCGACGCCAGTTTCGTCGGGGTACGGCAAACGTCTCGTGGCCTGGTCGAGCGGGTCACCAAGCTGCGATATCCGGTAAAGATATTTTTGGATTTACGTGTCGCTCTGAGGTGCGGGCGAAGACGCGTCGTCAGCAAGCGGAGGCATCTGACATGCAGCCTGAAGGCTACTTTCTATGAGGCGAAGATGCGCCAGGACCGTATTTTGCAGCTCGCTGCATGCCGACACGATTGCAGAGGCATATTCCTGCTGGGTTGCCCCAAGGTTTCCATCGAGCTTGAGAAGCTCAGCGAATCCCGTGATGTGGGTGAGCGGTGTCCTGAGATCATGCGACAAAGTGTGGAAGTAGGTATCGAAAAGAGAGTCCTTGCGGAGCGGAACATTTTGCCATTGCTCAACAGCGTTTTGTATCATTTGCTGAAATCTCCACGCTGGGGTGGCGAGACTGCCGCGCTTTATGTCTTTTCACTTATCGTGAGCCTGCGGGAACGAGTTGCCATCGCCTCTTGGCACCACGATGTCGTCCCGCAGCGCTGTTTTCAACTTCGCTGATGCGACCATTCAGGACGGAATAGCGGCTCTTTCGACGTTGATCGGCTCTCCGCCTCCGCTGCTGTGAAAGCGCATGCGATACTCCAGGGGCGTGACGCCCATCCTGCGCAGGAATGCCCGTCTGAGCGTAGTCGTCGAGCCGAACCCGGCAGTGTAGGCAATCGCTTTTATCGGAGCGGAACTTTCTTCCAGCAGTCGTCGCGCAATATCGATCCGGGTCAATTCGACATATGCGATTGGGTTCATGCCGAGTTCGGCGCGGAACAGCCTGGAGAGATGGCGCGAGCTTACGCCAGCAATCTTTGCAAGGGTTTCAAGGGTCAGCTTCGCGCGGGGATGTTCGAGGATGTGAAGTCTTATCTTGTCGATCGGGCTGTTGGAAACAGTTTGTGCGGTCAACAGTGCGCTGAATTGCGACTGACCGCCGGGTCGCTTCAAGAAGACGACCAGCCGCCGTGCCACCCAAAGCGCCAGTGCCCGCCCGTGATCCTCCTCGATCAACGAAAATGCGAGGTCTATCGCTGCGCTTACCCCTGCGGAGCTGAACACTGGTCCGTCGCGCACGAAGATGAGGTCGGGTTCCACCAGAATGTCCGGAAAGTCGGCGGCAAGGCGTGCAGCATACTCCCAGTGGGTTGTCGCACGACGACCCGCCAGCAATCCGGCATGAGCCAGCAGGAAGGCCCCGGTGCACGTCGATCCGTGACGCCGGGACTGCCGTGACTGCTCCCGCAACCAATCATTGACTGCTTCGCTTTGGGGCGACGGGACGCCATATGGCCCTGCTACAATCAAGGTGTCGCACGGCTCTGTCTCGTCGTGGATGCTGGCGTCAGGCAGATAAACGATGCCGGAGGCGCTTTCCTCCGGCATGCCCCGTTCTGTCACCAGCTTGACGCGATAGCGATTACTGGACCCCATTTTGCAGTTCGCTTCAAACAGCGCGTCTCGTACACCGGCTATTTCCAGCAGATGTACGTTGCTTGGGGCAAAGATTGTGACGAGCATGGCCTGAAGCGCTCCGCGGCGACGCAAGATCACCGATCAGAAACACGATACGCCTCGGGTGCTCAATTACCTACAACAATGGGGTCTGTCAGAGCAAATGCAGCTGCGGATGTCCGAGCGGCGCAGCTCGACATAGCATGTCAGCTTCTGCTGCCGTTACCCATGGCAGAGCATAGCTCTTTTAATCCCTTGAACTCAGCCAGCGCGCACAGATACGACCGACTTCGCCAACATAGCCGCCGTTCGATGGTGAAAATCGACTCCCTGAAATCTGCCTTTCGTTCATCGGACCGTTGGGAGTAGCTGGTGAACCATTTGAGCAGCTTGGGCGACTTCGCGGTAATGACCGCGGCTTCGTGTTCAGAAATGAAGTCGCTGTCGGGCATAAGCGTTCAACGGCTGAAATTGTTGGTAAATGAGCAGATCGAACCGCGCGGTGGGCAGTTAGGCTTGGCCTGCCCGCATGACGAGCAGCAGGGGCGGGGTTCAGCTCGGGCCGCGGTCGAGAAGCGCTGCGCGCCTTACCGGTATAACGCCGGCATTACGTCGACGCTGACGGCGATTGCTCGCCGTCCGAAACACCAACCAGTGCGGCTGGCGATTGCGCCTCAGAGGAATCCTTGGTCAGGAAGGCATGCAGCGCTTTCAGCTTCATCAGAAGCTCGCTGAACGTGATCACCGTCACATCCTTGAGGCCGTTGCGGAACAGTTCGAACGATTTTCGCTGATCCGGATCGTCGATATCGCGCCCCGCGATGACCAGTCCTTGAAGGGCGTATGTGAAAATGTCGAACTGCCCGGAGGCGGCCTTCTTGTTGTTGATCTCCATCTGCAACTGATAGCGCTGATCGAGAACCTGGTTCACTGCGCCGGCAATTTCCTTGTCCGGTGCAAATACGCCGCCGCGATAGGGTTTGGCGGCCATAAGCTTGCTGTCCGGTCGCTTGATCTCGATGATCGCCATGTTGCCATAGGCGCCTGCACGCAGCAGATAGTCCGCGATCTTGCCGCCGGTGCCGTTGAATTTGACGCCGCCTACAGCGACTTGCTCCCCGAAGATCGCGATCGGCAGGCCGAATGCGAGACGGACGATGAAAGGATTGTCCGACAGGAATTTCTGCCAGAAGGCCTCATTGTGCTTCTTCGCCATATGCTCCTCGATCCTGGCGATCAGCTCCTCCAATGTCAGCAGTTCGATTTCCCGGTTTAGCGCGAGCAGCTCGGCTTCCCGCGCCTTCAGCCCGGAGCGGTTCTGCCGGACAGCCCTGACGACGTCGGTTGCCGCAGCGACCGGAGGCTGTCGTCCGGCCAGACTCAGTGCAGAAAGCACCGAATCAGCGAGATCGGTGGGGTTCAGCCCAGTCGGCGACGGCCTGGCCGCCAGACTGAGTTCGGTCGCGAGCGCGGTACGCAGATAGTCGCGCTTGGCGCTGTTGCCGAACAGGACCGCACGCAAATGGCTACGATTGATCGCCCTGCG
Source organism: Sphingobium sp. B11D3B (assembly GCF_025961735.1). NCBI lineage: Bacteria > Pseudomonadati > Pseudomonadota > Alphaproteobacteria > Sphingomonadales > Sphingobiaceae > Sphingobium > Sphingobium sp. B11D3B. The sequence goes on along the minus strand of NZ_JAOQOF010000001.1, from coordinate 1,699,810 downwards.
CCATTTGTCGAATGTACCGTAGACGATGTGCGCCGTGGTTTCGGAGACGCTTGAGTGCAAATATTCCGATAGCACCAGCTCGGTGAAACCGCCGGTACGTTCAAGCTCGTCGACTATGAAACGCATATCATAAGTCGCGCCGAAGCCGGCGAAGATGTCCTTCACGAAACCCGGCGGCATTGTCAGGACTTCGATGTCGAAATTTCCGAAACCATCGTCGAGATTGCCATGCCCCTCGAAACTGATGGTCTGCAGCACCTCGTATTTGGGGTGGAAAAAGTAGGGGCTGCCGACCTTCAGCGTCGTAGGATGGGTTTCGATGGTGTCCGTGGCACAATCGTAGCGTGCCAGGAGCTGGCGATGTCCGACCTGGAAGTTGGCGGTGAGGTTCGCGGCTACAGCGGCAGCGTGAGCGCGGCCACGCAGTACGATCTCCATGTCATAGCCAGTCGCAGTGCTGGTAACCTCGATGACTAGGTCATCTTCGAGACGATGGGCCGAGACCTGCAGCCCAAGCCTAGCCGGCGAAGGCATTGGCGTCATAATATTGATAGTTCCGCTGCTATAATTTCTTCCCGGCACGCTCAGCCCCCCTGTCTGCACCTGTTGCTAATTTTCGACGTCCCGTCCGTCAAAACAGGGTACGCACGGCCGCCAAGGTAGCGACCTGCCGGGTCTGGAAGTTCCTGACCAATGTCATCAGCCTCAGATTGATCCTGTCCTCCCGGCCATAGAAGCGGTGCCGGTTCCTGAACCTTTCGAACTGACCGTTCTTGCGATCCGGCATCAGCACGAATCGCTCGATCGCCTGTCCGTTCTCGATTACCTCATAGGCTTTGGGCATATCGTCCAGCAGGCCATCATGGATGAGTAGGTTGCGGACCAGCTCAATTTCGGCAACCTCGTCGCACGCCTCGAACAGCGTCCCGGGGGCATTGTTCAGTTTCAATCGCTTGCGACCCCCGAACAGGAAGTTGGACGAAGCGAGCTTCGGGTAGCTGCTGAAATTCGTCGGCATACGTTCGACTTCGCGCGCTAGCTTGGCCACGTAGTCGAGCAGGCTGTGCAGCCGGATGAAAAGGAAGCCTAGGGTGGAAAATAGCATCGTGACGGTCGGTGATGTGCTCCATCGCGTCCCGTCCTCCTGTGGAATGCCGGGCGCAAAAAAGGGTTCGAGATTGAAGATGCGATAGAATTCGCCGGTGAGTTGGGACACTTCCTTGGTGCATTCCTGGATCGCCGAGACGAGCACTCTGCTGTCATAAAGATAGAGGAGCCGATTGAGATCGGGAAAGCTGGCAAGCTTTACCAGAGCTGCCTCAAAGTCGTCGCGGCCCATAGCAGCTTCTGAGTTGAGACCCGCCTGATCGAGGAACGGCGGCGCTTTGTGGAGCAAGGTGTGATAGCGATTGATGTCGCCGAAGATCTTGGCGGCCAGATCGTTGTGCAATTCGACGCATTCCGCCTCAACGGCGTAGAGGCCGTCGTCTTGGAGGGGTTGCCAGCTTCCCTGCGGCTCCTGACAGAAGCCATCGCCCTTGGCGCCATCGCGAAATGGCGTCGGAATGCCGTTGAGATTCAGGAGCGGAGACGTGGGACCGAGCGCGGGCCCCTCCTTGCGGTCCATCACGCGCCCGCCGCCGGGTACGGCAGCAGTGCCCGCATCCAATCGCTAAGGTCCGGATCCTGCGCTCCGTTCACATATACATCGCAGAGTCTTACCAGACCGGCGGGAAGGTCGAGGGCGATATGCAGGCCCGCTGCATAGCCATAGTCACCGCGCCGGTCGGTCATGCCCTCCAGCTTCCAGATGTCGCCGTCATAGTGTTTGTTGTTCGCCTTCTTCACTTCAATAACGAGGAGGTTCTCGCGCTTGCCGACGCGGTGAACGATGATGTCGGGAACGATTAGCCCTTCGCGGACAAGATCGTCTTCGGTAACGCCATGTCGTAGGCGCTTCGCCACATCCTCCCGGCGGTTCCATTCGTTTCCAACCGACCAGCCTGGAAATCTCGACGGCAGAAGCTGTACCAGCCGTGCCACGATCGCCTGCTCTCCCGGATTTGCATAAATGAGCTCTGCATCTTGGAGCAGCTCCACAACCGCTTCGGCAAATATTTCCAGCGCGGCTTGAGGATCGTCTATCTGGTCTGGCATGAAGTTCGAACATCCCGATCAAGAGGTAGCCAAGCGTGCGCGTCGAAAAAGCAGAAGTCGAACATTACGCGGCGTATCTCAAGGACAAGTCGCGCCCGCCGAGCCGGGGCGGCAATAGCGGTGCATGGCATCAGCACGTCCTTACAATCGGCGGCGAGACATATTCCTTTCTGGCGCCCTGGTCGGGAAAGTTAGTCTACAAGGGCGAAACGGTGAGTTTCGACTGGGAATGGGATTCGAGCGGCAAGTACCGCAATGCCCACCTTGCCAGCGTGGTCGCGTTCAAGCCGAATGGTGAGCAGGTCTGGCGTGGGGATCGCGGCAACAAGAAATGGCGCACCGCGAACACCCGGCCCCCGGGCCGCCGCAGCGAGTGGGAGAATTGAACGATACCATTGCGGCGGCAACAACCAATCTCAGGAACGTTCTGCATGGAAATTAATGATCTCCCGCCAAAAGATGGTGCGCAGCGCGCATACTGCGACAACTGTGGTGGATCGCTTGATCTTGTTTTCGCGCATTTTCACGAGAGCGTGTCGGGCATTGAAATCGACATGAACGGCGTGCCGATGCTTGAATGTCCGAAATGTGGTTTCCGCACGCTCCCAGACCAGACGCGATTCTCGATTATGCGTGCGCACGAGATCGCCACCAAGGAAGGAACATCGATTTTCAAAAGCAATCGTCGCAAAATCACGGAAAGCTTCGACTACACCGATGTGCCGTTCCAGTATGATCCTGACGACTACTACTATTATCCGGGCCTCGTTCGGCCGTGGAACGACGGCTTCCTGACGCCGGTATTTTTCAATCGAACCGTGCTGGCGAAGTATGATGCTGACCCGCGTTATGTCATCCGCTTCGCCTCACCGACATATGGCGACATCCTTGCGGAAGGCTTTACGATCCCGTTTGGCATCAATCGTCATGGTCACCTGATCATGTGGCTTGGTGACATCGCAAAGCTGCCAAAATCCGAACAATATTATCTGATGAGCGAGAACCGTCCTTCGGACCATTCGCTGGGCAGCGAATTCTACGATGGACAGATCGAGTGCATCTTCACCGATCCCACCCATGAAGATCAGCTATTCGCGGCGCGCTCAGATTTCCTCGCAGCCGCCTTCACCCGTTGGGGTGCGAAACTAGCTCACCTCGACGATGAAGTTCTCAATCTTGCGGGTACGCTCAGCAGACCGGTGCACGATTCCGCAGTGCAACGGCAGGCGATTTCGGACCTCCTGAATAAGGTCCACCTTGAATCTCTCGACAATACCAAACTTGGTCAGGTCTTGGCGCAATCCGGCATCGAAGCCGCGGGGACGGGTACGCTAAAATGCCTCCAGGCGTTGCTCGAATCTGTCGATCACAACGGGCTGGTTCATGACCTGATGTCACCCTTTTACGTGCTCTATGACTTTCGCGTCGCTTACTCTCACCTAGGTTCATCGGAGGGCGCGGAAGCCCGAATGAAAACGGTCACCGACCGGTTGAGTCTTGATGGGAGCGCGGAGCTATTTGACGTCTATGATCGGCTCGTTGCCGAAATGACGGCATCGTACACAGCGCTCACTGCGCTTGTGCAACCAGTCAACGACGCCAAGTCCGCATCCCCCGTTTAGGCCGCAGGACGTTTCGGAAACGCCGTGCTATTTGCGCGCATCGGCGTTCAGGTGGCATTTCTTGTACTTCTTGCCGCTCCCGCAATGGCAAGGATCGTTACGGCCCAGCTTCACACCGTTCCGTTTTGTCGGTCGTTGAACCTTCGCCTTCCCGAGTTGCCTAGCGGCACTTTGCAACTCTGGATCGAAGGCCCAAGGGAAAGCGACCTTCTTCCCAAATCGGATCGTCCCATCGGTCGGCGACAGGCTGATGCCATACCAGCTGTCGACCTTCTGCTTGTATTTCCTGAGAGCCATGTGAGCTTCCAGGCGCGGCTCAGCCTCTACACGACGCATGAAGTTGGCATGGATCGTCACGCCAGTATCGGCGAAGCCGAGCGAAAAGTCTGACGAACCTTTTTGCCTCGCTAAATCGAGTACCCGATCGATACCGTCAGCAAGCTCTTTGAGCGCAGATCCACTCAACTGGTAGATCAGCAAAACGAGATCGATCATCGGGCCAAACGGCTCAGCCTCCAAGGCAGCGATGACCGTTTCCAAGTGGCGGCCGTTGCAAACTGTGAGAATTCCCTCCGGCGTGCGCTTCCCCGGCAATCCGAGTCGGCGCGCACCCATCGCAATTTCGAGGTCAGCTGCGAAATCGTCTTCGAGCGCGACCGTGTCGTACTCGTCGTCCAGCCACAGATTGTACTTCAGGTGGTAGGAGAGAAGCGTGATCTCATGATGGATGTGCACCTTCACACCGTATGTGGCGCGAAGCTCCAAGTAGCTGAGAAAGCGCAGCGGCCGATCGAGCATCTCCGCCATTGCGTCCAATGTGAAGATGTCGATCACGAGCGCAGACTGCACGTCCGCGACGTTGCGCTGCACAAGGAACTGGTCAGCTTGGAAGGCTAGAGCCGGGTAATGATCGGCAACGACGCAGATGGGAAAAATCTGCGTCAGCTCAGACGGGATACGGACAGTAGCGCCATCCGAGGTCACAAAGCGGAGGGCCGGGTTCCTGAGTGCTTCCGCGCAGTCCATTGCCTGATCATAGGAATCCTGAATCGCGGCTTTGAAATCGCCTTTGATCTGAAGGTCGTTCCCGCGCCTGGCTTCAAGCGTTAGCCGTTTCGACTTGGCTTGAAGAACGATGGCCCGGTTGCCGAAGAGAACGAGCACGTCGATCTCACCGACCCGATCGCCCTTTCCCCGCTCGATATTCACACCATGAAAAACACGGTCCTCGCCAAATACTTTGCGCAGCCGTTCAAGCGCGAACGCCTCTGTGAACTCACCGCGATGTTTCAGCGCCGTCGGCGCATAAGACTTGTCTGCGCCCAGCCAGTAGAATGGCGTCTCGTAAAGCGCTTCGGCGAGCGCATTCCAGTGAAACAATACGAAACGGTCATCACCGCGCGCCAAGATTGGCGTCGCATTGACGGCATTGAAGTCGTTGAGTGCTCGGAACGTCGGATTTCCATGACCGTTAGGCAGCGCGAACGCGTCGATGCACACCAGCACTCGGTCACACGGTATTCCAATGCTGGCGACGATTTCGTCAGGCTCGAATGTGAAGCTGTCGAGAAAGCGGGGGTCGCCGATTTCGCGCAGTCCGGCGTGGATCGCGGAGGTCAATTTGTCCGTCTGAATTGTGCCGATCGCATTCGCCACAGCAATCATCTCGTCTATCGACGCGCCCTTCGCCGTTTTGATCCAGCTATCATCGGCGGAATATTTCTGGCTCGCGAAATCGCAGTTCTGAAAGGAAAACGCACCTTCTCCGCCGTAGAAGATCGGCTCGCGCATCGCATCGCCTGACGTCCATGGGTTGGGCATGTCGCCGCTCAGAATCGCCTCACGCATGGATTCGACCCACGGCTGGTTCATGCTGTCATGCAGTTCTGACAGAAGCTCTTCTGCGCGCTTCGCAAACTCGCCAGAATTGGCGGGAGCGGGCACGGAAAGATCGGGATCAGATCGCATCATGAGCCCGATCATCGTGAACATTTCGGTGCGAATAAGCCGCGACCGCGAATACAGATGCGCCATGTCTTCCGCGCGCATCTCATCTCTGTACCAAGTGAAATTGTCCCGAGCACAGAGCGACGCGATCACATGGGCGAATCCTGGCGTCGCGACGAGCATAGCCAGCTCATCAAAAACCAACTGCTCTGCCCGCGGATCGCGCCTTTGCGGGGTTGCTTGACCCTGCGTGATGTCACGCTCCGTGCTCAATCATCATCTCCGTTCGCATCGACCGCATGGTTCGCGGACGTGACTTGTCAAAGATCCCAAGGTGAGGAATGACCGTGAAATCCCGAAAATTCTATGAGTATTCACACATCCGCTAACTGCTCTTGCGAGCCCTAGGGGAGTCGTGCGAAGCACCCGTAACTTATGGGGGAGGGAATGAATTGGGATTGCCGCGCGTCCGCTTGTTGCAGATCGGCGACCTTCATTTGCCGTCTGCTGCGCGCAGTCAGCGAGCGATCGATCAAAAAGATCATAGTTTCTCGGTCGAGTTGAGAAATCTCATCTCGCGCCAGCCAATTAAAGCGGTTTTCAAGCGCATCTACAAAATGTGCGAGGTCGGAGACATCGACGCTATCCTGTTGATGGGAGACATGACCGATTTCGGGAAGCTCGACGGCTACAAGGCCGGCCTCGACTATATCGCAAATGCCCTCCAGCTCGGGACAGGGCGGCCCAATCAGTCGATTTTCTGCGGCATCGTCCCCGGCAATCACGACATAGACCGCGAACTCGCCAAACAACCAAGCCTCACCGCAAAGTTTGCTCCGCTCAATGCGGCGCTCAGCGCTGCAGGCCTCGGCCAGATTCCCGTCGACAAATCGATTGTGGAACATGTTGGCCCGACCGATGCACAATGTGCGATCATCCTCATGAACAGCTGCTGGGGCTGCGGTGCCGTCGAATATATCCCGGTCGAGTTTCGCGATACGGTCGGCCCAGCGATCGAGGCGGCGATCGCTAAGGGTGATCCAAAGGTCCTCAGCGCCTATTATGACCGGCAGTTCGACACGCCGGCATTTTCGGATACCAGCATCAGTGATTTGGTCGAGGTCGCGAGCGAGCTACCGCAGGAACAGCAACTCGTTGTGGTCGCGCATCACAATCTTCTGCCGCAGCGCCTGACGCGCCTGGCACCCTACACCGAACTGGTCAATTCGGGCGCGGTGCGCGCCTCCCTAATGGAGGCGCGCAGGCCGATCTTGTACCTGCATGGCCACATCCACACAGACCCTGTGGAAGTGCTTTCGATTCCTGGCGGAGACGCGCTGGTTTGTGTTTCGGCGCCAGCCGCGGAGGCGGGGTTCAACCTGATAGAAATCGTGTTCACTCGCTCGGGCAATCCGCTTGTCGGACATATCTGGCCTTGGACGTTCGATCAGTCAGCCATTCTGCGTCAGGGCGAACGCCTGACGGTGCCCCTCATCGGCAAGCGACGTCGCTCGCTCGATAACGGGCTCGCTCAAGTCTATTCCTATCTACTCGGTGTTCGGCAATGCTATTGGTCAGACCTGCTGCGGGAATGCGGAAAGCACTTTACCACGGCTATTGAAGAGCAGCTTCAGGAATGCGTCGAACTCCTTATGGCCGACCAATCGATCGTCGTCGAAAATTACAGCGCCAAGCGAAATAGCTGGATATTGGAGGCCCGCATATGACCGCCGGCGCCATCAACCCTTTCCGGCCCACGCGCTGGGAGCACCATGCCGATGGCCGGCCGCTGATCTGGTTCACGGAAGAGGCCGAGGAGCTTTCGGCTGACAAGTCGACCTACATTCACGGCACCCGGGGCACTGGCAAGACGACACTGCTCAAAGGGATTTGCTGGGAAGATTTGTGCCTGAACGAGTCGCTCAAGATGCAGCGGCGTCTCGCCGATTTCAAAAACATCGGAATCTACGTCCGCTTCCCGGATCATATCTCGGCATCCATGTCGTTCACCGACTGGGCCGCGATCTTCCCCCAAGTGCAAAACCCCGAATACGAGTTCTATTCGTTCTTTTCCGCTGCGGTCGAGGCCATCTGCATCGAGCGCGTCGCCGATGCGTGCCATCAGCTTCGGGAGATGGACGAGATCTCGATAACTGCGGGCCAAGAACTGCAACTCGTTAGCGACTTTATCGGTGAATTCCCGGCCATCGCTGCATTCGCTTCACGCCCGCCGGTCACCTTTCTGGATCTCGGCCGCTGCTTGCGGCAGATGGTGAGCGCGATGAACCGGGCCTGTGGCCGCGGCACGGTGGGCGACCTGGTCGGAAAACTGCCCGATCGCGAACCCTACCGCATGCTCGCCTATTTTGCCGAGCGGGCGAGTGCAGCGATCCGGTTGAAGACTAGCATGGGCTCTCAAACCGTTGGCTTCAAATTCTGTCTCGACGACTGCGAAGTTCTCAGCCGATTGCAGCGCAAGAGCCTGAATAGCCTGGTCCGGCTCAGCCGCGCGCCCTGCTCCTGGGTCGTGAGTTCGGTGGGCGGCGGCAGGGACGATAGCGAAACCTTCATTGAATCTCAGCCGCTGACCGACGCGGACCGACGGGTCATTTCGCTCGACGGCCGGGACGAGCATGCTTTCAGGCAACTGTGCCAGTCGGTCGTGAGCCTGAGACTGATTTTCTCGCTACCGCACGCGGTAAGGCCGACGCTGAGCCAATCGGAAGTGTCGTCGTTTTTCGATCTGCAACAGCGTCTCGGGCGCTGGGACGTCAACGACATGATGGGAGCGCTCGTCAAACGGTCGGCGCGCCCCGCTGCCGAGCTGCTGAACAAAGGCGCCGGGCAACTGCTCGCGCTCATGCGCAAGAAGCGCAAGAAGGTTCCGGCACGCTACACCGAAGCGGAGGCGCGGTTGCCATTCTACGAGGCTTACGTCCTCATGCTGTGGCGCGGCCGCGAAGAGTCTTTCAAGACGACGCTGGAATCGACCGACGTCGAAAAGCTCACGACATTTGTCGAAAGCTTCGGTCAACCCGGTTTCGAGGCTTGGCTTCGCCGAAAACAACGCGGCGCCTTTCTCCATTTCGCGACGTCATTGGGCATCCGCCGTCTCCCCCTGGCCGGTGCCAACATCGTCGTATCGCTCGCGGATGGATCGATCCGGGACTTTCTCGAGATCATGGGGGAGGTTTACGAAGCCTATGTGGGCGCGCATAAGTGGGATCCCAAGGACCCCTCGAACCTGCATCGTTTCGCCACGAGCCGCACCCCGATTGCGAATTCCATCCAGACCAACGGCATCTATTCCGCGAGCGAGTCCTATTTCGAGGGCGTCAGCCGACGATCCGAGATCGATACCGACGTTATTTCCCGGCTGCTTGCCGGTCTCGGCGAATATACGTCGATGCTGCAGACCAATCCGGGCGATCCACGGACGCTGAGCACGACCGAAAGGGGCGTGTTCTTCATCGATTATGTTTCGGTAATGGCCAGCGGCGCGCTTCCCGACAGCGCCAAGTTCGTCAACGCGGCCATTCGGCAAGCCGAGCTTGCGGGCTATCTGCGGCCGGTGGAAATCAGGCGCCACCAGACCCAGCACGTCGATGGCCAGTTCCGCTCGATCGCCTTTCGTCTCCACCGCCGCTTCTCGCCGAAGTTCCGCTTCTCGTTTCGCGGCGCCTACGAAGGCGTCGCGCTGGATCCCCAGGAGCTTTCGATCCTCTGTCTTGGCGGGGCGACGGTTACGACCCGGGACTGGGCGGAAAACGTCGCGGCAAAGATCCCGGCAACCAGTGCGCAGCTGGAGCTCCTGAGCATAATGGCCCCGGATAATGGCTGACGAACTGGCCGTTGGGGATCTGATGTTCCGCCAGCGAAAATTGCGGAAAAATGAAGTCGCCGCCCGGGCCTATGACGCCGTTATCGCCGGTTTGAGCTGGGAATCGCGCGGTCCCGTCGCCCTGGGTCGCTTCGAGCCGATCGATACGGAATTGACGCTGTTCAAGTTCAGGTCGCGCTCGCCCGAGATGGAGGCCGCGAAGGTCGCGCAGCTCGGCAGTTTCCAAGGTTCTTGGCCTCGTGTGACGGTGAAAGATCTCGATCCTTCGACAGAGGCCGAGAAGAATTTTGCTACGATCAAAGCCTGGCTTCAAGACCTCTATGCCGCAGCTAAACGGCCGCTGTCGCTGCTCGTCGACATTACCTGTATCCCCAAGACATACATCCTCTACCTGATCGGCCTCGGATTCTCCGACGAACTCGTTGCGCGGATCGATTGCCTCTATACGCCGGGAAAATACGATCTCGTGTCGAGCGTGGCTGCGGCGCCTCCGGCTCTCACCGGCCCACGATCCCTGCTATCGGAGGGGGAGTGGCACTCGCGCCAGATCCCGTATCTCGAAGCTAGCGAATACATCGCCAACGATGCTGACTTGCTGGTGACGCTCGGCGGTGAACTCGGCCTCTCGCTGCCCTTCATCGAGCGGTTCGAACCGCGGCGGCTCGGCCTCATCTGCATCGAGGAGACGTCGCCGAGCCGCAATGAACCGATGCTGGGCAGCGAGCGCATGGCTTATGAGGAATTGCTACGCGAACCCAACGCAATCCAAACGGACGTCAAATTGTGCGACGCGCTCGGGGTGGCGCAATACGCCGTCGCCTTCATTCGAGATTCGGTCGCTCGTGGGACCACGATGATGGCCATCGGCTCGAAGCCACATGCGATCGGCATGGCGCTTGCGGGGCTCGCAGATGTGAGAGTCGAGGTAGTGTGCCGAACGCCGGCGTCCTATCGCGCGATCGACGTCCATGCTTCGGCAGATCCCATGCTCTACGAGATCGAAGATCGTTTCGATCCCTTGAGCTACATCGGCTGCTAAAAATGAGTGTTTTGCAGCAGCACAACCGGGAAGCGGCACCGCAGGGCCAATTATTGTTCCGTTAAAGCCGCAAAGCTAGCTCACGGCGGGAGCACGAGACCAATGCGAGCTCCCGCCGCGTCGCCCATCAGCTGTTCAGCTTGTCTTTTGCGACCTTTGCTGGCGCGAGCGATAGCTCCTTTGACGCAGCGATCTGCATCGCGGCGCTGATGGCGGCCTACCTGAACGGCGGGCAGCTTACCGCGATATCGTCCCTGAGTCCGGTCAGTCCCCAACGTCCAACATCATGGCCACTCAGAGCCTCACCATCGGACGTCGGCTGTTGGCCAACTCTGCCGTTCGATGATCAGCTTGGGAACGACAGCAATGTCCCAGCTCGCGTCATTAAGACGGAGATGAAAGAATGTCCCTTTCGGGGTTCTCATTCATCAGCCCGAAAGTCCGACATGGCGGCGGCTCTAGAATTACCACTTCACCGGATGGCGCTCTCTGATGTGGCGGGTCTAAAAGGATGACTTTCCCGTTCCTGGCAAGTAAAGGGCCAGCCACATGTTCCCGCTTCGTACCTTCTTTTTGCGGCATCGCCTCCTGGCCATTGTGGTGGTCATGGCGGCGTTGTGCATAAAGGCGCTTGTCCCAAGCGGCTATATGATTGGGCAAAACAGCAAAATCCTGACCATCCAGATCTGTCATGATGGGATCGGTGAAACGATCACAAAGCAGGTCGTCATTCCCATGGATGGCGAGCACGGCAATTCGAGCGGCAAGCAGGCCAAGGGCGATTGCGCCTTCTCCTCGCTGTCGATGGCGTCGATAGCCGGCGCCAGCCCCGCTCTGCTCGCGGCCGCTTTGGCCTTCCTCATCGCACTCGGCTTCACGCCGACGCGCTTCCCGGCCCTCGAGCGCATTTTCCATCTCCGCCCGCCGCTGCGCGGGCCTCCGGCTCTGATCTGACAGACTGAGTTTTTGTCGGACCGGCCGGTCTGAGCGTTTGACCACGCACATGCACCGGCCCTGCCGGAGCATATTCCTATGTATCAATTGCTGCACCGTTCTTCGGAACGGCCCTGGGACATGTCCAGTTATGCACTGGACAGCCTCCCATTCGCTGATCGCGACAGCGATCGCCATCTCATCCTGCATATGCAGGAGAACCGATCGCACCTCACGCGGGAGGCACGGCTCTGCTTCAGCGTGATCGCGCTGCTGTTCATGGTGACGAGCCTCGCCCCGGCGATGAAAGGCCAATGGCTCGTGCCGGCCTTCTCGATGCTGGCCATGGCGGCACTGACCTTTGCGCTGGAACGGCATGTCAAATCGCGCCCTGCCAGCGAGACACTGGAACTCGCCGACGGTCACGTCAGGCATCGCGACAGTGCGGGCCGCATCGTCCAATATCCCGCTTACTGGATGCGCCTCGCCACCGAAGGACGAAGCCAAGCGGACCTGCGCCTTTTTCTGCGCAGCCGTGATGGCGCGATCGAATTCGGTCGCTGCCTCAGTCTGGATGAAAAGCGGGAGGTCGCTCCGCTGATCGCCGCCGCGCTGGTCAAAGCAGGAGGGCACTAAGCGATGGCCTGGCTCACACTTTCCGATGCGCGGGCGCAGGAATTGCGTCGTTTCCGTCATCGGACATGGATGGTGATCGCGCTGTGCTTTTTCGCACGCGGCGCTGACGCCGCCTTCGGGCTGCACATCATCGAACAGGCCCCGTCCGCCGCAGCGCAGAGCGGCGGCAACTGTCCGGCGAAAGCGAACCGCGCGCCCGACCATCAGCATCTTCAATTCAAAAAAGGAATATAATCGTGAAGACATCCATCATCGCGCTCGTCGCCGCTCTGTCGGCCACTCCAGCCTGGGCGGAAGACGCCGATCAGCCCTCTCGGGCGAGCGACATTATCATCACCGCCACGCCCACCACGGAGCAGGCCATAGCGGAAATCGAACGGACGCCCGGCGGGGTCGAGGTCGTGCCGGATACCGCGTTCAAGAACACGCCGGTGCAGCACATCAAGGACATTCTGGCCTATGTGCCGGGCGTCATCACGCAGCCGCGCATGGGCGACGATGCGCGCGTTTCGGTGCGCGGATCGGGGCTGTCACGGGCCTATGGCTCACGGGGCATTTCCCTGCTGCTCGACGGCGTGCCGATGAACACGGCGGATGGGCTGGTCGATTTCTTCGAGGTCGATCCCAGCGCTTACCGTTATGTCGAGGTGTTCAAGGGCGGCAATGCCCTGCGCTATGGCGCCAATGCGCTGGGCGGCGCGATCAATCTGGTCACGCCGACCGGCCGCGATGCCTCGCCGCTTGATGCGCGCATCGACGTCGGCAGCTTCGGCTATGTGAAGGGCCAGGCCAGCACGGGCGGCGTTTCGGGCGCGCTCGACTATTTCGCAACTGTTTCCGCCCAGCGGATCGACGGCTATCGCGACCATAGCGATGGCGATGCCATTCGCGGCAACATGAATGTCGGATACTGTATTTCGCCCAATGTCGAGATGCGTTTCTACCTGACCGGCGCATCCACCAATCAGCGCATCCCCGGCGAAGTCTCGAAGGCGAGAGCGCTGAGCAATCCCCGCGCAGCGAACCCTGGCTGGGTCGATCAGGACCAGCAGCGCAATGTCGACTCCGTTCGCATATCGAACAAGACGACGATCCGGCTCGACCAGACGGTGCTGGAGTTCGGCGCTTTCTACAACTGGCGCCATGTCGATCACCCGATCTACCAGTATCTCGACTACACCGTCGACGATTATGGCGGGTTCCTGCGCGCCGTGGACGATCGCAATCTGGGCAGTCTGCGCAATCGGCTGATCGTCGGCGCCAATCTCCACAACGGCAAAATGGACACCGAGCAGTTCGTCAACCTGACCGGCGCAGTGAAGGGCGCGCTGACCCAGTCGATGGTCGACACGTCGAAGAACCTCTCCATCTACGCCGAGGACTCGCTCTACGTGCAACCCAACCTCGCACTGATCGCGGGCGTCCAGTATCTGCACGCCACTCGCGACCGCCGCGACCGGATCGGCACGGGATCAGGCCGCCAAAGCTTCGACCTCTGGAGCCCGAAGTTTGGCCTGCTGTGGGACGTTCAGCGGGACGTTCAGCTCTTCGCCAATGTCTCGCGCAGTGCAGAAGTGCCGAGCTACGATGCGGGCATTTTCTCCTCGCCGACCACGAGCATGGAGGCGCAGCGCGCGACGACCTACGAGATCGGCACGCGCGGACGCAGCGGCGTCATCGGCTGGAATGTCTCGCTCTATCGTTCCGAGATCCGCAACGAGTTGCAGTGCCTCACGCTCTTCCCATGGGCGCCGTGCACCACCACCAATGCCGATCGCACCGTGCATCAGGGGATCGAAGCAGGGCTGGATGCCACGATCCCGCTGTCACCTTCCGGGGGCAGCCTCGCGCTGACCGCCGCCTACACTTACAGCGACTTCTTCTTCGACGATGACGCCATCTACGGGAACAATCGCATCCCCGGCGTGCCGAAGCATTATCTGCGTGCCGAGATGCTCTACAAGCATCCCAGCGGCTTCTACGCTGGTCCAAATGTCGAATGGGCGCCCGGCCATTATTTTGCCGACAATGCCAACACGCTGACGGTCGATCCCTATGCGTTACTGAACCTTAAGGCCGGGTTTGATCTGGGCGAGCGCTGGTCGCTCTATGTCGAGGGCCGGAACCTCACCGACAAGCGCTACATCTCTACGGTAGCCATTGCCGGCACGGCCAGCCCGACATCGGAGATCTTCAGTCCGGGCACCGGCCGGGCCGTCTATGGCGGCGTGCGGTTCCGGTGGTGACGCCCGTCAAGCCAACCATCTCCGGCAGGCTCCGCCTATCGCACGATCTGGCGCTGCTGCTGCCACGGATCGGTTCGTGAGCCGCGCCGCCCGGCCGCTCACCTGCATCGCAAAATTGAACGCCGGGCGGCGGCGCCGCCTGCGCCGCTCGACTTCCAGCGTCGTCACGGACGCCCTCAAAAGATCGAAGGTATTATCATGAACGGACATTTTCTGAACGGCGCTGCAACCTGCGCAATCGTGGCGCTGGGTTGCCTGAACTCCGCAGCTCACGCACAAACATTAGCCGAAGCCCCGCCAAGTTGGGCGGGCGATACCATCGTCATCACGGGAAAGCGCGAGGGCTATGCCGTCCCCAAGTCGAGCGCGGTGACGCGCACCGATACGCCGCTGATCGAGGTGCCCCAATCGGTGCAGGTCATCACCCGCTCGCTCCTGCAGGAGCAGGATCGCCGCACGCTGGGGGAGGCGCTGGTCAACGTTTCTGGCGTGACACCGACGCGATCAGAGGAAAACCTGTTTATCCCGCCAATTCTGCGAGGCTTCCCGGGCGAGGTCTATATCGATGGCCTGCCGATCTTCGCGGGCAATCAGCAAGCCTATGACCCAAGCAGCCTGATCGGCGTCGAGCGGATCGAAGTGCTCAAGGGACCAAGCGCCACGCTTTACGGCGGTGGCCTCGGCACGCCGCTGGGCGGCATCATCAATGTCGTGACCGAGCGACCATCCGACATGACGGGCGGATATCTGGCGATGCGCGCGGGCAGCTTTTCGACCTGGAATCCTTTCGGTGACCTCAATGTGGCGCTGGCGTCCGGCATCTCGGCACGGGTGGCAGGTGAGTATCAGAGCACCAAAAGCTGGATCGACAATGTCGGCGGCGAGCGCTGGTCCATTCAGCCAAGCCTCTCATTCCAGATCGATGGCGATACCGACTTACTTCTGCAGGGCCAGTTCAACCGACGCCGCCAACTGGAATATTCCGGCCTGCCTGCCGATGCGGCGTTGGCCGGCATGCTCAATCGCAATGCCTTTCCCGGGTCGCCGATCGGCCAGCCCCGCACGAGGAACGACAACAATATGGGCACGGCCACCCTGCGCCATGCCTTCTCGGATCGCGTCAAACTGACTGTCACTGGCCGCTATTATGACAGTGACGTCGATGAGAGCGGGAGCTTCGTCTATCCCGGTCTGGCCGGGACAGGCACTCTGGCGCCGCTCTATGACGTCTTCCCGATCACCATGGCCAACCGCATGAAGGAGGCGACCGTCGATGCCAACCTTGCCGCGAAGGCCGATATGCTGGGCGGCGAACATACGCTGCTCGTCGGCGCCAATTACGACTGGACCAGCTTCTACAGCGCCATGGGCCTGTTTGTCAGCGACAGCCCGTCCGGCACCATCGACCTTTCCAATCCAGCTTATGAGCTGCGCTACACGCCCCAGACTCCGGTCAACAGCTATACGGACGACCGGTTCGAGACGTTCGCCGTCTATGTGCAGGATCAGGCGACTTATGGTAGCCTCCATCTGACCGGCGGCCTGCGGCTCACCCGTCTGAAGTTCATCGAGAACAGCAATTTCGGCGTCGCGAACGACAAGACCTACACCCATGTCTCGCCCCGCATCGGCGCGACCTTCGACGTGGTTTCGGGCATTGCGCTCTTCGCGGGGTACGCGACGGCGTTCCGTGCGCCGTTCGGGTTCATCGGGACACAGGCGGCGAAGCCTGAGATCTCCAGCAGTATCGAGGGTGGCGTCAAGCTGGCGCTGCCCAAGGCCGGCCTCTCCGGCACGGTCGCGGCCTTCCGGCAGACGCATGACAATGTCGTCGCCGCCGACCCGGCCAATGTGGGGTTCTACATCCAGAGCGGACGGCAGCGCGCAAGTGGCGTGGAAGTCGATCTGGTGTGGGAGCCGACCCCGGCTTTTTCGCTGCTGGCGAACTATGCTTATACCGACACCCGGGACGATGGCGTTGCTCCCGGCGATACGCTTGCCCGCGTGCCCAAGAACAGCGGGCGAGTCGCAGCGCGCTATCGGGTGCTCAATGGTCCTGCAAAGGGGCTGTCGTTCGGGGCTGGGATCACCGCCTTCACCTCGCGAGAACTGACGCTGCCCAACAGCATCGCGGCTCCCGGATACGCCGTGATCGATGCGCAGGCCACTTATGATCTCGGACGGTTCTCCCTCGGCATATCCATCGTCAATCTCGGCAACCGAAAGGCCTGGGATCCGCACAGCTATATGGGCTATCCGGTCGTCTCGCCCAATCAGCCACGATCGGCCTTCGTCACGCTCAAGGCGCGCCTCTGATGGTGGAGACCTTCAAGAAACCTCTGGGAAAAGCGGCGGGTCTCATGATGGCAGCCGCGCTGCTCGGCGCGACGACGGCTATGGCGCAGACGACCACAGGCGGGGAGATCATTCCGCTCTATGCGAAGGGAGCAGTCGCTTCGCTGGGAGTCCCGGAATCGCGGGACACCCTCGAAACCGGCGAGACGATGATCTTCAACGTCAGCGAACCCACGCTGGAGGTGTTTCGTCCCGAGGCCGGAAGCACCAACGGCACGGCGGTCATCATCGCACCGGGCGGCGGGTTCGTTGGTCTGGCCTACGAGGCTGGCGGGACGGCTATCGCCCGTCAGTTGGCGCAGCGGGGCGTCACCGCGTTCGTGCTCAAATACCGCACCATCAAAAGCGCCGATGACGCGATGCACATGCCCGAAATCCATATGAAGGAGATGGATGCCATCATGGCGCGCGCCAGAAACGGTGTTCCGGAGCAAGTGCCACCTTTCGCGGGCGAGGAGCATGCGGTGGAGGATGGTGTACGCGCCATGTCGATCGTGCGGCAACATTCCGCTGGATGGGGCATCGACGCCAAGCGGATTGGTTTCCTCGGTTTTTCATCTGGCGCATTCCTTGCAGCCAATCTCGCCATCGGGGACAAGGTCTCGCGGCCCGACTTTGTCGGCCTGATCTATGGCGGGCTTCGCACGCCGGTTCCCCCCGATGCGTCGCCCGCGTTCATTGCCGGAGCCGCGGACGACGAGTTCACACCGAATGATCCTGTCCAGCTCTATACCGCCTGGCGGAAGGCGGGCGCTGCCGCTGAGCTTCATATCTATGAGCGCGGCGGACACGGGTTCGATCTGAAGCCCAAGGGCGCTACCAGCGACCACTGGTTCGATGAACTGATCTGGTGGATGCATTCTCGTGGCTTGATGGCGCGAGCAAAGCGCTGATCGAAAGCGGCATGACCTCGGATCGCAAGTCCACCAATGACCAGTTTCGGCGAAACCCGTCATTCAGGGTCGCGCTCGGGAACGACCGTTAAGTCCCACAGTCAGACCATCGGTTGCTTCAATCGATTCAGATGGGCATAACTTAACGCGGTACAGAAATTTCCCAATGATTTGAGTGCCCATCGCTTTCATGCCGGGCGCACCAAAATCTCACAATTTTGATTGCTGCTTGTGATGCAGCCTTTCGATCACCTTCGGGTGTCCCGATCTGGTGCGGTCTCTTCCGCCGCCAGCATCATGGTTAATGAAATGTAATCATCCTGTCATTCGCGCCTCCGATAGGCGGGCGACCTCCATGGGGGAGGGCATGATTCGGAGGTTGCCATGAAGATGATGTTTCTGCGCGCGGGCATTGTGATGTTCGCCTTTTCTGCTGCGTCTTCCCACGCGGCTGGCCTGCTCGACAACTATGTCGTCGGCTTCAGCAAAGCGATCGACACCAAGGAAGCCAGCGCCGTCGCTTATAATTGGGACACGCGCACGCTGATGGTCACCAATGACGAGGAAGAGGATGACGGTACGAACATCTGGGGCGAATATGATCTGAATGGCAACAAGACCGCCACCATCATCCTCTCCGGCTGCCTCTCGCTCGGCAGTTCGCAATGCGATGCCGAGGGCCTCGCTTATGTGGGCAACGGCCAATATGTCGTCGCCGAAGAGCGCTATCAGGATATCGCGCTGCTCAGCCAGACTGGCGTGGACGGCACAACCCGCACCTACACCGCCTATCCGGATGCGCCGACGATCAGCGTCGGCCCCGATGCCGGCAATAGCGGCCTGGAGGGCATTGCCTACAACAAGGTGACTGGCGACTTTTTCGGCGTGAAGGAACGCAGCCCGGAGACGATCTGGAAGATCTCCGGCGCCAATTTCGGTACGGAGACGGCGACGGTCACCGAGCTGTTCGATATTGCGGCGCTGCCGGGCCTCGATCGGCTGTCTGACATCGCGGTGCTCTCCAATGGCATCTTCTCCGCGACGCCGTTCGGCGACAATCTGCTGATCCTCAGCGGCCGCTCATTCAACCTGCTCGAGGTGACGCAGGCCGGCCAGATCTTGAGCAGCTATGATCTCTCCGGCTTCAAGTCGCTGGTCGACCCGGCCAATCAGGGCGGCAAGTTCGAGGGCCTGACCCTCGACGATGCCGGCAACATCTACCTTGTGAGCGACGATGGTGACGGGCCGAACCAGTCCTACCTCTTGAAGCTCAGCTATGCCGGATCGGTGCCGGAGCCGGCGACTTGGGCGATGATGCTGGGTGGCTTCGCGCTGATCGGCAGCACCATGCGGCGGCGCAAGGTGGCGCTCGCTTTCAGCTGACGGCGTAGGAACGGGCGTCGCGGGCAACCGCGGCGCCTATTCGGATCAGAGGGGGACTTCCCCCTCGTCGCTGCCGTTCCAATAATGGATGCGACGGGCGCGGACCTGGATCATCACCAGATCCGGCGTGTCGATGCCCTGCTCGAACCAGCGTTCGAGATCCTTGTTCCAATGCTTGGCGAAGCGCGCCTTGTCGCGGATGAGTTCCGCGCGACCCTCGACGGCGATGAACAGCGGCGGTCCGCCCAGCAGGCCGACCGCGCCGGTGAAGGTGAGGCCGACCTCGGGGTCGCGCTCGATATCCGCGATGGTGCGCGCCGCCTCATAGGTGAAGAAGAAGCTGTCGCCGCGCCAGGCGACCTCACCATTATTGCTCATCGGCCGGCTGGCCAGCGCGCCGCCCTCCGTGCGCGTGGAGAGCATCCCGAAATCGATCTTGCCCATCTTCTCGGATAGGTCATCGAGCGTCATGTCAGCCATTAAGGGCCTCCTGGAGAAGCCGGACGAGAGCGTCCGGTCTCCTCCAACGGATCATGATGGCTTAAGGTTGCGTCGGGTCGCCTGACGCCGATCTTCAGGGCTTCTTGAACGTCCAGCGGCCGGCCGGGCTCTCGGGATCAAACTTGACCAGCGCCGGCGTGGTACCGCCGATGGCAACGAGGGCGCGTGCTTCGCCCGTGCCGGGCGTGGCCCTCGGCATGATCCGGTAAGTGCCGTCGGTGAGCTGGTCGATGCGCCAGAGCTGCTCGGGCGAGCCGGTGAAGGCCGGCACCGCTTCCACCTCGCCCGCGGCCGTCGCCGCCAGCGCCCGTTGCGTGCCTGCGATGACGATCTTGTAATAAGGCGCGCCCATCACGCCGCCGGCGCCCGGCACGGGGGCGACCGTCCAAAGCTGCTGGGGGCGGACCATATAGTCGCCCAGATCGACGGGCACGGCTCCGGCCGGCCAGCCGGGTTCGACCTGCCCCAAGGTCTGGTCGGGTACGTTGACAGGCGGTGTGCCGGGCGGGGCGAAGAAGCTGCGGCGGGCGTCGAAATCGACCCGCACGAAATCGGCGGCAAGCTGGAGGGCATAGCCGCTACGCTCGGCCTCGATCTCATAGGTGCCCTCGGCGATATTGTCGCCCGCGACGGGCCAGCCATCCTTCCACAGCAGGGGGCGGATGCCGAGCACGCTGCGGCCCCGGTTCATATCGATCTCATAGTGCATCGAGAACTTCTCGACCCCTTCGCCCAGGTCGATCAGCCCGAAGTGACCGGGGCCGATGTCCCGTCCGCGCGCGTTGACGACCATCTTGCCGCCCCCCTTGAGCAGCGGAATGCCCATATGATCCACATAAGGCCCGAGCGGATCGCGCGAGCGGCCGACGCGGATGTGGTAGGTGGAATTGGGGCCGTCACAGCAGGTCCCGTGCGTGCCAAGAAGATAATACCAGCCATCGCGGTGGAGCAGGGCGGTCGCTTCCATGTCGATGGCGATATCCACCGCCTTATTGCCGGCCTTGCGCGCGCCGGTGGCGGGGTCCAGCTCGATCATCTGGATTGCGCCGAAATAGGTGCCATAGCTCAGCCACAGCCGGCCATCGACATAGAGGAAAGCGGGATCGATGGCGTCGAGATTTTCCTTGCCGTCGCTGGAGGCGACCGTGCCCACCTCATGATAGCCAAAATCGGGGGAGGCGGGATCGAACGACTTGGTCCACATGATCTTCACGTCGCTGGCATGGCCGCCGGACATGCCGCCGCCACCGACGGCGTAGGAGACATAATAGCGATCGCCGATCTTGATGACATCGGGCGCCACGCCGCCGCCCGGCCGGTTGCCGCCGCTGCGCCACGTCCAGCCATCTTCGGACACGAGGCCGCCCTGACCGGTGCCGAAGGTGTAATATTTGCCGTCCGAGTAGGCGATGGTGGACGGATCGTGGATATAGGGCTCGCCTGCAAGCTGCGCGCTGGCGGGACTCTGGAGCAGGAGAGCAAGGGCGAGGCCAGTGGCTGCGACGGTGCGGTTCATGCGATCACCTCGGTTGGGCGAAGAGGGAGAGGGGAGGAACTGGGGTGCGGCTCGGTCAGAGCGTGGTCACCGCAAGATCGGTGACGCCGCGTCCGGCATCATCGATGAAGCGGACGCAATAGTCGCTCAGGCCCGGCCCGTTGATGACCGCGCCGCGAATGATGTTGCGCCCCTTTTTCAAAGTGATGCGGCGCGAGACCACATCGTCCATCACCATGCGGCGATCGTTGAACAGGACAGCGGTCTCGACTCCGTTCACCCACCACATGGAGGCGGAGTTGGAGCCGACGGCCATGCGCACCTCCATGTCGCGCGGGCTGTCCACGACCGTCGCGACGTGGAAGATGACGCCATATTTGGTTTTGCCGAGTGACTGGGCAAAGTTGAACAGCTTCACATCAAAGACAGTAGAATCCAGCGCGTGCCAGGCGAGCTTCTGGCCCTCCACGGTCACAGTCTCGCCCGCCCGCGGCAGACCGGCGGTCTGGGTGGGGAAAGGATAGGCGGTCAGCGTCTTGCGCACATAGCTGCCCGTAAACACCGTGTTGGTGCGGTTGGGCTTGGTGATCGGCTCAAGGATCAGCCAGCGGCGGATGAACCCGTCCCCATCCGGCTTGGCCGGGGCGCGTGCGGCAGGCGTGAAATAAGGCGCGAGTGTGCCGGCGGCCTCCGGGGCGTTGGCCATGCCGGGCGCGCCTGGCAGGGTGCCGAGCAGGACAAGCGGGGCGAGGCAGAAACGCACATGAGATAGGGCCTTGGACGCGATCATGGTCATTCCTTCAAGGGTGGGCTGCGGCGTGCGCAGCCCGGGAAGAGACCTGCGGGGCAGGTCAGGACGGTTTCAGCAGCCCGTGCATGTCCAGCCACGCTACAAAGGCATCCAGCCAGCCGGTGCTGGTCGTGCCTTCCTTGCCGAGGCCGAAACCGTGGCCGCCGCGCTCGTAGAGGTGGAATTCAACCGGTTTTCCGGCCTCCTGCCAGGCATCGAGCAGGCCGAAGCCCTTTTTGGCGAACAGGGGATCATCCGAGGCGATGACGCCGAACAGCGGCGGCGCGTTGGCGGGTACGGTCACCCGCTCCATCGAGCCGTAGATGGGCGCGATGAACGCCAGGTCGAGATCGGGACGGGCGAGGGTGGTGACCATTGTCGTCATGGCCCCGGCCGAAAAGCCCATCATGCCGACGCGCTTGGGGTCGATCCCCCACTCGGCGGAACGGGCGCGCACCAATGTGATCGCGGCGACGGCATCGGCGATCTGCTCCGGCAGGCCGGCCACGGCCTCGTCCGGGCTGGAGCGCGTCTCCGCCCGGCCTACATTGGCGAAGGCAGCGCGCAACTGGCGGTCGAAATCGGCAAGCGCGGGCGGTGTGGGCCGCAGGCGATATTTGAGCACGAAAGCCGTGATGCCCCGGTCTGCCAGCGCGCGGGCAACCCGCCAGCCTTCATTTTCCATGGAAAGCAGCAGGAAGGCCCCGCCCGGCGCGACGATGACCGCCGTGCCATTGGCCTTGCCGGGTGCTGGCAGCACAGGGGTGAGCGTGGCGGTGGAGACATTGCGCGCCATCGGCACGCCATATTGGCGGAACCAGCTTTCGGGCGCCGTGGCGCCCTTGACCGGGCCGGTGCCGAGCGGGATAGCGCCGGGTTCGGCCGGCGCGGGAATGGCGGTTACGGTCGCATCCTGCGCGGCGGCAGGAGACAGGGCGGCAGGAAACAGGACGGCCAGGGCCAGTGCAGACAGCACGGCGTGAACGGACGCATGACGAATCGAGATGCTCAAGACTTTCCTCCCCGGTTCAGCGGCGGTCGATAGGCCGACCGCCTGCCTGCTCCTCGATACGACATTGCGGCGAACCTGCGAGTCCCCCGATGCGATGGCAGCAGGATAATCGTTGATTTCTTCAAACGTCAACTTGTCAGACAAAAATAGCCCACAGTTTCAATCTCTGAGCGCCGCCGCGCAGTCCGTAAGTCAGCGTTATCGCACAATTTTGTTGCCAATCTGAAAATTGCACAGCTATGTTAGCGTTAACAAAATCAGGAGGGATGGATGCGGCGCGCGGCTTTGTTTGGATCTTTTGTCGTAGTTTTTATGGCTTCGATGATGCCCGCTGCGCATGGCGAGGAACCGGCCCTGCGACTTGGTGATTCCGGCTATTTCGAGGCGCCTGCCGCCAATGTGCTGGTGTTCAGCAACTGGTATGACGGGCTGTTCGCCGACTCGAAGATCAGCGGGGTGGAGATCATCCAGCAGGATCGGCGGATCGCGACCAATGGCGATGTCCGCCTCTCCGCCACGCCGGGCCAGTGGGATGCCATCGGGCGGATGATCGAACGCAAGGTTGATGCGCGGACCGGCACCATCGAGGCCGTTCTGGAATATCCCGAGCATGATTTCCGCTACATCATCCGCGCCGTTCCGCGCGGCGCCGACCTTCTCCTGACCGTCGAATTGCCGCGCGCCTTGCCGGCGGCGCTGGTGGGCAAGGCGGGGCTGAATTTGGAGTTCCTGCCCTCGGCTTACTACCACAATGCCTTCATGGTGGATGGCAAGGCCGGCGCCTTCCCACGTTATCCGGCCAGCGCGATGGTGCGGACGCCGGAGCGTAATCCTGCGAGCGGACGCAGCGATGGCCCCGGTGCCGAACCGCTCCCTCTGACTCAGGGCAGTGACATCGTCCTCGCGCCGTCCGATGCCGCGCGCCGGGTCCGCTTGCGCTCGCAAACGCCGATTGCGCTCTATGACGGGCGCAATCAGGCGCAGAATGGCTGGTTCGTCCTGCGGTCGCTGCTGCCGGCGGGCAAGACGGGCGTGGTGGTGGAGTGGACTCTCTCGCCGACCAGCGCGCCCGGCTGGCTGCGGCCGCCGTCAATCGGCCATTCGCAACTTGGCTACACGCCGAGGCAGGCGAAGGTCGCGACGATCGAGATCGATCGCGCCGACACCCGTCGGGCCCAAGCGACCCTTCTGCGCGTCGAGCCTTCGGGGCAGGAGGTGCCCGTTCTCAGCGGCGCGCCGGCCGAAGCGGGGGATTATCTGCGCTATCGCTACCTGCGTTTCGACTTCAGCACCGTGCGCGCGCCGGGGCTCTATCGGCTGGCCTATGGCGGCAGTAGGACCGCGCCGTTCCGCATCGCGCAGGATCTGTTTGCCGATGCCTGGCATCCGACACTGGACGTCTACTTCCCGGTGGCGATGGACCATGTGACCGTCAACGAGGCCTATCGGATCTGGCACGGCGAATCCCACAAGGACGATGCCCGGCAGGCGCCGCTCAATCATGAGCATATCGACCTGTATGCGCAGGGACCGACCACCGATACGCGGTTCAAGCCCGGCGAGCATATTCCCGGCCTCAACATCGGCGGATGGTACGATGCCGGCGACTATGACATCCGCACGCAGACCCAATATGCCGTGATCCGCTCCATGGTGCGCAGTTGGGAAAGCTTCGGGCTGGATCGCGACACGATGAGCGTGGATGATGCCACACGGCGCGTGGAAATCCATGTGCCCGATGGTCAGCCCGACCTGCTCCAGCAGATCCGCCACGGCACGCTCCAGCTCGTCGCGCAATTCGATGCGGTGGGCCATGCGATCCACGGCATCGTGGAGCCGGATGTGGGGCAGTACACGCATCTTGGCGACGCCGTGACCAAGACCGACGGCAAGATTTATGATCCGGCGCTCAAGCCTTATGAGGTCAAGGGGGATTACAGCGGCACGCCCGATGATCGCTGGGCATTCACCAGCCGGTCATCGGCGCTCAATTACGGTTCGATTGCGGCGCTGGCTGCGGCTAGTCGCGCCCTCAAGACGCTGGACCCGGCGCTCTCCGCCAAGGCATTGGCCATTGCGACGCGGGTGTGGGCCGAGGAGCAGAGCCATCCGCCTTATGTCTTCCAGCATGGCAATACGACCGGCGGGCCGCTCGAAGCCGAGCAGTTTGCGGCCGCCGTGCAATTGCTCAAGACCACGCGGGACAAGCGCTATGCGGCACAGATCGAGGCACTGTGGCCGTCCGTCTCAAAATTCTTCGGCTTTCAGGCCGCGCTGGCGACGGAAGCCCTGCCGTTCATGCCGCCTTCCTATCGCACGGCGATGGAGCCGCTCGTGCGGCAATGGGCCGCGCAGAGCGACAAGATCGCCGCCGCCAATCCCTATGGCGTGCCGATCTCGGAAGGCGGCTGGGCGGGGAACGAAGGGGTGATCGACTATGGCCTCGCCGCTTATGCGCTGCACAAGGCTTTTCCAGCGATCGTGAAGCCCGATGCGGTGTTCCGCAGTATCGACTATCTGCTCGGCAACCATCCCGGTTCCGACATCTCCTTCGTCTCGGCGGTTGGCGCGCGATCCAAGGAGGTGGCCTATGGCACCAACCGCGCGGACTTCAGCTTCATCGCCGGCGGTGTGGTGCCGGGTGCGCTGATTATCAAACCGGATTTTCCGGAGAACCATGAGGACTGGCCGTTCTTCTGGGGGCAGAATGAATATGTGATCTCGGCCGGCGCGGGATTTATCGAACTGGCGAACGCTGCGCATGAGCTGGCGAACGCGGAGCGGTAAGCAGGGGTGAGACTAACCACCCCTCCAACCGTCACCCCGGGCTTGACCCGGGGTCCAGCTAACCTGTTCCGGCGCATTTCGTCTGGCAAGATCCTGGCGAGAAGTCGGTCCGGAAGGAAGCTGGACCCCGGGTCAAGCCCGGGGTGACGGCGGGGGTGGGGCAGGGTTTTGCCGAACACGCCACCTCAGGCGCTCAGTTCTCAAGGGCGCGCCACGCCGTGACCATGGCATCGGCCCACTGGCGGACCTGCGCCGTATCCAGGCCTGGCTGATAGATCGATGATCCAATGCCGAACCCGGCAGCACCGGCGCTGCGCCATGCGGCCATATTGTCCGGCCCGATGCCGCCCACCACCAGCACAGGAATGTCGGCGGGCAGCACCGCCTTCATCGCCTTGAGCACCGCCGGGCTGTGCATCTCCGCGGGGAAGAGCTTGAGCGCATCGGCGCCAGAATCGATAGCGGCGAAGGCCTCGCTCGGGGTTGCGATGCCGGGCATGGAAAGCAGGCCGAGCGCCTTGGTGCGGCGGATCACCGGCGGGTTCATGTTGGGCGAGACGATGACGCGCCCGCCCGCCTGCGCGACCTGATCCACCGCGTCCACGCTCAGCACGGTACCGGCCCCGATGAGCGCGCCGCCGGGCAGGCGGGCGAGGGCGGCGATGCTCTCCAGCGGGCGGGGCGAATTGAGCGGCACCTCGATGCAGCGCAGGCCCGCCTCGATGAGCGCAGCCCCGATCGCGGGCGCCTCCTCGGGGGTGAGGCCGCGCAGGATCGCCACAAGCGGCATGTCGGCGATCTGATCGAACCACTGTGTCACAGGGATGCTCGCTTTCTCAACGACGGACGTCGCCGGTTTGGCCGGGGCGGAATGCGGCGAGTTCCTCCGCGCTGATCGGGCTGAAATCGCCATGAACGAAATGATTGAGCACAGACAGCGCCAGACCGCGCTCGGCTGCGGTGGCGATGCCGGCATCGATATGCGCGATCACACCGGCGGCGAATGCGTCACCGGTGCCGATTCGGTCGACGATCCCAGCAACTTCAATAACTTGCGTCTCGAAGCTGTCATCCGGTGTATCGAGGCGGGCGCAAAGGTGATGGAGCCCGGCATGCGTGACCACGCGATGGGTGGAGGCGATGTGGCGCAGATTGGGGAAGCGCGCGAAGGCTGCCTCGGCTGCGGCGCGGCGTCCGTCCGCGTCCTGCGCATCGAAGGACTGGCCGAGCAGCATCGCAATGTCCCGCGCGCTGCCGAAGAACAGATCGGCCATCTCGACATGGCGGGCGAGGATCGGCGCGGGATTGTCGCACCAGCTTTCCCAGAGCGTCGCGCGGAAATTCCCGTCGAAGGAGATCGGAATGCCGGCGGCCTTCGCCGCTTCCATCGCCGCGAGGGACAATTTGGGAGCGTCAGGCGAGAGGGCGGGGATGATGCCGGAAAGATGCAGCATGGCCACGCCCTCCAGCGCCGCGGCCCAGTCATAACGTTCGGCCGGGGTGATCGCGAAGCTGCTGCCGGCGCGATCATAGCTGATCGCAGGCGCGCGCAGGCCGCTGCCGGGCATGAGATAGAACAGCCCCATCCGCCCGGGCTGGCGCTGCACATGGCGCACGTCCACGCCGGGCCGGCGCAGGGCGTCCAGCGCCGCATCCCCGACCGCGCCCGGCGGGAGCGCGGTGAGCAACGCGCTCGGCACGCCCAGCCGCGTCAGCGCCACCGCGACATTGGCTTCCGCGCCAACGAATCGCGCATCCAGCCGCTCGCTCTGGAACAGGCTTTCGCCGGGTACGGCGGAGAGGCGGAGCAGCAGTTCGCCGAAACAGAGGATGGGGCCGGGTGTCATCGTCTCTCTTGTCAACGCGTTAGAGGCGCAGGAGTAGCCCCTCTTGACAAACAAGCGCAATAGCTCTTGATAGCGCTAACACACAGGGGCGCCCGCGGGGGGCGAGGGAGAGGAAGTGATACATCCAGAAGAGTCCGGCCCGATGCTGCCCGTCGATTGGGAAGAGGGTATGTTTCTGGGGCGAGCCGATTTTGGCGATGGCCCAAGCCCCGTGCTCGTCCGGCAGGGTGAGCTGCTCGATATGGCGCACGTCTGGCCGACCGTCTCGGCCCTTGTAGAAAGCGGCGATTTTTCAGGCGCTGGCGGCTCGTCGCTGGGCCGTTTCGATCCTGCATCCACGCGCTTGCTCAGCCCCGTCGATTTGCAATGCATCAAGGCTTGCGGCGTCACCTTCGCTTTGTCCGCCATCGAGCGGGTGATCGAGGAGCGGGCGCGGGGCGACTGGAGCCGGGCCGCCTCGATCCGCGAGCGGCTTGAGTCGCGCATTGGCGGACAAATCCGCTCCGTCCAGCCCGGTACGCCGGAAGCCGCCTCTCTCAAGGAGGCGCTGATCGAGGACGGGCTGTGGTCGCAATATCTGGAGGTCGCCATCGGCCCGGATGCGGAGGTGTTCACCAAGTCGCCGGTGCTCTCCACCGTGGGGCCGGGCGCCGCGATCGGCATTCGCTCGGATTCTGCGTGGAACAACCCCGAGCCGGAGATCGTGCTGCTGGCGGACAGCCTCGGCGCCGTCGTCGGCGCGACGCTCGGCAATGACGTCAATCTGCGCGATTTCGAGGGCCGCTCGGCGCTGCTGCTCGGTAAGGCCAAGGACAATAACGCCTCCTGTTCCATCGGCCCGCTGGTGCGATTGTTCGATGACAGCTTCAGCATCGATGATGTGCGCCGTGCCGAAGTGCGGCTGACCATCGCCGGAGAGGATGGGTTCGTGCTCGAAGGCGTGAGCAACATGGCGGAGATCAGCCGCGATCCGCTCGATCTGGTGCGCCAGACGCTGAGCGAGCATCAATATCCCGATGGCTTTGCGCTGTTCCTCGGCACGCTGTTCGCGCCCGTGCAGGACCGCGACGAGCCGGGGCGTGGCTTCACCCACAAGGTGGGCGATGTCGTGACCATCGCCTCCGACAAGCTCGGGCGCCTGGTCAACCGGGTCGTCACCTCGCGCGATGCACCACCCTGGCAGCTGGGTATTGGCGCCTTCTACGCAAATCTGCAGCGGCGCGGTCTTCTGGAATCGGCATGAACAAGTCTGAGCAAACACAATACGCCGTCTATCCCAGCCTGGCGGGCAAGAACGTGCTGGTCACCGGTGGGGCGACCGGGATCGGGGCGGCCATTGTCGCGGCGTTTGCGGGGCAGGGCGCGCATGTCGCCTTCCTCGATTTCAACGACATTGCCGGCGCCGATCTGGCGCGGGATCTCGCCGGCGCGCGCTTTCGCCATTGCGACCTGCGCAATGTCGCTGAGCTGGAGCGGACCGTCCGAGCGCTGGAGAGCGAGATGGGCGGGTTCGACGTGCTGGTCAACAATGCCGCCAATGACGACCGCCACCGCTATGACGAGGTGACCGCCGATTATTGGGACGAGCGCATGGCGACCAACCTGCGCCACCAGTTCTTCGCCGCGCAAGCCGTGGTTCCGGCGATGCGCGCGCGGGGCGGCGGTGCCGTCATCAATCTGGGCTCGGTGAGCTGGCATCTCGGCATGTCTGAACTGGTTCTTTACCAGACGGCGAAGGCCGGCGTGGAAGGCATGACTCGGGCGCTGGCCCGCGATCTGGGCGGCGACAATATCCGCGTGACCGCCATCGTGCCGGGCAATGTCGATACCCCCCGCCAGAAGCAGTGGTACACGCCGGAAGGTGAGGCGGAGATCCTGCAGGCCCAGTGCCTCCCGCGCCGCATCCAGCCGCGCGATGTCGCCGCGCTGGCGCTGTTCCTCGCCTCCGATGACGGCGCGCTGTGCAGCGGGCACGAATATTTCGTCGACGCAGGCTGGCGCTGAGATGCAGCCCGAGCCGATCCTTCCCCTGGGCATGACGCTCGGCGAAGGGCCGGTCTGGTGGGACGATGCTCTGTGGTTCGTCGACATCAAGGCGCACAGGCTCTACCGCCATGTGCCGACCACCGGCGCGCTGGCGGTATGGGATGCGCCGGACCAGATCGGCTGGGCGCTGCCTACGCGCAGCGGCGACATGATGACCGGCGTGCGCACCGGCCTGCATCGGTTCGATCCGCAAAGCGGGGCATTTTCGCTTTTCCACGATCCCGAGCCGCATCTGCCCGGCAATCGGCTGAACGACGCCGCCACCGACACTCAAGGGCGGCTGTGGTTCGGTAGCATGGACGACAGCGAAGCCGCGCAAACCGGGTACCTCTATTGCCTCGCCGGTGGGCAGTGCGCCGCCACGGCCGTGCCTGCTGTCGAGATCACCAACGGTCCTGCCATCAGCGCAGATGGGCGCACGCTTTATCACACCGACACGCTTGGCCGGAAAATCTGGAAAGTCCCCGTCGATGAGAACGGCACGGTCGGCGCGGGCGAGCTGTTCATCACCATCGAGAATGGCGCGGGCTGGCCCGACGGCTCCGTGCTGGATAGCGAGGGTTGCCTGTGGGTCGCTTTGTTCGGCGGCTGGGGCGTGCGGCGCTACGATCCGCAGGGCTCGCTGATGCAGACCATCTCCTTCCCGGTCGCCAATGTCACCAAGATCGCCTTTGGTGGGCCGGATCTGCGTACGGCTTATGCCACGACGGCGCACAAGGGTCTGGATGCTGCCGCGCGTGAGGCACAGCCGTTGGCCGGCCACGTTTTCGCATTCGATCCCAAGGTTGCAGGATTGCCGGTTACCCCGGCAGATATTTGACAGAAGAAACGCCGTCCCGGCCTCGGCTGGAGTCGGCAGAATTTTTGAGAGAGAGGAGGGGCTCGGCATGAGCGCTGAAACGCACGCCATCGGGCGAACCAACATCGGGTTCATATTCGCCATCGTGGCCATCGCCACCATTGGTGGCTTCATGTTCGGCTATGATTCCGGCGTGATCAACGGCACCCAGAAAGGGCTGGAATCCGCGTTTGACCTGGGCGCGCTGGGCATAGGCATCAATGTCGGCGCCATTCTGGTCGGCTCCGCGCTGGGCGCGTTTCTCGCCGGGCGCATGTCCGACCTCATTGGCCGTCGCGGCGTGATGATGCTGGCCGGCCTGCTCTTCCTCATCAGCGCGCTTCTGGCCGGTGCGGCCGGGTCTTCGGCGATGTTCATCATGGCGCGGATCATCGGCGGTCTCGGCGTCGGCGCGGCCAGCGTGATTTCGCCGGTCTATATTTCCGAGGTGACGCCCGCCTCGATCCGGGGGCGCCTCTCCAGCATCCAGCAGGTGATGATCATCACCGGCCTTACCGGAGCGTTCGTCGCCAACTTCGTGCTGGCGCGCTATGCCGGCGGCTCGACGGCGACCTTGTGGTTCGACCTGCCGGCCTGGCGCTGGATGTTCCTGCTGCAGGCGATCCCTGCGGCCATCTATATCCTGGCGCTGCTGATCATTCCCGAAAGCCCGCGCTATCTGGTGGTCAAGGGCAAGGAAGAGCGCGCCCACGCCGTTCTCTCGCGGCTGTTCGGGCCGGAGGAAGCGACGCGCAAGGTTGGTGAGATTCGCGACAGCCTCGCCGCCGATCACCATCGCCCCCGTCTTTCCGATCTCATCGACAAGACGACCGGGCGCATCCGGCCGATCGTGTGGACCGGCATCGGCCTTGCGATCTTCCAGCAGTTCGTCGGCATCAATGTGGTCTTCTATTATGGCGCCACCTTGTGGGAGGCTGTCGGCTTCTCGGAGGATTATGCGCTGCAGACCAACATCCTCTCGGGCGTGCTCTCCATCGGGGCCTGCATCGCCACCATGTTCCTTGTGGACAAGATCGGCCGCAAGCCGCTGCTGCTCTTCGGGTCGGCGGGTATGGCCGTCACCTTGGCGATCGTGGCCTATGCCTTCTCCACGGCGGTCACGGGCGCCGATGGCGGTGTGGTGCTGCCGGGCAGCAATGGGATCATTGCGCTGATTTCGGCCAATCTCTACGTGATCTTCTTCAACTTGAGCTGGGGCCCGATCATGTGGGTGATGCTGGGCGAGATGTTCCCCAACCAGATCCGCGGCTCGGGCCTCGCGGTGGCGGGGCTGGCGCAGTGGCTAGCCAACGCCCTGGTCTCGGTCAGCTTCCCCTCATTGGTGGTCAGCCCCGGCCTTGCGGTCGCCTATTTCGGCTACGCCTTCTTTGCCGCCGTCTCCTTCTTCTTCGTCCGCGCCATGGTGCGCGAGACCAAGGGGCGGGAACTGGAGCAGATGGAAGGCTGATCGCTCACCCAATCATACGCTCGGCCCGGTCACGCTTAGGCGTCGCCGGGCCGTTCGCTTTTCAGGGCTGGGGCGGGGGTCCGTCACTCTCACGCGCGATCAGCGTGTAGGGCGTCACGACATGGGGATGGTCCACGCCCTTCGATGAGGCGTTGCGCATCCGGATTTCCCGCGTCAGCAGCGCCACCGCCTGCTGCGCCATATCGGTGATCGGCTGGCGGATCGTGGTCAGCTCCGGCCAACTGGTCAGCGCCAGAGCGGTATCGTCGAAGCCGCAGATGGTCAGCATTTGCGGCACATCGATACCCCGCCGGTGCGCGACGGTCAGCGCAGCTGCGGCCATATCGTCGTTGGAGGCGAAGATCGCCGTTGGCGGCTCGGGCAGGTCGAGCAGGCGCGTGGCTGCCTCCAGGCCGGAGCGGAAGGTGAAGAAGCCCTGCTCGATCAGCTCGGGCTGCGGCGCAATGCCGTGCTTCTCCAGCGCGGAGCGATAGCCCTCCAGCCGTTCGGCGCTGGCTGTCTGGTTGGGGTGGCCGGTGATGAAGCCGATGCGCTGATGCCCGAGCAGGATCAGATGATCGGTCATGGCGTGAGCGGCCGCCTTGTCATCGATGCTCACCGAGAGCGCCCAGTCGGGCGCGCGCCCGGTGGCGACCGCGACGACCGGCACACCGGCGCCTTCCAGCACGGCGAGCACGGAGGGGGAATCGCTCAGCGGCGGGGGCAGGACGATCCCGTCCACCCGGCCCTTGAGCAGCGCCTCGATGGCCTTGTCCTCTGCGCCTTCCTCATTGCACTCCTTGACGATCAACTGCGCGCCTGTGCGGCTGGTCTCCGCCAATATGCCGACCAGAAACTCGCTGAGATAGGCAAAGCTCGGGTTGGAGTGAAGCAGCCCGATGCGCGTGTCCTCCCCGCCGGCAAGCGTGCGAGCGGCGATATTGGGCGCGTAGTTCAGCTCGGCAATCGCAGCCTCGACCGCCAGGCGCTTGTCCTCACGGACATTGGTGCCCTTGTTGATCACGCGGCTCACGGTCATCGGCGAAACGCCGGCCAGGCGGGCGACATCCTCGATCTTGGGGCCAGAGCTCTGCCGACGGGACGAGCGTGAACTGCGGTTGGTGACCATCGCCTGACTTGTTCGCCTTCCTATCCGGAGCTGGGCGAGACCTCTCCCAATATCGTGCGTTCATCGCAACAGATAAGATGAGGGGGCGATCTTGCTTTGGCTCCGCGCCGTTGTCGTCTCTTTGTGCCGATCTATGGGCACGGCAATTTCGGTTTCGTTAGCGCCTGGGCGAGAAGATAGCAAAAAAAGAGGTGGCCGCCGTAGCGACCACCTCATCAGTGACCTGACCCGGCGAAGAGGAAGCGCCCGGGTCCGGCATGGCTCAGATGAAGCGATTGACGAGATTTTCGATCCGCTCCTGCCTTCCGGAGGCAGGCTTGGGGTCGAGCGCGCGGGTCACGGCGAGGTCGGCGATCCCGGCGAGGTCGAGCGCAGCGATCTCCTTGCCCAGCGGACCATCCCAGCCCGCATAGCGCTGATTGCGCAGGGCATCGATGCGGCCATCCTCGATGATCGCGGCGGCATTCAACAGCCCGCGCGCCACCGTATCGATGCCGCCGATATGGCCGTAGAACAGGTCAACCGGGTCCATCGACTGGCGCCGCACCTTGGAATCGAAGTTGAACCCGCCGGTGGTGAAGCCGCCGGCGCGGATCACCTCGATCATCGCGACGGTGAGTTCTTCCACGGAATTGGGAAACTGGTCGGTATCCCAGCCATTCTGATGGTCGCCGCGATTGGCGTCGATCGATCCGAAGATACCCAATGCCGCTGCCGTGGCCAGCTCATGCTCGAAGGTATGGCCGGCGAGCGTGGCGTGGTTCGCCTCGATGTTCACCTTTACCTCATTCTCGAGGCCATAGCGCTTGAGGAAACCGTAAACGGTGGCCGTATCGAAATCATATTGATGCTTGGTCGGCTCGTGCGGCTTGGGCTCGATGAGGATCGTGCCGGAAAAGCCGATCTTGTGCTTGTGCTCGACCACCAGCGTCAGGAAGCGCCCGAAATTATCAAGCTCGCGCTTCAAATTGGTGTTGTGCAGCGTCTCATAGCCCTCACGGCCGCCCCACAGCACATAGTTGACGCCGCCCAAGCGATGCGTGGCCTCCAGCGCATCGCGCACCTGCATGGCGGCGAAGGCATAGACTTCCGGGTCCGGATTTGTCGCGGCGCCAGCAGCAAAACGGGGGTGGCCGAACAGGTTGGCGGTGCCCCACAGCAGCTTGCGCCCGCTCGAAGCCTGCAGCTCTTCCAGATGATCGACGGCCTCGGCGAGGTAGCGGCGATGCTCGGCCACGCCTTCGGCCTGCGCCATCACGTCGACATCGTGGAAGCAGTAGAAGGGGACATCGAGCTTCTTGAAGAAATCGAAGGCGATGGCGCGCTTCTGATGGGCGGCGGCGCTGTCATTGGCGCCAGCATGCCAGGGGCGGTTGAAGGTGCCGGCGCCGAACACGTCCGAGCCCGGCCAGCAGAATGTGTGCCAGAAGCATACGGCAAAGCGGAGATGATCCTCCATCCGCTTGCCGAGCACGACGCGATCCTTGTCGTACCAGCGGTAAGCCAGCTCGTCGTCGGTATCCGGGCCCTTATAGGCAATGGGGGCAATGTCTGCGAAATAGTCGGTGGCCATCAGGCGCTCCCTGTCGGTTTCAAGAATGTCAGCTCTGTGCGGCGCGAATGGCGGGGTAGGCGCGGCGGAAGGCCTCGCGCTTGGGGGCCAGTCGTTCGGCAGTCAGCGGGTCGGGCTCGATCACATGGGCGACCGGCGGCGTGGTGCAGATGTCGGTGGGCGCACCGCCGGTCACGCCGATCTGCGCCAAGCGGGCCGCGCCCATCGCCGGGCCGACTTCACCGCCCTTGAGGTAATTGAGGCGCGTGCCGAGCGCAGCGGCGATGATCTGGCCCCAATAGCGCGACCGCGCGCCCCCGCCGATTACGGCCAGTTCCTGCACATCGCTGCCGGCGTCGCGCAGCGCATCCAACCCATCGGCAAAGGCAAAGGCAACGCCCTCGAGCACCGCCTGCGCCAGCCGCTCCGGCCCGCTATCATGATCGAGATTGAGGAAGGCGCCGCGCACCTGCGGGTCGTTATGCGGCGTACGCTCGCCCGAGAGATAGGGGAGGAAGAGTTCCGGTCCGCACGCGGCGCCAACGGACTCTGCGCGGGAAAAGAGGTCGGCGGCGCCGGCTGCACCGGAGAGGTGTGCAGCAAAGTCTATGCACGACGCCGCCGACAGGTGCACGGCCATCTGATGCCAGTGTGCAGGCAGGCAGTGACAGAAGGCGTGCACGGTTCGGTCTGGATTGGGTTTGAACTGATCGTTGGCGATGAAGATCACGCCCGATGTGCCAAGGGAGAGCAGCCCGTCGCCATCGCTGACGATGCCGATGCCCGCAGCGCCGGCGGCATTGTCGCTGCCCCCCGCTGCGACCGGAACGGGGGACATGCCCCAGAGTTGCGCCACGTCCGGCCGCAACGTGCCGGTCAACGCGGTGCCCTCGTACAGTGCCGGCATGTGCGCAAGGCTGAGGCCGGTCGCGTCCAGCAGTGCTTCCGCCCAGCGCCGCGCGGCAACATCCAGCCACAAGGTGCCGGCGGCGTCGGACATGTCCGTGGCCTTGTCGCCGGTCATTTGCAGGCGGATATAGTCCTTGGGCAGCAGCACGGTGCGTGTGGCGGCGAAGATCTCCGGCTCGTGCCGGGCGACCCAGGCGAGCTTTGGTGCGGTGAAGCCGGGCATGACGATGTTGCCGCCGATCGTGCGGAAGGCGTCGGTCTTGTCTTCCAGCGCGATGCATTCCGCATGGCTGCGCCCGTCATTCCACAGGATCGCGGGACGCAGCGGCTGACCGTCCGCACCGAGCAGCGTGGCGCCATGCATCTGGCCGGCGAGCCCGACGCCCAGCACGGCGCGCCGCACGGCGGGGTCGATGGCCTGCACGGCTGCGGTGGTGGCGGCCCACCACGCCGCCGGGTCCTGTTCGGACCAGAGCGGATGCGGCCGCTGCACGGTGAGCGCTGCCGTTCCCTGGCCGACAACGGCGCCATGCTGGTCGATGACGACCGCTTTCACGCCGGAGGTGCCGATGTCGATGCCGAGGAACATGCCGGTCAGTCGCGGAACGGATTGATCGTCTGGATCGTGCCGTCGGCGTTGAAGGTCAGCTCGGTGACCTTCACGTTGCGCAGGTGGTTTTTGCCGCTCAGCTGCGTGTCATGATAGAAGAGCCAGGTCTTGCCGCCCCAGTCCACAATCGAGTGGTGGGTGGTCCAGCCCTGCACCGGCTCCATGATTTTGCCGCGATAGGTGAACGGACCATAAGGCGTCTTGCCCGTGGCGTAGACGAGGAAGTGCGTGTCGCCGGTCGAGTAGGTCAGGTAGTAAGTGTCGCCGCGCTTGTACATCCATGTGCCCTCGAAGAAGCGGCGATCATGGTCGCCACCGAGGAGCGGCTTGCCTTTCTCATCGAGGATTACGGCATCGCGGGGCGCTTCGGCATAGCTCTTCATGTCCGGAGCCATTTTGGCGACCTTGGGCATGAGCGCCGGCTGATCGTCCGCCTTCAGGTCGGTCACGCCGATCGCGGCGTCATACTTGCCCTTGGCCCAGTTCTGGAGCTGGCCGCCCCAGATGCCGCCGAAATACATGTAGCTGGTCCCATCCGTATCCGTGAACACATTGGGGTCCATGGAGAAGCTGCCGGCAATCGGCTTGGGCTCGGCCTTGAACGGACCCATGGGCGTGCTGCTGGTCGCCACGCCGATGTGGAAGATGCCGTCCTTGTCCTTGGCCGGGAAGTACAAATAGTAGGTGCCATTCTTGAACGCGGCGTCGGGTGCCCACATCTGCTTGGCGGCCCACGGCACGTCCTTCACGTCCAGCGCGACCGGGCCGATCTTCACCGGGCCGCCGATCTTGTCCATCTCCAGCACGCGATAGTCATGCATGGCATATTGGTTGCCCAGGTCATCGTCCGGGATGCCTGCGTCGACATCATGGCTGGGATAGACGTAAATCTTGCCGTTGAAGACATGGGCCGAAGGATCGGCGGTGAAAATCTCCGTCACGAGCGGCTGGGAGAGGAAGCGCTTGCCGTCAGCCGAGATGCCATCCGATTCATGGGCCGCGCCAGTCGCGCCACTGTTTGCGGCGGCCGGTTCATCCGAGGAGCAGGCGGAAAGGGCGGTGGCGAGACCAAGCACGACAAAGCTGGTCCGGAACATCGGGACTTTCGACAAGGGGGCTCTCCTTCGTTTATCTTGCGCGCCGCTTATGGAGGTGCGGCGTTGCTAAGGTAGCGCTACCATTATGGATGCGGGGCGGTCAAATGGATTCCGCTCGGGCATGAATTTGCCCTGTTTGGAGCAAGATACGCGCTCGCGCGCATAAAACAGGCTGGGCAAGGAGAAATGGGAGCGCTACCATTATGGCTCAGGGCAGCGAATCCGCACAGGATCAGCGTGGCGCCAAAAGGAGAGGGACAATGAAGATCGCGGCGGGACTGTGGGCGCGTGGATGGATGGCCGCAACGCTGGCTTTGGCGCCCGCCGCAGCATGGGCAGGGCTGGAGGCGCGCTTTGCCAACTTCGATTATGACGGGCAGTCCATCGAGCAGGTAACGGTCAAGCCCGGCGCCTACCGCAACCCCATCCTTTCAGGCTATTATCCCGATCCCTCGATCACGCGGGTGGGGGAGGATTATTATCTCGTCACCTCATCCTTCGCGCATTTTCCGGGGCTTCCGGTCTGGCATTCCAGGGATCTGGTGAACTGGACGCAGATCGGCAATGCGATCGACCGGCCAGACCAGCTCAACCTTGCCGGGCGAGGCGTGTCCGAGGCCGTGTTCGCGCCGGACATCAGCTTTCACGATGGCACCTTCTACATCGTCAACACCTGCGTGGGATGCCGGGACAATTTCGTCATCACCGCCAAGAACCCTGCCGGCCCCTGGTCCGACCCCATCTGGCTACCGTTCGAGGGGATCGACCCGTCGATCTATTGGGAAGGCGACAAGGCCTATATCGTCAACAATCGCGGGCCGGATGAAGCGCCGCGCTATGAGGGGCATCGCGCCATCTGGATTCAGGAATATGACTGGCGGGCCGGCAAGATGGTCGGGCCGATCACCCAGCTCGTCAATGGCGGAGTGGACCTGAGCAAGAAGCCGATCTGGATCGAGGGGCCGCACATTCTGCGCAAGGATGGCTGGTATTATCTGACCGCGGCGGAAGGTGGCACCAGCGTCGATCACTCCCAGGTGGTGTTCCGCTCGCGCAAGCTGCGCGGACCTTATGTGCCGTACAAGGATAACCCGATCCTCACCCAGCGCGACCTCGATCCCGCCTGGCCCGATCCGATCACCTCGGCCGGCCACGCCAAGCTCGTCCAGACCCCGGCGGGCGACTGGTGGGCAACATTTCTGGCGGTGCGGCCTTATGCCGACAACTATTACAATATCGGTCGCGAGACCTTCCTGCTGCCGGTCCAGTGGAAAGACGGCTGGCCGGTCATCCTGCCGCATGGCGAGACGATTCCGTTCGCGCTCAAGGCGCCCGCGCTGCCTCCACAGGTCCGGCCGCCGCTGCCGACCAGCGGCGATTTCGCATATGCCGACAGCTTCGAGGGCGACCGGCTGGCGATGCAATGGGTCGGCGTCCGCACGCCGGATCACCCGTTCTATCGGCTTGAGCGTGGCGATCTGGTGCTGGCCAGTGCCGCGCCGCTCGGTGACAAGGCCGGAACGCCCGCCTTCCTCGGGCGGCGCCAGCAGCATCATATCGCGACCATGCGTACCGTCGTCACCTTCTCGCCGGAGCAGGAAGGCGACCGCGCCGGCCTTGGCGCAATGCAAAGCGACGATGCCTGGCTGTTCTTCGGCCTCACGCGGCTGAACGGGCAGGATGCAATCGCGCTGTATACTCGCGCCAAAGGGAAGGAGCAGCTGGTCGCCTCCGCGCCTATCGCCAACCGAGGCCCGATGACGCTGACGATCCGTGCCAATGGCGGGACCATGTCCTTCGACTATGCCGGGGCAGGGGGCATGGGCCGGCTCGCGGCGGATGTGGACGCCCGGTTCCTCAGCACACAGGATGCAGGCGGGTTCACCGGCACCATCGTGGGGCCTTATGTCTGGACCCGCTAGCCGAATGGACCGCTGAGCCATGGTCACGCGCCGCGACGTGCTGGAAGGTTCGCTGCTGCTCGCCGCCAATGCCTGTTTGCCGAGCGGCGCCGTGGCCGCGTCCGAAGGTGACAGACCCTCGCGCGACCGGCTCTGGTATCGGCGCCCGGCGACCGAATGGACGCAGGCCCTGCCGGTCGGCAATGGCCGGATCGGCGCGATGGTGTTCGGCGGCGTCGCCACCGAGCGCCTCCAACTCAACGAGGATACATTATGGTCCGGCGGGCCTTATGATCCGGTCAATCCCGCTGCCCGTGCGGCCTTGCCGGAGGTGCGCAGGCTGATCGCGCGGGGGGATTATACGCAGGCGCACGACCTAGCAAACCGCACCTTGATCGGCCAGCCGGTCCAGCAGATGGCCTATCAGAGCTTCGGCGATCTGTTGCTCAGGTTGCCGGGCGCCGCGTCCGCTGCTGTCCCGGCGGATTATGCGCGCGTGCTCGACCTCGACAGCG
Organism: Sphingobium sp. B11D3B; assembly: GCF_025961735.1. Lineage (NCBI taxonomy): Bacteria > Pseudomonadati > Pseudomonadota > Alphaproteobacteria > Sphingomonadales > Sphingobiaceae > Sphingobium > Sphingobium sp. B11D3B. Next base: position 1,660,261 of record NZ_JAOQOF010000001.1, on the reverse strand, counting down.
CCACGGCAACGACGACGTTCACGCTAGCGGGCACGCGTCACCGCCGCACGGTCTTCGCGTCCCCTGTCCGGCAGGTGATCGTGCTGCGCCATGCGGTGGATGGCCCGGCGTCGCTCGGTCTCGATATAGGCTTTGCGCCGGCGCAGGAGGCGCAGGTGGAGGCTCGCGACGGGCTGCTGCTCATCCGGGGGCGCAATCGTGGCGCGCATGGCGTCGACGGTGCACTGAAGCTGGCAGGGCTGGTGCGCGTGATCCCGGAAGGCGGCTCGCTCACCGCGCAGGGCGATCATCTGGCGCTGCGCGGCGCGCGGGCGGTGACGGTGCTGGTGGCGATGGCGACGAGCTTCCGCCGTTTCGACGATGTCTCCGGCGACCCGGATGCGCTTGTGCGCAACTGGATGGTTGATGCGATGGCACGCAGTTACGATCAATTGCACAGCGAAGCGGTCACCGCTCACCGTCAGCTTTATCGCCGCGTCGAGATCGACCTTGGCGATGACAGCGCGGCCGCGCTGCCCACCGATGAGCGCGTGATCGCCGCACAAAGCCGCGACGACCCCGGCCTTGCTGCGCTCTATTTCAATTATGGGCGCTATCTGTTGATCGCCTCATCGCGCCCCGGCTCGCAGGCGGCGAACCTGCAAGGCATCTGGAATGAGAGTGTCGACCCGCCCTGGGGATCGAAATATACGATCAACATCAACACGCAGATGAATTACTGGCCGGCCGAGATCACGGCTTTGCCCGAATGCACCGAGCCGCTGGTGCGCATGGTACGGGAACTGGCGGAAAGCGGCGCCCGCACCGCGCGGGAGATGTATGGCGCACGCGGCTGGGTGGCGCATCATAACAGCGACATCTGGCGCGCCACCGCGCCGGTGGATGGCGCGCGGTGGGGGATGTGGCCGACCGGCGGCGCCTGGCTGTGCACACATTTGTGGGATCGCTGGGATTATGGGCGGGACAAGACCTTCCTGCGCGATGTCTATCCGCTCATGCGCGGCGCGGCGCTGTTCTTCGTCGATACGCTGCAAGTCGATCCGACGACCGGCGCCCTTGTCACCAGCCCGTCGCTCTCTCCCGAAAACGCCCATCATGGCGACATCGCGATCTGCGCCGGGCCGGCGATGGACCAGCAGATTTTGCGCGACCTGTTCGATCAGACGGCGCGGGCCGCCGATCTGCTCGGGATCGACAGCGCGTTCGCGGCGGAGCTTCGCGCGTTGCGTGGGCGTCTCGCGCCGGATCGCATCGGCGCGCAAGGGCAGTTGCAGGAGTGGCAGCAGGATTGGGATGCGCAGGCGCCCGAGCCGGAGCATCGCCACATCTCGCATCTCTACGGGCTGTTCCCGAGCCAGCAGATCGACCCGGACGACACGCCAGCGCTCGCGGCGGCGGCGCGCCGCTCGCTGGACTTGCGCGGGGATATCGGCACCGGCTGGGCGACGGCCTGGCGGATCAACCTGTGGGCGCGGCTTGGCGAGGGCGATCGCGCCCACCGCATCCTGCGCTTTTTGCTCGGGCCGGAGCGGACCTATCCCAATTTATTCGATGCCCATCCGCCTTTCCAGATCGACGGGAATTTCGGCGGCACCGCTGGCATCGCGCATATGCTCATGCGCAGCCGGGGTGATGAGATCCATCTCCTGCCAGCTCTGCCCTCGGCCTGGCCGACCGGCGCGGTGCGCGGGCTGCGGGCGCGGGGGGCCTGCAGCGTCGATCTCAGCTGGGCGCAGTCCCGGCCGCGCACGCTCACGCTCACCAGCGCGATCGATGCCGAGCGGACCATTCGCTTCGCCAGCCAGCGCCTGATCGTGCGGCTGAAGGCTGGCCGCCCACAGCAGGTCGACGTGAGCGGCTGGCTGGGCCTCCCGCCTATTTCGGCAGGGTGACGCCGGTGGCGATGGCGAAGTCCGCGCTCTGCACCGGCAGGCCGCTATCGGGCTGAGCCGAGCCGACCGACACGCGATACGCACCGGGGAAGACCTGCCGCACGCCCTCCAGCGACACCGCGCTCAGATCGCGCGGCGAGAGATCGAAGCTGATCTGGCGGGATTCACCGGGCTTTAGCTCCACGCGCTGGAAGCCACGCAAGGCGATACGCGGGGTGCCGGGCACATCCGGGAAATCGAGATAGAGCTGCGCCACCTCTTCGCCCGCTCGCTGGCCGCTATTGCGCACGGTGGTCGAGACCCGCATGCCTTGCGCAGCATCGCCGGAGGCCTGCACCCGCAGCGGCTCATAGGCGAATTGCGTGTAGCTCAGCCCATAGCCAAAGCCATAGACCGGCGTGCCGGTGAAGTAGCGATAGGTCCGCCCGGCCATGCTGTAATCGCCGAACGGTGGCAGCTCATCCACGCTGCGATAGAAGGTGAGGGGCAGGCGCCCGGAGGGATTGGTCTTGCCGGAGAGGACATTGGCCACCGCGAGGCCGCCATTCTGCCCCGGATACCAGGCCTCCACGATGCCCGCTGCATGGTCCTTCGCCCAGGCGAGATTGATCGGACTGCCGTTCATCGCCACGATGACCAGCGGTTTACCCAGCGCACGGGCCTTTTCCAGCATGGCAAGCTGCTCGGCCGGCAGATCGAGCGTGGTCTTGTCGCCACCCTCAAAGCCCGGCACCTTCACCGGCGTTTCCTCGGCTTCGAGATCAGAAGTGAGGCCGACGACCGCGACGACCACATCCGATTGCGCCGCCGCAGCGGCAAGCGCGGCATCGGCATCGGGCGAGACGCGCTTCCACATCAGGTCGATGCCGGTGTTGATATGCGAGGTCATGGCGATCTGGATGGGGTAGCGCTTGCCCTTCTCCAGGGTCAGCGTCTTCATCGTCGGCAGGCTGTTCCAGCGCGAGTTTTTGAGGTCCACGAACGGCTTGCCGTCGAGCAGCATCTCGCCGTTGGAGCCGGACAGGCCAAGCCGGTAGGTGCCGCTCTCCGGTGGGACGAGGAAGCCGGTCCAGATCACCCGATGATGGTCGGAGACGTTCGCGAGATCGAGGCTGCGCCCGGCCACATCGGCCTCCCTGCGGGTCACGACCGGCTTGGTCTGGAAGGTCATCGCCTTGGTCGCGCTGTCGAACGTGCCCGGCGCGAAGCGGGCCGGCGGCGTCTGCGTGGGATTATAATAGCGCGCCAGCAGCCCGGGCTTGCCATCCGGCGCGACGAGCGCCGTCGTCGGCACGCGGTCGCCGTCGGTAAAGGTCTCGGCGAAGGGGGCATGGTGGATCGTCGCGCCGTGCATCGCCTGGCGCAGCCCCTCCAGCACGGATATCGGCGGGCCGGAGAGGGTGGAGGAATAATTGCCGCGCAGCACGCGGGTGGCGTCCGCCAGCGGGCCGATGACGGCGATGCGGGCATCGGGCTTGAGCGGCAGCGCGCCATCATTTTTAAGCAGTACCAGGCTCTTTTCGGCGGCCTTCAACGCCAGCGCGTTGTGGTCCGGCGCGCCGATGACGGATGGTGCGATGGCCGGGCGCGGCGTCAGACCGGGCAGGTCGCCATTGCGCAGGCGGGCGGAGAACAGCCGCACGAGCGCGGTATCGACATCGCTCTGGGTGATGAGATTGCGGTTCAGCGCATCGAGATAGGGCTGTCCCAGCCCGGCGGTGTCGCTCAGCGTCGCGCCATTGCACTCGCTGTCGACCCCGGCGCGCATCGCGGCGGCGACGGCCGTGGCGGCATCCGGCGCATAATGGTGGTTGCGGTTGATATCGGTCACCGCATCGCAATCGGAGACGACATAGCCCTTGAAGCCCCAGGCATCGCGCAGGTGTGTCTTGAGCAACTCGTCACTGGCGCACGCCGGCTGCCCGTTCACCCGGTTATAGGCGCACATGATCGATCCCGCCTTGGCGTCCACGATGGCAGCGCGGAAAGCGGGCAGATAGGTGTCCTCCATATCATGGCGAGAGACATAGACATTGGCATGATGGCGCGTCGATTCCGGGCCGCTGTGCACGGCATAATGTTTGGGCGTCGCGATGATGTTGGGCCGTGCCGGGTCCGGCCCCTGCATGCCGGTGATGAACGCCTTGCCGATCTCGGCCGTGAGGAAGGGGTCCTCGCCATAGGTTTCCTGCCCGCGCCCCCATCGCGGATCGCGGAAGATGTTGATGTTGGGCGACCATGTGTCCAGCCCCGTGCCAATGCGCCCCAGGCGTCCGGTCTGCTGCGCCAGCGTATGCAGCCCCCGCATCTCGACGCTGATGATGTTGGCGACATCATGGACCAGCGGCGCATCGAAGGTGGCGGCGAGGCCGATCGGTTCGGGGAAGTTGGTGGTGGGCAGCGTGCCCATCGCGCCATGCAGCGATTCCGTCCACCAATTGTAGCCGGGAATACCAAGGCGCGGGATGGCGGGCGCGACATTCACAAGCTGGTCCGCCTTTTCCTGCGGCGTGAGCTTCGCCACGATCTCCGCCGCCTGCCGCTCGGACTGTGCCATGACCGTGCCCGCATCGTCTGCCTGAGCGGCCAGTGGCACGGCGAACACCGCAGCACCGGCGAGAATGAGGGCGCGTAGGGAGGGTGCGGGGGTCATGATCTGTCTCCAGCGTCAAAGGATGGGGAAGGGCGGTCATGGCGCGGTGCCGCCCATCTGGACCCCGGCACGGGCGATGACGGCGCGCGCCTCGGGCGGCCAGGCCTGCCCGTTGACGGCAATGTTATCGGCGAGGTGGTTGTTCAGATAGGCTGACCAATTGCCATTGGCCTTGCCGCTGTTGAACCAGTTACCGGTCGCAAGATTGTTCAGATTGGTTCGGCGCGGCCGGGCGTCGTCCTGCGCATTGAGGTTCACCCATAGGCCGACGCCGTCGATGACATTATGGCGGACTGTGACGTAGCGCGAGCCTTCGTCCAGATAGACGCCGATGCCGCCGGGGACATCATAGATGTGGTTTTCCGCAATCAGCGCGCTCGGATCGGCGGAGAGATGGTAGATGGCGCCGCCGTCCGGAAACCAGCGTTTCACGCCATGAACGCGGTTGCCGAAGATCACCGTGTCGCGCAGGATCGTCGGCGTCTCATAGATGCGATTGCCGGGCTGATCATAATAACCGCGCGCCCGAGTCATATAGGCGGTGTTGCCGCCGGGATCATTGGTCCCCCAGCCCCAGCCGACATCAATGCCATCATAAGGCGCATCGGAAACATCATTATGCAGGATGAGCGTGGCCGAGGCGTAAGTAACCAGAATGGCGGCCTGCTCGCGATAATCCTGCGATACCGTCTCGATGTGATTGTTGCGGATCAGTATGTCGCGGACGGCCAGGTCGGGCGTTGAGGGGTGGTGGGCATCGACGGTCGTTCCCCCTACCATGATCGCACCGCCGGCCAGCGGGCCGAAACGCGAGCCACTGACCTCGATCGACTGCGCGCCAAGCCCGGGGCCGCGCATATTGGCTTCCGGGTTGTTGCCGATGCCAAGAGCGATCTGCCCGAGTTGCGCGAAGGTGACATTGCGGAACGTGATCCGGCGCGCGGCGGAAATCTGCACGGCGGCGGGCTGCTGGCGCCAGTGGTTGCGTTGCGCCTCGAACGCGGCACAGCCCCAGCTGCAATCGCGAATTGGATCGGCGGGATAATTGGCGATGTCGCCTGCGAGATAGCTCCCGCTCTGCTGGCTGGCATAGCCCTCGGCGCTGCTGGGCCCGCGCCAGCTTGTGTGGCGGAAGGCCAGTCGTTCGAAGAGAATGTCGGACACCGGCACCTCCGCGCTGCCGGCGATGGTGATGAGCGCCTCCAGTCGGGGCACGACGATCTCATGTGTGTCCGGCGTTTGGCCATCCTGCGGCTTATAGTAGAGCAGACCCTTCGCGGGATCGGCATACCAGTCGCCTGCGGCGCGCATAAAGGCGAGGGCATTGGCGATGAAGAAGCGGGCCTTGGTCCCGGAGACCGGCTTGGTAAAGGTATCATAGCCGATCAGATTGTTCCGCCAGCCGGGCTGCTTGAGAAGAATGCGGTCGCCCTCGATCCGGTCGATGACGGCCCGTCGATCGGTGAAGAAGCCGGTGTTCTCCACCTCCATGCGGCTCTGGTCCGGCAAGGTGGCGAGAAAGCGCCACGCCGGATCGACGATTTGGATGCCCCAATCGAAAAAGGCGAAGGCGCTACGGGGCGCCTCGACAGCGGCGCGATGGGCGAGGTGGCCATCGACCCATAATTGGCGCGGATCGCTGCCTTTTCCGATCGACGCCGTCCAGATGTTGCGATCGCGGTCCGCGAGCGTCCAACCCTGCACGATCGACCCGCCAGAGAGCGTGGGCTGCGCGCCCGGCGCGGCTTCCCAGCGGACCATATGGCCGGCATGGCCGCCGTCCTCCGCGCCAAAGTGCAAAGGCGCGTCGAGGGAATAAACGCCGTCGGCGAGCTGGACGGTGACCGGCCTGTCGCGGTTCAGCCGCCGCACCGCCGCCTGCGCCTGCCCCAGCGTGCCGAACGGACGCGCGGCGCTGCCGTCGCCCGTCTCTGCGCCAATCGGCGCGACATGCAGCACCACAGGCTTGGCCTCCGGTCGCGGGGATATCTGCACATTGGCGAAGGCATCTTCCGAATTGGGTGCGCCCCGCGCAGGCATCGCGGGGATGATAGGCGCAGGCGGCAATTGCGCGGCGACCACGCACGGCCATCCGCAGGTCAATGCGATCAGGACGCGAAGTGGTGGAAGAAAGGTAGCGCTACCCAATAAGCGTGGGACGTGGGGCCGAATGCCGGAAGCCTGTCTCATGCCCCCAAAGCTCAGACGGGCTGGAGGCCGTAGTCGCGAATCTTGCGCAGCAGGTCGCGATGGCGCGGGAGGCTGGTGCGCAGCCGGTCGGTCTGGCGGCTGTTCTCGCGGATCGCCTGCATGGCGAGGGCAGCCTGGGGCGTCAGCGTTTCGGGTGCGACTTCTGTGCGGAAGCCCATGCCGTACAGCACATATTGGTAGCTCGCGGCGGGGAAGACCTCTTCGATGCGATCGAACTCGTCATGGAACCAGGGCGATTGGTAACGCCAGAGGTGCAGCAGGTCCTGCAATCGGTCCGGAATAGTCTCCGGCAGCAGATTGTCCCGCCAGAAGGCGCTGTCGGTGCGCTTGGTCAGCACATAATGCAGCTTGAGGAAATCGATGATCCGGCCCCAGCGATAGCTGGTGGTCTCGTTGAAACGTCGGGCGATGATGTCCATCACCTCGCGGCAGGCCGGCATCTGCTCGGCGATCATCTTGGCGGAGAGTTCCACCAGCACGATGGCGGAGGCTTCCAGCGGCTCTAGGAAACCGGCGGCGAGACCGACCGCGACGCAATTGCGCTTCCAGAAGATTTCGCGGTGACCCGAGCGGATGTCGATCTTCCGCAACGGAAAGTCCGCGCCCGCCGGGCCGAGATAGGTGCGCAGCTCGCGCTCGGCCTCGTCTTGCGAGATGTGGCGGCTGGAATAGACATGTCCGATGCCCCGGCGGGAGGGCAGGCCGATGTCCCAGATCCAGCCGGCGCTTTGCGCGGTGGAGACGGTGTGCGTCGCGACCGGGCTGCTCTCGCTCTCATAGGGCAGTTGCACGGCCAGCGCGGTGTCGCAGAACAGGACGTCGCCGCAGTCTTTGAACCGCACGCCCAGCGCATCGCCCAGCAGCAGGCTGCGAAAGCCCGTGCAGTCGATGAACAGATCGCCTTCGATTTCGCCGGCCTGCTCGGTGTCGATGGCGCGGATGTCGCCATTCTCGGTCAGCAGCACCTGCTGCACATCGGCAAGTATGTGGCGCACGCCCAATGTCTCGCAGCAATGCCGCTGGAGGAAGGGCGCGAACTTTCCCGCATCGAGATGATAGGCGTAGTTGGCGGCGCCTTCATATTCCGCCGTGGTGATGGACTTGGGCCCCAGATTCTCGTCGCAGATCACGCCCTGCGGACACACCGTGTCGCAAAAGCTCTGGTCTTTTCCGTTGGCGAGCCAGTGGGGGACGAGATTGACCCGGGCAAAACCCTCCGGGAGAACGAGCGGGTGATAATAGCCGTCATCGGCCGCGCCGGTGGTCCAGCGGTTGAAGCGCGCGCCCTGTTTGAACGCCGCATCGCATTCGCGGAAGAAGTCGGTTTCGGATACGCCCATGGTCTTGAGCGTTGAGCGCAAGGTGGGCCAGGTACCTTCCCCAACCCCGATGATCGGCGTGTTCGGCGATTCCACCAGCGTAACCGTGAAACTGTGCGGGATGCGGCCACGATGTCTCGCCGCGATGATCCCAGCCGTCAGCCATCCGGCGGTACCGCCGCCGACGATCACGATATTCTTGACCGGATGAACCATGACCACTCACATGAACGATGCGGGGGGAGCGCAGGAGTGCGCTCCCCCGGCAAGAAGTCAACCCGATCAGTACTTCACACGGACACCGGCCGAGAAGCGGCGCCCGTAAGAGAAGACATCCAGCGTCTGATTGCTGAACCGCCCGTGCGTGCTGTAGGTCGAATTGTTGAGGTTGTTGGCCTCGACAAACACCGTCGCGAAAGGCGTGACGTCATAGCTGGCCGAGGCATCGATCTGCAGTTGCTGATCGACATAGACCGGCTCCGCACCGAAGGTGCCGCCCTGGTCCTGACCGAGCCGGACCAGATATTCGTCACGCCAGTTGAGGGCGCCGCGGATCTGGAAACCGTCCTTGTCGTAGAAGGCGATCAGGTTGGCCGACTTGGCAAGGCCGGTGATCGAGAAGGCCGAGCCGTCCGTGCTGGTGGGATCGTAGTTGCGGTTGCTCCACGGGAAGGTGGCATTGGCCTGGAAGCCGAAGCCGCTCTCGCCAAAGACGTGCTGCACGGCGATTTCCACGCCCTTCACGGTCGCTTCCGGTCCGTTGACCTGGCTGTTCACGTTGAAGCGCGCAGTCCGGCCAGTGCTGGGATCGATCGCATCGTCAATCGACTGCACCGACACACCGCCAACCACGAAGTTGGTGATGTGCTTGAGGTAGAAGTTGGCCGAAACATAGGAGTTGCGCTGATAGTACCACTCCGCCGCCGCATCGAAGTTATCGGAGAGATACGGCTTGAGGTCGGGGTTGCCGCCACTGGCCGAGAGGCTGCCAACGCGCAATGTTCCGAGCGTCACGGTGGGACGCAGCGCGGCGAGGCCCGGACGGGTGAGGGTCCGCGAGGCACTCATGCGCAGCAGCAGGTTGGGCATCACCTCCAGCTTCGCATCGAGGCTGGGCAGGAGGAAGGTGTAGTTGGAACTGCGCGAGATGGTCGTCGGATCGGAGAAGCCGTTGGTCCCCAAAGCCGGGTTCGGCTGGATGAGGGTCGGATCGCCCGACGGGATCGACAGACCCAGCAGACGGCGCCCGATCGCGTTCGAGGTCAGATGCGTGCCTTCATGCCGCAGACCGGCCGTCAGGCTGAACGGCATGCCGCCCAGATCCGTGTCGAAGGTCGCCCGGAAGAAGATGGCATAGGTCTTCTCGCGGATTTCGTACACGCTGGCCGGATCGAGCGTCGGTGCCACCGATCCACCCGAGGCTTCGAGCAGCTTGTAGACCTGATACGGGTCATAGACGATGACCGAAGGCCCGAGATTGCCCTGATAGCCGGGGATCCAGTTTGCGGTGCTGATGATGCCCTGATAGACGCTGGCCGGCAGTGGCGCGATGCCGCCGCTTGATCCGCCGGGGCGTCCGGAAGGCGTGCCATAGCCCGAGCGGCTGGCGAACACGCCGTTGCTGAACGTGCTGGTGTTCTCGCCGTACAGCTTGTCTTCCATATACTGGCCACCGAAGGCCAGTTTGACGTTGTCCTGATCCCAGCGGAGCACGGCCCGCAATTGCTTGACGGTGTCGGCATTGTAGGGCGCGCCGCGGACGATCACGTGCGATCCGATCACGCTGGTGTCGGTAAAGCGCGCGACATTGCCTGCCGGGCCGATGTCGTGGATCTGCGGCAGATAGTCCTTGCTCGGGCCGAGGATGGTGACGCCGGTATTGGCACCCAAAATGGTGGTGCCGCCAGCATTGGTGCCACCGTAGCCGATGTCCATGCTGTCATTATAGCCGTTCCGACCCGGGTTGCGGGTGCTGCGGGAAATGAAGCCATCGACATCCAGCTTCAGGTTCTCGCTGACATCCCACTTGACGTTCGCGCCAATGGTGTTTGTCTCGAGGATGGTGCGGGTGTAGTTGGCGTTGAAGTCCATCGGCGTGCCGAACTGCGAGAAGTCGACGACCGTGCCGTTCTCGTCATACTTCACGTTGCGCAGGTCACTGCCGTTGAACCAGGCTGCATAGCCGAACGCATTGCTGTGCACGGTCTGACGGCTGAAATTGTCATCGACCGTGATGAGCAGATTGTCCGAGGGTTGCCATTGCAGGGCGATGCGCGCATCGAGGCGCTCGTCCTTGGTGTGAATCTGCTCGATGCCGGTTTGCTGTGGGAACCAGTTCAGCACCGAATTGCGATTATTGGGGTCAGCCCAGGCGGCGCTGGTTGCATCGCTGGTCGGTGTGCAGGTCGGCACGTTCGGGCCGGCCTGGCAGGGCGCGAAATTGGCGCCGATCCAGCCCGGTACGAACACGCGGTTGGAGGTGGTGTCCGTGCGCTTGTAGTTGACGTTGCCGAGGATGCCGATGGTGTCATCCGCGAAGGTGTTGGAAATCAGCAGGCCGGCAGACGGCGTCACATCCTTGCTGCGCGACTGGTACGAGCCGGAGGCGCGGCCGATGACCTGGAAACCCGGACGGTCGAACGGCTTGGGCATCTCTACATTGATGAAGCCGCCGATGGCGCTGGTGGAGAGTTCGACATTGGGCGTCTTGTAGACGTTCAGCCGGCCGACGAAGTCCGAGCCGATGGTCGTGAAGTCGACACCCCGGTTGCCGATGGCGGTCGAAATGTGGCGGCCATCGACCAGCGTGTCGATGAAGTCGCCGCCAAAGCCACGGATGGTCACGCCGTCCGCCTCGCCACGGCGACCGTTGCGCTGCACGGAGACGCCAGGCAGGCGCTGCAGGGCGGCCGCGACGTTAGGATCGGGGAACTTGCCGATGTCCTCGGCCGAGATCGCTTCCACGACGCCGGCGGACTCGCGCTTGATGTCGAGATTCTGCTGGAGCGAGGCGCGGTAGCCGGTGACGATGATGTCTTCAGTCGATGCGCTCTGGGGCGCTGCGCTGCTTTGGGCCATCGCCGGTGCCGAGACGATCAGCGCCAAGGCACTGGGGGCGCCGAGCAGGACCGCCTTGAGAATTGCAGGACGATTGAGATAATCGAAGTTAGGCTGATTGCCTTTCATAACCCCCTCCACTTGTAATCATCGAACGGCTCCGCTGGCCGGTTTCCCGGATAGAAGACGCCACGAAACGGCATTGCTGCCGCCGGTTTTCACATGATGCGGATAAAGTGGTCCCTTGTCGGCGTGACACGTCACGCTTACACCCTCTCCAGACATCGTGTTTTTCTATGCTTGAACGTTAGTGCGAAAAGGTAGCGCTATCAAGCTCAAATTTTCGGTGTATATATGGCCCACCAAAGGGCTGGATTATTGACCGGAAACGTCCGATTCCTGCGGTGGATTGCAGCGATTGGACTTGCGGGGCGGAGAATGGCGTCAAGAAGCGCGCTCCCGCCATCGCAATAAAAATGAGGAGAGGGATGGCATGGAAGCAGCACTCGAAATTCTGGATTCGCAGGCCCATCGGCACCTGCGTTTAGGCGCGATTTCGCCGGAAACGCGCAACTTCGTGCCGGTCCTGCCGTCGGAATTTGCGGCGGCTGCGGCGGTCTGCCCGATTCTCTTTGCGAAGAACCCGGAAACCGGCGCTTTCTATGTCGGTGTCCTGTTCGGCTTCAAGGAAGGCGAAAATCTGCTGGTCGACTCGCATGCCGGCAAGGCGCCTTTCCGCTCGCTCGATGAGCAGCGTGAGGCCTTTTTCGTCTCCGGCGAGAATATCGCGATCGACCGGGCCAGCCCCCGCCTGAGCGAAGTGTCCGGCGAGCCTTTGTTCGATGAGGATGGCGGGGCGACATCGACCACGCGGCATATGCAGCGGTTGCTTGGACAGATTGTCGCCGGCCAGCAGGAGGCCGAGCGCTTCATTGCCACGCTCAATCGCCTGGGCATCATTCAGCCGATCGATATCTCGCTGCGGTTCGACGATGGCGAAACCATTGAATTGGCGGGCTTATACACGGTCAGCCTCGATCGGTTGCACGATCTTGACGATGCCAGCGTGCTGGCGCTGTTCCGCAATGGCGATCTTCAACTGGCTTATTGCGTCGCGGCGTCGCTCAAACAGGTTCCGGTGCTGGCCGAGCGTCGCAACCAGATGCTGACCCGGGCCGGTTGATCGGAGAAGCTCGATGGCCGCTGCCATTGCCGAGCTGGACCGGGAGGCACTGACCGACGCCGGCGCGTTTCGGCGCCTGCTGGTCGAGCCCTGCCAGCCTGCGGTTGTTCGCGGCCTATGCGCCGATTGGCCGGTCGTCCGCGCGGCCGCGCAGGCGGACGGTGCGCTCGCGGACTATCTGGACCGTTTCGCCACCGACCGGCCGGGAGAAATCTTCGTCGGCGCGCCGGACATTGCGGGGCGCTATTTTTACGACGATGGCCTGGAAGGCTTCAATTTCGAGCGGCGCGAAGTGCCTCTGCGCGAGGGCTTGTGGGAGATCATGGCGCGCGCCGAAGCCCCCGGCGATGGCACGGTGTATATGGGCTCGCTGCCGGCCAGCAGCTATGTGCCGGGCTTTGAGGCGGACAATGCCCTGCCATTCATGCCGCAGGGCGTTGTGCCGCGCATCTGGCTGGGCAACGCATCTCATGTGAGCTGCCATTACGACACGTTCGAGAATCTCGCTTGCGTGGTGGCGGGCCGGCGATGCTTCACGCTGTATCCGCCCGATGCGATTGTCGACCTGTATGTGGGGCCGATCGACCGCACCTTGTCCGGGCCGCCCGTCAGTCTCGCGGCCTCGGCGCCGGAGGGCGATCCGCGTTACCCTCGCATGGCGCAGGCCCGCGCGCGGGCCGTTACGGTCGAGCTGCTGCCGGGCGACGCGCTCTACCTCCCCAAATTGTGGTGGCATCAGGTGGAGGCGACCGCACCCTTCAACATGCTGGTCAATTACTGGTGGGATGCCTTCTCCGCCGGCCCGGATGCGCCCATGACGGCGATGATGCTGGCGATGATCGCCATCGCTGAGCGTCCGGCCGCCGAGCGGGAAGCATGGCGCGCCTATTTCGACCATTATGTCTTTCAGCGCGACGGGCATCCGCTTGCCCATCTGCCGGAGGCGCAGCGCGGGTTGTTGGGGCCGCTGCGGCAGGGGAATTACGCGCGCATCCGGGCGCTCGTCATGCAGCAATTGCGCGGTGGCTGACTGGCTGCCGCTGATCATCATCAAAAACAGGAGGATGGGGATGACTATGAAGACAAGCGCAATTCACGCGGCCCTGCTGGCAGGTCTGTGCCTGGCTATGCCTGCCGCGCCGGCTTTGGCGCAGGTTGCCACCAACGCGCCGGCGCCGGTGCCGGGCGCGCCGAAGGTGACGCTCGAGCGAATCAAGGTCCATTCCCCGGCCATCGCAGGGAATCTGGAAGGCGAGTCTGCCGATCGCGATGTCATCGTCGTCCTGCCGCCCAGTTATGCCGCCAACCGGGCCAAACGATATCCGGTCGTCTACGCTCTGCACGGCTATTCCATCGGCGCTGAGCAGTGGATAGGCGAAATCCATGTGCCGCAAGTGATCGAGGGTGCGCTGGCCAAGGGCGCGCAGGAGATGATCCTGGTCTTCCCGGACAGCAAGACCATTCACAATGGCTCGATGTATTCAAGCTCGACGACAACCGGCGACTTTGAGCGGTTCATCTCCCACGATCTCATCGCCTATATCGACAGTCACTATCGCACGCTGGCGACCCCGCGGAGCCGTGGCCTTGTCGGCCATTCCATGGGCGGCTATGGCGCGGCGCGGATCGGCATGAAGCACGCCGATCAGTTCGGGGCGCTCTATCTGATGAGCCCGTGCTGCCTGTCTGCGCGCGACGCCTTTGCGCTGGACGAAGCCGGGCTGGCGCAGATCGCGGCGGTCAAAGCTCCCGCTGATTCGGCCAACCTGCCATTTCCGCTGCGGGCGCAGCTTGCGGTCGGCGCGGCCTGGTCGCCCAACCCCAAGAAGCCGCCGCTCTATCTCGATCTCCCAAGCGGCGATGAGGCGCAGCGCAATGCCATTCTCGCGAAATGGGCGGCCAATGCGCCATTGGCCTTTGTCGACCAATATATCGGCGCGCTGAAAGGCTATGCCGCGATCGCGATGGACGTCGGCGATCAGGATAGTCTCAAGACCGATACCGAGACGCTGCACAAGATCCTCGACTCCTACGGCATCGCCAACAGCTTCACCCTCTATGAGGGCACGCATACCAGCCATGTCGCGTTCCGCTTCCAGGACCATGTGCTGCCGTTCTTCAGCGCGCATCTGGTTTCCAAGGCCGGCGCGGCCCGATGACCATCAGGCATGCGTCCCGTCTGCGGCTGGCGGTAGGTGTGGCAGCGGCGGCGTTGGCAGCGATGCAAGCTGGCGCCCAGACAACCCCCGCCGCGTCGCCGGATGCCGCCCGCAGCGCTATGGTTGATCCGCTGGCGCCCACGGGGCGCTGGAGCATCTATAGCGGCGGGCACGCCCCGCTGCCGCCGATGGGATGGAACAGCTGGAACGCCTTCACCAGCGATATCGACGAAGCGAAGCTGATGGCCTCGGCGCGGGTGATCGTGGAGAGCGGCCTCGCCGCAAAAGGCTATCGCTACATCAACATCGATGATGGCTGGTGGCTCAAGCGCCGCCAGCCGGATGGGCGGATGCTGATCCGGACCGAGACTTTTCCCTCGGCGGCGATCGCAGGCGGCGGCAACAGCTTTCGGCCGCTCACCGACAAGCTGCACGCCATGGGCCTCAAGGCCGGCATTTATTCCGATATCGGCCGCAATTCCTGCGGGCAGGTGTTCACATCGACCTTCCCCAACCAGCCCGAAGGCACGGTGCTGGAGCGCGAAGTGGGCCTTTACGGCCATGTCGATCAGGACATCGCGCTCTACTTCAAGGAATGGGGCTTCGACCTCATCAAGGTCGACGCCTGCGGTATTCGCGGGCTGCCACCCAGCGACCCGCGCGTGAAGGCAGGGCAATATCGCGGCCTCCATCCGCTGATCGACGTGGAGTCGCTCGGGCGTACCGACATTCCGGCCGTCAAGGCGCTGTATGACGAGGTGCGGCAGGCGCTGGAGCGACATAATCCCGACCAGGATTATGTTTATTCGCTGTGCCTGTGGGGATCGGCGGACTCGCGGGCATGGTCCCGAACGGTCGGCAACATGTCGCGCACCAGCGAGGATATCTTCCCCACCTGGAGCCGGATGCTGCACAATCTCGACAGCGTGGCGCATCGCCCGCTTTATGCTCACCCCGGCTCCTGGAACGACCCCGACATGCTGTTCGTCGGCACTGGGGATTTCGACATGACCAACCCCGTCCGTGCGCGCTCGCACATGGCGCTGTGGGCCATGGTCAATGCCCCGCTGATCATCGGTTATGATCTGCGCAAGGCCTCGCCGCAGATGCTGGCGATCCTCGGCAATGAGCGGATCGTCGCGCTCAATCAGGACCCCGCAGGCAATCAGGCGGTGCTCGCCTTCGATTCGCAGGACGTGCAGATTTTCGTGAAGACGCTTGCCGATGGCGACAAGGCGGCCGCGGTCTTCAACCGCACAGCGGCGCCCGCCAAGACGGTGCTGACCGCAGATCATCTGAAGTTCGCGACCAGTGCGCCGGTCAGGCTGACCGATCTCTGGCAGGGCGCAGACCGCCAGTTCACCGGCGAGCAAGCCCTCGACCTCGCGCCCTACGAGACGCTGATCTTTCGCGCAAAGGGCGCGCGGCGGCTCGTTGGAGGGCTCTATCTTTCCGAGCAGCCGTCACGGGTCAATCCTGCGGAGGATGGCGTCGTCGTGCCGGAGGCGGACCCGCAGGTGCATCGCGGACTCCTCCCCTGGCGCGGGACCAAGGGTGGCGGCGAGCGCACGCAATATGGCGGCTGGGGCGGGGCACGGTTGGACCAGACGCCGTTCGGGCAGGCCCTGTCCATCGCAGGCACGCACTTCGAGACCGGCCTTGGCATTCTCGCCAATTCGCGGGTGGAGGTGCGTAACGAGGGGTTTCGGCGCTTCGTCGCCTCCGTGGGAGTGGATGACTCCGCGCGCTCCCGCCAGCAGCCGGTGACATTCTTGGTCTACGGCGATGGCAAGCTGCTCGCGCGCTCCAGGCCGGCCCAAGCGGGAGAAGCGGCGCAGTCGTTTGATGTCTCGATTGACGGCGTTCGCATCATTGAGCTGGTCGCCCGGACGGCGCAGGCTGAGCGCTTTCCCGACCCGGTGACCTGGGGTGATGCGGCGCTGATGGAATAGGCGCCGACACGCTACCACGAGGCATGCCTTCGCTCTCCTCGCCGAGCGATAAGGACCATCCCGCCCGTTCGTCGGTCATCGCATTTCTGTGCGCCTGCATCGCTGAGTTGAGTCGGCGCAAAGTCGTCCTGCCGCATGATCCACTCTGGTTACCGGTGGTTAACGTGGGGGGAGGGGAACCGTTCATCTATGCGCAAGGTTCCCCTGAACACGCAGGAACTCGTGGTGCTTCCTGCGCCGCATTGAAAGGTTCGGAGAGTTCATGACGGAGGGGTTTCTGACAGTCGAATACGCACCTCGCGAGCGGCGGTCGGATGATGCTGCGATCCTGCAGACCCCGGCCGATCGACGAGTAGGAGAAACGCAATGAATACCCTTTCCACCAGTTCCAAGCTTCTTATGACGCTGGCTTTGATGACAGGCGTGGCGTCCGGCAGCGTGGTCGCGCAGACGGAAACCGCGCCTGAGGCGGATGTCTCGACGACGGTTTACACCGATTCCGCGCAGATGACGGCGGGCCCGGAGATCGAGGGGATTATCTCTGCGCGCAATGGTGACCAGCTGCAGATCACCTCGACCGATGGCACGCGCAATACGGTTACCGTTAACAGTTCGACCCGCATTACGGCCAGCGGCGGCTTCCTTGGGCTCAACCGCGATCAGCTGGGTGCCGATCAGCTCCTGAACGGCCTGCCGGTCAAGGTCGACACGCTGCAGGGCGGCGGCGGTCTGGTCGCCAGCAAGATCGACCTCAAGAACCGCGATCTGCGCACGGCGGAAATGATCCGCAATGGCACCTCGCAGCGCTTCGAGGAGCAGACGGCCGCCACGGACGCCCTGCGCGCCCGCATGGGCGACATCGACAAGTATAACATCAAGAGCACGACCAACGTGAACTTCGACACCGGCAAGGCGGTGCTCTCGCCGATGGCCAAGCAGAACCTCTGCGCCACTGCCGCGCAGGCTGAGGCGACCGAGAATGCCCTGCTACTGGTGGTCGGCTATACGGACTCGACCGGCGACCCGGAATTCAACCAGACACTGAGCGAAAAGCGCGCGGCGAGCGTGCTCAATTATCTGCAGCAGACCTGCAAGTGGAAGCCATACCGCATGCTCGCCCCCGCCGGCATGTCGCTCTCCGATCCGGTCGCTGATAACTCCACGCCGGAAGGCAAGGCCCAGAACCGTCGCGTGGAAGTCCATGTGCTGGTCAGCAAGGCGGTCGACGGCGCCTAAGTCAGGATCGCTCCGGCCCCGTCCATTGCTGGCTCAGTCGAGCCGGCAGTGGGCGGGGCCGATCTGCGTTCGGAAGCGTCAGGCGAAGTCGCCTTGCTCGCCCTCCGCCGGAGGCTGCATCGCCGCCCGTGTGTCATCGAGGGCGAGCTGCACGAGAACCTGCATGGCCTCCGCCGCCGCATCCGCGTCCCCGGCGGCAATCGCATCGTACACGCGCATATGATCGGGCACCGGGTCGCGCGGAAGGCCGACGGACCGCTGTTTGAACTGCGTCGTCCAGTTGACTGCCGCACCGATACTCGCGCTCAGCGTCATCAACACGGCGTTGCCGGTGCAGGCAAGCAAGGCGCTGTGGAAATCCCGGTCCGCTTCACGCCCTTGCTCGGTCGCCAGCGTGAAGCGGCGCATCCGGGTCAGCGCATCCTTCATCGCGGCAACATCATTGCGATCCCGCCGCTTGGCGGCGAGGCGCGCGGCCTCCGGCTCGACGATTGCCCGCAGCTCGAACAGGTCGCGCACATAATTCACATCCGGCTCGCCGCCGAACGCCCAGGCCAGCACCATCGGATCGAGCAGGTTCCAGTGACTGCGCGGCAGCACGCGCGTGCCGGCCTTGGGGCGGCTTTCCACCAGCCCCTTGGCGGTCAGCACCTGAATGGCCTCGCGATAGGCACTGCGGGAAACGTCCAGCGCCTCGGCATTCTCAATCTCGCCCGTCAGCCGCTCGCCCGGCGCGATCCGTCCGGAGACGATGGCCGAGCCGAGATAATGAGCCACAGCCCCGCGGAGCCGCCGGCCCGATCCCTTGGCCGAGCGGGGGAGCCCGGTCGGGGTCTCGCCTAAACCTCCGTTCCCGGCCGTGCTGTTGTCCTGCGTGCTGATAGTCATGCCCCTGTTGCCGCCAGATCGTCTGGACGTTGCTGGAGGCTCAATTAGCGGGACTTGGGGCCTTGTGGCAACAGGAGGGCTGGCGCGGGCACGATCGTGCCTGCCCGCGCCGCTTCTACATCAGGGCTCCAGCGCGATCACCGCGACGGACTTGGCTGGCATGTCGATCGTCAGCTTGCCGCCGCGCACGCTGCCTGTAATCGGCTTGGGGCTGACGGTATTGGGGGCGGCGAAGCTGTTGATGCTGTCCACCTTGGGCGCGGTCAGCACCTCGCCGCGGGCCGAGCGAACGTTCAGCCCTGCGACGTTCACCGTCACCGGCGCGGCGCGCTGGGTGTCGACATTGGTCAGCGCCAGCCAGTATTTGCCCTGCTTGTCCTTCGCTGCCACGGCATCGATGCGCGGCATGGTGATGTCTCCATGCTGGAACGTACCGGCCTGGAAACTGACCGGAATGAAGGTCGCATCCTGGAACGGCACATACATTTTGAAGACGTGATAGGTGGGCGTGAGCACCATCTTCTCTTCATCGGTGAGGATCATCGCCTGCAGCACGTTGATCATCTGTGCGATGTTGGTCAGCTTCACCCGGTCCGCATGGCGCGCGAAGATGTTGATGTTGAGCGCCGCGATAATGGCGTCGCGCAGCGAGTTCTGCTGCTGGAGGAAGCCGGGATTGGTGCCGGGCAGGGGCTTGAGCCACACGCCCCATTCATCGACGGCGAGCGAGACCTTCTTCTCGGGATCATATTTGTCCATCACCGCCGCATTGGCCTTGATGAAGCCGTCCATCCCGAGCGTTTCCTTGACCAGCCGGGCGTAGGCACCCTCATCGAAGGCGTCGCTGGGGTAGGAGGGCGGCCAGCCGCCGGTCGTGTAGCGATGGAGGGAGAGGCTCTCGATCGACCAGGCCCAGTCATGCTGCTTCCAGGTCTTCATCACCTCATCGGTGTAGGCGGTATTGTCATCGCCCGGCCCGACGGCGACGCGCAGCATGGCATCGGGTTTTCCCTCGCCCTGCTCGGGGTGATAGTTGCGCACGAAGCGCGCATAGAGCTTCATCTGGTCGGCATAGAATTCCGGCCGCATCGCCCCGCCGCAACTCCAGCTCTCATTGCCGAGGCCGAGATATTTGATCTTGTAAGGCTCGCGATGGCCATTGTCGGCACGCTCCTTGCCGGCCGATGTGGTGGGATCGGCGGTCATATAGGCGACCCAATCTGCCGCTTCCTTCACCGTTCCGGAGCCGACATTGACGTTGAGATAGACCTCAGCGCCCACCTGGCCGACGAAATCCATGAACTCGTCGGTGCCGAATGCGCTGGTCTCGACCGAGCCGCCCCAGTTGGAATTGATCGAGCTGCGGCGGTTCTTGGCCGGGCCTACGCCGTCGCGCCAATGATATTCGTCCGCAAAGCAGCCGCCCGGCCAGCGCACCAGCGGGGCGCGAATGGCGCGCAGGGCGTTGACGACATCGGTGCGGATGCCGCGGACATTGGGGATCTTGCTATCCTTGCCGACCCACACGCCGCCATAGATGCCGGTGCCGAGATGTTCGGCAAACTGGCCGAAGATGTCGCGGCTGATCGTCGCGCCCGGCTTGGTGGCGTCAATGCGGACTTCCACCGCGTCGCTCGCACGCGCTTGCGCGGCGGCGGGCGTCGTGGTGGCGGTGAAAGCCGGAAGGCTTATCGCTGTGGCCAGCAGGGCCAATGTCGCAAATCTCAATGTCTCTCTCCCCTTTTGTGAATGTCGTCAGTGCGAATGATCTCGTGTCAGGGCTGCACCTCGCTGCGGATCGGCAGCTCGAAACCGGGAACGGGCAGCGCGCGGCCATCGAACAGGTTAACAATGGGACTGTCTCCCCACGCGTAGCGCACCCGGCTGGCGGCAAGGCCATCGTCCTCGAGCCACACGTCCGCTCCCGAGATGCGCGCCTGCGCATAGCGGCAGCTCTCCTGCGTATCGCCGCACAGCTCGAAGCCGATGGGCGCAGCAGCGCTCCATGCGGCGAGGCTGCCCTCAATGCCTGAGAAGCTGATCCTGATCCGCCCCTGCGTCCGCAAGGCCTGCATGGGCATCGGCAAGGGCGTTCCCTGCGCGGCCATGGCAAGCCGGGCGCCGAGCAGCGCCTTATTGGCAGGGTGGATATCGGTGCGCTCGCCGATGTCGATGGCGGTCACCAAGGCGGCATTGACATCGCTGCTGACGAAGGCGCGCTGGTCCTCGCGAAGGGTCGCCCAGCCGGACACCGCCGGGGCCAGCTGCGCGGGTCCATAATTGGCAAGCTGCACCACGAGCATCCGCATGTCCTTGCCGAACTGGTGACGCCATCCTGCCGCAAGCGCGGTGAGGCGGCGGGCATAGCCGGGGACGTCCACGTCGCTCTCGCCCTGATACCAGGCAGCGCCGCGCAGGGCGATCTGCCCGAGCGGCGCGACCATGGCATTGTGCATGACGCCCAGGCCGCCATTGCCGTCCCATGGCGGGCGCGGCGGGAAGCTGGGGACGGGGGCGATGCTGTAGCGCCAGCCTTGCGCGAGGGGGATCTCAGCACCGCCTGCGATCGTCAGCTTCAACCGTTCCGGGCCGGTGGTGAAACCGCCCTTGTCCCAGCTGTTGCTGATCGCGACCATGATCTCATTATCGCCCGCATGGAGCAACGCAGGCGGGACGGCATAGCGGCGCGCCTCGTCCCAGCTGAACGTATTGCCCACCGCGCGGCCGTTGACGAAGGTCATGTCCATATCGTCGATGATGCCCAGCTCCAGCATCGCGCCGGCCTTAGCCTGTGAGCCGGTCAGCCGCACGGTGCGGCGCAGCCAGACGGTGCCGGTGGCATCCTTCGCGAGCCGCGTGCCCGCCCAGTCGTTCCACACGCCGATGGCGGGGACATCCTGCCAGCTGAGGCTGTCCGGCTTGCGCCAGGGCTCGCTCTTCTCTGCCTCGTCCCGATACCAGCGCTCCCATTGCGGGGCGAAGGCGGTGACGGCGCCGAGCGGGTCGGTGGCATGTTGGCGCAGCATTGCCAGATCGTCCTTGCCGTCCAGCGTTTCGGCGGCATCCGGCGTGAGCCAGGGTCGCAGCCGCGAGCCGCCCCAGCTCGCATGGATGAGGCCGATGGGGATATGTTGCTGCGCCCGCAACGCCTTGCCCATGAAGTAGCAGGCAGCCGAAAAGTCCGGCGTCGATTGCTGCGTCGCGGCTGTCCATGCCGTCGGGCTGCCGAAGCGCGTTGCGGGCAGGCTGGCGGTCGCCTTGGGAATTTGCAGCAGGCGCAGGCCGGGGTCGCCCGACTGCATGACGACCATCGGGCCGTTCAATGCTCGCGCGACCGGGAACTCCATGTTGGACTGGCCCGAGCACAGCCACACATCGCCGACAAGCAGATCGCGCACCGTTACAGCAACGCCATCAGCGCCCGAAAGCTGAAGCGTCAGCGGTGTTTCGCTGGCCCGGCGGGGAGGGAAGCGCAGGGTGAAGGCGCCATTGTCATCCGCCGTGGCTGCGGCCTGTTCACTGCCGAGAGTGGCGCGGATTGTCTCGCCTCGGGCGGCGGTTCCGGCGATGACGATAGGCGCGTCGCGCTGGATGATGGCCTGATCCGTCCAGACCGGCGAAAGCTGAGGGGCGGCCAATGCGCCGCTGGCCGCAAGAAGACAGCCGAGCGCCAGAACAGGTCGGGCATATCCCAAGCCCCGCCGCGCGCCGCACACGCTCATCGTCCTCTCCCCACTCTTTGTTGGTAGCGTTATCATGATTGGCCGATCAGGATTCGGCAACCCCTTACAGCCAGATTTTCCGGCTCAATCCTCGAAGGCTTCCACCTGCACGCGCTGGCCGCGCAGGAAACTGTCGGCGACAATGCAGAGCGGCGCGGTGTCGACATCGCTGCGCCCATCGCGCACCAGCTCGGCGAAGCGAGCATAGAGGCCGGGATATTCGACATCGGGGCTCTCGACCGTGCCCTTGGGCAGGGAGAGCACGGCGCCACCTTTGGCCAGATGCACAGTGCCGGCGTCGGTCTCCACGATGATGTCCCAGCTCTGCGGTCCGGTCTGGCGCCAGTCGAGATCCATGTGGATCGGCGTGCCGAGCGTGTCGGACAAGCGCAGATCGGCGGCGATTGGCGCAGCCCGGTTCTCGGGGAATTGCAGCGTGGCATCCTTGAGGAACACCGGGTTGGGCAGGATCTGCGTGAGGATCGAGAGGGCATTGATGCCGGGATCGAACACGCCAAGGCCCCCCGGTTGCCAGATCCAGTCCTGCCCTGGATGCCACACGCGCACATCCTCGCGCCAGATGATCGACACATGCTCGATCCGCCGCTCGGCCAGCCATTGGCGCGCCGGCTCGACGCCGGCGGCATAGCGCGAATGCCAGGAGGCGAAGAGGGTGACGCCGGCCGCCTCCGCCAGACCTTGCAGCGCAATGACTTCCGACAGGGTGGCGCCGGGCGGCTTTTCCAGAAACACATGCAAACCGGCCTCGATGGCACGGGCGGCGAGCGCATAGCGCACCTGCGGCGGTGTGCACAGCGCGATCGCATCCACCGCCGGGCCATGGGCGATCAGCGCCTCAAGGTCGCTGAAATGGGGGATATCGTCCAAGCCGGCGGGATGGCGGCTGACGGTCGCGGTCAGGGCGAAATCGGGATTGGCGGCGATGGCGGGAAAATGCTGGTCACGCGCGATCTTGCCCACGCCCTGCAGCGCGATGCGAATGGGGCTGGCGCTCATTACAGCACGCCCGGGGTGACGCGGGTTTCTGCCATGCGCGTGAGCGGGTTGGAGACCGGCAGCGTAAAGGGCGCCGCGCTGATCTCGAACACGTCACCTTCCTGCGCGCTTACGCCATCACTGAAGGACAAAGTGGCCGTGCCGAAGAAATGCACGTGCAGGTCACCCGGCCGGCGGAACAGCGCATATTTGAAGTGATGGTGCTCGAGATTGGCGATGCTGTGGGACATGTTCGCCTCGCCCGAGAGGAAGGGCTTCTCCCAGATCACGTCATCCCCCCGGCGAATGCGGCTGGTTCCCTCGATATGGGCTGGGGAAGGGCCGAGCAGCAATTCCGGCCCGAGCGCGGCCTTGCGGAGCTTGGAGTGGGCCAGCCAGAGATAATTGTGCCGCTCTGTCACATGATCGCTGAACTCGTTGGCAAGCGCGAAGCCGAGCCGCCACGGCTTTCCGTCTGCATCGATGATGTAAATTCCGGCCAGTTCCGGCTCCTCGCCGCCATCCTGCGCGAAGGCTGGCATGTCGAGCGGCTGGTGCGGACCGAGCAGTTGCGAGCCATCGCCTTTGTAGAACCATTCCGGCTGCTGGCCGACCTCACCGGGCGCGGGCTTGCCGCCTTCCAGCCCTTCCAGGAAGATGCGCATCGAATCCGTCAGCGTTTCGGCCTTCAGCGCCTGCTTGTGCATCTTGTCCCGCCCTTCCGCGGAGCCGAGATGGGTAAGACCGGTGCCGGTCATCAGCAGATGGGCCGGGTCTTCATGATCGATCGGCGCGAGCAATTCGCCGGCCGAGAAGGCGGCGGCGAGATCCACAGAGGCACCCTTGGCATAATCCTGCACGGTCTCCAGCAACGATTGGCGCCGGGCGAGGGCGTCCTGCGCCAGTGCCCGGATGCTGCTGCTGCCCTGCAGCAGCCAAGCCTCGTCATCCACGGCGAGGATCACGGATCGCGCGCCGGAAGGTGCCTGATGTTGCAGCAAACGCGTGGCCATTGGACGTCCTCTTCCATTCCTCATGCGCCGCGCGGGCGCCGGTTCGTGCTGTCTCGTCGGGGAGTGCCGGCCTCAGCGACCGGCGAGCAAAGTGCCATCATACAGGCGCGGGATGCCATCCCCCAGCGCGGTATCGCGCAGCGGCTCTGGCAGCACCGACTGGGCGAGATTCTGGTAGCTCACCGGCCGCAGAAAGCGATCGATGGCGAGGCTCCCCACCGAGGTGGTGCGGCCGTCCGACGTGGCCGGGAAGGGGCCGCCATGGACCATGGCGTGGCAGACCTCGACGCCCGTGGGCCAGCCATTGGCGAGGATACGCCCCACCTTGCGTTCCAGCACCGGCAGCAGCCGCGCAGCAAGCGGCTCATCCTCGGCGTCCATATGGAGCGTCGCGGTGAGCTGACCTTCGAGCGCCTTGAGGATCGCCATGACCTCGGCCTCATCGGCGCAGCGCACGAGGATGCCGCTCGCGCCGAACACCTCGTCGGCGAGATCGGGATTGGCGAGGAAAGCCTGCGCGCTGGTCTGGAACAAGATGGCGCCGCCGCTCGTGCCTTCACCGGGATCGCCACTGGCCAATGTCTCGACGGCCTCATGATCGGTTAGCGCCGCAACGCCTTTCCCATAGGCATCGCGAATGCCGGTGGTGAGCATGGTCTGTGGCGCGGCCGCTGCCACGCCCTCGGTCGCGCTGGCAATGAAGGCATCGAGCCCGTCGCCCTCCATGGCGATCAGCAGGCCCGGATTGGTGCAGAACTGGCCGGCGCCCATCGTCAGCGAGCCGACGAAGGCGGTGCCCAGCGCCGCGCCGCGCGCCTTGAGGGACTGCGGGAGAAGCAGAACCGGATTGATGCTCGACATCTCCGCATAGACCGGGATTGGAACCGGGCGGGCCTGCGCCAACTTGACCAGCGCAAGGCCGCCGGCGCGTGAGCCGGTGAAGCCGACCGCCGTGATGCGGGGGTCTTGGACGAGCGCGGCGCCGAGTTCGTGCGACGGCCCCATGATCTGGCTGAACACGCCTGCCGGGAGATCGCAGGCCTTCACCGCCGCCGTCAGCGCCTGCGCCATCAGCGAGGCCGTAATCGGGTGGGCCGGGTGGCCCTTGACGACGACCGGGCAACCCGCCGCGAGCGCAGAGGCCGTGTCGCCACCGGCAGTCGAGAAGGCGAGTGGGAAGTTGGAGGCACCGAACACCGCCACCGGGCCGAGCGGGATCATCCGCATCCGCAGATCGGGGCGGGGCAGGGGCTGCCGCTCGGGCATGGCGGGGTCGACGCGCAACTGCTGCCACCAGCCTTTGCGCACGACATCGGCGAACATGCGCAGCTGGCCCACGGTGCGTCCACGCTCGCCTTCGAGCCGGGCGCGCGGCAGGCCGCTCTCGCGCATGGCGGTTTCGATCAGGCCATCGCCCAGCGCCATGATCTCCTCGCCGCAACGCTCCAGGAAGCGCGCACGATCTTCGCGGCTCGTCGCACGATAGACCTCGAAGGCCGCCTCGGCAGCAGCGCAGGCCGCGGCGACATCCTGCGGGCCGTGGACGGGAAGTGGATCACCATAAGGCGCACCGGTTTCGGCAGTGATCGAGCGGAATTCGGACATGAGGGACTCCCATTATTACTCCGACATATGAGGCCGGGCGCGCAAAGGCAACGGGGTGCGGCTGCGCTCGGGAAGTTTTTGTATCGCCGGATTTCCGATGCCTCCCCAGCTCGCCGGACAATCTATAGGCAGCGCGTAGCCGCGTTTTGTTGGGCCAGACGCGCCAGTTGGCCATTCACAGGCGCTGCAGTCCTCGCTTCCAATGATAACGCTACCATGGTAGCTTCTGGTCAGGCGCGGTACAAGCGGGCCATCGGGGAGGACACATGGAGCAGGGCGCGATGCAGCAATCGCTTTGGGGTGAACTGGGCCGCGTCTTGACGCCCCACGGCCCCGCCGTTCAATCCGCTGTGAGCTTCACGCCATCCGACTACAGCGTGCACTTCTTCCTACAGATCGCCGTCATCCTTGTGACCTGCCGGGTGGTTGGATTGCTCGGCCGCACCTTGTTCCGGCAACCGCAGGTGGTCGGGGAAATGATCGCCGGCGTCGTGCTGGGTCCGTCGCTCTTCGGCCTGTTCGCGCCCGATCTGCAAGCCGCGATTTTCCCCAAGGAAACCAGCAACGTCCTTTATGTCGGCGCGCAGCTTGGCGTAGGCCTCTATATGTTTCTGGTTGGATTGACGCTCCGGCTCGATCACGTCCGCTCGAAGGCGCGCGCCGCCGGCGCGGTGTCGGCGGCGGGCATCGCCGTGCCGTTCATGCTGGCGGCGGTGATCACCCCCTGGCTGTTGACGATCGACGGGCTGTTCACGGCCGGGGTGGGGCGGGGGAGCGCCACCTTGTTCCTCGGCGCGTGCATCGCGCTCACAGCCTTTCCCATGCTGGCGCGGATCATCAACGAGCGCGGCCTCGCCAACACGTCGCTGGGCACGCTCTCGCTGACGGCGGGCGCCTTTGACGATGCCGCCTCCTGGTGCGTGCTCGCGGTCGTGCTGGC
Source organism: Sphingobium sp. B11D3B (assembly GCF_025961735.1). Lineage (NCBI taxonomy): Bacteria > Pseudomonadati > Pseudomonadota > Alphaproteobacteria > Sphingomonadales > Sphingobiaceae > Sphingobium > Sphingobium sp. B11D3B. The sequence continues at coordinate 1,633,435 of NZ_JAOQOF010000001.1, read as the reverse complement.
GACCTTCGGCGCCGGGCCGGGGGTCGCGGTGATCGCCATCGTCGGCGCGCTGCTCTATGCGGGGTTCATGCTGATGTGGGGCCGTCGGCTGCTCGTCCCGCTCGGGCGTTTCGTTGAGGCGGAGGGCGGCATAAGCATGACGGTGCTCGCCATCGTCCTTGCGCTGTTCAGCCTCTCGGCGTTTCTCATGGATGCAATCGGCATACACGCGATCTTCGGCGGCTTCCTGCTCGGCGCCTGTATGCCGCGCGGGCTGATCGCGCTGGAAATCAAGCGCAAGGTCGAGCCGCTGGTGGTGGTGCTGCTCTTGCCGATGTTCTTCACTTATTCCGGCCTGAACACGCGCATGGACATGGTGAACTCCGTGCAGCTGCTCCTGACGGCGCTGGCCATTCTGCTCGTCTCGGTGATCGCCAAATTCGGGGCCTGCTGGGCCGCCGCGCGGCTGGCGGGGGAGGATCATCGCACCGCACTGGGCATCGGCGCGCTGATGAACGCCCGGGGGCTGATGGAACTCATCATCATCAACATCGGCCTGCAAAAGGGCATTATCGGTCCGACGCTGTTCGCGATGCTGGTGCTGATGGCCATCGTCACGACGGTGATGGCGGGTCCGCTGTTTGAACTGGTCTACGGTCGGCAGGCACGAGCACGCGGCGATCTGGCGGCGCTGGACGAGGCAAATGGTCCATCGACCGCCATGGCCCCGGCGGAGTGACGGTAGCGCGACCAGTGGGATGCTGCGCTTGATAATGTGGGAAAGTCTAAGTGGTGACCCCTACGGGAATCGAACCCGTGTTTCAGCCGTGAAAGGGCCGCGTCCTAACCGCTAGACGAAGGGGCCATCCATGTCGGTCCGTTGCGGAGCCGTCATCAGGTCCGGCGCCTATGCCGTGGGATGGCCGGAGTGGCAACCCCAAAAAGGTGGACCGGTTCACAGAAAATGCGTCTTCCCCCGCGCGGCTTAAGCCGGGGAGGGAGCGATAGCGTGGCTGGAAGAAAAATCCCTGGTGGAGCTGAGCGGGATCGAACCGCTGACCTCGTCATTGCGAACGACGCGCTCTCCCAACTGAGCTACAGCCCCCAGGGAGGGCTGCCTATAGGCAAGGCCCGCGCCGATTGCAATCGGGTTTTGCGTGTTGGTGGCGCGTCGCGTTTCGATAGCGACCTGAGTGTCGGGTGGCACAGAAATCGCCGGTTCGCGCACCGCCAGTTGGCAGGCATGGAGGCGCGCTGCCGCGTCCCCGAGCCTTCCCGTCTGTATCGTCGGCAGGTTTAGTTGTCGAAACCTACGGAGAGGAAATCCGGCATGGGGCCGTTCCATCCGTCATCCGGCTCCTGATCCGCGCGATTGCGTTGCTGCGGGGCCTTGGGACGCTCAGCGTCAGACCGTGCATCCTGACGCCGTGGCTGGGGCTGGCGATCTTCACGCGCAGGGCGCGCATCCTCACGGGCGGGGCGTGCCTCGCGAGCTGGCGATTCGGTTTCACGATCACCCTTGGCGTCGGCGCCACGCTCGCGCCGAGCCGGTGCCTTCGCCGGACGCTTGGATGCGCCTTTCGCGCCACCGCGACGATCGCGTCCTTCGTCCTCACCATCGTCGACGGCCTGCGTGCCCATGTCGAGGCGCGGGATTTTCGTGCCGATCAGCTTCTCGATATTTTCGACAGCTTCGGCATCGCTGTTGGTGATGAAGGTGAACGCCTTACCGGTCGCGCCGGCACGGCCAGTGCGGCCGATGCGGTGCACATAATCGTCCGGATGCCAGGGTGCATCGAAGTTGAAGACGTGACTGACGCCTTTGATATCGAGCCCGCGCGCGGCAACGTCGGAGGCGACCAGCAGGTTGATCTCGCCGGACTTGAAGCGATCCAGCTCCGCGATGCGCGCGGCCTGATCGATATCGCCGTGGATTTCGCCAGACCGAAAGCCGTGGCGCTTGAGGCTTTTGTTCAGCTCCCGCACCATCGTCTTGCGATTGCAGAAGATGATCGCGCTCTCGGCGCTCTCGCTCCGGAGCAGCGAGCGCAGCGTCTCGCGCTTGGCCCGCTCGGCGACAGGCACGAGCATCTGCGTGATGTTGGCGCTGGCGGTTGCCGGGCGCGCTACCTCGATGGACTTGGGATTGCTCAGGAAGCGATCCGAAAGCTTCTTGATCGGCGGCGGCATCGTCGCCGAGAACAGCAGCGTCTGCCGGTTCGCGGGCAGCTTGGTGCAGATGTTCTCGATATCGGGGATGAATCCCATGTCGAGCATCCGGTCCGCTTCGTCGATGACCAGCAGCGAACAGCCGGTCAGCAGGATGTTGCCCCGCTCGAACAGGTCCATCAGGCGACCAGGCGTCGCGATCAGCACGTCGACGCCCTTTTCGAGCGCCTTGATCTGGTCGCCCATCGAGACGCCACCGATGAGCAACGCCATCGAGAGCTTGTGGTATTTGCCGTATTTCTCGAAATTCTCGGCGACCTGCGCCGCGAGTTCGCGCGTCGGCTCGAGAATGAGGCTGCGCGGCATCCGGGCGCGGCTGCGGCCCTGAGCCAGAATGTCGATCATCGGGAGGACGAAACTGGCCGTCTTGCCGGTGCCGGTCTGCGCGATGCCGATGATGTCCCGCATCATCAGGACGGAGGGAATTGCCTGCGCTTGAATCGGAGTCGGCTCTGAATACCCCGCCTCGCCGACGGCTTGCAGCAATTCGTTCGAAAGGCCGAGATCGGCAAAGGGCATCAGAATTCCGTGAATAGAGGGCGCGTGACTCTTGTGGATCACACGGGCAACCGCTTGCGCCATGATGAAGGCGGGCGCCGATGTCAAGATTTTCTGCGGATGCAGGCGCTCTTCGAGGCTGTGTCAGGGCCCGTGTCCGCGGGCCCTTGGCCTGTCCGAGGCGAAGGAGGGGATCTGGCACCACCGGGCTAGCAGCATCTAAAATAGCCTGATGGTGCCAGATCTGCCCGTTAAACGAGCTATAGACGGGTTCGTTCCGGCCTTCGAAAACTTTCTCGCTTAATTTGGCAGAGAATGGTTTTCGCTCATTAACCCTCGGAAGAATCGTCTGATTCTTCAGTGTCTTGCTGGGCGCGCCATGCGAGATATCCCACCGTCGCAGCGGTCAGTCCGACGGCAACGAGCAGGGCGGGGTGGCGGCGGACGAACCGGGCGGCCGGCGAAGCCGCGAGCCCTGAGCGTTTCATGCCGGGGACATGATCGCGCACATTCTCAACGAGGGATTTCGAGCCCTTCGAAACCTTGCGCGCTGTGTCCTTCCCCAACCGGGATGCCCGGCGGCCGGCCTCGTCCGCCAGCGTTGTTGCCCTGGCAAGACCACGCTCGGCAATATCCTCCGCGCGGGAGCGAAGCGTTATGATCACGTCGCGGCCGTCTTCCAGAGGCGTGGAACGGTTTGTGCGAATGTGCATGGCTTAACTCCTCGTGATAACCTTCCTGAACCCAACGGTGGTTCGGACGGATGGTTCCTCTGTTCGCCGCGCGCGTACGGGCTCAGCAGAGGAAGGACGGGAGATAATGTGGGGTGGTTGACCGGTTTCCGCACTTTGGGGGGTGAGGAGGAGCGGAAACCGGTCAAGTGACGCTGACATTATCGGGGGCAGACTAATGTCAATGCTGATCCTCAAATGCACCTGAATCGCGTTGGTTCCCGAGGTTTGCAAAAATAAATTTCTTGTGGGGAACCCTGTCGAAACCGTACATTCCGCGCACTTTTGGTGCTCCACCGCGTCATGCGGTGTTCTTGGTTGTGGGCGCTGGCTGAAATGCAGGAGACACGTTCATATGGCTCTATCCGACCTTATCGCGCGGCAACTTCCTTATCTGCGGCGATATGCTCGAATTCTGACGGGGTCTCAGTCGCTGGGTGACAGTTTCGTGCGGGAGCTTCTGGAGGCGGCTTTGGCCGATTCCAGCCTGCGCGAACAAATCTCCACATCGCGGACCGGGCTGTTCAGTGCCTTCTCACGCATCTACGCTTCCGCCGGCGCCGAGCTGTCGATGAGCGGCGGCCTCGGCTCGGATGAAGGCACGGCTGCCAGCAATCGCCTGGAACTGGTGACGCCGCTGGCCCGTCAGGCGCTGCTGCTGAACGCCGTGGAAGATTTTTCGGAAAGCGAGATCGCCGAGATTCTCGACTGCCCCGAGGACGATGTTCGCGAGATGATCGACAGCGCGCTGGCGGATATCGATTCCAGCAGCCGTCTCAATGTGCTGATCATCGAGGATGAGCCGCTCATCGCCTTCCAGATCGAGGAAATCGTGACCTCTATCGGCCATGTTGCGGTGGGCACCGCTGCGACGCACGCGCAGGCGGTAGCTTTGTTCGATCAGCACCGACCGGATCTAGTGCTGGCCGATATTCAGCTGGCGGACGGCAGTTCGGGGATCGATGCGGTCAACGAGATCCTGGGCAAGTTCTCGGTTCCGGTGATTTTCATCACTGCTTTCCCGGAACGCCTGCTCACCGGCGAGCGCCCGGAGCCGACCTATCTGATCACCAAGCCGTTCAGCGACGATTTCGTTCGCGCGACGATCGGGCAGGTCGCGTTCTTCGGATCAACGGCGCCGCTGCGTTAAGCGGCGCCATCCTTCCTGCGCAACTGGAATGATTTCGGTTTGCGCAGGGGGATGTCGAACGTGCACATGAGGCCGCTCGACAAAAAGTCGATGCGGATCGGCGTCCCCAACTCGTGGGCCAATGCCCGTTCGATCAGGTTCAGGCCAAAGCCGCGCTTGACCGGTTCCACAACCGGCGGACCGCCGCGCTCTTCCCATGATACCGAGATCTTCTCGTCTCCCACCGACCAGTGCAGATGCACTTCGCCCTGATCGGCGGACAAGGCGCCATATCGTGTCGCGTTGGTGAGCAGCTCGTGCAGTGCCAAGCCGATGGACAGCGCATCGTTGGGCGAGATCAGCACATTGGGGCCATCGGACACAATGCGCCCGCGGGCGTGGCCATGCGATCCCAATTGCGTCTCGATCAACGCCTTGAGGTCCGTTGGCCCCCATTGCGCGCCATCCAGCAATGAGTGGCTGGCGGCCAGAGCGCGCACCCGCTCCATCAGATTGTCGGCAAAGCTGTTGATGTCGGTCGCGTTTCGACGGGTGAGGGCGATGATTGACGTGACGTTGGAGAGCGAGTTCTTCACCCGGTGGTTGAGTTCGCGCACGAAAGCGGCGCGTTCCGCCTCGCGCTCGGCCTGCGCATTGACGAGCGCGACGAGATCCTCGTTGCGGCGCTGCACGAGCAGGATGTAGGCGAGCAGCAGCATCGAAAAGGAGACGCCGCCGACCAGTACGACCAGTGTGAGGGGGTAGAGCCAGTGCTCACCGGCCGGATAGAAGCGCACGGACCATTGCTGATCGAACAGGGAAAAGCGCTGCTCCAGCGGCCTTTCCACTCTCTCGCTATCGCCGGCGGCAAAGATGCGCTCCTGCCCATCCGGTGTGGTATCGAAAATCTCGATCCGGCCGGTTTCCAGCAGGGATGGTTTCACAGCAGCGCGAATGAATTCCTCGACCCGGATGGCGCCATAGATGAAGCCATTGACTGGGCCCTCATCATTCTGCGCGACCGGTAGCAGCACGACAATGCCGGTGTTGTGGTCGGCATTCTCGTCGACCTTCAGCTTGACGGGGTCTGTCGCTGCCATCGAGCGGGTCCGCAACGCGCGGTCGATCGCGGCGGCGCGCCGTGCGTCGCTATGGATGTCGAAGCCAAGTACGCGGCGATTGGCCAAGGAATTGGGCTCGACGATGGTGATGATATACATCGGCTGCCTGGATTGCGCGGGGGCCGGGTTGACGGCAAAGCTCTCATATCCCGCTTCCCGCATTCTTGAGGTCAGTTCCGGCAGTTCCGCGGCTGTGGTGTGGCGCGCCCAGCCAATGGCCACGACACCCGTAAAATCATAATCCTGGCGCAGCCGGGTGATGAAGTCGCGAAAGAACTCGGGGCTGACCCCGTCTGCGCTGAGAAAGAGCGCGCTGGTGGCCTGGAAATAGGCGGAACTGGCGGCTGCCTGCCGCTGCAGAGCGGCCACGATCTCCCCAGCCTGCATAACGGCCGCCGCTCGCCGCGTCCGCTCGGACGCGACTTCGACAGACCACGCGCTGGCCCCAACAAGCGTGAGCGAAAACAGGAAGACCCCGATCGGCGTTGCCCGGGGATACTCTCTTAACCAGCTATCGAAGCGTCGCTTGGCACGTTTGCCAATATCCCAATTCACCATGAACCCAAATTACCAAAGAGGTGCCAAAGCGCCGTGATCCGTTAGATCGGAACTCTTTCCCCTTGGGATCGTTCCCCCACTCGTACGCCCCCAGCGGAGATCAGTGATGGCGAATAGCGCCCTGAATGCAAAGCCGAAAGATGCGGCCTTCAATACCGGGATCGATCGGCAGAATGTCGATGCGATTGCCGACAAGCTTGCCGATGCTCTGGCTGACAGTTTCTCGCTGTATCTCAAGACGCTGGGTGTACATTGGAACATCGTCGGGCCGAGCTTCTTTGGTCTGCACAAGCTGACCGAAGCCCAATATGAGGATCTGGCGCTGGCCATCGACGCGCTGGCGGAGCGCATTCGGGCGCTTGGCCACATCGCTCCTGCAGCCTTTGGCGACTATGCCGAGCGCAGCGTGGTGGAGAGCAGCAAGACGGTCCAGTCCTCCGCCGAGATGATTGATGCGCTGATCAAGGATAACGAAGCGGTCGCCCGGCGTCTTCGTGAGGCTGTCGCGGTCGCCGAAGAAGGCGACGATGTCTTTAGTGCAGACATGTTGACAGCTCGCATCGGAAAGCATGAGGAAAATGTCTGGATGTTGCGCGCTGTCGCGGCGTGAGTTGCGCTCCGGAACGCACATCAGTCACTTTACGAGGGGGCGGGAATTGGATTTCAGAGGTTTTGGGAACGGTTGTGCAGTCACATCTCAACAATTCTATATTCTGCGAGGCAAGTAGGGGCATGTCCAGCACGCCTGAAAAGCCCGGAAAGAACTCCGTGCAGCGCAGTGGTCGCGCAAAACCCGTTTGGGCCGAAGGCTTGAGGCGGATGTACGATGAAGTCGTCGACGAGCAACTGCCGGACGACTTTGTGGCGCTCCTCAAGAAGCTGGATAAAAGCGGTGACAGCCAGTAACATCCCGAAAAATTATGATTTTCGTACGGAGATGACCGGCGTTCTTCCGCACCTTCGCGCTTTCGCGAGAGGTTTGTGCGGTCGCCCGGACTATGCCGACGACCTCGTTCAGGAGACGATGCTCAAGGCTTGGGCCGCGCGGGATTCCTTCCAGCCCGGCACCAGCATGCGTAGTTGGACATTCGTCATTCTGCGCAACGTCTATCTGAGCGAAGCGCGACGCAACCGGTTCCGCGGCGATTATGATCCCGACCTTGCCGAAAAGCTGCTGAGCCAGCCCGCCGGGCAGGAAGACGGCCTTCACATGGGCGATCTTCGGGCCGCGATGATGCGCCTGTCGCCGGAACGTCGCGAGGCCTTGCTGCTCGTCGGGGCGGGCGGCTTCAGCTATGAGGAAGCCGCGGACATCGCGCAATGTGCGGTCGGCACGATGAAAAGCCGCGTCGCCCGCGCCCGCCGGAGCCTGGAAGATATGCTCGGTGACGAGGGTGAGAAGGGCGGGCGCTCGAAGAGCCGCGCCGTCTCCCACACGGAAATGCTGGCGGATCTCGACAAGGTCGCCAGCCTTTAATCTCGAAACAAGCGTAAAGACCCGCCCTTGGTTCGGTCCATCGCAACGCTGTGGATCGTCTCGGGCGGGTGCGCATAATCATCCCGTCAATCCTTGCTAACAGGCTCGCCCTTGTCGCCACGCCCCCATGCCGTTCTTCTGGTCGAAGATAATCCGATCATCGCGATGAATACCGAAGCCCTGCTCGAAGACCTGGGCATCACCGATGTGCGGGTGGCCGCCAACCTCGCCGAGGCGCTCGCATTCGTGAACGAGGTCGCGTTCGATTTCGGGCTGCTCGATCTCAAGCTGGGCGATGAGGAAGACAGCCTTCCCGTCGCGGCGCGTCTCGCGGACAGGGGCATCCCGTTCGCCTTCGCCACCGGCGCGGGTGACGCCATGGACGGGGCGGAGCATCGGAACGCGGTCGCCATTCTCAAGAAGCCCTATCGCCTCGAAGACTTGCGGCGCGTGATCGAGGCGCAATTGGGCCTGTAACTTGTGTAAAGTTACGGCCGCAAGATGGGCCATGTCACAACCTGTACTCGATTCAAGATGACGGCCTTTGTCAACTATCAGTTCAGCAAGAACGGAACGAATTCCTCAGACAATTGTTTTGCCTTCAACATCACTGAGGGAGACGGAATATGGGCCTTATCATTCTTCTTATTGTCGGTGGCATTGTTGGTTGGCTTGCCAGTCTGATCATGCGCACCGATGCCCAGCAAGGCATTTTGCTGAATATCGTGGTGGGTATTGTCGGTGCGGTTCTCGCCGGCTTCCTGCTGTCCCCGGTCCTCGGCGCCGCTCCGATCACGTCGGGTGCGATCAATCTGACCTCGATCATCGTTTCGCTGCTTGGCGCCATCGTGCTGCTCGCGATCGTTAATCTGGTCCGTCGCGGTTCGGTGCGGTAAATAGACCGACATAAACGCCCAAAAGGCGCCGGGTCTTTGATGATCCGGCGCCTTTTTTCGTTGCCTGTTATGCTGCGGAAAGGGCGCTCTTGCGGGCTCGGCTCGCAGCCTTGCGGTTCGCCGCCTGCAGATTGGCGAGAAAGTCGGGAAGCGCCACCGGGCGACCGATATGATAGCCCTGGATGATGTCGCATTCCATGGCGGCCAGTGCCTGCAGGACATTCTCGTCCTCCACGCCCTCGGCAACCACCTGCATGTCGAGCTCATGGGCCAGCTTGATGGTGGAATTGATCAACACAGCATCGCTGCGGCTGGTGAGGATTTGCCGCACGAAGCTCTGGTCGATCTTGAGTTCGGACGCCGGCAAGCGCTTGAGATAGGATAGCGTTGATTGGCCGGTGCCATAATCATCGATGGAGATATGCACGCCCATCGCCCGGAGCGACTCCAGTTCGGCGATGCCCTGTTCGTCCGCCATGCTGGCCGATTCTGTAATCTCCAGCGTAAGATTTTCGGCAGGCATTCCGTAGGTATCCAGCAGCAGGCGAAGCGGCGCCTCCAGTTTGTTCTTGCCGACCATGCGCATTGAGAGATTGACTGCGACCGAGAGATTGAGCGGCGCGAAGTCGGCAATGGCGCGTTCGAGCACATAGAGCGTCAGCCGCTCGATTCGCCCCGCATCCTCGATGGCGCGGACGAACCGGTCCGGCCGGATGAAGCCGCGCTCGGGGTGAATCCAGCGGATCAGCGCTTCGGCGCTGGTGATGCGATTGCCGTGCAGGTCCAGCTTGGGCTGGTAGGCCACCCACACATCGCCGCGGCGCAGCGCCTGCTCGAACTCGTTGAGGATGGAGAGCTTCCAGAACAGCTCGTCCTCCTCGGTCTCGTAGCGCTCCCACAGGATGCCGCGATTGGTAGCGTTGGTCGCCGCGAGGACTGCCTTGGGAATGGCTTCGGACACGCTCATGTCCGGCTTGTCGCAAAAGCCGGCGTGCAAAGTGATGTCGACCGTGAGCTGTTCGACCTGGACCCCCGGCGCGAACAGCGCTTCCAGACCCTCGAGACTGTCGACCACCTGAGGCACATCCTCCCGGCTCCGCCAGGCAAAGCTGTGATTGTCGATCTGGTAGATCCGCTCGTGGCCTGCCGCGAGAATGAGGCGGTCGCGGATTTTGGCGAGCAGCGTGCCCTGCGCCGCCAGGCCAAGCAGCGCCGTCGTTTCCACATAATTGCGCAGGCTGACAACGATCGTCACGCCTTCTTCGCCCTCGTTGAGCACCATCGCCGCGAGATTGGGGAGCCCCGCCTCAGCCGACTTGGTGCTGCGATCCAGCAAGGCCTGCGCGACGCTGAGGAGCGACTGGGCGACCAGCGCCGCGACCAGCGTAAGGATTGCCGGGCCGACATCCGGGCGCCAGAGCGTCAAATGTTCCGTGTAGATCTGCGCGGGCACCAGCCCGATGGTTCCAGCCAGATAGAGCGGGTAGCGAAAGCGCGGCTTGAGCAGGAAGGAGAGGCCGATGAGCGCCAGCGCGAGCAGCATGGCCGGCCACGGCCCCACCTCGACCGGCAGTCCGGCGATCAGCGTCTCCGCTGCGGCGGCAAAGACATAAAGGCTGGAGAGCTTCTCATGATAGGGGACGTTGAACTGGTCGCCGAAGCCGAACGCATCAATGCCGACCAGGACCTTCTTGCCCTTGAAAAAGTCCTTGGGGAATTTGCCGGCCAGCACGTCCGAATAGGAAATATGGTCGATCTGGTTCCACCAATAGGACCAATCGATGGGGAAGGAGCCTTCACCCGGATAGCTGGTGCCGGCAAGCGCCTGGGAAATATCGCGCAATTCCGTACCCAGGACCGGAGCATTGAGCACCAGTCGCCGATAATATTGGTCGGGATCGCTATGCAGCCACACGTTGACCGGGGTGACATAGGGCAGCAAGGCCGCGGTCGGCAACGCCTCGTAGGTTGCCCGCCCATTGGAGCGATTTTCCAGCAGTGCGGCCAGATAGACATCGGCCTTAGAGGCTGCGAGTGCCTTGATGAGCCGGTCGTCCTGCGCCGGGTCCGCCGCCGGTTGATCGAAAATGATGTTGGAGACGATGCGCTCGGCGCCGGCGCGATTCAGGGCATCGATCAGCTCGCCATGGCGCCCGCGCGGCCAGGGCCACGTGCCCAGCGCCTTGATGCTGGGCGTGTCGATCTTAACGATAACAAGCTCGCCGCTCGGCTTCTTGGGGAAGTGCTGGTAGCGCTCGGTGCGGGTCAAATTGTCCAGCGACGTGCCGGCGCCACTCATCATCACGATCATGCCGATGAGGCATGCCGCGGCGAGGATGAGGCTGCGAGCCGACCGGGTCAGTCTCGCAAGGAGGCGCAATCGCAACATTGGTCCACACTCGGGCGGTTCAGTCGCCAGTGGACGTCAATGTCAGGAAACTATGAACAAGTTGTTCACAAGAGATGGAAAGGCTTGCGAGAGTGGACAGGCCGCGAGATTGTTGCGGCGGTCTTCGATAGCTTGGGCCGACTGTCGTCGCGACGCGCTAGCGCACCGTCTGCGGTATGAAACTGGCGTTATGCTTGCTCTAGCTTGTCGTCGACCGCGACTGACTATCGCTCGTGACCACCCCGTTCTCCACCCTGATCACCCTGTCGGCGGCAGCAATCGTCTCTGGCCGATGCGCGATAATGAGCCGGGTGATGCCCAATGCAGCGACGGCGCGATTAACCATGGCCTCATGCTTCAGGTCGAGATGGGCGGTGCCTTCATCCAGCAGTAGGAGTGCCGGCTCACGATAGAGCGCGCGGGCGAGCAGGATGCGCTGCTTCTGACCGCCGGACAGGGTTGAGCCCATATCCCCGACCAGCGTCTCGGTCCGCATCGGCATCGCCTCAATGTCCTCCAGAATGGCGGCGGCTTTGAGGCAGTCCCGCAGGCGATCCGGGTCGATCTCCCCAAATGCCGCGACATTATCGGCGATGGACCCGGCGTAGAGGACATCGTCCTGCAGCACCGCAGCGACATGCTGGCGAAAGGCGCGGCGGCCGAACTGCGGCAGTGGCTGGCCGTCGATCAGCACCTCCCCCTTGGTCGGATCGATCAGGCCAAGGATGATCTTGGCGAGCGTGGTCTTGCCACTGCCGGAAGCGCCGGTGATCGCGACATGATCGCCCGGCTCGATGACGAGATCGACGCCCCGCAGCACCGGCGGATCGTGCGGGCCATAGGAGAAATGCACATCGCGCAGCTCCACCCGGCCGGAGAAGTCGGCATGACTCAGCGGTTCGGCAAAGCCTGCGTCCTCCTCGCTCTGCACGATGTCCGCGAGCTGATCGAGGTGGAGTTCGAGCAGGCGGAGCTTGACGCCTTCATCCAGCAGAGACTGGCCCGCCTGCACAAATTGCGTGCGAAAGGCGAGATAGGCGAACAGGGTGCCGAGCGTGAGGGCGCCATCCATATTGGCGCGCACGGCGACGAAAATCACGACCACCAGCTCCAGAGCAGGGATCATCGTCTTGGCGGTCTCGTGCCAGGCCTTCACGCGCTCGTGCTGGTAGCGCGCGCCGAGCGCCTCGGTCAGTCGGTTCTGCCAGTAGCTGTGGCGCATCGCTTCGCGGCCGGCGAGGCGCAGCGTGACCATGCCGCGCAATGTCTCGATGAGCGTCCCCTGTTCGCGGGCGAGAGCCTTCACATATTCCGCCTCACGCTGTTTCTCGCGTGCGAGCAAGGCCAGCCGAACGCTGGAATAAAGGACGAGCCCGACCAGCGTGATCGGCGCAAGGTTGGGCGCAATCAGGAACATCATCACCAGGGTGAGGACCGAGAGCGTGCCATCGATCAACGCGAGCGGCGCGCTTTCGATGAGGAAGCGCTGGATCGGCAGTACGGATTGCACGCGGGTGAGGATGTCTCCCACCTTGCGCTTCTCGAACCAGGCGATGGGCAGGCGGAAGAGGTGGCGGACGATGTTGGAAGTGATGCCGAAAGAGAGCAGAGCGCCTGACGACAGCAGCACATATTTACGCAGCAGCGCCGCGCCGGCACCAATGAGCGCGAGCGCGCCAAATCCCAGCGCCAGCGTGAGCAGCAGGCCGCCGTCCTGCGCAGGCAGAACCTCATCGACGGCGGTGCGCAGATAGAAGGGGCTGGCGAGAATGAAGATCTGCATGACGATGGAGAGGATGACCGTCTGCGCAAAGGTGCGGCGTGCGCCCGTCATGCCGCTCCACAGATCGCGAAAGCGCAGGCGCCGCCTAGCCCGGACGGACTGGAAGTCCTGCGAGGGGCGCAGTTCCAGCGCGACACCGCTGAAATGGCGTCCCAGCTCGTCAAACGTGTACCAACGCGCGATGCCCACCGGGTCGACGACATAGGCATGGCCCGGCTCAACGCGCTCGAGCACGACAAAGTGGTTCAGATCCCAATGGAGGATGGCGGGCAGATGCAGAAGATGCAGGCCGGCCAGATCGAGTTTTAGCGGGCGCGGCAGCAGCTGCATATCATCCGCAGTCTGCATCAATTGGCGCAGGGTCATGCCCCGCGCGCTCACGCCAAAGCGCTGGCGCAGGGCATTGAGATCAAGCTCATGCCCGTGCCAGTTGGCGACCATTGCCAGCGAGGCGAGACCGCATTCCGCCGCCTCGGTCTGGAGGATCGGGCGAATGCGCCGCCGGCCCGTGAGTTTGGCAATCAGCGCGTTCATCTAGGACTCGCTGCGGGGAAGGACCGGCGCGAACAGCCAGCGCCACAGGCGGACCCGTTCGATGAGGATGGTCGCGGTGACAGGCTGTCCGTCAATCGCCGCGGCCCCGCCGTTGCGCGGCTCCGCGCCTTGCCCTCCCAGACGGATCAGAACCGGCACCGTTGTTTCGCCGGGGTCCATGCGCGTCGCGATCGCCGCAATCGTGCCGCTCAGCGTCGTTGCGTCGGCAGCGCTGCCGCCAGCGAGCGAGACCCGGGCTTGTTGGCCTTGATGAACATCCTTGATCTGGGCGAGCGGGACGGTCACGCGGGCCGTCCATTCCGGCGAGGGGCGCGCTGCGGGTTGGGAAGGGGAGGGTGACCGCATGTCTGACATGTGCAGGCTCCCCTCGGCCTTGATGGTCCGGCTGAAGCTGCCGAACGCGAGGCAGGCTACACCGGCACAGACCAGACCGAGCAACAGCCAGCCGATGGCCTGCCAGCGCAGTGGAGGGACGAGGAAAATGTCCCCGTGCAGCCGGTTGTGATGATCGAGTGCTTGTCGCCTGAAGAGTGGCATCCGGTCCCCCTGAGCGGCTTTCTAGGATGCTCTGCTGTCCCGAGGCGATGAAAAAATGCCGTGTCAGGTCCTGGCAAATAAAAACCGGGCGGACGATCGCTTATTCGCGCGCGCCCCCCCGGCCATAGGATCAATCTGATCGTGGTGACCAGAAGCGACTGACAAATCAGCCGCGAATGCCACCGCTCGATTCGTGGCTCGGACCACCGCCCGCAACCAGATCGACTTCCTGCTCGCTGAGTTCTTCAACGATCACTTCGTTTACCATCGACGACTCCTGTATTTGGTCGGATCACCCGACCTCGACGACAATAAACTATGGTTAACAAGACGTAAACCAAGTTTACCTTTTTGCACTTAAGGAGGCGCTTGCGTGGCAATTCCATTAAAAATCACAGAAATTTAGATACTTAACAGAATTTTGACTGACTTCGCTAATCGACGGCCGTCTCACGGTGGAACAGAGGCGGCCCTGGCGGCCGATTTCATGATTCGTTCTATCGCCTTGGCCTATGCAGGGCGCCGCCGGGCGCTATGTTGTGGCTGCAAGAGGAGAGAGGCCGGATGACCCAAGCAACGCTGCACGAGCACTTACAAAGCTTCGCAGACGAAGCTCAGCGTGGTGCCCATGTCATCGCGCGCCTCCGCCAAGCCTTGGGCGCTGATATTGTGAAGGATCGGACGGACGGCGATTTCGCGCGCCATGTCTCTGATTTCACGAACATCATGCCGGCGGACATTCCGCTCCCCGGCATCGCCTATCCGCGCACGACCGAGCAGGTCTCGCAGATCATGGCGATCTGCAATGAGGAGCGCTGGCCGGTCGTGCCACAGGGCGGCTTGACCAGCCTGTGCGCGGGCGGCCTCGCGGATCGACCCTGCTTGTTGCTGTCACTGGAACGAATGCGCGGCATCGAGGAATTGGACGAGGCTGGCCGCACGATGACCGTGTTGGCCGGAACGGTGCTGGAGACCGTTCAACGCGCCGCCGACGAGGCCGGCTTCCTGTTCCCGCTCGATCTTGGCGGCCGCGGAACGGCGCAGGTCGGCGGCAACGCCGCGACCAATGCCGGCGGCAACCGCGTGCTACGCTATGGCATGATGCGCGATCTCATTCTGGGTGTGGAAGCGGTGCTGCCGGATGGCACGATCATCTCGTCGCTCAATGTAATGATCAAGAACAACGCCGGCTATGATCTCAAGCATCTCTTCATCGGCAGTGAGGGAACACTCGGCATCATCACCCGGCTGGTGCTGCGGATGTTCCCCAAGCCACGCAGCGCCTGCACCGCCGTGGTCGCGGTCGGGGATTATGCGGCCACGCTGGAGTTGCTCAAACAATGCAATTCGGCCTTTGCGAGCACCTTGTCCGCCTTTGAGGCGATGTGGCCGGATTTCTACCAGATCGGCACGACGGCGCTGGGTCGCCAGCCGCCCTTGCCGCACGGTTACAACGTCTATGCGCTGGTCGAAGTGCTTGGGACCGATCCGGAACGCGATCCCGAGCGGTTTGAGGAAGTGCTCGGCGGCATGATCGAAGCCGGCCTCGTCAAGGATGCGGTGATTGCCCAGTCGGACAAGCAGCGGCAGGATATCTGGGCGGTGCGCGATTGCCCCGGTGAGTGGCACAAGGGCGTGCACTGGCCGCAAGTGGCCTTCGATGTGAGCCTGCCGACGCGCAAGATCGGCGATTTCATCCCTTATGTACGCGACTTGCTGCTGGAGCGGTGGCCGGATTGCGTGACGGTCTTCTTCGGCCACCTCGCTGATTCCAACCTCCACCTCTCTGCGCGCGTCCCGCGCGACCCGATGCCCGAGCATGAGATGGAGGCGCTGGTTTACAAGGCGGTCGGCGAATGGGGCGGCTCGATCACCGCCGAGCATGGCATCGGCAGCATCAAGCGCGAATTTCTCCACCACTGCCGTACACCAGAGGAACTGGCGCTGATGCGCACGCTCAAGCGCGCGATGGACCCGAACAATATCCTCAACCCCGGCAAGGTGATCTGAAGCGCCGGCTCGGCTGGGGGCGGCTTTGCGATTCCTTAAAGGGAGAAGCCCAGTCTATAGGCCCGTTGAGGGCCGGCGCGAGTCGCGGCCGATCATCCGTTATCCGCTCGAGAAGGACGCCGCCCGATGGTAAGCCCAACCCCCGCCGGTCGCGCTCTGGTTGACGCGTTCGATGCCATCCGGATCATCAATCTGCCTCACCGGGCCGACCGGCGCCGCGAGATGGCCGCGCAGTTCAGGCGTCTGGGGCTGGACCTCGATCATCCGAAAATCGCATTCTTCACGGCCAAGCGCTTTTCGGATGCCGCAGGGTTTCCGACGCCGGGGACGCGAGGGTGCTTCGATAGCCATATGAGCGTGCTGCGGGAGGCGGCGGAGGCGGGGCATCGATCCGTTCTGGTGCTGGAAGATGACTTCGATTTCCATGACCGGATCGAGACGGTTCTGCCGGCCGCTCTGACCAAGCTGGGCGGGGTGGAATGGGACATCTTTTTCGGCAGCCTTCTGCCGGGACAATATGAAGCGACCGAGCGCCCGCTTGAGCTGATCCCACCCGGCAAAGGGCTCGCCGGATGCCATTTCTACGCGGTGCGTGGAGACACGATCGGTTTTGCCGCTCACTATTTGGCAGCGATGCTGGAGCGCCCCGCAGGCGGGCGGCATCCGGATGGCGAGCCGATGCATTATGATGGGGCGCTGTCTGTCCTGCGCAACCGCCATCCGGAACTGCGCACCTATGTCGCCAATCCTGACCTTGGGCACCAGCGCCTCTCGCGCACGGACATCCACGACGTTCGCTTTTATGACCGCCTACCGGTCTTGCGCACCTTTGCATCCTTGCTGCGCCGGGCAATTCGCCTGAGCGGGCGGACCCGGCAAATGGGGCGCAAGTCCGTTTAAACGGCAGGGGTAGGGCGATCCTCCCTGCAGCACGCCTGGTAAATGGCCTTGGCGAGCTGGTGCTCGCCAAACGGTTTGCTCAGGCGATGGATCTGTCCTTCGGGCAAAACCAGCCCCTCGCCATATCCGCTTGCGATGATGATCGGCATGTCGCTCTGCACGGCGGTGATGGCCGCGGCGAGGTCCATCCCGGTCATGCCGGGCATGGCCTGATCGGTGATGACCAAGTCGAAGCCGCCATCCTTGAATTTTGAGAGGGCATGAGCGCCGTTGACTGCGCTGACGACCTCGTGCCCCAGATCCTCCAGCAGCGCGACCGTGTTCATCAACACCAGTGCATCGTCATCCACGGCCAGAACCCGGCATTTAGCTTGCGGCGGCAGCGGCGGTTCCTTCGCAGCGGGCGTGGTTGCCTGTGACTGCTCGGCGGCCTGCGGTAGCCACAATTGCGCAGATGTTCCCTTGCCCGGCGCGCTGGTGAGCGTGAACGCACCGCCGATCTGGCGTGCAAAGCCATGGATCATGGGCAGGCCAAGGCCCGTGCCCTTGCCGACGCCCTTCGTCGTGAAAAAGGGTTCGGTCGCGCGCCTGAGCGTCTCGGCATCCATGCCGATGCCGCTGTCCACCACGGTCAGGACCACATAATGCCCCGCCTCCAGATCGGCGATCTCGTTGCTCCCCACGGTCTGGCGGTTCGCCTTGATGATGATCGCCCCGCCATCGGGCATCGCATCGCGCGCATTCACGGCCAGGTTGAGGATCGCCATTTCGAGTTGATTGGCGTCGGCTTTCACCGCCTGCAGTCCGAGCGGAATGATCATGCTGACGGGCCATTCCGGCCCGATGGTGCGCTGGACAAGTTCGGTCATGCCGCGCAGCAATTCGGGAATATGCACGCGGCCGATGGACAGCTCCTGCCGCCGCGCGAAGGCGAGCATGCGCTGGGTCAGCGTCGCGCCCCGATCGACGGCCTGCATGGCGTTGTCGAGCAGGCGTTGCGTCTCGGCCTGTTCCGGAATGCGTCTGCGCAGCAGGATGAGGCTGCTGTTGATCGCCATCAGCAGATTGTTGAAGTCATGCGCCACGCCGCCGGTGAGTTGGCCGAGCGCTTCCATCTTCTGAGCCTGGCCTAAGGCCTCGCGCGCTTGGTCGAGCGCGCGCTGGGCCGCCTCCCGCTCCGTGACGTCGCGGGTGATCTTGGCGAAGCCCACAAGCGCGCCGGTCTCATCGCGCAGCGCCTCGATGACGACGCTCGCGCGGAAGCGTTCGCCGCCCTTGCGGACGCGCCAGCCCTCCGCCGTGAAACGACCTTGCGCCCGCGCCGTCTCCAGGGCACGTTGCGGCTCACCGGCTGTGCGGTCTTCTTCTTGATAGAATTGCGAGAAATGCTGCCCGAGCACCTCGTCCTTGCGATAGCCCTTGATCCGCTCCGCACCGGCATTCCAGCTGGAAACCATGCCCTCAGGGTCCAGCATGTAGATGGCGTAATCGGTGACCGACTGAACCAGCAGGGCGAACTGTTCCTCGCTTTTACGCAGCGCCTGCTCTGCGAGTTTGCGTTCGGTGAGGTCGCGAGTGATCCCGGCATAGCCGATCAGCGCGCCGTGTGCGTCGCGAACCGGATCGATGACGACGTGGGCCCAGAAGCGCGAGCCATCCTTGCGTAGTCGCCAGCCCTCGGATTCATGCTTGCCCTGCGTCGCGGCGATCTCCAGCGCGCGCTCGGGCATGCCCTTTTCCACGTCTTCGGCCGTGTAGAAGCGCGAAAAATGCACGCCGATAATGTCTTCCGGCCGGAAGCCCTTGAGCTTTTGCGCCCCTGCGTTCCAGTTCGTGATGTGGCCCGTGCGATCCAGCATGCACATGGCATAATCGGTGATGCTTTCGACCAGCTGCCGATAGCTCTCCAACGATGCTGCCCTGAGGTCTTCGGATGCCTGCACGTCTCGAACCCGCCGTCTATTCCCAGTTATGCGCCACAACGCGCGAGGATCGACCCCTGTTCCTTCATTTCTTGGCGCAAGTCGAGCGTGGGGCGCGCAAGACAATTGCATCCGGCGGTTCTGCAAGGCAGAGGGGAGCCGCGCCGCCGCAAGCATTTGGTCTGATCATTGCCATCCGGCCTCATGCGAGCGCGCGACACTGGTCTTGAGAGAGAGAACTGGAGGAACGCCATGGAGTTTAGCCGCAACAATCCGATGACGGGCGAGGTAGCATCCTCGGCTACTGCGATGAAGGCCGCCGATATCGCGCCGATCGCCGCCAAGGCTGCGGAAGGGTTCCAGAGCTGGTCGGTCATGGGGCCGAATGCGCGCCGCGCTGTGCTGATGAAAGCCGCCTCGGCACTGGAATCGAAGAAGGATGCCTTCGTCGAAGCGATGATGGGCGAGATCGGTGCGACGGCGGGCTGGGCGATGTTCAACCTCGGCCTGGCTGCCAGCATGATCCGTGAGGCTGCCGCGCTCACCACCCAGATCAATGGCGAGGTCATCCCCTCGGACAAGCCCGGCTGCCTCTCCATGGCGCTGCGCGAGCCGGTTGGCGTCATCCTCGGCATCGCGCCGTGGAACGCGCCGATCATCCTCGGGGTGCGCGCCATCGCGGTGCCGCTCGCCTGCGGCAACAGCGTCATTCTCAAGGCATCGGAATCCTGCCCGCGTACGCACGCGCTGATCATCGAGGCGTTTGCCGAGGCCGGCTTCCCCGAGGGTGTGGTGAACGTCGTCACCAACGCGCCAGAAGACGCGGCCGATGTCGTGGGCGCTCTGATCGACGCACCGCAGGTCCGCCGCATCAACTTCACCGGCTCCACCGCCGTCGGCAAGATCATCGCCAAGCGCGCTGCCGAGCACTTGAAGCCCGTTCTGCTCGAACTGGGCGGCAAGGCGCCGCTGGTCATTCTGGAGGATGCCGATCTCGATGAAGCGGTGAAGGCCGCGGCCTTCGGCGCATTCATGAATCAGGGCCAGATCTGCATGTCGACCGAGCGGATCATCGTGGTCGATGCTGTCGCTGATGCCTTCGCCGCCAAGTTCAAGGAGAAGGTCGCCTCCATGCCCGTGGGCGATCCGCGTCAGGGCAACACCCCGCTCGGCGCGGTGGTGGACGCCAAGACCGTGGCGCACTGCCAGAGCCTGATCGAGGACGCGCTGGCTAAGGGTGCGACGCAGCTCACCGGTGGCGAGACGACGCACAATGTGCTGATGCCCGCTCATGTCATCGACAAGGTGACGCAGGACATGAAGCTGTTCCGCGATGAGAGCTTCGGGCCGGTCGTCGGCATCATTCGCGCCCGCGACACCGAGCATGCGGTCGAACTGGCCAATGACACCGAATATGGCCTCTCGGCGTCGGTGTTCACCAAGGATATCGCCAAGGGCCTCGGCATCGCGCGGCGCATCCAGTCCGGCATCTGCCACGTCAACGGCCCGACCGTGCATGACGAAGCCCAGATGCCCTTCGGCGGCGTCAAGGGCTCGGGCTATGGCCGCTTCGGCGGCAAGGCCGGCATCGACAGCTTCACCGAGCTGCGCTGGGTAACGGTGGAAACCCAGCCGGGCCACTTCCCGATCTGATCGGAGCGCGATCATAGCGCCAAAGAGCCCGCGCCTTCCGAAGGGGAGGGCGCGGGCTTCTTTCGTTTAGGGCGCGCTGTTCGTCCATTCTTTCATTCCCGTTCGTGTCGAGCGAAGTCGAGACACGGCAAGCACAGGTCCTGAGTGCCTCGACTTCGCTCGACATGAAATGCGCGCTTGGTGCTGCGGAACGTCGCGCCGGTCCTGCTTCCTTCAGTGCTCCTGCGCAGGCAGGAGCCTAGGGCCCAGCCGCAGTGCCCTTGCGCCCTGGGTTCCTGCCTCCGCAGGAACACGGCAGGGGTGCGCGACAAGGCAAAGCCAGTGCTCCTGCGAAGGCGGGGGCCGAGGGCTCAGCCGCCCGACCATCGCGTCCTACTTCTGGCCGCCGCCACCCCGCAGCAGCCAGCATACGATTGATCCCACCACATTGCCACTGCGCCCCCACGACGGTACAGCTCCCCCTCGGGCAGATGAGGCGCCGGCGCGGGACGCCTGGGTTAGGCCCGCACGGAAAGGGCAATATTCTCGATGACGCACGACCATGTCTTGATCGCCGGTGGCGGCATTGGCGGCCTCGTCCTGGCCCTCACGCTTCATCAGATCGGCGTGCCCTGCACGGTGTTCGAGAGCGTGCGCGAATTGAAGCCGCTCGGTGTGGGCATCAACATCCAGCCCAATGCCATTCGCGAACTGGAAGATCTCGGCATAAGCGAGGCGGATCTGGACGAGGTCGGCATTCCCGCGCGGGAATGGGCGCTGGTCGGGCTGAATGGCCGCGAGATTTATTCCGAGCCGCGCGGCAAGGTCGCCGGCTATGACTGGCATCAATATGCTGTCCACCGGGGTGCCTTCCACCTGATGCTCTGCCGCAAGGTGGTCGAGCGGCTCGGTCCGGAGGCTCTGAAGCTCGGCCATAAGGTGACCGGCTATCGCAAGCGGGCGGAGGGTGGCGTCACCGCGCTGGTCGATCTCGCCGGCGGCGGCAAGGTCGAGGTCGATGGCACCCTGCTGTTCGGAGCCGATGGCATCCATTCCAGCGTCCGCGCCCAGATGCACCCGGATCAACCGCCGATCCACTGGGGCGGCACGATCATGTGGCGCGGCACCGCGCGCGGCGTGCCGATCCGCACCGGGTCGTCCTTCGTGGGCCTAGGCACCAGCCGGCACCGGGTGGTGATCTACCCCATCTCGCATCCCGACCAGGAGGGGCTGGCCGATATCAATTGGATCGCCGAGAAGACCTACGATACCGATCATGACTGGCGCAAATCCGGCTGGTTCCGCCCGGTCGAACTCGCCGAGTTCGCGCATGAGTTCGACGGGTTCGTCTATGACTGGCTGAACCTGCCGGAGCTGCTGGCCAAGTCGGATGTCGCCTATGAGAACCCGATGATCGACCGCGATCCGCTGCCGACCTGGGTCGATGGTCCCGTCGCGCTGATGGGCGATGCCGCGCATCCCATGTATCCGACCGGTTCGAACGGCGCATCGCAGGCCATCGTCGATGCGCGGGTGATCGGCCGTGAATTGCTGGCGCATGGCGTAACGCCGGCCGCGCTGCGCGCCTTTGACGAGAAGCTCTGCGGTCCCATCGGGCAGGTCGCCATGCGCAATCGCGGCTCCGGCCCCTTCGGGCTGCTGGAACTGGTGGAGGAGCGCTGCGGCGGTGCGTTTGAGGACATTGAGGATGTGTTGCCCGCCGCCGAGCGCTCTGCCTTCATGCTCGCCTATCAGCAGGCGGCTGGCTTCGCGCGCGATACGCTCAACGCCGCGCCGCCCACCATTGAGCCGGGCGCGCTGGTCGCAGAGGTCGCAGCATGACGCTGCCCGCGCCGGGCCTCTCGCACGTCTGCGATTTCGAGATCCGGCTCGATCCTCCGCATGAGATGGGCATCACACCGGCTGGCACACGGCGGATCATCCCGGTGGTCGGCGGCACGGTGACAGGGCCGTTGCTCAATGGCACGCTGCTGAACGTCGGCGCGGACTGGCAAACCGTGCAACCCGGCGGCGTGGCGCAACTCGATGCCCGCTATGCCATGGAAACGCACGACGGCGCGGTCATCGAGATCGTGGGCGTCGGCATCCGCCATGCCTCGCCCGAGGTCGCGGCCCGCATCGCGTCCGGCGAACAGGTGCCGCCGTCCGACTATTACATGCGATCTTTTATTCGGCTGGAGACGGGCCATGGGGGGTACGACTGGGTAAACCGCGCCCTGTTTGTCGCGACAGGCGGCAAGGTCGGCCCGACGGTTCGGCTTTCGGTTTATCGGATCGATTGAGTAGCGCTGAACACCTCTCACGGATCATCGCATCTTATGCGATGAAACGAATGAATTTTTAATATCTGTTAACCTCCTGCCTCCACTTGCGGGATCACCATACCAGCAAGGGAATCGGGGATTTGCTAAACAATTTCAAACATGTTGCCTTCGGGGCAGCAGCGCTTCTGCTCGCCTCCGCGTCGACCAGCGCGATGGCGGCCGCGGGTGACGTCATTATTGTTACGAACAGCACGGGCCCGAATGTCAGTGCATCAAATGGCCTCAAAGAGCGTCTGGAGGCGGCCGGCTACTCGGTCACGATCCAGCAGGACGCCGCCAACATCAACGGCAGCAGCCCGATCGCGCAGGTATGGGACGTGCGTTACGATGCCGCGCTCTCGGGAGGTGAGCAGACCGATTATTTGACCTATCTGAGTAACGCGGGCGGGCTTTTTCTTCTGGGTGAAAACCCAGGTCAGGTCCTGCGGAACAATTCCATTTCAAGCTTCATCAGTGCTGCCGGTGGCGGCAATGTCACGGTCGACGCCACTGATGTGACAAACCAGTATGTAACCGATCTGTTCAACGGCAGTGGGTTGATCGTAGCTGATGCAGCCACGGAGTTCTTTGTGCCCTGGGCGGGCGCATTCACGAGTCCAGGCACCGGAACGTTCTTCACAACCACGGGCCCGAATGGGACCGGATTTGGCACTGGTCTAGCCTTTGGCGCCGGGTCGCTGGCTAATGCGCCTGCCGGTCGTTTGCTAAGCTATCTTGATGTGAACACGTTCCAGGCGGCTGCCTGGACGGATACGCCGGCTCTGCGCTCGCTGGTAGACCGGATGATTGGCTTCGTCGCCGGTGATTTCCAGATTGATCCCAACTTGCCGCCAGTCGGCGGCACCCCTGTCATCGATGACAGTCAGCCGAGCTTCAACTTGGGTGACAGCGCGGCGACCGGCAGCACGATCAGCTTCGATGGCGGCACGCTGGATCTGACCGGTGGTAGCGATCCGGCCAATCTGGTGACGGCGGACGTTTCGATCACCGACAATGGGGCGTTCATCGATACGGCCGGCAATAGCGGCACGTTTGCGGGCACCATCACCGGTGTCGGCGGGTTGATCGTTTCCGGGCAAGGCTCGCTCGCCTTGACCGGCACCAACACATTTGAGGGCGGCACGGTGATCACCGACAGCTCCACTGTCGAGATCGCCAGCGCGGATGCGCTGGGCACGGGTGGCGTGGTGCTGATGCAGGGTCGCCTGCGCTTCGGGGCGGACGGCACGGTCAATGTGCCCGTCACCCTTATGGCTGGCCTCAATGCGCTTGATACGGGCGCCAACGACGTCTCGATGGGCGGCGAAATCACCGGCAGCGGCAGCTTCGTGAAGACCGGAAGCGGCACGCTCGTGCTGACCGGCGCGAACAGCTACACCGGCGGCACCACGATCGCTGCCGGCACGCTGCAGGCCAGCAGCACGACCCTTGGCACGGGCAATGTGCTCAACGGCGGCACGTTGGTGATGGACCAGACCGTCGATGGTAGCTTCGGGGGTGCGGTGGCTGGCAACGGCAATCTCGTCAAGACTGGCAGCGGTACCCTGACTTTGACCGGTGCGAACAGCTACACTGGCGGCACCACGATCGCAGCCGGCACGCTGCAGGCCAGCAGCACGACGATCGGCACCGGCAATGTGCTTAACGCCGGCACGTTGGTGATGGACCAGTCTGTCGATGGCAGCTTCGGTGGCGCGGTGTCTGGCACTGGCAGCTTCGTCAAAACGGGCGAGGGCAAGTTGAACCTCACTGGGACCAGCAGCTACTCCGGCGCGACCATCGTGGAGGAGGGCCGGCTGGCCGTGAATGGCTCCATCGCCAACTCCGGCGTGATCGTCGAGAGCGGCGGGTCGATCGGCGGCAACGGCACAGTGGGCGGCCTCATCGTGCGCACCAACGCCACGGCAGCGCCTGGCAACTCGATCGGTCAGCTTCAAGCGGCTACCACTGTCCTGTTCGAGCAGGGCTCGGTGTTCGAGGTCGAGGTTGATGCCTCAGGCGCGAGCGACCGTGTTGTGGCCTCGGGCGTCGCGACGCTGCAAGGCGGCACCGTGCAGGTGCTGGCTGCCAATGGCGATTACCGCCCGCAGACCAGCTACCAGATCCTCACGGCGGCTGGTGGCGTTGTCGGCGAGTTCGAGGATGTGACCAGCAACCTCGCCTTCCTGCTCCCGAACCTGACCTATGGCGCCAATGCCGTGACGCTGACGCTGACCCGCAACGACGTGCAGTTCGCCGATGTCGCCGTGACGGCCAACCAGCGGGCCACCGCTGGGGCGCTCGGCACCAGCTTCTCGGCCGCGACTCCGGTCTATCTGGAGCTGGTCGGCGAGTCCGCTCAGGGTGCGCAGGCGGCTTTCGACAGCCTCTCGGGCGAGGTCCATGCCTCCACGCTGACCGTGGTCGCGCAGCAGGCGGACGAGATGCGGCGCGCGCTGCTCTCCCGCATGGCGGCGCCTGCCGGAGAAGGCCTGACCCTGTGGACGGATGTTCACCGCTCCTGGAACCAGCTCGATGGCAACCGCAACGTGGCGGACGTCTCAAGCGATGCCTATGGCTTCCAGGTCGGGCTGGAGACGCAGATGGGCGCCCTGCGCATCGGGGTGGCCGGCGGCTATGCGAATGGCGATACCTCGATCGGGGCGCGCCAGTCCCAAGCGGATACCGAGACTGTCAGCGGCGCGATCTATGCCGGCGGCGACTTCGGCCGCCTCGCCCTGCGGGCCGGCGCAAGCTACAGCGACTACGACTTCAAGACGCGTCGTACCGCTGTGGTTGGCAATATCGCCCAGACGCTGACCGCCAACTATGGCGGCCGCGCGATCCAGGCATTCGGTGAAGCCGGCACGGCGGTTCCGCTCGGCATCGGCACGGTCGAGCCGTTCGTTGGCGTGAATGCAATCTGGCTGAAGACTGATGGGTTCACCGAGGCCGGTGGTTCGCTGGCGCTGACCGGTGAAGAGAAGGAGCGTCGCCGCGCCTGGGCCACGCTCGGCCTTAAGGCCAGCGTTCCGCTCAATGTCGGATCGCCGGTGAGCATTGGTGCGAAGCTGGGCTGGCAACATGCGCTGACCGGCCGGTCGATCGCGTCCGATCTCGCCTTCGTGGCGGGCGGGCAGGACTTCCGCATCGAGGGCGTGCCGCTCGCACGCAATGCGGCGCTGGTCGATGCGGGCATCCGCTGGTCGGCCACGCGCAACCTGAGCCTTGGCGTCACCTACACCGGCAGTATTGCCGACCAGGGCCAGTCCCACGCCGCGCGGGCCGTGCTCGCTGCGAGCTTCTGAAGACCAGACAAAGGATCGGGCGCGGCATCTTGCTGCGCCCGGTTCATTTCCTCGCGGGGCCGTTCATCAGATCGATGAGGTCTTGCGCATGGGCCCTTCCGGCCGCCTGCACCGCGGTTTCGAGCTGCCGATAGGCTTCCAGGACTGCCCGACCGTGATCGGTGAGGCGCGATCCGCCGCCGCTGGCGCCGCCCTTGGCGGTTTCGATCAGCGGGGCGCCCCATCCTGTGTTGAGAATATCGACCATGTCGCGGGTGCGGCGATAGCTGGTTCCGATCGCCCGACCTGCCGCCGCGATTGACCCTGTTCGCGCGATCTCCGCGAGCAGCTGCGCCTTGCCCGGCCCGATGGCGATCACACCGTCGGCGATGACCTGCGCCTTGATCTTCAGCGTCGTTCCGCCGTCCTCACTCACGCTTTGCCGACCTCCTCCGCGCGCCTCTTGCGCATGCAGGACACTTGACACAGCGCCCCGCAGACGTCGATGTGCGCAATGTCATACATCGATCGAAGGGCGGACCTCATGACTCATCTGCTGCGCCGTTGCGCCGTGCTGCTCGGCCTGCTGGCGCTGGTCTCGTGCGGCAAGCCCGAGCCGGCGCCGCAGATCGCGGCTGCGGCTGACCTGCGCCTCGCGCTGACCGATGCGGCGGCAGCGTTCGAGAAGGAGACCGGTGAGAAGGTCGTGCTCAACTTCGGTGCCTCGGGGAATCTCACGCGGCAATTACAGCAGGGCGCGCCGTTCGAGCTCTTCCTTTCCGCCGATGAAAGCTATGTGACGCAGCTCGTCCAGGCCGGCAAAACTCGCGACGAAGGCCGGCTCTACGCCATCGGGCGCCTGGCGCTGATCGCGCCTAAGGGCTCGCCGCTCAGGCTCGATTCGCAGCTTGCCGGTCTGCGTGAGGCGCTGGCGCGCGGGGACATC
Organism: Sphingobium sp. B11D3B; assembly: GCF_025961735.1. Taxonomy (NCBI): domain Bacteria; kingdom Pseudomonadati; phylum Pseudomonadota; class Alphaproteobacteria; order Sphingomonadales; family Sphingobiaceae; genus Sphingobium; species Sphingobium sp. B11D3B. The sequence goes on along the minus strand of NZ_JAOQOF010000001.1, from coordinate 1,606,532 downwards.
AGCCGCTTTGCCATCGCCAATCCCGAACATGCGCCTTATGGTCGCCGCGCGCAGGAGGCGCTGGATCATGCCGGCCTGTGGAAGCCGCTTCAGGATAAGCTCGTGCTGGGGGAAAATGTGTCGCAGGCGCTCCAGTTCGCCACGGAAGGCGGGGCGCAGGGCGGCATCGTCGCGCATTCGCTGGTGCTCGATCCTGCCGTGAAGGGGAGGGCGGCCTATGTTCTGATCCCCGCCAACTGGCACACCCCGCTGCGCCAGCGCATGGTGCTGATGAAGACGGCGGGGCCGGTGGCCGAGCGCTTCTATGCCTATCTGGCCGAGCCCGCGGCCAAGGCGATCTTCGCCAAATACGGCTTCACCCTGCCGGCCGGAAAACCCTGATCGGCGATGGACTGGCAAGCGCTCAATCTTTCGCTCCTGCTCGGGGCACTCACCGTCGCGATCCTGCTGCCGCTGGCGCTGGTGCTCGGGCGCTGGCTGGCGCTGGCGCGCTTTCGCGGGCGGGCGGTGATCGAGGCGCTGGTGACGCTGCCGCTGGTGCTGCCGCCGACGGTGATCGGCTTTTACCTGCTTTCCGCCATGGGGCCGCAAAGCTGGGCGGGGCGGGTATGGACGGCGCTGTTCGGCAGTGGGCTGGCCTTCAGCTTCGAGGCGATCCTGCTCGCATCCGTGCTGGTCAATCTCCCCTTTGCCGTGCAGCCGGTGCAGCGGGCTTTCGAGAGCATCGATGCCGATCTGCGCGATGCCGCAGCGACATGCGGTCATTCGCTCTGGCGCAGCCTGTGGCGGATCGAACTGCCGCTCGCCTGGCCGGGCATTCTCACCGGGGCCGTACTGACCTTCGCTCATACGCTGGGCGAATTCGGCGTGGTGCTGATGGTCGGCGGATCAATCCCCGGCAAGACGCGCACGCTGGCGCTCTCGCTCTATGATCGCGTGCAGGCGTTCGACATGGGCTCGGCCAATGAGATGGCGCTGCTGCTGATGGCGGTCTCGCTGGTGGCGGTCAGCCTTGTCTTCCTGCTGGGCCAGAGGGGGCGCCGACATGGCTGAGGCGAGCGGCGAGGGCGTGACCCTGCATCTGCGCCATCATGCGCCCATCGCGCTGGACGTGGCACTCACTCTGGCGCGTGGACGGACCTTGGCGCTCGTCGGTCCTTCGGGCGCGGGGAAAACCTCTATCCTGCGCGCGATTGCGGGGTTGCTGACGCCTGCTACCGGGCGGATCAGCGTCAACGGCCAATGCTGGCTGGATACGCACGCCGGCGTGCAGGTGCGCGCGCGGGACCGGCATGTCGGCTTCGTGTTCCAATCCTACGCTCTGTTCCCGCACATGAGCGCGCGGCAGAATGTGATGGAAGCGTTGCTGGATATCCCCGCGACGCAGCGGCAGGGGCGGGCGGATGCGCTGCTGGCGCAGGTCCATCTCGAAGGGCTTGAGGACCGGCGCCCCCGTGAACTCTCCGGCGGACAGCAACAGCGCGTAGCGCTGGCGCGGGCGCTCGCGCGCGATCCGCAGGTGCTGCTGCTCGATGAGCCATTCTCTGCCGTGGACCACCCGACCCGCCGGGCGCTGCATCGCCTGCTGGTCGAATTGCGCGCCCGCTCGGACATTCCCATCATTCTCGTGTCCCATGATGTCCGCGATGCCGCCGATGCCGCCGATGAGGTCGCGCTGGTGCTGGATGGTGAGATCGTGGAGCAGGGCGAGCCGCATAGCCTCATGAGCGATCCGCAGAGCCGCTTGTCGCGCTGGCTTGCCGGCTAAGCCTCGCTCGCAACCTCCGGGAAGCCCGCCACGAGCGCATCCAGCCCCGGCTCGAAGCTCCCTTCAAAGTCCAATATGCGATCGAGGAAACTGTGCATCGGCCCGTTCGCCTCGAAGGCCGACCATCCCAGCACGAAGGAAATGACTGCGGCCTGCCGGGCAAGGGCATGCTGCTGTGGCAGGCCCAGCGCCAATAGCGGCGCGGCGATGCGGTGCGCGTGGACCGCTGGATCGGCCTCCGCCGGCGGGCGAGACACTGCACAGAGCAGCGCGCCATCGCGATGGGCAAGGAAACTGCGCCGCAGCGCCCGCCCGAACTGTCGCAGCCAGTCGCGCCAGTCCTCGGCGTGGGTAACGTCCGCATAAGCCCGGCCATGAATGCGGCGGGCCATCAGACCCAGCAACTCGGCCTTGTCCTTGACGTGCCAATAGATCGCCGGGGCTTGCACATTGAGGCGCGCGGCCAGCTTGCGCATGCTGAGCGCGTCCAGCCCGTCGGCCTCCAGCTGTGCAAATGCCGCGTGCAGCAAGCGCTCGATATCCAGCGGGACGGAGATGGTGGAAGCCATAGAGGATCATTGACTCCTTAACACCGTTAAGTCAATTTGCGTGCAGTGGTTGAAACTGGAGAGGCGCCTGTCATGGCCTATGTTCGCAATGCCTGGTATGTCGCGGGATGGTCGCATGAACTGGAGGCGGAGAAGCCCTTCGCCATCTCGATCCTCGGCGAGCGGATCGTCCTCTGGCGCACGGCGTCCGGCGCGCTCCACGCATTGGAAGATCGCTGCGTCCACCGCCTCGCGCCGCTTTCGCTGGGCCGCTGCGAAGGCGAGCGGCTGCGCTGCATGTATCATGGCCTGCTGTTCGATGCAGACGGGCAGGTCGTCGAGATCCCCGGCCAGGCGCAGATCCCGCCGCAGGCCCGCGTGCGCCGCTATGCCGTGGTGGATCGCCATAGCTGGCTGTGGGTCTGGATGGGCGATGTCGACGCGGCCGATGAGCGGCTGATCCCGCCGGCCGTGGGGCTGGACCATCCCGATTACATCCTCGGCCAAGGCCATCTCGATTATGCGGCGGAAGCGCGCCTCATCAATGACAATCTGCTCGATTTCAGCCATCTGACGTTCGTCCATGCAGAGAGCTTCGGCTCCGGGCCGCAATTTGCCGCGACGCCGGCCCGGATTACGCCGCTGGAGCGGGGAATCCGCTATGAGCGCTGGACGGAGAACGCCATCGGATCGGCCTCGCGCCGCAGTCCCGAGCCGATGGACAGTTTCATGAGCTATGATTTCCTCATTCCCGGGGTCCTGCTGATGACCGGCGGCGTCTTCCCGCTCGGCACCGCCAAGGCTTGCGACTATGGCCAGCCGGACCTGTCGCAGGCGGTGAGCGGCGTCACCTTCACCAGCCAGGCCGTGACGCCGATGCGCGACAAGAGCGCGCGCTATTTCTTCTCCTGGGGGCCGCATCGCAGCCATGGTGACGAGGCGCTGCGCGACGTTTTGATGCGCATGGCCGATCAGGCCTTCGCCGAGGACAAGGTGATGATCGAGGCCCAGCAGCACGTGATCGATGACACGGAAGAGGTGCAAGTGATGCCCACCGTGCACGATCGCGGCGTGACCCTGTTCAATCGTCTGGTCGAGAAGCTGGCGCGACAGGAGAGTGGGGCGGAGCGGGCCGCCGCCTGACGCGGCAGCGCCTCACACGTTCTCGCGCCGTTTCTCCAGGCCCGGTGCCCGTCCGGTCATCCGCTTGTAGAAGCGCGAGAAATAGGACGGGTCGTCAAAGCCCAGTTCCGCCGCCACCTCGCCGCAACCGGCATTGGTGAAGCGCAGCAACCGCCGCGCTTCAAACAGCAGCCGGCGGTTGATCATCTGCAGCGGCGTCATGCCGAAGCTGGCCTGCGTCTGGCGCGAGAGCGTGCGGACCGTGCAATGCAGCCGCTGCGCATAATGCTCTATCGGTCGATGCTCGCGATAAGTGGCCTCGACCATTACGCGAAACCGCTCGGCCAGGGTGGACCGCGCGGCATCTAGCGGCGCACCGGCAGCAAGGGTCGTGCGTAGCCAGGCTTCGGCAAGCGCATGATGCAGCCGCTGGCCATTGGGTGCGAACCGGTCCTGCTCGGCCTCGACCAGCGCGGTGCCCAGCGCCTCCAGACGCGCGGTCAGCGCTGCGTCCGGTCGCAGGATCGCCGGCGTCCGGAGATGTTGCCCCAGCGCATCCTGCCGCGTGAGACTGTCCACAAAATCCTGTGAGGCCGTCACGACAAATCCCTCGACATCGGGCGAGAAGCCGAAGCCATGCACAATTCCGTTCGGCGCGCAGACCAGCAAAGGACCTGCCTCCCGCCGATCCTCCCCCGCAAGATGCAGCCGCACCTCACCCCGCGCCACACACAGCATCTGGGTGAGCGCTGCATGGGTGTGGGGTGCGATTTCCCAGTCATAGCGCCGGCTGCGCACGGCAATCGTCTCGGCGTGGAAAAAGTCCTCGCGCCGTGGCGCCTTGTCTTCGCCATAGAGATCGTAAGCTGGGACGATCGCTGCGCGGGAATGGCGTTGGGGATGGGGGAGGGCGGTCATGTCCGGAAAATACCAGAGCTTGTCGCAACTGTCCCTTCCCAATTGCGCGTCGCCATGTGGATATGCGGCCAAGAGTCTGCGAGGAGGATGGGAATGACACAGGTGTGCATCATTGGCGCTGGGCCGGCGGGTCTACTGCTGGGGCATCTGCTGCGGGCTGAGGGCATCGACTGTATCGTGCTGGAGCGCCAGACGCCGGACTATGTGCTCGGCCGCATCCGCGCCGGCGTGCTGGAGCGCGTCACCGTCGAGTTGATGGAACGACTTGGCCTCAATGCGCGGCTGAAGGCCGAGGGCCTTGTGCACGATGGCTTCAACCTGGCCGATGGCGAGCGGCTGATCCGCATCGATATCGCCAAGCTCACCGGCGGCCATGTCGTCGTCTACGGCCAGACCGAGCTGACCAAGGATCTCATGGATGCCTGCGGCGAGCGCGGGCTGGAGGTCGTCTACGGCGCTGCCGATGTCGCCCTGCACGAGATCGAGAGCGACACGCCTTATGTTACCTATAGCAAGGACGGTCGCGAACACCGCGTGGATGCGCGCATCATCGTCGGTTGCGATGGCTATCATGGCCCCAGCCGTCAGGCGATCCCGGCCAGCGCCGGCCAGTCCTATGAGCGGGAATATCCCTTCGGCTGGCTCGGTATCCTCGCCGATGTGCCGCCCTGCAATCACGAGTTGATCTACGCCAATCACGAGCGTGGCTTCGCGCTGGCCTCCATGCGCAGCGAGACGCGCAGCCGCTATTATGTCGACGTGCCGCTGACCGAGAAGATCGAGGATTGGCCGGATGAGCGCGTGTGGGACGAGCTGGCGATCCGCCTCGGGCCGGATGCCGCCGCGCACATCACCCGGGGCCCGGCGTTGGAGAAGTCCATCGCGCCACTGCGCTCCTTCGTCTTCGCGCCGATGCGCCATGGCAGCCTGCTGCTCTGCGGCGACAGCGCCCATATCGTGCCGCCCACCGGCGCCAAGGGTCTCAACCTTGCCGCCAGCGACGTGCATTATGCCGCCTCAGCGCTCACCGCCTTCCTCAAGCGGGGCGATGCTGATGCCGTCGCCGGCTATTCGGACAAGGCCCTGGCCCGCGTCTGGAAGGCCGAGCGGTTCAGCTGGTCGCTGACGCGCCTCATGCACCGCTTCCCCGAAGATGGCCCCTTCGAGCGTGCCATGCAGGTTGCCGAACTGGATTATATTGCCGGCAGCGTCGCCGCGCAGACCAGCATCGCCGAGAATTATGTGGGACTGCCGGTTTAATCGGTAACGGCATCGTTCTTGGGGGAACCACGTGGCCGCATCGGCGCACGCTCCACCGCAATCACATTGTCAACTTAAACGTTAGACATTATACCGTGAGATGATCGGGACGTAGACCGAGCCGACTGATCTGCCCTGAGAACAGGAGTTTTGATCATGGATCATGTCATATCCACATCGTCGACCCCGCTGGTCCTCACCGTGCCGGGATTGGACGGAAGCGGTCCCGCCCATTGGCAGAGCATTTGGGAGCGTGAGAGCGAGGAGTGCGTCCGCGCCGACCTCGGTAATTGGGCGCGGCCCAACCGGACCCATTGGGTGAGCAAGCTCAATCTGGCGATCCGCAGCGCGGGCCGGCCGGTCATTCTGGCGGCGCACAGTCTGGGGTGCCACGCCGTCGCTGCCTGGGCTGCGATGGAGCGGCCGGACTTCGGCTATCCGGTTGTCGGCGCGCTGCTTGTTGCGCCGCCCGAACTGGATCTGGCGCCGCTGGATGAGCGGCTGGAGCCGTTCGCCCCAGCCTCGCGCGCGCCATTGCCTTTCCCCTCGATTTTGGTGGCGAGCCGTGATGATCCGTACATCCAGTACCACCGGGCAAGGCGTCTCGCCCAGTTCTGGGGCAGCCGCCTTGCCGATGCCGGCGCGGTCGGCCATATCAACGCGGCGTCTGGCCTTGGCAGCTGGGGATTTGGGCGCTTCCTCCTGGCCCGGCTCCACGGGGCAGGGCGCAAAGATAGGAACGGAACCGCCGCTTCGGTCTGGCCGATGGAAAGCGCAAGCGTCGATCTCTCGGCCTGATCCTGCTCGAAGGCCCGACTCCCGAGGCTAAAGCTCGACGCAGCCGCCGTCCACATACAGGTCGATGCCGGTGATGAAGCTGGCTTCGTCCGAGGCGAGGAACAGCACCGGGCGCGCAATCTCCTCTGGCGTGCCCATACGCTTCATCGGGATGGCGTCGGTCATCATCGCGCGCATGCCCGCCACGGCCTCGGGTGGTAGGCCGGAGCGGTTGATGATCGGCGTTTCGGTGGGGCCGGGGCTGACCATGTTGACGCGAATGCCCCGCCCGATCAGCTCAGCAGCGAGCGTACGCGCCACCGCGCGCAGCCCCGCCTTCGCCGCCGCATACATGGCATTGCCAGGCACTGCTGCGACCGACCCGATCGAGCCGGTGATGACGATGGCGCCGCCCGGTGTCTGCCCCATCAGCGGCAGGGCCTTTTGAACGGCAAAGAAGCAACCGCGCAGATTGACGTTGTGCACCTCGTCCCACTGCGCTGGGGTCACCTCTTCCACGGGAGCGAAAGCGCCGATCCCGGCATTCACGAACAATATGTCGATCCGCCCATGCGCCGCGCGGATGGCATCCAGCACGGCATCGTTGCTGTCGATCTGCGCGATATCCGCCTGGAAGCCCTGTGCGCCGGGAATCGCCGCAACGGTCTCATCGATGGTCGCCTGCGACCGCCCGGTGAGGAACACATGTGCACCCTCGGCAGCAAATCCTTGCGCAGCAGCACGCCCGATCCCGCTGTTGCCGCCAATGACGAGCACCACCTTGTCCTGAAACCGCATCGCTCTCTCCCGTTGATTTTGTCCGGAGCCTAAACGGATGAGGGCGAAAGGCAAATGAGGGATTTGCGGCTATTCCTCAGCGAGCACTGACCGCCTTCATTCGACGACTTTCAGCACTCGCATCCCCTTCGTCCGGCTAGTGAGGTGATATTGGCGGCAGAGGGCGCAGCGATAGGGACGGAGCGTAATCGTTGCACGGAGCGCCACCGCGCGGGCGTCCGCTTCGGTGGCATAGCGCTTCTTTTTGGCGCAAATCCCGGCTCTTGTTCGCATTCGTCCCTCGTTCCGGGTGGCTTGCAGGCTGATGGCTACCCGACGCAATTGCCAGCGCCCAACTTCCCATGCAGTTTGGCGCGGATGAGCGAGAATCACCAGCCTGCCGCCGCCAGCCTTCCCGTCAGCCAGCGCGCGCCCGAGACGCTGCCCTGGTGGCAGGGCGCGACGATCTACCAGATCTATCCGCGCAGCTTTGCCGATTCCAACAACGACGGCATCGGTGATTTACCAGGGATCACCGCGCATCTGGATCATGTCGCCAGCCTGGGCGTGGACGCCATCTGGCTCTCGCCCTTCTTCACCTCGCCGATGCGGGATTTCGGGTACGACGTCGCCGATTATTGCGGTGTCGACCCGATCTTCGGCACCCTCGCCGATTTTGACGCCCTGCTGGCCCGCGCCCATGAGCTGGGACTGCGGGTGATCATCGATCAGGTCTTTGCCCATACCTCTGATCGCCACCCCTGGTTCCAGGCCAGCCGAGCCGATCGGCAGGGCGAGCATGCCGGATGGTATGTTTGGGCCGATCCCAAGCCCGACGGTGCGCCGCCATCGAACTGGCAGAGCGTGTTTGGCGGGCCGGCCTGGACGTGGGATGCCCGCCGGCGGCAATATTATTTCCACAATTTCCTGCGCGAGCAGCCGCAGCTCAACGGGCATCATCCGCAGGTCCAGCAGGCCTTGCTCGATGTTTCGCGCTTCTGGCTGGACCGCGGCGTCGATGGCTTCCGGCTGGATGCGCTCAATTTTCTGATGCACGATCCGCGCCTGCGCCCCAATCCGCCGCACCCGAACCAGGCCGGGCAGCGCACGCGGCCGTTCGACTATCAGCAGCGGCGCTACAATCAGGGGCACCGGCATATTCCGCGCTTTATCGAACGGGTCCGCGCGCTGATGGACAGCTATGATGACCGGTTCACGGTCGCCGAGATCGGCGGGGACGAGGCCCTGCGCGAGATGAAGCTCTACACCAGCGGCGAGAACCGGCTGAACACCAGCTACGGCTTCGATTTTCTCTATGCCGACGCGCTGACCCCGCGCGTGGTGGCGGATGCGATCGGCCAGTGGCCGGACCGCGCCGGCATGGGCTGGCCGAGTTGGGCATTCGAGAACCATGATGCGCCCCGCGCCGTCACCCGCTGGCTACCGGACGAGGCAGGCGCCGAGACGCGGGCGCGGTTCGCGGCGATGAAACTGCTGCTGCTCACCTGCCTGCGCGGCAACATCTTCCTCTATCAGGGCGAGGAACTGGGGCTGACGCAGGTGGATGTGGCGTTCGAGGATTTGCAGGATCCCGAGGCCATCGCCAACTGGCCGCTGACCCTCAGCCGCGACGGCGCCCGCACGCCGATGCCGTGGACGGGGGACGCGCCTCATGCCGGCTTTTCAAGCGCAAAGCCGTGGCTGCCGGTGGGGGCTGACCATCCGACCCTGGCTGTCGACAAGCAGGAGGCAGAGGAGGGATCCTTGCTCCACCTCACCCGCGCGCTGTTCGCCTTCCGCAAGGATCAACCGGCTTTGCGCTGGGGCGCGATCCGCTTTCTGCAGGTCGATGAGCAGGTGCTGCTGTTCGAGCGGCGCTTTGGCGAAGAGCGCCGGCTTTGCCTGTTCAATCTGGGGGATGAGCCTGCGCCTTGGCCCAAGCGGCTCGGTCTGGCGGCGCCATTGATGCAGGTCGGCGGCGCAGGACAGGGCGATCTGCCGGGCTATTCGGGCTGCGTTCTGGAGCCCTGATCGCCTGCGCTTCGGTTGGTCAGGGGGAGATCGCTTGTCCGTCAGCCGGGGCAATCCGGTATCGCTGCAGCACGAAAACGGCCGGGAAGGCCGGGCTGACGGACAAGGCCATCGCTCTCATGCATGAATTAGCTTAACCGGAGCCTAACGGGAACTTTCGCGATAGAAAAATGTGCGAAAAGGCACAGTGACCCGCAGCAGAAGAGGCGGCGGCGTGCCTTCAATCCTTGCGGGAGACCATGCCGGTGTGGTCCGGCATCGCCAGCGCTGCCGCCACGCCCGGGCGAGCCTTCATCCGCGCCATCCACGCCATGGCCTGCGGCGTGCGGGTTTCGTTCCACAGATCGGGGTAGCTGCGCGGCATGGAGACGGCCATGGCGAAGACGGCAATGTCCGCCAGCGTGAACATGCCGCCGACCAGCCAGTCATGGCCTGCGAGCGCGCTTTCCACCCGGTCGGTCACGTCCTCCAGATTGGCGCGCCAGCCCTCAAGCTCCCGCTCGGAAAAGCCGCCCTTGGCCGCCAGCTCCCATTTGTCGCGCTTTTCCTTGAGCGGGATGCGCTTGAGTCGCGCCTCGAACTCGCCCTCGGGCAGCGCCTTGGCCATGCCGGGGATCACCCGATGCCAGGCGAGGAAGGAGAGGGACGGGCGGAACACCTCATCGACATATTTGGTCCAGATGCGCATCTGCCCCTGCAGATAGGGATCGGCCGGCTTGAGCGGCGGGCCATCGAAGGCGTCGTCGATATATTCGTTGATGACTGTCGATTCCGTCAGCACCCGGCCGTCGTGCACCAGCGTCGGCACCTGTCCGGCTGGGTTGATCGCGACATAGGCCGGCGCATGCTGCTCGAACTTCATCAGGTTGATGTAATGGCTGGTGAAGGGCACGCCTTTCTCATGAATGGCCTGCAAGACCTTCAGGCTGTTGGACGCCGGCTCGCCATGATAGAGGTCCACGGTCATTGGTTATAAATCCCCATAATAAGAGTGGTAGCCACGAGGCGAGGAGAGGCATGAAGACAGTAGCAGGCACGATGGCCTTCATCACCGGCGGTGCGAGCGGCATCGGCCTTGGCATGGCGCGCGCGCTGGCGGCGCAGGGCGCCAAGATCGCGGTGTGCGATGTGCGCGCCGATCATCTGGCGCAGGCCGCTCAGGTCGCGGCAGACGAGGGCTGGGCGGATCGCTTCCGTGCGCTCCAGCTTGACGTGCGCGACCGCACTGCCTTTGCTGCCGCGCTGGACGAGGCCGAGGCCGCGCTCGGCCCGCTGCAGATTCTCATCAACAACGCCGGCATCGGCATCCAGGGCCCGGTCGATGAAGCGACGTATGCGGATTGGGACTGGGCCATCGGCGTCAATCTGATGGGCGTGGTCAACGGCCTCGTTTCGGGCCTGCCGCGCATCAAGGCGCATGGGCTGGGCGGGCATATCGTCAACACCGCCTCGCAGGGGGCGATCATGCAGGCGCGGGCCACGCGCGGCGTTTACGCGCCGACCAAGGCGGCGGTCATTTCCATGACCGAGCATCTCAAGCTGGAGCTGGATGCCAAGGGCAGCAGCATGGGCGGCGGCGCGATCGGCGCCACGGTGGTGTGCCCCGGCCCGGTGCGCACCAATATCGAGGAGACCGAGCAGCACCGCCCGGCGGAGTTTCAGGTGGATACGCCCTTCCGCCACCGGGACGAAACGCCGCCCCCCGGCGCCCTGCCGCCAACGGCGCCGGGTTTCTGGCTCGACCCGTTGACCGTCGGCGAGATGACCGTGGACGCGATCCTCACCGGCAAGCTCTATGTCATCACCCACCCGGCCTTCATCGGCTCGGTGAAGGCCCGTCATGCCGGCATCGAGGCGGCGATGGCGGAGGATTATCTGTCGCGCTGAGGCCATGGCGCGGGGCGGGGCGCCAAGCCGGGCGTTGCCGGGCATGGCGAGACTCAACGCCCAGTTGAGAACCGCACAGGCGCTCAGTGCGCCGCCTCGGCCTGACGCCGGCGGAACTCATAGGTGTCGCCTTCCTCGCCACTCTCATTGAGCGTCGCGCGGCGCATGTCGCGGCGATACTGGTCCGTCTCCAGCGGCGTCGCGGCGTGCAGGGCATAGCGATTGTCCCAGATCACGATGTCGCCGACCGTCCACTGGTGGCGGTGGATATATTTGGGCTGGGTCACATGAGCGTACAGCTCTTCCACAAAGGCATGGCCCTCATCGTCGCTCATGCCGACCACGCCCACGCAATGCCCGCCCACGAACAGTGCCTTGCGCCCGAGCGGCGCCTCACGCACCAGCGGATGGTGCACCGGCGGCATCGGCATTGCGGCCTTCATTTCCTCGGTGACCTCAAGCCCGGCATATTGGCGGCCGCGCCAGAAATCGTGGATGCCGGTCATGCCATCCACCTTGTCCTTCATTGCCTGCGGCAGATCGTCATAAGCCGCGCGCAGATCGAGGAACAGCGTGTCGCCGCCGACCTCCGAGGGCGGGCACTCCACGCCGCGCAGCATCGACCATTTGGAGGGCAGCGGGTTGAACGAGCTGTCCGCATGAAAGCGCTCGGCGCCCTTGGCGATGTTCGCATTGGCCGGGGTCAGCGGCTTGATATTGCCATCAGGATCGAGATTGCCGGCAGAAAACAGCTCCGGCGCGATCCGGCCCGCCGGGCGCTTGCCATAATTGGGCGGATATTCCAGCGGCCCGAACAGCCGGGCGAAGCGGATATGCTCCTCATCCGTGATCGGCGCGTGCCGCACGACGCAGACGATGTGCTTGTCCATCGCATCCTGCACAGCCTGGCGCAAATCCTCGGTCGGCTCGGCCTTGAGGTCCGCTCCGACGATCTCGCCGAAGAACAGGGGATGAAGCTGATTGACGGTGATCATGGGCGTCCTCTCTCGTCTCTCCCGCCTGTGCTTGCTTGAGTCTGCGGCGGTTATCGGCGCGGAGTGTGAGCCGGTTGTGGCTCTGAGTCAATATGGTTGGAAAATACAACCATTGCATGTCTTGGTGTCATGTTCGGATTGGGAAACATTCCTCTCTCCGTCATTCCCGCGAAAGCGGGAATCCAGCAGCAACGCGGCAATGAGACCCGGCGTTGATCCGTATGTTTACCTGCAGGTATCCCCTCGCAACGGCACGCTCTATCTCGGCGTCACGTCCAATCTAGTGCAGCGCGTCGCCCAGCATCGCGCGGAAACTCTCGGCGGCTTCACCGAGCAACGCAGGGTCAAGCTGCTGGTCTGGTGCGAGCAGCGCGCAACGATGGAGCATGCGATCTTCCGGGAGGAGCAGGTCCAGATATGGCGCAGAGCGTGGAAACTCGATCTGATCGAGCAGGCGAACCCAGACTGGGAGGACCTTGCCATCAGCCTTGGCATCGCGTCGCTAGGCAGACTGGATTCCCGCGTTCGCGGGAATGACGGAGTAATTCTGGACGGTCAGCTAGTGCCGAGGCGAAGCGCACTCCGCCTCGGCTTAGATTGATCAGACGGCGAGACGCTCGATAAGATCCCGACCGCGCTTACCTGTGTTGATCTCAGACACTCGTCCCTGATTGACGCCGAACGCGGCGGCAATCTCATGCTGGAAATCACCACGTCGAAGGCGCCGCCAGATAATGATAATGTCTTCGTCTGAGAGTAGACGCCGCTGTCGGCGGCCTTGGTGTCGTGCTTTCATCGTTTCATCGCCTTTCTATCAAGACGACCGTTGACGATAAGGCCCGAGCAAGTGCACAAAGGCACCGCTCGGGGTAATACCGGCTCCGCTTCGGTCAAAAGGTTGCAGAGCTAATTCCGGCATGAAAGCTCGGCGTTGGCCCGCCGGGCTTTCGTTTTTTTGCCGAAACTGTTGTTAGTCATGAATGCCCTCGCATTCGGCGTAAAGCCCTTGACCACAAAAAAACTGCGGATTTCATCGATAAAAAGACTCGGTTGGGCGCCGATCTGCATCGCTGCGGCGCGGCGACCTGCGCCGGCTCCTTGCATGGCGCGAAGTCAATATTGAAAATGAATGGCTGCAAATATTCCTGTGGAAGAGTGCCGATCTGCGCGTTTTATTCGCACATTTCCAAATTGAGTTCCTTGACCAACGCATTGCTTCCCGAGTCGCGGCGCATTCTGACGAATTTTGCTAAGTCTTAGACCGACCGCGATTATTTCAGACAAAGTCAACATAACTGCCAGTTAAATACCGCTTTCCCCTTGCGCACCCGCCCGCAATCCTTAGCATCCGCGCCATCGAATCCGGCGGCGTGCAGGTCGCCAGAATCCGGGCAGTCCGCTCCCCAGAAGGCGGCGGCGCCGGGCATAAATTGAAGGAGAGAGAGCGTGGCAGGACATAATCCCGAAGGCGTGTTCGTGAAGGAGCCGGGCAAGGTCTGGATCAACGGGCAATGGCGTGCGCCCAGTAGCGGGCGGTTCATCGAGCTGGTTTCGCCCAATACCGAGCAGGTCGTCGGTGCCGTGGCGGAAGCCGATGAGGCGGACATGGACGCTGCCGTTGCCGCCGCCCGCGCTGCCTTCGACCACGGTCCGTGGCCGCGCATGAGCGTTGCTGAGCGCAACGAGATCATGAAGAAGATCACTGCGCATCTGCAGAGCCGCGCGAGCGAGTTGGCCAAGGCCTGGACCGCGCAGATGGGTGGCCTCGCGAGCTTCGCGCCCGGCATGGTCGCCGGCGCAACCATGCAGTTCGATCAGACCCGCGAGGTGGGGGCCAACTTCCAATATGTCCAGCAGCGCGAGACGCAGGCCGCAGCCGCCGCCTATCTCGTCTATGAGCCGGTCGGCGTGGTCGCTTCCATCGCGCCGTGGAACGGGCCTTATGGCATCATGGCCTCCAAGGTCGCCAATGCGCTCATCACGGGCTGCACGGTCATCATGAAGCCCTCGCCGGAGACGCCGCTGGAGGCCTATATCATCGCTGAGGCGTGCGAGGCGGCGGGCGTGCCGGCGGGCGTCGTCAATCTCGTCTGCGGGCATCGCGAGGCGAGCGATCACCTCGTCTGCAATCCCGGCGTGGACAAGGTGAGCTTCACCGGCTCCACCGTGGCCGGCAAGCGCATTGCCAGCGTGTGCGGCGAGCGGATCGCGCGCTGCACGCTGGAGCTGGGCGGCAAGTCCGCTGCCATCGTGCGAGACGATTTTTCCGCCGAGGAGACCGCCAAGCTGATGACGCAAACGATCAGCCTGCTCTCCGGGCAGGTCTGCGCGATGCTCAGCCGGCTGATCGTCCCACGCGGCCGGCAGGACGAGATTGCCGATGCCATTGCGGCGGAAATGCAGAAGGTGAAGATTGGCTATTCGGACGATCCGACGACGCAGCTCGGCCCGCTCGCGATGAAGCGCCAGCTCGAGCGCGTGGAAAGCTATATCGAGGAAGGCAAGAAGACGGCCGATCTGGTGACCGGTGGCAACCGCCCCAAGCATCTCAACCAGGGCTATTTCATCGAGCCAACGCTGTTCAAGAATGTCGATAACAAGTCGAAGATCGCCCAGGAGGAAATCTTCGGCCCGGTCCTCAGCATCATCCCGGTGGATAATGAGGAGGAGGCCATCGCCGTCGCCAATGACAGCAATTACGGCCTCTCGGGCTCAGTGCTGACCAAGGATGCGCAGGCTGCTTTCGGCGTCGCCCGGCGCATCCGCACCGGCGGCATCGGCCAGAACGGGCTGAAGGTCGATTGGGGCCTGCCCTTCGGCGGTTACAAGCAGTCCGGCATCGGCCGCGAAGGCGGCGTGGACGGGCTGATGGCCTATCTGGAGATCAAGGCCATGTACATGGACGCGCCGGTCAACGCGGCGTGAGCCAAAAGGGGATGAGCCGCGCGGCGCTCTATGACGCGCTGGAGGCCTATCTCGCGGCGCTGGGGCGCAAAGACCCCGGCGCCGTGAACTGGGCGCCCGAGCCGTTCATCACCGAGAACAATGTGCGCCTCCAGCCCGACGACGGGCTGTGGGGCACGATCGAGCGGCTGGGCGATTATCGCCTGATGTTCGCAGATGAGCAGACGCGACAGGTCGGCTTTTTCGGCACGGCGGTCGAGCCGCTGGACGAGAGCGCATACACCGTGCGCCTGGGGCTGGACGAGGCGGGCCGGGTAGCGGAGGTCGAGACCATCGTGGTGCGGCAGGTGGACAGCTCGCCGGTGTTCGAGAACCAGCGATTTGACGACAAGCCGATCCTCAACGCCACCGTTGAGGCGCCCGTCTCCCGCGCGGAAATGATCGCCTTGTCAGACGGTTATTTCGAGACCTTACAACTGAATGACGGCACGATCCGCACGAAATTCCATCCCGATTGCAACCGCGTCGAAAATGGCGTGCAGACCACCAACAACCCCGAGTTCGCCAAGCTGGTGCCGGTCGCCGGCCTGCCGTGCGAGGCGCAGTTCCGCACCGGCAATTACCGCTATGACGATCGCCTGCGCGGCCGCCGCTTTCCGCTGGTGGACGAGGAGCGGGGGCTGGTGCTGGCCTATGGTTTCATCGATCATTGCGGGCGGCTGGATCATTACACGCTGACCGACGGCACGCAGGTCCGCTCGCACATCCGCCGGCCGCATAGCTATTATCTCGCTGAGCTGTTCAAGATCGATCACGGCATGATCTGCCAGATCGAGGCCAATTTCATCACCGTGCCCTATCATATGCCCAGCCCGTGGGATGCCTGCCCGGAGGCGGGCGCCCACGCCGCCTGATCGTCCAAGGAGCCGCAATGTCCTTCTCGACCCTCGACCAGCCCGTGCTTGAGTTCGCCTTCGAGTGCCGTCTCATGTTCACGCGGGTCTTTGGCGTCCCCAATGTCCATAATGGCGGCTTCCGCTCGGCGGTGCTCGTGGATGAAGGGCATTTCGAGGGGCCGCGGCTGCGCGGGCGGGCCGTGCCCAATTCCGGCGGCGATTACGCCCATTTCCGCGATGACGATACCGCCGTGTTCGATGCCCGCTATCTGCTGGAAACCGACGATGGCGAGATCATCTACATGCAGAACAAGGGTTATCTCTGGGGTCGCAAGCCGGACTCCATGGCAAGGCTGCGCGCCTGGGCCTTCGAGGGCGGCGAGCCGGTCGCGCATGAGGATTATTATCTGCGCGCGCAGCCGACCTTCGAGACGAGCAAGGGCAAATATGACTGGATGACCCGCCATGTCTTCGTGGGCGTGGGCGAGCGCAAGCCGGATGGCAATCTGGTGCGCTATTATGCGCTGACCTGATCCGCGCGCGGTGCGCTGGGCTGTTGCCGAGGCGATTGCGTGCGACAGATGACACATTAGCTGCTAGGGCGGCGCCATTAGCGCGAACCCTGCTCGCAAGCTGTCGCGATAACTGAGAGACCGTCGTGCTCCCGCTTGCCGTGTCGGGAGACGCTCATGGAAGATTTCAATCGCCTTTTGCACGATCAGCAGCGCGCGCTGATCGATGCCCAGTTCGCGGGGTGCAGCCAGCGCCATCATGCGGCGCGGGAAGCTGCCTGCTCTGTGTCCGCCCGCATCAAGGCGCATCCCTATCCCTACCGTCTGCGCTCGGCCACGGCCATGCGCGCGGTGTTCGCGCAGCAGGGGAGCCTCGCCGCATGAGCCGCGTCGTCATCCTCGCCGCCCCGGAAGCGGATGTGCTGGCTTATTGTGCCAAGGCTGGCATCGGCCTTTCGGTGGTCGAGCCGCTGCCGAGCGGCCAGACCCGCGCCGTTCTCAACAATGTCATCGATGCCGACAAGGTGCGCAAGGGCATGAAGGCGATGGTCGTCAGCGGCCCGGTCGCGCGCTCGCCGCTCTATGTGAGCCGCACGCAGTCGCCCTATCGCTAAAGCGGCTCGCCGCGCCGGTCAGTCGGGCGGCGGCGCCAGGGCGCAGGCCACGTCGGCAATCAGCCCATCGCGCAGGGTGTAGAAGATGAACTGCCGCATCTCCTGCACCTCGCCGGCCTTGATCGGGAACAACCCGCCCGCGCTATTGGCATCGAGCATTGCCCGGTCGAGGTCGCGATAGGCCTCGATGCGCACGATGGCGTCGACGGCAGTCAGGGTGTCGCTCGACGCGAAATTGAGCACCCGCACGCTCTCATGAACATGGGCGTGGAGAAAGCTGTAGAAGCGCTTCATGTCCTCGCGGGATTGCAGCGCGACACCGAAGAAGCGCATGTCCATCGGCTCTGCGTAAAAGTCGCAGACCGCGTCATAATCCTTGGCATTGAACGCCGCGAGATAGCGCTCGTAATCGGCGCGGTTCATGCCGGTTGCGCCGCCGCCGCGCCACGGGCGGCCTCGACCAGCATCGCGCGATTTTCCTCGATCATCTGGCGGACGGAGCGGGCGGGGCGGCCGGTCAACGTCTGCACGTCATCGGTGCGCAATTCCAGATAGCCTTCGCGGATCGCGCGGCCGAAGGTGACCATATCATCGCTGTTCCAGGGAATGCCGCTCACATATTGGTCGTCTACCGGGCGCCGCGGAATCCCCATGCTGTCGAAGATGGCATATTGCTCCGCGTCGTCGACGGGAATGTGCTCTACCGGACAGCCGGTGATCTGCGTGATGAGCGCGGCGACCTCGCCAAAGGTCTGCAACTCCGGCCCGGTGATGTTGTAGACCTTGTTCTCATGGCCCGGCGTGGTCATCGCGGCGACGGCACAATCCACGCAATCGTCGCGCCACACCATGGCTTCGCGCCCATCGCCGGCATTGCTGAACCACTTGCCGGTGGCGAGCACATTGGGCCCGGCCATCAGGATCATGGCGTCGGCATAATGCGCGTCCCGCAGGGCCGTCCACGCCATGCCGGAGGCGCGCATGGCCTTTTCCGTCTCGATATGGTCGTGACGCACCTCTGCCGGATTGTTCGGGTCATCGATGCCGATGAAGCTGGTGTAGAGAATATGGCGGACGCCGGCGGCCGCTGCCGCATCGATCGCCGCCTTGTGCTGGACGACGCGGGCCCCGACCCGCGTGCCGGAGATGAGCAGCATTTTTTCCGCGCCCTGCACGGCGGCGGCCAGCGTTTCGGGCTTGTCATAATCGCCATAGCGCACCTCGCAGCCCTGCGCGGTACGGTCCGCCAGTTTGTCCGGCGAGCGGCTGATGAGGATGAGCTGGTCTGCCAGCCCTTTCTCGATCAGCCGGTCCGTGGCGGCCCGGCCATATTGGCCTGAGGCACCGGTAATGACGATCTTGCCTGACATGCGTGTAGCCTCTCCTTTTCCGGTCTTGCTTGTTGCGACCGATTCAGAGCCAGTCTAGCGATCCTGCGGGGCAGGGCAACGGGTCGCCGGGCCGGGATCGAGATCGAGGCAGCGGCCATCGATCCGGTCGGCCGGCACGGTGACGCCGATCTGCGCGGCCAGCGTGGGCAGGATATCCACCGTCTCCACCGCTTGCGGCTGCTCCATGTGCATCAGGCCCTTGCGCCAGAACAGCATCGGCACCCGGCGATCATAGCCCCACGGGCTGCCGTGGGTCGAAACATAGCCGGGCGCCGGCGTGGCAATGGGCATGATCCGCGGCTTGAGCAGAAGGACGAGATCGCCCGAGCGCTCCGGATCGTAGCTGGCCTTGGCGATCGTCGCGAGCGACCAGTTTTCCGGCGATCCGGCGGGGGCCGGCGCGGCCTCGATATCCTTGCGGGTGAAGACGGCCTCCACTTGCCGGTGAGCGGCGTAGAAGGCCTTGGCCTCGGCAATGACGCGGGTACGCTGGGCGGCGGTGAGGGCGGCATTCACATAGATGTCGCCAAAGGGATTGGTGCCGAGCAGCAGCGTGCCGTGCGCGACCGTAATGCCGGTGCGCGCGCTGATCGCGGCGCTGACGGCACTCGGGTACAGGGCCGGGTCCGCGCGCTCGGCGTCGGTGATGGCCTGTTCGCGAAGCCGCTCGGGGATGTCCGGCCCGCCATGGTCGGCGGTGAGCATGACCATATAATCGAGGCCGGTCGCGTCCAGCCGATCCAGGAAGCTGGCGAGGGCATCGTCCAGCGCAAACATCTGGATGCACATTTCCGCGCCGCGATTGCCGTAGCTATGGCCGATATAGTCGGTGGCCGAGAGGCCGACGATCAGCAGGTCGGTGGTGTCGCCGCGCCCGAGCTGCTGCGCCTCCAGCTGCTTGACGGCGAGCGCTAGCACGGCGGCATCGGCTTCCGGCGAGGTGCGGAAGGCGCGGACGTCGCCACCGGCGCGAGCGAAATGCCCGTCACCGACGCTGAGCGTGTCGGTCAGGCGGACGGCGCGGTCATTGGCCTTGCAGAAGGCGGGGACGTCTATCGCCGGGCGGGGCTGGTCGAAGGTCTTGCGCACGCCGGCATTCACCTGCTCGATCAGCGGCGTCAGCGGCGTTCCCCGATAGCTGGTGAAGCCGTTGCCGCCCCACCACCAGATCTGGTCGACCACCGGCCCGCCCATCATGATCGCCGAGCGATCCTTGCCGGAGACGGACACCACCTTGGCCGCCGGATTCTGCGCCTTCATATAGCCACCCAGCGTCGGCACGCGGAGCATCTTCACGGACGGCGCATAATCCCGCGAGCTCGTGCCGGGCACGTCTGGGTCTTCGGCGCAGTAGACCGTCTTGTCGGCGCGGGCGATTTTCTGGTCGATCCAGTCATTGCCGATGATCCCGGTGCGCGCGGGGCGGCTGCCAGTCAGGATCGTCGAGTGACCGGGGCAGGTTTCCGTGGCAGCGTGGCCCTGATAGCCATTGGGAAAGACGACGCCCTGCTGCAGGCGGGCCAGTCCGCCGGTGAAGGCGCTGCGATAGGCGCCGAACAGGTCGGTGGAGAACTGATCGACGGAGATGACCACCAGCAGTTTGGGCGGGCTTTGCGGCGCCTCGGGCGCGGGAGCAGCGGGCGCGGCTGGAGTCTGCGCGGGCTGGGCCAGCGCCGGGCCACTCAGGGCCAGCGTTGCGGCAAGGCACAGGCAAGCAGGGAAACGCATAGATTCTCCTTGGGGTCGGGGCGGCGCGCGCTTACAGAACGGCCAATGATCCGTTTCATGGCTTTTCCTGTGCGCCGGCTCAATGGCGTTTTGATGACGCTAGGGGTTCTTCTGGCAGCATTGCTGGTTGGCCCAGCTGCTTTTGCGCAATCTGCGGCACCAGCCGATGGCGGTGCGTTCGGGCAGCGCGGGGCACCGAATATCATCGCGAGCCTTATCGCCGAGACGGATCGCCCGGCGGCCGGGAGCACGATCACACTTGCCATCGTGATGAAGCCCAAAGCCGGCTGGCATGGCTATTGGGGCAATCCGGGCGATGCCGGGCAGGGCATGCAGGTCGCCTGGGATTTGCCGGCGGGCAGTGGCGCCAAGATAGGCGATTTCCGCTATCCCGTGCCGGACCGGCTGCTGATCGCCGGGCTGATGAACCATGTCTATGAGCATGACTATGCCGTGCTGGTCGATCTTGCGGTGCCCGTGGGCCTGTCGGCTGGCACCGTCTTGCCGGTGCGCGGCACGGCGCGCTGGCTCGCCTGCACGGACGCGATTTGCGTGCCGGAGCAGGGCGAGATCGCGACCACGCTGACCATTGGCGATGGTGCAACGACGGCAGCGTCCCGCAAGATCTTCGACGGATTTCGCGCGGCTCTCCCCCGTCCGCTCGATCAGCCTGCGCGATATGCTGTGGCCAATGGCATACTGAGCATCGCCGTGCCCTATCCACAGGCTGCCCCGATGGGCGCGCCATGGTTCTTCGCGACGACACAGGACGTTGTGCGCTATGCGCAACCGCAGACCGTGCGTCGCGCGGGTGACTGGCTGGTGGTGGAGGTGGGGCTGGCCGAGGACGCGTCCGTGCCCGGCACGGTCGAGGGCGTGCTGGCAGTTTCGCCGGGCGTCGCGCTGGCGATCAGGGCCACGCCCGGTGCTGTGCCCGAGGGTGGTGAGCGGCTGACGGTGGCGCCGGATGGCGCCACCACGGCCGAGCCAGCCGCGCAGACCGGGCTTGGCGCGGTCCTGCTGATCCTCGGCGGCGCCTTTCTGGGCGGGCTGATCCTCAATGTCATGCCGTGCGTCTTCCCCATCCTCAGCCTCAAGGCGATCAGCCTGGCCAAGGCGGGCGGGGATGAGCGGCAGGCCCGCCGCGATGCGCTGGCTTACACCGCCGGCATTCTCGTCACCTGCCTTGCGCTGGGGGCGCTGATGCTGGCGATCCGGGCCGGCGGCACGCAGGTCGGCTGGGCCTTCCAGTTGCAGGATCCGCGCGTGATCGCGGTGCTGCTGATGCTGATGGTGGCGATCACGCTCAATCTTCTGGGCGGGTTCGAGGTTGCCTCGCTTTCGGTCGGGCAGGGCCGGGCCGCGCAGGGCGGGCAGGCGGGTGCGTTCTGGACCGGTGCGCTGGCCGCCTTCGTCGCGACGCCCTGCACCGGCCCGTTCATGGGCGCGGCGATGGGCGCGGCGCTGGTGCTGCCCTGGCCGCTGGCGCTGGCAGTGTTCGCAGGGCTGGGCCTCGGTCTGGCCTCGCCGTTCATTGCCATCGCCTGGGTGCCGGCGTTGCGCCGCTTGATGCCACGCCCCGGCCTGTGGATGACGCGCTTTCGGCGCGTCATGGCGGTGCCGATGGGGCTGACGGCGCTGGCGCTGCTCTGGCTGCTCTCGCGCCAGCTTGGCACCGGCGGTGTGGTGCTGGGCGTGGTGCTGGCGGGCGGCGTGATCCTGGCCCTGCTGCTGCTGGGGCGTCGCCAGCGCGCGGGCGCGGGCGTCAACTGGGCCTTGGGTGGGCTGGTAGCCCTGCTGCTGAGCGGCGCTGCAATCGCTGCGCCTGCGCTGGTCCGTGGGGATCGCCCGGTTGCGGGCGAGGGGCTGGTGGGCGAGCCGTTCAGCGAGGCCCGGCTGGCCGCGCTGCGGGCGCAGAACAAGCCGGTTTTCCTCTATTTCACAGCCGACTGGTGCCTGACCTGCAAGGTCAATGAGGCCAATGCGATCGATACGCAGGCGGTGCGCGATGCCTTCGAGGCGGACGGAGTCACAGCGATGGTCGGCGACTGGACCAATGCCGACCCGGCGATCAGTCGCTTCCTCGAAGCGCATGGCCGCTCCGGCGTGCCGCTCTATCTCTTCTACGCACCCGGCGCCGCGACGCCACAGGTTCTCCCGCAAGTGCTGACATCCGGCACGCTTGCCGCTTTGGCGAAGCGCTGAGGATGGCCAAGAAGCGCCTCGATCAATTGCTCGTCGAGCGCGGCCTTGCCGAGAGCCGTACCCGTGCGCAGGCCCTCATCATGAGCGGCAATGTGCTGGTCGGCGACAAGCCGGTCGACAAGGCGGGGCAGGCGGTGCCGGAGGAGGCGGAGATCGTCCTCAAGGGGCGCGATCATCCCTGGGTCTCGCGTGGCGGACTCAAGCTGGCGCACGCGCTGGAGGCGTTCGCCATCGATGTGACCGGACTGGTGGCAATGGACGTCGGCAGTTCCACGGGCGGCTTTACGGACGTGCTGCTGACCAACGGCGCGGCGCGGGTGTATGCCATCGACAGCGGCACCAACCAGCTTGCGTGGAAGCTGAGGCAGGATCCCCGCGTCATCGTCCATGAGCAGACCAGCGCGCGTATTCTGACTGCCACGCATGTGCCTGAGCCGGTCGACATCATCGTCTGCGATGCCAGCTTCATCAGCCTCGCCAAGGTGCTGGAGCGCCCGCTGACCTTCGCGGCACCCGCCGCCCGGCTCGTCGCGCTCATCAAGCCGCAGTTCGAGGCGGGGCGCGAAGAGGTCGGCAAGGGCGGCGTGGTGCGCGATCCGGAGGTCCACGCCCGCGTCTGCGCGGAGGTGGAGGCCTGGCTGGCCGCGCAACCGGGATGGCAGGTCACCGGCCTCACCACCAGCCCGATCACCGGGCCGGAGGGCAATGTGGAGTTCCTGATTGCCGGCGCGCGCGTGCCAGGATGAAGCAGGCGCGATCCTCTCCCGTGCAATCGGCATGCGGGAAGGGCTGGCGCGGCGCAACGCCATCGTTAAAGTCATGTCAACGCTGTGGGGATTCGGCATGAAGTGGGAGTGCGCGTGAACCAGATTGCATCGCGAAGTCAGTTGCGGATGTCCTTCCTCCGCTGGGCGCTTGTCACCATCCCCGCCATCGAGTTTCTCGGCTTTGTGTCGGGCTATCTGTCCAATAGCGGTTATGACAACCGCTGGTTCGATGCGCTGAGCAAGCCGGCATTGGTGCCGCCCGGTTGGGTGTTCGGCACGGTGTGGCCGACCCTCTATCTGCTCATGGCCCTGGCGCTTGCGATGATCCTGCACGCGCGCGGCGCGAGGGGGCGGGGGCTCGCCATCACGCTGTTCATCGTCCAGCTCTGCATCAACCTCGTCTGGTCGCCCTTGTTCTTCGGCGCACATCAGGCGACTTTGGCCTTCTATCTGATCCTCGTCATTCTCGCGCTGGCGACGATCACCACCATCCTGTTCGGGCGGATTCGGTCTGTCGCGGCGTGGCTGATGGTGCCCTATCTTTGCTGGTTGGGCTTTGCGAGCGGGCTCGCCTTCGATATCGACCGGATGAACCTGGATGCCGAAACCCTTGTTCCGGCCGCCGTGCGTACCCAAATCTAGGCGATGGCCGCCATCAGCGGCGGCGAAGGATCAGACCCATGCAAAGTGAAAACCGCTTTTTCGACGACCTGTCCAAGATCATCAACGGCGCCGCCGGCACCGTGGCCGGGGTGGGGCGCGAGTTTGAAAGCAATGCCCGGGAGCGCGCGCGCGAGTGGATCGGCGGGCTCGATTTCGTAAGCCGCGAGGAGTTCGAGGCGGTCAAGGCCATGGCGGCGCAGGCGCGCGAGCAGGTCGAAGCGCTCGAGGCGCGGCTGGCTGCGCTGGAGGGCGGTGCGCCGAAGGCCGGCAAGCCGTCGGACAAGGCCGCAAGCTGAGTTTTCGACCAGCTATCCCGCATTTATCCACAACTTATTCACAGCAACATATCGCATTCCGGACAGGTTGGGCGCGGCTTCGCTGCCGCCTGCCTTTCCGCTTGCGCCGTGTCGTGCTACGAAGGGCTGTCCAGCAGGGGCAGGACGGCGCTGGCCGTTACAGGAAGTGGACTGACGGTTTTTGAGTATGATCGACCGGGATGAATTTACAGGCGGCGAGCAGGAAGCCGAGCCGATCGACATGCTGGCGGCCTATTTCGAGGCGCATGACTGGCCCTTCGAGCATGTCGGCGAGGACGAGCTGGTCGCGCGCCATCGTGGCAGCTGGACCGAATATGAGGTCCGGGCGATCTGGCGTGACGATGACATGGTGCTGCAGCTTCTCGTGCTGCCGGACATTCGCGTCGCCGATGATAAGCGTCTGGCGATCTGCGAAACCATCGCCCTTATCAACGAGCAGCTTTGGCTGGGCCATTTCGAGCTGTGGTCGGCGAGTAGCACGCTGCTGTTCCGTCATGGCGCCTTGCTCGGCCCTAGCGGATCGCTGACGCTCGATCAGGCGCAGTTGCTGGTGGAAAGCGCAATCGACGAGTGCGAGCGCTTCTACCCCGTCTTCCAGTTCGTGCTGTGGGGCGGCAAGAATCCCGCTGAAGCCATGGCCGCCAGCCTGATCGAGACGCATGGCGAAGCCTGAGGCTGGCCCGATGTGGCCTTCGCACCTTCTTCTGCTGGGTTGCGGTAACATGGCCGGGGCCATGCTGCTGCGCTGGCTCGACGAGGGCCTGCCCGCCGAGCGGGTGACGGTGGTGCGCCCCAGCGGCAAGGCGGTCGCGCCGGGCGTGCGGGTGCTGACAGTGCTCGAAGGGCCGGTAGAGGGTGACACGCTGGTGATGCTCGGCTGCAAGCCTCAGCAGCTGGCGGACGTTGCCGGGACAACGGCGGCGCTTCTCGGCCCCGGGGCGACCCTGCTTTCGATCCTCGCGGGCGTACCGATCGCGCGCATTCGGGATGCGCTCCCGGCCATACAGTCGATTGTCCGCTGCATGCCCAATCTGCCCGTTCGGGTCGGCAAGGGTGTCAGCATTCTCAAGGTGGAAGACGCGGCTGACGAACGCGCGCGCGATCTGGTCGACGCCATGTGCAGCCGCCTTGGTCTGGTCGAATGGCTGGGCGATGAGCAACTGTTCGATGCCGCGACGGCGCTCGCAGGATGCGGCCCGGCCTTCGTCTATCGCTTCATCGATGCCTTGGCTGCCGCCGGCGCCGAACTCGGCCTTGCGCCGGATGCCGCCGCGCGCATGGCCCTCAAGACCGTGGAAGGCGCCGCATTGAGCGCAGCGGCGGCGGATTGCCCGCCCGCCGATCTGGCGGATGCAGTCGCCAGCAAGGGCGGCATGACCCGCGAAGGGCTGGACGTGCTGGACCGGTCTGACGGCCTCGCCCCGCTCGTCATGGAGACGCTGAAGGCTGCGCGGGACCGGGGTGCAGTTCTCGCTGCCTTGTCCACCAAGGCCAGCTGAACCGTCAGCGCGCGATTTGCAGGGCGGCGACCAGTCGCTGGGTTTCCGGATCCAGCAGGCTCTCCAGCACCCGCCAGAAGCCGGTGACGGACGATTGCCCCGCTGCCGAATAGGCCGCCGCGAACCGCTCACGCACGGCATCGAACAACGCCTGCTCGATGGCCTGCCCGGCAGGCGTCAGCCTCAGCAGCTTCTGCCGGCGGTCGCGGTCGCCCTTGTGGACCGCGAGCAACTCGCGCTCGATCAGCTCATCGAGCACGCGCCCTAGCGACTGCTTGGTCACGCCGAGCAGCGCGATGAGCGCCGACACGCTGAGATTGGGCCGCCGCGCGATGAAGTAGAGCGCCCGTTGATGCGCGCGGCCGAGCCGATGCTCATCCAGAATTGGGTCCATGGCCTGTGCGAACGCCATATGACCAAATTGCAGCAGTTCGATCCCGCGACGAATCTCCTCCTCGCGCAGGAACAGGGGGGAAGCTGCGGGACTGGATGGGGCGTTGCTCATGCGCCGTTTCATAAGGCCTGCGGGCAGGCGATGGAACTTCGTTCCGCAGCCCGATTACCCCTTTCGCAAGCAAGGCGCACAGGGGGAGCATATTCGCCGAAAGAGATCGCCAAACCACAGTTTCTCCGGCTTGGCATTTGCGCCCGGCCCTGTATATGGGCCGCTCGCAGCGCGCGATGCTGGGGCGTAGCCAAGCGGTAAGGCAGCGGTTTTTGGTACCGCCATGCGGAGGTTCGAATCCTCCCGCCCCAGCCATTCACAAAAAATCATTTTTTCCTGATGCTTATAGGCAGATCGCGGCAAAATCTGTGCCCGGTTTGTGTGCCAGCGTTGACTGTCCCGTGATCGTCTAAATCATCACGTGCGGGACCACCCGTTTCCCGATGCACGTCTCTAAATCGTTAAGCTTCTTGCTATCCAACTTGGCAGCGGTTTTATCGGATGCATGAATGAAAATGGACTGGCCCAAGCCCAAGAACGATTTGAGCGTATGGAAAACGCGGTCGAGATCATCGTTTCTGATGCTCCCTTAAAACAAAGAGAGACCGCTTGGCTTGATTTGGTTTCAGCCTTCGGCAGGGTATACTCGAAGTTAGAACAGGCTGCGAAGGACAGTTCCGAGGCTGCAAAGTGGTTTCAGGCGAAGAAAATGGAGCGCAGAACTGATCCGCTTCTGCAATACATGCATCACGCCCGCAACGCAGATGAACACACGCTGATTAGCCCTGCAGGCGGAGTAGATGTTGCCGTGCAAGCCACGGTTTCAGGCGAAGGTGGCACCCTTGGAATTGGCTACGGGCCAAATGGTCGCCCCTTCCTTATCTGCGAAGGTATGGCACACCCGAAAATCTATGAACATGAAGTGCTGTTGAATGCTGCGATTGATCGGGGCGTCACATACCGACCGCCAGAAACACACTTGGGCAAAGAAATCGAAGATTACACACCAAGAGAGGTGGCCCCGCTGGTGGTGACCTACGCCAGTCAAATGTTGGATGAGGCAAAGAGCTTAGTCTCATAATTTACCTAGCCCCTCAGGCTCACCAAATGACGGCAATAAAAGTAGGGCATGACGCTGAGGCGCCGTTACCGATAGTTATGGGCTAGCCGAACTAGGAGGTTGCGTACCGACGACGGGTGCCACTGGCCCCCTCGGGAAGTCTTGATGTATCTTTCGTTTAGGATCCTAGACCAACTCGCGCCCGCCGTGGGCCTCCCGCTGCAACGTCGGCACGCGCACTTTTGCCTGAAAGTGATTGTGCTTCTTGCGGATGAAAACCACGGCGAATTGACGCTCTGTGTGCCAGCTTTGGATGTCTGCAAGAAAGGAAAATCAGCGGTTTATGGTTTTCTGCGAGCTAGAGGGGTGCTTGCCTTATCATCCTCCCGCCCCAGCCAAGTTCCAATTCAGTGAGTATGAAGTGCCGATGTGGCAAGCGAACGCCGCGGCGGCGTCGTCACGCCGCGCAAACGCTCTGCCAAAAGCTCAGCGCTGCAGCGCGGCCATGGCGAGCGCGATGGCGCCCATTGGGCCGGCTTCGTCGCCGAGGCCTGCGAGGCACAGACGTTGCTCGACCGTCTCATGCGTGAGGAAGGGCAGATAGCCGCCCAGATCCCGCAGCAACGTGGCGCGCACGGTGGGCAGGAGCGTAGCGCGGCTGGTGGCGACGGTTCCGCCGAGCAGGATGCGTTCTGCGGCCGTGGTAAGGAACAGCGTAGCGGCCAGTTGGGCGAGGTCGGACGCCACGAAATCCCAGCGCGGATCGTCATCGGCGACATGCTCGGGACTTGTGCCGAAGCGGGAGGCGAGGGCGGGGCCGCTCACCAGTCCTTCGATGCAGTCGCCATGGAACGGGCAGGCCCCGGCAAAGCTGTCGCCTGCCGCACGCCGCACATGGATGTGGCCGATTTCCGGGTGCATGGCGCCGTGGACCGGCTTACCCTCAACGAGCAGACCGCCGCCGAGTCCGGTGCCGATGGTGATATACCAGAAGCAATCGAGATCGCGACCGGCACCCCAGCGATGCTCGGCCAGGGCCGCGCCATTGACGTCCGTGTCGATGGCCATCGGGCAATCGAGGCTGCGCGTCAGCCCGCCGGCAATGTCGGCGCCCGCCCAGCCGGGCTTGGGGGTGGGCAGCATATGGCCGAAATTATCGGATTTGCGGGACAGAGCGATGGGGCCGAAAGATGCGATGCCAATCGCGGCAATCGGCGCATCCGCGTGCCAAGCGCGCAATTGTTCGTTGGCGGCGGCCAGCGTCTCGTCCGGCTGGGTGGTCGGAATGCGAACCCGCTCGACGATGCGATCACCTTGAGCGAGCAGGACGAAGGTCTTCGTCCCACCCAGCTCGACCCCGGCAAGGCGCGCGCTCGACATGGCTCAGTCGATAATCCGCGTCGTCTCGCTATCCAAGGCGAGACGAAGGAACGGCCCGAAGGTGCCAGCAAAGCGCTTAGCACCCTCGGCAGCCTCGCCACGGCCCCAATCGTCCGCGAAGGCCGTGACGGAGAGATCGGGCAGCACCAGCCAGCTATAGGCCTGGCGCGGCGCTTCCGGCGGGTTGGCGATGACGAGGCCGGAACCGTTCAAGGGTTTCCACCCGTGCGTGATCTGCTCGGACACCATGCCGTAGAGACCGGTCGGGGCGCGGGGGGCATCCGGGTTGAACACATGGGTCTGTGTGGACCAGAACAGATAATAGAGTCCATTGGCCAGCACGATGTGCGGCCGCTCCAGCTCATTGTTGAGGCCATCGGCGCTGATGATCGGCGCGGTCACCTCCCACTGGCCGAGGGCGTCGGGCTTGGCGCGCGCCGCGCCGATCACGCCATTATAGGCAGATTGCGAGGTGGCCAACGAGCCGGTGAACAGCAGCCAGTGGTCGCCGGTCGCCGGATCGAGCAGATAGCCGGGATCGCGAAAGGCCTTGATGGTACCGAGGCCACCACCGGCAGACAGCGGATCGGCATAAAAGCGTGGGTCGCGCGGGAAGGATTCGCGCAGATTGCGGCAATTCTCGACGGACCAGCCGCCATCCTTGCCGACCAGATCGGCCTCGACCTCGAACAGGCGTTGCTCGAAGCTGAGTTCGCTCTCGTCGCGAAAGCCGGCCGCGGTGAAATAGAGCGTCAACTGGCGCCCGTCATTCTCCAGATAGGCCGAGCCAGACCATTCCCGGCTGCCGGGCGAAAAGCCGTCCGGCATCACCGGGCCATAATGCCGCCAATCCTCGCCCCGGCGCTCAAACAAATGGATGCGGGCGTGGCCGTGACGGTCATCGGGGTCGGCGAACCAGGGGGAAGCGAGTGCCATCCACAGATCGGCCGGCGCCGGCGAACCGTCGCGCTGCAGGATGGGCCAGGCGTCCCACACGCAGACATCGTCACTGATCCGCGCCACATCGGCCTCGCCAATGAGCGGCGCCACGCAGGATGGAGTCAGTTTGAGGTGATTAAGCTGTTCGACCGTCCAGCGGGTCGTGCTGATATCGTTCATGGAGAGCCAGTTAGGTCAGAGAAAGGAGAGGGCGCGAGTGCGCAGGAGGCCGGTGCAGGCGATGTCCGGAAAGAAGGCGTTCGCAACTGTGTTGCAAGGCCATTGACCCCTTGCGCCATGCTGCAAATATGCGCGCGATTGCGCCTGAATTTCGATCATTGTCCCCGTTCCTCAAGTCCTCGCAACCAATACGCCATTGGCAATCGATTACAACCATTTTGGAACAGGGCTGTCGCAGCGGAAAATCGGTCCGTCAGGTGGAGCCGCGCACCACTAGAGCGGGGTTGAGAATGATCGAACCGGTCTGTCGGCCCTCGATGCGCTTGAGCAGGCAATCGACCATCTGCGTGGCGCCGCTGGCGATATCCTGGTGGATCGTGGTCAGCGGCGGCACGATGCTCTGCGCAATCGGGAGGTCATCGAAGCCGACGATTCGCACATCGTCGGGGATCGACATGCCCCGGCTGATGACGGTCTGGACAGCGGCGAGGGCGATCATGTCCGAGGCCGCGAAAATGCCGTCAGGCAGTTGATCGACCTGATCGAGATAGGCGTTGATGTCCGGCGCACTGAGCTCCGGCGCGAGGTGGGTCGGCACTTCGGTCAGCATCACCTCTGCCGCATGATCCTGCTGCACCGCGCGTGCGCCCTGCAGGCGCTGGGCGATCTCGATGGCGCGGGGATTGCCGAGGAACGCCACGCGCTTGCACCCGCGTTCGATCAAATGGCGCATCGCCATCTGGCCGCCGAGGAAATTGTCGGTGCCGACCGAGCAATGGCTTTGGCCCTGGGTGAATGCGCCCCAGGCGACCATCGGCAGATAATGGCCGGCGGCGGCGTTGAGCACGGCGGACTGGTCGGACTGGCCAATGATGATGAGGCCATCCACCCGCGCGGTCTTGATGATGCCCTCCAGCCAGTCGTCCCGGTCCGGAATGACCCGCGACAGCATAAGGTCAAAGCCGCGCTCGGTGAGTTCATCGGCCAGGAAACCGATGATCGTCATGAAGAAGGGGTCGGAGATATGCTGGGCGCGCTCATGGCCGAGCGGGATGACCACGCCGATCGCCCCGGTCTTGCGCGTGCGCAGGTTGCGGGCCAGCGGGCTCGGCTGAAAACCATGTTGTTGCGCCAGCTTGCGGATGCGCTCGGCAGTCTCGGAATTGACCACGGCCTTGCCGGCCAGCGCGCGGGAGACGGTCGCGGCGGAGACACCGGCGAGCTCTGCCAGATCGTAGATTGTCCGAACCTGCTTGGGTTTCAACGCTCCTGTGTCCTCTCGCATCCAAAGGCCAAACAAATGGCATCTCTAGGGCGCAGGCGGGTTTTGCCAAAGCATTTTTCCGGCGCGGGCCGCAGCGTCCGCGCCGGGAGCGCCCGTCAGGCGGTCGGGCCGGTGTCGCCGATGATGACTTCCTTGCGGTAATCGGCGCTGTTGCGCTCGGCCAGCCGGCTCGCAAACGGCTGCTTGCGCCAGTTCCAGATGCACTGGATGGCAAGGCCTGTCGCCATCAGTGCGCCGAGCGCGATGCTGTAGCGCGCGTCACCCAGCCCGTCGCCGATCAGCGCCATGGCGAGCGGCGCGATGACCGCGCTGAGGCAGGTGAAGAACAGCAGCAGCCCCGCAACCGAGCCGTGGCGCGCCTTCTCGAAGCAGCTGATGCCGGTCGAGTTGATCGTGGGGTAAAGCACGGACATGAACAGGCCGGTAG
The DNA here is from genome assembly GCF_025961735.1 of Sphingobium sp. B11D3B. Taxonomy (NCBI): domain Bacteria; kingdom Pseudomonadati; phylum Pseudomonadota; class Alphaproteobacteria; order Sphingomonadales; family Sphingobiaceae; genus Sphingobium; species Sphingobium sp. B11D3B. The sequence goes on along the minus strand of NZ_JAOQOF010000001.1, from coordinate 1,575,237 downwards.
CGGGCAGGGCGTAGATGGCGACGCCCCGATCCCCCAGCACGGCGATCCAGAACAGGATCGTCATTGCGACGGTGCACACGGCGAGCACGGCGGTCCAATCGTAACGGGCGAGCAGCCACACGCCGAGGAAACGCCCGGCAGCGCGCAGAACGAAGAAGATCGAGACGGCATAGACCGCGAGCCACGCGTTCGAGCCCTCGTAACTGGCGAGGAATGTCGGCGTCCACACGTAGATCGCGGCTTCCGCGCCGACATACAGCATCAGAGCGGTGGCGAAGAACATGGCGGTGGGATCGGTCATCATCCGGGCAGCATCGCGCGGATCGGCAGGCTTTTCATCGGCCCGCACCGGGGTCGGGAAGCGCGCGCCGAATGCGCCCAGCACGAGCAGGGCACAGATGCCGGCGGCGAGGAAGTAGACCCACTTCCAGCTCAACCCTTCCTGCAGCGACCAGGCAACGACGGCCGGGCCGACAATCGCGCCAGCGCCGAAGAAGCCCTCGACCAAGTTCATGATCGTCGAATGCTCGCGCGTCGAGCGGGAGATGTCCCCGATCAGCGCGAGCGCGCCGGCCTTGAAGATGCCGATGCCGATGCCCGAGATGAACAGCAAGGCGACAAAGAACAGGAAATCATGCCCGGCTGCGAAGGCGACAGAACTGAGGCCAAAGAGGGTGAGGCCGATGAGGATCGTCGCCTTGCGTCCGATGCGGTCTGCCAGAAAGCCGAGCGAAATGGCCGAAATGGCGATGCCGGACATCGTCGCATATTGGAACGATCCCGCCGCCGTCATGCCCAGATTGAACTCGCGGATGATCTGCGGAATCACTGTACCGACCGAATCGGTGGTCATCGCGAACATCGCGAACATCAGGAAGACCAGCCATTTCAGCAGGGCCGATGCGTTGCTCGGCTGGATGTGGGGGCGTTCCGTCACTTCGCGATCCTCTCGGCCTTATCGTTCCATGGCAGCTTTGGTCGAACCAAGCTGCCTGCAGATTATCATTCCGCAGCAAGGCGCGGCGGACGAAGGCATGGCTGTAATCGATTGCTTTCGCAATGTCGATTGGCTCAACGTCGGCAGATGTGGCGGGCGGCCCACACCAGCAGGGCGGCTTGCAATGCAATCGATTACCGCTAGTGTCTGCGGCGATGTGAACATAAGCCGGCTCAGCGGCGACGATGATGGGACAGGACTGATGGCGAAGGAAGACGGCGCACTGGATCGCAGGGGCTTTCTGGCGGCAGCGGGCATTGCGGCAGCCGTGGCCGGTGCAGCAAGCGTACCGATGGCCGCTGCCCAGCCGCCGGCTGGGATGCCGCCTCGCGTCATTCCGTCTTCCTGGACTGCCGCGCCGACCATCGACCTGTGGACAGGCGGGCCGCCCGAGAACGGCTTTTCTGCACGTCCTCTGCCGATGGACAAGGCGCCGCCGGTCTTCATGCATAATGTCGACAAGCCCTATCTGCGCGTCTTCCGTCCGGCCAAGTCCAATGGCCGTGCGGTGCTGGTCATTCCCGGCGGTGCTTACATCTTCATTTCCATCGACAATGAAGGGGCGGAGGTCGGGGAGGCGCTTGCAGCGCAGGGCTATACGGTCTTCGTCCTCGTCCACCGGCTGCCGGGGGAGGGCTGGACCAACCGGTCCGACGTGCCGCTGCAGGATGCCCAGCGCGCCATGCGGCTCATCAAGTCGATGGCCGGGACCTATGGCATCGATCCTGATCAGGTGTCGGTGCTTGGCTTCTCGGCCGGCGGGCATCTGGCGGCGACCCTGATCACCGATTTCGCGCAGCCGGTTTACGCCCCGCGCGATGCCATCGACCGGCTCGACGCGAGGCCGCGCACTGCCGGGCTGATCTATCCGGTCATCAGCATGCGCATGCCGGATACCCACGCGGATTCGCGCAAATATTTGCTGGGTGAGAAGCCCGATCCCGCACTGGTCGCCCGGCGCTCGCCGGCCGCCCATGTCGGGTCGCAGACGCCGCCCACGTTCTTGATGCACGCGCTCGACGATCCGGCGGTGCCGCCGTCGAACAGTCTGGAGATGCTGCAGGCGCTGCGTGTCGCGGGGCGGCCGGTGGAGGCGCATTTCTTCGAGGAAGGCGGCCACGGTTTCGGGCTGGGCTGGCCGCAACTGCCGGTCCGCCAGTGGCTGGGGCTTTTCGTGGCCTTTCTGGATCGGCACGCCCGGCCGGAGGGCTGAGGAAGGCTCACAGCTTACTCCCTCTTCTTCAGAGGAGGGGCCGGGGGCGAGGGGGCTGGAGGGCTAAGGCTGCCGTGCAGCCGCGCAAGAAAACGCGCTCGGACACTGCCATTCTCCCGCCAGACCTTGGCGGTGCGTACGGCTTTTGATATCGCTGCCGGCATGGCGATAAGCGACATCATCGATGCCAGTTCGACCGCAGCGGTGATCAGCAATCCCCGGCTGCCCGATAATCCCATCATCGCCTGCAATGAGGCGTTTCTGCGTCTTACCGGCTATAGCCGCGCGGAAATTCTCGGGCGGAATTGCCGCTTCCTGCACGGGGCCGAAACGGAAGCCGCATCAAGCGAATTGCTGCGCTCGGCTATCCGGCAGAAGAAGCCGGCTATTGTGGAGATCACCAATTATCGCAAGGATGGCTCGCCGTTCCGCAATGCGGTGATGATCGCGCCGATGTTCGACACCGATGGCGGGCTGGAATATTTTCTGGGGTCTCAGGTTGAGGTTGCGGCCGTGGCATCCGCCGGGCCGGACAGCCGCAAGGGCATGGCCACCGCGCGCGTCTCGGCACTCACCGAACGGCAAAGACGAATCCTGGTGCTGATGTCGGCGGGCAAGCTCAACAAGCAGATTGCGTTCGACCTGGGGCTCAGTGAGCGGACCGTGAAAATGCACCGCGCTGCGCTGTTTCAGGCGCTGGGCGTCCGAACCGGGGCGGATGCCATCCGGCTGGCTGTCGAAGCCGGTTACTGACCTCGCGATCAGCCCCGGCTTCGAGAAAATTCAACCAAAGCGCGCGGTCAGGCGCCCGCCTGGAAGACGCCGCACGCAATGCGTCCGCCGCTATCGCCAGACGGATCGGTGCGCTGGTCATCCGTGCCTTCATGCACGACGATCGCCGAGCCATCGGTGTCCATCAAGCCGGCCATCGTGGCGCCCTTGAGCGTGTATTCGAGCGTACCCCGGCCATCCTCGCCAATGTCGATGTTCGGCATGTCGCCGGCATGCTGACCCTGCGGGTTCTCCAGCCCATGCTTGGTGCTGGCAGGATTCCAGTGGCCACCCGCCGTGGTGAAGTCGGGCGCATCGCACTTGCCGGTCATATGGACGTGGACGCCCTTGCTCCCCGAGGGGAGGCCCTGCAGGGCGAGCATGATCTGCAAGCCGCCATCCATGGCACGGATGGTCGCGGTGCCGGCCGGCGCGCCCTGCGCGGTCTGCAGGGTTGCGGTGGCGCTTTCGCCGGCCGCCATGTTGCCCGAGGCATTGCCCATCATGGCATTGTCGGCAACATTATTGGCCAGCACGGCGTTGTTCTGCGTGTGATCGGGGCTGCTACAGGCTGCCAAACCCAGCGTGGCGATTGCGGCCACGGCGTAAATCCTTGCAGTCACGGCATTACTCCCATTGCTTACGGATATAGAGCGAACACGAGAGGGAAGCGGATCGTTCCCGAAAAGATTGGCAGCGCCCCCGGCGACCCCGCTCAATGCGCCTTGTTGGCGGCCCGATCGGCGTCGCGCCGGCGCTTCTTTTCGAGCAATATGCGGCTGGCATCATTCACCGCCAGATTGTCTGCCATCACCGCGCCGCGATGGCCGATCGGGCGATCCGGCCCGATGGTGGAATCGACCATCGTCTGCCGCTCCATCTCGCTGTTGACCTCTGCGCCGATCAACACTGCATAAGCCGAGAGGAACAGCCACATGAGGAAGATGACGACGGCGGCAAGCGAGCCATAGGTCGCGTTATAATTGGTCAGATTGGCGACGTAAAAGCCGAAGCCCAGCGTGATTCCTACCCAAAGCAGGGTGGAGAGCACCGACCCCACCGACAGCCAGCGCCATTTCGCGGCTCTGCGGTCCGGCGCATAGCGGTAGAACACGGCGAAGGTGAGGCTGATGAGCACTCCCGCGAAAATCCAGGTCGCCAACTGGATGATCAACGCCGAGCCGCTGCCGATGTAATCGGAGAGCACGCGCCCGGCATAAGTGAACAGCGAGATCGCCAAGGTGCCGATCACGCCCACCGCGACCATGCCGACGGTGATGCCGGCGGCCACGCCGGTGGTGCGGAAGAAATTGCGCGTCTCATGCTCTTCATAGATGATGTTGAGGGCTGCGATCATCGCCGTCGCCGAGCGCATGGCGCCATAGATCGAAAAGGCGAGGGCCAGCACCAGACCGAAGCCCTGCGCCGCCTTGCTGGTCGTCACAATGGCGAGAAGCTGCTCTTCCAGGATGGTGAGCACCTCCGGCGGCACGAAGCCGCGCAGCAGGTTCACGTTGCTGGCAACGATCTGCGGATCGCCGATGAGGCCATACAGCAGAACGATCGAGGCGATCAGTGGCACGAAAGCAAGGAAGGAGAAGAAAGCGACCCCGGCAGCGAGCAGGCTGAGATTATGGAAGCCGATCATCACGTAGATGCGCTTGAGAATCGCCCACCACGCTTTGGGCGGCAGAGAGAGCGGCGAATCGCCCTTCGCGCCGGGGATTTCTTCGGTAAGCACTTCGAGTTCCTGGGCAGAGATCGGGCGGTCCTCCTTGTCTTGGTCGGTGTCGGTTTGGCTGGTCATGGTTGGGCGGTGGCGTTGTCGGCCACATCATTTTCATCGATGGGGAGGGCGAGGCGGCCGGCCGCGGCAGAGGCATTGAGCTGCTCATCGAGCTGCGCCTGCATATTGGCGGCCATGCCTTCGATCCGGTTGGATTCAGCAGCATAGCGCTCATCGAAGCTCGGCTCCGTGCTGCACCCCGCCAGCCCGAGCGCTGCCAGCATCGACAAAATCGTCACCGCGCGCATCAATAATCCTTCCGGTAGCGCAGGTTCACGCCGGACCCGCCGAAGTTGCTGACCGAACTCAACACTGAGAGCGCTTTCGAGAGGCTGATTTCCAGCTGCGTGGCGGTATGGCCGCGCGCATCGGTGATGATCTCCACATAGACATCATTGCTGATATACTGACCCACGGCGAGCGACGTGCCGCGGCCGGTTTCCTCGTCGGCCCCGAGCAGACGCAGCCGGTCAATGCCGCCGGCCGATTGCAGCACGCCGAGCGGATTGAGGCCGCCCGAGCCGCCGCGCAGCGAGTTGAGCGAAGCGGCCAGCTGCACGGCCTGGATGGCGCTCAGCTCGCCCACCGAATTGCCGAACAGGATGCGCGCCATCAGCTCGTCCTGCGGCAGGCTGGGCGTGGAGGTGAACGCGATCTGCGGGTCCTGAGCATTGCCGGTGATCGTGATGGTGATCGTCACGTCCTCGACCTCGCCGCTCGCGACGATGCGCAACTGCGGGTTGGTCATCTCCGGTCCGCTGAAGGTGATCCGGCCTTGCTGAAGCTCGAAGGAGCGCCCGGCAAAGCCCAGCGTGCCGCGCACGAGGTTGACGCCGCCGGTGATCTGCGGCGCTGCGCTGGTGCCGGCGACGCGCAAATCCGCCGCCCATTCGGACTCGAGGCCCATGCCGCTCACATAGATCTGGTTATCCGCCTGCACGCGCAGGTCCAGCCGCCAGTCAGAAGGTATGGTCTTCATCGGCTCGGGCGCGCCGGAGATGCGCTCGCGCTTGAGCGTCGGCTTGCGCCGCACGCCGGTCAGCGTCGGGACTTCCGCGCTGCCCTGGAAGACGATGCGATAGCGCGTCTCGGGCAGGGTGAGGCGCCCCGTGATCGTCGGTGGCTGGTTGGGGCCGTTGACCACCTGGATTTGGCCGGTCGCCCGCGCCTGCAGGCCATCGCTACGCGCCAGCTGCGCATTGTTCATGTCGATGCCGAGCTGGATCGGGAAGCCCTGATCGGAGTTGAGCGAGACCGATCCGCTGGCGCTGACCGTGCCATTGCCCGCATTGGCGGTGAGGCTCTCGACCTCCAGCCGGTCGTTGGTGAAGCGCCCGCGCACGGCCATGTTGGTGAGGCGGGTGCCGTAGCTGGTATTCTCATAGGTGAGGTTGCTCGCACGCACGACCCCCGTGAGTTGCGGCGACCGGACCCGTCCGCTGAAATCGGCGGCGACCCCGACTGGCCCCTTGAGACTCTGGTCCGGCAGCGCGGCTAGCGAGAAGAGCACGTCGGCCGGGCCGTTGTAGCGCAAGCCGCCGGACAGAGGCGCGGCGAGCAGGCGGGTCGACCAGCTACCGGCGCCCGGCCCGAGCGGCTGGAGGCTGACCTTCATCCGGCCGATCGCCGCACCGCGCCGGCGGATGAGCGCATTCGCCTCGCCACCTTGCGGGATCAGCCGGCCGGCGAACTGGATATCGACCGGTTCGGAGACGGCCGCGAGGCTGGTGCGGGTGAAATCGTCGATCGTCAGGCGGGCGTCGGCGGCGGGGAAGGCCGTCTCGCTGGCCTGGGTGAAATCGAGGCTGCCGGTGGCCTTTCCGCCGAGGCCAAGGCCGGGCATGAAGGGGTTGGCGATGGCGAGGTTGAGATCCTGCATCCGCGCCTGCACGGCCATGCCGTCGCCATAATGGCCGGCGAGGTGCAAGGTGCCTCCGCCGACCGTGAGCCGCGTCGGGGCGAGCGTATAGCGTCCGTTCGAGGGCACGATGCGCATCGGTGAGCTTGTCTTGAAGTCGACGCCGTTGAAGCGACCGTCCAGCGCGAGCTGCCACAGGTCCCGCGCCATGCGGGCGTTGGCGGCCAGGCGGAATGGATAGCGCGTGCGGCCCTCGACCAGCAGCTTCGCCTGACCGCCGCCGTCGCGATAGTTCAGCGTGCCGCGCGCGACCGCGATGGTGAGATCGCCCATCCGCGTGCCGGCAAGCTGCGCATCGGCAACGACCTGCGGCTGCTCGGTCAACAGAATGTCCGCCTTGATGAGCGCCTGCTCCACAGTGAGGCCGGCCTTGCCGGGCAGGCTGGCATTGCGCGCGTTGGCATCCACCAGCGCGCGCTGGACGGCACCCTGCGCGGAGAGTGCAACCCGCCCGTTGATGCCGGACCCATCGGCCAGCAATGTGCCCTCGAACGGACCGGCGCGGCTTTGCGAGACGCGCCCGGAGAGGCCGACGCCGCCGAAGCTCGTGCCTTGGCGCACGTCAACGGTCAAAGGCCCGCGCGCAGTCATTACAGCCAGATTGAGGTCCAGCGGTCCGTAGTCGGAGGCGCCTTCGCCCTGCACCAGATAGGTGCCGTTGTCGCCCCGCACGGTCGCCGTCAGATTGGCCAGGCCAATGCCAAGGCCCGGCCGCTCGGCTGCCAGCCGGACCAGCGGCCGATTGACCGTGCCTGTGACCTCGACGCCCAGCGGGCCATATTGATCCGAGCTTCCGCGCCCGGAGAAGCGCACGCTGCCATCAGCGCCGTAGCGACCGCGCGCGCCGGTCATGCGGAATTGTGGCGCCGAGACGTTCAGCCGCTCGACGCTGGCCACGCCATTGCTGTCATAGCCGACATCCGCGACGATCAATGCATTGCCGCCGAGGAAGCTTTGCAGCCCGTCGTTCAGCAGGCGTGTCGAGCGCGCGGTGACGCGGCCGCCGAGGCGGAAAGAACCGTTCTGGCCGGTTTTGAGGTCCATGTCGGTTTGGAGGTTGAAGATGCCCACGCTCTCGACCTGATAGCCATTCACCCGGCCATTCAGGGCGCCCGTGTAGAGCGCGGTGTTGAGGTCGGCCACGATCACGGCGGTGGCGTCGATCCGGTCGGACCGCAGCCGCATATTGTCCGAGAGGATGCGGCCATTGGCATAAGCCAGGTCGCCGTCCAGGCTGACATTGGTGAGCAGTGGCTCGATGCTGGCATTGACGCCGCTGATCCGCCGGGCGCGTCCCTCGACGGGGATCATCCAGCGGTCCTTATCCAGCGCGGCGCTCCCCGAGACGGCGAGACCCTCGATCAGTGTGGCGCCAAAGCCGATCTGGCGGGCATTCACGCCATAGCGGATCGTCGGCGCGACGAAGGCGCCGTTGAGCGTGGCGTTCATCGCGATGTCCGCGCCGCGCAGGTTTTCGGCGATTACGCTGGGCTTGGTGAGCCGGAAGGCGAGATCGAGATTCTCCATGCGGCTGGCACCCAGATCGATGAGGCCCTGGGCGCCGAAGGTGAAGTTGTCGCTGGCCAGGCCGCCACGAATCCGGGCGCGGCGGTCTGCGAGGGCAGCGGTCATGTCGATTTGCGTCACCGGCTCGAGCATGGCGCGAGCCGGGCCGGTGAGGAAAAGGCCGGGCCGCAAGGGGCCACGCACCGTGAAGGTGCCGTCGCGGCCCGTGATCGCGACATTGGCAAGGCTTTCGCTGCCCATGCGGCCCGTCAGCTTGCCACTCCAGCTCTGCCAGTCACCCTTGCCCGCCAGCGCGATGGCTGTCGGCTCGGCGATGCCGGTGTAGCTCGCCAGCAAGCCCTGCGCCGGGGCGGTCACGCGCAGATCGACCGCCAGGCGGTTGGATTCCGGTACCGCGTCGAGCATCAGCGCCAGCCTGTCACCACCCGCAACGCCCGGCGCCACAATGGCGCGCCCGTCCGCCTTGATCCGCGCGCGGCGGTCCGCAATGTGGACGGTACCGGCGAGGCCGAGCAGGTGCTTGCGGCCGGTCACCGGGGTGTCGATCTGCAGGCGGCCAATGTCGAGCCGGTTCACGTCAATGTCGAGATCGGGCAGCAGCGGCCCATCGCTGGATGGCGTCGGCTTGAATTCCGGCGAGCGATGCAGCCGGGCGGCGGGGATCAACAGGGAGCGGATGTCGACATGGCTGCGCGCATAGGCGAGCGGCCGCCAGTCCATCTCGATGAGCGGCGCGCTCAGGAATACGCCCTTTGTATCCCGCACCTCTACGTTGCGCAGACGCATGGCGCCGAAGATCGAGCCATCGATCCGCCCAATGCCGATCGACATGCCGTTCTCGAATTTGAGCCCGGTGATCTGCCGGGTGACGAACCCCCGCCCACTGTCACTGTTCAGCCAGGCATAGCCGCCAATGATGACGGCCAGCAGCAAGGCGAGCAGCGCGCCGATGCCGATCAGCACGCGGCGCGGCCAATTCCGGCGGCGGACGATCACGGTTTCGGCAGTCGTCTCTTCCGGCATATCCGGGGCGATCGGCGCGGGGGGCGGGGTCGGATCAGCCATCAGAAAGCCTGCCCGATGGAGACGTAGACGGAGATACGGGATTCTCCCGGCTGGCGGTTGATCGGTGTGGCGACATCGAGCCGCATCGGGCCGAAATTGGTGTAGAAGCGCCCGCCTATGCCGACGCCGAAGCGCCAATCGTCAAAGCGTGGCACCTGGCTGGTATAGACCTGCCCGCCATCGATGAAGCCGACGATGCCATAATCGCCGAAGCGATAGCGCACTTCCGCCGCGGCCTCGACGAGGCTGCGGCCGCCGATGGGGCGGGCATCGGGATCCTTGGGGCCGAGTTCCTGATAGCCAAAGCCGCGCACCGATCCGCCGCCACCGCCGTAGAAGCGCCGCGAGGGTGCGATCTGCTCGCGCGCCGCGCCGCCAATCATGCCGACGCGCGCGCGGCCGGCCAGCACGAAGCCGTCCGAGATGGGATAGTAGCCCGTGCCTTCCAGCAGGGCGCGGGCGTAGGTCTGCGCGCCGCTCCCGAGCGATGCCTCCGGCGAGAGCCAGGCGGAGATCCGGAAGCCACGGGTCGGGTCGAGCAGGGAGTTGGATGTGTCGAACGTCACCTGACCGGGCAGCGCCGCGACATAATAGGTCCGCCGGCGCAGCTCACCGGCGTCGAAATTATAATCCTGCTCGTTCGAGCCGAGCAGCTCGAAGCCGAAATTGTAGGTCAGCCGCTTCTGCCAGATGGGCGTGCTTTCGTAGGCGATGCGGCCATAAAGACGGCCCGTGAACGCCTCGAACGCGTCGAAATTGCTGTGGCGCGCATCGATGCCCAGTTCCACGCTGCGGTCCCGCTTGCCGGCATTCGAGCGACGGAAGGAGACGCCGAGGCCTTGCTCCAATGTGCCGGCCGTGCCCTGAACAATGAGCGCGCCCTCGGGTGGGAACATGTTCCGGTGCGTCCAGCTCCCCTCGACCTTGACGCCCTGGCCCGTGCCATATCCGGCTTGGGCGGCGAGGGTGCGGGCGGGGCCGGCCTCCTGATTGACGACGAGGGTCGCATAGTCCGTGCCGTCGCCCGCGGGCTCGCCGCTCGGGCGGGGCGTGACCGATCCTACGGAGAGCAGCCCGGTGGCGATCAGCGCCTGACGCAGATCATCGATCTTGCGGCTGTCATACAGCTCCCCTTTGCGGAAGCGGGCGATCTTCTGGATATGGTCCGGCTCGAACACCGGCTTCTCGCCCTCGACCACGATGTCGCCGAAGCTGCTGCGGGGGCCGGGGGTGATCGGCAGCGTGTAGTCGCCGGCCTCCGTCTCCGGATCGAGCACGATATCGCGCTGGCCGACAGTCACGAACGGATAGCCGTTCTCCGGCAGGGTAACCGCGATATTGGCCTCTGCACCCAATATCCGTTCGGCCACGATGGGGTCGCCGCTGCGGGGCCGGAAGGCGCGGGTAATGAGATCCTCGGGCTGTACCGGCGGCGCATCGAAACGGATCTCGCCGAGATGATAGCGCGGTCCGGGCGTGGCCTGCAAGATGACCGTAATCGGCCCCTTGCTGTCCTGCTCGGGAAGCTCCAGCGAACCCCGCACCGTGGCATCGAAAAAGCCCTGCGAGGAGAGGATATCGACCAGCAATTTCTGGTCTTCCTCCAGCCGGGCATTGATCATGGCGCCATTGTCGGCCTTGCCATCGCCATCCTCGAGCGCGGAGAGCGACTTGAACTGGCTGACAATGTCCCCGCCATCGACGGGCAGCACCGGGCCGGCACCGTCCAGCGCGGAGAGACCCTCGATCTTGTAGCTGTAGCGCAGCGAAGGGGCGGGGCCCTCGTCAGCCTCGGTATACTGGCTCTCGTCGAAGGTTTCGACATCGAAGGCGTTGAGCGGGGTGAGAGGCCGGTCGAGCTCTTCATCCAGTTCCGGCGGAGCAGGCAGGCCCTCATCCGCCGTCGATTGTTCGGTGGGGGTCGGCTCGGCGCTCACGCTGGCATCTCGGCCGGTGCTGGCCGCGCGCCGGTCTGCCTCGGCTTCCCATGCCTGGATGCTGCCAAGGGGCGCGCTTTCATCGATCGGCGGAATGCTGGCGTCGAACTCTTCGTCTGAAATGACCGGCTCAACAGGAGCCCCGTCTGAACTCCGCATCGGCTGCGTCTGCTCGGTCGCTGGGGTCTGGGCCTGTGCGGGATGGGCGAGCAGGCACAGCATCCCGGCACTCGCCAGCAAGCTTCCACGCCAGGCTTTTCCAAAGTTCTGCGTGCTTGGCTTCAAGCCTGCCTTCGGTAATCTTAGTCGCAACAACGGCTCCCCTGTCGCGATTGACGCGACGTCCGCGAGCCTTGAGGCTCCCCGTCATGATAATGCTGCGGCGGCGATATGGTTTCTGGCCTCGAACGCGGGAAGCGAAATTCTGCCCGCTTATCGGCAGTTATCGGTCAGACCGCGCGCGCCTTGGCTCGTCGTCAGGCTCGGCGTGCACAACCTGGGGCGTGAGGCGCGAGAAGCGCTCGATCTCGCAGGCGGAGCCATTGCGAGCATGCAGCATGTCCCGTCCGGCGCACAGCACCCCATCCTTGTCGGGCGAGATGTAGAAGCCGGAATAGAAGTCCGCCGCCCGGCAGGCCCGCCCCAGATGGGCGCGGTAGCGCTCGGTGTTGCTCACCACCATCGTCACGCCATCGGCATGCGTCACCACCGCCGCGCGGATCAGGTTGAGCGGCAGGCAACGCGGGCCGCGGCCTTCCTTCCACTGGATGACCGGCGGCGCCGGTGCGGCTGTCCGGGGTTGCGCCGGCATGGTCGGGATACGGATGATCACTCGCTGCTCGATGGAAAGCTGGGCGAGCTGGACCTGCTCCATGCGCACCATGCGGCTCAACTCCGGGCCCGCCACGCGCTGCTCGGCCTCTACGGCCTGCGATGCGCCCAAAAGCAGGAGCGGCAGCAAAATGGTTCGCGACGATGCTGGCAATGAACTGACCCCAGGGGAGGAAAATGCCCTAACCCTTACCGCTTGAACAGCCGATTAATTGTATGATCAACAACGAAGGCGCGCGCTTCGCAAGCATTTTTGCGCGCGGATGGTGGCCATGCGCCGGCGCAGAGGGCATATAGGCGGGCATGATCTCCGAGACAGTTCTGGACGCCTTTCGTGCGATTGCCGGCCCCCGTGGCCTGATAGAGGATCGCGATCTCATCGCGCCCTGGCTGGGCGACTGGCGCGGCAAATATCATGGCGATGCGGCCGCCATTTTGACGCCGCGCTCCACGCAGGAGGTGGCCGCGATGGTCCGCTGCGCCCATGATCATGGCGTCGCTTTGGTGCCGCAGGGCGGGAATACCTCCATGGTCGGCGGCGCGACGCCCCCGGCCGATGGCAGCGCCCTCATCCTCTCGCTCCGCGCGATGAACCGGATTCGCGCGATCGATCCTGTCGCCAATCTCGCCGTGTGCGAAGCGGGCGTCATTCTCTCGACGCTGCATGAGGCGGCAGCGGCGGTCGGTCGGCGGTTTCCGCTGAGCCTGGGGGCCAAGGGATCGGCAACGGTCGGCGGGCTCGTCTCCACCAATGCCGGCGGGACGCAGGTGCTGCGGCACGGGACCATGCGCGCGCTGGTGGAGGGCATCGAGGCGGTGCTGCCGGATGGCTCGATCCACGATGGGATTGCCGCGCTCAAGAAGGACAATCGGGGTTACGATCTCAAGCAGCTGCTGATCGGGGCGGAAGGAACGCTGGGGATCGTGACCGCCGCGAGCCTTCGTCTGGTGCCGGCGATTGCCGATCGGGCCGTGGCCTGGGCTGGTGTGGAAGACCCCGTGCAGGCGCTGGCGCTGCTGCGATTTCTCGAGCGGCGTCTGGGGTCCGTCGTCGAGGGATTCGAGGTCATGGCGCGCGATACGCTCGGCCATGTGCTCGATGTGATCCCCGATACCCGCGCGCCGATCGAGACCAGGACGCCGTGGAATGCGCTGATCGAGGTGGATCTGGACGCGGCCGACGAGCAAGAGAGCGCGGCTGCCCGGCTGGAGGCCGCTCTGGCCGAGGCCTTCGAACAAGGTCTGGTCGTCGACGCGGCCATCGCCGCCAGCGAGGCGCAGGCTGAGGCATTCTGGAAGCTGCGTGAAAGCGGATCGGAGGCGGAGCGGGCGCAAGGCCCCGCGCTGCAGTTCGATGTGAGCGTGCCGATTGCGGACATGCCCCGCTTCATGATCGAGGCGGCAGCGGCGTGCGAGGCGCGGTTCCCGGGGGCGACGGCTTCGTCCTTCGGGCACCTTGGCGATGGCAATGTGCACTTCCATGTCCGCGCGCCGGCCGGCACTGGCCCGGGGCAGGGGGCGGATTGGCTCGGCACGCACGGGGAAGAGGCGACGCGCTTCGTCAACGACATCGTCGTGGCGATGCACGGATCGATCTCGGCCGAGCATGGGATCGGCCAGATGAAGATCGCGGAGTTTGCGCGTCTTACGCCGCCCGCCCAGCTGAATGCGGTGCGGGCCATCAAGCGGGCATTCGATCCACAGGGCCTATTCAATCCCGGCAAGCTTGTGCCCCTTGCCTAGGCCCGAGCGGCCCTTTATGGCCGGGCGTCATTCAGCCGGCCCATCGGGAACGGGCTGATCCATGTCCGTTTCAGGAGACCGATGTCATGGCCAGCGCGCCACAAGCCCAGAATTTGCCTCTGCTTTACAACGATCTGGTGCCGCTCAATGTGGAGCAGCACGGCAAGTACACGCTGCGCAACTATGACACCGCGCCGCATATCGTGGGCGTCCACGCCGTCCCGCTGACGCTCGACGAGTTCGCGCAGGCCCAGCGTTTCCTGCCGATCGTCTTCTCCAGCGGCCCCAATCCCGTGCCGCTGGCGCTGATGGGCCTCAACGAGGGCGTCAACACGCTGGTCGATAGCGAGGGCAAGCTGCGCCGCGAGGACGGCTATGTTCCGGCCTATATCCGTCGCTACCCCTGGATGCTGGTGCGCCTGCGTCCGGATTCCGACGAGCTGTCGCTGTGCTTCGACCCGACCAGCGAAATCGTTGGTGAGTATGAGGACGGTCGTCCGCTCATCGAAAATGGCGAGGCCAGCGAACTGACCAAGGAATTGCTCGCCTTCTGCCAGCAGTTTGAGGAAGCGGCGATGCGCACCGGCCAGTTCGTCAAGGAACTGCAGGAGCAGGAGCTTCTGATGGACGGCGAGCTGAGCATCCAGATTCCCGATCAGGAGCAGCCCTTCGTTTATCGCGGCTTCCAGATGGTCAACGAGGAAAAGCTGCGCGAGCTGCGTGGCGATCAGCTGCGCAAGTTCAACCAGAGCGGTGCGCTTCCGCTCATTCATGCGCATCTGTTCTCGCTGCAGGGCATGCGCGAGCTGTTCTTCGCTCAGCGCGCCCTCGGCCTCGGCCCGGTGCCGGCTTACCAGATCAGCTAAATCGCGCCCCTCGCTCAGCCGCTCGATTTTTTCGGCGGGGCGAGGCGATAAGTTGAAAAAATCATCTACCTCTTGCGGCCCGGGCTTGAAAAGGCTCGGGCCGTGCCTTAACTTCAAAATACGTAATGGCTTGTTCCCCCTTTCGAGCCGTTGCGTGGGCGTCCCGCCCTTTCGGGACGTCTCCTCCCTGAACCTGGGCCACCCTGTGCATCGCACGGGGTGGTTTTTTATGGTTAAACGAAGATGGCTCGGGTTGCGCTATTCGGCCGCCAGCGGCCGGGCAAAGTCAATCAGCTCGCGCGAGAGGTGCTCGGCCAGTGTCACCAGCAGGCCCTGCACATCCGCAAGGCCAAGGCCGGGTTCGGCCATTGTCGCATCCAGATAGAGCGACCGATCGAATTCGATCTGAATGGCGTGAACGTCCCGCTCGGGCCGGCCATGTCGCTCAAGAATATGGTTACCCGCGTAGGGCGCGTTGATCGCCACCGGCAGCCGGTGCCGGCGGATGACGTCTGCACACAGGTCGGTCAGCCGATCCGTTGCGCTCCGCCCGAATCGGTCGCCGATCACCACGCGCGGAGTCGGTATGTCGGCTGTGGTGGCCTTGAGCGGTGGCATGGAATGAATGTCGAGCAGCAGCGCGATGCCATAGCGCCGGCGTGTCACTTCAAGAGCGGACCCCAGCGCGGCGTGATAGGGGCGGTGGACCTGCTCGATATGCTGGCACAGGGCGGTATAGGGCAGAGGATCGCGCCAGAGACCGCCCGTCGTCGCCAGCCGTTCAGGGATCAGGCCCAGGCCACCGCGCAATTTTGCGCTGCTCTGGCCACGAAAGCTCCAGGGCGCCCCCTGGATGCCACGCAGATCGACTTCCCGTTCGTCGCGATTGAGATCGATCAGGGCGCGGGGCTGGCGCGCGATCAGCACATGGTGGCCTTGCTCGATGAGCCTTTCCACCAGCAGATCGGCATAGCGGTCCTCAAGCCCCTGCAAGGCCTTTTGCGAAACCCGGGCTCGAGCGAGCAGGGCGGGGGAGTAATCGCGCCCGGCATGAGGGACGGCGAACACCAGAGGACCACAATCACCGGCCACGCCGTAGTGATGAAACGCGTCATGACTCCGGGCAGGCTTGGGTCGCAATGGTCCTCCACAGGGCGCTTGCGGCTGCGAAATTTTCCGCAATTGGCCGCAACTGATGGAAATTCTTAATCGCTTTTCGCATAAAGCAAGGGGTGACGCCAAGGCCTATCAGGCTTTATGGCGGTGTGATCGACGAGTATCCCGGAGGCTTCGGCACGCGCATGTTTCGCATTTTGTTGGCGGAAGACGATGACTCGATGCGGCAGTATCTCGTCCGTGCGCTCGAACGTTCCGGCTATGAGGTCGTGGCGGTGGACCGGGGCACGGCGGCGGTGCCGATCATCGAGGCCGAGCATTTCGATCTGCTGCTGACCGACATCGTGATGCCGGAAATGGACGGCATTGAGCTGGCCCAGCATGTCGCGTCCGTCTCGCCGCACACGCGGGTGATGTTCATCACCGGCTTTGCGGCGGTGACCCTGCGCGCCGGGCGCGTCGCGCCGGAAGCCAAGGTTCTCTCCAAGCCGTTTCACTTGCGCGATCTGGTGATGGAGGTTGATCGCATGTTCAATCGGACCAGCGCAGAGAACCTTCTCTGATATTTGCGCTTGCGCCGCCCTCGCGCGTTGCGTAAGGGCCTCTCCTCTCAAGTGGGCGTGTAGCTCAGTGGTAGAGCACTGTGTTGACATCGCAGGGGTCGCAAGTTCAATCCTTGCCACGCCCACCATGGAAAACCCCGCCAGGTTCAACGACTTGGCGGGGTTTTTCTATGTCTGTCGCATGGCTCCGACCTGTGCTGCAGCGAAGGGATACTGCCTCGCTAGATGGTGACTCCGGCGACGGGCGCGGAATTGATCTCACCCACATCATTGGGCTCTGCGCCCTCGGTCGGCAGACGGTGGCCCAGGATCGCCTGCGGGGTGCCGATCCACAGCGCGTCCTCAAGATGATCGCGCCGCTGGTTCAGCGTATTGGGGTGGATGAGAATGCTCAGTCCGCCATGGTTGAGCATCAGCCACGGCACCAGCGTGTCGAACAGGCTGCAAGCGAAGGCGATCTGGAACATGGATTGCGTGTGCGGCCCGACAAGCCGATCGTGCCAGCGCCCCAGCCGAACGGAAAATCGATCGGACAAGCCCGCGCGCAGGCGCTCCGCCACCGGGCGCGTCGCGGCATCATAATAAATATGCGCATGATAGCTGCCGATCTCGGCGATCTGGCGGGGGCGGGGCGTGGGATCCTGGATGTGCATGGCGTGTCCTGTCTGTGGTGCCTAGTTGGCGATCGGGAGCCATCTCCGCAAGCAGATGGACGATCATCGGTCTGCAGGCACGCGCTGGCGGTAGGCTTTGCGTTGGCGAGACGCTAAGGAGCCTTCTGTATGGCGGTCCGTGCCGCTGTCGGTCACGCTTCGCGCAATACAAAGGAGAGCAATCCCGTGAGCCAGAAGATCGATACCCTCGCTGTCCATGCCGGAACCGAGCCCGACCCGACGACCAAGGCGCGGATCACGCCGATCTATCAAACGGCATCCTATGTGTTCGATGATGCCGATCACGCCGCGCGCCTCTTCGCGCTGCAGGAGTTCGGCAACATCTACACGCGAATCATGAACCCCACCAATGGCGTGCTGGAAGGCAAGATTGCGGCGCTTGAGGGCGGTGCTGCCGCGCTGGCCGTGGCCTCGGGTCATGCCGCGCAGTTCCTGGCGTTCCACACGTTGCTGGAAGCCGGCGATCACATCGTCGCGGCCAAGAAACTCTATGGCGGCTCGCTCAACCAGATCGGTCACAGCTTCAAGAAGATGAGCTGGGGCTCGACCTTCGTGGATGCGGACGATCCGGCCAATATCGCCGCGGCGATTACGGACCGGACGCGCGCCGTGTTCATCGAGAGCCTCGCCAATCCCGGCGGCGTGGTGCAGGATATCGAGGCGATCGCGAAGATCGCGCATGATGCCGGGATTCCGCTGATCGTGGACAACACGCTGGCCACGCCGGTGCTGTGCCGCCCGATCGAGCATGGCGCGGACATCGTGGTGCATTCGGTCACCAAGTTCCTCAACGGCCATGGCAATTCCATCGGCGGCGTGATCGTGGACGCCGGCAGGTTCGATTGGGTGAAGTCCGGCAAGTTCCCGGCCCTGACCCAGCCCAACGACTCCTATCACGGCGCGGTGCTGAGCGACGCGGTGGGACCGATTGCCTTCATCATCGCCTGCCGGGTGCTGGGCCTGCGCGATCTGGGGCCGGCGCTGGCGCCGATGAATGCCTTCCTCGCGCTCACTGGCATGGAAACCCTGTCGCTGCGCATGGAGCGGCATTGCGATAACGCGCTGGCGCTGGCGCAGTGGCTCCAGAAGCATCCCAAGGTCGAGTGGGTGCGCTATGCCGGTCTGCCGGACGATCCCTATCATGCGCTCGCGCAGCGTTATCTGGGCGGCAAGGGCGGCGCCGTGTTCACCTTCGGCGTGAAGGGTGGGCGCGAGGCTGGCATCAAGCTCGTCTCCGGCGTCAAGCTGTTCAGCCACCTGGCCAACATCGGCGATACCCGTTCGCTGATCATCCACCCTGCTTCGACCACCCACAGCCAGCTGTCAGAGGCGGAACTGGTCGCAGCTGGCGCCGGGCCGGACGTGGTGCGCGTGTCGGTTGGCATCGAGCATATCGACGACATTATCGCCGACATGGCGCAGGCGCTGGACGCGCTCTGAGGATGGCAGCCGGGCACGGAGGCGGGGCGGCATGACGCTCGGCTTCTCCGTGCCCGATCTGCTGGGCGCAGCGCGAATGGGCCGTGCGATGACCATGGGCCTGCGCCGCGTGCCGGAGGAGGACTGGCTCTGGCCGGCCTTCGACCGCGCCGCCCGCTCGGCGGTATTCGACGCGCACCCGGAGGCGGTTCAGCTGCTGCCCGGTGCCGAGGGCGCCGTCCGCGAGGTCGGCGCGATGATCGGCATTTCAGGAGAGCTGGGCGATATCGCGCGCGGCTGCTGGGAAGATCTGTGCATCATGCAGCAGACGGAGCGGGGTGACCCGTGGCGGCTTACTGCTGCTGCGGTGGGTTTCCCGACCGACTGGCGCCTTGCGGACAAGATCGGCCGACCGATGACGCACATTCATGCGCCCATCCAGGGCTATGCCGAGCAATTGGCGGCAGGTGTCGATCACTTCATGGCAAGCTTGAAAGCCGGCCCGATTTTCGCGCGGGCCAACTGGTTCATCGTGCCGTCGATGGACTGGCGCTATCTCCCGACCGTCGATGAGGTCGCCGCTTTTGCGCATGTCACGCCGGACAATGCCGGGCAGACGCTGATCGTTCGCTGCGAACGGCAAACGCTCCGGCGCCTGCCGGAAAGCGGCGCCATCCTCTTCACCATCGGCATCGCCCGCCAGCGGCTGTGCGATCTGCCGGTGGAATGTGCCGCACGCCTGAGCGCGGCGCTTGCTGCGATGCCGGCCGATGAACAGGCGCGGCGGCTGGTTGGGCGTTATGCGGATGCGCTCAGGCGCTATGCGGATGCCGCCAATGGCAAGAGTAGCTTTTCAATCGCCTCGGCCTGAGGCAGAGGGGCAGGCTATGACACAGCTTTCATCCCCAGCCGCGCCGGTGACCACCGCCCCCCGCACCGACTGGACGCGCGAGGAAATCGCCGCGCTATTCGATCTGCCGTTCATGGATCTGCTCTATGAGGCGCAGGGCGTGCATCGGGCCAATCATCCGCGCAATGAGGTGCAGCTCTCGACCCTGCTCTCGATCAAGACCGGCGGCTGCCCGGAGGATTGCGGCTATTGCAACCAGTCCGTCCATGCCGAGACCGGCCTCAAGGCCACCAAGCTGATGGACGTGCGCGCCGTGCTGCAATCCGCCGCCCAGGCCAAGGATGCCGGCTCGGGCCGCTTCTGCATGGGGGCAGCCTGGCGCAACCCCAAGGACCGCGACATGCCCACGCTCATCGAGATGGTGAAGGGCGTGCGCGAGATGGGCATGGAAACTTGCATGACGCTGGGGATGCTGACGCCCGGTCAGGCGCAGATGCTCGCCGAGGCAGGGCTGGATTATTACAATCACAACATCGACACCGCGCCGGAGAAATATGGCGAGGTGATCACGACGCGCAGCTTCGCCGACCGGATCGAGACGTTGGAGGCCGTGCGCTCCGCCGGGATCAACGTCTGCTGCGGCGGCATTGTAGGCATGGGCGAGACGCGCGAGGATCGCATCGGCTTCATCCACGCGCTGGCGACGATGCCGCACCCGGAGAGCGTGCCGATCAATGCGCTGGTGCCGGTGAAGGGGACGGTCCTCGGCGACATGCTCGCCGACACGCCGCTCGCCAAGATCGACGAGATCGAGTTCGTCCGCACGGTGGCGGTGGCGCGGCTCGCCATGCCGCAGGCGATGGTCCGCCTCTCGGCTGGGCGCGAGAGCATGAGCGAGGCCTGTCAGGCGCTCTGCTTCATGGCTGGGGCCAACAGCATCTTCACCGGAGACAAGTTGCTCACCACACCCAATGCCGGCGACGACAGGGATGGCGCGCTGCTCGCCAAGCTCGGCATCGTGGCGATGCAGGCTGCGTCGCATGGTCATCTGGAAGAGGCCGCCGAATAAGGCAGGCTGCGTCGGGCGCCGCGCCGTTTAGCCGCGCCGGGCGTTGTCCGACCGGGACAGTTGACGGCCCGCAACGAGCGTCTGGCTGACGAACAGCACCACGAAGATCACGCCCACGCCGCCAACGATCATGTCGAATGGCGAGATGGCCGGCGCTTTGGTGGGGTCGGTGAGCATCATGCCGATGGTCATGCCGATCAGCACGAAGCGCAGCTCCGTCGGCCCGGCTATGCCATAGGAGAGCTTGAATTCGCCCATCACCCGAGCCGCGAGATAGGCGTGGATGGAGAGCAGCAGATAGCCGACGACCGCGAACATCGCGACGTCCACCCGGACATAGGGGCTGAACCCCATGCCGCCTAGAATGAGCAAGGTAACGATGCCGTCGCAGCTATGGTCGATGAAGTAACCGTAGGATGGCCGCTCAATGTGGCGATAGCGGGCGAGGCTGCCATCCAGCGAGTCGCCGAACCACTGCATCACATAGCCGGCCATCGCCAGCCACAGCCATTGGTCGCCGAAGCTGCTGCCGGCATAACCGACGAAGGTGGCAAGCCCGCCCACCACACCCAGCGTCGTGAGCATATCGGGCGTGACCCAGCGGGGCATGATGCTGCACAGCCAGTTCAGCAGACGTCTCTCCGGCGCCGCAAGCAGGTTGTTTTGAATCCTGTTCACGGCTGGCGCTGGTCTGTTGGGGCTATGCTGCATCATCTCTCCGCGGCGTTCTGGGGCGGCCGTCATAAAAGGGTCATACACGATATTCCAGCGATGATCCCGAATTCCTGCCCCGGCGCGGGACATATGTTGCTGGAACTGCGACGGATGCCACCGCGCCGCCCACGCACAATCTCGTTGACGGCCCCCGCGCAGGGGCATAGCGCGCGGCCATGGCAGCCAAACCAGCGCAGTCGAAGGAAGCAGCACGCCTGCGCCTCTATCTGCTGAGCATCATGCTCGACATGCTGGTGCTCGGGCTGGCCTTTGCCTTGGCCAATCTGCTGGTTCTGGGTTCGCTCATGGGCGAGCCGGGCAAGCCGCACGGTCTGGTGATGGCCGCGATGATCGTGCCGGTCTACGTGCTCATTGCCGTGCATGGCGGCGTCTACGGGATAAGGATGATCGGCAACCGCCGCGCGAGCGCCGCCAAGGCGGTATGGTCGCTGGCGCAAGCGGTGATGCTGACCCTGTTCATTATCTATCTCGGCAAGATCGCCGAGCAATTGTCGCGCCTGACCTTCATGGTCGGCCTCGCCTTGTCTGCCGGCGGGCTGATCGCGGTGCGGCCGCTGATCGACAGGCTGGCAATCTGGCTGGTCGGCACGGTGCCGCACATCACGGTGCTGCTGGTCGATGGGGTCGAGATCGAAACGCCGCGCGATGCCTGGCGGGTGGATGCGCAGGCGATCGGCTTCGATCCCACCGCGCGGGATGCCAAAATGGCCGAGCGCCTCGCCGATGGTGTCGGCGGTGCCGAGCGCGTGGTCGTCGCGTGCCCCGCCGAGCGGATCGCGGACTGGCGCATCGCGCTTACCTCCCTGTCCGCCAAGGGAGAAATCCTGGTGCCGGAGATGCGCCAGTTCGTGCCCGCGAAGGTGAGCGCCTTTGCCGATCATCCGACGCTGGTGGTTGCGGGTGGACCGCTGCTGTTCCGCGACCGGCTGTTGAAGCGGCTGTTCGATCTGACGATCTGCGTGCCGGCGATCCTGGCGCTCTCGCCGATCCTCATTTTCGGCGCGTTGGCGGTGAAGCTCTCGGGGCCGGGGCCGGTGTTCTTCCGCCAGCAGCGGCTGGGGCGCGATGCGCGGCCGTTCATGATCCTCAAATTCCGCACCATGCATATGGCGCTGAGCGACCTCAAGGCGGACAAGCTCACCGAAAAGGACGATCCGCGCGTGACCCGCATCGGCGCCTTTTTGCGGCGCACGAGTATCGATGAACTGCCGCAGCTTTTCAATGTGTTGAAAGGCGACATGAGTATCGTCGGACCACGCCCTCACGCTCCGGCGGCGAAGGCGGCGCAGAGCCTCTATTGGGAGGTCGATGAGCGCTATTGGGCGCGCCATTGCATCAAACCGGGCATGACCGGTCTGGCGCAGGTGCGTGGCCATCGCGGCCCGACCGACCGGCACGAGGATCTCATCAACCGGCTCCAGTCCGATCTTGAATATGTGACCAACTGGTCGATCTGGCGGGATTTGCGGATAATTGTCGCGACGCTGCGGGTGCTGGCGCATGACAATGCATTCTGAGGATGGGCGTTTTGCAGAGGGGCGTTGTACTCCTGCGAAAGCAGGAGCCCAGGGCGGCAAAGTTCATCTGCTGCGCCCTGGACTCCTGCTTTCGCAGGAGAACAGGGAAGCCCGGAGGGGACACATACGATGACGCCCGTCGATGTGATCCTCGCCCTCATCATCGTGCTATGTGCGGTGCTGTTGGTCTGGCCGTTCCTCATCTATCCGCTCATCCTGCGGCTGCTGCCGACCAAGCCGGTCGAGCAGGCGGGCGGCGCGGCCCCACCCACCGTCTCGCTGCTCTTCTGCGCGTATAACGAGGCCGCATCGCTGCCCGCGAAGATCGAGAATCTGCGTGCGCTCAAGGCGCGGCATCCGGTTTTACAGATCCTCGCCTTCGATGATGGCTCCGGCGATGGCACGGGCGACCTGCTGGGGCAGGCT
Source organism: Sphingobium sp. B11D3B (assembly GCF_025961735.1). NCBI lineage: Bacteria > Pseudomonadati > Pseudomonadota > Alphaproteobacteria > Sphingomonadales > Sphingobiaceae > Sphingobium > Sphingobium sp. B11D3B. The sequence continues at coordinate 1,552,214 of NZ_JAOQOF010000001.1, read as the reverse complement.
CAGGACGTCCTGACCCTGCTGCGCGGTCCGGGGCGCAGCGGCAAGGCGCACGGGATGAAGCAACTCGCAGCCGTGGCCACGGGCGAAATTCTCGTCTTCACCGACGCCAATGTGCTGCTTGATGCAAACGCCATCGATGCGCTGCTGCCTTATTATGCCGATCCGCAGGTCGGCGGCGTGCTCGGTTCATTGCGTTATGACGGCGCGGATCGCAGTGCCTCGGCGTCCGTGGGCGCGCTCTACTGGCGGCTTGAGGAGCATCTCAAGGATCTCGAGTCGCGCACCGGCAATGTGATGGGGGCGGACGGGTCGATCTTCTCGACCCGGCGCGCGCTGTATCCCGATTTTCCGGATAGCGTGCTGGACGATCTCACCGTCTCCATGGCCGTGGTCTTTGCCGGCCGCCGACTCATCAAGGCAAAGGACGTGATCGCCCGTGAGGCGATGGTGGCGCAGCGCGCCGACGAATATCGCCGCAAGGTGCGGATCGCCGCCCGCAGCTGGCACACGCACCGGCATTTGCGGGCGGGATTGCGGCGGATGAGTCGGCTCGACCGGTTCAAATATGGCTCGCGCAAGATCGTGCGCTGGTTTGGCGGCCTGTGGATCGCTCTGGCGGTTCTGGCCGCGCTGGCGCTCGCCTGGCGGATCACGCCGGTCGCAGCCGTTGCGCTGGTCGCGGCCGGGCTGGTGCTGGCGATGCTGGGCGCGATGGCGCGGCGCGGGCCGCTCGCAGCGATATTCGACCTGTTGCTGGCCTATATGGCGACTTTGAAGGGCGTGCTGCTCGCCATGCGCGGGCAGACCTTCACGCTGTGGACGCCCGCCAAGTCCCGCGACTGAGGGCATACACGCAAAGATGTGCGGTTCCTCTCGCTTTCGGGGTGCAGCATTGTATAGGCTCGCGCCATGATCACCATGCAACGCGTGCGCAAGGCCGCAGGTAAGCATCTCTCGAGAGCCGAACTGGCCGTGCGGTCAGCCTTCGGCGCAGCGCGTGACCGGCACTGCCCGGCCTGCCGGCGCGATGTGGTGGGCTTCTTCCGCTATGGCGATGAAGCGGAGTGGGGATGCCTCGATTGCGGCGCATCGCCACGCGAACGGCTGATGCATCATCTTCTCGATGAAGGCGTCATCGCCTTGCCGGCCTGGAGCGCGGTGCTGCATTGCGCGCCGGGCGAGGCGAGCCTGATTGAGCGGTTCCGCGCCCATGCGGGCGATTATGTGCCCGCCGATATCGACCCCTCACGCTATGCCGTCCCCGGTGTCCAGCACCTAGACCTGATGGCGATGACCGACGAGTCGCGCTACGACCGCATTTATGCCAGCCATGTGATGGAGCATGTGCCTGACGACGCGGTGGTGCTGCGCAATCTGCTGCGCGCGCTCAAGCCCGGCGGCGAGGCCTGGCTGCTCGTGCCGCTATGGGATCGCCCCAGCGAGGATGGCCCGCCCGATCTCTCCGGCCGTGAACGGGAGCGGCGCTTCGGCCAATGGGACCATGTCCGCCAATATGGCCGCGATTTTGCCGAGCGCATCCGCGCGGCCGGGTTCGAGGTGGACCTGATCGATGCCGCGTCCCGTCCGCCGGAAGCAGTGAGGCGGGAGGCGCTGGCCGACACGCTGTTCCGCGCCCGTCGTCCGGCATGATGAGCCTGCGGGGGTGATGGCCGGTCTGATTGCGCTGGCGGGGCGTCTTGAGCGTCATTCCGGGCTGCTCGGGCTGGTGAAGCTGGGCAATGTGGCCCTCGCCATGCTTTGGGGCTTCGTTGTCACCTTCGTGTTCGTGCGCATTCTCCCCCTTGAAGAGTTTCGCGGTTTTCTGCTGCTGGTCGCCTTCGCCAACTTCACGGTGTCCGCCGAGCTTGGCCTCAGCGCCATCGCCTATGCCCGGTTGCGGCGCTTACGGGTGAGCGGGGAGGGCGCGTTCGACCCTGCCGAGTTGGTCGCCCTGCTGTGGATTCTGGCTGGCCTCGTGGCCTTCGGCGCAATGCTGATCGGTGGCGCCATCGCGACGGGCTGGCTCAAGACCGACTATCCGGCGCTGTTCATCACCTTTTATCTCGTTGCCGCCTTCAATCTGCTCACCCTGCTGGCGCGGCGGGCGCTGGCGGCGGTGGATCACAATCTCTGGTGGGAAGCGCTCGACAGCATCCGCCGTGTCTCGGGCCTCGCGCTGCTACTGGCCGCACTCGGGCCGCTGCCCATCCTCGCCTCGGTGCTCATTCAGCTGGTCGTCGCGCTCGGGGTGCTCTGCGCCGGGCTTGCGACCTTCCACGCGACATTGGCGATGCAGCGGCGCGACTGGATTGTGCTGGGGCCGGGGCTGGCGGCGGTGCGCGCGCATTATCTCTCCGATTTTGGCCGTACCGGCGTTCTCACGCTGTGTGATGTCGGCGCCTATAACGCACCATATTTCACCATCGTGGCGGTGACGCCGGACCCACGGCCGCTGCTGCTCTTCGATCTGGTGTTCAAGCTGTCCCGCTCGCTGTCCGCCGTCATTCGCGCTCTTGCGGAGACGGTTCTGCCCGGCCTGACCCGCGCGGCCTATCAGGGCGATGGGGCCGGCGTGCGGCGCGCTGTCCTGCGCTGCCTTGGCTGGTCGCTGGGTGCCACGATGGCAGGCGGCGCCGCGCTGCTAATTGCGGGAAAGCTGGTCGCCCACATCATATTCGACGGCAATCTCGACCTGCAATATTCTGAAATTGCAATGATGATTGCGCTGCTCTTCGGCCTCAGTCTCATTTGCGTCTCGGTCTATCTGCAGTGGGGACTGGGGCGGTTCGGGGCCTTGCTGCGGCCTTCGATGCTGCTGTTGCTCGGCAGTGTGCTGGCGGTTCCGCTCGCCATGCCCATGCATGAGAGCCTCGGTTGGACTCTCTCCGCCGGGTTTCTGGCTCTCTACGCCGCTGTTCATGGTTCGCTGGGGCTGGTTCATGGGCGTATGCTGATGCATCTGACAGGAGCGCGGGGCACAAAGGTGCAGGCAAGGGGCAGCGTGTGAAGATTTCGATGATCGATCCCTCGCTGTTCACGCCGCGCTATGATGATGGGCTGTGCGAGGCGCTGGCCGCGCGCGGCAATGACGTGACGCTGATCGGTCGGCCAATGCGCGAAACCGATGCCATCGTGCCTAAGCGCTACCGCTATGAGCCCCGCTTCTTCCGCATCGGCGAGCGGCTGCGGCCGGTTTTGGGGGACGGCCGCGTCGGGCAGATCGCCAAGGCCGCTGATTATGCGCTGGATGCCCGGCTCGGCCGTCTCGGATCGCTGGCAGGCGATGTGGCGCATTTCCAGTGGCTGCCACTGGCGATGGTGGACAAGATCCTGCTCGATCGGCTGGCCGGCCGGACGGCACTGGTCCACACCGTCCACAATGCGCGCCCGTTCCATGGCGAGGATCGCTCGGGCGTGCAGGGGCGCGGCTATGAGGCGCTGCTGCGCCAGTTCGATCTGCTGATCGTCCATGGCGAGCAGACGCGCGAGACGCTGCTCAAGCAGGGGATCGACCCTGGCGACATCGCGCTGGTGCCACATCCGCCGATGACCTTGCGGGAGGCGACCGCGGAAGACCTTGCCGCCGTCCCGCGTGGAACTGTGCCACGCATTCTCTTCTTCGGCACGATTCGGCCCTATAAGGGGCTGGATCTGCTGGTGCAGGCCTGTCTCGATCTCTGGCGGGACGGGCTCGTCTTCGAGCTCGCGATTGCCGGCAAGCCGTTCATGCCGGTGGAGGCGTTTCTGCAGGCCATTCATGGCGGCGGCTTCAGCGAGCGGCTGGTGACCGATCTCGGCTTCCTCACCGAGCATCGCCTCGATGCGCATCTGCGCGCGGCGGACATTCTGGCGTTTCCCTATCGCGAGATCGATTCGAGCGGTGCCTTCCTCTCCGCGCTGCGCTATGGCGCCGCCATGGTAACCAGCGATGCCGGCATGTTCGGCGACCTTCCCGATGCCGTGGCGACGCGCTTTCCGGCGGGCAATGCCCCGGCGTTGGCGGTGGCCCTGCGCCAGCTCATCGTCGATGCGCGCCGTCGGCAGGAGGCGGGCGAGGCCGCGCGCGCCCATGGTCAGGTGATGACGGGATGGGATGTCGCCGCCGCGCAGACGCAGGAGGCCTACCAGATCGCGCGTGAGCGCTTCGCGGCCAAAACCGGCGGCTCGACCGCGGAGAGCGCGGCATGATCGACCTGCGCCGCTACCGTCGCGAACTGCGCGACCGCTGGCTGGCCGTGCGGCTCGGCCTTGTCGGCCGCCAGCATCAATATGGCGAGATCGTCTCGCTGCGCCGGCTGATCGCGCATTTCGGCATCGATTGCGTGATCGATGTCGGCGCCAATGCCGGGCAATATGCCACCATGTTGCGCAAGGATGTCGGCTTTCGCGGCACGATCCTCTCGTTTGAGCCGCATCCCGAGGTCTGCGCGAAGCTGGTGGAGATCGCCGGCAAGGATGCGCAGTGGCACGTCCATAATATCGCCCTGTCGGATCGAGACGGGGAGGCGACCTTCCACCTGATGGCGGCGGACCAGTTCAGCTCGCTCAATGCTCCGCAGGATGGCCTTGAGCAGATTTTTGCCGAGCGCAACAAGGTCACGCGCACCGTCCATGTGCCCTGCGCCCGGCTGGATACGCTGCTGCCCGATCTGGAGCCGGCGCGCGATGCCAAGGCAATTCTGCTCAAGATGGATACGCAGGGGCACGACGCGCAGGTCTGGTCCGGGGCCAGCGCGGTTGCTGCGCGCATCACCGCCGCGCAGACCGAATTGTCGGTGCGCCCGCTCTACGATGGCGCGACGGACTATCGCACGATGATCGCGCTTCTGGAGCGCGGCGGCTTCGTGCCCAATGCCGTGTTCGCCAATAATAAAGGCCATTTCCCGTTGCTGGTGGAAATGGACGGCCTGTTCATTCGCGCAGATCTGGCGCGTGAGGGCAATGTCCCGATCGTCTGACCCGCAGCGCGGGCGCCCGCTGGCTCTCGCAACGGCGCTGGTGGCGGGCGGTCTGCTGTGCCTCGCGCTGAGCTGGGGCACCTGGATGTGGCATTTGCGCGGCCAGCCCGGCCGGAGCATTTCCGAATATCTGTTCGCCCGGCAGGATATGTGGATGCTGGACGCGCAGGCATTTGGCCTTTTGGTCGCGGGTTTTATCGTCGGTCTTTGGGTGCCGCGCGGTCGGCTGGCTGACCAGCGCGTAAGTGGCGGCACCTTCGCCGGGAGGGCGCTCGTTCCCGCCGGCATCCTCGTCGTCGTTCTGCTCGCCTGGCTGGGGCGGACGTGGGTTTTCCATGGCTACAGCGTTTCGCGCGACGAGGTGATGGTCGAGCTGACGGCAGGCGCGCTCGCCCACGGTATGATCGGCTGGCCGATTCCCGAAGCCTGGCTTGGCGTCCGTCACGCCATGCAGCCGGAATTCTACAGCCCCTACGGCTCGGATACGCATTGGACGTCAATCTATCTGCCGGTCCACGCCGCAATCCGCAGCCTGTTTCAGCGCATCGGGCTGGCTGATCTCGCCGCACCGGTGACGCTCGGCGCGGGCCTCGTCGCGCTCTGGCATATCGCGCGGCACCTCAACCCGGATCGGCGCGATGCTGCGCTGGTGACGATGGTCATGGCGCTCACCTCCGCGCAATTGCTCGTCACCGCCATGACGCCCTATGCAATGACCAGCCATTTCGCGTTCAACATGATCTGGCTGGCGCTGGTCTTGCGCGGCGGCACGCTCGGGCATGGACTGGCGGCATTGGTCGCAGTTCTGGCCGCGGGGCTACATCAGTGGCACTTCCCGCTGCTGTTTATCGCGCCGTTCGTCCTGTGGATGGCGGCCAATCGCCGCTGGCGTCCAGCGCTGTTCCATATCTGTGTCGCGCTCGCCCTGATGGTGATCTGGGCCCGGCTCTGGCCGATGGCACTGGCCGAGCTGGTCGGCCCGGCACCGCCAAGCGATGTCCACCGCACCAACAGCATCGTCGACAAGCTGATCAGCCTGTTCGGCCGGCTCGATGATCTCCAGCCGCTGCTGAACATTTCGCGGCTGATCGCCTGGAACAATCTGCTGCTCCTGCCGCTCGCCGGCCTGGCAGTGTTGGGCGTGCGCTGGCGGAGTGTGTGGCGTGACGTGCCGGTGACTGTACCGCTGCTGCTGGGCGTGATCGCCGGTCTCTGCCTTGCGTTGTATCAGGGCTATGGCTGGGGTTTCCGCTATATGCATGGCCAGATCGGCGCGCTGTGCCTGCTTGCCGGGCTTGGCTGGCGCGCCGTCGTGCCGCGCGATGCGCGCTATGGCCGGGCGCTGCTGGTAGCCGGCGCCCTCTTCGCGCTGATGGGCACGCTCTGGCAGGCCCGCGATACGGAGCACTATGTGCGGGGCTATGCCAAGACGATGGCGGCCATTCGCGCGTCCGATGCCGATGTGGTGCTGGTCGATATTCGCGGCGGCTATTTCATGACCGACCTTGTGCGCTTTGGCGCCGATGGCGCGCCGGGCAAGCCGGTGGTGATGGCGCTGCAAATGCTGAAGGGCGCCGATCTGGCAGTCCTGTGCGCACGCTATGATGTGGCGGTGATGGATTTTCGGCAGTTCCAGCCGCTCGGCGTCTATCCGCTCTCGCCGATCTTCAAGGGTTATGACGGGATCGTGGCGCGCCGCGCCTATCTTGAGCGCATCGGCTGTGACCGGCCGGTGATCGCCTCACCGGCCGGATAATCTCAGCTTACTTGGTGAAGCCGGCGACGATCTCCAGCTTTACCTCGTCACCCACCATCGGCAGGCCGTAAGCAACGCCAAAGTCGCTCCGCTTGATCGAGCCGGTGGCGGTGAAGCCGACATTTTCCTTGTTACCCATGCCCATGCCGGCGCCATAGAAGCGTGCGTCGAGCGTCACCGGCTTGGTCACGCCGTTCAGCGTGAAGTTGCCGGTGATCTTGGCAGCCTGACCGTCCACGACGACGCTTGTCGAGACAAAGCGGGCGTCGGCCGGCGTCGGGCCGAAGAAGTCGGCGGCTTTGCCGTCCTTGCCGGCGCGCAGCAGGTGAGCCGTCAGGCCCGCGCTGGCGGTGGTGACCTTGGAGACGGGAATGGTCACGTCGACCTTGGCCGCCGAAGGGTTTTTGGGGTCGAGCTGGAGCGTGCCGGTGATGTCACCGAAAATGCCGAAATAGGGCGTAAAGCCCAGATGATCGACCTCCCACTTCACCAGCGTGTGGCCGGGATCGGCGGTATAGGTGCCGCCGGAAATCGCGGCGGGGTCCGGCTTGCCGGGTTGTGCGACCAGCCCGCCGGTGATGCCGGCAAGAAGAAGAGCGGGGAGGGCAGCGTGAATGAGGCGCATATCTGTGTCTCCTGATCGTCTGCGAGGGGGATTGAGAACGATACGCCTTAGCATAGCGTGCCGCTCGCCGCTGTCATCAGGGGAATGCAAGGGTGCGGCGCGGAGCGCGCCGGACTTAAATCAGCGCATCGGCGAGCAGTTTCACGCCAAGGAGGATCATCAGGACGTAGATCAGCACATAGAAGCGCTCCGGATCGACCTTGCGGACCAGCTTCACGCCCAGCATCGTGGAGATGAGGGCGAGGGGGATCAGCGCAGCGGTTGCGAGCAGATTGGCGTGGGTGAACTGGCCGAGCGCGGCATAGGCCGGCACCTTGATCCAGTTCATCACCGCAAAGGCGATGGCGGTGGTGCCGACGAGCGTATCGCGCGGAAGCTTGCGGGGCAGCACCCACATCTGGAAGGGCGGCGAACCGGCATGGGCGACGTGGCTGGTGAAGCCCGATGCGACGCCGAACAGCACGCCCAGCCATGCCGGGGAATTGGAGGGCAGGGTGATCGCATGGCCTCGCTCGACCCACAGGCGCTGCAGCCCGAACAGGATCGAGATCGCGCCGAGTACGCCCAGCACCACATCCGCCGAGACCTGCGCGGAGAAGAAATAGCCCAGCGCCACGCCAATGGTCATGCCGGGGATCATCACCGCGAGCACATGCCCATCCCAGGTGCGGCGGAACGCCCAGACGCCCACCACGTCCTGCACGATCAGGATCGGCAGCAGGATAGCCGCGGCCCGCACCGGGTCGATCGCAAGGGCGAGGATGGGCATGGCCAGCGAGCCCGCGCCCGAAAAGCCGCCCTTGGCGAGGCCGGAGATCACCACGGCGACCACCGCGCACAGAATGTAGAAGGGATCGAGTGGCATGGGGATCGAGACCTCGGGCTTCGCAGCCCGGCAGGCGCGATGTCATCTGGCATAGCGCCTCGGTCACGGCCCGACGCAAGTTTTTTCGCATCGCCCTCTTGAAACCTGCCGCGCTATCTCCAAAATGCCGCCTGCGGACCGGGCCCCTCTGGCGCAGCGCTCAAACATGAGCGCCTCGCGATGTCGGACCGCATCGGGTGATACCGGTGCAGGTTCGGTTTTTCAGGCTCAGGCATCCAGTCATCCGATCACGTGCAAAGCACTTTGGAGGATGACGTTCATGAATATCTTCACGTTCAACTTGATGATCCTGCTGCAACGCGTCGATGATGCGCTGTCCAGTGAACGCGGCAAGGCGCGGCCCGATGGGCGCCTCGTCGCGCGCTTGCGTCTGCGCCGCGACGTGCTGATGAGCCGCTTGCGCCGGTCGCTGGCCGGTCCCCGGGCACTGGGGGCCTAACGCATGGAAGTTCTGGATATTCTCTGGCTCGGCAAGCCGGCGTGGATGTGGCTCATGTTCATGGGCCTTGTGCTGGCCCTGCTGGTCTTCGATCTGGGCGTGCTGCACAAGGAGGAGAAGGAAATCGGCGTGCGCGAGAGCCTCGCCATGTCCGCCTTCTACATCACGCTTGGTCTGGCCTTCGGCGGCTGGATCTGGTGGCAGCTTGGGCCGACGGCGGGCCTGAATTACGTCACGGGCTTCGTGGTCGAGAAGAGCCTGGCGATGGACAATGTCTTCGTCATCGCGATGATCTTCACCTATTTCGGCATTCCGCGCCTGTACCAGCACCGCGTGCTGTTCTGGGGCATTCTCGGCGTCATCGTGCTGCGCGCGCTCATGATCGGCTTCGGTGCCGCGGCCGTTCAGCGCTGGGATTGGGTGCTGTATGTCTTCGCCGCCTTCCTCATCTTCACCGGCATCAAGATGTGGCGCAATGCAGAAGCCGAGTATGAGGTCGGCAAATCGCCCGTGCTCCGGTGGATCAAGCGCCGCTTCCGGGTGACGGAGGAGCTGCATGGCCATCATTTCTGGGTGAAGCTGCCTGATGGTGCGACAGGGCGGACGGTCCGTTACATGACGCCGCTGTTCCTGGCGCTGCTGATGGTCGAGTTCGTCGACGTGGTGTTCGCGGTAGACTCGGTCCCGGCGATCTTCGCCATCACCACCGATCCGTTTATCGTCTACACCTCGAACATCTTCGCCATTCTGGGCCTGCGCGCGCTGTATTTCGCCCTGGCGGCGATGGTGCATCGCTTCCATTACCTCAAATATGCGCTCAGCCTGTTGCTGGTGTTCATCGGCTCCAAGATCGTCTTGGCCGATGCGCTCGGCATCGCCAAGATCCCGCCGGTGGTGTCGCTCAGCGTCACCTTCGTCATTCTGGCGGGCGGCGTGTTCTACTCCTTGTGGAAGACGCGCGGCGAGCCGGCGGTGGTGCCCAATCCGAGCATTACGAACGCGTGATGCGAACCAAAAAAACGCCTCTCCGCATGACGGGGAGGCGTTTTTGGTCTTATACCCCCTCAGCGCACGCTTACATGAGAGCCATGACGCTACTGCCGAGATCAGGTCCGTTACCGGAAGACTTCACCGTGCCGGACCTGTTGGCACCGGGCTTGCGGCTGGTCTTCTGCGGAACGGCGCTCGGACGCCAGTCTGCACAGGCGCGCGCTTATTATGCCAATCCGACCAATTTGTTCTGGCGCACGCTGCACGAGGTCGGGCTGACGCCGGAGCGGATCTCGCCGCGCGATTATCCGCGATTGCTGGATCTGGGCATCGGCCTCACCGATCTTTCCAAAGGTCATTTCGGCAATGATGCCGAGCTGCCGGCCGACGCGCTGGATGGGGCGGTGCTGCGCGAAAAAATGCTGTGCTATCAGCCCGCTATCCTCGCCTTCACCAGCAAGACTGGCGCCAGCCGTCTGCTCGATTGCCCGACGGGCCGGATCGGGCTGGGCGAACAGAGTGAGCGCATTGGGAGGACGCGGCTGTTCGTGCTGCCTTCGCCGTCCGGCTCGGCGCGGCGTTACTGGAATATCGCGCCATGGCAGGCGCTGGCCGATCTGGTGAATGGCAGCGCGTAAGAGAAAGGGCGGCGAACCAACGGTCCGCCGCCCCATATCTAGGCGATGCCGGTAAGGCTTAGTTCTTGGCCTGATCCACCAGCTTGTTGGCGCCGATCCAGGGCATCATGGCGCGCAACTGGGCACCGGTCTGCTCGATCGGGTGAGCGGCAGCCGCCTTGCGGCTGGCCTTCAGCTCCGGCTGGCCGGCGCGGTTGTCGAGCACGAAGTTCTTGACGAAGCGGCCGGACTGGATGTCCTCCAGTACCTTCTTCATCTCCCACTTGGTCTCTTCGGTGATGATGCGCGGACCGGTGGTGATGTCGCCATATTCGGCCGTGTTGGAGATCGAGTAGCGCATGTTGGCGATGCCGCCCTCATACATCAGGTCGACGATCAGCTTCACCTCGTGGAGGCACTCGAAATAGGCCATTTCCGGCGCGTAACCGGCTTCTACCAGCGTCTCAAAACCGGCCTGGATGAGGTGGGTGAGGCCACCGCAGAGAACAGCCTGCTCGCCGAACAGGTCGGTCTCGCACTCTTCCTTGAAGTTGGTTTCGATGATGCCCGATCGACCGCCGCCGACGCCCGAGGCGTAGGAGAGGGCGATGTCATGGGCATTGCCGGTCGCGTCCTGATGGACGGCGATGAGGCAAGGCACGCCGCCGCCCTTCACATATTCGCCGCGCACGGTGTGGCCCGGGCCCTTGGGCGCGATCATGATCACGTCGACATCTGCCGGCGGCTCGATGAGGCCGAAGTGGACGTTGAGGCCGTGCGCGAACGCCAGCGCGGCGCCGGGGCGCAGATTGCCCTTGATGTCGTTCTCGTAGATGGCGGCCTGATGTTCGTCGGGCGCGAGGATCATCAGCACGTCGGCCCACTTGGCAGCATCCGCATTCGCGAGCACCTTGAAGCCGGCGCCTTCTGCCTTGGTAGCCGAGGGCGAGCCGGGACGCAGCGCGATCGCGACTTCAGCAACGCCCGAATCGCGCAGGTTCTGCGCATGGGCATGGCCCTGGCTGCCATAGCCGAGGATGGCGACCTTCTTGCCCTTGATGAGGCCGATATCGGCATCGCGATCGTAATAAACACGCATTTCCCAGAACCCTTCTCTTTCAGTTCGTCGGGCCGACCTGTGTCGGCATCCATGTAAAAAATTTCGTGTCGGCCCCCGCCGGCGGACCGCTCCTGCACCTTTCAGCCGGCAAAGCCAAGCCGGTGTCGCGGTTTTCTGCGGGGTGGACTGGCGAAATTCAGGCGGCGGCGCCCCGCAGCATCCCGACAACGCCGGTGCGGCCCACTTCAACGAGCCCCAGCTCGCGCATCAGGCCGACGAACGTATCGACCTTGTTGCTCGGCCCGGTGATCTCGAAGACGAAGCTCTCCAGCGTGGTGTCGACCACCTTGGCGCGGAACACGTCCGCCAGCCGCAGCGCTTCGATGCGCGCCTCGCCGGTGCCGGCGACCTTCACCAGCGCCAGCTCGCGCTCCACGAAGGGGCCGATCTCGGTGAGGTCGGTCACCTTGTGCACCGGCACAAGTCGCTCGAGCTGGGCAATGATCTGGTCGATCACGCGCGGGGGGCCATTGGTCACGATGGTGATGCGGCTGACCTTATGGTCCGCGCTCACGTCCGCGACGGTCAGGCTCTCGATATTATAGCCGCGTGCCGAAAACAGGCCCGCGATCCGCGCGAGAATGCCTGCCTCGTTGGTGACCGTGACGGACAGCACATGGCGTTCGCTGTCCTCCTGGCGGATGTGCATCACTCTTCGTCCTCGTCAAGAAATCGCAATGGGTTCAAAATCAGGTCGGTCAGAGACCGGTTGGATCGTCTGGCGTCCCGGCCGGGCCGTCACTGGCTGGCGGCGCGACCGAGAGCATGCCGGTCATGGCATAATGCCAACCCTCGGGCGTGCGGTGGGCGATGCGCACCGGTTCGCCCAGCATCGCATCGAACACCCGGCGCAGCGGCTCTCCAACATAGCGGGGCGACACCAGAACGCTGTCATAATCCCGCTCGTTGAACTGAAACCGGCTTTCCAGTTCGATCACCCACTCGCCCGCATCCTCGTCGCCATGGTCGCGCGTCGTGCCGAACAGGTCGGCACTCTCATTGTGCCGCTCGAAATCGAACGGTTCGCTGACATGGAGGCGAAGGCGGACGGGCTGGGTCATCAGACCAGTGCCCTGGCCTCGTCGTCCATCGTCCCGGACACCTGGCTGGGGTCGAGCAGCATGTCGGTATGCGCCGCGCCAGACGGGATCATCGGGAAGCAGTTGGAGAGCTTGGCCACCCGGCAATCGACAATGACCGGGCCCGGCGTGTCGATCATCCGGCGGATGCCGGGGATCAGCTCGTCCATCGTCTCGATGCGGATGCCGGTCGCGCCATAGGCTTCGGCCAGCTTCACGAAATCGGGTAGGCTGTCCGAGTAGCTGTGAGAATAGCGGCTCTCATAGGTGAGTTCCTGCCACTGACGAACCATGCCCATATATTCGTTGTTCAGGATGAAGATCTTGACCGGCAGGCGATACTGGATCGCCGTACCAAGCTCCTGGATGTTCATCTGGATCGAGGCATCGCCGGCCACGTCGATCACCAGCGAATCGGGGTTGCCGAGCTGCGCGCCGATCGCGGCCGGGAAGCCATAACCCATGGTGCCGAGCCCGCCCGAGGTAAGCCACTTGTTCGGCTCCTCGAAATGATAGTGCTGGGCCGCCCACATCTGGTGCTGGCCGACTTCGGTCGTGATGATCGTGTCGCGGTCGCGCGTCGCGTTGTAAAGCTCGGCAATGGCCCGCTGCGGCATGATCTCCTCGCCGGTCTCGACATAATCGAGGCTCTTGCGTGCGCGCCACTCGTCGATCTGCGACCACCAGCCGCTGTAATCGGGCTTCTTGAACCCGCGCGCCTTGAGGCCAGCGATGATCGCCTCGATCGCGCGGCCGACATCGGCGACAACGGGCACGTCCACCGGCACGATCTTGTTGATCGAGCCGCGGTCGATATCGACATGGATCTTCTTGCTGAGCGGGGCGAACGCATCCAGCCGGCCGGTCACGCGGTCATCGAACCGCGAACCCAGCGCCAGAATGAGATCAGCCTTGTTCATCGCGAAATTGGCTTCGTATGTGCCATGCATCCCCAGCATGCCCAGCCATTGCGACGATGAGGCGGGGTAGGCGCCCAGCCCCATCAGCGTCGAGGTGACCGGTGCGCCGAGCATGTCGGCCAGCGCCCGCAGCGCTTCGCTGGCGGCAGGGCCGGAGTTGATGACGCCACCACCCGTATAGAGGACAGGCTGCTTGGCATCGAGAATGAGCGCGACGGCCTTGTCGATCATCTCCGCGTCCGGCTCGGTCTGCGGCCGGTAGCTGGGATGGGCGTTGAGCGACGGCTTCTCATAGGCGGCGGTGGCAACCTGCACGTCCTTGGGAATATCGATCACGACCGGGCCGGGGCGGCCGGAGGTGGCGATATAGAAGGCTTCGTGCACCGTACCGGCCAGATCGGCCGGGCTCTTCACCAGGTAATTATGCTTGGTGCAGTGGCGCGTGAGGCCGACCGTATCGGCTTCCTGAAATGCGTCCGTGCCGATCAGCGACGTGGGCACCTGCCCCGTGATGACGACCATCGGAATGGAGTCCATCAGCGCATCGGTTATGCCGGTGATCGCGTTGGTCGCGCCGGGGCCGGATGTGACGAGCACGACGCCGGGCTTGCCGGTCGAACGGGCATAGCCCTCGGCGGCGTGCGCCGCAGCCTGCTCGTGGCGGACGAGAATGTGCTGGATCTTCGGGTGATCGTAGATCGTATCATAGATCGGCAGCACCGCGCCGCCGGGATAGCCGAACACGGTGTCGACCCCCAGATCGAGCAGGCATTGAACCAGAATGTCGGCGCCGCTTCTCTCGGCCACGGGAAACTCCTTGAAAACCATTAGCAGCGCCCTTGGTCGAAAGGAGCTGCCCTGACAAGGTTGGTGCCTCTATGGATTATAAAATGCCGTGTCAAATCAAAATTGAGTAATAAAATTACAATAATTGAAAAATTTGCAACATTTTATTGGACGGACATGCTCCCGCCAGCGGTCCAAATGGAAACGGCGCCGACCGAAGTCAGCGCCGTTCCAGCTTTTCAAGGATGATGAAGATCGTGGCCGTCAGGCGAAGGCGACGGTCTTCGCGCGGCGACGCATCGCCAGACCGGTCAGCCCCAGGCCCATGATCATCATCGCCCAGGTCGACGGCTCGGGCACGGGCACCAGATTGAGGTTGCCGTTGAAGGTGCCGAGGTGAATCTCGCCACCATTGCCATCAGTATAGCGCCCGACCACGACCGAGCCTTCGATCGGGGTATGGATCAGCAGGCTGGCGCTGGGTGCCAGAACCGAGCCATGAAAAATGTTGCCGGAGAAGTTGAGCGTCTCCGCGTTCACGAAGTTCCAGATCACCTGCTGGTTGTTCGCCTGATTTGCGCCGTTGGAGTTGAAGCCCAGGTTCACATCGGTGCCGAACACATTGATGATGACCGGCGTCGTGCCCGAGAAGTTGTACTTCAGGCTGTTGATCGATGCGAAGTCGGCCGCATTGAAGGAGAACAGCGCATAGCCGGCGCCATTGTCTACGGCGTTCAGCGTCATGGCCGTGCCGGTAATATCGAAGCCGCTCGGGTTGCTCGCCATGTTGAGCGAGGCGAGCGCGGTGGAGAGCGCGCGCACATCGTCGGAGACCTTGGTCACGGTCGCCGTGATGGGTGCCGAGACTGAGGCCGCATAGCCGGAATTGCCGGAGGCGAGATTGAAGTTGCGCGTGCCGCCGTTGAAATTACCCGATGCCGTGCCGCCGACATTCAGCGTGCCGCCACTCTGGTTGATCGTCCCGCCGGAGAAGCTGCCGCCGATCGTATAGACGTCGCCATTGCCGATGTTGGGATTGCTGCCGGTGAAGTTGCCGCCGACCGTCACGGTGCGGGGCGTCGAGTTCATCGTCAGCCAGCTGTTGCTGACATTGCCGGCGACCGAGGCGCTGCCGCCGCTGGCGATAGTGCCGACGCCGCCATTGGACCCGTTATGCACCTTGATGTCGGCATTGGTGATATTGCCGCCCACTGTCAGAACGGGAATACCGGCATTCTTTGTCTGGCCCTGGCTCGAATTGCCGATGCCGACCTGGCTCGTGCCGGTCAGGTTGCCGCCGACCAGCATCTTGCCCTCGACATCATGCTTCAGGTTCACGTCACCCAGCACGATGAGATTATAGTTCTTGAGCGCTTCTAGGCCCGCAGCGGCATCGCCGGACGCGAGGGCAGGGGCGCTAGCGAACGCGGCGAGGCCGAGCGCGATGGCAAGAGACGAACGCTTGAGCATGAAACAGGTCTCCGTCGGTGCGGGATGGCGAAAGATGAACGGCCTTTATACCATTTGTCAGAGCGTTGAAGCGTTCATCTTCCACGTCGAAAGCCGTGTCCGGTTTTGGCACAGGCGAGCAGGTGGCCGTTAATGGGTCTCCGGCGCGATGCTGCTGAAGTCTTCGATGGTCACCTCAGCCTGCGGATCGATGGTCGTCCAGGCGGCTTGCCGGCCCCGAGCCCATGTCCTCTGCCGCTTTTGATAGGCGATGGTCTGCTGGAGGATGGCCGCCCGTGCTGTCGCCGGGTCGATTTGGCCTGCCAGCATCGCGGCGAGTTCGCGAACGCCGAGTGCGCGCAGCACTGGTCGATCAGGCGGAATGTCACGGCGAACGAGCGCTTCGACCTCCTCGATGGCGCCATGCGCCAGCATGAGGTCCAGCCGTTGCTCGGCGCGTTCGGCGAGCACCTCGCGCGGGAGCATCACCACCGCACCGTGAATGCGCATGTGTCCCGCAAGTCCGCCTTCGCGCCGGGCCTGCCATTGGGGGAGCGGCGTCCCGGTCGAGCGGACGACCTCCAGCGCGCGCGCGACGCGCGAGGTATCCGCCGGATTGAGCCGCCCTGCACTGACTGGGTCTTCCAATTCCAGCGCGGCATAGCTTTGTGCCACCGGAAGCGCGCGCACGGCCTCGCGGATCGCCGGATCGATGGCCGGGACCGGCGCGATGCCGTGCAGCAGCGTGTGCAGATAAAGCCCGGTGCCGCCCACGAGAATGGCCGGAACGCCTTGCGCATGGGCGGCGTGGATTTCCGCCTTGGCCTCCTGCGCCCAGCGCGCGGCCGAGCAATCTTCCATGCCGTCGATATGCCCGAAGAGGCGGTGCGGGGCCTGCGCGAGGTCCTCCTCCGGCGGGCGGGCGGTCAGCACATTCAGGTCCGCATAGACCTGGCTGGCATCGGCATTGATGATGATGCCGCCCGTCGCCCGCGCGAGCCGCATCGCGACTGCGCTCTTGCCGCTGGCGGTCGGCCCGGCAATAAGCGCCACCGGCGGCCGCTCCCGGTCGCGCATTTCGGGCAGGGAATCAGGATCAGGCATGGCTGGCGGCATTTCGGACGGACGGGACATGATTGCGACCTTAGTCGCGCATGACGGACTTGGGCAGGGGGACGTGACCGCCGCGCGCGATGCGCTGGCGCAGGCGGGTCTCGATGTCGCCGCGCCGGTCTGGATCGAGGCGGGTGAGGCTGTCGACCTGCCCTTCGCCGGTGACCGGGCCGTTGCGCGCGCGGCGCTGGAAGCGCTGGCGCCGCCCGCCGACCTTTTCGTGCTCGCGGCGGCCAATCGCGACTGCCGTCTGTTCGTGGCGGATATGGATTCAACCATGATCACCGTCGAGTGCATCGACGAGCTGGCCGATTATGCCGGCCTCAAGGAAGAAATCGCGGCGGTCACAGAACGAGCAATGCGCGGGGAACTGGATTTCGCGCAGGCGCTGACCGGTCGTGTCGCACTGCTCAAGGGTCTGGACGCGACCATGATCGATCGCTGCCGCGTCGAGCGGGTGCGGCTTATGCCCGGCGCCCGGGCCCTGGTGCAGACCCTGCGGTCACGCGGCGCGCGCACGATCCTGGTATCCGGCGGCTTCGTGCCATTTGCCCAGCCGGTGGCGCAGGAGATCGGGTTCGATGTCGCCATTGCCAACACCCTGCACATCGCGGGCGGCAAGCTCGCCGGCACGGTCGGCGAACCGATTGTCGATGCGGCACGCAAGCGCGCCGAACTGCTCAGGGCGGTGGAGCAGGACGGATTGGCGCCCGCGCAGTCCATCGCCATCGGTGACGGCGCGAACGATATTCCGATGATCGAGGCGGCCGGGCTAGGCGTTGCCTATCATGCCAAGCCCAAGACACGCGCTGCTGCCGATGCCGCCATCGAGCGGGGTGACCTCAGCGTCCTGCTGCATGCTCTGGGTATCGCTCGGGCGCAGTGGGTAACGGGCTAGCCAGCTGGCGGCCTACGCCGGCCGGGCAGTGCACTTAACCGAATCTTAGAGGGAAGCGTGAGATTTCCTTGCCCGATCCATGATCGAGCGGGGGAATGTCGTGCGGATATTGGCGCTAGCATCTCAGAAGGGCGGTTCGGGAAAGACCACGCTGTCTGGCCATCTTGCGGTTCAGGCGCAGCGCGCTGGCGCGGGGCCGGTCGTCCTTATCGATATCGATCCGCAGGGTTCGCTCTCCGATTGGTGGAACGAGCGCAGCGACGATTATCCCGCCTTTGCGCAGACAAGCGTCGCGCGTCTCGCCGGCGATCTTGAGGCGCTGCGCCAGCAGGGCTTCAAGCTGGCCGTCATCGATACGCCGCCGGCGATCACCATGGCCATTCAGAGCGTCATCGGCGTCGCCGAACTGATTGTGGTGCCGACCCGGCCCAGCCCGCACGATCTGCGTGCCGTGGGCGCGACGGTCGACCTGTGCGAACGCGCCGGCAAGCCGCTTATCTTCGTGGTCAATGCGGCAACGCCGCGGGCGCGCATCACCTCGGAAGCCGCGATTGCGCTGTCGCAGCACGGCACGGTGGCACCGGTCACCATTCACCAGCGCACCGATTTTGCGTCCTCGATGATCGATGGGCGCACGGTGATGGACTTCGATCCCAAGGGACGCTCGGCGCAGGAGGTCGAGCAGCTCTGGAGCTATGTGGCCGATCGGCTCGAGCGGAATTTCCGGCGGACGGTGTTCTCGCCCACGCATGTCGCAGCGGCGATGTCGCGCCAGACGGGCTTCGGTCGTCGGGTGGTGCAGGGATGAATCGCGATAATTCCATGACCGAGCCGCGCCCTGCGGCATCGCTGACGGCGAGCCTACTCGCGCGGCGGGGCACTGCGCGCCCGGCCATGCGTCGCCCGGCGCTGCCGGGTCTTTCGACCGCCCCGACCGTCCATGATGACCTTGGCTGGAATGACATGGGGGAGGGCGCTGCCCCCCACATGCTAGCGCCGGCCACCGGGACGGACGTTGCGGTGCCGATCAACCCCAATGTGTCTGTGACCGAGAGCGACCCGGCGCCGGTCTCCCCGGCCAAGCAGCAGATGCTGGCCCTCGCCGAGCAAATCAGCCTGCGCGTCACGCCGCCGAAAGTCCCTTCCAAGCGCCCGGCCAGTCTGGCGGGCGTCGGGCGCAAGGCGGCGTTCACGCTGCGGATCGATAGCGAGAGGCACCTGCGCCTGCGCCTGCTGAGCGCGGTCTCGAAGCGCTCCGCCCAGCAGCTTCTCATCGAGGCGCTGGACCGGATGATTGCCGCCGACGCGCATGTGCAGGCGCTCGCCGAAGAGATTGAATCCAGCTCGGGACTGGAGGCGTGAGGCATATGGCGCGCTCCGTAAAAATGCCTTTACTGCTGGTGACGGTGGCGCTCTCCAGCGTGACGCTGGGCGGCTGCGCACAGCTGGGTCTCCAGTCCCATAGCGCGCGCGCGACGCCCTCGGTTGCGCAACTTTCGCCCAAGATCGAGTCAGCGCTCGCGGATCGCAAGTTCGCCCACGCGCTCGACCTTGCCGAGGCGCTGGTCGCCGCCGACCCGGCTACTGCAGGCCATCGCGTCTTCCTGGGCCGTGCCTATCTCGCCAATGGCCGCTATCGCTCGGCACAGGCGGCGTTCACGGACGCCATGGCGCTGGGCAACAGCGATGTCCGCACGATCATCAGCCTGGCCTTGTGCGAGACCGCGCTGGGCAATGACAGCACGGCCCAGGCTTTGCTCGCCGACAACGCTGCCACGCTGCCCGCCTCGGACTATGGTCTCGCCATGGCCATGGCTGGCGACGTGCAGGAGGGCGTGCGCGCGCTCGTTTACGCCGCGCGCCAACCTGACGCCTCGGCACAGACGCGGCAGAACCTCGCCTTTGCCTTGGCGCTGGGTGGCGCCTGGGGGCAGGCACGGCTGATCGCCGGGCAGGACCTGCCCGCCAAAGAGGCCGAGCAGCGCATCGGGCGCTGGTCTCGGGCTGTGGCGCAGGCTGAACCCGGCGCGCGGGTGGCTGCCCTGACTGGGGTTGCGCCCCGTGCCGACGATGCCGGGATGCCGTCTCGCCTCGCGCTGCGCAGCTTCGAGCTTCCCGCCGTTGCGGAACTGACGCCCCCAAAGGCTGTCGCCCCGTCGCCAGCGAAGACGGTTGAAGCGGCTGCACCTGCGGCAGCGGCCGATGCTGAGCGCGCAGCATCCGCCGTTCAATCGGTCGCGATCCCGCCCTCGAGCCGGTCCTCAGACCCCGCTGGCCGGGCAAAAGCCAATCCTCCCATCGCGTCCCCGGCGAACGCGCCCTACGGCGCGCCGTCCGCCGAAATCCTCTCAGCAGCGCCTTTGCTGGTCCTGCAGCCAGCGCCAAGGGCGCCCGACATCGCTCAGATTGCCTTTGCGCCGGCTGCATCCAGCCCGTCGATGGGGGTAAAGATCGCCGACGCGTCTCGCGCGGTGCCGGTCCTGCTGGCCAGGCCGGGTCGCGCTTCGGGCGACTGGGTGATCCAGCTCGGCGCCTTCGACAGCGCAACGATGGCGCGGGTGAAATGGCAGGATATGCGCCGTAACCCGCGTCTGGCTGGCTATCGCGAGATCGTTACCGCCGCGAGTGTCAATGGGCGCACCTTCCATCGCGTGGCGGTGGGTGGCTTTGCCAGCCGGGGCGCGGCCGGTTCCCTGTGCCAGACTTTGCGCGGCGAGGGGCAGGCTTGTTACGTGCGCCGCGATGACAGCAATGCATCGCGCATGGCGCGCGCCGGCGCCTCGGCCGGCGGGTCGAAATTGGCATCGCGGTGATGGGGCCGGTGGGCGATCCGCTCAGCGGATCACGCCGCCTTTCATGATCATCCGCGCCCGGCCCTGAACCGGCAGCTTGTCGAACGGCGTATTGCCGGCCGCTGCTGCCATTTTGGCCGAATCGACGATCCAGGGTGTGTCAGGTGCGATGAGGATGAGGTCCGCCGGCGCGCCCGGCGCCAGCCGTCCCGCGTCGAGGCCGAGGATTGCGGCGGGATTGGCCGCGAGCAGGGCCATCATCCGCGTCTCAGTGATCTTGCCTTCACGCACCAGATTGAGGGCAAGCGGCAGCAGCGTCTCGGCGCCGGCGATGCCGGGCAGGGCATCCGCAAAGGGCAGGCGCTTGTCTTCCGGGCCGCGCGGATCGTGGCCCGAGCATAGCACGTCGACGGTGCCATCCGCGACCGCCTCGATCGTGGCAAGCCGGTCCCGCTCATCGCGCAGGGGCGGGGAGAGGCGTGCAAAGGTGCGGAAATCGCTCACCGCCGCATCGTTGAGGAAGAGGTAGGAGGGGCTGGTGCCGCAGGTCACCTTCAACCCTTCGGCCTTGGCCGCGCGAATGAGCGCAAAGCCCGCCGCGGTGGTGACGAGGCGGACATGCAGGCGTGCGCCCGTCTCCCGCGCCAGCGCGATATCCCGCGCAATGGCCATCGCTTCGGCGCTGGCCGGGGCACTGGGCAGGCCGAGGCGCGAGGCCGTTTCGCCATCCGTCGCCACGGCGTTGGCCGTCAGGCCGCCATCCTCGGCATGGGTGATGACCACGAGGTCGAGCGCGGCAGCATAATGCAGCACGCGCAGCATCACGCCTGAGTCGGCAATCCAGCGCCGGCCGGTCGCGATGGCGCGGGCGCCAGCGGACTTCATCAGCGCCATTTCCGCCAGTTCGCGCCCCTCCAGGCCGCGCGTCGCGGCGCCGAGCGGATGTACCCAGAAGTCCGGCTTGCCGGCCCGAGCGGCGTGCTGGATCAGCCCCGGCTCATCGAGAACGGGCGACTGGTCCGGCATCAGCGCGGCGCGGGTGATGCCGGCGAAGTGGAAGGCCGGCTTGTCGGTGCGGAACACGCCCAGATCGATGATGCCCGGCGCGAGGATCATGCCCTTGGCATCGACGATTTCGGCGCCGTCAGGCACCTTTACCACGCCGACCGCTGCGATCGCCGCGTCTTCAACGAGCAGCGTGCCTTCGGAGAGGGCGCTGGCGGTCGGATCGCACAGGCGTGCGTTGATGATCGCGGTCAGGCCCATCCTTCGACTCCCCGGGCTGTGCGGGTGAGGACATCGAGGCAGGCCATGCGCATAGCGACCCCCATCTCGACCTGCTCGGTGATCGCCGAGCGATCCGGATCGTCGGCCACGCTGCTGACAATTTCCACGCCTCGGTTCATCGGGCCGGGGTGCATGATGATCGCGTCCGGCTTGGCGCGCTTCAGCCGCTCGGGCGTGAGACCATAGAGCGCGTGAAATTCGCGGGCCGAGGGGATGAAGGCCCCGTCCATCCGCTCATTCTGAATGCGCAGCATCATCACCACATCCGCACCTTCCAGCGCGGCGTTGAAGTCATGGAACGGTGTAACCCGATAGCGTTCCACCGCAGGCGGCATCAGCGTCGGCGGCGCGCAGACACGCACCTGCGCGCCCAAAGCCGTGAGGCAGAGCATGTTGGAGCGGGCGACACGACTGTGGAGAATATCGCCGCATATCGTGACGATCAGCCCCTCGAAGCTGCCTTTGCGCCGCCTTATGGTCAGCGCGTCGAGCAGCGCCTGCGTCGGGTGCTCGTGGCGGCCATCGCCGGCATTGAGCACGGGGCAATCCACCATGTCGGCGATCAACTGCACGGCGCCCGAACTCATATGACGGATCACCATCACGTCGGCGCGCATCGAGTTGAGCGTCACGGCGGTATCGATGAGCGTCTCGCCCTTCTTCACGCTCGATTGGGCGGCGTGCATGTTCACCACGTCCGCGCCCAGCCGCTTGCCCGCAACCTCGAAGGAGAGCAGCGTGCGCGTGCTGTTCTCGAAGAAGGCGTTCATCTGCGTGAGGCCGGCGAGGCGCCCATCATGCTTGCGGCTGCCGGCACGGTTGAGCGAGGCCCATTGCTCGGCTTCATCCAGCAGAAAGCGGATTTCATGCGGCGCCAGATTGGCGATTCCCACCAGATGCCGGTGCGGGAAATTGTCCCGGCCGATGAGGCCGGTGGCGGGAGAGGGCGATATTGTCATTAAAGCGCCTCGTTAGTGGAGCGGCGGGGCGGACTCAAGCGCTGATGTATCAGGCATTGACCGTCCAGGCATTGAGATCGAGCAGGATGATGAGCGCGCACTGGGCGGCGGCGATGAGGAACAGCGCGCGGGAGAAATCCCGCTTCCGGGTCTTGTGCCGGAAGAGCCGCATGGCGAGCCAGGCGCCGATCGTGCCGCCGACCGCCGCCAGGGTCAGCAGATCGCGCTCCCGCACGCGCGGTCCCCCGGCGATGGCGCGCTGCTTGTCATGGCGGAAGGCGGCAAGGGTGATGAGGTTGATCAGCACCAGCCAGCCCCAGATGATGTGCGTTTCGGTCATGCGCCGATCAGCCCATCGTCAGGCCGTCGATGGCGCCTTGCAGGATGAGGGCGGCGGCGTGGGCGTCGATCTTTTCGGCGCGCTTGGCCCGGCTCATATCCTGCGCGATCATTGCCCGTTCGGCAGCGACGGTGGACCAGCGTTCGTCCCACAGCAGCACTGGCAGGCCGAGCACGGCGATGTTGCGGGCGAAGGCGCGGGCGGCCTGACTGCGCGGGCTCTCGCTGCCATCCATATTGAGCGGCAGGCCGATGACGAGGCCCTTGACCGACTGCTGGGCGATGAACTGGGCGAGCACGTCCCGGTCCTTGCTGAACTTGCCGCGCTTGTGCGTGTGCGCGGGACTGGCGATGCTCCAGCCGGCATCGCACAGGGCAAGGCCGATGGTCTGGGTGCCAAGGTCCATCCCGAGCAGGCGTCCGCCAGCCGGTAGCGCCTGCGCGAAGGACGCCTTGTCGAGCGTGATCAGCGTTTCCCCGACCATCAGCGCTGCCACGCCGCCAATCGGCCAAGCGCATCGGCACGAATGTTCGCCCAGAACAGGGGATAGTCATAAACGTGGTAATTATTGCCCGGCAGCACGAAGGTGCCGAGCTTGGGCGCGCTGTCCAGCATCAGGAAGCCACGGCCAGCGCAGCGCGCGCCGATCTCGCCGGGCGTGAGCAGCACGGTCGACGCCGCCTCGCCATCACCGCGCAGCACGCCCAGATTGGCATCCCCCGGCGCATCGGGCGCCGCGCCGCCATTGAGCGGATTGGTGCACAGCATGGCCGACCCGGCGCGCGATTGGCCGTCCAATCCACGCTCGCGGTCGAACGTTGCTTCCACCGCGGAGGTGTCTGCGGGCGCGGCAAAGCTCTGCCAGCTCAGCACGCAGCCGGTCGTGCCCGGCCCCGTGCAGGCGGGCAGGCCGAGAGCGGGCAGATCATGCTCCACGGAGACTGGCCAGCCGACGACATAGGCTGCGACCAGCCGGGCCTTGAGCGCACTGTTGCCCGCTTCCTCATGCAGCAGCCGCAGCAGGTGGCGACTGCCCTGACTGTGCGCGGCAAGGATGATCGGCCCTTGCGGATTGGCAACGAGGAACTGTGCGAAGGCGGCCTTCACGTCCGCATAGGCTCGCTCAAGCGCCAGCGCGGCGTCTGCCTTTTCGGTGAGGAAGGCACCGAACACGGCCTGCCGGTAGCGCGGCGCCCAGATATCGCCCGCCCCGGCGAAAGCGCTGGCCTGAATGCGCACGAACCGCCCGGCCTGCGCTTTTGCGATGCGGTCGTTGATCGGCGCGTTCCAGTGGAGCGTCTCGAACGAGCTGGTGGGGTGGACGAAGAAGATCGCCGCCTTCTGGGCAGGCGCCGCCTCTGCAAGCTTCCCGGCCGGTTGCCAGCGGGCGGGATCGTCGCGGCGCCCGTCCGGCCGGCTGATCCATCCATCGCTGCCCGCATAGAAATTGGCGGGGAGGGCAGGCGGTTCGCTGAACCCGACATGCGGCACCAGCGCGCTCTGCATCAGCCGAGGGCCGAAGAAAGAGAAGGCGATCATTCCCGCGATCGCCAGGGCTGTGAAAAACGCGACGACATACAGGAACTTCCGGGCCAAAGGGGCACGACTCCATCTCTGTGGCAAGCGGGGCAGTGGCATGGCTCATGCCCGCTTGGGTTCCGCGAGGCAAGCGAAGGCAGCAGGCGAAGGTCCAACAGGCGAAGGTCCAATTTGCCTTGCGGGCGGATCGTGATAGGTCGGACCGGTTCAGGATCGGACGCGGCGGGGAGCAGGATGATGGCCAGCAACGCATCGACGGCGCAGACGGTATGGCCGCTGCGCACCTGGGTGCTGTGTGTGCTCGGCGCGCTTGTCGGTCTGGCGATCGACCGGTTTTCCGATCCTGCGCCCATCGAACCTGAGTTTCTGCGGCGGGTGATCGCCGCGCTGCCCATGTTCCTTTCGACCGCCGCTCTCGCCTTTGGCCTCAGTTGGCGCCGGCGGCGACCTGTCGCGGCGTTTGTCGTGGCGCTGATCTGCGGCCTCATCGGTGGCGGCGTCTTTCTGTGGAACGGCGTGCCCGGGCACGGGTCGAGCGTCGATCTCTGGCATCTCGTCTGCGGCGCCATCGCCGCGGCTGCGCTGCTGGTGCTGTTTCAGGCGGCGCAGGACCGCAGTCTGGCCGGCGGCGCGCCCTCAGCGCCGGCCGGCGTCTCGCCGCGCGCGGTGCGGGCATGGTCGCGCCAAGCCATTCATTATGAGGATGTCCACGGCCATTTGTGGACGAATGCGCTGCTGATCGGCGCGAGCGGGCTGTTCATGCTGCTCAGCTTCGGCATCGCGCATTTGCTGGCGCAGATGTTCATGCTGGTGAAGCTCCCCTTCCTGCGCGATGCCCTGCGCGAGTCTGCGGTGGTCGCCATGCTGTGCGGCGCCGCGTTCGGCGCGGCGCTTGGGCTGTTGCAGGATCGCGGGGCGATCATCGCCGCCCTGCAGCGCGTCGCCATGCTGGTGCTGCGCGTGCTGGCGCCGGTGGTGGCGCTGGCGATCGGCATCTTTCTCGCGGCCTTGCCCGTCACCGGCCTGGAGCCGCTTTGGGCGACGGGCGGCACGACGCCGATCATGCTGGCCGGAGCTGTGCTGGCGCTGTTTCTCGCCAATGCGGTGGTGGGCGATACGGCCCTTGAGGAAACCCGCTCGGTGTTGCTGGGCGCCAGCGCGGCGGCGCTCGGCCTGTTCCTGCTGCCGATGGTGGGGATTGCGGTCTTCTCCTCGGGCCTGCGCATCCATCAACATGGCCTGACGCCCGAGCGGCTGTGGGCGCTGGCCTTTCTGATCGTGGCGAGCATCACCGCCATTGCCTATGCTGTCGCCATCCTCGGTGCACGCGGCTGGTTTGCGCGGCTGCGGCGGACCAATCGCATGCTCGTATTCGTGATCGCCGGTATTGCGCTGCTGCTCTCCACGCCGATCTTCGGCTTCGAGCGGATCGCGACTGCGCACCAGCTCCAGCGCCTCGCGGGCGGGCAGGTGGCGCCGGACAAGTTCGATTACCGTGCCTTGTGGTTCGATTTCGGGCCGGAGGGGCGTGCCGCGATTCGACGGCTGGCGAGTGGCTCGGCGGACGCGACGATCCGCCGTCATGCCGCCGAGACGATGAAGCTGACCGACCGCTGGGCTGTGCCGCCTATGGTCGTCGCCGCGCGCAGTGGCGAATTGCTGGACGAGCGGCTGACGATCCTGCCCATCCCGGTCGAATTGCCGCCAGCGCTGCGCAAGCGGCTGGTGCAATATGATGCCTGCGAGGAGGCCGGTCCGTGCCTGTTGCATTATGTGCCGGGCGAGGATCTGGCGATCGTTGTGAAGCTGCCCGCTCCGGAATGCGGCGATTGTGCCCCAACCGTGCGCCTCATCCGGCAGGAGAATGGCGAATGGACCAATCAGAGCCGCTATCTCGCCCAGGGTGACGCGGCCCGCCGGCTGGTCGCGCAGATCCGCGCCGGCGCCGTTGACCTCCGCCCGGTGATGGCGCGACAGCTCTACATCGGAGGCGAACCGGTCGGCGAACCGCTGTCGACGGCCGCCAATGGGGCCGAAACGGCGGAAGCGCCTTGATGACCGCCGGAGCCAGTGCTAGCGCGCGCTGCCATGAGCGTAGACCTGACAACCGTAAAAAAGATCGCCAGCCTCGCGCGCCTCGCTGTCAGCGAGGATGAAGCGCAGGCGTTGGTGCCCGAACTCAACGGCATTCTCCACTGGGTGGAGCAGCTGGGCGAGGTGGACGTGACCGGCGTCGAGCCGATGACCGCCGTCATCCCCAACACGCTGCGCCTGCGCGAGGACGCCGTGACCGATGGCAATGTCCGCGACAAGGTGCTGGCCAATGCGCCTCAGGCCGAACATGGCTTTTTCGCCGTGCCTAAGGTGATCGAATGATGACGGGACGGCATCATTCGATCATCCCGGACAGCCGCGTAGCGGCGACCGATCCGGGATCCAGAAACGAGAGACTCAACAAGCAGCCCTTCGACAAGCTCAGGGCGAACGGAGCGGGATCGTGACCGATCTGACCAACCTCACTGTCGCGCAGATCCGCGATGGCTTCCGTGCTGGTGACTTCTCCGCGCGAGAAGTCGCCGAGGCCTTCAACGCCAATGTCGCCGCCGCCAAGGCGCTCAACGCCTTCATCGTCGAGACGCCCGAGCATGCGCTGTCTGCCGCCGATCAGGCGGACAAGGATCGCGCCGCCGGCACGCTCAAGCCGCTTTCCGGCGTGCCCATCGGCATGAAGGACCTGTTCTGCACCGAGGGCGTGCAGACGACCGCCGCCAGCCACATGCTGGAAGGCTTCACGCCCACCTACGAGTCCACCGTCTCGCAGAAGCTGTGGGATGCCGGCGCGGGGATGCTCGGCAAGCTCAATCTCGATCAGTTCGCCATGGGGTCGTCCAACGAGACGAGCTATTTCGGCAATGTGATCTCGCCCTGGCGGCGCAATGACGGCAGCAATGCCGCGCTGGCACCGGGCGGCTCCTCGGGCGGCAGCTCGGCGGCGATTGCCGCACGGCTCTGCCCGGCGGCGACGGGTACGGATACCGGCGGGTCGATCCGCCAGCCTGCGGCCTTCACCGGCATTTCCGGTATCAAGCCGACCTATGGCCGCTGCTCACGCTGGGGCATCATCGCCTTTGCCAGCTCGCTCGATCAGGCCGGGCCGATGGCGCAGGACGTGCGCGACTGCGCGATCCTGCTCGAGAATATGGCCGGCTTTGACGCGAAGGACTCGACCTCGCTCAACCTGCCGGTGCCGCAGTGGGAAGCTGGATTGTCAAGCGATCTCAAGGGCAAGCGCATCGGCATTCCCAAGGAATATCGCGTCGAGGGTCTCGATGCCGATGTCGCGCGGGTGTGGGACGATGGCATTGCCTGGCTGAAGGATGCCGGCGCCGAGATCGTCGAGGTCTCGCTGCCACACAGCAAATATGCTCTGCCGGCTTATTACATCATCGCCCCGGCGGAAGCCTCGTCCAATCTCGCGCGCTATGATGGCGTGCGCTATGGCCTGCGCGATCTGCCCGATGGCGCGAACCTGCAGGATATGTATGCCGCGACGCGCGCCGCCGGCTTCGGCCCGGAGGTCAAGCGCCGCATCATCATCGGCACCTATGTGCTCTCGGCGGGCTTCTACGATGCCTATTACACGCAGGCGCAGAAGGTGCGGGCGCTGATCGCGCAGGATTTCGCCAAGGCTTTCGAGACCTGCGACGTCATCCTCGCGCCCACCGCGCCCAGCGCAGCCTTCGCCCTCGGCGAGAATGTCGACGATCCGCTGAAAATGTATCTGAACGACGTGTTCGCGGTGCCGGCCTCGCTGGCGGGTCTCCCCGCCATGTCCGTGCCCGGCGGGCTCAGCAAGGACGGGCTGCCGCTCGGCCTGCAGATCATCGGTCCGGCCTTCGATGAGCAAGCGGTGCTGAACGCGGGTTTCGCCATTGAGCAACGGGCGGGCTTCACCGCCCGGCCTGAGGCGTGGTGGTAGATGTTTCGTGCTCCTGCGCAGGCAGGAGCCCAGGGCAGCCAAGGGCTGCACTCCCCTGGATTCCTGCCTTCGCGGGAATACTGTAAGGACTGAAGAATGACTGAGACGAGCTATCGCATTCGTGGCGCCACTGGAGACTGGGAGGTCGTGATCGGCCTTGAGGTCCATGCCCAGGTGGTGAGCCAGGCCAAGCTGTTCTCCGGCGCGGCGACGGCCTTCGGCGCGGAGCCGAACACGCAGGTGAGCCTTGTCGATGCCGCGATGCCCGGCATGCTGCCGGTGCCCAATCGCGAGTGCATCCGTCAGGCAGTGCGCACCGGCCTTGCGATCAATGCGCAGATCAACAAGTGGAGCCGATTCGACCGGAAGAATTATTTCTATGCGGACTTGCCGCAGGGCTACCAGATTTCCCAGCTTTATCATCCGCTTGTCGGCGAAGGTTCGCTGACGATCGAAGCCGACGAGAAGGCCGGCATTCCCGCCGACAAGGCCATTGGCATCGAGCGCATCCATGTCGAGCAGGATGCCGGCAAGCTGATGCACGATCAGCATCCGACGCGCTCCTATGTCGATCTCAATCGCTCGGGTGTGGCGCTGATGGAGATCGTCAGCCGCCCGGACATGCGCTCGCCTGCCGAGGCCGGGGCCTATCTGCGCAAGCTGCGCGCGATCCTGCGCTATGTCGGCTCGTGCGATGGCAATATGGAGGAAGGCTCCATGCGCGCGGACGTGAACGTCTCCGTGCGCAAGCCCGGCGAAGAATTCGGCACGCGGACCGAGACGAAGAACGTCAATTCCGTGCGCTTCGTCATGCAGACCATCGAATATGAAGCCCAGCGCCAGGTCGATGTGATCGAAGGCGGCGGGCGGATCGTGCAGGAAACGCGGCTGTTCAATCCGGATACCGGCACGACGCGTTCGATGCGCTCCAAGGAAGACGCGCATGATTATCGCTACTTCCCGGACCCGGACCTGCTGCCGCTGGTGCTGGAGGACAGCTTCATCGAGGATTGCCGGCACTCGCTGCCCGAACTGCCGGATGCCAAGCGCACCCGCTATGTCGAGGTGCTGGGGCTCTCCGAGTACAACGCCCGCGTGCTGACCGCGGAGGCGGAAACGGCCCGCTGGTTCGAGGCTTTGCTCGCGGAAAGCGCGCGCATCCAGAAGAAGAGCGAGGGTGAGGTGGCCAAGGCCAGCGCCAACTGGCTGCTATCCGAGCTTTACGGTGCGCTCAATCGCCTCGGCAAGACTCTTGAGGACAGCCCGGTCAACCCGGAGCGCGGCGCGGAATTGCTCGCCCTGGTGGCCGATGGCACGATTTCGGGCAGCATCGCCAAGCAGGTGTTCGAGATTATGCTGGAGACCGGCGAAGCGCCTGCCGAGATTGTCGAGAAGCGCGGCCTCAAGCAGACCACGGATACCGGTGCGATCGAGGCGGTCGTTGCGAAGATTCTCGCCGACAACGCGGACAAGGTCGAGCAATATAAGGCTGGAAAGGAAGCTTTGTTCGGCTTCTTCGTCGGTCAGACGATGAAGGCCATGCAGGGCAAGGCCAATCCGCAGATGGTCAACGAGTTGATTAAGAAGGCATTGGGCTGATCGCATCCCGGCCGCACCCAGAAGGCGAGGCCGGGAAGCAGGGATCAGTCGGGTGGCGGCGCGATGGACGGCAGTTCGTCAGGACCGCGGCCAGGTTCATCGATATTGGGCGTTTCCGGCGCGATTTCCGGCGGTTCGCGGAAGGGCGTCTCGTCCGGCGATTCCATGGGCGGAAGTTCGTCAGGTGACTGCGGGGTGATGGTATCGGGGGGCGGAATTTCCGGCTGGCTGGCCATGGCTTTGCGTCCTTTCGTTGCCCTTTTCAACGGGCGGCGCAGGCGATCGTTCCGGATCGACACGGCAAGGCGCGCACAGCCTTGCCCTTTCCCAGGCTTTGCACTATGGCCCGCCGACCGGCGACCGATGCGGGCGTGGCGAAACTGGTAGACGCGCCAGATTTAGGTTCTGGTATCGCAAGATGTGGGGGTTCGAGTCCCTTCGCCCGCACCAGTTGCGCAGCCTGGCCCCGGTCGTTCCAAGAGATTTCATCCTAGCCTGGAAAGCGTCGAGTTAGAGATATGCAGATTGTCGAGACATTGAATGAGGGCCTCAAGCGCGCCTATACGCTGACCGTCACGGCCAAGGACATCGACGCCCGCGTCGAAGAGGAAGTGAAGTCGATTGCGCCGCAGGTGCGGATGCCCGGTTTCCGGCCCGGCAAGGTGCCTGCCAACCTCGTCCGCAAGATGCACGGCCCGGCCCTGCAGCGCGAGGCGCTGGACAAGTCCATCCGTGAGGGCGTCGAGAAGGTCATCGCCGAGAACAAGCTGCGTCCCGCGATGCAGCCCAGTGTCGAGCTGACCGCCGATTATGAGGACGGCAAGGATGCCGAGGTCAAGGTCGCTCTGGAAATCCTGCCGGAGGTTCCCGCGCCCAAGATCGAGGGCATCAAGCTGGAGCGGCTCATCGTCGATGTGACCGACGAGCAGATCGACGAGGCGGTTGGCCGTCTCGCCGCGCAGAGCCAGCGTTATGAGGACGCCCCCAAGACCGCCAAGGCCAAGGAAGGCGACCAGGTCGTCATGGATTTCGTCGGCAAGGTCGACGGCGTGCCGTTCGAGGGCGGCACCGGTTCGGACATGGCGATCGCCATCGGCTCGGGCAATCTGATCCCCGGCTTCGAGGATCAGCTGGTCGGCGTGAAGACCGGCGACGAGAAGACCATCAACGTGACCTTCCCCGCCGAATATGGTTCCAAGGAGCTGGCCGGCAAGGATGCGACGTTCGATCTCGTCATCAAGGCGGTCAAGAACCCCGTCGAGAAGCCCGCTGACGACGAGTTCGCCAAGCAGCTCGGTCTCGAGAGCCTCGAGAAGCTGCGCGAGCTGTTCAAGGCGCAGATCGAGCAGGAGCACGGCAATCTGACGCGCACATACATGAAGCGCCAGTTGCTCGATCAGCTGGCTGCCGGCCACGATTTCGAGGTGCCCCCGGGCATGGTCGAAGCCGAGTTCGGCCAGATCTGGCAGCAGCTTGAGCATGAAGCCGGTCACGAGGAAGATCCCGAGGCGGCGCTCAAGGAAATGGAAGCCGACCGCGACGATTATCGCAAGATCGCCGAGCGTCGCGTCCGTCTGGGCCTGCTCCTCTCGGAAATCGGCCAGGCCAATGGCGTGGAGATTACGCAGGCGGAAATGAACCGCCTCGTGGCCCAGGCCGCGCAGCAATATGCCCCGCAGGACCGCGAGCGGTTCGTCGAATATGTCCGCAACGAGCCGATGGCCGCTGCGCAGCTGCGTGCCCCGCTCTATGAGGACAAGGTCGTCGACTATCTCTTCGAGAAGGCCGATGTGAGCGAGCGCACGGTTGCGCGCGCCGATCTGGAAGCGGCGATCGAAAGCGAAGAGGGCGGTCACGTCCACGGACCGGATTGCGGCCACGATCACAGCCACGACGCCAAGCCGGCCAAGAAGGCTGCCGCCAAGAAGCCGGCTGCGAAGAAGGCTGATGCCGAGACCGAGGCTGCTCCGGCTGAAGAGGCCAAGGCGCCTGCCAAGAAGGCTCCGGCCAAGAAGGCCGCGGCTGCCAAGGCTGACGAGGGCGAGGCGGCCGAGAAGCCGGCCAAGAAGCCCGCTGCCAAGAAGGGCAAGACTGCCGAGGCCTGAGGCCTCACTGCAGATCGCATGAACTGATCAGAAGCGAGCCGGAGCGGGATGCCGTTCCGGCTCGCTTTTTCTTTGGATGCATGGCGGCGGGCTCGTGCAGAAGGTGCCGCCGGGCGCTGGGGTCGCAAAAGACCATTGCAACCATGCGATCTGTTGCCATAAGCCCGCAGTCCCATGCATCCAGACCCGTCCAGCCCGATGACAGGCGTGCGCATCGCCGTCCTGCTGCCTTGTTATAACGAGGCGGTCGCCATCGGGCAGACCGTCACCGCGTTCGCGCAGGCCTTGCCGCAGGCGGCTATCTACGTGTTCGACAATAACAGTTCCGATGACAGCGTCGCCGTCGCGCGCGCCGCCGGCGCGATCGTCTACAGCGTGCGGCAACAGGGCAAGGGCCATGTCGTGCGGCGGATGTTCGCGGACGTGGATGCGGACATCTACGTGCTCGCCGATGGCGATGCGACCTATGATGCGAGCGCGGCGCCGGCGCTGGTCACCGCGATGCTGGACGGGCCGCTCGACATGGTCGTCGGCGCCCGCAAGTCTGAGGTAGAGGCGGCTTACCGTCCGGGGCACCGGCTCGGCAATCTGCTGCTCACCGGGCTGCTGCGGCAGCTTTTCGGCCGCAGTTTCACCGATATCCTCTCAGGCTATCGGGTGTTCTCCCGGCGGTTCGTGAAGAGCTTCCCGATCCTCTCGGAAGGCTTCGAGATCGAGACGGAGATGTCCGTTCATGCGCTCGAACTACGCATGCCGGTGGGCGAGGTGATGACGGCCTATGCGGCGCGGGCGGAAGGTTCGCTCTCCAAGCTCAACACCTTCCGCGACGGCTGGCGCATCCTGCGCACGATGATCCAGCTCTATCGCGTGGAGCGGCCCTTGTGGTTCTTCGGTTTCATTGCGCTGGTGATCGCGCTGGTTGCCGGGCTGATGGGCGTGCCGGTCATCCTGACCTATCTGGAGACGGGGCTTGTGCCCCGCTTCCCGACCCTCATCACCATCGTGGGGATGGGCGTTCTGTCCGCCCTGTGTCTGCTTACCGGCCTCATCCTCGATACGGTGACGCGCGGCCGGCAGGAAATGAAGCGCCTTGCCTATCTGGCGCATACCGCGCCGGGGATGGCGCGTTAAATTTCATTAACCGAGTTGATCATGAATAATTGAGTCCATAAACTTTCCCGACAGGCTCGGGGGGGCAGGTATGGAGGGGGTTGGTTCATCGCGGCACCATTATAAGGTGCTTGATAGCTTGCGCGGCATTTGCGCGTGCATGGTGGTCCTGCTGCATGTGAAGACGCAGGGAAGAATATCGAACGCAGCGCTGGTTGAGCATGCGTCCCTTTTCGTCGATTTCTTTTTCGTGCTGTCCGGCTTTGTCATCGGCGCGAGCTACGGGAAGAGGCTCCTAGACGGTTATTCCGTCGGCCATTTCATGCGCAAGCGGATCGCCCGCGTCTATCCGCTGCATTTTGCCATGCTGGTCTGCTTCGTCCTGTTCGAGCTGTGTCTCCTGATCTTTGGTGGGGACAGGTTGGGCAGGCCGGTCTTCGAGGGCCTGCAATCGCCGAAGAATCTCATCGATGCCCTGCTGTTGATCCAGATTTTCCCGGGCGGCGATCCGACAGCGTGGAATTTCCCCAGCTGGTCGATCGCAGCGGAAGTCTGGATTTATCTGGCCTGTGCGTTGGTGCTGCGAACCGCTGGGCGTCACTTGGTGCCAATTTGTCTCGGCGTGGCGGTCGCCGTTCCGTTGCTGCTCCTTAGCCAGCCGGATTTCAGTCCGATCATGTACCAGAACGCGCTGCTGCGTTGCGCGATGGGCTTCGCGCTCGGCCTGGTCGGTTGGCGCTGCATGGATCGGATCAGGGCGATGCAGCTTCCTGGTTGGGCTGATCATGGGCTGGAACTGGCGACGGTGATTGCGCTGCTTGCCTTCATATCCTGCCTGGGAGGGGGGAGGCTGTCCGTTCTGTCACCCTTTCTCTTTTTGATCGCGGTGCTCGTGTTTGCGCGTGAAAAAGGGGTGGTGAGCGACTGCTTGAAAAGGCCCAAGGTCTTGAAAATCGGAGCGCTCTCCTATTCGATCTACCTTATCCACATCTTTCTATATTACCGTCTGCTCAACTTTTTATCGGCAATCGATCGTCATGTCGCTGTCGATCTCGTGGTCGATACGCAGGCCGGGAAAGCCATCGGCGGCGGGGTGTGGATCGGCGATGCGATCAGTATCCTCTTTCTGATCTTCGTCATGGGCTGTGCCTATCTGAGCCATCGGCTGATCGAAGGGCCTGGGCGCGCGCTTTTAGAAACGCACCTGTCTGCACCCGGTCCCCAGCCTGCGCATCTTGAAGTCAGTGCCCAAACGTCCGATGTAGTGGCCGCAGACGGCCAGTAAGAAAGAGAATCATGACCGATAATTTTGATCCGCTCGGGGCACTTGTTCCTATCGTTATCGAACAGTCCAACCGGGGCGAGCGCAGCTTCGATATCTACTCGCGCCTGTTGCGGGAGCGGATCATTTTCGTGACCGGCCAGGTCGAGGATCACATGGCCTCGCTGATCGTCGCCCAGCTGCTCTTTCTGGAATCGGAGAATCCGAAGAAGGACATCTGGATGTACATCAACTCGCCGGGCGGCGTGGTGACGAGCGGCATGGCGATCCATGACACCATGCAGTATATCCGCCCCAAGGTCGGCACGGTGTGCATCGGTCAGGCCGCATCGATGGGCAGCTTCCTGCTCGCGGCGGGCGAGCCGGGCATGCGCTTTGCGCTCAGCAACGCGCGGATCATGATCCACCAGCCGTCTGGCGGCGCGCAGGGCATGGCGTCGGATATCGAGATCCAGGCCAAGGAAATCCTTCGTATCCGCCGTCGCCTGAACGATCTGTACGTCAAGTACACCGGCCAGCCGCTGGAGAAGATCGAGGCCGCCATGGATCGCGACACCTTCCTGGAGGCTGAAGAAGCGCTCGCGTTCGGCCTTGTGGACAAGGTGTACGACAAGCGTCCCGGCACCAGCGAAGAAGCGCCGGCTTGATAGGGTCGGGCCGGCCGCTCACGCGGTCGGCCTTTGCATCCCGGCGGCGCCGTGCATCGTCGCCGGACTTTGGGCTGTGCCGTGGTCGAGTGAGCGGCCAGCTTGTTTCCGCCGCTAAAATCTCTCTGTTCGCAGCCTGGCCGGGGGCGGCCAGCATCTCCCATTGCAAAGCCGGGCCAGCCCTCCCATCTTCTTTCCATTATGGCTTTTGAGCCGGCAATGTCTGGTTTACGCTATTTGGCGACATTTTCGGCACTTGTGATGCTGCAAGAAGGCGGTCTAGGATGACCGACGGAAAGAGCATCTGGGCAATTGGCGCGAGACGGCGCCAGACCAAGGAAGAGATTGAATGACAAAGCTCACAGGATCGGATTCGAAGAGCACGCTCTACTGCTCGTTCTGCGGAAAGTCGCAGCACGAAGTGCGTAAGCTCATCGCCGGCCCAACCGTGTTCATCTGCGATGAATGCGTCGAATTGTGCAACGATATCATTCGTGAAGAGACCAAGGGTGGTCTGGTCGGCCGCAAGGAAGGCGGCGTGCCGACGCCCCAGCAGATTTGCGATGTGCTGAGCGATTATGTGATCGGCCAGCAGCGCGCCAAGCGCGTGCTCTCGGTGGCTGTGCACAATCACTACAAGCGGCTGGAGCATGGCGGCAAGGCGGGCGATGTCGAGCTGGCCAAGTCCAACATCCTGCTCATCGGGCCCACCGGCTGCGGCAAGACGCTGCTGGCCCAGACGCTCGCCAAAACCTTCGACGTGCCGTTCACCATGGCGGATGCGACGACGCTGACCGAAGCTGGCTATGTCGGTGAGGATGTCGAGAATATCATCCTCAAGCTGCTCCAGGCGTCCGACTATAATGTCGAGAAGGCGCAGCGCGGCATCGTGTATATCGACGAGATCGACAAGATCAGCCGCAAGGCGGAGAATCCCTCCATCACTCGCGACGTGTCGGGCGAGGGCGTGCAGCAGGCGCTGCTCAAACTGATGGAAGGCACGACCGCCTCGGTGCCGCCGCAGGGCGGACGCAAGCATCCGCAGCAGGAATTCCTGCAGGTCGATACGACGAACATCCTGTTCATCGCCGGCGGTGCCTTTGCGGGGCTGGAGAAGATCATCGGCGACCGGCTTGAGGGCAAGTCGATCGGCTTTGGCGCGCATGTCGCAGCGCCGGACGAACGGCGTACGGGTCAGCTGCTCAAGCAGACCGAGCCGGAAGATCTACTCAAATTCGGCCTGATCCCTGAGTTTGTCGGTCGTCTGCCGGTCATCGCGACGCTGGAAGACCTGGACATCGCTGCGCTGGTGCAGATCCTCACCGAGCCCAAGAACGCGCTGGTGAAGCAGTATCGCAAGCTGTTCGAGCTGGAAGACGTCGAATTGACGTTCACGGACGAAGCGCTGACGGCGATTGCTCAGCGCGCCATCGAGCGCAAGACCGGCGCGCGTGGCCTGAGGTCGATCATCGAGGCGATCCTGCTCGACACCATGTTCGATCTGCCGACGATGGAAGGCGTGACCGAAGTCGTGGTGGACAAGGATGTGGTTGAGGGCCGTAAGGACCCCGTCCGCGTCTTCGGTGCGGAAAAGCGCCAGGCGGGTGACGCGGCCTGATCGGATAATCTGATCGGCATGAAAAACGCCGCCGCCGGGGCCCGAGGGCTCCAGCGGCGGCGTTTTCGTTTGTTCAGTCAAATGCTCAGTCGAGCGTCTGCTTCACCGCATAATAAGTGAAGATGGAGTGATCGGGGTTGGACCGACGGCTGCCGGTGCCGATGATCAGCGTCTTGCCCATCCAGTCATGCGGCCCCTCGGGCACCACGAATGTGGGCGAGAAGCAGAAATAGGCCGGCTGCGGGGTGCCGTCATCCAGTCGCGCCTCGCCCGGCTTGGCCGGGATGAGATAGCCATTGTTGTTGATGTAAATCTTGGTGCCGTCATCGGCTTGCAGCATATAGTGCGACTTGATGACGATGGTGCCGTCGCCCCGCACGGTGGCGTAATCGGCGCCGCTGTCCGGGATGATGATGCCGGACAGGCGTGGCCCGTAGATCGTGCCGCTGGCGCAGGGCGTGTAGCCCTGATAGCCGCCACCCGGCAGCGGGCCGACAGTGCAGCGTTCGGGGCGGAAATTCACCCGCATCTCGAACACATATTCGAGATGGGCGGGGACTTGCGGATCGTTCATCGCATGCTCTCCTCTTGACTGGATAAGGCACTGCCGCCGCCCTGCGGAAAGTGCAAGGCGGCGGCAGCTGGTTTTCTTTGCGAGGCGTCAGCCGTCAGAGCAGCATGAAATAGTGGATGCGGTTGGCCTTCGGGATCTTCTCGGCAACGCCGACGAAGATGTGCTTGCCCAGCCATTCGTGCGGGCCTTCGGGCACGTCGAACTTGGGGCTCACCCGCATATAATATTCGTCCGGCCCCACATCTTCGTTGCGGGCCATGCGCTCCATGGCGTCACCTTCGGCCCAGCGATAGCCGCGGCTCTGCAGATAGATCGGCGTGCCGTCATCGGCTTCCAGCATGTAGCGCGCGTCGAAATCGATCACGCCATTGGGGCGGGACAGCGGATAGTCGCCGCCGCTCATCGGGATGACCCGGCCGCGAATGCGGGGGCCTTCGAAGGTGCCTTGGGCTGCCCACACGGCAGCGCGGGTCGCGCCCATGCTGGTGGGGGAAATCCACACCGCCGGTGTCAGGTCGATCGACACCGTGAAGGCGAATTCGAACTTCGGCGCGAAGGGATGGGGGGCAATCTCGGGCGTTACCATGAAGTGCAATCTCCTTTTTCGATGACTATCAAACAGCAGCTGTGGCGGGCAGCGTCTTGTACCGCGCGCCGAGAATCTGCGCGAACTTGCCGTCGCGCAGATAATAGAAGCCAAGGCTCTCGATGTTGAGGGTTTGCCCCTTCATCAAGGGGCCGGCGATGAAATCGGGCCAGTCTTCCAGGCCGTAGAATTCGGTGCGAACATGGCAGGCGAGGGTGTCCGGACCGGCCGCGACGGCGAGAATGTCGAGCGTTTCGCGGACCTTGGACTTCACGTCGCGGTAGAAATCCAGAATGGCAGAACGTCCTATGATCTGGCGCTTCTCGCCCAGGTTGAACACCACGTCATCGCAATAATAGCGGCCGAAACCTTCGAAATCGTTCGCATTGAAGCGGGCGATGTAGTCGGCATAGTCGTCCTCGGTCATCCTGCGCTCCAAGAAAATTCTTGTTGTTGATTCTTCAACAGCTAAGCGGGTGGCCGCTTGGGTTCAACTGAAAAACGTCGACCCACTCGACCGATATGCTTGCCAAGCCCCGGAATCTGGCCGATTGTTGCGCATGATAACATTGCCCATCACGGGGTCCGCCTGTTTGTGACGATGCCTGCAAAACAAATTGCCATTGCTGCACCTGACATTGATTGGGCCGTAGAAAGACCGCGTGTTCCGCTCGATCAGGTCATGCGGGTGTTCCTGCGCAAGCCGGGGTTTCTGCTCAACCGCATCGATCAGATCGCCAATGCCCTGTACGGATCGGTGGCCTGCGGGGGCGAGACCTTGTCGCAGGCGGAAATGATGCTGGCGATTGCCGAGCGTCCGGGGAGCGACCAGGTTCGCCTCGCGCGGGCCTGCGGCAGCGACACGTCGACCACGGCGATCGTGCTGCAAAATCTCGAACTGACCGGCCTCATTGCCCGCCAACAGGATGAGCGGGATCGGCGGCGCAGTCTGCCCGTGCTGACGGCGGCCGGGGAAGCCCGCATGGACGAAATCCGGTCGTCCTTCGCCCAACTGCAGGCGTTGCTGCTCGATCCGCTGAGCGATGACGAGCGCGCGGTGGCCATGGCGCAGCTCTCCAGCCTGGTGGAGGCCGGCAACGACGGCGCGCCGCGGTGGGACAGGCAGGACTCCTATCTGGCCAATGTGCCCAGCATGCTGTTCCGTCGCGCGCTGCAGATTCTCCATGCGCATTTCAGTGAGCAGGTCGCGCCGATGGCGGTGACCCTGCGCCAGTTCTCCGCGATGGTGATTCTGGATCTGCATGGCGGCCTGAGTCAGGTCGAGTTCGCGCGGGTCTACGGGCTTGATCCCTCCACCTGCGCGATCGTTCTCAAGAAGCTGGCCCAGCGGGGGTGGTTGCAGGCAGTGCCGTCTCCGCAGGATCGTCGCAAGACGCTCTATTTCGTCACCGATGAGGGCCGGCACCAGATCGACCGCCTCCAGGCCAGCGCGGATGCGACGGAAGATGCGGTGCGATCCAACATATCCGCGCGCGCCTTCGAAGCGCTGCTCCCGCCCTTGCAATCCGTGGTGCGCGCGCACTCGGCGATCCTGCGCTATCCGGGCTTTTTCCCTTGGGATCATGAACCGCCGCAATCCTGTTGATTGCGCGTTCAACATCGATATACAACGACGTCTGACTAATTGAGGCGAGTCTCTCGCCTTTGGGGAGGACGTTCATGGCGGATATCGAACGGCGCAGCGTGCCCGTGCACAACCCACGCAGCGGCGCGATCGACTTTATGATGGAAATTGCGACGGCGGAGGACGTAGCGGCGAAGGCCGACCGTCTCCGGCGCAACCAGCAGGCTTGGGCTGCCAAGCCGCTCGCCGAGCGCATCGGCGTCATGCAGCGCTGGCTGGGCGAGGTCGCCAAGCGCGCCAGCGCCATCGCCGAGGCTGATGCGATCGATACGGGCGGGTGCCACACCTCCTATCTCCAGGGCTTCATCACCATGGGCAATATCGGCGGCTGGATCGAGGACGCGCAGGCCGCGCTCGATGCGGCGAGCTATACCGGCCCCTCCAAGGCCATGCCGCAGGTGGAGGTGCGCACGCAGTTCGTGCCCTATCCGCTGGTCGGCGTGATCGGCCCCTGGAACGCGCCGATGATGCTGGTGCTGCTCGATGCCATTCCCGCCCTGTTTGCAGGTTGCGCCGTGCTCATCAAACCCTCGGAAGTGACGCCGCGCTGGGTAGAGCCGCTGTTCGAGGCCGTGGCGCAGGTGCCGGAACTGGCTGGCGTGTTCGATTATGTTCAGGGCGATGGCGAGACGGGCCGGGCGATCATCGACACAGTCGATCTCGTCTGCTTCACGGGCAGCGTGCCCACCGGTCGCAAGATCGCCGTGCAGTGCGCCGAGCGCCTGATCCCCTGCTATCTGGAACTGGGCGGCAAGGACCCGGTGATCGTCACTGAAACCGCCGATCTGGAGCGGGCGACCACCGCTGTTCTGCGCGGCGCCGTTCATGCCAATGGCATGGTCTGCTTCTCGGTCGAGCGCATCTACGTCGCCGAGGCCATCCACGACGCCTTCGTCGCGCTTCTCGTTGAGAAGGCGCAGAAGGTCCGCCTCAACAGCGACGATCCGCGCGCCGGGCATCTCCATCCCTTCACCTTCGCGCCGCAGGCACAGATCGTCGAACGGCATATCGCCGATGCGGTCGGGAAGGGGGCCAAAGTCCTCACCGGCGGGGCCGTCGAGCAGATCGATGGCGGGCTCTACATGCGCCCGACCGTGCTGACCGGCGTCACCCACGACATGCTGGTCATGCGGGACGAAACCTTCGGGCCGATCCTGCCGGTCATGCCGTTCAAGACGGTCGAAGAGGCGATTGCCCTCGCCAACGACACCATTTTCGGCCTTACGGCGAACGTCGTCGCCGGAAGCCCGGAAGAAGCGATGGCGATCGGCCTGCAGATCAATGCCGGCTCCGTGTTCATGCAGGATACCTTCCTGACCTTCGCCAAGAACCGCACGGTTGGCAGCAATGCCTTTGGCGCGTCCGGCGTGGGCGGGGGCTCGCGCACCGGCCCGGAGGCGATCCTGCGCTATGTGCGCCGCAAGGCTCTGCTCACCAATCATGGCGAGCCGGCCGATATCCAGAACGATCACCATCTTGGAAAACCGGGAGGACACTGACATGGCATGGGAACTGAGCGCACTCGACCGGCTCGAAATTCAGGAGCTTTATTCGCGCTACGCCTGGGGGATCGACCTCGCCGATGAAGAGACGGCGATGTCCACCTTCGCGCAGGACGCCTGGTTCGATCACCTCTGGCAGGGCCGGGTGCAGGGCCACGAGGCGATCCTGGAGAATCTGCGCTCGCTGTGGAACGACCGGCAGAGCTGGTGGTACGGGCGCCAGCACATCATGAACACGCTGATCATGGACCCACGCCCGGAGCAGGGCGAGGTGGACGTGCGCTGCTTCTTCCAGATCCTGCAGTTTCAGACCGATTATCACACCAACTTCGTGTTCGGCATCGGCACCCGGCAGGACCATGTGACCAAGAAGGAAGGCGTGTGGCGCTTCCAGTCACTGCACGTCAACGCCTGGACGGCGGCCGATCAGGTGCCGTGGAAAGGCGAGATCCTGCTCAAGAAAAAGCCGAGCCATCAGGCTCCGCCGGTTGCGGGGAAGAAGTGATGCAGATCACCGCTGCCGTCAGCCGCGGCAATCAGCCGGCGCCGGTGCTTGAAACGCTGGAGCTGGAAGCACCGCGCGCGGGCGAGATGCTCGTGCGCATGGTCGCGGTCGGCATCTGCCACACCGATTTGCACGAGCATCCCGGGCGTCACGCGCCGCATCCCATCGTGCTCGGCCATGAGGGCGCGGGCGTGATCGAGGCGCTGGGCGAGGGCGTGCGCGGGTTCGCGGTGGGCGACCATGTGCTCCTCTCGGGCAGCAGCTGCGGGGTGTGCCCCAGTTGCGTTGCCGGACGTCCGACCTATTGCGATCTCGCGATGCCGATGAACTTCGGCGGCAAGCGCCTGGATGGCTCGACGGCGCTGGCGTGCGGGGATGAGCGCATCCACTCGCATTTCTTCGGCCAGTCTTCGTTCGCGACGCACAGCATCGTGCCGGAGCGCACGGCCGTGAAGGTGGACAAGGATATTCCGCTGGAACTGCTGGCCCCGCTCGGCTGCGGCGTCATCACTGGCGCCGGATCTGTGATCGAGGCGCTGAAGGTGGGGGCAGGGGATACCATCGCGATCTTCGGGGTCGGTGGTGTCGGCCTCTCTGCGGTGATGGCCGCCAAGCTGGTGGGCGCGAAGCGGATCGTCGCGGTGGACATCAACCCGGGCCGGCTGGAGCTTGCGCGCGAACTGGGCGCGACCGATGCGATCCGCTCCGACGGCGAGGACGTCGCCAAGCAGATCCGCGCGGTTACCGGTCGCGGCGTGGACTTCACCTTCAACACCACCACCGTGCCAGCCGTCCACACCATGGCGCTGGAATGCCTCGCCATGAACGGCACTGCCGGCTTCGTCGCGGCGCCTCGTGGGGAGTGGGCGCCCGCCATGTTCCCCATGCTGGCCGGTGGCAAGCAGTTGCGCGGCATACTCGGCGGCGACGCCAATCCGCGCACCTTCCTGCCGATGCTGATCGATTACTGGCGGCAAGGGCGCTTCCCGTTCGATCGGCTGATCGAGACCTACGCCTTCGATGAGATCGGCAAGGCGTTTCATGATTGTGAGGCGGGCACGGTGATCAAGCCGGTGCTCAAGGTTGGAGATGCTGCATGACCCCCGAAATCCGCAAACAGCTTGAAGCGTTCGGCACGGAACTGACCCCGGACATGATGGGCGGCACGCAGGGGATTTACCGTGCCCTGCAGCCCGGCATTCCGGCTGGCGCCAGAGTGACGCGCGACCATCAATATGGTTCCGATGCACGCAATCGGCTGGATATCTTCACACGCGACGGGCTTTCCGGCGCGCCGGTGCTGGTGTTCGTCCATGGCGGCGGCTTCGTGATGGGCGACAAGACCACCGAAGGCTCGCCCTTTTACGACAATATCGGCAGCTTCGCCGTGGATGAGGGCTATGTCGGCGTCACCACGACCTACCGGCTCGCCCCTGCCGCCACCTGGCCGGCCGGCGGCGAGGACGTGGCCAATGCCGTCATCTGGCTGCGCGAGAATGTGGCGCAATTTGGCGGCGATCCGGATCGCATCTTCGTGATGGGCCAGTCGGCGGGCGCGGTGCACGTGGCCGATTGCGTCGCGCGCTTCTCCCCGCAGATCGCCGGCGCGCTGATGTGCTCGGGAATTTACGACGTGGCCGCGGCCGAGCCGAACCAGTTCCAGAAATCCTATTATGGCGAGGACCCGGCCGGCTGGGCGCAGGCGTCCACCGTGGCCGGGCTGCTCACCAGCAAGATCCCGCTGTTCTTCTCGGTCTGCGAGTTCGATCCGGTGCCGTTCCAGCAGCAGGCCGCGAGCCTGGCTGCCCGCTACGCCATAACCAACAAGGCCTTTCCAAGGCTGCATTGGCTGGGAGGCCACAACCATCTGTCACCTGTGCTCGAGATCGGGACGCCAGACAGCGACCTTGAGCATCACATCATGAACTTCATCGCCACCGTCTGAGGCAGATTCTTCAGGAGGACCCCATGGTCGAACCCATTCAATTTCCCGATGTCGAGTTGTATCGCGGCTGGGGCGAGCCGATGCGCGCCAATATCGAGCTGCGTGGGCTGGAGCTGATTTCCGGCGCCATCCCCGATGGGCTGGAAGGCGGCCTGTATCGCGTCGGCGCCGACCGGCAATATCCCTCCGGCCGCACCGATGACATCTTCATCGATGGCGAAGGCCAGATGCACATGATCCGCTTCAAGGACAATCAGGCGGACTATGTCGTCAAATGGGTCGAGACGGATCGCTACAAGGCGCAGAAGGCCGCCCGTCGCGGGCTCT
Source organism: Sphingobium sp. B11D3B (assembly GCF_025961735.1). NCBI lineage: Bacteria > Pseudomonadati > Pseudomonadota > Alphaproteobacteria > Sphingomonadales > Sphingobiaceae > Sphingobium > Sphingobium sp. B11D3B. The sequence goes on along the minus strand of NZ_JAOQOF010000001.1, from coordinate 1,508,237 downwards.
TCGGCAGCTATCGCAACCGCTATACGGTCGATGAAAGCGCGAAGGAAATCCATCTCGGCACGGCCAACACCACGGCGATGTTCCATGCCGGCCATCTCTATGCGTTGAAGGAAGATGACCTCCCTTACGAGATCGACCCCGACACGCTGGAAACAAAGGGCCGCGTGGACTTCGACGGACAGATATTGTCCGAGACGTTTACGGCGCATCCGAAGGTGGACCCGATCACCAACGAACTGCTGGCGTTCGGCTATCAGGCCAAGGGCGATGCGACCAAGGATTTCGTGTTCTACGTCTTCGGGCCGGATCGCAAGATCAAGACCGAGATCTGGTTCGAGATGCCCTATGCAGCCTGCGTCCATGATTTCGCGATCACGGATGAATGGGTGGTCGTGCCGTTCTTCCCGCTCATCACCGATCTCGACGTGGTGAAGCAGGGCGGGCCTTATTATCAGTGGCATCCCGATCAGCCTGTGCATGTCGCGCTGGTGCCGCGTTATGGCAAGGCGGAGGATATTCGCTGGTTCAAGGGGCCAACCGGCAGCGCCGGTCACATGATGAATGCCTATCGCGAGGGCACGAAGGTCCACCTCGACCTGTGCTATTATGATGGCAATTGCTTCCCCTTCTTTACCACGCCGCACGGCGAGGAAACAGCGCCGGTTCCGCCTTTCCTGACGCGCATGACGTTCGACCTCGCCAGCAATGAGGACAGCTTCACCACGCAGCGTCTGCTGAACATTCCGGGCGAGATGCCGCGCACGGACGATCGCTATCAGGGGCGGCCCTATCGCTATGGCTTCCTGCTCGCACGCGCACAGGATGGATCGAGCGGCACGGCGCGGTTCGACAACCAGACAGGCGAGTTCCAGATCTGGAAGCCGGGCCCGGGCGATAGCGTGCAGGAGGCGCAGTTCGTGCCGCGCACGCCGGATGCGCCGGAAGGCGATGGATGGCTGCTCGTGCTGGTCGCACGTGGTGCGAAGAATCGTAGCGATCTGGCCATTCTCGACGCGCAGAATCTGGCGGCTGGGCCGGTTGCGCTGCTCAAGCTGCCCGTCCGCGTTCGCTCGACCTTCCACGGCACCTGGGTGCCGGAGGAGACGCTCAAGAGCGGCCAGTATAATATGAAGCTCAGCTCGGCAGCCTGATCGCTTACACCTATCGGCTGACCGGTTTCCTGTAGACCGGGCGGACCTCAAACAGAAAGGGCGGCCCTCGCATCATAGCGAGGCCGCCCTTTTCCTTGTCGCCCGACAACCGTCGAGCGCGTATATCAATGCGCGAGCGTGACGGGCTCTCTATCCTTCGCCTCTTCCTGGCGGCGGATATAGGCGAGGGCGAACATCAAGATCGCGGTGCCAAGCGGCAGCGCTGCCGTCAGCGCGAGGGTGAGTTGCAGCGAGTAGTGCTGGGCGAGTGCGAAGCCGCCGGCAATCGGCGCCACGATGCCGCCAATGCGCCCGGCGCCACCGGCCCAGCCCAATGCCGTGCTGCGCATCCGGGGCGGATAGACTTGGGCGATCATCGTGTTGAGGCCGGACTGTCCGCCGGTCTGGAAGAACTGCCAGGTGAGCAGCGCGACCACGAAGAAGGCGGAGTAGAAGGGCACCCAGCCCAGCAGGTTGATGGTCACGGCGAGCATCACGTAGAAGCAGGCGATGAGCAGGGCAGGGCGCATCCGGTCCATCAGCCAGCCGATGGAGAGCGTGCCCGCAACGCCGCCGAGATAGCCGATCATGGCGACCTTTGCGAAATCCTGAATCGGAATGCCCGACATTTCGAGGAAGAAGGTCGGCATCCAGGCGCTAAGCAGGGCCGTGTTGGTCATGCTGAGCGTGCAGGCAGCCCAGACCAGTGCCGTCATGGTCAGGCGACCCTCGGAGAACACGTCGGACAGCTTGGCCTTGCGCCCCTTGGCGCCACCGCTCTCGATCACGAACAGTTCGTCGCCCCGCAGGTCTACATTGCGGTCGATCTTGCGGATCGTGGTCGCGATCCGCTGATCGGATGGGTTGCGCTCGGCCCGGAACTTAAGCGATTCCGGCACGATCAGGAAGAGCAACACCGCGCAGGTAATCGGCACGAGGCCGCCGATCCAGAAGCCGCTTTCCCAGCCATAGCTATCCAGCAGCCAAGCCGCGACGACGCCGCTGGCGGCACTGCCGGTCGAGAAGCCGACAAGCGCCAGAGAGATCAGCGTCGAGCGTTTGCGCTTGGGGGTCAGCTCGGAGATCAGCGCCATAGCCATGGGCAAGCCCGCCGCCATGAACACGCCGGCAATGCCGCGCAGAACAGCCAACTGCGTGAGCGTCTGGGCATGGATGCTGCCGATGGTGATCGTGCCGAAGATGAGGCAGGAGACCATGAGCATGAACCGCCGTCCGAACCGGTCCGCCAGCGGGGCGATGCTGAAGGCACCAATGGCGAGGCCGATCTGCTGGTAGACGAATACCTTGGTCATCGCCTCGGAGGTCTCTCCGAAATCTGCAGCGATGGCCGGCGCGATCTTGCCGATCATGAAGATATCGAACCCGTCGATGAAGCAGACCAGAACGCAGACGAGCAGCGCCATGATCTGGGTGGCGCTGATCCGCGACCGATCGATGAAGTCTTCGACGTCAAACCTGTTCATATTCAGCCATCCCGCATCCATCCGGCCGACCAGCCGGGCTTTTTATCGGATTGCACCAAAACACGGTGTTGATGGGGAATCAACATCCTTATAAGGCAAAGCTGCAGATTAGCGGTTGTGATGGGCGGCAATGTCGCCCATGGGCGCCGCGTAAGAGCGGGCGCGACGCGGCTTCGACGTGATCGGAACAAGAGGCGCCACCGGCCCGCAGGCCAGGGTCCATCGTGGCATGGATGCGACACTTTCTGACAAAGTCATCAATATTTCCTGCTCGATGAGAAATTTTCTTGTTTTCTCATCGGTGCTCTTTCAATGGCGCAGGCTGGAGTATCGGGCAAAGTCAATATCTCGGAGTATTGGCGATGCTCGGCTGGTCTTATGCCAGCGGGAGAAGGATGCAGTACAGGCGAAGCCCGTGGCTTCGATCGGGCCCTCATCGTGCCTGATCGGCTCACAGGCAAAGGCGATCTCGTTCGTCTTGGCGCATAAGTCCTCCCTGCTGATCACTCCAATAACGCGGTGAAGCTGCGTGGTGTCCTGGCCCGTTTGCGGGCGGCGCTGTCTCCGGGCGGCGCGGGGATGCGGCGCGGCATTCACCCATCGATCAATGGGCCTGCGCCCGCGTTTTGGGAGATTTGGAATGTCGTTTTCGTTGAGGAACAAGCTTCTGGGCATGGCGGGTGCGTCCGTCTTTGCAATGAGCATCGCAGCGCCCGCACAGGCGCAGGACGATGCCGCTGCCCAGGCGCAGCCCCAGCGCGCCGGTGTCGAAGAGATTGTCGTGACCGCGACGCGCTCGGCCACCAACCTGCAGGAAACGCCGCTGGCCATCACCGCCGTGACCGCCAATGCGCTGACCGATCGGGCGATCAACAACATTCAGGACGTTGCGGCCATCGTGCCGAACGCCAGCTTTGCGGCAGCGAACGCCTCTTTTGGCCGCGCCGTGCAGGCCTATATCCGCGGCATCGGCCAGTATGACTTCAACCTGGCGTTCGAGCCGGGCGTGGCCTTTTATGTCGATGACCAATATTATGCACTGCTCGCCGGTTCGACCTTCGATCTGCTCGATCTTGAGCGCGTCGAAGTGCTGCGCGGTCCGCAGGGTACGGTGTTCGGCCGCAACGCCATTGGCGGCGCCGTCAACCTGATTTCCAAGGCACCCGATGCCACCCCTTCGGCCTATGTCGAAGCGACCGTGGGCAGCTACAACCGCACCGACCTGCGCGCCGGATTTAACGTGCCGCTCTCGGAGAACCTCTTCTTCCGCGTCTCAGGCGTTTCGAAGAAGCGCAAGGGCTACCAGAAGCTGCTCGACTTCCGTTGCGAGATGGTGCGTCAGGGCACGCCTGGCCTCGCCGGCAGGTTCCCCTCGCTCGATCCCTCGGACGGCTTCCTCTCCGGCGCCTCGCAGACCGATTGCGAACTGGGCCGTTATGGCGGTGAAAGCGTTGTCGCCCTGCGCGGCGCGCTGCGTTACGCCGGCACCGGCATCGACCTGACGCTCTCGGCGGACTACACCAACGATGATTCCCCGGCGGTGGCAAACAAGCAGCTCCGCATCGTGCCGAGCGCAGCCACGCAGGCGCTTGATGCGGCCGTTTATCAGCCGCTGTGGGGTGTCAGCTATGACAGCCGCTTCCTCACCAACAGCCCTTACACCACCTATGCCACCTATTGCGATCCGATCCCGGCTGGGACCAACATCGCCGGCACTTATTATAATGGTGGGTCGGACCGTGGCGGCCAGTGCTTCGATCGCAAGGCTGTGATCGAGAATTACGGCTTCAGCGGCAAGGCCGTGGTCGATCTGACGCAGGACCTGACGCTCACCGTGCTGGGCAGCTATCGCAATGTCTTCACGACGGCCATCAACGATACCGACGGGTCGCCGCTGAGCCTGCAGACCACCAAGTCCATCATCACGCATGAGCAGTGGACGGTCGAACCGCGCCTCAACTATACCAGCCCGCTGTTCGATGTGACCGCCGGTCTGTTCTACTACAAGGGCAAGGGCCTCACGACGTCCAACGTCTCGATTCCGTTCCTCAACTTCCAGCAGAACGCCCGCATCAGCGTGGATAGCGAAGCCAAGGCCGCTTATGCCCAGGCGCAGGTTCGTCCGCTCGATCGCCTGCAGCTCACCGCTGGCCTGCGCTACTCGGAGGATACCAAGGACACGCTGTTCAACAACGGCCAGGGCGGCATCATTCGCCCCGTGCTCGTCAAGGACGACCGCATCGATTACCGCTTCGGCGCGGACTACAAGCTGACCGATTCCGTGATGGTCTATGGCTCGATCGCTTCGGGCTATCGTCCCGGTGCGTTCAACCCGCGTCCGTTCCAGGCCTCGCAGCTCGTGCCCGTCGCGGCCGAGGAAATGGTCGCCTACGAACTCGGCTTCAAGGGTGACTTCTTCGACCGCCGCCTGCGCCTGAACGTGGCCGGCTTCTACTCGGATTACTCCTCGCGCATTGTCTCGCAGAGCGGTTCGGAGTGCATCAACAACGGCACGACCGGTGTCTGCACGCTCGCCGGGACGCAGGTCGATCCGGCTGTGACCGGCGGCAACGAGCTGTGCCGCGCCTATAATCCGGCGACGGACGGTGCGGTCAACCTGGCGCAGGGCATTGGCGTGGCTTGCATCTCCAAGACCAACTACGTCAATTCTCCGGGCAAGGTGAAGGGCTTCGAGGTCGAGCTGGAGGCCCGTCCGGTCGATGGCCTGACGTTCAATCTCGCGGGCGGTTACACGCACTTCGATGCGCCGGAACTGCGCAACGATCCGCTCGTGGTGAACCAGACGCCGGTTTATGTGCCGCAGTGGACGGGTTCGGCTGGCATCCAGTACGAGATCCCGGTCGAGCAGCTGGGCGGCTCCATCACGCCGCGGATTGACGGCTTCTATCAGTCGAAGATCTCGTTCAACTCGCGCAGCCCGATCGCCCAGATCCCCGGCCGCGCCGTGTTCAACGGGCGGATCAGCTACCAGAACGATGCGGGCGACCTGACAGTGGCGGTCGGTGCGACCAACCTGTTCAACAAGCAGTACTACTACAACATCTTCGATCTGGTGCCCTTCGGCCAGCCCACCACGGAAGCCCAGCCGGGCCGTCCCCGCGAGTGGTATCTCTCGGTTCGCAAGAACTTCTGACGATCACCTGACAGCGTCAGGCTGACATAAGGAAAGGCCGCCCTGGAGAGATCCGGAGCGGCCTTTCTCTTTTGGTGCGTGTAAGAGCAGCGGACAGGGCGGCCGCGCCGCCCCGTCCTTCCGCCTTAGCGGCTGGCGACGGGCGTGACGCCCATTTCCTTGAGCAGCCGCTGCGCGCCATCGACCTTGTCCATCGTCCAGAGCATGAAGCGGCTGTCGACATGGATCGTGCGGTTGCGTTCGGCCACATAGGCCCAGTCGGAGATCACGCCTTCCAGCGTGCCGTCGAAGGCCAGGCCGACGAATTCGCCGCGCGCGTTCAGCGTCGAGGAGCCCGAGTTGCCATTGGTGATGTCCACATTGGACATGAAGTCCACCGGCAGCGTGCCCAGCTCCGGCGCGGCATAGGGGCCGTAGTCCTTGGCCTTGATCGCATCGATTGCGCCCTGCGGGGCATTGAACTCGCCCTTGCCGGTCTGCTTGGCGAGAAGGCCCTCGGCGGTGGTGAAGGCGGTCCAGATCTGGCCGTCCTTCTCCTTGCCCATCACCTTGCCCCAGGTCAGGCGCAGCGAGCTGTTGGCATCTGGATAGAGGGGCAGGCCGGCCGCCTGCTTGTAGGCCATCAGACCCTTCATATAGCCAGCCCGCGCGGCCTGCGTGCGACCCGACCGAGCCTTGGCGGCCTGCTCGCTCTCCATGTCGCCGGCATAGAGCGCGATGGCGAGCTTGATGAACGGATCGTCCGAGGTCTCGAAGGCGGAGGCGGGCTTATCCAGCCAGCCCAGCCGGGTCGGCGTGTCGCCCAGCTTGGTCTCGCCATAGAGCCGGTCGAAGCCGATCTGTGTGAGCGCGGCCTCGAACTTGGCATCGCGATCGGCGGCGTCGAGCTGGCGATATTCGACGAGCGCAGCCTCGAACAATTGACGATCGATCTTGGGCAGGAAGCGGCGCTCAACCTGACGGAGCCGGTCGACAATGCTCTCGCGGTCGCGCTGCTGGAAGCCGCTCTCGCGCTGGGCGTCGGGCTTTTCCTGCTCCTTGGCCCAGCGATACAGGGTGCGGGCCGCGCCGAGCAGTTGCGCGCGGTTGAGCAGGGAGGTGCGCAGGCCGGTGAGGGAAGCCTTGTTATTCTCGATGACCACCGCATCCAGCGCCGCAATGTCCGCGCCATAGCGCGCCTGACGGGCCGCGTCGGCAGCGACCCAGTCGCGGAAGGCCTTTTCCTCGGCCGGCTTGCGCTCATCGAGGCGGATGGCGTCGGCACCGACTAGGTCGCCGGCGAGCTTCTTCTCGTAATTCTCGGCCCCCGCGAGGATCGAGGCGTAACGGATCTGGGCTTCGCGGTCGCCCGCCGTCACCTTGTCGATCTGCGTCGCGTAATCGCTCAGCAGGCGCTGCCAGAGCGGCTCATATTCCGCGAAGTTGAACAGCACTTCATCGCTGGTGCGCAGGCGGTTCGTGGTGCCGGGGAAGCCGGCGACCATCACGAAATCGCCTTCCTTCACACCCTGCGAGGCAATGCGCAGCCAGGACTTCGGGCGGTAGGGGACGTTCTCCTTCGCGAAAGGCTTTGAGCTGCCGTCCGGCCCGACATAGGCGCGATAGAAGCCGAAGTCGCCGGTGTGGCGCGGCCACATCCAGTTGTCTGTCTCGCCGCCGAAATTGCCGAGCCCTTCGGCCGGCGCATAGACGAGGCGGACGTCCTGAATCTCGAGTTGCTGCTGGAGATAATAGGCCGCGCCGCCATAATAAGGCCGCACGTCGCAGCGGCGGTTGGCCTGCTTCTCGCAGGCCGAGATCAGTGCCTTGCGATTGGCGTCCAGCTTCTCGTACCGGGCGAGGCCATCGAGGCGGGGCGTCACGCCGCGCATCATCGCGCTGGTCACGTCGCGCAGATCCTCGATCACATAGATGCGCGATCCGGGCGCGGCGGGCAGTTCCTCGCCCAGCTCCTTGGCGAGAAAGCCATTGGTCAGATAATCCCGGCTTTCGCCGCTGTTATACTGGATGGACCCTTGCACGCAGTGATGGTTGGTCGCGACCAGCCCTTCGGGGCTGAGGAATGCAGCCGAGCAGCCGCCGAGCGAAACGATGGCGTTCAGCGGCGCGGCATCCAGCCGTCCCAGCTGATCGGGTGAGAGCGCCAGACCGTCGGCCTTGAGCGCGGCGCCAATGTCCTTGATCTGGCCCGGCATCCACATGCCTTCATTGGCAGCGGCCGGAGCGGCAAGGGCGAGGAGGGCGGTGCAGCCCGCGAGAGAAACGATATGATGGACACGCCGAGGCATGAGGCAAGGCTCCTGCAAATTTTGAGGTTGCCCTGCCTATCGCGCCATGAATGGGTGAACGCAAGCCGGGGCAGCCCGTTCGACCGGACCACCCTGAGCTGACGCTACGTCACCGGCAAGCTCGCCTCAGGCCTGCAGGCCGTTGTCCGCCTTGATCATGTCGGCCGCCTTCTCGCCGATCATGATGCTTGCGGCATTGGTGTTGCCACCCACGATTCGCGGCATGATGGCGGCATCGGCCACGCGCAGGCCCTGGAGGCCGTGGACGCACAGGCGCGGATCGACCACCGCCATGTCATCCTGCCCCATGGCGCAGGTGCCGACGGGGTGGAGGGCGGTGTTGATCGCGCTGCGCACCCAGGCATCGATCTCCGCATCGCTCTTTACATTCGGGCCGGGCATTACCTCGCCGCGCAAGACGTCGCTCAGCGGTGCGGTGGAGAATATCTCGCGCAGTTGCGGCACGAGGCGGCGGAAGAAGGCGCGATCGTTCTCGGTGGAGAGCACGTTGGAGAGGATGCGCGGCTTGTCCGTCGGGTCTGCCGAGCGCAGCTTCACCCAGCCGCGACCCTCGGGCCGCAGCAGCACGCAGGCCATGGCCACCACGTCCGCCTTGGGCTTGCGCCAGCCGGGGAACCAGGTCTGCGCGCCGATCATGGTCGGCTGGAACAGGCACTGCGCATCCGGGCGCTCAAGCTCGGGCCGGGTCTTGATGAAGCCGTTGGCGGTCACCGGCATGTCGGCGATCATGCCGCCGCGCGTCAGCAGCCACTGCAGCGCGGCAAGCGCCGAGCGGTCGATGCGCAGGCTGTTGGTCAGCGTCACGCTGCGCGCCGCTGCATTGACCATCGCGACCGAAGGGTGGTCCTGCAGGTTCATGCCGACGCCGGGAAGGTGATGCACTACATCGATGCCCTGCTCGGCGAGATGCTCGGCCGGGCCGATGCCGGAGAGCAGCAGCACCTGGGGCGAATTATAGGCACCGCCCGAAAGGATGATTTCCTGCGCGGCGGCGACCCGCTTGTCCCGGCCTTCGCTGTCGCGATAGTGAACCGCGACCGCGCGGCCGTTGGCGACCTCGATGCGGGTGACCAGCGCGCCGGTTTCCACGGTCAGATTGGGCCGCGACATCGCCGGAATGAGGAAGCGCGCGGCGGTGCTGGCGCGCGTGCCCTCATGGATGTTGAGCGGCGGCGGTCCCCAGCCTTCCTGGTCGGCGCGGTGGAAGCTGTCGCGCTCGTCATAGCCGAGCGATTTTACGGTGCTGATGAACCGTTGGTAGAGATCGTTGGTCTTGGGCTGCTGCTTGACGCTCAGCGGGCCGCCCTTGCCATGCCAATGGTCCTCGGGGCCCCAATGATTTTCCGATTTCTTGAAGTAGGGCAGCACATCGTCATAGCTCCAGCCCTCGTTGCCGAGCTGGCGCCACTCGTCATAATCCCGCGCATGGCCGCGCGCGTAGAGCATGCCGTTGATCATCGACGAGCCGCCCAGCGCCTTGCCGCGCGGCTGGCGGATCTGGCGGTTGTCTGCGAAGGGCTCCGGCTCGCCCATATAGCTCCAGTTGAACTTGGGATCGGCCATGACGAACGGGAAGAGGATCGGCATGGTGAGGCGGATGTCGCGCTCGCGGCGTCCGGCCTCCAGCACGAGGACCTTGGCATTGGGGTCTTCCGACAGGCGGGCGGCGATGACTGCGCCGGCCGAGCCGGATCCGATGATGATGAAGTCGGGCGTGGAGCTGTTGGCCAAGACTCAGAGTTCCTTGAAGCGGGCAGATTTGATGTGCGTGAACTTGCCGTTCGCGATGCGGTACAGGATGATGCTCTCGATCTCGCGCACATCGCCCTTCTTGGTCGGCCACATTTCGAATTCGGGCCAATCCTTGATCGTCTCGAAGCGCGTGTGGACCCGCAGCGCTGCGCCGTCATCGGCGAGAATGAGGTCGAGGATCGTCAGCGTTTCCTCGAAATGCGCCTTCACGCCGCGATAGAACTCGCCGATCTTCTCCCGGCCGACGATGTGCATCCGGTCCCCCAGCTGAAAGTCGACGTCATCTGCGTAGAAGCTGGTGAAACCATCGAAATCATTCGCGTTGAAGGCGCCGATATAGCGCTCGAAATCCTCGCGGGTCATGCGGCATACTCTCCTGTGTGAACCAGTTCGTCAGCGGGCAGGACCTTGCCCTTGAGGATGTCCGCCGCGCGCTCGGCGAGCATGATGGTGGGCGCATTGATGTTGCCGCCGGTCTCATCCGGCATCACCGAGGCATCGATCACCCGCAGGCCTTCCATGCCGATCACCCGCAACTGCGGATCGACCACCGCCATCGGGCCGGTGCCCATCCGGCAGGTGCCGAGCGGATGCTGCGTGGTGGTCGTGGTGGCGCGGATGTGCTCATCCAGCGCCTCATCGCTCACCACATCGGCGCCGGGCGAGATTTCCTTGCCGGTGATCTCGGCTTGCGGCGAGGTGGCATAGATCTTCCGCGCAATGCGGATGCCCGCCCGCGCCGTGGCGAAATCGGCCGGCGCGCTGAACAGGTTGAGGAAAATGCCGACATGATCTTCGGCCTTGGGCGATTTGAGGAACACCCGGCCGCGGCTCTCCGGGTGGAGCAGGATGACGTCGGCGGTCAGCTTGTGCGGCGGACGCTTCTTGATGCCGGGGAACCACAGATGCGCGTCCAGCGTCACGGGGTTGCACCAGAGCTGAATGTCCGGCTGGGCGAGGCGCGGGTCGGTGCGCAGCACCGGGTTGGCGCTGTTCACCTGCCGCGCAAAGGGGCCGGTGCCCATGAAGTACCAGCGCAGCACGGAGAGCGTTGCCCTGTCGAAGCGCAACTCATTGACGAAGGTGACCGGCGCGGCCTCGAACAGCACCGGCGTACGGGGATGTTCGGAGAGGTTCTCGCCGACGCCGGGCAGGTCATGCACGACCGGAATTTCCATCTCGCGCAGATGCTGCGCCGGGCCGATGCCGGAGAGCATGAGCAACTGCGGCGAATTGTAGCTGCCGCCCGAAAGGATGACCTCGCGTCGGGCAAGGGCGGCCTTGAGAATGCCGTCGTGGCGATACTCCACGCCCGTCGCCCGCTTGCCTTCGGTCAGCACGCGCTGGGTCATCGCGTTGGTCAGAACCGTCAGATTGGGCCGATCCATAGCGGGCTTGAGATAGGCGGCATAGGTCGAGGCCCGGCGGCCATTCTTGTCGATGGTCAGCTCGACGCGGCCGACGCCTTCCTCGTCGCCATCGTGAATATCGTCGGTGATCGGGAAGCCGGCGTTCTTCGCGGCGGCCATGAGTTCATCGTGGAGCAGCCATTTGGTGGCGTTGGGCGTCACGCTCAGCGGGCCTTCGGCGCCGTGCAGATCGGACGCGCCGCGCCAGCTGCGCTCCATCTTGCGGAAATAGGGGAGCACATCGGCGTAGCTCCAGCCCTTGCAGCCCATCTGCGCCCAGCGATCGAAATCGGCGCTGTGACCGCGCATGAACACCATGCCGTTGATCGAGCTGGAGCCGCCGAGCAGCCGGCCGCGCGGCAGGATCAGCTTGCGGTTGTTCATGTGCGGCTCCGGCTCCGTCCAATAGGGCCAGGTGTAGCCGGGCTTGAACAGCGCCTTGAGGAAGCCGAGCGGCATCCGAATCAGCCAGTCATCGCCACCACCGCCTGCCTCCAGCAGCAGGACGCGCACATTCGGGTCCTCGGTGAGTCGCGCCGCGAGCACCGACCCGGCGGACCCCGCGCCGACGATCACATAATCAAAGGAATTTTCGGACAAAGTCACTCTCCATGGACTTCCGGCGCGCTAGAGTTGGCGTGGACGCATGTCTGCTGTTATTGAGGAGATCATGATGATTCAACATGATCTCTGCCGTCAGGGTGCCGACGGCTGCTGGAAAGGATGTCTGTTTCGATGAATGCGCCTTATAATCCCGGTCTGCTTGAGCAACTGCGTATGCGCTACGCCAACGGCCCGGTCAAAATGTTGATCGGCGGGCAGTGGGTCGAGGCCGCATCCGGCGAAACCTTCGAAACGCTCAATCCCTCGACCGGCGAACTCATCGCTAATGTCGCCAGCGCCGGCGAGGTCGACGTGGACCGGGCCGTTGCCGCCGCGCGCAAGGCGTTCGAGGGTGCCTGGTCGGGCGTGAAGCCCACCGAGCGGACCAATCTGCTGCTCAAGCTCGCCGATCTGCTTGAAGCCAATGCCGAGGAACTGGCTCTGCTGGAGACGCTGGACGTAGGGCGGCCCATCCAGTTCTCGCGGATGATCGACGTCGCGGGCGCCGTTGGCCAGCTGCGCTACAATGCCGGCTGGGCGACCAAGATTTTCGGCGAGACCGCAGAGATCAGCGCACCGGGCGAATGGCTCTCCTATGTGCTGCGCGAGCCGGTCGGCGTGTGCGCGCAGATCGTGCCGTGGAATTTCCCGCTGGTCATGGCCATGGGTAAGCTGGCGCCGGCGATCGCGGCGGGCTGCACCGTGGTGCTCAAGCCAGCCGAACAGACTCCGCTCAGCACGCTGCGGCTGGGTGAGCTGGTGCTTGAGGCGGGTTTCCCCGAAGGCGTAATCAACATCGTCTCGGGCTTCGGCCGGACCGCTGGCGCGGCGCTGGCTGCGCACCGCGATGTCGACAAGGTCTCGTTCACCGGTTCGACGGTGACCGGCAAGGCGATCATCGAAGCCTCCAAGACGAACTTCAAGCGCGTGCAGCTCGAACTGGGCGGCAAGTCGCCGACCTATATTTTTGCAGATGCGGATCTTTCCAAAGCCATTCCGGCAGCGGCGATGGGTATCTTCTTCAATGCCGGTCAGGTCTGCGCGGCGGGATCGCGCCTGTTCGTGCATGAGAAGGTGGCCGATGCCGTGCTGGAAGGCGTGGTGAACATGGCGCGGGGCATGAAGGTCGGCCAGACCCTCGATGCCTCGACCATGATCGGCCCGCTGGTCAGCGCGGCGCAGCTTGACCGCGTGACCGGTTATATCGAATCCGGCCGCCAGGAAGGCGCCAGCGTGCTTGCCGGCGGTGATCGCCTCTCCGGTGAGGGCTATGAAGGCGGCTATTTCGTCCAGCCCACCGTGCTTGTGGATACCAAGCCCGACATGCGCGTGCGTGCCGAGGAAATCTTCGGCCCCGTGCTGTGCGCGATGCGCTTCACCGACGAGGATGATGTCGCGGCTCTGGCGGCGCGTGGCAATGAGACGGAGTTCGGCCTGTCGGCATCCATCTACACCCAGAATATCTCCACTGCACACAAGCTGGCCCGGCGCCTCAAATCCGGCACTATCCGCATCAACGGTTCGGGCGGCGTCGATCCCGCGCTTCCGCTCGGCGGCTACAAGGCCTCCGGCTGGGGCCGTGAGAATGGCAAGGCCGGCGTTGAGGCCTATACCGAGCTCAAGGCGGTCAGCGTCGCCCTCTAAGGGCGCGCTGCGAATTATAGTGCCGCCTCGGGTCTACGGGGGCGGCCCGAGGAGAGGGGGAGCGCAATTGAGCGCAAAGGATAACAACAATGGGGCGGCGGGGCCTCTCGAAGAAGCCTGGCGCATCTTCGATTCCCGCCACCTTCCTTATCGTTTGCTGATGCTCGGCAAGATGCTGGACCGGCTTTCGGTCCAGCACATCCGGGACAATGCCGGTGTCTCGCTGGCGGAGTGGCGCGTGTTGGCCCATCTCGCGGTGATGGGCACCAAAAGTGCCAGCGAAGTTTCGGCCGCAGCGCTGGTGGACCGGGCGGAAGTCAGCCGCGCGGTGCGGGTTCTGGAAGAAGAAGGCTTTCTGCGGCGCGAGGAAAACCCCCGAAACCGCAAGAGCAGCCTGCTGGTACTGACCGAAAAGGGGCAGGACAGCTACAAGCGGGTCCATATGGACCGGCGCAAGTTCTTCAGCATGTTGACGGCCGATTTCAGCGAGTCCGAACTGTCGGACCTGGACGGCATGTTGCTGCGCATGGCCAAAAGGGCCGACCAAATGGGGCGTGAAGGCGTTCCTTCAGCGAGGAAAAAGCCTTGAATTACGACGATTATGTCGCCGACTTCAACGAAGGTCAGGATGATCGCCTTGTCGAGCGATGGTTCGCGCCGGATTGCGTGATGTACAGCAGCACCCGCGTCTGCCGTGGGCGCGATGGCCTGCTCGATTTCCTCGACTGGGCCCATGACGGCGTACGCGAGGTCATCCGGCCCCGGCTGGTACTGCGGGAGGGCAACCGGCTGTTCGTCGATGTGGACATGGATTTCATCTGCCACGCGCCGCGCCCCGATTTCCCCTTCGCGCCCTTGCTGCCGGGCGATATTCTGACGGTGCGGTTCTTCGTGACCTATCTGTTGAACGAGGCCGGGCAAATCCAGGAACTGTGCTCCATGACCTGGCCGGCGGAGCAGGGCGTCACCAAGGCGCCGATGCTCTCATCCCATGCGGGCGGGCGTGCGGCCTATCATGCCTATGCGGCGGCGTTCAGCGCTGGCGATATAAAGCGGGCAGGGCGTTACTACACAGAGGACTGTGTGCTGCGGCTACCCTCAGTGCCTGTCATCAACGGACGCGATGGCATCTGCGACTTCTATCGCACCATGTTCCAGACGGTACGGGAAGATCTCACCATCCATGGGCTGGTGATCGACGATAATGGAATTGCGGTGGATTGCACCAGCACCTTCACGGCGCAGCAGGACGCGCCCGATTTCGTGGTCGCGCCGCTCAAGCAAGGCGAGAGCATTCAGGTGCGCGTGTTCGTCGTGTACGGATTGCGCAATGGGCAAATCGCGACGATCGACGTGGCGCGGGCAGGCGCCGTGGCACCGCCCGCGTCCGCCTGATCGTCAGGTTATCGACGGCTGGAATGCTGGCGGGTCGCTGGCGGGAAAGGACTCGTCCGAGGCTTCGTCAATCTCGTCCCATTTGCCCGGGGCGGGCTTGTGCTTCATCGCATCCGGCCCGGCATCGCGGACCTCGGGGTTTTCGTCCGTCTCGGTTTTCGTCTTGGGGTCTTCGGGCATCGACATCTCAAATCCTTTCGTGATTTCCTTGTCGTCTGATCGATCAACGCCTGCGTGCGCCAGCAGTTGCATGGCCCTGTCGGAAGCGGAACGCGTCCTGCCGCGTTAGGCAGCTATGAAGGCATCCGGTTTTTATCGCGCGATCCGCTGGCTCGTCTGGGCGGGCGTTCTGATTCTGGCAGCGTTGCTGGCGTTCGCGCTGTTCCGCCCGGCCCCGCAGGATCTCCCTTGGACGCCGCTTTCGCTGGATCAGCCGATCGGCCTGTTCACGCGGCACAAGCTCTCAGGGTTGCGGGACGATGCGCCACAATGTCGCGCCTTGCTTCATCGCGCCGGGTTGGAGACGATGGCGGTCCCGGCTTTCGGCAGTGACCAATGCCGGGTTACGACCGCCACCCGCCTTGCGGCTGGGCAGGACATGCTCGCCCTTTCGCCGATGGACGTGGCCCCGGCCTGCACCGTTATGGCCGCCACCGCGCTCTGGACCTGGCAGGTCGTCCAGCCTGCCGCGCAGCAAATCCTCGGCGCGTCTGTGGTGCGCATCGAGCATTTGGGCAGCTATAGTTGCCGGCGGATGTACGGGCGCGGCGAAGGCGCGTGGAGCGAACATGCCACCGCCAATGCGTTGGACATCGCCGGCTTCGTGCTGAGCGACGGCCGCCGGATCTCGGTGCTGCGGGATTGGGACGGGGAGGGCGAAGAGGCCGCCTTCCTGCGAACCGTGCGCGATGGCGCATGCCGCGTGTTTTCGACCGTGCTCTCGCCGGATTATAACCGCCAGCATGCCGATCACTTCCACTTCGATCAGGCGGATCGGGGCGGGGTCAGCTGGGGCGTTTGCCGCTGATCAGCCGGCCTCGACCTGCTGCTCTTCCAGCCAGGCGATCAGGCCGCGTTCGGGGCGGCTGAGCCATTTTGTCTGGCGCGGCAGGTGCGTCTGCTTGCGGAATTCGCCCGCCCCGTCGCGCGCCAAGGCGACGAGATTGGGGTGGATGTAGGATTTGCGGGCTATGGCCGGCGTATTGCCGAGATGCTCCGAGACATGGGTCAGCATCGCCGTGAGGGTCGAGACCTCCTGCTCGTGCAGCAGCCAGTCGAACGCGAGCACGCTCGCCCGCCATGTCCGGAAGTGCTTGGCGGTGAAGTCCGCGCCCATCGTCTCGCGCAGATAGCCGTTCACATCCGATGATGAGACCGGCGAGGCGGTGCCGTCGTCGCGCAGATACTGGAAGAGGTGCTGGCCCGGCAGATCCTGCATCTGGCGAACGAAGCGAATGAGGCGGCGGTCCGTCATGCTGACTTCGCTCAGCTTGCCCGACTTGGCCTTGAACCGCAGGGTGAGGCGGCTGCCGGTAACCTTGGCATGGCGCCGGCGCAGGGTAGTGGCGCCAAAGCTGCGATTGTTCTTGGCATAGGCCTCGTTCCCCACGCGGATGCGGCCGCTGTCGAGCAGCTGGACGACCGAAGCGATGGCCCGCTCGGCAGTCAGGCCGCGCCCGGCCAGATCATCCTCCACCCGGCGGCGCAGCAGCGGCAACAGGGCGCCGAAAGCGGCGCAGCCCTCATATTTGCGGGCGTCCCGCTCGGCGGTGAAATCCGGGTGGTAGCGATATTGCTTGCGCCCGCGCGCATCGATGCCCGTTGCCAGAATATGGGCGTGGGCATTGGGCGCGAACCAGGCATCGGTATATGCCGGCGGCAGGCCGATGCGGTTGAGCCGGTCGATCTCTGCCCGCTCGGTGATGCGCGCGCCTTCCGCATCGAAATAGGCCCAGCCGCGTTTTCCACTCGGTCGACGGCGAATGCCCGGCATGCTGTCGTCGACGAAAATCAGCGCGTGTGTCATGCTCGGGGCCGCTCCTTGCCTATCCACGGGGCCTATCCACGGGACTTGTCCATGGGCATGGACGAGCGCACAACGCGCAAGCTGCGGGTTTGGAGCCAGCCGGCAGCGCACGCAGACAGGCCCGGCAGATGGCAGTGGAGAAACCGGTGACGAAGATGCGGGAAGAACGCGACAGCCTGGGTCCCATCGACGTGCCTGACGCGGCCTATTGGGGCGCCCAGACCCAGCGCAGCATCGAGAATTTTCCGTTCGGCCCGGCTGAGCGAATGCCGATCGGCATCGTCCATGCGCTGGCCATCGTGAAAAGCGCCGCCGCGCATGTGAACCGCGCGCACGGACTGGCCCCGGACATCGCCGATGCCATCGAGACGGCAGCGGCGGAGATCGTGGCCGGCAAGCTGGACGATCAGTTTCCCCTGGTCATCTGGCAGACCGGCAGCGGCACCCAGACCAACATGAACGTGAACGAGGTGATCGCCGGCCGGGCCAACGAGGCGCTGACGGGCCAGCGTGGCGGCAAGGCACCGGTCCATCCCAACGATCATGTCAATATGAGCCAGTCGTCCAACGACAGCTTCCCGACGGCGCTGCACATCGCAGCCGCCCGCGCGCTGGTCGAACGGCTGCTGCCCGCGCTCGATCATCTTGCCGATCTGCTCGGCGCGATGGCGAAGGCTTGGTCCGGCATCGTCAAGATCGGCCGGACGCATCTGCAGGACGCGACACCGCTTACGCTCGGGCAGGAGTTTTCCGGCTATGCTCAGCAACTGCTCAACTGCCGCAACCGTCTCTCCCGCGCCCTGGAAGAGGAGCTGATGCCGTTGGCGCAGGGCGGCACGGCGGTCGGCACAGGCCTGAATGCGCCGCAAGGGTTCGGCGAGGCGGTGGCCAAGCAGATTGCGGCGTTGACCGATCTTCCGTTCAGGACCGCGCCCAACAAGTTCGAGGCCTTGGCCTCCAACGATCCGCTGGTCCAGCTCTCCGGGTCTCTGGCGACACTCGCTGTCGCGCTGACCAAGATCGCCAATGATATCCGCCTGCTCGGCTCGGGGCCGCGTTCGGGGCTGGGCGAACTGGAATTGCCGGCCAATGAGCCAGGCAGCTCGATCATGCCCGGCAAGGTCAACCCCACCCAGTGCGAGATGCTGACGATGGTTGCCGCGCAGGTGATCGGCAATCATCAGGCCGTGACGGTCGGTGGCTTGCAGGGGCATCTCGAACTTAACGTCTTCAAGCCGATGATCGGTGCGGCGATCCTGCGCTCCATCGATCTGCTGAGCACGGGAATGGAGAGCTTTGCCGAGCGCTGCGTGGAAGGCATCATCCCCAATGAGGCGCGCATCGCGGACCTGGTCGAGCGCTCGCTGATGCTGGTCACTGCGCTGGCGCCACAGGTCGGATACGACAACGCCGCCAAGATCGCCAAATATGCGCATGAGCAGGGCCTGAGCCTGCGCGAGGCGGCCTCTGCGCTCGGGCTTGTCGATGCGGCGACCTTCAATCGTCTGGTGCAGCCGCAGTCCATGATCTGACCGAACCGGCCTTCTGGACGCCGATGTGACACGGCGTGACTCGCTGTCGATCGGTTTGCCGCTTTACCCGGAACTCCTGCGCTATCTGGCCGTTGGTTTGGCAGATGGCGTCGCGCTGATGCGCCGCCTCAAGACCCAGGGCCGGCATAGTCCGGCATTGGCACCTTGGTCCCGGTTGGATCGGCAAACCCCGTCCGTGGATCGAGGCCCACCTTCAACAGGAAGAGGACCAGGCTCATGGCTACCGAAATCGCAATTGACGAAACTCAGCGCCTCATCTCCTCCGACAAGGTCGAGGGCACGACGGTGTACAACCGGCAGGGCGAGAAGCTCGGGACGGTGCGCAACTTCATGGTCGATAAGCGGAGCGGCAAGGCTGAATATGCCGTGATGTCGTTTGGCGGGCTGTTCGGCCTTGGTAGCGATTATTATCCGCTGCCGTGGGACATGCTCGATTATGATACCGAATATGGCGGCTATGTCGTCGATATCGAGAAATCCCGTCTCGAAGGCGCGCCGCGATATGCGCAGGAAGACCCCGTCTACGACCATGGCTACGGCCGGCAGGTCTACGGATATTGGGGCATCCCTTATCCCTTCGTCTGATCGACAGGCACAGGCCGCCCGGCACGAACGGGCGGCCTTTTAATTTGAAGGCTTACCCATGCCAGCCAAATCCAAAGCGCAGCAGAAAGCCGCCGGGGCAGCCTTGTCTGCCAAACGCGGCGACAGCGTCAAATCCGACCTCAAGGGTGCCTCACGCGAGATGTATGACTCGATGAGCAAGAGCCAGCTTGAGGATTTTGCCTCCGGCAGCCGCAAGGGCAAGCCGGACCACGTCAAGTGACGTGCTGAACGGAAGAATGATCCATGACTGACACAATCGAGATGATCCACGAAGACAATCTGCCTGGTGACGAGCACAAGCTCGATCCGCAGCCGGAGTTCATGCCGCGCTACCCCGGATCGGGCCGACTGAAAGGCAAGGTCGCGGTCGTGACCGGTGCGGATAGCGGTATCGGCCGGGCGGTTGCGGTGCTGTTCGCGCGTGAAGGCGCCGATGTCGCCATCGCTTATCTGTGCGAGCATGAAGACGCCGCCAAGACGCAAAAGCTGGTCGAGCAGGAAGGCGCTCGCGCGCTCGTGTTCGCGGGCGACCTGGGCGACAAGGCTGTCTGTCAGGACCTGATCGATCGCACAATAGGCGCGTTCGGGCGTCTCGACATCATCATCAACAATGCCGGGGAGCAGCACCCGGACAAGGCGATCGAGGACATCACCGAGGAACAGCTCAAGCGCACGTTCCAGACGAACATCTATTCGATGTTCTTCGTGGTACAGGCGGCGATGCCGCATCTTCGCGAGGGCGCGGCGATCGTCAACTGCACCTCCGTCACGATGTATCAGGGCTCCAAGGAACTGCTCGATTATTCGAGCACCAAGGGCGCCATCACCGCGTTCACCCGCTCGCTCAGCGAAAACCTCATCGAGAAGGGCATTCGCGTCAACGCCGTGGCGCCGGGGCCGATCTGGACGCCACTCAACCCGTTCGGCGGTGCCAGCAAGGAGAAACTCGCGCATTTCGGCGAGAGCACGCCGATGGGTCGCCCGGGCCAGCCGAACGAAGTCGCGCCGTGCTTCCTGTTCCTCGCCTGCGAGGATTCCAGCTATATGAGCGGGCAGGTGCTCCACCCCAATGGCGGGATGGTCGTCGGCTCCTGAGTTCAGCGCCTCTGCCTGTCCGTTCGCGCCGCTGTGAGCAAAGCCTTGTCCACAGCGTCGTGACGGCCGGCAGCGTCCTGCTCGAGCGCAGCGCAGATGGCGCTGCTCGCCATCGGCGCTGCTTCCATCAACTTGCCCATCTGGGCCGGCAATCTGGCCACGGTGATGCCGGCATACCAACAAGTCTGGGCAAGACTGACATGACCCATCAAATCCGGCTTGGCATCATAGAGCGCCATCTCGTGAAAGCGCGGCGCGATATCCAGCGTGTCGGCATAGACCGCCATGGTCGCGGCGCTGGCGAGCGCGACCTGATCCCCGATCATGAGTGTGCCATATTGATGGCCCATCGCCGCATCGGCAAGCAGCGTGGGCGCCGCTCGGCAGGCGGCCAAGGCGTCGCCCCAGCGGAACGCTTTCGCGCCGATAACCTTATCCGGGCGGATGCGCAGGATGAGATCGAACTCGTCGCCTCGGGCCGTCGCCATGTCCGATGCGGCCTTGAGCTTGTAATGCATCTTGCGGGGGTTGGACCAACCCGCAAAATCCGGGCCGCTATCGTCCTCTAGCACCACATGTTCCGTGCCGTAGAAGGCTTCGAGGTCCGTCTTGCTGACAATCCCGCCATCCGCCAGCGCGGCGACCAGTGCGGGGTATCGCTCGGCCATGCCGGGCATCCCAAGCCGCCCGGCGTGCAGGCGCCATGCGTCGCAAAAGGCCTTGCCAGCGAAAGGCAGATAGGCGCGGAATGGCTCGGCGCCGGAGCGCCCGATCTTGCTCCAGCTATGGACGAAGAAATGGCAGTCCGTGTCCCGTAGCAAGCCGGCCTGCCAGGTCGGCAAGGCCGCGCGGTGGCCACGTAGCTGGCCCGAAACGCACACGGCAATGCGCGGACGGCGCCGCCCGAGCTTGAGGAAAGGCGCCTTGACCGTGACCTTGTCTTCCACGAAAGCGGCGGCCTGCCACGGCCTGGAAGCCAGCCGGGCAAGCGCTGCGTTCGACCGCGCGCGATCAGCAGTCGAGCGCAGCTTGAGGCCCGGCTGCGCCAGCGCGGCCAGGTCCGGACCGAGGGCCGTCGTGACTGCCGCTGCGCTCGTGGGGCCGTCCGGCGAAACCGCCCAGCGCAGCGCCAGAGAGCGCACCGCCGCGCCATCGTCCTCATCGGTTGCACCGCCCGGATATGCGCTGCGATAGGCCGCCAGCCATGCGGCAAGTTGCGCGTCTGCACGGCGTGATCCCGTAATCCACAGGAAGAGCAGCAATTGCCAGGCGGGGAACCGACGTACCAGCGCATCGGGCGGCGTGTTCTCCGCGAGACCGGCCAGATCGGCGATGTTGCGCTGAAAATGCACCGCATCGAACATGCCATTATAGGGCAGGCTGAGTTCGTGCCGATCCAATTGCGGCAGCAGGTCGAGATGCCAGCGCGAGATCGCGGCTTCGTCCTGCCAGCCCTGCAGGGGGTGGCGCAGCAGCAGCACGGCGATCAAAAAGCCGCGGTCGCGCGCGCCCTCATCCCACAAAGCTGTCAGAACGGGCCGAAGAAGCTCGGCCGCCTTCTTGAGCACGCGCTGATTGCCGCCCGCGTGGGCTGCTGCGATCCGCGCGCACAGGGCAGGGGGCGTGCCGTCGCGATCGCGCTCAAGGACGAGGATGCGGAGGAGATCGTCCAGCCGCTCCCGACCCCAGTCCGTCGGCAAAGCCTCGTCCATCAGCGCGCCGGTCACCGCGCGCCCGGCGCCCTCAAAGGCGCGGTGGGCCGTTATGCCCTCCTTAAATATTGCCTCGTAAATCTCCAGGGCAGGGGTATAGTTTGAGGCCTCGGTCAATTCTTTGGCTGCGGCAAGCCGATCGTCGAGGAACTCGCTTGCAGGTTTTCCATTTACAGACTTCACGGGTTTTCCTCGATGGCCAATGGCGCGCGCGTTCAACCTAGCAAGATTTCGGATTAAGAATTCAACCCATTTCCACATTCGCATGACGGCCAGCTGAGAGAATGCTCGCCAGCGCGATAGATGTGCGTCGATTGCAGGGGGTTATTTGAGGGTCGATGGTCGTTTTAGTTAAGTCGCGGGGCGGGAAATGACGCCGGACGTGTCCGTGGAGCCATGGCCGCTCGGCGTGGACCTCTCCGCCTATGACGCCCTGCTGTTCGATCTGGATGGCACGCTGGTCGATACCATGCCGCTCCACGGGCTCGCCTACGCAGCCGTGTTCGATGCGCGCGGCTATCGCTTCACCATGGATGATTATCTTGCAAATGTCGGTCCGCCCGCCCGGATCGCGATCCCGTCTTTTGCGGCAGCGGCGGGCATGGGTGAGATCGACGATGCGATGATCGCCGCCCTCCATGCCGAGAAGAAGGCGCATTTCAAGACCGTGCTGCGGCAGGAGAAGGCGCCGGCCCTGACCGCCTCACACTTGCTGGCGCGTCATGCCGGCACGATCCCCATGGCGTTGGTGTCGTCGGGCAACCGGGACGGCGTGGAAGCGATCTTGGAAACGATGGCGTGGCGCCCCCATTTCGGCGCCGTGGTCAGCGGCGACGATGTGGCGCAAGGCAAGCCCCATGCCGAGCCTTATCTCACCGGCGCGGCGTTGCTGGGGGTAGCGCCCGCACGCTGCCTCGTGTTCGAGGATACGCCGGTCGGGATCGCGTCCGGGCTTGCCGCGGGCATGACTGTCATCGACGTGACCCAGGCTGGCGTCACCCATCGGCCGGGCAAATCATGACAGGACCAGAGTTGACCCTCGACAGCCACCCGGCCTTGCGGATGTTTCGCGAGGTCATTCCGCTCTCCGGCTTTTCCGGCGCGACCGTGGCGCTGGTCCGTGATGGCGGGCAGCCCTTCGTGCGCAAGGCGGCCAATCTTGTCGATGCCAACGGGTCGCTGCGCGATCAGGCGGTGCGGCAGCAGGCGCTGGCTGGGCTGGTGGAAGGCTGTGCCGGGATGCCCGAGGTGCTCGACATGGGCGAGCAGGACGGACTGTTCTATTTCGACATGGCGTTCATCCCGTCGCGCGATGCGGTCAATTTCCTCTCCAATGGCACCTTTGATAATGTCGCCGATTTCGCCGACCGCGTGGAACGGCTGATGAGCTGCCTGGCGGTTTCGGTGCCGGTTAGCCAGCCGCCACTCGCCCCGCGCAAGAGCCTGCTGGTGGACAAGCTGCAGCAGATCGCCGACAAGACTGGCGCGATGCACGAGCAAGCGCTCGCCCCTCTGGTGGAGGCGGCACAGCGCATGGATGTGCTGGTGGCGGACGAAAAGCCCACCGCAGCGCATGGCGATCTGACCTTCGAGAACATCCTCGTCGATCGGCGCGGCGCCTTGTGGCTGATCGATACGATCACATCGCCCTTCGACCATGTCTGGATCGACTGGTCCAAGCTGTTCCAGGAATGCGAAGGACTTTGGCACGCCCATCGTGGCCGGCCTCTGGCCCGGGGCGTGACATGGTGGCTGCGGCAGCGCTTCCATGCTGCCGCGACAGCGCTGGACCCGGCGTATCCCGCACGCCATTACATCCTGCTCGGCCTCACCTTCGCGCGCATCCTGCCTTATGCGAAGACCGATGAGGACCGGGCCTTCGTTGCCCGGCGGGTGGCCGAATGCGGCCGCGCTGCCCTGGACAATCTTTGACGCGAGAGAGAAGACCCATGAAGATCATCGTACCCTGCGCCGGCCGCTCCTCCCGCTTCCCCAACATGGCGCCCAAGTGGATGCTGCCTGACAATGATGGCCTGCCCATGGTCTTCAAGGCAGTACAGGGCCTTGGCGCCAATGTTGATGATTTCATCTTCACGATCCTGCGCGAGCATGAAGAGCGCTTCCAGGCCCAGGAAGGTCTGCGCGCCGCCTTCGGACAGAAGGTCAACTGCGTCATTCTCGACGAGCCGACGCGCAGCCAGTCCGAGACGGTTGCCCAGACGCTGCTCAAGAGCGGCATCGACGAGCCCTTCATGGTGAAGGACAGCGACAATTATTTCGAGGTGCCGCACCTCTATCAGACGTACAATTATGTGTGCGTTGCGTCGCTCAGCAGCTTCAGTCAGGTCAATCCGCAGAACAAGAGCTATGTGCAGGTCGATCAGGAAGACGTGATCGTCAATTTCCGCGAAAAGCAGGTCATCTCCGATCTGTTCAGCGTCGGCGGCTATTATTTCTCCAGTCCGCGCGAGTTTTTGACGGCCTATGACGAGCTGATGGGCCAGCCGCGCCTGTCCGCCGGCGAGCTCTATCTCTCCGAGATTATCGGCTATCTGGCGATGCAGGGCTCGGTGTTCCGCATCCAGCGGATCAAGCAGTATCAGGACTGGGGGACGGTCCACGAGTGGCGCGAATATCTGCAGGGCCACCGGGTGTTCTTCATCAGCGTCGATGGCTTCCTGTTCGAGCAGGGGTCGCTGTTCTTCAAGCCGGGTTTCGAGGAAGTGAAGCCCAATCCGGTGGCGATCGAGACGGTGCAGAAGCTGGCGGCGGAGGGGCAGAAGATCTTCTATCTCTCCATCCGTCCGCAGGAGCTGGAAGCGCTGACCAAGAGCCAGCTCGCCGCCGCTGGCCTGCCTGAGCGGCCGCTGCTGCTCGGCTGCGATCTGGCGCAATGGACGCTGCTGACTGCGCCGCATTCCAACCAGCCGTTCCGCACCTCCCATGCTGTGGAGATTGCTGCGGATGACCCGAACATGGCGGAAAAGCTGGCCGTTGATCGCTGACGTCGGGAAACCCCGCGCTGGTCTCTTGCCTTTGTCCGGCTTGACCCTAAGAACAGGCCCTTAGATAGGCAAAGTCAATTTGGGTGTCGCGGGCTAGGCGCGCGATGTGCGCGATAAGAGAGGAATGCAGGCATGAAGATCGCAATCATGGGTGCCACTGGCAATGCAGGTCAGCGTCTGGTCGATGAGGCCGTGAGTCGCGGGCACACTGTCACGGGCATTTCGCGTGGCGCAGACACCCAGGCCCCGCGCGAGGGCGTGACGTGGGTGAAGGCCGACGTCAATGATGTCGACGACATGGCGAGCAAGATCGCCGGCCATGATGCGGTCATTCTCTCCATGCCGTTCAAGTCGCTGGATGCGGACAATGTGTTCGCGGTGGCACGCAAGGCCGGGTGCTGGCTGCTGGTCGTCGGCGGCGCGGCGAGCCTGCAGACCGAGGATGGCGTGGTGCTGCTCGATACACCGGGTTTCCCGGACTTCATCAAGGTCGAGGCCGCGCCAGCGCGCGATTTCCTTAACCAGCTGAAGGCCGGCCCGGGCTTTGACTGGACGTTCCTGTCGCCGGCCATGATGTTCGGACCGGGCGAGCGCACCGGCACCTTCCGCCTCGGCACCGAGACGCTGCTGACGGCGCCGGACGGTAAAAGCTCGATCAGCTATGAGGATTTCGCCGTCGCGATGATCGACGAGATCGAGACGCCCAAGCACAAGAACATGCGGTTCACCGTTGGCTACTGACGGCGGTGTCATCCGTGAATGGCGAGGGGCGGGACTGCCAATGTGTCTTTGGCATGCATGGACTGCTTAGGCCGTTGGAAAGTCTCGACGACTGCTGTAAAGAGTCGCGGTGACTAGCTGCCAACAATGTGTCGTGCGGAACCGCGCGATCTGCTCATCTTTGGATACCTCCGAGCTGGAGGTACTCAACAAGATCGGTCGTCGCGTGCCTGTGCATCGCGGGCAGACGCTGATGTGGGAAGGCGATGACAGCTTGCTGGTCGCCAATGTGATCGACGGCGTGCTCAAGCTGTCAACCTCCACAGCGGATGGCCGCGAGCAGATCGTCGGCGTCGTCTATCCGTCCGATTTCATCGGGCGTCCGTTTGGCAGCACGACTCAGCACAGCGTCACCGCCCTGTGCGACGCACAGGTCTGCCTGTTCACGCGCTCGTCGTTCGACGATTTTGCCCGCACGCATCCGGAGCTGGAGCACAAGCTGCTCCAGCGGACCCTCACCGAACTGGATCGCGCGCGCCACTGGATGCTGCTGCTCGGGCGCAAGAGCGCCGGAGAGCGTGTCGCGACCTTCCTGCTCGAAATGGCGCAGCGGCTTGCGGATGCAAGCTGTAGCGGCAGCGATCTTGTCGAGCGCTTCGAACTGCCGCTCACCCGCCAGCAGATGGCCGATCTGCTGGGCCTCACCATCGAGACTGTGAGTCGCCAGCTCACCCGGCTGCGCCAGGCCGGGATCATCGATCTGCCGGATCGGCGGACCGTCGTCATCCTCGATCATGACGCCATGGAGGCCGAAGCCGGCAACGGCTGAGCACCGCGCTCCTGGTCGGCGCGCATCGTGGCGCGCCGGCCACCCCGCAGACCGCATTCTTCCCGTTGACCCATGTCAATGATGCCGAGCCCTCGCTGATCCACAGCGACAGCACAGTCCCAGGACTGTGCTGCTCAAGGGGTTTCTATGACCGGTCTAACAATGAAGGCGGGAGGCTGGCTCCTGCTCGCCATTCTCGCGATGCTCGCCTCCGCGCTCGCCGTGGATTCCGGATTTGCCATCCACATGGTCATTGCGTCGCTCGCGGCGCTGCTCGCCATGATGGGGACGCTTCGCTCCGCCGATTGGGGCGGGATGGCGCGCGGCATTTTGCGCATGCCCGATCAGGGGCATTATGATGACGATCCGGTGCGCTGGGGCGTTATCGCCACCGTGTTCTGGGGCATGGCCGGTTTTCTCGCCGGGCTCTACATTGCCTTGCAGCTTGCCTTCCCGGCGCTCAACCTGGGGCTGGAATATACCAGCTTCGGGCGCTTGCGGCCGCTGCACACCTCGGCAGTCATCTTCGCCTTCGGTGGCAATGCCCTGATCGCGACGAGCTTCTATGTCGTGCAGCGCACCTGCCGCGCCCGGCTTGCCTTCCCCTCGCTCGCGCGCTTCGTCTTCTGGGGCTACCAGCTCTTCATCGTGCTCGCCGCGACCGGCTATCTCCTCGGCATCACCGAGGCGCGAGAATATGCCGAGCCCGAATGGTATGTCGACCTGTGGCTCACCATCGTCTGGGTCGCCTATCTCGCGGTATTCGTCGGCACGATCGTCAAGCGCAGCGAGCCGCATATCTATGTGGCGAACTGGTTTTACCTGAGCTTCATCCTCACCATCGCGATGCTCCACATCGTCAACAACCTGTCGATGCCGGTCAGCCTGCTGGGTTCCAAGAGCTACAGCGCGTTTGCTGGCGTGCAGGATGCGCTGACCCAGTGGTGGTACGGCCATAACGCGGTAGGCTTCTTCCTCACCGCCGGCTTCCTGGCGATGATGTATTATTTCGTGCCTAAGCAGGCCGAGCGGCCGATCTACAGCTATCGCCTGTCGATCATCCACTTCTGGTCGCTGATCTTCCTCTACATCTGGGCCGGCCCACACCACCTCCACTACACCGCGCTGCCCGACTGGGCGCAGACGCTGGGCATGGTCTTCTCGGTCATGCTGTGGATGCCGAGCTGGGGCGGCATGATCAACGGCCTGATGACGCTGAACGGCGCATGGGACAAGGTCCGCACCGATCCGATCATCCGCATGATGGTGATGGCGCTCGCCTTCTACGGCATGAGCACCTTCGAAGGGCCGATGCTCTCGATCAAGAGCGTGAACAGCCTCTCGCACTATACGGACTGGACCATCGGCCACGTTCACTCGGGCGCGCTTGGCTGGAACGGCATGATCACCTTCGCGGCGATCTATTATCTCACCCCGCGCCTGTGGGGCCGCACCCGGCTCTATTCGCTGCGCATGGTCAACTGGCACTTCTGGCTCGCGACCGTCGGCATCGTCTTCTACGCCTCGGCCATGTGGGTCGCTGGCATCATGCAGGGCCTGATGTGGCGGGAATATGGCGCGGACGGCTACCTCGTCTACGCCTTCTCGGACACCGTCCGTGCGATGTTCCCGATGTACGTACTGCGCGCCTTTGGCGGACTGCTCTACCTCTCGGGCGCCGTGTGCATGACCATCAATGTGTGGCGCACCATCCTCGGCCACCAGCGCGTCGAAGCGCCCATGAGCGACGCTGCCTATGACGCCGCCAAGGACCGGCCCATCACTCACAAACCTGCTGCGTTTCCCGCGGAATAAGGACGGAAAACCATGTCGAGCTTTGCACAGAAGCACAAGAAGCTGGAGCGGAACGTCACGCTCCTTGCCGTCGCTGCCTTCGCCGCGGTTACCGTCGGCGGCATCGTGGAGATCGCACCGCTCTTCTGGATCGACAACACGATCGAGAAGGTGGAGGGGATGCGTCCCTACACGCCGCTGGAGCTGGCGGGCCGGAACATCTACATGCGGGAGGGCTGCTACAACTGCCACTCGCAGATGATCCGCCCATTCCGCGACGAGGTGGAGCGCTACGGCCATTACAGCCTCGCCGCCGAGAGCATGTATGACCACCCGTTCCAGTGGGGCTCCAAGCGGACCGGGCCGGACCTAGCGCGCGTCGGCAAGCGCTACTCGGATGAGTGGCACGTCCAGCACCTCATCGATCCGCGTAGTGTCGTGCCGGAATCGATCATGCCGACCTATGCCTTCCTCACCAAACGTGAGCTGAAAGCCGGCGACATGACGGCCCATCTCACGGCGCAGCGCCGGGTGGGCGTGCCCTATAGCGATGAGGACATCGAGAAGGCGAATGCCGATCTCCTGGCGCAGGCCGATCCCGAGGCTGACACCGCCGATCTGCTCAAGCGCTACCCCAAGGCGCAGGCCCGCGATTTCGACGGCAACCCGGCCAAGCTGACCGAGATGGATGCGCTCGTCGCCTATCTCCAGATGCTCGGCACGCTTGTCGATCTGGATAGCGCCGCGCCGCAGGAGGTGGAGCGATGAGCTATAATGATCTGCGCCACTTCGCGGACAGCTACGGGCTTTCGGCAATGGTGGTGCTCTATTTCGGCCTGTGCGCATGGGCGTTCCGTCCCGGCTCGCGCCGGAGCAACCAAGACGCCGCGCACCTGATCTTCGCCGAAGATGGCGAGGCTGCAGCCCATGACAGGAAGAACAACCATGGCTGAGAAGAAACGCATCGACGCGCCGACCGGCACCCAGACCGTCGGCCATGAATGGGACGGGATCGAGGAACTCGATACCCCCATGCCGCGCTGGTGGGTCTGGACTTTTTACGCAACGATCGTGTTCGCGATCGGCTATGTGGTGGTTTATCCCGCTATCCCCTTCGCGCATGAAGCCAGCAAGGGGCTGTTCGGCTGGTCCAGCCGCGGGCAGCTCCAGCAGGTGATGGATGCCGAGACCGCGCGCCGGACGCCGATCTTCTCGGCCATCGCTGCCACGCCGATCGAGAAGCTGGTCGCCCAGCCAAAGCTCATGGAAGCGGCGATGCAGGGTGGTGCAGCCGCGTTCAAGGTGCATTGCGTGCAGTGCCATGGCTCGGGCGCTGCCGGCGCCAAGGGCTATCCAAATCTGGTGGATGACGACTGGCTGTGGGGCGGCGACCTGCAATCGATCGAATACACGATCACCCATGGCGTCCGGAACCCGGATGAAGCGCAGACCCGCATGAGCCTGATGCCCGCCTTCGGCAAGGACGGCATCCTCACGGGCACGCAGGTTCAGGATGTAGTGAGCCATGTTCGGGTGATCAGCGGGCAGGAGAAGGCCAGCGCTTCCTCACGGCGCGGCGACGTGCTGTTCCAGCAGAATTGCGCGGTGTGCCACGGCCCGGCGGGCAAGGGGCTGCGTGAGTTCGGTGCGCCGAACCTGACCGACCCGATCTGGCTCTATGGCGGCGATCGCGAGACGCTGACCCAGACCGTGACGAACAGCCGTCGGGGTGTGATGCCCGCCTGGGGCCATGCGCTCGACAAGGCGACGATCCGCATGCTGGCCGTCTACGTCCACGGTCTTGGCGGCGGCGAGGCGACGCCCGTCGCAGCGCAGATTGCCGCTCAGGCTGCCGGGGCACCGGAGGCGCAGGCCAACGCCGCAACACCATAAGGTGGAGCCGGCCCTTCCTCCGCGCGTGGGAGGGGCCGGCTACCGTTCATTTCGTTGATCCTGCTCAATGTCGTTTGAGCCGACTGCGCCTAAGCGAAGATCGATCGGAGGCAATCTGATGCCGAAGACGCCAACAACGGACGCTGCCATGTCCCCCGTGAATGATGTTACCGCGCCAGCGGAAAGCCTCTACGCCAAGCGCAAGTCGGTCTTCCCCAAGCAGGTCGATGGGCCGTTCCGCCGCTTCAAGTGGCTGGTGATGGCCGTCACCGTGACGATCTATTGGGCCACGCCCTGGATCCGCTGGGATCGCGGGCCGCACGCGCCCAATCAGGCGGTGCTGGTCGATCTCGCCAATCGCCGCTTCTTCATGTTCGGCATCGAGATCTGGCCGCACGAATTCTATTATGTCGCCGGCCTGCTCATCATGGCGGGCGTCGGTCTGTTTCTGGTGACCTCCGCCGTCGGCCGCGCCTGGTGCGGCTACGCCTGCCCGCAGACCGTCTGGACCGATCTGTTCCAGCATGTCGAGCGCTTCCTCGACGGCGATCGCAACGCGCAGATCAGGCTGGAGAAAGCACCCTGGACCCCGATGAAGGTCTGGAAGCGGCTGCGCAAATGGGCGGTCTGGCTGGTCATCTCGTTCCTCACCGGCGGCGCGTGGATCTTCTACTTTGCCGATGCGCCGACGCTGCAACACCAGTTCTGGACCGGGCAGGCGCCGTTCGTCGCCTATGGCACCACCTTCGTGCTGACCATGACGACCTTCATCTTCGGCGGCTTCATGCGCGAGCAGGTGTGCATCTACATGTGCCCCTGGCCGCGCATCCAGACCGCGATGACAGATGAGAAATCGCTCATCGTCACCTACAAGCACTGGCGCGGCGAGCCCCGCACCAAGGGCCTGAAGAAGGCGCAGGATGAAGGGCTGCCGACCGGGGACTGCATCGACTGTCTGCAATGCGTGCAGGTCTGCCCGACCGGGATCGACATTCGCGAGGGACCGCAGATCGGGTGCATCACCTGCGCCTTGTGCGTCGATGCCTGTGACAAGGTGATGGCGCAGATCGGCCGCCCGCGCGGCTTGATCGACTATGCCACGGAGATCGACTGCGAGGCCGAGATGAAGGGTGAGGCGCCGGCGCCCGTGCGCAAGCGCCTCTTCCGTCCGCGCACAATTGCCTATTTCGCGATCTGGGCGAGCATTGGCCTCGCCATGCTGTTCGCGCTGGGCGTGCGTTCGCGCATCGACATCGCGGCCAATGCGGAGCGCAATCCGGTCTATGTCCGCCTATCCGACGGGTCGATCCGCAACAGCTATCTGATCAAGGTGCGCAACATGCAGAGCCGCGCGCGCCCTATGGCCATCGGCCTCGATGGGCTGGACGGCGCGCTGATGTGGCGTGAGGGGCAGACCCGCGATCAGGCGAGCCGGACCCTGCAAATCGACGTGCCGCCCGATCAGGTGCTCAAGGAACGCGTGCATGTGGTTGCGCCGGCGCAGGGCATTGCCCGCCAGGATTTCGCCTTCACGCTGCGCACGCTCGACGAGCAGAAAGAGGCAGCGCAGGATGATGAGAGCTTCGTTCGACCGGAGGTAGGCCAGTGACCCGCAAGTTCACCGGACGGCATATCACCGTCATTCTCGTCAGCTTTTTCGGCGTGGTCATGGCCGTCAACTTCACCATGGCCTTCCTTGCCAGTTCCACTTTCGGCGGGCTGGTGGTGCAGAACAGCTATGTCGCCAGCCAGGAGTTCAACAAATGGCTGGCGCAGGCGCGTGCCGAAAACGCGCTGGGCTGGGCGCTCACGCTGAATCGGACTGCGGAGACACGGCTGAGCGCGACGCTGCGCAGTGCGAATGCGCCGATGAACGATGTGGCGCTGACCGCCACCGCCCGTCACCCGCTTGGCCGCAAGCCGGATATCGTGCTGCAATTCCGGGCACTCGGCGATGGCGTGTATGAGAGCCTCCAGCCCCTGCCGCAGGGCCGCTGGATCGTCCATGTGCGGGCCCGCGCCCACGGGCGGGAGATCAACCGGGTGGTCGATCTGTCATGACCTATGTGGCGCCAAGGCCCGATTGGTCGGCGGATGCGGTGGAAACCCGCCTCGCCGTGCCGGACATGCATTGCGCCGGCTGCATCTCCAAGATCGAGCGGCTGTTGCCATTGCAGCCGGGAGTCCACGCCGCCCGCGTGAACTTCTCGGCCAAGACCGCGATCGTCTCGCACGCCGCCGATCTGGCCGAACCGGACTTGCTGCGCGCCTTTGACGCGATCGGGTTCGAGGCGCAACCGCTCCACAGCGCGGCGGCGCATGAGCGCAGCCAGGCGCTGCGTAAGTTGATCCGCGCCCTTGCCGTGGCAGCCTTTGCGGCGATGAACGTCATGCTGCTCTCGGTCTCGGTCTGGTCCGGGGCAGATGGCAGCGCGCGAGAATTGTTCCACTGGATCTCGGCGCTGATCGCCATCCCGGCGGTCAGCTATGCGGGACAGCCCTTCTTCCGCTCGGCCTTCAAGGCGCTGCGGGCAGGCACGACCAATATGGATGTGCCGATCTCCATCGGCGTCATTCTGGCGACCTCTATGAGCCTCTACGAGACCATCATCGGCGGGCGCCATGCCTGGTTCGATGGCGCGTTGATGCTGCTCACCTTCCTGCTCGCGGGTCGGGTGCTGGACGAGATGATGCGCGCGCGCGCCGCCAGCGGAGCCGAAGCGCTGGTACGCCGCACCGCGCCCGGTGCCATGCGGCTGGCCGAGGATGGCGCGAGCCACTGGGTCGCGGCCGATGCGCTGGCCGTAGGCGACCGCGTTCTGGTTGCCGCCGGCGAGCGGCTCGCGGCGGATGGCGTAATCGAGCAGGGCAGCAGCCGGTTCGATCTCTCCTTGCTGACCGGCGAAAGTTCGCCTGTCACGCTGCGTGCGGGGGACGTGGCGACCGCCGGCACGCTCAATCTCGACGGCCCGGTGACGCTGCGCGTGACCGCCGTGGGAGAGGGGCGGGCGATTGCCGAAATTGCCCGGCTGATGGAAAGCGCCGGCCAGGCCAAGTCGCGCTATGTCCGCCTCGCCGACAAATGTTCGCGGCTTTACGCGCCGGTGGTGCATCTGCTCGCTGCCATCACCTTCGCCGGCTGGATGATTGCCGGGGCCGGCTGGCACCAATCGCTGCTGGTCGCCATCGCTGTGCTGATCATTACCTGCCCCTGCGCGCTGGGCCTTGCCGTGCCGGTGGCGCAGGTGGTGGTCTGCGGCGCGATGATGCGCGCGGGGCTGCTGGTCAAGGATGGCAGCGCGCTGGAACGCCTCGCGCAGGCCGATCAGGCGCTGTTCGACAAGACCGGCACCCTCACGCTCGGTCGCCCGCGTGCCTCTGGCGTCGAGGCGCTGGACGAGGAGGAGCGGAGCATTGCCCGCGCGCTGGCCATGACCAGCCGCCATCCCCTCGCAGTGGCGCTCCGGCAGGCGCTGGGCGGCGAGCATGTCGGCCCGGCGGTTCTCACTGACGTCGAGGATATTCCGGGCGAGGGCGTGCGCGCGCTCTGGCAGGGGCAGGCTGTCGCGATGGGCAAGCCGGCACCGCAGGACCTGACTGACCAGGGCGGCGCGAGCAACGATCCGACCATGGCTGTGGCGTTGGAGCTGGGGAATGGGCGCCGCCACATTATCCACTTCGCTGACGCGCTGCGTCCGGATGCCGCGCGGGCGCTGGCGGACCTCTGCGCCCTTGGTCTCCCGCCGGCAATCATGTCGGGCGATCGGGAGGAGGCGGTCCAATCGCTGGCCGATCAGCTTGATGTGCCGGCCGAGGGCGGGATGCGCCCGGCCGATAAGCTGGCGCGGCTCCAAGCGCTGGCCGAGGCCGGGCACAAGCCTTTGATGGTGGGCGACGGACTGAACGACGGTCCGGCACTTGCAGCAGCCCATGTCTCCATGGCGCCCGGTTCGGCGAGCGATGTCGGCCAGCAGGCCGCGGACATCGTGTTTCTGGGTGACAGCCTCTCCGGCATCCTTAAGTCGGTGCGGGCTTCGCGCGCCACCATGCGCATCGTGCGGCAGAATATCGGTCTGGCGATCGGCTATAATGCGCTGGCTGTGCCGCTGGCGATTGCCGGCTATGTCACGCCGCTGATTGCTGCCGTCGCGATGTCGAGCAGTTCGCTCATCGTGGTGGCCAATTCCCTCCGTCTGCGCTGGGCTGTCAAATGAACGGATTGATCTTCCTCATCCCCGTCGCCCTGCTGCTCGGCCTGACCGGTCTCGTCGCGTTCATGTGGTCGCTGCGTAACGGCCAGTTCGACGACCCGGACGGCGCTGCCATGCGCATTCTGATCGAGGATCAGGATAAGCCGGCGTCGTAGCGAACCTGTGGCATTACGGACAGTGACCGCCGTTCGTCCTGAGTCGCTGCTGAGTTTGTCGAAGCGGCGTATCGAAGGATTGGCCCCTGCGCTGCGATGCTTCGATACGGCTCTTCGATATGCGCCTGCGGCGCACCTCAGATCCTACTCAGCACGAACGGTCGGGATTCGAACACCAAAAAACGGGCCTGCTCCGGGAGAGGGAGGAGCAGACCCGCCTTGCCGGCGCGTGCCGGTAACTAGACTTAGAAGCGGTAGCTGACGCCGCCGCTGACCACCCAGGGATCGAGTTCGTGCCGCGTCGCCAGCACGGTGGCGCCGGAGGCATTGTAGAATTCGGCAGTCGGCCGAACGAAGTAGCGCTTGGCGTCGAAGGAGATGCCAAGGCCCGTATCATTCACCGGAATGTCGACGCCGGCCTGCAGCGCGAAGCCTACCTTGCTCTTGAGCTTGGCGCTTGCGGCGCCCAGCGCGGCAGTGCCGCCCGCGCCCACTTTGGAATCTACCACCCAAAAGTAGCTCGGCCCGGCGCCGATATAGGGTTTGATGGGGCCGGCGTTGAGGTGATATTTGAGCGTCACTGTCGCCGGCACGATCTTGATGTCATCGAGCAGCCGGTTGACGCCCTTGATCGCGCCCGCGCCATCCACATGGTGCGCGGTCATGCAGCAGATCGTCTCCACCGAGACGGCGTCGCTCAGGAAATATTCGATTGCGGCGGTCGGCACCCAATTGTCGCTAGCGGCGGTGTCCGTGCCGGCGGGCAGCGTCACCGTGGCGGATTTGACCGTATCGATCTTGCCATTGGGCAGCACGCCGGTTGCCATCAGCTTGACCTGCACCTTGCCTTGTTGCGCCTGCGCGACCCCGGGGGCAGCGAGCATCGCAAGACCGGCGACACAGCTGAATAAACGAGCATTCATGGGTTCTTTCCTTTCTTTCCCTGAACCTGCATCGCTCATTAGGATTGGGTTGGGCGCCGCTCATTGACCCAGCGCAAGACTTGGCTTGATCGAGGTCAAGGGCAGCCAAGGCCCGACAAAGTAGAGCCATTTCCATGTGGTCCTATTATCCCGATCTGCTCGCCCGGCCGGTGCCGCGCTACACCAGCTATCCGACGGCGGCCGAATTCACGGACCGGGTGGGGGAGGCCTATCTCGGCCATGCGCTGGATGCGGTGCAGCCGGGGCAACCCGTCTCGCTTTATGCGCACATCCCCTTTTGCGAGGAGATCTGCTGGTATTGCGGGTGCAACACCGGGCGCTCCAACAAGGCGCAGCGGCTGACCAGCTATCTCGATGCGCTTCATGCCGAAATTCGCACCGTCGCCCAACGCCTCGGCGGACGCGCCCGCGTCGAGCGCATCGCCTTTGGTGGCGGCAGCCCCAATGCCATTCCGCCGCTGGAGTTTGCCCGGCTGGTCGATGAGATGATGCTGGCCTTTAACTGCGGCGCGCCGGTGCTCTCGGTCGAGATCGATCCGCGCGGGTTCGACCAGCGCTGGGCGATGACGCTGGGCGTCTCCGGCACCAAACGCGCCAGCCTTGGCGTGCAGACCTTCGATCCGGCCATCCAGGCCGCAATCGGGCGGGTCCAGCCGCGCGATCTCATCGTCAGCGCGGTTGATCGCCTGCGCAGCAACGGCGTGCGGTCCATCAATTTCGATCTGATGTACGGTCTGCCGGGGCAGGACCGCGCGTTGCTCGAATGCACGCTGGACGAGGCCATCGCCATGCGTCCAGACCGGATCGCCCTGTTCGGCTATGCGCATGTGCCACATATGCTGCCCCGCCAGAAGCGGATCGATGCCACCCATCTGCCTGATCAGGCCGAGCGTTTCGCCATGGCGGCGCTGGGGCATGATCAGCTGGTGAGCGCGGGCTATGTGCCGGTCGGCTTTGATCATTTCGCGCTGCCCCATGACGATCTCGCCAAGGCGCAGCTGCAGGGCACGCTGCGCCGCAATTTTCAGGGCTTCACCGAGGATCGGGCCGATGTGCTGATCGGCATCGGCGCGACGGCCATCGGCCAGTTTCCGCA
Organism: Sphingobium sp. B11D3B; assembly: GCF_025961735.1. Lineage (NCBI taxonomy): Bacteria > Pseudomonadati > Pseudomonadota > Alphaproteobacteria > Sphingomonadales > Sphingobiaceae > Sphingobium > Sphingobium sp. B11D3B. Next base: position 1,471,697 of record NZ_JAOQOF010000001.1, on the reverse strand, counting down.
TCTCATCGTCCAGAATGACAAGAATAGCGGCCGCTACCGGATGCGCGCCGGGGCCGGTCGCCTGACCGGCGAGCGCGGGATCCTGCGCGACGCGGATGATCAGCGGCGCGGCGCGATCATCGAGGATCTGCTTTGTGGCCGGGCCGCCGATGTCGGCACAGATCTGCACCGGACGGATCTGCGTGCCGGACTCGCGCCCTTCCTGGATCGGGGCCTCGCTACGCTGGAGGGCAACAGCCTGCGCATTGCCGAACAGGGCCGGCCTTATGGACGCGCCGTCGCGGTGCTGTTCGACCGCCATCGTGTCCTGTCCCAGCAGCGGTTCAGCAGCGCGATCTGAACGATGGCCGATCCGTGGACCTTTGGCGGCGGATTTCTGCTCGGCTTTGCATCCAGCCTGCACTGCGTCGGCATGTGTGGCGGCATTGCGCTCCTGCTTGGCCAGGCGCGGAGCGAGGGTGACCATCCCGCAGCCTTTGCGGCGCGGCTCCATGCCGGTCGTATCGGTGCCTATATGATGATGGGTGGCGCGGCGGGGGCGCTGGGCGCACTGGCGCTCGGCGGGCTGGATGCGACACTCGGCCATCTGCTCCTGCGCTGGGCGGCGGCGATGAGTCTCGCCTGGGTCGGCTTCTCGATGCTGGGCCTCATGCCGAGCCCCGCTGTGGTCGGTCACGCGATCCGGGGGCAGGTGCATGTGCCGGCTTCCATCGCAGGCGCGGCGCGATCGATGCTGCCGCCGCGCCTGCGCATGGTTGCTACCGGCTTTGGCTGGGGCATGATGCCGTGCGGAATGGTCTACGGTGCGTTGCTATATGCGGCCTTTGCCGGGTCGCTCACCGGCGGACTGCTGGTCATGGCGGGCTTTGGCATCGGCACGCTGCCGGCGCTGCTCGCGGTGCAGGGCGGCGCCACGATGCTTGCCGGGCTGGCCCGCAAGCCCGGCGTGCGGACGCTCGCTGCCCTCGCGATCCTGCTCTGCGCGCTGCTCAGCCTCGGCGCCGGGGAGGCCGGCCTGCTGGCCCTGTGCCGCGCGAAATAAGCGTTCGACCGGCTTGGGCGGGGTTGCAAGAATCAGTCTCAGGTTCCAACAAGCGGCAACTGGCGCGCGAGCGCCGTTCCTTGCTGGAGAGATGGGGCATGAAAACGCGGGCTGCGGTAGCATTTGAGGCAAAGAAGCCGCTGGAGATCGTCGAGCTGGATCTGGAAGGGCCCAAGGCGGGCGAGGTTCTGGTCGAGATCATGGCGACGGGCATCTGCCATACCGATGCGTACACGCTCGACGGCCTCGACAGCGAAGGCATCTTCCCCAGCGTGCTCGGCCATGAAGGTGCGGGCATCGTGCGCGAGGTCGGCGTGGGCGTCACCTCCGTGGTGCCGGGCGACCATGTCATCCCACTCTACACGCCGGAATGCCGCCAGTGTAAGTCCTGCCTCTCAGGCAAGACCAATCTGTGCACCGCGATCCGCGCGACGCAGGGCAAGGGCCTGATGCCGGACGGCACGACGCGCTTTTCCTACAAGGGCCAGCCGATCTACCATTATATGGGCTGCTCGACCTTCTCGAACTTCACCGTTCTGCCCGAGATCGCGGTCGCCAAGATCCGTGAAGATGCGCCGTTCAAGACGAGCTGCTACATCGGCTGCGGCGTGACGACGGGCGTGGGCGCGGTTATCAACACCGCCAAAGTTCAGGTCGGCGACAATGTTGTGATCTTTGGACTCGGCGGCATCGGCCTCAACGTCATCCAGGGTGCCCGCCTCGCCGGCGCCAACAAGATCATCGGCGTCGACATCAACCCGGATCGCGAGGAATGGGGGCGCAAGTTCGGCATGACCGACTTCCTCAATTCCAAGGGCATGAGCCGCGAGGATGTTGTAGCGAAGATCGTGGCGATGACCGACGGCGGCGCGGACTATACCTTCGACGCGACCGGTAACACCGAAGTGATGCGCACGGCGCTGGAAGCCTGCCATCGTGGCTGGGGCACCAGCATCATCATCGGCGTAGCGGAAGCGGGCAAGGAGATCGCCACGCGGCCATTCCAGCTCGTTACCGGGCGCAACTGGCGCGGCACGGCGTTCGGCGGCGCCAAGGGCCGCACGGACGTGCCCAAGATCGTCGACATGTACATGACCGGCAAGATCGAGATCGATCCCATGATCACCCACGTCATGGGCTTGGAAGAGATCAACACCGCCTTCGACCTCATGCATGCCGGCAAGAGCATCCGCTCCGTGGTGGTGTTCTAAGGTCCGCAGGGCGGCGGTTGCGCTCGGGAGCGGCACCCATGTTCAGGCATCTGGTCCTCGGCACCAACGACATCGAGCGCGCGCGCATCTTCTATGATGCGACGTTCGCGGCGATGGGCATCGCGCCGGCGCAGGCCGACGCGAAGGGGCGGCTGCTCTATCGGGATGGCGGGGGTCTGTTTATCGTTGGCCATCCCATCGATGGCCAACCGGCCTCCCATGCCAATGGCGGGACTGTCGGCTTTCTGGCGCCGTCACCGGAGGCGGTGAAGGCCTGGCATGCCGCCGGCCTGGCGCATGGCGGCCAAGCGTGCGAGGGAGAGCCGGAGAACCGGATTTCGCCCGCCACGGGGCGGGGCATCTGGGTCGCATATCTGCGCGATCCGGATGGCAACAAGCTTTGCGCGGCCTGGGACGAACCCCAGTGATGCTCCGGCGCGCGCAGGATTTTTGAGTAACCAAGAGGAGAGTCACAATGTTTACGCATATCATGGTTGGCGCGAAGGACCTCGCGCAGAGCGCGAAATTCTATGACGCCGTGCTCGGCGCACTGGGCGCTGGCGCCGGCCACAACATCGGCGATCGCGCTTTCTATTCGCACAATGGCGGCACCTTCGGCATCATTTCGCCGATCAACGGCGAGCCGGCGACCCATGCCAATGGCGGCACGATCGGCTTTGCCGCTGCCGACAAGGATCAGGTCGATGCGTTCCACGCGGCCGGTGTGGCCAATGGCGGCACCAGCGAAGGCGAGCCGGGCAAGCGCCCGCAGGCGCCGGGCAACGCCTATGGCGCCTATCTGCGCGACCCGACCGGCAACAAGATCTGCGTCTTCTGCCAGCTGCCTGAAGGCGCCTGATCGATGACGCTGGAGACGCTCTCGACGAACAAGGCCTATGGCGGCGTCCAGGGCGTCTACCGGCACACATCTTCGGAGACGGGGACGGCGATGACATTCGCCGTCTTCGTTCCCGAGCATGAGCCGGGCGAAACCTTGCCCGTGCTCTTCTACCTCTCCGGCCTCACCTGCACCCATGCGAACGTCATGGAGAAGGGCGAGTATCGCGCGGCCTGCGCGGCGGAGAAGATCGTCTTCGTGGCGCCGGACACCAGTCCGCGGGGCGAAGATGTGCCCGACGATGCGGAGGGCAAATATGATTTCGGCCTGGGCGCGGGCTTCTATGTCGATGCGACCCAGGCGCCCTTCGCGACCCATTATCGCATGAAAAGCTATATCGAGCAGGAATTGCCGGCGCTGATCGCCGCGAATTTCCCTATCGATATGGCGCGGCAGGGTATCACCGGGCACAGCATGGGCGGCCATGGCGCGCTGACCATCGCTTTGCGCAATCCCGAGGGCTTCCGGTCCGTCTCCGCCTTCGCGCCGATCGTCGCGCCGAGCCAGGTGCCGTGGGGCCAGAAGGCGCTCGGCGGCTATCTGGGGGACGATGCATCGGCCTGGGCGCAGCATGATGCCGTGGCGCTGATCGAAAGCGGTGCCCGACTGCCCGACCTGCTGGTCGATCAGGGCGGTGCGGACAATTTCCTCGAGCAGGAGCTGCGTACGCATCTGCTGGAAGCGGCCTGCGCCAAGGCCGGTCAGCCCGCAACAATCCGCATGCAGCCGGGCTATGACCACAGCTATTATTTCATCTCGACCTTCATGGCCGAGCATATCCGCTGGCACGCCGAGCGCCTCAAGGCCTGATCTTCGCGGCCTCTTCGGCGCGCAGGCTTAGACGGAGCGTGCGCGCCCCTGGGTGAGGGCGGCCTCTTGCCGCTTGAGATAGGGATCGTTGAGGAACGTGCCGAACGGGAAGAACGCCGCCAGCGCCGTCCGCAGCCAGCCCAGGACTCCAAAGCCCTTGCCCGGCAGCACGAACAGCATCGCGCCGATGTAGAGCAGGAAGGCGATGCCATGGGTCATCCCGACCGGACGGATCAGCGCGGGATTGTCGAAGCCATATTTGAGCGGGATCGCGATCAGGAACAGCGCGAGGGTCGTGATGCCTTCCACCAGGGCGATATAGCGGAAAATCCTGAGCATGGTGTCTCCTGAGCGGTCGATGACCTGTCGCGTCGCGATCACAGCTCTGTCGCAAGACTCACACGATAGCGCCGCGCCGGTTGCCTGATCGGGTTCGATGGGCTTTATCATGCAGATGACAGCATGCCAGGGGCGAGGAGCAAAAATATCGTGACGCAAGAGGCGGATATCGGTCCCACCCCGCTCGATGCCGGGCTTCTGGGGATGCGCCTCATGCTGCTGATGCGCGCGATCCGCGAGGGCGGCCTGCCGCTGTTCGAGGCGGAGGTGGGCTATAAGGAGATCCATCGCCATTTGCTGCTGCTGCTCGGCCTCTCCGGCGGCATGACCTCTCAGGACATCGTCGGCTTTGCCGGCTACGAAAAGGCGCAGGTCAGTCGCGCGATCAAGCCGCTGGAGCGGGACGGACTGATCGTGCGTGAGAAGCTGCGCGCCAAGCTCACCCTCTCCCCGGCGGGGCGGGTGCTGTTCGAAAAGATTCGCGCTATCGTCCGCGCCCGCGACGGCCAGCTGGTAAGCGGTCTGGGGCGCGACGAGCTCGAACGCTTCGGCCTGCTCACCGACCAGTTGGCGCAGAAGGCCGCCCGCATCTACAATCAGGAGCGCTGCCTGAGTGTCGAGGCGGGGATCATTGGTGCGGCACCGGGCGGGGCCGGCACGCCCTCATGGCCTGTGGGACCGGAGGGCAAGAAGATCGAGCCGCCGCCGGACCTCATCGCGCCCAAGCTGGTCGGACTGGTCGCCTATCTCAAGCGGAGCGCGATGCTCTCCTGCCAGCGGATGCACGGCCTGTCGAACTTTCAGGGTCAGGTTCTCGCGCTCATCGGCCTGTATGCGCCGCTGCCGATGGCGCAGCTGATCAAAGCGATGGGGCGGGACAAGAGCCAGATCGGGCGGACGGTCTCGGCGCTGGAAGAGAGCGGGCTGATCGAGCGATTCAGGCCAACCCGCCGCCGCGATATCGTCCTGCAACCGACCGAGGCCGGTGCCGTGGTGTACAAGGCGCTCCATCGCGAGGCCTCGGTGCGGGATGCCAGCCTCTGGAGTGAGGCGAGCGCCGAGGATCGGGCATTCTATCAGGCCATTGTGAGCCGTCTCATGGTCCGCGCCCGGGCATTGAGCGGCGAGAGTTCGGCTGCGGCGTGAACGCCGGTCTGCTATCCCAGCATGTCGAGCGAGGCCTGCTCCTGATCGAGATATAATCCGAAAGGGTCGAGGCACGGGACGCCGAGCGCGGCCTCAAACTCATCCTGCGATGAGGCGCCTGCGCGGGATCCAGTCTCTGCATCGGCGAGATTGGAGCGAAAGATGCCGGCGGCACTGACCGGCAGGAAGTCCTCATAGGTGATCGGCGTCGCCTCCAGCCAGCCATCGGCGACCAGCTCGTCTGGCGCGCCGGATGGAAGCTGGCGTCCCGCAGGAAGCATCGCGGCCTTGGGCGTCGGCGCATAAGTGAAATAGGCCAGCCCCTGTTCGCGGATCGCATCCAGATCGTCGGGAAAGCGCTGGAAGATCTCTGCCAGGCGCGCTTCATAGCCTTTGCTGCCCAGACTGCGTGCCTGCTCGGCTTTTGCGAGGATTGCATCGTAAAGTGCGCGGCCATGTGGCGTCAGCGCAATCCCGCGCTGCTCGATCTCGCCGAACCGTGCGGTGTGGACGCCGGCCACGCTCTCATCGCCATCGCGGAACAGGATGGCCTCCTCCAGCGCCTGAAAACTCGTCTGGCGCAGCAGGATCGGGACAGACCGGCGGGGCGGGCCTTCGATCACGGCCTTGGCCTTGATGCCGCTCGCGATCATCTCGGCCTGAACCGCATCGATGTCGAGCGCGCGGGGCGTCAGGTGATTGATGTGCGGACCACGGAAGCAGACGATATCGGCGATCAGTCGATGCGCGCGACTAAACGCTTCATAGGTTGCGTGGTCCACCAGCGCTTCGCCATGCCAGCGGAAGGTTTCCAACGCCTCCAGCACGAAGGCTTCTGCCTCTTCGGTCCCCAGACCGCCCTCCCGCTCGAAGCGGTCGATCAGCGCCAGCGCGCCGTCGGTGACGATGCTGCGTCGGGCGAGCAGCGCCTGGGCCTGCTTGCGCAACGCAACATCCTCGATCAGCTCAAGCCGCAGCAGCGAGCAGAAGATACGGAAGGCGCAGCGGTTCAGCGATGCCGTGTCGATCGGCCGAAACGCTGTCGAATGCACCGGCAGGCCGGCTACGCCCAGATCATAATGGCCCACCGGCACCATGCCCATCACGGCGAACAATCGCCGCATGAGGTGCAGTTCTTCTGGCGTGCCGACCCGGATGGCGCCGTGGCGCTCGGCACTGAGCCGGTCGAGTTCGCCTTGCGCTGCGAGCCGTTCGTTCAGCGCGGGATTGTCCTGCAGCACGCGGGCATTGCTCGTGGCGACGATCTCCAGCAGCGTGCCGTAGAGCGGCACCTCGGCCCGGTACATCGCGGACATCGCCTCCGAAAAGGCGAGGCGAATGTCAGCAGGATCGACGAAGCGGGTCATGGCAAGGCTTGCTCCAGTGCATGGCGCAAGGCCGTCCGCGCGGCCTGAGCCTGCGCCCAGAGGTCGGGCAGGCCGAGATCGGACGGGGCGAGGCGCTCGGGCCAGTGATTGCCGACGATCGTCTCCAGGCGGTCCAGTCCGCGCTCGTCGAGCAGATGGGCAGGGTGAACCGCCTGTTCCGCCTCGCGCGAGAGCAGCACGCGCAGGCGCAGGCAGGCAGGGCCACCGCCATTGTGCATGGATTCGCGCACATCGACGAAATGAGCGGCGTGGATCGGGCCGTTGGCGCCGACATTGCTGTCCAGCCAGACTTTGACGGCAGGGGTTTCCCGGCACTCCATCGGGAGAATCAGCGCTCGCTGACCATCCGGCAGCGTCACCAGTTGGGAATTGAACAAATAGGAGGCGATGGCGGCTTCCAGCGAGACTTCGCTGGCCGGCACCTCCAGGATGATCAGATCCGGGCAGCGCTGCGCCAGCGCGGCATAGAAGGCCGCCTTGTCCGCAAAGGCTTGTTCATGCGCAAGGAGGATGTTCTCGTGCGCGACGGCCACGACATCATTGTGGAACGCGCCGGCCGCGAGGGCCTCGGCGGATTGCTGTACGGTCAGGCCGTCCTCAATGCCGTGCCGACGGAAGATCGCGCGGCAGGCTTCGGCCGATTGGCGGGCAGGAAAGCGCCCGCCCGGTTCGCCATAGACCATGACCTCGACGCCGGGGCCGTTCACGGGGGAGGCCAGCCGCATGAAGTTCGCGGCGCCCTCATCGCCGAAGCGAGCGGGGACCGGATCATGGACCGCGAAATAGCGTTCGTCCGCGAAGATGTGCCGTAACTGCCGCAGCGTTTCGGGCCATTCATGGCTGCGGTGCGCCATGGTCGCGAGATTGGCGACGGTGAAGTGCGTCCGCCCGTCCGCCGTGTCCGGGGCGGGGGAGACCGTCGCCGCATTGGCTGCCCACATCGCCGATGCGCTGGTGGCTTGAGCGAACAGCAGCGGTTCTTCCGCCCATGCGCGGGCATAGACCTGCGCATCCGAACCGTCGAAGCCGAATTGACGCAGCCAGCCCGCGTTCGGGCGATCGTGCGGCAGGAAGAAGCCCTGTCCCAGTCCCAGCCCGTGCAGCGTGCGCATCTTGGCGATGCCTTGCAGGGCTGCCTTGCGGGGCTGGGAGACCTCGCCGGCATGGAGCGTGGCGGCCAGATTGCCGAGGCTGAGGCCCGCATAATTGTGGGTCGGGCCGATCAGCCCATCGAAATTGACCTCGCGAAAGACGGGCGCGGTGCTCATGCGCGCAGTCCGGTGGAAAGCGCGCCCTCCAGCGCCGGGGCCTCCATGCCCGCGACGGGGAAGGCGCAATAATCCGCCGCATAATAAGCGCTGGGGCGCAGGTTGCCGCTGTCGCCGATGCCGCCAAAGGGCATGGCGGAACTGGCGCCGTTGGTGGGCCGGTTCCAGTTGACGACGCCGGCGCGCGTGGCTGCGCGAAACTGCTCGAACTGTGCCCGGCTCCCACCCAGCATAGCGGCGGACAGGCCAAAGCGCGTGGCGTTGGCGCGGGCGATGGCCCGGTCGAAATGCGTCTCGCGCCAGAGCTGGACCACCGGGCCGAAAATCTCCTCGTCAGGGGCAGTCTCGATGCCGGTCATGTCGATCAGCGCCGGTGAGAGGAAGGGCAGGCCGGAGTCCCTCCGGACCAGCGGACGGATCGGGCGCCCGCCCAACGCAAGCAGATCCGCAACGCGCGCCTCCACCAGATCGGCGGCGCGATTATCCACCACCGGCCCCATGAAGGGCTGCGGATCGTCGAAGGGCGCGCCGACGATCAGCCTGTCCAGTGTTGCCGTGACCCGCTCGATAAGCGCATCCGCGATCTCGTCCTGCACGATCAGTCGGCGCGCGCAGGTGCAGCGTTGCCCGGCGGAAAGCCAGCCGGACTGGACGATAAGCGCAACGGCAGCGTCCATGTCGGCCTCGCCGATCTCCCAGGCGAGCAGCGGATTGTTGCCGCCCATTTCCAGCGCGAGAATGCGCCCCGGCCTGTCGGCAAATGCGCGGGCGAGGAGTTTGCCGGTGCTCGAGCTGCCGGTGAACAGCAGGCCATCCGTGCCGGGATTCGCGGCCACTGCCTTGCCGGTCTCGCCGCCGCCCTGCACGATCTGCAGCACACCGTCGGGCAGGCCAGCTTCCCGCCAAAGCTGGCCCATCAGTTCCGCCGTGGCCGGCGCCAGTTCGCTGGGCTTGAAGACGACGGCATTGCCCGCCAGCAGCGCCGGAACGATGTGCCCGTTGGGCAGATGCGCCGGGAAATTATAAGGCCCGAGCACCGCCAGCACGCCATGCGGCCGGTGGCGCAACGCCAGCGCGAACCCGTCTCCATCTCGCAGCGTCTCGCCCGCCCGGTCCGCCTGCGCGGCGATGGAAATCTCCACCTTGGCAGCGACGCTGGCCGCTTCAGTCCTGGTTTCCCAGAAAGGCTTTCCCGTCTCGCGCGAGATCACCCGCGCGACGTCATCGGCATGGGCTTTCACCGCTGCGGCGTAAGCGCGCAGGATGGTGATGCGCTCAGTCAGCGGTGTGCGCTCCCAGCCCGGTTGGGCGGCGCGGGCCTGCGCGACGGCGGCATCGACGGCAGCGGCATCCGCAGCAACGCCCCGCCAGACGACGTCTCCCGTGCACGGGTCGGTGGAAATCAGGTCGGTCATGGCTCTTCCGCTCGTTTCGTCTTTGGTCTGTTCGGTCAGTCGGTCGTCAGATAACGGGCCGTTGCGCCCTCGCTCAGCCTGCCGAGCGCCATCGCATCCGCTGGCAGGGTCAGGCGCTCTGCTTCGGCATCGATCTGCCCGGCGGCGCGCCAGGCGCGAAAATCGAGCAAATCTCCGGCGGCCAGCAGCATCGGGCGGGCCTGGGTCTGAGATGCAGGTGCATCGCTGAAGGCAGCCGCCTCGCGGCTTTCCTTCACTGCCCGCAAATCATCGACGTCGGCCTGCATGGTTGGCCCGGCGTCGAACAGATCGACATAGCCATCATAGCGGAAGCCCTCGGCCGCGAGCAGCTTCATGGCCGCAGCGCCGCTGGCGTGCGGCTTGCCGATAGCTGCCTGCGCCTCGGGTGGCAGCAGGGTGGTGTAGATCGGGTGCTTGGGCATGAGATCGGCGATGAACTGGTTGCCGTTGAGGGCGTGAAAGCGGTCGGCATCGGCAAACTCCAGGTCGAAGAAGCGCCGGGTCAGCCCTTCCCAAAATGGCGAGACGCCTTCGGGCTCCTGCCAGCCCCGCAATTCGGTGAGCACCTGCTGGCCGAAGCGGGCACGGTGCATGGCCATGAACAGATAGCGGCTGCGCGCGAGCAGCACGCCCAGCCCGCTGCGCCGCAGCTCGGGCACCAGAAACAGGCCGCCGACCTCGCTCGCGCCGGCAAAGTCGTTGACCAGATTGAGCACGCTCGTCGTAACGATGCGGTCGAGCTGGCGCGAGTGCTGCGAGAGCCGGGTGAGCTTGTAGGAATAAAAGGGCTTCTTGGTGCCGACGCTGGAGAAGATGAGCGCCGTTCCGCCGATCCGCCCGGTGCCGGCTTCTTCCAGCGCGAACATGTAAAGCTCGTCATCGGGCTGGCTCAACTGCGCCTCAAAGCTGCGCTGGGATCGTTCGAGGCGTGCGAACAGGGCCTCGCGATCATGGGGCAGATTGGTGAAGCCCGGCCCGGTCTGGCCGGCGAGCGTGTAGATGGCGTCGATATCCGCCGTTGTCGCAGGGCGGACGAACCAGTCGTTGAAAGAGCCGTCAGTCATGGGCGACCCCTGCCATATCCGGCGCGGAATTGAGGGCGTGGTCGAGCCGTCCTTGTGCGATCCGCAGCATGGTGATGGCAGCCAGCGCGGCGCGTTCGCTCAGTGAACTCAGAATCATGAACTCCTCATCGGTATGGATGGCGCCCCCGCGCACGCCCATCGTGTCCACCACCGCGACATTCTGGGCGGCGATGTTGTTGCCATCGCAAACGCCGCCGCTTGGCTGCCAGTCGATGGCAAGGCCGAGGTCCGCGCCGGTTTCCCGGACCAGCCCGAACAGCGCCTGATGCTTCGTGTCGAAGGGCTTGGGCGGTCGCGCAAAGCTGCCTGCGAGCGCGATCGTCACGGCATGATCCGCACTGACCTGCGCAATGATCCGGGCGATAGCCTGCTCGGCGGCCTGCTGGCCGGCCAAGTCCACGGGCCGCATGTTCCAGCTCAGCAGCGCCCGATCGGGCACAACATTGTTGGCGCCGCCGCCGGAGAGGCGCGCGACGTTGACGGAGAGACCTTCGATCTCGTGCTTGAGCGCATCCAGCCGCACCGCGAGATCGGCTGCGGCCACCACGGCATTGCGGCCATCCAACGGATTGCGGCCGGCATGGGCGGATCGGCCGGTCAAGCCGGCGGTGAAATTGCCGCTGCCCCGCCGGGCGCTCGCCAGCGTGCCATCCACCGTGACGGAAGGCTCGAAGGTCATGCCGGTCTGGCAGCGCCGCGCCGTCTCGCGCAGCAGCGCTGCAGACCCCAGCGAGGACACTTCCTCATCGGCATTGACCACCACATCCCAGCCGAAATCGGGAATGGCATTCGCCGCCTCCAGCGCAGCCAGCGCCTCGATCATCACGAGGAGCCCGCCTTTCATATCGGCGGTGCCGGGGCCGTTGAGGCGGTCGTCATCGATCAGGCGGCAGGTCTGGAAGGGGTGATCGGGCGGGAAGACCGTATCCATATGCCCGGTGAGGATCATGCGACGGGCGCAGGCGACACGCTTGCGGGCGAGCAGATTGGCGCCATGAGCGAGCGCAACGGTGCGGCCGGCCTCATCCAGCGTTTCAGCGGGTTCTGGCGCAACGGTTGCGACCGTATCGGCAATCTCCGTCAGTCGGGCCGCGATATGCTGGCGCATCTGTTCCAGCCCGGCGAGGTTGCGGCTGCCGGAGTTGACCTGCGCCCAGTCGACGACTTGCGCCGCCATGTCCGCCTGTCGTCTCCTAAGATGCTCCACGATCCCGATTTCGGTCGGTGAGAGTCCTGTCATGGCCCGATGCTAGACCAACTGGCCGCCCGGGGCTAGGGGCGCACCGGATCGATGGTCAGAGGACGTCGCCGAACATCAGCCAAAGCATGACCAGCCAGGCGATCAGACCGCCCGTGCCGATGACGATATGCAGCCGTTCGCGCAGCCAGTGGAGAAGGCCGCCGGGATTCTCGTCGTCATCATGTTTCATGCCGCGAAAACCATAGCTCAGCGCCCCTCCGCCCGATCGACGCCGAACGTCGCCCATTCGGTGTCGCCGCCCGGCTCAGGCAAGGCATCCCGTACACCGTCCATTGGCTCCACGTCGGTATTGGTCCGCTGCCGGTGCAGATGCGCCTTGGCAATGAGGTTGGCGGACACCGGCGCCGTGATGAACAGGAACAGGGTGATGAGCAGTTCGTGCGCGGACCAGGTTCCGCCCAGGAACGGAAAGTAGATCATGGATGCGACGAGGCAGCTTCCGACGCCGAGGGTGGTTGCCTTGGTCGGGCCGTGCAGCCGCGTCATCAGGCTGGGCAGCCGGGCAAGGCCCCAGCTGCCGATCAGCGCGAAAGCGCCACCGAGGACGATGAGAGCGGCGATCAGGATTTCTGCGATCACTGCCATGGCCTACTCCACAATGTCGCCGCGCAGGAGGAACTTGCAATAGGCCACCGTGCCGACGAAGCCGACCATCGCGAGCAGCAGTGCCGCCTCGAAATAGGTGGTGCTGGTTTCGTAGATACCGAACAGGACGATCAACGCGATGGCGTTGATGACCATGGTATCCAGCGCCAAGATGCGGTCGCACCGCGTCGGGCCGCGCAGCAGGCGGTAGAGGTTGAGCAGCACGGCGAGCGCAATGCAGCCGAAGGCGAAGGTCAGCGCGAGCGCGATCATCGGAAAATCCTCTGCAGCCGGGCCTCATAGCGCGCCTTGATATGGGCAATCTCGTGCGCGACATCGTCCGTGTCGAGCGTGTGGACGAGAAGATAGCGCCCGTCCGCCGACACGTCGGCAGAGACGGTGCCGGGCGTGAGGCTGATGGTGCCGGCCAGCACGGTGATGGCTTCGGCCGAATGCAGGTCGAGCGGGATGCTCATCCAGCGGGAATTGAGGTCGCGGTTGCGCCGGAACAGAATGAGCTTGGCGACATGGAAGTTCGCGATGACGATATCGTAGAGCACGATCCCGAGATAATCGAGCATCGCCCAGCCAAAGCGCAGGCGCGGGCGGTTGGGCCAGAACGGTGCGGTAAACACCGGGATGACGGTGGCCAGAAGAAGGCCGAGAAGGAAGCCGCCGGCCGTCAGGCTGTTCTGGATCAGGATCCAGACGATGAGCAGCATCACCGTCAGGCCGGGATGGGGGAAGAGCTTGGTCAGCATTGCCTCACCCTCCAACTGCCGGGCCGAGAACGGCCTCGATCGTGTGCGTCGGCGCGAAGAGCTGCTGGGCCGTTGCGTCCATGTAGCGCGTGACCGCCCCCGCCGCGACGGTGAGCAAGACCAACGTCGCGAGTAAGGCAGTGGCGGGCAACATCTCCACCAGACGGGCATCGGGCTTTGCCGTCGCGGCATCTTCGTGTGGATTGTCGGGGTGCGCTGCGCTCTTCCAGAAGATGGCGCTGCCGGCGCGGGCGAGGCCGAGAATGGCGAGGAGCGTGGTGCCGAGAATGACCGCCCAGATCCACGCCGCCCAAGGGTCCGCCAATGTCGCCTGCAGGATCAGCAATTTGCCGATGAAGCCAGAGAGCGGCGGGAGGCCCGCGAGGGCCATGGCCGCCAGCAGGTAGAGCGCGGACAGTGGCTCGATGCCGGCAAAGCGTGGGGAGGGGACGATCGTGTCGCCGTAACGACCGCGCCGCAGCCGGATGAGATCGACGACGAGGAAGAGCAAGGCCGCAGCCAATGTGGTGTGCGCCAGATAATAGAGTCCCGCCGTCAGCACCGTGCGGTCGAACGCCGCAATGGCGACCAGCAATGTGGCGGTGGAGCCGAGCAGGCCGAATGCGGCAAGATCGCGCAGGGAGCGCGCTGCCAGCAGGCCCGCAAAACCGATCACCATCGTCGCCAGTGCGGCCGGCATCATCCACACCTCCGGCGCCCATGCCGCCGCGCCGGCCTGATCGCCGAAGATCAGCGAGGATGTCCGGATGATCGCATAAGCGCCGACCTTGGTCATGATTGCGAACAAAGCCGCCACGGGCGCGGAGGTGCCGGCATAGGTGCGCGGCAGCCAGAGTTGCAGCGGCAGCAGCGCGGCCTTGAGCGCAAAGACCAGCGTCAGCAGATGCGCGCCGGCGCGCAGCAGGCCCTGATCTGCAGCCGGCAGGGCCGGGATGCGGGCGGCCATGTCCGCCATGTTGAGCGTGCCGGTGATGCCATAGAGCAGCCCGATCGCGAAAAGGAACAGCGTCGAGCCGATGAGGTTGACGATTACATATTGCACGCCGGCTTTCAGCCGCTCCGGGCCCTGGCCGTGCAGCATCAGGCCGTAGGAGGCGATCAGCAAGACCTCGAAAAAGACGAAGAGGTTGAACAGGTCGCCTGTCAGGAACGCGCCGTTGATGCCGAGCAACTGGAACTGGAACAGCGGGTGGAAATGCCAGCCCTTGCGGTCCAGCCCGGTCAGCACCGCGTGGCACAAGACGGGCAGGGCGAGCAGGGCGGTAATCAGCAGCATCATCGCCGAGAGCCGATCCAGCACCAGCACGATGCCGAAGGGCGCGGCCCAGTCACCCAGCGCGTAGACGGAGATCGTGCCGCTGCTGGCGACGCTCAGCAGATACACAGCGAGGGCCAGAAGGCCGGTCGCGCCGGCAATGGAAATAGCGGCGCCGATCCAGCGGTGGCGGCGCATGAAGATCAGCGTGGCTGCGGCCATGAGCGCGGGCAACAGCAGGGGCGCGGCGATCAGCGCGGTCATGGCACGATGTCCTCCGGCTCGTCATCCGGTTTGCCGTCGACCTGGTCGGTGCCCGTCTCGAGGAAGCTGCGCAGGGAAAGGACCACCACCAGCGCCGTCATGCCAAAGGCGATAACGATGGCGGTGAGGACCAGCGCCTGCGGCAGCGGGTCCGTATAATCCGTAATGCCTTTCTCATAGATCGGCGGGCGTTCCACGACCAGCCGCCCCATCGCGAATAGAAACACGTTGATGGCGTAGGACAGCATGGCGAGGCCGAGCACCACCGGAAAAGTGCGGCCGCGCAGGCACAGGTAGATGCCGGCCGCCGTGAGGATGCCGATGGCGCTGGCGACGAGCATTTCCATGCTGATCATGCCTTCGCCTCCCGGTTGCGCGCGGGGTCGACATCCATGGGCGCGTCGTCGCTATGATCTTCCTTGTCGGCGCGCTGGACGATGTGGCTGAGTTCGGCCAGCGCGAGCATGACCGCGCCGATCACGGTCATCGCCACGCCGATGTCGAACAGCATGGCCGTCGCCAGCTCGAACGTGCCGATGACGGGCAGGGTGACATAGCCAAAGGCGCTGGTGAACAATGGCGCGCCGAAGACGAGCGAGCCCATGCCCGTGAGCGCGGCGATGATCACGCCAAGGCCGATCATCAGATGCTCGTCAAACTTGCGGCGCTGTTCGGCCCATTCGAAGCCCGACGCCATATATTGCATCAGCACGGCAATGGAGATGATCAGCCCAGCGATGAAACCGCCGCCCGGCAGATTATGCCCGCGCAGGAAGATGTAGATGCCGACCATCATCGCAAGCGGCAGCAGGAGGCGCGTGGCGACGACGAACATCATCGGGTGCCGTTCGGGCGAGCGAATGAGGTCCGGGAGCCAGGCCCGCAACCGCGCGCCGGCCGCGCCGCGCGTCGCGGGCTGCAGCAGGGCGAAGATGGTCAGCGCGGCAATGCCGAGCACGATGATCTCGCCGAAGGTGTCGAAGGCGCGGAAATCCACCAGCGTCACGTTCACGACATTGGTGCCGCCACCGCCCGAATAGCTGTTCTCCCAGTGGAAGGTCGAGATGGGCTGATTGGGCTCGCGGGTGAGCACGGCCCACGCCCCGAGCCCGGCCACGGTGCCCCCCACCAGGCCGAGCAAGCCGTCCCGCAGCCGCAGTCCATTGCTGGAGAGCCGGGCGGGCTTTTTGGGCAGCAGGTTGAGCGCCAGCAGCAGCAGCAGAATCGTGACCGTCTCGACGGAAATCTGCGTCAGGGCCAGGTCGGGCGCGGAGAGATAGACAAAGCCCAGCGAGACGATGAGGCCGATGACGCTGATAAAGACAAGCGTGAGGTAACGCTCGCGCTGGGAGATGACGACCGCCACCGTCGCGCCGACAAGCAGCAGCCAGCCGATGATAGCGAGCGGCGAGGCCGGCAGCGTTGCGCGCGGACCGGTGCCGCTGCCGCCGCCGACCAGCACGCCCTCGACCGCCAGCGCAATGGCAAGCACGAAGATCAGCGCGAGCTGCCGCTGCAGTGAGCCGTTATGCACGGCATGGATGAAGCCGCGGGCGACTTCCACCAGCGTCGCGATCCCGCTGTCGAACAGGCGCTTGGCTTCTGGCAGGGGGAGCGCTTGCCAGGTGCGCTCGGCGAGGCCGAACCGCCAGAGCATCAGCGCGCCGCCCGCCACGGCGAACAGGCTCATGAGCAGCGCGGTGTTCACACCATGCCAGAGGGCGGGCGCGAATGTCCCGGCGGTGCCTGCGGTGACGGTATCGGCCACCGGTTGCACAAGCCATGTCGTCAGCGTCGCGGGGAACAGGCCGACAAGGATGACCAGAATGACGAGCAACCCAGAGGGCGCCCAAAGGCCGAACGGGGGATCATGCGGCGCATGGGGATAGTCATCGCGCCGGCGGCCCAGATAGACATGGAAAGCGTAGCGCAGCGCGTAAGCGACCGAGAGCGTCGCGGCGATCACCGCGATGGCCGGCACCAGCCAGCCCGTCCCCAGCCAGGCGGTATGCGCCGCCTCGTCGAGCATCATTTCCTTGGACAGGAAGCCGTTGAAGGGGGGCAGGCCGGCCATCGATCCCGCCGCGATCATGCCCAGCGTCGCGGTGATCGGCATCAGCGTGGCGAGGCCGCCCAGCCGGCGGATATCCCGCGTGCCAGCCTCATGGTCGACGATGCCGGCATTCATGAACAGCGCCGCCTTGAAGATGGCGTGGTTCAGGATGTGGAAGACGCCGACCATCGCCGCCGTGCCGGTACCAAAGCCGAAGAGCATGGTCAGCAGCCCGAGATGGCTGACGGTCGAATAAGCGAGGATGGCCTTGAGGTCGGTCTTGAACAGCGCGATGGCGGCGCCGATCAGCATTGTGACGAGGCCAGTCGTCGCGACGAGATAGAACCACAGATCCGTACCCGCCAGCGCCGGCCACAGGCGCGCGATCAGGAAGATGCCGGCCTTCACCATCGTCGCGGAATGGAGATAGGCGCTGACCGGTGTCGGTGCCGCCATGGCGTGCGGCAGCCAGAAGTGGAACGGGAATTGCGCGGACTTGGTGAAGCAGCCGAGCAGGATCAGCACCAGCGCGACCGGACAGAGCGGCGAGGCCTGAATCAGGTCACTGCTGGCCATGATGGTGCGAATATCGGTGGAGCCGGCAATGCTGCCCAGCAGCAACAGCCCGGCGATGAGCGCCAGCCCACCGCCGCCCGTCACCACCAGCGCCATGCTGGCGCCCTGCCGGGCCTCGGCTCTATCGCGCCAGAAGCCAATCAGCAGGAAGGAGGAAAGGCTGGTCATTTCCCAAAAGACGAGCAGTAGCAGCACATTGTCCGAGAGCGCGATCCCCAGCATGGCGCCCTGAAACAGCAGCAGAAAGGCCAGGAAGCGCCCCATTGGGTCTTCCGCTGCCAGATAGAAACGGGCGTAGATGATGATGAGCAGGCCGATGCCGAGGATCAGCCCCGCGAACATCGCGCCCAACGGATCGAGGAAGAACCCCAAGGACAGGCCGAGGGCCGGCACCCAGTCGATCTGCATCGTCGGCGTCTGCCCGGCGAGCGCGGCCGGGATGAGCGCGATGAGGATCGCGAGCGCCGCGCCGGTCGTGCCGGCGGCGATCCAGGCCTGAAGATTTCGGCTGGCGTCCCTGAACATCGCCAACAGCAACGCGCCAAGAAATGGCAGCAAGGCGAGTATCAGCAACAAAAGTCCGCAGCTCCCGTGATGCGTCGGCAGGTGATTGACGATCCGATGGCGATCAGGATCTGGCGATCCTCAAAAGGTCTGCCCACCTTATCCAGACAATGCGGCATGAGGACAACCCGAAAGCGCCGAATTTTCGGCCTTCGCTGCCGATTTATAGCCATCGGGGCGTGGGGCTGACGGTCTGTCAGAGCAATCTTCAGTCAGGCGCCGTGGCCATCAAAAAGGCGCCAGCCCGTGCGAGAGCTGGCGCCTGTGATAAGGGTCCGTGATGAGGATATGTCTGGCTTAGCGTTCGACGCACATGGCGATGCCCATGCCGCCACCGATGCAGAGCGTTGCGAGCCCCTTCTTGCCGTCGCGGCGGGCGAGTTCGTAGAGCAGCGTGGTGAGCACGCGCGCGCCCGAGGCGCCGATGGGGTGACCAAGCGCGATGGCGCCGCCATTCACGTTCACGATGTCCGGGTTCCAGCCAAGCTCCTTGCCGACCGAGAGCGCCTGCGCCGCAAAGGCCTCGTTCGCCTCGATCAGATCGAGGTCGGCGAGCGACCAGCCGGCTTTGTCCAGCGCGATGCGGCTGGCCGGGGCCGGGCCGATGCCCATGATCGAGGGATCGACCCCGCAGGTCGCCCAGCTGGCGATGCGCGCCAGCACCGGCGCGCCGCGACGGGCGGCCTCTTCGGCGGTCATCAGCACCAGCGCCGCGGCGCCATCGTTCACGCCGCTGGCATTGCCGGCGGTGACCGTGCCGTCCTTCTTGAACGCGGCGCGCAGTCCCGCCATCGCCTCAATGGTGGCGCCGGCACGGATATACTCGTCGGCATCGACGATCGTGTCACCCTTGCGGCCCTTGACCGTGACGGGCGCGATCTCGTCGGTAAAGCGACCCGCGGCGCGGGCAGCTTCCGCCTTGTTCTGGCTGGCCGCTGCGAACGCGTCCTGCTCTTCGCGGGTGATGCCGTATTTCTCGGCGAGATTTTCCGCCGTGATGCCCATGTGGTAGCCATTGAAGGCGTCGGTCAGGCCGTCATTGACCATGGTGTCGATCAGCGTGATCGGCCCCATCTTGGTGCCCGCGCGCATCATCTGGGCGTGGGGCGAGAGGGACATATTCTCCTGACCGCCGGCCACCATGATGCTGGCATCGCCGCAGCGGATCGCCTGCGCGGCGAGCGCGACGGCGCGCAGGCCCGAGCCGCAGACCTGATTGATGGTGATCGCCGTGCGGTCGATCGGAATGCCGGCGTTCACGGCCGCCTGCCGCGCCGGGTTCTGGCCCTGTGCGGTGGTGAGTACTTGGCCGAAGATCAGCTCGTTCACCTCGTCGGGGGAGACGCCGGCCTGCTCCAGTGCCGCGACGATGGCGACGCGACCGAGTTCATGCGCGGGCGTGTTGGCGAAGCTGCCCAGAAAGCTGCCGACCGGCGTGCGCTTGGCGGCGGTGATGACGATATCGGTCATGGATTGGCAAGTCCCTCGATTGCGGCGCCAGGGGCGCAGGTTGCTCTCTCGTGCCGCGCCTCTAGCATCAGCCGCCACAGCGCGAAAGCCAGTCGCTCAATCCTCTCCACAGTTGCGCTTCCGCACGGCTGCCGATCATCATGCCGACATGGCCGAGCGCAAGGTCGATCCGTTCCGCTGCAGGTGGCACGGCGGCGGCGGGCACGATCCGGTCCGTGGTCGAGGCGATTGCGAGCGTCGGGCAGCCCAGCGCTTGTGGGTTCGCGACGGTGCCGTGGATGGACCATTGGCCGCTCGCTGTCATATTGGCGCCATAGCACCGCTCGGCAAGGTCTCGTCCGCTCGCCAGCGTGAGCGGCGCGCCTTCATTGGCCCAGTCCTCCAGCGCGATGAAGGCCTCGAAGGACGGACTGTCAGCCTCCATCTCGGCGAAGGCGGCATATTTGCGAATGGTACGATCGGGATCGAGCGACCAGAAGCCGGTCTGAAACACTTCCATCGGAATAAGCCCCAGCGCCTCGCAACCGGGCTTGGCCTTGGCCCAGATTTCGGCAAGCTGGGACTGAAAGGGGCCGTCATAGGCGGAAAAGTCCCAGGGCGCGGCGATAGTCGCGATGCCGGCGACGGACTTGCCCAGCGCCTGCAGTCGCGCCGCCGCGCCAATGGCGAGCGTCCCGCCCAGGCAATAGCCGACGAGCAGGGGCGGGCGATCCAGTTGCTGCAACAGGGGTAGCAGCAGGCGCTCGACATGATCGGCCAGATCGACGTCGCGCTCGCCTTCATCCGGCGTCCCCCAGTCCAGCAGCAGGGCATCATGGCCTTGCTGTCCAAGATAGCGCAGCAACGAGCGTTGTTCGGAGAGGTCGAGGACGTGGGGCGGGTTGATCAGCGACGGGATGAGGATGACCGGCGCCCGGTCTCCGCCGGCGCCCCTCATGCTGCGTTGTGCATTGCCGTTTCGCGTGAGCAAAGCCGCGCGGCCATTTTGCGCAGCAATTTCCGGCAGGTCACTCGGCGCAGGTCGCGATGCTGTCTGAAAACGGCGCAATCCCGTCAATGCCTTGCGCCGTAATTGGGCATCTTGTGCCGTCACCTGCCACAATATGGAAAGAAACAGCGGCAGCGGACGCGGCCCATGTTGCGGTGCAGAAAGAAACGATGCTATGTTGCGCCCAACGGAGGGTGGAGCATCATCTATGGCACGATCGAAATCAGGTGGCGAATCAGGGACCATTGTCATCAAGAAGTACGCCAATCGGCGTCTCTATGACACGGAAACCTCCAGCTATATCACACTTGAATTGCTCTCGCAGATGACGCGCGAGGGGCGCGATTTCGTGGTGGTCGATGCCAAGTCCGGCGAAGACATCACGCACAATGTCCTCACCCAGATCATCATGGAAGAAGAGCAGCGCGGCGAGAACATGCTGCCGGTCAGCTTCCTTCGCCAGCTCATTTCGCTCTACGGCGACTCGATGCAGTCCATGGTGCCGCAATATCTTGAGGCGAGCATGGAAGCATTCCGCAAGAACCAGCAGCAATTCCAAGAAGCCATGCAGGGCGCATTCGCCGGCGGGCCCTTCGCCGAGATCGCCAAGCGCAACATGGAAATGCTCAACGCCGCAGCAAACGCCTTCAAGCCGGCTGCACCTGCCGCACCCGCGAAGGCTGGCGACTCTACTGACGAGGTTTCCGAGCTGAAGGCACAGCTTGCCGCGCTCAACGCCAAGATCGACAAGCTGGGCGGCTGACCAATCTGGCGCGGTCGGGATGGCTGCGCCTTAACGGCCCACGGTCCGAGCGATCAGCGCCGCGCAATTGGCATCCGGTGCGGTTTCCGCGCGACCACCGATCGCTCGACCGACTGCCTTCAGGATGTTGCCTACCGAGCGCGTGTTTTCCGGCACGACCAGATCGGGATTGCGCAATGTGCCCCGCAGATGGGCATTGCCGGGCAGCTGCAGCGCATGTTCGTTCTTGGCGAGGCCCTTGAGGGTCAGTTCGAGACGTTCGGCGGGGAAGCTGACTGTGCCGGTGCCACGTGACTGGCTGACCGGCGTGTCGACGACCAAGGTGCGCACAACGCCGCGCCCGCCCCGCATATCGAGCAGGACCACACCGCAGCGCAGCGCTTCCCGCCCGTCCTCGTCCGCAAACAGGCCCTTGCCTATGTCGAAGCCGAGCAGGCCGGCCAACCGCGCCGGCATCGATCCGCCGCGGGTGACCGCGCCTACGGTTCCGTTCGATTGCCCGACCGCCTCGCGGATCGTGTCGCCCACGCCGGTCAGGCGCGCGCGGGCATCCACGCGGCCCTGCACGTCGCCCTCGCTGTTGCCGTCCCCGCCCGCAAGCGCTGCGATGCTGCTGTTGCGCATGTCGAGCGCCAGCGTGACCGTCGGCTTGGGCTGGCCTCCCCGCTGATTGACTACGGCCCGCCCGGTCATCACGCCTTGCGTCAGGCCGATGCGCAGCGGATCGACGGTGAGGATGCGGTTATCAAGATTCAGCACCGCGCTGGCATTGGTGAGGGAGGAGGGGCGCCGCCCGCCCAAAATCCGGTCGACGCGCACCGATATGCGCCCGTCCGTCTTGTCGATCTTGCGGATATTGATCCGCGTGTTGGGCACCAGCCGCTGCCCCTGTGCTCGCTCCAGCGCGACCGCCTGCCCATTGCCCTTGTCGTCGGCCAGATCCTCGAAATCGAGCTGGCTGAAGCGCGCCTCGCCATCCAGCTTGGTCCGGCCATCCACCTTGCGGACCGTGAGCGCGCCGGTGAAGCGGCTGCGGCCGACGGTGCCGCCGAGATCGGCCACCGTCCACACGCCATCGCGCCGCTGGACATTGGCAGCGATATCGACCGGCTGCGTGCCGAACAGCCCCGCCTCGATGATCCGGTCCACCAGTTTGAGCGTGCTGGCGCGGGCGGAGACCTTGAAGGTCATGTCGTCCGTGCGCATCGGGCCCGCCATCGTGCCGCGCGCGTGCATGGTGAGGGCGTCCCCCATGATGCGCGCATCGAAGGGCCAGCTTTGGCCAGCGCGCATCGGCGCGCCGGTGAGGCGCAGCGTGACCGGTTCCCCTTCGACGGTGCCGGTCCCGGTGCCGCGCAAGCCCTGCTGCGGATCGACCGACAGGCTGACCTTGAACTGCCGCTTCTGAAAGGCATCGCGATAATCGATCACGGCGTCATCGACGCGGACCAAAGGCGTTTCCGAGCTGCCCTGGTCATCCTTATTCGATTTGCTGCCGAGCGCGTCCCAGCTCTTGCGGCGATTCTCGTCGCGCACCAGCGTCAGCCGCACGCCACGGGCGGAGAGCAACTGCGGCCCGCCGCGCCCGAGCAGCAGTCCGATCACGGGCAGACGCAACCGCAACGCCTCGATCCGCGCCAGATCGCCTTCGCCGGCCCAGGCCGGCTGGGGCACACGGATATCCCGCACTTGAATCACGGGGCTGAAAGAGAAGGCGCTTTCCCGCGTCATCGACCCGATGGTGGCTTTCGTGCCGATCTGGTCCGACAGGCGCCGCTCGGCGGCATCCTTGAACCAGGAAGCGGGAAAGGTGGCAGCCAGCACGAGCAGGGCCAGAAGCAGAAACAGCACCCCGGCCGCGATCATCGCGATGATCCGAGTGCGGCGGGGCGTAGTGCGAATCATCGACGAGAAGTGGGCCATTGGAGACGGGACGAGTGAGGTCAGGGAAAGTTCCCGTTCGTCTCCCAGCGTCAGCGCGCGAACGTCTTGGTATTTTTCCGCGCGGACACTAAAGACCGCTGCAATCCCCAATCCAGACCCCGGAAGCCAGACATTGTCCAACATCAAGCACGCGCTGCCCGTCACCCGAGCCAAGGATTTTGCTGCCTGGTATCAGGCCGTCATCAGCGAGGCTGATCTGGCCGAAGAAAGCGGCGTGCGCGGCTGCATGGTCATCCGTCCCTGGGGCTATGGCATCTGGGAGCGCATCCAGAAGTTGATGGATGCGCGCATCAAGGCAGCGGGTGTTGAGAACTGCTATTTCCCGCTGTTCATCCCGCTCTCCTTCTTCGCCGAGGAAGCCGACCATGTCGAAGGCTTCGCCAAGGAAATGGCGGTGGTGACCCACCATCGCCTCAAGAATATTGACGGGAAGCTGCAAGCCGATCCTGATTCCAAGCTGGAAGAGCCGCTGGTCGTGCGCCCGACGTCCGAGACGGTGATCGGCAAGGCGATGGCGCGCTGGGTGCAAAGCTGGCGCGATCTGCCGCTGCTCACCAATCAGTGGGCCAATGTCGTGCGCTGGGAGATGCGCACCCGCATGTTCCTGCGCACCAGCGAGTTCCTCTGGCAGGAAGGGCACACCGCCCATGCCGACGAAGCCGATGCACGGACCGAGACGATGCGTGCGCTCGAAATGTATCGTGACTTTGCGGAAACCGAGCTGGCCATGCCGGTGGTCGCAGGCGAAAAGCCGGAGAACGAGCGCTTCCCCGGCGCGGTCGCGACCTATTCCATCGAGGCGATGATGCAGGATGGCAAGGCGCTGCAGGCCGGCACCTCGCATTATCTGGGCACGGGCTTCGCCAAGGCGGCGGGCATCCAGTATCAGAATCAGGATGGCCAGCAGGCCCTGTGCCACACCACGAGCTGGGGTGTGTCGACCCGCATGATCGGCGGCGTCATCATGGTCCATGGTGATGACGACGGGCTTCGCTGCCCGCCGATGATCGCCCCGCGCCAGGTGGTGATCGTGCCGATGCTGCGCGATACGGACGAGGATGCGGCGGTCATCGATTATTGCGATGCGCTGGCCAAGGATCTGGGCGCAGTCGACGTGTTCCGCGAGCCGCTGCGGGTGCTGTTCGACAAGAAGCCGATCAAGGCCGCCCCCAAGCGCTGGGGCTGGGTGAAGAAGGGCGCGCCGATCATCGTCGAGGTCGGCGGGCGCGATGTCGCGGGCGGCAATGTTTCGGTCGTGCGGCGGGACCGGCTCTATAATGAGGCGGGCAAGCTGGCGAGCGAGGTCATGGCGCGGGATGCTTTCGTGGCGGCGGTCGGGGACATGCTGCGCGGGGTTCAGGACACGCTGCACAGTGAAGCGCGCGCGCGTCTGGAGGCGAACATCCGTCGCGACGTGAGCGAGCTGACGGCGCTGGCGGGTGCGTTCGGCGGCGACAAGCCGGGCTGGGTCGAAGTCGAATGGAGCAAGCCCACGGGACCGGCGCTGGACAAGGTGGTCGCTTGGCTGAAGGGCGAGAAGCTGACGCTGCGCAACGTGCCGATGGATGCGACGCCGGCGAGCGGGACGTGCATCTTTACCGGCGAGAAGGCTGTAGAGCGGGTTCTGGTCGGCCGCGCTTATTGAGATTTTAGGAGGTTTAGGGGCACCTCCCATCTCCCGTTCGTGTCGAGCGAAGTCGAGACACATGAGCGCCGTGCTAGGCGTGTCTCGACTTCAGCCTTTGGCTGAAGTTTATCCTGAGCGCCCGCCCTGCGGGCAGTCGAAGGGCTCGACACGAACGGGATGTGGATTTCCTGAGCCTACTTCTCCAGCAACCGCGGCATCAATTCCACGAAGTTGCACGGCCGAAAGCGGCTATCCAGCTGGTGGACCAAAATCTGGTCCCACCCGTCCTTCACCGCGCCGGTCGAGCCGGGCAGGGCGAAAATGTAGGTTCCGCGCGCCACACAGGCACAGGCGCGGGATTGGATGGTCGAGGTGCCGATCGACTGGAAGCTGAGCCAGCGGAACAGTTCGCCAAAGCCTGGAATGGCCTTGTCCTGCACCTTTTCCAGCGCTTCGGGGGTCACGTCGCGCCCGGTCACGCCGGTGCCGCCGGTGGTGAGGATGACATCGATCTGCGGGTCGTCGATCCACCGGTGCAGATGGCCAAGGATGGTCTCGACCGAATCCTTGCTGATCTCGCGGGCCTTCAGCACATGGCCGGCAGCGGTCACCCGCTCGGCGAGCGTATCGCCGGATCGATCGTCTGCCAGCGTCCGCGTGTCGGAGATGGTGAGCAGGGCGATCTGAACCGGGGTGAAGACGCGGCTCTCGTCAATAGGCACCGGCGGCAGTCCCATGCGGGGTGACGCGGACGGCGACGTCCTTGCTGCCATCCGGGAAGCGGACCCATAGGCCCTGCGCCATGGCCGAGAGCGCCGGGGAGCGGCCACCCTGCTCGTCCATCTGGTAGATCCAGTAATTGCGCAGCACGGCGTTCAGATAGGCGCGGGTCTCGTAATAAGGCACGGATTCGATGAAGAGCAGCGGATCGCCCTCATCACGGATCTGCACGTTCCAGCGCTCGATCGGAGTGGGGCCGGCATTATAGGCCGCGACGACCTTGGGCAGCAGTCCGCCCGTGGCCGGCATCTGGCTGAGCTTGCGCAGATAGGCCTGGCCGAGCGCGAGGCTGACGGCCGGATCGTAAAGCTGATCGGGCGTGACCGCCATGCCGCTGGAGCGGGCAAGCTGCGCGCCCGTGCCCGGGAGCACCTGCATCAGGCCGCGTGCATCGGCCGGGCTGCGGGCATCGGTCTGGAAGCGGGATTCCTGCAGGGCATGGGCGAAGACCAGCGCGCGCTCGACTTGCCAGCCATTGCTCGGTGACCATTCCGGGCGCGGATAGCGCGCATAGGCCGCCGACTTGCGCCCGCTTGGCGAGCGTTGCGCCAGCCATAGCTGGGTGGTCGGCAGCGAGAGGTCGCTGGCGAGATGTACCAGCGCGCTATAGCGCGTGTCGTCGCTGAGCGCCGCTTCGTGGCGCAGCACGGCATCGGCCTGCGCGCTCCGGCCCAGCGTGGCGAGGATCACGGCGTTGCGGACATTGCCGCTGCCCGCGAGCAGTGACCAATCCTGCGATGACACAGTCTCCCGCTTGAGCGCGGTGCTGAAGCCGAGGCCGAGCGTTTCGCGGGCCAGCAGGCCGTAAAAGCTCTCTTCATCGCGCGCCGCGCTGCGCAGCAGGGCATTGACCCGCTCCGGCTTGCGGTCGGCCATCATGGCCCGCGCGGCCCAGAAATAGCTGCGGCTGCGCAGGTCCGCATCGGAGGTGCTCATCGCGGCGTGATAGAAAGAATCGGCGGCGGCAGCCCATTGCTTCTCGCGCCAGGCGGCGAGGCCCATCACCCAGTAAGAGGGCGCCACGAACTCGCCGGTGCCGCCATTGACGGCCAGCGCGCCCATGCGGCGGGCATTGGCGGTATCGCCGCAGATGAAATAGGACCAGGCGAGGCGCTGACGCAATTCGGTACGCCCATCCATGCCGAGCCCGGCCTCGGCGGAGGCGAGCAGGGCCTCGCCCTGATTGGGTTGATCGTCCTTGATGTACTGGAGCAGCGTGCCGCGCAGTTGATCGGCCGCGGCATCGCCCTTCACGGAGCGGAGCATCTGCCGCTGGGGAGAGGTGCCGGTCCACATGAGCTGGCGCGTGGCCGGCCGGTCCGGCAGCGTCTGCGCGCCCCGCTTGCGGGCCAGCGAGGCGATGCGGTCGTTCTGCGGAAGGTTGGGCGTCTTGTGCAGCAGGTCGAGCAGGTCGAACAGCTCGACGCGGGGGCTATCCTTGGCGAGATACAGCTCGGCAAGCAGATGCGGGCGCATACTGTCCGCCTCGGAGAGGCCGAGAATGGCACTGCGCGCCTCGTCCCAGCGCTTGCCCTCCAGCATGGCGAGAATGGCGCCATATCGGCCTTGCTCATCCTGGCTCGGCGTCGGGATAGCGGAGGCTGCCGCCGCCGGCTGGGCTACCGCCAGTGGGCCAGCGAGCGCGCACAGCGACAGGGCCATGAGCAGCGACCGGCGCACACGGGATCGGGAAGGGGACCTGTTCATTGCGTCAACAATCCATGGAGCATACGCACGCTCTGCCAGCTTCTGGCCTTGGCAAGCGGCCGGTTCATCAGCAGATCAGGCCCCGCGAGGGCGACCGTATCCACGCTGCCATGCGGCAGGTCAATCTTTTCAAGCCCCACCAGGCCGGGTCGCCAGCGCTCGCCGAGCATGGCACGGCCGATCCGGTCACCCAGCAGGATGATCGCGCCCGGCTGGACCAGATCGAGATAGCGGCTGATCCGCGCAGCGAGCTGGGGTAGCAAAGCGGCATCGAGATGACCGCCCGGCGGACGGCGCAGAGCCAGCGGCAGACAGGGCGCCTGTGCGGGCTCAAGGCCGAGCGTGCCGAGCATCGCGGCGATGAACCGCTGCTGTTGCGGCTCGAGAAGCTGGGCCAGATCGGTTGCACCGGCGGCCGGCATCTCGACGAGGAGAACGAGGCGCGGCGCGTGCAGGGCGGGGAGCGCGATCCGCTCGCCATGCCAGTCGGCTTCCGGCTGGCCGGCATCCTGCGCAATCCAGTCGAGGAAGCCCGGTAAATCTCCCGGCATCCTCTTGGGCGCCTGATCCGGCGTGCGGGCCTGTACGGGGGTGGGCTGCGGCGCCGGCCCGGGGGCTTCAGCAGGCGCATCAATGGCCGGCCGCGCGGCAACGTCCGCTGCGCCACTGGCTGTGTTGGAAGAGCGTCGCCAGAATGGAACGGGTTCGCCATCCCGCCAGCGCCGGGGCGCCTCGTCGGTGGCGCAATCCAGCCCCGCTTCCCGCCACCAATGCGCATAGGCATAGGCCGCCTGCTCCGGCGTCATCATGTCCTGCTCACCCATGGGTTTACAGAGACAGAGGTTGACGGCGCGGTCAACTCTGCCGCATCGCTGGCGACTGTAAAGCGTGAAAATATTGCGGCGACCGGACGGAACTCCAGAGCGTCCGCCGCATAGGGAGGTAGACATGTCCGAACGGGAATCCATGCCCTATGATGTGGTGATCGTAGGCGGAGGCCCTGCAGGCTTGAGCGCGGCGATCCGCCTCAAGCAGCGCGCCCAGGCGGCGGGCAGCGAGATCAGCGTCTGCGTGCTGGAAAAAGGCTCGGAGATCGGCGCGCATATTCTCTCGGGCGCAGTGATCGATCCCCGGGCGCTTGATGAGCTGCTGCCGGAGTGGCGGACCAGCGACTGCCCGCTGGCGCAGGTGCCGGTCACCGAGAACCATCACTGGATGCTCAGCCGCTCGGGCAAATTCGCAGTGCCGCATCTGCTGACGCCGGGGTTCATGCACAATAAGGGCACGTATACCGGCTCGCTGGGCTCGCTGTGCCGGTGGCTCGCCGAGCAAGCGGAGGGGCTGGGCGTGGAAATCTTCCCCGGCTTTCCTGCAGCCGAGATCCTGTACGATGAAAATGGCGCCGTGAAGGGCGTCGCCACCGGCGACATGGGCGTGGCCCGCGATGGCAGTCGCAAGCCGGATTATCAGCCGGGGCTGGAGCTTCATGCCCGCTACACATTGTTTGCCGAGGGCGCGCGCGGCCACCTCACCAAGCAACTCAAGGCCCGCTTCGATCTGGAAGCGGAGAGCGATCCGCAGACCTATGGTTTGGGCTGCAAGGAATTGTGGGACATCGTTCCGGCCAAGCATGTGCCCGGCCGGGTGATCCACACGCAAGGCTGGCCGCTGACCGATGCCTATGGTGGCGGCTTCCTGTATCATCAGGCGAATGGTCAGGTGGCGCTCGGCTTCGTGGTGGGGCTGGGCTACAAGAACCCATATCTGAGCCCGTTCGAGGAATTTCAGCGCTGGAAGCAGCATCCGGACATCCGCGCGGTTCTGGAAGGCGGCAAGCGCGTCTCCTATGGCGCCCGCGTCATCAATGAGGGCGGCTGGCAATCCATCCCCAAGCTGGTGATGCCCGGCGCGGCGCTCATCGGCTGCTCGGCCGGCTTTGTGAACGTCCCGCGCATCAAGGGCACGCATACAGCGATGAAATCCGCGATGCTGGCGGCCGACGCCGTGGCGGATGCGGTCGCCGCGGATCGTTCCGGCGATGTACTGGATGCCTACCCCGCCGCGCTGGACGAAAGCTGGATCGCCAAGGAGCTGAAGCTGGTGCGCAATGCCGGCCCGGCGCTGGCCAGGTTCGGCAATGTCGTGGGGACGCTGTTTGCCGGCATCGATATGTGGATGCGCACGCTCGGCATCGGACTGCCGTTCACGCTGCGCAACAAGGCCGATCACACCAAGCTCTGGCGCAAGGATGCCGTCCACAAGATCGATTATCCCAAGCCGGACGGGGTATTCAGTTTCGATCGGCTCTCGTCGGTCTTCCTCTCGGGCACCAATCATGAGGAGGACCAGCCGGTCCATCTGCAGCTCAAGGACCCCGACGTGCCGATCCGCTACAATCTGCCGCTCTATGACGAGCCGGCCCGGCTCTACTGCCCTGCGGGCGTCTATGAGGTGGTGGAGGATGGCGCCGGAAATCCGCGCTTCCAAATCAACGCGCAGAACTGCGTCCACTGCAAGACCTGCGACATCAAGGACCCAACCCAGAATATCAACTGGGTCGCGCCGGAGGGCGGCGGCGGGCCGACCTATCCGAACATGTAACTGCGCCGACACCTTCGCTGACGCATAGAAAAACGGGGCCGATCAAGGCCCCGTTTGTTCATCGATCATTGGCGCGATCAGAGAGATCGGCGACCGGTGATGAGCTGGAATACGAACACCACGCCCGCGATGAGCAGAAGGATGTGGATCAGGCCGCCACCGACGTGAAGGACGAACCCAAGCAGCCACAGAACGATCAGAATACCGATGATGGTCCAGAGCATATAAGTCCCTTTCAAATTCTTTTCCCGACAATGGGGAGACGGTCGCTGCGGCGAAAAGTTCCCATCTCGGTGTTTAGCAGGCCGACTGACGTCGGCTCAGACTGCAACCCTATCCCTGCTGACGGGTTGGTTTGGCAAACCCGCAGAGGAGGCCTGGATGAGCTACGCGCGCTTCGCGGCCATGATCGCCACGTCGACGGTCGTGATGTTCGGACTGATGTATCTGAACACCTACGCCCTCGATCATGTCACGTACAGCCAGACCCGCACCTGGATGGCGCTGCTGATGGGGGCTGTGATGGCCATCATCATGCTGGTTTTCATGTGGGGGATGTACCCGCGCAAGGGCGTGAAGATCGGGATTATCGCAGGCGCAACTCTCGTCTTCGGCCTCTCGCTCTGGCTGGTGCGCAGTCAGGCCACGGTCGACGATGTCAGCTATATGAAGGCGATGATCCCGCACCATTCCATTGCGATCATGACCAGCGAGCGCGCCCATGTTCGCGACCCGCAGGTGCGTGCGCTGGCCGACGGCATCATCGAAGCGCAGGTGCGGGAGATCGCTGAAATGAAGGCGCTGATCGCCAAGTTGGAGGCGCAGCCGGTGCCACAGAATGCGCCTGATCTTCCCGACTATCGCGAGGCAGGGAAGACCGCGCCCTCGGACTGACGCAGCAGGGCTCGACGACCCAGCCCTTGCAGAGGGACAAGACAAGCGGCCGCGGCCCCGCTATGGAGCCGCCCGTGCTCACAGAAACCGCCTATGCCAAACTCAACCTCGCTCTTCATGTCCGCGCGCGCCGCGCCGATGGCTATCATGAGCTGGAGAGCCTGTTCGCTTTTTGCGCGGATGGCGACGGGCTGAGCGGCACGCTCCGCGAGGACGGCGAGATCGCGCTGCGCATCGAGGGGCCGTTCGCGGATGGCTTGCCGACGGATGACCGCAATCTGGTGATGCGCGCAGCGCAGGCCCTGCAAACCGCGACTGGCGGCCATCTGGGCGCCGATCTGCTGCTCGAGAAGCGCCTGCCGGTTGCTTCCGGCATCGGAGGCGGCTCGGCCGATGCCGCCGCTGCGCTTCGGCTGCTGGTGCGGCTGTGGGATGTGCGGCCGATGGAGATCGATTTTCCGGCCATCGCCTCGGCGCTGGGCGCCGATGTGCCCGCCTGCCTCGGCTCGGCCACCGTGTTCGGATCGGGCGTAGGCGACCGGCTGGAGACGATCGACCTCGATCTGGCAGAGACGCCCGTGTTGTTGGTCAATCCGCTGATCGCCTGCCCGACCGGACCTGTGTTCGGCGGATGGGACGGCATCGACCGGGGCGCGCTGGACCCGCTGGCATGGGCGCGGGGCCGCAACGATCTTACGGCGAGCGCCATGGCTCTGGTGCCGGAAATCGAGGAGGTGTTGGCGGTGCTGCGCGCGCAGCTTCCCCAAGTTGCCCGCATGTCCGGCTCCGGTGCGACCTGCTTTGCCGTCTTCGCGAGCGAGGTCGAGCGGGATGCCGCCGCAGACCGCATCATTGTCGACCATCCCGACTGGTGGGTGATGACCAGCCTGCTGCGCTGAACACGTGATCTTTTGGCCGGCCGCAAACTGCGCTAGGCCTTGTACATGACTGCTGCGTTTCAAATCCTGGGCGATCCGTCCGCACCGCTTCTGATCATTGCCGATCATGCCTCCAACCATGTGCCGGAGGATATCGATCTCGGTCTGCCCGCTGCCGTGCTGGAGGAGCATGTCGCGGTCGATATCGGCGTCGCGCAGGTCGCGCGGCTGCTGGTGGATCAAGGCGGGTGTTGCGCCATCCTGGGCGGCGTCTCGCGCCTTGTCATCGATTATAATCGCGAGGCGGATTCGGCCGGGCTGGTGCCTGTACATAGCGATGGCCACCATATTGAGGGCAACAGCACCGCCGAAGTCGCCGACCGTCTCGCGCGCTTCTACGATCCCTATCATGCCGAGGTCGCTGCGCTGGCCGGGGAGGGGCATCGGCCGTTCCTGCTCTCATTGCACAGTTTTACGCCGCAATTGCGCAGCCGGCCCGAGGAGGCGCGCCCATGGGACATCGGCGTGCTCTACAATCAGGACGATCGCGGCGCGCGGATCGCCATCCCACTGCTGGCCGCCGCCGGGCTGGTGGTCGGCGATCAGGAGCCCTATTCGGGCAAGCTGCTCAATGCGACGATGAACCGCCATGCCGAGGCCCATGGGCGGCCCTATCTTGGCATCGAGATGCGGCAGGATCTGGTGAGTGACAGCGCCGGTCAGGCGCGGTTGGCGGGCATCATCGGGCCGGTGCTGCGCGCCTGCCGTGCGGCCTTTTCCTGAGAGCGGCTCGCAACAGGCGTGTTTTGCGCCCTCCATGCTTGCAAGCCGCCCCGCAACGGGCCTAGAGCGCTGCCCGCAGGAAGGTGAATGAAATGACCCACAGCTTCGACAAATCCAAACTCCCCAGCCGCTACGTCTCCGTTGGCGTCGAGAGCGCCCCCCATCGCAGCTATTATTACGCGATGGGCTGGAAGGAAGAGGATATTGCCAAGCCGTTCGTAGGTCTCGCCTCCGCCGGCAATGACAGCGCGCCGTGCAACACCACGCTCGATACGCAGGCCAACTGGGCGCGCGAGGGTGTGATGGCCGCAGGCGGCACGCCGTTCCGCTTCAACACCATCACGGTGACCGATGGCATCGCCATGGGCCATCAGGGCATGAAGAGCAGCCTCGTCAGCCGCGAGGTCATCGCGGACTCGGTCGAGCTCTCCGTGCGCGGCCACTGCTATGACGCGCTGGTGACCTTCGCCGGTTGCGACAAGTCGCTTCCCGGTATGATGATGGCGATGCTGCGCCTCAACGTGCCCAGCATCTTCGTCTATGGCGGCTCCATCCTCCCCGGCCACTATAAGGATCGCGAGGACCTGACCGTCATCGACGTGTTCGAGGCTGTCGGGCGGTTCGCTGCCGGCAATTGCCCGCTCTC
Source organism: Sphingobium sp. B11D3B (assembly GCF_025961735.1). Taxonomy (NCBI): domain Bacteria; kingdom Pseudomonadati; phylum Pseudomonadota; class Alphaproteobacteria; order Sphingomonadales; family Sphingobiaceae; genus Sphingobium; species Sphingobium sp. B11D3B. The sequence goes on along the minus strand of NZ_JAOQOF010000001.1, from coordinate 1,438,653 downwards.
GGAAGTGACGGCTATCGAGAAGGCGGCGTGCCCGGGCCATGGCGCATGCGGCGGCCAATATACCGCCAACACCATGGCCTGCGTCGGCGAAGCCATCGGCCTGTCGCTGCCGAACAGCAACATGGTGCCGGCGCCCTACAAGAGCCGTCAGGAAATCGCTGTCGCGGCGGGCAAGCAGATCATGGAGCTGCTCAAGATCAACCTGCGCCCGCGTGACATCTGCACGCGCGAAGCCTTTGAGAATGCCGCCCGCATCGTCGCGGCGACCGGCGGTTCCACCAACGGCGCGCTGCACCTTCCGGCCATGGCCAATGAATGCGGCATCGACTTCTCGCTGTTCGACGTGGCCGAAATCTTCAAGACCACGCCGTACATGGCCGACCTCAAGCCCGGCGGCAAATATGTCGCCAAGGACATGCATGCCGCCGGCGGCATCTACATGCTCATGAAGTCGCTGGCCCAGACCGGCCTGCTGCACCTCGATTGCATGACGGTGACCGGCAAGACGCTGGGCGAGAATATCGACGAAGTGACGTGGAACCCCGACCAGAAGGTCATCTACGACGCCAAGACGCCGATCACGCCGACCGGCGGTGTCGTTGGCCTCAAGGGCAGCCTTGCGCCGGATGGGGCGATCGTGAAGGTCGCGGGCATGAAGCGCCTGCAGTTCACCGGCATCGCCAAGGTGTTCGAGCGCGAGGAAGAGGCCTTCGCCGCCGTGGAGGCGCAGCAGATCGTGGACGGCGATGTCGTCGTGATCCGCTACGAAGGCCCCAAGGGCGGCCCCGGCATGCGCGAGATGCTCTCGACCACCGCTGCGCTTTATGGGCAGGGTCTGGGCGAGAAGGTCGCGCTCATCACGGACGGGCGCTTCTCGGGCGGCACGCGCGGCTTCTGCATCGGCCATGTCGGCCCGGAAGCAGCGGACGGCGGCCCCATCGCGCTGGTCGAGAATGGCGATACCATCAGCATCGATGCCGAGGCCGGCACGATTGATCTGGTGGTCGACGAAGCCGTGCTGGCCGAGCGCCGGGCGAAGTGGCAACCGCGCCAGAATAATTATCAGGCGGGTGCCCTGTGGCGCTATGCGCAGAATGTCGGGCCGGCCTGGCAGGGCGCGGTGACGCATCCCGGCGCCAAAGCGGAGAAGCATGTCTTCGCCGATATCTGATCCCATGGCCCTTCTCCTCGGGAGAGGGGCCTGGGCTGATGCATCCCTGCGTCAGTTGCGGCGCCACCGAGGCTTATTTGCTCAACGCCGTGCTCCTGCGAAGGCAGGAGCACAGAGCGCATGCGACGGTCCTGACCGCCCTAGGCTCCTGCCTTCGCAGGAGCACAGTGGTGGATCAGGAAACCTACGCTCTTCGCGATGCAGTCAGCAATGACCGCCGCGCCCATCCTTACCGTCGCCCAGATGCGCGCCGCCGAGCAGGCGCTGTTCGATGCCGGCACCGATCCCTACGGCCTGATGTGCAGGGCAGGGGAGCGCGCCGCAGAGGTGATCTTCCGCGCGGGCGCGATGCGCGATGTGCTGGTGCTCTGCGGCCCCGGCAACAATGGCGGGGACGGCTTCGTCATCGCCCGTACCCTGCGCGATCTGGGCGTGCCCGTCCGCGTGGCGGCGTTGGGCGAGAGCGGCACGGGCAGCAGCCGCAAGGCGCGCGCCGATTGGGGCGGCCCGGTCGAGGATATCATGCTTGCCGAACCGGCGACGCAGTTGGTGGATGCGCTGTTCGGAATCGGCCTCACGCGCGGCCTGTCGCCGGAGCTGGCGGCGCGGCTCGGCGCCTTGGTCGATGCCGCGCAACTGAGCTACGCCATCGACGTCCCGAGCGGCGTGGAGAGCGATGCCGCGCTCGCGCTCTCCCCAGTGCCGGTCTTCACCCATTGCCTCTCGCTGGGCGCTTGGAAGCCCGCCCATGTGCTGATGCCGGCGCTCGGCTTCGCGCAGCAGCGCTGGCTTGTCGACATCGGCATCGACGCGCCGGCGGATGCCGCGCGGGTCCTTCAACCGCCATCGATCCGGCCTCCGACCCGTGATGCCCACAAATATCTGCGCGGTCTGGTCTGCGTTGTGGCCGGCGCGATGCCGGGCGCGGCCGCGCTGGCGGCGGAGGCGGCGGCGCACAGCGGGGCCGGCTATGTGCGGCTGATCGGGCAGGCCGCGCCGGCCAGCTCTCACAGTCACGCCATTGTTCGCAGCGAGCATTTCGAGGTGGATCGGGCCAAGGCGCTGCTCGTCGGCCCCGGCCTTGGGCGCGATGATGCCGCATGGCGCACGCTCCTTACAGCCTTGAGGGCAGGGGTGCCGACCGTCGCCGATGCGGATGCTTTATGGCTCATGGGCACGCGCGGTCGGCCGGAAGCGCCACCTCCTGCCGTCGTCACTCCGCATGAAGGCGAGTTCCGCCAGTTGTTCGGCGAACAATCGGGCAACAAGATCGATCGCACCCGCGCGGCGGCGGCCGATATCGGTGCCGTCGTGGTGCATAAAGGCGCGGACAGCGTGATCGCCGCGCCCGATGGACGCTGCGTCGTCGCCCCGCCGGCTTCGGCATGGCTCTCGACCGCCGGCACGGGTGATGTGCTCGCCGGCTTGTGCGCGGGCCGTCTGGCGGTTACGGGCGATGCCTTCACCGCTGCCTGTGAGGCCGTCTGGCTGCATGGCGAGGCTGGCCGCCGTGCCGGCGCGGCCTTCATTGCCGACGATCTCGTCGGTTGCCTTCCTGCTGCCCTTGCGAGTGCCTCATGACCAGCCCCGATCCCGATCTTATCGTCCGCATTGCCGCGCGAGGCGATGGCGTGACGGCGGATGGCCGCCATGTGGCGCTGAGCGCGCCGGGCGACCGTCTGCGCACCGATGGCAGCATCGAGGCCGGGCCGCATCACGTCACGCCGCCATGCCGGCACTTCCCGCAATGCGGGGGCTGCCAGCTCCAGCATTTGTCGGATGAGGCCTTCACCGACTATGTGCGCGATCGCGTGGCCGGCGCGCTGGCCGGGCAGGGGCTGAGCGCGCAGGAGGCCGCCGCGCCTTATGTCTCGCCGCCGCATAGCCGTCGTCGGGCCAGCCTGCGGGCGCTGCGGCTCGGCAAGCGCATCCAGTTCGGCTTCTCGGAGCAGGGCAGTCACAAGCTCATCGATCTTCGCGAATGCCCGGTGCTGGACCCGCGGCTTTTCGCGCTCGTCGCCCCCCTGCGCGGGCTCTTTGCGACCATGCTGCCGGATCGCCAGCCCGGCGAGGCGGATCTGACGCTGGTCGATCAGGGCGTGGATGTGGTCCTCTCAGGCCTGCGGGTCGACGGCCTTGCCCAAACCGAGGCGCTGCTCGACTTTGCCCGTGAGAACCAGCTCGCCCGGCTCATCCTGATCGACGACGATGCCCCGATGACCATCTGGGAGCCGGAGCCGGTGACGGTGCGCTTCGGCGATGTCCTCACTGGCTACCCCCCACGCGCTTTCCTGCAGGCGACGCAGGACGGGGAGGCGGCTCTGGTTGCCGAGGTGCGTCAGGCATTGGGGGGCGCAGCCATGGTGGCTGACCTGTTCGCGGGTCTCGGCACCTTCGCCCTGTCCGTCGCCAACGATGTGCCGGGGCGCAAAGTCTATGCGGCGGAGGCCGCCCGCGATCTGGTGATGGCCCTGCGCGGCGGGGGCAATCGCCTGCCCGGCCGCATCTTCCCGGAGCATCGTGATCTGTTCCGCCGGCCGCTCACCCCGGCGGAACTCAATCGCTTCGATGCGGTCGTGCTCGATCCGCCCCGCGCCGGCGCGCGCGAGCAGGTGGCGCAGATCGCGGCCTCACGGGTGCCGCTGATCGTCTATGTCTCCTGCAATCCGGCCAGCTTCGCGCGGGATGCGGTGATGTTGGCCGAGGCAGGCTACCGCATCGAGCGGGTGAAGCCCGTCGGCCAGTTCCGCTGGTCGACCCATGTCGAGCTGGTCGCGACCTTCAGGCGCTGAGCCGTAGCGCGGCGAGCATGCCGTTGACGGCCAGCATCGCCAGCAGGATCGACGAGAGGAAGAACAGGCTGGCGCGCACCGGAATGGTGTTCACCTTCGCTTGCCATACGCTGTGGACGATGCGGATGCCTACATAGGCCCAGGCAAGGGCGATGTTGGCCGTCGTGCCCTGGCCGAGCAGCGCCAGGCCGATCGCCGTCGCGTAGAAAATCGTCGGCTGTTCCATCAGATGCGCGTAATTGTGCGCGGGCCAGTTGATCTCGCGCGGGAGCATCCGGTCGAGATCCTGCCCACGGCCGCCGCGTGTCTGCTCCGGCGAGATTTTGAGGTTGCTCAGCGCCGGGAGCCGCAGCGCGACCATCCAGATGAGCATCACGATGGACCAAAGCACCAGCGCAAACACCGGCACCAGCAGATTGACGGACATGAAAAAGCCTCCCCGAAACTTGTCCGGGGAGGCTGTCTCATTCTGCCAAGCTTGGCAATCCGCTTTAGCGGCGCAGTTGCACCACGTTGGACTGCTGCGGGGCCGGCTCTTCCTCACGGTAGAGGCTCGCCATCGGCTCGTCGGCAACCTGCGCGACGCTTTCCGCGCCGAAGCCGTTGAACTCGGTGCGCATGGCATTGCCATAAGCGCCGAGCATCCCGATCTCGATATAGTCGCCCACACGCACGTCCGCAGGGAGCATGAACGGGCCGGCCATATGGTCCATGTCGTCGCAGGTCGGGCCGTAGAAGCTGAAGGCTTCCTGATCCGCCTCGTTGGCTTCGGCGCGCAGCAACTGCACGGGGAAGCGCCAGCCGAGATGTGCTGCATCGAACAGCGCGCCATAGGCGCCGTCATTGATGAACAGCTCGTTGCCGCGGCGCTTTTCCACCCGCACCAGCAGCGAGCTATATTCCGCGCACAGCGCCCGGCCCGGCTCGCACCACAGCTCTGCCGAATAGGAAATCGGCAGGCTCTCGAAGGCGCGGTGAATGGCCGAGAAATAATGGCCGAGCGGCGGCGGCTCCATGCCGGGATAGGTGGAGGGGAACCCGCCACCCACATCCACGATGTCCACGGTCACCGATGCATCGACAATCGCGGCGCGCACGCGCTCGATGGCCTGCACATAGGCATGGGGCGACATCGCCTGGCTACCGACGTGGAAGCAGATGCCGAGCGCATCCGCAGCCTGACGGGTGGCCTGCAGCAGCTCGCGCGCATCGGCGAGATCGCAGCCGAATTTGGAGGCGAGGCTCAGCTTGCTGTGCTCGGAGGAGACGCGCAGGCGCACGCACAGCTCAAGGTCCGGCGCGCCACGGGTGGCCCGCACGATCTTCTCCAGCTCCTCGAGCGAATCCAGCGAGAAGGTCCGCACGCCATGCTTGAAATAGGCCTCGCGAATGGCTTCCTCGGCTTTCACCGGATGCATGAAGCAGAGCTTGGCCTGCGGCAGCGTCCGCGCGACCAGCCGAACCTCGGCAATGGACGCGACATCGAAATGCGTGATTCCAGCTGCCCACAGCGTTTCCAGCAACGCGGGCGAGGGGTTGGCCTTGACGGCATAGAGCGAGCGCCCCGGGAACTTCGTCGAGAAGTATCGAGCGGCGCGGGCAGCTGCCTGCGGGCGAATAAGCGTTACCGGTGCTGCCGGTTTGAGGGAGAGAGCTACCCCCAGCGCGCTATGATGCTTGTACAACTCAAGGGACCTCCAGTGGATTACAGTCGAAAAGAGCTGCCTTGCGGTGGAAGTCCCATGGGGCAGCAGGGGTGCGCATATATGACCTGCGGCCCCCCCTGTAAAGATCGGGGGTCAAAATTGAGTCACGCGCTGCGGCGCTGGAAAGTGCCGGAAAGTCTGGCTTTTTCGTAATTGCGCTGCAGCGATGGCGCAATTTCGGTGCAGGATCGGACGTGTCGCAAACCCGCCGGACGGGTGGCGCGGTTGCGGCGAGTCGAATCTTCTCCCGAATGCGCTTCAATCAGCGGCGCCCTCGCGCATCGCGATGTCGCTCAGGAACCGCTCCACCCGCCGCGAGAGGCCGCTCGATGAGTCGCTCAGATCATGAGCCGTCCGCGCCAGATCCTGCGCACCTTCGGTAGCGGATCGCGCATTGCCGGAGATGCGGACGATATGCGCCTCGATGTCCTTGCTCGCCGAGGCTGCCTGCTCGGTGCCGGCGGCGAGATGGAGGGAGAGGGCCCGCTGCGCGCTGACCGTCGCGGTGACGCTATCGGCGACCTGCTTGACGCTGGCGATCACGCGCTCAAGCCCCGCCTGCGCGCCGGTGACGGCCTCAACGGTGCCGCGGACGGTCAGGGCGTGGCTGCGTATGTTCTGTGCCGCCGCACCGGTCTTCTGGGCAAGGGCGCGCACTTCATTGGCGACGACGGCAAAGCCGCGCCCGGCTTCTCCAGCCCGCGCCGCTTCGATCGAGGCGTTGAGCGCGAGCAGCTTGACCGATCGGGCCAGCGTTTCGATCGTGACGGTGATCGTTTCGATGGATTGCGTGGCCTGATCGAGCGCCTGCGCTTGCGCGGCGCTGGCGTCCACTCGGGAAACGGCTTCGGCGGCGACAGCCCGCGCCTGCTCCGTTTCCTGGTCGAGCCGCCCGAGCGATTGCACCAATGCGGCGCTGGAGCGCGCCACCTCGTCCATCATCGCGCCGGTCTGGCCGGCGGCGGTGAGCACGTGCAAGGCGTGGTCGGTATTGTCCTGGCTCCGGGCGGCGGTGCCGGTAGCTGTGCGTTGGAGCAGCGACGCCATATCGCCAAGCGCCGTAGAGAGGCTCTGGATGTCCTGCTCGAAGGCCGCGCTCACCGCGCGTAGTCGCGCCAGTTCCGCGTCGCGCGCGCGCCGCTGCCGCACCTCCTGCGCGTTGATCGCCCCGAGAATGGCGGCATTCGGGACGAAGCCGGCATAGCGGCCCCCGCGCGTCACGATAATCGCTTCCTTGCCACCGTCGCGCGCATGGACGGCGAGCAGGCCGGCAAGGCCTTTGTCCATCTCGACCACCGGACAGTGCTGCATCCGCTCGCCAAAGGCGATGGTGATGCCGGGATTGCTCAGCAGGGCATAGCCATAGGGGTTGAAGAGGATATTGCGGACATCCTCCTCATAGATGGCGCCAATTGGGCGATCCGCCTGATCGACCAGCGGGAGAAGCCGCAAGCCCATGTGCTGGCGAAACAGCACGACAATCTCCATGGACGAGGCGCCCTGCCGCGCCTTGATCTGCTCGCTGCCCGGCATCCGCAGCCGGGCGACAGCGTCCTCGTCATCCTGTCCGTCGATCTGGAAAGAGGCGGCATGCATCATGCCACGCCTCTAGAAGCCGGACGGTAAACTTTTGGTTATCCAGTTCGAATGAGGCGAGGGAATTCAAGGGCTTATTGTGACAGTTTTATGTCGTTTCCATGTCAGCTCAGCCGGCCTTTGAAGTCCTCATAGCCGAACTGGCGGATTTCCTGCAGTTCGTCCGTCTCGCTGTCCCACAGCCAGATGGAGGGCAGCGGCACGCCGTTGAAGGTGTTGGTCTTCACCATCGAATAATGCGCCTGATCGAGGAAGGCGATGCGACGGCCCGGCTCGGCGGGGACGGGCAGGCCATAGTCGCCGATGATGTCCCCTGCGAGGCAGGAGGGGCCACCCAGCCGCACCAGATCGCCGCTGGTGTTTTCGCCGAGCATCGCCGGGCGATAGGGCGCCTCGATCACATCGGGCATATGGCAGGTCGCGGAAATATCCACGATGGCCACAGGCATGCCATTGTCGATCACATCGAGAATTTCGCCCACGAGGATGCCCGCGTCCAGCGCCACGGCCTCGCCAGGTTCCAGATACACGTCGAGCCCGGTCTCACGGCGGACCTGCTGCAGGAAGGCGACCAGCTCATCGCGCTGATAGTCGGCGCGGGTGATATGATGGCCGCCGCCGAAGTTCAGCCATTTGAGCTGAGGAAAGAAGCGCTTGAGGCTCGGCTCGACCGAAGCCCATGTCCGGCCGAGCGGCACGAAATCCTGCTCGCACAGCGTGTGGAAATGAATGCCGTCCACGCCCTCAAGATGCTCAGGGAGTAGCTGGTCGATGGGGAAGCCGAGCCGGCTGTTGGGCTGGCAGGGATCATATTTCGCCACCTCGCCTTCGGCATGGAGCGGATTGATCCGCAAGCCGACGTCAAAGCTCATGCCCTGTGCGCGCTGCGCGTCGAGAAGGGGCCGGAAGCGCGCGTGCTGGCCGGGCGAATTGAAGATGATATGGTCGGACAGAACGCAGATTTCCGGCAGGTCGGCCGCCTTGTATCCGGCGCAATAGGTCGCAACCTCGCCCTTTTCATCCAGCCCGGTATATTCCTCGCGCCCCAGCCGTGCCTCGTAAATGCCGGAGGCGCACACGCCGTCGAGATAGGCCGAGACCGTCGGCCCGAGCGACCACATCGAGAAGGCCTTGAGCGCGGCGAGCATCTTGATGCCACCCCGGTCCCGCACGTCCTTGAGAATCGTCAGGTTGCGGCGGATAGCGGCCGCATCGACCACGAAAGCGGGCGAGGGCACGCGATTGAGATCGAAGCGCGCAAAGGCGACGGGGTCGCCGGCTCGGGTTTCCATGGGGTCAGCTCCGCTCAAGTCATGTCATGGCGCGGCTGCGACCGCCCCGCTTTCATCGATGCACCGATCAGTCGATGCACATAGACCGAACGACCTTGCCGCCGTCGAGTTCGGCAAAGCATCCGAATAATTTGTTGTCAGCCTGGCAATGGCCGGGCGCCTTCTGCTCGTCGAGCGGCAGCGCGCCGTTCTTGCCCGGCTGGGCCAGGCAGCGGCCCTGACAGTCCTTTTTCGAGGCGCAGTTCTTACCCGCGTCGGCATAGGGCACCACGCACATGACCGTCTGCGCGCGGCCCCGTGCCTGCAGCGAGCCGCCCTGTCGCGCGCAACTGTTCAGCTCGGAGGAGGGCACGCCATCGACCAGGCCGATCTGCGGCGCGCAGCCGCCCAGAGCGAGCGCCAGGGCGGCGCTCGCCAGCCCGATGCGGATGCGCAGAGCGCCCATCAGAAGGGCAGCGGTCCGTCGAGTTCCTTCACCTGCCACGGCAGGCCATGCTTGTTCAGCATGTCCATGAACGGGTCGGGATCGAGCTGCTCGATGTTGAACACACCCGCGCCGGACCACAGGCCCTGCAGCATCAGCGCCGCGCCGATCATCGCCGGCACGCCGGTGGTGTAGCTCACCGCCTGGTTGCCGGTCTCGGCATAGGCGTCCTCATGGTCGCTGATATTGTAGACGTAGAGCGTCTTGTCCTTGCCGTCCTTGCCAAGGCCGGTGGCAATGTCGCCGATGTTGGTCTTGCCCTTGGTCGTGGGGCCAAGGCTCGCCGGCTCGGGCAGCACGGCCTTGAGGAACTGCAGCGGGATGATCTCCACGCCATTGTAGATCACCGGGTCGATCCGCGTCATGCCGACATTCTGCAGCACTTCGAGATGCTTGAGATAGGCATCGCCGAAGGTCATCCAGAAGCGGATGCGCTTGATCTCGGGCAGGTGCTTGGCGAGGCTCTCCAGTTCCTCATGATACATGAGGTACATGTTCTTGGGGCCGACCTCCTCGAAGTCGAAGCTCTGCTTGTAGGAGAGGGCGGGGGTTGTGACCCACGCGCCATTCTCCCAGTGCCGCGCGGGCGCGGTCACTTCGCGGATGTTGATCTCGGGATTGAAGTTGGTGGCGAAGTGCTGGCCATGGTCGCCGCCATTGCAGTCCAGAATGTCGAGCGTGTCGATCCGGTCGAAATGATGCTTTTTGAGCCAGCTCGCGAACACGCTGGTGACGCCGGGATCGAAGCCGGAGCCGAGCAGCGCCATGAGGCCGGCATCCTTGAACCGGTCCTGATAGGCCCACTGCCAGCTATATTCGAAATGCGCCTCGTCGCGCGGCTCGTAATTCGCCGTGTCCATGTAATTGACGCCGGCGGCGAGGCAGGCATCCATGATGGCAAGGTCCTGATAAGGCAGCGCCAGGTTCACGACCAGCTTGGGGCCGATCTGCTTGATGAGCGCGGTCGTTGCGGCCACGTCGTCGGCGTCCAGCGCATAGGTGCTGATGGCAACGCCCGTGCGCTCTTTCACGGAGGCGGCAATGGCAGCGCATTTGGAGACCGTGCGGCTCGCGAGGTGAATGTCGCTGAAGATGTCCACATTCATCGCCATCTTGTGGACCGCGACCGATCCGACGCCACCTGCGCCGATGACCAGCACCTTGCTCATCTGTTAGTCTCCATGAAGTCGAATCGACAAGCGCCTGCATATAGGGGGGCTCTGTGACAGAACAAGAATTGCTCGATCCGCTTCGTGCGCCGAGCCGCGAAGGCGTGTTGCGCGCGGCGGACAAGATTGCGGCGCTGCTGCCGCCCACGCCGCTTTTGCCTCTGGAGGTCCAGGGGCGGACGATCTGGTGCAAGGCGGACATGCTCCAGCCCATCGGCGCCTTCAAGATCCGGGGCGCTTGGCATCGGCTGAGCGATCTGACGGCGGAGCAGCGGGCGCGCGAGGTGGTCGGCGTCTCCAGCGGCAATCACGCGCAGGGCGTGGCTTGGGCCGCCCGGCGGCTCGGCATCGCCGCGACCATCGTGATGCCGAGCGATGCGCCCCGCGCCAAGCTGGCGGCGACCCGGGCGCTGGGCGCCAAGGTCCATCTGTATGATCGCGCGAGCGAGGATCGCGACAGCATCGCGGCCGATCTGGTCGCGAAGACCGGCGCGACCCTCGTTCATGCCTATGGCGATCCGTGGATCATCGAGGGGCAGGGCACGCTCGGGATTGAGGCGACGGCGCAAATGCAGGCGCAGCTCGGGCGCGGACCCGACCGCATCGTTGCCTGTTGCGGGGGCGGGGGCCTCTCGGCCGGTCTCGCGCTGGCCTGCCCGGATGCGGAGCTCTATCTGGCCGAGCCGGAAGGCTATGACGACCTGCTTCGCTCGCTGGCGGCTGGCAGTATCCAGTCGGTGGACGACCTTGCCTTACCTACCGATTGCGACGCGCTCCAGACGCCGCGCACCTTCGCGATCAATTTCGCGGTGTTGCAGGGCCGGGCCAGCGGCGGTGCCGCCGTGACCCCCATGGAGGTCGCGCAAGCCATGCGGCTGGTCTTCGAGAAGCTCCATCTGGTCGTTGAGCCCGGCGGCGCTGCGGCGCTGGCTGCCGTGCTCGCGGGCAAGGTGCCGGTGACCGATGCGACGCTCGTTACCCTCTCGGGCGGCAATGTCGACCGGGAGACGTTCACGCGCCTGCTGGAACTCGCCGACCGGGCTGGCTGAGGCTCACAGCAGCGAATCCACCAGCCGGGCGACGTTCTCGGCGAGCCGCCGGCTGCGCGAGCGCGCGCGCCATGCTGCCGGCGTCAGCGTGGTGGAGGCAGCCAGATAGCCGTCATGAATTGCCAACACCTGTGCAATCGAGGTGGCGTCATAGATCAGCAGGCTCGCCTCTTGATTGAGCTGGAACGAGCGCAGGTCGACATTGCTCGATCCCACCACGGCCAGCCGGTCATCGATGCTGAGCGTCTTGGCGTGGAGCAGTTCGTTGGGGAACAGGTGGATCGAGACGCCGGCGTCCAGCAGCTCCTGATAGAAGGAGCTTTGTGACAGGCGAACGAGCGGCTGATCCGCCACGCGCGAGAGAATGAGGTCGACCTTGACCCCGCGCGCCACCGCTGCGCCCATGGCGCCGAGCACATCCTCGCCCGGTACGAAATAAGGGCTGACCATCACGACATGCTGGCGTGCCTGATGCAATTGCCAGACCAGCAAGGTCTCGAACCCGGCCAGCGGATAGTCCGCCCCGCTCGGAAGCAATTGCAGGCAGGCGGTCCCGGCAGTGTCCTTCGGGGCAGGGGAGGCGCCGGGCGGATCGCCGGACTCCAGCGACCAGTCGGCACGCACCAGCGCCGCCATGCTGGCGACGACTGGCCCCGTCACCCGCGCGACCAGTTCGCGATTGACCACGCCGGGCCGGAAATCGCGCGCGACGATGTTCTGGGAGCCGGCATAGCCGATCCTGTCGTCGATCACGAAGAGCTTGCGATGATTGCGCATATCGCGCCGGGTTCGGGCCCGGATCAAGCGCAACGGCAGCGTTTCGCACACCCGCACCCCCTTGGCGCGCAAAAGCGCCTGCGTCCCGCGCCGCCATGGGCGCGAGCCGACCGGATCGAACAGCACCCGCACGTCCAGACCGCGCTGGACGGCCCGGCCGAGCGCGGCGGCCACGCGCTGGCCCACGGCATCGTCGGCGAAGATGTAGACGAGCAGGTGGACGGACTGTTCGGCGGCATCGATATCCGCGACGAGCCGGTCCACCACCGCGTCATAGGCGTCGATCAGCGTGATGGCATTGCCGTCGGTGGCGGGCATATGCCCCAAAGTGCGTGCGAGCGCCGCGATGGGCTCCGCATCGCCAAGCGCGGGCTGATGCCACTGCTGCGCTTGGGCGGTCGCGGCGAAGAAGGGCTGCAAGGCGTCGAACCGCTCGCGCCGCCACGCCGGGAAGCGCGGACTGCCGATGGCGAGAAACAAGAGCAGGCCGGGCACCGGCAGGAAGAAGATCAGCAGCAGCCACGCCCGCGCCGCCGCAGGTGTCCGCCGCAGGGGCACGACCGCGAGCGCGCCGATGCGGATGATCCATTCCAGCGCGTACCAGATCTGATCGAGATGGGGTGATGACCCTGCCATGCCCGATCCTAGCGTGAGCGCTCCGCCAGAGCCAAGACCATTGCACGCAGCCGCGTCACCAATCTGCCATCGCGCGGTCACGGGCCTGACATGCATGGCGCCTAGCGGGGCGTCAGTGGACCATCAGGGGAGCCGTTCATGCCGCATGTCATCGATCGCGCCGTCATCAATCATGAGGCGACCACGCGCGAAGGCCTTCTCGAACGCGCTTTCGCCTTCGCGTTTCGGGGCCTGGTCTATGCGCAGATCTGGGAAGACCCGGTGGTAGACATGGCGGCGCTGGCGATCACGCCGGAGAGCCATGTCGTGACCATCGCCAGCGGCGGCTGCAATGTGCTCTCCTATCTGACCGCCGATCCTGCGCGCATCACGGCGGTCGATCTCAACACGGCGCATATTGCGCTCAATCGGCTGAAGCAGGTCGCGGCGCAGCAATTGCCCGATTATGCGAGCTTTCGCCGCTTCTTTGCCGAGGCCGACAGCGCGGAGAATCTTCGGGCCTATAAGGCCTATATCCGCCCGCATCTGGACGAGACCGCGCGCCGCTATTGGGAAGGGCGCGATCTGGTGGGGCGCCGCCGCATCGGCATGTTCCGCTCCGGCGCATACAAGCGCGGGCTGCTCGGCGGCTTCATCGGTGCGGCGCATCTGGTGGCGCGGCTGTACCGCATTGATCCGCGCGAACTGCTGGCCGCCCGGGACATGGATGAGCAGCGCCGCATCTTCGAGGCGCGACTGGCGCCGATCTTCGAGCGCAAATTCATCCGCTGGCTGACCGATCAGCCCGCCTCGCTCTTCGGGCTCGGCATCCCGCCCGCGCAATATGATGCGCTTGCCGGCGATGAGAAAATGGCGGCGGTGCTGCGCAAGCGCCTCGAACGCCTCGCCTGCGATTATGATCTTAAGGCCAATTATTTCGCCTGGCAGGCCTTCGGGCGCGGCTATGGCCGCCATGCGGATGCGCCGCTGCCGCCCTATCTCCAGCAGGATCATTATGCGGCGGTGACGGCGCGCGCCGACCGGGTCGATATCCGTCACGCCAATATGACTGACTGGCTCGCCCAGCAGCCGGATGCCAGCGTGGATCGTTATGTGCTGCTGGATGCGCAGGACTGGATGAACGACGCGCAGTTGATTGCGCTCTGGTACGAGATCACCCGCACAGCCCGCCCCGGTGCGCGGGTGCTCTTCCGCACGGCGGCCGAGCCAAGCCTGCTGCCGGGGCGCGTGCCTGATCAGATTCTGGAGCGATGGCATTATCATGGCGAAGACTCGCTGCGCTTCACCCGCGCCGACCGCTCGTCCATTTATGGCGGCGTGCATCTCTACAGTTTGAAGGGCTAGGCTGTGTCGCACATGGACCGCATCGGCGCGGCAAGCGAGCGCCATGCCGGCGCGATGGATGCGCAATATGCGCTGCAGCGGCATGTCTACGACATCACCCGCAAATATTATCTGCTGGGGCGGGATCGGCTCATCCGCGATCTGGCCGCGCCCGCTGGCGGATCGGTGCTGGAGATCGGTGTGGGCACCGGGCGCAACCTCGCGCTGGTCGCCCGGCAATATCCGCAGGCGCGGCTCTTCGGGCTCGATATCTCGGCGGAAATGCTCAAATCGGCCCAGCGCAACATTCTCCATGCCGGGGCGCAATCGCGCACCCTTCTGGAGCGCGCGGATGCCGCCCGGTTCGATCCGCAGGCCTTGTTCGGCGAGCCGGGCTTTGACCGGGTCTATATCAGCTACAGCCTCTCGATGATCCCGCAATGGGAGGCCGCGCTCGCGCAGGCGCTCTCGGTCGTCGAGCCGGGCGGCTCGCTCCATATCGTCGATTTCGGCCAGCAGGAGCGCTTGCCTAGCTGGTTCCGCGCCGCATTGCAGGGCTGGCTCGGGCGCTTTCACGTCACGCCGCGCGAGCCGCTCTTTGCCGTGGCCCACGGCCTTGCCGCGACCTATGGCGCGGACCTGTCCTGCCGGGCCCTGTATCGCGGCTATGCGTGGAGCCTGACGATCCGGCGGTGAGCACCGTCGATTTCGGCTGCGTCGGGGCCGCGCCTGCCTTATGCTGGCGGCCATGGATTTTCATGACCTGATGCTGCGCTATTTCGGCAAGACCGAGCTGGACACGCTGCCCCCCGAGGCGATGGGCGCCGGAATTGAGCGGATGCGCGTCGATTTCGGGCTGGAGAAGGATGCGGGCCGGCGGTTCGGCCTGTGGGCGCTGCTGCACATGCTCGGTGGCGCGCCGGACCTGGACGTCGCGTTCAAGGACCCCGCCGAGCGCGAGGCCGCCCGCAATTTCATGGATATGGCCGCGCGGCTCACCGACGCTGACGAAACGGGCTGATGAATTAGCCGAAGCGGCGAAGAGCAGCGAGGAAGGCCTCGCCATAGGCCTCCAGCTTGCGCTCGCCGACACCGCTCACCAGCGCAATGTCCCGCAGCGACTTCGGGCGGATTGCGGCCATGTCGCGCAGGGTGCTGTCATGGAAGATGACATAAGGCGGCACCCCGGCCTCCTGCGCCAGCGTGCGGCGGCACTCCCGCAGCGCATCGAAGACCGGGTCGTTGACCGGGTTCTCCCCTTTATCCCGGCCACGGCGGCGCTCCTTCTTCGGCTGGATTACCAGCTCGACGCGCTCCTCGCCCTTGAGATAACCGCGCGCCGCCGGGCCGAGCGCCAGCCCGCCATGGTCGGTGGTGGTCAGCGCATCATGCACCTGCAGAGCGCGGGCGACCGGCTTGATCAGCGCGGCCTCCTCGCCTTCGATAATGCCGAAGACCGACAGGCGATCATGCCCGCGCTGGGAAATCCGGTCATTACCCCGCCCGGTCAGCACGGCTTCGAGGTGACCGAGGCCAAAGCTCTGGCCGGTGCGGTGGACGGCCGAGAGCAGCTTCTGCGCCGTCAGCGTCGCATCGATGCTGGCGGGGGGCGAGAGGCAATTGTCGCAATTGCCGCAGGTGGGCGGCGGGTTCTCGCCGAAATGGCGCAGCAGTACCGCACGGCGGCACCGCGCGGTTTCCACCAGTGCACCCAGGGCGGCAATGCGCGCGCGCTCGCCGGCCTGGCGCTCTGGCTCCACCTCGCTAATCCGCTGGCGCGCCCGCATGAAATCCTCTGCGCCCCACAGCAGCGTCGCCGTCGCCGGATCGCCATCGCGGCCGGCACGTCCGCTCTCCTGATAATAGCTCTCGATGGACTTGGGCAGGCCGGCATGGACGACGAAGCGCACGTCCGGCTTATCGATGCCCATGCCGAAGGCCACGGTGGCGACCATCACCATCTCTTCGCTGGCGAGAAACGCAGCCTGATTGGCGGCGCGCAGCTCGGCGGGCAGCCCCGCATGATAGGCCAGCACCGGGCGCCCCTTGGCACCCAGCGCCTCGGCAAGCTGCTCGGTCGCGGCGCGGGTTGGTGCATAGATGATGCCGGGACCGGGATTGGCCGCCAGAATATCGGTGAGCTGACGACGCAGGCCATCGCGCGGCTGGACGAGGTAGCGGATATTGGGCCGGTCGAAGCCGGAGATAATCAGCCCGTCGGCCGGAATGCCGAGCTGGGTGAGAATATCCTCGCGGGTGTGGGCATCGGCGGTCGCGGTGAGCGCGAGCCGGGGGACATCGGGAAAGGCGTCGAGCAGCGGACGCAGCAGGCGGTAATCGGGACGAAAATCATGGCCCCATTCCGAGACGCAATGCGCCTCATCGATCGCGAAGAGGCTGAGGCGCGACCGCTCCAGCAGCGCGCGGAACCCGTCTCCCGAGGCGCGCTCTGGCGCTACGTAGAGCAGGTCCAGCTCGCCGGCGACCAGCCTGTCCTGCGTCTCGCGCCAGTCAGCGTCCACCGACGTCAGGCTCGCCGCGCGGATGCCGAGCGCCCGTGCTGCCCGCAACTGGTCGTGCATCAGCGCGATCAGCGGCGAGACGACAACGCAACAGCCGGGCAAGGCGAGCGCAGGCAATTGGTAGCAGAGAGATTTCCCCGCGCCGGTCGGCATGATCGCCAGCGTCGGGCGGCCCGCCAGCACCCGGTCCACCACTTGCGCCTGCACGCCCCGAAAGGCCTCGAAGCCAAAAACGCTTCGGAGCAGGGCGGCGGGATCGGCAAGCATCGGGCGGCTATAGGGTGGGGAGGGGTGAGGGGGAAGGGCAGAATGGATCTGCGGACCGTTCATGATCGGTCAGCGCAGCAGAACAGGCCGTTCCTGCCAACGAAAAAGCCGCAAAACGGCCGCATGTCACTCGCTAAGTTTCCTCTGCGCCCGCGCGGCTCAACGCATATTCCACATGGCTCTCGGCTTCGTGAACGCCAATCGCCCAGCCATTGGATTGCGCCAAGGCCGGCACGTCGATTTTCGCCACCGGATCATCGGCCAGCAGCAATACGGTATCATGGTCGCGCATCGCGCGCGCCGCGCGCAGGACGGGCCACGGACATTTCAGTCCACGGGCGTCGATGCGCGCAGGTTCACTTCTTTTTGTCAAATGGGTTCCGGGCGCTGCGCAGGTTTAGCCGGATTGGCACGCCCGAAAAGTCGAGCGCCTTGCGGATACCATTGACGAGATAGCGGCTGTAGCTCTCCGGCACTTCATCAAGACGCGACCCGAACACCACGAACGTCGGCGGTCGGCTGCGCGCCTGGGTGATGTAGCGCATCTTGATCCGCTTGCCGCCCGGTGCCGGCGGCGGATTGGCTTCTAGCGCCTCATCGAACCAGCGGTTAAGCAGGCTCGTTGGCACGCGCTGCGACCAGCGGCGGCGGGTATCGAATGCCGCTTGCAGCAGATCGTCGATGCCCTTTCCGGTGGCGCCGGATACAGTGAGTAGGGGCACGCCGCGCACCTGCGCAAGCCCGTCTTCCAGCGCCTTGCGGACGCCCTGATAGAGCGACGAGCCATTCTCGGCCACGTCCCACTTGTTGAGCGCGATCACGAGCGCACGGCCCTCGCTCAGAACCTTGTCGGCAATGCGCAGATCCTGCGCCTCAAGCCCAAGCGTGGCATCGAGCATCAGCACCACGACTTCCGCGAAATCCACGGCATGAAGCGCATCGGCGACAGAGAGCTTCTCCAGCTTCTCCTGCACTTTTGCGCGCTTGCGCATGCCGGCGGTGTCGATCAGCCGCACCGCGCGCGCCACGCCGTTGGGCGCGTGCCAGGTCCAGTCGACGGCGATGCTGTCGCGCGTGATGCCGGCTTCCGGCCCGGTAATCAGCCGCTCTTCGCCCAATATGCGGTTGATGAGCGTTGACTTGCCGGCATTGGGCCGCCCCACGATGGCGAGCTTGAGTGGCGCGCTGTCGTCCAGCTCGTCCTCGTCTCCCACATCATCTTGGTCGCCCTCGATGGGTAGGTCTGGCTCGTCCGCCTCGACATGCGGGCGGATCGCCTGGAACAGGTCGGCAAGACCTTGCCCATGCTCGGCGGAAAAGGCCACCGGCTCATCAAAGCCGAGCGAAAAGGCTTCCATGATGCCGGGATCGGCAGCGCGGCCCTCGGCCTTGTTGGCGAGCAGCACCACCGGCGTATTCCCCGCGCGCAGCCAGCGGGCGATATGCTCGTCGAGCGGCGTGATGCCCGCGCGCGCGTCGATCATGAACAAGGCGACCGAGGCGCCCTGAACCGCCATTTCGGTCTGCGCACGCATCCGGCCCGGCAGGGTCTGCGCGTCGTCTTCCTCGAAACCGGCGGTATCCACGATGCGGAACTTGAGGCCGAGCAGTTCAGCATCGCCCTCGCGCCTGTCGCGGGTGACGCCGGGCTGGTCATCGACAAGCGCGAGCTTCTTGCCCACCAGCCGGTTGAACAGCGTGGACTTGCCCACATTCGGGCGGCCGACGATGGCGACGACCGGAAGGCTTCCGGGCGGTGTGTCGCGGTCTGGGCGTTGTCTTTTTGCCATCAGCGGAACGCGAGGATGCGTCCCTCGTCCGTCAGCACGTAAAGCATGTTGTCCGCGACGATGGGCGGCAGGGTGAGACCCTGCTTGAGGTCGCGCTCCTGCAGCACCTTGCCGCTCGTCGGATCGACGAACGCCATCGCGCCTTCGGTGGAGACGAGGATGAGCTTGCCGCCCGCGAGGATCGGGCCGCGCCAACGGATCGGGCCGGTCTTCTTCTTCGGCTTGCGCCAAGCCGGCAAATCGCTGATCCACCGGATCTTGCCGGTGGCGCGCGTGATGGCCAGCAGCTGGGACTTGTCGGTCACCACGAACACCCAGTCGCTCACCACCAGCGGGGTGGCGATGCCGCCGATGTTCAGCTCCCACAGGCGCTGCCCGCTCACCAGCTCATAGGCTGCCATGCGGCCGCCTTCGCCGATCGCGAACACCTGGCCCCGGTCGACCACCGGATCGGCGTCGATGTCCGTCAGCATGGCGACTGAGGTGGAGATGCTGGTGCGGCTGAGCGCATCGCCCCACAAAGCGCGGCCATTCTCGTAGCGATAGGCCGTCAGTTCGCCCGAGCTATAGCCGGCGATGACCGAACCCTGCGCCGCCGCCGGAGCGCCGACGCCGAACACGCCCGTGGCTTCCAGCGTGCCGCTGTCCGTCCACACGACCGCGCCGTCTGCCTGCGAGAGCGCGAAGAGCTGGTTGTCCTGGCTCATCACATAGGCATTGCCGTTGGAGAGCGTGGGCGCACCGCGGAGCGGGCCGCCTGGCTGCACTTTCCAGATCTCGGCGCCGTCGGCAACATTCAGCGCCGCAACGGACCCGGCGCCGGACGTGGCGAACAAACGGTCGCCCTCGACACTGACGCCGCCACCGAACTGCACCTGCGAAGGCTGGTTGGGCGAGCGAATGCTCTTCGACCAGAGCCGCGCGCCTGTCTTGGCGTCGAAGGCGGAGACGGTCGCATCGGTGTCGATCACGAACAGCTTGCCGCCTGCGACGACCGGCGCTGCGGCCAGCCGGCTGCGCGAGCCGCCACCGGTCACCGATGCCGACCAGGCCTGCTGGATATTGTCGCCGAGCGCGACATGGCCGATGGCCTTGGCGGCATTGCCACCCGATTGCGCCCAAGCGGGGTTAACGACCGGGGGCGGCAGTGTGACCGGGAGCGACGCAACGGCATCGTCCACGGCCAGCACATTGTTGCTGCCGAGGATGGAGGTGCGGTCGCCATGCACGGGGGTCTTGGGGCCGCTCTTCCCGCCGCATCCGGTCAGGAGCAGCAGGGCCGCAGGAATGCCGATCCAGGCGGCGCGATATGATGTGGGATTACGCATCCTCGTGGGTTTCTCTTTCAATGGAATCAGGAGGCAGGCGTGTCAGCGGTGGGCCCGGCTTGCCGGGGCGTCGTCGCCGATCCAAGCATGCTGGCCATCTGTCCGGCGCGCAGCTTGATGGATTCAGGCACCAGCGGATCGTTGGCCATCTCGTTGAAGATCTTGCCGGCCTGATCGCGCTGGCCGGCCTTGAGGTGGGCGATGGCGGTGAGTTCACCGGCGCTGCCGAACCAGCTATTGCCCGGCACCGCCAGCGGCTTGAGCGCGGCGATCACGTCCTGCGGCTTCATGCTGTCGAAGGCGAGGGCAGTGCGGCGCATCAGCGCGGCGTCCTTGGTCGCGGCGGGCGCCTGCGCGTCGGCCAGAACGGCATCATAGGCGGCAAGCGCGGTCTTGGCGTCATTGCGCCCGCCTGCCAGTGCGGCCCTGAGCATTTCCGCCTGCGCCCGATAGCCCGGGCCACCTTCGGCCATGATCTGCTTGTACACCCCGTCATCCAGCGTGGCCCGCTGGGCAGCACTCATCAGCCGGGCGAACTGCTCGCCATTGGCCTCGGCCTTCTGGGTCTGGTAGTGCTGCCAGTAGAGCCAGCCGCCAAAGGCGGCGAGGCCGAGCACGACGACGGCGATCACCAGACGGCCGTAATTTTTCCAGAAGGACAGCAGATCGTCCTGCCGCACGGCATCGTCGATCTCGCGGAGCAGGGCCTCGTTCTGATGTGGCGTCAGGGCCAAGTCTCTATCTCCAGTCGGCTGAAAAAGCGCAGGGGCGCATGAAGGGATTTTGTGGCCGCGGACCTTAGCGGCGGATGAACTCCGCGCAAATCACTTTTTGGCGCCATAAAGCTGGGCCTCGCCGGGGAAGCTGCGCGCGCGCACCTCCTGCGCATATTGGGCCGCCGCATCGCTGATCGTCCCGGCAAGATCGGCATAGCGCTTCACGAAGCGCGGCGTGCGCTCGAACATGCCGAGCAGATCCTCGGTCACCAGCACTTGCCCGTCGCAGGCTGCCGAGGCGCCGATGCCGATGGTGGGGCAGTGCACGTCTCCCGTGATCTCGATAGCCAGTTCCTCGATCACGCCCTCGATTACCATCGCGAAGCAGCCGGCTGCAGCAACCGCGCGAGCATCGTTGCGGATTTTGGCGGCTTCGGCAGCATCGCGGCCGCGCGGCCCATAGCCGCCGAGCGCGTTCACCGCCTGCGGCGTAAGGCCCACATGGGCGCAGACCGGGATGCCCCGCTCGCTCAGAAAGGTGATGGTCGGCGCCATGGCCTCGCCGCCTTCCAACTTTACGCCGGCAGCGCCGGTTTCCTTCATAAGGCGGGCGGCGCTTGCGAAGGCTTGCTCCGGCGAAGCCTCGTAGCTCCCGAACGGCATGTCGATGATGACGGCGCTGTGATAGCTGCCGCGCACCACTGCGGCGCCGTGGGCGGCCATCATCTCGAGCGTGACGGGCACGGAGGACGGCAGGCCGTAGATCACCTGCCCGAGCGAGTCGCCCACCAACAGCAGGTCGCAATGGGGATCGAGCAACTGCGCCTGCCGCGCGGTGTATGCGGTCAGCATCACGATCGGCGAGTCGGTCACCCCATCGACCTTGCGTGCGCGGATGGCGGGAATGGTCAGCCGACGCATCGGCGCCGGCGTGGGGTTCGCCCGGCTGGTCGCCGTATCGAGGGTGTAAGTGGCGGACATGGCCGCGCTTTAGCGCAACCGCGGCGGTTCGCCTAGGCTGCGCGGGTCAAACCCACAAATATGCTCGCCTCAGAGGAGGGCTGGGGGGTGGTGGCGATGCGCCAGCATCGCCAACTTAGAAAGTGGCGCGCGGGCGCGACACCACCCCAACCCCTCCTCTGAAGAGAAGGGGTTAAATCTGCTCGATTTTCAGCGTCGTGTGAATTGAGGCGGCTCGCTGTCCGCAAACGCTCACTTCTTATCGACAGCACCCTGGGCCGCATCGCCCACATCCTGCGCTGCATCGCCGACCTGCTGCGCCGCCGTGGACACGGCGTCGTTCTTGTTATCCTGGCTCTGCAGCAGGAAATAGCCGCCCACCGCGAGGATTAGCAATGCCACGATCGCGATGATCGCGGTTGCGCTGCCGCCGCTCGAGCGCTCGACGATTACCGTTTTGGGTTCTTCGGCCATGTCATCCTCCACCTGATTGATGGCGGAGAAACGATCATCCCGCAGCGCGGTTCCGGTCAAAGGAAGGCGCTGAGGCGTCCCCGCAGCTTGTCGAGCGCAGATTTCTTGATTTGGCACACCCGGGCCGCACCGATGTCGAGCGTCAGTCCGATTTCCTCAAGGTTCATTTCCTCGACGAAGTAGAGCTGCAGCACCATTGCCTCGCGCTCAGGCAATTCCTTGATGCAGGCGGAAACCGCGCGCTTGAGGGATTCCCGCTCCAGCACTTCCTCGGCGCCCTCGGTTGCATCGGCGAACCACATCGACTGGTCCGAATAGACCTCGTCCATGCTCTGATGCTGCGCCATGTCCGTCCCATCGGCAAGCTCGCGCCAGCCGGCAGCATCAAGACCGAGATGCGCGGCCACTTCGCTATCTGCGGGTGGACGACCGAAGCGTTGCTCCAGCGCGCGACGGGCATCCTGAATGGTCTTGCGGCGCGCCATCGCCGAGCGACATAGGGTCGCATGGCGGCGCAGATGGTCGATCATCGCGCCGCGCACGCGCATCTGCGCATAGGTCGCAAAGCCGAAGCCGCGATCCTCGAAGCTGTTGGCCGCCTCGACCAGCGCGACCATGCCGATCTGCAGCAGATCCTCGATCTCAATGGCGCTGGAGACGCGGCCATGGATATGCCAGGCGATCTTGCGCACCAGCGGCATATATTGCTGCGCCAGCTGATCCGGTGAGACACCGGGCCGGCGACCATAAGTCAGGGCTGCAACCTCAAGCTGTGCGCTGTGCATGGGTCTCATCTACGCTGAAAGGTTTAACCGGGGATTTCCGAGCCGGGCGGAGGCGTGTGCGGATTATGCTGCGCAACATCCTCATGCCGCCTGCAGCCGCTCGACCTGGTGGATGCGTGTCTCGTTGCCGACCACTGCGACGACTTCCACGGCCTTGCCATCCGGGATTTCCAGGAATGAGAGCACCGGAACGTCGGGCAGATGCGGGCGGAACAGGCGGGAGAGGGCGCGGCGCGCCACCGGCGAGGTCACGATCGCGAAGTTGCGGGCCTGCGCCACCAGCGGACGGGCCGCCTCGCTCACTTGCTCGATCAGGCGCTGGGCCAGCGCCGGCTCGATGGGGTGATGGGCATCGGCGCCGACGCGCATGGCCTGAGCGAGCAGGCCTTCCAGTTCGCCATCCAGCGTGAGCACCGGCAGCGGCGCCTTCACTGGCACGATGCTCTGGATGATCAGCGAGCCGATGCGCTGGCGCACTGCCTCGATGAGCGCGTCGGTGGACATGTCCCCGCGCGCAACGATCACCATGGCTTCGGCGATACGGCGGAAGTCCTTGAGCGGAATGCCCTCGATGAGCAGCCCGCGGCACAGCGCGGCGATCTGCGCGAGGCTCAGCGGATTGGGCGTCAGGCCATCGACAAGTTGCGGCGTGACTTCGCGCAGCGTGTCGAGCAGCTTCTTGGCCTCGTCCATGCCGAACAGCTCAGCGGCGTTCTGCAGGATGAGATGATTGATATGCGTCGCGATCACCGTCGAGGGGTCGACGACGGTATAGCCGGAGACGACCGCTTCGCTGCGCCGCTCCATCGGAATCCACACCGCGTCGAGCCCGAACGTCGGGTCCTGCGCAGCGCGACCCTCGATCCGCTGGGTGATGTCGCCGCTATCGAGCGCCAGCAGGCTGTCCGGGAAGATCTCATCCTCGCCAACCACGACGCCGGCGATGGTGATGCGATATTGGTTCGGGCCGAGCGCGAGATTGTCCTTCACCCGGATCATCGGCACCACAAAGCCCAGTTCGCGCGAGAGCTGGCGGCGAATGCCGGTGATCCGGCCGATCAGCGGCGCCTCCTTGCGCTCATCGACAAGGCTGATGAGGCCATAGCCGATCTCCAGGCCGAGCGCGGCGCCGTCGGAAACGTCGCTCCACTCGATGTGGGCAGGATTTTCGACCACCGCCGGTTCCGCCGGCGCCTCGCTGCGGGCCTTGGCGGCCTTGCGCAGCTTCCACGCGATGAACCAGGCGAGGCCGGCAGCAGGAAGGATGATGAGGTGCGGCATGCCCGGTACGATGCCGAGCACGGTGAGAATGCCGGCAACCGGAACCCAGGCGCGGCTGTGGCCGAACTGGCTGGAGATCTGGCCGGAGAGGTCATGCTCGGACGTGACACGGGTCACGATCGCGGCTGCGGCAATGGAGAGCAGCAGCGCCGGCACCTGCGCCACGAGCGCGTCGCCGATGGCCAGCAGGATGTAGGTCTGCGCGGCTTGCCCGATGGAGAGATCATGGCTGACCAGACCCAGGGTGATGCCGCCTAGGATATTGATGACGAGGATCAGCACACCGGCGACGGCGTCGCCCTTCACGAACTTGGAGGCACCGTCCATCGAGCCGTAAAAGTCAGCTTCGGTCGCGACTTCCTGCCGGCGGACCTTGGCTTGCTCGGCGGTCAGCAGGCCGGCGTTGAGATCGGCATCGATGGCCATCTGCTTGCCGGGCAAGGCGTCGAGAGTGAAGCGGGCGGAGACTTCCGACACGCGGCCCGCGCCCTTGGTGATCACCACCAGGTTGATGATCATCAAAATTGCGAACACGAAGATACCGACGACATAATCGCCGCCGATCATGAAATTGCCGAATGCCTCGATCACATGGCCGGCCGCATCCGATCCATTATGGCCGTTAACCAGCACGATGCGCGTCGAGGCGACGTTCAGCGCGAGGCGCAGCAGCGTGGCGAGCAGCAGCACGGTCGGAAAGCTCGAGAAATCGAGTGGTTTGGCAGCGTTCAGCGCGATCATCAGCACTGCAAGGCTGATCATGATGTTGCCGACGAAACCGATATCCAGCAGCAGCACCGGCACCGGCACCACCATGAACATGACGAGCAGCAGGATGGCGAAGGGCAGAGCTGCCCCGCGCGCCGAGTTCTTCCAGATGCTGCCGTTGATGTCGTTGCGCGTCATGGCTGGCGGTTACCTTCCGAGGGTGGCGAGCATGAGGTAGGCGAGCCGTGCGGTTTCGGCGCGCGGCGCGAATTCGGGATAGGGCTGCTTTTCGCTGAGCGTCTGATTCATGGTCAGCCGCTCCTGCGCGATGCGGACATAGTCGGCGGGCATCACGGTCGGCGCGCCGTCCATCGCCATATCGCTCGCCACACTGCCGGCGGCCTGACCGCCCGCCGCCAGCTTCTGCGCGAAGCTCGCGCGGATGTCCGTCAGGCTGCGGGCATTGCCCTGCCGGTCGAAGAACACCGAGGCATTGGCCCGCGCGGCGGCGGGAAACAGAGCGGCCCCGGAAGCATCGGGCGCCTGCGCCATGGTCGTAAGGAATTTCGCGGCGCCGCCTGCACCCAGGAAATGGGCGAGGTAGAGATCGACCGCCTCGGCCGGTCGGCCGATCCGCTCTTCAAGATAGGCGCGATTGTCGGTGGCCAGCTCGGCCGCCATGATCGAGGCCGTCTCGGGATGATTGCGCAGGTCGAGGATTTGCTGTCGCAGGGCCGGGTCCGAAACCACGTACCGCCCGTTCGCCGTGCGCTCAATGGCGTTGGACGCCCAGTCCATGCCATATTTCGCGCCATGGTCGTTGACGATGGAAAGCCAGCTCTGGTCGATAAACTGGTAGAGGCCTGTCGCACTGGAGGTGCGCGCGCGCGCCGTCGGGTTCAGCGCGCTTTCCACATGCGCCTGGCTCATCAGATAATTGAAATCCACACCGGTGCGACTGCTGGCCTTGGCAATGGCCTGCGTCACCCTGGCGGCATTGCTGCCCTGGGCCGAGTTGGTGGTCAGTCCATTCACGGACATGGCGACTAATGATCTCCCGTTGGTACCGAGGATCAAAAAGCAAGATGCGTGCCAGAATTGGTTAACGGCGGATCGGGACTTTTGGGACGATAAGACGCGCGGCGACACGCCCACAGGGCGCAGCGGGCTTAACGTGAAAGTCGGGATATCCGGGTCGAGCCGAAGCTCAGCCGGCGCGCTGGTACAGCGGCTGGGGCACGTCCAGATCGCGATCGGCGATCGCGCCGTGCATCTGCGTAGTCATATCGCCGAGCAGGCAGGCGAGCATCCGCGAGGAATCCAGCTCCTCGATCAGGTCGCTAAACCGCGCCTTGATCGCAGGATCACGCTCCCAGGTCTCGATGGATTTGATCGCATCGAGCGAGATGCGGAACAGGTCCATTGCCGTTTCGATGGCCTGCGGGTCGGCGCTTTGCATGGCGACCCGGAGCGACCCGGTCGCGGCCGCGAAATTCTCGATGATGGACAGGTTCATTTGGGGCACGTTCAGGCGCGCAGATGAGGAAGATCGAGGTCGATCATGCGATCGGCGATCTTGTCGGCATCGACGGGATATTGGCCCGAAGCAATGGCCTGCTTGACGCGGTTGATCCGGTCCATGTCCACCGGGGCGCCCTGCGCGGCCATGCGCGCGGCGGGGGTGACTGCCGTTTCCGCCGCCTTCGCAGGCGCAGGCCCGGCGCTGACTGGCGCAGCTGAGCGGGCTTGCGCAGCGTCGCGCAGCTTGGCTGCCTCTACTGCGGCGCTCGTCGCCTGGCCAACAGACTTGATCATTCCAACGTCCTTTCTGTCCAATCCGTACTATAAACGGATCAGTTCAGGAAAGTTTAAATGCCGGGAATACGAACAACGCCCGTCCGCTCGACACGGGCCATGACAGGCGTAGCGCGCGGTTCCTCCCGCACGCGGATCAGCGCACCGGGCGCGCCGTCCTCATCTGCGATCATCATGCGGGAAATGCTGAAGCTCTCATTGCCCGCGACCAGCTGAACCGGGTCGCCCTTCTTGACGACCGGCGCGCTGCTTGTGGCTTCTGAAAAGCGGCCGTTTTGCTGAGGATTGCCGACCTGCCGGTTGACCAGCAGCGGCACGCGGATGCGCCAGCCCAGACTGGGGCAGGCGACCGTGGCGGCATTCATCTGCGGGGTTTCGACCGTCGGCGTTTGCGGACAGGGGGCCAGTTTCAGGCGGCGATCGATGGGCGCCAGTGGGCCGCCCGGCTGGCCAAGATTGGCGCCGAGGCTGGCCGCAACCAGGCTGTCCAGCCGGTCCAGATTCTCGAAAATCTGCGCCTTTGCCGGCGCGTGGATGCTGGCAAGCGCCATCGCGCCGAGCAGCAGGGCTGCGATGAGGGCAGCGCGCTTGGGGAAGGTCAGGCGTTCAATCGTCACGTCACTTGCTCCGATGCATGGTCGGAACAAACACAGCAAGGTCCGTGCCAGACGCATGTTACCGGTCGGTTTCGGCCAGTTCGGTGATCCTGATAGTCTGCTTGCCGGGTGCGCTGTAATCAGCGCGTTCGGCGAGGCCTGCGATCCGCAGGCGCTTTTCCGGCACTCCGGCGGCGACCAGGGTTCGGGCGACGGCGCCGAGGCGCGCTGCCGCCAGATCCCAGGCGTCGAAGCGATGATCGCCGGAGTCGAGGCCAATGGACTGAATTCGCACGATCTTGTTCTCGTGCATGATGGGTTCTGCGGCTTTCAGCAAGGCGGCGCGACCGGCGGGGTTGAGCAGGGCCTCGCCCGGCTGGAACAGCTCTTGCGCGACGAGATCGGCCTGGCGCGGCGCCTCGAACGCGCCGAAATAGCTGCCAATCCCGGCCAGGGCCGTTTCGCGCGTGGTCTGGTTGGATTGCAGCAGGGCGAAGAAGGCGAGCAGCAGCAGGCACAGGTCCGCGAAGCTCAGCGCCCAGCGCGCGCGGCTCTGGCGCGGCTGCGCCGACATCAGGCGACCTCGCGAATGCTGGCACGCTGGAACGGATTGGCTTCCCGGCGGGCGATGGCGATCATCCGGTCCGCCATGGCCTGCTGCCAGCCAATCTCCCGCTCGGAGAGTGCGGACAAGCGGTTGGCGATGGGCCCGGCGATGGCGTTGGCGAGGATCAGGCCGTGCAGCGTTGTCATCAGCGCCAGCGCCATGAACGGGCCGATAGCTGCGGGGTCGCTCATCTGCGCAAACATGCCGATCAGGCCGACGATCGTGCCCGCCATGCCGACGGCCGGCGCGGCATCGGCCAGCGCATTCCAGAAGGCGATGACCCGCCCGTGACGGGCACGGCGATCATGGATCGCCTGATGGACCCAGAGCGCGAAATGCTCGGCATCTGCGGCATTGGCGAGGGTGGTGAGGGTCTGGTTGACGAAGGGGTGGGTGCTTTCCAGCCGGTCGGCGCGGGCTAGGCCCTTGAGCTGCGCGACAGCCTCGACTTTGAACAGCAGAGCGCGGGCATTGTCGCGTTCATCATCCGGGCGCGCGGTCAGCAGCGGGCGCAGAGAGGAGAGCGCGCGAAAACCCGTGCCGAAGCCGACCTGGGCCAGTGCGATCATGATCGCGCCGCCCAGCACCATCAGCAGGGGCAGCGGCGCGAAGACGTGGCCGAGAATATCCAACCCCAGAACATCCGACATGGTCCCGCTCATCCCCCGATGCTGCCGGGCGCACGTGCGCACCGGCAAAACTCTGCCGCCAACCGGCAAAACATTGCCACCCTTGCCGCCCGCCTGCGCAAAAGGCGCGGAAATCCTCATGTCCGCGCGGCCTCAGCCGGCGGCAATTTGGTTTGGCACGGCATTTGCTATCCATACCCGTGGGCATGGGTCGTGCCGGAACCGGACCAGTTTCAACCGGTCAGAACGGATGCGGCCCACGGACTTTTAGGGAAGGCACGAAAAAATGTCGTTCGACGACGCATTGTTCGGCATCCATGGCAAGGCACTGGCGCTGCGCTCGCAGCGGCTGGAGCTGCTTGCCTCCAATATCGCGAACGCCTCGACCCCCGGGTACAAGGCGCGCGACATCGATTTCGAGAAGGCGCTCGCCAGCGCCACCAGCCAGCAGGGCTCGGTGACCGGCGCGCTGGAAACGGCGATGGGCTATCGCGTGCCGCTGCAGGCGAGCAGCGATGGCAACACCGTCGAGATGTCGACGGAGCAGACGCTCTTCGCGGAGAATGCGGTGAAGTACCGCACCACGCTCTCCTTCCTCGAGGGCCGGCTCAACACCATCACGCGCGCGCTGCGGGGAGAATGAGCATGGACAAGCCCATGAACGTTTTCGACATCGCCGGGCGCGCCATGTCCGCCCAGCTCGTGCGCCTCAACGCCACCGCCTCCAACCTCGCCAATGCCGGGTCGGTCACGGGCAGCGAGGACAAGGCCTATCGCGCGATCCGCCCGGTCTTCTCCACCGTGGTCGAGAAGCCCGGCGTCGCCACGGTCAAGGTCGATAACGTCGTGACCTCCGACACGCCCGCCACCAAGCGGCACGAGCCCGGCCATCCGCTGGCCGATGCCAATGGCGATGTGTGGGAAGCCGGCGTCGATACCAGCGCCGAGCTCGTCGAAATGGTCGAGAGCGCGCGCATGTACCAGAACAATGTGCAGGTCCTCCAGACCGCCAAATCCCTCATCCTCGAAACAATCAGGCTCGGCAAATGACAGCAGTGACGACCAACACCAGCCCCTGGGCGGTGGATAGCAATACGGCGTTCACCAACCGGAACCTTGCCGAGACGAGCGCGAAGTCAAACGCCTCCATCGACATGAACGGCTTCCTGCGTCTGCTCACCACGCAGATGCAGCATCAGGACCCGTTCCAGCCGATGGACAACAATCAGATGGTCACGCAGATGGCGCAGATGTCATCGCTGGCCTCGCAGTCGCAATCGACATCCCTGCTCAGCCAGATCGCGGACTCCGTGTCCGGCGCGCGCCTCTCCGATGCCGCTGGCTGGATCGGCAAGTCGATGCTGGTCGAGAGCAACATCGCCACGCCCGACCGCACCGGCGCCTATGCCGGCGAAATCGCGCTGGGCGCCGACGCCTCGAGCGTTTCGATCGATCTGGTCGATGCCAGCGGCAAGGTCGTCCAGAGCTTCGATCTTGGCGCACAATCCAAGGGTAGTGTGCCCTTCTTCTGGGACGGCCGGGATGACGCCGGCAACATGATTGGCGGGCAGGCTCTGCAGGTCAAGGTGCGCGGCGCGACGCCGGCCGGCATCGCGACCTGGGCCAGCATCGCCGCCGTCCAGTCCCCCGCGAGTGGCGGAAACGCCCAGCTCATGACCGCCCTCGGCAATTTCTCGCCCGAAGACGCGCTGCGTCTCGGCTGATCCCTGAACTTCACAAGGAGCATCGACCATGTCCTTCTACATTTCGCTTTCCGGCCTCAAGGGCGCCCAGACCGACCTCGGTGTCGTCGCCAACAATGTCGCCAACGTGTCCTCGCTCGCCTTCAAGAAGAGCAAGGCAACCTTCGGCGACATTTATGCGAGCGGCGGCGTCGGCGCGGGCGGCAATGGCGTCCGTCTCGTCGACGTGAAACAGCAGTTCACGCAGGGCACGCTGGAGACGACCGACAAGACGCTGGATCTGGCCGTCACTGGCGAAGGCTTCTTCACCGTCAAGAGCGCCTCGCCCGATCAGACGATCAGCTACACCCGCGCCGGCGCCTTCACGATGGACAAGAACCGCTTCATCGTCGATTCCACTGGTGCCCGCCTGCAGGTGCTGCCGACCAACGCGACCGGTGACGGCACGCCGACCAGCACGGCGGCCGGGGATCTTTCCGATCTGGAGATACCCAGCGCCCATCCGGACGATGCCAGCATTCCGCTCACCGCCATCGCGATCTCGGCTACTGGCGTCGTCAGCGCGACCTTCGGCGATGGTTCGGTGCGCAACCTCGGCGTGGTCGCCATGGCGTCCTTCCCCGCGCAGGAAGAGCTGCGGCAGATGGGCGACTCGCACTGGATTTCCTCGGGCGACAGCGGCGAGGCGAGCTACAGCGCCGGCAATAGCGGCATGGTCGGCGCGGTCCGCTCCGGCACGCTCGAGCGCTCGAACGTGGACATCACCGAGGAGCTGGTGGCGCTGATCTCCGCGCAGCGCAACTTCCAGGCGAACTCCAAGGCGATCGAGACCGCCACCGCCATGACCCAGACCATCATCAACATGCGGACCTGATCGCGAAGATCGACCGGACTCGGAGCTGAACCATGGATCGTCTCACCACCATTGCCCGCACCGCGATGCGCGGCACGATGGCCCGCCAGGCGGCGGTCGCGAACAATCTCGCGAACGTCAACACCAGCGGCTTTCGCGCCGAGATCGCCAACGCCTCGACCCGCTGGGTCGGCGGCGGCGCGTTCCAGAGCCGCGCGGAGCAGGTGGGGCAGGTCATCGCGGCGGACATGAAGGCCGGCACGGCGGTGCAGACCGGCAACACGCTCGACATCGCGGTGGATGGAGACGCCCTCATCGCGGTGCAGGCCAATGACGGGTCGGAAGCCTATACAAGGCGCGGCGACTTGCGCCTGAACGAGAGCGGCCTGCTGACCACGGGCGATGGATATGCGGTGCTGGGGGAGGGGGGCCCGATCACCCTGCCGCCTGCCGACAGCGTCAACATCGCCAAGGATGGCAGCATCTGGATCGTCCCGCAGGGCGGCCAGATCGATCAGCCGCAGCAAGTCGATGTCATCAAGCTGGTGAACGCCAAGGGATCGACGATCGCCAAATCGACGGACACGCTGTTCCGCGAAGTGAATGGCGGCGCCTTGCCGCAAGACCCGATGGCGACCGTGACCAGCGGCGCGCTCGAAGGCTCAAACGTGAATGCCACCACGGCGCTTGTCCAGATGATCGAGGCGAGCCGCGCGTGGGAAAACCAGATCAAGATGATCGACACCGCCAAGGAGATCGACTCCGGCGGCGCGAGCCTCATGCGGCTCGACTGACGGATAGATAGGGGACCAGACCAATGACCAGCAGCGCACTTCATGTCGCCCGCACCGGCCTTGACGCACAGGACGTCAAGATGCGCGTCATCGCCAATAACCTGGCAAACGTGAACACGGTCGGCTTCAAGCGCGACCGCGCCAATTTCGAGACGCTGGCCTATCAGCAGGTCATTGCGGCGGGCACGCAGGCGGACAGCCAGAACCGGCTCGCCATCGGCCTCAATCTTGGCACCGGTGTGCAACTCACCGGCACCGAGCGTATCGATACGCAAGGCACGATGAACACCACCGGCAACACCTATGATCTCGCGATCGAGGGAGCCGGTTTCTTCCAGCTCCAGCAGCCCGACGGCACGATTGCCTATACCCGGGCGGGCAATTTCAAGACCAATGCGGAGGGCGTGCTGGTCTCGCCGGATGGCCTGCCGCTGGTGCCGCAGATCCAGCTTCCCGAGGGCGTGAGTGCCGTCACCATCGGCAATGACGGGACCGTGTCGGCGACCGTCGCCGGTCAAAAGGAACCGGTCGAGCTTGGCGCGATCGAAACCGCACGGTTCGTCAATCCCGCTGGCCTGCAGGCTGTCGGTGGCAACCTGCTGCTGGAGACGGCCGCATCCGGCGCGCCGCAGGTGGGCGCTGCGGGCCTCGAAGGTCGCGGCACCATCCGCCAGGGCGCGCTCGAGCAGTCAAACGTCAACACCGTCGAGGAGCTGGTCACGATGATCGAGACCCAGCGCGCCTATGAGATCGCCTCGAAGATGATCAAGGCGACCGACGAGATGCTCCAATACGTCAATCAGCAGCTTTGAGCATGACCATGCAGTATCGCCGCGCTTCCATCCTGATCCTTGCCCTCACGGCGACCAGCCTCGCCGCACCGGCGTCTGCCGGTCTGCTCGGCAAGAAGCAGGAGCCGCTCGA
Source organism: Sphingobium sp. B11D3B (assembly GCF_025961735.1). Classification (NCBI taxonomy): domain Bacteria; kingdom Pseudomonadati; phylum Pseudomonadota; class Alphaproteobacteria; order Sphingomonadales; family Sphingobiaceae; genus Sphingobium; species Sphingobium sp. B11D3B. The sequence continues at coordinate 1,405,906 of NZ_JAOQOF010000001.1, read as the reverse complement.
AAACCCGGCCTATCAGGTCACCTATCCGGGCGACGCTGGCAGCGCCGCGCCGGTGCGGCCCAATGGCGGCATCTTCCAGGCTTCGGCTGGCTATTCCGCGCTGACCAACGGCGCGCGGGCAGCAAGCGTGGGCGATGTCATCACCATCCTCCTCGTCGAGCGGACGCAGGCGAGCAAGAGCACCAGCGCAAACACCAATCGCGCGGGCAGCATCGGCCTCACACCGCCCAGCACCGGGCCGTTCAGCAAGCTGTTCAGCGGCAGCGACATCGCCTCGGGGGGCACGCAGGGCTTCACCGGCAAGGGTGATGCTGCGCAGTCCAACGCGCTCTCGGGCGAAATCACTGTCACCATCGCGCGGGTCTATCCCAATGGCACGATGCTGGTGCGCGGGCAGAAGGCCCTCACGCTCAATCGCGGCGACGAATATGTCCAGATCTCGGGCCTTGTCCGGCAGGCGGACATCGGGCCCGACAACCGCATTCTCTCGACGCGCGTCGCCGATGCGCGGATCACCTACACCGGCAAGGGAGAAATCGCCCGCGCCAGCCGTCAGGGCTGGCTGCAGCGTTTCTTCTCCATGATCAGCCCGTTCTGATGGAGCTTTCAGCCATGATCAGGCCTTATCCTTCCTTGCTCCGTCGGCTGGTGGTCTTCCTCGCCCTGCTGGCATTCGGGCTCTGCCTCATGATCGCCACCTCGGCCCATGCCCAGCGCATCAAGGACATCGGTACCTTCGAGGGCCTGCGGTCCAACCAGCTTGTCGGCTATGGCGTTGTGGTTGGCCTTGCCGGCACGGGCGATGACAGCCTCGATTATGCGACGCAGGGCGTGAAGGGCGTGATCTCGCGCTTCGGCCTCACTTTGCCGCCGGGCGTCAACCCCTCGCTGAAGAACGCCGCAGCCGTGCTGGTGACGGCGGAATTGCCGGCCTTCGCCAAGCCCGGCCAGCGGCTGGACGTGACCGTTTCAGCGCTCGGTAAGGCCAAGTCGCTGCGTGGCGGCACGCTGGTGCTGACCCCGATGCGCGGCGCCGATGGCGAGATTTACGCGATGGCGCAGGGCAATATGGCCGTCGGCGGTTTCGGCGTCTCAGGCGCCGATGGCTCGCAGCTTTCGGTGAACGTGCCTTCGGCCGGCCGCATCCCCTCGGGGGCCTCTGTCGAGCGCGCCGTGGCCACCGGGTTCGAGACCAGCCCGACGATCAATTTCAACCTCGCGGAGGCGGACGTGACGACCGCGCTGCGGGTGGCCGACGCGATCAACCTTGCGTTCGGCGATCAGCGCGCCCGTGCCGTGGATGGCGTTTCCATCGCCATCGATGCACCGCCGGGTGCCGAGAGCCGCGTCATGATGATGGGCCTCATCGAGAACATCCAGGTCAAGCCGGCCGATCCGCCGGCCAAGGTGATCGTCAACGCGCGCAGCGGCACGGTGGTCATCAACGGCAATGTGCAGATCACCCCGGCCGCGGTGAGCCATGGCAAGCTGACCGTGACCGTGACCGAAGCGCCGCGCATTGTGCAGCCTGCGCCGCTCTCGCGGGGAGTGACGGCGGTGGAGGAATCCAGCCAGCTTTCCGCCCATGAGGAAAAGAATCCGATGTTCCTGTTTAAAGGTGGCGCGTCTCTGGCCGATATAGTCAAGGCGGTGAATGCCGTGGGTGCCTCCCCCTCGGACCTTCTCGAGATCCTGAGCGCGCTCAAGCAGGCCGGCGCCATGCGGGCGGAGCTGGAGGTGATATGACGCAGCTCTCAGGGATCGGCTCCGGTCAGGCGGCCTTCGCCGCCGCCATGCAGGGCGCGCAGGCGCAAGCCCCGACATCGCCAAAGGCCAGCGACGATCACGCCGCATTGCAGAAGGCAGCCAAGGCATTCGAGGCCGTGTTCACCCGCCAGCTCCTCTCCTCCATGCGCCAGGCGAGCCTGGGCGAAGAGATCGGCGGCGGCAGCGGGCTCGACCAGTTCCGCGAGATGCAGGACGCGCATATGGCCGAGGGGCTCGCCACCAAGGGCGGCCTTGGCATTGCCGAACTGATCCTCCAGCAGCTTGACCACAAGCCGTGAGCAGCGATCTCCTCCAGATCGGCGCTTCCGGCACGCGCGCCTATCAGGCGGCGATGGGAGCAATTGCCGACAATATCGCCAACGCGGAGACGCCCGGCTACAGCCGCCGGACGATTGCGCTCAGCGAGTCCGCCGCCGGCAATTCGCCGATGCTGCTCTACAAATCGAGCGCCTCTTTCTACGGCGTGCAGATCGGCGGCGTGGTACGCGCATCCGACCAATATCTGGAAGCGGCAGCGCGTCAGACGACCAATGCGCTGGGCAGCGTCAATCAGCGCGCCCGCTGGATGTCGGACATCCAGACCGCCCTCAACGATGGCGAACTGGGCGTTGGCCAGCGTTTCACCGGCATGTTCGCAGCGGTGGAGCGGCTCGCCTCCAACCCCACAGACACGACGCTGCAGGCGGACGTGCTGTTCTCGTTCGAGCAGATCAATGCAGCGTTTCAGCAGAGCCACAATGATCTGGTCTCGATCCGCAGCTCGATCGGCAACACGGCCACCAATGAGGTGGATTCGCTCAATGATGCGCTGCGCCAGCTCGGCAATGCCAATGAAGGCCTGCGCCGCGTGCCTGAGGGGACGGCCAGCCATGCCAGCCTGCTGGATTCGCGCGACCAAGCCTTGAGCGAGATTGCCGAGCGGCTGAACGTGACGGTGACCTTCGGCGCCAATGGCGTCGCGAACATCAGTTACGGCAGCGAGACGCTCGTCGAGAATAATCAGGTGAAGACGCTGACGGTCAGTCAGGCGGCCGATGGCATTTTGAGCTTCGGGCTGGCCGACGGCACGGCGATTGCCACCCCGACAGGTGGCGCGGTGGGCGGCATCGCCGCCAGTGCCGGCGTCGTGCGGGACAGGATCGACGCGTTGGACGACCTCGCGAGCCGCTATGTGAGTGAAATGAATGATTGGCACACCGGCGGCTATTCATCGCCCGGCGTCGCCGGCCAGACACTGCTGAGCATGGGGGCGGATGCCAGCTCGCTTTCGGTGCTGGTCAGTTCGCCGGCTCTGGTCGCGCGCTTCTCCGCCGATGGGACCGCGAACGGCAATCTGTTGGCCATGACCGCCCTGCGCGGCAGCGGGTCCATCGAGGATGAATGGACCGGCATCATTGCGACCCACGGCAGCATCGCCAACAGCACGACCAAAGAGCAGACGGCGGCCGAGAGCCGCAACACCATGGCGCAGCAGGCACGCGCCGATGTGGCCGGCATCAATCTCGATCGGGAAGCGGCGGAATTGATCCGGCTCCAGCAGGCCTACCAGGCATCGTCCCGCGTGATCCAGGTCGCGCGGGAGATGTTCCAGACACTGATTTCCGCATTCTGACGCAATAAGGGCGATCCATCATGGTTTTCATCACCACGCAGTCCATCACTGCCGAGATTACCCGCCAGCAGCGGCTCGCTGCGGATATTGCGGGGGAGCAGACCAAGATTTCGACGACCAAGAAGATCAACCAGCCCTCGGACAATCCGCATGACTGGGTGCAGATCTCGCAGGTCGGGCGGCGCCAGTCGATCAACGCGGCGTGGAAGGGCAATCTGACCTTCGCCGAATCCCGCGCGACGCAGGCCAGCACCAATCTCAATGAGGTCAACAACCTCATGACGCGCGTGACCGAGCTGATCGTCACGTCCACCTCGACCGCCGACGGATCGACCGGACGCGAGGCGGTGGCCAAGGAACTGGAAGGCATTCGCGCGACGATCAACGATCTCCTCAATCAGACCGATTATCAGGGCACGCCGGTCTTCGATCATCCCAGCGCTGTGCTGATTCCGCTTGGCGCAGGGCTGAACGTGGAAGCCGTGCCGACCCGCGCGAGCATCATGGAGAATGCGGTGGGCAGCCGGTCGATCGATCAGGTGATCTCCGACATCATCAATGTGGTGCGCACCGGCACAGAGGCAGACCGCTCCGCTGCCCTGCAGGATGCCCGCACCGCGCTCGATCATGTCATTGTCGCCCAGTCCGTGCAGGGCGTTCGCTCGCAGCGGCTGGAAGACATTGGCGGCCGGCTCACCAATTCCGATCTGGCGCTGACTGAGCGTCGCTCGGCGCTGGAAGATACGGACATCACCGAGACCAGCGTGAAGCTGCAAAGCAAATTGCTGACGCTGGAAGCCGCTCAACTGGCGTTTGCGCGGATCAATCAGAAGTCGCTATTCGATCTTTTCTGATCCTGTTCGAAGAGAGGCGAATCTGGCGGTCCGCAGGCTTTTGGCTGCGGGCCGTTTTTCTTGTTCGCGCCGGCAGAAATTTCGAAAAATCGTAATCGTCATCTTTCGCTAACCCTGTCGCTAAACCCTGTTTCAGCAGAGCCGTTCTAGGAAGGGATGAAGGGACCAAAAGCAGCTGTGCGCGGTCCCGTTTTATGAACATGCGGGGATCAGAATGTTCGCTGGTATCGGTCTTGTCGTTCTGCTGGTCATGGTCTTCGGGGGCTTCATGCTCACCGGCGGCGCCATTGGTCCGGTGCTTCATGCGCTTCCGCACGAAATGCTCATCATCGGCGGCGCCGCGGCAGGCGCGCTGATCATCGGCAACAGCGGCGCGGATTTGAAGGCGCTGGCCGGCGGCGTGATGACCGTCTTCAAAGGCCCCAAGTTCAAGAAGCAGGATTATCTCGACTGCATCTTCCTCGTCAGCAAGCTGATGAAGACGCTGCGGGTCGAAGGCCCGGTCGCGCTCGAACCGCATATCGAAGACCCCAAATCCTCTGCGATCTTCGCCGAATATCCCCGGCTGATGGCCGACAGCGCGCTCATCCACCTCATCTGCGATACGCTGCGGCTGGTGGTCGTCTCATCCGGCACGCTCGATCCGCATGCGGTCGAGGACGTCATGGATAATGCGCTCAAGACCCACCACCATGAGGCAGTTCGTCCCGCCGACAATCTCCAGGGTCTGGCGGACGCACTCCCGGCGCTCGGCATCGTCGCCGCCGTGCTCGGCGTGGTGAAGACCATGGGCTCGATCGACAAGCCGCCGGAGATTCTGGGCGGCATGATCGGCTCGGCGCTCGTCGGCACCTTCTTGGGCGTGTTGCTGGCCTATGGGATGGTCGGCCCGTTCGCCAGTCGCGCCAAGCAGGTGATCGAGGCGGATGGCGCCATGTATCATGTCGTCAAGCAGATCATCATCGCCTCGCTCCACGGCCACCCGCAGCCGCTGGTCATTGAGGCCGCGCGCTCCAACCTCATCCATGCGAACCAGCCGGCCTTTGCCGAAGTGTTCGACGGCATGCGCGGGCGTTGAGGGCTAAGCCATGGCATCGGCCGCAAAGAAACCGGTGAACGAGCCTGAACCAAGGCCAATCATCGTTAAGAAAATCATCGATGGCGGCCATGGCGGCCATCATGGCGGCGCCTGGAAGGTGGCCTATGCCGACTTCGTGACGGCGATGATGGCCTTCTTCCTGCTCATGTGGCTGCTCGGCGCGACAACAGAAAAGCAGCGCAAAGGGCTGGCCGACTATTTCACGCCTACACTCGTCCAGATGAAGATGGATAGCGCCGGCTCCAGTGGCCTGTTCGGCGGCGACAGCCTCGTCAGCAAGGAAAATTATCCGACGACGGGCGGGCAGGGCAATCTTGCCATCACCATCCCGCGCGATGCCACGGGCACCAAGGATGTCGGCGGCGAGGATCTCAAGAACCAGGATCGCCAGAAGTTCGAGAAGCTCAAGCAGGAGCTGGAGCAGAAGCTCGAGCGCACCGAAGCGCTCCGCAAGCTGCGCAAGCATGTGCGCTTTACCGAGACGCTGGAGGGCCTGCGCATCGATCTGGTGGATGAAGCCGATTTCGCGATGTTCGCCATCGGCACGGACAGGCTTGTGCCGGAAGCCCGCGCGTTGCTCTCGCAGGTCGCGGAGGCGGTGTCCGAAGTGCCGAATGATGTGATCGTGCGCGGTCACACCGACGCGCTGCCTTATGCCGCCGGGCGCAACATGAACAACTGGCTGCTCTCGTCATCCCGCGCCGAAGCCACTCGCGCCGTGCTCGCACAGGGCGGCATCGGAGCGGATCGCTTCGCGCGCATCGAAGGCGTGGCGGATCGCGAGCCGTTCGTCGCGGACAACCGCTACGATCCGCGCAATCGGCGCATGTCGGTGATCCTGGCGTGGAGCAAGGACTCTCCCGCCGGGGGGGCGGTCGCCAATGCCGCAGGTGCGCAGCCCGCCGCCCCGGGTCCCAAAAGCCCTGAGCAAGCCAAGATCGATCGCCGCATCCTCGTGCGCGACCAGCGCGTCGCCATGGCGGAATCCGAAGTGCGCAAGCTGGACCTTGGCCGAACCGCACTCCCCCAGGGCGCGTCAGTGATCAACGCGGATTCCATCCCCAAGCGCAGTTCCAACACCCCACCGGGCAAGACCGATCTCACGGCCCGGACGACCGGGCTGATGGACCAGCATTGATGCGGTGAGTACGGCTCGGCCGTGACCCGACGCGCTCTGCAAAGGCCGAGCTAAACGAGATCGGATAGGTTGGCTTGATGGCCTTCCGAGAGAAAGCCTGCATGACCGGATACGACGTCAGGCAGTAGACTAGTCAGCGCCAGCAAATCCTGCAACTGCGCCATATTAGCGCCAGCGGCGTTCGAGACCAGTATTGAGAGGAATCGCCATATGTTGGCATTTATATTCACCGTTTCAGCCATACCTGTCGGGACGCCGACGCTGGTGGATTTGATGATCCTGACCAAGCCCTATGTGGACTGCCGTAGTACAGCCGATCAGAATATCATCGCCTTGCAACAAAAAATACAATCAAAAATATATGAAGATGGAAATTATGACAGGTATGTAGATCCAGATTATCACGATCTAAATGAAGAAATATCGAAAGCTGAAAAGGTATGTGATCTGCCACGATTTATTTCGCTCGTCAGAAACGCTATCTCCTTCTCTGCTTCATATGACGATTATCAAAAGCAGAAGTTAGCCGAATTCGTGATCCGAGACATCATGCAACTCCAGTGGACATTTTTGAATGCGCGGTCCGGCACCTATAATTTTCCTAAGATGACTGCAATTCCGCTAACTGCAAAACGAGCAGATGAAGCCGCTTCGGTATCGAGTTCTGCTCAAAACAATAACTAAGTTATTGTTTTATTAATATTTTTTTTCGGCTCATTTGGGGCGTAATGAGGCAGCGCTCCAACAACTGGTTCGGCTTACTGCACCACCAACGAGGGCCAGCTCTCACGCCAGTGGAAAGCTCAGCTCCGCGACCAGCCCACCCTCAGGCCGATTGCGCAGTTCCAGTCGGCCAGATTCCGCCGAGGCCACGGCTCGGACGATAGCGAGGCCGAGGCCAGTGCCGCCGGTGTCGCGGCTGCGGGAGGCTTCCATGCGGGTGAAGGGCTGCAGCATGTCCTCGATGCGGTCTTCCGGGATGCCGGGGCCTTCGTCGGCCACGCAGAGCGTGGCGCGTTGGCCTTCGATCCGAAGCGAAACATGCGCGCGTGCGCCATATTTGACGGCGTTCTCGATCAGGTTGGTTAGCGCTCGCCGCACGGCGCGGGGATGGACGTTGACGATCGCGCGCGGCATGTCGCTTCGCTCTACCGGCACGCCCATATCCTCGAAATCGTCGATGGTCGCGTCGGCCAGCGCGGCCAGGTCCATGCGCTGCGGTGGTTCGCGGTCCCGGCCGACGCGCGCCAGCGAGAGGATGTCGTCGAGCATCTTCTGCATGTCTTCGATGGTCGCGACCATGCGCTCGCGATCCGCCCCCTCGGCGACCGATTCCACGCGCACCCGCAGCGCCGTGAGGGGTGTGCGCAGATCATGGCCGATGGCGCCGAGCATATGGTCCTTCTCCTCCAGCATGGAGCGGATGCGGTCCTGCATGGCGTTGAAGGACGCCGCGAGGCGCCGCAAATCCTCCGGTCCGGTTTCGATGACCGGGGAGGCGCCCTCCGGCGTGCCAACCCGGGCGGTGGCCTGGGTGAGCGCGTGGAGCGGCCGGGCTAGGCGTCGGGTGAACCAGACGAGCGGCATCAGCACGATGCCATAGAGGAACAGCGACTGCATCACGATCTGACGCAGGATTGGCTGGGCTACCGGTGCGGCGCGGGTGTAGACGGTGATCCAGCGGTCGGGTCGGAGTTGCACGCTCAATTGCACCTGCAGACGCGGTGCGCGGCGGTTGGGCGGCTGGAGAAGATCGCGCGCCCGCTCGCGCCCGTCCGCGCCTGGCCGGGCTTCCGCAATGGCGACCCGCACCGCGAGCGGCACCAGCCCGGCCGAGCGGAACAGCTCGTTGGCACGTACGGCTACGCGCGGCGAGTCGGCGCCCTCACGGCGGGGCGGCGCGTCGGTGACGACGATGCCGCGGGCCGCCCGCGCGCGATGCCAAGGGGAGGGTGCGTCTCGCTGATCGAGCGCCTCAAGGATGCGGATGACGCCCGGGGCGGCGGCAATCGTCACCCACTGATTGCGCTGCATCATGTAGTAGAAGCTGAACCCGATGAGCTGCACGGCAAACAAGGAGGCGGCGACGACGAGGATCGTCTGCCCCGCCAGCGTTCTCGGCCGCAGCCAGCCGGTGAAGGTGCGCAGGCTGAGGGTCATTCGCGCGCCACATCGGCGGCGAACATGTAGCCGCCGCCCCACACGGTCTTGATGAGCGTTGGCGACCGGGCGTCGTCTTCCAGTTTGCGGCGCAGGCGGCTGATCTGGTTGTCGATGGAGCGGTCGAAGGCGTGAGCCTCCCGGCCTTGTGTCAGGTCGAGCAGCTGATCGCGGCTGAGCACCTGGCGCGGATGCGTCACGAAGGCATGGAGCAGCCGGTAATCGGCCGTGCTGAGCGGAATGGCGACCTCGTCCGGGCCGGTCAGCGTCCAGTCGTCAGCGCTGAGCGTCCAGCCCTCGAAGCGGTAGAGGGAGGCGCTTGCCTGCGGTTCGCGGGCGGTGCCGTTGCCGGCGCGGCGCAGGATCGTCTTGATCCGCGCCACAAGCTCACGCGGCGAGAAGGGCTTGAGCACATAATCGTCCGCGCCCATTTCCAGCCCGACGATGCGGTCGGTCTCTTCGGTGCGGGCGGTGAGCAGGATCACGGGCAATTCGCCCTGTTCGCGGATCGAGCGGCAAAGGCTGAGGCCATCCTCACCCGGCATCATGATATCCAGCACCACCAGTTCGATGGCGCTGCCGGCGAGGATCTTGCGCGCGTCGGCCGCATTCCCGGCATCGGAGACGCGAAAGCCGGCGCGCTGGAGATATTGCCCCAGCGGCTCGCGAATGGCCGCTTCATCGTCGACGAGGAGGAGATGGGGCCGTGCGGACATCAAAGCGCTTTCGCAAAATCGGTGGGATGCAATTCTCTGCCCTGCTTGGGTCTTGAGGTCCATCCCTCAGCCGCCTGAAAGGGGCAGGCGACCGAGGGCAGTAGGGATGGCCGACCCGGCGGCATGGGAGTTGTCTCCGCCGGATCGGCCAAGGGGCTCAGCGCACCGGGGGCGTTTGCGCGGGCCGTTGATCGGTATTGCGGCGCTCCATCATGGCTTTCCGGCCGGCCTGCCGTTCCTCGGGGGAAATCTTGCCGTCACGGTTGGTGTCCATTCGGTCGAAGCCAGCAAGGCCTGCCTGGATGAAGGTGGCGCGGGGGATCGGCTTGTCACGATAGGCAGCAAGCTCGCCTCCCATCATCATCATGCCGCCGCCCATGCCGGGGCCGCCATGGCCACGCCGTTTGCCTTCATGGCCGCGTCGCTGATGGCCGCCGGCCATCGCGCCGGCTTCCGTAAATTCGGCTTTCGAGATTGAGCCGTCCTTATTGGCGTCGAGGCGGGCGAACATCGCATCGCGCATTTTGTCGCGATTCTGCGCCTGATGGGCCTTGCGCTCCTCAACCGAGAGCACGCCGTCCCGATTAGTGTCGGCGGCATCGAACATGGTCGCGAGGCGCTTTTCAAGAGACGCGCGATCCATCGGGGAACGGGCTTCGCCGCGCTGGGGCGGCTGCGGTGCCGATTGAGCGATTGCCATGGTCCCGATGGACAGCAGGCCGACGCTGGAGAGCGCGATTGCGGTGAGACGTTTCATAGACTTGAATTCCTGGTCTGCCGGCGCCGGGGGGTAGCGCCATGACCATGATATAGCGGGAACTTGTCGCGAGACTTTGTCGCGGGCAGGAACAAATGTCACAAAATGTCGCCAGTTCGCAGCCGCCTTGCCGATCAGGCGGCGACCACCCGATTGCGACCGCCGCGCTTCGCCTGGTAGAGCGCGATGTCCGCCTCATGGATGAAATCCTCGGCGCTTTGCCCCTGCCGGTAGCGCACGACGCCGCAGCTGATCGCAGCCCGCAGGCTGTTGCCCGAGGGCAGGGCAATGGGCTCGCTGCTGACCGCGGAGACGATCCGGCCGCAGATTTCCTGCACGCGATCCCAATTCGAGGTGGCGAGGAGCACCACGAACTCGTCGCCGCCCATGCGCCCGACGGCGTCGCTCGCCCGGACCTGGCTCGAGATGCGACATGCGATTTCCCGCAGCACGGTGTCGCCCATCTGGTGGCCGCTATTGTCGTTGATCAGCTTGAACCGGTCGATGTCGATCACGGCTAGGCTGAGGGTGCCCGGTGTCGCCTTCACCAGCGCCTGCTCCAGCCGCTGATGAAAGCCGGCCCGGTTGAGCAGACCGGTCAGGCTGTCCGTCGTGGCGGTGCGGGAGAGCCACAGCTCCTGCTTCTTGCGCTGGGTGATGTCTTGCACCGTCGCGATTGTCCCGATGCACCGACCGCGCTCGTCGAAGTGCGCGCGGAATGTCGCCTCCATCCAGGCGTCACGCAGCTTGAGGGTGCGAAACTCGGCAATCTGGCTCGTGCTCACATCCTCAAGCGCCGCGCTATGCGCGCGGGTCAGATCATATTGGCCTTCCTCCGAAATGTCGGAGAGTCCTGCGCCGACGAGCGCGTCGAACGGGCGGTCGAGCAGCAGTTCGCGCGTGCCCACGACCCGTGTGCAGACGCCTTCGAGGTTGAAGGCCAGCAGCAGCACCGGAGAGGCTGAGGCGAGCAGGTTCAGCGACTGTTCGTTCTGGCGCATTCGCTCGATCGTCGCCTGGCGGCTGGCGAGCATGGCCGAGATCGGCACCTGCACCACGATGAGCAGGGCGATGAACATCTGGATCCCGTAGAGATGATGGGCCGCATGATGGCTGTGCATCACCGGCGGGCCATAGCCGCCCATCATCGCTGCGCCGCCGATGACGGTGACGATGGCGAGGGCGATCTTCGTCGCCATCCACCCGCTGCGCAGTAGAACGAGCAGCATGGGCGGAACGACGAGCAGCAGATGCGATGATTCTGTCGAGAAGAAGGCGACGCCAGCCCCGCCGGCGGTGAGGGCGAGCAGCGCCGCGACTTCCAGCCTGCGTTGCCGGGTCTGGCTGGCGAGGCTGCGCTTCATCTCGCCGTTGAACATGGCGAGGAAGACCGGCGTGAAGATCAACAGGCCCAGAGCATCCGCCAGGAACCAGCGCGCATAGGCTTCGCTGAGCGGATGGGCATTGTTGGCCCAGGCGCCGAGCCCGCCCAGAAATGCGCCGCAAGCCGGCCCGACCAGCCCGGCCCAGATCAGCACATGAGGGAGAGCCTCGGGGTCCGAAAAGGCGTGGGCGCCATTCCTGTGCAGCTTGAGACCGGCCACGGCGACGGCAATTTCCAGCCCATTGGCGAGCCCGTAGACCATGGCCGTCTGGAGGTTATTGCCAGCCGGCAGGCCAGACAGCACATTGGCGACCATGCCCGCCATGATGAGGGCAGGGGCCTGCCGCGCGGGCCGTGCGAGCACAATGGCCAGCAGGAAGGCATTGGCGATCCACACGGGCGCGACCATGCCATTCGTGGTCTTGAGCGAGATTGTCGCGTAGGAAATCACGAAGTAGCCCAGGCCCGCCAGTACCGGCAGGCCGGCATGGCGGATGAAGGCGTAAAGGATTTGGCGCTGGCTTTGCCCCATGGCCCATCATGGCCCGGCGCAGGTTGTTACCTGGTTAACGCAGCGGGAACAATCTGGCGGCGTTACCCTCGGGCGCCTCAGGCGCCAGCGGCATCCGCCTCGTCGGCGCGCATCTGCTCGTGATGCCGGATCACTTCATCGATGATGAAGCGCAGGAACTTCTCGGTGAAATCCGGGTCGAGATTGGCGTCGACTGCCAATGTGCGCAGGCGGGCGATCTGCCGGGCTTCGCGGTCCGGGTCAGCGGGGGGCAGGGCGGACTGAGCCTTGTGCTCACCGACCGCCTTGGTGATCTTGAAGCGCTCTGCCAGCATGAAGACCAGCGCCGCGTCGATATTGTCGATGCTTTCGCGGTAGCGCCTGAGCGTTTCGTCCATTCCGGGTCGTCTCCCTGAGCCTCTGGGGCATTGTTCCTGTGGCCTGATCTCGCTGGGGCGAACCAGGCTGATGAGGGGCCGGGCAGCGCCCGCAACGGCGCATCACTTGCCGCTCCGGGCGCACAAGGCAAGCCAATTTGCTTGCCAAAGCGCGGTCATCTGGTCAGAGCACCGCGCATGAGCGCCACAATCCACCACCTGCCCCGCCAGGGCGCGCCATCCCTGCAGCCGATGCTGAGCCTCGTTGCGGAGGATATGAACCGCGTCAACGAAGTCATCCTCGCGCGAATGCAATCGCGCATTCCGCTGATCCCGGAACTGGCCGGGCACCTCATCGCCGGCGGTGGCAAGCGGCTCCGGCCCATGCTCACGCTCGCCTGCGCGAGGCTTCTGGACTATGCCGGCACCCGGCACCACAAGCTGGCGGCGACTGTCGAGTTCATCCACACCGCCACGCTGTTGCACGATGATGTGGTGGATGGCAGCGCCATGCGCCGCGGCAAGCAGACCGCCAACATGATCTGGGGCAACAATGCCTCGGTTCTGGTTGGTGATTTCCTGTTCAGCCGGTCCTTCGAGTTGATGGTCGAGGATGGCAGCCTCAAGGTTCTCAAGATCCTCTCCAACGCATCTGCGGTGATCGCCGAGGGGGAGGTCAATCAGCTGACCGCCCAGCGTCGGGTCGAGACCGACGAGGACCAGTATCTCGACATCATCGGTGCCAAGACCGCGGCCCTGTTCGCTGCGGCCTGCCGCATCGCCGCCGTGGTTGCGGAGCGCCCGGAGGCGGAGGAACTCGCGCTGGATGCCTACGGCCGCAATCTCGGCATTGCCTTCCAGCTCGTCGACGATGCGATCGACTATGTCTCGGACGGCGCGACGATGGGCAAGGATACCGGCGATGACTTCCGCGATGGCAAGATCACGCTGCCGGTAATCCTGGCTTATGCGCGCGGCGGCGAGGCGGATCGCAAATTCTGGAAAGAGGCGATGTCCGGCCTCCATGGCGATAATGCCGATCTCGCCCATGCCCAGCATTTGCTGCGCGAAACCGGCGCGATCGACGACACTATGGCGCGGGCGCGCCATTATGGCCAGCGCGCCATCGACGCCATCGGCATGTACGGCAAGGGTGCCGCCAAGTCTGCGCTGGTCGAAGCCGTCGAATTCGCGATCGCGCGGGCTTACTGATCCCGCTTTCCGGCAGGCGCCCGCGCCTCCCACGTTGTGCCGACACCCATAGCGAGATGACGCGCCGCGCTGCCCGTTGGGGTGGGGCGGCCGCCTCGCCCAGCCGGTTTCGAATCGGGGCTTGTCTGGGCGGCAGGCCGCCACTTCCCCTATTCTCGCCAGTCCCGTCCCGTCCATTTTCGGGACACGGGGTATATCGGCCACGATCCAAATAATTTTGCGCTGCACTGGAACGATGGTGCGTTGCGACGAAGCGACCGCACCGTCCGCCACAGCGTGGTAAATCTGCGGTTAACGGTTGGGATCTTTGGGAACCCGGCAAATTGGTTGGTTGGATTAAGTATCTGAAATACAGCAATAAAATATGAGGAATTCGTTGATAATCCGTTAACCGACCAGTATTTCTCTGCTCGAGCGGTCGCCTCATTATCTACTCGGAATGTTCGCCTTTCAGGCGGTGTGGGAGAAGCATGATGAGCCAGCTCAAAAACCGAACAAACAAAGGAGCTATCCATGAGGAAACTGGTATCTTTGGCCGCGCTGGCCACTGCAGCAGCATTTGCGCCGGGTGCGGCCAACGCGGCCACCTGCGTTGCCATGAACTGCACGTTCACGCCTGGCGATGACGAGTTCACCACGTCTGGCGACACCATTCCCCCCATCACCGAAGCCGTTTCGGCCACCATTGGCCGCACCGACATCGGTTCGGGCATCTTCACCGACATTTACCGCTTCATCGTGGACGTTGATGGCGTTGGCAGCGGCGGCATCATCACGACGCTGTCGGGCCTGTCGACCAACATCGACCTGCTGACGGTCACGATCAACGGCAAGGACGTCCCGATCTTCGGTCAGGGCACCGACGTTGAATCCGCTGGCATTTCGGGCTTCCCGATCATGGCCGGCATGCTGAACGAGCTGGTGATCAGCGGCACGTCCGCCGGTCTGGGCTCCTACGGCGGCAACCTGACCTTCACGCCGTCGCCGGTGAGCGCGCCGGTTCCGGAGCCGGCCACCTGGGCACTGATGCTGCTCGGCTTCGGCAGCCTTGGCTACACGATGCGCCGCGCACGTCGCACGAGCGCACGGGTCCAGTTCGCCTGATGATCCTGGCCGTCTCCCACGGGACGGCCTCGATAAAGAATGGGGATCAACGGGTGCAGCCGTTGAACCCCATTTTCATGCCATGACGGCGAATGATCCCATTCAGGCGGCGCTGCGCCAGAATGTGCCGCTCATGCCATTGCGGCTGCGCGGTTCTGCGCAACCCGCATCCCTGTCCCACGATCGCGCGACGCGCCGTGCGACGTCCTGCTCCTCATCGCGCGAGAAGAAATAGGGGTAGAGCGAGCGGCCGATCTTGTCGGCGCGGCCGGCAAAGCGATTGATCTGCTCGGCGACATCGCAGACCTTGAGGCGCATGAGCTGTACCGGCGTATCCTTGGGCCACCAGGAGACGGACTCATCCATCTTCGGCGGGCCAAGCCGGTCGAAACCGAGCATGGCCTCATAATAGCGCACATGGCGTGGATGCACCTCGATCACCAGATCCGTGCAATCGAAGCGCTGCATCCCGTAAATGAAGATGACATGAAAAAGCCCCGCGAGGACGGAGGGGGACTTGGTCATCGGGTCGACCGCGAACTTGGTGAGTTCGCACAGGCGGGCACCGGGCGCCTCGCGCAACGCATCCAGTTCCGTGCGAAATGTTTGATCAGTCGAAAGGCCGGCTGGTGAGTCCACCGTCAGAGTGAGCGTGGCGATTACGGCATCTTCCAGCGCTGCGGTAAAGACGGCCTGATGATCGCCATTGTCGGGGAGCAGATGCGCCATGCCATAGCCGCGCCACCCGTACATGCGGTTCAGGAGATCATGCGCCTGCTGGCGCAGATCCGGGCGATCGGCCAGCCGGACATCGATGGTGCGCAGCCTCTGGCCGCAGGCAGACGGGATACGGCGCACGGACAGCAACCCGCCGTGCGGTTCCGCCAAAGAGGCGGACACAACATGATCATGCACTTGGACGACCCCCAAAAGGCCCAACCGGGCCAGACGAGCTTTCTATTTTTACGAAGCCTTGCGCCTCAGCGAGGCCATGGATGGGTTCGATCGGTTAACAGAGCAATACCTCTTCGCGGCAAAGAGGCGGAGCGTTCGGGCGTTGCGGCAAAAGGTAGGTAGTTCCATGACTTAAGTGAACAAGTGCACGGAACTCTAGCCGCGCGGGTGTAGTCGCAGGAGCGCATTGCTCCGATGACGGTGGCTAAGCATTAACCATGTTCGCCATCCTCGGATGACGCTGCGGCGGTCAGGATTTGCTCTTATCCCTTACCCCGCCAGCTTGGCTTTGGCGGCGTCGGCGCATAAGCGGATGACGTGACCGCTGCGCTCCCCATCCATGAGGTTCTGCCCGACCTGCTCGCCGCCTTGCGAGCAGGATCGAACGCGGTGCTCGTGGCGCCGCCCGGCGCGGGTAAGACGACCAGCGTTGCGCCCGCTTTGCTGGGCGAGCCGTGGGTGGCGGGCGGGCAGATCTGGCTGCTCTCGCCGCGCCGGCTTGCCGCGCGCGCCGCTGCCGAGCGCATGGCCGATCTGGCCGGTGAAAAGCCCGGCGATACCATCGGCTATGCCACTCGGCTGGAGAGCCGCCAATCCGCCCGCACCCGCATCCTCGTCGTGACCGAAGGGATTTTCCGGCGCCGCATTCAGGCCGATCCGGAATTGACCGGCGTCGCCGCCGTGCTGTTCGATGAGGTTCATGAGCGCAGCCTGGAAGGCGATTTCGGGCTGGCCCTCGCGCTCGATGCGCAATCCGGCCTGCGCGACGATTTGCGCCTGCTCGCCATGTCCGCCACGCTTGATGGTGCGCGCTTCGCCACGCTCATGGCGGTGGAGGGCAAGCCGGCCCCCGTGATCGAGAGCGCGGGCCGATCTTTCCCCATCGATCTGCGGCATATTGGCCGCGCGGCAGAGCAGCGCATCGAGGATGGCATGGCGGCGGCGATCCGTCGCGCGCTGGCCGAAGAGTCGCAGGGCGATGTTCTGGCCTTCCTCCCCGGTGTCGGCGAGATCGAGCGCACGGCCGAGCGGCTGACGGGCCTCGCCGACAGTATCGTCCTCCATCGCCTGCATGGCTCGCTCGACCCGGCAGCGCAGCGCGCAGCCCTGCGGCCGGCAGCGGCAGGGACGCGCAAGCTGATATTGGCGACCAGTATCGCCGAGACCAGCCTCACCATCGACGGCGTGCGCATCGTGGTCGATTCAGGGCTCGCCCGTCGGCCCCGGCATGATCTTGCCGCCGGCGTCACGCGCCTGGTGACGGAGCGCGCCAGTCAGGCCGCCGTAACCCAGCGTGCCGGCCGCGCCGGTCGTCAGGCGCCGGGCGTGGCCTACCGCTTGTGGGAAGCAGCGGCGACCGCCGGGCTGCCGCCGTTCGATCCGCCCGAAATTCTGGAAAGCGACCTGACCGGCCTGCTGCTCGATTGCGCGGTGTGGGGCGTGACCGACCCGACCACGCTGCGCTGGCTCGATCCGCCACCGGCGGCGGCCTTGGCCGAGGCGCGGCGCCGGCTCGAGGCGCTGGGCGCGCTGGATGGGGAGGGGCGGGCGACTCCTCATGGCCGTGCGGTCGCCGATCTGCCGCTGGAGCCACGCCTTGCGCATATGCTCATTGCCTCGGCTGAGGCGGGGGAGGGCGCTGCGGCGGCTGACGTGGCGGTGCTGCTCACCGAGCGCGGGCTGGGCGGGCCATCGGCGGACCTCGCCCGGCGTCATGCGCTCTGGCAGCGCGAGCGGGGGCAGCGGGCCGAAGCGGCGCGTGGCCTTGCCCGCCGCTGGTTGGGGTTGGTCGCGTCTGGCTCGTCGCGAGGCATTATCGACGATGCCGCGCTTGCCCGCTGCCTGATGCGGGCCTTCCCGGACCGCATTGCCCGGCGACGGGATGCCAGTGGCGAACATTGGATCAGCGCGGGCGGGCGCGGCTTCCGGCTCGATCCCGCCGATCCGCTGGCGCGTGCAGACTGGCTGGCGGCGGGCGATATTCAGGGCAGCGCCGCCGGCGCGCGCATCCTCTCCGCATTGGCCGTGCAGGACGAGGATGTGATGGTCGCTGCCGGGCATCGCGTCATGGACCGTCGCACGGTGCGCTGGCGCAAGGATCTGGCCGGCGTTGAGGCATTGCGTGAACGGCATCTGGGCGCCATCCGCCTCAGCAGTGGGCCGGATGATGCGCCCGAACGGGCCGCCATCATTGCCGCACTGGCGCAGGCGCTGCGCAGCGAGGGACTGGGGCTGCTGCCATGGGGCAAGGCGGCGCAGGCGTTGCGGACCCGGGCTGCCTTTGCGGGCGTGGGCGATGAGATCGGCGATGCGGCGCTGCTTGCCGATGCCGAGGAGTGGCTGGAGATGCTGCTCCCGGCCAATGCCCGGCGCTTTTCCGCGATCGACGGTGGCGCGCTGCATGGCCTGCTAACCCAGCGCCTGGGATGGGATGCCACGCAGCGCATCGAGGCGCTGGCGCCGGCCGAGTTCCGTAGCCCGGCCGGCAGCACCCACGCCATCGACTATGAGGCGCCGGCCGGCCCGACCGTCGAATTGCGGGTGCAGGCGCTCTTTGGCCTATCGGAGCATCCGGTCATCGGGCGCGAGCGCATCCCGCTCGTCTTGTCCCTGACATCGCCGGCGGGTCGCCCCATCCAGACGACGCGGGATCTGCCGGCCTTCTGGAAAGGCAGCTGGGCGGATGTCGCCAAGGAGATGCGCGGACGCTACCCGCGGCATCCATGGCCGGATGATCCCGCCGCGGCCAGCGCGACGCTGCGGACCAAGAAGGCTGATGCCCGTCGGTGATCCTGTTCCGGATGACCTTCCGTTCGTGTCGAGCGAAGTCGAGACACGGCAGAGCGGTGCGCGCGTGTCTCGACTTCGCTCGACACGAACGGGTCGCCTCATTCCCCCAATCATCTTGACAGGGCCCCCCGCTTTGCGCGACGGCAAAAGCGCTCGCATGTTGGGCATATGCACGATGGGGAAAGCACCGATGTCCGCCCGGATCTACCAGATACCCAAGAACGCCATGCAGTCCGGTCGGGCGCGCACCGGCACCTGGATGCTGGAGTTCGCCCCGGCAGAGGCCAAGAAGCCCGATCCGCTGATGGGCTGGGCCGGCTCTGGCGACACGCAGGAGCAGGTCAAGCTGAGCTTCCCCGACGAGGACGCCGCCCGTGCTTATGCCGAGCGCTATGGCATCGCCTATCACGTGGTAAGGACGCCGCCCAAGACGCTGAAGATTCAGGCTTACGCCGACAATTTCCGTTAAGGTCTGGAGCCGTACCGGCTGACGGGACGGCTATCGCACTTCAATCGTGAGATGCGCGAGCGTGCAGCGTCCGGCCATGCGGGCGCGAATCGTGTCGCTGCTGACATCCGGTTGGGCGATGACGCTCACGATCGCGGCATGGGCCTGCGGACCCACGCGCCAGACGTGCAGATCGGCCACGCGCGCATCGCCTTGCTCCTCGACCACTGCCCGCACTTTGCCGGCCAGCGCCTCGTCGCTGCGGTCGAGCAGCATGGCCGAGGTGTCGCGCATCAGGCTCCAGGCCCAGCGGGCGATGACCAGCGCGCCGACGATGCCCATCAGCGGGTCCATCCATACCCAATCGAGATAGCGCCCGGCCAGCAGGGCGCCGATGGCGAGGACTGAGGTCAGCGCATCCGCCAGCACGTGGAAATAGGCTGAGCGCAGATTATTGTCATGGCCATGCCCATCATGGTCATGCGCGTCATGGTCATGGCCGGCGTGATGATGATGCGCGTGACCGTGATCATGTCCATGCTCATGCCCATGCGCGCCGCCCATCAGCACCAGCGCGCTGGCGATGTTCACCAGCAGGCCGATCACCGCCACGAAGGTCGCCTCGCCGAAAGCGACCCTCGTCGGTTCGAACAGGCGCACCGCTGACTCGCTGGCAATCGCCAGCGCGACGAGGCCGAGCGCCATGGCGGAGGCAAAGCCTGCAAGATCGCCGACCTTGCCGGTCCCGAAGCTGTAGGCGGGGTTCTGCGCATGTTTGCGCGCATAGCCATAAGCGAATGCGGCGATGGACAGCGCGCCGGCATGGGTCGCCATGTGGAAGCCATCCGCCAGCAGCGCCATTGATCCGGTCCAATAGCCAGCGATGATCTCGCCCACCATCGTCACGACGGTCAGCAGGATGACCCAATAGGTCCGTCGGGCATTTTGGTCATGCGAGGCGCCGAGGAAGTCGTGGCTCGGCGTCAGGCCGTCAATATCGAGTGTCCGCATCACGGGGTCCTACTTCGCGTAGCGGCGGATGACCGCCAGCAGTTCGTCCGCCCCTTGCTGGCGCTCGGCATCGCTCAGGCCAGGCCGCGCGACATGCGCCTCCAGATGCTCGGCAATGATTTCATCGAGCAGCCCGTTCACCGCGCCCCGCACGGCCGCCACCAGATGCAAGATGTCCGTGCAGCTCTTGTCCGATTCGAGCGCGCGCTCGATGGCGTTGACCTGCCCCCCGATCCGCCGGACGCGGGCGAGCAGCTGCGGATTGATTTCGAGGAGGTGTGACATAGGGATACCCCCTATACCTATTTTCGCGCGGGTTCAATGAGGGGGGCTTACGGTCCGGACGAGACATTCGGCAGGGTTGAGGGGCGAAGGCAACTCGCTTCTTCGTCGTTCCCGCGAACGCGGGAATTCAGGCCAGCGCCGACGAAAGACGCACGGTCGAAGCTGGATTCCCGCGTTCGCGGGAATGACGAGTGGATGGTGTGTTGGGGACTATCGCTAAGGCGGGCAGTGGTCCTGCGCCCTAAAACTGGCCCGCGATCTCGAGCATTTTTGTCAGCCGCTTGGGCGCCACGGCCCGCCAGCTCTTTTCGAGCCAGCCGCGCACATGCTCCCAGTCCACGCCGGGCCGGTCGAGGCGGATCGCGATCCAGCCGCTCGCGCCATAATAAGCCGGGCGGTAGTAGATGTCGGGGTCGGCCTCGATCAGCGCGGCCATCTCGTCGGCGCCGGAGGTCTTGACCAGCAGCGCCACCGCATCCTCGCCATGGTGGCGCACCGAGACATAAGCGAAGAACTTGCCCGCAGCTTCGCTGCCCACACGCCAGCCTGCCGCGCCATGCGACTCGCGGGCGTGCGTTTCCGGCAAGGCGAGCGCCAGTTGGCCGACGCGGTCGATGAGCCAGTCCGGGTCCATCTCGCGCCCCACATAGCTGGCCAGCATTCGGGGATAGAGTTGATATTCGGCATAGAGCACGCGCTGGGCGAGCGTGTCGGCAGTATCTTCGGGCAGGATCGCGACCGGGATCTGCCCCAATACCGGGCCGTCATCCAGCGCCGGCGTGACGAGGTGGACGGTACAGCCGCCATGGCTGTCGCCAGCATCGATGGCCCGCTGATGCGTATCGAGCCCCTTGAACTTGGGTAGCAGAGACGGATGGGTGTTGAGCATCCGCCCGGCCCATTGGCCCACGAAATCGGCGGTGAGGATGCGCATATAGCCGCACAGCGCGACATAATCGGCCCCGGATGCCCGCAGCGCGTCGAGCATGATCGCCTCATGCGCCTCGCGGCTCATGCCCTTGTGGCTGTGGGCAAAGGTTGCCACGCCCTCGGCCGCCGCGACGGTCAGTCCGCGCGCTTCCGGCTTGTTGGAGGCGACGAGCACGATCTCATAGGGGCAGTCCGGCAGGCGCGAGGCATAGAGGAGCGACGTCATCGTCGTCCCCGTGCCGGAGAGCATCACTGCGACTTTGGCCTTGGACACGTCAGTTCCCCCAATCCGTTCGGGCTTATTACCCCAGATGGACCGCGTTCCAGTCTGCCATTGCGCACCACGTCTCTTGCGATCCGCGCACGGTGCAGCCCTTCTCGCCAGCGCGAATCTCGCCGATGCGGTGGACGGTCTCGCCCGCCTCACGCAACGCCGCACTCACCGCGTCCACATCGGCGGGCGCCACGACGACGGCCATGCCGATCCCGCAATTGAATGTGCGCGCCATCTCGCCAGGCTCGATATTGCCCTGTGCTTGCAGGAACGCCATCAGCCGCGGCTGCGCCCAAAGGTCCGCATCGATATGCGCGTGCAGGCCGGCGGGCAGGATCCGCGGGATGTTCTCCAGCAGGCCGCCGCCGGTGATGTGCGCCATCGCATGGACGAGGCCCTGGCGGACCAGCGGCAGCAGCGGCTTCACATAAATCCGGGTCGGCGCCATCAGCGCATCGATGAGCAGTACCTCCTGATCGAACAGCGCAGGGCGGTCCAGCTTCCAGCCCTTGTCCGCCGCCAGGCGCCGCACCAGCGAATAGCCGTTGGAGTGGACGCCCGAGGAGGCGAGGCCCAGAACTACGTCGCCCTCGGCCACCTTGTCGGCGGTTAGCACTTTGTTGCGCTCGACCGCGCCGACGCAGAAGCCGGCGAGATCATAATCGCCATCAGCGTACATGCCGGGCATTTCCGCCGTCTCGCCGCCGATCAGCGCGCAGCCGGCCTGCTTGCAGCCCTCGGCGATGCCCGCGATCACACGCTCCGCAACGCCGTTGTCGAGGCGCCCCGTGGCGAAATAATCGAGGAAGAAGAGCGGCTCTGCGCCCTGCACGATAAGGTCATTGGCGCACATCGCCACCAGATCGATACCCACCGTCTCGTGCTTGCCGCTATCGATGGCGAGTTTCAGCTTGGTGCCGACGCCGTCATTCGCCGCAACGAGCAGCGGATCGGTAAAGCCCGCGGCCTTCAGGTCAAAGAAGCCGCCGAATCCACCCAGATCGGCATCGGCCCCTGGTCGCCGCGTCGCGCGAGCGAGCGGAGCAATGGCGCGAACGAGCGCATTTCCGGCGGCAATGTCCACGCCGGCCTGCGCATAGGTGTAGCCCTCGGGCTGGTTGTGCTTGGAGTCCATGCGTGGCCCTTACCAAATCGGGCTTGGTTTTCCAGAACAATGCCGCCAAAAGGGCGCCGTGACGCTCTCTCTGCCATCCTTGCGCCCCATTCACGTCGTGTTCGCGCTGGTTCTGGCGGCCTTTGCGGCTGTGCTGGTCGCGCAGATCGAGGGTGAACGGGGTATCGCGCCGCTGGCCTCGCAGGGCGATTTCGAGGTGAAGGATATTCGCGTCGATGTCGCTGGGCCGAATGCCGATGCGGCGCGGGCGACCGGTTGGCGGCTGGCCCAGCGCCTCGCCTGGCAATCGCTGTGGAAGCGGACGCATGGCGGCAACGGTCCTGCGCTAGGGGACAGCGTGCTCGACGGGCTGGTGTCGGGCATCGAGGTGCAGCAGGAGCAGACCGGCCCCAATCGCTATATCGCTACGCTTTCGGTGATGTTCGATCGCGCCCGGGCCGGGCAGGCGCTTGGCGTTTCCGGGCAGATTCGCCGCTCCCCGCCGCTGCTGGTGATCCCCGTTCTCTGGGATTCGGGTACGCCGATGACGTTCGAGCGGGTGACGCCCTGGCAGAAGGCGTGGGCGGAATTCCGCATTTCCGACAGCCCGATCGATTATGTGCGCACCGCTGGCGATGGCCCCGATTCCCTGCTGCTCAATCCCGGTCAGATCGGCCGGCGCGGGCGCAACTGGTGGCGTATCCTCCTCGATCTCTATGGCGCGGCGGATGTGATCATGCCGATCGCGCGGATCGAGCGCAGCTTTCCCGGCGGGCCGATCACCGGCCATTTCAGCGCGCGCTACGGGCCGGACAATAATTTCATCGGGGATTTCACCCTGCGCGCCGCCACGCCTGCCGATCTGCCCAAGATGATGAGCGATGCCGTCGCGCGCATCGACCAGCTTTACGCGCGCGCGCTGGCGGACGGCACCTTGCGGCTCGACCCCTCGCTGGTCATCGAGGAGCCGGTCAACGCGGTCGAGATCGAGAATGCGGTGGGGCTGGAAGCGATCCTCGGTGGTTTGCCCACTGACACGCCCGGTGCCGCCTCGTTCAGCGTTCAGATCGAGACGCCCACGACGGCCTCGGTCGGGGAAGCGCAGGCGATGCTGCGGGGCATTCCGGGCGTCAGCGCGGCCTCAACCTCAAGCCTGGCACTCGGCGGCACGTCGGTCATGCAGGTCGGCTTCAGCGGCACGATCGAGCAATTGCGCGCGCAGCTTGAAGGACGGGGATATTCGGTCGCCGTATCTGGGAATACGCTGCGGATCGCCCGTCGGGGCGCAAGTCCACCAGCCGGCGGAGGCGGGGGCGGGCAATGACCCAGTTGCCGCTGCCCATCGGCTGGTCGCGGCATGGCGGAGCGGGAAGTCTGCTGGTCCACGCTGCCAATGCCGACGCGCTCGCGCTGGTGCGCGACTGGCAGCGCTGGCCCTCGCCCTGCACATTGCTCGTCGGCCCATCCCGGTCCGGCCGTTCGCTCATTGCCGAGGTGTTTCTGCGCGAAAGCGGTGGCGTGCTGGTCGATGATGCCGACCGCGCCGATGAGACCCACCTGTTCCACCTCTGGAACGAGGCACGCGATTCGGGCCGGCCGCTGTTGATGGTCGCCAGCGAGGCGCCGCCGACATGGACGATTGCATTGCCCGATCTGCGCACGCGCCTCGCCACCGCCGCCGTCGCGCGTATCCTCCCGCCGGATGAAGCCGTTACCGCGGCGCTGATCGCCCATGGACTGGAGCGGGCCGGCTCGGCCTTCGCCCCGGACCTCCCGGATTTTCTCGCCCGCCGCACCGCGCGCTGTTATGCCGCGATCGATGGCGTCGTGGCCGAGCTGAACGCGCTGTCGCTGGCGCGTGGGCAGAAACTCTCGGTTGTGCTGGCGCGGCAAGCGCTCCGTAACAATGCGCTGCTAGACGGGGCGGATGAGACCGCACCGCATGAGGGAACCCACTGACCGTGTCTGAAGCCGATCCCACTTCTTCGATCACGGGCGCGGGCGCCGCAAACGGGGCGCGCTACTTCAACCGGGAGCTGTCCTGGCTCAATTTCAATCAGCGCGTACTGGAGGAAGCCTGCAATCCGGCGCATCCGCTGCTGGAGCGGCTGCGCTTTCTCTCCATCTCCGGCAGCAACCTCGATGAGTTTTTCATGGTCCGGGTGGCCGGCCTCAAGGGCCAGCAGCTCCAGGGCGTCGAAATGCGCTCGGTCGATGGGCTGACCCCGGCCCAGCAGTTGGAGGCGATCGGCGACCGGGCCGAGGCGCTCATGTCCGCCCAGCAGGTCGTCTGGCATGATCTTCATGCCGCGCTCCGCAGCGCGCATATCAGCGTGATCGGTCCCGAGCCGGTGGATGCCCGCGCGGACAGCTGGATGCGCCAGCATTTCCTCGAGCAGATCTTCCCGATCCTCACGCCCCAGGCGCTCGATCCCGCCCACCCGTTTCCGTTCATTCCCAATAAGGGCCTCAGCCTGTTCTTCGACCTGTTGCGCGAATCGGACAAGGAGGTGGTACAGGAGCTGGTGATTCTGCCGGCCACGCTGCCGCGCTTCATCCGCGTGCCGGGCAAGAACGCGCGCTACATCGCCATTGAGGCGCTGGTACGGCGCTATTCGGCCTTGCTCTTCCCCGGCTTCATCGTGCGGGACAGCGGCCTGTTCCGCATCCTGCGCGATAGCGACATCGAGATCGAGGAAGAGGCCGAGGACCTCGTCCGCTATTATCGAAGCGCCATCAAGCAGCGCCGGCGCGGCCGGATCATCCGCGTGGAAATCGAGAGCGGCGTGGCCGAACCGGTCGAAACCAAGCTGCAGACGATGATGCAGGGCCATGAGGCCATGGTCGTGGATATCGATGGCTTCATGGGTATCGCCGATCTGGCCGAGGTGGTCGAGGAAGATCGGCCGGATCTCAAATTCCCGGCCTACGCCCCGCGCTTCCCCGAGCGCATCCGCGAATATGGCGGCGATTGCTTCGCCGCGATTCGCGCGAAGGACATCGTCGTCCACCACCCTTATGAGAGCTTTGATGTCGTCATCGCCTTCCTCAAGCAGGCGGCGGACGATCCCGATGTAGTGGCGATCAAGCAGACGCTCTACCGTGCCGGCAAGCAGAGCGCGATCATCCGTGCCCTCATTGATGCGGCCGAGGCAGGCAAGTCCGTCACCGCCGTCGTCGAGCTCAAGGCGCGGTTCGATGAGGAGCAGAACCTGCTCTGGGCCGCGCAACTGGAGCGCGCCGGCGTGCAGGTCGTTTATGGCTTTATCGACTGGAAGACCCACGCCAAGATTTCCATGGTCGTGCGGCGCGAGGGCAACGGCTTTCGCACCTACTGCCATTTCGGCACCGGCAATTACCATCCGATCACCGCGCGCATCTACACGGACTTGTCCTTTTTTACCGCCGATCCCCGGGCCGGGCGCGATGCCGCCGCCGTGTTCAATTACATCACCGGCTATGTCGAGCCGCAGCATATGGAGATGATCACGCTCTCGCCGCTGCACATGCGCGACAAGCTCGCGGCGCTGATCGAGGCGGAAATCGAGCATGCTCGCGCCGGCCGTCCCGCGACCATCTGGGCGAAGATGAACAGCCTGGTGGACCCCGCGATCATCGAGCAGCTTTATGCCGCCAGCAATGCGGGCGTGAAGGTGGAACTGATCGTGCGCGGCATCTGTTGCCTGCGGCCCGGCGTACCGGGCATGTCGGAGAATATCTCGGTCAAGTCGGTGATCGGGCGGTTTCTCGAACACAGCCGCATCTGGGCCTTTGGCAATGGCAAGTCCTTGCCCAACAATAGCGCCAGGCTGTTCATCAGCTCGGCGGACTGGATGCCACGCAATTTCGACCGGCGGGTTGAGTATATGCTGCCGATCGAGAACCCGACCGTCCATGATCAGGTGCTCGATCAGGTGCTGGTGGCCAATCTGCTCGATGACGAGCAGAGCTGGGCGCTGGGCAGCGATGGCAGCTACACACGCCTAAAGCCGGGGAAGAAGCCGTTCAACCTGCACCATTATTTCATGACCAATCCGTCCCTTTCCGGTCGCGGTGCCTCGCGGCGCTCCGCCCGCGCGGTGCCAAAGCTCTCGCTCTCCGAGCGTGGCTGAGGGGAGGGGTTAGGCCATGACCCTGCTGGATCGCACGACGCGCCGCTCGATGAAGGCGACGCTCAACGGGCCGCATTTCCGCCGCACGGCGATTATCGACATCGGCTCCAACAGCGTCCGCCTCGTGGTTTATGACGGGCCGCGGCGCATCCCCTTCGTGCTGTTCAACGAGAAGGTGCTGGCGGGCCTGGGCGCCGAGATCGGCACCTCCGGACGGATCGGCGCGGCGGCGATGGAGCGCGGGCTGGTGGCGCTGGAGCGCTTCGCGCGGCTGTGCGTGGAGATGGAGGTGGACCAGATCACCTGCGTCGCCACCGCTGCCGTGCGCGATGCGTCCAACCGGGATACCTTCATCGAACGCGCGGCAGAGATCGGCCTGGAGGTCCGCGTGCTGAGCGGTCAGGAGGAAGGGCTGGCCTCTGCCCACGGGCTGCTCTCCGGCATGCCGCGTGCGGACGGGATCATGGGCGATCTGGGCGGCGGCAGCCTCGAACTGGTGCGCGTGCGGCCCGATGGCGTCCAGATGCCCGTGTCGCTGCCGCTTGGCATTTTTCGGATCGGGGACGCGCGCCTGCGGGGGCGCAAAGGGTTGGTCCAGCATCTCGATGGGCTGCTCAAGGCGCAGGGCCTCGGCAATATCGAGCAGGGCCTGCCCTTCTATCTGATCGGCGGCAGCTGGCGCGCGCTGGCGCGGCTAGACATGCACCTCACCAATTATTCGCTGCCGATCCTGCATCATTACGAAATGACGCCGGATCGCCCGGTCGAGCTGCTCAAATGGCTGGAAAGCGCGCAGAAGGCGGATCTCAAGGCCGTCGGCGTCTCCAGCGCGCGTTTTCCCACGCTGCCGGATGCCGCGCATCTGCTGTGCGCGGTGGTGGAGCGGCTGCGCTCAGCCCATCTCACCGTCTCGGCCTTCGGGCTGCGGGAAGGGCTGCTCTACGAGAGCTTGCCGACCGACATGGCGAACCAGGACCCGCTCCTCGTCGCCGCGCGCATCGAGGGTGAGGCGCAGGGGCGCTTCGTTGGTCATGGCGACACGATCAGTGGCTGGATCGCCCCGCTGTTCCGCGACGATTCGCCGGAATGGGCGCGCATCCGCTTTGCGGCCTGTCTGCTGGCGGATGTCGGCTGGCGTGCCAATCCCGAGTTTCGCGCCGAGCGCGGCATGGAATTCGCCTTGCAGGGCAATTGGGTCGGTGTGGATGCCGCCGAGCGCGCGGCGCTGGGGCAGGCGCTGCACGCGAATTTCGGCGGCGGCACCAACATTCCTGCGCTGCTCGCAGGCCTTGCTCCCGAGCCGTTGCTGCGCCGCGCGATCCAGTGGGGCCTTGCCATCCGCCTGTGCCAGCGCCTCTCCGGCGGCGCGGAAGGCCCGCTGGACGGCTCCTCGCTCGACGTGCGCGACGGCACGGTCATCCTGCGCCTCGACCCGGAACATGCGGCACTTGCCGGCGAATCCATCGACCGCCGCCTGCGCCAGCTCGGCCAGGCAATGGGCATGGGCTATCTGCTCGACGCGTGACGTGGGCGGTTTGGGGTGGGGACTGGACGTCTTCCAAGCCCTCTCCCCTTGAGGGAGAGGGATGCGCAGGCTTGGCAGCTTGCTGCCTAGCCGAAGCTGGGAGAGGGGTGTCGATCCGCAGGATCGAGCGGATCAGAGATCCGTACCCCTCATCCAACTGCGCCTAGCCGCCTCACGGCGACAAGGCTCCGTATCCTTCTCCCTCAAGGGGAGAAGGAGGGCTCGCACGACGTCGCGTCCGGACAGTCCGCCATCAGCACGGCTCTACAATGCCGTGCCCGCGAATTTCCCACTCGGCCCAACCGCCCGTCACCCGCAATTCACCCGCTCGATCATCATCGCGTCATCATAGCTGATGTTCAGCCGGTCCTCGCGATAGTCCATCGTCATGGCCGAGCGCGGCGGGCCCCAGCGCAGGGTGCGGGCGCCGGATTTGGCGAGGAGGTCGGCGCCCAGCGTCGCGGTCGCGCGCTGGCCGATGGCGCTTTGCAGCCCGTCCGCCGAACAGGCGCCATTGCCGGCCATTGGCGGTTCGCCCACGCTGGTCGTGGCGGTAGCGCAGGCTGTCAGCGGGGCAAGAGCAAGAAGGGGAGCGATCATGCGCATGGGACCGGGCCTTTCGTCAAAAGGCCAGCGTATCACGCGTGCTTGCACCGGTCATCCGGCAGGCGATCAGTCGTTGGGCTCGGCCAGCTTTTCCGTGCGGGTCATCAGCAGCTTGCCGTCGCGCACCGCGAAGGCCATGCGGCCTTCCACCAGATCCAGTGCGTCGCGGCCAAATTGCTCGAACCGCCAGCCTTCCAGAATCGGCAGGTTGGTCCGCACGCCGGCCGCCAGCATCTCCAGATCGTCGGCGCGGGCGAGCAGTCGCGAGGCGACGTTGATTTCGCGCGAGCGGATCTTGAGCAGCAGCTTGAGCAGATCGGCGACCAGCGCGCCTTCCTTGCCGAGACCGGGCCGACCGGGATCGCGCTCGGGCATTTCGTCGCGGGGGAGGGCGCCGGCATTCTCTACCGCAGCCATCAGCCGCGCGCCGATGTCATTGCCCTTCCAGCTTGCCGAAAGCCCGCGCACCTTGCCCAGATCCTCCTGCTTGCGCGGCGGATGGGAGGCGATGTCGGCCAGCGTCTCGTCCTTGACGATGCGCCCGCGCGGCAGATTCTTGTCCTTGGCTTCGGTCTCGCGCCAGGCGGCCAGCGCCTTCAGGCGACCGAGCACGTCGGCCTTGCGGCTGGAAATGCGCACGCGCTTCCACGCCTCGGCCGGATTGACCTCATAATTGCCGGGATCGGCAAGGCGTTCCATTTCCTGATTGAGCCACACGCCGCGCCCCGTCTTGCGCAGTTCTTCCAGCATCATCGGGAAGATCGCGGCGAGATGGGTCACGTCGCCGATCGCATAATCGATCTGCCGCTTGTCCAGCGGACGGCGCGCCCAGTCGGTGAACCGCGCGCCCTTGTCGAGATGGATACCCAGCCAGCTGTCGACCAGATTGCTGTAGCCGATCTGCTCGCCCTGGCTCAGCGCCATGCTGGCGATCTGCGTGTCGAACAGCGGGTGCGGCGTCTTGCCGGTCAGGTTGAAGACGATCTCGATATCCTGCCCGCCGGCGTGGAAGACCTTGAGCACGTCCTCATTGTTCACCAGCAGGTCGAGCAACGGCCCCATGTCCAGCCCGGGTGCCTTGGGGTCGATCGCCGCGGCTTCCTTCCCGTCGGAGATCTGGAAGAGGCACAGTTCCGGCCAATAGGTGTTCTCGCGCATGAACTCGGTATCCACGGCGACAAAGTCGGCCTTGGACAACCGCTCGCACAGCGCGGCGAGGGAAGAGCTGTCAGTGATCAATGGATGGATTTGCATATGGCAGGTGATCTTATTATTGGCCGGTCCTCGGATTGGGGGCCGGCGGCACGCTTGAGCGTATCACCATATCCCCCACAAGTCGTCTTTGTCATCCAATTGGCGCCCTCGCAATGAGGCGCGTGAAAATAAAAGGCCGTTAGACCATGCACGCCTATCGCACGCACACCTGCGGGGAGCTCCGCGCCGCCAATGCCGGCGAGACTGTTCGGCTGTCCGGCTGGGTCCACCGCAAGCGCGATCATGGCGATCTGGTGTTCATCGATCTGCGCGACCATTACGGCATGGTGCAGATCGTCACCGAGGTCAGCGGGCCGGTGTTCGATGTGATCGAGAGTCTGAAGGCTGAGAGCGTTGTCACCATCACCGGCACGGTCGTGGCGCGCGCCAAGGAAGCCGTGAACCCGAACCTGCCGACCGGTGAGGTCGAGGTGCGTGCGGCTGAGGCCGTCGTACTCTCCGCCGCGCAGGAGCTTCCGCTCCCGGTCGCGGGTGAGCAGGAATATCCCGAGGATATCCGCCTGCGCTATCGCTTCCTCGATCTGCGCCGCGAGACGTTGCACGCCAACATCGTCAAGCGCACAAAGATCATCTCGGATATGCGCCGCCGCATGGAAGGCGCGGGCTTTACCGAATATTCGACCCCCATCCTCACGGCGTCTTCGCCGGAAGGCGCGCGCGACTTCCTCGTGCCCAGCCGCATTCATGCCGGCAAGTTCTACGCGCTGCCGCAAGCACCGCAGCAGTATAAGCAGTTGCTGATGGTCGCCGGCTTCGACCGCTATTTCCAGATCGCGCCCTGCTTCCGCGATGAAGACCCGCGCGCCGACCGCCTGCCGGGCGAGTTCTACCAGCTCGATCTGGAAATGAGCTTCGTCACGCAGGAAGATGTGTGGAACACCATGGAGCCGGTGATCGCGCAGGTCTTCGAGACCTTTGCCGATGGCAAGCCGGTCACCCCGGCCGGCAGCTTCCCGCGCATTCCCTATGCCGAGGCAATGCTGAAATATGGCAGCGACAAGCCGGACCTGCGTAACCCGATCATCATCACCGATGTGACCGATCATTTCGTCGGCTCGGGCTTTGGCATCTTCGCGAGCATCGTCGAGAGCGGCGGCGTCATCCGCGCCATTCCGGCGCCGGGCGCTGGCGCGGGCAGCCGCAAGTTCTTCGATGAGATGAACAACTGGTCGCGCTCGGAAGGCTTCTCGGGCCTTGGCTATATCAACATCAAGGATGGCGAGCCGGGCGGCCCCATCGCCAAGAATCACGGGCCTGAGGCGACCGCCAAGCTGATCGAAACGCTCGGCCTTGGTCCCAATGATGGCGTGTTCTTCGCTGCCGGCAAGGAGACGCAGGCCGCCAAGCTCGCCGGTCTCGCCCGCATCCGCGTCGGCGAGCAGCTCGACCTGATAGACAAGGACCGCTTCGACCTGTGCTGGATCGTGGACTTCCCCTTCTATGAATATGACGAGGACTCCAAGAGCCTCGACTTCGCGCATAACCCCTTCTCCATGCCGCAGGGCGGGATGGAGGCGCTGGACGGGCCCGATCCGCTGTCGATCAAGGCCTTCCAGTACGACATGGTCTGCAACGGCTTCGAGATCGCGTCCGGCTCGATCCGCAACCAGTCGCCCGAGCTGATGGTTAAGGCCTTCGAGAAGGTTGGCCTGAGCAAGCAGGATGTGGAAGATCGCTTCGGCGGCCTCTACCGCGCTTTCCAATATGGCGCGCCGCCGCACGGTGGCATGGCCGCCGGCGTGGACCGCATCGTGATGCTGCTCTGTGGCGCTGTGAACCTGCGCGAGATCACGCTGTTCCCGATGAACCAGCGCGCCGAGGATCTGCTCATGGGCGCGCCCTCCAACGCGGAGCTCAAGCAGCTGCGCGAACTGCACATCCGCGTCGTTGAGCCGCAAAAGAGCTGAGCGCCAAAGAGCTGAACTCTCGACAATGGCTGGCCGCACGATAGGGTGCGGCCATGACCATCAAGCTCTCCGATTACGAAAAAGGCGCCGATTTCGACGGCGACTTCGACAAGGCGCTGCTCAAGCTCCAGAAGAGGCTGGAGAAGATCCAGGTCGCCCACATCATCCACAAGCGCCGCAGCGTGGTGATGCTGGAAGGGTGGGACGCCGCCGGCAAGGGCGGCATCATCAAGCGAATGACGTCGCTGCTCGATCCGCGCTATTTCCACGTCTGGCCCATCGGGGCGCCGACGCCGGACGAACTTGGGCGCCATTTCCTATGGCGCTTCTGGACCAAGCTGCCCGCGGACAAGCACATCGCGATCTTCGACCGGAGCTGGTACGGGCGCGTGCTGGTCGAGCGGGTGGAGGGCTTCTGCACAAAAGCCGAGTGGAAGCGCGGCTATGACGAGATCAATGCGTTCGAGGCCCAGCAGATCGACAGCGGCACCGCAATCGTGAAGCTGTTCGTCCACATCACGCAGAAGGAGCAGGACAAGCAGCTTGCACAGCGGCTGGACGATCCCTTCAAGCGCTGGAAGACGGGCACGGAGGATTATCGCAATCGCGACAAGCGGGCCGATTATCTCGATGCCATCAAGGACATGTTCGCCAAGACCGAC
This sequence comes from Sphingobium sp. B11D3B, assembly GCF_025961735.1. Classification (NCBI taxonomy): domain Bacteria; kingdom Pseudomonadati; phylum Pseudomonadota; class Alphaproteobacteria; order Sphingomonadales; family Sphingobiaceae; genus Sphingobium; species Sphingobium sp. B11D3B. The sequence continues at coordinate 1,373,301 of NZ_JAOQOF010000001.1, read as the reverse complement.
ACCAAGCAGGCGCCCTGGCAGGTGATCGATGGCAATGATCGCAAAGCTGCGCGGATCGCGGCGCTCACCTGCATCGCCGACCGGCTGGAAAAGCATGTCTCGATGGAGATGCCGGACGCCGACCCCGCCGTCGTGAAACTGGCGCATGAGGCGTTCGGCTATCAGCCCGAGGACTGAGGCGGCTCAGTCCTGATCCATGAGGCTGCGATACATGACGAGCGCATCGACATAGCCGTGGACCGGGTGGTGAAACGCGCCGGGGAGTGCCCCGACCACGCGAAATCCCATATGCTGCCATAGGCGCAAGGCGCGGACGTTCGTGGAAATCACCAGATTAAACTGCATCGCGCGGAAGCCCTGCGCGCGGGCCGTCTGCAGCGAGTGGCGGCACAGCGCCTGCGCAATGCCTTGCCCGCGCTGATCGGGCCGGACGATATATCCGGCATTGGCGACATGGGCGGCCGGGCCGGTCGAATTTGCGCGCAAGGTGTAGCTGCCGACGATGCCGGTGTCGGATGTCGCGACGAACACCTGCTTGTCCGGCGCGGTCCAGTAGGCGTGGGCACCCGCCTCATCCAGATCGCGGGCGAGGGGAAAGGTCGCACCCTCGCGGATGACCGGCTCGAAAACGGTCCAGATGCCCGGCCAGTCGGCGGCCGAGGCGGGGCGGATGTCCATCATGGCGAGGCGCTCAGTCCTGCGCGGCCGGGGCGTAGCGCATCGTGCCGCCGCGCCAGTGGAGAACCAGCTTGTCGTCTTCGCGAGTCACCAGCGTATCGCGGAAAGCGGCAACGCCCATGTCATTGGGGGTCAGAATGATGTGGACGCGAAGATGCTCCTGCGCGGGCAGCGGGATCACCTCGGATTTGGTGCCGAAAAAAACTTCGGAGACCTGGATTGAGCGCGGACGGCGCTCGCCCAGATCGCGGGCCCAGCCGTCGCTCTGGGTATAGTCGGCGATGGTGTCGCCATCCTCGAGGGTGAGCTCAAAGTCGACGGCGGGTACGCCCGCTCCATTGGGCCAGGTGACCAGCAGGGTGAACGGCTCTTTCCCGTTGCTGGCTACATCGGCGAGCGCAAAGGCTGCCGGCTTGGGGGGCGGCTCGGTGGTGAGGTGCAGGGTGCCGTCATCCCCGCATTCCCAGCGCCCCGTTGCCGACTCGTCGACCGCGCCGGCGCTGAAGATATAGCGGAAGCGACCATCCGGGCCGATCTCCAGTGCCGAGGCTGCATCCGGCCCGGCATCGGCCATGAACAGCCCCTTCGGGCAATCTGCAGCCCATGCCCCCGACGCCGAGCCGGCCAGCAGCGCAATCCCCAGCAAGGCCGCTCGTATGATCATTGCGGATAGCTGATGGCAAGAATTTCCCATTCCTTGCTGCCGCCCGGCAGGTCGACGCGACGCAGGTCGCCCACGGCCGCGCCCCGCAGGGCGCGCGCGAGCGGCGTGTCCCAGCCGATCCGTGCGGCGCCGGCATCCGCCTCGTCATTGCCGACGATGGTGACGCTGCGCTGATTGTCCTCCTCATCGGCGAGCGTGACGGTGGCGCCGAAGAAGATGCGGCTCTTGTCCGGCTGCTGCGCGGGTTCGACGATCTTGGCGAGCTTCATCCGCTGGGCCAGCCATTTCAGGCGTCGGTCGATTTCCCGCATCCGCTTGCGGCCATAGAGATAGTCGCCATTCTCGCTGCGATCGCCATTGCCGGCGGCCCAGCTGACGATCTCCACGATCTTGGGCCGTTCTTCCCCGAGAAGCTGGTCATATTCGGCGCGCAGCGCGGCAAAACCGCCCGGCGTGATGTAGTTCGGCCGAGGAAGCGCGCTCATTTGCCCCGGCGTTTCGGCCGCTTGCTGGCGTACATCAGGGCCGCCGCGAGCGCTGCCGATCCGATGCCGACGCCGGCCCAGAAGGCCTTGGTCCCGCGCTTTTCGTCGGTCTCGGCGGCGTCGGCAGGCCCGGAAATGGGCGTCGATGCGGGCGCGGTACTCGTCTCTCTTTCAGTCATGATCTCTATTCTGTTCTGGGTCGAAAGGTCGGATTAAGCGGAAGCGGGCCTCAGCCGGGCAGGGACTTGCCCAGGAACCGGCTGAGCGGCGCCAAGTCGGCGGTGCTCTGCACGGGGCTCAGCATGTCATAGATCACCGCATTCTCCAGCACACGCTGCACATAATTGCGCGTTTCGAAAATGGGAATGTCCTCGATCCACTGGACCATGTCCACGCCGGGCAGACGCGGGTCGCCGTTGGACTGCAACCAGCGGTTCACCCGGCCCATGCCGCCATTATAGGCTGCGATGGCGAGCGGGTAGCTGCCGTTGTAATAGCGCAGCAGCTGCTGGAAATAGGCACTGCCGAGCTGCACGTTATAGTTCGGGTCGTAGAGCGAGCTTTGGTTGAAGCTCATCCCGATCTTGCCCGCGACTTCGCGTGCGGTCGAGGGCAGCAGCTGCATCAGGCCATGCGCATTGGCGTGGGACACGATGGCCCGGTCGAACTGGCTTTCCTGCCGGGTGATCGCGTGGATCATCGTCCAATTGGAGCGGTCGCTCAGCGGCACGTTCATGCGGGGGAAGCTGTAGTCGGGCGCGGCGCTCAGGCCATTGCGGCCGGCGCTGCGTGCGGCCATGACGCCCAGATCCGGGCGGCCGAGGACTTGCGCCAGTTCGCCGGCAAGCGCCAGCTCCGTGTCCGTCTGCGCATTGTCGGCAATGGCGCGGATGAACAGCGACTGGTCGCGCGTCTGGCCGTTGCGCCCGAGCAGGCTGGCAGCGCGCACGACCGGTCGCGCCATGAATGCGGCGCGCTCGCTGGCGCTGGGGCGGACGGCACTGGCCAGCGCATCGGGATTGACGCGGCGCTTGAGGCGCTCGAGCGCGAGCTGGCCGTAATATTGATCGGGGTAGCTACCGGCCTTCTCGAAATGCGCGGTCGCCTGCGACTGGCGACCAGCAGCCAGTGCGGCGCGCCCCGCCCAATAATGGCCCTTGGAGCTGGTCTGGCCGGATTTGGCGCCATTGGCATAGCGGTCGAACATCGCCTCGGCATCGGCAGGGCGGTTCAGCTTGTTGAGCGCGATCATCCCGGCCAGCCATGTCAGACTGGTATAATCGTCGCGCACGCCGAGCGACTGCGCGCTGATGTCTGTCCCACGGGGGAAGGCATCATCGACCTTGGAGGCAATGGCAAAGGCGGTACTGAATTGATTGTCATTGTTCGCCGCACGGGCCTGCGCCAACAGCACCTCATACCATTTTTCCGCATCGGTCGGGCGCTGCATCAGCGCCGTGCGGTTGCCGAGCAGGCTGCGCGCCGCAGCAAGGTCGCCATTGTCGGTCAGCCAGCGTGCCTTGTCGGCCAGATAGCCGGCGTCGAGCATCCCCACGGGATCGGCCGGACCCATGAGGGCCGCAGCATTGGGCGATTTGCGCTGGAAGGCGATCCGCGCGGCGACAACCGCCTGGCGGGTCACCGGCACGGAGGCGAGTAGGCGTTCGGCGATCTCCGGGCGGCGTTGCCACAAAGCTGAATCCGCGCGCCGCAAATGATCTTCCGGCGTGAGGGCGGATGCGAACTGCATCCGCAGCCGGTCCTCCCATTTAGCGTCCATGGCGCCAGACGCCCAAGCGTCCCGCGCCATTTTCTGCGCCTCGCTTTGCTTGCCCATCCGCGCCAGCGTCAGCGCATGAATGGCCTTGGCCTGTGCGGAGCGTGCGGGATATTTGGTGAAGAAGGCGAGAATGACCGACGGCTCGTTGATGTCCGCATCGACCCGGCGCTCGGCATAGGAGCGCAGCTTGGATTCCTCGGGCCAGCCGGGATTGGCGAGCAGGAAGTTGGCGTAGACAGAGAAATCGTGGCTGTCGCTGGAGGCAATGCGGCGCCAGTTTTCAATCGCATCGCGGGTGCGCGCTTCGTCATTGGCACCAGCGGCAAGTCGCTCCTGAACGGCCTGCCAGGTGACGGTGGGCGTGCTTTGCGAGGACGAAGCGGTCGTCGCTGCCGAGGCCATGGCCGCAACAAGAACGACAGCAGATAAGCGAAGGTCTTTTCCCATGGGAAGCATTATGGCAGAGCCTCGATGATCGAACGGTGAACGGGCGCGTGCATTTGCCCCACTATGCCTGTCCGAGCGCGCGCTTTGAAGGAGTTTTTTCATATGTTTTCCGGCTCGATTCCGGCACTGATCACCCCGTTCCGTAATGACAGGCTGGATGAGGACGCATTCCGCAGCTTCGTGGACTGGCAAATCGAGGAGGGATCGAGCGCCCTCGTGCCGTGCGGAACGACCGGCGAGAGCGCCACGATGACCATCGAGGAGCATAATCGCGTCGTGCGGATCTGCGTCGAGCAGGCCGCCGGGCGCGTGCCGGTTATTGCCGGGGCCGGGTCCAACGACACCCGGATCGCGCTGGAACATATGTTCGCCGCGCAGGCCGCCGGCGCCGATGCCGCGCTGGTCGTCGCGCCCTATTACAACAAGCCGAGCCAGGAGGGGCTGTACCAGCATTTCGCCTATCTGGCGTCGCGCTGCGATCTGCCCATCGTACTCTACAATATTCCGGGCCGCTCCATCGTGGATATCGGCGTGCCGGTGTTGCACCGGCTGGTCGAGGAATTTCCGAGCATCGTGGGCCTTAAGGATGCGACCGGGAACATCGGCCGCGTGACCGCCCAGCGCCTCGCCTGCGGGGCGGACTGGTGCCAGCTTTCCGGCAATGACGAGACGGCGCTGGCGTTCAACGCCATGGGCGGCCGGGGCTGCATTTCGGTGACGGCCAATGTCGCGCCGCGTCTGTGCGCCGATTTCCAGAATGCTTGCCTTGAGGATCGCTGGAAGGATGCGCTGGCGTTGCAGGACCGGCTCTATCCGCTTCACGATGCGCTCTTCACCGATTCTTCACCGGGGCCCATCAAATATGCGCTTTCGCGGGTGCGACCGGAGATGCCGTGCGAGCTGCGGCTACCGATAACGTGGCCATCAGGTGCCTCGCGTGCGACGGTAGACCGCGCTCTTGAGATCGCGGGGCTGGTTTAGGCCGGTCACATCGCCTAAATCTGGCGCTCATTACAGAAAGATTCCGATGGCTCGCCCGCGCCCCGCGACATTCAACAAGGTCAAGACCGTGGCCGAGAACCGGCGCGCCCGTTTCGATTACGCGATTGAGGACGTTTACGAAGCGGGCATCATGCTGCGCGGAACCGAGGTCAAATCGCTGCGCTTTGGCGATGGCTCCATCACCGAGAGCTATGCCGAGGTGAAGGACGACGAGATCTGGCTGATCAACAGCAACATCCCCGAGTTCAGCCATGGCAACCGCTTCAATCATGAGCCCAAGCGCCCCCGCAAGCTGCTGCTGCGCGAGCGCGAGATCGCCAAGCTGCACGGCGCCGTCGCCCGGCAGGGCATGACGCTGGTGCCGTTGAGCGTCTATTTCAACGAGCGCGGCAAGGCGAAGGTCGAGCTGGCGCTGGCCAAGGGCAAGAACGTCCGCGACAAGCGGGAAACCGCCAAGGAGCGCGACTGGAAGCGTGAACAGGGCCGCATCATGCGGGAGCGGGGCTGATGCCCAAGCGCCGGCTGATCAAGGCTTTCCGCGCGTCCATGCCCAGCCGGGAGAGTCTGGCGGAAAACCGGTTCGTCAAGCCGGTGGCGCATCGCGTGCTGGCCCCCGAGCTGTGGCGCTTCACCCGCAGGTCCGTGCCGCGCGGCGTGGCGTTGGGCTTGCTCGTCGGCATCTTCCTGCTGATCCCCGGGCTGCAGATTGCCGGCGCGGCGCTGCTGGCGCTGCCGTTCCGCGCGAATGTGCCGCTGGCCGCTGCGATGACCTTCCTGTCCAATCCCGCGACGACGCCCTTCATCCTCGCCGCATCCTATTATGTCGGCGCGACCATGTTAGGGCGCTCCGGCGATGTCAGCCAGGTGATGGCGCTCATTCATCACGAGGCCGGGTTGGCGGAATGGACGGCGTGGCTTTTGTCCTCGACGGCACCGGTGCTGCTGTTCGGCCTGTTCGTCGTGTCGGTCGTCTCGGCCGCTATCGGCTATTTTGTTTCCTCCTGGCTGTGGAAGAGCCGCATCGGGCGGAAATGGCGCGGGCGTCAGGCGGGCCGATCCGACAGCGCTGAGACCGGAGGCGACGGAATTTTGCCGCTGGGAGGGCAGATTTCGTGAGCGATGGGGGAGCGAATGCGCGCAATGGCGATTTGCTCAATCTGACGGCAAATCAACCGCGCTTCCCCATGCTGCTGCTCGTCGCTCTGGTCGCGCTGCTGGCGGGCGCGCCGCTGTTATGGCTGTTCGGCGATCCGGCCGTGGGCGCCGTGTTCGGGGCGTCCGTGCTCGCGGTATCCGCGCTGCTCTGGGTGACGCAGCGCAGCCTCGCGCCGGTCGTGCCGGCTCTGCCTGCAGATCCGGACTGGACGCTGATTCGCGCGGCGGCCAATGCCGCAGGTTGCGCCATCGCCCTGACCGACCGGACGGGTCTCATGGTGTGCGCCAATGATCATTATGGCGACTGGTTCGGTGGCTATCCCGCGCCCGCCGAGATCGACATTTCCCCGAGCGATCTAAACCGCGTGGCACAGGCCGGGCAGGCAGCTTGGCGCGAGGGCGAAATCACCGTGCGTGGCATATTGCGCAGCAGCCTCCATCTCGATCTGCAGGTGACGCGTACCGGGCGGGCGGATGACTATCTGCTCTGGCGGTTCGAGAGTGTCCAGCAGGCCAGCATTGTCGATGATTTCGGCCGCATCGTGGCTGGCGAGGCGGGCGAGCGCCTGTCCGATTCCGGCGTGATGTGCGTGATGATTGGCGGGGAAGGGCGCATCCGTGCGGCCAATCCCGCCTTCATCCTGCGCGCGACCGGGCGCGCGGACAGCATCATCGAAGGTCGCGACTTCGCCGGCTATATGCGCGTCGACGCCGAGGGCCGCATCTTCTTCGCGCAGGAAGAAAAGCAGGCGGTGCCCATCCGCATGATCCAGGTGCCGCTGCGCCCGGATGACCCCTCCGGCCAGATCGTGCTGGTCATGGTGGATGAGAGCGTGTCGGCGGTGGAGGGCATTTCCAGCCTGGCTTACGTCGAAGCCTTGCTCTCGCTGCTGCCCTTCGGTCTTGGCATGGCCGACCGGGAAGGGCGGCTGCTGTTCTTCAACAAGGCCTTTGGTCGCGCTGCCGGCATCCCGCCGGGCGAGAAGCCGAGCTATCCGGGCGATATCGTGGTGGTGGAGGATCGCGCTGCCGTGGCCGACACTATCCGGCGCTTTGCCAATGGCCCGCAAATGTCCGGCGACATGCAGGTCGGCCTGCTCGGTGCGCCGGACGAGCCGGTGTCCCTGAGCCTTGCCGGGGTGAGGGGGCTGGGCGAGGCCGCGGTGCTGCTGAGCCTCAAGGACAATAGCGAGGAATCGCGCCTCAAGCGTCAGGTGGCGCAGCAGACCAAGATGCAGGCGGTCGGCCAGCTTGCTGGCGGCGTGGCGCATGATTTCAACAATATCCTGACTGCGATCATCGGCCATTGTGATCTCATGCTGATGCGCCACACGCCCGGCGATAGCGACTATGACGACATCCAGCAGGTCAAGGCCAATTCCAACCGCGCAGCCTCGCTGACTCGCCAGCTTCTCGCCTTCTCGCGCCAGCAGACCTTGCGTCCGCAGGTGCTGCAATTGCCCGATGTCGTGTCCGAGGTCTCCAGCCTGCTCAAGCGGCTGCTCGGCGAGAATATCCGGCTGGAGGTCTTCCATGGCCGCAATCTCGGCCATGTTCGTGCCGACCCCGGCCAGCTCGAGCAGGTCATCGTCAATCTGGTGGTGAACGCGCGCGACGCGATGCCGGAGGGCGGCACGGTGACCGTCCGCACTTTCCCGGTCTCCGCCGCTGATGTGCGCGAGATGAAGAACGAGATCATGCCCATCGGCGACTATACGGGCCTCAGCATCTCGGACACCGGCACCGGCATCCCGCCCGAGGTGCTGGGAAAGATATTCGAACCCTTCTTCACCACGAAGTCGGTCGGCAAGGGTACCGGGCTCGGGCTCTCCACCGTCTACGGCATCGTCAAGCAGTCCAACGGGTTCATCTTCTCCGATTCGACCGTGGGGCAGGGCACCACATTCAACATCTATCTGCCGGTACACGCGGTCGCCTCGGAAGGCATGTCTTCGCCCGTGGCCCCGCGCAAGGCGGCGGTCAGCGAGACATGGGGCACCGGCACCATCCTGCTGGTCGAGGATGAGGACATGGTGCGCAACGTCGCTGAGCGTGCGCTGGCCCGGCAGGGTTACACGGTCGTCACCGCGTCCGATGGCGAGCAGGGTCTGGCGCGGCTTGCCGAAGCCGAGCGGATCGATCTGCTGATTTCCGACGTGGTGATGCCGGGGATGGATGGCCCGACCATGGTCCGCCATGTCCGGGAGAGCCATCCTGACATCCCGGTGCTGTTCATGTCCGGCTATGCCGAGGAGCAGCTTCGCAAGTCCATCGACATCGAGAATGTGGCTTTCCTGCCCAAGCCTTTCTCGGTCTCCCAACTTGCCGAGGCCGCGCGCGATGTGCTGGCGAGCGCCCGCCAGGGCGATCCGCAGGATGATGCGACCGCCCGCGCATAACACGGCCCAGCCGTGCTTCGGCTAACGATATCGTAACCACGCCACTGCTAGTCCCGCTCCGTGGGCGCCGGGCAGACGCCCGGTATCTTTCAGGGGTGGTGGTATTCATGAGTCGCGTTGAAACGATCCTGCGGGCGCGCAGCACGCGCATTGCGCTGGCGGTAGCCTTGCTGAGCACGGGCGCCATTGGCTTTGCGCCTTATGTGTTCAACGATGTGTCGACGCAGGCGGCAGTCAACGCGCCGATCATCCGCCTGACCGCGGCCGCGGACGGGACAGTGGCGGCGCTGCCCGCCGATGGCCAGTATTTCATGAAGCCGACACCTGTGCATCTGCTCGATCTCTCGCAGGACACCGGCGAAGTCGCGGAGCTCAAGGCCCGGGCCGAAATCGCCCTCGCGCAGATCGATCTCGCCAAGCGCCAACTCGGGGAGCTGACCGCGCAGGAGGTCCGGCTGGGACGCCGTGCCACGGTGTTCTCCAACGCCACGACGGCGCGCCTCTCCGAGGATCAATCTGCCGCTGGCGCTGCCTTGTCCGGTTGTCAGGCCGAGCGGACGGAGCTTCGCGCAAGCCTAGCCCGAGCGCGCCAGCTCTCCGAGCAGGGCTTCATGTCTGCCTCCGGCGTGGAAAAGGCCAGCGCCTTGCTCGCCGCCAAGGACAGCGAATGCAGCGGCCTTGGGGCCAAGATCCAGTCCATCGGCATTGCCCGCAACGCCGCGCGCGCCGGGGTGTTTCTGGGCGACAGCTATAATGATGCGCCTTATGCCGTGCAGCAGGCCGATCGGGTGGTGCTCCAGCGCCAGACCATCGAGAAGATGCTCACCGACGCCAATGCCGAATATACCCAAACTCAGCTCCGGTTGAAGGATGCGCAGGCCCGCGCCAATTATGTGGCACCAGCCGGCACGCTGGTCTGGGCGACGACCGCCAGTTCCGGTACCTCCATTCGTGCCGGCGAGCCGGTTGTCGATCTGGTCGATTGCCGCCGACGCTTCGTGCAGGTGGCGTTGCCCGAGCGCAAGGCCGAGGTGATTCACGCCGGATCGCCCGCCAACATCCGCATGATCGGCGCGAGCGAGTGGATGAAGGGCCGGGTCATCGCGATCACCGGTGCCGCCGGTCGCCGGCAGGAAGGCCTGCTCGCCGCATCGACCTATTCCCTGCCGGAAGCGCGCGAGATCATCGTCGATGTTGCGCTGCCCGAGCAGGTGCCGGCCAAGGCCGATGCCGCGCGCAAATGCGATGTGGGGCGTCTGGCCGAGGTGCGGTTCAGCCGCAGCCTCTAAGCCCTATGACCGACGTCGCTTTCACGGCGCCCTGGGCCTCGCTGGCCCTGGTGCTGGGCGCCTTTGTCATATTCGGCGGGTTGTGGCCGTCGCGCGTCGGCATCGTGGCGACGATTGCCGCGGCCATCGTCAATTATCTGCACTGGCGGATTTTTAGCACGATTCCCTGGGGTGGCAGCTTCAGCGAGCTTTGGTGGCCGGTTTCCTGCCTGATCGTGGAGGTGCTGGCGCTGTTCGATGCCGGCATTCTTCTGGCGATTCTATCACGCCCGACCGATCGCTCGGCAGAAGCCGATGCGGGGGAAGCCCGCCTGCGGGCTTTATGGGCGGAGAATGCCGATCTTCTGCCCCCGGTGGACGTGTTCATCGCGACCTATAATGAGCCGCGCGAGGTGCTGGAGAAGACGATTCTCGGCTGTCTCGCGATGGATTGGCCGGAGGCGCGCGTCTGGGTACTGGATGACGGGCGGCGGCCCTGGGTACAGGATATGTGCTTCGCCAAGGGCGCGGGATATATCACCCGGCCGGACAACAAGGGTGCGAAGGCTGGCAATATCAACCATGGCCTCACCCAGACGAATGCGCCGTTCGTCGCCGTGTTCGATGCCGACTTCGTGCCCCAGCGCGATTTCCTCATCCGCACCATGGGCTTTTTTGAGAATGAGAAGATCGGGATCGTCCAGATCCCGCACAGCTTCTACAATCACGATCCCATGCAGACCAATCTTGGCCTGCAGCAGGCCATGCCGGACGATCAGCGCTTCTTCTTCGAGGCGATCATGCCGGGCCGCGATGGCTGGGATGCCTCCTTCTGCTGCGGTTCCAACTCGGTAACGCGCCGAGCGATCTTCGACGAGATTGGCGGCGGTCTGCCGGAAGGCTCGATCACTGAGGATATGCTGCTGACCCTCGCCAGCCTGCGCAAAGGCTACATCACGCGCTATCTCAACGAGCCGCTCGCCTACGGGCTGGCGCCGGAGAGCACCGCTGCCTTCTTCGTGCAGCGCCAGCGCTGGGCGCAGGGCGCGATCCAGATTCTCTATCTCAACCATGGGCCGCTGGGCGGCGCGCTGAAGCTGCGCTATCGGCTGCTGTTCCTCCCCTCCGCCTGGGTGACGCAGGGCCTGCAATCGGTCTTCACGATCCTCGCGCCGATTCTGTTCGCGCTGTTCAATCTGGCGCCGATGGTCGGAGTCGATTTGCCGGGCATTATCTTCTTCCTTCTGCCGATGATCGTCGCGCTGCTGGGTGGCATCAGCATGCTGGCGCCGGGCCGCTATTATCCGCTCGCGGCGCAGATCCTGTCCGTCTTCCAGACGTTCCGCATCCTGCCCGCTGCGCTCAAGACGCTGATCGCGCCGAAGGGACTGACCTTCAAGGTGACGCCCAAGGGCTCCGGCTCCAAGGGCGGCAAGCGCGGGCCGGGCGATTACGTGCTGTTCGCGTCGCTCACCCTCATGGCGGCGAGTCTGGCCAGCCTCGCCATCAACATGCTGCCCGATTATCGTATCGTCACGCAGGATGGCTTGCTGCCCGTCGTGGCCTTCTGGCTGGCGTTCAACATGGTGATGCTGCTGCTGGTGGCGATGATGTGCCTAGAGAAGCCGCGCGTGCGGGGCGAGGAGCGCTTCGACCTGCGCCAGACGGTGACGCTGATCGGCGACAACGGGCAGATGCTCAGCGCCTCGAGGGGGGATATCTCCATCTCGGGCATCGGCCTGCATCTCGATGCACCGAGCGGCTTCGCGGTGGGTGAAAGGGTGCAGATCGTGCTGCCGGATGTCGGGATATTGCGCGGCGAGGTGCGCTATTCGGCGCGCCGGATCGGCATCCTGTTCGACTTTCATTCCGAGGAAATCCGCGACCGGCTGATCGTGTCGCTGTTCACCAACGGTATGAACGTAAATGCACAGCGTCCCTCGGCACTGGCTGTCGCTGGCGCGATCGTCAGGCGGCTCTGGTCGGCAGACCTCAGCATCCGCGCCCAGGCCGCATCCGCGCCGGAAGCTCCGGAGGTGCCGGTCGAGAAGCTCAGCGCCGCAACGCGCTGCATCGCGCCCGGCAAGCGGCCGGATTTGCGCGGCCCGGTACCGCTGACGGCGGAGGAGGGGGCTTCCCTCGCCGCTGCCAAGGTTGCGGTCGTGCCGGTCCCGGCGGAAGGTCCGCGCCGGGTCGCCTGACCTGCGTTCTTAAATTTCGTTCCCCTCTTGTTCTGCAAGAACAAATAGGATACATGGCTCCTGTGACTTTCGGTTCACGAGGATTTGACTTCCATGGGGAGCAGGCACATGACGGCGAGCTTGAAGCTTATCGACGGCGAGAAGAACGTGGGAACCATGGAACGGCAGAAAGCACTCGAAGCAGCACTGGCGCAGATCGATCGCGCCTTCGGCAAGGGCTCGGCGATGAAGCTGGGCTCAAAGGAGGCAATGCAGGTCGAGGCGATTTCCACCGGCAGCCTGGGCCTTGATATCGCGCTCGGCGTCGGAGGCCTGCCGCGCGGTCGCGTGATCGAGGTCTATGGCCCGGAAAGCTCGGGCAAGACCACGCTGGCGCTCCATGTGATCGCCGAGGCGCAGAAGACGGGCGGCACGGCAGCCTTTATCGACGCCGAACATGCGCTCGATCCGGTCTATGCCCGCAAGCTGGGCGTGAACATCGATGAATTGATCGTCTCGCAGCCGGATACCGGCGAGCAGGCCCTGGAGATCACCGATACGCTGGTGCGCTCCAACGCCATCGACGTGCTGGTGGTCGATTCGGTCGCGGCGCTGGTGCCCCGCGCCGAGATCGAGGGTGAGATGGGCGATAGCCATGTCGGCCTGCAGGCGCGCCTCATGTCGCAATCGCTGCGCAAGCTGACCGGCTCGATCAGCCGCTCGCGCTGTATGGTGATCTTCATCAATCAGCTGCGCATGAAGATCGGCGTGATGTACGGCAATCCGGAGACGACCACGGGCGGCAATGCCCTGAAGTTCTACGCCTCTGTCCGCCTCGACATTCGCCGGACCGGCCAGATCAAGGATCGTGACGATATCGTCGGCAATGCCACGCGCGTGAAGGTGGTCAAGAACAAGGTCGCGCCGCCGTTCAAGCAGGTCGAGTTCGACATCATGTACGGCGAAGGCATTTCCAAGGTCGGCGAGATTCTGGACCTTGGCGTTAAGGCCGGCGTGGTCGAGAAGTCGGGCGCGTGGTTCTCCTATGATTCCGTGCGGATCGGGCAGGGGCGTGAGAACGCCAAGAACTTCCTGCGTGAAAATCCCGAGATGATGGACAAGCTGGAGCGCACCATCCGCGCGCGCACCGAGGCTGTGGCCGAGGGCATGATGACCGGGCCGGACAGTGACGAGGCAAGCGAGGATTGATCTTTTGGGCGGCCTGATCGTGCACAAGCACGGTCAGGTCGTCGTCTGGCAGTGGCGTCGCATGAGGGACGCGCTGTGCAGTTCGAGCAATCGTGAAGCTGTGCTTGTGACTGGCGATCGGATTTTGGTCGCGATTTTCCGTTCACTCACCGCTTGTCGGCGGCTGCGGCTTCCCCTAATCGCTCGTCCATGACGTCGACCAACGATATCCGCCGCGCGTTCCTCGATTATTTCGGGGCCAATGGTCATGAGATCGTGCCTTCCGCGCCGCTCGTGCCCAATAACGATCCCACGCTCATGTTCGTGAACGCCGGCATGGTGCCGTTCAAGAATGTGTTCACGGGACTTGAGAGCCGCCCCTACAAGACGGCGACCTCGTCTCAGAAATGCGTGCGGGCGGGCGGCAAGCACAACGATCTCGATAATGTCGGCTACACCGCGCGGCACCTCACCTTCTTCGAGATGCTCGGCAATTTCTCGTTTGGCGATTATTTCAAGGAACGCGCCATCGAGCTGGCGTGGACGTTCGTCACGCGCGAACTCGGCCTGCCCAAGGATCGGCTGCTGGTCACGGTCTATCACACCGATGACGAGGCATTTGGCTACTGGAAAAAAATCGGCCTGCCGGACGAGCGCATCATCCGCATCGCGACCAAAGACAATTTCTGGTCGATGGGCGATGATGGCCCATGCGGCCCCTGTTCTGAAATCTTCTACGATCATGGTCCGGACGTGCCCGGTGGGCCTCCGGGTTCGCCCGATGAAGATGGCGACCGGTTCGTCGAGATCTGGAATCTCGTCTTCATGCAGTTCGAGCAGCTGGGCGGCGAAATCGTCGGCGATCTGCCGCGTCCGTCCATCGACACCGGCATGGGCCTCGAACGCGCGGCCACGGTCATCCAGGGCGTGCATAGCGTCTTCGATACCGACCAGTTCCGGGCGCTGATCGATCTGTCCGCCGCGCTGACCAAGACGTCGGCAAAAGGCGAGCAGGCCGCCAGCCATCGCGTCATTGCCGACCATCTGCGTTCGGCGGGCTTCCTGATTGCCGATGGCGTGCTGCCAGCCAATGAGGGCCGCGGCTATGTGCTGCGCCGGATCATGCGCCGCGCCATGCGCCATGCGCATCTGCTCGGTGCCGCCGAGCCGCTGATGCACCGCCTGGTTGGCGGCCTGAGCGCGGAAATGGGCGCGGCTTTCCCCGAATTGATCCGCGCCCAGCCGCTGATCGAGGAAACGCTGCTGCGCGAGGAAACCCGCTTCCGGCAGACGCTGGACAAGGGCCTCAAGCTGCTGGACGAAGCCGTGGCCGGTCTGCCGACAGGCGCGACGCTGCCCGGCGACACGGCGTTCAAGCTCTATGACACCTACGGCTTCCCTTACGATCTGACCGAAGACGCGCTGCGCGCCCAGGGCCTCACCGTCGACCGCTCCGGCTTCGACGCGGCCATGGCGGCCCAGAAGGCCGCCGCGCGCGCCGCTTGGAAGGGGTCGGGCCAGAAGGCATCGGAAGACGTCTGGTTCGATATTGCCGAGAGCGAGGGATCGACCGAGTTTACCGGTTATCTGAGCGAAGCCGGTGAGGGTCGCGTGGTCGCGCTGGTCAAGGATGGTGCTCGCGTCGAGCAGGCGCAGGCCGGCGAGAGCGTGACCATCGTCACCAATCAGACGCCCTTTTATGGGGAGAGCGGCGGCCAGGCAGGCGATACCGGTCGGATCAGCAAGTCAGATGGGCTGTCCGCGACTGTCTCGGACACCGCCAAGCCCCTGGGCCGTCTTCACGCCCATCAGGCGAGCATCGAGGCCGGGCGAATCGCCATTGGCGATATCGTCCACATGGAGGTCGATGCCGCCCGCCGTGCGCGCGTACGCGCCAATCACAGCGCCACGCACCTGTTGCACGCTGCGCTCCGCAAGACGCTCGGCCCGCATGTGACCCAGAAGGGCAGCCTCGTCGCGGAAGACCGGCTGCGCTTCGACTTCTCGCATCCCGAGGCGCTCATGCCGGCGCAGATCGCGCGGGTCGAGGCCGATGTGAACGCGCAGATTCGCGGCAATGCCGAGGTCAGCACGCGCCTCATGTCGCCGGACGACGCGATTGCTGCCGGCGCCATGGCGCTGTTCGGCGAGAAATATGGCGACGAAGTGCGCGTGCTCTCCATGGGCACGGGCGATGAGGGCACCTATTCGGTCGAGCTGTGCGGCGGCACCCATGTGCGCGCCCTGGGCGACATCGCGCTGTTCAAGATCGTGGGGGAAAGCGCCGTTGCCAGCGGTGTCCGTCGGATCGAGGCGCTGACCGGAGAGGCCGCGCGCCTGTGGCTCACGCAGCGCGACGAGCAATTGCGCGCCATCGCCACGACCTTGCGGACGACGCCCGAGGACGCAACGGCCCGCGTGGCCGCGCTGGCCGAACAGAGCCGCAAGCTGGAGCGCGAGCTGGCCGAAGCCAAGAAGGCGCTCGCACTGGCCGGCGCATCGGGCGGCGGCGCTTCGGCTGAGGCTGCGCCAGAGATCGTCAATGGCTACAAGGTTCTCGCCCAGCAATTCGATGGGCTCGACCCCAAGGGGCTGCGCGGTCTGGTGGATGACGCCAAGGGCCGGCTTGCCAGCGGCATCGCCGTCGTCATCGCGGTGAATGACGGGCGCGCGAGCATCGCGGCCGGCGTGACCGACGATCTGACCGGCACGTTTAGCGCTGTCGATCTGGTTCGTCTCGGCGTGGCTGCGCTGGGCGGGCAGGGCGGCGGCGGTCGCCCGGATATGGCGCAGGGTGGCGGCCCGGACGGTTCGGCTGCCCCGGCGGCGATCGAGGCGATCAAGGCGCGCATCGCGCAGGGCTAACGGGGCGCTGAACGGGGGAGGGCAGACCTCTCGGTCCGGCCGGCTCCTGTGTGGGAGACGATCCATGACGCCGAAGTCGCTCAGCACCTATCCCATCCACCTCGCGCGGGGCGGTAAGGCCGTGGCACAGCCGGCTATGACCTCCGATCCGGCATGGTATGCCGCCTATGATGCCCGCCATGGCGGCGATGGCGCAGATGGCCGCCTGGTCAGCGCCTATCGCTTCAGCAGCAATTGGTCGATGTGGGAGCGGCATCCGCTCGGCGAAGAAATCGTATATTGCATCGCCGGCTCCGTGACGCTGCGGCAGCGCGCGGACGATGGCACGGAAACCCATGTTGCGCTCTCCGCCGGCGCCTATGCGATTAACCCCGCCAATGTCTGGCACACGGCGGATGCTGCCGGAGAGGTGGAACTGCTGTTCATCACCCCGGGCAGCGGAACCGAGCACGAGCCGCGCTAGCGGCGAGTTGGGCTCAGGCGGGACCGTTCGCTTCCCCCAGCCGTCGACTCCGCAGCCGCGGCGCGACGTCGAGTTCCGCCGCCGCCTTGATCTCATTCTGCAAGTCTTCGCGCTTCTGGTGCACGGACGCGATCACGGGCCCCATGGGCAGGCCGAGGTCCACCAGCGCGGTCTCGGCGAGATGCAGTGAGCTTTCCAGCGTCTCCGGCACCGCGTCGCTTGCGCCGGCCCGATAGAGTTGCGCGGCGTGGGTGGTGTCCCGTGCTCGCACGATGATCGGCAGATCGTCCAGCCAGCCCCGCACGCGATTGGTGACGCGCATCGCCAGCACCGGGTCGTCCATGGTGATGATGAGCGCCTGCGCGCGCCCGAGTCTCAGTCGATCGAGTGTGTCGGGGCGTGACACATCGCCGAATTGGACGGTGTAGCCCTCCGCCCGGGCCTGCGCGACGATATCGATGTCGTTCTCCACTGCCACATAGGGCACCTCATGCACGCGCAAGAGATCCGCGACAGTGCGGCCGACGCGGCCGAAGCCGAGGATGATGGCGGCGCGCGCATCGTCGTCAGTGTCGGTGCTATCCGGCTCCAGCGCATCCCGTTCGACCCGCCGGGCCATGCGATGCCCGAATTTGGCGAGGATGGGGGTGAGGGTGAGGCCGATGGCGGTGGCCATTTGCCAGAACGCCGCCGTCCCGGGGCTGATGAGATTGGCCGTCACGGCGCTCGCCAGCACGATGAGCGTCGTTTCCGACGGGCTGCCCATCAGGATGCCTGTTTCCAGCGCCACCCCGCGCCGCGCGCCCGCAAGCCGCAGCAGCAGGCTGGTGACCGCCACCTTGGCAAGCACAACGCCGGTGATCGCGAGCAGCAACCCATCCCATTGCGCGACCAGGGCGACCGGATCGATCGCCATGCCGACCGTGATCAGGAAGACGCCCAGCGCCAGGCCCTTGAACGGCTCGGTCATGCCTTCGACCTGGCCGTGATAGTCGGTTTCGGCAATCAGAATGCCCGCGACCAGCGCGCCGACGATGGGCGAGAGGCCTGCCGCCGTGGTGAGCAGGCTGGAGACCATCACCACGAGCAGGCTTGCCGCCAGAAAGACCTCGGGCCGCTTGGCCCGCGCCGCCTGTGCGAAGAGGCGGGGGAGCATGAAGCGCCCGCCGATCAGCAAGGCGAGGACGGCGAGGCCGCCGGTCAACAGGACGGTGGCAAGATTTTCCCAGCCATCGTCCGCGACATTGGGCGCCATGGCACCAAGTGCGAAGACGATGGGCACGAGCGCCAGATCCTCGAAGAGCAACATGCCGAACGCGGATTTGCCGACCGCCGAGTGCGTGCCCGCGATCGGCATGACGAGCGCCGTCGAGGAGAGGGAGAGGGCGAGGCCCAAGCCGATGGCGGCATATAGGCTGCTACCGAGCAGCAGCATCCCGCCACCGATCAGCGTGGCACTGCCGAGCAGTTCCGCCGCACCGATGCCGAAGACGAATTTGCGCATCGACCACAGGCGTTTGAACGACAGTTCCAGGCCGATGGAGAAGAGCAGCATGACGATGCCGAGTTCGGCAAAGGCGGTGATCGCCGATTCCCGCGAGATCGTCACATGGGCGAGCGCCGGATAAGCGCTGACGAACCGGCCGAGGCCGAAGGGGCCAACCAGCAGGCCGACGAGAATGAAGCCGATGATCGGGCTGATGCGGAAGCGTGCGAAGGCGGGGATCACGAGGCCCGCCGCGCCGAGAATGACCAGCGCCTCGTTGAAGGTCTGGCTGCCGAACGTGCCGTGGATCATCGGATCAGTCCGCTCGGGCGAGTGGGCGGGAGGCCAGGGTGCGGGCGTACCGCAGGGAGGGAGGAGGGCGCTTCGAGCGTGGTTGACCCCATCGAAGCGCCCCCTTCAGGTCTTTAGGACCAGTTGCTCATTTCAGCTTCGAGGTTCCGGCGGATCGCCTCGAAGAACTGCTCGGTGGTCATCCAGGCCTGATTCGGCCCGATGAGGATCGCGAGGTCCTTGGTCATTTCGCCATTTTCCACCGTCTGCACGCAGACGCGCTCCAGCGTCTCGGCAAAGCGGACGACGTCCGGCGTCTCGTCGAACTTGCCACGGAACTTGAGGCCACCGGTCCAGGCGAAGATGGAAGCGATCGGGTTGGTCGAGGTCGCCTTGCCCTGCTGGTGCTGGCGATAGTGACGGGTCACGGTGCCATGCGCGGCTTCGGCCTCGACCGTCTTGCCGTCGGGCGACATGAGGACGGAGGTCATCAGGCCGAGCGAGCCGAAGCCCTGCGCCACGGTGTCCGACTGAACGTCGCCGTCATAGTTCTTGCACGCCCATACGAACTTGCCGCTCCACTTGAGTGCGGCCGCGACCATGTCGTCGATCAGGCGGTGCTGATATTCGATGCCAGCAGCCGCGTACTTGTCCTTGAATTCACGGTCGAAAACGTCCTGGAACAGATCCTTGAAGCGACCGTCATAGGCCTTGATGATCGTGTTCTTGGTGGAGAGGTATAGCGGCCACTTGCGGTCGAGCGCATAGTTCATGGATGCACGGGCGAAATCGATGATCGACTGGTCGAGATTGTACATCGACATGGCGACGCCCGAGCCGGGGAACTGGAAGACTTCGCGGTCAATCACCTTGCCATCGTCGCCCTCGAACACCAGACGCAGCTTGCCGGGACCGGGCACGAGGAAGTCGGTGGCGCGATACTGATCGCCAAAGGCATGACGGCCGATCACGATCGGGTCGGTCCAGCCCGGCACCAGGCGGGGCACATTCTTGATGACGATCGGCTCGCGGAACACGACGCCGCCCAGAATGTTGCGGATCGTGCCGTTCGGCGACTTCCACATCTGCTTGAGGTTGAACTCCTCGACGCGCGCCTCATCCGGCGTGATCGTGGCGCACTTCACGCCGACGCCGTACTTCTTGATCGCCTCGGCGGAATCGATGGTGATCTGGTCGTTGGTGCGGTCACGCTCTTCGACGCTCAGATCATAATAGTGAAGGTCGACGTCGACATAAGGCTTGATGAGCCGCTCGCGGATCCATTCCCAGATGATCCGGGTCATCTCATCGCCGTCGATCTCGACGATCGGATTTTTCACCTTGATCTTGCTCATGCGTGCCATGTTCCCTGTTCGATGTCGCTGGGGCCGCCGCGAACGCGCGCGGCAGGACCTTTCAGCATGCCTCTAGGGAAGGTCGCGGCGATGATCAACTGCCCTGGCCACGCATGAGAGGCTGATGTCGGGCGATTTATGCCGCGTGGCAGGCCTGTTTGGGCCGGCGGGGATTGTGCCGGGCGGCGGCTCACCCTAAACAGAGCCCATGACAACAGAATTTTCGGGCACGCAGCCGGTCGCGCCTTCACGGACAAGCGTCAAGTGGAGTTTCCCATCGGTTCACCCGGAGGGGCGGCGCTTTGGGGCGATTGCCGCTGCGATTACCCTCATTTTTGCCTTGATGGGCTGGTCGATCCTGGCCTGGCTGATGGTCGGCGTGACGCTTTGGGTGTTCGCCTTCTTCCGCGATCCCATCCGCGCCGTGCCGCAGGACGAGCGCGCAATCATCGCGCCGGCGGATGGGCTGGTGACCCTGATTCAGGTCGTTCCGCCCCCGCCGGAGATGCTCGGACCAGACAAGCTTGGAACCGAACCCATGACACGGGTTTCTATCTTCATGAGCGTGTTCGACGTCCACATCAATCGCACCCCGATCAGCGGCACCATCAAGGATGTCGTCTATATCAGTGGCAAGTTCGTCAATGCGGACCTGGACAAGGCCAGCGAAGACAATGAGCGCCAGCACATTCTGGTCGAGCGCAGCGATGGCGTGCGGGTGGGCTTCACGCAGATCGCTGGGCTGGTCGCGCGGCGGATCGTTCCTTTCGTCAAGCGCGGCGATATCGTCGCGGCAGGCCAGCGCGTCGGGTTGATCCGCTTCGGCAGCCGCGTGGACGTCTATCTCCCTGCCGGCACGGCGCCGCAGGTCGCGCTTGGCACGCATACCGTCGCCGGCGAAACGATCCTGGCGCATCTGGGCGAGAACCAGTCCGCCACGGCTGTGCTGCAATGAGGCCTCGCTCGCTTGGCGCGCCCATTGGCGGCCCCGCGCCTGTTTCGGATTTGATATAATGGCGCGACCGCGTCCCATCGCCCGGATGAGCCGCGGCATCACGCTGCGTCAGGTTGCACCGAACGCCATTACGGCGATGGCGCTCTGCTTTGGTCTCACCGCCATTCGCTATGGCATTTCCGGTGAATGGCAGCTTGCCGTCGCGGCGATCATCTTTGCCGGCGTGCTCGATGGGGTCGACGGACGTGTCGCGCGCCTGCTGCGGGCGGACAGTCGCTTCGGCGCGGAACTCGATTCGCTCTCGGATGCGATTGCCTTCGGCGTCTCGCCAGCGCTTCTCGTCTATCTCTGGTCGCTGCAGTCCATGCCGCGCTTTGGCTGGATCGTCGCGCTGGTGCTGGCGCTCAGCTGCGCGCTTCGCCTCGCGCGCTTCAATGCCAGCCTCGATGTCATCGATCAGCCGCGCAAGGCCGCGGGTTTTCTCACCGGCGTGCCTGCTCCGGCGGGCGCCGGCATTGCTTTGCTGCCCCTCTATGCCTGGTTCATCACCGGGCTGGACGTGTTCCGCGACTGGCGGCTTGTCGCCCCGTGGATCATCATTTCGGCGTTCCTGATGATCTCCAGCCTGCCGACGCTGGGCTGGAAGGGGCTCCGCGTGCCGCCGGCCTGGCGCCTGTTCGCCATTCTGCTGGCCGGCATCTTCGCCGCGAGCCTGATGGTTGCGCCGTGGCATGCCCTGCTTCTGCTGTCGCTGGCATACATCGCGCTGCTGCCGGTCGGGCTGGTCAGCTACGCTCGAGTCAAGCGGCGGCTCGTGGCGGCATCGCTATCGCAAGGCTGAGGCCTGTCGCGGCGACGGGCTGTGCCGTCTGCCGCTGCCCGGCACGTTCGGGCGTCCAACCTTCCAGATCCAGCGTCCGCAGGGCGCGTATCATCGCGCCATGGCGCAGGCGCAGTTCATGGACCATGATCGTCGCCGCCAAAGTCGCCGCAACCGCAAACAAGGCACATCCCAGAATATAGAACATCGTCGTCCCTTTCCTGTGTCCACAGCATCGCCATGGCTTTATGTTCACTATTTGTTCTTGTTCTCGCCGCCTGTCAAGCGTGATGTGCAGGCTTGTGCTCCTGTCGGGCTTGGTCTAAGGGCGCGCGTCTAACCCACATGGGATTCGCCACATACCGGTGCCGCTTCGCGGTCACTGAATCCCAGAGGCTCAACCGGAAGGAGATATATTATGGCGGCACCCGTCGTCACCCTGCACCAATTGATCGAGGCCGGCGCGCACTTCGGCCACCAGACGCACCGCTGGAATCCCCGCATGAAGCCGTACATCTTCGGGGAGCGGAACGGCATCCACATTCTCGATCTCTCGCAGACCGTTCCCCTCTTCGCCCGCGCGCTGGACTTCGTGTCCGCGACGGTCGCCGCTGGCGGCAAGGTGCTGTTCGTCGGCACCAAGCGCCAGGCGCAGGAGCCGATTGCCGAGGCCGCCCGTCGTTCGGGTCAGCACTTCGTCAATCACCGCTGGCTGGGCGGCATGCTCACCAACTGGAAGACCATTTCCGGCTCGATCAAGCGTCTCAAGACGCTTGAGGAGAAGCTGTCGGGTGACACCCACGGCCTCACCAAGAAGGAAGTGCTCCAGATGACGCGCGAGCGCGACAAGCTCGAGCTGTCCCTCGGCGGCATCCGCGATATGGGCGGCATTCCGGACGTGATGTTCGTCATCGACGTCAACAAGGAAGAGCTGGCGATCAAGGAAGCCAACACGCTGGGTATCCCGGTGGTCGCGGTTCTCGACTCGAACGTCGATCCGTCGGGCATCGCCTTCCCTGTTCCGGCCAATGACGACGCCAGCCGCGCCATCCGCCTCTATTGCGAGGCTCTGGCCCAGGCTGCGACCCGCGGCAACCAGAACGCCGCAGCGGCATCCGGCATGGACCTTGGCGCCATGGACGAGCCGCCGGCTGAGGAAGCGCTCGCGCAGGCCTGATCGGCGCCGTCAAACGCACGCAACAATGTGCGGGCAGGGCGCCGGATCGGGAACGATCCTGGCGCCCGCCTGACATCTGGCAATATTGAATTCGAGATTTGAGGAACAAGAGACATGGCAGAGATTACCGCAGCCGCCGTCAAGGAACTGCGCGAGCGCTCGGGCGCTGGCATGATGGACTGCAAGAAGGCGCTTGCCGAAACCAATGGTGACGTGGAAGCCGCAGTCGACTGGCTGCGCGCCAAGGGCCTTGCCGCCGCGCAGAAGAAGTCGAGCCGCACCGCAGCCGAGGGCCTCGTGGTCGTGGCTGTCGATGGCACGCGCGGCGTTGCCGTTGAAGTGAACAGCGAGACGGACTTCGTCGCCAAGAACGATCAGTTTCAGGGCTTCGTCCGCACGGCGGGCGACGTGGCGCTCAAGAACGCCATCGGCGATGCCGAGGCCCTGCTGGCCGCGCCGCACCCAGCCGGTGGCACGATCAACGATGCGCTGGTGACCAATGTCGCCACCATCGGCGAAAACCAGCAGCTGCGTCGCGTGAAGGCGGTGTCGGTCGATCAGGGTCTGGTCATCGATTACATGCACAACGCCGTCGCGCCCTCACTCGGCAAGATCGGCGTGCTCGTCGCGCTGGAGAGCCCGGCCGGTGCCGACGTGCTCGCCCCGCTCGGCAAGCAGATCGCCATGCACATCGCGGCGGCTTTCCCGGTCGCGCTCAAGGCTGAGGACATTCCGTCCGAGATTCTCGACCGCGAGCGCAAGATCGCGGCGGAGAAGGCTGCCGAGTCGGGCAAGCCCGCCGACATCGTCGCCAAGATGGTCGACGGCGCCGTGGCGAAGTTCGCCAAGGAGCAGGCGCTGCTCTCGCAGATCTTCGTGATGGACAACAAGACGCCGATCGCGGACGTCGTGGCCAAGGCCGCGAAGGATGCGGGCACGACCATCGTCCTCAAGGACTATGTCCGCTTCCAGCTCGGCGAAGGAATCGAGAAGGAAGAGAAGGATTTTGCGGCAGAGGTCGCAGCCGCCGTCGGCGCCTGATCCTTTCCTTCATTTATTACGCACCGGGCGCGCTCGGTGCTTGGCATGGCGGCGCGGGCTTACTAAGGTCCGCGCCGCTCCCGTCTCTGGAATTTGTTAGGCATTCATGACCACCACCGCCCCCAAGCGCATTCTCATCAAGCTCTCGGGCGAGGCCGCGATGGGGGCTCAGAGCTTCGGCATCGATCCGGGCACTGTCGCGCGCGTGGCCGGGGAAGTGAAGGAAGCCAAGGAATCCGGCTTCGAGATCTGTCTGGTGATCGGTGGCGGCAACATCTTCCGTGGCATGGCCGGGGCGGCGCAGGGCATGGACCGCGCCAATGCCGATTACATGGGGATGCTGGCGACCGTGATGAACGCGCTCGCTATGCAGGATGCCCTTGAGCATCTGGGCGTCGCGACGCGCGTGCAATCCGCCATTCCCATGGCCAGCGTCTGCGAGCCCTATATCCGTCGCCGCGCGCAGCGGCATCTGGAGAAGGGGCGGGTGGTGATCTTCGCCGCTGGAACCGGCAATCCCTATTTCACGACGGACAGCGGCGCGGCGCTGCGTGCAGCCGAGATGAGCTGCGATGCGCTCTACAAGGGCACGTCGGTCGATGGCGTCTATGATGCCGATCCCAAGCTCGTCGACTCCGCAAAGCGTTTTGATCGCGTGAGTTACGATCAGGTGCTCACACAAAATCTCAAGGTGATGGATGCCAGCGCCGTGGCGCTGTGCCGCGACAACGCCATTCCCATCATCGTGTTCAACATTCGCGAGCAGGGCAACCTTGCCCGCGTGCTGCGCGGCGAGGGCGTTTCGACCCTGGTCGACAGCGGTCGCTAGGTTCATCGGAGAGGCAAGATGGCAAAATATGACAAGGCTGATCTGGAGCGCCGCATGGCAGGCGCCGTCGACGCGCTCCAGCACGATCTGAACGGGCTGCGTACGGGCCGGG
This sequence comes from Sphingobium sp. B11D3B, assembly GCF_025961735.1. Lineage (NCBI taxonomy): Bacteria > Pseudomonadati > Pseudomonadota > Alphaproteobacteria > Sphingomonadales > Sphingobiaceae > Sphingobium > Sphingobium sp. B11D3B. The sequence goes on along the minus strand of NZ_JAOQOF010000001.1, from coordinate 1,348,661 downwards.
CCAATGTGGGCCTGCTCGATCCCATCACCGTAGAGGTGTACGGCGCCAAGATGCCGCTCAATCAGGTCGCGACCGTTTCTGCGCCGGAGCCGCGCCTGCTCTCCGTGCAGGTGTGGGACAAGTCCAATGTCGGCCCGGTCGACAAGGCGATCCGCTCGGCGGGGCTTGGCCTTAATCCGATCGTCGACGGGCAGAACGTCCGCCTGCCGATTCCCGACCTGACCGAAGAGCGCCGCAAGGAACTCGCCAAGCTGGCCGGCCAATATGCCGAGAAGGCGCGCGTCGCCGCCCGCAACGTCCGCCGCGACGGCATGGACAATCTGAAGACCGACGAGAAGAAGGGCGAGATCAGCGAGGACGAGCGCAAGCGCGCCGAAGCCGACGTGCAGAAGCTCACCGATTCGACCATAGCGGATATCGATGCGGCAGCGCAGGCGAAGGAAAAGGAAATCCTTGGCAAATAATCCGTCCTTCGACTGCCGAGGGAGAGGCCAGGGCTATTTATGAGCCTTTTGAGGTCCAGGATGACGCGCAAGGCCGCGCCGACCCCCGCCCAGACCGGCGGGGAAGGGGCTGTGCTGCGCCATGTCGCGATCATCATGGATGGCAATGGTCGCTGGGCGAAGGCGCGCCGCTTGCCACGCGTCGCCGGTCATCGCGCCGGAGCCGAGGCCGTGCGCCGCACCCTGCGCGCTGCATCCAAGCTCGGCATTGAATGCGTGACGCTCTATGCCTTCTCGTCTGAAAACTGGAAGCGGCCCGAGGACGAGATTGCCGACCTGACCGGCCTGATGAAGCAGTTTCTCCGCGCGGAAGTGGACGATCTGCACGAGGCCGGCATCCGGCTGAAGATCATCGGCAATCACCATGCCTTCGAGCCGGAAGCGGCAGCGATGGTCGATGCCGCCGTGGCGCGCACCGCCGCCAACACCGCGTCCACGCTGGTGGTGGCGCTCAATTATGGGTCGCAGGACGAACTAGCTCGCGCGATGCGCGCTCTTGCCCAGCAGGTGCAGGCCGGCACGCTGGCACCAGAGGCGATCACGCCCGCTGTCATCGCGGCGCAGCTCGACACTGCCGACCTGCCGCCGCTCGATCTGTTGATCCGCACCTCGGGCGAAGTGCGCCTCTCCAACTTCCTGCTTTGGCAGGCGGCCTATGCCGAGCTGTATTTCACCGAGACGCTCTGGCCGGACTTCGATGAGGCGGCGCTGGCAGCCGCGGTGGAAAGCTACGCCTGCCGCGAACGCCGGTACGGAGGGCGATGATGGCCGAACGCGCGCCTCGCTCCGATCTGGCGGTTCGCACCGGCTCGGCGATCGTGCTGCTGGTCGGCGCCGGGCTGGCTTTGTGGGCCGATGGCGCGGTGCTGATCCTGCTGGTGGCGCTGGTGAGCGCCCTCGTTTTCTGGGAATGGCGCGGCCTTGTCCGGCGCTTTCCCGATGGCACGCTCGCCCGCGTGCTCTGGCTGCTCTTCGGGCTGATCTATATTGGCGGCGCGGCGCTGGCGCTGCTGTCTTTGGGCGCTGCGACGCGCTGGTTGCTCATCGGCATCGTCATCGCGACGGATGTGGGCGCCTATTTCGCCGGGCGGACGATTGGCGGACCGAAGATCGCCCCGGCGATCAGCCCCTCCAAGACCTGGGCGGGGCTGGGCGGCGGCATGACCGCCTCGGCATTGCTGGTGGCGGTTGTCGCCAGCGTGAGCCTGCAGCCCGGCTTCGTGCTGGTCAGCGCGCTGCTCGGCGCGGCCATCGCAGTGGTGGCGCAAGTCGGCGATTTCTTCGAAAGCTGGATGAAACGGCGTGCGGGCGTGAAGGATAGCGGCAATCTCATCCCCGGCCATGGCGGCATGTTCGATCGGGTGGACGGCCTGCTGCTGGCCGCCATTCTGGCTGCTCTGGCCAGCGCAGGAGGGATGCTGGGATGATCGCGCCGCGCACAGTTTCCGTCTTCGGCGCGACCGGGTCGGTCGGCACCTCCACGCTCGATCTCATCGCGCGCGAGCCGGAGGCGTTTGAGGTTCTGGCCGTGACCGCCGGGGACGATGTCGACAAGCTCGCCGCGATCGCCGTCACGCACCGCGCCCGCCGCGCCGTCATCGCCAATGAGAGCCGCTATGACGCGCTCAAGGCTGCGCTGGCCGGTAGCGGCATCGAGGTCGCCGCTGGCAGCGAGGCACTGATCGAGGCGGCGCAAATGGGCGCGGACTGGACGATGGCCGCCATTGTCGGCTGCGCGGGACTGGCTCCGACGCTTGCGGCGGTCGCCGGGGGCAAGACGGTGGCGCTGGCCAACAAGGAGGCGCTGGTCTCGGCCGGTGACGTCATGATGGCGGCCGTCGCCCGCAGTGGCGCTGCGCTGCTGCCGGTCGACAGCGAGCACAACGCGATCTTCCAGTGCCTCGCAAGCGGCGGCCTCGACGCCGTGCGCAAGATCACGCTGACAGCCAGCGGCGGCCCGTTCCGCACACTCAGCCGCGAGGCCATGCGCGCGGTGACGCCGGCGCAGGCGGTCAAGCATCCCAACTGGTCGATGGGCCGCAAGATCAGCATCGACAGCGCGACGATGATGAACAAGGGGCTGGAGCTAATCGAGGCTTATCACCTCTTCCCCATCGGCCTTGAGCGCTTTTCGATCCTCGTTCACCCGCAATCGGTCATTCACTCGATGGTCGAATATCGGGATCGGTCGACCATTGCGCAGCTGGGTTGCCCGGATATGCGCATCCCCATCGCCAGCGCTTTGGCCTGGCCGCAGCGCATGGAGACGCCCTGCGAACCGCTCGATCTGGCCACGCTTGGCCGGCTCGACTTCGAGGCGCCCGATGAGGAGCGCTTCCCCGCGCTGCGCCTTGCGCGCGAGGCGATCCAGGCCGGCGGCGGCGCACCGGCCATTCTCAATGCCGCCAACGAGATCGCCGTTGGCGCGTTCCTCGATGGGCAGATCGGCTTTCTTGATATTGGCCGGATCGTCGAAGACGTGCTAGCCCGGAGCGACGCCGGCCGCATCGCTACGCTCGAGGATGTTCAGGCCATCGACAGGTCGGCGCGTGCAATGGCCGAGCGGCTGACGGCGGAGCTCATCAATTGACCGATAACCCCGGTTTCTTCTTCACGATCCTCGCGTTCCTGCTGGTCATCGGCCCGCTCGTGTTCGTTCATGAGCTGGGACATTATCTCGTCGGCCGCTGGTTCGGCGTTCATGCCGAGACCTTTTCCATCGGCTTCGGCAAGGAGGTCTTCGCCTGGCATGACAAGCGCGGCACGCGCTGGCGCGTCGCGGCGCTGCCGCTCGGCGGCTACGTCAAGTTCGCCGGAGACATGAACGCGGCCAGCCAGTCCGACCCGAGCTGGCTGCAACTGCCGCCGGATGAGCGCAACCGCACCTTCCAGTCCAAGTCGGTCGGCAAGCGCGCGCTGATCGTGCTGGCCGGGCCGCTTATCAATCTGCTGTTCGCCGCGATCATTCTGGGCGGCTTTGCTTATGCCTATGGCGAGAATGTCACCCCGGCCGACGTGACGGCGGTGGAAGCCAATTCCGCGGCGGACCGCGCCGGCATCCTGTCCGGGGACAAGATTCGCGGCGTGGATGGCAAGCCGGTGGAGCTGTTTGGCGAGCTGCGCCAGATCATCGTGACCAAGCTGCCCGGCGAGGAGGTCACTCTCACCGTCGAGCGTGGCGGGGCAGCGCGCCAGATTCCGGTGAAGATCGGCGAGGTCGTTCAAGTCGATCGATTCGGCAACGAGTTCCGTTATGGCGCGCTCGGCGTGCGTAGCCTTGAATCGGTTTCGCGCCCTGTCGGGTTGCTCGAGGCGCCCTGGGTCGGCGTGCGCCGCACGGGCGAGCTGATCGGCATGATGGCGAGCGGCCTCGCCGACATCGTCACCGGGCGACGCTCGGTCGATGAACTGGGCGGGCCGCTTAAGATCGCGCAGATTTCCGGCGAGCAGGCGGCATTGGGGCCGGAGGCGCTGATTGCCTTCGTTGCGCTGGTCTCCATTAACTTGGGGTTCATCAATCTCTTGCCAATTCCCATGCTCGACGGGGGTCATTTGTTCTTCTACGGAATAGAAGCTATTCAGCGCAGGCCGGTCAGTCCACGCTTTCAGGAAATGGCGTTTCGGTCGGGCCTCGCGCTTTTGCTGGGACTGATGATCTTCGTGACTTTGAACGATCTGGCGTCGTTTGGCGTCTGGCGAGGGCTGAGCGGCTTGATTGGCTGATCGGGTTGGGGCAGGGGAGGCAGCGCGGATGCGGCTTCCCCGGATGAAGTGCATTCAGGACATGTCGAGGAATCTGAGTTTGAGCGAAGCAGCACGCATTTCATCGACACAGGGCCGCCTCGCGCCGTTGCTCCTGTGTGGCACCATCCTGGCGGGCTTCGGGTCCGTGCCGGCGATGGCACAGGCCACCGGAAGCGCCACAGCGCAGCCGGCCCCCGCGCTGCCCTCCGCGCCTGCGGTTCAGCCGGTGACCGCCGAAGAGCGCACCATCTCCGCCATCACGGTGGAAGGTGCCCAGCGCCTCGAGGGGGACACGGTCCTCTCCTATACCAAGCTGCGGATCGGCAACAAATACACCCGCGAGACGCTCGACGAGGCGCTGCGCGAGCTTTACGCCAGCGAACTGTTCTCGGATGTGCAGATCCGCGACAATCAGGGCGCGCTCACCATCCAGGTGACCGAGAACCCGGTCATCAATCGTATCGTGCTGGAGGGCAATAAGCGCCTCAAGGATGACAAGATCCTTCCCGAAATCCGCATGGCGCCCCGGCAGATCTACACGCGCTCCAAGGTGCGTGCGGACGTCGCCCGGATCATCGAGCTGTATCGTCGCCAGGGCCGGTTCGCGGCGGTCGTGGATCCCAAGCTGGTGCAGCTGGACCAGAACCGCGTCGACATCGTCTACGAGATCACGGAAGGGCCGAAATCCAAGGTCCGCCAGATCAACATCATCGGCAACGACAAATTCTCCGATGGGCAGCTGCGCAGCGAGATGGCGACCAAGCAGTCGCGCTGGTTCCGCGTCTTCTCGTCCGGCACTACCTACGATCCCGACCGTCTGGCCTATGACCAGCAGAAGGTCCGTCAGTTCTACCTGACGCAGGGCTATGCCGATTTTCGCGTCGTGTCGGCCGTTGCCGAGCTGACGTCGAACAAGCAGGACTTCATCATCACCTATGTGGTGGAGGAAGGCGACCGCTACAAGTTCGGCGACGTGACCGTGCAGAGCGATATTCGCGACCTCAGTTCCGAGGGCCTGTCCCGCTCGCTGCGGATGAAGAAGGGCGACTGGTACAACGCCAAGGCCGTGGAAGACACGGTCGAGCAGCTCAACCAGACCGCCGGTCTGTTCGGCTATGCTTTCGCCGACGTGCAGCCCGAGTTCAATCGCAGCCGCGAAGACCTCACCATGGGCATCACCTTCCGTATCGCCAACGCGCCGCGCGTCTATGTCGAGCGGATCGATATCAATGGCAACACGCTGACGCAGGACAAGGTGGTCCGCCGCGAGTTCCGTCTGCACGAGGGTGATGCGTTCAACACGTTCCAGGTCCGCCGCTCGCAGGACCGGATCAACTCGCTGGGCTTCTTCCAGGAGCGTCTGGAGATTGACCAGAAGCCGGGTTCCGCGCCCGACCGCATCGTGCTGGAAACCAATGTCGAGGAAAAGGCGACCGGTGAGCTTCAGCTCTCAGCTGGTTTCTCGAGCCTTGAGCGCTTCATCCTCTCGGCGTCGGTCACGCAGCGCAACTTCCGCGGCATGGGCCAGGAACTGCGCACTTCGGTCAATTATTCGAGCTATTCGAAGTCCGTGAACGTCGGCTTCACCGAGCCCTACTTCCTGGACAAGAACATCGCGCTGGGCGGCGATATCTTCCGGCAGGATACGAACTCATTCAACTACCTGTCCGGTAATGACCGCAACACGTTGTACAGCCAGGTCCGCACCGGCTTCCAGCTGCGTGCCGGTTTGCCGATTACCGAATATCTGTCGCTGGCGCTGCGCTACGGCCTCTCATTCGAGGACGTGACGCTGGACAAGGCCAACTATTATTCCGACCGTGAGCAGGCCGGCAACTTCCAGTGCGACCCTCTGCGCGCAAGCCAGTACCTGTGCGATGCCATCGGCAAGCGCACCACGTCGTCGATCGGCTATTCGTTGATCTACGACATGCGGGACAACCGCATCCGTCCGACGCGCGGGCACAGCATCACGTTCAGTCAGGACTTTGCCGGTCTGGGCGGTAACGTCCGTTACCTGCGCAACCGTCTCTCTGCCGATAAATACTGGCCGCTCGGCGGCGGCTTCATCTTCTCGGTGAAGGGCGAGGCTGGCTACATCCATTCGTTCGAAGATGGCGCGGGGCCGAATTCCGACCCCGTCCGCCTCGTCGATCGCTTCTTCCTGGGTGAGCCGCAATTGCGCGGTTTCGATATTCGCGGCGTCGGGCCGCGCATCGTGCGCAAGCCTTATCTGTACGACGAGAATAATAACGTCATCGGGCTCAGTGAAAACCGCGACCAGTGGTCCGACGACGCTCTGGGCGGCCGCGCTTACTATCTCACGCACTTTGAGATCGAGATTCCGCTTGGTGCCGGCGCGCGCGACATGGGCCTGCGTCCGTCAGTGTTCGTTGATGCCGGTGCCGTCTTCGGCGTCCGTCGTCCGAACTTGATCGACCTACCCCAGAACATCGATTTTCCCATCCGGGATGCCAGCGGCTTGAGGCAGTGCATCACACCTGCGACCGACACGACCGCCAGTTCGCTTTCGTCCATTCCCGATGGCGCTAGCTGTCCTTCCGGTACGACGCCTTACGTAACGTCGATTGGTGGCTTCAAGGAAGTCTTCCTCGGCGACAGCCCCAAACCGCGCGTGTCGGTCGGTTTCGGCGTGAACTGGAATTCGCCCTTCGGTCCGTTCCGGATCGATATCGCCAAGGCCCTGGTGAAGGTCGACGGCGATGATACCAAGCTTGTAACCTTCAACATAGGGACACAATTCTGATGCGTAACTCCATCTTTTCCGCTGTTGCGCTCGCAACGGCATCGGTCGCGGCCCTCAGCGTTTCTGCGCCGGTTTCCGCACAGGTCAAGCAGGCGATTGCCGTCGTCAACATCGACGAGGCGATTGGCCAGTCGAGCGCGGCCACCACGGCCAGCCAGCAGATGCAGGTGACCTACAAGTCGAATATCGACCAGATCAACACGCGTCGCACTGCGCTGCAGACCGAGATTCAGCAGAAGCAGACTGCGCTGCAGACCGCAGCGCAGGCCGCTGGCCAGAACCCGCCCGCTGCCACGCAGACCACCCTGCAGAACCAGTATAACGAGTTGCAGCGTCGCGCGCAGGAAGCGCAGGCCGAACTGCAGCGTCTCGAGCAGCCGCTCCAGCTCGCCCGCGCCTATGTGCTCGAGCAGATCGGCGCCAAGCTGCCCGAGGCCATGCGCAACGTGATGACCAAGAACAAGATCGACCTGCTGGTGAAGGCGGAAGCCGCAGAAGCCTTCCAGCCCACGGCGGACGTCACCCGTCTGCTCGTGCAGGAGATCAACGCGCTGGTCCCGTCCGTCAGCATCACGCCGCCGCAGGGCTGGCAGCCCGGTGGTCAGCAGCAGCAGCAGCCTGCCGCTGCAGCGCCGGCTGCGCGCACGCCGACGGCTGGCGAAGGGCGCTAATCAACGATGAGCGAAGCGGAAAGCGCAGGGGCTGAACAGAGCGGCGGTCTCGATATCCGTGGCGTGCTGGCAGCCTTGCCGCATCGTTACCCGTTGCTGCTGGTCGACCGTGTGGTCTCGATGGTTCCCAAGACCTCGATCCACGCGGTCAAGGCCGTGTCGATGAACGAGCAGTTCTTCCAGGGGCATTTCCCCGGGCGTCCGATCATGCCGGGCGTGCTCATCGTCGAGGCGATGGCCCAGGCTGCCGGCATCCTCGCCGTCGAGTCTCTCGGGCTCGCCGGCACGGGCAAGCTCGTTTATTTCATGACCATTGAGGGCGCGAAGTTCCGTGCGCCTGTCGAGCCGGGGCATCTGCTGGACCTCCATGTCGAGTTCACGCAGCTGCGCGGTTCGGTCTGCAAATTCTCCGGCAAGGCCAGCATCGACGGCAAATTGTGCGCAGAAACAAATTGCGTCGCGATGATCGCCGATCCGCCGAAGGACTGAGCGGGACACAAACCCCGCAGAGCCTTGCCAAGCCGGCCCTTTCCCGCTAAGGGCCGCGCTTCCCTAACGCCCCGGACCGGTCGGAAACCGGTCATTTCAGGAGCCGACACATGAAAAAAGACACGCATCCCGAATATCATCTCATCACCGTGCAGATGACGGACGGGACCAGCTTCCAGACCCGCTCGACCTGGGGCAAGGAAGGCGACACGATGACGCTGGAAATCGATCCGACGTCGCACCCGGCATGGACCGGCGGTCAGCGCCAGCTCGATCAGGGCGGCCGTGTTGCCCAGTTCAACAAGCGCTTCGGTGGCCTTACGCTCAAGAAGAACTGAGCGGTTTCACCAAAGGGTTCAGAGGAAGGCTCCGGTTTCCGGGGCCTTTTTCTTTGTCAGGAGCGCCGACGGAGGCCTGGCCGCGCGCCCATCATGCTGACCGTCAGCGCGCTGTATCCATCGAGACCGGCTCGGGCTGGAAAGCTTCCCTCGGCGTTCCATCGACAGCGTACAGGCGCTCGGTCGGCAATTTGATGATCACGCCGGATTTGGGCAACGCATGATCGTAGATCGCGCCCAGGAGCCCTGCCATCCTGCTGCCTTGCACGCGCGCGCCTATGGCATGCAGGCCAATCGCCAGGCCTTCGCCCATGCTCCCGGTCCAGCGTGACACCCGCACACTGAGGGGGCCGGCATGGTGCTTCCCCGCCCGTGGCAGCACCTGCTCGATCCACTGCCGCGCAATGCCTGTCTCGCGCTGTTCGACGGGCAGGTTGTGAATTTGATAGGCGGTGGGCTGGGTGACGAACCAGCCCATGATCGCCCGCGCCACCGTGGTATTGCCGCCGCTGGCTGTGTCGGTCAGGTCGAGGATGATCGGCTTGCCCGGCGTCAGCGCTGCCATGGCCGTATCGAAGGCTGGGATCGTGTCATCGCGACCGAGGGAATCGTGGAAACGGATGATCGCCGCGCCGCGGGCGTCCTCCGCGACCGAAAGCGGCGGCATGTCCTGAGGCTTGAGGGCGTACAGATTGGGCAGTTCGACCGTGCGTGGTGACCTGCCGCCCGCCTTCACGGTCAGCTGTCGCGGCCGGTCGCGACGGCCCGCCGCGAGTACGCGCGCGGCATAGCCGGCATCGCCTTCGCCCGGCGCGATGCCGAGGTCAGTCCAGAACGCGTCGACCGCTGCCTGTACAGGCGTCCCGGCAATGGCGATCAGCTCGTCTCCGGCTTGCACACCGGCCTGTTCCGCCGGGCTGCCGGCCCGGACCTGCTCAATACGATAGCCAGCGCCGCGCCGCTCGATCCACAGGTCGCCATAGCTTGGGAAAACCGCCCAGCTGTTGGAGAAGGAGGCCCCCGTGATTGCATGATGGTCGGCGAGAACCATGAGGGCGCGTTCTGCAAGGCGGATGAGGCCATCCTCATCGCGCACCGCCTCGGCTTCCGCCTGGAGCCGGGAGGGCAGGCGATATTCGCCGCCTGCAAGGCGCTCGGGATAGGCATAGGTTTCCGCGATGATCCCCGGCAGCGCGCGGGCATCCTCCTGATAGGGATTGGTCTGGCCCAGCGCGCCACTAGCGGAGAGGGTGAGGGCGCCGAAGGTTAGGGCAAGGCAGCAGAGCCTCAGTTTCAGCATCATATGTCCTGCGGCCAGGGGAGTCGATGCCACAGGATATCGCGCCGGACATCCAAGCAAAAGGCCCGCCGGATCGCTCCGGCGGGCCTCTCTATTCGCTTCCCGAAAAGACCTGATGCTTAGTTCATGTCCTCGGTGGTGAAGTCCTCACCCTGCACCTTGCCGAGCGGATCGTCGCCGATGGCGGCTTCCACGGGCTGGCGCAGCTCGGCCTCATGCTCTTCGGCGGCCGTCTGCGGCGCGACGAGGTGAACCTCGTTGGCGGCCCGCATGGCGGCGCGGAGCGCAGCATCGCGGCTGTTCGCGGCGATCCGCATCCGGTTCATCGAGGAGCCGGTGCCGGCCGGGATCAGACGCCCGACGATCACATTCTCCTTGAGGCCGATCAGCGTGTCCTTCTTGCCCTGAACGGCCGCCTCGGTGAGGACGCGGGTCGTTTCCTGGAAGGAGGCAGCCGAGATGAAGCTGCGGGTCTGCAGCGACGCCTTGGTGATGCCGAGGAGCACGGGCTTGCCGAACGCCGGCTGCTGGCCGGGCGCGAGGCGGGCGTTCACTTCGTCCATTTCCTCGCGATCGACCTGCTCGCCTGCCAGCAGCGTGGTGTCGCCGCCGTCGGTGATCTCAACCTTCTGCAGCATCTGGCGAACGATCACCTCGATGTGCTTGTCGTTGATCTTCACGCCCTGCAGTCGATAGACCTCCTGGATCTCCGCGACCATATATTCCGAAAGCGGCTCGATGCCGAGCACTTCGAGAATGTCGTGGGGATCGGGCGAACCGCCGATCAGGTTGTCGCCACGCTTCACGTAGTCGCCTTCCTGAACGTCGATCACCTTGCTCTTGGGGATCAGATACTCGACCGGCTCGCCGCCATCCTCGGGGAGGATCGCGATCTTGCGCTTGGCCTTATAGTCCTTGAGGAACTGAACGCGGCCCGAGACCCGTGCGATGATCGCATTGTCCTTGGGCTTGCGCGCCTCGAACAGCTCCGCCACGCGCGGCAGACCGCCCGTGATGTCGCGGGTCTTGGCAGCCTCGCGGGAGACACGGGCCAGCACGTCACCGGCCTGCACCTGCGCACCATCCTCGACCGAGAGCGTTGCGCCCGGTGCCAGGAGGTAACGCGCTGCCTCGCCGGAGGCATCGTCCAGCAGGGTCAGGCGCGGACGCAGATCGTCCTTGGAGCGGGACGGGGCACGATATTCGGTCACCACGCGCTGCGTGATGCCGGTGGCCTCGTCCGCCTGTTCGGTCAGCGTCTTGCCGTCGATCAGGTCCTGATACTTCACGATACCCGGCTTCTCGGTGATCACCGGCTGCGTGAACGGATCCCACTCGGCGATGCGGTCGCCCTGCTTCACCTTGGCGCCATGCTTGAACAGGATGGCGGCACCATAAGGCAGGCGATGGACCGCACGCTCGCGGCCTTCATCGTCGATGATCGCCAGTTCGCCATTGCGGGCCAGCGACAGGTTACGGCCGTGCTTGTCCGTGATGGTCGGCATGTCGCGCAGCTCGATCGAACCGTCGGAGACGGCCTCGAGGTTGGACTGCTCGTTGAGCTGGGCGGCACCGCCGATGTGGAAGGTCCGCATCGTCAGCTGCGTGCCCGGCTCACCGATCGACTGGGCGGCGATCACGCCGACAGCCTCACCGATGTTCACCGGCGTACCGCGGGCGAGATCACGCCCGTAGCACTTGGCGCACACGCCCATCTTGGATTCGCAGATCAGCGGCGAACGGATCTTGACCGCCTGAACGCCGATGGCCTCGATCTTCGCGACCATCGCCTCGTCCAGCAGCTCGCCCTCGGGGACGATGACCGAGCCATCCTTGCTGTCCACAATGTCCTCGGCCGTGGTGCGGCCGAGCACGCGCTCGCCGAGCGATGCGATCACGCTGCCGCCCTGGATGATGGCCTTCATCTCCAGCGCCTTCTGCGTGCCGCAATCCACCTCGACGATGGTGCAGTCCTGGCTCACGTCGACCAGACGGCGGGTCAGGTAACCCGAGTTCGCCGTCTTGAGCGCCGTGTCGGCCAGACCCTTACGGGCGCCGTGCGTCGAGTTGAAATATTCAAGAACGGTCAGACCTTCCTTGAAGTTCGAGATGATCGGCGTCTCGATGATCTCGCCCGACGGCTTGGCCATCAGGCCGCGCATGCCGGCCAGCTGCTTCATCTGCGCCGGGGAACCACGGGCACCCGAGTGGCTCATCATGTAGATCGAGTTGATCGGCTTCAGGCGGCCCGTATCGGGATCCTGCGGCATCGAGCGAATCTCGTCCATCATGGCGTTGGCCACACGGTCACCGCAGCCCGACCAGGCGTCGATCACCTTGTTGTACTTTTCCTGCTGGGTGATCAGGCCGTCCTGATACTGCTGCTCATAGTCGGCCACCAGCGCCTTGGTCTCATCGACCAGAGCCACCTTGCTGTCCGGAATGATCATGTCGTCCTTGCCGAACGAGATGCCCGCCTGGAACGCGTGGCGGAAGCCCAGCGCCATGATGGCGTCGGCAAACAGCACCGTGTCCTTCTGGCCGGTGTGACGATAGACCTCGTCGATCACGTCGCCCACGTCCTTCTTGGTGAGCAGGCGGTTGACGGCGTCGAACGGCACCTTGTGGCTCTTGGGGAGGCACTCGCCGATCAGCATACGGCCCGGCGTGGTTTCCACGCGGCGCATGTAGGTCTCGCCATTCTCGTCCGTCTGCGGCACGCGGCTGATGATCTTGCTGTGCAGCGTCACCGCCTTGGCGAAGAGGGCCTGGTGGACCTCCTGCATGTCGGCGAGGATCATGCCTTCGCCCGGCTCGCCGGCCAGTTCCATCGACAGATAATAGATACCCAGTACCATGTCCTGCGAGGGCACGATGATCGGCTTGCCGTTGGCGGGCGAGAGGATGTTGTTGGTGGACATCATCAACACGCGCGCTTCCAACTGGGCCTCAAGGCTCAACGGAACGTGGACGGCCATCTGGTCACCGTCGAAGTCGGCGTTGAACGCGGCGCAGACCAGCGGGTGAAGCTGGATGGCCTTGCCCTCGATCAGCACGGGCTCGAACGCCTGAATGCCGAGGCGGTGGAGCGTCGGAGCGCGGTTCAGCAGCACAGGGTGCTCGCGGATCACCTCATCGAGGATGTCCCAGACTTCCTTGCGCTCCTTCTCGACCCACTTCTTCGCCTGCTTGAGGGTCATGGAGAGACCCTTGGCGTCGAGACGGGCGTAGATGAACGGCTTGAACAGCTCGAGCGCCATCTTCTTGGGCAGACCGCACTGGTGCAGCTTGAGCTCCGGACCGGTCACGATGACCGAACGGCCGGAATAGTCGACGCGCTTGCCGAGCAGGTTCTGGCGGAAGCGGCCCTGCTTGCCCTTGAGCATGTCGGAGAGCGACTTGAGCGGACGCTTGTTGGCGCCGGTGATGACGCGGCCACGACGGCCGTTGTCGAACAGGGCGTCAACGGCTTCCTGCAGCATGCGCTTTTCGTTGCGGACGATGATGTCCGGCGCACGCAGCTCCATCAGGCGCTTCAGGCGGTTGTTACGGTTGATGACGCGACGATAGAGATCGTTGAGGTCCGAGGTCGCGAAGCGGCCGCCATCCAGCGGCACCAGCGGGCGCAGTTCCGGCGGAATGACCGGCACGACGTCGAGGATCATCCATTCCGGGCGGTTGCCGGAATCGATGAAGCTTTCCACGACCTTGAGGCGCTTGATGATCTTCTTGGGCTTCAGCTCCGACTTGGTCGTCGCCAGCTCTTCCATCAGTGCCTTCTGCTCGCCCTCGAGATCGAGGTCCATGAGCATCTGCTTGACCGCCTCGGCGCCGATACCGGCGGAGAAGGCGTCTTCGCCATACTCGTCCTGCGCCTCGACCAGCTCGTCCTCGTTGAGAAGCTGATACTTCTCCAGTGGCGTGAGGCCCGGCTCGATGACGATGTAGCTCTCGAAGTAGAGGACGCGCTCAAGCTGCTTGAGCTGCATGTCGAGCAGCAGGCCGATGCGCGAAGGCAGCGACTTCAGGAACCAGATGTGGGCAACCGGCGCGGCCAGCTCGATATGGCCCATGCGCTCGCGGCGGACCTTGGAAACGGTCACTTCCACGCCGCACTTTTCGCAGACGATGCCCTTGTACTTCATGCGCTTGTACTTGCCGCACAGGCACTCATAATCCTTGATCGGGCCGAAGATGCGCGCGCAGAAGAGGCCGTCACGCTCGGGCTTGAACGTGCGATAGTTGATCGTCTCCGGCTTCTTGATCTCGCCGAAGGACCAGCTGCGGATGCGCTCAGGCGATGCAATGCCGATCTGGATCTGGTCGAAGGTTTCCGGCTTGGCCATCGGATTGGCGAAGGTGGTCAGTTCGTTCATGTCTCAATTCCCTGCAGAGGGCTGAAGTTCGTAAAGGGGCGAAGGGGAGGGGCGCCGCGCGAGCAGCGCCCGTTTTCCCGTTATTCCGCCGCCTCGGGCAGTTCGTCGTCGCCATCGCTGTCGGAGAGGTCTTCCAGCGCCGCCAGCTCAACATTGAGGCCGAGCGAGCGCATTTCCTTCACGAGCACGTTGAAGCTTTCCGGAATGCCGGCCTCGAAGGTGTCGTCACCCTTGACGATCGCCTCATAGACCTTGGTACGGCCGACCACGTCGTCGGACTTGACCGTGAGCATTTCCTGCAGCGTGTAGGCTGCACCATAAGCCTGCAGTGCCCAGACCTCCATCTCACCGAAGCGCTGACCACCGAACTGGGCCTTACCACCCAGCGGCTGCTGGGTGACGAGGCTGTAGGGGCCGATGGAACGGGCGTGGATCTTGTCGTCCACAAGGTGATGCAGCTTGAGCATGTAGATGATGCCCACCGTCACCTTGCGATCGAACGCGTCACCGGTCCGGCCGTCATAGAGCGTGGACTGGCCCGACGTATCGAGCCCTGCCAGCTGCAGCATGGCCGAAACGTCGGCTTCACGCGCACCGTCGAACACCGGTGTCGCGATCGGAACGCCGGTCACGAGGTTGGAAGCAAGCTCGATGACCTGCTCAGCCGAGCGGGACTTGATCTCGTCCGCATAATCCTCGCCATAGACGGTCAGCAGGCGCTCCTTCACCGCTTCCGGCATTTCACCGCCGGTCGCGTTCGGGTTGGCCTCGCGCCAGTCGCGCAGGGCATGCTTGATCTGCTGGCCGAGACCGCGGGCGGCCCAACCAAGGTGCGTCTCGAAGATTTGCCCGACGTTCATGCGCGACGGCACGCCCAGCGGGTTGAGCACGATGTCGACCGGGGTGCCATCCTCCAGGAACGGCATGTCCTCGACCGGCAGGATGCGCGAGATGACGCCCTTGTTGCCGTGACGGCCGGCCATCTTGTCGCCCGGCTGCAGCTTGCGCTTCACCGCAACGAAGACCTTGACCATCTTGAGCACGCCCGGGGGCAGCTCGTCGCCGCGCTGCAGCTTCTCGACGCGGTCCTCGAACTTCTCGACGATAACCTTCACGGCCTCGTCATACTGCGTCTTGACCGCTTCGAGCTGAGACTGGCGGGCATCGTCCGCAACCGCGAACTTCCACCACTCGTGACGCTCAACCTCGGAAAGCAGCTCCTCGGTGATGTCGACGCCCTTCTTGACGCCCTTGGGCGCTGCCGTGGCCGTCTGGCCGATCAACATCTCGCGCAGGCGGTTGAAGGTTGCGCGATTGAGGATCGCGCGCTCGTCCTCGCGGTCCTTGGCGAGACGGTCGATTTCCTCGCGCTCGATGGCCATCGCACGCTCGTCCTTGTCGATGCCGTGCCGGTTGAACACGCGCACTTCGACGATCGTGCCGGCAACGCCCGGGGGCAGACGGAGCGAGGTGTCGCGCACGTCGCTGGCCTTCTCACCGAAGATGGCGCGGAGGAGCTTCTCTTCCGGCGTCATCGGGCTTTCACCCTTGGGCGTGATCTTGCCGACGAGAATATCGCCAGGCTCCACCTCGGCGCCGATGTAGACAATGCCCGCCTCGTCGAGGTTGCGCAGGGCTTCCTCGCCGACGTTGGGGATGTCGCGGGTGATGTCTTCCGGCCCGAGCTTGGTGTCGCGGGCCATCACCTCGAACTCCTCGATGTGGATCGAGGTGAAGACGTCGTCCTTCACGATCCGCTCGGAGATCAGGATGGAGTCCTCGTAGTTGTAGCCATTCCAGGGCATGAACGCGACGAGGCTGTTGCGGCCCAGGGCCAGTTCGCCCAGCTCGGTCGAGGGACCGTCGGCGATCACGTCGCCGGCCTTCACATGCTCGCCCACCTTCACCAGCGGACGCTGGTTGATGCAGGTATCCTGGTTGGAGCGCTGGAACTTCATCAGCGTGTAGATGTCGACGCCCGACTTGCCGGCCTCGATCTCTTCGGTGGCGCGGATCACGATGCGGGTGGCGTCCACCTGATCGACGATGCCCGAGCGCTTGGCCGCGATGGCGGCGCCGGAGTCACGCGCAACCGTCTCTTCCATACCGGTGCCGACGAACGGCGCCTCGGCCTGCACGAGCGGCACGGCCTGACGCTGCATGTTCGATCCCATGAGCGCGCGGTTGGCGTCATCGTTTTCCAGGAAGGGAATGAGCGATGCGGCAACCGAAACAAGCTGCTTGGGGCTGACGTCCATCAGCGTGATGTGGTCGCGCGGCGCCATCAGGAACTCGCCGGCCTCACGGGCGGAGATGAGATCCTCGGCGAAGGTGCCGTCCGGGTTCACTTCGGCGTTGGCCTGCGCGATCGTGTGCTTGGCCTCTTCCATGGCGGAGAGATACACGACCTCGTCCGTCACCTTATTGTCGATGACCTTGCGATAGGGCGTCTCGATGAAGCCGTACTTGTTGACGCGCGAGAAGCTCGCCAGCGAGTTGATCAGGCCGATGTTCGGGCCTTCCGGCGTCTCAATCGGGCAGATGCGGCCATAATGGGTCGGGTGAACGTCGCGGACCTCGAAGCCGGCGCGCTCACGGGTGAGACCACCCGGGCCCAAGGCCGAAACGCGACGCTTGTGCGTGATTTCGGAGAGCGGGTTGGTCTGGTCCATGAACTGCGAGAGCTGCGAGGAGCCGAAGAACTCGCGCACCGCCGCCACAGCGGGCTTGGCGTTGATGAGGTCGTTCGGCATCACCGTCGAGACGTCGACGCTGGACATGCGCTCCTTCACGGCGCGCTCCATGCGGAGCAGGCCGACGCGATACTGGTTCTCCAGCAGCTCACCTACCGAACGCACGCGGCGGTTGCCGAGATTGTCGATGTCGTCGATCTCGCCCTTGCCGTCCTTGAGGTTCACCAGCTCCTTGACCACGGCGAGGATGTCCTCGCGGCGCAGCGTCGTGATGGTGTCCTCGGCGTCGAGGCCAAGGCGCATGTTCAGCTTCACGCGGCCCACGGCCGAGAGGTCATAGCGCTCGCCGTCGAAGAACAGGCCTTCGAACAGGGCTTCGGCGGTCTCGCGCGTCGGCGGCTCGCCGGGGCGCATGACGCGGTAGATGTCGGAAAGCGCGTGGTCGCGGTCTTCGGCCTTGTCGACCTTGAGCGTGTTGCGGATCCACGGACCTGTGTTCACATGGTCGATGTCGAGCAGTTCGAGGCGGTCGATACCGGCCGCATCCAGCTTGGCGAGGTTCTCGGGCGAGACCTCGTCGCCGGCTTCGATGTAGATCTCGCCGGTGCTCTCGTTGATCAGGTCATAGGCGCTGTAGCGGCCATAGACTTCCTCGGTCGGAATCACGAGCGCTTCCAGGCCGTCCTTCGCGGCCTTGAGCGCCGCACGCGGGCTGATCTTCTGCCCGGCTGCGAACACCACTTCGCCGGTCTTGGCGTCGATGATGTCGAAGGTGGGCTTGAGGCCGCGCCAGGCGTCCGCCGTATAGGGGATCTGCCAGCCATTCTCGCCGCGTACATAGGTGACCTTGTTGTAGAACTCGCCGAGGATTTCCTCGCTGTTCAGGCCAAGCGCGAAGAGCAGGGCAGTGACCGGCAGCTTGCGCTTGCGGTCGATACGCACGTTCACGATGTCCTTGGCGTCGAACTCGAAGTCCAGCCAGGAACCGCGATACGGGATCACGCGAGCGGCGAAGAGATACTTGCCGGAGGAGTGGGTCTTGCCACGGTCATGGTCGAACAGGACGCCCGGCGAGCGGTGCATCTGGGACACGATGACGCGCTCTGTACCATTGACGATGAAGGTGCCGTTGCCGGTCATGAGCGGCATGTCGCCCATGTAGACATCCTGCTCCTTGATATCGAGAACCGAGCGGGTCTCGGTGTCCTGATCGACTTCGAAGACGATCAGGCGGAGCGTGACGCGCATCGGCGCGGCATAGGTGATGCCGCGCTGACGGCATTCCTCGGTGTCGTACTTGGGATCTTCCAGCTCATAGTGGACGAAGTCCAGCTCGGCCGTGCCGGCAAAGTCGCGGATCGGGAAGACGCTGCGCAGCGTCTTCTCAAGGCCGGACACATAGCCGATTGCGGGATTGGACCGCAGGAACTGCTCATAGCTTTCGCGCTGAACCTCGATGAGGTTCGGCATTTCCACGACCTCGTGGATGTTGCCGAATACCTTGCGGATGCGCTTGGTGGCGCTTTCGCCGGGCTTGATGGGGAGAGCCTTGGTTGCCATGCCAGAGATACCTGACCTTCCTGCGTGTTGTGGTCCCGATAATATTTTTCGCATTGCAGCGAAAATTCAGCCTTTTGCTGCGTCTGCGCACCTCAATTCGAGGGCTGCGAGCACGCAAAAAAGTGCGGGCCGGGGCTGTCCGATCCGCACTTGAGCGTCATATGAACCTCGCTGTCACCCCATATGTGATGCATGTCGTGCGCAACGCGTCATGCTTGCCCGGGTAACGGCAGGCGACTGGCGGGCAGATGCCCGACCAATCCGAATGACCAGCGATATAAGGCCATCGCGCGGCATTGCAAGGGGGTTGCGGCGCGCTGCAATGCCTTTGCGGTGCCGGTCGGAGACGAACCCAGATCCGCGATCAGGATTCCTTGCGGTAGAACACGCCGCACATCACCCGGCCGCCGCTGTTGCCCGTGGGGTCGGTGCGCATGTCGTCGGCGTCGGCGTGGATCACCAGCGCCGCGCCATCGTCGTCCAGCAGGGTCGCCATGTTGGTGTGCGCCATGAACGTTACCTTGGCAGCGCCGCGCGCGTCAGCGGTCACCATGGGCAGGTCCCCGGCATGGGGGCCTTGCGGGTTCTCGGTGCCGTGCTGCTTGCTTTCGGGGTTGAGGTGGCCGCCGGCCGATACGAAATCGGGCAGGGTGCATTTGCCGATGGCGTGAATGTGCATCCCGTGCGCGCCCGGCGTCAGCCCGCGTGTCACCTCCACGCTGCCGCGCATATGACCGTCTTCCGGCACCAGCGTCGCGACACCGGTGCGGTTGCCCTGGCCATCATAAAGGATCGCCTCGGCGAAGGGCTCGGGCGTGGGCATCGGCCCCGCCGGGGCCTTGGCGCCGCAGCCCTGCAAGGCCAGACAGAAGCCGGTGGCGGCGAGGAGGAGGGGGGAAGCAGCAAAATGAGCCATCATGTCTCTCTGTGTTGGGGCGATGCAGTGGGTGCAATCTAGCGTGTTGTCCGGCGAGGTCAAAGCAGGTCGAGCACCCGTTCCATGGCAAGCCCGGCCCGGCGGGAAGCGGCGCGGAGGTTGGCGTGGAAATCCCCGGCACTGTCGGGATTGGCATCGTCCGTCGTCGCCTTGATGCCGCCCCAGGGGAGCCCACACTGGGCGGCATATTGGGCGAGCGCGCCGGTTTCCATGTCGACGATGTCGGCCTCCAGCGCAGCAACGAGATGGGCGGCGTAGGCGCCATCCTCGATGAATGCGTCACCGCTGGCGATGCAAGCATGGGGCAGGGCGCTGCCGGGATCGGGCATGGCCGCATAAGGCGTGACATTGGCCGGCCCCATTGGCCAGGCGCCAGCGGGATAGTGCACGAAGGCATCCGGGCGACGCGCGCCATAATCATGCTGGACCGCGCGGGCGAGCCAGAAGCAATCGCCGGCGAGGGCGCTCAGCTTGCCGGCCGTCCCGAGGATCATCAGCATATTCGCTTCGTGGAGCGCGTGCAGCCGCGCGGCGGCCGCGGCGATGTTGACCTTGCCGATGCCGGTCGTCGCGATGTGAATCCGATGGCGCCCGGTGTCGACGCGGCGCACCAGCGGCCAGTCGCCGTCCAGCCTGTCCCCGGCATCCGGCAGAAAGGCATCGGCCTCCTCGGGCAGGGCGGCGAGCATCAGGATGCGCATGCGGTTCAATGCCCTTCAAAGGTGATGAGGGAGAGAGGCGTGATGCCCACGTCCCTGAGGCGCGCCGCACCGCCCAGCTCGGGCAGGTCGATGACGAACGCCGCCTGATCGACAATGGCACCTTCGCCCCGCAGCAGGGCAGCGCCGGCGAGCGCGGTCCCGCCGGTCGCCAGCAGATCGTCCACCAGCAGCACCCGTTGCCCCGGCCGCACGGCGCCCTGATGCATCTCGATCCGGTCGGTGCCATATTCGAGCGCATAATCAATGCCGACCGTCGCGCCGGGCAGCTTGCCGGACTTACGCAGCATCAGCTTGCCCTTGCCGAGCTTGTAGGAAAGGCCGGCCGCGACGATGAACCCGCGCGCCTCGATGCCGGCGATGAGGTCGATCTGCGCCGGATCGACCATTGCCGCGATCCGGTCGATCGTCGCCCGAAAGCCCTCGCCATCCAGCAACAGGGTCGAAACGTCGCGAAACTGGATGCCGGGAATCGGATAATCCGGGATGGTCCGCACCAGCGCTTTGAGATCGTCATTGTTCGTCGTGGTCAGAGAAGACGTCTCGGCCATGATGATGTGTCCCTTCGATAATCGGCTGGCGCAGGCCGCACGTGTCGGCGCAAGGATCGGGCGGCACAGGGCGCCTTGTGTCCCTCACGCTTTACATTGGCGCGACGATATGCTGATCGCAGTCTGTCCCGAAATGGGTCGGTGGGGTCATAATGAGATTGCCTGTTGTCTTTCCAGGGATGGCGTCGCTCGCCTGCCTTCTCGCCGTGAGTCCGGCGGCAGGGCAAGCGGAAACTGCGTTTGCCCGGGCAAGCTCCAGCCTTCTCGATCTCCAGAAGCTGACCAGCCTGCTGCTCCCGCCTGCTTTCGGGCAGGATAATCAGGTGCGGGCGCCGATGCTGATCGCCAATGAGGTGCGGCCCGAGAGCCGGGACCGTCTGACGCAGCCCTCCGCGCGGCCGGAGTCGCGCGACCGCCTCGCGCGGCCGGTGAGCGAATTGCCAGCCTATCGCCCGGAGAGCCGCGATCCCTTGGCGCGCTCCTATGAGGATGTGCGCACGGCGCGCCCGGAGTTGCTGGACTCTGGTACAAAGGCGGTGGCCCTGGCGCAGGATGTCGCGGCGGCCAATGAGAGCGTGGCCGGGGCGCCTGCCATGAATAGTGCGGATGGGCCACCCGTGCCGATCGCGCTGTCAGCAGTGCCGATGGGCGCCGGGCCGGCGGGGCCCACCTTGCAGCGCACGCAGGGCAAGGCCGAGGGCCTCGGTCTGGCGCAATATCTCTCCGCGCCGTGGCAGCAGATCGGCTTCATCGCCGGCCTGGTGCTGCTGGCCAGTCTGCTCTTCTGGCGGCTCGGGATGCGCGGGCGGCAGGGGCCGCTGGCCCTGACCGACTATGGACGGGCCGAGCGCTCCGCTGCCCGGGAGGAAGGCGACAGGGCGCGCTACCCGACGCTGCGCGAAGCCATCGAGGCGATGAAGGCCGAGGCTGCCACACGCCGTTGATCGGCATTGGGGCGCCATCGATCACGCCTGATCCACGCGACGATCCCTCAAACGCAAAAAAGAAGCGCGCCCGGATCGCTCCGGACGCGCTACTTTTTGTCGGGCGGGAACGGCTGGGCCGCTCCCCTCCCATCAAGCTTACTTGATCTCGACGGTCGCGCCGGCTTCCTCGAGCTTCTTCTTCAGCTCTTCGGATTCCGCCTTGTTCACGCCTTCCTTCACAGCCTTCGGCGCGCCTTCGACGAGCGCCTTGGCTTCCGTCAGGCCGAGACCGGTGATGGCGCGGACTTCCTTGATGACGTTGATCTTCTTGCCACCGTCGTTGACGAGGATCACGTCGAACTCGGTCTTCTCTTCAGCAGCGGGGGCATCGCCACCGGCGCCACCGGCGGGCGCAGCAACCGCGACTGCGGCAGCAGCGGAAACGCCCCACTTCTCTTCGAGAGCCTTCGACAGCTCGGCAGCTTCGAGAACGGTCAGCGCGGAGAGCTGGTCGACGAGCGAGTTGATATCAGCCATGTAATTCACTCCATTTTCTAGCGGGGCCGGGTCTGGCCCAAGTCAATTGATTGCAACTGTCTGCCGGGGGAGGCGGCCTGAAGATCAGGCAGCGTCCTTGGTGGCATAAGCGTTGAAGACGCGCGCGAGCTGCGCGGCCGGTTCCTTGGTGACGACTGCGAGCTTGGTCGCCGGGGCCTGAATGAGGCCGATCAGCGTTGCGCGCATCTGGTCGAGCGACGGCATCGAAGCCAGCGCCTTGATGCCATTGGCGTCCAAGAGCGTAGTGCCCATGGCGCCGCCGACGATCTCCAGCTTGTCGTTCGTCTTGGCGAAATCGATCGCGACCTTTGCAGCCGCAACCGGATCGGAAGACGTCGCCAGGCCCACCGGTCCAACCAGCATCTCTTCGATGCTGGCATAATCGGTGTCCTTGATGGCGATCTTGGCAAGGCGGTTCTTCGTTACCTTGTAGGTCGCACCCGCATCGCGCATCTTCTGACGGAGCTGGGTCGACTGGGCCACGCTAAGGCCCAGATTGCGGGTCACGACGACCACGCCCATTTCCTTCAGAGATTCGTGAAGCGCGGAAACGACCTCGGTCTTTTCATTGCGATCCATGCCATTCTCCTCTGCGGCAAGGCCCGGAAGGCCCGGCCGCGTTCACACATGTGCCGCGCACGACCCGAGAGGGGCCGCAAGCGGCGAAGCAGTCCGAGGGGAAGGGTTGACTGGTCCAGCACGAGAGTGCGGACAGACCCGGATTGAGCTGCGCATCGAAGCGGAGCGCCGTCCGGCAAGAACTTTTCCCCGTCTCGGCTGGGCATTAAGATGGGCAGATCCCATCACCAGCTGTCTCGGACGGTGCACCGGGACGGACCCGGTGAGCGAAGGCCCGATAGGCGGGGCGGCGGTGAAAAGCAAGCCGTTTCCAATTCCGGCCACGGCGAGGGAGCCGGGGAGGGCGGTGGACGCCTAATTTGTGACCCTTTGGCAACGTCTGTCGGCCATCTGCGCAAAGGTGGTTAAGACGTGGGAAAAGAAGGTTAAAGCGCTTTAATTCTTTCCATCGCAGGTTTAGCACGGGTTCATGGAAAGCTTATCGACAGACTCGCTCCGTTGGGCGCGCCGTGAAATTGAACGGCACCGGGCTTTGATCGGTCTGGCCGTGGTGGCCAGCGCCTTGATCGCAGCCGCGCCGCACAATGAGCGCCGGATGTTCACCATCCCTGAGTTCGCCTCGGCGTTCGTCGCCGTGCCGGCGCCGGAAGAGACGTCGCTGCGCTCCGCGATCATGGGCTATCTTCGCGATGGCTGTGCGCCCGAGTTCGTCAATTCTAAGGGTGACCTGACCCAGCTGGTCAATCGCGCCGATTGCGGTCCTGGCCGTTCGCGCAACCAGGGCAGCAGCCCGTTCGCGCAGAAGCCGACCGCGACCCCGAACAAGTCGCCGGTTGCGCCGACCGCCTTCTTCGCCGAGCCGGAAGCTGCCGATTTCGTATCGAACCTCAACAGCCCGCTGATCGTGACGCAGCCGACGCTGGAGCCCTCCATGGCCTCCTTCACGCCGCCGACAGGTGGTACGGGCGGTGGCGGCGGGTTCATCCCCGGCATTCCCATTCCCTTGCCCGATTTTGTGCCGCCGGTGTTCGGTTCGGTTCCCGAGCCGTCGACCTGGGCGCTGATGATCGCGGGCTTCGGTCTGGCCGGCACGATGATGCGCCGCCGCAATCCGGTGAAGGTTACCTTCGCCGCCAGCTGATGGCCGGCTTTACACGCGTTTCCCGCTGAAAAGGCCAGTCCGGGGGGACTGGCCTTTTCTTTGCCGATTGCGCGGCGGGATCGGTCTGGCTGGGAAGCCCGGTTCAGTGGATCGTCAAGGTGTCGCCGCTCAGGGTGACGGTGCCGAGTTGCTGGAGCGCATTCTGGCCCATCAGCGAAACCGGCAGGGCGCCATCGACCACGGCGGCGCTGATCTGCTCGATGCGCTTGCCGGCCATTTCCATCCGCTCGATCTTCGCCCAGCGCATCGCGGACGATCCGTTGACGGTGCGCATCTGCGCGCGACCGGGCAGGCTCTCATAAGTCAGGCCGAGCTTGGCCGCGTCGGCCCGATTGAGTACCACGACCGTCGCGCCGGTATCCACCACGAAGCGGATCGAGTGGCCATTGGCCTTCGCCTCGACATAGAAGAGGCCGTCGGCATGGCGCTGCACGGTATTGGCAGGCAGCCGGATGGCCGAAGAATCCAGAACTGCGGCCTCCGGCACGGCAATGTTCGCGGCGGCTTCCTTCTGGATGTTCTGGTGATCCGTGAACGGGTTGCTCAGCGCAACGGCAATGGATGCCATTGCCGCCATGATGCTGCCGAATTCGAGATGGATGCCGATCATGCCGCATCATCACTCCGACTCACCCAAGAAGCGGTTTCGAGATTGAGTTAGCGCGGCATTAAGAAAGGGCGGTCAGGCGGGCGCCTGCGTCGTGTGCGAGGCCTCGATTTCATCCTCCATCCGCTGCTTCACCCGGCGGCGGCGGCGACCGAAGATGAAGGCGGCAAGGCCGGAGATCAGGGCCGAAATCCCGAATTCGGCGGCAAGGACGTTGTAGCGCCAGGTCAGCTTGTCGAGCCCGCTGAACAGTACGAAGTTATCATCCTCGACGTCATAACCGGCATGGCGATACAGGTTGACGATCTCGCCGGGCAGGGCCTCGCGCCGCAGAACGCCGTCGAGATAGGGGGTGAAGACGAGGTGTGAGAGGCGGAACCGCCAGACGCGCACCAAATCCTCATCCTTGGGGAAGGTGATGGGATGATAGCCTTCCGGCACATCGTTGCGCCGCACCTCGACAAAGTAGCGCAGCGGTGAGCGGTCGTCCGGCCCGGAGCGAACCGGCGCGAAATAGAGCGAGCGCTTGACCAGCAGCAGATCCTCATTGAACTGCGCCGTCTCGCGCAGATCGATGCTGCCGGTAATGACGGCGCGGCCTTCCACCGGCGCGATCGCATCGGGCGACCCAACGACGATGCTGCGCGGGGTTCCCTCATCGGATGGCAATTGCAGCCGCAGGATCAGCACAATGACCGCCGCAAGCAGACTGCCAACGCAAACGCCGGCAAAAAAGCCCTGGAGGCGGGCAAGGCGGCCCTTCACGATGCGCAGATCGTCCTGCCGGGCAGGGCCGAAGGATTCGGTGCGGCGCTGGCGGGTACGCAGCAGCCACACGGCAGCGATGAGCGGCGCAGAGAACAATGCGGTCACCGCGACGAAGGTGAGGGTGGGCCAGTAACGATCGAAATGAAGAAACTGCCATTCGGCCAGTCGCGCGATCAACCCGCGATAATCGAGCGCCTGAAAGAGGAAGAACAGGCTGACAAGAGCGATCCAGAAGCCGAGAAGGCGAACCGCCAGATTGAGCTGTTTCGACACCCGGTCATAGGCATCCTGTCCAGCAGTTGGATGTCGCTTCTTCACCCCAATTTCCCTGTTTTTCATCTGAGTTCTATCGTCGCGTGCCTCGCCAAGCAATGCCATCGCAGGGTTAACAGGCGCTTTACGAACAAACGCCTAATCAGACCGCCGACTCAGATCACAACATCGGGCAATAAAAAAGCCCCGCCGCGGTGGATACCGGGCGGGGCGTTTTTAGAATTGGGTGAGATCAGGCCGAGGCGACCTGAGCCACGTCCACCTTTACGCCCGGGCCCATCGAGGACGACAGGGCGATCTTGCGGACATACTTGCCCTTCGAGCCCGAGGGCTTGGCCTTCACAATGGCATCGACGAAGGCGTCGAAGTTCTTGCGCAGGTCGGCTTCGGTGAAGCTGGCCTTGCCGAGACCGGCGTGAATAATGCCGGCCTTCTCGACGCGGAACTCGATCTGGCCGCCCTTGGCAGCCTTCACGGCTTCGGCGACGTTCGGCGTGACGGTGCCGAGCTTCGGGTTCGGCATCAGGCCCTTGGGACCCAGCACCTTACCGAGGCGACCGACCAGGCCCATCATGTCGGGCGTCGCGATCACGCGGTCGAAGTCGAAATTGCCGTTCTGGATGTGCTCGAGCAGATCCTCGGCACCCACGATCTCGGCGCCGGCTGCCTTGGCGGCATCCGCCTTGTCGGCGCGGGCGAAGACGGCAACGCGCACGTCCTTGCCGGTGCCGGCAGGCAGGGTGACGACGCCACGGACCATCTGGTCGGCGTGACGCGGATCGACGCCCAGGTTCATCGCGACTTCGACGGTCTCGTCGAACTTGGCGGTGGCGTTCTTCTTGATGAGCGCGATGGCTTCATCGACGCCGTGCAGCTTGTTCGCATCGACTGCGGTGGCCATTGCCTTGGCCTTCTTGGTCAGCTTTGCCATGTTCTTAGCCCTCCACCACGGTCAGGCCCATCGCGCGGGCGCTGCCTTCGATGATCTTCGTCGCGGCCTCGATGTCGTTGGCATTGAGGTCGACCATCTTCGCTTCGGCGATCTCGGCGAGCTGGGCACGCGTGATCTTGCCGGCGGAGACCTTGCCGGGCTCCTTGGAGCCGGACTTGAGGTTCACGGCCTGCTTGATGAGATAGGTTGCCGGCGGCTTCTTGGTGACGAAGGAGAAGCTGCGGTCAGCGTAGACGGTGATGATCGTGGGCAGGGGCGTACCCTTCTGCTCCTTCTCGGTCGCCGCGTTGAACGCCTTGCAGAATTCCATGATGTTCACGCCGCGCTGACCCAGGGCAGGGCCGATCGGCGGCGAGGGGTTGGCGGCTCCAGCGGGCACCTGGAGCTTGATATAGCCCGTAATTTTCTTGGCCATTACACTCACTCTGTAGAAGGCGGGGCC
Source organism: Sphingobium sp. B11D3B (assembly GCF_025961735.1). Classification (NCBI taxonomy): domain Bacteria; kingdom Pseudomonadati; phylum Pseudomonadota; class Alphaproteobacteria; order Sphingomonadales; family Sphingobiaceae; genus Sphingobium; species Sphingobium sp. B11D3B. Next base: position 1,321,746 of record NZ_JAOQOF010000001.1, on the reverse strand, counting down.
AATGGCGCCGCCCGGTTCAAGCTTAGCGGTCAAACGGCTGACCTTGAGGGGTCGTCCTCCCGCAATGGGCTTCCATCGGGCCTGCAAGACCGTCCGGAAGCCGGCGCCTATAGCGGTGACCGGTGCAAAAGGAAAGAGCGGTCTTCTCGATTCACTTTTGCCCGGCAGTACGCCGCGCCAGCGCATGAAGCTCCGCCTGGGAGAGCAGCAGGGCGAGATCGTCCCGGCTGATGTCGAAACTCTCGTCCATATCCTCCAGCGCCTTGTCGATATCCTCGCTGTGCAGCCCTGATGCCTCTCGCACCTGCGCGCTCTGGATTGCGGGCGCAGCCGGCTGATGCGGATAGCTGTGACCGGTCATGCGATGGAAGAACATGGCGAGCGACACCAGCGCGATGGAATTGAGCCCAACGGGCGCGAAGGCGAAGGCATAGCCGGCATCGTGAATGCCCTGGCTGCCGATCACGGCGGTCAGCGCCGCCGCCCCGCCGGGCGGGTGCAGGCAGCGGCAGAGCGACATCACGAGGATCGCGCCGCCGACCGCGACCCCGGCGGCCAGCGCCATTGGCGGAATCCAGCGGGCCGCCGCCACGCCCACCAGTGCCGAGAGAATGTTACCGCCCACCACGGACCAGGGCTGGGCGAGCGGACTGGTCGGCACGGCAAAGACCAGCACTGCCGAAGCGCCAATGGGCGCGACGATGATCGGCAGATCGGCAGAGGCAATCGGGAATTGCAGGCAGAGCACGATCGTCAGCCCGATCCCCGCCGTCGCGCCGATCACGGCCAGCAGGCGCGGCATCAGCCGGGCGCCGGCGAGGATCGGTTTGAAGAGGCGCTCTGTGGTCATGGGTTCCGTCGCACCGGCTTGGAAGAGAGGCGCGCTATTGGCGCGGCTTCACCCAGAAGACCAGCGAGCATTTCCCCTTGCCGATCAAGCCGGGCTTTTAGGTCGTCGCGCCGCCGCTCATTCCGCCGGCGCGGGCTGTGCCATGTTGAGCACGTCTGCTGGTGCTTTGCGGCGCTTCACGATCATGCCGATGCCGAGCGCGCACAGTGCCAGAACGGCAGGGCACAGCGCCAGAATGGCAAAGCTGCGCACGATCGGCAGGCCGCTCGCCAGCACGAACGCGCCGATGATCGGCCCTGCAATGCCGCCGATCTTGGCTACGGATGTTGCCCAGCCGGCGCCGTTCGCCCGGATTGCGGAGGGATAGAAGACGCCGGCAATCGACAGAATGCCGAAATGCGCGCCGCCCACGAAGCTGGTCGCGGCGACCGAGACGATCAGGAAGAGCGTCGGCTCCATCGGCACCAGGCCGACAAGCAGCAGCAGCGGGAAGGCGACGGCCGGATAGACCGCCACCGCCAGCGGCCCCTTGCCATCGGTAAAGCGCATCAGCAGCAGGCCCAGCACCGCGCCGGCGATGCCGCCGATGGACGAAACATAGGCCGCCGTCTCGCGCGAGAATTTGAGATCCTCATAGACGATCGGGCCCCAATTGGCCTTGAAATAGACGGCCAGCGTACTGGCGATATAGGCCAGCCAGAGCAGTGGCGTCAGCCATTTGAGGTCGCCCTTGAACAGCTTGGCGGCAGTGAAATTGCTGGTGTCCTGCTTCTCGTCGCTGAGCACGAAGCGGTCCTGCGCGGTCGCGCCGAGCGTGGAATCGACCTTGTTCAGCGTCTTGGCGATCAGGTCCGGCTTGAGGTTCTTGCTGGCGAGGAAGCGCACCGATTCCGGCAGCCAGAACAGCAGGGCAAAGGCGCAGACGATCGTGCCGAGGCCGCCGAAGACGAACACGCCCTCCCAGCCATAGGTGGGGGCAAGCCACACGGTTACCGGCCCGGCCAGCGAGGAGCCGAGACTGTAGCCGACCATGATCACCGTCACCACGGTCGAGCGGTATTTGGTGGGCACATATTCGATGTTGAGCGCCCAGGCGAGCGGCAGCATGCCACCAATGGCAAAGCCATCGAGGAAGCGCAGGATGAGAAGGGCTTCATAGCTCTGCGCCAGCGCGGTGGCGGTGGTGAGAATGCCGAATGCGAAGGCGGCGCCGATGATCGTCTGTCGCCGCCCGATCCTGTCGCCGATGTATGCGAAGGCAAAACCACCCACCATCATGCCGAACAGACCGGCGGAAAACACATTGCCCAGCTGGTGCGTGGAGAGGCTCAACTCATCGCGCATCCAAGGCGCGGTGAAGCTGATCAGCATCATGTCGAACCCGTCGAACACCGTGATCAGCCAGGAGAGAACGATCAGCCGGAAATTGAACGGGCCGAGCTTCCGCTCATTGATGAACGTGGCGATATCGATCGAGCGGGGCGCGCTGGCCATGCTGGCTGTCCTCTCCGGCTGTGCCTCGAATCGTTCGTAAGGCAACTATTCTTTTAATGGTTAGCAATCTATCGGGCGGCGGCAAGCGATACCTGCTGCGCCGCCCGGTTCAGATATCGGTCGAAAGTACGAAACCACGCAAGGCGCGGGCGTCGTGCAGCGCATTATGCGGCACCTGGCTGTTGCGCGCACTGCTGAACCCGGCGGCGTTGACCAGCTCGAAGCGGAGGCCGCGCACATCGATCATCTCGCCGGGGCCTGTCATCAGCAGCGTTGCGAAATGCGCGATGTCCTCGGGCCAGTCTGCGACGATCATCGGCTCATTGTCGCCGGCGAGATAGGTGGCGACCAGTTCGGACGCATTGGCCCGCTCCACGGCATAATCCAGCCCGGTCGGCACATGGCGCAGATAAGGGATCACATTATGCTCGACCCAAGGGTGGAGCGGTTCGGGAAGCGGCAGAAGCGAGAGATACAGCTCCTGATCGCCATATTCGGGCACCAGGGCCAGGCTGATCAGGGCGCCGCCAAAACCATTATATTCGGTATCGAGAAAGTAACGCATGAAGCTCCGGGGATTGGATTGGGGGGAGAGTCGCGCGGAGGCATACAGTGCCGGGACCGTTTGCGCGATGCCTCCGGGTCTGCCAGAGGGACGGCTCGGTTGAAAGGAACGATATGAAGCCCCGCGAACATCTCGGCACGGCAAAGGTGCCCGGCGGCGAGGATCTGCGCCTGTTCCGGCGCGGCGACGATTTCATGATCGTGCTGGACCGCAACGAACTGATGAACAGCCGGATGAGCGGATCGGAAAAGGCGCTGGCGCTGATGACGCTGGAGCGGCTGCCTTCCCGCGCGGGGCGTCACCTGCTGATCGGCGGCTATGGCATGGGCTTCACGCTGCGCGCGGCGCTGGGCGCGCTCGATGCGCAGGCGAAGGTCACGGTGGCCGAGCTGGTGCCGGAAATCATCGAATGGGCGCGGGGGCCGATGGCCGAATTGGCGGCCGGCTGCCTGGATGACCCCCGCGTCGATCTCGTCCACAGCGACGTCGCCGAGCTGATCGAGGACGGGCAGGGGCGCTACGATGCCATTTTGCTCGACGTCGATAACGGCCCCGACGGCCTCACCGTGCCGGCCAATGACCGGCTCTATTCCGCGCGCGGCCTCTCCCAGGCGATGCGGGCACTCAAGCCCGGCGGCATTCTCGCGGTCTGGTCCGCCGGATCGGACGAAACCTTCACCCGCCGGCTGAAAAGCGCCGGATTCATCGTAGACGAGGTGGCGGTGAAGGCGCGAGAGAACGGCAAGGGGCCGCGCCACGTCATCTGGTTTGCCCAGCGGCGCGGCTAGGCCGCACATAGCGACCCCTCATTGGCGCACGGCGTCGTCCTGCCAATCCTCATTGCCGCGCGCGATGAGGTAGGCGTGGATCGCCTCCGCCTGTGTCTTGTCCAGCACGCCCTTGAAGCTGGCCATGCCCAGATCGGCCTTGGTGCCCTCCAGCACGATGTCGAGGAACTGCGCGCGGGTGTCGGGCGTCATGTAGCGCAGATCCTTGAGGCCGCCGCGCGCATTCTCGCCATGGCAGCGGGCGCAGGTCTCGCCATAAAGCTGGGCGCCCAGCCGCACCTGCGCTTCGGTGGCGCGGAGGAAGGGCGGGCGGGGCAGGGCCGTCGGCGGCGGTAGCGGCGGCAGCGTCACGCCTTTTGCATCCAGCCTGAACACCAGCAACCGCGCCGGTGAGACCCGGAAGCCACCGGGAATCTTGCTCAGCCCGGCGACGATCGATCCGCCCCAGCCGACATTCACTGCCACATATTGCACGCCGTCGATGGCGTAAGTGACGGGCCCGCCGATGGCGACATTGTCGACATTCATGTCCCAGAGCTTCTGCCCGGTGTCGGCCCGGTACGCCGCGAAGGTCTTCTCGATCGTGCCCTGAAAGACGAGATTGCCCGCCGTCGCCAGCGTGCCACCCGAGCCGGGGAGTGAATAGGGCACGCGCCACACTTCTTTCTGCGTCACCGGGTTCCAGGCGAGCAGATAGCCTTTCTCCATGGCATCCGCCTCTGCCTGCAAGGCCTTGCGCTGCGCGGCCCATTCCGGCGTGGCGCCGGCATAATCGAAGCCGGCATTGTTGCGGAACGGCACGAAGGTAAAATCCTCGTCCCGCTGCCGGGCATAGACGATGGATTGTTCCATGGCCGGGACATAGACCAGCCCGGTCTTCGGGCTGAACGACATGGGGTGCCAGCTATGCGCGGCGAGCAGGCTCGGCGTGATGCGCTGGGGCGTCGTTGTCAGATGCACGCCCGGATACAGCACCGGCCGCCCGGTCTTCATGTCGATATGGCTGGCCCAGTTGCTCGGCACGAATTTCTCGGCCGAGAGCAATTCCCCGGTCTTGCGGTCGAGCACATAGAAAAAGCCGTTCTTGGGCGCCTGCATGATGACCGGGCGGGTCTTGCCTTTGATCTTCAGGTCCGCGAGCATCATCGGCTGGGTGCAGGTAAAGTCCCAGTCTTCCTCCGGCACCGCCTGATAATGCCAGCGATAGGCGCCAGTGTCGGCATCCACCGCCACGATGGAGCACAGGAACAGGTTGTCGCCCTTGCCCGCGCTGCGGAAATGCCAGCTGATCGGCGATCCATTGCCGGTTCCGATGTAGACGAGATTGAGCGCCGGATCGTAGACGAAGCTGTCCCACGCAGTCCCGCCGCCGCCATATTGCCACCATTTTCCGTGCCAGGTCGGCAGGGCGATCTTCATCGCCGCGTCCGAGGCTTCGCCGTCGGGGCCATCGGCCGGGTTTCCGGGTACGGTGTAGAACTTCCACAGCCGTTTTCCGGTCTCCGCATCCCAGGCGCTGACGAAACCGCGCACGCCATAGTCGGCGCCGCCATGGCCGATCACCACCTTGCTGTCGAACACGCGCGGCGCGCCGGTGATGGAATAGGGATGCGCGCGGTCGAAGGTCTGCACTGTCCAGACCTCCTTGCCGGTCCGCGCATCCACGGCGATCAGCCGGCCGTCGAGCGCGGCGACGTAGATCTTGCCGTTCCACGCCGCAATGCCACGGGTCGAGGGGCCGCAACAGGCCAGCCGGGCCCACTGCCGCTCGACCTGCGGATCATAGGTCCACAGCTTGCGGCCGGTCCGTCCATCATAGGCGGTCACGATGTTGAAGGCGGAGGCGTTGTAGATCACGCCATCGACCACCAGCGGTGTCGCCTGCACGCCGCGATAGGTGTTCAAATCATCGTACCAGGCCAGTCCCAGCCGCTGGACGGTCTTGTCGTTGATCTGGGTGAGCGGCGAATAACGCTGCTCGTCATAGCTGCGCCCATAGGCCATCCAGCTGCCGGCGCTGGCGGGTGCGTCCGGCGCCCGCATCCGCTCGCTGGTGACATGGGCTGGCTGCATTCCGCCTGATCGTGCGTCCTGCCCCGCGAGGAGCAGCGGCGCCGTTATCAGCGCCATGCCTGCGATCCACGATCTCCTGCTCCCTGCCACGACCATTCCCTCCCGACGCGGCACCGTTGCGGTGCTCGCGCAATCAAGCGATCATTCGCCGCGCCAACGCAATCGCCCTGCGCGATGGTCAGGTTGGATGAGGTGGAAGAACGGTTGAAGACCGGCGCGGCGCGTTTGTGCCTTTTCGGCGTTTCCTGCCGTCATTCCCGCGTTCGCGGGAATGACGAGCAAGTTGTCGGGGCCGACACAAGAAAAGAGCCGCCGATCAGGGACCGGCGGCTCGAAAAAATTGGCTGTCGAAGGCCTTATTTGGAGAGTTCGACTTCCTCGAAGTCCAGTTCCACCGGCGTCGCGCGGCCGAAGATCGAAACGGAGACCTTCACGCGGCTCTTCTCGAAGTCCAGTTCCTCGACGGTGCCGATGAAGCTGGCGAACGGGCCGCTCATCACCTTCACGCTGTCGCCGATCTCGTAATCGACATTGACCTTGTGACGCGGCTGGGCGGCGGCTTCCTCGCGCGCGCCGAAGAAGCGGGCGGCTTCCGCCTCGCTGATCGGCTGCGGCTTGCCGGAATTGCCGAGGAAGCCGGTGACTTTGGGCGTGTTCTTGATGAGGTGGTAGATATCATCGTTCATGCTGAGCTTGGCGAGCACATAGCCCGGCATGTTCTTGCGCTCGACCTGAACCTTCTTGCCGCGCTTCACTTCGGTCACGGTCTCGGTCGGCACCTCGACCTGCTCGATGAGCTGGGCCAGACCCATGCGCTCGGCTTCGGACAGGATGGACTCGCGGACCTTGTTCTCGAAGCCCGAATAAGCGTGGATGATGTACCAGCGCGCCATAATTTTATCGTTTCCTCAATTCGTCTTGGTCGGGAGAGCGGCGATCAGCTCTGGCCCGCGGCCAAACCCAGCAGCGTGCGAACGATCCAGCCAAAGAACGTGTCGATGCCAAAGAAGAAAAGTCCGAGCACCGTAGTCAGGATCACCACCATGATCGTGGTCATCACCGTCTCGCGCGAGGTCGGCCAGGTGACCTTGTTCCACTCGGCCTTGACCTGGTTCACGAATTCGATGGGGGAGGTTTTCGCCACGCTCAGCCTGCTCTTTCAGATGAAACCAGAACTCTTTGAAACACAAGAAAGCGGACCGCACCCGGAGCTTTCTCCGGCCGGCCCGCCGCCTGCATTTCGCAACCGTCCTTGCCTCTACGCGCTCGGGCGCCTCGGGGCAAGTTTTGGCAGGGGCGATAGGATTCGAACCTACGACATTCGGTTTTGGAGACCGACGCTCTACCAGCTGAGCTACACCCCTGTGCCGGTGAAGGCGCTGCCCTTAACGCGACCCGAAGGCGGGCGCAAGCGGTCAACGGCGCTTTCTGCAACTTGTCGTCATTCGTCCTTCGCCGCGTCATCAAGGAGGATGCGGGTCACGCCGAGGAGATCGTCGTCCCACATCATGTGGCTGGTGGGGAGTTCGTGGACATCCCAGGTCGGGTCTGCGGTGCAGCGCGCGCGGAACGGCGCGAACGAGCCGAGCGGGCTGGCGGACGCAAAGACGTACGTCCGCCGCGCAACCGCGTCCTCCTCGCCACCGAGCTTGACCGGTTCGAGCAGGGTGAGGAGCGGATGGCCCGAGACTCGCCCGGCCCGCCCCGGCGGAATCGGGAAGATCGGCTGGACGAGGCCCGGCGACTGCCGCTGATTCTCGATATACATCGCTCGTGTCGCGTCATCGACGATGTCCCAGAGCATTTCGCCATCCTTCGGCAGGAAGGCGTCGAGATAGATGAGGCTGCGGATGCGGGTGCCGCGCAGGGCCGAGACGCCGGTGATGACCATGCCGCCATAGCTATGGCCGACGAGGATGATGTCGCGCAGGCCCTCGCAATCGATGAGGCCGACCACATCGGCGATATGATCGCTGAGCATAATGCCGCCATGCGCCAGATGAGCACGCTCCCCAAGGCCGGTCAGCGAGGGGACATACACCTCATGGCCGGCGGACCGCAGTTCGCGGGCGAGGGGGCCATAACCCCAGCTGCCGCCCCAGGCGCCATGAACCAGCACGAAAATTGCCACAGGCTTGCTCCTCTCCAGACTGTGCCGGATCGCTATCGTCTCCCCGCAGGGCCCGCCAGCCCTTTTTGCCCCAAGGGACGGGCGCGACAAAGACCGGTGGAGATGCTAAAGGCCGGGAATGGCGATCGATTTACCGATCCTGTTGCGCGCTTATGCGGTCGGGCTGTTCCCCATGGCCGACGACCGTGCCGCCAATTCTGTCTTCTGGGTAGAGCCAGAGCGGCGGGCAATCCTGCCGCTCGATGGCTTTCACCTCTCCAAATCCTTGCGCAAGACCGTGCGCGCCGACCGGTTCGAGGTCACGGCGGACACCGCGTTTGAGCAGGTCATCGCCCTGTGCGCGCAGAGCGCCAGCGACCGCCCGACGACGTGGATCAATGGGGACATTGAGGAAGCCTTTGTGCGCCTGCACCACGGCAAGCTGGCGCACAGCGTGGAAGTGTGGAGCCACGAGGATGGCGAGCGCCATCTCGTCGGCGGGCTTTACGGTCTGGCGCTGGGGCGGGCCTTCTTTGGCGAGAGCATGTTCAGTCGCCGGCGCGATGCCTCAAAGGTGGCGATGGCCTGGCTGGTCGCCCGGCTGCGGGTCGGCGGGTTCACGCTGCTCGATTGCCAGTTCATGACCCCGCACCTTGCCTCTCTGGGCGCGGTGGAGATTGACGCGCAGGCCTATTCGGGATTGCTCGGCGATGCGCTGTCGGCAGGCGCGGACGGCGCTGCGGGGGCTTCTGCCGCGTTCGATGCGCTCGATTCGTTGCCGGATGCCCCGGCCGAACGTGCGCTGCGATCCGCCACGCGCACCGTATCCGGCCCGGTCTCCGGCCAGCTCATCGCGCAGCTGATCACCCAGACGTCGTAGATCGGGTGCAGCACCACATTGCGGTCAGGCCGTTCCTTGAACAGCCAGCCGGAGAAGGTGCGGTGCCATTTGTTGTCGCGGCTTTCGAGCACGTCGAGCTGCACGAATGCGCCGGTTTCCTTGTCCATTTCCCATGGCGCGGTGGTTTCGCAGGCGCGCAGGCGGATGATGGCATTGCCTGAGCGCAACGCCACGCCCGGCTTCATCGTGAATTTCTGGGTGATGCCGTTGCGCTTGTTGAGCAGACCGATCTCCGCGACGCGCTCTGCCATCGGCGTGCCGGGCAGGCCGGTCTCGACCTTCACGGGGCGCTCGTCCTGCGTGCGCTCTTCCGGCACGACGGCGACATTGCGGGCAGCCTCGGGGTCTCCGCAGGCCGTTAGCGGTCCAATGATGCCGAGCGCGAGCAACCATCGGCCCGGCCGCGCGGACCGGAGAATCGTCACGTATTCGGCGTCCAGGCTTCGTAATCGCCCGTCGCCATCTGGCGGCGACCGCCGGCAGCGATGGCGCCGGAAGGCAGATGGGCCTGCGGCGTGCCCGTCTGGTTGGGCGTGAATTCGGTTTCCCAGATGCGGGGCGGCGGCAAATGGCTCTCAGGCGTGCCGTCGATGCTGTGATGCAGCCAGCCATGCCATTCTGCAGGCACGCGGCTGGCATCATTGGCGCCCTTGTAAATCACCCAGCGGCGCGTGAGGCGATTAGGGTCCGTGCCGCCTTCATAATAGACATTACCCTGATGGTCCTCGCCCACTTTCGTGCCTTTGCGCGAAGTGAACAGCGAGGTGCCGATGGTGGCGCCGTCCCACCAGGTGAAGATCTTGCCGAGCAGTCCCATGGCCAGAGCGCTTAGCCGCACTCACGGGGGATTGGCAACGTGGAATCGAATGAAGTGCGCTCAGCGCTGCGACGAGGGGCAGAAGCGATCCGCTCGCCACACGGGCGCGCGACCGGCACCGGCGCCTGCATCCGTGGCGCAATCGCCCCATTCGATCCGGTCGCCCTTGTCGATGCCGAGCGCCTCTGCACGTCCCTGCCGGATTTCCAGCACCGCCGTCACCGGCTCGTTCGCCGCTAGCGGGCGGAGGCTGTTCGGCTCACCCTCCAGAATGTCGGCAATCGTGCCGTCGGTGCGGATGAACAACAGGTCCAGCGGAACGCGCGTGTCCTTCATCCAGAAGGATGCCATGTTGGGATAGGCGAAGGGAAAGATCATGCCGGCATCGTCGGCCAGCGTCTCGCGGCCCATCAGGCCGTGCTGCTGGGCCTCCTTGTCCGCCGCCAGTTCCGCGACGAAGCGATGAGTCTGGCCGCTGGACGTGCGAATGCGAACTTCGGTGCTGCCAGCGGGCAGGGCCGCGCTATTGGCAACCGCTGAGGTGTTGGCGCTGTCCTCCGGCGCTGCATGGCAGGCGGACAGTGCGAGCGCTGTCGCCAGCGCGCCGATGTTCAGACCACGCCCGATCCGCCGCCTCTTCGTCATTCCCAATCCTCTGCTGACAGGGTCTCCGGTCGCTCGGGCAACTCGCCCGGCGCGCTTTCGATCCAATTGCGGGCGGTCTGCATGCTGTGCCCCGCCCGCAAAAAGGTCGCGATCTGCTTTTCCCGCAACGGCCGGTCGGCCGGCTCGGCCGCGAACGGCCCGATTCGTTTGCGGCGGGCGAGGCGCTCGGCCGCATCCCATTGCGCGGCAGCGTCGGGGGCGGCCTGCTCGGATGTCGTCTCGTCGATCCCGTCATGCCGCAGCGTCTGCGCGATGCGGCGTTGCCCGAGGCCCCGCCGCTGCATCGCCCCGGATTTCATCTCGGCATAGGCCCGGTCGTCCACATAGCCGAGATCGACCAGCTTCTGCGTAATCCGCTCGGTCGGCGGCGGGGCATCGCCGGCCCAGCCACGCTCGCGCAGCTTGCGCGCAAGATAGGCAGCGAGTCGGCCCCGGCTGGTGGCGAAGCGCCCGACATAGTGGATGGCCAGCGCCTCAAGGCTCGCTTCGACAAGCGGTTTTGGCGGCGATTTTTGCGGGCGCGGCGTCATGCGCCATTTTTGTGCCACACTCCCTGTCTTAAAGTAAACGCGCCTAACTCGCGCAAGAACGGGGTAGGGCCAGGCATAGAATGCGGCTTTTCGGTTCAGACAAGCGCAAGCCAGCCAGGCGTAGACGCAAGAGAACAGCCGCCATGCCTTGACTTAAGGGGATGATATCTGGCGGAAAAAGAAGGGTCATTTAAGATGCAGCCAACACCGACGGAAGATCGGCTTGAGCGGCGCTTTGCCGATTTCGATACTTTGGGTGCCGCGCTTGATTATGCGGCGCAGGGTGTTCGTGGAGTTAACTTTCACGATGCCCGCGGCAATCTTGCGCGTCCTTATCCCTTTTCGGAAATGCGCGGCGATGCACTGGCCTGCGCCTATCGGTTGATTGCGCGGGGTGTCCAGCCCCAGCAGCGGATCGCCCTGATCGCCGAGACCGGCCCCGAGTTCGCCCAATTGTTCTTCGGCATTGTCTATGCCGGTGCCTGGCCTGTGCCGCTACCGTTGCCCACCAGCTTCGGCGGCAAGGAAAGCTATATCGACCAGCTTTGCGTCCAGCTCGACAGCTGCGACCCGATCATGCTGCTCTTCCCCGCCGAGCTGAGCGAGATGGCCGGTGAGGCCGCGCGCCGCAAGGGCGTGGAGCCGCTCAGCTTCGATGATTTCCTCGCGGCACCGGTCGCGGCCTGTGCGCTGCCGCAGGCGGGTCCGGACGACATCTGCTATCTGCAATATTCCAGTGGATCGACGCGATTTCCGCATGGCGTGGCGGTGACGCACAAGGCGCTGCTCAGCAATCTCGCCGCCCATAGTCACGGCATGGAGCTGATCGCGAGCGACCGCTGCATCAGCTGGCTGCCCTGGTATCATGACATGGGTCTGGTCGGCTGCTTCCTGTCGGTCGTCGCCAATCAGGTCTCAACCGATTACCTCAAGACCGAGGATTTCGCGCGCCGGCCGCTGGCGTGGCTGGATATGATCTCGCGCCATCAGGGCACCGCGATCAGCTATTCGCCCACGTTCGGTTACGATATCTGCGCCCGTCGCATGTCCAGCCAGACGCGGGCATCCGAGCGCTTCGACCTGTCGCGCTGGCGCTTGGCCGGTAACGGCGCGGACATGATCCGCCCGGATGTGATGCAGCAGTTCGTGGATGCCTTTGCGGAAGCGGGCTTCTCGCCGAAGGCCTTCCTGCCGAGCTATGGCCTGGCTGAAGCGACGCTGGCCGTAACCATCATGCCACCGGGTGAAGGCATCATGGTGGAGCTGGTCGAGGAAACCGAACTGTCCGGCGGCCATGCCGTAGAGGATCGCCCGCAGCGCTTCCGCGCGATCGTCAATTGCGGCAAGCCGGTGATGGGCATGACTGTCGAAATCCGCGACGAATTCGGCGGCCCGCTGCCCGAGCGGACCATCGGCAAGGTGTGGACGACCGGTCCCTCGCTCATGGTCGGTTATTTCCGCGATCAGGAATCGACCGATGCCTGCATGGCCGATGGTTGGCTGGACACCGGCGACATGGGCTATCTCTCGGATGGCTATCTGTACATTGTCGGCCGCGCCAAGGACATGATCATCATCAACGGCAAGAATCACTGGCCGCAGGATATCGAGTGGGCGGTGGAGCAGCTACCCGGCTTCAAGCAGGGGGACATTGCCGCCTTCGCCATCACCACCGCTGGGGGCGAGGAAGCACCCGCCGTCCTCGTGCATTGCCGCGTCTCCGACAATGTCGAGCGCGCACGGCTGCGGGAAGAGATTCGCGAGCGCGTCCGTTCGATCACCGGCATGAACTGCGTGGTTGAACTGGTACCGCCGCGCTCGCTGCCGCGCACCAGCTCGGGCAAACTCAGCCGCTCGAAGGCGCGGACCCTGTATTTGACCGGGGAAATCGTGCCCTATGACATCGCGGCCTGATCGGGGCGGTTGACGCGGTAAAAGACTGCGAGCGCTTGCTTACGGGTTGATAACCTGAGCGCGATATGACCGCGCCGTGACCAAGCGTTCAACCGTCCCAGACCAGCGCGCAGCGCCCGCCACGGAAGTCGTTTCGCTCGGCTTGTTGTGCGGATTCCGCCCGCTTCCCGGGGCGCAGGGGCGCCTTGTATGCGGGAGCCAGATGCGCTCCGCAGACCGGATGCTGGGGCTCTTCACCACGATCACGGCCATCTCTGCCATGCTCGTGGGCGCGCGGTTTTACAACCATATCAATATCTGGATGTTCGTTGTCTGGATGTTGGTGCTCGGTATTTCACAAGCGCAGTTGCTGCGGTTACGCCGGGTCAATGTGGCGTCGGATTATGCCGATGCGACGCGGGCCGCATTGTTGCGACATGGCGCGATCTGCTGGCTGCAGGGCGCCATATGGGTCGCCGCAATGGTGCTCTTCACCGGTGAGGCCAGGCCGGAAGAAGTGGTCACATTCTGGACCATCGCCTGCTGCCTGATGGCGTCGGTGGCCATTTCGTTCCAGTCGACTCCCTTGTCCGCCAGTGGCTTCATCCTCTCGATCGGCACGGGCACCGTCTGGATGATGCTCCGCCATGCCGATCCCTTTCTGGCGGGCGTAGTGGCGATCTATGCTCTGCTCGCTTTGGCGACAAGCCTCTGGCAGGCGCACCAGTTCGGCGTGCAGGTCTCGACCAGCAAGGCGCTGGCCGAAAAGCGGGAGGTCGTCAGTCTCCTGCTGCGCGAGCATGATCGCGACGGGGCCGATGTGCTGTGGCAGACCGACCCCGCCCGGCGTCTGACCGGGGTTTCCCCGGCCTTTGCGCGGATGCTCGGCAAGACGGTGGAAGAGGTGGACGGCCAGTCCATCCTTCAGGTGCTGGCGGGATCGACCTGGACGAATGGGGACTTCGACCCAACCCTTCATGTGCTGGCGGAGAAGCTCAAGGACCGGGTGTCATTTTCCGACCTGTGCCTGTCCGGCACGGTCGACGGTGTGCGGCGCTGGTGGTCATTGTCCGCATCTCCCAGGCTGGATGAGGTCGGCAATTTCCTGGGCTTTCGCGGCGTCGGCTCCGACATCACGGTGCAGAAGGAGACGAACGAGCGCATTTCGCAGCTTGCCCGGCTGGATACGCTCACCAATCTTCCCAACCGCCTCAATCTGGGCGAGGAACTGGCTAAATCCGTCGAAGACACGCAGACGTGGCAGACGCGGTGCGCCTTCATGATGATCGATCTCGATCGGTTCAAATCAGTCAACGATACGTTGGGCCACCATGTCGGCGACCAGCTTCTGGCGCAGGTTGCTGAACGGTTGCGCGGCGTCTGCTCGCTCAACGAAGTCTGCGGGCGGCTCGGCGGCGATGAGTTTGCCGTAGTCGTGCGCGAGGTGGCCGATCCCATCTATGTCGACCGGCTGGCGAGCGCGATCATCGAGGTCGTGTCCAGACCCTATGTGCTTGATGGGCAGACGCTGTTCATCGGCGCCAGCATCGGCTCGGCCATGGCACCGCAGGACGGCACGGATGCGGACATGCTGATGCGCAGTGCGGATCTGGCCATGTATCGCGCCAAGGAGGCAGGGCGCGGCAAGCATCTGCGCTTTACGGCATCGATGCACGCCGACGCGGAGGAGCGCCGCAATCTCGAACTGGCGTTGCGCAATGCGATCGAGGCCGGTGAATTCCATCTGGTCTACCAGCCCATCGTCAATGCGCGCTCCCGCCACGTCATCGGCTTCGAGGCACTGTGCCGGTGGACACACCCCCAGCTCGGGCCGATTCCGCCCAACCGCTTCATTCCTATCGCCGAGGATACAAGGCTGATCTCCCGCCTTGGCGCTTGGGTGCTGGAGACGGCATGCAAGACCGCCTGTCATTGGCCGGACGCGGTGAGCCTCTCGGTCAATGTGTCGGCCCAGCAACTGTGCGATCCCGAGATCGTCCCGCAGATCAGCGCAGCTCTGGCGCAGTCCGGGCTTCCAGCCAGCCGGTTGGAGCTGGAGGTGACCGAGAGCGTCTTCATGCAGGAGGAGACCGGCGCGTCCCAAGCGCTCGATCGGTTGGCGAAAATGGGCATCCGGCTTTCGCTGGACGATTTCGGAACGGGCTACTCGTCGCTCGGCTATCTCTCCCGCGCACGGTTTGACACCATCAAGGTCGATCAAAGCTTCATTCACGGCGCCGCTCGCGGCCAGCGTGAGAGCCTCGCCATCATCAACGCGGTGGTGGCGATGGCCACCAGCCTTGGGTTGGAGACCACCGCCGAGGGTGTAGAAACCGAAGGGGAATATGACATCATCCGGGCGCTGGGATGCTCGAAGATTCAGGGCTATTATTTCGGCCGGCCCATGTCGCGAGAAGAGAGCATCGGCCTGTTCGGCCGCTCGGCGACGCAGGTCGCCTAATCCTTTCGCCTCACCCTTTGGCGAGACGGCGCTCGATGGCTTGCCAGATCGTCGCAAATTGCTCGGCCGGCTGGCTCTGGGCGGCATAAGTGGCGAGCGGCGCACGCCGGAAGCCCATCTGCTCGACAAGGCTGGAGTAGCTGACGATCGGCCAGTCTGGATGGGCTTCGAGCGCCTCGGCATGGAGCTTGCGCCGCCGGTCCACCATCGAGAACACCGGCAGGATCGGGGGATGCCATCCGCCGCGCCGGATCAGGATGCTGGCCAGATCATCGAGTGATTTGCGGGCGAGCGGTGAGGGGATCACGGGAGCCACGACAAGATCTGCGCCCCGTAGCACCTGCTCGGCCGTCTCGGTGAGGCCGGGCGGGCAATCCAGGATAACACGGTCATAACGCTGCGCGAGGCCCGAGAGGAGCTTCGCCAACCGGCGCTTCTTGCCCAGATCGAAGAGCAGCCGCTCCAGACCGTGAAGAGACATGTCGGCGGCCAAGAGATCGAGGCCCGGGATCGCGGTGGGCTGGCAGATGTCCTCGGGTTCGAGTTGCCGCGCAAAGACGGCGCGGGCGGCGTCGCGCGTTTCCGTCTGCGCGGCCAGGAGCCAGGTCGCGGCGCCTTGCGGGTCGAGGTCCCACAGCAATGTCCGTCGCGCAGAGAGGCTTGCCGAGGCCCATGCCAGATTAACGGCAAAGGTGGATTTGCCGACGCCTCCCTTGAGGCTGAACACCGCGATTGTCTTCATCTCGGGTTGCGCTGCCATGATCCTGTGATGGATCGATGACAGAAATGTTGCAAATTAAAGTCATGCGATGGGCCCGTCCGCGCCACCCGCCGGGCACCCGCACGCGATCCCTGCTTGCAAGATCGCCCGCTGCTGCGCAAAGGTCACCGGCGAAACAGGAGCAGAATTCCCATGCAATGGCAGTTGCCGGCCCTTGTCGCGCTTGTCGGCTATCTTCTGGGGTCCATCCCCTTCGGCATCATCCTTACGCGGCTGGCTGGGGCAGGGGACCTGCGCGCGATCGGCTCCGGCAATATCGGCGCGACCAATGTGCTGCGCACCGGGCGCAAGGGCCTC
This sequence comes from Sphingobium sp. B11D3B, assembly GCF_025961735.1. Taxonomy (NCBI): domain Bacteria; kingdom Pseudomonadati; phylum Pseudomonadota; class Alphaproteobacteria; order Sphingomonadales; family Sphingobiaceae; genus Sphingobium; species Sphingobium sp. B11D3B. The sequence continues at coordinate 1,305,520 of NZ_JAOQOF010000001.1, read as the reverse complement.
GCGGCTGCGACGCTCCTGCTGGATGGCGCGAAAGGCGCCGTCGCGGCGATGGTCGGCGCGTGGCTGATGCCGGTCGGTGATATGGCCCTGAGCGGCGCCACCATTGGCGGCGTCATGGCCTTTGTGGGGCATTGCTATCCGGTCTGGCTGCGGTTTCGCGGCGGCAAGGGCGTGGCGACGATGCTGGGCGTGTGTTTGGCGCTGTCCTGGATCGTCGGGCTGGTCTTTGCGACGGTCTGGTTGGCCGCGCTGGCCCTGTTTCGGATCAGTTCGGTGGGCGGCATGAGCGCGGCCATCAGTGCGCCGGTGGCGGCGCTGCTGATCGGCCGGCCCGATCTTGCGGCGCCCATCGCCGGCATGGCGCTCGTGGTGCTGTGGCGGCATCGGTTGAACATCGCGCGCCTGCTGCGCGGGGAGGAACCGCGCGTGGGACGCTCCCGCGCCGCATGACGTCGCTCTACGCAGATCGGTACGATCGCCTGCGGCTCATCCGGACGCCGAATATCGGCCCGGTCGCCTATCGGCAGCTGCTGGCCCGCTTCGGCACGGCGGGCCGCGCTCTGGAGGCGCTCCCCGATCTCGCCTCGCGCGGGGGAAACCGCCGCTTCAAGCCCTGTGACCGCCACAGCGTCGATGCCGAGATCGCGCAGGTCGAGCGGCTGGGGGCGCATTATCTGTTTCTGGGCGAGGCGGATTACCCGGCTCTGCTCGGCCAGGCCGAAGGTGCGCCGCCGGTACTCATCGCCCGGGGTGACGCGGCGCTGGGCGTCGAGCGCTGTGTCGCCATTGTCGGTGCGCGCAATGCCTCCGCTGCAGCCTGCCGATTTGCGCGAGAACTGGCCCATGCCCTGCGCGCGGCCGGCATCGTCGTGGTCTCCGGTCTCGCACGCGGCATCGATACTGCCGCGCATCAGGGGGCAGGGATCACGCGGACCGTTGCGGTCATCGGGTCTGGCATCGATGTCAATTTCCCTCCGGAAAATGCCGATCTGCAGGAGCGCATTGCCCGCGAGGGCCTGCTGCTCACCGAGCTGCCGCCCGGCGCTGAGCCGCTTGCCCGCCACTTTCCCGCCCGCAACCGGATCATCGCCTGGATGAGCCTGGGTACGGTGGTGGTGGAGGCTGCGCCGCGCTCGGGCTCGCTGCTGACTGCGCGGCTGGCGGGCGAGGAGGGGCGGGAGGTGATGGCCGTGCCCGGCTTTCCGGCCGATCCGCGCGCCCATGGCTGTAATGCCCTCATTCGCGACGGCGCCACGCTGGTGCAAAGCGCGCAGGATGTGGTGGAGGCGATCGCGTCGCTCGATCCGCGCGCGCTGCGCTCGGGGCAGCGCGACTTCCTGTCGCAGCCGCCATCTGACGATCTGGGGGAGGCGGAACGGCAGCGCGTGACGGGCTTGCTCAGCCTCAGCCCGGTGGCGGTTGACGAACTGATCCGGCAGAGCGGCTTAGCACCGGCGAGCGTGCAGACGGCGCTGCTGGAGCTTGAGATTGCCGGTCGTCTGCAGCGCCATGCCGGGGGACGGGTGAGCTTTGCCTGAGGTGGCATCGCCTGACACGCCGCCCGCCTGGCAGGGGCGAGGACTGCCCGGCGCGATGATGCGCCGGCTGCTATCCTTGTTGCTCCTTGCGCTCATCGCGGTGCAGGCATGGCCCGACGGTGCCGCGACATTCCAGCCGCGCAACGGCTCGGCTTTCAGCGCTTCGACCGTCGACGTCGCGCTGGTTCCGCCGGGGCGGAGCGAGTTTGCCAAGACGGGGCTGCCTCACACGCTGCCGCCGCTCCCTTATGCGCCCGATGTCGTGGCAGCAGGGCGCACAGTGGCGGTCCCGGAATTCTTGCCGCGGCTGGGCCGCGCAGACCCAACCCACGATCAGGCGGCGCGCCGCAATCGAGGCCCACGCCCACCTCCCTCTGTCTGAAGCTCGGTAATCGCGCCTTCTCGGCGCCCTATCTCACCCGAACTTCGGACAATTATCATGAAACATCTGACGACCCCCGACTCCGGGGATGTCGCTGCGCAGGCGCGCATCGACGCCTTGATCGCCGCATATCCTGACCTGAGCGAGGACGATTTGAAGCGTCTTCTCCACTGGTATCGCAAGGAGGCCTCCTCCTATGAGGTCGCGATGCTGTCCGCTCGCGATGATCTGCGGCCCGGCTATGAGCGCTTCTACAAGGATCATATCGAGCGAATTTCGCCCTTCGGCTACACGGTGATAGCGATAATTGTTCTGCTCTGCGCCATCGGCGTTTATGCGATCATCAACTATTTGCGCTGATGGGTGTTGGGGCAGGGCGGGTCTGCGGGTTGCAGATCCGCCCGTCTTCTAACGCTAACGCGCGCTGGACTGGAGTTTTCAATGCAGGATTGGGTGTTTGATATCGTGGAGAGCACCGGCCTGTTCGGCGTCTTCCTGCTCATGCTTCTGGAGACCGTGTTCCCCCCTATCCCATCGGAAGTGATCATGCCGGTCGCGGGCGTGCTCGCCGCGCGGGGTGGCATGGGGCTGGGCGGCGTGATCCTGGCCGGCACGGCGGGCGCGATGGTCGGCAATCTGTTCTGGTATGCGCTGGCGCGGATGATCGGCCTGCATCGCTTCCGCCCCCTCATCGAGCGATACGGCCGCTGGCTGACGCTCGACTGGCCCGAGGTGGAGCGCGCGCAGGGCCTGTTTCGGCGCTTTGGCGGGCCGATCGTGATGGTCGGCCGGGTCCTCCCAACCATTCGCTCGGTCATTTCCATTCCCGCCGGCGTTCTGCGGATGCGGCTGGTCCGCTTTTTCGTGTGGTCGACGGTCGGCACCGCTGCATGGAGCTCCGGCCTGGCGATTGCCGGTTGGGTCCTTGGGCGGCGGTTCAGCAATATCGAGCAGTTCCTCGGGCCGCTGTCGACCGGCATCATCCTGTTGATCGTGCTGATCTATATCTGGCGGCAGGCGACGTGGCACCGCCGTCATGTCGCAGCCGATAAGCCCGATGCCGACGCGTAAGCATTTCGCTTGACGTTGCGGCCGAGCCGTTTCCAGACTCGCGCGTACACGTAAGGATCGTTAGCGGAACTCTATGCAACTCGTCATCGTCGAATCACCGGCCAAGGCCAAGACCATCGAAAAATATCTGGGAGGCGACTTCCGGGTGTTGGCGTCCTACGGCCATGTTCGAGATTTGCCTGCCAAGGATGGCTCGGTCGATCCGGACGATGGCTTCTCGATGGCCTGGGAGAATTATGGCGACAAGGCGCGCCAGCTCAAGGCGATCACGGACGAGGCCAAGAAGGCCGACCGTCTGATCCTCGCGACTGACCCTGATCGCGAGGGCGAGGCGATCAGCTGGCACGTGCAGGAAGTGCTGCGCAACAAGAAGGCGCTGCCCAAGCTGGTCGATCGCGTGACATTCAATGCCATCACCAAGGCCGCCGTGACCGAGGCCATGAAGGCGCCGCGCGCGCTCGATGAAGATTTGATCGATGCCTATCGCGCCCGTCGCGCACTGGATTATCTGGTCGGCTTCACCCTTTCGCCGGTGCTGTGGCGCAAGCTGCCCGGCGCCAAGTCCGCCGGGCGCGTTCAGTCGGTTGCGTTGCGCATCATCGTCGAGCGCGAGCGCGAGATCGAGGCGTTCACGCCGCAGGAATATTGGTCCGTCACGGCCGATCTGGAGCAGGCCGGGCAGAGCTTCGAGGCGCGGTTGGTGCGCTGGCGCGGCGAGAAGATCGACCGTCTGACCATCGGCAAGGAAGGCGATGCCAAGGCCGCCAAGGCTGATGTGGAGGCCGGGCGCTTCACGGTCGCCTCGGTCGAGACCAAGCCGGCCACCCGCAATCCACCGCCGCCCTTCACCACCTCCACGTTGCAGCAGGAGGCCGCGCGCAAGCTTGGTCTCTCAGCCAACGAAACCATGCGCGTTGCCCAGCAACTCTACGAAGACGGCGCGATCACCTATATGCGGACCGACGGCGTGCAGATGGATGGCAGTGCCATTTCCGCCGCGCGCAAGGCCATCGCGGACCGCTATGACGGCGGCTATCTGCCGGACAAGCCGCGCATGTACCAGACCAAGGCGAAAAATGCGCAGGAAGCGCACGAAGCGATCCGCCCGACGGAATTCACGCGCGAGAGCGTGGGCTCGGGCGTTCATGCCAAGCTCTATGATCTGATCTTCAAGCGCGCGCTGGCGAGCCAGATGGCCTCGGCGCGGCTGGAGCGCACGGCGGTCGAGTTCACCGACGGCACCGGCCAGCACGCGTTGCGGGCGACCGGGCAGGTCGTGCTCTTCCCCGGCTTCCTGGCCCTGTATGAGGAAGGTCGCGACGACGTGGCCGATGAGGACAGCAAGCTGCTGCCCGCCATGTCCGCAGGCGACCAGCCGGCCAAGCGCGATGTGCGCGCGGAGCAGCACTTCACCCAGCCGCCGCCGCGCTACAGCGAGGCGAGCCTCGTCAAGCGCCTGGAGGAACTGGGCATCGGGCGTCCGTCCACCTACGCCTCGACGATCCAGACGCTCAAGGATCGCGATTATGTCCGTGTCGAGAAGAACCGGTTTTTTGCCGAGGAAAGCGGGCGGCTTCTGACGGCCTTCCTCGAGCGCTTCTTCGAGCGCTACGTGGCCTATGAGTTCACCGCCGGTCTTGAAGATGAGCTGGACGAGATTTCCGGCGGCCGGGCCCAGTGGCAGGCGGTGCTGGAAGCCTTCTGGCGCGACTTCAAGCCCAAGACGGTCGAGATCATGGATCGCAAGCCGTCCGAGATCACCGCTGAGCTGGACGAATTCCTCGCGCCGATGCTCTTCCCGGAGCGGGCCGACGGCAGCGATCCGCGTGCCTGTCCGCTGTGCGCTGACGGGCGCCTGTCGCTACGCGGCGGGCGCTTCGGCGCATTCATCGCCTGCTCCAATTATCCCGAGTGCAAGTTCACCCGCAAATTCGGCCAGCCTGGGGGCAGCGGCGAGGCAGATACCGGGCCGGAAGAGCTTGGCAAGCATCCCGAGACCGGTGAGCCGATCCTGCGCAAGTCGGGTCGCTTCGGGCCTTATGTCGAGATGGGCAATGGTAAGGAGGCCAAGCGCGCCTCGATCCCCAAGGATCTGCCGGATGGCGAACTGACGCTCGACTGGGCGGTCAAGCTGCTCTCGCTGCCGCGCACGATTGGCGATCATCCCGAAACCGGCAAGCCGATCGTGGCCAGCCTCGGGCGCTATGGTCCCTATCTGGCGCATGAGGGCAAATATGCCCGGCTGGGCTCGACGGTCGAGATTTTCGAGACCGGCATGAATGCCGCCGTCGCCAAGCTGGCCGATGCCGCCAATCGCGGCGGCGCCCGCAAGGCCGCCGAGCCGCTCAAGGTTCTGGGCGCACATCCGCGCACCGAGGCCGAGATCAAGCTGATGGAAGGCCGCTATGGCCCCTATGTCACCGACGGCACCACCAATGCGACCTTGCCCAAGAGCGTTGCGCCGGATGCGCTGACGCTGGAGGAAGCGGCTCAGCTCATCGATGCGCGCGCGGCTGCCGCGCCGGCCAAGAAGAAGGGCAAGAAGGCACCGGCCAAGAAGAAGGCCGCGACCGCCAAGGCGCCAGCCAAAAAGGCCGCAGCCAAGAAGCCTGCCGCGAAGAAGGCACCGGCCAAGAAGAAGGCGGCAGAAGAGGCTTAAGGGCCCGCTTTCCACGGGGCAGTCGCAGACCCAAGCGCGACTGCCCAAGCCAAACTGTGGCGGATCGTAGGAAAAGCTTGCTGCACCACCTCTGGTGCTGGGCTAGCAGCGTGGCCAGATTAATCGGCCAGGATTGATCGACAATGCCACCGGCCCATCCAGTCCAGGACTTTCCATGACCCGTACGCTCACGCACCTCGAACGCCTCGAAGCCGAGAGCATCCACATCATGCGTGAAGTGGCGGCCGAGGCGGAAAAGCCGGTGATGCTCTACTCGGTGGGCAAGGACAGCGCTGTGATGCTGCATCTGGCGCGCAAGGCCTTCTATCCCGCGCCGCCGCCCTTTCCGCTGCTCCATGTCGATACGACCTGGAAGTTCAAGGCGATGTACGAGCTGCGCAACCGCATGGCGGAAGAGAGCGGCATGGAATTGCTCGTCTACCAGAATCCCGAGGCCAAGGAGCGGGGCATCAACCCGTTCGATCATGGCCCGCTGCACACGGACATGTGGAAGACCGAGGGTCTCAAGCAGGCGCTCAATCTCTACGGCTTCGACGTCGCCTTCGGCGGCGCGCGCCGCGATGAGGAGAAGAGCCGCGCCAAGGAGCGCATCTTCTCCTTCCGCACCGCAAGCCATGGCTGGGACCCCAAGAACCAGCGGCCCGAGCTGTGGAACCTCTACAATGCGAAGAAGGCCAAGGGCGAGAGCATCCGTGTCTTCCCGATCAGCAACTGGACTGAGCTGGACATCTGGCAATATATCCAGCTCAATCGCATCCCCATCGTGCCGCTCTACTTCGCGCAGCCGCGCCCGACGGTGGAGCGCGACGGGATGCTGCTGATGGTCGATGACGAGCGCTTCCCGCTGCGCCCCGGCGAGGAGCCGGTGATGCGTTCGATCCGCTTTCGCACGCTGGGCTGCTATCCGCTCACCGGCGCGGTCGAAAGCGAGGCGAGCACGCTGTCCGAGGTTATTCAGGAAATGCTGCTCACTACCACCAGCGAGCGGCAGGGGCGCATCATCGACAAGGATGGTGGTGCCGCCAGCATGGAGAAGAAGAAGCAGGAGGGCTATTTCTGATGGCCGACGCCACCCTCGAGACGCCGGTCTACCAGACCGATGCCCTCATCGCGCAGGATATCGATGCCTATCTGGAGCAGCATCAGCACAAGTCGCTGCTGCGCTTCATCACCTGTGGCAGCGTGGACGACGGCAAGTCGACCCTGATCGGGCGCTTGCTGTATGACAGCAAGATGATCTTCGAGGATCAGCTTGCCGCGCTAGAGGCGGACAGCAAGCGGGTCGGCACGCAGGGGCAGGAGATCGACTTCGCGCTGCTGGTCGATGGCCTCGCCGCCGAGCGCGAGCAGGGCATCACCATCGATGTCGCCTATCGCTTCTTCACGACGGAAAAGCGCAAGTTCATCGTCGCCGACACGCCGGGCCATGAGCAATATACCCGTAACATGGTGACGGGCGCCTCGACGGCCGACCTCGCCGTGATCCTCATCGACGCGCGCAAGGGCGTGCTGACCCAGACGCGGCGGCATAGCTATCTCGCGCAGCTTGTCGGCATCCGCCACATCGTGCTGGCCGTGAACAAGATGGATCTGGTCGGCTACGACCGCGCCGTGTTCGACAAGATCGTGGCGGATTATGCCGCTTTCGCCAAGGAAATCGGCATCGAGCAGTTCGTGCCCATGCCGATCTCCGGCTTCAAGGGCCACAATATCACGACCCTCTCGGCCAACACGCCCTGGTATCAGGGGCCGACGCTGGTCGATTATCTGGAGACGGTCGAGGTCGACAACAGCGCCGATCAGGCCCGCCCGTTCCGCATGCCAGTGCAATGGGTCAATCGGCCGAACCTGGATTTCCGCGGTTTCTCGGGCCTGGTCGCCAGCGGCGCGATCAAGCCGGGTGATGCCATCCGCGTGCTCCCCTCGGGCAAGACCAGCACGGTCACGCGCATCGTCACGCTGGATGGCGATCTGGACGAAGCCGTTGCCGGCCAGTCGGTCACGCTCTGCTTTGCCGATGAGGTCGACTGCTCGCGCGGCGATGTGATCGCGTCCGCCGAAAACCCGCCGCAGGCCGCCGATCAGTTCGAATCCACCGTTGTGTGGATGTCCGACGATGCCCTGATTCCGGGTCGGGCCTATTGGCTCAAGATCGGCACGCAGACCGTCTCCGCGACGGTCCAGCCGCCAAAATATGTCGTCAACGTCAACACCATGGAGCATCTCGCAGCCAAGACGCTGGAGCTGAATGCCATCGGCGTTGCAGAGCTGACGACCGACAAGGCCATCGTGTTCGAGCCTTATGCCGAGAACCGCACGCTGGGCGGCTTCATCCTCATCGACAAGATCACCAATTCCACCGTCGCGGCGGGCATGCTGAACTTCTCGCTGCGGCGGGCTCAGAATGTCCACTGGCAGGCGATGGATGTCAGCCGTGAGGCCCATGCGGCGCAGAAAGGCCAGCAGCCTGCGGTGCTTTGGTTCACGGGCCTGTCCGGTTCGGGCAAGTCGACCATCGCCAACATCGTCGAGAAGAAGCTGTTCGCGCTAGGCCGACACAGCTTCCTGCTCGATGGCGACAATGTCCGCCATGGCCTGAACAAGGATCTGGGCTTTACCGAGGCCGACCGGATCGAGAATATCCGCCGCGTCGGTGAGGTCACCAAGCTGATGGCCGATGCCGGGCTGATCGTGATCACCGCCTTCATCTCGCCCTTCCGTGCCGAGCGAGACATGGTCCGCGCGATGCTGCCGGCCGGCGAGTTCATCGAGGTGTTCGTGGATACCCCGCTGGCCGAGGCGGAGCGGCGGGACGTCAAGGGCCTCTACAAGAAGGCCCGCGCCGGGGAGCTCAAGAACTTCACCGGGATCGACAGCCCCTATGAAGCGCCCGAGAAGCCGGAAATCCGCATCGACACCCAGGCCCTCACGCCCGAGCAGGCGGCGGACCTCATCGTCGAGCGGATCGTGGGCGTGTGGAGCCCGGATCTGTGACGGACGCAGAGCTGGCCGCGCACCTCGCGGAGGAAGCGGGCCGGCGGCTGCTCGCCTTGCGGGATGAAGCGCGCTTCGACGGAAAGGGGCTCGGCGATGAGGGCGATGCGCTCGCCAATGCCTATCTGTGCGAGGCCCTCGGACGCGAGAGACCCGACGACGGCCTGCTCTCCGAAGAGAGCCGCGATACGAAGGATCGGCTCGCCAAGTCCCGGGTCTGGATCGTCGATCCGGTCGATGGCACGCGCGAATATGGTGAGGCGCGGGCGGACTGGGCGGTCCATGTCGCGCTGGCCGTGGATGGCGTGGCGTCGCTTGGCGCCGTCGCCCTGCCGGACATGGGGCTGGTGATGCGCTCGGACCGGCCCATCGCTGTGGCGCCGGCACCTGCGACGCCCCGCATGGTCGTCAGCCGCACTCGCCCGGCGCCCGAGGCGCTGTCGGTCGCGCAGGCGCTGGGTGCCGAGCTGGTCCCGATGGGCTCGGCCGGCGCCAAGGCGATGGCGGTCGTGCGCGGCGCGGCGGATATCTACCTGCACAGCGGCGGCCAATATGAGTGGGACAGTTGCGCACCCGTCGCCGTCGCGCTGGCCCATGGTTTGCATTGCTCCCGCATCGACGGCACGCCGCTGCGCTACAACCAGGCCAATGTCTACATGCCCGATCTGCTGATCTGTCGCCCCGACTATGCCGACCGGGTGCTGGCCCTGGTCGGCGCGAAGGCGGGGTGACGGGCGGGTTACCGCTTGATGATGAGCGATTCCGGGCGCTTGCGCGGCACCCATTCGCCCTTGCCGGGGAAGTTCTTCAGCACTTCGCCATCCCAAAGGCGCACGGTGCGACGATGGAACAGCCAGGCGCCGTCCGCCCCTTTCACGGCATGGTCGTCATACCAGCCGGCAAAGCGCAGCAGATAGGGCGGCTCGCCCTCGCATTCGGTCACGAAGGCGAAGGAGCGCATCTTCACCGATCCGTCCGGCTGCGGCATGAACTGCGTCTGGGTGACATGATGCTGCCGGCCCGGAAAGCCCGGCGCATTGCGATAATGCTCGGCAATGCCGCGAATGCCCTCATGGCCTTCCCAGATGTCTGGATCCTCGAAGACCTCTTCCACCATGCGCGCATCGGGGGTGAAGCAGGCGACCAGCGCATCGACATCGCCGGTATCCAGCGCCCAGCTATAATTGGCGATAAGATCCTGCAGGCCGAGCCTGTCTTCAATGGGCAAAGTCATTGCGCGCCTCTCCTCTTATGTGTGCCATCCCCGCTACGGACGGGGTGACATTTTAGTACAAATTGCAGGATTGAAGGCGGCGGCGGCATTTTGCAATGCGGTCTTGGCGGACAGGCCAGAAATGAACCCGTTTCGCTGTTTGCCATCCCCATCCGGTCGAGCCTCGGCTCTCCCTCGTTCTGAAGGTTTCTATGCCCGCCAACCGACGCACTGCCGCCGCACTGTTCCTGGCGACCTCGTCCTTTGCCCTGATGCCCGCAGCGGGGCAGGCGCAGGAAGCGGATACCCATCTCGATGAGGGCGTGGGGACGGATATCGAGGAGATCGTGGTGAGCGGTCAGCGCGAGCGGGGCGCGGTCATCGGCAATGCCACCCCTGAGTTGCAGCTGCGACCCGCCGACATCCGGGCCCTGGGCGTCAGCACGATCAGCGACCTGCTGACCGAACTCGGTCCTGAGCTGCAGAGCGCGAGCGGGAAGCCGCCGGTGACGTTGCTCGAAGGGCACCGCATTTCCGGCTTCCGCGAGATCGCCCGCCTGCCGGCCGAGGCCATCGCGCGGATCGACATCCTGCCGGAAGAGGTTGGCCTTCGTTATGGTTACGGCGCCGACCAGAAGGTGATGAACATCGTCCTGCGCCAGCGCTTCCGCGCGGTCACGGCCGAGGTCGACGGCCGCGTACCGACCGCTGGCAATGGCGCTTCGCTGGAGCTGGAGGGCGGGCTCTTCCTGATCCGCAACAGCCAGCGGGTGAACATCAGTGCCGAGCATGAGAGCATCGATCCGATTCTGGAGAGCGATCGCGGGCTGGACCGTGCAGAGAGCCCGGCGCGCAGTCTCCAGGCCGCGCAGGAGACGCTCACGCTCAATGCCAGCTATAGCCGTCCCCTGGGCGAACGCACCAAGGCGACACTGAGCGGCGAGCTGGTCACCAACCGGCGGGACAGTCTGGTTGGCCTCACTCTGCCGGGCGTGACGATTCCCGCCGGATCGCCTTATGTGCCGGGCACCGACGATCTGCTGTTCTACCCGCAACTGGCCGGCGCCGGCGCTCTGGGGCGCGCCTCCAAGAGCCAGACCGGCACGGTCGGCCTCACCGTCAATGCCGAGCGCAGCACGGGGCAATGGACGCTCACCGCCAATTATGCGCGTGCCGAGAGCCGCGTCATCACGGGCCGCCCGTTCGATCTGTCAGATTATGCCGACGCATTGGCGGCAGGCGATCCGGCGGCTGACCCCAGCCTGCCGATCGATGCCGCCTTTCTCAACGCGCGCGCTGCGGACCTCACACGCAGCACCTCGGATACGGCGGACATCACCTTCATCCATAACCGGCCGCTGTTCAGGCTGCCGGCCGGTGAGGTCATGGCCACGATGAAGCTGGGCGGCGCGCTCACGCGGATCGAGAATATGCGCGAGCGCGATCTGGTCCCTTCGGTTCGCGACCTTGGGCGGGACAGCGCGACCGGGTCGCTCACCGTGGACATCCCCCTCATGCCCGCCTCCTCGGGCATCGGACGCATGTCCGCCAATGCCACGCTCGGGCTCGATCATTATTCGGATGCCGGCACGTTGCGGAACTTCGGGCTGGGTCTCAACTGGTCGCCGCTTGGCTTCCTGTCCCTCTCGGCCGGTTACAGCGATGAAGACTCCGCCGCGACGGTGGCTCAGATCGGCGACGCGCAGACCTTTACGCCCTTCGTACCGATCTTCGATTTCGCGCGCGGCGAATCCGTGCTGGTGACAACAATCACCGGCGGCAATCCCGATCTCGACAAGGCGCGGGTGAAGACGTTCCGGCTCGGGGCGGACATCTCGGTGCTACGCGAGCCGCGCCTGCGGTTCGACATATCCTACAATCACCGCGCGACCGAGGGTGGCGTGTCGGCCTTTCCGGGCGTGACGGCGGACGCCATCGGCGCTTTCCCGGAGCGGTTCCTGCGCGATGAAAGCGGCCGCCTCACGCAGGTAGACCTGCGCCCGATCAACATCGCCGAGCAGACGCGGGAAGTGCTCCGCTGGGGTTTCAGCTTCAGCAAGCGCCTTGCCACCCCGCAGAGCCAGATCGATGCCATGCGGGCTGCGTTCCAGCGGCGGCAGGCCGAGCGGGCCCCACGCGGGGAAACGGGCGGTGCGGATCGGCCGGGCAGGGGCGGACAGCCCGGAGCCGAGACGCCACCCGGCGCGGATGGACCCCCTCCGGGCGATGCACCCGGTCCCCGGCCGGGCGGCTTTGGTCCCGGTGGCTCCGGTGGCCCCGGTGGACGAGGCGGCGCAGGCGGCGGCGGACGTGTCGATTTCTCGATCCACCACGAATGGGCGCTTACCAACACCACGCAATTGGCCCCGAGCCTGCCCGTGCTCGATCTGCTGGATGGCGATACGCTGGGGGACACCAGCGGGCCGTCGCGGCATCTGATCGAGTTGCGCACCGGCGTTTCGCAGAGCGGCTATGGTCTGCGGCTGACCGGCAGCTGGCGCAGCCCCTCGCGCGTCAATGGCACCGCAGGGCTGCCGGCCAGCCAGCTGCGCTTCGGTGCGCTGGCCAAGGTGGACGTGCGGGCGTTCGTGAACTTCAATCAGATGCCCGGCCTGATCGAGAAAGCCTCGTTCCTGCGCGGCGCGCGGCTGCAACTGGGGGTCGAGAATGTCTTCGATGCACGTCAGCGCGTCACGGATGGCAATGGCGCGGTGCCCTTCGCCTATCAGCCCGCCTTCATCGATCCGCTGGGCCGCACCGCCCGGTTGAGCTTCCGCAAGCTATTCTAAGCGCTACAGGTCGCGGGACCAGAACTGCATCGGGTGGCTGGTCTCGTCCGTCTGGTCGATGTCTTTCCAGCGATAGTCCGCCATGACGCCTTCCAACGGCTGATAGCCCCGCTTGCGCCAGAATGGGCCAAGGTCGCGGGCATCGGCTGGGCGCAGCGGATGATCGGCAGGGCGGATGACGCCGCAAAAGCAGGTCGCCGTCGCGCCGGCCTCGCGTGCGGCGGCTTCGCGCGCATCGAAAAAGGCGTGGCCGAGCCCATGCCCACGATAGGCACCGAGCAGCACGGACTCGCCGAAGTAGAAGAGCCGATCCACCTCCATGCCCCGCGCGCGGAACGGCGCCTGCAATGGTTCGTCCTGCCCGCTCATGGGCGAGGCCGTGGCTGCGCCGATGATGGCGCTGCCATCGCGGGCGATGACCAAAGCCGCATCCGTCCCTTCCAGAAACGCGCTCAGATAGCGCTGCTCGTAGTCGACCGAGCCATCGTACAGATAGGGCCATTCGCGAAAGACGGTGATGCGCAGGCGGGCGAGATCGTCGATGGCGGCATGGCGCGCCTCGCGGTCCCGCAGCGTCTCGACGGTCAGGTTGCTCACGCCTGCGCGTCTTGCTGGGTGACCTGCGCGATCCAGTCGGCAAGATTGTAGTACACCGTGACACGGCGGATCAGCTCGTCCCGCACCTCGAAGAAGGCCGCGGCCGGCAGCACATAGCTTTGGCCATGCGCGGGAGGCAGGCCGTCCTCGCCGACGAGATACTCACCATGGACGACGAATTCCGCCGCGGCGCGACTGCCCTCCTCATTCACCATCAGCGCGATGTCGGCGAGGCGCTCACGATAGGCGCGGTCCATGCGGCCCAGAAAGGCGCGGAAGGCGTCCTTGCCGGATTCCCGCTCGCCCTGATTGATATCATGCACCACATCGTCGGCGAGGCAGGCCAGCATGGTCTCGGCATCGCCGGCATTGAAGGCGTCATAATAGCGCGCGAGGAGGGCGCGGGTCTGGCTTGCTGAGGTCATCGCAGGTCTTTCGTGATCCATGGAAGGCGGATCGCTAACCTATTCCCGGTTCAACAATCGAGCGCAAGACATGGCCGAACTGGGTGCGCCTTGGCGTTAGTGGCAATAAGTCTGCTTGAGGGTCACCCCATCGATCATCAGGCCGCCCACGATCATCACCGCTCCGCAGCAGCTGGCGTAGAGCAGATAGCCCGCAAAGCCGGGATAGACCTCAAGATAATGGGCACCCCGCGCGGTCGCGCCCATGGCGACGCCGAAGATCGCGAGATAGGCCTCGAACTTGGTGCGAATGGTGAAGAGGCGGGCGATCTTGCGCATCTCTGGTCCTGTGCATCGCGAGTCCGAAGGGGCGGACCGCAAAGGTAAGGATCGTGTTAACCATGCGCAATCGCAGGAGACGGTCGCGTTCGCCAGATGTGTCAGGATGGCACGGTGCCGGCGATCCCGCCGGCCCCGATTTTAGAGCAGGTGCGCAAATTCCTGCACGACGGCGCGATAAACCGGGCGCTTGAACGGCACGATCAGATCCACCAGCCGGTCGGACGTGACCCACTGCCACGCCATGAACTCCTGATGCTCGGTAGCAATGTCGATATCGCTGTCCTCGCCCTTGAAGCGCAGCAGGAACCAGCGTTGCGTCTGGCCGCGATATTTGCCGCCCCACAGCCGGCCCATCAGCTCTTCGGGCAGATCGTAAAGATGCTCCTCGGTCGAGCGGGCGATGATGTCGACGAGATCGGCCACAATGCCGGTTTCCTCGCCCAGTTCGCGCAGTAGTGCCTGCTCTGCCGTCTCGCCCTTGTCGATGCCGCCCTGCGGCATCTGCCAGGCATCGCCTTCCTTGGAATCGAGTCGCTGGCCCACGAACACCTCGCCCTGACGGTTCGCCAGCATGATGCCGACGCAGGGGCGGTAGGGGAGAGAGGCGGGGTCGATCTTGGTCATGACGCGGTCGCGATTTCATCCGTTAAAAGAAGTTCACGGCCGCGATGGCAAGCCGGAGAGAAAAAGGCAATGCTCTGTCGCGCGCAGCTTTTCTACTTTGCTCGGCTGGGCTCGACGGACTAGGGGCGATGCAACCACTGCATTACTAGAGTCTGAGCATGGCATCTGCCGCATCCACATCGACCATTCCCGTCAGCAGCGAAGAGGCTGCCCCCGAAGCTGTCGTCGTCCGTTTTGCGGGGGATAGCGGCGATGGCATGCAGCTGACCGGCGGCCAGTTCACCCTGTCCACTGCGCTTGCCGGCAACGATCTGGCGACGTTCCCTGACTTTCCCGCGGAAATTCGTGCGCCGCAGGGCACGCTGTTCGGCGTTTCGGCGTTCCAGATCAACTTCGGTTCGTCTGAGATTACCACGGCCGGCGATGCACCGGACATCCTGATCGCGATGAACCCGGCAGCGCTCAAGACCAATGTGGTTGATCTGAAGCCCGGCGGCCTCATCATCGCGGACACCGGCGAGTTCAACGATCGCAATCTTGCCAAGGCCAAATATGAGAGCAATCCGCTCGAGGATGGCTCGCTGGCGCGTTGGCAGGTGCTGGCCTTCGACATCTCGGCGCTCACGCTGGAGAGCGTGAAGCCGTTCGGCCTCGGTAATAAGGAAGCGCTGCGCTCCAAGAACATGTGGACGCTGGGCCTGGCCTTGTGGATGTTCGACCGCAGCCGCCAGCCGATCATCGACTGGTTGAAGGCCAAGTTCGCCAAGGCGCCGGAAATTGCCGATGCCAACATCGCCGCGCTCAATGCCGGCCACGCCTATGGCGAGACCGCCGAGCTGGCCGCGCCGCTCAAGCAGCTCCATGTCGCCCCGGCGCCTGCGCCCGAGGGGCTTTACCGCACGGTGACGGGCGCCGAAGCGATCTCGCTCGGCCTCGTGGCCGGTGCGCAGCTGGCCAGCCTGCCGATGTTCTTCGGCGGCTACCCGATCACCCCGGCCAGCTCGATCCTGCATCATCTCTCGCGCCTCAAGGAATATGGCGTGACGACATTCCAGGCCGAGGACGAGATTGCCGCCATCGCCAGCGCGATCGGCGCGAGCTATGCCGGTTCGCTCGGTGTGACCAGCTCGTCCGGCCCCGGCATTGCGCTCAAGGGCGAGGCGATCGGCCTTGCGGTCATGACCGAGCTGCCGTTGGTGATCGTGAACTCGCAGCGCGGCGGTCCCTCGACCGGCCTGCCGACCAAGACCGAACAGTCCGACCTCTATCAGGCCGTCTATGGCCGCAACGGCGATGCGCCGATGCCGGTCATTGCCGCCCGCTCGCCCGCCGATGCGTTCGATTGCGCCATCGAGGCCTGCCGGATCGCCATTGAATATATGACGCCGGTGATGCTGCTAACCGATGGTTATATCGCCAACGCCGCCGAGCCTTGGAAAGTGCCGGATATGAGCGGCTACACGCCGTTTGCCGTCAAGTTCCTGGATGCGGTGCCGGAAGGCGGGCTCAAGCCTTATGCCCGCAATGAGAAGCTGGCGCGGCCGTGGATCAAGCCGGGCACGCCCGATCTCATGCACCGCATCGGCGGCATCGAGAAGGAAGTGAACACCGGCCACATCAATTATGCGCCGGCCAATCACCAGGCGATGACCGAACTGCGCCGCGACAAGGTGCTGGGCATCGCCAAGGGTGTGCGGCAAGATGTGTCGCTGGGCGAGGAGAGCGGCAAGCTCGTCGTCGTCGGCTGGGGCTCGACCTACGGCCCGATCCATCAGGCGGTCCGGCGCGCCCGGCGCAAGGGGCTGGATGTCTCGCACATCCACATCCGCCATATCTGGCCGCTGCCGGAAAATTTCGGTGAGCTGCTCGCTGGCTACGAAAAGATTCTCGTGCCGGAGATGAACACCGGCCAGCTCAAGACCGTGCTGCGCGACCAGTATCTGCTGGATGCCCGCCCGCTCAACAAGATCTCGGGTCAGCCTTTCCGCATCGCGGAAATCGAGGCGGCCATCGAGGGGATGCTCGCATGAACGACATGACCACATTGACCAAGCCGCGCGTCGAGACAAGCCTCAAGGACTGGGAGACCGATCAGGAGGTGCGCTGGTGCCCGGGTTGCGGTGACTACGCCATCCTCAAGGCCGTGCAGCGCACGCTGCCGCAGCTGGGCGCGGACCCCAAGAACACCGTGTTTGTCTCGGGCATCGGCTGCTCCTCACGCTTTCCTTATTATGTCGAGAGCTACGGCTTCCACACCATCCACGGCCGCGCGCCGGCGGTGGCGACGGGCGTGAAGCTGGCCAATCCCGAGCTGGACGTATGGATCGTCACCGGCGACGGCGACGGCCTTTCCATCGGCGGCAACCACACGATGCACATCCTGCGTCGCAACCTCGATTGCCAGATCCTGCTGTTCAACAACGAGATCTACGGCCTCACCAAGGGGCAGTATTCGCCGACCAGCCGGGAGGGAACCAGGAGCCCATCCACGCCCTTCGGTTCGGTCGACCATCCGGCGCGGCCCTGCGCCTTCGCGCTCGGCTCGGGTGCCCGGTTCATCGCGCGGGCCTACGACGTGTCCAAGCAGCTGCCGGACGTGCTCAAGGCCGCCTATGAGCACAAGGGCGCGGCGTTCGTGGAAATTTTCCAGAACTGCATCGTGTACAACAAGGATGTGTTCGCCGACTTCACCGAGAAGAAGAATGCCGATGTCGGCCAGCTCTGGGTGGAGCATGGCAAGCCGTTGCTTTTCGATAAGGGCGCTAAGGGCATCGCGCTCGACCGCGAGGCGCTGACGCTCAAGGTCGTGGATGTGGTCGACGGCGACTGGCAGGCAGCCGGCGTGATCGTCCATGACGTCACCAACCGCGCCGTTGCGCATATGCTGGTGGAAATGCCCTTCGGCCTGTTCCCGATGGCGCTGGGCGTGCTCTACGATGCCCCCAAGGCGAGCTTCGAGCAGGCCGTGGTGGAGCAGAATGCCCTGCTGGCCAAGGGTAAGACGCCGGACCTGCAGAAGTTGGTGAGCCAGGGGCAGACCTGGACGGTGACGAAGGACGGCCCGGCGCTCTGAGGGCGCCGTTTCCGTTTCTTATCCGGCCAACGCCAAAGAAGGCGCAAGCCGACCTTGTCTCACGGTGGATTGGCCCGTAATCCACTCCCGTGATTGCCAATGTCCCGTTCTTTCCGCTGATCGTGGGTGCCGTGCTGGCCGTGTGGCTGGTGCTGGCGGTCTGGGCGCTGTTCACCGGCCTCTCGATGCGGCGCAAGGCGGCGCTGGCGCGCACGCACGCCGCGCAACTGGTCGATCTGCTGAATTCCGCGCCCGCCGTCCCCCTGCTCATTCGCCCCGATGGCAAGCTGGATGCGCCGGACAGGCTGGCCGCATGGCTCGGCCGCGAGACGGCGCCCACCGACCTTGATGCGCTGCTGGAGGCTGATGGCGGCTTGGAGCCAGATCATGCCCGCGCGCTCGGCACCGAAATTGCAGCGGCGCAGCAGGGCGGCCGACCCTTCACGCTGCCGGTGCGGGTCAACGGGTCGGACCGGATGCTGCTGGTGCGCGGCGGCCCTGTCGGCACGCGGCTCGGCAAGGCCGGCACGGTGGTGCTCTGGGTCTTCGACGCGACCGACAGCTTCGCGCAAATCCAGGAGTTGCGCGGGCAGGTCGGGCAATATCGCCAGGCGCTCGATGCGCTCTCGGGCGTGATCGAGGCGGCGCCCATGCCGGTGTGGCATCGCGGCGCCGATCATCAGATCAGCCTGGTCAACAGCGCCTATGTGAAGGCGGTGGACGGAAAGTCCGCGCAGGATGTGATCGAGCAGGGCATTGAGCTTGTCGAAGCAGTCGACGGCATTTCCCCGCGCGCATCCGCTGCCAATGCCGCCGCGCGCAAGGCCCCGACCGCCCGGATGCTGCCGGTCACCATCGATGGCAAGCGCCGCTTGATGAAGGTCGTCGATGTCCCGCTCGGCCCCTCGGGTGTTGCAGGTTACGCCATCGACATGCAGGAGCTGGAGGAGGTGCGGGCCGAGCTGCGCCACCTCTCGCAGGCGAACCGGGACATGCTGGACAGGCTGTCGGCCGGCGTCGTCCAGTTCGGCGCCAATCAACTGCTGCAGTTCTGCAATCAGCCCTTCCTCAGCCTGTTCGGCCTGACGCCGGAGACAGCGGCGTTCGATACCCATTTCGACCGGGTGCTGGATGCCATGCGGGACAGCGGGCAGGTGCCCGACACACCGGATTTCCGCGCGTGGCGGCAGGAGCGCCGCAACTGGTTCCTCTCGCCCTCCGCGCATGAGGAGCAGTGGCGCCTGCGTGATGGCGTGCATCTGCGCGTCTACGCCCAGCCGCTGCCCGATGGCGGCCTGCTGGTCATCTTCGAGGACCGTACCGAGCATGTCCAGCTGGCCTCCGCGCGCGATACGCTGCTGCGGGTGCGCACCGCGACGCTCGACAATCTGTTCGAGGCGATTGCCGTGTTCGCCTCCGACGGTCGTCTGCATCTGTGGAACAGCCGCTTCACCAAGATCTGGTCCGTGCCCGACACGACCATGGCGGCGCATCCGCGCGTCGATGAACTCATGTCGGCGCTGGCGGATCGCCTGGCGCGACCCGAACAGGCAGGTCTTGTCCACCAGCTCATTCGGGCCGCGACGATGGAGCGCCGCCAGCGCGGCGGGCGCATCGCCTTTGCCGACGGGCGCTTCTTCGAATTTGCGGCCATCCCGCTGCCGGACGGCAACGCACTGTTCACCATGCTCGACACCACCGACAGCCGCCACATCGAGCAGGCCCTGCGGGATCGCAATGAGGCGCTGGAGGATGCAGACCGGGTGAAGACCGCGTTCGTCTCCAACATGAGCTACGAGTTGCGCACGCCGCTCACCTCCATCGTCGGCTTCGCCGAGATGATGGAAGCCGGCTATGCGGGCGAATTGAGCGCCCAGTCGCGTGATTATGTGAATGCCATCATGACGGCGACGACGCGGCTGACGCGGCTGATCGATAATGTGCTGGACCTGACGCAGGGCGCAGCGGGCGGCCTGCCCATCGAGAGGCGCGACATCGATGTGGCCGCGATGGTGCGGCAGGTGGTCGAGGGCTTGAGCGACAAGGCAGATTCGCGCGACGTGACGGTGGACATGTCGTTCGAGCAGGAGCCGGGAACCGTGTCGGGCGATGAGCGGCGGCTGCGGCAGGCTCTCGCCCATGTGGTGGACAACGGAGTGAGTTTCGTGAGCCGGGGCGGGCGGGTGCTTGTGCATGTGCAGCCCGCGCCGGACGTGGTGCGAATCATCGTGTCAGATGACGGCCCGGGTATCGACGCCAAGACACAGGCGCATCTGTTCGACGTTTTCGTGCGGTTCGGGCGCCATGGCGACGGTGCCAATCAAGGGCTCGGATTGCCCTTGGTGCGCCAGTTCGTGGAAGCGCATGGCGGCAGCGTCGACCTCGTCTCCGAGCCGGGGCAAGGGACCAGCGTCACCCTCACTCTGCCGCGTGGAGAATAATGGCGTGTCCGATCATGCCCTTTTCTTCTCCTCAGCAGACGCGCTCACCGATTTCGGCGCAGCTTTGGGCGCAAAGCTGCGGCTCGGCGACGTAATCACGCTCACCGGCGGGCTGGGCGCCGGCAAGACGACGCTCGCGCGCGGCCTGCTCAGGGGCCTTGGGCATGAAGGCGATGTGCCAAGCCCGACCTTCGCCATCCTGCAGGGCTATGAGCCGCCCGAGACGCGTCTGCCGGTCGGCCATGTCGATCTCTATCGTATCGAGGACACGGGCGATCTCGGCGAACTCGGGCTGGACGAATGGCTCGAAGATGGCGCGCTGGCGATCGAATGGCCCGACCGTCTGGCCGGGCGCTACGATGCCATTGCCCTTGCCCTGCAGATCGACATTTTGGCGGATGGCACGCGCCGCTTGACAGCGCGGGTGCCGCGCGTTTGGGAGAGCCGATGGCCAGTCACATGATCCCGCCGCCAAGCGCGCGCCCGTTTCTCGATCAAGCCGGATGGGCAGGGGCGGAAATCCTGCCGCTTGCCGGTGACGCCTCGTTCCGGCGCTATTTCCGCGTGGTCGAGGGTGACCGGCGCGCCATTTTGATGGATGCGCCGCCGCCGCATGAAGATCCGCGCCCGTTCATCAGCGTGGGCGAGTGGCTGTGTGAAAACGGATTCGCGGCGCCCGCCATATTGGCGCGGGATCTGACGCAGGGCCTCGTGCTGCTCGAGGATTTAGGCGATGCGCGGGTGCGCGAGCATCTGGATGCCGCGCCGGCCGAGGAAATGGCGATCTACACTCGCGCCGTGGACCTCCTCGCCGATCTTCATGAGCAGCCGGCCCAGAGTGGCCTCGCGCCTTATGACCGCGCCGTCTACCAGCGCGAGGCAGCGCTGCTCCCCGAGTGGTTCGCTCCGGCGGCAGGGCTTGCGGTCGACGCGGCGGGCTATACCGCCGCATGGGACAAGGTGCTGCCGATTGCCGAGCAGGATACAGCGCCGGTGGTGACCGTGCTGCGCGATTATCATGCTGAGAACATCATGCTGCTGCCGGACCATGCGCGCTCGCACGGGCTTGGGCTGCTGGACTTTCAGGACGCGCTGGCCGGCCACCCGGCCTATGATCTCGTCTCGCTCCTGCAGGATGCCCGGCGCGATGTGAGCCCGGCCGTCGAGCAGGTAATGCTGGCGCATTATCAGGCGCGCGCGAAAGCTTCGCCCGATTTCGAGGCGGCTTATGCGGTGTTGGGCGCCCAGCGCAATGCCAAGATCATCGGCATTTTCACGCGCCTGTGGAAGCGCGACGGAAAGCCGCGCTATCTCGATTTCCTGCCGCGCATGTGGGGGCTGCTGGAGCGCGATCTCGCCCATCCCGCGCTCGCGCCGGTGGCCGACTGGTTCGCGCAGAATGTGCCCGCCTCGGCGCGGGGCCAACTGGCTGCGGGGCAATCCGCGCAATGAGCACCACGCTTGAGACGGCGATGCTGATGGCCGCCGGCCTTGGCAAGCGGATGCGTCCGCTCACGGCCACGCGGCCCAAGCCGCTGATCCGCGTCGCTGGCCAGCCGCTCATGGATCATGCGCTGGACCGCATCGAGGACGCCGGCATTCGCCGCACGGTGGTGAACGTCCATTATCTTGCCGGGCCCATCGAGGCGCATCTGGAGTCGCGTGCCCGGCGGACGGGTGCGAGCTATCCGGTCTCCGATGAGCGCGCCCGGTTGCTGGAAACCGGCGGCGGTCTGGTCAAGGCCCTGCCGTTGCTTGGCGACAAGCCGTTCCTCTGCGCGAACAGCGACAATCTATGGATCAACGGGCCGTTCGACTCCATCCGCGCGCTGGCCGACCGCTGGGACGATGACGCGATGGATGCGCTGCTGCTGCTCATCCCGCACGCCCGTGCCACCGGTCATCGTGGTCTTGGCGATTTCCACATGGAGGCCAATGGTCGCCTGAGCCGGCGCAAGCCCGGCCGCGTGGCGCCGTTCGTCTTCACCGGCGTGCAAATCCTCTCGCCGCGCCTGGTGCGCGATCCGCCGGGCGAGGTCTTCTCGACCAATATTTTCTGGGACCGCGCGATTGAACAGGGCCGCGCCTTTGGCCTGAGCCATGGCGGCCAATGGTTCGATGTCGGCACCCCGCAGGCGATTCCGCTGGTCGAGGCAGGGTTGGCCGATGGCTGAGCGCCGCGCGCCGGCCCTCTTTACCATCCCCGCTCACCGGGCATTTTCGGATGCGCTCGCCGCCGGGCTTCTCGCCCAGCATGGCCGGCGCGATGGCGGGCTGGCGCTCGCACGCGGCATCATATTGCTGCCGAACAATCGTGCGGTGCGGGCGGTGCGCGATGCCTTCGTGCGCGCCTCCGGCAACGGGTTGCTGCTGCCGAGGCTGGTGCCCATCGGCGATATCGATCTCGATGAGGCGCTGGGCAGCGCGCTCAGCCCGATCGGGGCGGAAGCGGATATTCCGCAAGCCATCGCGCCGGCCGAGCGGCTGATGATCCTGACCCGGCTGGTGATCGATCAGCGCGCGCGTCGCGGCGAGCGGCTGGAAACGGGCGAGGGCTGGCGGCTGGCGACGGCGCTGGCGGCCGCTTTCGATCAGCTCACCGTCGAGCGCAAGGCGCTGGCCGATCTCAAGGCGCTGCAGCCCGATGACCTCTCGCACCACTGGCAAGCCGCGTTCAGCGATTTCGATGCATTGGCGGCCCAGTGGCAGCAGGAACTGGCCGCGCGCGGGCTGATCGACATGGCCGAGCGGCGCAATCGCCTGCTCGATCATGTTGCGGCCCGCTGGCGCGAGGTGCCGCCGGAGCGCTTCGTGGTTGCCGCGGGTGTCGTCACCAATGCGCCAGCCGTGGCGGGACTGCTCAAGACGGTCGCTGGCCTGCCGCGCGGCGCTGTGGTGCTGCCCGATCTCGACCAGAATCTCTTGGATGAGCAATGGGATGCGATCGGCCCCGTCGCGCGGCCTGAGCTGGGGCGCGATTTGCCGCCGCCCGCCAATGAATCGCACCCGCAATTTGCGCTCAAGCTGCTGCTGGAGCGGATGGATGCCCACCGGGCCGAGGTGGCGCTGTGGCGATGGGGCAGCGAGCATGATGCCCGCGCCGCGCGGGGCAAGGCGATCAGCAACGCGCTGCTGCCGGCTTTGCTCACCGGTGGCTGGCCGGATGTGCCGACGGCGCAGCGCTCGCTCAAGGATGTCCGCGCCATCGAGGCGGCGAACCCGGCCGAGGAGGCGCAGGCCATCGCCATCGCCCTGCGCGAGGCGGTGGAGACGGAAGGGCGCACGGCCGCGCTCGTGACGCCGGATCGTGCGCTCGCGACGCGCGTGTCCGCGCATCTGCGCCGCTGGGGAATCGAGGCGGATGACAGCGCCGGCCGCCCGCTCTCCCAGCTTCCGCCCGGCACGCTGCTGCTGGCGCTCGTGCAGGCCGGTGCCGAACAGTTCGCGCCAGTGCCGCTGCTGGCGCTGCTCAAGCATCCGCTGGTGATGGCTGGCGACGAGCGGTTGGCGTGGCTCGAATCCGTGCGCCGCCTCGATCTGGTGCTGCGCGGCCCCCGGCCGGCGGCGGGATTGGCCGGTGTCACCGCCTTGCTCGCGGAGAAGGGCGGCCGGCAGCAGGTGATGAGGGAAACGCTGCGTCCCTGGTGGGCGCAGGTCGTAGCACTGCTGGCGCCTTTGGAGGCGGCCTTTTCTGAAGAGCAGAGCCTGCCCGCCTTGTTCGCCGCCGTCCGCGAGGCGGCCTCGGCCCTGACGGAGGAGCGCGTCTGGGCCGGTCATCAGGGCCATGCCGCCGCGCAATGCCTGGGCGATGCGGAAGCCGCAGCACCGCAAGGGCCGGCGCGCGCGGATGGCGCCGGCTTCGTGGGGATGCTCGCGCAGATCCTCGGCGGGCAGGCCGTGCGTCCCCCGCAGGGCGGTCACCCGCGCCTGCAGATCCTGGGCTTGCTGGAAGCGCGGCTGCAGCAGGCCGATCTGATGATCCTCGCCGGCCTCAATGAAGGCGTCTGGCCCGGCCTGCCATCGCCTGACCCATGGCTCGCCCCGCGCATCCGCCGCGCGCTTGGCCTGCCGGGGCTGGATTATCGCATCGGCCTCTCCGCGCATGATTTCGCCAATGGGCTGGGCGCGCCGCAGGTGATCCTCTCCCGCGCCCGGCGGGATGCCTCCGCGCCCACCGTCGCCTCGCGCTTCTGGCTGCGGCTCAAGGCCATGACCGGCGCGCGCTGGGTCGAGGATGACAGGCTGATCGCGCTCGCGCGGGCCATCGACCGGCCTGATGCCCCCGCACCCGCCTATCGTACGCCTGCGCCACGCCCACGCGCCGACCTGCGCCCGCGCGAGATCGCCGTCACCGATGTCGATCGCCTCCGGGCCGACCCTTACGCCTTCTACGCCGCGCGCATTCTGCGTCTGGCGCCGCTGGACGTCGTGGATGCCGACCCCGGCCCGGCCTGGCGTGGTACCCGCGCGCATGATGTCCTCCAGCGCTGGATGGAAGAAGGCGGGCACGATCCGGCGCGGCTCTCTGCGCTGGCGCAGGAAATGATCGCGCAGGCGCAAGCCCATCCGCTGCTCAAGACGCTCTGGCAGCCGCGTTTGCTGGCCGCGCTCGACTGGGTGGCGAGCGCCGTGCGCGGTCAGGCCGGCCAGGGGCGCGAGGTGCTGTTCGGCGAAAAATGGGGCCGCATCGAGCGGGCAGGCGTGACCCTGCGCGGCAAGCCCGACCGGATCGACCGGGTTGCGGACGGCACGCTGGCCATAGTTGATTACAAGAGCGGCGCGACCGCCTCGGTCAAGCAGGTCAAGGCCGGCTTCTCGCTCCAGCTCGGTTTGCTAGGGCTGATCGCGCAGGCCGGCGGGTTTGCGAAGGAAGCGGGTCTTGCCGCCGGATCGGATGTGAGCGCCTTTGAATATTGGAAGCTCGGCAAGGGCACGGATGGCAATTTCGGCTTCAAGCGTCCGTTGACCGACCCCAAGGGCAGCTACAGGCGGATCGTGACGGCAGATTTCCTCGCGATGGTCGCCGGCTTCTTCGATGATGCCGTGGCGCGCTGGCTGACAGGCGACGAGCCGTTCGCCGCACGCCCGCACAGCGATGCACCCGTGTTCACCGATTATGACCAACTCATGCGGCTGGATGAGTGGTTCGCGCGGGATCGGCGGGCCGAGCCCCTGCCGGAGGTGAACTATGGCTGAGGCGGGCGAACTCAACCGGCTGACGCACGAGCAGGCCAGCGCCTCGGACCCCGCCGCCCATCGCTGGGTGCGCGCCTCCGCCGGCACCGGCAAGACCGCTGTGCTCTCGGCCCGGGTTCTGCGGCTGCTGCTGAGCGGCGTCGCGCCCGAGCGCATTTTGTGCCTCACCTTCACCAAGGCGGGCGCTGCGGAAATGGCCGAGCGCGTGCACAGCCGGTTGGCGCGCTGGGTGCAGGGGCAGTCCGTCGACGTCGCGCGCGATCTGGTGGCGCTCGGCGAGGATCCGGGGCCGGAGGCGATCGCCCGCGCCCGCCTGCTGTTCGCGCGCGTGCTGGATGCGACCGGCGGCGGGCTGCGCATCCAGACCATTCACAGCTTCTGTCAGGCCCTGCTGACTGCCTTCCCGCTGGAGGCAGGGCTGGTCCCCGGGTTCCGGCCGCTCGACGAGCGCGGGCAGGGCGAGCTGGCCCGGCGTGCGTTGATCGCGATGATCGAGGAGGCCGGGCAGGCGCAGGACGATCCGGTGCTGGCGGCGCTGGAGATGCTGGCCCTGCGGCTGGGCGAGGAAGGCACGCAGGCCTATCTCGCGCGCTGCGTGCCCGCGGCGCAACTGCTGGAGATGTTGCCGGAAGATCTGGCGGGCTTCCTCCTTGCCTTCCTCGACCTGCCGGATGGCGACATCGATGCGCATCTGGCGGATCGCTGCGCCGAGGGCGTGTTTCCGGTGGCCGCGTTGCAGGCCGTCGCGCGGGCCAATGGTGCATGGGGTGCCAAATCCGGCCTAGCGTGCGCTGATATGATCGCGGCTTGGCTAAGCGGCTCCGAGGTCCAGCGCGCCGAGGGACTGGCGGACCTGCTCGGCGTGCTGCTCACCAAGGAAGGCGAGGTCAAGAACCGCGCCAACAAGAACCTGCTGGAAGCCGAGCCGGATTATGTCGATCTCGCCAGCGCGTGCGGCGCGGCGATCAAGGCTCTGCTCGATCTGCGCAAGCAAGCCGCCTTCGCGCGCACGGCGGCGCAGGGACTGACGGCGGGCCGTGCTTATGCGCGGGCCTATGCCAAGGCCAAGCGACAGGCTGGCGCTGTCGATTTCGATGATCTGATCGGCCGCGCGAGCGCGCTGCTCATCCAGCCCGGCATGGCGGACTGGATCCGCTACAAGCTCGATCAGCAGGTCGACCATATCCTGGTGGACGAGGCGCAGGACACCAATGACGCGCAGTGGGACATCGTCTGGTCCATCGTCGAGGAGTTCCTCGAGGTTGAGCCCGACGAGCAGGCGCGGCTGCGCACCCTGTTCGTGGTGGGCGATACCAAGCAGGCGATCTTCGGCTTTCAGGGCACCAGTCCCGAGGCCTTTTCCAGCGCCCTGCAGCGCTTCCGCGAGGCAACCGAGCGCGTCGGCCACCCCTTCGCCGAATTGCCTTTGGCCCGCAGCTTCCGCTCCATGCCGGCCGTGCTCGATGTCGTCGACGCGGTGCTGGACGCGGTGGGGCATGATCGCCTGGGGCTGGAGTCGCCGTCCGCCCCCCATCAGGCCGCCCGCCAGCATCCCGGCGAGGTGCTGCTGCTTCCGCCGACCTCATTGCTGCCGAGCGAGAGCGATGAGGACGGCGAGGCTGACGAGACTGCCGGCGAGGGAGAGGAAGACTGGCTGGCCGATCAACAGCGCCGCCATGCCGAGAAGATCGCGCGGCTGGTCAAGGGCATGATCGGCACGCCGCTGGCCACGCAAGGTCGCCCGGCGCGCGCCGGCGATGTGCTGATCCTGCTCCGTAGCCGCAGCGCGCTCTCCCGGCTGATCGTCGCGCGGCTGTATGAGGTGGGGGTGCCGGTGGCGGGTGTGGACCGGCTGCGGCTTCAGGCCCCGCTCGCCGTGCGCGATCTGTTGGCGGCCCTGCGCTTTGCGGTGCAGCCCGAAGACGATCTCAATCTCGCCAACCTGCTGGTCTCGCCGCTGATCGGCTGGACGCAGGATGAATTGCTGGCGCGCGCCGTCCCGCGCGATGGCTCGCTGTGGAGCCATGTCCGGGCCACGTTGGCGGCGGAGCTTCAGGCCCCGCTGCGCACGCTGCTGGGGCAGGCCGATTTCACGACGCCCTATCGCTATCTCGAGGCCATTCTCTCCGGCGCCATGGACGGTCGGCGCAAGCTGATCGCCCGGCTCGGCGAGGAAGCGCGCGATGCCATTGACGAGCTGCTCAATGTCGCTCTGGGCTTCGAGGCCGACGATCATCCCTCGCTGCAGCGGTTCATCGACTGGTTCGACCGTGGCGACGCGGACATCAAGCGCGAACTGGGCGAGGGCGGTGACATGGTGCGGGTGATGACCGTGCATGGCGCCAAGGGGCTGGAGGCGCCCATCGTCATTCTGGCCGATGCCGCCTTTGATCCCAGCCAGCGCCCCCGCGCCGACGCCGTGAGCCTGCCGGTGACCGAGGCCGCCCGCTTGCCGCTCATCCGCCCCGCCAAGGGCGAAGCCGCGCCGGCGATCGAACAAGCCATGCAGTCCGCCGAGCGGCTCGACATGGAGGAACATTGGCGCTTGCTCTATGTCGGCCTCACGCGCGCAGAAGAGCGGCTGATCGTCACCGGATCGCTCGGTAGCCGCGCCAAGGGTGAGCCGCCCAGGGAAAGCTGGTATCAGGCTGTCGATCTCGCGATGCGGACGCTCGGGGCTGCCGAGGCGGACGTGCCCGACTGGGGCAAATCCCTGCGCTGGTCCGGCCCGGCGGGTCTTGCGCCAGCCAAGCCGAAGAAGGCCCGCGAGGCAGATGCCAGCGCCGCAGAACCCGCGCTGCCCGCCTGGCTGCGCGCGCCGGCGCCGCAGGAAGCACGGCCGCCGCGTCCGTTGTCTCCCTCCGCGCTGGTCGAGGATGACGTGCCCAATCCGCCGCCGGATGCCGCCATGCGTGCCGCCGCAGAGCGGGGCCGGCTGCTCCACGCGCTGTTCGAGCGTCTGCCGGATCTGCCTGCCGCCGAGCGCTCTGCTGCCGCCTCGCGCTGGCTGCAGCGGGCCGGCGTGGCCGATGCCGGGATGCGCACCGACCTGCTCGCGCATGTCCGCGCCGTACTCGACGACCCCGAGCATGCCGCGCTGTTCGGCCCGGATGCGCTGGCAGAAGCGCCCATCGCGGCCGTCGTAGCCGGGCAGGTGATCGCGGGCACGGTGGACCGGCTGCAGGTGACGGATGATCTCATCCATATTGTTGATTTCAAGACCGGGCGGCATATCCCTGACAATGCAGTGGATTTGCCTATGACGCATGTTCGCCAGATGGCGGCCTATGCGGCGGCGCTGGCCGAGATTTTTCCCGGTCGTCCGCAACGGGTAAGTCTGCTTTACACAGCGGCCCCCCGCCTCATCGATCTGCCGCCGGCCTTGCTTGCCGCGCACAAGCCCGGCTTGCTGGCACAGGAGCACAAGTTGGGCAGCACCGACCTTGAGGCGGACGCCTCGGCAACCTAGATAGACGTTCGACAGAAGGAGTTTCGACGATGGCTACCAAGGCAATTTCCGACGCCAGCTTCCATGAGGACGTGATTGCGTCCGACAAGCCTGTTCTGGTCGATTTCTGGGCTGAATGGTGCGGCCCGTGCAAGATGATCGGACCCGCTCTGGAAGAAATCAGCGAGGAATTGGGCGAGAAGGTGACCATCGCCAAGCTCAATATCGATGACCATCCCGACGCGCCGACTCGCTATGGCGTGCGCGGCATCCCGACCATGATCCTGTTCAAGAATGGCGCGCCGGCCGCGACCAAGGTCGGTGCCGCCCCCAAGAGCGCGCTCAAGGGCTGGATCGAAGGCGAACTGTAAGGCAACCGACCACCATTGGCGGTGAGCCAAAGAAAGGGCGCCAAACGGCGCCCTTTTTGTTTTCAGTTATCGTTATAAAACAGCATTTTGTGCTGGGCATTGATTAACCGTACAGAACCGCGGCCGCACGATCCCATAGAGCCGGAGACGCCGCCGCAAGCAGGCCGCGCCCCGGATCGGCTGCCAGCCGATAGGGCGAGCCATCCGGGCGCGCGACACGACCGCCCGCCTCGTTGACGAAGAGCGCGCCGGGGGCATGATCCCATGGCAAGGTGCGCTCGAACGCAGCGAGATCATGCACGCCCAGCACGATGCGGGGATATTGCTCCCCGGCACAGCGCGGAATGTCGGCAATGGCGAACTGGCCTTCGACGCGGTCGATCATCGCCTGCCGGTCTGCGGGGTTCAGGAACAGCACGGACAGTCCGGCAACCGGGATATCCGCGCCGCTCGTCCGGGCCTCGACCCGTTCGCCATCGATCCACGCCCCCTGTCCGAGCGAGGCCTCGCACAGGCGCCCGGTCAGCGGATCGAGGATCCAGCCCGCCTGGATCACGCCGGCATCGGCCAGCGCGACCATGATGGCAAAGGGCGGCTTTCCGGAAGCGAAATTCGCTGTGCCATCAATGGGATCGATCACCCAGTTGAGACCCGTTTCGAGCTTGCCAGTAAGGCCGGGGTCGGTCGCGCAGGCTTCCTCGCCGACAAGGCCCGCCTCTGGCAGGATGCGGCTCAGCCCTTCATTGAGGCGCAACTCGGCTTCGCGGTCGGCAATGGTCACCAGCTCGCCGACCGTCTTTTCCTCCACCTCATGATTGGCGAGGTTCTGGTAGCGCGGCAGGACGACATCGCGCGCGACATCACGCAGGAGCGCGCGCACGGCGCTGCTGAGGCTGTTCATGAGGCTTAGCTCCGGTAATCGGCGTTGATCGAGATGTAGCCATGGGTGAGATCGCAGGTCCACACGGTCGCGCGGCCTGTGCCCAGCCCCAGATCGACACCAATGCGGACATCCTGCCCCTTGAGATGCGCCGCCACCGGGGCTTCGTCATAACTGTCCACGGCAAGTCCGTCCTGCGCCACCCATTTGTCAGCAAAGCGGATGGCCAGCTTGTCGCGATCCGCCGGTTCGCCGGCCTTGCCGACCGCCATGACCACGCGGCCCCAATTGGCATCTTCTCCGGCGATCGCCGTCTTCACCAGTGGGGAATTGGCAATGGAGAGGCCGATGCGCCGGGCGCTGTCGTCGCTGACGGCGCCCGTCACCTCGACCTCGATGAACTTTTGCGCGCCTTCGCCATCACGCACCACGAGTTGGGCGAGCTGGGTGCAGATGTCATTCAGCGCTGCCTGAAACGCGTCGGCGCCGGCATCGTCCATGCTCGTGAGGGGGGCGTTGCCGGCCTTGCCGGTCGCGAAGAGCAGCACGGTGTCGCTGGTGGAGGTGTCGCCATCCACGGTGATGCACGAGAAGCTGCGCCGGTTGACGGCGCTCAGCATCTGCTGGAGCAAATCGGGCGCGATGGCGGCATCGGTGAAGATATAGCCCAGCATCGTCGCCATATCCGGCGCGATCATGCCCGAACCCTTGATGATGCCAGAGAGGCGGACGGTCTTGTCGCCGATCACCGCGCTTGTCGTCGCACCTTTGGCAAAGGTGTCCGTGGTGCCGATGGTCTCGGCCGCCTGCTCCCAGGTGCAGGGCCTAGCGGCCAGTGCCGTCTCGACGCCGGCCTGGGCCTTATCGCGAGGCAGCGGCACGCCGATCACCCCGGTCGAGCTCACAAACACGTCGCTGGCGGCGCAACCCAGGTGCCCTGCGACCTGATCGCGAATCTGGTCCACGGCTTCGCGCCCCCGAAAACCGGTGAAGGCGTTGCTGTTTCCGGCATTGACGATCAATGCGCGCGCCTTGCCCTGCGCGGCGCTTTCGCGGCCAAGCTCGACCTCGGTCGAGCAGCAGACGTTCCGGGTGAAGACGCCGGCCACAGCGGTGCCTTCCGCCAGTTCCACATAAGTGAGGTCGCAGCGATCCCATTGCTTGTATCGGGCGCGGGCGACGCGCGGCGTCACGCCGGCAATATCCGGGAGGGCGGGGAAGGGGCGAGCGAGAGGCGATCGATCAGTCATGCCGCGCGATTAGCGCAAGATGGGGCAGGGGCCAATGCTTCTGGTGCGGCTATCGATATGGTCAGGGTGAGCGGTTGCGCCTTGGCGGGCTGCTCGGGCATGATGCGGGAACGGAGATGGGGGTATGAACCGCAAATCACAGGATTTTCTGTTGGCGCTCGTCGGTGTGGCTGGGCTCGGGGCCTTGCTGCTATGGGCTGGGAAAGCCGTGCAGATCGACGTTGATTATGCAGGGCATTTCGAGCGAGCCGAGGCGGCATTCGGCGCCTTGGCGGAAGCGGTGGTCCTCGGCGCGCCCGAAGCGATCGAGGACGACTATGCACATGTCGCGGTTCCGCCGCCTTATGATCCGGCAAAAGATGCCCTGAAAGCGCCAGCAACGCGGGCGAGGCTGCAGGGAGCCGTGCCAGCCGTCGACTATCCTCTGCTCGCCCGGCGTAACGGCTGGGAAGGCGCGACCATCATCCATTTCACCGTCGATGAGACCGGCCAGCCTTTCGATTGCAGACTGGTGGAAAGCAGCGGTCATGATGTGCTGGACAAGGCTTCGTGCGAGATGATCACGACGCGTGCCCGGTACACGCCGGCGCGCGATGCGCTGGGTCAGCCCGTGATGAGCGGCTTTAATCAGCGTATTCTCTGGCGGCTTGAGGAATGATGCGGCGGGAGGGGCCGCCACAAAAAAAGCGCCCGGGTCTCCCCGGGCGCTCATCTCTCCGACTGGTGAGAGAGGGTTGAACGGATCAGGCGGCGTTCTTGTCGCTTGAGAGGTCGATGACCTCGCCCTTGCCGTTAATGGCGATCTTGCGCGGCTTCATCGCATCCGGCACCTCACGGACCAGCTCTACGATGAGCAGGCCGTCGGCGAGGTCGGCGCGCTCGACGCGCACGAAGTCGGCCAGCTCGAACCGGCGCTCGAAGCTGCGGTTCGCGATGCCGAGGTGAAGATAATTGGCGCGCTCGCTCTCCGCTACCTCGGCTTTGCGGCCAGTGATCTGGAGCAGGTTCTGCTGCGCCGTGATGTCGATTTCTTCCGCCTTGAAACCGGCGACGGCGACCGTCACGCGATAGCGATCCTCATCAAGCCGCTCGATGTTATAGGGCGGATAATTGTCCGTCTGCTGCAGGCGCGCGCTGTTCTCGATAAGGTCGAACAGGCGATCGAAGCCGACAGTGGAGCGGCGGTAGGGAGTCAAATCAAAGCCACGCATAATCAAATCCTCCATTGGAGCGTGTTTGAACTGCGATGCCAGGCCCGTACTCGGCGCCCGGTGCATCAGCCGATCCCCATCATGGGCGACCGGACAGGGCAGAGATATGCGCGCGCCATGCCCTTTCAAGAGGGGCAGGTGAGGCGAGTGATCATGATTTTTGCACAGCCAAGCGGTGCCGCTCGCGCTGACATCATCCGGCAACAATCGGGTGCTAGGCGTGCGGGGAAGATTGCCACAAAGACTAAGCGCCCAGATCGTTGCCGATCCGGGCGCCCGTGGACGATTAATCGTCTCCCCCTTTGGCGTCGCTTCCGCTCACCTGTCCGGCCCCCTCAAGCGAGTCAGGCGGGATGCGACATCCCTGAACCACGGCCTGCTATGATTGCCTGTGTTTCGCCGCTGACGCTAGGATGACGCACGGCGGCTGTCATCAGGCAAGTTGCGACGCTACGAAATTGTTAAGCACCCTGTGCCATATCCGCAACAGGCGCGCCATGCCCCCGGTCAGGCCGCTAGCCCTTGCCACTCCCTCCCCCGCACCATAGAGGTGCGCAGACTGTCCCCCCGCGAGGCTTCTGCCCCTGCCATGATCCTCAATCGTTACGAACGCATGATCGCCCGGCGCTACCTGCTGCCTGGCAAGGGTGAGGGATTCATCTTTCTGGTCGCCTCCATCAGCCTCGTCGCGGTGATGCTGGGCGTGGGCGCGCTGATCGTGGTGATGAGCGTGATGAACGGCTTCCGCGCCGAGCTGTTCGACAAGATCGTGGGTTTGAACGGCCATGCGGTGGTGCAGGGCTATGGCGGGCGGCTGGACAATTGGGAGGAGATCGCGCGGCAGTCGCGAGCCACCCCGGGCGTGACCAGCGCGACGCCCCTAATCGAGCAGCCGCTGCTGGCGACGTTTAACGGCCGGGTGGAAGCCGCTCTGATTCGCGGCATGACGGAAGCCGATATTCACGACAATGCGTCGCTCTCCGGCAAGGTGCTGGCAGGCTCGCTCAAGGATGTGCGTGCCGGCAGCGGCAAGGTGGCGATCGGCTCCCGCCTGGCCGAGGCGCTTGGCGTGGGCGTTGGCCAGTCGATCAGCGTCATCAATCCGGCCGGGCGCTCGACGCCCTTCGGCACGGTGCCGCGCCAGCTCCCCTATGAGATCGGCGCCATCTTCGAAATCGGCATCTATGATTATGACAAGGCGTTCGTGATCATGCCGATGCAGGATGCCCAGACGCTGCTGCTGATGGGCGACAAGGTCGGCATGGTCGAGCTGCAGACCGAAGATCCTGACCGGGTCGGCGAGATTCTGGCGCCGCTGGCCAAGCAGGTGGCAACGCAGGGCCAGGTGATCGACTGGCGACAGATGAATGCCAGCCTGTTCGAGGCCTTGCAGGTGGACCGTGTGGTCTCCTTCGTCATCCTTTCGCTCATCATTCTGGTCGCGGTGTTCAACATCCTCTCCTCCCTCATCATGCTGGTCCGCGCCAAGACGCGCGACATCGCGATTCTGCGCACGATGGGCGCCACGCGCGGTAGTCTGCTGCGGATTTTCGTGACGGTGGGCGTGACCATCGGCACGCTCGGCACTGGCGCAGGCCTTGTGCTTGGCTCGGTGATCCTGTTCTTCCGCCAGGGCATTGTCGATGGCGTGCAGATGCTCACCGGCCAGCAACTCTGGGATCCGTCGATCCGCTTCCTGACCTCGCTGCCATCCAAGCCCGATCCGGTCGAGATTGGCGCGATTTGCATCATGGCGGTGGGCTTCAGCTTCCTCGCCACGCTTTATCCGGCCTTCAAGGCTGCCAATACCGACCCCGTACAGGTGCTGCGCTATGAGTGAGGTGCTCTCCGTTCACAGCCTGTCGCGCAGCTTCACGCAGGGCGGCGCCAAGATCGACGTGCTGCGCGGCGTGGACCTGAACGTTCAGGCCGGCGAGATCGTGGCGCTGCTCGGCCCGTCCGGCTCTGGCAAGTCGACCATGTTGCAGGCGATCGGCCTGCTGGAGGGCGGCTTTGGCGGCTCGATCCGCCTCTGCGGCGTCGAGGTTGCGAGCGAGGGCAACGATGGCCGTACGACGCTGCGGCGGGAGAAGCTCGGCTTCGTCTACCAGTTCCATCATCTGCTGCCGGATTTCAGCGCGGTCGAGAATGTCATCCTGCCGCAGCTGATCCTCGGCAAGAGCAAGGCTGAGGCGCGAGCGCGGGCAGAAAGCCTGCTTACCAGCCTTGGCCTCGGGCACCGGCTGGAGCATAAGCCCAGTCAGCTTTCCGGCGGCGAGCAACAGCGCGTCGCGGTGGCGCGCGCGCTTGCCAATCGCCCGGCGCTGGTGCTGGCCGATGAGCCGACCGGCAATCTGGATGAGCGCACGGCCGATGTGGTGCTGGACGAATTCATCAGGCTGGTCCGCGAGCAGGGCTCGGCCGCCCTCATCGCAACGCATAATGAGCGGTTGGCGGCGCGGATGGACCGGATCGTTCGGCTGCATGACGGGTTTCTCGATTAGCGATTTGTGCCGGCGCGCCATGGTGGCCGGCGGCACGCGACAGGAGACGACTCATGGCAACCATCGTGATCGCCGGCGCCAATCGGGGCATCGGCCTGGAACTGGCGCGGCAATATGCGCAGGACGGGCATGATGTGATCCGCGCCATGCGCGGCGAAGACCGGGCCGACCCCATCTTCGGCACCACCATGGCGCTGGATGTGGCGGATGCGCAATCGGTCAGCAAGTTTGCGGCGGCGCTGGACGGCAGGCCGGTCGACCTGCTGCTTGCCAATGCCGGAGTGATCGGCCCCGAGCGTCAGAGCAGCACGGACATGGACTTCGATGGCTTCCTGCACACGCTCGATGTGAACGTGCTCGGCCCGCTGCGGGTGATCCAGGCGCTGCTGCCCAATTTGCGCAAGGCGGCTCATCCGCGCGTAGCGGTGACCTCCAGCCGCATGGGGTCGATGGCCGCGCCGCAGTCGGGCCATCTCGCTTATCGCGCCTCCAAGGCGGCGGTGAACAAGGTCGTCCAATGCCTGGCCGCCGATCTGGCAGGCGAGGGGATTGCGGTGGCTTCCCTCCACCCCGGCTGGGTACGCACCGATATGGGTGGCCCCGGCGCGGACATCGACGTCGAGACCAGCGCGGCGGGATTGCGGCAGGTGCTCGATGGCCTGAGCATGGAGAATAGCGGCCGCTTCTGGGCCTATGATGGCGAAGTGCTGGACTGGTAATCGCCGACGCTTTCAGCCTCGCGCCTGAACCGCTCAGGCGCAGGCGATTTCTGAACGGATCGGCGCCTGATTAGCGCCCTAGGCCTTTGAGCTTGGCCATGTCGATGGCGGCAACGGCGGCCTTCAGCTCGTCGATGCTGCCGGCGTCGCCCTCTGCCTCGACCATGAAGCGCTTGTCGACCGTGGTTGCGAACGATCCATTGCCGGCGCCGCGGTCCCACCGCTCGATGATCATATTGTCGTCCACCGTCGTGGTGCGCTCATAGCTGTCGCCATCCTCACGGTTGGATTCAACGCCCATGGCGCTTGCCATGCCGGCAATCGCGCCCATCACCGCCATGTCGGAGA
Organism: Sphingobium sp. B11D3B; assembly: GCF_025961735.1. Taxonomy (NCBI): domain Bacteria; kingdom Pseudomonadati; phylum Pseudomonadota; class Alphaproteobacteria; order Sphingomonadales; family Sphingobiaceae; genus Sphingobium; species Sphingobium sp. B11D3B. The sequence continues at coordinate 1,269,445 of NZ_JAOQOF010000001.1, read as the reverse complement.
CCTTGAGGGTGAAGCGCTTGCCGCCCGCTTCATAGCTTGCCTCGGCCTGGCTGGTGGGGCCGGCCTTGACGCTGCTGATTGCCGTGCGCTGATAGGCGCCAATGCTGGCGGGCAGGAGCGCCTGCAATTGCGCCGGGGCGACGGCCTCACGGGTCTGCGCGGCTTCCATGTCGCGCGCTGCCTGCTCGATCTTGCCGGTATCGATGTTGCCGACGCCGGGCAGGGCGATCGTCGCGCCATCCTCCGTCGTCACCGTGCCGCCGCCCAGGCTGCCCGAGGGCGAGAAGCCGAAGGTGCGGCCCACCGTGGCGGTGATCGCGCCGATGACGATATAGATCACCAGCACGCACAGCACCGTCACGATCGTGTAGGTCAGCGCCTTCTCGGGCGGCACTTTCATCAGCGGGGCCGCGCCGACATAGAAGAGATAGAAAGAATAGAGGCCGAGAATTCCAAGGAAGCTGAGCGACGGCACGATACTGAAGATGCCGGCTAGCCAACTGGCCGTCATCGAATAGGCGACGAGCTTGAAGGCGTTGCGAAAACTGCCGACACCGCCGAATTTGGGCGCGAGCTTGCTGGTGATGAAGCTGATGAGGAACAGGCTGACCAGCGCCAGAATGAAGCTCGTCATCGCCATGGAGAGGCCGCCCATCAGCGACGGGCGATAGCTGAAGCCGAACGCGCCGAAGCCGAAGAGCTGGCCGCCGACGAAGGCCGCGATCGGGCTGATCGCCGCCAGTGGCAGGGCGTAGTTGGTGAAGATGTCACCGCTCGGCGTCGTCTCCGCCGCAATCACCGGCCATTCCGCCTTGGGCTTGAGAATGATCGCCTTCGCGCGGTCCATGAGCGATGGCGCCGTGCCACCCGTCGGTTCGATGTCCATAATCCCGTCCCCTGTGTCTGCGACTCATTGAACCATCTTGGGTCCGGCGCGCAAGTCCTTGCAAGATCGGGCGTTCAGGGGGATTGCGGGGATGACCCAGTGCCGGCGGTCTCAGTGGTGCAAAGCCTGTGGGTAACTTGCGCGCGGCCCTTTCCAGATGGACGCCAAAGCCCCATAACAGCGGTCATGCCGCACCAGCCCTATGTTCCGCTCCGAAACCTGTCGGCCTACACCCTGCTGGAAGGCGCGATTGCGCCCAAGCAGCTTGCCGCGCGGGCCAAGGAACTGGGCTTCCCGGCCGCCGCGCTGACCGATCGGAACGGCCTTTATGCGGCCATGGCCTTCTCCGACGCGGCCGCCAAGGCCGGCGTGCAGCCGATCATCGGCACGACGCTCGCGGTGGCGCGCCCCGGCCGGCCGGACAATGCGCCGGTGCAGATCGACTGGCTTGTCCTGCTGGCGCAGGATGATGTCGGCTATGGCAATCTCTGCGCGCTGGCGAGCCGCGCCCATGTCGAGCGGCCGGAAATGGAGGAGGCGCATGTCTCCTTCGAGGCGCTGGAGCGCCATGCCGATGGGCTCATCTGCCTGACGGCCAGCGGCGAAGGCGCACTCGCCCGGTTGCTGGCGGAAGGCCTTCCGGAGGAAGCCGGTCGCTATCTTGGCCGTCTCTCCGCGATGTTCGGCGATCGTCTCTATATCGAGCTGTCCCGCACGGACGATGCGATCATGGCGGCGGCGGAAGACGCGCTGATCGACCTCGCTTATGCGCGCAACCTGCCGCTCGTCGCCACCAATCCCGCCTGTTATGCCGATGCCGGCTTCCATCCGGCCCATGACGTGCTGCTCTGCATCGCCAACAGCAGCTATGTCGAGAGCGACGACCGCCCGAAAAGCTCGCCGCAAAGCTGGATGAAGCCGGCCGATGCGATGCAGCAATTGTTCGCCGATCTGCCCGAAGCCATCGCCAACACCCTCGTCGTGGCGCAGCGCTGCGCGGTGATGGCGCCCAAGCGCAAGCCGATCCTGCCCAGCCTTGCCGGCGACCGCGACGGTGAGGAGGCGCAGTTGCGCGTCGATGCGACGGCGGGTCTGGTCGGGCGCCTGCGCAAGATCCACCAGCAGACGCATGGCGAGGCCGCGGCCGAGCTTGACGAAGCTGCGCTGCGGGAGAGCTATCCGGACTATTTCACCCGGCTCGATTTCGAGCTGGATATCATCATCCAGATGGGCTTCCCCGGCTACTTCCTGATCGTGGCCGACTTCATCAAATGGGCAAAGGCGCAGGATATTCCGGTGGGGCCGGGCCGTGGATCGGGCGCTGGTTCGGTCGTCGCCTGGGCGCTGACGATCACCGATCTCGATCCGCTGGCGCTGGGCCTGCTGTTCGAGCGCTTCCTCAATCCCGAGCGCGTGTCGATGCCGGACTTCGACATCGACTTTTGCGAAACCCGGCGCGGCGAGGTCATTCGCTATGTGCAGGGCAAATATGGCCATGATCAGGTCGCGCAGATCATCACCTTTGGTACGCTGAAGGCGCGCGCGGCGCTCAAGGATACCGGCCGGGTGCTGCAAATGGGCTATAATCAGGTCGACCGGCTGGCCAAGCTCGTCCCCAACCACCCGACCGACCCATGGACGCTGGAGCGGACCATGAACGGCTCCGCCGAGTTCGTGGCCGAATACAAGGCGGACGGACAGATCAAGCGGCTGGTCGATCAGGCGATGATGCTGGAAGGCCTGCCGCGCAACAGCTCTACCCACGCCGCCGGCGTCGTGATCGGCGATCGTCCGTTGTCGGAGCTGATCCCGCTCTACCGCGATCCCAAGTCCGACATGCCGGTGACCCAGTTCGACATGAAATATGTCGAGAGCGCGGGACTCGTGAAGTTCGACTTTCTGGGCCTCAAGACCCTCTCGGTGCTCCAGCGCGCGGTCAAGCTGCTCGCCAAGCGCGGCGTTAGCGTCGATCTGGAAGGGCTGAGCTGGGACGACGCGAAGGTCTACGATCTGCTCAAGCGGGGCGACACGGTCGGCGTGTTCCAGCTGGAATCCGAGGGCATGCGCAAGACGCTCGCCGCCGTGAAGCCGACCAATTTCGGCGACATCATCGCGCTCGTCTCGCTCTACCGGCCCGGCCCGATGGACAATATCCCGCTGTTCGGACGCCGTAAGAATGGCGAGGAGGCGATTGAATATCCGCATGATCTTCTCGAGCCGATCCTGAACGAGACCTACGGCATCTTCGTCTATCAGGAACAGGTGATGCAGGCCGCGCAGATCCTTGCCGGCTACTCGCTCGGCGGCGCCGATCTGCTGCGCCGCGCCATGGGCAAGAAGGTGAAGGCGGAGATGGACGCCCAGCGCGCGACCTTCGTCGAAGGCTGCAAGGCGCACAACCAGATCGACAAGAAGAAGGCCAATGAGCTGTTCGACTTGATCGACAAGTTCGCCGGTTACGGCTTCAACAAGAGCCACGCCGCAGCCTATGCGCTGCTCGCTTATCAGACGGCCTGGCTCAAGGCCCATTATCCGGCCGAATTCTACGCCGCCTCCATGGCCTTCGATATCCACCAGACGGACAAGCTGACCGTCTTCGTGGATGACATGCGCCGCATGGGCCTGACCTGCCTGCCGCCCGACATCAACGTGAGCGAAGCCGATTTCTCGGTGGAACCGGACCCGGAGGACGCCAGTCGCCATGCCGTGCGTTATGCGCTCGGTGGCCTCAAGGGGGTGGGCGAGAAGGCGATGGAGACGCTGGTCGAGGAGCGGTTCCGGGGCGGCGCGTTCCGCGATCTCGATGATCTCGCCGGGCGGATCGAGCCGCGCCTGCTCAATCGTCGGCAGCTTGAGAGTCTCGCGGCGGCCGGCGCCTTCGACAGCCTGGGGCTGGACCGCGCGGTGGTCCATGCCGCGGCCGAGGCGCTGCTGGCGGTTGCCGCCAAAGCCGCCGAGCAGCGCGAGAGCGGGCAGGGCGGCTTGTTCGGTGGGGAGGATGTTTCCCATGCGGATGTGCCGCTGCCGGATGTGAAATGGGCCGCCGTCGAGCGCATGGCGCAGGAGAAGGAGGCGTTCGGCTTCTATTTCTCGGCGCACCCCGTGGACCGCTACCGCATCCTCGCGCGCGGCAAAGGCGTGCGCAGCTATGCGGAACTGTGCGGCCAGTCGGATGGCATTGGCGGGGGCGACCGCACGGGCGCGATGATGGCCGGGCTGATCGAGGATATACGCTGGCGCGAGACCAAGCGCGGCGCCCGCTATGCTTCGGCGACCTTCTCGGATTCGAGCGGGCAGTTCCAGGCCAGTTGCTTCGATGAGGAAAGTTGCAAGCTGCTCGCCACCCTGCACGAGAGCAACGAATGCGCCCTGCTGACCGTGGAGCTGGATCGCCAGCCCGGTGAGGAGACCCCGCGCGTCACCGTGCGCAACGTCCAGTCCTTCGCGCGCCTCGCGGGCACGGCGCGAATGCGGATGGTCATTTCCGTGGAGGAGCCGAGCGCTATTCCTGCGCTCCGGCAGATGCTGGGCGAACGGCGCGGCGCGCGCTCGACGGTGGAGCTGGACGCGGCGCTGCCCGATGGCGGGCGGGCGCGGGTCATCCTCGGCGAGGATTTCCAGCTCGATGCCGAGCTTGGCGAGCGGGTCGAAACGGTGCGCGGTGTGACCAAGGTGGTGCTAGCTCAGCACGGGCCGCAGCTGGCGCTGGTCGCCTCCCGCTAAACCGTGCCTGACGCGCGACGTGCTGCACCGCACCGCGAGGGCGCGCGGACCAACGCGGCTTTCCTCGCCTCGTGAGCACAATTGAACGCAGCGCTATTGTGCGTTTGCGAAATGTTAACCATCGCAGCGGCGGGGGTGCCATCCCGTTCCATCGGGTGGCGTCGGGGGTGACTCTTAGGATTTGGGAGTTACCGATGAAAACTATGTACAAACTGCCGCTTCTCACAGCGGCGCTCATGGCCGGAGCTGCCTTGGCGGCACCATCACAGGCCGCAATCATCAGCTTCGATGGTCTCTCCGGATCGGGTGATCCGTTCACCAGCTACACGCAGGATGGGTTTACCTTCGCCAATGTGCTGGGGTCTTCCGTGGTCGATACCGGCTCGGGCAATAGCGCGCCCAGCGTCGGCTTTGGCGGCGGGACGGCGCTCAGCCTGTTCGATCTGACGGCGGGCGGCGCGAGCTTCACGCTGGACAGCTTCGATTTGGCGACCGTGGACAGCAACCTGCTCTACAGCGTGACCGGCTTTGCGGGTCAGGTGCCGGTGTTCAGCCTGCTCTCGACCTTCTCCGGGGATTTCTCCACCATCGCCGGCGCCAGCAATCTGGTTGACCGGGTCGTCTTCGGCTTCGTTGTCGGTGGCGCTTCGGCGAACATCGACAATATTGCCGTAAACGGAACCAACGCTCCGCCGGTGCCTGAGCCGGCTGTCTGGGCCATGCTGGTCATCGGCTTCGGCGCGGTTGGCTACACGTTGAGGGGTCGCAAGGCGACGATGCGCGTGTCCTTCAACTGATCTGACATAGCCGAAGGGCGGTCTGTTCATCGCAGCATGCTGAACAGATCGCCCTGATCGGACGGCGGCACGAACAGGTCATGCCGCAGCGCAAGGCGGCCCTTGCCAAGGCCATGGCGTGCCTGAGCGACGCGGAAGCGGGTGCCGATCAACTCCGCATAAGCCCCGAACCCACGCATGCGCGTGCCGAAATTGGGATCATTGTCGCGCCCGCCCCGCATCGACTGAATGAGGCTCATCACCTTGGCGGCCCGGTCCGGATAATGCGCATCGAGCCAATCCCGGAACAGCGGCGCGACCTCGAAGGGCAGCCGCACCGGAATGAACGAGACCGATTGCGCGCCCGCCTCTGCGGCCGCCGCGACAAGCGCCTCGATCTCATGATCGTTGATCGCCGGGATCATCGGTGACAGGCTGGCATGGGCCGGCACCCCCGCCTGTGAGAGCCCGCGGATCGCCGCGAGCCGACTGGCAGGCGAGGGCGCGCGCGGCTCCAGCTTGCGGTGCAGCCCGGCATCCAGCGTGGTCAGCGAAATCGCCACCGCGACCAGCCCCTGCGCCGCCATCGGCGCCAGCAGATCGAGATCCCGCAACACCCGGTTGGATTTGGTGGTGATCATCAGCGGATGGCGGCAGTCCGCCAGCACCTCGATGCACGCCCGCGTGATGCGATACCGCGCTTCGATGGGCTGATAGGGGTCGGTGTTCGTCCCCATCGCGATGGTCTTCACCAGATAAGCACGCTTGGCGAGTTCCTGCCGCAGCAGCCTGGCCGCGTCCGGCTTGGCGAACAACCGGCTCTCGAAGTCCAGCCCCGGCGAGAGATCGAACCGGGCATGGCTCGGCCGCGCAAAGCAATAAATGCACCCATGTTCGCAGCCCCGATAGGCATTCACCGATTGCTCAAACCCAATGTCGGGGGAATTGTTGCGGGTGATGATCGTGCGCGCCTGCTCCAGCGTCACGGTGGTGCGCAGGGGGGGCGGCTGATCCTCCTCGTCCGCCAGTCGCGCATCCAGCCAGTCGCCATCCACCTCGCGCGCGGGCAGGTGGAAACGGCTCGATACCTCGTTGGCCGGGGCGCCGCGCCCCTTGATCGCACTCATGCGTCAATAGAACATATGAAGAACATATCTGCAATGGGCTTTGCGGTGTGGCGATGTCCGCTTCATCGCGATAAGGCCGTGGCCGTAACGAGCAATGGGGACGACGATGAAGACGACCGCTTGGATTTCCGCTGCGGCATGTGCGTTTGTGATGATGACGGCGCCCGCTCATGCGGCCGATGAGGAACCGTGCGGCAAGGGGCTCGTCTGCGCCAATGCGCCCGAGACGGTGGTGAAGGCGATCCAGGACGCCGGCTACAAGGCCAGCCTGAGCAAGAGTGAGTCGAGCGGCAACCCGATGATCACCAGCGCGGCGAGCGGCTACAACTTCAACATCTATTTCTACGAATGCGAGGACGGCAAGAACTGCGCCTCGCTGCACTTCTCGACCAGCTTCGTGGATGACGGCAAGAACACGCCAGAGCTCGCCAATTTGTGGAACCGCAAGAACCGGTTCAGCCAGATGGCGGTGGACGAGGATGGATCGCTCGACCTGACCTATGACGTGACAACCTATGGTGGCCTGACCCAGCGCAATTTCGCCGATGTCGTCGACTGGTGGCAGACGATGCTCGGCGCCCTCAACAGCTTCTTCCGCGAGCAGGGCCATATCGAGTGACGGGCTTGCGCTTGTGAGGCGGGGGCGATAGGTTCTCATTTCGTTCCTGTTTTGCCGCGAGTTGCCGTGACCGTTGAAAGCCTCGTTCTTAGTCTGCTTCTTCTGCTGGTCGGGCTTGTCGCCGGCTGGCTGATGCGCGCCCGCATGGCTGCGCCGGTCGAGGCTGAGCGCAAGGCTCTCGCCGACCGACTCGCCACCCTTGAGGATATGCGCAACGCCGCGCTGCGCGACCTCGCGGTGGCGGCGAGCCGGGCGGAAGAGACCGACGCCTTGCGCGCGAAATTGGAGGACACCGATCGTGCGCGGGACGAGGCCGAACGGATGCTCGCGGCTGTGCAGGCCGATCAGAAGGCGCGGATGGAGGGCTTCGAGGCCCAGATTCGCGCGCTGGGTGAGGCGCGTGAGCAATTGTCTGCGCAGTTCAGTGAGACCGCCGGCAAGTTGCTGAATGAGGCGCAGCGCATGCTCATCGAGCGCGCCGATCAGCGCTTCCATCAGGCCCATGAGAAAAGCGAGGCCAGTCTCAAGGCGCTGTTGCAACCGGTCGAGACGACGCTGAAGCGCTATGAGGAGGGCCTCGGCAAGGTCGAGAAGGAGCGGGTGGATAGCTACGCCGCGCTGCGCGAGGCCGTCGAGCAGGTGCGGCTGGGCAGTGCAGAGGCGCGGGTCGAGACGGCGCGACTGGTGAATGCGCTACGCTCCAGCCCCAAGGCGCGCGGACGCTGGGGCGAGCAGCAGTTGCGCAATGTGCTGGAAATGGCGGGCCTCAGCCAGTTCGCCGATTTCCGCTCGGAAGTTTCGGTGGATACTGCTGACGGCCGCCTGCGCCCGGACGTGATCGTGCGTCTGCCCGGGGGCCGGCAACTCATCATCGACGCCAAATGCTCGCTCAACGCCTATCTGGAAGCGGTCGACGCTGTGGACGAGGTGGTGCGGGCCGGGCATCTCAAGGCCCATGCCGGCGCGATCCGCAACCACGCGCAGCAGCTTGGCGCGAAGGATTACTGGACGCGCTTTGGCGATGCGGCGGACTATGTCGTGATGTTCATCCCCGGCGAGCACTTCCTCGCGGCCGCGCTGGAGCAGGATGACGGCCTGTGGGAATGGGCCTTCGAGAAGCGTGTGCTGCTCGCCACGCCGACCAATCTGGTCGCCATCGCGCGGACCGTCGCGAGCGTCTGGCGGCAGGAGAAAATGGCCGAACAGACCCAGCAGATCGCGGCGCTCGGCAAGGAGATGTATGAGCGGCTGGCGGTTGCCGCCGGGCATCTTTCTTCGCTCGGCCGCAGCCTCAATGGCTCGGTCTCCAGCTACAATAAGTTCGTCTCCAGCTTCGAGAACCGCGTGCTGGTGACCGGCCGTCGCTTCAAGGATCTAAGTGTCGAAACCGGATCGCGGGAGATCGACGCGATCGAACCGGTCGAGGCGCTTGGGCGGTTACCGGCACCGGGCGAGAGCGCCGCTCAAGAGGCCGATGCCATGGCCGACGAGCGAGTCACAGGGCGCGCGGACTAGCGTCGTTCGACCAGGTGGCCCTCCGAAAGCGACGCCAGCACGATGTCGCGCACGGCATGCAGATCCTCGACGATGTGGGCGCATAGGCCCTGCATTTCTGATGTGGGCGCCATCAGATCCGGCACCATCACCGTCATCATGCCTGCCGCGGCTGCCGAGCGCACGCCATTGTGTGAATCCTCAAGGGCAAGGCAATCCGCCGGCGAGACGCGCAGCCGCTCTGCGGCGAGGAGATAGGGATCGGGCGCCGGTTTTCCCGCCTGATAATCGCCAAACGCCACGACATGCATGAACCGATCCGCCAAACCATGATGCGCCAGATGATGCCGGACCTGCTCATGGCCGGAGGATGTCGCGATCGCGCGGGGCAACGCTGCCGCATCGAGCACATCAAGCAGCGCTTCCACACCGGGCTTGAGCGGCAAATCCCGCGCCACGAACTGGTCAAAGTGCGCCCGCACGCGATGCCGAAAATCATCGGCCGGAAAATCGCCGCCGAAATGGTCGAGCAATTGCTGGCGCGCCGTCGGCCATGGGCACCCCAATGTGGCATTGAACAGCGCAGCGGTGATCGCATGGCCGCCCTCGTCGCCGGCGGCAAACATCGCCGCGCGATAGAGCGTCTCGGTGTCGAACAGCACGCCGTCCATATCGAACACCACGGCTCTTGTGGGGGGCGGTCCAGCTTCATGCTCGCCTCATAGGCAGAGAGCAGGCGGGTTGGAAGCGCTGCGGTCTCACTGCCCTTCCAAGGCGCGCAAAAGCGCCTATGATCGCGGCCGTCACGGGGCAGAAGGAGTTGGCATGTCTTTCAACGAAGCGTCAAACGAAGCCATTGCGGCCTCCCATATAGACGCGACCATCGATGCGGCGCTGCCCGAACTGATGGAGATCTATCGCGACCTGCATGCCAATCCGGAGCTGAGCTTTCAGGAAGTACGGACCGCGGCGACGCTGGCGGCGCGAATGCGGGCGCTTGGCTTTGCCGTTACCGAGCAGGTCGGGCAGACGGGCGTCGTGGCTGTGCTGGAGAACGGCCCCGGCCCGGTGGTGATGATCCGCGCCGACATGGATGCGCTTCCGCTCGAGGAAAAGACCGGTCTGCCCTACGCCTCAAGGGTCCGGGCGACGACGCGCGACGGCATCGAGAGCCCGGTGATGCACGCCTGCGGCCACGATACGCACATGACGGCCTGGACCGGCGCGGCGCAGGCGCTGATTGGGCTGCGGGCGCGATGGTCGGGGACGCTGGTGATGATCCTGCAGCCGGCCGAGGAGATCGGCCTGGGCGCCAAGGCCATGCTTGACGATGGGCTGTTCACGCGCTTCCCCAAGCCAAGCCATGTCCTTGCCTTCCACGACAGCGCGGAACTCGCGGCCGGCACCATCGGCTACACGCCGGGCTGGATACTGGCGAATGTGGACAGCGTCGACCTCACCGTGCGCGGCCAGGGCGGTCACGGTGCCTATCCACACAAGACCATCGACCCGATCGTGATCGCCGCGCGCATCGTCACCAGCCTGCAGACGCTGGTCAGCCGCGAGTGCGATCCGCAGGAGGCTGCCGTGGTCACGGTCGGCAGCTTCGTCGCCGGCGCCAAGCACAATGTCATACCGGATGAGGCAAAGCTGCTGATCACCGTGCGCAGCTATTCCGATGAGACCCGCGCGCGCCTGCTGGGCGGCATCGAGCGGATCGCGCGGGGCGAGGCGATGGCGGCCGGCGTGCCGGAGGACCGGATGCCGATCATGACGGTGGAGCAGGATTACACGCCGGCCACCTACAACACGCCCCAGTTCAGCGACCATGTCGCGGGCGTGCTGCGCGCCCATTTCGGTGCCGATCGGGTGCGGCAGGTGCCCTCGGTGATGGGCGGCGAAGATTTCGGTCAATATCACCGTGCCGATAACAGCATCGAGAGCATGATCTTCTGGGTCGGCGGGGTGGACCCTGACAAGGTGGCCGCGGCGCGGCGCGGAGAGATCAGCCTGCCGTCGCTCCACAGCCCGCTCTGGGCGCCCGATCCCCATGCGGTGATCGGCACGGCCGCAAAGGCGCTGACGGTGGCGGCGCTGGATATTTTTGGGAAGTCGTAGGTCGGGTGGGCGCATTCACTGATTGGCCGTTATCTTGTATTTATCTTCGAAGGCGCCATTCCGGACACGCCGCCGTTGTGGGCATCGTTGGCATGAGGCAACTGGGCGAGCATGAGGCGGCGGAACCTAAAACTATCGGATTATGGCGTTCACATATTCGGAGCGCTTTTCACTTTCGCATTCCTAACTTTCGCGAGAGAACGAGGTTGGTCTTGGTCGTTATCCATCATCGTGCTGATTGTGGTTTCGATCCCGATAGGTTTGGGACTCGCATGGCTGAGTCTACGATTTAGATCGCGGCGAAGAAGGCGCCCCTAACCAAGCGTTTCGGTTCCAGATCGAGCAAGTCTGCGCTGCTCCGTCGCGGACGTCCAAGAGATATGAATTCTCTACGGGGCGTGGACTGATTGCTGCAAGATCACGCGCGCATCAATAATGCGGTTTGCCATCGTCGCCGCCAAAACCGGACTGCGGCGAGAAGTTTTCCGCGTGGGCCGGGGGCGCCGGTGCGGGGACATCCTCGGCGACCGGCTCGGGAAGCGAGACGCGGGCGGACTCCACGTCCAGCGTCGGGTTGGCATCGAAGAGGGGATCGGTCGATCCGGGCGCCTGTTCCACCATCGGCGGGGGCGGCGCCTCCGTGTCCGGTTCGGACTGAGTCTCGTTCATCGACGGGTCTGGGCCCTGCCCGCCGTTCGCCGCCATCTCTGCCGCCGGGTCCGAAGGGAGGACATCGCTGATGCCCATCACAAGCACCGGGCCGCCGATGATGAAGGCGAGGGCGATTAGCAGATAGATGCGGTTGGGCATGAACGGCTCCGGCTCGTCCGGTCTTCGCGGACGCGGGCATGATAAGCAAACAGGCTTAGCATCCGGTAAAAATCGGCATCGCGCGCCGGCAGTCTGCGGCGTTCAGCATATTTTTGCTATTTCACTGTAAGTCGGCCGGGTGTCGGATCATCTTACACTGAGCTGTAAAGCGGGATGGCGGGGCTACGGCGTGGGCGGTGTGCTCGTCACGGCCGCGCGGTCGCTTAGCCGAGGGGGATGCGCATGGCTGTCTGGCTGATTGCCGGCCATCTGGGGCACGCGCTCGCGGCGATCCTGTTCGCCACGCTCGCGATCCTGATTTCGCGACAGCCCCACCGCATCGCCGCGCCGCAGTTCGTCATCGTGGCGCTGGCGCTGACGGCGCTGTGGTCGCTGCGGCACGCCTTTGTCGGCTTCAGCCCGCTCGGCCAATTGAGCGATGGCGTCACCGAGACCATGCGCAATGCGGCCTGGCTGGCAGCACTGGCCAGCCTTTCGCGGGTCTGGCGACCGGGCGGGCGGGCCGGCCCCAAGGTCGTGGTGCTGGCTCTGGCGCTTGTGCTCGCGGTTCAGCTGATTTTCGATCTGCAGATGGGCGAGGGCATTCGGGTCGATCGGCGCATTCTCGTCTATTTCGAGATGACCTGGATGTTGCGCGCTGCCTTCGCTCTGGGCGCGCTGCTGCTGCTCTTCCGCTGGAACACCGGGCGCGGTGACCCGGAATCGGCCCGCCGCGAGGGTTGGCTGGCCGCCGCGCTGGCCTGCATGTGGGCCTATGATTTCAATCATTATCTGCTGGTCTGGTTCGCCGAAGGGAGCATGACCCCGCTCGCGCCGATGCGCGGGTTCGTGATGGCGGTGCTGGCGATCATGCTCGCATTGGGCCTGCGCAGCGATGGCACGCGCGCCTTCGCGCTCTCGCGCACACTGAAGACCCGGCTCGTCTCTGCAGGCCTCGCGCTGTTCTATATCTGCGTCATCCTGCTGCTGGTCGGCTTGCTGAGCGGCATGAGCGCTCCCATGGCGCGCATTGTCCAGTTCGCGCTCCTGTTCACCCTTGCCGTCGCGGTCCTGGCCTTTCTGCCGTCGGCGTCCATGCGCTCCTGGCTGCGGGGCGAAATCTCCAAGCATGTGTTCGCGCATCGATATGACTATCGCAGCCTCTGGCTCCGCTTCTCCGCCACGATGGATGGCGGAGATACGGATGATACCAGCCTCGATTGCCGCATCGCGCGGGCGATTGCCCAGGCGGTCGATGCGCCGGCCGGTGCGCTGTATCTGAGGCAGGATGAGCGTCTGGTCCGCGTCTGCGCCTATGCGTGGCCAGAGGCTAGCGCTGCGCCGCTGACCCTGCCCATCGCCGTCACCGACCGAATGGTCCCGGCCGGAAAGATCCTCGACATCGCGCGTGAGGGGCATGATCTGGGCGACCTTCTACCGGCCTCGATGTTGGAGAGCCGTATCGCTTGGGCACTTGCGCCGCTCATCTGCCGCGATGAGATCATCGGCGTGATGCTGCTCGCGGCACCGCCACGTTCTCGCGCGCTCGACTGGGAGGATTTTGACGTTCTGCGCGTCGTCTGCGGTGAAGCTGCCGCTCGCGTCGCGGAGGAGCGCCATCGCGAGGCTTTGGCTGAAGCGCAGCGGTTCGAAGAGTTCAACCGCCGCTTCGCCTTCATCCTGCACGATCTCAAGAATCTCGTGAGCCAGATGACGCTGCTGGCCGGCAACGCCCGCCGCCACGCAGACAATCCGGCGTTCCGGGAGGATATGATCCTGACGCTGGAAGAAACTTCATCGCGGATGAACGACCTCATCCAGCGCCTTGGGCGTGGCGGGCAGGCACGCCCCTCCGAGCGCGAGGAACTGCTGCTGGGGCCATGGCTCGGCGATCTCGGCCGCGCCTGGGCTGGCGGCACGCGCAATGTCGTCGTGGAGGGCGCGCTCGAGCAGCAGGTGATCGTCGACGCCGATAATCTGCAGCGCGCGCTCACCCATCTGGTGCGCAACGCTATCGAGGCCAGCCCGGATGAGGCCTTGGTGCGGATCGTCGTGGAGCAGGGCGATGCCTGGCTCGATCTTCACGTTATCGATCGGGGCAAGGGGATGAGCGCCGCCTTCATGCGCGACCGTCTGTTCCGCCCCTTCAGCTCCACCAAAGCCAATGGATTTGGCCTTGGCGCGCATGAGACGCGCGCGCTGGTCGAGGCGATGGGCGGCCGGCTTCTCGTCCAGAGTGTCGAGGGAGAAGGCAGCCAGTTCACGATCCGGCTGCCAGTCACCAGCCCAAGTGAGAACGCAACAGACATGCCGATGCGGAGTGCGATGTGATGGGGGATAGCCGCCCGAAATTGCTGATCGTCGAAGATGATCCAGGTCTGCAGCGCCAGTTGCGCTGGTCCTATGACGGTTATCACATCCTGATCGCCGGGGATCGGGAGGAGGCGATGGACATTCTGCGTGCCGAAGCGCCGCCGGTGGTTACGCTCGACCTGGGGCTACCGCCCGACCCGGATGGAATCACCGAAGGGATGGCCGCACTGGCGCAGATCCTTGCCGAAGCCCCGGCGACCAAGGTGATCGTAGCGTCCGGTCAGGGCGACCGCGCCAGTGCCCGGCGTGCGATCGGGCAGGGGGCGTGGGACTTCTACCAGAAGCCGCTCGACATCGACTCGCTGGGGCACATCGTCGCCCGCGCCTTCCACGTCCACACGCTGGAGCAGGAGAACCGGCGGCTTGCCGAGGCGGTCCCCGCCGATGCGCGGGTGCTCGGGCATATGATCACGGCATCGCCGGAAATGCTCAAGGTCGCGCGCATGATTGAGCGCGTGGCGAGCGCCAGCGTGTCCGTGATGCTGCTTGGCGCCAGCGGCACTGGCAAGGAACTGCTCGCCCGCGGCCTGCACGAAAAGAGCGACCGCGCCGCCGGGCCGTTCGTCGCGATCAACTGCGCGGCGATCCCTGAGACGCTGCTGGAAAGCGAACTGTTCGGGCACGAGAAGGGTGCATTCACCGGTGCAGTCAAAACCACGCCCGGCAAGATCGAACAGGCGCAGGGCGGCACGCTATTCCTCGATGAAGTGGGCGACATTCCGCTGGCCCTGCAGGTGAAGCTGCTGCGCTTCTTGCAGGAGCGGACCATCGAGCGGATCGGCGGACGCCAGCAGATCGCGGTCGATTGCCGGATCGTTTGCGCGACCCACCAGAATCTGGAGGAGATGATCGCCCAGAGCCGCTTCCGCGAGGATCTCTATTATCGTCTGGCGGAGATCATCGTGCGCATCCCGGCTCTTGCGGAGCGAACCGGTGATGCCGTGCTGCTGGCGCGCCATTTCGTCGCCCGCTTCGCTCCGGAACTGAATGCACAGGTGCGCGGCCTGGCCAGCGATGCCATTGCCGCCATCGATGCCTGGCACTGGCCGGGTAATGTGCGGGAGCTGGAAAACCGCGTCAAACGCGCGGTCATCCTGGCCGAGGGCAAGATGGTGACCGCAGGCGATCTTGATCTGGATGGAGCAGCCGGCGAGGATGGTCCGGTGGTCAATCTGCGCGCGGTCCGCGAGGCGGCCGATCAGGCGGCGATCCGGCGGGCGATCGCCCGGTCCGAGGGCAATATCTCAGGCGCGGCCCGAATGCTGGGGGTGAGCCGGCCGACGCTCTACGATCTCATGAAAAGCTATAATCTCCAGAGTTGAGCGGCCCGTGCCGGAGCGACCTTGTGGCCACTCCGGCGCGTCCAAACTCAAGCGCCGATCAGCGGCAGCGCGCGCCGCTGCGCTCGATTTCCCGACCGAGCAAGGCGCCACCGGCCGCTCCAAGCACGGTGCCGAGCGTGCGGTCGCCCCGCGTATCGATGGTCCGGCCCAGCAATGCGCCACCGGCTGCGCCGATGATCAGGCCCGTCGTACCGTTCGCGCGCTTGCAATAATAGCGGCCATCGTCGCCGCGCCATGTGCGCGTGTCGCGAGTGATCGGGCGGGGCTCGCGATAATAGCCGCGGTCGTCATACATACGGCTGGCGCCGTGCCCGTGCCGATGCTTGCTCTTATGGGCTTCCGCAGGGGCTGCGCTCATCATCACGCCGACAGCGGCGAGGGTAGCAAGGGCGGTCTTGATCATGTCTTGTCTCCGTTCAACCTGATGCGACAAGTCTGGCGAGGCCAATCGCAACGGCAGATGAACGAGGGATCAGACGCGATAGGTCGATGGGCTGGAGCGATGGGCCGTGGTCAGCCGGTGGTCACGCGATCTCGTTCGGTCAGCTCTTCCAGCGTGATTCCAATGCGATGCATCTGCTCGGAGACACCTGGCCAGACCGCACTGAAGAAGCGTTCGCGCTCCATCGCCCGCAAGCGACGCGATGCGCCCGGCGCGACGAACATGCCGACGCCGCGGCGGACCTGCACCAGCCCTTCATCCTGAAAGCTCTGATAGGCTTTGGCGACGGTCAGCGGATTGGCGCCCTGCTGGGCGGCAAAGGCGCGCACGGATGGCAAGACATCGCCATCGGCAAAGCGTCCCTCCAGAATGGCGGCGGCGATTTCGTCGCGCAGGCGCAGATAAACGGGCCGGCTCTCATCGATCATGCTGCATCACTGACATAATACAGTGGATCGGTCAAGGCGCCGGCCAGGAAGGGTGCGATCAGCCGCCCGACCAGATCGACAACACGTCGTCCAGCTCCGGCCGGGGGCGCTCGTCCAGATCCCGCGAGGGCGTGCCGATGAACACGAAGCCGGCGATCCGCTCCTCGCTGGTGCCGAACGCATCGCGCACGGCCTCGTTGTAGGACGGCCAGCCGGTCAGCCAACCTCCCGCAAAACCCATGGCATGGGCGGCATGCAGCAGGTTCATCGTCGCCGCACCGACGGAGAGCTCCTGCTCCCACGCCGGAATCTTGGAAGGCTTGGGCGAGGACAGGACAACGATCAGCGCCGGCGCCTGATGCGCGAACTGGTGCATCGCCTCGATTTCCAGCCGGCCAGCCTCGGGCTTCTCGGCGAGGTAGGCGCGCTCGAGCAGCGCCGCCAGCGCCGCGCGCTGGTCGTCGGCCACGATCACGAACCGCCAGGGGGCGAGCTTGCCATGATCGGGGGTCCGCGTCGCGATCCGTACCATTTCGCGCTGCTCATCGAGCGAGGGGCCGGGCGCCGCGAGATCGCGCGGTTTGCCGGACCGGCGGGATGCGAGATAGGCGGGGAGGGAAGAGCGGTCGTTGAACATGCCGTATCGCTAGCCAAATCCGGTCGATCCGCCAAGCGCATTTGCGAATTGATCGCAATGTCGCGGCGGTAGCGGCGCTTTTCGCTACGGCAGGGCCGATGGAGCGGCTCGCATCGAGGCCGGCGGAAAAAAGCGCTTTTCTCAAATGTCAGACTCTCTAAGTCTCGTGGGCATATTGTCGCGGCCGGCGTCTCGCCGTTGCCCGGACCAGGAGACTTTATGGCGACCATTCCAGCCATCGCCCTCATCGCGCTCGTCGTGCTTCTTGCCGGCGGCGCGGTTGGGCTTGTGAGCAAGAAGCAGGAGTTTATCGGCCATCCCAAGGGCCTCTACATTCTGTTCTTTGCCGAGATGTGGGAGCGCTTTTCCTATTATGGCATGCGCGCCCTGCTGATTTTCTACCTCACCAAGCATTGGCTGTTCAGCGATGGACAGGCGAACCTTGTCTACGGGGCCTATACCAGCCTCGTCTACGTCACCCCGGTGCTGGGCGGCTATCTCGCCGACCGTTATCTGGGCCAGCGCAAGGCCGTGCTGTTCGGCGCGCTGATCCTCACCGCTGGCCACTGCCTGATGGCATTTGAAGGCTCGGGCGGACAGGATGATCCCACGATCAATATCTTCTGGCTGGCGCTAAGCTGCATCGTTGTCGGCTCGGGCTTCCTCAAGGCCAATATCTCGGTGATCGTCGGCCAGCTTTACGGGCTTACCGATCCGCGCCGCGACGGCGCCTACACGATCTTCTATGTCGGCGTGAATGTGGGCGCGGCCATCGGCACCATCATGGCCGGTTGGCTCGGCGAGACGTACGGCTGGAAATATGGCTTCGGCGCGGCGGGCGTTGGCATGTTGCTGGGCGCGGCGGTGTTCGTCATCGGCAAGCCGTTCCTGATGGGCAAGGGAGAGCCGCCCAAGCCGCTCACCTTGCGCACCGAATGGCTGCTCTACGCTATCGGTGTCGCTTCCATCGGCGTGATCTGGTTCCTCGTCCAGTATCAGGATATCATCGAGACGCTGCTTATCGTCGCGGGCGTCGCCCTGCTCGGCTATGTGCTCTACGCCGCGATGAAGCTGCAACCGGACGCACGCGACCGGATCTTTGCGATCGTGTTCCTCGTCGCGCTCAACCCGGTGTTCTGGGGTCTGTTTGAACAGGCCGGCGGCAGCCTCAACCTCTATACGGATCGTTATGTCGACCGTGGCGGTTTCCAGACCACCTTCTTCCAGTCGCTCAACCCCATCTACATCGTGTTGCTCGGGCCGGTCTTCGCCTGGCTTTGGCTGTGGCTGGGCAAGCGCGGCTGGGAGCCGTCCGCACCGGCCAAATTCGGTCTGGCGCTGGCGCAGGTCGGCTTCTCCTTCCTCATCTTCGTGTGGGGCGCCCAGTCCGCGGGCATGGCGGCGCTGACGCCGGTACTGTTCGTGTTCCTGGTGTATCTCTTCCAGACCACTGGTGAGCTGTGCCTTTCGCCTGTCGGGCTCTCCGCGATGAACCGGCTGGCCCCCAAGCATCTCGCCAGCCTCATCATGGGCGCGTGGTTCTACATGTCGGCGGTGGGCAATTTCGTCGCCGGCAAGATCGGCGAGGCGACCGGCGGTCATGATGGCGAGATGACCAAGGAAGCAACGCTCTCGGTCTACAACACCATCGGCTGGTGGACGATCGGCATTGCCGTCGCGGTGCTGGCGGTCTCCCCGCTGGTCAAGCGCCTGATGCATCTCGACACGCTGAAGGAAGAGGATGAACCGGTCGATGATCGCCCGGAGGAAGGCCTGCGGGACCAGACGGCGCCTGTGCGGTGAGCCTTCAAGGGGGCTGGCGCTGCCGGCCCCCGATCCGCTAAGCACCGGCGATGACCAGACGCTTCTTCGGCACGGATGGCATCCGGGGCCGCACCAATCAGTCCACGATGACGGCCGAAATGGCCATGCGGGTAGGCATGGCCGCCGGCCGACACTTCATGCGCGGCAGCCATCGCCACCGCGTGGTGATTGGCAAGGATACGCGGCTTTCCGGCTATATGATCGAGAATGCGCTGGTCGCGGGCTTTACCAGTGTCGGCATGGACGTGGTGCAATTCGGCCCGATCCCGACGCCCGCCGTAGCGATGCTGGCGGCATCGATGCGCGCCGATCTCGGCGTGATGATCTCGGCCAGCCACAATCCTTATTATGACAATGGCATCAAGCTGTTCGGGCCGGATGGCTACAAGCTCTCCGACGCCGACGAGCTGAAGATCGAGGCGCTGATCGAGGGCGGCGAGATACCGCTGGCTCCGTCCGAGGGCATCGGGCGCGCGCGGCGGGTCGAGGATGGGCGCGGGCGCTACATTCACTTCGTCAAATCGACCTTCCCGCAGCATCTGCGGCTCGATGGCCTCAAGGTCGCGCTCGATTGTGCCAATGGCGCCGCCTATAACACCGCGCCCTACACCTTCTGGGAGCTGGGAGCTGAGCTAGTCCAAATCGGCGTGACGCCCAACGGCACCAACATCAACGATGGCTGCGGCTCGACCGCTCCGCTGCTGCTGCAGGAGACGGTCGTGGCATCCGGCGCCGACATCGGCATCGCGCTCGATGGCGATGCCGACCGGCTGATCGTGGTGGATGAGACCGGCACCATCGTGGATGGCGACCAGATCATGGCGCTGATCGGCACGAGCTGGGCGCGGCAGGGCATGTTGAAGGGCGAGGGGGTCGTCGCCACGGTGATGTCCAACCTGGGGCTGGAGCGAAAGCTCGCTAGCGAGGGCATTCCCCTCATCCGCACCAAGGTCGGCGACCGTTATGTGCTGGAAGAAATGAAGGCGCGCGGCTGCAACGTCGGAGGCGAGCAGTCCGGCCACATGATCCTCTCCGATTATGCGACGACGGGCGACGGCACCATTGCCGCGCTCCAGGTACTCGCCGCGCTGGTGCAGAGCGGCAAGCCGGCCAGCGCCCTGCTGCGCCAGTTCGAGCCGGTCCCGCAATTGCTCAAGAATGTCCGTTTCGCCGGCGGTAAGCCGCTTGAGGCGCAGAGCGTCCAGGCCGTGATCGCCCAGGCGGAAGCGGAGCTTGATGGGGTGGGGCGCCTCGTCATTCGGCCGTCCGGCACCGAGCCGGTGATCCGCGTGATGGCCGAAGGGGACGATGGCGATCAGGTCGTCCGCGTGGTGGACCGCATCTGCGATGCCGTGGCAAGCGCGGCGGCCGCCCATGCTTGAGATGCGCCCGGATTGCGAGCGCTGCGGCGCCGATCTCCCCGCCGATGCGGGTGGTGCCTTCATCTGCTCGTTCGAATGCACCTTTTGCGCCGAATGCGCCGAGGATCTGGACGATCGCTGCCCCAATTGCGGGGGCGAGCTGCTGGACCGGCCGAGCCGGACTGGCGACGCGCTCAAGCGAAACCCCGCTTCGACGGAGCGCCGCTTCAAGGGCTGAGCGCCCGCGCGACCGGTTTGATCTGGCGCATGGATTGGCGCGCATCACTCCCTAGACTGGCATCGAGCAGTCGGACGGAGAGGTGTGACCATGGATATGATGGACGCAAAGGCACGGCTTCTGGCTATGCGCGATGATTTGAAAGCCCGGCAAAAGCGGCTTGCGGTCGATCTGGACGAACCGCTGAATGCCGATTCAGATGAACAGGCAAGCGAAGTGCAGGATGATCGCGCACTGGAGCAGCAATCTGCACTGGTGGCGCGCGAGATCGGCTCGGTCAATCGTGCGCTCGCGCGGATCGGGGCGGGCGTATACGGCGCCTGCGTGCTGTGCGGCGAGCCCATCGCGCCGGCGCGTCTGGCGGCCCGGCCCGAGGCATCGCTGTGCATCGCCTGCGCCCGTAAGGAACAGTGAGGCGCAGCGCCAGCGGCTCGACTTCCGCGCCGGCAAGGGGCAAAAGCGCCTCATGAGCTATCCTCGAATCCTGATCATCGCCGGCTCGGACTCCGGCGGCGGCGCCGGCATCCAGGCGGACGTCAAGACCGTCACCATGCTGGGTGGCCACGCCATGACGGCGATCACCGCGATCACCGCGCAGAATACGCTGGGCGTGCAGGCCGTACATCCCGTGCCGACGGACATGGTGCTCGCGCAGATCGACAGCGTGGTCAGCGACATCGGCGTGGACGCCGTGAAGATCGGCATGATCGGCTCCGCGGAGACGGCGCTGGCGGTCGCCGACCGACTTGAGAGCATCGGCGCGCCGGTGGTGCTCGATCCGGTGATGGTCGCGACGAGCGGCGGCGTGCTCGCGGACGCCGCCACCATCGAGAGCCTGCACGAGC
Organism: Sphingobium sp. B11D3B; assembly: GCF_025961735.1. NCBI lineage: Bacteria > Pseudomonadati > Pseudomonadota > Alphaproteobacteria > Sphingomonadales > Sphingobiaceae > Sphingobium > Sphingobium sp. B11D3B. The sequence continues at coordinate 1,248,401 of NZ_JAOQOF010000001.1, read as the reverse complement.
TGATGGGCTGGGCGTTCGTCACGACGCCGAATCTCCCCGAACTGGAGGCGCTTGGCGGCGAGGCGGACCTGACTGCGCGGGGCGAGATGCTGCTCATCAAAGGCGGCCACGCGCCCGGCGAGATCATCACCGACCGGCTTGTCGGTTCGGAAGGCGAAATCGCCCGTTGGGAAGGGGCACGCATCCATACCGAGGATACCCATGGCACGGGCTGCACCCTGGCCAGCGCCATCGCGACCGGGCTGGGGCAGGGGCTCGATCTGCCGGAGGCGATTGCCCGGGCGCGGCTGTTCGTGCGGCTGGCTCTGCGCACTGCGCCCGGCCTCGGTCGCGGGCATGGTCCGATGGCGCATGGCGCGGTGCGGCTCGATATGGGACCGAGCGGCCGCCTCAATCAGATTTCCGTGCCGGTCAGTGATTATGCCGCCTCGCGCGATTTCTACGAGGATCTGGGCCTCACCCTGATCGTGGACAGCCCGGACCAGCCCTATGCCCGGTTCGAGGCGCCGGGCGGCGCGACCCTATCCCTTCATGGCCAGCAGCATGGCGTCTATCTGGAATGCGATGATCTCGATGCCCGGGTGACGGCGTTGATCTCGGCGGGCCTCGTCTTCGATAATGAGCCGGTGGATCAGGCATGGGGCTGGCGCGAGGCCTGGCTGGTCGATCCGGCCGGTAACCGCGTTTGCCTTTATTCGGCGGGCGAGAACCGGCGCTATCCGCCCTGGCGGGTCGAGGGATGATCGCGGGTGTCGACGAGGCCGGGCGTGGGCCGCTGGCCGGGCCGGTGGTCGCGGCGGCGGTCGTTCTCTGCAAACCGCGCCCGTCCGGCCTGGATGACAGCAAGAAGCTGAGCGCCGCCAAGCGCGCGGGTCTGGAAGCGACGATCAAGCGCCGCTGCCACTGGGCGGTCGGCGTGGTGGACGTCGCCGAGATCGACCGGCTCAACATCTTTGGCGCGACGATGCTGGCGATGACGCTCGCGGTCGAGGGGCTGTGCGCCCGCCTGGGATGCGATCCGCGCGAGGTGCTGGTCGACGGCAATCTCACGCCGCATGGCCGGCGCCCCGAGTGGCGCTGGTCGGCACGGGCAATCGTCGGGGGGGACGCATTGGAGCCCTGCATTTCCGCCGCGTCGATCATCGCCAAGGAACATCGCGACGCGCTGATGCGGGAAGCCGCGCGCGACCATCCGCATTATGGCTGGGAGCGGAACAAGGGCTACGGCACCGCCGATCACCTTGCCGCCCTGCGCCAGCATGGCCCAAGCCCGCTTCACCGCCGCAGCTTCGCACCGGTCGCACAACTGGCCTTTCTGTAGGGCGCCCGTTGACGGGAGACTGCCGAGCGCCTAAGGCGCTGGGGTCATCTGGGGAGTAGCCAGCTGCCGGTTTCCGGCAGGCCTGCGCGTCAACATACTCGGTCGAGAGGCCGTGGCGGCAGGGAATCCAAGCATTCCGGCGAGACCAATGACATCGAGCTTCCGTCCAGGCCGGGCGGGAGGCGCGGTGTCATTGTTTGTCTTGTTGCCCGGCTGAGGATTTTTCATGGAAGCTCTGTTCACCTCCACCGCCGTCGTCGCGCTCGCCGAAATCGGCGACAAGACGCAGTTGCTGGCCATCCTGCTCGCCACCCGGTTCAAGAAGCCGGTGCCGATCATCCTCGGCATTCTCGCGGCGACGCTGGCCAACCACTTTCTGGCGGCTCTGCTCGGCGCGAGCGTGGCGTCCATCTTTCAGCAAAATTGGTTCCACTATCTGGTCGCAGCCGGCTTTCTCGCCATGGCGATCTGGACGCTGATCCCCGACAAGATCGACGATCTGGAGGACAAGCCGGCCCGCTTCGGCGCGTTCGTCACCACCACGATCGCCTTCTTCCTGGTGGAGATGGGCGACAAGACGCAGATCGCGACCGTCGCGCTTGGCGCGCAGTTCCATCAGGTCGGCCTCGTGACGATGGGCACGACCCTCGGGATGCTGATCGCCAATGTCCCGGCAGTGTTCCTCGGGCACGAACTGCTCCGCCGCGTGCCGCTCAAGGTGGTGCGCATCGTGGCGGCCAGCCTGTTCGCGGTCATCGGCCTGTGGTTGCTGATCCAGGGGCCGGGTAGCCTTTGAAAATCGATAATGCCGGAGGCTCGGGTAAAATATTTTTCGGCCCCTCGCGGCCCTGAGTCTTCGGCGCAACACCACAACATGTTGAGTCCTGCCTGAATCGCAGGACTCCATCCCTCGTGTGGGACTCGTTTCGTTCTCATTTCCGGCCCGGATTCTTCGCGTGACTCCAGTCCGTTACCGCTCTTGACGGTGGACTCGTCGTGACTCACACCGGGCGCACAAACGGGGGTGAGACGACATGAGCGTGATGGAAAAACTGACGAAGCGACCGGTGCGCGCAAAGGTCCTGCCGGCCAACACGCCGCCGGTCCTGCCACTCGACACGCTGCTGCAGGGCGACTGCATCGCCATCATGCGCACGCTGCCGACGGCAAGCGTAGACATGATCTTCGCCGATCCGCCGTACAATCTCCAGCTCGGCGGCGATCTGTTCCGTCCCGAGGGCGGGCGCGTGGACGCCGTCGACGACGCCTGGGACCAGTTCGACAGCTATGCCGCCTATGATGCCTTCTGCCGCGAGTGGCTGGCCGAAGCGCGCCGCATCCTCAAGCCGGATGGCACGATCTGGGTGATCGGCAGCTATCACAATATCTTCCGCGTCGGCGCGCTGATGCAGGATCACGGCTTCTGGATCCTCAACGATATCGTCTGGCGCAAGGCCAACCCCATGCCCAATTTCAAGGGCACGCGCTTTACCAATGCGCATGAGACGATGATCTGGGCGAGCCAGGGCGAGAAGGCGAAATACACCTTCAATTATCGCGCCATGAAGACGTTGAATGACGAGCTGCAGATGCGCTCGGACTGGGTGCTGCCGATCTGCGCCGGGCAGGAACGCCTCAAGCGCGGTGGCACCAAGGCCCACCCCACTCAGAAGCCGGAGGCGCTGCTGTACCGCGTGCTGCTCTCCTGCACCAACAAGGGCGACGTGGTGCTCGATCCCTTCTTCGGCACCGGCACAACCGGCGCCGTGGCTCGCCGCCTGGGGCGCCGCTGGATCGGCATCGAGCGGGAAGACAGTTATTGCGAGGTCGCGCGGGAGCGTATTGCTGCCGCGCTCCCGCTCGATGAGAGCGCGCTGACCATCATGCAATCCCCCAAGAGCCAGCCGCGCGTGGCGTTCGGCACGCTGGTCGAGACCGGCATGATCGCGCCCGGCACCTTGCTCACCGCCAGCAAGGGGCGCTTCAAGGCGCATGTCCGCGCCGATGGCTCGCTGGAGTGCAATGGCCAGACCGGCTCGATCCACAAGATGGGCGCCACGCTGCAGGGCGCGCCAAGCTGCAATGGCTGGACCTTCTGGCAGATCGAGCACGAAGGCGCCGTGAAGCCGCTCGATGCAATGCGCCAGCTTTACCTGCTCGCGACGGAGCCATAATGCACCGTCGTTGGGGCCCGGACGGCGCGCTCCCACCGCGGGTCCGGGCTCCTGCTTCCGCTTTTCTGTCGGGCAAGCTAAGGCGCGCGGGATGCACAAGGATATCGCCCGATGATGATGGAAATCCCGCCGCCGGACGCCCGCCTCTATCTGCGCCCGATCTGGTTCATCGACACGCCTGTCGGGCTGGAGACGCATGAATTCCGCAGGCTCGCCGGTGGATTGATCTGGTTCCAGGGCCTCGAGGTCCGTTGGGCGGGCGCGGAAGGCGCCGCCGGCAAGGCCATCGTCCCCGTTGCCATGTTTGAGGACTGGCAAAGCCGCCTGAGCGATGCGCAGGCTGAGCGGATCGCAACGCAAATGCAGGGGCTGACGGCGCCTCGCGCACCGTTGACGCTGGGCGAGCGCGTCATTCGCTTCGATACGCCGCAGGTCATGGGCATCCTCAACATGACGCCGGACAGTTTCTCGGATGGCGGCAAGCTTATCGGCGATGCCGGGCGCGCTGCCGATGCCGGCTTTGCCATGCAGCTGGCCGGCGCCTCGATCATCGATGTGGGCGGCGAGTCCACAAGGCCGGGCGCCGCGACCGTGTGGGAGGGCGACGAGATCGCTCGCACAGTGCCGGTGATCGAGCGACTGGCGAAGAGCGGCATCATGGTCTCCATCGACACGCGCAAGGCAGCGGTGATGGAGGCGGCGCTTGCCGCCGGCGCCGGCATCGTCAACGATGTGACCGGCCTCACCCATGATCCGCGTGGGCTGGAGGTGGTAGCGAAGGCGGGGTGCCCCGTCATCCTGATGCACAGCCCGTCCGCCGGCGACGATCCGCACGGCGGCGCGGTCAAGTACAAGGCCGGCGCCGTTGCCGGCCCGACGGTGGACATGGCCGTGTTCGACTGGCTGGAGGCGCGGATCGCAGCCTGCCTCGATGCCGGTATTGCGCGGAGCAAGATCATCCTCGATCCCGGTGTCGGCTTCGGCAAGGCGTTGCAGGATGACACGCGCATCATCAACAATCTGGCCATGTATCAGGCTCTGGGCGTGCCGCTGCTGTTCGGGGCGAGCCGCAAGCGCATTGTCGGCGCGCTGACCGATGGTGCGCCGGTCGAGCAGCGCCTCGGCGGCTCGGTCGCCTTGGCGCAGGTCGCGATCGGGCAGGGCGCGCAGATCGTACGGGTGCATGATGTGCAGGAGAGCGTGCAGGCCGCCCGCGTGTGGCGCGGCTTGCGGGATGCCGCCTTGGTTGCTGCCTGATCGCTGGGGTAGCGTTCCGATGCAGAAACGCCTGTCATGTTGAACATGGCCATGATCGGCGGAGGCGGGCTCCTGTCTATCGGCCAGACCCACCGCATCGCGGCGGAGGCAAGCGGGCAGATCAGGCTGGTTGCGGGCGTGTTTTCCTCCGACCCCGCGCGATCTCGGCAGGCGGGCCTTGCCTATGGCATCGATCCCGCCCGCGTCTATGCCGATGTCCCCGCCTTGCTGGCGGGCGAGCGCAGCCGGGTGGATGGCGCCGACTTCGTGACCATCGTCACGCCCAATCATCTCCATTATCCGGCGGCCGTCGCGGCCCTTGAGGCTGGCCTTGCCGTGATGAGCGACAAGCCCATGACCGCGCGGCTCGATGAAGCCCGCAGGCTTGCCGCGCTTGTGAACGAGACGGGCCGCCCCTTTGCGGTCAGCTATCCTTATGGTGGCTTTGCCGCCGTGCGCGCCGCCCGCGCGATGGTGGCCGCGGGAGAGCTGGGCGCGATCCGCAAGGTCAGCGCAACCTATGCGCAGGGCTGGCTGGCGAGCGCAGCCGGCCATGCGCAGGCCGCCTGGCGTGTAGACCCCGTGCGCTCCGGCGCGGGCGGCTGCATTGCGGACATCGGCGTCCACGCCTTCAATCTCGCCGAGTTCGTCTCCGGCCTGCATGTGAGCCGGATCATGGCCGACCTTGGCAGCGTCGTGCCAGGACGCACGCTGGACGATGACTGCGCCGTGCTCCTGCGGTTCGACAAGGGTGCGCGCGGGACCATAATGGCCTCGCAGATCGAGGCGGGGGAGGGCAACCGGCTGCGCCTGCGCTGCGATGGGGAGGCCGCCAGTCTGGTCTGGACGCTCGATGATCCGCATGCCCTTACGCTGCATCCGATCGACGGTGCCAGTTTTCGGCTCTCATTCGAAGAGGCCGCGCCTGCGATCGCCTGTCCGCCGGGCGTCCACCATGCCGAAGGTTATATGGCGGCCTTCGCCACCCTCTATCGCGATTTCGCGGCGGTTCTTCAGGGCAATGCGGCGCCTTTGCTCCCCGGCGTGCAGGAGGGGTTGCGCGGCATGGCGTTTATCGAGACAGCCGTTGCCGCCTCTCGGGCCCAAAGCGGGTGGGTCGATCTGGCGCTCTAGACCCGCGCTATCGCCTCAGCTGCTGCAGGTCGAGGCCGCAACATTCTCGTTATTGGCGACGCCCGTTCCGCCATTGCCGTCGTAGTCGCGGTCGTCGCGCACGGTCATGGCGGCGGTATCGACGATGACGGTCGTTGGCACGATGCTCCCCGAAATGAGCGGCGTATAGTCATAGGCTACTTCTACGAAGATGACCGCGCCGCCATCAGGCGCCGTCACCTGCTTGCCGGTTTCACCCATCGCCGGCAGATCGGTGTCGCCCTGCACGCCATGGGTCGAGGCCCAGTTCTTGGCGCCGAAGCAGCGCTGCCAGTGGATGCGGAATTTTTTTGGTTCGGGATTGGGATTGGCGACCGGTTCCAGGCTTGAAATGATGATCCGCCCATTGGTGGCGAGATCCAGCGAGCCGGACTGCATGTTGGCGCCGATCAGTAGATCGTTGATCTGCGATTCGCTGATTAGTGGTGGCGCGTTTAGCTGATTGGTGCCGATGCGCGAGGCATTGTCGGCGACATGCAGCGCGATCTGGCTCACCCGCATCCGCGTAATCGCAAAATTGGTAAGCTCGGCGCCGGCCAGGAATAAGCCGAGAATAAGCGGGGCCGTGAGCGCGAACTCGACGGCGGCGACTCCTCTGTGAGCGCGGATCAAACGCGCGAGGAAGCCATGGGGCGCTCCCTTGCGCCGGGGACGAAGGCGAGCCGTCGTACCGTTCATAAGCAATTCCGCACGGTGGGCTCGCCATCACTGCCCTGGTCGCCATAAGGCTGGTTGGAAAGCACAGTCCTGGCCACGACATGTGTGATCCCATGCCCGCCGATCAGTCTGTCGATCGGAAAAAGGCGCGGATAGGAGACCGTCACCGTGAACACGACATTGTCACGCGCGCCCGCGGCGTTGATGGCATTGCCACCGTCGGCATCCCAAACGCCGTTGTTATTGTTATCCACAAACGGCTCGCCGCCGTCACAAACGCCATTCTTGTTGGGGCCGCTGGCACTGTCCGTAAAGGGCTCGGCCTGGGCAGCGGAGGCTTGCGAGAAGCTGCGATAAAAGCGCCGCTGGACCGAAACCTCCGCGTCATTGTGCAACTGCTTGATCTGGCTTTCCACGACGGCGTCGATAGCATCGCGCGAGGTCGCGTTGGTGCCCGCGGATGTCTCCAGCGTGCCGTCCCGCGCGGCCTTCTGCACGGCGCCCTGCACCACGCTCTGCATGTAGAGCGTGTGGCCAACATCCAGCGCGCCCAGCAACATGATGAGGAAGCCCGGCAGAATGAGCGCGAACTCGATGATCGTCACGCCGTCCTGCGCCTGCGAGAACTGACGCAGGACAGGCAGGGCGTGTGCGCCGAAGATATGAGGCGCGCGCCTCATCTCAGTGGGTCAACCTTAAATCGGCGATTTCCGAGGCGATCTGCTTGAAATTGCTGATCAACGTGGGCGTATCGTCCGCCTTGAAGTATTTTTTAGGCGTGGCACAGCTTTCCAGCCGCGTTTCCGTGGTTTTATCGACACCGCCCCCGTAGGAGACGACCCACAGGGTGATATTGCGGTTACGGATGGCGGTGCACAGGGCGACGAGTCGGCTATTGACGATGTTATTGAGCTGCGTGCTGTTCGGAGAATAGGTAGTTTGGCGCCGTTCATACCAAGGAATCCCATAGGCCGTATAATTCGTGTTGTCGGTCATCGTGGCACCGTCGGTCATGAAGATGATGTGCCGCTGGATGGCGCCGCCGGTGGGCGTCTCCTTGTTTTCGTCGGCGAAGATCCCAGTAGGGGAGATGAAGCGGGCGCCCCATATCAACCCAATGTCGTGATATGTGTTACCGATCGCGGCCAGCGAGTTGACGTAGGTCTCGAATCCGGACGGCGTATACCAAGTCTGGAGTTTCTTGGCTTCGGTCGTGCAATAATAGCTGTTATTGCGATCGAGATTTTCGAACGTTGGCACGTCCGCCATCGTTCGCGTGGAGGTGCCGGTGTACCGCCCCCATACTGCGTCGCGCAGCATCGGGCCCCAGTGCGAACCCGTCGTTGCATCGGGCACGAGATCGATATTCATGTCCAACGCATCACTGGGGATCGGGCTCCATTCGTCGGTTGGATTGCCGTCACTGTTCGGGACAGTCTTCCGCTCTTCGATGCACCCGTCCCACACCACATCCATGTCGACTCTCTTCGAGACGGTGATCGTCTCGTTCGAGCCGGAGAGCTTTGCCTGCACATCCGAGTTGCCAACAGGTAGCGACAAACTGTTATTCCACGTCCAGCCGCCAGCCTTCAGGGCCGCCGTGCTAAACTGGAGTTTTTTATAGGTCCAGCTGGCGCGGTCCCGCGCTGTCCATGTGATCGGACGAGTCGAGGTTTGACTGCGCGTTAATGTATAGGTGCGAGTGCTACTCTGCTGCAGGCGGCAACTATTGTTCGTCCACGTATATTTATATCCTCTGACCGTGTGAACGTCGTTCTCCGAGTAGGTGATTGTCTGTTGTGGGTCGGAGTAAACGGGGGGCGATTCGTTCGTTGCCGCCTGCACATTTCCACTGTCAGTGTAAGTCAGAACGCCACCATTATTGTTCAATTGAGGACACGTCGTAGAGTTCTTGTTAGATACCGTCTTGTTGTAGCTAGTATTGTTTATTGTCACGGAGCCACTCCCGGAGATGTTTTGCCATCCCGTGTAGCTGCTTGAGTTGTTTAGACCGCTCGGTGGATTCGACCAAGCGCTCCAGTTCGAGAAAGTCTCAGAACCGGCCTCCCAGGTGTAGACTCTATTATTGACGCCAACGCGGGACTGGTAATCCCACGTATCGGCAATCCAGTCGTTATGAAGCAACTTGCCTACGTTTACGTTTACCGAATAGGGCATAAATCCTATTCTGACTTGGGCAGTACCAGTATAACTAGTGGCGGTCGGGTCGTTTCCGCATACTTCCGCAGTATTCACCCGTAGCAACGCTTCATAGAAGCACTTGACCGCGCTTTTAAGACCGTAAAGCTTTGCGTTGCTCGCCGGAACGTTATTGTTATTACCGTTGGGGCAGGAGCCGGCGCCGGTAGCGCAATTCATCGATCCCGTCACGTCCAGCACGAACATCACGTCGGTATTCGGAATTTCCATCTTGGCGGTGCAGGTGACGTGCATGGTCCGCTCCGTGATTCCGAAGATGCGCATGATGGTCATGGGCACGGAGACGTCCGCGAAGCCGCTGACCTCGCCGTCATCCACCGAAAAATCATTGTTCAGCAGGGTCGCGCCATAAGCACCATCCGTGAAATTGGCGTTGAACAATTCGAGCGCGCGTCCTCGCGTGCTGGTGGGGCCTTCCGTTGTCCAACTTCCCCCGCCCATCGCGCGGCGGCCGGCCAGCACGCCGGCGTCACAAGCCTGTTGCAGTCGCGTCTTTGTGAGGTAGAGACGGCTCATGTCCACGCCGCCGCCAATCAGCCCCGCCAGCGGAATGAGCGCCGCTGCCGAAATGGCGATGACGTTGCCGCGCACGTCGCGGCCAAGCCTGGTCATGAAGCTTGCGCCTGCCCGGTTGCGCATTCCTGTCCTCACTGCCCTTGAAGCCACCCATCCGGCGAACGATTGCACCGCCACCGGCCCGATCCTCGCCTTATTCAGAAGTGGTGGACAAATGCCTAATTCGGTTGGTTGATCGTTGGTGAATGCGCCGCCTACCGCGCTCGGTGCCGATCACGAGCCCGCCCCCTTGCAGCGCCTGTTGCTCGCACACACGCCTGCGGCGGAACGCTCATGGCATGCGCTGTGCTGGCAATTGGACGCCCGGTTGGCGGAGCTGATCGGTCGGCGGGCCGATCCGACCATCGCCGCCATTCGCCTTGCCTGGTGGGATGCCGTGTTGGTGGAACGGGATGATGCCAAGGGGCGCGGCGAGCCTCTGGTCGATGCCTGGCGCCAGCAAGCGGACGCCGGCGCCAGCGCGGCGGCCGAACGGCTGATCGACGGATGGCGCGTGCTTGCCTCGCCCGATCCGCTGAGCGACGAGGATTTGCGGGACTATGCACTTGCTCGGGGCGGCGGGCTGTTTGCCCTGCTGGCTGGAGGAGAGAGCGAGGTGGCCAATCGGCTCGGCGCGCTCTGGGCCTTGTGGGATCTGGCCGGTCACGCCAGCGAGGATGCGCTTGCGCGGCGGAGCCTCGCGATTGCCTCGGATTTTCTGCCTCGGGATGCGCGATCGCCTCGTAGCCTCCCGCGCCCCCTGCGTCTGCTCGCCGCTGTTGCCATGCCGGACGTCCGCGCCGCCCGGCTGCCATCGCGCGGCTTCACGCCCCGCCAGTACGGCCGCTTGCTGATCGCCGCCCTGCGCGGTTAATCTCCCTGCGGGGGGCCTGCGATGGGGCGATTCTTTGCCGGTGTACTTTCCGCGCTGCTGTTCGTCGCGGCGGGGCTGTTCTGGTGGCAGTCCGCCGTGGATGTGGACATGCAGCCGCGCGTCGCCAATGGTGGCCTGCGCGCCGAAGCGCCGCCTTTGCCGGCACTGGGCGACCCCAATGCACGCGGTGCGCCGCCGCCCGATGTCCCGGAAGCTACAGAGCGCACCCGCGAACAGAAGCGCTTCGACCGCTATGATCGCAATCGCGATGGCGTGGTGACGCGTCTGGAAATGATGGCGAGCCGAACGAGCGCGTTCCGCAAGCTGGATAAGGACGGCAACAACCTCCTCTCGTTCGAGGAGTGGGCCGTGGCGACATCGACCCGTTTTGCCGGAGCGGATGCAAACCGCGATGGGCGTCTGGTCCCAGTCGAATTCGCGACGACCGCACCCCGGCCCAGCGCGACGCGCGCCGGGCCGGTCTGCAAGTGCGAAGAGGATTGAGCCGAAGCGGATTGGAGCGGAGGCGGAAAGGGGGCCGTAGCCCCCTTAGCCTTACTTGGCGGCGTCAGTCTGCTCGACCAGATCGAGCAGGCCGTTGACGATGCCACTTTCCGCGCAACCCGGCTTCAGGCGCGAGGACACCACCTCGAAGGTATATTGGCCAAAAGCCGCATCGTTCGGAATATAGCCCGATGGGCCAAAGCCATTCGTCAGCGTCGTCATCATCGTGCGGCGCGAGGGCGCCTGCGCCTTGAAGCTGGTCGCGATGGGATTGAACACCTCGCCATTCACGCCGCCGATGAAGACATCGCCGATCTTCAGCATGCTGAGGTGAATGGGGATGTCTGCCGCGTCGACATAGGTGCCGGCATAGCCTGCGCGGCCCTTGTCGGTGCGCTCGCGACCGGGGCACACCAACGTCTTGCTGGCGCCGGCGATGCCGTTCACCTTCTCGGGCCGTTCGAGGCGCAGGCGCATGGTCTGCAGCACTTCCTCACCCAGCATCTGGCCCATGGACTGGGCCATTTGCTTTTGCTGCTCCATCAGCTTGGCGACCTGCGGGTTCTTGCGGTCCATGCCGACACCACCGGGCGGCATGGCATTGCTGATGTCCTCACCGCGCTTGGCATAATCGGCGATGCGGATGGCGCGCAGATCGTAGGTCTGTTGGAAGAAGATGGGGTTCTGGTCACCCGCGGCACCCTCGGACCACACCGCCACCACATCATCGCCCATCGCATTTTCGATATAGCGGGAGGCGGCGCCGGGCAGATCGCCGCTCACCAGATCGAGATTGCCGGTCAGCACGGCATGGACCGCATAGTTATAGTAGACTGCGACCGGCTTCCCGGCCGCATTCTCGAAGCGCAGCACGGCCACGGTCTTGTCGGACGGGCCATCGACATTGGGGCCTTCCCACCAACGGCGGTTGTCCGGGTCGATGATGTTGCGGTTCACGTTGATGTAGGATTTGCCTTCCCCGAAGGCGACCTTGCCCGGCTGCATCTTGCCGACCGCTTCGCGCACGGCCTGGACGATCTGGTCCTCCAGCTTGGGGTGCGGACCCCAGGGCACGCTGTGGGTGTGGGTCGCGGTGAGCATGACGCGCTCCGGCGCAATGCCGAGGTCGCTGCTCAGGCGAGCGGTGACGCCGCTCCACAGGTCCGTCGGGATTGCGCCCACATCGACCGTCACGAGCGCGGCGCGCTCGCCATTGCTCTCCAGCGCGATGGCGCGCACGTAAATGGGGTCGAGAACGCCGGTATAGGGTTCTTTCAGACTCTTGGCGGCCGGGGTCCAGTCGACCTTGGCGGCGCCGACTTTCAGTTCTGCCTGAGCGGGCGCAGCGAGCGCGGTCCCCATGGCCAGCATGGCGGCGCCGGCGATCAAAAATCTCTTCAATTCAAAGCCTCCTCATCCTCGTGCGGCTACGGCGAGTCTCGCATCCAGCAGGTCGATGGGTGGGAGGGGTAGCGAAGCGGGACGGGCAGGGCCAGCAAAAATGCAATCGATTGCCGTGGGAGTGTCGGCTCAAACGGATTGTGGCGGCGCGATGCCCAGGATCAGGTCGGCGGCCTTTTCCGCGATCATGATCACCGGCGCATTGGTATTGCCGCCGACGATGCGCGGCATGACAGAGGCGTCGGCCACGCGCAGACCTTCGATGCCACGGACCCGCAAGGCCGGGTCGACCACAGCCTGCTCATCGGTGCCCATGGCGCAAGTCGAGGAGGCATGATGGGCAAGCACGCTGCTGCGGCGATTATAGGCGTCGATCTCCGCATCGCTCTGCACGCCACTGCCCGGCATGATCTCGCCTCCGGCAAGGTCGCGCAGCGGCGCGGTGGCAAAGAACTCCCGCAACATCCGTACCGCCCGGCGCATCGTTACCAGATCCCGTTCGTCCTCATACATGTTGATCCGGATCTCGGGCGCGTCCGCCGGGTTGCGCGAGCGCAGGCGCACGCTGCCTCGGCTTTCAGGCCTCAGCAACACGGCGAACGCGCTCATGGCATGACCCGCGCCCTTGCGGATGCCGGGGAACCAGACGCGGGCATCGAGCCGGGTGGGGTAGATATTGGCCTTGATATCCGGCCGCGCCAGTCCGGGCTTGGTCGGCATGAAGCCAAAGGCGGTGACTGGCAATTGCGTCGCCCGGTTCCCCAGGCCGAGGAAAAAGCGTCCCACGTTCAACAGCAGCCGGTCGAAGCGCAGATTGCTCTCGAAGCCGATGGGCTCGGTCAGCGTGTAGCCTATGCCGGTGAGGGGATGCTCCTGAAGATTGCGGCCAACCCCGGGCAAATCGGCCACGACATCGATCCCGAGCGCGCGCAAGTCGTCCGCCGGGCCGATCCCGGAGAGCATCAGCAATTGCGGCGAGTTGTAGGTGCCCGCGCACAATATGACCTCGCGACGTGCGCGCAGCAAAGTCGGGCGGCCTTTGTCCATGATCTCGACGCCCACCGCGCGCCCGGCCTCGATGACGATCCGGGTGACCGTGCAGCCGGTCCGAATGGCCAGATTGGGTCGATGCGCGACGGGATGTAGGAACTGCCGCGAACTGCTGGCGCGGCGGCCTTTGTCCACCGTTACCTCGGGCGGTGCAAAGCCGTGCCCGCTATTTGGCCCATGCTGATCGTCGAAAATTGGATGGCCAAGGGCGCGCGCGGTCTGCATCACCGCATCATGCAAAGGCCCAGTCGTCTCGACCGGGCTGACCGTCAGCGGCCCCTCGACGCCATGATCCGCGCTGTCGCCGCGCCAGCTCCGTTCGGAGCGCCGGAAATAGGGGAGCACCTCGTCCCAACTCCAGCCGGTGGCGCCGAGTGCCGACCATTCCTCATAGTCTGCTGGATGGCCGCGCGCGTAGACCATGCCGTTGATCGAGGAGGTGCCGCCCAGCACCTTGCCGCGCGGCAGCCAAAGGCGCCGGCCATCCAGCCCCGGCTCCGGCTCGCTCCAATAGGGCCATGTCAGGGACGGCATGAATTGCAGTTTCATGAAAGCGAAGGGCATGCGGATCAGCGGGTGGCGATCGTGCGCGCCCGCCTCCAGCAGTAAGACCTGGTTTTCCGGCGCGGCCGACAGGCGGTTGGCGAGGACGCATCCCGCCGAGCCCGCGCCGATGACGATATAATCTGCGCTTTCCGATTGCGGCACCGGCGCCTCTCTGAAATAGTATATTCTCGTGCTATACAATTCTCACGCCAAGGTGTCACGACTTTGAATGCTCCGCTGTATCAGGATCGTCTCTTCATCGGCGGCGCATGGGTCGAACCGCACGGCCGGGACATCGTCGAGGTTCGGTCTCCGGCGGATGGAACGCTGCTCGGGCGCGCGGCGCTCGGCGATGCGGTCGACGCAGATCGAGCCGTCGCAGCAGCCCGGCAAGCGTTCGCCTCATGGTCGCAGAGCAGCATCGCGGAAAGGCTGGACGTGCTCGCCCGGATGCGCCGCGCCTTCGAGGTGCTGGCACCCGCGCTCGAGGATCACCTCATGCGGGAGATCGGCCTGACGCGCATGGTCGCGCAGGGGCAGAGCATGATGTGCCGAGCGCATTTCGACAGCATGGCCGATATCCTCGCGCGCTATCCCTTCGCCCAGATGATGCCCGGCAGCTTCGAGATCGTGCGGGAGCCGATTGGCGTGGTGGTGGCGATCACCAGCTGGAATGCGCCGGTCAATCAGATGCTGTGCAAGGCCGTGCCGGCGATTGCTGCGGGATGCACGGTGATCGTCAAGCCGAGCGAACATGCGCCATTGTGTGGCGGCCTGCTCGCGGAGGCGATGGCGCAGGCGGACCTGCCGCCCGGCCTGTTCAATCTCGTTAATGGTCGCGGCGCGGATTGCGGGCAGCGCCTCGCCGCGCATCCCGATGTAGACATGATCTCGATCACCGGATCGGTGGCGGGCGGCGCGGCGGTCGCGGCAGCGGCGGCACCGACGATCAAGCGAGTGCATCAGGAACTGGGCGGGAAGGGCGCCAACATCCTGCTGCCGGATGCCGATTTCGCGGCGGTCGTCCCACGCAGCGTGGCGGCATGCATGATGGTGGCAGGGCAAGTCTGCGCCGCGCCGACCCGGCTGATCGTCCCGGCCGACCGCTTCGAGGAGGTTTCCGCGCTTGCCGTGGCCGCCGCGCAGCGCCTTGTGGTGGGGCCGCCTGATGATCCCGCAACAAGCTTCGGCCCGCTGATGAATGAGGCGCAGTTCGATCGGGTGCAGGGCCTGATTCGGCAGGCGATCGATGAAGGCCAGTCCCTATTGACCGGGGGTCTCGGACGACCTGACCATTTGCCGACCGGCTATTACGCCAGGCCGACGATCTTCGGCCCGGTTGCGCCGGATGCCGCCATCGCCACGCAGGAGGTCTTCGGCCCGGTCCTGTGCATCCTCACCTATCGCAATGTTGACGAGGCCATCGAAATCGCCAATGCCACCGACTTCGGCCTCGCCGCCTATGTGCAGTCGGCCGATCCCGCGTCGGCGCGGGCCGTCGCAGCCCGTGTGCGGGCCGGTTATGTGTCGATCAACTTTCCGCCATGGACGGCGGCGGCGCCGTTCGGGGGATACAGAAGGTCCGGCAATGGCCGGCAATATGGTGTCTGGGGACTGGAAGAGTTTCTGGAGACCAAGACAATCATCGCAAGCTAAAAGGGGCAGGAGCAATCATGGGTGTGGTCGTACAGAATATCGAGCGTGCTGATCCTGAGGTGATTGACGGTCTGGCGGCGTGCGGTGTTGCGACGGTTCATGAGGCGCAGGGGCGCACGGGTTTGCTGGCGAGCTACATGCGGCCGATCTATGCCGGTGCGCGGATCGCGGGCAGCGCGGTAACGATCAGCGCGCCTCCGGGCGACAATTGGATGGTGCATGTCGCCATCGAGCAGTTGAAGGCCGGCGACGTGCTGCTGCTGGCGCCGACCAGCCCGTGCGAGGATGGCTATTTCGGCGATCTGCTGGCGACCTCGGCGCAAGCCCGCGGCTGTCGCGGCCTGATCATCGATGCCGGCGTGCGCGATGTGCGCGACCTCACCGAGATGAACTTCCCGGTCTGGTCCAAGGCGGTCTACGCGCAGGGCACGGTCAAGAACACCCTGGGCAGCGTGAACATCCCGGTGGTCTGCGCCAATGCCCTGGTCAATCCGGGCGATGTGATCGTCGCTGATGATGATGGCGTGTGCGTCGTCCCCCGCGCCAACGCCGCCAAGGTGCTGGAAGCATCGCGGGCACGGGAGGCGAACGAGGCTGGCAAGCGCACGCGCCTTGCAGCCGGAGAGTTCAGCCTCGACGTGTTCGATCTGCGCCAGCGGATCATGGACGCCGGGTTGCGCTACGTCTGAGCCAAAGATTCGCTCGGATCGCCCTGCATCCAATATCGGCCTTGCGCGTTAGGCTATCGGGTTCCCGATCAAGCGTGGAGGCAATTGTGGCCGATCTCAGCAACGTCAAAGAGCATATGTCCATCATCGGCGCGGATGGCGTGCATATCGGCACGGTCGACCATGTCGAGGGTGACCGCATCAAGATGACGCGCGCGGACAGCGGTTCGCATGGCAAGCACCACCATTATCTGTCGGGCGGGCTCGTCGCAGAGGTGGAGGGCGACAAGGTGCGCTTGTCGGCAACCGGAGCAGCGGCCTTGCTGTTCGAAGAGGAGCAGGACGGGAAGCCGATCGCGGACATGAATCCCTGAGATGGCCAGCCGCGCGCAGGTCGCCGAGGCATGTTCTGCAGACCTGGCTGACCACTTCCAATCCGTCCGCTCGCTTTCTGTCGATCTGGCGGCGCCCCTGAGCGATGCCGACGCGACGGTGCAGTCGATGCCCGACGCCTCGCCGGCCAAGTGGCACCTCGCCCATACGACCTGGTTTTTCGAAACCTTCCTGCTGCGCGACCATGTGCCGGGCTATGTCGCGCATGACGAGCGCTGGGCCTATCTCTTCAACAGCTATTACGAAGCGGAGGGGCCGCGACATCCGCGCCCGCATCGAGGCCTGCTCACGCGCCCGACGCTCGCGGAGGTCCGCGATTATCGTGCGCGGGTCGATGAGGCGGTCCTGAACGCGATGCCTCTGCTCGCGGAGGCGTGCCCGGACTTGCTCACCCTCGGCCTCCATCATGAGCAGCAGCATCAGGAACTGATGCTGACCGATCTCAAGCATCTGTTTTCGTGCAACCCGCTCGATGTCGCCCTGTGGCCCGCACAACCGCGAGGACATAGCGACACCCCGGCCGCGCGTTGGATCGAGCGGCCGAGCGGCCTTGTCGAGGTCGGTCATGCAGATGGCGCTGGCGCCTTCGCCTTCGACAATGAGCAGCCGCGTCATCCCCATTATCTCGCGCCCCATGCGCTCGCCAACCGGCCGGTCAGCAATGGCGAGTGGCGGGCGTTCATCGAGGATGGCGGCTATCGCACGGCATCCCTGTGGCTGTCAGACGGCTGGGATTGGTGCAATCGCGAGGGGATCGGCCGTCCACTCTACTGGCGGGAATCGGGTGGCGTCTGGGAGCAGTTCAGTCTTTCGGGCTGGCAGGCCTTGGATGATGCCGATCCGGTCACGCATATCAGCTTCTACGAGGCCGATGCCTTTGCGAGCTGGTCCGGCGCGCGCCTGCCCACCGAGCAGGAACTGGAAGCGGCGGCGCAGGGTGCCGATCCTCACACCGGCATCCAGCTTGACGGGCCGGGACCGGTCGCGCCGCGTTGCCCGGAAGATGGGCCCGGCCTGCTCTCGCTGTTCGGCAATGTCTGGGAATGGACCGGTTCGGCCTATCGACCCTATCCCGGCTTTCGCACCGCCGAGGGCGCGGTCGGCGAGTATAATGGCAAGTTCATGAGTAGCCAATTCGTGCTGAAGGGCGGGAGTTGCGCCACGCCACGCGGGCACATGCGCGCCTCGTACCGGAATTTCTTTCACCCTCATCAGCGCTGGCAGTTCACCGGACTGCGGCTCGCAAAGGACTGCTGACCATGGCGACGATGCCCAAACTCGATCTGCTGGACCGCTGCGCGCTCGACGAAGGCAACAATGCATTTTGCGAGGACGTCCTGTCGGGCCTGTCGCAACGGCAAAAGGCCATCCCGGCGCGCTGGTTCTACGATCTTGTCGGCTCGGAACTGTTCGAGGATATCACGCGGCTGCCCGAATATTACCCGACCCGCACGGAAATCGGCTTGCTCAAGACCCATTGCGGTGATGTCGCAGGCCTGATCGGGGAGGGGCGGGTGGTTGTGGAGTTCGGCTCCGGGAGTTCGCTCAAGACCCCGCATCTGCTGCGGCAGGTCAGTCCTTCCGCTTATGTGCCGATCGACATTTCCGGGGAATTTCTCCTCCAGTCCAATGCCGATCTCGCGCAATTGCTGCCGGATCTGCCAATCTATCCCGTCGAAGCCGACTTCACCAAGACCGTGGCGCTGCCCTCCGCGCTGCGGGGCAGTGCGATGCTCGGCTTCTTTCCCGGCTCCACCATCGGCAATCTCGCGCCCTTCGCCGCGACGGACCTCTTACGCTCGATGCGCGACACGCTCGGCCATGGCTCGTGGCTGCTCATCGGCATCGACCGGGTGAAGCCAATCGATCGCCTGATCGCCGCTTATGACGACGCGCAAGGCGTGACCGCTCAATTCAACCTCAATCTCCTGCACCGGATTAACCGGGAGCTGGGCGCGGACATTCCCGTGGACGATTTCCACCATGTCGCCCGTTGGAACCCCTCCGCGAGCCGGATCGAAATGCATCTTGAGGCGCATCGGGACGTCGCGTTCCAGGTCGAGGACCGCCTGTTCTTCATGCGCGATGGGGAAACCATCCATACTGAGAACAGCCACAAATATACTGAACAGTCCGCCCGCGCTCTGCTTTCGGCCGGTGGCTGGACCCACCGGCAGGTTTGGACCGACGCCCGGGAGGACTTTCTCCTGATCCTCGCCGAGGCTGAGACTATTCCCCTCGCTCCCTGACCTCTTTGGGGGTTTTGGTGCTCAGAAACCCCCATCCGAGTGGACTTTTTCAACGCAAAGCCCCGGTTTTGTGACGGATATGTCACACCTCGCCAATGAGGCAGTTAACTCGCGCTAAAGGTGTTGAGGGATCAATTCTCCCTTGATAGTCCGTCATCGTTGTTTTTCCAGCATGTCGAACGGGGGCGGGCATTGTCTTTGCGCGCGCGTCGTTCGGCAAAGCTTGTGCCTAGTGCCTGATCAGGAGAGGAGATTGTCCATGTCCCCATTCATTACCCGTTCGCGCGTTTTGAGGGCCGGTGCCGGTGCCAGCCTGAGCGCTCTCGCGCTCGGCATGGCTTTTGTCGCCACGCCCGCTTTCGCCCAGGACGCCGCGCAGCCGCAGGATGATGAGGCTGGCGAGGCGATCATCGTCACCGGCTCGCGCATCGCCCGCACCGGCTTCGATCAGCCCACGCCCGTCTCCGTCGTCGGCGGTGAGCAGATCGCGCGCCAAGCCGCCGTTAACGTCGCGCAGGTGCTGAACGAGCTGCCGTCCTTCCGTCCGCAGGCGACGCCGAGCACCAACGCGATCTTCGCCAACAACATCGGCGCCTCCACCGCCGACTTGCGCGGCCTCGGCGCCAACCGCACGCTCGTGCTCATCAATGGCCGCCGCGTGGTGGCCTCGACCGTGCAGGGCAGCTCCTTCGCCAATGCCGGCGCGGTTGACCTCAACATCATCCCGACCTCGCTGGTCGAGCGCGTCGACGTGGTGACCGGGGGTGCCTCGGCCGCTTACGGCTCGGACGCCGTCGCGGGCGTCGTCAACGTCATTCTCGACACCAACCTGACCGGCCTCAAGGGCTCGGCGCAGTACGGCATCAACGATGCGGGTGACGGCAAGGAATATCAGTTCGCGCTGGCCGGCGGCATGGGCTTTGCCGGTGGTCGCGGCCACATCATCGCGGGCGTCGAGTATTCCGATAATAAGGGCACCGATGGCTGCTATTCGCGCGACTGGTGCTCGCTGGCTTACAACACAGTCGCCAATCCGCTCGTTAACCCCGCCAATCGGAGTCTGGGCCGCGTCGGCGCGGGGCTGCCCGCCACGCTGATCCTGCCGAATACGCGCACGGCGACGGCGTCCTATAATGGTCTCATCGTCTCTGGGCCGGCTGCGAACGCGGCAGCCTTCAATGCGTCGGGTCTGCGCGGCATGGAATTTCGCCCGGACGGCACGCTCGTGCCGCATGATTATGGCACCTATTACGGCGTGCCGATCTTCCAGAGCGGTGGTGGCGATGCGCGTCAGGCTTTCTACGAAAACTTCCCGATCGCCGCGCCCGTCGAGCGCCTCAATGGCTTCACCCATCTGAAGTTCGAAGTGGCTGACGGCGTCGAGTTGTTCGCCGAGGGCTCCTACAGCCGCGTCAATGGCTCCACCATCGGGGCGCAGCGTCGCGACCTGGGTTCGCTGGTGATCCGCGCCGACAACGCCTTCCTGCCGGATTCGGTCGCAGCCACCATGGCGAGCGTCGGCCTGCCGTCCTTCAACATGGGTCGCGTGTGGAACGACCTCGGGCCGCAGCGTTCGACCGTGAAGCGCGACACCTACCGCGCGGTCGTGGGTATCAATGCCGAAATGTGGGGCGACTGGAAATTCGATGCTTATTACCAGTTCGGCCGCACCGACTACTGGCAGCGCGGCTACAACACCTCGATCACGCCGCGCCTGCAGTTTGCCATCGACGCCGTCGATCAGGGCGAATTCAACGGCGGTCCTGCCAACGGCAACATCGTGTGCCGCGCAACCCTGCAGGGCAACCCGGCGGCTGCTGGCTGCGTTCCGCTGAACCCGTTCGGTGAGAACAACTTCTCGGCCGCCGCCAAGGCGTGGACGCATGGCACGGTGGAGCAGGACACGCGGATCACCCAGAACGTCGTTGCCGCATCGATGAACGGCACGCTGTTCCAGGGCTGGGCCGGTCCGATCAAGGCCGCAACGGGTGTCGAGCTGCGCCAGGATATCGCGCGCGGCAATGCCGATGCGATCTCGCGGGCGCTGCAGTTCTACACGGGCCCGGGCGCGCCGATCGACGGCAAGGTCGATGTCTTCGAGGCCTTCGGCGAACTCGACGTTCCCGTCGCGCCGGGCGTCTATCTGAACGGCGCGCTGCGTTACACGGACTACTCGACCAGCGGCGATGTCATGACCTGGAAGGTCGGTGTCGAGGCTTCGCCGCTTGACTGGCTGCGTGTGCGCGCGACGCGCTCGCGCGACATTCGTGCGCCCAACCTCTTCGAGCTGTTCGGGCCGCTGCAAACCAGCTTCCAGAACGTTCGCCCGAGCGAAGGCGGTCAGGTGCTCACCTCCGTGCTGCTCGGCGGCGATTCCACGCTGGTGCCGGAAGAAGCCGATACCTTCACGGTCGGCGTCGTCCTGCAGCCCGATCTGGGCAGTGCCGGTCGCCTGCGCTTCTCGATCGATTACTTCGACATCAAGCTTGATAAGGCTGTGTCGCAGCTAGGTGCGCAGGTCATCGTCGATGGTTGCGAGCGCGATGGCATCCAGGAATATTGCAGCCTCATTACCCGCGGTCCGGTCGCTCCGGGGCGTCGTTTCGGTGATATCCAGTCGATCGTGAACACGAACGTGAACCTGGGTAGCTTGATCACGCGCGGTTGGGACATCGAGGCCGCTTACACGCTGCCGGTCAACCTGTTCGGGGGCAGCATCTCGCTGCGCGGCATGGCGACGATCATCGACGATCTGATCACCAACTCGGCCAGCGGTACGGTCGATCGTGCCGGCATGAACGGCTCGCCGGTTTCGCAGCCGTCGGGCATGCCGCGCTACATCATCAACGGCTATGTGACGTTCAATGCGGAGCCTGCCACGCTGCAGGTGCAGGTCCGTCACATCTCCAGCGGCACCTACAACAACTCGCTGATCGGGCCTGGCCAATATGGCTATGACCCGAACCTCGATAACAGCGTCAACGACAACTACATCGCACCGTGGACCTATGTGAACCTGAACGGCAGCGTCGCGGTCTGGAACCGTGGCGACCAGAAGATGGAGATCTTCGGCGCGATCAACAATCTGTTCGACAAGGATCCGCCGGTGGACGCGCCGTCCAGCTTCGGTCCGACCAACAACGTGCTGTATGACGTGGTTGGCCGTTCCTACCGCATCGGTGCCCGGTTCAAGTTCTGATCCGTTAATGATGTGCCCGGCGGTCGAACCGATCGCCGGGCATTTTTAATTTCCAGACGAGAGGATAGTCGATGAGCGATACGGCCGGCTTCACGCTGATCATGCAGGATAGCATTGATCCCACGACAGCGCCGGGCAAGCCGCCGCTGCCGCCGATTGCCCATGAGCAGTGGGAAGAGGACGGCCTCCTCATCGACCGCAATATCCAGGTGACGCTGCGCGACGGCGTTCACATCTATGTCGATCTTTATCGTCCCGCCGATGCCGCCGACGGCCCGCTGCCCGTGCTGCTGGGGTGGAGCCCTTATGGCAAGCATGGCCTGTCCGATAAGCTCTTCCCGCCTCATTCGGGCGTGGAGGCGGGCTGGATGTCGCGTTTCACCGCCTTTGAGGCGCCCGATCCGGCCTTTTGGTGTGCGCACGGCTATGCCGTCTGCAATGCGGACTCGCGCGGCATGTGGCAGTCCGAAGGGGAGGTGCGCCACAACGGCCTTGGCGAGGGGGAAGATTGCTACGACCTCATCGAATGGCTCGGCGTGCAGGATTGGAGCAATGGCAAGGTCGGCATGACCGGCGTCTCCTATCTCGCGGCGATCCAGTATCTCGTCGGTCAGCTCAAGCCGCCGCATCTGGCCGCCATCAATCCGTGGGAAGGCTTCTCGGACTGGTATCGCGAATTCGCCTATCATGGCGGCATTCGAGAGACGGGCTTCCTGCCGCGCGGCAGTAGCAATCTGCGCTTTGGCCATCAGCGCTACGAGGATACCAACGCCAATGTGCAGGCGCACCCTTTGTACGATGCCTATTGGGCGAGCAAGGAAGTCGACCTGTCGGCCATCGACATTCCGGCGCTGGTTGTCGGCAGCTGGGCGGATCAGGCGCTGCATACCCGCGGCACCTTCGAGGCCTTCCGCCAATTCTCATCGGCGGACAAATGGCTGATCGGCCATGGCCGCAAGAAATGGGCGCATTACTACATGCCCGAGAGCAAGGAACTGGCCCGCGTCTTCTTCGATCGCTATCTCAAAGGCGTCGAGAGCGGCCTTGCCAACTGGCCTAAGGTGCTGCTCGAAGTTCGCGAAAGCGCGCAGACATGGACCATGCGCGGCGAGCAGGAATGGCCGCTGGCACGCACGGTCTACACGCCGCTCTATCTCGATGCCGCGACCGGCACGATGCAAGGCGAGCCCGTGGGCAATGCAGCCAGCGCCTCCTATGACCCGCTCGATGAAGCCGGCGAGGCCCGCTTCGATATCCGCTTCGACAAGGATACCGAGCTGACCGGCTACATGAAGCTGCGCCTGTGGGTGGAAGCGCAGGGCGCGGACGACATGGACCTGTTCGTCGCGCTGCAGAAGTTGGATGCCGATGGCAATCCGGTCGGCATGACCTTCTACGCCTTCTTCGAAAATGGTCCGGTGGCACTGGGTTGGCTGCGGGCCAGCCATCGCGCCTTGGATGAGGCACGCTCGACGCCGTTCCAGCCGGTTCACAGCCATCTGGTCGAGGAGCCGCTGGAGCCGGGCGTTCCGGTGCCGGTCGATATCGAGATCTGGCCGTCCTCCACGCTGTTCCGGGCGGGCGAGCAATTGCGCGTGGTGGTGAAGGGCATGGATATCTATCGCGAGGGCCTGCCGATGCTGCCCTTCGCGCGCCACGAAGAACTGCGCAACGCCGGCACGCATATCATCCACACCGGTGGTCAATATGACAGCCATCTGCTGGTGCCGGTCATCCCCAAGGCGTGAATGCGAACGCCCGCGACGTGGAGTTTTCCACGTTGCGGGCGCGCTCGCGCACCTAAATGCTAGCGGAACTGAGAGGGTAGGCGGCTGCGCGTTGTTCAGGCGTTCGCTCCCTGATTGGCGGCGCGTAGCGTTTGAATAGCGGGCTGCTTCAGAGGTAGCGTTCCGACCAATTAAATGCCTCCATGCCTTGAAAGACATGATATACCATATCATAATAGTGGCATGGAATTGAATCACGCAGCCGCCGCATCTCCCCTCACGCAAACCCGGAGCAGAAACGACTGGCTGGATGGCTTTGCCGTCTGCGCCTCCGTCGCCTGCATGATCCACTGTCTGGGACTGCCGCTGCTGCTGGCAGCCCTCCCGGCCTTCGCCGATCAGATCGATCCCGGCGAGAGCTTCCACGCCGTCGTCCTCGCGCTCGCGGTGCCGACCAGCGCCTTGGCGCTGGTGAGTGGTTGGCGCAGGCATCGCGCGCCCGTGCCTTTGGCGATCGGCGCGGTCGGCCTGGCGCTGATGGCGGTCGGCATCCTGTTCGCCAGCCGGGAGATTCTGGAAACGGCGATCACGGTCTCGGGCAGTTTGCTGCTAGCGGGCGCGCACCTCGCCAACTGGAGGCTGCGGCGCCCGCGGAACCGATGATGTCCTTCACGAGACCGGCAGTGGCTCCCCGCCCGACATGTGCGAGGTCGAACGCGGTGGTTTGATAGGCGTCGTTGATCCAGTTGGCGAACAGCAGATGGGCGTGGCTCCGCCAGCTGTTCAGCGGCGGACGCGTTGGGTCATTCTGCGGGAAATAGTCGACAGGCAAACAGTCCCCGCCATCGCGGGCATATTCGCGCGCGAGCGTCTCCGTATCATATTCCAGATGATTGAACATGTGGAGCATGTGCCGGGCCTCGTCATAAACCAGACCCGCGCCTGTTTCGGGCGCATCGGCCAGGACCTGCACATGCGGCGCCGTCTCCAGCTCCATCTGCGGCACCTCGGTCCAGCGCGACACCGGCACGTCGAACACGTCGGACATGCCCCGCAGATATGGCGAGGTCGGCAGGCGATTGCGATGCGGGAAGATCCCGAACGCCTTCTGCTCCAAGGTGCGCTTGCGCAGGCCATGGAAGTGATAAAGCGCCGCCTGCGCCGCCCAGCAGATCGTCAGGCTGCGGTGAACATGGGTCTGTGTCCAGTCGAAGATGTCGGTCAGCTCCGGCCAGTAGCGCACATCCTCATAATCGAGCCGCTCCACCGGCGCCCCCGTGATGATGAAGCCATCGAACCGCTCATTGCGTACCGCGCTCCACGGGCGATAGAAGGCGGCCATATGATCGGCGGAGGTATTGCGGGTGGCGTGATCGGTGATCCGCACCAGCGTCAGCTCGATCTGGAGCGGCGTGGCGCCGAGCAGTCGGGCAATCTGCGTCTCGGTGCTGATCTTGTCCGGCATCAGGTTCAGCAGGCCGATCCGTAGTGGCCGGATGTCCTGCCGCGTGGCGGTGCCTTCGTCCATCACGAGGACGCCTTCCGCTTCCAGGGTACGGCGGGCGGGGAGGTGGTCTGGTATCTTGATCGGCACGGTGCGTCGGTCCTTGTCCGGGTCGACGCTGAGTGGCTTGATCCGCATAATTGCCGTTCGGCCACATCCTCCTTGCGGAGTGCCACCTTGCCCGGATTGGCAGGTTGGCGTTGGGCGTCGCCCCAACTCTTGATGTACGGATCCTGCTAGACGCTCGCGCGGGCTTTGGCAACCGCGCCTGCTATCAGGCTGTGAGATCGATGCCGAAAAAGGCCTCGCCTTCCACCTGCTTGCCATCCACGAACCGCATCGTCTCCAGCGCGCGCCGGGATCGGCCATTGCGTTGCGCGAGATAATGGACGTCCAGCACCTGTGCCTCGACGTCGCACACCGCCGCGAGGAGGGTGAAGTGCATGTCCGTGGTGACCGCAAGCGCATCGGACCAATAAGCGCGCAACGCGGCCTTGCCCTCGATAATGGGCGAGCCGGCAATCTCCTTGGCCAAGGGACTGATGAAGCGCCCGTCCTCGGCGAAGTGCGAAAGCACCGCCTCCAGATCACGCGCGTTCCAGTTGGCGATCCACTGGGTCGCAAAGCGCATCATCTCGTCGCGGGTCATGCGCCTATCTCCCTAGATCAGAAACAGCAGGGCGGTGAGCGCCGTCATGATGGCCATGGTCCGCACGAACAGGGTCATGGCTTTGCGACTCTCGAGCAATTCGCGCGCGCCGGCGCCCATCGCCGCCCAGCCCGCGATGGAGGGCAGGCCGACGAGCGAGAAAGCCGCGACGATCACGGCAAGCTGCAGACCCAGCGGCCGATCCGGCACGGTAAAGGTAGCGATGGCAGGCACCGTGATCGCCCATGCCTTGGGATTGATGAACTGGAAGGCCGCCGCCTGCCAGAAGGTCATCGGATGCGCGCCTTCACGCCGGGCCATGCCTTCGGACTGCCAGAGTTTCACCGCAAGCCAGGCCAGATAGGCTGCGCCCACGATGCGCAGCACCCAGCGCAGGATCGGCCAGGCTTCGAAGATCGCGCCAAGGCCCAACCCGCTCAAGGCCAGCATCGCCGCACAACCGAAGTTGATGCCGAAAATATGGGGCAGCGTCCGCCGGAATCCGAACACCAGCCCGGATGAGGCGAGCATGATGTTATTGGGGCCAGGCGTGGCCGTGCAGACGAAACTGTAGAGCGCCAAAGGCGCGAGCAGGCTGGTATCCATGATGATCTCCCGTTTGCGGAAATGATCGCGATTGATCCATGTGTCAAATGTGATATTGAACCGGTTCAATCGAGCGAGGATGATGAATGAAGGACTGGCGGCCGGAGGTGTCGGGCGAGGATGCGCCGATGTACGAGCGTCTTGTCGCAGCGCTGGAACGCGATGTGCGCGAGGGGCGGCTCGTCCCGGGGGATCGCCTTCCGCCGCAGCGCGACCTTGCTCATCGTCTGGCGCTGAGTGTCGGGACGGTCAGCCGCGCTTATGTCGAGGCGGAACGGCGGGGCTTTATCTCCAGCCATGTCGGGCGCGGTTCCTTCGTCGCGGACCGGGCGCGGCCGCAGTCGCCGGCCGAGGCGGGCGGGCCATTGGACATGGCGCGCAACATTCCGCCGCTCGCGCCTGCCGAGCGCTGGATCGGTGAAGGGTTGAGCCGTGTGCGACAGCGCGCGGATCTGGCGACAGCCGTCAATTATGCCCCGCCCGAGGGGCTTGAATCCATCCGGGAGGCCGGAGCCTCCTGGCTCCACCGTCGCCATGGCGTTCAGCGCGCCACGCGGGATCGCGTGATCCAGTGCAATGGCGGCCAACACGGCCTTGCGCTGGCCTTCTCGGCGCTGGCGCGGCCCGGCGATACGATCTTGTGCGAGGCGGCCACTTATCCCGGCATCCGGACGCTGGCCGATCATGCCGGCTATCGCCTGGGCGGTGTCGCCATGGATCAACGCGGGCTCGAACCCGAGGCACTGGCTCGGGCCGCCCGCGAAACCGGTGCGCGCGTGGTGGTGTTGATCCCGACCCTGCAGAACCCTACCACCATCACGCTCGATGCCGCGCGACGCGCAGAGATCATCGAGGTGGCGCGCGCGCAGGATCTGATGATCGTCGAGGACGATGCCTATCGCGTGTTCGCGGATCGCGACGCCCCGGAGAGTTTCGCCGATCTGGCGCCCGAGCGTACGCTCATGGTCGCGGCCGTGTCCAAGGCCGTGGCGCCGGGCCTTCGCCTCGGCTTTTTACTGCCGCCGGAGGATGCCGGGATTCGCGACCGACTGCTGCTCGGTGTCCGCGCCTTTGGTTATACGCCGCCGTCCTTGGGCGGTCTGGTGTTCAGCCAGTGGGAGCAGGATGGCACGGCCGATCGCATCGCCGACGAGCTCGTCGCCGAGACGGAGATGCGGACACAGCTTGCCCGCGACATTCTCGGCAAGGCCATGGCCGTGCCCGGCGCGTCGCGCAGCCTGCATGTGTGGATGCCGATGCCGATGCTCGATGCCGAGCGCCTGAGCGCCCGCGCCCTGCGTGCCGGCATTGCGCTCACCCCGCCCGATGCGCCGGCCGTCGATCCCTGTGCGCCCTCGGGCGTGCGGCTGTGCCTCGGCGCAATCCCGTCACGGGATCGTCTCGAGCACGCGCTTCATGAGGTGGTGGAGATGCTGACGCCGGCGGGCGACAGTACCGCGCGAGGGCTGGTGTAACGCGCGGTCGTTGGTCAGGCTGAGGCGTTGGCGCTGATCCTGCGCAGCACGAAATCCGCCCGCTCGTCTGGAGTCGTAAGCGGTAGCGGCACGAGATTATATCCAAGGTCGGAATAAACCCGGGCCATGACCTCATGGGTTGCCAAGGCTTCCGACCAGTCCTGTTTGCGCTCGGCATCCTGCGCATAAATGTCCGCCCAGGGCGGGGCGATGAAGACGTCGTTATTGTAGCGGTGCGCGCTGGCGGTCCGCTCCAGATCGTGCGGAATGGAAAGACCGCACAGAGTACGATAACCGATGACATCCGGGATGCCCCGGTCGAAGAGGATCGGGCCGAATTGTCCCTTTGCGGTCTCATAGGACGTCACGTCGAAGGCCAGCATCTTCTCCGCAAACGCCTCCCGGTCGGCCCAGGGCAGGGCGCTGCCGCCTGCGGCCATCTGTTGCTGGATGATCGCGCGCCCGGCCTCGGCCATGGTCGCGATGCCATGCCGGGCCAGCGCATCGAGCAGTGTGGTCTTGCCCGATCCGGAGCCGCCGGTGACGATGAAGAAGCGATCCAAGCTGGCCGCTCAGCGCCCCGCGGCGTTCGCGAAGGTCAGGACCAGCGTATCCCGCCAGGCCGGCAGATCCCCGGCTTCCGACTGAATCGGCGTGGTTCCGTGGCGCACCTGTCCGTCATCGAGGAGCAGCGCTTCGCCGGCGTGCGCGAGCCGGTGTTCGAGCAGGCACGCGCCCGAAACAGTTTCGACGCGGGTCTCACCGCCGGAATAATTGCTGCCGCCGACCAGCAGGATCAACACCCAATCGCGCCCATCCTGATGCATCCCCTCAGGGGTCGGAAGGCCGGGGAGGTCGGGCAGGGCCTCAATGCGAAACTGATGGGCCTCGACCATCCATGCGTGCTGTTCGCAACCGCTGGCCTGCGAAATGTGCGCCGCAGTATTCCGCATCAGATCGCGCAATAGCGCGCTCTCGGCCTGTTCGTCCGCCACTGGTGCAAACCAGCGTTCGACGCCGCCATTCAAGGGATTGTGATCGCGATCCTGATAATGCGCGCGGTGCGGCAGGCGCGCGCAGGCGTCGCCATCGATCTCAAAGGCAGCGTAGCGGCGGCGGCGATAGGTTCCGCCATCGGCCATCCACATGTCGCGGGGCAGGTCATCCCAGCTCTGCGCGAACGAGCGCCATTCGGGCCGGGTAGGGAGCGCCAAGTCGCCGGGCTGCAGCAGCAGCGCTGTGGAACGAGTCAGGGTCTCGGTGCGTGGCCTCATCGCGTGAGACCGGCGTTGTCGCGAATGCGCATGATTGAACCAATACATTAGTTCGTTTGGTCGGCGGACCTGCTGATACAATGACACCGGCCTGTGGGCAACCCTGCCGCGTTCGCTCAGCTGGAAAGATTGGCCGCGCGTTCAGTGGAGCCGGTCAGACGGCCTTGTCATCATCTTCCTGCTTGGCCGGCCCGTTATCCTTCTTCGCGATGAAGCTCATTTTGCCATTGGGTTCGAGGATGGCCCAGGCGACCTCGGATATGTTGGCGATACCCGCCAGCCGCATCTCGATTTCAACCTCGGCCCGGGTCACGCGATCACGGCGCATATTGGGGGTAATCAGTTCCCCATCCTTGATCAGCACGCGCGGCACGCCTTCCAGCAGCCGCTCGGCGCGCGGGGAAAGATAGGTGATCCAGCTCAGCGCCAGCGCCCAGAAGGCGATGGTGCCGATGGCGAGGGCGGCGCCGGTCATGCTGAGATCATTATGAGTGATGCCCTGCTGGACGAGATCGCCCATCACCACCAGCAGCACTAGTTCGAACGGCGTGACTTGACTGAGCTCGCGTTTGCCCAGCAGCCGGAGCAGCATGTACATGATGAAGAACATCACGCTGGCGCGCAGGATGATATCCATCAGGGCAAGACCTTGATGTGGACGGGCAGGGCAGCGAGTTCGCGCTCCCCGTCTAGGGCGGCGATCTTGCCGCGCGTGCCGGCGAACAGCGGCGGGTTGATCTGCCCGTCGATCTTGAAGCGGAAGGTCTCGCCGGGCTTCGCCTCGCCGAACGAGAACTGGCGAGAACCGTCTTTATAGCGTTCCTCGCTTGCGGCCGGGATCATCGTGTTGATCGTCATCTCCCGCCAGAGGTCATCCGACACGGCAATCACCAGCTCACCGACCGGTTTGCGCGGCGTCACCTCGACGATGGTCTCAAAAACCATGCCGTTGCGCAGCGTTTCCGGCGTTTGCACGACGAGGGTGATGCGGTCGTTCGAGGTTTTGCGCACGACAGGGGCCTGCCCTGCAAACAGGCCGGTCAGGCCGGCGCCCAAGATCATCGTGAGCAGGACCAGTGGCCAGGGATTGGCCCGCCGGCTGTTGCTCTCATGCTCCTGCGTGATGCCATCGGGTGCCGGTGTCGCCATGGGCGGCCTCACGCGGCCCGCTGCGGATCGGCGACCACCTCGGCGAGCATCTCGCTCAACACGGCAAGGGCAACGCGCAGGCATTCGATCCTGGTCGCGCCGCGCCCGATGTCGCCGAAGTGATGGACGCTGTGGCGCGTCTCCGCCCCATGCGCGGCGCACGCGAAATGGACCAGCCCCGGCTCATCGTCGGAGGCGCCGGGTCCGGCAAAGCCGGTGATCGCAATCGCCAGTCGCGCCTTGGAACGGCGCAAGGCCCCTTCAGCCATCGCGCGCGCGACGGGTTCGCTCACCGCGCCGCAATCCTCGACAAGCTTATGGCTGAGCCCGAGCAGATCGCATTTGGCATCCTCGCTGTAGACCACGAAGCCCCGGTCAAAGGCGCTGCTGGTGCCCTCGATATCGGTCAGCAGCGATGCGAGCAGGCCGCCGGTGCAACTTTCTGCGGTGGCGATCCCGATCTCCGCCTGACTGGCGGTTTCGAGCACAGCCATGGCTGCCGCAATGATGTCATCGGGTAGTGCCGGGGATAGGGTCTCGGCATCTAAAGATTCTGAGGGTTTCTCCTGCGGAAACATCATCTTTCGACCTGTCGTCCTCATCGCTGGAGAGAAACTTCCATCCGGTCGACATCGTTCCCTGCGCCGGGATCTCCGCGAGAAGTTAACCGGCGGTCTCCGCGTCCCGTGACCGCCCAGTCCAAACTTGCGTGGCATCTGAGATCGCGCAGTTATTTGGTCTTCTGATGCCTTTGCGCTTCCTCGCCGGCTTCGATCAGGCTCTCGCCCGTGGCGAGGGCTGCATCCGCCGTCATGGTGACGGCGATCCCGCCCGGACCCTCGAGGATGACATGATCCTCCTCGGCCGTGGCGACGCCGGGTTCGGCATAAGGCTCGATTGGGGAGTGGACAGTCATGCTGGTCCTCCTTGCTGGATATCTGCGCAGGGGGCGAGATACAGATAATCTGATGAAAAATTGCCCCGGCGGGCCAGACCGGCATAATCGTTGATCTGGACCAGCGAAGCGTGCCTCTCGCACAGTCCGGCTTCTCTTAATTGGCGGAGCACCCGATTGGTGTGAACGGTGGTCAGGCCGCAAATCTCGGCAATGTCGCCCTGCGTCAGGGTCAGCACGAAGCGATGTCCGTCCGATAATCCCACCGCATACAGGCGGGCATTCATCTCGCACAGGAAATGGGCGACACGCCCGACCGCGTCGAGCCGGCCCACCCGGAACAACCAGGCACGATGAAGGGCAGCATCGATGAGCGTCGAGAACCACAACTTGCGCGCCAGATCGGGCCGGGGGTCGAGTACTTCCCTCAAGGCTTTGTGCGGCACGATGGCGATGCTCGCGGTCGTGAGCGTGCCGATGGCATGGTCCAGCTCTCGCATGGGATAGGCATGGAGATCGACGAATTCGCCCGGCACATGGATGGCGACGAGTTGCCGCAAGCCTTTGCGATCATCGATGTAGCGCGACATGATCCCTTCGACCAGGAAGCTGCTGACATCCACAATCTGACCCGCTTCGACAATCGTCGTGCGGGGCTCAAAGGTGCGAACCTCGAGAATCGTGTCTTCGAGCGCGGCTCGTTCTTCCGGCGTCAGGGCAACGCCGCGGCGGTTTGCAAGGAGGCGATCCATCAACATCGAGTGGCTAACGGATAAGCCGCGCTGGCGATCCAGCCCCGATCGGCTTTCACTATGATCAATGTTAATTCTTAGCCTTAACAGGCAACTGTCATCCGGACGGCGTGTTGGTGAAGCACGAGACGAACTCGTTCACATCCCAGCAATGACAAGGAACCGCGATGGCGAAACAGGCAACGCGTGCGGCGAAAGGCCGTGCGCCGATGAAATCCGATCAGCAGCGGTCATCGGCAAACAGCTCTTCTGCAGATGCCGCCTTTGAGGACATGCCTGTTTTTGAAGGACCGATGGGCGAGGGTGGCGAGACGCGGCAGACCGCTGGCGGTGATGTCGCGACGCTGACGACCGCGCAGGGCGTTCCCGTTTCCGATGACCAGAACAGCCTCAAGCAGGGCGCGCGCGGCCCCGCGCTGCTGGAAGACTTCCATTTTCGCGAGAAGATGTTCCACTTTGATCATGAGCGTATCCCCGAGCGCGTGGTTCATGCGCGCGGTTATGGCGCCCATGGCTTTTTCGAGCTCACCGACAGCCTGTCCGACATTACCCGTGCCGATCTCTTCCAGCGGGTAGGCGAGCGGACCGAGGCCTTTGTGCGCTTCTCGACCGTGGCGGGGTCCAAGGGCTCATTCGATCTCGCGCGCGACGTGCGCGGCTTTGCGGTGAAGCTCTACACCAAGGAGGGCAATTGGGACCTCGTTGGCAATAATATCCCGGTCTTCTTCATCCAGGACGCGATGAAGTTTCCCGACCTGATCCATGCCGCCAAGCCCGAGCCGGATCGCGCCTTTCCGCAGGCCCAGACGGCGCATGACAATTTCTGGGACTTCATCAGCCTGACGCCGGAATCGATGCACATGGTCATGTGGATCATGTCCGACCGGACGATCCCGCGCTCCTTCCGCTTCATGGAAGGGTTTGGCGTCCATACCTTCCGGCTGGTCGATGCAGAAGGAAAGTCGACATTCGTCAAGTTCCACTGGAAGCCCAAGCTGGGCCTTCAGTCGGTGGCCTGGAACGAGGCGGTCAAGATCAACGGCGCCGACCCCGACTTCCACCGGCGGGACCTCTGGGCCGCCATTGAAGCCGGCGATTTTCCTGAATGGGAACTGGGCCTCCAGCTTTTCGATCAGGAATTCGCCGACAGCTTCGATTTCGATGTGCTCGATGCCACCAAGATCATTCCCGAGGAACTGGTGCCGATCCGTGTCGTGGGTCGTCTGGTGCTCGATCGCCTGGTCGATAACTTCTTCGCCGAGACCGAGCAGGTCGCCTTCTGCACCCAGAATGTCGTGCCGGGCATCGACTTCAGCAACGATCCGCTGCTGCAGGGGCGCAATTTCTCCTATCTGGATACGCAGCTCAAGCGCCTCGGCTCGCCCAATTTCACGCATTTGCCGATCAACGCCCCGCGCTGCCCGTTCGCGCATTTCCAGCAGGATGGGCATATGGCGATGCGCAATCCCGTTGGTCGCGCCAATTATGAGCCCAATAGCTGGGGCGCGGAAATCGGCGGTCCGCGTGAGGATCCGCAGCGCGGGTTCAAGAGCTATGCGGAGGCGGCCGACGGCGACAAGCTGCGCATCCGCCCGGAAAGTTTTGCCGATCATTATAGCCAGGCCACGCAGTTCTATGCGAGCCAGACTTTGATCGAGCAAAAGCATATCGGCGATGCGCTGGTGTTTGAGCTCTCGCGCGTTGAGCGCCCGGACATCCGCTCACGGATGGTTTCGCATCTGCTGAACATCGATGCGGACCTCGCGGCAACCGTCGCAGACGGGCTGGGGCTTGCCATGCCGCAGGCGGCGACCGCAGCGGTCCAGCCGCGGACCGACCTGGCCCCATCCGACGCGTTGAGCATCATCAAGCGCGGGCCGCAGAGCTTTGCCGGCCGAAAGCTGGGCCTGCTGGTGACGGACGGCGCCGACGCGACGCTCGTCCAGGCGATCATCAATGCGGTCGATGAAGCCGGTGCGATGATCGAGTTCATTGCCCCCAAGATCGGCGGGGTCACCTTGTCGGACGGTAAGATCCTTGGCGCCCACTACAAGGTGGATGGCGGGCCTTCGGTCCTGTTCGATGCCGTCGCGGTCGTCGCCTCGGCCGAGGGCGGGCAGTTGCTCGCGCTCGATGCCACGGCGAAGGACTTCGTGACGGACGCTTTTGCCCACTGCAAGTTCATGGGCCTGAGCAAGGAAGCAGAGCCGCTGCTGACCAAGGCCGGTCTGATGCCCGACCTCGATGAAGGCTGCTTCGCCCTCAAGAGCAAATCCGATGCGACGGCATTCGTCGCGGCGCTGGCGCCGCTGCGGTTCTGGGCACGCGAGCCGCTCGTCGATCTCGATGCCGTTGCCTGAGTTCCTTCGAAACGGAGATTAATCATGTCCATTATCGATAAGGTCATCGCCGCTGTCACCCCGCCCGAAAGCGAGGAGGCGCGGGCCGAGGCCCGGGCCAAGGCCGAGGAGCTTGCGACGCGCGGCAGCTGGCTTGCGCATATTCTCGATCATCATCGGCAGATCGAGGCTCTGTTCGCAGCCGTGAAGGCCGCCACCACGGCCGAGACGCGTCGCGATGCGCAGGAGCGGTTGGCGCTGCTCCTCACGGGCCATTCCATCGCGGAGGAAGCGGCGATCTATCCCGCGCTGGCCGCGGACAAGCAGGTCGGCCATGCCGAGCTTGCCTATCAGGAACAATCCGCCGCCAAGATGGAGATGGGTCTGCTGGAACGGCTGGACCCGATGAGCCAGGATTATCTCGACAAGCTCGAGCATATCCGCGGCGCAGTCGCCCATCACATCTATTCCGAGGAGGGAACCTGGTTCCCCAAGCTGATGGAGGACGTCTCGTCCAGCGAGCAGGCGATGATCACCCGCCGCTATTCTGAGGAGTTCGTCCGATATGTGGGCAACGGTCCCAGCTGAGACGCGTTGACTGATCATACGCTCACTGAGCCAACCCGCGATAGGAGAAGTAGAATGCCCGATGCGCGCGACGACGCACCGCTGACGACCTCCAAAGATCGCCACGCGGTCGATGAGGCCGCGGCGACCCTGGTCGAACCCAAAGGCGACAGTCTGGTCGGCCGCTCCGTGACGATCAATCGCCCCCGTGCGGAGCTATACGCTTATTGGCGCGACTTCACCCGGCTGCCGACCTTCATGGACAATGTCGTGCGGGTCGACATGATCGATGATGTGACCAGCCATTGGGTGGTGAAGGCGCCCGGCGGCCGGACCGTCGAGTGGGATGCAGTGATCACCGAAGAGCAGCCCGACGCGTTCATCGCATGGGCCTCGACCGAGGGTGCCGACGTGCCGAACAGCGGTCGCATCGATTTTCGCGATGCAGGCGCGCGCGGCACCGTGGTCACGGCGACGATCCTCTACGATCCGCCCGCAGGGTTCATCGGCAAGGTCATCGCCAAGATGTTTCAGCGCGAGCCGGCCATTCAGGCCCGGCGCGACCTGCGGCGCTTCAAGCAACTCATGGAAACCGGCGAGATCGCCACGTCGGCGTGGACGCACAAGCAACTGGAAGAGGAGACGGCCTGATGCGCGCGCTCACCTGGCACGGCAAGCATGATGTCCGCGTGGACACCGTGGACGATCCCGAAATCATCAATCCGCGCGATGCGATCATCAAGGTCACATCCACCGCGATCTGCGGCTCGGACCTGCACCTTTACGATGGCTACATTCCCACGATGAAGTCCGGCGACATTCTTGGCCATGAGTTCATGGGTGAGGTGGTCGAGACCGGCCCCGGCTCGACGCTCCAAAAAGGGCAGCGGGTGGTGGTGCCGTTCACCATCGCCTGCGGGAGTTGCTACCATTGCGGCAAGCACCAATATTCCGCTTGCGACAATTCCAACCCGGCCGACAATCAGGAAATCGCCCAGACGCTCTACGGTCAGCCAATGAGCGCGCTGTTCGGCTATAGCCACATGACGGGCGGCTATGCCGGCGGGCAGGCGGAATATGTTCGCGTGCCGTTCAGCGACGTTGGCCCGATCGTCATTCCCGACGGGATCGACGACGACAAGGTGCTGTTCCTGTCCGACATTCTGCCGACAGGCTGGCAGGCCGCCGAGTTCGCGCAGATCGAGCCCGGCGATACGGTCGCTGTCTGGGGATGCGGGCCGGTCGGACTATTCTGCGTGCAGGCAGCCTTCCTGATGGGCGCGGAGCGGGTGATCGCCATCGATCATTTCCCCCGCCGCCTTGAGCTGGCGGCAAAGTTTGGCGCAGAAACCATCAACTTCGAGGAGAGCAAGACCTACGAGGTGCTGATGGAGATGACCGGCGGCATTGGCCCCGACGCCTGTATCGACGCGGTCGGCCTGGAGGCGCACGGTCTTTTCGCCGACAATGTCTGGGACCAGATCAAGGTCTCCACCTTTACAGGCACCGACCGCACCCATTCGATCCGCCAGGCGATCATTGCCTGCCGCAAGGGTGGCCGCGTGTCGATGCCGGCGGTCTATGGCGGCTTCGTCGACAAGTTTCCGCTCGGCGCCTTCATGGAGAAGGGGCTGACGCTCAAAACCGGTCAGACCCATGTGCAGCATTATCTGCCGGGCCTGTTGAATGCGATCATGGAGGGGAAGATCGATACCACCTTCCTCATCAGCCACCGCATGCCGCTGAGCGAAGCCCCGCAGGGCTACAAGATGTTCCACGATCACCAGAACGAAGTGACCAAGGTGGTGCTGAAACCGGGGCTCGACCGGGTCGCCGCATGACTCATGCAAGGAGACGGATGATGAAACTCTATTTTGCGATACCGTTGGCGGCCTGTGTATTGGCTGGGTGCAGCCAGGGCGGCGCACCGGCGAATGATACAGCCATGACCAACAACGACATGGCCATGACGGGCAATGCCACGAACATGTCCGTGGGCACGCCGCCGCCGGGCGAGATGTCCGCCACGCCCACCGACGCGACGGGCTATCTGGCCAAGGCAGGCGCCGGCGACCTGTTCGAAATCGAATCGTCCCGCGCCATCCTCGCGAAGAATCCGGACAAACCGGTTGCCGATTTCGCAAACATGATGGTCGATGCGCACGGGCAATCCACCGCCAAGCTCAAGGCAGCGGCTGAGAAGGCTGGCCTGACCGTCACGCCGCCGGCGCTCGACGCCAACCAGCAAGCCAAGCTGGATGCCATCAAGGCTGCAGAGGGCACTGCCGCCACCACGGCTTATCTGACGGCCCAACGCGAAGCCCATGCAGCGGCGCTTGCGCTCCATCAGGGTTACGCCGCCAACGGCGACACGCCGGCGCTCAAGGCTGCTGCGGGCGAGATCGCTCCGGTCGTCCAGAAGCATATCGACATGCTGGCAAAGATGCCGGGCGCATAAGGAGGCATGGGATGGGCGAGAAATTCGCAATCGTCACGGGCGCGTCTACCGGCATCGGTTTCGAACTCGCCCATCTCATCGCGCAGGATGGCTATGACCTGCTCGTCGTCGCTGACGAGCCGCTGATCGACGCGGCCGCGCAGGACTTCAGGCGCCATGGCGGCGACGTGCGATCGCTGGAGGCCGATCTCTCAACGCTGGAAGGGGTGGACCGGCTTCTGGCCGCAGCGGAAGGCCGGAGGATCGACGTGCTTTGCGCCAATGCCGGGGTCGGCACGGGCGGACCCTTTCTGGAGCAGGATGTCGCCATGTGGCGACGGTCTGTCGACACCAATGTCACCGGCACCGTCTATCTTCTGCAGAAGGTGCTGGCCGACATGGTCGCGCGCAATGACGGCAAGATTCTCGTCACCGGCTCCATCGCCGGCTACATCCCGGGCACCTTCAATGCCGTGTACAACGCGACCAAGGCGTTCATAGACAATTTCACCGAAGCGCTGCGCAACGAGATTAAGGAGGCCGAGGGCGTTACCCTCACCACATTGATGCCCGGCCCCACGGACACCGAGTTCTTCGAGCGTGCCGGTCTGCTGGATACGCAGGTCGGCCAGCAGGACAAGGCCGATCCCGCCAAAGTCGCGCGCGATGGCTGGAAGGCGCTGCTGGATGGCAAGGGGCATATCGTCTCAGGCCTCTCCAACAAGCTGCAGGTCGCCGCCGCGGGCGTCGTCCCGCAGGCCATTCTCGCCGAGCAACACCGCAAGCTGGCCGAGCCCGGCAGCGGGAAGGACTGAGCCATGGCCGACAAGAAATGGTCTCAGGATGTGACCGAACATTCGGACGCGCTCGATCTGGATGAGGGCGTCTTCAAACGGGACGATCCGGCGAAGATCGCAGCCTCGCTCAAGCGCTCGGCGGAGCATAGCAAGCGACGCAAGGGCACCGCGCTTCAGTCCGCGATGAGCATGCTCACCTTTTACATCAACCGCGCCGGCGGCAATCTCGGCAAGGACCAACGTCAGATCCTCGAGAAAGCCAAGGATGAGCTGCGTGAGGCTTTTGGCAAGGAGCCAAAGACCGCTGGGAAGGAGAAGGCCCATGGATAAGGATCGCGAAGCGGAGGCCAATTCTCCCAAGGACAAGGGCGAGAAGGGCAATCCAACCGAGATGCCCCATGGCCCCATGGGCGACGCCCGGCCGGACGCTGTCGAGAATGACAATCGCACCGGCGGTGGTCAGTCTCAGGAAAAGGTAGAAGACCGCCCCATGGTCGGCTCGGTCAAGCCAGAGGATTATCCCGAGCAGCAATAGTCTGTTGCGGGAGGGCGGATAGATCGCCCACTTGGCATTCTGAAGCATTTGCGCCATCATCGCGGGATGAAGATCGCACCGTGTACCATCTGCATCGTGCTTCCGCGCCATTGACGTGAAAAGCTGAAGGCGGGCGATCCAGTGATTGCCCGCGCACGTTGTCTTGCGCCAGCGGCCGTCTCAGGCCCTCGAAACTGGCGATCAAATCTTCAGGCCAGACCAACCATGCACAATATATTTGAAAGCCCCTTCAAGGGCATCACGCTCGATCGTCTTGTTGCGCACCCGAACATCCGCGCGGGACGCTACAGCTATTATTCCGGCTATTATCATGGCCATGGTTTCCGCGATTGCGCCCGCTACCTGTTGCCCGATGACGGCGCGGACAAGCTCATCATCGGCTCGTTCTGCTCTATCGGATCAGGCGCGTCCTTCATCATGGCGGGCAATCAGGGCCATCGCAGCGACTGGATCAGCACCTTCCCCTTCTTCTGGATGCCGGACGTGCCGGCATTTGCCGGTGCGGACAATGGCTATCGGCCGGCAGGCGATACGGTCATCGGTCATGACGTGTGGATCGGGTCGGAAGCGGTGATCCTGCCCGGCATCACCATCGGGCATGGCGCGATCATCGGCACGCGCAGCCTGGTGACCAAGGATGTCGCCCCCTATGCCATCGTCGGCGGCAACCCCGCCAAGCTGATCCGGCAACGCTTCGCCGCAGCGGACGTCGCCCGCCTGCTTGAGCTGTGCTGGTGGGACTGGAGCGATGACGACTTGCAACGCGCCATGCCCATCCTGACCAGCGGCGATATCCCGGCTCTCTACGAACATTGGCGCACCAACATCGCTGCCGACAGATAAGGGAGAAGCCTCGAGCCGGCGCTGGCGTCAGGGACGGCGGCAGGCTAGATCACAGCTTGCCGGTGCCTTGGCGCCGCGCTGTCCGCTCGGATGATGGGGAAGGAACATGGCGGGGCTTTTTGCGGCATCCGATGGCGTGGCCCGTTGCGGCTGGTGCGCAGCGTCGGAGGATTACATCGCCTATCATGACGATGAATGGGGCTATCCCGTGTCCGACGATCGGCGGCTGTTCGAGAAGCTGAGCCTTGAAGGCTTCCAGTCGGGGCTAAGCTGGCGCACGATCCTGACCAAGCGCGAGAATTTTCGGGCCGCGTTTCACGGCTTCGATTTTCATCGCGTCGCGGCGTTCGATGAAAGCGACGTCGAGCGCCTGCTGCAGGATGCCGGCATCGTGCGTCACCGCGGCAAGATCGAGGCGGTCATCAACAACGCGCAGCGCGTGCAGGATCTCGTGCGCGAAAGCGGCTCCTTCGCAGCCTATGTCTGGAGCTTCGAACCCCGAGACGAGGTTCCGCATCTCGCCTCAACGTCGCCTGCGTCCATCGCCATGTCGAAGGACCTCAAGAAGCGCGGCTGGAAGTTCGTTGGCCCGACCACGGTCCATGCCTTCATGCAGGCTATGGGGCTGATCAACGACCATGCCCAAGGCTGCGCGATCCGGGAGCGGGTCGCCAAGGCTTACGCCGGGTTCCAACCCCCGCAGGGCTGAGCGGCCGTGCGGGCGGGCGATCAATCCGGCGCGCGCCTGTTGGCCTCGATCGCCGAGACCTCCGGACCATATTCGTTGATCGTAGCGCGGCGCATGTCACGCTTGTAGCGATAGCGCTCGAATGACGTCGCGCTGTGCATCGTGCAGCGATTGTCCCACACGACCATGTCGCCCGGCCGCCACTTATGCGCGTAGACATAGCGCTCCTGCGTGGCGAAGCGGTAGAGCTCGTCCAGGAAGGTGCGGGCCTCGCCTTCCGGCCACCCTTCGATGCCCACGCCGTGCCAGCCCATGTACAGCGCCTTACGCCCGCTGGCCGAGGTGCGAACCAGCGGATGAGCCATGCGCGGATAATTTTTGCGCATCTCCTCGTCCTCGAACTTGACGCCGTTCAGCTGCAGCGCGCGGAAGAGGTCGTGGTCGACCTTGAGGTCGGCGACCTTTGCCTTCATGTCCTCCGGCAGATCGTCATAGACGGCACGGGTGTCGATGAACTCCGTATCGGCACCCTCCGGCGGCGTCACATAGGCCAGCAACATCGACCATTTCGTGGGCCAGGAATTGAACGGGCTGTCGGTGTGGAACAGCTCGAAATCGGCCGGCTGGGCGCCATCCGGCTTGGGCTGGATGATCTCGCCGTCGGCAGTGAGATTGCTGATGTCGTAAAGCCCCGGCGCGATCCGGTTGCGCCCCGGCGGCGCGAGTTCCAGCGGGCCGAAAGACCGGGCGAAGGCGATATGATCCTCGTCCGACAGGCTGGCATTGCGGATCACGCAGACGGCATATTGCGCCATCGCCGCCTCGAAGAACTCGACGGTCTCGGGCGAGAGGGGGCCGGAGGTGTCCAGATCGGTGATCTCGCCCACGAACCGGGGGTGCAGTTGGTTGATCTTCATCGCTCCGCTCATTCCTCATCCCACTCTTTTCTCAGCCCGGCGCGTGCAGGTGCTGCCTGCGCGCGAAGCCATTCTTCCTCGATCTGACATCAGCGCTGGCCCTCAAAATAGTGTGTTCTTTTGCAGCGGCCACTTCATGCCAGTCGCCAGGCTGCTTTCATGATGCTTTGGGACCGCAACCAATTCACAGCACTATTTTCGTCCCGCGTGCTTAGCCCAAAGGCAGGTGGACAAGAGAGGATGTCATCGACCGGACCTCGTCTGCGACACGCGAGCAATGCGGCGCAGTACCGGATCGTGCATCCCGAAACAGCCGCAAGGCCGGGAGGGTGAACATGACTGCAGGCCATCGTCTTTCATTCACGTCGCGCGCGCAATGCGCGCTTCTGCTGCTCAGCAGCGCCTCGATGCTGGGGCTGGCCCAGCCGGCCAGCGCGCAAGCCGGCTCGGCAAGCGCCGATGTCGGAGCGCAGGACAGCAATGGCGATAATGAACGCGCAATCATCGTCACCGGCACCCGCATCGGCGGCGAAGCACCGGTCGGCACGGCGCTCGTTCAGTTGGGCAGGGAGGAGATTAGGGCCACAGGCCTCTCCAGCACCGCCGACATTCTCGGCACGGTGCCCTCCATCCTGCGGCTGGGCGGCGGCGACAATTATGCCGGTGGACAGGCGCAGCAGGCGAACACGATCAACTCCTTCAACTTCAACAAATCGCCCAACGTGCGCGGTCTGGGCGTGGGCGCAACGCTCAGCCTCGTGAACGGGCACCGCGTGCCGTATGAAGGCGGCAACATGAACTCGTTCGACGGGGATAATTACCCCGCGCAGATGATCCAGCGGATCGACGTGGTGCAGGACGGCGGCTCGGCCCTCTACGGCGCGGACGCGATCGCGGGGACGGTCAACTATATCCTGCGACGGCCGGAGGACACGCTTGAAGTCCACGGCGGCTATCGCAAGAATGACGGTCAGGATGGCTGGTATGTGACCGGCATCGGCGGGGTGCGCTGGGGCGAGGGCAGCGTGGGTGAGGGCGGCATTATCCTCTCCTACCAGCACTCCTATCAGACCGCCTTCGCGGCCTCGGCACGCCCGGATCTCTATAATGACGATCTCTCGCCTTATGGCGGGGCGCCCTCATCGCTTTACTCGGCGCCGGGCAATGTCGTCATCAACGGCATCTATTACGGCATCCCGGCGGGTCAGGACGGGTCGAAGCTGACTCTCGCAGATCTCAAATCCACGCCCAACTATTTCAATACCTGGAGTGGCATCGAGGTTATTCCGCAGGTTGAGGCAGACCGCTTTGCGATGAACTTCGAGCAGAATGTTACCGATTGGCTCCGTGTGTTCGCGGACGCGCTCTATGTACGGCGCGACTTCACCATTAACGGTCCCAACTCGTCGACCAGCAACCGCGTCACC
Organism: Sphingobium sp. B11D3B; assembly: GCF_025961735.1. Taxonomy (NCBI): domain Bacteria; kingdom Pseudomonadati; phylum Pseudomonadota; class Alphaproteobacteria; order Sphingomonadales; family Sphingobiaceae; genus Sphingobium; species Sphingobium sp. B11D3B. Next base: position 1,205,902 of record NZ_JAOQOF010000001.1, on the reverse strand, counting down.
AATCTTGGCCAGTTGCCGCGCATTCCCAACAGCAATCCGTTCAGCCCGTGCAACCCCAGCCATTATGCGGGCGGCGTCGTCACCGGTCCCGCCAACCTTCTCGCCGCCTGCGCGACGGGCGCGCTCTCTGTGGCCTACAGCACCGTCTACGACATCGGGTCGCCACGCCGCTTCGGCAAAACCGAAACCTGGACCTATGGCGGCGGTGTCGACATCAAGCTGCCCTATGACTGGTCGGTAACCCTGTCGGCCTTCGCCGGCACGCATGATGCGCCGTCGACCACCACACAGACGGGCGGCGCACCGGCGCCGGTCTTCGCGACGTTCAACTTCTTCTGCGACCCCACCGCCTTCCCGTGCACCGATCAGGCGACGGCAGATTCCATCAATGCGCGCGGCACTTCGCTCATCAACCGCACCAAATATGACATGCAGGTCTATTCGGCGACTGCCGACGGCCCGCTCTTCTCCCTGCCGGCCGGGCAGGTGAAGCTAGCCGTGGGCGTCGAACGCTATGAAGGCTCGCTGCTCAACGAGAATAATTTCGGCGGCAACAACTTCAATCCCCGCAGCGTCTCTTCGGTGTTCGGCGAATTGTTCGTGCCGGTCGTGAGCCCGGATGCGGAAAGCGGCCTCATCTACAAGCTCGAGCTCAATGGCTCGATTCGCTACGATGATTATAGCGACGCCGGCACCACGACCAATCCGCGTCTGGGCTTCAACTTCTGGCCGACGCGCGGCCTCAAGATCTTCGGCAGCTGGGGCACGTCCTTCCGGGCGCCGGGCCTTGCCGATAATGATCCCTTCTCGCAGACAGGCGTCATCCCGCTGGTGACGGCGGGCAACCAGCTCTCGCCGGCGATCTGCGCGGCGTGTCAGGGCGTGCCGATGGGCGCGATCTATCAGTCGATCGGCGGCGCCAATCGCGATCTCGCACCCGAGACCTCCGAGACCTATGCCATCGGCGTCGACTGGACACCACCGTCGCTGCCGGGCCTCACCATGTCCGCCAAATATTGGTGGCTGAGCTATGAGGGCCAGATCACCACGCCGGCCTTCAACGTCGGCAGCGTGCCGGCGATCAACCAGCAGATCTACAACTCGCAGATCATCTACAACCCGGCCTATTTCCCGACACTGGCCGCGAACAACCCGACTGCCTTCTTTGGCGATTTCCCGACGATCAATCAGGCAAACCCGTCCTGCGCCGCAGCCTTCGGGAAGAATGTGACCACGCAGGCGCTCTACGATGCGATGATCAGCTGCTACAACACCGGCGGGGAGCGGGGCGGTCTGTTCGGTCCGCCGACGGCTCCGGGCAATGTGTTCGCGCTGGTGAGCGGGCGCCGGATCAACGCAGGCAAGACGGTCGGCCGGGGCATCGACTTCAACATCGATTATGCCTTCGATAGCAGCATGGGCCGGTTCAACCTCGGTGCGGTTGCCTCCTACACGATGAGCTGGAAGGTGTCCCCTTTGCCCGGCGCTGACCTCGTGCAGGAAGTGAACCAGCTCGGCTTTCCGCTCACCTTCCAGGCGCGCGGCCAGCTTGGTTGGCGGCGCGATATCGGCATGGGCGATCTGTTCGCCAGCACCTTCATCAACTTCCGCAATTCCTATGAGATCGATCAGGCACAACTGCCGGTCGGCGTCGACCCGTCCTATGCCAAGATTGGCTCCTATACGACCTTCGACCTGACCATCGGCTTCGACACCGGGGATCGGGGCGGCTCATGGCTGACGGACAATTTCAGCATCGTCCTCAGCATGCAGAACGTCTTCGATAAGGACCCGCCGCTGGTCGTCAATCAGGCGGGCCTTGCCGGCAGCGCGATCCGCTTCGACCCGACTTATGGCAGTGCGCTGGGCCGTGTGATGCAGATCCAGGTCGGCAAACGCTTTTGACGCGGGGTTCGCTGGGCGGGGTGGCGGCATGCATGCTGCTTGCGGCATGCACGGCCTCCTCGGGCGACGGGTCACCATCGCTCGCACCGCCCGTGGCTGCCGCGAGGGAGGGAAGCGTCGTGCCGGTCATGGGTCACCCTGCGCCACTGTCTCTGCTGGAGGACAAGGACCCGCGCCTGGCCCGGAACAAACGCCTGGCGTTCGACATGTGGCGCAGCATCGTCAATGCCGGCCATGTCGAGCTGGCCGACGATTTGCTGACAGAAGACTATATCCAGCATAGCCCTGTGCTGCCGAGCGGGCGCGCGGCCTTCAAGCAGATTTTCTCGGCCGTCCCACGGCGCGACATCCCGGCGCTGGTCTCCCCGCCGCTCGTTACCATGGTTGCAGAGGGCGATCTGGTGGTGATGGCCTTGCAGGAAGAGCTGCGCGAGCCGGAGGGGGCCGGGCGCTATACCAGCACGCACTTCAACCTGTTCCGGGTGGAAGGGGATCGTCTGGCCGAGCATTGGCACTCGGTCGAAGCCCCGCCCGGACCAGATCTGCCTTCGCCGGAGGAGGGTGGTCCGCAGCCGGTGACGGGCGCGACTGGGCCGGCCCAACAAGCGCGGCTCCAATCGGACGATCCCGCACTGGCAGCCAACAAGCGGCTCGTGTTCGATGCCTGGCGCCATCTGGTCGATGCGGGTGGCGCGGCCGCCGCTAAGAAATATCTGGCCGGCGACTTCATCGAACATGATCCACGCGCCACGCACGGCGCGCCCGCGATCATCGCCGCAGCCAAGGGTCGCACTGCGGTACCGCTTGCGCAGGCCATGCAGGCCACACTGGTCGCCATGGTCGCGCAGGGCGATCTCGTGATCGTCGTCACCGGCCATGAGCATCCGCATCCGAGCCGGGCAGGGGCCAGCTACACGACAACCCAGTTCAACATGTTCCGCATCGAGAAGGGGCGCCTTGCGGAGCATTGGACCGGCGCGATGAAGCCGGGAACCGTGCCCGGCCCCTATACCGATTGATGACATGCTGCGTGGAGAGACAATTTGACTGACATCGCCGCCGCGCAGCCTGATCCGGATCGCGCCGCCAGCCCCGTTTATCGCCCCCATTATTCGGACGAAGCCTGGCCCGCCGCGCGTCAGGCCTATCATGTCGCTTGGGTGCTGGCCGCCGTGCAGATGTGCGCCCAGCTCAATAACGGCGTCATGACGCTGCTGGTGGAGCCCATCAAGCGCGACCTGCAATTGACCGATATGGAGATGAGCTATCTGCTCGGCTTCTCGGTCAGTCTCTTCTACGTGCTGATCGGCATTCCCGCCGCTCGACTGGTGGACCGGCATAATCGCAAGCATCTGCTCGCGGTATCCGTTTTCCTGTGGAGCCTCGCCAGCGCGGCGTGCGGCCTTGCCCAGAATTTCTGGCAGTTCTTCGCGGCACGCTTTGGCATCGGCGCCGGTGAATCGATCAGCGGCCCGCTCTCCTATTCGCTGATGGCCGACTATTTTCCGCCGGAAAAGCTCCCCCGCGCCATCGCGATCTACAATGTCGGCTTTCAGGGTGGCACGGCGCTCTCGCTGCTGCTTGGCGCGGTGATGATCCACCTGCTCTCCGGGATGCCCCCCATTCACCTGCCCCTGCTCGGCGCCGTGCGCGAGTGGCAGGTCGTGTGGGTGGTGACCGGCCTCATGGGCATCCCGATCCTGCTGCTGGTCGCCACGATCATTGAGCCCAAGCGCCGCGGGTTCAGCGCGGCTGCGGTCGTGGGGATGCAACCGCGCAAGGTCGGCCTGCGCGAGACCTTGCGCTATCTGCTTGCCCATTGGCGGCTCTACGGGCCGATGTTCCTGGGCCTTTGCTTCACGGCCATGCACATGTTCGGCACGGCGGCCTGGAGCGCGGCCTTTTATGCGCGAACCTACGGATGGGCGCCGGCCAGCACGGGCCTCTACACCGGGCTGCTCAGCCTCGCCCTGGCGGTTCCGGCCCTGTTCGGCGCGGTCTGGCTCAACGATCATTTCCGCAATCGCGGCCATGCCGATGCGAACATGCGGGTGCTGGCCATCGGCTTTACTGCATCGGCGCCCTTCATGATCGCCGCGCCACTCATGCCCAGTCCCTGGCTGGCGCTCGGAATGGGCGGCATTGGCACGGCCCTGATGCTGATGGCGGCGCCATCACTCAACTCGGCCTTGCAGGTGGTTACGCCCAACGAGATTCGGGGGCAGATCACCGCGCTCTATCTGTTCACCATGACGGCGGTGGGCGGCGGGCTCGGGCCGACCTACTTCGCCTTCCTCACCCAATATGTGTGGGGGGACGAGGCGCTGTTGCGATATGCCATCGCCACCTCTGCGGCGATTTCTTTCCCGCTGGCGGCGATCACCTATTGGGCAGGGGTGAAGCCCTATCGCCGGCGCATCCTTGAGATGCGGGCCGATGGCGCGCCACTCTGAACCGCCCACCGCATCTGCCTATTGTCGCCACTATTTTCGCGCCCGGCACAGCGGCACTCGCTGGGAAAATCAACGGCATGCCTCTTGCGTGAGGCGACGCCGGCCAAGCTGACACATATCGAGGGAGAGAATGATGGCGGACAAGCGTGGAACGATCGTGATCGTGCATGGCGCATGGGTTGGCGGGTGGCGCTGGCGCAAGGTGGCCGATCTGCTGCGCGATCGTGGCCATTATGTGTTCACGCCCACGCTGACCGGGCTGGGTGAGCGCGCCCACCTCAGCAGCCCCGACGTCAATCTGGCGATGCATGCGCAGGATATCGCCAATGTCATCCGCTATGAGGAACTGGAGAATGTGCTGCTGGTCGGCCACTCCTATGGCGGCATGCCGATCTCGCAGGCGACCGAACTGATCCCCGAGGGGGTGATCCAGTCGATCCTCTATATGGACGCTTTCATGCCGGAGAACGGCCAGTCGCTGAACGATCTGGTGCCCGGCGAGCCGCACCTCCCGCCCGAGGAGGGGGATTATCTCGTGCCGCCGCCCCGGCTGCTGCTGCAGGGCTTCAATGCGCATATGGATCCTGCGTCCCGCGCGTCTTACGAGGATCGGCGCACGGCGCAGTCCGTCTACTGTTTCTCGCAAAAGGCGGAGCTGACCGGTGCCCGCGACCGCATCCCGCAAAAGACCTATGTGATCGCCACCGGCTACAAGAACGATACGTTCGCCCCCGTGGCCGAACGGTTGCGCGCCCAGCCGGACTGGCGCGTGGAGGAAATGCCCTTCACCCATGATCTCCAGCACGTTGCCGTGACCGAATCTGCCGACATGATCGAATCCGCGCTGCCCTGAGGCCACTCGGCTCGGCTCAGCCTTGCAATGTAGGCACTATTTTCAAGCCGGCCGATCCGCACACTGGCGCGAAATGAACGAAAGGCGGCCGCAGCGGCATCGCCAGATCGGACGGATAGCCCGTCGACTGCGATGACCCGGCCGTCATGAGGAGAGAGAATCGTGAACAATCAGGCTGCCGCCGTCGCCTCGTGCCCGACCTCGGTCGAGAGCTTCATTCGGTATTCGGAGCGCGCGGCCGATGGGGGCTGGATCGAGAAGAACGGCTCCTATTCCTTCTCGATGGAAGACCATGACGTGACCGTGCACAACGCCCGGCTCGCGGACATCTCGTTCGATGCGCAGGGCTTCACCCTGGTGAAGCACGCCACAGATGTCGATTTCACCGACAAGGATGATTTCGAGCGCCGCTATTATCCCGAGGTGGCACGTCTGGTGAAGGATCTGACCGGCGCCAGCGAAGTCTTCGCCTTCATGGGCATTTTGCGCGGTGGCGAGGATGCCAAGGGCGGCGGCCCGGCGCTGAGTGCCCATGTGGATTTCAACGGGCCCGCGCTGCAGCAGTGGATCGCGCGGCTCGCGCCCGATCGGGCCGAGGAACTGGCGGCCAAGCGCCTCGTCAACATCAATGTCTGGCGTGGCACCAAACCGGTCGAGAATTATCCGCTGGCGGTCTGCGACAGCCGCAGCGTCGAGAAGCGCGACTTCTTGAGCGTATCGCTGGGCAAACCCGAGGGTGGCTTCCGCCAGGGCATGCCAGCCGGCCTCAACATGGCCTACAATCCCCGGCATCATTGGTATTATTATCCGGATATGCAGCCCGATGAGGCGCTGATCTTCCGTCTGTACGATACCGGTAATCCCGATTGGCAGATGACCGGCCATACCGCCTTCGAGGATCCGACCAGCCTGCCGGGTTCCCCGCGCCGGGAGAGCTTCGAGGTCAGGACCATCGCGGTGTTCGACGCATGATGGCGCAGCGCTCTCCTGTCCGCTCCGCCATCCTGCGCGCCGGATCAGCCCGAGGCTGCGCCGGCCGGCGCGCCGATGCGGAAATGGCCTTCCTCCAGCCGGGTCAGCTTCGCCTGTCCGCTCTGCTGCCAGGGGTCCTTCGCCAGTCGATCGAGCACTTCTTCGCGGCTGTCCGCCAGAAACACGAACAGCACATCCTCGGACTCGGCCAGCAGGCCCGCCATGGCGATGAAGCCCTCCTTTTCGAGCGCGCCCATATAGCCGGCGTGGTCCGCAAAGCCGGGCTGCTCATGCGCTTCCTTGCTGGGGTCCCAAAGGTCTGTTCGCTCGACCAGAGCAACGAAGGTCTTTTTCATAAGAACGCCTTTCAAGATTTTCAGACTGCATTAGTATAAGTTCAGTCTAACAATATATTCAAGCGTTACGTTGGAGAATAAATCATGAAGGTCTTTGTATTCGACTGGACCGCTTATCAAGAGAATGTTGATAAGTATCGCGAGGATGGTGTTCTTCCGCGCTTGGGTGCAAGTCATTTTGATCCAAAGGCCGCCGCAAAGACTTACAAGAACCATCTTGAAGCATGGGCGGAGATGGACAAGCAGGGTTTTGATGGCATCGCGATCAATGAACATCATGGCACGCCCTTCGGTCTGGGCAATTCGCCCAATCTGATGGCGGCAGCGCTGTCGCAGGTGACTGAGCGCCTGAAGATTCTGGTCTACGCCAATCTGCTGCCCATCCACGAGCCGCTGCGTCTGGCTGAAGAAATCGCCATGCTCGATTGCATGAGCAACGGACGGCTGATCTGTGGCGTGGGTCGCGGCGCGCCCCGCGAATACAAGATCTTCAACGTACCCATGGGTGAATCGCGCGGCCGGTTCAACGAGGGCTTCGAGGTGATGCGCCGCGCCTGGACGCAGGATAGCTTCTCGTTCGATGGGGAGTTCTACAAGTTCGAAGACGTCTCCCTGTGGCCGCGCACCTTCCAGCAACCCCATCCGCCGATCTGGGTGCCGCTCACCGGGTCGAAGGAGTCCATCGAATGGGCGGCCGAGCATGATGCGACCATCACGCCGGGGATCTTCCGTGGGTCCATGCGCGAGGATACCATCCGCTATTTCGCCGAATGCCAGGCCCGCCATGGGCGCGAGGTCCAGTCGGACAAGATCAGCATAATGGTCGACTGCTATGTGGCCGATTCCAAGGAGCAGGCCATCGAGGAATATGGCAGCCACCTGATGTATCTGTTCAACACGCTGCTGCGCTACGATCAGGTCTGGCAGTCGGATGTGCGCAAGACGAAATATTATAGCTCCACCGCGTTCGAACATCTGCGCGAGGGCGCGAAAGGCACGCTGGCCGAGGATGACACGGTGTTCAACGAGTGGACGATGGACACGGTCCGTGACGCAGCCCAGCACATGCCGATCGGCACCGCCGACGAGATCGTCGCGCGCATCATTGACGAGTGCAACGATGCCGGCGCCAACAATGTGCTGCTGGTCTGCAACCGCGGCGACATGCCCCACGACATGTACATGAATCAGGTGCGCCGTATCGGCAAGGAGGTCTTGCCACGCCTGCAGGCGCACAATGTCACCTTCGTTCCCCATGCCGAGCGGCAGCAGGCAGCGGAATAGCAGTCGGTCAAAAATAAAGTAGAACCGTCGGACGAAATGGGGGGAGTGACGATGGCGACGACGACACAGCAGGACATGGCGGAGCCGGTCGCGGACGAAACGCATCCGCTGCTGCGGCCCGGCTACAAGAAATGGGCCGTCTTCGTGCTGTTGCTCGTCAGCATTTTCAACTTCGCCGATCGCGCGATCCTCGCGGTGCTCGCCCAGCCGATCAAGGAAGACCTCGGGCTCACCGATACCGACCTTGGCATTTTGCAGGGACTGGGCTTTGCGATCATGTATTCCGTGCTGGGGGTGCCGCTCGGTATGTTGGCCGAGCGCGTCAACCGGACGCGGCTGATCGCCATCTGCGTCGCCGCCTGGTCTGCCATGACGGCGGTCTGTGGCCTCGCGACGGGTTTCACGACCTTGCTTTTGGGGCGGATCGGCGTGGGCATCGGCGAGGCGGGGGTGCAACCGCCGACATCATCGCTCCTGTCCGATCATTACAGGGCCAATCGTCGCGCCTCAGTGCTGGCCGTCATCTCGCTCGGCTCACCGTTCGGCTTTCTGCTCGGCCAGTCGTTGGGTGGTTGGGTGGCGACGCAATGGGACTGGCGCACGGCCTTTTTCGTCATGGCCGCACCGGGAATCATGGTCTCCCTGCTGGTCTGGTTCACCCTGCGAGAGCCGCCGCGTGGATTGGCGGATGGCCGCATCACCCGCGCACCCGTGCCCTCACTGGGGACAGTGCTGCGCTTCCTGTTGGCCAAGAAGACCTACATTCACTTGCTGGCGGGGGTGACCATTGCCGGTTTCACCCTCAACGCCATCGCCAACTTCGTGCTGCCCTTCTATCTGCGCAGCTTCGAGATCAACCTGGCGACGCTCGGAGTGATCTTCGGCATCGTCACCTTCACCTCCAACGGCATTGGCATGCTGCTGGGCGGGTTCGGCTTCGACTGGCTGTCGCGTCGAGATATGCGCTGGGTGCTCTGGGGCCCGGCGCTGTGCATGGCGCTGTGCGTGCCCATCTATTTCGGCGCCTTCATGAGCCGCGAACTGTACGTCTCGCTCGCCTGCATCTTCTTCGGCAATATGGCGCTGATCACCTTCATGGCCCCCACAATGGGCACGATGCAGAACCTTGCCGGGCCGCAGATGCGCGCCATGACCGCCGCGATCACTGCGTTGGTCGGCGGCCTGCTGGGTGCCGGCCTTGGACCGACTGTCACCGGCGTGCTCAGTGACTTCTACGCAAGGCGCGCTTATGGCGCGGCTGATTTCGCGACATCTTGTCCGGGGGGCAGGGGGCCAGATGGCATAGGAACGGCTCTCGATGCCGCCTGCCTCATGGCGTCATCGACCGGTTTGCGGTACGCGCTGGTCACTGTGCTGGTGCTGTTTTTCTGGGCAGCTCTGCACTATGTCCTCGCCGCACGCGATCTGCGCAAGGACGTCTACAAGCCCGAGGATGAGGGAGGGGTCGCGTAAGAACCGCGCCCCCTCGCGCGCGCCCTCAGATCGGGCGCGTCGAACTCATGGACAGCATGACCCGCGAGGCTTCTGCCTTCGCCCAGTCCAGTTGCGTGTCGCCGCCGATCGGCATCCGGTCGAGAAGTGTGCGGAGCAACTGGAAATATTCGGCCTGCTTGTGGGCCGGCAGACGCTCCAGCAGAAACGGATGGAACCGCGCTTCATAAGCCGCGAGGCAGCGCGAGAAGAGATCGATGATCGGGCTTCTGGCCAGCTTGGAGACATATTGGACCAGCGCCAGCAGATCATAGCGATCGATGGGGTCGCTGCGCTGTGCCCGGTCGAGAAGTTCCTGCAGCCGTGCTCGCTCCGCCGCACTGGCGCGGCTTACGGCCAGCGCCGGTACGAAGCGGTTCAACTGGAACAGCGTCGTGCCGGCGGTCTGGGGATCGACCTGCCGGCTGATCAGGAAGGCAAGGACAAGCCGGATGCTGCCGGTGCCGCGCAGATCCCGCACGATGAGGCCATTGCCCCGGCCCCGGCGGCACTCGACGAGCCCGCTGTCCTGCAACTGCCGGATCGCCTGGCGCAAGGTAACGCGGCTGACGCTGAAGCGCTCGCACAAATCCCATTCGGAGCCGAGGCGCTGGCCGGCATTGCCGCTCGGCAGGATTTCGGCCGCCAGCCGGCGGGCGACGAGGAGGGCGAGCGTCCGGTCGGCATCCTGACGGGATGCCTCGATGGTCGGCGGCGAAAGCGGCGCATCGCGCGCGGCCAGCCAGTCGCCGAGGCGCCGGTGAAGTGTGTCGGCCTCTTGCTGTGCGGCCGCCACGTTACGGTGAGCGACGGCCTGGTTGATCGCTTCGGCCTGCTGCTTGGCTTGCCCCAGCCAATCGCAGTCATGCGATTCGACGCCGGTAAACAGTATCGTCAGTTCGTTGAGGCACTGCACGAACAGCGGCAGGACGGGGTCTCCACTCATCGCCGCCAGGTGGGAGCGGACCCGCAAATGCCATGCAAGGCCGCCCTCACGTTCGTCCGGCGCGTCCAGTCGCATCCCATGGTCTGACCGATCGGCTGTGGACGCCGCAAGCGTTGCGAGCAGCGGGTCGACAGCTTCGCGCGCATCCAGAACCTGCTCGCACGTCACGCCAGCCAGCTGGAAGTAATTGGCGAGCTCAAGCCCGATCCGGCCCACGTCGGGCTGCGCGACCATGAAGCCACCACTCGGTCCGGGGCGCAGCCGGCCCAACCCGCGGCGCTCGAGCAGGGCAACCGCTTCGCGCATGGCTGCGCGCCCCACCGCATAATGCTCGCACAGACCCCGCAGTGACCCCATCACGCCACCGACGGGCAAGGGGCTGGAGGCGATATCGTCCTCGATCCTGCGGGCCAGCCGCTCGGCCAGGCGGGCGGTGCCGGCATCCTCGCTGGTGGACGCGCTATATATCTTTTCCGCTGTGTTCATGCGATCCTCTACGGACCGATTGAAACTGTCTGATCCTTGTTATGCAAGCGAAATTCAGCCAGCGGCAACTATATTTTCGCTCGGAATTGTTGCCACTATTTTAGTCTGCCCAAGTCCGCCAAGCTCTGGCACACTCGTATCTGTCATACGCATGATGGAACTCAGGAAGATATCTTGAAAAGGCAGCTGCTCGGCGACCTAAGCGCCCAGGTCGTGATCTCTTCGTTACGTCGCAAGCTGCCCCCGCTGCCGGTGATGACGGTTCAAGGTCGCCTCGCGTGACCATTTCCATGCCGGCCCCGGACCCGGACATTCCGGGTCGTCGCGCGGAGATCGTGCGGGCGATGCAGGCCATCGTGCCGGGGGAGGGGGTCGTCTCCCATCCCGATGGCCTGCGCCCGTTCGAGACCGATGCGCTCACCGCCTACCGGCAGATGCCGCTGGCCGCGGTGCTGCCTGAGACGGTCGGGCAAGTCTCGCAGGTCCTGGCCTGGTGTCACGCCCATGATGTGAAAGTCGTCCCGCGTGGGGCAGGGACGTCGCTTTCGGGCGGCGCGCTGCCGCTGGCCGATGGCATCCTGCTCGGCCTCTCCCGCATGAACCGCATCATCGAGATTGATTATGCCAACCGGGTCGCCGTCGTGCAGCCTGGCGTCACCAACCTTGCGATCACCAAGGCGGTAGAAGCGCAGGGCTTCTATTATGCGCCGGACCCCTCGAGCCAGATCGCCTGCTCCATCGGCGGCAATGTCGCTGAGAATAGCGGCGGCGTGCACTGCCTCAAATATGGGCTAACGACCAACAACGTACTCGGCGTCGAGATGGTGCTGATGACCGGCGAGGTCATCCGCCTCGGCGGGCGCCATCTCGATGCGGCCGATCTCGATCTGCTGGGTGTGGTGACCGGGTCGGAAGGGCTGCTGGGTGTCGTGACGGAAGTCACCGTGCGCATTCTCCCCAAGCCGCTGCAGGCACGAGCAATGCTGATCGGCTTTCCGAGCATCGAAACGGCGGGGCGCTGCGTGGCGGATGTGATCGGCGCCGGCATTATTCCGGCCGGCATGGAGATGATGGACCGGGCCGCCGTCGGCGCGGCGGAAGCGTTCGTGAAAGTCGGCTATCCGCTCGACGTGGAGGCCTTGCTGATTGTCGAGATCGACGGTGTCGATGCCGAATGCGATCATCTCGCCGCAGAGATCACCGCCATCGCGACGGCCAATGGCGCGGCCAGCCTGCAGGTGTCGCAGGACGAAACGCAGCGTCTCGCCTTTTGGGCCGGTCGCAAGGCTGCCTTTCCCGCCGTGGGCCGCCTCGCGCCGGACTATTATTGCATGGACGGCACCATTCCCCGCCGCCACCTGCCGCATGTGCTGCGACGCATCTCCGAGCTGGCCGCAGCGCATGGCCTTGCCGTCGCCAATGTCTTTCACGCCGGCGATGGCAATCTGCATCCGTTGATCCTCTACGATGCCAACCAGCCCGGCGAGCTCGACCGCGCGGAAAAGCTCGGCAATGCGATCCTTCGCCTGTGCGTCGAGGTGGGCGGCGTGCTCACAGGCGAACATGGCGTCGGAATCGAGAAGCGTGATCTGATGCCGGAGATGTTCAGCGAGACCGATCTTGCGCATCAGCAGCGGGTAAAATGCGCGTTCGATCCGGCCTTGCGCCTCAACCCCGGAAAGGTCTTCCCCACCTTGCATCGCTGCGCCGAGCTCGGCCGCATGCATGTGCACAAGGGGCAGGTGCCTTTCCCCGACCTTCCGAGATTTTGATGACCCCCAATATGGTCAGGCCGCCCGACATCGCTGAGCTCTGCGCGATCATCAGCGATGCGGGTGGCGATGGCACGCCCGTGGAACTGCGCGGTGGCGGGAGCAAGGCGGACATCGGCCAGCCGGACCGGCAGGGGCTGATGGTGAATATGTCGGCTTTTGCTGGGATCATCGATTATGATCCCGCCGAACTTGTGCTCACGGTGGGGGCGGGTACGCGCCTGTCCGAGATCGAGCAAATTCTGGCGGAGCAGGGCCAGATGCTGGCGTTCGACCCGTTCGATTATGGTCCTGTCTTTGCGCGCCCATCCGGCGCCTCGACCATCGGGGGTATCGTCGCAGCCGGCGTCTCCGGCTCGCGCCGCCTCTCGGCCGGGGCCGCGCGCGATCATATGCTGGGCTTCGAGGCCGTCTCGGGCCGTGGCGAGGCCTTTATCGGCGGCGGCAAGGTGATGAAGAATGTCACTGGCTACGACCTGCCCAAGCTGATGACTGGCAGCTGGGGCAGGCTGGCCGCGCTCACCAGCCTCACCGTGAAGGTCATGCCCCGCCCGCAGACATGCGCGACGCTGCTGTTGCGCGGACTGGACGACGAGGCTGCCGTCGCGGCAATGGCCCGCGCCATGGGTTCGCCCGCCGATATCGCCTGCGCCGCCCATCTGCCTGAGGCGGGTCTCACGCTGCTGCGCATCGAAGGCTTCGCGCCATCGGTCACTGCGCGCGCCGACATGCTGCGGGCGCTGCTGGGGCAGGCCGATCTGCTCGCTGACGGTGCCGACGAGCCTTTGTGGGCAGCGGTGAGGGGTGGAGGCGCCCTGCAGGGCGAGGCCGTATTGTGGCGGATCAGCACCGCGCCGTCCCGTGGGCCGGAGGTCTTCCGGGCGCTCCAGCATCTGGGTGCGCGACGCTGCTATGACTGGGCGGGCGGCCTCGTCTGGCTGAGTTTGCCGCAAGATGCCGATCAGCACCGCGTGCGCCAGGTCATCGCGCAGACGGGCGGGCACGCGACGCTGATCCGCGCGCCAGCCGCGCTGCGCGCCAGCATGTCCGCGCTCCATGTCGAAGAGCCCGGCGTCGCCGCACTCTCGGCGCGGGTGCGGGCGGCGTTCGATCCGCTGGGCATCCTGTCACCCGATCGCTTTGGAGTCGCCCATGCGCACTGATTTCACGGCCGAGCAATTGGCCGATCCTGCGATGGCGACCAGTGAACGCGCGATCCGCAAATGCGTCCATTGCGGCTTCTGCACCGCGACATGCCCGACCTATGTTCTGCTTGGCGACGAGCGGGATTCGCCGCGCGGGCGCATCTACATGATGCAGGATATGCTCCAGAATGAGCGCGTGCCCTCCAGCGAGACCGTGCGCCATATCGATCGCTGCCTGTCCTGCCTGTCCTGCATGACGACCTGCCCGTCGGGTGTGAACTACATGCACCTCGTCGACCATGCGCGCAGCTGGATCGCGACGCATTATAGGCGCCCCTGGCACGAGCGGCTGATGCGGCGCCTGCTCGGCGCGGTCCTGCCGCACCCGCGCCGCCTTGCCCTGGCGCTGCGCCTCGCACCGTTCGGTCGCCCCTTCGCACCGCTGCTGGCGCGATGGCCGGCCACGCGCCCTCTGGCAGCGATGCTGCGACTGGCGCCGTCCGAACGCCCAACGGCTGCTGGGGTGCCGCCAACCGCGACCGGCAATCTGGGCCGCGTCATTCTCCTGCAAGGCTGTGCAGAGCCGGTCCTGAAGCCCAACATCCGCGCTGCCACGCACCGACTGCTATCGCGCGCCGGCTATGAGGTCCTGTTCGCCAAAGGCGAGGTTTGCTGCGGCGCGCTGGTCCGGCACATGGGGCAGGACGCCGAGAGCCTGAACGCCGCGCGTCGGAATGTCGATGCCTGGACTCCTCATATGGACGCCGGCCTGAAAGCCATCATCATCACAGCCTCGGGCTGCGGCACGACGATCAAGGATTATGGCTTCATGCTGCGCGACGACCCGCTTTATGCGGAGAGGGCCGCCCGCCTATCGGCGCTGGCCTGCGATATCAGCGAGTTTCTCGCGAAAATCACGCTTCCGCGGGGACGTCCGCAGGGCATCCGCGTCGCCTATCAATCGGCCTGTTCGCTCCTGCACGGGCAGTCGGTCGACCATGAGCCGCGCGCGCTGCTGGAGCGTGCTGGTTATGAGGTCGCGACCCCCGCCGAGCCCCATTTGTGCTGCGGCTCTGCCGGCACCTACAATATCCTGCAGCCGGAAATCTCCGCACAACTGCGCGATCGCAAGGTCGCGAATCTGCGAGCCTTGCGGCCCGATGTCATCGCCACGGGCAATATCGGCTGCGCGATGCAGATCGGCAGCGCCACGAACATTCCCGTTCTGCACGTCGTTGAACTGCTGGATCGGGCGTGGGGCGGAGTGGACGCCCGCTAGAGTCCCAGACGCCCAAGCCCTTCATTCGCCGCAGCTTCGATCAGTGCGGCGCAAGCCCCATTTCCACGCCCGTTTTGTCGTGCAATGCGAAGCGGTCGACAATGTCGGCGCTGGCGCGGTTATAGCCCACGACCTCGACCTCGCGTCCATCGCGGCGGAGTCGCGCGACGATCTTGTCGAGCGCGCCGACGGCCGAGATGTCCCAGAAATGTGCGCCGGTCACGTCGATGACGACGCGCGTCGCTGTGCCTTCCGATTGGAACGCGCGGGTGAAGCGGTCGACCGACGCGAAGAAAATCTCGCCGGTCACCCGATAGGTGGCCAGCGCGCCGTCCGCAGTTTCGTCACGCTCGACGGCGAACATGCGCTGGACCTTGCCGGCGAAGAAGATGCCGGAGAGCAGCACCCCGGCCAGCACGCCAAGCGAGAGATCATGCGTGGCGACAACCACGATGACCGTGGTCAGCATCACCACTGACGAGGTTGCAGGATGGCGGCGCAGATTGGGGATGGAGTTCCAGCTGAACGTGCCAATCGAGACCATGATCATCACCGCAACCAGCGCCGGCATCGGCACCCGGCCCACGAATGGCCCGAGCACCGCCAAAAGGAAGAGAAGGAAGGCACCGGCGACGAAGGTCGAGAGGCGCCCACGGCCGCCCGACGTGACGTTGATCACCGACTGGCCGATCATCGCGCACCCGCCCATGCCGCCAAACAGCGCGGCGACGATGTTGGAGCCGCCCTGGCCGGCGCATTCGACCCGCTTGTTACTGTCCGTATCGGTCATGTCGTCGACGATCTGCGCGGTAAGCAGGGATTCCAGCAGGCCGACCGCCGCCATCGTCAGGGAATAGGGTAGGATGATCCGCAGGGTGTCGAGGGTCAAGGGCACGTTGGGCAGCGCCAGGCTCGGCAGTCCCTCGGGCAGCTTGCCCATATCGCCTACCGTGTTGACCGGCAGGCCCATGCCGATGCTGATTGCGCTGAGCAGGAGGATGGCGACGAGCGGCGAGGGGATGGCCTTCGTGATGCGCGGAAAGCCATAGATGATGACCAGACCGCCCGCGACCATGGCATATGTCTGCCACCCGACATTGGTCAGCTGGGGCAATTGAGCCATGAAGATGAGGATCGCCAGCGCGTTGACGAAGCCCGTGATGACTGAACGGGACACGAACTGCATCACCAGATCGAGGCGCAGCAGTCCGGCGATCATCTGGATAAGGCCCATCAGGATGGTGGCCGCAAAGAGATAGTCGACCCCATGCTCGCGGACGAGCGGCACGACGAGGACGGCGACAGCCGCCGTGGCCGCAGAGATCATGCCCGGGCGGCCGCCGATCAGGGCGATGGTCATGGCAATCGCGACGGACGCATAAAGGCCAACGCGCGGATCGACGCCGGCGATGATCGAAAAGCCGATCGCCTCCGGAATGAGGGCGAGAGCGACGACGACGCCCGCCAAGATGTCGCGACGGGCAGTCGGTCCGTCAGTGAACCACTGGCGGCGGTAAGATGTCAGATGAGAGGTCATGCGGATTCCACAACAAGGCACATGGCGCACATTGGGCGCGGGGGAGGTTGCATGTGTGATGTTGTCCGGCGGATCGGCGGCCGGAATAGCCACCCGGGGTTTCACCGGGTCCTTGCGATTGCCCGCCTGTTACATGGCACAACGCGGTCGGGCAAGGGACAGAACCACCGCTCGGCATCGCCTTGGGATCGACCGAATAGTCCTGACCACCCTATGGGCGCTCATCGCCCATCGGTCAGCGTAGCCGCGGCGCGGTTAGCGGAAGGATCCACGCTGATTCCCCGCGCTCTCCGTTCGGAATAGCGATCGACCAGTTGAGCCGCATGCGGTCGCATGAGCACGGTGATCCGCACCAGTTCCTCCATCACATCGACGATCCGGTCATAATAGCTGGAGGGCTTCATACGGCCGGCCTCATCGAACTCCTTATAGGCCATGGCCACCGACGACTGGTTGGGGATGGTGAACATCCGCATCCAGCGGCCCAGCAGGCGGAGCGTGTTGACCGCGTTGAAGGACTGCGATCCGCCCGACACCTGCATGACCGCGAGCGTCCGGCCCTGTGTGGGGCGCAAGCCTTTCATCTCCAGCGGCAGATGATCGATCTGTGCTTTCATGATGCCGGTGATCTGCCCATGCCGCTCAGGGCTGCACCAGACCTGTCCCTCCGACCACAGCGACAGCGCGCGCAGCTCATGCACGGCGGGGTGATCGTCGCCGGGCAGCTGATCGGGCAGGGGGAGGTCCGATGGATCGAAGATGCGGGTTTCCGCGCCGAAGAACCGCAGCAGGCGAGCGGCTTCCTCGACCGCAAGGCGCGAGAAGGACCGCTCCCGGAGCGACCCATAAAGCAGCAGGATGCGCGGCGGCGGCTGATCCTCGCCAATCCCGAGGGCGGGCCTGGGTATCGCATAGGCCCGGTCGAGCGCCGGAAGATGATCAGGATCGGGCAGGATGCGTACACGGCTCACGAAACGAGGTTCCTTTCATACCAGGGCCGGCTGCGCTTCACGATGGCGACCACGGAGAGCATGTCCGGCACTTGGACCAGCACGATCATCAGCCAGATCAGCGCGGCGACGATGAGGTTCACTTGCGCCACTTCGGCCGATGCGATTGCGGCGAAGACACCGGGCGCGGCCTGCCCAAGCAGAATGCCGACGACGATGCACAGGGCCACCCAGAGCGAGAGATAGCGCTCGAACGTGCCCATCAGCTCACCCGCTGCCCGGCAGCATCTACGACCGGCTCGCCATCTTCCTTGGTGAAGGCGCCGCGCTGCGCATCGGGCAGGATATCGAGAACAAGCTCGGACGGGCGACAAAGCCGCACGCCAAGCGGCGTGACCACCAGCGGGCGATTGATGAGGATCGGGTGCGCCATCATCGCATCGAGCAGCGCGTCATCGCTCAGGCTCTCATCGCCCAGCCCGAGTTCGGCGAACGGCGTGCCCTTTTCCCGCAGCAGTGCGCGCGGCGTCAGCCCGGCCCGCGCGATCATCTGGGCGAGCAGCGCTCGCGTCGGCGGGCATTTCAGATATTCAATGACATGCGGCTCGACCCCGGAATTGCGGATGAGCGCGAGCGTGTTGCGCGACGTCCCGCAATCGGGATTATGATAGATGACGATGGTGGTCATGGTCCCGTCCTTCAGCAGCAGGAGAGTTCGGCAAGCAGCGGCTCGCACAAATCCGCGCGGCCCTGGCAGCAATCCTTGGCGAGGAAGAGCATCAGATCGCGTAAAGCTGCGATATTGGCGCGCTGGATTTGCTGGCGCCCCCGCTTTTCCGAGATCACCAGTCCTGCCTTCGCCATGACGGCCAGATGGGTCGAGAAGGTGCTCTGCGTCAGCCCGCTCGCCGCGACGATTTGCCCCGTCGAAAGGCCCTCCGGTTCGTGTCGCACGAGGAGATGGAAGGTCGACAGGCGGGTCGGGTGGGAGAGGGCCGCTAGAATGCCGAGGGCGTTATCGGTGTCCATTCATCGGGAATAGCCGATAGGACTGGCTCGCGCAATATCGAACGGGAAAACCCGATACTATTTTCAGACAACGAACGGGGCCGGACGCCTGGAATCTCAAGCGGAAGCAATGTCCGGCTTCGCTCTAGAGATTGAAATTTAGGAAAAAAATGGTGGACGCACTTGGGCTCGAACCAAGGACCCGCTGATTAAGAGTCAGCTGCTCTACCAACTGAGCTATGCGTCCACTTCGGCGGCTCGTTGATCGTTTGATCAACATCCCGTCGGGAGGTGGGCCGTTAACATGGTGTTTTCAGGATGCCAACAAAAAATCTGAAGCGCGGCGAAAAAAGATGCTGCTTTGCGAGAAAGCCGCATGCGGCTCAGTCGGTTTCGCGGGTGCCGGGGCCGACGGGGGCATCGATGTCGCCATCCTCGCTTGTATTGGCGCCGTCTTCGCTCGCGGTCTGCGCCGGGCTGGCGGGAGTCGGAGCGGCCGGGGAGGCCGCATTGCCGGGCTCCGGCATCAGGGGGGCAGACTCAAGGCCGCGCGCAATGCGGAAGGCGTTGAGCTGGCGCTCCATGCGCATCTGTGGGGTGCCGCCCCAGGTCGCCTCGAAGCGCTGCAGCTTCTCCATCGCCTTGGCGGGATCGTAGAGATAGGTGATGCAATCGCCCGAGATCATCGGCGCATCCTGCACCCGGTCCATGTGCCCGCCATGCTCGATGATCGTGGCGATGGCGTAGCGCGGATTGTCATGCGGCGCGAAGCCCTGGAACAGGGCGTGATCGCGCAGGCGGAAGGGCTGGCTTGCCGCGCGCTGGCCGCGGGTGCTGATCGCCCCGACCTGCGCCGTGCCGGTCTTGGCGGCGAGCATTACGCCGGGAACGTCCAGCCGCGCTGCACGGCCGGTGCCGCCGCCGTTGACCACATCCTTCATGGCATTGCGGATGACCGTAAGATGCTCGAGCGAAACGCCCAGCGGCTCGCCCTGATGGCGCTTGCCGTCGACGATGAAATGCGGATCGAGATCGAGCCCGGTGGCGAGGCGCGCGGCCATCACGCACATCTGCGTCGGGTTCACCAGCATATAGCCCTGGCCGATGGTCGCGTTGACCGTGTCATAGGTCTGCCAGGGCTGGTTGTATTTCTTCATCTTCCAGGCCGGGTCCGGCACGGTGCCATAGCTCTGGTTGGGGAAGGGCAGGTCGAAGCGCTGGCCGAGACCCAGGCGCCGCGCCATCATGGCGATGGCGTCCATGCCGATCTTCTGGGCGAAGTAATAGAAATAGATGTTGCAGCTCTGCTCGATGGCGCGGTGCATGTTCGTCGTGCCGTGGCCGCGGCGCGCGTGGCAGTGGAACAGGCGATTGCCCACCCGCAGCGCCCCGGTGCAGTTGACCGTCGCCTCGGCCGGCAGACCGGCTTCGAGGAAGGAGAGGGCGATCATCGGTTTGACGGTCGACCCGGGCGGATACAGCCCGCCCAGCGTTTTGTTGCGCAGCGGCACATGGTCGTCTTGCGAGAGCATCTGCCATTCGTGATGCGAAATGCCCTCGGAGAAGCTGTTGGGGTCGAAGCTCGGCATTGAGGTCGAGCAGAGAATGTCCCCGGTTTGGCAATCCATGATCACCACGGCGCCGCTCTGCGTGCCCAGCCGGCGGCCGGCGAATTCCTGCAGGCCAGCATCGATGGTCAGCTTGATCGAGCGGCCCGGCGTATCGGGCCGGGTTTCGAGGTCGCGCACCATCGCCCCGCGCGCCGTCACTTCCACGCGGCGGGCACCGGGCTTGCCGGTAAGAATCGAATTGAGCGACTTCTCCAGACCCTGCTTGCCGAGCTTGAAGCCGGGCGTGATCAGCAAGGGGTCGCGCGATGCATTATATTCCTCGGCTGACGGCGTGCCGACATAACCGAGTAGATGGCCGACTGGCGGCCCAGCAGGATAATAACGCGAAAAGCCTTGCGAGGGCACGACGCCGGGAAAATCGGGCAGCCGCACGGAGAGCGCCGCATATTGCTCGTAGCTCAAGTCATCGGCCACCTGCACGGGCTGATAGCCCGCCGCGCGGTCGAGATGCTCGTTGATGCGGTCCACATCATTGGGCGTCAGGGCCAGCAGCGTGGCCAGCTCGCGCACCACCCGCTCCCGGTCGCGCAGGCGATCCGGAATGATGTCGACACGGAAATTGGTGCGGTTCGAGGCCAGCGCCTGCCCGCGCCGATCCAGAATCCAGCCCCGCCGGGGCGGGGTGATGGTTAGGTTGATGCGGTTGCTGTCGGAGAGGAGCTGGTACTTCTCATTCTCCGCAATGGCGATCCACCCCATGCGTCCCACCAGCAGGCCGCCCACTGCCAACTGCGCCCCACCGAGCACGAAGGTGCGGCGGTTGAAGCTGTAGGCCTGGCTGGCGGGGGTGACGACTTTGTTGGGGAACAGGATCTTGCGGAAGGAAATCACGGAAGCCGCCATTTGTCCAACGCGGCACAAATGCGCACGATGAAGGGGAACAAGGCGACACTATAGAGGAACTGGGGAAGGATTTGAATGATTTCCCCGCCATGGCCGGACAGATGCACGGCAAGCCAGCCACCGGCCAGCGCAAAGCCGATCGCCAGCGAGCCGAGCAGCCAGCCATGCCAATAATCGCGCCACAAGTTCCGCTGCCCCTCAAAGTCGAAGGCGAGCAGCAGGATCGTCCACAGAAATACCGCGCTACCGACGGGTTGCCCGTTCATCAGATCATCGACCAGCCCCAGCGGCACCCCGATCCACAGCGGCCAGATGTCCGGACGCAGCACGCGCCAGGCGATCAGCATCATCAGGCCGAACGGCGGGAGCAGGGGGGTCTGCGCGATGACCGGCATGAGCGGCGCCAGCATCGATCCCAGAATGACGGACGCGACCGGCACGCCGCGCAGGTGCAGCCAGGTCCGCTTGCGGCCGATCCGGTTGCTGTAGCGGCTGTTCATGGCGCGGCGGGCGGCTGCGCGGCATTGCCGGCACGCTCGGCTTCTTCCGGGCGGAAGGGGGCCTGCACGACGACCAACTCCACGCGCGAGGGGTTGGCGAGTGGAATGGCGATGGCCTTCTCGCCTTCGCGCCGCGCGACGATCGCTACAGGGATGTTGGAGCGATACAGACCGCCAATGCCGGACGTAACGAGCACGTCGCCGGGCTTGAAGGGATTGCGCTCGGCATTGAGCGCGCGGATCTCGACCGTGCCGTCACCCCGGCCGGAGCTGATGCCCGGAATATTGTCGCTCGTGCGCCGCACCGGCACGATATTGCCTTCATCGATGAGCAGCAGCACGTCGGCGGTGTTCGGCCCGGCACGCAGCACGCGGCCAACTAGGCCCTCCGGCGCGCGCACAGGCATGCCCGCACTCACGCCCTCGCTGCGGCCCATGTCGAGGCGCGCCAGGCGGGCGGCGCTGGCCGGCGTGGAGGAAATCAGATGGCCGGCAGCGACCACGCCCTGATCGGTTTCGGTCAGCTTGAGCAGATCGCGCAGGCGGATATTCTCCTGGCGGATCGCTTCGGCCTCAATGAGCCGCGTGCGGTTCGCTTCCACCTGCCGGCGCAGGGCGGCATTCTGCGAGCCGGCATTGATATAGGCGGCAAACTCTTCCTCCATATTGCCGACGCCGACGACGACCGAGCGCAGGTTGCTGGAGATCGGGCGCGTGACTTCCGCCGCCGCCGAGCGCAGGCCAGCAAAGCCGGCGGGATCGGCAATGGAGACGATCAGCATCAGCAGGCCAGCGACCGCGCCGAGCAGCGCGATCACATAGCTGGCGAACAGTCCATATTGCGCTTTCCGGTTGAAGCCGGGGCGCCTGTTGCCGGGTGGCGCCATGCGAACAACCTCGGGCTCAGGCGGTCTGGAGCACGCCGCGGAAGACCGGGTCCTCCATCGCGCGCCCCGTGCCAATGGCGACGCAGGTCAGCGGGTCTTCCGCCACGGTCACGGGAAGCCCCGTCTCGTCGCGCAGTTCCTCGTCCAGCCCCTTGAGCAAGGCGCCACCGCCAGTGAGGACGATGCCCTGATCGACAATATCGGCGGCCAGCTCCGGCGCGGTGTTTTCAAGCGCGATGCGCACGCCTTCCACGATGGTGCCAATGGGTTCGGCCAGCGCATCGGCGATTTGGCCCTGATTGATCGCGATTTCCTTGGGCACGCCGTTCACGAGGTCGCGGCCCTTGATGTGGATCGTGGCGCCCACGCCGTCGGCCGGCTTCTGGGCGATGCCATATTCCTTCTTGATCCGCTCGGCCGTGGCCTCGCCGATCAGCAGATTGTGGTGGCGACGGACATAGGAGACGATGGCTTCGTCCATCTTGTCACCGCCCACGCGCACGCTGGTGGTGTAGGCCAGGCCGCGCAGCGAGAGCACGGCGACCTCGGTCGTGCCGCCGCCAATGTCGACGACCATCGAGCCGATGGGCTCGGTGACCGGCATGTCGGCACCGATCGCAGCGGCCATCGGTTCCTCGATCAGGAAGACCTGGCTCGCGCCGGCGTTACTCGCGGCGTCACGGATCGCGCGGCGCTCGACGCTGGTCGAGCCGGACGGCACGCAGATCACGATCTCAGGAAAACGGGGGAAGCGGCGGTGGCCATGGACCTTGCTGATGAACCATTTGATCATCTGCTCGGCAATGTCGATGTCGGCGATCACGCCGTCGCGCAGCGGGCGGATGGCCTCGATGGATTCCGGCGTCTTACCCATCATCAGCTTGGCGTCTTCGCCCACGGCCTTGACGCGCTTCACGCCGTTGATCGTCTCCACCGCAACCACGGATGGTTCATTGAGGACAATGCCGTGACCGCGCACGTAGACCACCGTGTTGGCCGTGCCGAGGTCGATCGCCATGTCCCTGGAAGTGAACTTGAACCAATTGGAGAAGAACGCCATTGACTGTCCTGTTCATGCCGGTCGCGCCGGTGAGGACGCGGCTTTCAGATGCTCCGGGGAATGCCCGCCCTGCCGACTCCAGCCACCGGAAAAACGGGTGGCTTTCGCTCGCGTAGGAGGCTCGCTTGGTCTAGTCGCAATCCAATGTCAATACGCCGCCTCCCCGAGTCCCTTGTTAATCGAATTGCCGCCGGAGAGGTGGTCGAGCGCCCTGCGAGCGCGCTCAAGGAGTTGCTGGAAAACGCGCTGGATGCGCAGGCCCGCTCCGTTGCGATCTCGCTGCAGCAGGGCGGCCTCGGCGGCCTGAGCGTCACCGATGATGGCCATGGCATGAGCCGCGACGATCTGCCGCTTGCGCTGGAGCGCCACGCGACATCCAAGCTGCCTGACGAGGCCATCGAGGCGGTCAGGACGCTCGGTTTTCGGGGTGAGGCGCTGCCCTCGATCGGCAGCGTCTCGCGCCTCAGCATCGCCAGCCGTCAGCGCGATGCGGATGGATGGCGCCTGGTGTGCGACAATGGCGTGCTGGCCACCGCCGCCCCCTGCGCGATGGCGCCCGGCACGCGCGTGGAGATGGATGGGCTGTTCGAGCGCGTTCCGGCGCGCCGCAAGTTCCTGCGCTCGGCGCGGTCGGAATATGCCGCCTGCCTCGACATCGTCCGCCGCCTCGCCATGGCGCGCAACGATGTCGCATTCGTGCTGGAGCATGACGGGCGCCGGGTGTTCTCGCTGCCGGGCGGGCAGACCCGCGAGGATCGCGTCGCCCAGCTCATTGATCGCGAGCTGGCCGATAATCACGTCATCGTCTCGCTGGAGCGGGAGGCGGTGACGATCAGCGGCGTCGCCTCCCTGCCTACCTATCATCGTGGCTCGGCCGATCATCAATATCTCTTCGTCAACGGCCGCCCGGTGCGCGACCGCCTGCTGGTCGGCGCGGTGCGCGGCGCCTATGCCGATTTCATCGCGCGGGACCGGCATCCGGTGCTGGCCTTGTTCCTCAATGTGCCCATGCCGGACGTGGACGTGAACGTGCACCCCGCCAAGACCGAAGTGCGGTTCCGCGATCCCGCCTTCATGCGCGGGATGATCGTCAGTGGCTTGCGGCGCGCGCTCGATGATGCCGGCATGCGCGTCGCCAACCGGCCCGAGGCCAGCGCCGCCGATCTGTGGCAGCGCGAAGAGGCGCCCGCACAGCCAGCCGAGGCTGCGACACCCTGGCCAGCGCCTTCACCCGGGGGCGCTTATGGCGGCGTGCCCCTGTTCGGAGACCGGCAGGCCCGTTTCACCGGTTTTGCGCCGTCTGGCCGGGCGGAAGCGCCGGTCGCGCAGCCGCAGGCCGAGCACCGTGAGTTTCCATTGGGCGTGGCCCGCGGGCAGGTGGCGCGGACCTATATCGTCGCCGAGGCGGAGGACGGGCTGGTGCTGGTCGATCAGCATGCCGCGCACGAACGCCTCGTGCTGGAGCGGATGCGGCGGGCTTTGGCCGACGGCGCGGTCGCGCGGCAGGCGCTGCTGTTGCCGGAAGTGGTCGAGCTGGATGAGCCGGCCTGCGACCGGATCGAGGCGCGCGCCGCCGAGCTGGCCGAACTCGGTTTGGAGGTCGAGCGCTTCGGCCCGGCCGCAATTCTCGTCCGCGCTGCACCGGCCCTACTTGGCACCAGCGACGTGCCCGGCCTCGTCCGCGATCTCGCCGACGATCTGGCCGCGCTTGGCGATGCCGCCTCGCTCAAGGCCCGGCTCGATCTTGTCGCGGCGACCATGGCCTGCCACGGCTCGGTTCGGGCAGGGCGGGTGCTCTCCGTGGCAGAAATGAACGCGCTGCTCCGCGAGATGGAGGTCACCCCCCATAGCGGGCAATGCAACCATGGCCGGCCGACCTGGATCAAGCTGGCGCATGGCGACATCGAGAAGCTGTTCGGCCGGCATTGAGCCGGCGCGGCTTGTTCGCTCTGCTTATTCGCTCTTGCCGGCCGGGATGAATTCCCGCCGGAACACCGCCGAGCGGATGTTGGTGAAGACGTCGCCCACATATTCATACAGCGCGAAGCTATTGATGTGGATGCGGTCGCCCTTCTTGAGCGGGCCGGAGGTGAAATCGGGCGCATCGACCGTGGCCAGAAACTCCGATTCCAGCTCGGCGACCAGCCGCTTGCCGTCGGTGAAGACATTGCGGACCTGGATGATCCGCCGCGTCTGCTGGTTCACCTTCTTGTAGAAGGCGACAATGGCATCGTGCCCGATCAGCTCTGTGCCATTGCCGATGACCAGATGCACGTCCGGCGCGTAATTCTTCACCAGCGCGGGCCAGTCCTGCGCGTTGAACGAGGCGATATAGGCCCGGAAGCGCTCTTCCTGTGTCATGCGCTGCGCCCCTTCTGCGGACTGAACCGGGCCGAGCGGACCCGCGTGAACCGACCATCCTTGATGTCGTACATGACGAAGTTGACGCTCGAGCGCGTGTCGCCCGCCTTGAGCGCACCGGTGGGCATGTCGGGCCAGTCGGTATGGGCCACCAGCGTCGTGCGCAGCACCGCGAGGATATGCGCGCCGGACGGATCGCCCACATAGGTTAGCAGATCGACCTTCTCGTGCAGATGCTTGCGCACACCGCGATAGAAATCGATCACCGCCTGTCGGCCGGTTACCTGCGCGGCCTGGCCGAAGAACTGCACGTCATCGGCATAATAAGCGCTGAAAACCGCTTCGTCGGCGCGGTTGAACGCGGCTAGATACGCCTCGAACCAGGGCTGCGACGGCACGGTGCCCTCCTGCGTTGCGGCCCTTGCAAGCGCGCTGGTGCTGCCGATGCCGAGCGCTGCCGCCCCGGCGATGAACGTCCGCCGCGATGGTGCGAGCGCACCCGGCACAGCCTTGTCGTCCTTCATGATCCTCTCCTTGCCGCCCCCATGGCCGACGCGCACAGGGTGCAGCAAGGATGTTGAGAGATCAATACATCTTGTGCAGCATTCGTCGCATCAGGCCTTCGGGCGGCGACGATGGAGCACGACGGAGACGAGGCTGAGCACTTCCTGATCGTCCTGATTGAGCAGGCGGGTGCGCCATTTGAGGATGCCCGTCTCCGGACGGCTGCGCGATTCCAGCTTCTCGACCAACTCGCTCGATCCGCGTAGCACGTCACCCGGGAAAACCGGCCGGCGCCAGCGCAGTTCGTCCAGACCCATCGCGCCCAGCGCATTGGCCTGCCAGCCGCCGCTATTCTGCCGCGCCCGCACCATCGCGCCCATCATCATCGCGCAGGTCTGCCAGCCGCTCGCCGCGAGACGGCCGAAATGCGTCTTGGCGGCGGCTTCTTCATCGAGGTGGAAGGGCTGCGGATCATAGCGCTCGGCAAAGGCGATCACTTCATCGCGATCCACTTCGAACGGGCCGAAATGCTCGGTGAGGCCGAGTTCCAGGTTTTCCCAATAATAGTCCATGTCTGTGCCTTCGGTTCCGGGATCGGATGACCGTTTGCCTAAGCGGCGAGGGCAAGAAGGGCAAGCGGCGCTCATTTGGCTTGAACAGGGCGCGAATATGTAACATGATATGTTGCATGAGTCGCAACAGCAGCAAATTGTCCGGCGTCCTTCACGTCCTCCTCCACATGGCCGAGCAGCAGCGTCCGGTTACATCGGAGATGCTGGCCAGGATCATGCAGACCAACCCGGTGGTGATCCGGCGCGTCATGGGCGGGCTGCGGGATGCCGGTTATGTCCGCTCGGAAAAGGGGCATGGCGGGGGCTGGTCGGTCGCTTGCGATCCGGCGGCTGTCACGCTGCTCGATATTTATCGGGCCATCGGGGCGCCGCCGCTCTTCGCCATCGGCAATCGCAGCGACAACCCCGGCTGCGCGGTCGAGCGAGCCGTTAACGCCGCGCTCGATGCACCGCTGCGGCAGGCCGAGTCGTTGCTGCTCGACTCCTACGCCACCGTCACGCTCGCCAGTCTCAGCGCCGGCTTCCACCGTCTCTTGCCGCCCGATTATCCGGGCCAACATAGGATCGAAAATCCATGACCACGCACGACACCGCACCGGACGAGACAGTGGACCCGGACATGTTCATCAAGGCCTTCGATGATCCGGCGGCCACGGCGCGCTACTGGGATAGCCCGCGCCGCTTCGTGCCGGGGCTGGATGCGCTGCACCGAATGACCGGACTGCTGCTCGCCGAGCGCGCCCCATCGGAGGCTAGGGTGCTCGTGCTCGGCGCGGGCGGCGGCATGGAATTGAAGGCGCTCGCGGAGGCACAACCAAACTGGCGCTTCGTGGGCGTGGACCCGGCCGGCGAAATGCTGAAACTGGCCGAACGGCAGCTCGGTCCGCTGATGGAGCGCGTCGAGCTGGTGCAGGGGCTGATCGATGACGCACCGGACGGGCCATTTGACGCGGCGGTCTGCCTCCTGACCCTTCATTTTCTCGATCCCACAGAGCGGACGCGCACCGTGCAGCAAATCCACCGCCGCCTGCGCGCAGGCGCGCCCTTCGTCGCTGCCCATAGCAGCTTCCCGCAGGATGCCGAGACCCGCGATGTCTGGCTGGACCGCTATGCGGCTTACCCCAAGGCGATGGGCGCGGACCCGGCGGACACCGCCAAGGCCCGTGCCGCCGTCGCCGCCAGCCTCCACTGCCTCTCGCCTGAAGAAGACGAAGCCATCTTGAAAGCCGGCGGCTTTGCGGACGTGGCGCTGTTCTACGCCGCCTTCACATGGCGGGGCTGGGTCGGCCACGCCTGACAGCTCAATTAGCCCCTCCTGTTGAGCTTCGCTCACCTGCGGCTCAGAGGAGGTGTTGGGGTGGTGCTGCAACCTCGTGGCGCATCACTGACTGCGCGATGCTGACGCATCGCCACCACCCCCGACCCCTCCTCTGAAGAGGAGGGGAGGCTGATGTCAGCGCCCCAAGGAAAGCCGCGCGAACAGCGTGTAGCCCCAGGGATTATCCCCATAGACCGCATCCAGCGCCGCGGGCTTGGCGTAGAGATTGACGCTGCCGCCAAGCGCGAGGTGGACCGGGCCGTCACCGATCGGGGTGTTCCACGCATAGCCAGCCTGCATCTTGGTGATGCGGAACGGCACGTCGTGGAGCGGATCGTCATGATCGGGGATCAGCTCATCATTGGCGACATTCTCGACCCGGCCGAACAGGCTGTGTCGCGGCGTCAGGTCGTAAGTGATCTCGCCGAGCCAGGCGGTCAGCGTATCGCCGGGGTCGCGGTTCTTGGCGGAGAAGGCCGCGGTCGCCGAGAGGGCGCCGTCCGCATAATGGACGCTCGCCGTGGTACGATGCTCGTTCTGGTCGCCATGAAGCGTCTCGGGATTTTTGAGGAAGCCATGGCTGACCTGCGCGGCCCAGTTTGGCGTCGGCGTCCAGCTCAGCCGCACCGACCAGCTATCGAGCTTGGGCGTCTCGATGCCCCAGCGCTCCTCATCCGGCTCACGCCCCCGGAAGGCCGAGCCTTCGAGCTGCCATTGCGGCAAGGCGACGCCCGCAGTCACCACGCCATAAGTGATATGGGTGGAATCGAACCAGTGGTGCGTGATCGGCGGCTCGGGATTATAATGCGCGCTCGCCCGATGCATGAAGGCCGATGGCCCCAGCGCCGGCTCGCCGACCGGTCCGCCATAGAGGAAGACGCTTGCGCCGGGCGCGATGTCCACGTCCAGCCGCGCGGCCAGCTCCATGAACAGATCGTGCGGATGCTGGCGGTCGACCAGCGCTGCGCCGCCCGCCGTCTCGCCCGTGGCAAAGAGATTGGGGTAGCCCCGCGCCGACATGGTCGGCTCAAGGCTCAGCATCGAGCGGAGCGCAAGCCGCGCGCCGCCCAGATCTCGCTCCGCCGCCAGCATCAGCATGGAGGTGGCGTAGACCAGATCGTCGCCGCGCGGCCCCTTGTGCTCGGTGTAATTGAGCTGGACATTGCCGTGCGCCATCAACATCCAGTCGCCGCTCATCGCATGAAGGCCGCTCATCGGGCCTTGCGCCGCCGGGAGCCGCGCCGTGCCGGAGCCATCGACATAAGGTTGGGCGGTGTCGGTGGGGTGGATGTGGTTCGGCGCCGAGGCGGGCGCTTCGGCATTGTGCTGGGCGTGATCCATCCCAGAATGATCCATGCCAGAATGGTTCATGCCGGCATGATCCATCGCGCCATGATCCATCGCGCCATGATCCATCGCGCCATGATCCATGGTCGAATGGTCCATCGTCTCGCCGGCATTTTCGGCGGGCGGTGTCAGCGGGCTGGCGCTCTGGTGTCCGGCATGGTCATGCCCGGCCGTCGGCGCCTGCGCGAAGAGGGCAACGGGCGAGGCTGCCGCGAGCAGGCTCGCAGCCACGTTCAATCGAAAACTCATGATATAAAAGTCCTGTCTGAAGCTGTTTGGGAAAAGCGTTCAGAGGACCTGTCGGGGAGGAGGGGTATCGGGCGATCCCAGCCAGTCCGTCAGCCGGGCAGGGTTGGGGGACCAGTTCGCCTTGCCCGGCAGCAAGGACAGTCGATCGACCGGGCGGTAGCTCCGGCTGTCGATCGGGGCGACGCAGCCGATGCAATCATGATGCGCCACCGCCGGTTTGGAGCCATCCGGCACAGACGGCGCATGGCCGCTATGGGCAGCGTGATCGCCATGCGGCGCGGCAGTCTGGGCGCTCGCATGGTGCGCGACGCCCGTCCCCTCGCTCCCCGGCGCGCATGCGCTGGCCTGCATCGCCGGCAAGGCCAGCAGCAGCGTCAGCAGCGCGCAGAGGAGTCGGCGGGGGAACGACATGATGGCGAGGTTATCGCACCGATCTAGCTGTGGAGGAAGTGCATCACGTCACCGTCCTGCACCACATAGGCCTTGCCCTCGGCGCGCAGCTTGCCGGCCTCGCGCGCCTTCGCCTCGCCGCCAAGCGAGATGAAATCGTCGAAGGCAACGGTTTCGGCGCGGATGAAGCCCTTCTGGAAATCGCTGTGGATTTCGCCCGCCGCTTCCGGCGCGCTGGCGCCTCGATGGACCGTCCAGGCACGCGCTTCCTTGGGGCCGACGGTGAAGAAGGTGATGAGGTGCAGCAGATCGTAGCCGGCGCGGATCACGCGGGCCAGCCCGGCTTCCTCCAGGCCCATGGCCTCCAGAAACTCGGCGCGATCCTCGATCGGCATCGTGACGAGATCGGCCTCGATCGCGGCGGAGACCACCACGGCCTGCGCGCCCTCGGCCTTGGCTTTCTCGAACACGCGGGCGCTGAAGGCATTGCCCTCGGCCGCGCTCTCTTCCTCGACATTGCACACATAGAGCACGGGCTTGGAGGTCAGCAGCTGCGCCTGCTGGAAGATGCGCGCTTCCTCCTCGTCATTGATATCGACGAGTCGCGCGGGCTTGCCCTCGCGCAGCAGATCGAGCGCGCGCCCGAGCACGGCGGCGGCAATCTTGGCTTCCTTGTCGCCGCCGGTCGCCTTCTTGGCAAAGGCGGGCACGCGCTTTTCCAAGCTTTCAAGGTCGGAGAGCATCAGCTCGGTCTCGACTGTCTCGGCATCGGCAATGGGATCGACGCGATTGTCGACATGCTGAATGTCGTCATTCTCGAAGCAGCGCAGCACATGCACGATGGCGTCCACTTCGCGGATGTTGCCGAGGAACTGGTTGCCCAAGCCCTCGCCCTTGGAGGCGCCGCGCACCAAGCCCGCGATATCCACAAAGGCCAGCTGGGTCGGGATGATCTTCTGGCTGCCGGCAATCGCCGCGAGCTTGTCGAGCCGCGCGTCCGGCACCGAGACCTGGCCGACATTCGGCTCGATGGTGCAGAAGGGATAGTTGGCAGCCTGCGCGGCCTGCGTCTCGGTCAGCGCATTGAAGAGAGTCGACTTGCCGACATTGGGCAGGCCGACGATCCCGCATTTGAAACCCATGGAAATCTGTCCGTTCGATCTGGAAGCACGTGATGTGGCCCCTTAGCGCCCTGTCGCTGCCATGGCCAGCCGTCTCGACCGTAGCGCCCAACAAGAAACCGCCGCGCCGGGGTGGGCGCGGCGGTCGTGCATCGTCGGATCGTGAATCGGTCAGGCGCCGACGGGCTTGCCGTCCGTCCGGGTGATGACGACGGTCGAGGAGCGGGGCTGCTCCCCGGCGATCGGCCAGTTGCCGGTCGGGTGCTGGATGTTCACGAAGAAGGTCTTGAGGTCCGGCGTATAGGCAAGGCCGGTGATCTCGCAGCCCGTCGGGCCGACGAGGAAGCGTTTGCTCTTCTTGCTCGTCTGGTCGATGTAGAACATCGCATTGTGGCCCACGACCTGCTCGATGGTGACGCCGCTCGCGCCCGATGTGCCCGGCACGCTATGATCTGTCTGCACCCACAGGCGCCCCTGCGGATCGATGCGGATGCCATCCGGGCTGGAGAAGGTGTCGCCATTGATGTTGCCGACCAGATTGGTGCCGCCGGCTGCATAACCGGGGTCGCCGGCCAGCAGGAACAGCTCCCAGGTGAAACCGGTCGCCAGCGGAGAATCGCCACTCTCGCGGAACTTAAGGATATGGCCGTGGCGGTTGGTGACGCGCGGGTTCGCCGCATCCGTCACCTTGCGGCCGCTGTTGTTGGTCAGCGTCACGAAGATCGCCTTGCCATCGGGCGAGACCGTGATCCACTCCGGCCGATCCATCACGGTGCCACCAGCAACGCGCGCGGCCGAGGCGCAGTTGATCAGCACGTCGGCCTGGCTGTTGAAGCTCACCGGTGTCGGCGCAGGGGCCGTCGTGAACTGACTGACATCGCCGGGATCGGACGCATTGGCGACGAGGCCATTCTGACCCTGCACCAGCGCCTTCCATTCGCCGGAACCATCGGCGTTGAACTTGGCGACATACAGCGTGCCATAGTCGAGCAGGTTGCTGTTCGCCGCCCGGTTGGTGGTGCTGTAGGCCTGATCCGGCACGAACTTGTAGATGCAGCCCGGCGTCGAATCGTCGCCCATGTAGAAAGCCACGCGGCGATCGCTGTTGGTGAGGTGCGCGACATTCTCGTGGCTGAACCGACCCATGGCGGTCCGCTTAGTCGCCGGAGCCAGCTCCTGGAGCGGGTCGATCTCGACCACCCAGCCATAATCCCGCTCGGGGCGCGTGGGGTCGAGATAATTGTCCGTCGTTTCCTCGCAGGTGAGGTAGGTGCCCCACGGCGTGCGGCCGCTCGAACAATTGTTGAGCATGCCCTTGATCGTGCCGGAGAGCAGCCCGGCGGCCGGCCCACCCGCGCGGTAATTGGAGTTGCCGGTATAGCGCTTGTTATATTGCGAGCCGGCCTTCACCGCCCAGTTGCCATCGCTGCCCTTGGCGACTTCCACCACGCCAATGCCTACGGCCGAGAGCGCAAGCGCCTTCTGGTCCGTGGTGGCGGTGGCGGCATCGTAATTGCCGTTCATCAGAATGTTGAAATCGGGATATTCGAAATTGATCGCCAGCAGGCCGCCCTTGTTGGGGTCGACGCCCGACAGCTCGAAATATTCCATGCCGTCATGATTGCCGCCGGCCCATTTCTCCGCCGTCGCAGGCGTCGGGAAGCTGCCGGCATAGCCGGTGACGCCGGTCTCGATGGCATCGCCCGCCTTCAGCAGGACTTTCACGTCATAGCCGGCCGGCACGGTGACCTTGTCGTCCTGGTTGGCGGCCACCGACGTGAACTCGATGGCGTAGCTGACCGCCGGCGTGGGCGTGGGGGTCGGCGTCGGGCTGGGTGTCGGCGTGGGATTGGGAATGGTCACCATCCCATCCTTGTCCTCCCCGCAGGCCGAGAGCATCGCCGCGACCGGGAAGATCGACAGGCCGAACAGGCCGTTCTTGATGATCGTGCGGCGCGAAGGATTGGCCTCGACAATCGCTTCCAGACTGTTGGGATTGGCCTCGTTAGACATCGCGGTCCGGTAGGGCGCGCGGGCTTCGTCGGTAAGATGTGACATGATTTCCCCTGAATTGGTTCCGCCACGGCTCGCGGAAGGTGCATTTGCCGCTCAGGCGGGGCCTGATCGCAGAGGTGCATGACATGATGATTGCGAGGCGATGGCACGGGGATGAAGATTGCAAGTCAGTTCCGTGACTTAGGTGAGGTGAGGGATGGGGCTGACCGGGAAGTCGATAGCTCAGGGGCACAAAACGCCGTCATTCCCGCGCGCGCGGGAATAACGAAGGGTGAGCGGCTTGGATAAAATTCAGGGGCATGCGACGTCCGATTTCAGACACAGCCCAGGAGGTCTGTACGGCTGATTTGGCGTAGAAAGCGGCCGTTGCAACAAGCGCCAACTCCTGTAGTCTGTAGGCGTGGAAATGGACGAGCTACGCAGCCGCTTAGCGGCCATTCTGGCTGTCGAACAACGAGAGCCAACAGATTGGCTTGAGGTGGATCGGCTAGCAAGCGAGCTTCAGGAGGAACTGCCAATCGACGCGACGCCGGAGGCCGTTCACCACTATCTTAATGATGCTGACATTCGATCCCGCGACGGCGCATACGGGGCGCGTCAAAGGCAAGCGGTGCAACGGTATGTCGACTTGGGAGATTATGACGATGGCACCCTCATCCCGTGGTGGGGATGCGGTCTGGTCCTCTTGGCTGGCGCGTGCGTCGTGAAGTGGCTGCTGCTATAGTGAGCGAATTTCGGCAATGTTGTCGTGTCGGGAATATCTGCATCGCGACGACAATGCAGGATAGCCGACATTACCGGAAGCAGCCAGCTTGTGCCCGCACCCTAGCTGACGACTCATCTCTTCACCGTGGCGGCCCAGTGGGTTAGGGGGAGAGGGATGCTTGCGATCCGCTCTTCCATGCCGCGCGCCTTGCCGGGGCGTTCTCTCTGGCTCGCGTTGCTTGTCGTGCCGGCCCTCGCCGGGTGCGCCAGCAGCACCAAATTCCGTCCGGTCAGCGATACGCCGGTGCGCATAGGCCCGCCTTATGTGGTGCGCGGCGTCACCTACACGCCCGCCGATGACCGCACGCTGGACATGCTGGGCGATGCGAGCTGGTACGGCAGCGAATCCGGCAACCAGACCGCCAATGGCGAGCGCTTTGTAAAGCACGGTATTTCCGCCGCACACACCACCTTGCCGCTGCCCAGCTATGTCGAGGTAACGGCGCTGGACACGGGCCGGACGATCCTGGTGCGCGTCAACGATCGCGGGCCGTTCGCCCGGAACCGGATCATCGACCTGTCGCAAGGCGCGGCGGAACTGCTCGGGATCAGGCAGCAGGGCACGGTGCAGGTGCGGGTGCGCCGGGTCGAGCCGCCCGAGGCTGATCGGGCGCGGCTGCGGGCGGGAAAATCGGCCATGGCCCGGCCGGACGTGCCGCAACAGACGCTGGCGCCGTGGCGCGCGCGTCTCGCGGCCTATCGCGCCGCGCAAGCGCAAAATGGCGGCAGTCGGTAAGCGCGCCGGCGCGTACCCTCAGTCCTGCAGGCGGCGCGCAACCTCGTTCATGAAGCGCACATCGTCGCCCGCAGCCAGCCATTCCGCCTCGCGCGACATGGCGCCGAGCAGGTCGGCCAGCGGATCGATCTCGATCTTGGCATAATTGCCGAGCACATGGCCGGTCACGCGGTCCTTGTCGCCGGGATGGCCGATGCCGATGCGCACGCGCCGAAAGTCCTTGCCAAGATGCGCGTCGGTGGAGCGCAGGCCGTTATGGCCGGCAGTGCCGCCGCCGCGCTTCACCTTCATCTTCATCGGCGCAAGATCCAGCTCGTCGTGAAAGACGGTCACGTCCTCGACACCGAGCTTGTAGAAATCACAGGCGGCGCGAATGGCGCGCCCGCTCTGGTTCATGAATGTCTGGGGTTTGAGCAGCAGCACCTTGTGGGGGCCGATGCGGCCTTCGGAAACGAGGCCCTGAAACTGCTTCTTCCACGGCGAAAAGCCGTAATCCGCGGCGATGACGTCCAGCGCCATGAAGCCGACATTGTGGCGGTGGAGCGCATATTGCGGTCCGGGATTGCCGAGGCCAACCCAGAGTTGCACAGATGCGCTCCCCCCGCGCGGAGAGGCTTACGCCTCGCCGGCCTCTTCGCCGTCCTTCGTCGTGTCGCCTTCGCTCGACTTGAGCGCGGACGGTGCAACGATGGTGGCAATGGTGAAATCGCGATCGGTGATCGCCGGCTCGGCGCCCTTGGGCAGCTTCACCGCGCTGATGTGGATCGAATCGCCCACATC
The DNA here is from genome assembly GCF_025961735.1 of Sphingobium sp. B11D3B. Taxonomy (NCBI): domain Bacteria; kingdom Pseudomonadati; phylum Pseudomonadota; class Alphaproteobacteria; order Sphingomonadales; family Sphingobiaceae; genus Sphingobium; species Sphingobium sp. B11D3B. Next base: position 1,170,385 of record NZ_JAOQOF010000001.1, on the reverse strand, counting down.
GAAGCCAGTGAGGTCAACCGTGATGCTGTCCGGAATCTCGGCGGCATCCACGATCATTTCCAGCTCGTGACGGACGACGTTGAGCACGCCACCGCGCTTGAGACCGGGAGCGGCCTCTTCGTTCTCGAACACCACGGGCACATTCACATGCACCTGGGCGTGTTCGGAAACACGCAGGAAGTCGGCATGGAGCGGACGATCTGTCACCGGATGGAACGCCACGTCCTTGGGGAGCGTGCGGACCTTCTTGCCGCCCACTTCGACCATGACGACCGAATTGAAGAAGTGGCCAGTGCCAAGCAGCTTGTTGAGAAGCTTTTCCTCAACGTGAATCGACTGCGGCTCTTCATTATTGCCATAAATGACGGCGGGAACGCGGCCCTCACGGCGGAGAGCGCGGGAGGCTCCCTTGCCTGCCCGATCGCGTGCCTCGGCCGACAGCGTAAGCGTATCGCTCATGTGCGTGTCTCCAGAAGCTTAGTGCTAGAATCTCCGCCACGCCTCCAGGGATGACCATGACGGAAGCCGGGGCGCTTAGCGGCAAATTGCAGGGAAAGCAAGCGAAGCGACCGAGCGCTCGTTCACTGCACCCGGTCGATCCGCCATCCGCGCGCGGCAAGGCGGGTCTGCAGGCTGGCATCGCCAACCAGATGCCCGGCGCCGACCGCGACGAACGCGGTGCCGGGCTTGGCTGTCATGGCAGTATCGAGATGCCGCGCCCAGCGCTCATTGCGCCCGTCGATCAGCCTTGCGCGCAGAGCCGGCGCGCGGGCGAATGGGGCGATGAATTCGCGCTCCAGCCGGGCCACGTCGCCGCTCGCCCAGGCGGTGAACAGGCTGCGGTAGAGGGCAGGGGCCTGCGCCGCATCGGTGAGGGACTGGCTGAGCAGTAGCCGTTGCTCGCTCTCCGGCATCCTGTCGAACAGGCCGAGTTGCTGGTCGATGGTCTCCAGCCCCAGAACCGGCCGCGAGGCCTTGTCGAAGCGCTGCTCCAGCACCGCTTCGCCCGCCTCCGCGGCGGTGAGCGAGAGGCCGGAGGCGGCCGCAGCGTTGAGGAGCAGGGCGGCGGCCCAGCTCTCATAGCCGTCCAACTGATCGAGCGCCGCGCCATGGCTCGCCTGCAGCGCCTGATAGCGCTCGGCATCCTCAGGCGAGAGGCGTGCGGCGATAGGCGGCAGGCCGGCGCGGCGCCCCAGCCGCTCGAACACCGCCCGGCTCTTGCGCTCGCCTTCAAGCCCGGTGACCTCAAGATACAAGCGGTCGCTTTCGTCCGCCGCCTTGGCGATGGCCGGCGAAAGCCAGGCCTCGCCGCGCGGCACGGCGTGGATGGTGCCGAACAGCCAGAGCCGCGCCTCGCCCTTGCTGGCCTGCCACAGCGCCGGGCGCGCCGTGACGGTGGCGGGATCGGGCTGCGTCAGCGCGCCGATCCGCCAGCCCAGCCACAAAAGGGCCGTCAGTGAGGCCAGCGCGAGCAGCAGCAGCGGCGCAAGGCGGCGCTTGTTCAAGGCTGGGTGCGGCCCACTCATCGATCAGCCCTTATGCTACCCCGTCCATCACCGCGGCCATTTCACCCGCTTGGCGGACAGACCGTGCTTTTCCAGCATCGCCTGCACGCTCTTGTCTCCCGACAGATGACCCGCGCCCACCGCCATGAAGACGGTGCCGGGCTGCTTCATCCGCGCGGCGATCCACTCGGCCCAGCGGGCATTGCGGTCGGTGAGCAGGATGCGCTCGATCTCTTCGCTGCTCTCGGTCGTCTCGTTCATCAGCGCCGCGAGCCGCTCTTCGTCGCCGGCGCTCCACGCGGCGACCATGCCGTCGATGGTTTCGGCGAGCGTCGGCAGCTCCGCCAGCGTTTCCTTGAGCAGCGTCAGTTGCACGCCCTCGGGAATCTGGTCGAAAAAGCCGATCTGCTCGCTGGAGGTCTCCAGCCCGACCAGCGACTTGCCCGCGTTGACCGTCGCAGCCTTCACCGCCTTGTCGACGCCGCTTTCGGGCGAATAGCCGAGGGCATCCAGCGGGAGCACGGTGAGGGTCGTGGCCGCGAACCAGGGCTTCACATGATCAAATAGCAGGGTCGAGACGCCATATTTCTCCAGCGCGGCGAAATAGGCGGTGCGCGTCGCCTCATCGAGCTTGTTGGAGAGCGGCAGGCCCGGCGCCACCGCGCGCTGCATGATTGCCTCCCGCGTGGCGCCCTGATCTTGATCGATGACCTCCAGCACGACGGTATCCGCCTTGTCGAAGGCCTTGCGCACCGGTCCCTCGAACCAGCTGATGCCGGGCTTGAGCAGGTGGATGGTGCCGAAGAGGTAGATCGTCGTATCCCTGTCCCGCACTACCCACAGGGCCGGCCGCGCGTGAACGGTGGGCGCCTCCGCAGCGGCGGCCGGTGTGGCCGGCGCCTTGGGTTGCTGGGCGAGCGCGGGGCCGGTGAGGGCCGGGGGCAGCAGCAGCGCCCAACCGAGGATCAATGTTTTCCAGTTCATGCACGCGCTCCTCAAATCACCGCCTGCATTGGGCAAGTTGGCGCGCGGACGCAACCCCGCCCGGTCCGGCGCCACCGCGCGGCTTGACCGCGTTAGCCCCATGGGCCAAAGCGCGCGCGTTCCGACAGGCGGTGCACAGCCGCTCAAGCTTAGACGTGAAACGGTTGAACCATGCAGGATAAGGCCTCCAAACCGCTGAGCTTTCAGCAACTCATCCTGACGCTGCATGACTATTGGGCAGCGCAGGGGTGCGTGATCCTCCAGCCCTTCGACATGCGGGTTGGGGCGGGCACCTTCCACCCTGCGACCACGCTGCGCAGCCTGGGGCCGAACCCGTGGAACTGCGCCTATGTGCAGCCCTCGCGCCGGCCGACGGACGGCCGCTATGGCGAGAACCCCAACCGGCTGCAGCATTATTACCAATATCAGGTGATCATGAAGCCGAGCCCGCCGGATCTGCAGGATCTGTATCTCGGCTCGCTCAAGGCCATCGGCATCGATCCGCTGCTGCACGACATCCGCTTCGTCGAGGACGATTGGGAGAGCCCGACGCTCGGTGCCTGGGGCCTGGGCTGGGAAGTCTGGTGCGATGGCATGGAGGTGACGCAGTTCACCTATTTCCAGCAGATGGGCGGGTTCGACTGCAAGCCGGTGGCGGGCGAGCTCACCTACGGGCTTGAGCGCCTCGCCATGTATATCCAGGGCGTCGACAGCGTGTACGATCTTGTCTTCAATGAGGCAGTGGGGGATCGGCCCGCCGTCACTTATGGCGACGTGTTTCTCGAAAATGAGCGCCAGCTCTCCAAGTGGAACTTCGAGGTGGCGGATACGGACAAGCTGTTCCGCTGGTTCAAGGATTGCGAGGAAGAGTGCAAGGCGAGTATCGCGGCCGGCGTTCCCCTCGCGGCCTATGAGCAGGCCATCGAGGCGAGCCATGTCTTCAATCTGCTGCAGGCGCGCGGCGTGATCAGCGTGCAGGAGCGCGCCAGCTACATGGGCCGCGTGCGCGATCTCGCCAAAGGGAGTTGTGAGGCCTGGATGACGCATAACGGGTGGGCGGAATGATAACGATCAGCACCTCATTCCCGTTCGTGTCGAGGTCTCCGTTCGTGTCGAGCGAAGTCGAGACACCCCTCCCAGCACGACTTCGCTCGAACCGAACGGAGAGCAATAATGAGCGCTGACTTCCTTCTCGAGCTGCGCTGCGAGGAAATCCCGGCGCGCATGCAGGCCAAGGCCAGCGAGGATTTCGCCCGGCTGTTCAGCGACGCGATGGCGCAGGCCGGCCTCAAGCCCGAGGGCCTGACCGTCCATGTGACCCCGCGCCGTCTCGCCCTGATCGCGCGCGCTCTGCCGCTCTCCACACAGGCCGTCAGCGATGAATTCAAAGGCCCGCGCACCTCGGCCCCGCCGCAGGCGCTGGAGGGCTTCCTGCGCAAGACCGGCCTCACGCAGGAGCAGCTTGAGGATCGCGACGGTGTGTGGTTCGCCACGGTCGAGAAGCCTGGCCGCGCCACGGCCGATGTGCTGGCCGAGGCGATCCCGCAGGTGGTGCGCGCCTTCCCCTGGCCCAAGTCGATGCGCTGGGGCGATGCCAGCCTCTCCACCGAGAGCCTGCGCTGGGTGCGTCCGCTGCAGGGCATCATCGCGCTGCTCGGCAATGATGTGGTGCCCTTCGCCATCGAAGGCATTGCGACCGGGCGGACGACGCGCGGCCACCGCTTCCATTCCAGCGGCGAGATCACCATCGAAAGCGCTGCAACCTATGCCGATCAACTGCGCGCGGCCTATGTCATCGTCGATCAGGAGGAGCGCAAAGCGATCATCGACCGGCGCGCCAATGAGCTGGCGACGCAGGCCGGTCTGGAGCTGATCCCCGATGCCGGCCTCGTCGCCGAGAATGCCGGGCTGACCGAATGGCCGGTGCCGCTGCTCGGCCGCTTCGATGCCGCGTTTCTGGAGGTGCCGCCCGAGGTCATCCAGCTCACGCTGCGCATCAACCAGAAATATTTCGTGCTGCGGGATAGTGCTGGCAAGCTCGCCAATGCCTTCATCTGCACGGCGAATATCGAGGCCAGCGATGGCGGCACCGCGATTGTCGAAGGCAATGGCAAGGTGCTCGCCGCACGTCTCTCCGATGCCCGCTTCTTCTGGGAGCAGGACAAGAAGACGAAGCTGGAAGACCATGCGCGCAAGCTCTCGCGCATCACCTTCCACGAGAAGCTGGGCACCGTTGCGGACAAAGTAGAGCGGGTCGCGAAGCTCGCCCGCTGGCTGGTGGAATCGGGTGTCGTTGGCGCCGATAACCAACCCCGTGTTCCTGCGAAGGCAGGAAGCCAAGGCGATGTCGCCCAAGCTGGCCCTGGGCTCCTGCCTTCGCAGGAGCACGGCAGAGCGCAACTGGCCGACCTCGCCGAACAGGCCGCGCGCCTGTGCAAGGCCGACCTCGTCACCGAAATGGTCGGCGAATTCCCCGAACTGCAAGGCCTGATGGGCGGCTATTACGCCCGCGCCGAAGGCCTGCCTGATGCGGTGGCCGATGCCATCCGCGATCATTACAAGCCGGTCGGGCAGGGGGATGAGGTTCCGACTGCGCCGGTGACGGTGGCGGTGTCGCTCGCGGATAAGCTTGACACCTTGGTGGGCTTCTTTGCTGAAGACATGCCTCCTACCGGATCAAAAGATCCATATGCGCTCCGGCGTGCAGCCATCGCTGTCATTCAGCTGATTATCAGCAATAATGTTCATGTAAGGCTTTCCAGCCTGCTGCTCGAAGCCTCCCGGCTTCATTTCAACCGTGGTTGGACCAACTATGCGGAGGAAATTGGTGCGGGCGTCTATTTCGGCTTGGCTGACGTCATCGGGGACGCTCCAGAACTTCAGTTGTATCAGCAAGCTCTAGCAGGCCGCGATCTCTCTGATGAACACAAGGCCCTGTTGAAAAAACACCATTCGGCAATCCGCCAGCTGCTCGACTTCTTCGCCGACCGTCTCAAGGTTCAGCAGCGCGAGGCGGGCGTCCGCCACGACCTCATCGACGCCGTGTTCGCGCTCGGTGGCGAGGACGATCTCGTTCGCTTGCTCGCCCGCGTCCATGCGCTGCAATCCTTTGTCAGCACCGAGGACGGCAAGAACCTCCTCGCGGGCTACAAGCGTGCAGCTAATATCCTCAAGAAGGAGCAGCCCGAGGGGGGGAAGCCGCAGAGCCAGCTTGGCGAGGAAGACCCCGGCGAAGCGCTGACCGATCCGGAGATGGCCGACGCCATGCGTGCGCATGAGGCGCAGTTCGTGGCTGAGCCCGGATACGCGCTGGAGCCCGCCGAGGCGGCACTGGTGAGCGTGCTCGACGAGGCCGAGCCGCGCGCGCAGGCAGCCATCGAGGCGGAGGATTTCGAGAGCGCCATGGCCGCGCTGGCCACGCTTCGCGCGCCGATCGATGCGTTCTTCGAGACGGTGACGGTGAACGATACCGACGAGCGGAAGCGCCAATCACGGTTAAGTCTGTTGACCCGTATTCGCGCTGCGGTGCACAAAGTCGCCGACTTCTCGAAAATCGAAGGTTAGGTTTGCGAGCAATAATCGCGCGTCGGCGGCGAGATCATAACGGCTGCTTGCGCGCGCATTCCAATGCAGGTGGAGTGTCTGAATGACGAAATATGTGTACCGTTTCGGTGGTGGCGTCGATGATGGCGGCAAGGGCGACAAGAACCTGCTTGGTGGCAAGGGCGCCAATCTGGATGGCATGGCCGCTATCGGCCTGCCGGTCCCGCCGGGCTTCACCATCACCACCGAGATGTGCACGCGCTATTATGAGGATGGCGAGACCTATCCCGAGAGCCTGAATGCGGAAGTCGCCGGCGGCATCGCGCATATCGAGGGCGTGACCGGCAAGCGCTTCGGCGACAAGGCCGATCCGCTGCTGGTCTCCGTCCGCTCCGGCGCCCGCGTCTCCATGCCGGGCATGATGGACACCGTGCTCAACCTCGGCCTGAACGATGAAACCGTCGCAGGCCTCGCCACCGTCTCCGGCGACGCGCGCTTCGCTTGGGACAGCTATCGCCGCTTCATCCAGATGTATTCGGATGTCGTGCTCGGCCTCGATCACGGCAAGTTCGAGGAAGCGCTGGAGATCGCCAAGGAAGACAAGGGCGCCTTCCTGGATACGGAACTGAGCGCTGAAGACTGGCAGGCGCTGGTCGCCGAGTACAAGACTTTGGTGCAGCAGCTCTGGGGCAAGCCGTTCCCGCAGGATGTGCATGAGCAGCTCTGGGGTGCCGTCGGCGCCGTGTTCGGCAGCTGGCAGGCGGATCGCGCCAAGGTCTATCGCCGCCTCAACAATATTCCGGGCGACTGGGGCACGGCCGTCAACGTGCAGGCCATGGTGTTCGGCAATATGGGCGAAACGTCCGCCACCGGCGTCGCCTTCACCCGCGATCCCGCGACCGGTGAGAACGCTTATTATGGCGAATATCTGATCAATGCGCAGGGTGAGGATGTCGTCGCCGGCATCCGCACGCCGCAATATCTGACCAAGGCCGCGCGCGAGCGGGCCGGAGCCAAACCGCTGAGCATGGAGGAGTCCATGCCGGAGACCTATGCCGAGCTGGCCAAGGTCTTCCAGATTCTCGAGACGCATTATCGCGACATGCAGGATATCGAGTTCACCGTGCAGCAGGGCAAGCTGTGGATGCTGCAGACCCGATCGGGCAAGCGCACCGCCAAGGCCGCGCTCAAGATCGCGGTGGACATGGCCCATGAAGGCCTGATCAGCAATGAGGAAGCCGTGGCGCGCGTCGATGCCGCCGCGCTCGACCAGCTGCTGCACCCGACGCTTGATCCGCAGGCGCCGCGCGATGTGCTGACCAAGGGCCTGCCGGCTTCGCCGGGCGCGGCCTCCGGTCAGGTGGTGTTCGATGCCGAGACCGCCGAGCGGCTCAATGAGCTGGGAGAGGCGGTGATCCTCGTGCGCATCGAGACCAGCCCCGAGGACATTCACGGCATGCACGCCGCCAAGGGCATCCTCACCGCGCGCGGTGGCATGACCAGCCACGCCGCCGTGGTGGCGCGCGGCATGGGGCGGCCTTGTGTGTCCGGCGCAGGCAGCATCTCCATCGACACCGCCGGCAAGCTGATGCGGATCGGCGACCGTCTGCTCAAGGAGCGCGAGATCATCACCATCGACGGCGCGACCGGCGAAGTGATGGCCGGCGAAGTGCCGACCGTGCAGCCCGAGCTGGCCGGCGATTTCGGCACGCTGATGGAATGGGCCGATCAGGTCCGCCGCCTCAAGGTGCGCGCCAATGCCGAGACGCCGCTCGATTGCCGCACCGCGCGCGAGTTCGGCGCGGAGGGCGTGGGCCTGTGCCGCACCGAGCATATGTTCTTCGATGCCGCGCGGATCACCGCCGTGCGCCAGATGATCCTCGCCGAGACCGAGGCAGGCCGTCGCGAGGCGCTGGCCAAGCTGCTCCCCGAGCAGCGCGCCGACTTCACGGAGATCTTCACCGAGATGGCCGGCCTGCCGGTCACGATTCGCCTGCTCGATCCGCCGCTGCACGAGTTCCTGCCGCATGAGGATGTCGATTTCGCCGATGTGGCCGAGGCTGCCGGGGTGAGCGTCGATCTGCTCAAGCGTCGCGCGGCTGAACTGCACGAGTTCAACCCGATGCTCGGCCATCGCGGCTGTCGTCTGGGCGTCACCTATCCCGAGATCTACGAGATGCAGGCCCGCGCCATCTTCGAGGCGGCGCTGGATGTCGCCAAGGCCAGCGGTGACGCGCCGATCCCCGAAGTCATGATTCCCCTCGTCGCCACCAAGCGCGAACTGGAGCTGATGAAGGACATCGTCGACAAGACCGCCAAGGCCGTGTTCGCCGAGCGCGGTACCTCGGTCGAGTATCTCGTCGGCACCATGATCGAACTGCCGCGCGCCGCACTCAAGGCCGGCGAGATCGCGGAGGCCGGCGAGTTCTTCTCCTTCGGCACCAACGATCTGACGCAGACGACCATCGGCATCAGCCGGGACGACGCCGGGCGGTTCCTTACCCAATATGTCGACAAGGGCATCTTCGCGCGCGACCCGTTCGTGAGCCTCGATGTCGAAGGCGTGGGTGAGCTGATCGAGATCGCCGTGGAGCGGGGCAGGGCGACGCGCCCGGCCATCAAGCTTGGCATTTGCGGCGAGCACGGCGGCGATCCGGCCTCCATCGCCTTCTGCGAAAAGGCGGGCCTCGATTATGTCAGCGCCTCGCCCTACCGCGTGCCGATCGCCCGTCTGGCGGCCGCACAGGCGGCACTCGCCGCGCGCGGTTGAAAGGACAAAAAGAATGCAAAAAAGGGGGTTGCCACGGACGGCGCCCCCGACTATCTGCGCCTCTCCCACGGCGGCCAACCGGCACCGTGAGATTGGCAAGCGCCCGTAGCTCAGCTGGATAGAGCATCAGACTACGAATCTGAGGGTCGGACGTTCGAATCGTTCCGGGCGCGCCATTTCTCCCCATCGCAAGCATGATGACCCGCACGGCCAGCGCCGGCGGATGGGGTTAGAAGGCGGTCCAGACCACATAGCCGCCGACGCCGATCACCAGCATCGCAAAGCCCTGCTCGAGCAGCTTTTTGTGCGCAGCAAGCGCCGCCCCCGCGCGCATGCCCAGCACCGATCCCGCAGCACCGCCGGCGATCAGCAGCGCCGTCAGCGGCCAGTCGACATAGCCGGACAGCGCATAGGATGTCGCCGTGGTCAGCCCCAATGCCGTCACCACCACCAGCGAGGTACCGATGGCCGTGGCGAAGGGCATCGCCGTCGCCGCGATGAGCGCCGGGACGATCAGAAACCCGCCACCAATTCCGAAGAACCCCGCCGCCAGACCCACGCCGGCGCCCATGGGGATCAGCCGCGGCAGCAGCCGCCCGGCGGACTGGCGGGTAAGGCGCACGTCGGGATCGTCAACGCCCTTGCGCCTGCGCAGCATCGCGATACCGACGCCGATCATCAGCAGGCCGAACAGCGCGAGCAGCCACCGGCCGTCCACCGCCTTCCCGATCTCCGCCCCCAGCGCTGCCGCCACGACGCCCGACGCCGCGAACACCAGCGCGCAGGGCCATTTGACCCGCCCGGCCCGCGCATGCCCCGCAAGCCCCGTTGCCGCATTGGCCGCGACCGCCACGGCTGCCGTCGCAATCGCGGCATGCGTGGATCCAACCCCGACAACATAGACGAGCAGCGGCACGGCAAGGATCGATCCTCCGCCGCCCACCAGCCCGAGCACGACGCCGATGAGACCGCCGGAGAGGAGCGCGAGGAGGATCTGCGCGGTCGTCATGGCCTCAGGCCGCCTTGCGACGGTTCCAGGGCATGCGCTGGAGCAGCGTCGCCATGCCGCACCAACCGGTCGCCCCCGCGAACATCAGGCCCGCGCCGACAAAGGCGGAAAGGCCGAAGAACCCCGGCGCGACGAGGAAGCCGAGCAGCACACCGATGAGCACCAGCCCGCCGGCAGTCAGTTGCACCTGCCGCATGATCTCCAGCGGCTGCACGCTGTCGACACGCACATCCAGCCCGGCCTTGCGCCAGGCGTCGATGCCGCCTTCCAGAATGAAGCAGGGGGCATCACTGGCTGCGGCCAGACGGTCGGCATTGGCCTGTGTCCGCATGCCGGAGCGGCAGTGAAACACGATGGCATTATTGCCGGCGTCGACCGTGTCGATGCGCTCCAGCGGCAGGTTGACGGCACCCGGAATGCGCTCGCGGGCATGTTCGTCCGCCGCGCGGATATCGATGAGCTTGGCGCCACCCTCAATGAGGCGCTTGGCGTCGGCGGGGGAAAGTGTCTGGATCGTCATGGGATCAGTCCCCTGTGCAATAGAGTTGATAGAGCGTAGCAAGCAGGGTCTCGATCCGGGGATCGGCAATCCTGTACCAGATGGTCTGGCTCTCGCGGCGGAAGGTCACGAGGCCTTCCTCGCGGAGCCGGGCGAGATGTTGCGAGAGGGCCGATTGAGAGAGGCCGACATCGTCCGCCAGATCGCCCACCATGCGCTCGCCATGTTCGACGAGCTTGCACAGCAGCATCAGGCGGCGCCCGTTGCTCAATTCCTTCAGCACCTGCGCAACCTCTTCGGCGCGCGCCTCGAACGTGTCGAGATCCATGGCAGCTTTTAACATCAGCATCCTCTAAATTAGATATTGCTAATGTAGAAGGCGCTTCTATATTGTCAAGCATCGAATGGAGGCACTTATGACCCAACCCATCATTGAGGCATTTTTTGACGAACCCACCAACACGGTGAGCTATCTGGTGGTCGATCGGCAGACCCACATCGCGGCGGTGATCGATCCAGTGTTGGATTTCGATCCGGCCAGTGGCGAGGTCGATACCGGCTCAGCCGAGCGCATTCTTGCCCGCGCCCAGGCGCAGAACTGGTCGATTGCCATGGTGCTGGAAACCCACGCCCATGCCGATCATCTTTCCGCCGCGCCCTTCTTCAAGGCGAAGACGGGCGCGAAGATCGGCATTGGCGAGCACATCCGGGACGTTCAAAAGATCTTCCGCCCGGTCTTCGCGCTGGACGATTTGCAGACCGACGGCTCGGATTTCGATTGCCTGTTCGCCGATGGCGAGCGGTTCTCGATCGGATCGCTGGAGGTCGAGGTGCTTCATCTTCCGGGTCACACCCCGGCGGACATCGCCTACCGGATCGGCGATGCGGTTTTCGTGGGTGATACGCTGTTCATGCCGGATTATGGCACCGCGCGGGCCGACTTTCCGGGTGGCGATGCCCGCACCCTCTACCGCTCGATCCGCCGCCTGCTGAGCCTGCCGGACGAGACCCGCCTGTTCATGTGCCATGATTACAAGGCGCCGGGGCGGGATGATTATCGCTGGGAGACCACCGTCGGCCAGCAGCGGAAAAACAGCGTGCATGTGCGCGATGATGTCAGCGAGGAGGACTTTGTGGCGATGCGCACCAAGCGGGATGCCGGATTGTCCGCGCCGCGCCTGTTGCTGCCCTCCATCCAGGTCAACATCCGCGCCGGCCATTTCCCGAAGGCGGAAGCCAATGGCGTGCGCTATCTGCGCATTCCGGTGACGGTGAAGGGCGACGCTGCAATAGGTTGACGCCCGGGAGGGGAAAGGCCGTGCCCCCGCTCAGCCCAAGGCTTCCAGCGCGGCGAGCAGCGCCTTCTCTTCGATGGTCAGGCGTTTCTGGAACTTGCGATTGCTCGCCTTCACCCGCTTCATCGCCTCGCGCTGCAGGGCTTCTCCCTGCGGCGTCAGCGTCAGGCTCAGGGATCGCCCGTCAATGGGCGCATCGCTGATGAGGTCGCGCGCCTTCAGCCGGCCGATGAGCGGCGTCAGGTTGGCGCGCTTGATGGCCAGCGCCCGCCCGACATCGCTCTGCCGGCAACCCGGATTATGGCCGACGAGAATCAGCAAGGACGCCTCGCCGACGCTCAGGTCAATGGCGCGGAGCGCGGCGATGACATCGCCCATCATCGCCATGGAGGCGCGGCGCAGCCGATAGCCGAGCGTCCCGTCGAGCGGGCTGGCGAGCGTATTGGCGACCGGGGGTTCAGCCGGTGAATCCAGCGCCTTGTCGCGTCCCTGCCTCTGGTCCCTTGCCATCATGCCCCCGGATGAAAACCAGTCGCCAGCCCCTTGTGAGCCATGGTCGATAATGCTATGGCGCATAGCATAAATTGCCTTGAAGGGAAATCAAATGGCTGAGGAAAATACGTCCGTCGAGCGGGAAGAGGATACCGTTCGGGTCGAGGTCGAGAACAATATCGCATGGGTCTATTATAATCGCCCTGCCAAGCGGAACGCGCAGAGCCCCAAGCTCAACCGCCAGATGCTCAAGGTTCTGACGGATCTCGAATTCCGGGACGATGTCGGCGTTGTGGTTCTGGGTGGCGAAGGCCCCGCCTGGTGCGCCGGCATGGACCTCAAGGAATATTTCCGCGAGACCGAGGCGCAGGGCCTGGCCGGCACGCGCAAGGCACAGCGTGAGGCCTATACCTGGTGGGAGCGTCTGCGCTGGTTCCAGAAGCCGACCATCGCCATGGTGCATGGCTGGTGCTTCGGCGGCGCCTACGGCCCGCTGTTCGCCTGCGATCTCGCCTTTGCGGCTGATGAAGCACAGTTCGGCCTGTCGGAAGTCAACTGGGGCATCCTCCCCGGCGGCGGCGCCACCAAGGTGGCCGTGGACCTGATGCCGATGCGCGTCGCCATGTATCACGCCATGATGGGCGAGAACCTCTCCGGTCAGGAAGCGGCCCGTTACAATCTCGTCAACGAGTCGATGCCGGTCGACCAGCTCAAGGCCCGCGTGAAGCAGGTCGCCGAGACGCTGATCGCCAAGAACTGGGCGACGGTGAAGTACACCAAGGACGCCGTCCGCCGGGTCAAGGAAATGACCTACGACAATGCAGAGGATTATCTGATCCGCCTGCAGGAAGGTCTCAACTGGTTCGACAAGTCGGATGGCCGCCATGTCGCGATGAAGCAGTTCCTCGACGACAAGACCTTCAAGCCGGGCCTGGGTCACTACGACAAGACCAAGACCGACGTCTGAGTTGCCGGAAGGGTGGCCCAAGCAGGGCCGCCCTTTCCTGTGTGTTATCCTTCGCCCCGGCAGCATCGGCCTCCGGGGCGAAAGGTCTGATTGCCACGAGCTGGTTTCGCGAAGGAGAGTTGAGTTATGACGGTTGAGGCCGGAGAGCGCCCGCAGGCGGGAACGCGTGACATCAATCGGTTGCTGCGTCCGCGGTCCATCGCGATCGTCGGGGCGTCCGAAACGCCGGGTTCGCTCGGTGCCAGCGTTCTGGCCAATCTCGTTCGGAACGACTTTTCCGGTGACATCCATCTCGTCAATCCCAAGCGCGAAACGATCAGCGGTCGGCCTGCGGTGCCCAGCGTCGAGGCGCTGCCCGAGGGCGTGGATTGCGCGATCCTCGCCATTCCCCGCGTCGCGGTGCTGGATACGATGCGTCAGCTTGCTGCGCGCAAGGCCGGCGCCGCCATCATCTTTGCGGCAGGCTTTGCCGAGGGCGGCGAGCAGGGCATGGCCGACCAGCAGGAAATCGGGCGCATTGCGCGCGAGGCTGGCATCGTGGTCGAGGGGCCGAATTGCCTGGGTTCGGTGAACTATCTGGACCGCATTCCGCTCACCTTCATCGATACCGACATCAAGGCGCCGAGCCCCGGCGGCGTCGGCATCGTCTCGCAGAGCGGCGCCATGGCGGCCGTGCTCGCGGTGATGCTGGAGAGCCGCACGCTCGACCTCACTTACTCGGTGTCCACCGGCAATGAGGCTGGCAGCGGCGTCGAGGATTATGTCGAGTTCATGATCGCCGACGAGAAGACGCGCATCATCGCGATGATCGTCGAGCAGTTCCGTGATCCGGCCCGCTTCCTGGCATTGATGGACAAGGCGCGTGCTGCCGGCAAGCTCGTGGCCCTGCTGCACCCCGGCAAGAGCAGCGCGGCGCGCGAATCCGCCGCCACGCACACCGGCGCCATGGCCGGCGACTACAAGCTCATGCGCGCAAAGGTGGAGCGGGCAGGGGTCGTCGTCGCCGAGACGCTGGAAGAGCTGGGCGACATCACCGAGATCGCGGCGCGTTGCCCGGCGCTACCGAGCGGCGGCACCGCCGTGCTTGGCGAATCCGGTGCGCTCAAGGCACTGACGCTGGATCTGGCTGAAGAGCTGGAACTGGCGCTGCCGACCCTCGATGACAACAATGCGCCTGCTTTGCGCGCGGCGCTGCCCGAGTTCGTCCCGGTTAGCAATCCGCTCGATCTGACCGCACAGGGGCTTGTCGATCCCGACATGTATTACCGCACCCTCGCGGCGCTGTTCGAGGATGATCGCGTCGGCACCATCTTCGCCGGGATCATCCAGACCAATCCGGCGACCATCGGCATCAAGCTGCCGCCGTTCCTCAAGGCCGTCCGTGAGCTCAAGGCGACCAAGCCGGTGATCTTCGGCGGCGTGGATGAGGGCGCGCATGTGCCGGCCGACTGGATCGAGCAGCTTCGCGCCGAGGGTATTCCTTATTTCCCGACCACCGAGCGGGCATTGCGCGCCATCAAGCGGCTCTCGGCCGCTGGTCAGCGCGATGCGACCAAGACGGACGCAGCGCCGGCAAGCGTGCCTGCGCTGGCCAGCGAGAAGGGCGTCGTGCCGGAATATAAGGCCAAGGCTCTGCTTGCGCCGCTCGGCATTCCCTTCCCCAAGGGTCAGTTTGCCGCGACCGTAGACGAAGCGATTGCTGCGGCCGACGCCATTGGCGGGCCAGTGGTCATGAAGGCGCAGGCTGCCGCGCTCAGCCACAAGAGCGATGCCGGCGGCGTGGCGCTCAATCTGGTCGGCGCCGATGCGATCCGCGCGGCGTGGGACAAGATGTTCGCGGACGTGAAGCGCTATGACGCATCCATCATTCTCGATGGCGTGCTGATCGAGGCGATGGGCGCGCGTGGCATGGAACTGATCGTCGGCGCCAAGAATGATCCGCAATGGGGTCCGGTGATCCTTGCCGGTTTCGGCGGCGTGACGGCGGAAATCCTGCAGGATGTACGCCTGCTCTCGCCGGACATGACCAAGGCGGCGATTGTGGCCGAACTCGGCAAGCTCAAGCAGGCCGCTCTGCTCAACGGCTATCGCGGCGCGCCCGCGCTGGACGTTGAGGCGGTGGCCGATCTCATCGGCGGAATCGGGCGTCTGCTGCGCGGCGAGCCGCGGATTCAGGAGCTCGATCTCAATCCGGTGGTCGTCTATCCCAAGGGGCAGGGCGTGGTCGCTCTCGACGCGCTGATGCTCGTCGACTGACACCAGCAGGTCCATTCGTCCCGCAAGGACACCGCCTTATAGTAGACCCTCCCGCGCCAGGCGTGGGAGGGTTGCTTGCATTGGGTGCCTGTGCATTCCTGACGTGCAGCAAAATTGCAGTCTCACCTTCGAATTGGTCTGGCCTTGCGCCACGTTTTCGGGTAGATGAAGTTTTCGTATATACGAACGATTGGAAGCGATGAACGACTCGCCCTCTCTGGCTGTGCCGGTCTTGTTGTTGCCGGGCCTCATCTGTGATGCGCGCATCTGGGCGCCGCAGGTCGCCGCCTTGGGGCCGATCATGCCGATCACAGCCGTGGATGGATATGGCGAGGCGGACAGCCTCACCGCCATGGCCGATCAGGTGATCGAATCCGCCCCTGCGCGCTTTGCAGTCATCGGCCATTCGATGGGCGGCCGGGTCGCGCTCGAAATCTTCCGCAAAGTGCCCGAGCGGCTTGCCGGCATCGGCCTTATCAGCACCGGCGTTCATCTCCCCAAGCCCAATGAGGCGGACGGCCGCTTCGCGCTGCTCAATCGCGGTGTGGAAGAGGGCATGGACGCCCTGATCGATTCCTGGCTCCCGCCGATGGTGTGGGAGCGCAACCGGCTCAAGCCCAAGCTCATGGACATGCTCTGGCAGATGTGCAGCGATGCCGGCATCGACATGTTCGAGCGGCAGATCCGCGCCCTGCTGGCACGCCCGGAAGTCGAGAGCCTGTTGCCGCAAATTCGTTGCCCTGCCTTGGTCGCAACCGGCGCGCACGACGCCTGGGCGCCGCCGGTGCAGCATGAGCGGATTGCTGCAGCGATCCAGGGCGCGACCTATGCTGTCATCCCCGATTCAGGGCATATGCTGCCGGTCGAACAGCCCGATACGATGTCCGCCCTCTTGCGCACCTGGCTTGACCGCGTCGCGCAGCAAGAGGCTGCGGCAACCGCGAACCCCTGACCAATTATAACTGCGTTTCCAACTTCAGTCCGAAGGAGAGTATCATGGCGAAGAATCTTCAAGACGTGCTGGATGGCGCCGGCAATGCCGTCGACTTCCTGCGCAACCAGCAGACCGGTCCGAACGTCTATCCGGGCGTGCCGGCGGAATATTCGAACTGGCGCAATGAGCAGCGGGCGTGGGCCAAGACGGCCGTGCTGTTCAACCAGAGCTACCACATGGTCGAGCTGATGGTCGAAGGCCCCGACGCTTTCGAGTTCCTCAACTATCTCGGCATCAACAGCTTCAAGAACTTCAAGCCCGGCAAGGCCAAGCAGTGGGTCCCGGTGACGCCTGAGGGTTATGTCATTGGCGACGTGATCCTGTTCTACCTCGCCGAGAACCAGTTCAATCTCGTCGGCCGCGCGCCGGCCATCGAGTGGGCCGAGTTCCACGCCTCCACCGGCAAGTGGAACGTCACGCTGACTCGCGACGAGCGCACCGCGCTGCGCACGGACGGCAAGCGTCGCCACTATCGCTTCCAGCTGCAGGGCCCCAACGCCATGGCGATCCTGACGGACGCGATGGGCCAGGCCGCGCCGGACCTCAAGTTCTTCAACATGGCGGACGTCCAGATCGCCGGCAAGACCGTTGGCGCGCTGCGTCACGGCATGGCCGGTCAGCCGGGCTATGAGCTTTATGGTCCCTGGGCCGATTACGAAGCGGTGCACAGCGCGCTCGTCGCCGCCGGCAAGAAGCACGACCTCGCCCTCGTCGGCGGTCGCGCTTACTCGTCGAACACGCTTGAGTCGGGCTGGATCCCGTCCCCGTTCCCGGGCTATCTGTTCGGCGAAGGCTCTGCGGACTTCCGCAAGTGGGCCGGCGAGAACAGCTATGGCGCCAAGTGCTCGGCGGGCGGTTCGTTCGTGCCCGAGACGCTTGAGGGCTACGGCCTGACGCCGTGGGATGTCGGCTATGGCATCATCGTCAAGTTCGACCATGACTTCATCGGCAAGGAAGCCCTCGAGAAGATGGCGAACGAGCCGCACCTCGAGAAGGTGACGCTGGCGCTCGACGACGAGGACATGCTGCGCGTGATGAGCAGCTACTTCGCCGAGTCCGGCCGCGCAAAGTATTTCGAGTTCCCGAGCGCGGTCTACTCGATGCACCCCTATGACTCGGTGATGGTCGACGGCAAGCACATCGGCGTCTCCACCTGGGTGGGTTACTCGTCGAACGAGGGCAAGATGCTCACGCTCGCGATGATCGATCCCAAGTATGCCAAGCCCGGCACGGAAGTCTCGCTGCTGTGGGGCGAGCCCAATGGTGGCACCTCCAAGCCGACCGTCGAGCCGCACGAGCAGACCGAGATCAAGGCGATCGTCGCGCCGGTGCCTTACTCGGCTGTTGCCCGCACCGGCTATGCTGACAGCTGGCGCACCAAGAAGGCCTGATCGGTCTCAAGAGTTCAAGAGCGGGGCTGCCGAAAGGCGGCCCCGTTTTTTATGGGCTGGACGACAGCTCAGTGAATAGCGATGAGTTTTGCGCGAGTGCCGACCGCGGAATGACGCGGCGGACTGGGTAGGCAGCGCGCAGGGGGCAAAGATGGTCGAAGACGAGAAACTCCCGCCATTCGAGCAATCGCTGGCTGCGATCCTGTTGAGCGCCAAGGAAGCGGTGATCGCCCCGATGCGCACCAAGTTGCGCGACTTCGACATCACCGAGCCGCAGTGGCGCGTGCTGCGGGTGATCAACGACCGGGGCACCACCGATGCAACCGACCTCGCCGAAGTCGCGCTGCTCCATGCGCCGAGCGTCACGCGCATCTTGCGCGAACTGGAAGCGCGTGCGCTGATCGTTCGCACTGCCGATCCCGATGATCGCAGACGGTCCACCATCGCGCTCTCGCCGGCAGGCGCGCAGATCGTCACAGCGGTCTCCGCCCATGTCGCGGCGATGATGCGGGTCTATTCCACCCGGTTCGGCGCGACGCGCCTCGATGGCCTCGCCGCTGAGTTGCGCGCATTGTGCGCAGCAATCGATGAGGAGTGAGCCCACGCGTCCCTCTTGCGGCAGTTGCGACGATATGCTTATCATGTTAAGTGATTTCGCATGATGCGCGCGATGGTCTTCCAGGGATCTTGTCGCGCGACCAGCATGATCCTTGGGAGATGAGTGTACGATGACCGGCTTTGCGCTTCGCGACCTGATCGACGACCGCCCGGAAGACGGCGTGTTCCGCGTCAACCGTGCCCTGTTCCGCGACCCCGATCTGTTCGATCTGGAGATGAAGCACATCTTCGAAGGCGGATGGGTGTTCATTGGGCTCGCCACGCAAGCCGAGAATCCTCACGATTATTTCACCAGCTTCATCGGCCGGGTGCCGATTATCGTCAGTCGTGATGGCGAAGGGGCGCTGCACTGTTTCGTCAATGCCTGTCCGCACAAGGGCGTGCGCCTCATCCAGAAGCTGTGCGGCAATGCGCGCCGGCATGTCTGCCCTTATCATAGCTGGACGTTCGATAGCGCGGGCGCGAACAAAAATATTAAGTGGCAGAAGAGCGGCTGCTACGGTGCCGGGTTCGACCAGGAGAACCACAATCTGGCCCCCGTGGCGAAGTTCGGCGAGTATCGCGGTTTCCTGTTCGCCAGCCTGAATGCCGATGTGCCGAGCCTCGATGAGCATCTGGGTGAGGCCCGCAAATTGCTGGATCTGGTGGTAGACAAGAGCCCGGAAGGGGTTGAGCTGGTGCCGGGCCGCGTCACCTTCACTTATGCCGCGAACTGGAAGATGCAGCTCGAAAACTGCTCGGACCAGTATCACTTCACCTCCACCCATCCGAGCTACATCCGCATTCTCGATCAGCGCGCCAAGGAGCAGGCGGAGGATGTCGTGCAGTCCTCGCTGGGGGCCTCCGACTTCTGGCAGGAGGAGGCCAGCGGCACGAGCGGCGGCACGATGAGCTTCGATCATGGCCATGTGCTCAATTGGGGCATCATGCCCGTCTCCTCGGCCATTCCGGAGTTCGAACGGGCCGAACAGCTCGCCCGCGATCATGGCGAGGCCAAGCGCAACTGGATGTTCAACATGCGCAACCTCACGATCTTCCCCAATCTGCAGATCGCGGAGAATGCGTCGAGCCAGATGCGGGTCATCCGCCCGTTGGCCGCCGGCCTCACCGAGATGCAGACCTGGTGCATCGCTCCGCGCGGCGAAAGCGCGCAGGCGCGGACGTTCCGCATCCGGCAATATGAGGATTTCTTCAATCCCACCGGTATGGCGACACCGGACGACACCGTCTGCTATGAGGAGGCCCAATTGGGCATGGCCGAGCAGGACCGTCCCTGGCTGCAAGGCCACGCCCGCGGCCTGACCGCCTCCAAGGAGGGCGGGAACATGTATGCCGACATGATCGACCTCAAGCCCGCGCGCAACGTCGTCGCGGATGCGCAGCTGTGTGACGAAAGCCTTTTCGCGAGCTATTATCGCGCCTGGGCGCAGCGCATGGCGGAGGTGATCGCATGAGCCAGCTGAGCCACGCCGACGCCGCGCAACTGCTTTATCGCGAGGCGCTGCTGCTCGACAGTCTCGATCTCGAGGCCTGGCTTGAGCTGTTCACCAAGGATTGCGTGTTCTGGATGCCTGCCTGGCGCGACGATGGCACGCAGACCGACGACCCGGACGCTGAACTCTCGCTGATCTACTATCGCGGTCGCCGCAACTTGGCCGATCGTATCCAGCGCATCCGCTCAGGCTTTTCGGTCGCCTCCGCCGTCATGCCGCGCGTGTCGCACATGATCGGCAATGTCATCGCCGAGCCGGTGGGTGACGGGCTGGCGCGCGTGAATTCCACCTTTATCGTGAATGTGCACGACGTGCGCAGCAATCGCTCCCACGCCTATTTCGGGCGCTATGAGCATGAGTTGCGCAACGAGGATGGCGCGTGGAAAATCGCGCGCAAGGTCATCCGCCTGCTGAACGACCGGGTGCCGACGATGCTGGACGTCTACGGCATCTGATCGTCCCGCAGGCGCCCGCTTACATCGCCCGGTAGAATCGGATGCGGACGGCGCTCACTTTGCCGTCCGCCATCACCGGCTCCAGCGTGCCGAGAAACGCGCTTTGCCCCAGCCACTCATATTTGCCGAGCGGTGCCTCGAACACCGGGTGGGTGCGCCCTGGCCGTGGTTTGCCGTCCTTGTCCGGCCCGCACAACGTGCCCTTGTTGACCACGTTGATGATCACGCCATCATCGGTGCGGATCATGTAATCGGCCTTGATGTCCGTGCAGCCATCGCTGCGCCGCAACTGCCAGTCCCACCCACCGGGGATGATCGTGCCCTTGATGCCCGGTCCCTCAAACGTCCCGCCGGTGATCGGAATGATCAGGCGCTCGCCATAGGGCGTCTTCCCGGCCGGCATGGCCGGCGAGAGCGTGACCACCTCTTCAAAGGCGAATTCGAGGCTGGGCTTGCTGAGGTCAGCGTCGGCGGCATGAGCCGGGAGCGCCAACGCGGATATCAGCGCGACTGCACCGAGGCCGCGGCTCATGGCTTTTCCTCCACGTCAGGTTGGGTGCAGGTGAAGCTGCTGGCCTTCGTGGCATCGCCGCCGGTATAGCGCGCATATCCCGGGAACGGGCAGAGCGGACGACTGGCCGATCCATCGCGCCGGCTCGCAGTCACGCCTTCTGGCGCCTTGCCTTGCTCGACCCAGTCCACCACGGCGCCGAGCAGATCGAACTGGTCGAAGGCATTGCCGCCACTGCAATGCGCCATGCCCGGGACCATGTAGAAGCGGCTCGCCTTGTCCCACGCCTCGCCATTGGTTTCGGACGCGCGCAGCCAGTAATCCCACGTATCCCAGGCCGAGAACCAGGGATCGCTCACGCCGTGGAAGAAGAGGATCTTGCTGCCCTTGTCGAGGAAGGTGTTGAGGTTGGTCCAGTAGGATGTGTCTGTGAGCCGCTGCTGGGCGTTGTTGCGCACCTCGTTGATGCGGGCATCGAGATCGATCGTGAGGTCGCGAAGTGGCGGGCCGAACACGCCCGGCGCGCCGGTGGTGATGTAGCCGGACACCGGGCCGGAGGTATCGACGATGCCGGTATCAAAAGGCACCGGCGCGTAGAGCGGGTAACCGGACTTATCGCGCGGCCCGGCAAAGGCGCGCTCAAGGGCCTCGACCTGCGCCTTGCTCAGGCACGAATCCGCCTTCGCGCCGGTGCATTGCAGCCGGGCAGGCTGGAAGCGGCATTGGCCCACATTCTCGATCATCCCGTCCTTCAGGCCATCGAGTCCGTCGCACTGGTTGAGCAGTCCCTTGAGGATGAGCTGGCGGTCCGCCGGCGAGAAGGCCCTGTCGATCAAGGGCGAGCCCTTGTCATCCTTGGGTGCGGCCTGGTTGAACATCACCTGCGCATAGCTCATGCCAAGATTTGAGTTGCCAGTCCGCATGGCCGGCGCGCCGACCACGATTCCATCGAACAACTCGGGATAACGCTGTGCGGCGAGCATGCCCTCCCGGCCGCCGGTCGAGCATCCGGTCATGTAGCTGCGCGTGGCCGATTTGCCGTAGAAGCCCTGTGCGATCGCCTTGCCGGCGAGCGTGACGGTGCGCACCGAACTCTCCGCAAAGTCGAGCGTCGCGCGTTGATCGACCATGAAGGCGTTGTCGAACACCGCGCCTTTGTGGCCGCTGTCATGGCTGAGCACGGCAAAGCCGCGGGCGAGGGCAGGGCGGTTGCCGGCCGCAACCGGACCGATCGGCTCGCGAATGCTGCCATTCAGTCCGCCGCCGCCCATCAAGAGGAAGCGACCGCTCCAATCCTTCGGCAGCGCAAGGGCGAAGCCGATGCCATAGGTCTTGCTACCGGCGCCCGTGCGCTGGTTGATGACGCCATCCACGCGGCAGTGCTCAGGGAGGACCAGCGTGGCGGGAGGCTCGCCCGGAGGCGGCGGCGCCTTGGAGGGGCCGGCCGGTACCAGCATGGCGCCGGTGATCTTCACCTCGGCGCCGAAATTCTGGCTGGTGAGGGCCGCACAGCGCTGGGCCGCTTCCTGTGCGGCTGCAGGCGTCGGCGCAAGGGCGGCGCCGGCCAGCAAGGCGGCCAAAGAGGCGATGGATTTGCCGTTCATATATTCTCCCCTGTCGTTGCGTCTTATTGGATCGTCGCCGTCGCGCACGCAAGGCGCTCGGCAGGTTCCGGTCAGGTGAGGTCGCTCAAGCCGATCTTTGCGCCTTCCAGCGCGGCCTTGTTAGCGGCCCGGCGCATCCGCTCGACCTCAAGGCGCTCCGGCGGCGCGACTTCATCCGGCAGGGCGGCGAGGCTGGTTTCGTAGATGTCCTGGAAGTCTTCCGCAAATTCGGGGTGGGTGAAGATCAGGCCCCGGTTCTCGACCATGCCCGCAAAAATCTTCTCGCCGGCCTCCAGCGGGTCCATGCCATTCTGAAAGGCGGTCGCGAACTGGCGGATTTCCGCCTCGTCCACCGGTGCGAAGCCGCTGCCCGAAAATTCGGCCGGGCGCTTCAGCGCAGAGAGCGCCGCGTCCGTGGCGACCAGCGCCGGGCAGACCAGCGAGGCGCCAATGCCATAGGGCACCAGATTATAGCGCAGGCACTCCGTAAGGCCGCGCACGGCGAATTTGCTGGCGGTATAGATGCCGGCTTGCGGCCCGGAGAGATAGGCCGCCATGCTCGCGACGTTGACCACATGTCCGCCTTCGCCGCTCGCCTTGATCTTGGGCAGGAAGGACACGATGCCGTTCACCACCCCGCCAAAGTTGACGCCCATGATCCAGTCATAATCGGCAAAGCTGGCTTCATCGGTGGGGCCGAAGACGGAGACGCCGGCATTGTTCACCAGCACATGGCAGGCGCCGAAATGGTCGACGACCTGCTCTGCCGCCTGCTGGAACGCCGCCCGGTCGGTCACGTCGAGCTTGATCCAGAGCGGCACTTCCCGCCCGCGCTCCTCGAACCATTTGGTACAGTGCGCGCGCTGCTCTTCATTGCGGTAGGAGAGGGCAAGGCGCATGCCAGCGTTGCTGAAAGCCCGCGCGATCCCGAAGCCGATTCCGGTGCCCGCGCCGGTGATGAACGCGACCTTTCCGGACCAATCCGTGCTGCTCATGATGACTCTTTCCTCTCGCCGGCTATTTGTGCTTTGTTAGCAAAACATACAGTCAAAGAGAGAGGAGTCGATAATGTCTGAGGTGGAATCGCGCCTGGCCAAGCTGGAAAAGAAGGTCCAGGAACTCGAAGATATCAACGCGATCCGTCGGCTCCAATGGGCCTATGGCTATTATATCGACTATAACCGCCCCGAGGAGGTTGCGGGTCTCTTTGCCAATGAGGGCGTGGTTGTGTTCCTCTCCGGCGAATATGTCGGATATGAGGGCGTGATGCGGCTCTATGGAACATGGTTCCAGAACCTGTTCACCGGCGGGCGGCGCGGCCCGGTCCATGGCCTGTTGCTCGATCATTTTCAGTTGCAGGACGTCATCACGATTGGCGAGGACGGCCAGACCGCCAAGGGTCGCTTCCGCGGCATTCTTGCGGGTGGCTGGCATGACGACGCGCTGCACGAAAAGCCCGAAGGCGTGCCGCAGCAATTCTGGGAGTCCGGCATCTACGAGAATGACTATGTCAAGGAAGGCGGCGTCTGGAAGATCAAGCGCCTGGACTATATGATGCAGTGGCAGGGCGACTATGAGAAGGGCTGGGCACACACCACCGCGCACCTGCAGCCGGCGCAAAAGCCTTATCCGGAAGATCCCAACGGCCCCGACCGCATCCTGCCCGAGAAGGAAGTCCGCCAGACTTGGCCGCACCGCTACGAAGTGCCGATGAGTTTTGCGCATCCGGTGCTCGGACGCGCCTTCATTGTCGAGAATTTCACGCCGATGATGACCAAGCAGCCGCGGGGTAACTGACGGCCCGACACGTCGCCCGGCGGTTCACTCTGCCGGGCGATCCTGCGGGAAATGCACAGCCAGCCAGACGGTCGGCGGTGCCGCCTGCGTCCAGACGACCCGATGACGGACATGAGCGGGAATGAGCAGCGCATCGCCGGGTGACAGCGGGCATTCGCCACGGTCCTCCAGCCAGAGCCGGGCCGCGCCGGCCAGCAGCAGCACCCACTCGTCATGGGGCTGATCGTATGGCGCGACCTCGGGCGTCGTCTGTCCCTGCGACACGATCCGCTCGATCCGGGTGCCGGCTTTTTCGAGGATCAGATTAAAGACTTCCTCGACGCTGGCATCAGGAAGCGGTGCGAGGAGGTTGAGAACCCCCGGCGCCTCGCCCTCATTCGCCGCCAAGAGCCTGGGCCGCCTGGGTGAGTAGGACGGCCGCGCGCTGCTCAAGCTCTGCTGTAGCCCGCGCGACCGGGATGGCCGCGCTGATCGCGCCGACCAGGCTCCCGCCCACATGCACGGCATGGCCGATACCGATGATGCCGGGGGTGAACTCTTCGGCGGTGCGCGCAATACCGGTTTGCGCGATCTGTGCCAGTTCTCGGCGCAGCTCTGCCTCGGCAGTGCGTGTCTGCGGGGTGAACGCCGCGCGGCTGGCCGCCGCGAAATAGGCGTCCAAGTCCTGCGGATCGAGCGCCGCCAGAATGGCCTTGCCGGCGGCAAAGGCATGGAGCGGGACGAGGCGGCCAACCTCAATGGTATAGCGCAGGGCTTGGGGGGCCACTTCGCCCGCAATCGCCTCCATATTCTCGCCATGGCGGACGAAGAAGGAGACGGTCTCGTTGAGTTGCCGCGAGACCGATCGCAGCACCGGATAGACCCGGTCCTTGAGCGGGATGGCCTCGGGCGCTGGGTTGAGACGGGCGAGCGCTGGCCCGGGCGAATGGAGCCGGCCACTGCGCAGCAGATAGCCGCGCTCGACGAGCGTCCCGAGCAGATAGGAGAGGCTGCTGACGGGAATCGCCAAGGAGAGCGCAATCTCGGCAGCACTGACCGGCCGGCCACTGCTGACGACATATTCCAGAATGTCGAGCGTCCGCGTGGCCGATTTGACCGACGAGGACTCCGCCTTCGCTTCCATGCCGCGATCCCCCAATAGCCGTCGGCCGGCCTGCCCTATTGTGCCCGCCTCACTGCTCAAGCCCGAGCATCTGCCGGGTCTCACCCGGCGTGGCAAGCTCACCGCCGATCTTCTCGAGAATCTCGACGCCCTGCCGCACCAGATCGGCATTGCTCTGCGCCAGCACGCCCTTGCGCAGGTAGATGGTATCCTCGAACCCGACGCGCATATGCCCGCCCAGCAACACCGACTGCGCCGCCATGGGGAAGCTGTGGCGGGAAATGCCGAAGCCGGTGAAAGGCGCACCGCGCGGAATCTGGTTCTTGGAATACATCATCGCCTCCGGCGTCGCGGGCAGACCATATTTGGTGCCGAGCACGAAGGTGAAGGGTGCGTTCTTGGGAATGAGGCCTTTGGCCATCAGATCGTCCGCGAAGACGAAATCGCCGGCCTCGAAGCATTCGATCTCGGTCAGCACGCCGGCATCCTGCAGCATGGTGCCCATCTTACCGACGATCATCTCCAGATTCATGGCGATGCCGCCCCACAGGTTCATGGTGCAGATGTCGAGCGTGCACATGTCGGGCTTGAGGTCGAGAATGTGCTCGATGCGCCGCTCCGCGGTGAACATCAGGGTCTTTTCGAGGTCCGGCATCGCCGGCTCCTCGGCGCTCTTGGGGAACCACATGCAGCCCGGGCCGGTCGTGACGTTGAGGATCACGTCGGTGTTCCTTTCCCGGATGAGGCTCACCACCTTGCGATAGTCGTCCATCTCCTGGCTCGGCGTGCCATCTTCGCCATTGCGGACATGGACATGGATGATCGACGCGCCGGCCTCGGCCGCGTCGAGCGCTTCCTGCGCCACATGCTCGGGGCGGAAGGGAAAGTTGGGATGCTTGGGCATCGGCGATGCGCCGGTGATCGCGCAGGTAATGAATGTCTTGCTCATCTTTTTCTCCTATCGGACACCGGCGCTCGCCGCTCATGCTGCGCGCAGCATAAGCCTCAGCGCGCCCGTTCCACCATGACTTCCAGCAAGCGGGGGCCGCTGCCGGCAAACAGATCCCGGATCGCATCGTCCAGCGCTGCGGGGTCGGAAACGCGCGCACCGGGCACGCCCATGCTCTCACCAAGCTTCACGAAATCGATACCCGGCAGCTTGCTGCCCACCACCTCGATGTCGAACAGCGCACCGAACTGGTCGAGCGCCGCATAGCCGCCATTGTTGACGATGAGGAAGCGCACGTCGAGCTTAAGGTCGCCCGCCGTCCAAAGGCCCTGAATCGAATACATCGAAGACCCGTCGCCCAGCAGGCACAGCACCGTGCGGTTCGGTTGCGCAAGGGCAGCGCCGACCGCAGCAGGCAGCGCAAAGCCCAGCCCGCCGCTGGCGGTGGCCATGAACTCATCCTCGAGCCGGATCGGGAAATGATCGTGTAACGGCCCGCGCGTGCTCGGCGCTTCCTCGCTGATGATGATGCCCTTTGGACGCAGGGCATCGAGGCGCTGCATCAGATAGGGCTCGAAAATGGCGGCGCCATCGGGGCTTTCGGCGGCATGGCTCGCGGGAGGTGCTGGCGCCTTCCGGGGTGCAGCATTGGATGCAGCATTAAGGCGCGCAATCGCATCCGCGACATTGCCGACGATAGCGGTGCCGACCGGCGTGCGGGCTGCCGTGGCGGGATCGTCCACAATCTGGATGATCTGCGCGCCCTCGGGCACATAAGGGCCGAAGCCCTCGACATGATAAGTAAAGACCGGCGCACCGAGCACCAGCACGAGATCATGGCCATCCAGCGCGCCCACAATGGCTTCACGGGAAGCCGGGAGGAAGCCTGCGAACAGGGCATCGTCTTCCGGGAACACGGCGCGGGCAGCCATTGGCGCGACCCACACCGGTGCCTGATGCGCCGTTGCCAGCGCATGGAGCGCGGCGCGCGCATTTTCGCGACCCACGCCTGCGCCGGCAACGATCACCGGGGATTTCGCGGCGTTCAGTGCGTCCGCTGCGGCACCGATGAGGGCAGGGGACGCCATCGATTCCTGAGAAACGGTCGAGGCGCTAATCGGCTGACAGGCGCGATCCCAATCGTCGATGGGCACCGAGACGAACACCGGACCGCGCGGCGCCTGCATCGCCATATGATAAGCGCGCAGGATGGCCAGCGGCACATCCTCGGCGCGCGCCGGCTCGCAAGTCCATTTCACGAAGGGTTGCGGAAACTCCGTGGCGCGCTCGGCATAGAGGAACGGGTCGTAGGGGAAGATGCTGCGGGCCTGCTGCCCTGCGGTGATCACCAGCGGCGTCTGGTTGCGGAACGCGGTGAAGATGTTGCCAAGCGCATGGCCCGTGCCGGCAGAGGAATGCAGGTTCACAAACGCAGCATTGCCGCTCATTTGCGCGAAGCCGTCCGCCATGCCGACGACGACGCTTTCCTGCAGGCCCAGGACATATTGGAAGTCCTGCGGCATGTCGCGGAACAACGGCAGCTCAGTCGAGCCGGGATTGCCGAACAATGTCGTCATGCCTAGATCGCGCAGCAGGCTCATCACGGCATCACGCACCGTCGGTCCTTCGACTGCCTTGGGCTTCTCGACTGCCAGACCCCGCGCCGTCATGCCGCCGCTCCCATCATGTTTGTTGCTGCCGTCATCGTCATTCTCTCTATATATGAAATTATCACATACGCGAACGCATAATCGCTCCCGCGGCCGGGCCGTCAGCCCACGCAAAGTAATTAACATGTTCAGCAAAAGATGGAAGCGGCAACGCTAGTTTGTCACCGCGCATGGCCGATCCAAGCCGCACCCGAAGGAGAACGGGCGCGGCTTGTCGAAGATCAGGCCGGTCAGGCGTCCATCACAAGGACGGGCTTCACCACCGCGCCGCTCTCGCCGGCATGGAAGGCTTCATCGATCTGCGCGAACGGGAAGGTTTTGATCAGCCGATCATGCGGGAAACGACCCGCGAGATGATGGTCGATCAGCTCGGGCAGGAAGCCGAACAGATCGGAATCGCCACCCAGGATGCCCATCAGCCGCTTGCCGCCACCCATGAAGGCTGACTCGTTGAGCGTCAGATTGGCGGCGGGGTCGGATGCACCGACGATGCCGACGATACCCAGCGGCGCAATCAGTCCGGCGGCGCTCTCGATGATCGCCTTCAGACCCGTCGTATCGAACGCATAGCCCAGCCCCTGCGGGCAGAGTTTGCGGATTTCCTCCTCGGCATTGCTGGTCTTGCCGTTGATCGTGTGCGTCGCGCCCAGTTCGCGAGCCAGCGCGAGGCGATTATCGTGGATGTCGACGGCAATGATCGGGTTCGCGCCCGCGATCTTGGCTGCCATGATCGCGCCGAGGCCGACAGCGCCCGTGCCGAAGACGGCGATGGGCATGCCGGCGCGCACCTTCATGCTGCGCAGCACGGCACCGGCGCCGGTCATGAAACCGCAGCCGAGCGGCGCGAGGGTCGAGAGTGGCACATGCGCGGCGCTTTCGGGCACCTTCACGACGTTGCGGGCATGGCCGATGGCGTGGGTGGCGAAGGAAGACTGGCCAAAGAAATTCGCATTCACGCCCTCGCCATCACGATGCAGCGTGTGGCTGCCGTCCGGCCTCGTGCCGATCCAGTTCTCGGGCACGAAATTGTAGCAATAAGTGGGCTTGTCGACTTCACAGCTCGGGCAGGTGCCGCAGCTGTTGAAGCTCATCAGCACCCGGTCGCCCGGCTTCACATGAGTCACCTCGGACCCGACCTTCTCGACCACGCCGGCGCCTTCATGGCCCAGCACCATGGGGAGCGGAGTCGGGAGTTGCCCATCGCGTGCGGCCATATCGGTGTGGCAGATGCCGCAGGCGTGGATGCGCACCAGCACCTCGTCAGCGCGGGGCTCGTCAAGCGTCACGGCTTCGATCGCGAACGGCGCTTCACCGCCCTTGCAGATGGCGGCCTGTGCTGATGTGGTCATGCGTGTCACTCCTGTTCTGGTCTTGGCTTGAGGCAGCGCGATATTGCTCAGCCGAGCCGGCCGAGCGACATGCCGCCATCGATCATCATTTGCGCCCCGGTTACATAGCTCGATGCGTCGGAGGCAAGGAACAATGCCAGCGGCTTGATCTGATAGGTCTCGGCGATCCGCCCCATCAAGGTCGCGTCGTCCCACGCCTTGCGGACCACGGGATCCTTGAGCGATCCATCCGCGATGTTGGTGACGAAAGGTCCGGGCAAGATGGCGTTGACGCGGATCTGATAGGCCCCCAGCTCCAGCGCGAGGTGGCGGACCATGTGGCTGACCCCGGCCTTGGACGGCATATAGGGCATCGGCACAATCGGCTCGCAGATCACGGCCGCATTGGACGAGGTGGCGATGATGGAGCCGCCCTTACCACCCTTCTTCATCAGCCGCGCAGCATCGCGCATCGTGTTGTAGGCGCCTGTCAGGTTGATCGCGATGATCCTGTCCCAGATCGCCGGATCGTAGGTATCGATCTGGCCATGCGGGTCGCGGCCGCCTTCTGGTTTCCAGAAGCCGGGGCCGATCCCAAGGCCGGCATTGGCAAAGGCGATGTCCAGTCCGCCATAAGCAGCCTCGTGCGCATCGAACACCTGGGTGGTGCGGGCGCGGTCGGAGACATCGAGCTGGTCGGCGCGCACCTCATAGCCTTGCGCGCGCAGGCGGGCTGCTTCCCGCTCGGCGGCGGCACCATCGACATCCGTCAGCGTGACCCGTGCGCCGGCTTCAGCCATCGCCTCGGCATAAGCGAGGCCGATGCCGGAGGCGGCGCCTGTCACGAGCGCGCTGCGCCCCGCGATGTCGAACTGCTCAAGTGCCTTGGGCGGCTGTCCCGTGCCGGCGTCGGTCATTCTGTGCGGTCCTCTCCGGTTAGGCGCGTTCAGGCCGGGTCTTCGTCGAACACATTCAGCTCGATCTGCACACCTGTTGGGTCGTGCAGGAAGACCTGCGTCATCTTGATCACCTCGACCCGATTCTCCCGCCAGGGCACGCCATGCGCCTCGAGCCGCTCGATCAGCGGATCGAGGCCGACGCACTGGAAGGCGACATGATCGAGGCCGCCCGTCGTCCCGGTGATATTGTCATAAACCCCATGTTCGGACAGCGCGCCAGGCGTGCTGATGTGGACGATCGGATCGTCCTTGTGATCGTACATCCACCGCACCATCGTCCGGTCCAGATTGGACGGCGGATCGCGCTCCTCCAGCAGCAGAATGTCGCGGTAGAACGCCACCACCGGCGGCAGGTCACGGGTGCGGATGTTGACGTGGTCGAGCCGTTTGATGAGCATGTACGAGTCCTGTTCGTGGGAAGGCGGGCGGTCGGCTTATTGATAGTGTCCAAAGCATCTGCGGCGCAACCGCTTCTGGCCTTTTTGTGCGGCGATTGTGCGCACAATAAGATCGGGAGAGGCGACGGTGCGCCCCTCCCGATCCGCTCGCTTGACGAAGCGGTCAGAAACTGCGGCGCACGGAGACCGCCCAGGTCCGCAATGGCGCAGGCACGCCCGTCACGACGCCAAGCGACGCGCTGACATCGCTCTTGGTCAGGAAGTAATATTTGTTGAACATGTTCTGCACTTCCAGCGAGACACGCCAGTCCTTGTCCGTCGTGGTGAAGGAGAGGCGCCCATTGGCGAGGAAGTTGCCCTCGACCCGGCTCCATTCGGAGTTGGATGTCTCGGTGAAGACATCGGACTGGTAAGAGCCATCGAACCGCACGCTCACCGTGCCGGGCGTGATCTCGTGATCATATTGCAGGCCGAAGCTGTAGGTCCATTCCGGCGTGTAAGGCGTCACCGCATCCAGTGAGATGCCGGACGTGCCGACTTCCTTATACTGGAAGTTGATGTAGCTGAGGCTTCCATCGACGGTGAACCCGGCGAACGGATGAATGGTCGTTTCCAGCTCGAAGCCCTTGACGTCCGCCTTGCCGACGTTGGTCGGCTTGAGGCACGGCACCGACGGACAGGCCGAGAGCGTGAGGATCATGTCATTATACTTGTTCAGAAACACCGCGCCGTTCAGCCGCACACGCCGGTCGAACAGGTCGGACTTGAACCCCAGTTCATAGGTGGTGAGCGTCTCCGGATTGAAACTGCCAAGTTGGTTGCATGGCGCCGGAGCGACATAGCCCGGTGCCGTGCACGAACCCGCCGACGGACCGAAGAACGGCCGGGGATTCACACCGCCGCCCTTGAAGCCGGTCGCGACCGAGCCGTAAACCAGCAGTTCCGGCGAGAAACGGAAGTCGGTGGAAATCCGCCAGTCCCAGCGATCGCCCTTGAAGCTGTCGCTGACATTGTAAAGGCCGGAGAGCAGGCAGTTGGGCGTGTTGCCGATGCCGGTCGGTCCTGCGGTCGGTGCGCCCTGGAAGAACTCGCAGATCGGGAGGGACGGCAATTGCGCCGGCGTCCAATTACCGAACGGAACCGTGCCGTCCGGATTGCGGCGGAAGTAGGTGTAGGTCTTTTCATCCCGCGTGTAGCGCAGGCCGCCCGAGATGCTCCATCCTTCCAGTGGCCGGATTACGCCATTGGCAAACAGCGCTTTCGAGGTGGACGGCGTGGTGTCGGGACCGTGCAGGAAGTCGATTCCGGCATAGTTCAGATCGACACGGGCGGAGTAGGTGCCTTTCTGATCGAAGTAGAAGCCGCCGAGGGTGAAGTCGGCGAACGTGCCGACCTTGCCGTTCAGGCGGAGTTCCTGGCTCCAGGCATGATGGTTGAGCTGGTTATCCAGTTGCGCGACGGGCACAGGGGTCGCGTCCTGATCCTGCCCGAAGTTCGACTGATATTGGCGATAGGAGGAAATCCACACGACATTGACGCTGTCGCTCAACGTCCACGTCACATTGCCGTGAATACCCCAGCCCTTGAAGTCCTGGTTCTGCAAGGCCGTGTAGGGCTTGTAGGGGGACTGGGACGTGGGCAGCATTCCATCGACGAAATTGGCGTAGCTGATGAAGCGGCGGTCACCGCCATAGGCCGAGCTGGCCAGGGAATCGCAGCCATAGACCCCATAAGGCACGAAGGCGCAGCCTACTGGCACGGGACTGCCATTCTTGCCCGGCAGCCAGGCACCGCCGTTGGCATTCGTGCCGGGGTTGGGGATGGCCGGGTTGAACGGATTGGGGTTGGTCGAGGTCGGCCCCGGCAGACCGGCCGCGACTAGGACGGTTGGCGCCGGCTCCGACTTATCCGACGTATAGTCCCCCGACAGGTTCACTTCGAGCGCATCCGTCGGCAGCCAGCGCAGAGCGATCCGCCCGGCGACATAGGACTGGCCGCCCTGCGTCCCGACAACGGGGTCGGCGCCCCGATTGTTGCTGGCCGGCACGTTTGAGCCGGGGTGGGTCGCGCCATAATCCAGAAGTTTGAGGTAGCCATCGCGGCTCTTCGCGGCGCCAGACAGGCGGACGAACAGATTGTCCGTCACAGCGAAGTCGGCCATGCCGCGCAGATCGAGACGATTGTAGGAGCCGTAGGTGGCCTCGAGCGTGCCGCCGCCAGAGCCATCGGGCTTGGCACTGAACAACTTGATAGCGCCGCCGATCGAATTCTTGCCCGCAAGAGTACCCTGCGGGCCGCGAAGGATCTCCACCCGGTCCAGATCCATGAGGTCCAGCAGCGAGCTGGAGAGGGTCGGAATGTAGACATCATCAATATAGACGCCCACGCCGGGGTCGAGGGCATAGTTGAAGTCGGTCTGCCCCACGCCGCGGATGAAGGCGATGAGGCCGGCGCCGCCATTTTGCGGTTGTGGCCGCAAGGTCACGTTGGGCGACTGGTTGGCGATGTCGGCAATGCTGGTCTGTCCGCGCTGCTCCAGGAGGGCGGCGTTGACCGCCGTGATGGCGATCGGCGTATCCTGAAGCCGTGTCTCGCGGAACTGGGCGGTGACGATGATATCGCCGGTAACGTCCGTGTTCTGGGTACTTTGGGGCTGTTCGCCGCTCTGGGCATAAACCGGTGCGGCTAACGCACAGGCCAGGGCATAGGACGCAACGGATCGCGCGCAAAATCTGCGCATGGGCAATCTCCTCTCCATGTTGCCGTTGCTGATTTTCATGTCTCGTAGCGGACATGCAACGGCGTGGCGGCGGCATAACATGAGGGTTTGGCACCAGCAATATGTGCAATAGTGTGAACAGCGGCGGGCCGGGCGGCTGCCCGGGTGATGCTGAGACATCATTGGATATTGTCAACAATGACTGTCTCCGCAAATGGCGGTAAGCCTTGCGTTTTTGGCCCGACCTCTCTCGGGCTTGCCTGATTGCATTGGTCGTGCGAGGGGCGGCGGCATAGCGTTGAATTGAAGAAAGGGTTGAGTACTGTGATCGCAACGACACATGTCGGAAGTCTGCCGCGCGGGCCGGAGCTTGTTCCCTTGCTGCTCGCGAAGGATCATGGCGAGCCCTATGATGCCGCGCAGTTCGAGACGGTTGTGCAGCAAGCCATCGACGATGCCGTTGCCAAGCAGGTCGAGGCCGGAGTCAGCATCGTGTCCGATGGCGAACTGGGCAAGGTCGGTTACTCGACCTATATCATCGAGCGTCTGGAGGGCTTTGGTGGCCACACCGATCGCAAGCCGGCGCTCGACCTCGCGCCCTTGCCGGAACTGCGCAAGAAGTTGGCCGCGATCATGGGCGATCAAGAGTTCACCCGCGCCTCGTGCATCGCACCGGTGAAGCTCAAGAACCTGCAGCCCTGTCATGACGACATTCGCCGGTTCGATCAGGCGCTCAAGGCGCAGGGCAAGGGCGCACGCGGCTTCATGAATGCCGCGTCACCGGGTCTGATCACGGCCTTCCAGCCCAACGCTTATTATTCCAGCCACGAGGCCTATCTCGCGGATCTGGTGACGGCCATGCGCCCTGAATATCAGGCGATCATCGATGCGGGCTTCGACCTGCAGCTCGATTGCCCCGACCTCGCCATGTCCCGCCACACCGGCTATCAGGATGTGAGCGACGCAGAGTTCGTGAAGATTGCCGAGGCCAATGTTGAGGCGCTGAATGCCGCCACCGAAGGACTCCCCCGCGACCGGCTGCGGATGCACATCTGCTGGGGCAATTATGAAGGCCCGCATGATTGCGACATCGATCTTGCCAAAGTGCTGCCGACGATCCTGCGGGCCCGCCCCGGCGTGGTGCTGTTTGAATCGGCCAATCCCCGCCACGAGCATGAGTGGACCGTGTGGCGGGATGCGAAGCTGCCCGACGATCTCGTGCTGGCCCCGGGCCTCATCGATAGCTGCTCGAACTATGTCGAGCATCCCGAGTTGGTCGCCCAGCGGATCGAGCGCTTTGCGGGCATCGTCGGCGCTGAGCGCGTGATCGGCAGCACGGATTGCGGTTTTGGTACCTTTGCCGGCTACGGCAAGATCGATCCCGCCGTCACGTGGAAGAAGCTGCAGGCCCTGCGCGAAGGCGCCGATATTGCAGCCACGCGCCTCGCGAGCGTGCCGGCCTGATTTAAGACCTCCATGCCGGGCCGCGCTCTTCAGATCCGCGGCCCGACATCGGATGCTGTCAGAGCGCGGCCGCCATCCTGGCGCGTTGCGAGGGGGCGGTTTCGGTGAGGAACATCGCCACGATCCCGCCGAGGATCGCCAGCACCACCATGATCCACAAGGGCGCGGCCAGGCTGGTCGCGTCCGCCGCTACACCGGCCAGCGAAGGCGCGAAGACCCCGCCCAGAATTTCCGCTGATCCCATGGTGAGACCCAGCGCGGTCGCGGCTTGGCGCGGATCGACGCTTTCCGACGGCACGGTGGCCATGAACAGCGGGAAGATCCCGTTCAGCCCCCAACCAAAGAAGAAGATCGGGACCAGTCCCCAGATCGACCCGCTCCAATAGAGGGCGCCCAGCGGCAGGATGATGCCGAGCAGAGGCATGGCGATCATGACGGGCCGCCGCCCGATCCAGTCCGACAGGCCCGAGATCGCGAAGCTGCCGATAGTCGCGGAAATGCCCAGGGTTGCGATCAGCCAGCTCATTTCCGTTGGCGTGTAGCTTCTGACGCTGGTCAGATAGATCGGCAGGAAGGTCAGGCAGATGACGAAATAGCTGACCATCAGCACGCCCAGCAGCACGCAGACCAGCACATTGCGGGTGCGCAACACGCTGAGGACACCTTGCGCTTCGCCATCCTGTGCCTGCGGCCGGGCCGGAGCGCCCGGCTCTTCCAGCGTGAACCAGATCAGCAAGGCACAGATGATGCCGGGAATGGATGCGAGGAAAAAGGCGTTGCGCCACCCGAACTCCAGGCCGAACCACACGAGCAAGACCGGCGCAAGAAACGATCCCAGCAGGTTGGACCCGAAATTCTGGGCGATGCCCTGCGCAAGGCCGCGACGGCGCGGATCGACTTCGCTGGCGACCATGGCATGGCTGATCGGCATCACGCCGCCCTCCGCCGCACCCATCAGCATCCGTGCGCACAGCATAAAGAGGAAGCTTGTCGCCATGCCGCTCAGAAAGCAGCAGAGCGAGAAGCCGAGCGTCGCGCCGACGAGCAGGAGCTTGCGATTGCCGATCGTGTCAGACAGGCGGCCGATGGCGAAAGCCGCGATGGCCCAGGTGAAGGAGAGGCCGCCGGCAAGCAGGCCGATCTGCGCATTGGACAACCCGAGCTCGGGCTGGACGAACGGCATCAGCACGTTGAGCGCCTGCCGATCGAAAAAGACGATGCCGAAATTCAGGCTGAGCAGTCCGACCAGCCATGCCTGATAGCCGCCGCTGCGCAGACGCGGCGTGCCCGCATCCCCCATCACCATAAGCCCCTCCATGAGTCCTCTTGTTATGAGGGCATCATGGCGCAGGCTTTGGCAAATGGATAGCCCTCTATCGAATGGCTGTGCGCCCTCGATAGGTCGGCGGCATCACGCTCCGGGCAGAGCGAACCGGGCCCGAATGTCATCGGGCACGCGCTCGGCGCGCATCCCGCCCGGGCGCTCGCTGTCCCGCACGGTCCAGACCCGCTTTTCCGTGCCGCTTACGCAGACATGGCCGTCCTTGAGCAGGCGATGGCGAATGGTGAAGCTGGAATTGCCGAAATGGGGCGCTTCCACCTCCAGCACCACATCGTCGCCATAGGCGGCGGGGCGCTGGAACTTGGCCGACACATCAACCATCGGAAAGCCGACTACGCCCTGGGTTTTCAGCATGTCCCGCTTGCGCACGCCAAGCGCCTTCTCGAACAGCATGATCGTGCTCTCGCCGAACATCTCGAGGAAGCGCGGCGCATAGACGATGCCCGCCGGGTCGCAATGTCCCCATTCAATGCGATAGGGTCGGGAGAGGAACGCCTGGAAGTCATCCGGCTGCGAAGCAGGGGCGCCGGTCATGCCGCGAAATCCAGACCGCCGCGCCGTTCTGCAAAGCGCCATCCCTCCGGTGTCTTGCGCAGGCGGTCCGCATAGGTACCGATCAGCGGCCCCTTGGGATCGCGCACGGGCAGCCCGCCGGTTTCGCTCGCGACGCCCTGATACAGCACGATGACCGACAGCGCCGTCGCTTCGATCTCGCTTACGACGTCCACGACCACGTTGGAAACCACATGGCGCGCCGCACGGGCCGGCCTGCTCTTGAAGGTCGCAAGAATGGCGTCACGTCCCTTGATGGGCTGATCCGGTGCGCTCGGCCGGGCCATCTGACCATCCTCGGTGTAGAGGGCCGCGACGGCGTCCCAGTCAGCCGCATCGTTGAGCAGCGTGTAGCGATTGATGAGCGTGGTGCAGTCCCACTCGATCGCCCGCCGCATCGCGTCGTCCAGTGTCACGCTCATGTCGCGTCCGCCTCTTCGGGCAGCAATTCGGTATCGATCTGCTTCTGCACCGGTGCGGGATAACGCGCGCCGGCAACGGCGCCAGGCGCGAAAATCGCATCGACGGCCGCGACGCATTCGGGCGTAAGGGTGATGGAGGCCGCTTTCACATTCTCCTCGAGATGCGCGATGGACCGCGTGCCGGGGATCGCGATGATCTGCGGCGCCCGCGCCAGAACCCAGGCGAGGCTGAGCTGTGCAGGTGTGATGCCGAGATCGGCCGCTACCGCATTGAACCGCTCGGCCAGCTTGAGGTTGTGGCTGAAATTCGGCTCTTGAAAGCGCGGCATGGGGATGCGGATGTCGCCGGGCTTGAAGTCGATGCTGCTGATCGCCCCGGCAAGCATTCCGCGCGCGACCGGCGAAAAGGCGACGAAGGCGATATCGAGATCGCGGCAGGCGTCCAGCACCGCCACTTCGGGATTGCGCACCCAGGGCGAATATTCGGACTGGATGGCCGCAATGGGATGCACGGCATGGGCGCGGCGGATGCTCGCTGCGGACATTTCGGAAAGGCCGATGGCACCGATCTTCCCGGCTTCCTTCGCGCGCACCAGAGCGCCCATCGAGTCTTCGATCGGCACGTTCCGATCGAGCCGGTGCATATAATAGAGATCGATAAAATCGGTATCGAGCCGCTTGAGCGAGCGTTCCAGCGATCCCGTGATCGTCTCCGGCCGCCCGTCCAGCACACGCTCGCCATCGATCAGATCGAGCACGCACTTGCTCGACAGTACGAAGTCCTTGCGGCGATGGCCGACAGCGCGGGCAATCAGGCCCTCATTCTTGCCACCGCCATACAGCGCTGCGCTGTCGAGATGCGTCACGCCGATGTCGAGCGCATGATTGAGCAAGCGCGCGCCTTCCTCCTCGCTCGGCGGGGCGTCATAAGCGTGAGAGAGGTTCATGCAGCCCAGACTGATGGCGGAGACGGCCATGTCCGCGATGCGGCGGGTGGGGAGGGGTGTCGATGGCGAAGTCATGGCCCGGCTTGTGTCGCCCCGGGCATCAAAAATCAATCCTCGCGGCGCTTTTGGCGAGGATTGCGTGCTTTATCGCCGAAAGCCGACGGCGGTTTCGATCCAGTCCCAGAAGTCCCGGGACGCATCCTTCACATGCTGGGACGCCTCGCGATAGGCGATGGGATCGTCCCGGACACGGATGACCGGCCAGTCCGCCTGATTGATGGCATTGCGTGAGCGGAAAGCCGCCAGCAGGCGCATGGCTTGCGTCATCAGTGCTGGCGAGGCGAGCAGGATGGGTTCGCGCTGGAGCGCGGCGCTTACCAGCCCGAATTGCTCGACGAACTGCCGACGGAGCTGGAGCAATTCATGCATCCGCGCCGCTTGCGCGATCGTGCCTAACTGCACGATTTCAGTTTCGGTGGCAGAAAACGCGCGCAGCAGGTCCGCGAGATCTGAACTTAGCCCGGTCGCCACTGACATGCATCTCTCCCGCCGCCTATGGTCTGACGGTAGAGCGGCGCCTTAAACGGCAAAGCTTGAGAAATGACTACGGGCATGACGCCGATGATTGAGCGTCGCCGGAAATGAAGCGGTGTGCAGCCGCGAAACAGGCCGCACACCGCCAGTCTTTATCAGCCGGCCTTGTTGAGCTGAACTTCCAGATCGCCGAGCACGCGATAGCAATCGAGCACCTGTGCGACGGAGCTGTTGGGCTCGCGGCCCTCGCGGATCGCGGCGATGAACTCGCGGTCCTGCAGTTCAATGCCGTTGCTGGAGACGGCGACGCCGCTCAGGTCCACAGGCTCTTCCTTGCCGGTCACCAGATCGTCATAGCGCGCGATCCAGGTGCCATTGTCGCAAATGTAGCGGAAGAAGGTGCCGAGCGGCCCATCATTGTTGAACGAGAGGGAGAGGGTGCAGATCGCGCCGCTCTCGCTCTTGAGCTGGATGGACATGTCCATCGCGATGCCCAGCTCCGGGTGCATCGGGCCTTGCACGGCATTGGCCTGCACGATCTTGCCGGCCTGATAGGCGAACAGGTCGACCGTGTGCGCGGCGTGGTGCCACAGCAGATGGTCCGTCCAGGAGCGCGCTTCGCCCTTGGCATTCATGTTCTTGCGGCGGAAGAAATAGGTCTGCACATCCATCTGCTGGATTGCGAGTTCGCCCGCCGTAATCTTGTTATGGATATACTGGTGGCTCGGGTTGAAGCGGCGGGTGTGGCCGACCATGCAGACGAGACCGGTTTCCTTCTGCGTGTCGATGACCGCCTGGGCGTCGGCCCAGCTGTCCGACAGCGGGATTTCCACCTGCACATGCTTGCCCGCCTTCATGCAGGCAATGGCCTGCTGGGCGTGCATCTGCGTGGGCGTGCAGAGGATCACCGCGTCCACGTCATCACGTGCAAGCGCTTCGTCCAGTTCGGTGCCGCTGTGCTTCGCGCCATATTTGGCGGCGACTTCGGCGGCCTGCTCGGCACGACGGCTGATGATCGAGACGATCTCCACACCATCGATGTTCTTGAGGCCGTCGAGATGCTTTTCGCCGAATGCGCCGGCGCCTGCGAGTGCGATTCTCATGAGGGGGAGTCCTTTCTCCAGCTAACCCCTCCCTTTCAAGGGAGGGGCAAGGGGTGGGTGAGAGGTATCTAAACGAACGGCGGGGGCTCAATGCCCCGAAGTCGCTTCAAATGGGGTGATGACCAGCACCACCCCAACCCCTCCTCTGACGAGAAAGGGCTTTTGGGCGTGTCAGGCCTTCGCCATGCTGTGGCCGCTCATGACCTTGCGCGGTTCCAGCGGCGCCCCGGCCGTTTCTTCCGGCTGCAGGATCATCGCGCCGAGCGCGGTGTTGGAGGCCGGGATGTGGTAGAAGGTGTAGAGGTCACGCACCTTCTCCGGCAGCGCGCCGCGCATGATCAGCCACATGACCAGCTCGATGCCTTCCGATCCGCTTTCGCGCAGATACTGGATGTGCGGCATCTTGCTGAGCTCTGCGGGATCGCTGATCAGCTTGTCGATGAAGTTCAGGTCGAACTCCTTGTTGATCAGGCCAGCGCGTGGCCCCTGAAGCTGGTGGCTCATGCCGCCTGTACCCCAGACGTGGACATTGAGGTCTTCCGGGAAGCTCTCGACCGCAGCCCGGATGCTGTCGCCCAGGCTGAAGCAGCGCTTGCCCGACGGCGGCGGATAGGTGACCACGTTGACCGGGAAGGGAATGACCTTGCACGGCCATTCTTCCGGCTCGCCGAAGATCATCGAGAGCGGCACGGTGCAGCCATGGTCGACGTCCATCTGGTTCATGATGGTCATGTCGAACTCGTCCAGGATCAGGCTCTGGGCGATGTGCCAGGCGAGATCGGGATGGCCCTTCACGTCGGGCACTGGGCGCGGGCCCCAGCCTTCGTCCGCCGGCTTGAAGCTCTCCGCGCAGCCGATCGCGAAGGTCGGGATGATGTTCATGTCGAACGCCGAGGCGTGGTCGTTATAGACCAGGATCACAACGTCGGGGGTGTTGCCCGGCTGCTTGATCCACTCCCGGATCGGCTCATAGCCTTTGAAGACCGGACCCCAATAATCGTTGTCGCTGGTCTTGGTCTGCATAGCCGCGCCGAGCGCGGGAATGTGGCTGGACGTAATGCCCGTGGTAACGCGTGCCATGATCAAAATCCTCCCTTGATCGAGCGCACGCCCTCAGGCGAACGACCACCGTCGATCATCATCTGTGCATATTCTTCCTGCGTCATGCCGGTCATCGATCCGGCAGCGAACTGGAAGCTCTTGCCATCGGTCGAGAAGAGCTTGGAGAGGAAGTAAACATTCCCGCCCTCGTCGATCATGGCATTGTAGTCGCGGGCCAGCACGGCCGCTTTGGCGGCGGGCGTCAGGTTCCACTCGTCGAGATAGGCGCTCTCGTCCGCCTTGAACCGCTCGCGATTCTCGGCCTTCATCAGGCTCATCGCGAACTGGTTGAGGTTGTAGCCCCGGCGCGCGCGCTGGGCCGTGAACACGCGGGTGCCGGGAATGTCGTCAAACTCGGCAAGATAGGCGTGAACGTCGATTCTCTCTTTCTTCTCGGTCATGATATCCTCTCTTAGAGCCCGCGGGCGTTCAGCTTGGCGTCGAGACGCGGGAAGACGCGGCGGGTATTGCCCTCAAAAATCGCGTGACGCTCCTCGTCAGAAATGTCGAGCGCATCGATATAGCGCTTCGTATCGTCGAAATAATGACCTGTGGTCGGGTCGATCCCACGCACGGCACCGACCATCTCGCTGCCGAACAGGATGTTCTTGTTGTCGATCACGTCCGCCAGCAGGTTGATGCCGGGCTGGTGATACACGCAGGTGTC
The DNA here is from genome assembly GCF_025961735.1 of Sphingobium sp. B11D3B. Lineage (NCBI taxonomy): Bacteria > Pseudomonadati > Pseudomonadota > Alphaproteobacteria > Sphingomonadales > Sphingobiaceae > Sphingobium > Sphingobium sp. B11D3B. Next base: position 1,128,945 of record NZ_JAOQOF010000001.1, on the reverse strand, counting down.
GAAGAACACGTTGTTCATGAGCAGCGTATCAAGGCTGGGCTGCTTGAGCATGTCCGCGAGGCCCCGGAACCGGCCCCAGTGATAAGGCACCGCGCCGCCGCCATGCGGGATGATGAAGCGCAGCGTCGGGAAATCGGCGAACAGATTGCCCTGCAGCAGCTGCATGAAGGCGATCGTATCGGCCGCCAGATAATAAGCACCCGTCGCGTGCATCGCGGGATTGCAGCTGCCCGAGACGTGGATCATCGCCGGGACGTCCAGTTCGACCATCTTCTCGTAGAAGGGATACCAGAATTTGTCGGTCAACGGCGGCTGCTTGAAGTGGCCACCGCTCGCATCCGGGTTCAGGTTGCAGCCGATGAAGCCCAGCTCGTTAACGCAGCGATCCAGCTCGGCGATCGAGCTGGTCATCTCCGCCTCTGGCGACTGCGGCAACATGCACACGCCAGCGAAGGTCTCGGGATAGAGGTCAACCACGCGGGCAATCAGGTTGTTGCAAGCCTGCGCCCACGGGACCGCCACCGACTGATCGCCGACATGCGGCGCCATGGCCGAGGCGCGGGGCGAGAAGATCGTCATGTCCGCGCCGCGCTCCTTGATGAGGCGGAGCTGGTTCTGCTCGATGGTCTCGCGAATGTCGTCGTCAGAAATCTCGGGATAGGGCGGGCAGGGCGTGCCATTCTTGAACGCCGCCTTCTGCTGCTCGCGCCACTCGTCATGCGCCTTGGGCAGCACGGTATAGTGGCCATGGCAGTCGATGATCATAGTCATTCCGTCACCTTCCAGACTTTTCTGCTTCTGTAATTTTGGGCTGCGCAGCGGACACGGGCTTTGCGATCATTTCTGGATGCATGGCATCCAGAAAGGCCAGCTTGGCCTCAAGCCCCTGCGGCATCTCGGCCGAACCGAGCAAGGCGCCCATCGCCCGCTGGCGTGTCACTGTCCCGCGTGTCATGGCCGGTTCGATGCCCAGCTCGGTAAGCGTCACGACCACCTCGTCCATCTCGGCGGCGCGCCGTGTGCCGTGCGCCAGCATCCGGTCGAGATTATAATCGATCTTTTCGGGCCAGTCTCCGCCGAGTGAGGCCAGCACGTTCTCGGTCACGCCCGCACGACGGGCCGCGAGGATCATCTCCGCCGTCAGCGCCTCGATGCCCTTGATCATGACAGAACGGACCATCTTCGTCGCGCTGGCGGCGCCGACCTGATCGCCCGCAATTGCAACCTTGCTGAAGCCGATCGCACGCAGCGCCGCTTCACCCTGCGCGGCGTGCGGGCCGCTGATCAGCAGAGGCACAGTCATCGCGGCGGGCTGTACGGGCGACATGACCGCTACATCGACATAATGGCCGCCAGCCTGCTCGATCGCCGCAGCATTGCGCTGCTTGGCGCCCGGCGACACGGAATTCATGTCGAAGAACAGCGCGCCGGGGGACAGGTGCCGCGCGGCTGCGGACGCTGCCGCCTCGGTCTGATCGGCGGTGACGAGGCTCAGGATTATTTCCGCGCCGGCTAGCGCGTCCGCCAGGGACTCGCAGCCAGTGACGCCCGTTTCGGTGTACGCGGCGCGGATCGGGCCGGCCGTCTGCGGTTCGATTGCCTTGAGGTCGAATGCGCGAGCATCGCTGCGCCATCCGGCGGCGCCGGCGAAGGTCCGGCCCGCTTCCCCAAAGCCGATAAGGGCAATTCTCCCGCTCATGATCGACGCTGTGCCGCCTATCGATCAGAATCGCAAATTTGTTCCCGCTCCGTGCCATAAGCAGAAGCGAATGGTTCCGTCGCGGCCCGGTCCAGCTCGGCGATGAAGACAGCTTGTGCCGGGGCCGGCCGCCACTGTGCCCGGGTGGTGAGCGCGACCGCGCGAGAGAAGCCCCCGGGCGGGGCGCCAAGCGAGACGAGCCAGCCCGCCTCCTGCTCGACCGAGACCTGATCGGGCGAGAGCAGGGTCAGAAAGTCAGTCTGCATCAGGATTTCGCGGATCATCATCACCGAACCGCATTCGATCGGAACGGGCGGCGGGGCAAGTCCGGCCGTGCGGAACATCTCGTCGAAGCGCGTCCGCAGGGGCGCGCCGGGTGACGGCAAGATCCAGGCATAGCCCGCGAGATCGCTCAACGGACGATCCCGTGCTGGCCCGGCCTCGGGATGACCGGCCCGCGCGATGATAATCACCTCATCCTCGAACAGGGGGCGCTGCGTGAGATCCGGGCCGGGTGGCGGATCGCGCATGGCGCCGACCATCATGTCTATGCTGCCGTCGCGTAGGGATTCCGCCAGTTCGCCATGCGATCCTTCCACGATCACGATTTCGATGGCCGGAAATGCGGTGTTGAACCTTGCCAGCGCGCGCGGCAGCACCCGAGCGCGGGAGAGCGGCATCGCCCCGATGGTGATCCGCGCGGGCACGCCGCCGGATTGGCCCAGGGCTTCGTCGAGGCCGGCTTCCAGCTCTGTCCGGGCGAGGCGGAAGTTCCGGGCGGTGCGCCGGCCCGCGTCGGTCAGCGCAATCCCCCGTCCGCGCCGTTCGACGAGCGACCGCCGGAGGATCAGCGACAGATCGCCAATGGCGCGATGCAGTGTCGGCTGCGAGAGGCCGCTCTGCGCCGCTGCAGCCGCATAACTTCCGCTATCCGCGACGGCGAGGAAAGCCCGCAACTGCGCCATGGTCACCCGTCGCGAGCCGATCAGTTCGGCCGCTTGCTCAACGCGCTCAGCCAGCGCCATCGCAGGAGGGAGGGGCGTCATGCCGTCCGTGCGCCGCTCGAACAGTTGCACGTCCATGATGCTTTCCACGCGGGCAATGGCTTGAGTTACAGCGGGCTGGGTCAGATGGAGCGTGCTCGCGGCGGCGGACACGCTTCCCTTGTGCGTTACCGCCGCAACGGCGGCGAGGTGGCGCAGATTGAACGAAAAGGGTGAGAGGCCCGATGCCATGAGGGCCAGACTTAGCAGATGCTTATGATCTGCGCAAAGTTCGGGGTGGATTGACCGGACGCCGTTCCCCTATTCTATACGGGAGCAAGGCTGTTGCCAGTTAATGTTGATCGAGAGGAGCAATCATGGGTGTGGTCGTACAGAATATCGAACGTGCTGATCCTGAGGTGATTGACGGTTTGGCGGCGTGCGGTGTTGCGACGGTTCATGAGGCGCAGGGACGCACGGGTTTGCTGGCGAGCTACATGCGGCCGATCTATGCCGGTGCGCGGATCGCGGGCAGTGCAGTGACGATCAGCGCGCCTCCGGGCGACAATTGGATGGTGCATGTCGCCATCGAGCAGTTGAAGGCCGGCGACATCCTGCTGCTGGCCCCGACCAGCCCCTGCGAGGATGGCTATTTCGGCGATCTTCTGGCGACCTCGGCGCAGGCGCGCGGCTGTCGCGGCCTGATCATCGATGCCGGCGTGCGCGATGTGCGCGACCTCACCGAGATGAACTTCCCGGTCTGGTCCAAGGCCATTTACGCGCAGGGCACGGTCAAGAACACCCTGGGCAGCGTCAACATCCCAGTCGTCTGCGCCAACGCGCTGGTCAATCCGGGCGATGTCATCGTGGCCGATGATGATGGCGTGTGCATCGTCCCTCGCGCCAACGCCGCCAAGGTGCTGGAAGCGGCCCGCGCGCGCGAAGCCAATGAAGGCGAGAAGCGCGAGAAGCTGGCCTCCGGCGTGCTGGGCCTCGACATGTACAAGATGCGCGAGCGCCTGGAGAAGGAAGGCCTGAAATATGTGTGAGGCACGTCGGCCTCGGAATGCATCTCAGTTCGCTTCGAACGGGAGGCTGTGATGGACGGCATCACCTGCATGTGGATGCGTGGCGGCACCTCTAAGGGCGGCTATTTCTTGGCGGACGATCTGCCCACGGATACCGCCGCCCGCGACGCCTTCCTTCTACGCGTCATGGGCTCGCCAGACCCGCGCCAGATCGACGGCATGGGTGGTGCCGATCCGCTGACCAGCAAGGTTGGCGTGGTCAGGAAATCGAGCCGCGAAGGGGTCGATGTCGATTATCTCTTCCTGCAAGTGTTCGTCGATCAGGCGATTGTCACCGACGCGCAGAATTGCGGCAATATCCTCGCGGGCATCGGTCCGTTCGCCATTGAGCGCGGTCTCGTGCAGCCAACCGGCGATGAAACCCGCGTCGCCATCTTCATGGAGAATACCGGCCAGGTCGCCGTCGCCACGGTGCAGACGCCCGGCGGCCAGGTTCGCTATGATGGTGACGCCTCGATCAGTGGCGTGCCGGGTACATCGGCGCCCATTCCGCTGTTGTTCCGCGATACCGCTGGCTCATCCTGCGGCGCCCTGCTGCCCACGGGCAATGGCGTCGACGAGATCAAGGGCATCAAGGTGACGATGATCGACAATGGCATGCCCTGCGTCGTCATGCTTGCCAGCGACGTCGGCGTGACCGGCTATGAGGATCGTGACACGCTTGACGCCAATAACGAGATGAAGGCGAAGGTCGAGGCCATCCGCCTCAAGGTCGGTGAGATGATGAACCTTGGCGACGTAACCGAAAAGTCCGTCCCCAAGATGATGCTGGTGGCGCCGCCGCGCGAGGGTGGGGCCGTTACCGTGCGTTCGCTCATCCCGCATCGTGTCCATGCCTCCATCGGGGTGTTGGGTGCGGTGAGCGTGGCGACGGCATGCCTTATCGAAGGCTCTCCCGCCGCCTCCGTCGCCAAGGTGCCCGAGGGTGCGACGAAGACGCTGGGGGTCGAGCATCCGACCGGCGTCACCGAATGCGTCGTGACCGTGGACGCTGACGGACAGCCGGTGGAAGCCGGCATGTTGCGCACCGCCCGCAAGCTGATGGACGGGGTGGTGTTCGGCTGAACATCCCCTGCGTCTATGGCAGGCTCCCTGCACCTCAGAACAAGTCCGTTCGCCCTGAACTTGTCAAAGGGCTGTTTCATCTGGAACAATCGAACGGAAAGTGAGAACCGGGCTTCGACAGGCCCAGCCCGAACGGAACCAATGAGATGACCGACCGCATCCTTTCCTGGCATAGCAACCCGAGCAAGCCCGCCTACACGCCGCCGCCGGGCGCCGTGGATGCGCATTGCCACGTGTTCGGGCCGATGGCGCAGTTCCCGTTCAGCGCGAAGGCCAAATATCTGCCGCAGGATGCAGGCCCGGACATGCTCTTTGCCCTGCGCGATCATCTGGGCTTTTCCCGCAACGTGATCGTCCAGGCGAGTTGCCATGGCACCGACAATGCCGCGACCCTGAACGGCATTGCCGTTTCTGACGGGAAGGCGCGCGGTGTCGCCGTGGTCGATCCCGCGATCAGCGAGGCCGAGCTTGAGGCGCTGCACGCCGGCGGCATGCGCGGCATCCGCTTCAACTTCCTCAAGCGCCTGGTAGACGATGCTCCCAAGGACAAGTTCCTCGAGGTCGCGAGCCGACTGCCGGAGGGCTGGCATGTGGTCATCTATTTCGAGGCGGACATTCTCGAAGAACTGCGCCCGTTCATGGATGCGATCTCGGTGCCGCTGGTGATCGACCATATGGGCCGGCCCGATGTACGCCAGGGACCGGACGGTGCTGACATGAAGGCCTTCCGCAACCTGCTCGATAGTCGCGATGACATCTGGTTCAAGGCGACCTGCCCGGACCGGCTCGATCCCGCCGGTGCGCCTTGGAATGATTTTGCCAATGCCGTCGCGCCGCTTGTCGCCGATTATCAGGATCGGGTCATCTGGGGCACCGACTGGCCGCACCCCAACATGCAGGATGCCATCCCGGACGATGGCTTGCTTGTGGACATGATCCCACGCATCGCGCCGACGGAAGCGTTGCAGCGCAAGATGCTGGTGACCAACCCGATGCGTCTATACTGGCCTGAAGAACTTCGCGCTGGGTCATAGCCAGTTCGATAACGAGAGACCAAACAGGCCCGAAACCGCAAGCTGACTGGAGAGAAGAATGCCGTTTCCCGCAACGCCGGACTATATGGGCCTCAACACGCCAGTCCGTCAGGAAGTTTCGCTCAAGGGCCTCACGGCATCCGAGGGCACCATTCCGGCGGATGTGCGCGGCGCTTTCTTCCGGGCAGTGCCCGATCCGCAGTTCGAGCCGTTCTTCCAGCCCGATACCGCGCTCTCCGATGATGGCATGATCAGCCGCATCCTCTTCAATGAGGACGGCACGGTCGATTATGACATCAAATATGTCCAGACCCCGCGCTGGAAGGCCGAGAACGCCGCCGGCAAGCGTCTGTTCGGCCGCTATCGCAACCCCTTCACCAATGACGCGTCGGCCGAGGGCGTGGAGGGGACCGTCTCCAACACCACGCCGGTCTGGCATGCGGGCAAGCTCATCATGACCAAGGAGGATGGGCCGGGTCATCAGGTCGATCCGCACACGCTGGAGACCATCGGCGCCTATGATTTCGGTGGCGCGCTCAAGTCGCAGACGATGACGGCCCATGTCCGCATCGATCCCGAGACCAAGGAGATGTTCGTCTATGGCTATGAGGCGGATGGCCTCTGCTCTAAGACCATCGCTTATTGGTGGACCGACAAGGACGGCAAACTTGTCAAGGAACAGTCGTTCGAGGCGCCGTTCTGCAGCCTTGTCCATGACTTCGTGATCACCGAGAACTACGCGATCTTCCCGCTGCAGCCCACCACCGCCGATCTTGAACGCGTGAAGGCGAAGGGCGCGCACTGGGTTCACCAGCAAGATCTGGAATATCACATCGGGGTGATGCCGCGTTATGGCGATGTGTCCGAGATCCGTTGGTTCAAGGGACCGAAGGGCGCCTCCAGCTTCCATATGATGAATGCGTTCGAGACGCCGGACGGCAAGGTCCATATCGATCATCACATCACCGACACCATCGCCTTCCCGCACATCCGCGCGGACAGCGGTATCGATGTACAGCCTTGGGAGCTGGGCGGCGGCTTTCAGCGCTGGACGGTCGATATGAAAGGCGACGGCGATGGCGTGGAGGTCACGCCGCTCGGGCCTCCGGGAGACATGCCGCGCATTGCCGATGCCGATCAGGGGCGCCCGTACAAGCGGGGCTGGTATTGCAGCATGAACCCGCAGCCCATGGGGCCGCCGCTGATGGGCGGCGTCGTCGGCGCCATGTTCACCGCGCTCCTCCGGAAGGATTTCGAAACCGGCGCAATCGTCGGCTATAATCTGCCGCCGGCGCATGGGATGAGCGAGACCGTGCATGTGCCGTCGAGCGAGCCCGGTCATGAAGGCTGGCTGGTCGGCGTCGTCGATCATGAGACCGCGCCGGACCAGTTCGAACATGCGGTGTGGATCTGGAACGCAGGTGACCTGCCGGCCGGGCCAGTCGCCAAGGTGCCCGTGCCCACCCGCATGCGGCCGCAGGTCCATGGCTGGTGGGTGCCGATGGCGGCCTATCAGGCGGCGAAAGCGGCCTGATCCTTTCGCACGCCCAAGGGCGCAGGTGTTAGAGCCTGCCCCCTTGGACGGCAGTGATGTTTCGTCATACCAACTTGGCGATCAAAGCGTGCTGATCATCCGCACAGTCTCGTCAAACCGTCCCTCGCGCTCAGCCGAGCGAAGGAAGCGGACATTCTCGACGAGGATTTCCTCGGGCGTGGGCACTTGCTGAAAGAGTGCCATCACTTCCGCAGCATAATCATCGAGTGGCATATAGTTTTCCCGCGTGGATTGTCCCGGGGTTAGCTCGGTGCGCACGGCTGGTGGGGCCAGCTCGATCACCTCGACCTTGCCGCGCAGCTGTTCCCGCAGGGAGACCGTCCAGCTGTGCAAGGCCGCCTTGCTCGCGCTGTAGCTCGGCGTGCCGATCAGCGGCACGAAGGCGAGGCCGGAGGTCGTGTTGACGATCGCGGCGTCTTCCTGCGCCGTCAGATGCTCGATCAAGGCATTGGTGAGACGGATCGGCCCCAGCACATTAGTGATGAAGGTCTGCTCCGCCACAGTCGTGTCGCCACGTCGCGTCAGATCCTCGCGCTGCATGATGCCGGCATTGTTGAACAGGATGTTGATCGCCGGAAAGCGGGCGATCGCTTCGGCCGCGAATGCTTCGATGCTTCCCGGATCGCTCGCATCGACGGTGAGCATGTGCATGCCCGCGCGACCCTGGATGGTTTCAGCCAATGTCGCTGCGGTCCGCCCCGCGACGATCACCGTGTTGCCGAGCTCGTGGAAATGGCGCGCCAATGCGCGGCCAATACCGGAGCCGCCACCGGTGACGAGAATGGTGTTGCCAGTGGTCTTCATGCCGTCTGCTCCAAATTCTGCTGGTGGACGACTGCTCATTTAAGTCCTAGCTTTCAGAACGAAAGAAGGCACCGGAAAGATTGATACTCACCGGAAAGAGAGTGTGAATGACAACTCAAGCGAAGCGCCCAAGCGTGCCAGCCAGCCCGGATCGCTACGATCAGATCGATCCCCGCGTGGAAGCGCTGGTCAATGACCTTATCGGCCAAGTCGCGGACAAATGGACCATGCTGCTGATCGAGGTGTTGCATGACCATGGCGAGCAGCGCTTCACACGCATCTTCGAGAAGATGCCCGGCATCAGCCAAAAGATGCTGACGCAGACCCTGCGACAGATGGAGCGCAACGGTCTGGTCCACCGCACGGTGCATCCGGTCGTGCCTCCCCATGTGGATTATCGGCTGACGGAGCTGGGTGCCAGTCTGGGCGAAGCATTTTGTGGCGTGTGGACCTGGGCGGAAGATCATCTGCAGGCCATCGACGCCGCTCGCCTGAGATTTGATGAGGCACGCACTCGTTAAGTGAGCCGGGCAGGGCGACCGCTAACTCGCCGCATTCTGTTTTCACGAACGAAGTGGCAACGAATCACGCATTCAAGTTGGTGTCTTAGCCGGCCTCCGCCTCCATCGCTGCGGCCGTTCGCCTTTGCCGTGCTTCAAAGATGCACAACCAGACATGTTCCTGCGCTCTTGAACAAGCGCGCTGATGCATAACTCCCACGCCGGGACCAAAAGTTCGGCCATCGCGCTGCCGCCGTCTCCTTTAAGTTGATCCTGTCCGGAATTCCTGCCTATATCAACGAGCCTAAAAAACGGCTCCTGTATGCTCTGCGAGAGGTCGCAAAGACCCGCGCAATGTGAGGCTGCATCGAGCCGCACAGGTGAGGAGAAGATGTGATGAACAGGAAGTCCAGAATCCGCCCATTGCTATGCGCCGGTTCGGTTATGGTGATGGCCATCGCGGCGACGACGCCCGCTTTCGCCCAGCAAGATGCCGCCCCGCAGGCCGACAGCACCCCCGATATCATTGTTACTGCACAATTTCGGTCCCAGCGCCTGCAGGATACGCCTTTGGCGATCACGGCGGTGGATGCGGCGCTGCTCGAGGCGCGCAATCAGGATGACATCGCTGCGGTCGCCCGGCAGGCGCCCAGCGTGACCCTCACCCCCATGGGTGGCGCGTTCGGCGACTCCATGGGCGCCTCCATCCGCGGCATCGGGCAGTTCGATTTCAACCCGGCTTATGAGCCGGGCGTCGGGCTTTATGTTGATGATGTCTATTATCCGACCCTCACCGGTGCCAATTTCGACCTGCTCGACCTGGAGCGCGTGGAGGTGTTGCGCGGCCCGCAGGGAACGCTCACGGGTCGCAACTCGATTGGGGGCGCGATCAAACTGTTCTCGAAGAAGCCGGAGGCCGATCCGAGCGGTTTTGCCGAAGTGAGCTACGGCTCGCGCAACCGCGTGGAAGTTCGGGCGGGGGCGAATTTCCCGATTACGGATATGCTCTTCGCCCGCGTTTCCGGCGTCCATAAGAGCCAGCGGGGGTATGTCCAGCAGATCGATTATGGCTGCGCCAACCCCGGCAACCCCGAGGGCATCCTGCCGGCCGTGCCGACCAACACCGACTGCGTGGTCGAGGATCTGGGCGGCATCAATTATTCAGGCGTACGCGGCGCGCTGCGTTATGCCGGCGAGAAGCTCGATATCCAGATCATAGGCGACTATCAGTATTCCGATCGCCCGAGCGCTGCGGAAGTGCCGATCGTCGCGCAGGGCGATGCCTCGAACTTCCTGTGCGGACCGTGGTGCACCTATGCAAGCTGGGGGCTGCCGGCGGGCGGTCAGGCCGGCAACTGGGATACGGGCAATCGCAACAAGTTCCGTGGCTGGGGCGTGTCTGGTCATATCGATTGGGACGTGACCGACAATCTCCAGGTCCAGTCGATCACGGCCTACCGCTCCTACAATAACCGCTGGGGCACGGACGATGATTTCACGCCGACGCTGACGCGGGCTGCCGGCGGCTTCAACGATCTCGATTTCTGGTTCGTGAGCCAGGAACTGCGGGTCAACGCCAAGCTTGGCGACATGGCCGATTTGACCGTGGGCGGATACTATTCCGACCAGCGTAGCACCTACTTCACCATTCAGGATATTCGCTACATCATCCCCGGCGTTCCGCTCCAGTTCCTCGGCAACGATCCGATCAATGCGGATAGCAAGGCTGTGTTCGGCACTGCGATCGTCCGTCCGGTTGATGGCATGACGATCACGGGCGGTATCCGCTACACTGAGGAGCATAAGGACTACACGTTCATCCGGCGGAACCTCGACAATACCGCGCCGCTCTTCCCCGATCCGTTCGGCCTCTCGGCTCTCAACAATCTGAAGGCCGTGTATGACGGCAGCCGGGTCGACTGGCGCTTGTCCGTCGATTACCGCTTCTCGCCGGAAGTGTTGCTCTATGGAACCGTGGGCACGGGCTTCAAGGGTGGCGGCGTCACCGCGCGCCCGTTCCTGCCGACGCACGCGACCCAAGGCACGTTCGGGCCGGAGACCGTCACAGCCTACGAGATCGGCCTCAAGACGGACTTGCTGGACCGTCGCCTGCGGGTGAACCTCGCGGGCTTCTATAACGACTATAAGGCGATCCAGCTGCCCCTCTCCGACTGTTCGGCTTATGGTGGCGGGCCCTGCGCGGTCATCGCCAATGCCGGCGACGGCAAGATGTGGGGCTTTGAAGCCGAGGTTTCGGCAACCCCGGTCGACAATCTGATGATCGACGCGTCGCTGAGCCTGATCGGTTCGGAGTACAAGTCGATCTCGCCCGCCGTCGGCAGCACGATCACCGCCGGCAGCCCCATCGTTTCGCCCGAAACACAGTGGAGCGCAGGCATTCAATATGAGATCGACATGGGCGGGTCCGGCTCGATTACACCGAGGCTGGACGTCGCCTATCGCGGCCGGCAGTTGGCCAGCAGAACGCTGAACGCGGTCAATCCGGACTTCGAATATTTTCCGTCCTACGTGCTCGGCAGCACCCGGCTGACCTGGCGCAATCAGGATCGCGACCTCGCCGTGTCGTTCGAAGTGACCAACCTCTTCGACGAATATTACTACACGTCGCGGTTTGACGCCGTCTACGGCTTCGCGGGCACGGCCTATGCCAATGTCGGCGCGCCGCGCGAATGGCGCGTGTCGATCAAGAAGGACTTCTAAGGCCCTAGGGCGAGATAAACTTGAGGAGGGCGGCCGCGTGGTCGCCCTCATTTCCTTTGACCGCCCCATGATCCCACAATAGCAATAGTCGCAAGAGCGAGAGGCCGCACAGGCCCGCAAGGAGAGGTGAGCGCATGAAGCTAGTTTTGCCGCCCGGAATGTCACCGCAACGCTTCGATGCCGCCGTCAAGGCGTTGCAGGCTGCGGTCGGTGCGGGCTGGGTGATGACCAGCGATGAAGATCGCGACGCCTATGCAGATATCTATGCGCCGGGCCCCGAGACGCTCTGGAGCGCATCGGGCGCGGTGGCCCCGAGCACGGTCGAGGAAGTGCAGGCGGTCGTGCGCATCGCCAATGAGCACAAGCTGCCCCTCTGGACGGTCGCGCGCGGCAAGAACCTTGGTTATGGCACGGCGGCGCCGCGGATGCCGGGCTGTATGGTGTTGGATCTCGGGCGGATGAACCGCATTCTCGAGGTCGATCCGGAGCTGGGCTATTGCGTCATCGAGCCGGGCGTCGGCTTCATCGATCTCTATGAGCATATCCAGCGCGAGAAGCTGCCGCTGATGATGTCCGTGCCCGGCAATGGCTGGGGCTCGGTGCTTGGCAACGCACTCGATCACGGCATCGGCTACACGCCTTATGGCGTCCACGCCAGCAACCTGTGCGGCATGGAAGTCGTGCTCGCCAATGGCGATGTGGTGCGCACGGGCCTTGGTGCCATGGAGAACAACAAGGCCGCGCATCTTTTCCCGTTCAGCTATGGCCCGAGCTGGGACCAGATGTTCACCCAGTCCAACCTGGGCGTCGTGACCAAGGCCGGCATGTGGCTGATGCCGGAGCCGGAAACCTCGGTGGAGCTGAACCTTGAAATCCCACAGGCGGAAGACATCGCCTGGGTGATCGATACCCTCACACCCTTGCGGCTGAATCGGATCATCGATCAGTCGATCTTCATTCCGAGTTGGCTTGGCAAGATGACGATCCTGGGGCAGCGCAAGGACTTCTGGGACAAGCCCGGCGCCATCCCTGACTGGCGCGTGCAGGAGCTGCTCAAGGAGCACAAGCTCAGCTACTGGAACATGCAGTTGCGCCTCTATGGCGAGGAATCGGTGACGAAGGCCAAGGCGGCTGTCGTGAAGGCCGCCTTCGCGCCGCACCTCAAGACGCCGATCGGCGAGCGCTGGTGGCGCAAGGGCGATCCGACCAATGTGATGGACCTGACGCTTGGCGTACCTTCCGCCGTTCCGCTGCAGATGGGCGATTGGGTCGGCGGGCGCAGTGCCCATATGGGCTTCTCGCCGGTTGTCCCGGCCACTGGCAAGCATGTGCTCGACCAGATGCGCCGCAGCCGCAAAATCATCAACGATCATGATGTGGATTTCTACGCCAGCTTCACCATCGGCGGGCGGTTCTGCAACAATGTGAACATGCTGATGTACGACCGCGACAATGACAAGCAGGTCGAGACGATCAAAACGCTGTTCAACGCGCTGATCGCCGACGCTGCCGCCCACGGCTATGCCGAATATCGCACCCATCTCGGCTGGATGGACGCGATCTCCAATACCTTCGGGTTCAACAACCATGCCATGCGGCGGATGACCGAGCAGGTGAAGAATACGCTCGACCCGAACGGCATTCTCTCTCCCGGCAAGAACGGCATCTGGCCCAGCGCCTATGCCGACCAGCGTGGAAAGGCTCTGGCATGAGGATAGGGCAGGTCACGAGCCTCATGACGCTGATGGCAGTCGGCGTGCTGATGACGACCTATGATCTGGGGACAAGGGACGCGCGGGCTGCCCAGCCCGGCGGTGCTCCGGCAGGCGGCCCGCCGCCCCCCTCCGCTTACGGCATGAGGGCGCAAATGGCGCCAGGGGACCGGCAGCATAATGCCAATAGCGGTGAAGCGCTGTTCTCCAATCGGTGCGGCGCATGCCATTTCGATTGGGGGATGGGCACCAATCTGATCACGAAGCAGCAGGTGATGATGGGGAACCCGCCCGCCATGGGCCTGATCGCCAACCGGGACGATCTGACCGCCGATTATGTGAAGGCGGTCGTGCGTATGGGCAAGGGCGCTATGCCCCGCCAGACGCGCGTGGACATCACCGACTCCGAACTGGAAGCCGTGGCGGCCTATCTGGGGAAGGGCAAATGAGCGGCGTCTCCCGGCGGCAATTGCTGGGCGGCGCGGCGGTGGCAGGGGCTGTCGGCTTATTCGGCGCCCGGGCCGTCGCTGGCCCGGAGAAGGCAGCCCGCATCGTCGTCTATGACAGCCGCAGAGCCGCAAGTCGGTCTTTCGCCGGGCAGTTCTTCGGCGTGCAGCAGATCGATCTTGCCGGAGAGCATAGCCGTAACTGGGCCGGCGTCCGCGCGATCCGTCGCAGCGGTGCGATGTCTGGTCCGGTGGCCGGTCTGACCGGCTGGAATGACTATGTCGCCGCCCGGACCTGGCTTGAGGATCGCGGGCTGCGTCTGCGCTCTGAACGGCGCGACGCGACCCATGACCTCATCGCCTGGACGATGGCCTGAAATTGATCGAGAGGAGAGGGCAGCGGCCCGCGTTACGATGAGCAGCAGCAACGACGTCACTTTGTACCATTGGGAGCCCAACGCCAATTCGGGCAAACCCATGCTCACCCTCATCGAGAAAGGTGTGGCGTTCAATAGCCATTATCTCGACCTGCTCTCGTTCGATCAGCACAAGCCGGACTATCTGGCGATCAACCCGATGGGGACGATCCCGGCGATGACCCATGGCGGCCGGCTGCTCAATGAATCGACCGCCATGATGGAATATGTGGAGGAGGCCTTTCCCGGCCCCTCGATGATGCCTGAAGACCCGGTCGATCGCTGGCGTGTGCGCTGGTGGATGAAATATCTCGACCAGTGGCTTTGCCCGTCGTTCAGCATGATCGGCTGGAGCATCTTCATCGGCCCGCAAGTCCGGGCGCGCGACCCGGAAGAACTCAAGGCAGCGATCGACCGCATTCCCTTGCCGGAGCGCCGCACTGCCTGGCGCAAGGCGATCTACGGCTTGTTCAGCGAGGCGGAACTGGCAGAGTCGACGCGGCGGGTGAAGCTGGGCATCACCAAGCTGGAGGAGGCGCTGGGGCAGCGCGAGTATCTCGGCTCGGATCAATACTCGCTGGCGGATATCAATTGCTTCAATTCGGCTTACGGGCTCCCCTCCATGCAGCCCGATGACGTGAACGACGCAAAAACCCCCAACATCATGCGCTGGCTGCGCGCCATTGCGCGGCGCCCTGCGGTGCGGGAGACCTGGGCCTATAGCCGCGTGCCCCGTTTTGCCGAGCGCATCATTCCCTTGATCGAGGAGGCAGCGTGATGGCGATGACCCTGTATCATGGCGAGCCGACCGGCCCCTCGCTCACGGTGCTCGCCGCGCTGTTCGAGAGCGGTCTGAACGCGGAGCTTCGCCCTATCGACCTCGGCATGGCCGAGCGCCATGGCGGGACCGTGCCGCGCGCTTTCGAGGTGGATTACAGCGTCGAAGGGGAAGGTCCCGTGCTCGTCGTCGACGGGCACGCGCTGTGCGATAGCGTGTTCATCGCCTGCTATCTGGATGACGCCGCGCCCGGTTGTGGCCTGCGCCCCACTGATCCCTATGCCCGGTGGGAAATGATGGCCTGGTGTCGCTGGATGATCGAGCGCGTCGCGCCCGGCGCGGCGGCCCTGGCCAACCTGGCGTGGACGACGCCGCGCTTGGCTGCGCTCGATGACGCGCGCTTCGATGCGCTGATTGCCCCCATTGCCTCGCAGGATCTGGCCGAGCGCTGGCGCGAGACGCGTAGCGGCCAGCTCTCGGCCGAGCATCGTGCTGCCAGCGAGGCACGGGTCCGTGAGGCCACGCAGAAGATCGAGGCCCGCCTTGAGGCGCGCGACTGGCTCATGGGCAGCTTCTCCATCGCCGATCTGGAAAGCTACGCCTGGGTGGCGCCGATGCGTGATCTGGTCCCTGATGCCTTCACCGACAAGCCGCGCCTGGCGGCGTGGCTGGCGCGGGTTGAGGCGCGGCCCAGCGTGCAGCAGGCGCTCGCGCAGGCGGGCAGCCCGCAGCCGGCTCACGCCTTTGCCCCCGGCCCGGAAATCAATCGCTGGGGCTAGGACGGAACGTCCACCGCGCTCTCTCGTTGGATGATCGGCGGCGCCTCTCGCGCCGCTGCATCATCGGAGAGGAGCAGCATGAGCACCCAAGCCCGCGACCTGACCAGCTTGCTGACCGTCTGTCTGGAAGACCTCTATGCAGGACGGGTTCTTGCCGCCGAGGCTTTGCCCTCGATCGCTGCTGCCGTCGGCCTGCCGGTCTCCCAGCTTGTCGATGCCCTGGCGCGCAGCTGGAGGGATCAGGCGCGTGCGATCAACGCGCTCGAGCCGATCGACGATCCCGCCGAGAACCTCTGGATGGGCGGCATCGTCAAGGATGCCCACCGCGATACCGAGACGATCCCGCAGGGGGCGTTACGCGACATCGCCATCATTGGCGCCGTGCGAAAAGCCGTGGCGGCCGATGCCGTCTCCCTGGAGACCGCCATCGCTCTTGCGAATACGCTCTCCCATGACCGTGCGCAGGAGGCTCTGACCGCGATGCGCACGCATGCCCACGCCACCGATGAGCAGTTCCGCACCCTTCTGCTCGATGTGACGCGAGCCGCCGGCTGACCATTCCTTTCATCTGACCAGCTAGCAGAGGCTAAACACGGCGATGGCGCGGGCCTAGGCGGGAGGCGTTTTGCCGGTCTTGCCATCGATTAGCACCGCCTGCTGCCATCGCCCGGGGGCCTTGTCCGTCCGGTGGATGCACCCGGCCCAACAGCAGGGCCGCTTCTTGCCCTCGCGCAGTTCCTCGCAGGTTCGCTGGATCCGCCTTTCGCGGGTGTTCGCCTGTTTGGCGTCCTCCACCCAGCAGATGAATTCGTTCCGGCCGAGCGGGGTCAGCTTCTCCCAGAGAGTGAGCAGGTCGGCATCTGCGGTCAGCGCGTGCCGAAGATCGTCTGCGGCCCGATGGACGGTGCCATGCGGAAATGCGTCTGCCGTCTTGCCTACCAAATTACCCATGGGCGCATGGTGCCCGCGATGACCGGACAATTCAATGGGATGGAAGGGAAGCGCTGGCTGCGTAGGCGGACGCGCATTTGCGCTGCCCCGGCGCGACCTCGCAATGCGTAGTTTGACGTATTCCCTCCGAGCCCCTGGCAGCGCTCAATCATGGCACTTTCCGGCCGGTTTCGGAGTGCCTTATGACCCAGACTTCCCCATCACGCCGCCAGTTTCTCGCTGCCGTCGGCAATCTGGCCAGCGCGGCCTGGGTGACCTTGAACTGGCCACAGATCGCATCCGCCGCAGAGCATGTCGGGCATGGTCATGGCAGCGCAGGAGCGGGCGAGGGGCATACGAGCTTTACGACGCTGAGCCCTGCGGAAGCGGCCAATGTCGATGCGATCGCCAACCAGATCGTGCCGGGCGGCGCCATGCCGGGCGCGCGCGATGCGCATATCGTCTACTTCATCGACAATGCGATGGGCAGCTTCTTTGCTGAGCAATGGCCGTCCTTCAAGGCCGGCCTGACCGAGTTCAACGCTGGCTATGCCGCAAGATATGGAACGCAGGCGCCATTCTCCGCCGCGCCGGACGCCCAGCAGATCGCCTGGCTCAAGGAGGTCGACAAGACGCCCTTCTTCCTAGCGGTGCGGCGGCTGACGGTCCTCGGCCTCATCGCCATGCCCAAATATGGCGGCAATTTCGAGGGGGTTGGTACCAAGCTGATCGGCGTGATCGACAGCCATTATTGGGAGCCGCCCTTCGGCTATTACGACAAGGATTATCCGGGGTTCGAGCCCTATCCCGGCACCAAGCCCTACATGGCCTGACGGAGGCGCCGCATGGATCGCAAGACATACAAGACCAGCGAAACAGTCGATTTCATCGTCGTCGGCTCGGGCGCTTCGGGCGGCATCATGGCGCGGGAACTGGCGCGCGCCGGCAACAGCGTCGTGGTGATGGAGCAGGGGCCTCGGCTGGAGGCCTATGAGTTCGAGCATGACGAGCTGAAGTACCGGCACCTGTCCGGCATCACCAACAGCCCGACGGCCAATCCGCAAACCTTCCGCAGCGACCCGAGCAAGCCGGCGCAGCGCATGGAGCGGAATGCGCTGACCTATGCGCGCGTCGTCGGTGGCAGCAGCGCGCATTTCAACGCCAATTTCTGGCGACTGCACGAGATCGATTTTATCGAAGGCAGCCGGTGGGGCTCCATTCCCGGCGCCGATCTGGTCGACTGGCCGATCACCTATGCCGAACTGGAACCCTATTACACGATGGTGGAATGGGAAGTCGGCGTGTCCGGCCTGGCCGGTGCCAGCCCGTTCGACCCGCCGCGCAGCAAGCCTTATCCGATGCCGCCGCTGCCGGTGAAATCTTCCGGCGTGCTGTTCGAGCGCGGCGCCCGCAAGCTCGGCCTGCATCCCTTCCCGGCGCCGCTGGCGATCAATTCGGTAATCTACAAGGATCGTCCGCCTTGCGCGCAATGCGGCCTGTGCGGCGGCTTTGGCTGTGAGGTGATGGCCAAGTCCTCCTCGGTCTGGACGGTGATCCCCGAGGCCGAGGCGACAGGCAATTGCGAGATCCGCTCGGAGAGCTACGTGTTCCGCATCGGCATGAACGATGCCGGGCGCGCCACCGGCGTCCATTATTTCGACAAGGATCGCAAGGAGCAGTTCCAGAATGCCCGCGCCGTGGTCGTGTGCGCCAATGGTGCGGAGACGCCGCGGCTGCTGCTCAACTCCGCGACCAATGCCTTCCCGGATGGGCTGGCCAACTCCAGCGGCAAGGTCGGGCGCTATCTGATGTGCAACAAGGGCGGCGGGGCGATGGCCCGGTTCGAGCAGCCGCTCAACGAATATAAGGGCGCGAACGTCACCCGCATCTTGCACGATTTCTACGATGCCGACGAGAAGCGCGGTTTCTACGGTGGCGGCGGATTCGACGCGCGCTCGGGCGGGCCGCTCACCTGGGGGCAGAGCGTTCCCAAGGGCACGCCGACATGGGGGCCGGGATTCAAGGAATATCTCGAATCCTACACCTATTGGATGAATTGCTCGGGCCACGGCACGTCGCTGGCGCAGGAGACCAACCGCGTCGACATCGATCCCGAACTCAAGGACGAGTGGGGCATTCCGGCGATCCGGGTGACGTACAAGGATCACCCTGACGACACCAAGCATGCGAACTGGCAGGCCGATCGGGCGGTGGAGATCATGGATGCCGCCGGCGCGACGCAGGTCGTCCGCAGTGAAGTCGGCGAAGGGCGAGGCGGCGTCCATCTGCTCGGCACCTGCCGCATGGGGAATAACCCGGAGACCTCGGTCATCGACAAATATCACCGGACCCATGACGTGCGGAACCTGTTCCTGTGCGACGGATCGAGCATGGTGACGTCCGGGCGCGGTCAGCCCACGCAGACGATCGAGGCCCTCACCTTCCGCGCGGCCGAACATATCGCCCGGTTCGCGCGGACCAATCAGATCTGATCGCAGCCAAAGGGGCCATCTGACACAAATCAGACGGCCCCTGAGCAGGCCTATTGGACCTGCCGGCGCGGCATGAATGGCGGCAATGACGGTTATCGCTACGCTCCCGCAATCACCCCATCGACTCTCATCATGACTTTGTCCTAAACCTGTCGTCGAGATCGATGATTTGGGTCATGCGCGTTCCTTCGCCGCCAAGTAGCGTCGGAGCGCTCTGGGCAGATGACATGCCCGGCACGCTGAGCCGGGTTCAAAGAGGAGCTGGATGAATGAACCAGATGAGCAACGTGAAGCTCGAGCAATTCCCCTATTCGGAAGCGGCCAAGAAGGCGCTCGCCCGCAAGCCGCAGCTGTTTATTGACGGGCAGTGGGTGGATTCCACCGGCGGTGAGACGCTGGGCGTGATCGATCCCAGCTCCGGCAAGGAAATCAGCCGCTTTGTCGATGCGAGCGATGCCGATGTGGATCGGGCCGTCGCCGCTGCCCGCCGCGCTTTCGACGATGGCCGCTGGTCCGACCTGCCGCCCATCGTTCGCGAGACGATGATGCGCAAGCTCGCCGATATCCTGGGCGCCCATGCCGATGAACTGGCCGAGCTGGAAGCCATCGACAATGGCAAGCCCAAGGGCATGGCCGGTGCCATCGACGTGCCCGGCGCCATCGGCATGATGCATTATATGGCAGGCTGGGCGACCAAGCTGGGCGGCGAGATGATCGAGCCCATGTCGGCACCGCGGGGTGCCTTCCACAGCTATGTCCGCCGCGAACCGATCGGCGTCGCCGCGCAGATCGTGCCGTGGAACTTCCCGCTGCTGATGGCTGTGCTGAAGATCAGCCCGGCGCTGGCCGCCGGCTGCACCGTGGTGCTCAAGCCCGCCGAGCAGACGTCGCTCACCGCGCTGCGCCTTGCGGACTTCATTGCCGAGGCCGGCATTCCGGCCGGCGTGGTGAACATCATCACCGGCAATGGCCACACCGCTGGCGATCGGCTCGTGCGGCACCCCGATGTCGACAAGGTCGCGTTCACCGGCTCGACGGAAGTGGGCAAGATCATCAACCGCACCGCGACGGACAGCCTCAAGCGCGTCACGCTGGAGCTGGGCGGCAAGTCGCCGGTGATCGTGCTGCCGGACGTCGACCCCAAGGTCGTCGGCCCCGGCACGGCGCAGGCGATCTTTTTCAATTCCGGCCAGGTCTGCGTCGCTGGCTCGCGGCTTTATGCGCACAAGAGCGTGTTTGACAGCGTGCTGGAGAACTTCGTGGAAGCCTCCGCATTCTGGCAGCCGCGCGCCAGTCTCGATCCCGATGCGCATATGGGGCCGCTGGTCAGCGACGAGCAGATGCAGCGCGTGATGGGCTATATCGAGGACGGCAAGAAGGCGGGCGCCTCTGTCGCCGTCGGCGGCGATGCGCCGGCCAGCGAGGGCGGCTATTATGTCAACCCGACCGTGCTGGTGGACGTGAAGCCGGACATGCGCGTGGTGCGCGAGGAGATCTTCGGCCCCGTCGTCGTAGCCCAGCGCTTCGATGATCTGGATGAAGTCGCGCGGCAGGCGAACGACACGAGCTTCGGCCTTGCGGCGGGCATCTGGACCAAAGATCTCTCGGCCATGCACAAGCTGGCCGCGAAGCTGAAGGCCGGCACGATCTGGGGCAATTGCCACTCGATGATCGACCCCGCGCTGCCGTTCGGCGGTTATAAGGAAAGCGGCCTTGGCCGCGAGCAGGGCCGTCAGGGCGTCGAGGCCTATACCGAGCTGAAATCGGTCATCATCGCCCTTTGATCCACAAATGAGCGCCCCCTCCTCAGCCGGGGAGGGGGGCGAGATCGGTCGAGGGACATGGCGGACCCGGACGACATCCGGAACTTTCTGCGCGTCGATGCGCGGATCACGACGTCCGGGCGACTTCAGTCGGGCGATCCTGCGCGCCTTGCCGAGATTGGCGTGCGCCATGTCATCAATCTCGCGCTGGATAGTCACCCGGAGGCCCTGCCGGATGAAGCCGCGGAGATGGCCGGGGCAGGGCTGCGTTACACGCATATCCCCATCCCCTTCGATGCACCGACCGAAGATCACTATCAGGCGTTCGTCGCGGCGCTGGAGGCCGATGACGCGCCGGTGCATATCCACTGCATCATGAACTGGCGCGTTTCGGCCTTCGTCTATCGCTACCGCCGGGATGTGCTGGGCGTCGCCGAGGAACAAGCGCGGGCGCTGATGACGCAGATATGGGATCCTGCCGACGCGGCGAAGGCCGGGAGCAGCCCGGGCCTGGGGCCGTGGATCGAGATCATCGCGCCGCGCTAGACGGTGCGCAGGGAGAGGAGAGAGGCCATGACAGACTTTGCGGGGCGGCATGTGATCGTCACGGGCGCATCCAGCGGCATAGGACTGGCGACGGCGCGGATGCTCGCCGCCCGTGGCGCGAGGGTTTCCATGCTCGCGCGGCGCAAGGACGCGCTGGCCGATCAGGCCCGGGCCATTGGCGATCATGCCGCTGCCTTCGCCGCCGATGTCGGTGACAAAGCCGCGCTTGAAGCCGCGCTGGCAGAGGCCGTGGGGCATTTCGGGCCGGCTTATGGGTTGTTCGCCAATGCCGGGCTCGCGGGCAACTTCGCGCCGGCGCTGGCCTATTCGCCCGAGCTGTTCGACGAGGTGATCCGTGTCAACCTCACCAGCGTCTTCTGGGCGATCCAGGCGCTCGCGCCGGGAATGGTGGAAGCGGGCGAGGGCAGCATCCTCGTCACCGGATCGATGGCCAGCAAGCGCGGCATGGCGATGAACCCGGCTTATGTCGCGTCCAAACATGGCGTACTTGGCCTCTCGCGCGCCATCGCCGTCGAACTGGCGCCGCAGGGTGTGCGGTGCAACTGCATCGTCCCGGGCTTCATCGAAACGCCGGCCTTTGACCTGATCCCGCCCGAGCAAGCCGCGCGCATCAATCAGCGCGTGCCCCAGCGCCGGATGGGCAGCGCCGATGAACTGGCGGAGGTCGCCTGCTTCCTCCTTTCACCGGCTGCCAGTCATGTGACGGCGCAGAACTGGGCAGTCGATGGCGGCGTGCTCGATACGCTCGAAGTTTAAGGAACCCTCACGATGACGCTCAAATATTACCACGCCGAGCCGCTGGCCAATTCGCTCAAGTCGATGATCCCCTTGAAGGAGAAGGGGTTGCCTTATGAATCGATCTATGTCGATCTCCACAAGTTCGAGCAGCATTCGGACTGGTTCAAGGCGATCAACCCGGAAGGGCAGGTGCCGGTGCTGGTCCATAATGGCGCCGTGATCACCCACACGACCGTCATCAACGAGTATCTGGAAGACGTCTTTCCCGAAGTCCCGCTGATGCCCTACGATCCGCTCGGCAAGACCAAGGTGCGCTACTGGAACAAGTTTGTGGACGAGCATGTCATGAACTATGTCTCCATGCATGGCTGGCACCGGCTCGTCGGCGTGATCGCGCGCAACATCGAGAATGGCGAGTTCGAGAAGCTGCTCGAGCATATTCCGCTCCCCGATCAGCGCAAGAAATGGGCGACCGCGCGTTCCGGTTTTTCCGAGGCGGACCTCGCCAATGCGACCGACAAGA
Organism: Sphingobium sp. B11D3B; assembly: GCF_025961735.1. Lineage (NCBI taxonomy): Bacteria > Pseudomonadati > Pseudomonadota > Alphaproteobacteria > Sphingomonadales > Sphingobiaceae > Sphingobium > Sphingobium sp. B11D3B. The sequence goes on along the minus strand of NZ_JAOQOF010000001.1, from coordinate 1,106,352 downwards.
TCATCTATGCGCTGCGCAAGATCGAGGCCCAGCTTGGTGAGACGCCCTGGCTGGCCGGCGAGATGTACACGACGGCGGACATCAATTTCTTCAGCCATTGCGGCGCGATGGTGGAGCGGATGTTCCCGGAGCTGGATGTTACGACCAACTACCCGCGGATCGTCGATTGGCGCGAGCGGGTGAAGGCGCGCCCGGCCGTCGCCGAGGCGCTGGCCAGCGAAGACCGCACCGCGCCGGGCCTGCGGACCTGGTCTGGCGACCGCTAGGCGCTGCGGTCGGCGGTACAGTGAATTGAGATGAGTGAAGGAGTTTGACGATGCGTGCATGGCAACTGGCGGCGGGGGCCACCTCGATCGACGATCTTCATCTGGTCGAGCGCGATCAGCCCGCGCCCGGCCCCGGCCAGGTGGCGATCCGGGTTCATGCCTGTTCGCTCAACTATCGCGATCAGGCGGTGGTGCTCGGGCGCTATCTCGGCGGTCCGGTGCCCAACCCGACGATCCCGCTTTCGGACGGGGCGGGCGAAGTCATCGCCGTGGGGACGGGCGTGACGCAGTTCAAGCGGGGCGACCGGGTGGCCGGTACCTTCTTCCAGAGCTGGGACGATGGCCCGCCCAATCCGGCGGCTGGCCTCGCGCTCGGCGCGGCCGGCGCTGACGGGATGCTCGCCGAAGTGGTCGTTCTGCCGGAGCAGGGCGTGGTCCCCATCGCCAAGTCGCTCAGCTACGCCGAGGCCGCCTGCCTGCCCTGCGCCGGTGTGACGGCCTGGAACGCGCTGTTTGAAGGCCCCCGGCCGGTCAAACCCGGCGAACGCGTGCTGCTGCTTGGCACCGGCGGGGTGTCGATCCTCGCGCTGCAACTCGCCAAGGCGGCGGGCTGCGAGGTCATCATTACCTCCTCCAGCGACGCCAAGCTGGAGCGCGCCAAGGCGCTGGGGGCCGATCATCTCATCAACTATCGCGAGATCGAGGACTGGGGTCAGCATGTCTCCACCACGATGGGCGGCGTCGACAAGGTGGTCGAGGTCGGCGGTGCCGGCACGGTGCAGCAAAGCATGGCCGCACTGCGCCACAATGGCGAAGTTGCACTGATCGGCGTGCTCAATCCCGTTGGCGGGCCTAACCCATCAGGCCTGATGTTCGTCGGCGGCACGCTGCGGGGTATTTTCGTCGGCTCGCGCGGCATGGCGCGACGACTGGCTGCGGCAATTGACGTCAACGGCATCAAGCCGGTCATCGGCGCCCGTTATACGTTCGAGGATGCCAAGGCGGCCTTTGCGCATGGCAGCGGTTCGGAACATTTCAGCAAGGTGGTGATCGACGTTCGCTGAGATCGCGTGGCCCGCTTCATGTTCATACCCGGGGCCTGGCATAGCGGGTCGTGCTTCGACCGCCTGCGCGCGCCCCTGGAGCGGGCCGGGCACAGCATGATCGCGCCGGACCTGCCGGGTGCCGGTGGCGACGCGCGCGCCATGGCGCAGGTCTCGCTGGAGGGCTGGGCGCAGTTTATCGTCGGGGAGGCCCGCCGCCAGGCTGAGCCGGTGATCCTGTGTGCCCATAGTCGCGGCGGCATTATCGCCAGTCAGGCCGCCGAACTGGCGCCGGAGGCGTTCGCGGCGCTGGTCTATATCAGCGGCGCGCTCATCCCCGACGGGCAAAGCCTTTATGACATGATCGGGCGCTCGATGGAGACGGGCCGCTTCGGCGCCGCGCTCAGCCCGGTCCATGCAGGCCTTGGCTTGCGGTTCGACCCATCCGCAGCGGCGGAATTCTTCTACCAGCTGTGCAGTCCTGAGGACCAGCGGCAGTCGGCCGTGCAGCTCATTGACGAACCGGTGAGGCCATTCGGGACCGCGCTGCGCCTCACTGGGGCTCGCTTTGGCCGCGTACCGCGCCATTACATCGAATGCGCGCAGGACCGGACCTTTCCATTGGACGTGCAACGCGCGATGCAGGCGGTGCTGCCTTGCCGCAGCGTCACCACGCTCGAGAGCGACCACAGCCCGTTCATTTCCATGCCGGAAACCCTCGCGGGTGCTCTGGCGACCATCGCAGAACAAGAATGAAGAGGAGAGACGGATGACCAGGAAATTTGGCTTCGGCGGCGACATCGGCACCATCTGCCAGATGGCCTATGTGGTCCGCGACATCCATCAGGCGATCGACTGGTGGATCGAGCGCACGGGCGTCGGTCCCTGGTTCGTCCTGCCGAGCTTCGGGGGGCCGGATCATGTCTATCGCGGCGAGACGTGCAAGAGCAGCAGCGCCATCGCGATGAGCTTTGCCGGCTCGACCAATATCGAGCTGATCCAGCCTTTGGACGACCATCCGTCGGTCTACAAGGAGACGATCGATCGCGTGGGCTATGGCTTCCATCACTTTGGCGTCGCGCGCGAGGACATCGAGGACGAGGTGGCGCGCCGGATCGCGCGTGGGGAAACACTGGTCCAGCGGGCGCCGGTTCCGACCGGTGGCTCTGTGGCGTTCTTCGAGGGCGGGCCGGGGGCGCCGGGCTTCGTCGAGCTGATTCCTGCGACGGCGGGCATGGATGCGGGCTTCACGGCTTTCTGGGAGCAGACGCAGGACTGGGATGGTCGAGACCCCGTCCGGCCCTTCCTGTGAGCCGGTTTAGGCCCCGCGCGACCTCAATCATATTGCGCAGCAACATGGCCACGCATGATACCCCGCGCCGTGGAAATGGCATGAACCGGCGATCCGTGCGAACCGGCTCCGAAGGGACGCGAAACTGGTTCGCTGGTGCAGCATGAACGTGCAATTTTTTGACGCCGTTGCGAGGTGATAAATCCCTATCAATTCGCTAATTTCTGCGCCGGAGGGTCTGGGCGGCCTTCCAATTTTTCGTTTGTGTAACATACAAAATTTCGTATGTTCCGCCCGTCCATCGATTCGACGTTCTCGTCGAACGCAGACCCTTGTTTCTCGCGATCCAAATGGAGAGGCTCTCTGATGTCCAACCCTACCAATCTTGAGCAAGTGCTCAACGCCGCCGGCAATCCGGTGGAAATGCTGCGCAACAGCCAGATCGGCGCCTATGTGTATCCGGTCGTTGCTCCGGAATTCTCCAACTGGCGCTCCGAGCAGTGGGCCTGGCGCAACGCTGCCGTGCTGTTCGATCAGTCGCACCACATGGTCAACCTGTTCATCAAGGGCAAGGACGCGCTCAAGCTCCTGACCGACACGATGATCAACTCGCCCAAGGGCTGGGAAGTCAACAAGGCCAAGCAGTATGTGCCCGTGACGCCTTATGGTCACGTCATCGGCGACGGCATCATCTTCTGGGAAGAGCCCGAAGTGTTCTGCTATGTCGGCCGTGCGCCGGCTGCCAACTGGCTGCAGTACCATGCCGAGACCGGCGGCTACGACGTCGAGATCGTCTATGACGACCGCTCGCCTTCGCGTCCGATGGGCAAGCCCGTCAACCGCAGCTACTGGCGCTTCCAGATCCAGGGTCCGAACGCCTGGGACGTGATCGAGAAGCTGCATGGCGGCAAGCTCGAGCAGCTCCGCTTCTTCAACATGTCCACGATGAACATCGCTGGCCGCTCGGTGCGCACGCTCCGTCACGGCATGGCCGGTGCGCCCGGCCTCGAAATCTGGGGTCCGTACGAAGAGATGGAAGACATCCGCGGCGCCATCGTCGAGGCTGGCAAGGATCTTGGCCTGGTGCAGGTCGGTTCGCGCGCTTATCCCTCGAACACGCTGGAATCCGGCTGGATCCCGAGCCCGCTGCCCGCCATCTACACCGGCGAGAAGCTGAAGGCCTATCGTGAGTGGCTGCCGGCCAAGAGCTACGAAGCCACCGGCGCGATCGGCGGTTCGTTCGTCTCGAACAACATCGAGGATTACTACACCAATCCTTATGAGATCGGTTACGGTCCGTTCGTGAAGTTCGACCACGACTTCATCGGCCGCGAAGCGCTCGAAGCCCTCGACGCTTCAACGCAGCGCAAGAAGGTCACGCTGGCCTGGAACGGCGACGACATGGCGAAGATCTATGGTTCGCTGTTCGATGCCGACGCCGACTCGCACTACAAGTTCTTCGACCTGCCGCTGGCCAACTATGCCAACACCAATGCCGACGCCGTCCTCGACGCCGCTGGCAACACGGTCGGCATCTCGATGTTCACCGGCTACTCGTACAACGAGAAGCGCGCGCTTTCGCTCGCGACGATCGACCACGAGATCCCCGTCGGCACCGAGCTGACGGTTCTGTGGGGCGAGGAAAATGGCGGCACGCGCAAGTCCACCGTCGAGCCGCACAAGCAGATCGCTGTTCGTGCCGTCGTGAGCCCGGTTCCCTATTCGGTGACCGCGCGCGAGACGTACGAGGGCGGCTGGCGCAGCGCTCGCGTCGACGCCTGATCCTGATCCGTTGCGGGCGGCCATCCTCCGGGGTGGCCGCCCCGACGACCTTCTAAAAACACAGTAAGCCCTAATCGAGGCGAGGACTTTTCATGGCTACGGCAACCCTGGACAAGACCGCACTGGCGCGGCTGTTTGAAGACTACTCGCTCGAAATCACGCCCAAGGACGTGGAAGCGCTGCAGAATGCCGCGCACATGATCCCGCAGGGCACGCTCATTTCCTGCACCTTCTTGCCGGGTGCCGAGTTCGAGGATCGCGTCCGCGCGGCTCGGGCCATTCAGGACCTCGGTTTCAAGCCGGTTCCGCACATTTCCGCACGGCGCCTGCTGGTGAAGGAAGACCTCAATCGCTTCCTCGACATGCTCGCCGCCCAGATCGACCTCAAGCATGTGTTCGTGATCGCCGGCGATCCTTCCGAACCGCTCGGGCCCTATGACGACGCGCTGGCCGTGATCTCCTCGGGCACGCTCAAGGAATATGGCATCCAGCATGTCGGCATCTCCGGCTATCCGGAAGGTCACCCGGACATCACCAACGAAAAGCTCGTCAAGGCGATGCATGACAAGGTCGCCTCGCTCAAGGAGCAGGGGATCGACTATTCGATCATGACTCAGTTCGGTTTCGATGCCGATCCGGTGCTCGACTGGCTCAAGCAGATCCGCGCCGAGGGCATTGACGGCCCCGTGCGCATCGGCCTTGCCGGCCCGGCCTCGATCAAGACGCTGCTCCGCTTCGCCGCGCGCTGCGGCGTCGGCACCTCCGCCAAGGTCGTCAAGAAGTATGGCCTTTCGATCACCAGCCTGATCGGCAGCGCCGGTCCCGATCCGGTGATCGCCGATCTCGTCCCCGCGCTGGGCGAGGAACATGGCAAGGTTCACCTCCATTTCTATCCGTTCGGCGGTCTGGTGAAGACCAATGAGTGGATCGTGAACTTCAAGGGCAAGCAGGGCATCTGACGCGCTCGCGTCCGTTGCCGCTCAATTAATTCCGGACAAAGACGGTCGGCCCGTTCCGGGCCGTATCATGGAAAGGCTAGGAGAATCATGGCTCAAGGCTCCGACATCGAAATCGCACGCGAAGCGAAGATGCAGAACATCGCCGAGGTCGGCGCGAAGGTCGGCATCCCGCAGGACGCGCTGCTGAACTACGGCCCTTACAAGGCGAAGCTGTCCTGGGACTTCATCAACAGCGTCCAGGGCAATCAGGATGGCAAGCTCATCCTCGTCACCGCGATCAACCCGACGCCAGCAGGCGAGGGCAAGACCACGACGACGGTCGGCCTTGCTGACGGCCTGAACGCCATCGGCAAGAAGACGGTTGCGGCGCTGCGTGAGCCGTCGCTCGGCCCGTGCTTCGGCGTCAAGGGCGGTGCTGCCGGCGGCGGTTATGCGCAGGTCGTGCCGATGGAGGACATCAACCTCCACTTCACCGGCGACTTCCATGCCATCACCTCTGCGAACAACCTGCTCGCAGCGCTGATCGACAACCACATCTACTGGGGCAACAAGCTCGGCCTCGACCCGCGTCGTATCGCGTGGCGTCGCGTGCTGGACATGAACGACCGCGCCCTGCGTTCGATCGTCAACTCGCTCGGTGGCGTGTCCAATGGCTACCCCCGCGAGGATGGCTTCGACATCACCGTGGCGTCGGAAGTCATGGCGATCCTCTGCCTTGCTTCGGACCTCAAGGATCTGGAGCGTCGCCTCGGCAACATCCACGCCGGCTACACGCGCGACCGCAAGGCCGTGCTGGCGCGCGAGCTGAACGCCTCGGGCGCCATGACCGTGCTGCTCAAGGATGCCCTGCAGCCGAATATCGTGCAGACGCTCGAGAACAACCCCGTGCTCATCCACGGCGGGCCGTTCGCCAACATCGCGCATGGCTGCAACTCGGTGCTCGCCACCAAGACAGCCCTCAAGATCGCCGATTATGTGGTGACCGAAGCCGGCTTTGGCGCTGACCTCGGCGCCGAGAAGTTCTTCGACATCAAGTGTCGCAAGGCTGGCCTGAAGCCCTCGGCGGCGGTCATCGTGGCCACCATCCGCGCGCTCAAGATGCACGGCGGCGTCGACAAGGCCGATCTCGGCACGGCGAACCCGGATGCGGTCCGCAAGGGCGGCGTCAACCTCGCCCGTCACATCGAGAACGTCCGTCAGTTCGGCGTGCCCGTGGTCGTTGCGATCAACCAGTTCGTCACCGACACGGCCGAGGAAATGGCCGTCGTTCAGGAGATCGCGGAAGCCGCTGGCGCCGAAGCGGTCGAGTGCAGCCACTGGGCCAATGGCTCGAAGGGCACCGAAGAGCTGGCCCGCAAGGTTGTCGCCCTGGCCGAGGGCGGTTCGTCCAACTTCGCGCCGATCTATGAGGACGGCCTGTCGCTGTTCGACAAGATCGACACGATCGCCAAGCGCATCTACCGCGCCAGCGAAGTGACCGCCGACAGCAGCGTGCGCAACAAGCTCAAGGGTTGGGAAGCCGATGGCTATGGCCATCTGCCGGTCTGCATGGCCAAGACGCAGTACAGCTTCTCGACCGACCCGAGCCTGCGCGGTGCACCGACCAACCACGTCGTGCCGGTGCGCGACGTGATCCTGTCGGCAGGCGCCGAGTTCATCGTCGCGGTGTGCGGCGATATCATGCGCATGCCCGGCCTGCCCAAGACGCCGTCGGCGGACTTCATCCGTCTGGACGACAAGGGTCAGATTGAAGGTCTGTTCTGATCAATTAAGACAGAGGGGAGGCGCACGGCCTCCTATTTTGAGAGATTGGCCCGTCGGCACTGCTGGCGGGCCATTTTCTTTTCCGGTTAACAAATGTTTACCACGCATTAACCATCGGTTAGACAGGCCTTGTCTGTGGGGGGCAAGCGAACCATGGTGCGCTATAAAGTGATGCTGGTTTTCGGCACGAGGCCCGAAGCCATCAAGATGTTTCCTGTCTATGATGCGCTGAAATCTCTACCGCAGATCGAGACGAAGGTCTGCGTTTCCGCACAGCATCGGGCCTTGCTCGACCAGGTTCTCGATCTTGCCGGGATTGTGCCGGACTTCGATCTCGACATCATGGCGCCGGATCAGACGCTCGATACGTTGACGGCGCGGCTCATCCTCGCCTTGGGTGCCGTGTTCGATGCCGAAAGGCCAGACAGGGTATTGGTCCACGGCGATACAAAGACTGCGATGATGGCCGCCCTTGCGGCTTATTACCGCCGCATTCCGGTTGGGCATGTCGAGGCGGGCTTGCGCAGCGGCGATATCTACAACCCATGGCCCGAAGAGGTGAATCGCCGCATCATCGCCTGCGCGGCCAATCTGCACTTCGCCCCGACGGCGGGGGCGGCGGCAGCGCTGGAAGCCGAGCATACCCAAGGGCGGATCATCGTGACGGGCAACACGGTGGTGGATGCCTTGCTCGCGACTCAGGGCAGGCTGCGGGAGCAGCCTTTTTTGGCGGGCTCGATCGCACCCGTGCTGCGGCGTTTTTCAGGGTGCCGGATCGTTATCGTTACCAGCCACAGGCGGGAGAATCTGGGGCAGGGGCTCTCGAACATTGCCGCCGCCATCCGCGCCGTCGCCCAGCGCGACGATGTGGCTATCATCTGGCCGGTCCATCCCAATCCACAGGTCCGGGCCACGCTGGAGCCCGCGCTTTCCGGCTTGGAGAATATCGCGCTGATTGAACCGCTGGATTATCCAGGATTTGTAGGCCTGCTCGATGCAGCTTCCCTCGTGCTGACGGATAGTGGCGGTATCCAGGAAGAAGCGCCCACATTTGGCAAACCCGTGCTGGTCATGCGGGAGACGACCGAACGGCCAGAGGGCATCGAGGCAGGCACCGCCCGTCTCATCGGCACCGTCCCTGATCGCATAGTCGCCGAAGTAACCCGGTTGCTGGACGACCCCCAAGCCTATGCCGCCATGGCCCATGCCCATAGTCCTTTCGGGGATGGCCAAGCCGCCGCGCGCATCGCGGCAGTGCTGGCCGAAGAAGCCGCAGCGCGATGGGTGGTGGTGCCCAGCCTCGGAAACCTGCAATCGGTTTCCCACGTGCCCAGCGCGCCATAGAGCGCGGCTTGGCATCATGATCTCGCCTGCGACCGGGCAAAAACCCGGCGGAGTCTATGCCGTGCGAGTGATCGTCGAAGCCGGGCGAACGGCCTGAATCGCGTTTATCGGCGATTTCTACGGGCCTGCCAGAGCAAGGCTGATTAGAATCGCCGACATCTCCTTTCGACGCAGTTCGATTTGTTCTCCTTCGCTCAGTCATCAGGAAAGAGCGGATTACCCAACGATCGACCAGCAGAATCCGACCTAATCTAAAGCAGTTGCATTTGTCTGAGCAATCGATTGCAAAAATGTTTAGACAAAGTGTATTCATTTTCGTAAGTCGATATTGACGATCGACAGTAGGGCCGATCGCGCTGTCATATTGGGGAGGATCATGGCCAAAAATGGCTTCCGGCGCGCATCTGCGCTTGGCTTCGTGTCGTTTGCTGCGCTTGTTGCGTCGCAGGGTGTCAGCGCTCAGACGGGCACCGCACAGACCAATCAGTCCGAGGATGATGCCGCGAACGCCGCTGACATTGTGGTGACCGGCACCCAGTTGCGCGGGGTTGCGCCGGTGGGTTCCTCGGTGATTGCAGTCGGTCAGCAGGAAATCCGCGACACGGGGCTGGCCACGACATCGGATATCCTCAAGACCATTCCGCAGGTGTCCGCCTTGGGGCCGGGCGAAGCCACGCTGGGCACCAACGTCAACAGCGCGACGCTCAACAGCACCCGCGCCAATGGCGTTAACCTGCGCGGCCTCGGCACGCAGGCGACGCTCACCTTGCTCGATGGCCGCCGCGCCCCTCCGGGCGGTGTTGCCGGCCAGCTCTTCGATGCCTCGGTGATCCCGGCCATTGCGCTCGAACGGATCGACATCGTGGCGGACGGCGCTTCGGCCACTTACGGCTCGGACGCTGTCGCGGGCGTTGCCAACCTCATCCTGCGCCGCAACTTCGACGGGCTGGAGGCCAGCGCGCGTTACGGCTTCGCTGATGGCTATGACGAATGGCAGGGCAATGCCATTCTCGGTAAGAAGTGGGACACCGGCTCGGTGATGATTGCCGGCGACTATTATTACCACAGCCGCCTGCGCCAGGAAGATCGCGCGGAGCTGTTCCAGTGCGATCAGCGTGCTTTTGGCGGGTTGAACAACTGCGCCTTCACCAGCTCGCCGGGCAATGTGATCGATCCCGCGACCTTCACCCGCTACGGACTTCCGGGTGGCAGCGGTGAGAATCTGACGCCTGCCAACCTCTCGACCACGCCCAACTTCCAGCAAAGCTATGTGAACAATGATCTTCTGCCGCAGCTCAAGCGCTGGAGCGTCATTGGCCGCCTCGATCAGGAACTGACGCCTGCGCTCAAGATGTGGGCCAGCGGCTTTTACTCCAAGCGGACCCTGAACCAGCGCGCGGGGTCTCTGACGCTGGGCGCCGCGACGCCTGTTCCGAGCAGCAATCCCTACTTCATCGAGTTCGCGCCGGGGCAGACCTCGCAGATCGTCGAATATGCCTTTAACGAATATGGGCCGATCCAGGGCAATATCTACGAAAGCTCATACCAGCTGGCGACCGGGTTTGACTATTCGCTGGATGGCAACTGGCAGCTTTCCATCTACGGCTCCCATGGCGCCACGGAAGGCGGCGCCAAGACGGACGGTTTCCTGAACACGGCTTTGCTCTCCGCCGCGCTGGCTGATTCCAACCCCGCGACGGCCCTGAACGTCTACGGGACCGGGCAGAACAGCCGCGATCAGATCGACCGCCTTGTCGCCTTCTTCGACGTGACCGGCCTCTACACGGTCGACCTCGTCAACGTGAAGACGGACGGTGCGCTCTTCAACATCGGCGGCGGCGCGGTGCGCATGGCGGTGGGCGGCGAGTTCCACCATGATTATTACCGCAACACCGCCGCCGAGAATATCAACGGGCCGTCGCTCTCGCAGATCAACCTCTTTGGCGATACCGCCAGCTCTCGCGACGTCTGGTCGGCCTTTGCGGAGGTGAACGTGCCGCTGGTCGGTGCGGCCAATGCCATGCCGGGCATCGATCGGCTCGAGTTGAACATTGCCGGCCGCTATGATCACTATAGCGACGTCGGCGGAACGACCAATCCGAAGTTTGGCATTCGCTACGATCCCGTGCCGGGCGTCTCGGCTCATGCCAGCTACGGCACCTCATTCCGGGCGCCGACGCTGTCCGATACCAACCCCGCCAGTACGGCGACGGTCTTTTCGATCCCCAATTTCGGGCCGTTCGGCAATGTGATCGAATATGTCGGCGGCAATGCCGATCTCAAGCCTGAGAAGGCCACGACCTGGTCGGTTGGCGTCAAGTTCACCCCGCCGAGCAGCGGCTTCACTGCGTCGCTGGATTACTTCAACATCGATTATAAGGACGTGATCGAGACAGCGCCGGTGTTCAGCGTGCAGGTCTTCACCGACCCGGCCTACGCGCCGTTCGTGACCTTCAACCCGACCGTCGCGCAGGTGAACGCGATTTACGATCTGCCCTGGGCGCCGCCGGCGATCATTGCAGCTTCCGATGTCGATGCCATTGTCGATGCCCGCCGCAACAATGTCGGGCGCATCAAGATGGACGGGCTGGATTTCCTCGCCAACTATGCGTTCGATCTGGGCGGTGGATCGGCCAATATCGGGGTCTCGGGCACCTATCTGCTCAGCTACGGGCGAGCGACCGGCCCGACCTCACCGACAGTGGACCGACTGAACCTCGCCAACTTCCCGCTGCGGTTCCGGGGCCGCGCCAATCTCGGGTGGCGGGGCGAGAATTTCGGCGCGACGATGTTCGTGAACTATACCAATGCCTACACCAACACGGTGGGCACCATCGCGCCATCGCAGTCCGTCGACTCCTACACGACGGTCGATTTGACGCTGACCTACGACGTGCCCAAGGCGGACGGCGTGCTGAGCGGCCTGTCCTTCTCGCTGAGTGCGCTCAACCTGTTCGATGCCGCGCCGCCCTTTGCGGCGATCGCCAACAATCAGGTCTATGACTCCACCGTGGCAAACCCGCTCGGCCGGTTTGTCTCGCTGACAGTCCGCAAGGCATTCTGACCCCGTGCCACCCGCGCCCTCCAGGAGGGCGCGGGTGGCCGGATTGCTCTCGACGGGCAGGGGCGAGCGCGCTACCCCGCCGACATGATCGACTGTCCCTCATCGCCGCTGGCCCTGCATCTGGATCGTGACGCGCTGATCGCCAATTGGCGCTGGCTCGCAGGGCAGAGTGGGGCGGCAGCCTGCGGGGCAGCCCTTAAGGCCAATGGCTACGGCCTGGGCGCGACCGAGGTTCTTCAGCATCTGCTGGCCGCCGGGTGCCGGGATTTTTTCGTCGCGACATGGCAGGAAGCGGCGGCTCTGCTGCCATTGCTGGAAGGCGCATCGCTCAGTGTGTTGCACGGAGTGCGCGCCGAAGATGTGGCTTTTGCGCTGGCGGCACCGGCAAGACCGGTGCTGAACAGCGCCGCTCAAGTCGCCCGATGGAAAGCCGCAGGTGGCGGCCCGTGCGATGTCATGATCGATACCGGCATGAACAGGCTCGGCCTGCGCCCCGATGAGCTTGGCTCTGGCGTGCTGGATGGGCTGGAGATCGAGACACTTTGCAGCCACCTCGCCTGCGCCGATGAAATGTCCGGTCTGAACGCGGTGCAGCGCGCGCGCTTCGATGCCGTGCGGCAGCAGGTGCCGGCGCGGCGGTACAGCCTGGCCAATAGCGCCGGCATTCTGCTCGGCAGCGACTACGCCTTCGATCTGACCCGGCCGGGGCTCGCGCTCTATGGCGGCCTGCCGACACCGGCTGCGACCGGCCATATCCGCCCGGTCGTGCGTCCCCATGCGCAGATCCTCCAGCGGCGCCGGGTCGAAGCTGGGGAAACAGTGGGCTATGGCGCGACCTTCACCGCGAAGGCGCCCGTCGAGGCGGCAATCGTCAATCTCGGTTACGCAGACGGCTATCTGCGCGCCTTTGCCGGGGGAGGGGTGATGCTCCATGGCGGAGGGCGACTGCCGCTGCTGGGGCGCGTCTCCATGGATCTGATCGCCGTCGATGTCAGCACGGCACCGGATCTGGAGGAAGGGGACTGGCTGGAGGTGGCGTATGATCTGCCCAGCGCCTCTGCGCACACCGGCCTGTCTCAATATGAGTTGTTGACCGGGCTCGGCCAGCGGTTCGAGCGGCGCTGGGTTTAGTTATGAACTACCCGCCAGCGCGCTCAAGGCAACGCTGACGGGCCTGTTCCTCATTCCGCGGTGTCGGAGGCCTCGCCCTCGGCCGCCGGCATGTCTGCCTCGACCCCGTCCGTGCTTTCCTCAATCCGAGCGGCACTCACGACATGCTCGTTCTGCGCCACATCGAACAAGCGCACGCCCGCAGAACCACGGCCGATCACGCGCAGGCTGCTGAGCCCCATGCGGATAAGCTTGGCCTGATCGGTCACCAGCATGAGCTGATGCTCGCGGGTCGCCGGGAAGCTCGCCACGACCGGGCCGTTACGCTCGATATTGTCGATGTTGGTGATGCCCTGGCCACCACGCCCGGTGCGGCGATACTCGAAGGCTGAGGAGAGCTTGCCATAGCCATTGGCGCAGACGGTCAGGATGAACTGCTCGCGGGCGCGCAGGGCCTCGAACCGGTCGGCGGCCATCTTCGGCTCGCCCTCCTTCTCGCCCTTCCATGGAGCGAAGCGCAGATACTCCTCGCGCTCTTCCATGTCCTGAATACCGGCACGCTGGAGCACGGAGAGCGAGATGACCTCGTCGCCTTCCTTCAGCGTCATGCCGCGCACACCGGTGGAGTTGCGGCTCTGGAACTCGCGCACATCATCGCCGCGGAAGCGGATCGCCTTGCCCTGGCGGGAGGCCAGCAGCACGTCATCTTCTTCGCTGAGGAGCGCGACGCCGATCAGGCGGTCGTCGGCGTCCTCACCCTCAAACTTCATCGCGATCTTGCCGTTCGAGGGGATATTCGCGAACGCATCCATGCTGTTGCGGCGCACACTACCCTTGGCGGTGGCGAACATGACATGGAGCTGCGCCCATTCATTCTCGTCTTCCGGCAGTGGCAGCACCGTCTGGATGGTCTCGCCCTCGGCCAGCGGCAGCAGGTTGACCATCGGACGTCCGCGTGTGGCCGGCCCGCCTTCCGGCAAGCGCCAGACCTTGAGGCGATAGACCTTGCCCAGCGTCGAGAAGAACAGCACCGGCGTGTGCGTGGAGGTCACGAACAGCTCGGTGACGACATCCTCTTCCTTCGTCGCCATGCCGGCGCGGCCCTTGCCGCCGCGGTTCTGGGCGCGGAAGGTATCGAGCGGCGTGCGCTTGATGTAACCGGACATGGTCACGGTCACGACCATGTCTTCGCGCTCGATCAAATCCTCATCCTCGATGCCGTCGGCAGCGGGGGCAAGGGTGGAGCGGCGCGGCGTGGCGAATTCAGCTTCGATCGCGTCGAACTCTGCGCGCATCACCTCGAACAGGCGAACGCGGCTGGCGAGGATCTCGAGATAGCCAGCAATCGCATCGGCCAGCCCCTTGAGCTCATTGCCGATCTCGTCGCGGCCAAGCGCCGTCAGCCGGTGCAGGCGCAGATCGAGAATAGCGCGAACCTGCGCGTCCGACAGATGATAGACGCTGCCCGAGGGCTCATCATCCGCGGCCTCGACCAGCTTGAGATAGGGCGCGATGTCCCCGATCGGCCAAGCGCGCGCCAGCAGCGCCTCGCGGGCCGCCGCCGGGCTGCTGGCCCCGCGGATCATGCGCACGACTTCATCGAGATTGCTGACCGCGATGACGAGGCCGAGCAAGATGTGGGCGCGATCCCGCGCCTTGGCCAGCTCGAACTTGGTCCGGCGGGTGATCACTTCCTCACGGAAGCGCACGAACGCCTCGATGATGTCGCGTAGCGTCAGCAGTTCGGGCCGCCCACCACGGATGGCGAGCATATTGGCCGGGAAGCTCGACTGGGCGGGCGTGTGCCGCCACAGCTGATTGAGCACCACATCCGCCGTGGCATCGCGCTTCAGCTCGATGACGACGCGAACGCCCTCGCGGTTGGATTCGTCGCGAATGTCCGAGATGCCCTCGATCCGCTTGTCCTTGGCGGCCTCGGCGATCTTTTCGACGAGACCGGCCTTGCCGACCTGGAACGGAATTTCGGTGAGGACGATCTGTTGGCGGTCCCCGCGCAGAGTCTCGATGATATGGCGCGAGCGCATGATGATCGATCCGCGCCCGGTCGTATAGGCCGAGCGGGCGCCAGACTGGCCCAGGATGAGCGCGCCGGTCGGGAAGTCCGGCCCCGGCACGATTTCCATCAGCTCTTCAGCCGAGATCGCGCCATTATCCATGTACGCCTTGCAGGCGCGCAGCACTTCGCCGAGATTGTGCGGCGGGATATTGGTGGCCATGCCGACCGCGATGCCGCCGGCACCGTTGACCAGCAGGTTCGGGAAGCGGGCAGGAAGCACCTGCGGCTCGCTCTCGCTGCCATCATAGTTCGGCAGGAAATCGACGGTGTTCTTGTCGAGATCGTCGAGCAGCGCATTGGCGACCTTGGCGAGGCGCGCCTCAGTATAGCGCATGGCCGCCGGCGAATCCGGGTCCATCGAGCCGAAATTGCCCTGACCGTCGATGAGCGGCACGCGCATCGACCAGTCCTGCGTCATGCGCGCCAATGCGTCGTAGATCGAGCTGTCACCGTGCGGGTGATATTTACCCATCACGTCGCCGACGATGCGGGCCGATTTGCGGTAGGGCTTGTTATAAGTGAAGCCCATTTCGTGGGCGCCGAACAGGATGCGGCGATGCACGGGCTTCAGCCCGTCGCGCACATCCGGCAGCGCGCGGGACACGATCACCGACATGGCGTAGTCGAGATAGCTCGACTTCATCTCATCGACGATGTTGATCGGGCTGATATCCGAGGGTTCGGCGAGGATTGTCTCGTCGCTCAAGCGTTTTCTCTTATGATTACGTGGTGGGAACTCGAAGCGGTGTGACTAGCCCGCGACTGCAGAAAAGGCCAGAGAAAAGGGCAAAATTGCACGCTGTCACGAACCGGTCGAAGCCGAATGGGGGCGGGAGCACGACGGCTTGCCGATTTCCCGTACCAACCGGCATCGCGCCCTCATGACAAGCCCCGGAACGGTGGTTATAGCGACATTCAATTCCCGTTCACGCGTGATCCTGCAGTGCAGGGCCATGAAGTCAGCGGGATCCGCGACTTGGGGGCCGAGATCTTAGTTCTGGAGGAATATTTGATGCGTCTGTTCAATACCACTGCTCTTACGATCACCCTGGCCGCGTTTGCGGCGGGCGCCTTCGCAACGGCTCCCGCATCGGCGCAGAGCCGGGATGGCAAGCAGGCCGAACAGAGTTCGGCACCCAAGATTTCGCTGAGCCGCGGCTTCCAGAAGGGAGCGGTCGAGGCCCAGGAGCTGGTCAAGAAGCAGGATTTTGCGGGCGCCAAGGCGAAGCTGGACGAGATCCAGTCCACGGCCACCAAGCCCGACGATCGCTACTTCTTCGGCAGCCTGCTGCTGCAGGTCGGCATCAACCAGAAGGATGAGGCCATCCAGCGCCAGGCTCTGGAAGCGATGATCGACTCCGGCATGACGCCGGCGACCGAAGTGGCGAAGTTCCACTATTTCGTCGGCCAGTTCGCCTTCAACGCCAAGCAATATGATCAGGCCCGCACGCACTTCCAGTCGGCGATCGATGGCGGCTACGGCGGCCCCACGCCCGACGTGCTGATCGCCAACACCTATTTCAACGAGGCGCAGGACCAGATCGTCAACAACCAGTTCACCGATGCCGGCAAGGCCAAGGTGGAGCAGGGCCTGCCGCACCTCAAGCGCGCGATCGAACTGCAGAAGGCATCCGGCCAGCCTGTCGATGCGAGCTGGTACAACAAGGGCCTGAGCATGGCGGTGTTCGCCAAGTCGCCGACCCTCTCCGACTGGACCAAGCTGGCACTGCCGGTCAGCGGCACCCCGGACAACTGGGCGCTGGTGCTGCGGATGTTGCAGGACGAATATCCCAATGCGACCCGCGACGAGAGCATCGACATCATGCGTCTGATGGCGGCCACCAAGTCGCTCAAGAGCGCCTATAACTACAATGAATATGCAGAGGCGGCCAATCGCCTCGGCCTGCCCGGCGAGGTCAAGGCAGTGATCGATCAGGGTCGCTCCAGCGGCGTTCTGAGCGGCACCACGCTGTCCGACCTCTATCAGGTCGCGACCAGCGGGATCACGCAGGATCGCGCATCGCTTGCAACCTCTGAGAAGAGCGCCGCGTCCGCCGCTACTGGCAAGCCCGCCGCCAACACCGCCAGCGCCTTCATGAGCTATGGCGACAATGCCAAGGCCGTGACCCTGTATCGCCTCGCGCTGCAGAAGGGCGGCGTGGACGCGGACGAGGTGAACACACGCCTCGGCATCGCGCTCGCTCGGTCGGGCGACAAGGCCGGTGCTCTGGAGGCATTCGGCAAGGTCAGCGGCACCGGCGTGCGCAAGCGGACCGCCGACCTCTGGACGGTTTGGCTGAACAGCTCCAACGCCTGAACCCCTGCGGTTCGATCGAAAAAAGTTAGAATGCCGGCGGCTTTGTCGCCGGCATTTTTATTGGGCGTTGGACGGATTGCCTCAGCTCTCGGCCATGCGCGCGCTCAGCGGCCGACCGGCACGCCCGGCAGGTTCTTGGAGGTGCGGATCGTCAACGACGTCTTCACGCTCGCGACATTGGGCGCTTGCGTCAGCTGCGAGGTGAGGAACTGCTGGAAGCTGCGCAGATCCTGCGCCACCACCTTGAGGATGAAATCGATCTCGCCGTTCAGCATGTGGCATTCGCGGACTTCCGGCAGCGCCGCGACGTGGGCCTCGAATGCCTGCAAATCCTCTTCGGCCTGACTTTTCAGGCTGACCATGGCGAACACCGTCGTCGTGTAGCCCAAGGCAACCGGATCGAGATGGGCGTGATAGGAGGCGATGAAGCCGCGATCCTCCAGGCTTTTCACCCGGCGCAGGCAGGGCGGGGCGGTCAGGCCGACGCGCCGTGCCAGCTCGACATTGGTCAGGCGGCCATCCTCCTGAAGCAGGTCGAGCAATTTGACGTCGGTCTCATCCAGCGAACTACCGGGCATAGAGGACATTTCCTTTCACGGCAGATGTTCTTGCAGACATATAATGTCGCTGCAACGTAATTGTCCCACAATGCAACGTCCCATTTTTTAACGCTAGGCGGGTCGGTTTACCATCAGTACACGCGGTTCCGTTACAGGGGCCAACTGAATGCGTTTCAACGATCTTCTGCGGACGGTGCTGGCCAATGGCGGCGAGGGCACAGGTGCCGCCGTGACGCGCTGGCGCCAGTGCATGGATCTGCTTGCCCAATATGATGTCTCTGGCGTGGAAACCCAGAAGCTTTCGCCGGACGAGGCGCATACCATCCTGACGATCCTGCAGGAGGCCCGCCCGAAGGTGAGCCTGGAAGGCCGCATCGCGTCCGTCGTGGAGCTTGGGTCCAGACTCCGCTCCCCCACGCTGGTGCAGTGGCTGGCGGGCGACCATCCTTCGGTTGTCGTGGCAATGATGAAGTCTGTCCGTCTGACGGGCGAAGACTGGGCCGCGATCATACCCCATCTGGGTCCGCTGGCGCGCAGCGTTCTGCGTCGCCGTCCGGATCTGCCGGATGCCGCAATGGCCGCGTTACGACGCTTCGGCGAAGTCGATCTGTCGCTGCCCGCAGCTGAGGTTCGGCAGGCGGAAGCCGGGACGTCGAGTGCGGACCGGGTTGTTGGGACCGAGGAGCTTGATCGCCCGGGCAGCACGGACGAGGCAAGCCAGATCGGCCGTCTCGTTGCGCAAATCGAGCGGTTCAAGAAGGCAAACCCGTTCAAGGCGGCCGGCGCCGCTGAACCGGTGCCAGATTCGGTTCGGCAAGACTCTGACGCCCACGACACGCCGGACGCCGATGTCGACAGCTTTCAGTTCGAGACCGATGCTTCGGGCCTCGTTCGCCTGACCGACGGCGCATTTCCTGAAGCGATCATTGGCCTCAGCATTGCGACGCCGGGCGTGGACGTCAGCCATGGGGTGGATGGCGCCACGCTTGGGGCATTTCGGCACCGCGCCGCGTTCGAGAATAGCCGCCTGACCTTGCAGGACGGTGCGCTGGCGGGCGAATGGCGCATCTCCGGCGAACCGCATTTTGACCGGCAGAGCGGTCGCTTCCGGGGCTATACCGGCATTGCCCGGCGTGAGCGGCGGTTCGAGGCGCCGGTGCGCCCCCTCGAGACGCAGTCGAGCGACGAGGGCACCACGCTCTCCGCCACCAGCACGCGGCAACTGATCCATGAGTTGCGCACGCCGTTGAACGCCGTGCAGGGCTATGGCGAAATGATCGAGGCGCAGATCCTCGGTCCGGTCCCCGAGGTCTATCGCGACATCGCCCGGGCCATCCTGGCGGATGCACGGGCATTGCTGACGACCTTCGACGATCTCGACGCGGCGAGCCGACTGGAGCGGGGAGACCTCTCCGCCCAGCAGGATGATGTCGATCTGACCGCTGCCCTGCATAGGGTGGTGGACGCCGCCGGCTTTGGCCAAGCCGTCAATCTCTCGGTCGAGAGCGGTTCCAGCCTCGTGCATGGCGACCGCAACCAGATCGAACGCATGTTGAATCACCTGATCCGCATCGGCCATGCCGGCTTGGCTGCGGGCGAACAGCTGGTCCTGTGCATCTGCCCAGCGCCGGAGCGCGCCTCCGTGAGCTTGACGATGAGTCGCCCGACGGCCTTGCGCGGCATCGAGGCGCGCGCCTTTCTCGAACAGGGTTATGTGGTCGAGCAGCGCCTCTATGGCGACACGCCACCGCTCGGCCTTGCGTTCACCCTCAAACTGGTGCGGGGAATCGTCCGCCATCTCGGCGGGGAGTTCGCCATCACGGCACAGGCCTTCGGCATCGTGCTGCCGACCGCGCCGGAGTCCTATCGCGAGCAGGGCCATAACGGCTGATCCGACGCCTGTTCGCTCCGCTCGCCACCATGCATCAAGACTTGCCAAGCGGGATCGCCGCAAGCTAACGCGCCCAGAGCCGGCGCCATGCGCTGCGGTGGAGAATGGGGCCTGTAGCTCAATGGTTAGAGCTGGCCGCTCATAACGGCTAGGTTGCGGGTTCGAGTCCTGCCGGGCCCACCATCCATCGAAGAGCGGACGTTGCTGCGCTTTGCGCTTGCCGCAAAGGCAGAGCGAACGCCCGGCTCAGCCGTGGCAATGCCGATCACACTATTCAGAAAATAAGGGAAAAGTGGTCGGGGAGACAGGATTCGAACCTGCGACCCTCTGCTCCCAAAGCAGATGCGCTACCAGGCTGCGCTACTCCCCGATCCAGGGCGGGCCTTAGCTTTCGCTTTGCCCTTGATGCAAGCACAAAGGCCGCGCCGATCCGGATGTGCCCGGTGGAGGCGCAGGGATGATCGCAAGACGATCACCGGTGCCTGTAACTGGCGGGCACGATCCAAACGGCATTGCCGGTGACCGTACCACCAAATGTAAAGGCGGCGCCGATGATCGACGCCGCCCTTGAACAATGCGCAGAAGCGCAGTCGCAGATTACTCTGCTGCGTTCGCCGCGTTGTTCGAGACGTTGGCGAGGTTGTCCATCGCGTTCGCAGCATTGTCAGCAGCGTTGGCAGCGGCGTCCAGCTCGTTCACAACCAGCTCGTTGGAGACGTTGTTGGTCTCAGCAGCCGGCTTCTCGCCGCACGCTGCAAGGCTCATGAGCGCGATCGCGGCGCCGGCCACAGCAAACTTCTTCATATTATTAGGCTCCCATAGCAAAGGTCGTGCACAGCAAAGGGCACGAGCGGCCCAATTAACGCATGCCGCAGGGAAATCAATAGCCTTATCAACCAAAGTGCTTGGCAATAAGGGGCGGTTTTTCGCGTGGGACAGCGCTTTGATGGTGATGGCGCGAAGAGCGGCGGAGCGGGACAAGCCGGGATTTGCCAATGGACCCGCCGTAAGCTAACCGGGCGCCAATTCAAAGACACTCCATTCCGCTCAAGAGGACCGTTTCCCGATGGCCGTCCAGTACAGCTTTGTCATGAAGGGTCTCACCAAGACCTTCCCCGGCGCAAACAAGCCGCTTTTCAATAACATCCACCTTCAGTTCCTGCCGGGAACGAAGATCGCGATCATCGGCGTCAACGGTGCCGGTAAATCGACGCTGATGAAGGTGATGGCCGGCATCGACAATGATTATACCGGCGAGGCGTGGGCCGCCGAGGGGATTCGCGTCGGCTATCTGCCGCAGGAGCCGCAACTCGATCCCGACAAGACGGTGATCGAAAATGTGAAGGACGGCGTGCGGCCAGTCGCCGATCTGGTCGACCGGTTCAACGAGATCAGCGCGATCATGGGCGACCCGCCGGAAGATTGCGATTTCGACGCGCTGATGACGGAGATGGGCGAGCTTCAGGAGAAGATCGACGCGGTCGACGGCTGGACGCTCGACAATCAGCTCGAGATCGCCATGGAGGCGCTGCGCTGCCCGCCGGGCGACTGGAGCGTCGACAATCTCTCGGGCGGTGAGAAGCGCCGTATCGCTCTGTGCCGCCTGCTGCTGGAAAAGCCGGACATTCTGCTGCTCGACGAACCGACCAACCACCTCGATGCCGAGAGCGTCCAGTGGCTGGAGCAGCACCTGATCAATTACACCGGCAACGTGATTCTCGTCACCCACGACCGCTACTTCCTGGACAATGTCGTCGGCTGGGTGCTGGAGCTGGATCGCGGCCGGGGCATCCCGTTCGAGGGCAATTATTCAAGCTGGCTGGACGCCAAGGCCAAGCGCATGGCGCAGGAAGAGCGTGAGGATGCCGGCCGCCAGAAGGCGATCAAGGAGGAGTTGGAGTGGATCCGGCAGTCGCCCAAGGCGCGCCAGACCAAGAGCAAGGCGCGTATCCGGGCGTTCGACGAGTTGGTCGAGAAGCAGGAGAATCGCGCGCCGGGCAAGGCCCAGATCGTCATCCAGACACCCGAGCGCCTTGGCGGCAAGGTGATCGAGGCCAAGAACCTCACCAAATCCTACGGCGACAAGCTGTTGTTCGATGATCTCTCCTTCACGCTGCCGCCGGGCGGCATTGTCGGCGTGATCGGCCCGAACGGCGCGGGTAAATCTACGCTGTTCCGGCTCATCACCGGGCAGGAACAACCCGATTCGGGCAGCATCGAGGTCGGGCCGACCGTGCGCCTGGGCTATGTCGACCAGAGCCGCGATGCGCTCGATCCGAATCATAACGTCTGGGAAGAAATCTCAGGCGGACATGATCTGATGACCATCGGCAAGCATGAGTTGCAGACGCGCGCCTATGTCGGCGCCTTCAACTTCAAGGGGCCGGACCAGCAGAAGAAAGTTGGTCAGCTCTCGGGCGGTGAGCGCAACCGCGTCCACATGGCCAAGATGCTCAAGGAGGGTGGCAACGTCCTCCTGCTCGACGAACCGACCAACGATCTCGACGTCGAGACGCTGCGCGCGCTGGAAGACGCGCTTGAGAACTTCGCTGGCTGCGCCGTGGTCATCAGCCACGACCGCTTCTTTCTCGACCGCCTGGCGACTCACATCCTCGCTTTCGAGGGGAACAGCCACGTCGAATGGTTCGAAGGCAATTTCGAGGCCTATGAGGAAGACAAGCGCCGCCGCATGGGCGACGCCGCGGATCGCCCGACGCGACTCGCGTACAAGAAGCTGACGCGGTAACGAGGCTTACGAGGCCGGGCAGGGGGCAGCGATTAGCCGGAGGCTCTATCGCCAGCTCTCGCCAGGCCGATCGAGCGTCGGCCGACTCGGCGCGGATCGACCCAGTGTGGCGAGGGCGCTGGATGTCGGCGTGACGCCGGGCTAGGCATTGCGCCATTGGCCGTTGGCGATCACCGGTAGACCCTCAACACTGCGATTATACTCATAGGTCCAGACCCGGCGCCCACTGTCCAGCAGGTCGACCTCGACGCGGCGATACTCTGACGCACCGGGCTTCTCGGGATCGTACAACTCATAGACATCCATTTTCTCGAGCAGCAGCGGATCGCGGATGCCGATCAGTTCGCCATGCACCACGCCTGACTCGCCCGTGACCAGCCCGGGATAATCACCCAGATGATAGAGCCGGCCGACCACCCGGTCCGGCCCGAGGCGGCGAACGCCGCCCTCCATGCCGAGCGCCGCGAAGCCCGGTCCGCCTGTCATCAATAGTCCGTAGACGAAGAAAGCGACTTCTGTGTCCATCGCCTATTCGAACGGAGCGAAGTCGCCGCTCTGCTCATCGAGCACGTGCAGGACGCCATCCGATATGGCGAAGAATGCGCCTCGGAGCGCCAGCGCGCCGCTGGCTTCCTTTTCCGCGATCCACGGGAAGGTGCGCAGATTGGCGAGGCTGACCTTGACGGCGGCCAGTTCCATCGCCCGGCCTGCCGCGCCGCCATGGTCGCTGCCATGCGTCGCGACGACCTCGGCCCGCGCGTCATCGAGCAGGGATATCCAGTTCGCGATGAACCCGCCCTCGCCGGGCGCCGCATCGTGCATGGCACGGGTGAGCGCCGCGTTGCAGCCGCCGCACATGCCATGGCCCATCACAAGAATTTCCCCCACGCCGAGGAACTGCACGGCGAACTCGACGGCAGCGGAGACGCCGTGCCGCCCGGGATTGGTCTCGAACGGCGGGACCAGCGCCGCCACGTTGCGGACGACGAAGATTTCGCCGGGACTGGTGTCGAAAATCTGGGTCGGATCGACGCGGCTATCCGAGCAGGCGATCACCATCACGCGCGGGCTCTGGCCCTCGCTCAGTTCCGCCCAGCGCGTGCGCTGTTCCGACCAGTCCTGACCGCGAAACCGGCGATATCCTTCGAGCATGTCTGAAAACTGTACCATGGCAATTTCTTTGCCGATGATCGTGGGGGCTGGCAAGCGGGCTTTGCGGTCGCTATCTGGGCGGCATGAACGATCTCTCGTCCGATCCCGCAGGCTTCCGCCCGCGCAAGCCCGACTGGATCCGCGTCAAGGCGCCGGTCAGCGCAGGTTATGAAGCCACACGCAAGCTGATGCGGGACAAGGGGCTGGCGACGGTCTGCGAAGAGGCGGCCTGCCCGAACATCGGCGAGTGCTGGACCAAGAAGCACGCCACGGTGATGATCCTGGGCGACACCTGCACCCGGGCCTGCGCTTTCTGCAATGTGAAGACAGGGATGCCCCGGCCCGTCGATCCGCGCGAGCCGCAGAATCTGGCCGATGCCTGCGCCGAAATGGGTCTTGAGCACATTGTCGTGACGTCGGTGGACCGCGATGATCTCGCCGATGGCGGGGCAGGGCAATTCGTGAAGGTGATCGAGGCGCTGCGCCGCACGACGCCGGAAACGACGATCGAAATTCTGACACCCGACTTCCGCAACAAGCACGAGGCCGCCGTCGAGGCTATCGTCGCGGCGCGGCCGGATGTCTATAATCACAATCTCGAGACGGTGCCCCGGCTGTATCCCACGATCCGCCCCGGCGCGCGCTACTATGCCTCGCTTCGGCTGCTGGAGACGGTGAAGCGCCTCGATCCCTCGATCTTCACAAAGTCCGGCATCATGCTCGGCCTTGGCGAGCAGCGGCTTGAGGTCCATCAGGTCATGGACGACATGCGTTCGGCGGATATCGATTTCCTGACCA
This sequence comes from Sphingobium sp. B11D3B, assembly GCF_025961735.1. Taxonomy (NCBI): domain Bacteria; kingdom Pseudomonadati; phylum Pseudomonadota; class Alphaproteobacteria; order Sphingomonadales; family Sphingobiaceae; genus Sphingobium; species Sphingobium sp. B11D3B. The sequence continues at coordinate 1,082,188 of NZ_JAOQOF010000001.1, read as the reverse complement.
TGGGCCAGTATCTGCGCCCGACGCCCAAGCACGCTGCCGTCGCGGAGTTCGTGACCCCGCAGGCGTTCAAGGCTTATGCCGCCATCGCGCGTGCGAAGGGCTTCCTGCAGGTCGCTTCCAGCCCGCTGACCCGCTCAAGCTATCATGCCGGCGACGACTTTGCCCAGATGCGCGCCGCGCGCGAAACCGCGCTCGCCAAAGCCGCGATGAAAAGCAGCCTGTGAACCCCCATGCCCAAGCATAACGAAACCCGCCATCTGCCTTACTCGCCCGAACAGATGTTCGATCTGGTGGCTGACGTCGCGTCTTATCCGGAGTTCCTGCCCTGGGTCAGCGCCATGCGGGTCCGCTCGAACAGCGACACGGAGATGCTGGCGGACATGGTGGTCGGCTTCAAGGGGCTGCGCGAGACCTTCACCTCGCGCGTCGTGAAGGAGCGGCCGCATCATGTGCATGTGGATTATGTCGACGGGCCGTTGCGCCATCTCTCCAACGACTGGCGCTTCCGGCCGGACGGGGAGGGCGGGGTGCTGATCGACTTCGAAGTCGATTTCGCGTTCAAGAGCCGCATGTTCGAGATGCTGGCCGGTCAGGTGTTCGACCGGGCATTGCGCAAGATGATCGGCGCTTTTGAAGAGCGGGCGGCGGCCCTTTACGGCGCCGATGCCTCGGGCAGCAGCAGTTCGAGCGCACATAGCGCCGCCTGAAGCCGCACCTTCGCGCGGCCTTCATCCTCGAATTTCCGCAAGTCAGCGACGGCATCGGCATCCTGCATGCCCTTTTCAGCGCGGGCGAACACGACCGTGCCTACAGGCTTCAGCTCCGTTCCGCCATCTGGGCCGGCCACGCCGGTGATCGAGACGGCGACATCGGCTCCCGTCCGGTTGAGGGCGCCATGCGCCATCGCCCAGGCGGTGGCGATGGAGACCGCCCCGAAGGCATCGATCACATCTTCGCTCACACCGAGCAACTTGACCTTCTGCGCGTTGGAATAGGTCACGAAGCCTGCCTCGAACACGGCGGACGAGCCCGGAATTTCGGTCAATGCGGCAGCGACCAGCCCCCCGGTGCAGCTCTCCGCCACCGCAACCGTGCGGCCAATGGCGCGATTTTCTGCGATAACGCGGCGGGCCAGGGCAACGAGTTCGGGCGGTAGAACGCCATCGGCTTGGTTCAGGGTCGACTCACTCATGATCGTCCACGCATGATCTCATCGGGTGGAAAAGCCAACGCCAATAATGATGGCCTCGATGAGCGGGAACGGTGGCGGGCGGCATTTGGTTGCCTTGGGACCGCGTCACGATGCTGCTTCAACATCGTCATCCGGCAGACGCAGGGTGACCACCGCCTGCGCCGCGATGCCCTCGCCGCGGCCAGTCAGCCCCAGTCTCTCGGTCGTGGTGGCCTTCACGCTGATCCGGGTTTCCGGCAAGGCCATGATCGCCGCCAAACGGGCGCGCATTGCCGCGCGATGCGGCCCGATCTTAGGTGCCTCGCAGATGATCGTCACGTCGACATGCTCGATCTGCCCGCCACGCGCCAAGACGCGATCGCAGGCGAAGGCCAGGAACCGATCCGAAGCCGCGCCCTTCCATTGCGGATCGCTGGGCGGGAAATGGCTACCGATATCCCCCTCGGCCAGCGCGCCGAGCATTGCATCGACCAGCGCGTGAATCGCTACGTCGGCATCGCTATGGCCGGAGAGGCCATGACTGTGGGGGATCTGTACGCCGCACAGCCAGAGATCTTCGCCTTCCACGAGGCGATGCACATCGAAACCCATGCCCACGCGCGTGCTCATGCCGACCGTCAATAGTCGCTCCATCCGTTCATGATCGCCCGGTCCCGTGATCTTCTCAAGCGCGCTGTCGCCTGGCACCAATGCCACGTCGATGCCCGCGCGCCGCAGCATCTGCGCGTCGTCGGTCGGCTCCTCTGGCTCCGTCCAATTCTGATGGGCGGCTATGAGCGCGGCAAAATCGAAGCCCTGTGGTGTCTGCACCCGTGCAAGGGACGACCGGTCGACCACTTGGCCGGCCTCGTCGCCACCGGAGCGCACCAGTGTATCGACCACCGGCAGCACGGGCACCACGCATCGCGCGCCATCGACGAGTGCGCCGAGCACTCGGTCGATGACGGCAACCTGAAGCAGAGGCCGGGCGCTGTCATGAACTAGCACATGGGCTGCACCGGGCTCGCTGCCGGCTAAAGCCTCAAGACCGGCGCGAACCGAGAGGCGCCGGCTGCTACCACCTGCGACGATCATCAGACCTTCCGCGCGGGGACCGAGCAGGCTGCGCATCGCATCCTCGCTGCCTGGCGGCACGACGAGCGCCACAGGGCCAACGCCGGGATGGGCGCGCAACGCATCCAGCGCATGGGCCACAACCGGCTTGCCGGCGAGCGTTCGCACCTGCTTGGGTGTCTCGTGACCGGTGCGCAAGCCGGCACCGGCAGCGAGCAAAATCGCGGCTGACAGGCCTGCGCGAGGGGCTTGATCGGGCATGGAGGCGCGCTTAGCGCACGGCTTGCTTGCCCGCCAGCGTCATTCGCGGTAAGGGCTGCCTGTTTTTTAGGCAACATTCCGGTCATGACGCTGCTCAAACCCATCCAGATCGGTCCCGTGCGGATCGAGACACCGGTCGTTCTTGCGCCCATGACGGGCGTGACCGACATGCCATTCCGCACGCTCGTGCGGCGCTATGGATCGGGCCTCAACGTCACAGAAATGATCGCCTCACCGGCGATGATCCGCGAGACGCGGCAATCGCTGCAGAAGGCCGCCTGGCACCCGGTCGAGGAACCGGTGTCACTTCAGCTCGCCGGCTGCCAGCCCGCTGAAATGGCTGAGGCAGCGAAGCTCAATGCCGATCGGGGCGCAGCCATCATCGACATCAACATGGGCTGCCCGGTGAAGAAGGTGGTGAATGGCGATGCCGGCTCGGCGCTGATGCGCGACCTGCCGCTCGCTGCCCGACTGATCGAGGCGACCGTGAAGGCGGTCGATGTGCCGGTGACCGTGAAGATGCGAATGGGCTGGTGCCATGACAGCCTGAACGCACCCGAGCTGGCACGCATCGCCGAGGATTTGGGCGCCAAGCTGATTACGGTTCACGGGCGGACCCGCAACCAGATGTACAAGGGCAGCGCGGACTGGGCGTTCGTGGGGCGCGTGAAGGATGCGGTGAAGTTGCCCGTCATCGTGAATGGCGACATCTGCTCGCTCGACGACGCGCGCACCGCGCTGGCGCAGAGCGGCGCCGATGGCGTGATGATCGGGCGCGGCGCCTATGGCAGGCCGTGGCTGCTCGGGCAGGTCATGCAGGGTCTGGTGAGCGGCCGGACCGTCGAGAACCCCGACATTGCCGAGCAATATGCCGTGATCGTCGAGCATTATCGCGCGATGCTGGATCACTATGGCGAGACGACAGGCGTCAACATGGCCCGCAAGCATCTGGGCTGGTACACCAAGGGCCTGCCCGGCTCGGCCGAGTTCCGCAACATGGTCAATCAGGTGCCGGATGCGGCGACCGTGCTCGATATGCTGGAGCGCTTCTACGCCCCGTTCGTGACGCACCCTGAACGGCTCGATCAGGAACCGGAACAGGCCAGGAATGCAGCCTGAGGCCGATTTCAGGGCTGGGGCGGATGCGAATGCACCGACCCGATCCCTGCCTGCCGCTGCCGAAATCGTCTCCGCGCATCCCGTCGCGACATTGATGATCGATCCGGACGGCCGGATCGTCCTGGCCAATGCCCGCGCAGAGAATCTGCTCAATATGGCGCGCTCGGCACTGGTCGGCAGCGCCATCGGGCGTGTGCTGCGCATTGCCGATCCACGCGTCGATGCGGCGATCTGGATGACGGATAAGCCGCTGTCTGCCTATGATATTCAGGTCCATGCCGGGCGGAATGAAGCGTTGGAGATGGATATTCTCATTCATCCGCTGCTGGAGGACGATCGCTGGCGGATCGTCGCCCTGCATGTCCATGGCCAGTCGCAGGCACTCGGCACGCGGCGCACATCCATGGGCGTGCGCTCGGCGACCGGCGCGGCAGCGATGCTCGCTCATGAGATCAAGAACCCGCTTTCGGGCATTCGCGGCGCGGCGCAATTGCTGGAGGGCGATGCCGGGGAGGCAACCCGTCCGCTCACCAAGCTGATCTGCGACGAGGTGGACCGGATCGCTGCACTGATCGACCGGATGCAGCATTTCACCAGCAATCAGCCGCTCGAATGCCGGCCGGAGAATATCTATCCGCTGCTCGACCGGGCGGTGGAACTGGCGTGCGCCGGGTTCGCCCGCAATTGCACGATCACCCGCACCTATGACCCGTCTCTCCCGTTCGCACAGGTGAATGGCGACGCGCTGGTGCAGATCATGCTCAATCTGGTCAAGAATGCGGTGGAGGCCGTGGATGGCATGGCGGATGGCGCGGTTCAGGTTGCGACGGCCTACCGCCATGGCCTGTCGGTGATGGGCGCGCGCGGCAAGGGCGCCGCGCCGCTGCAGATCGAGATACAGGTGATCGACAACGGCCCCGGCGTGCCGGACAATATCCGCGATGTGCTGTTCAACCCCTTCATTTCCAACAAGCGCAGCGGGCAGGGCCTCGGTCTCGCACTCGTCGACAAGCTGGTGCGCGATATGAACGGCCTTGTGCAATATGAGCGGGACAAGGTGGCCGGGCGGTCGATCTTCCGGGTTCTCCTGCCCATGGGAGGGAGCCTATGACGCGCCTGACCGGCAAGGTTCTGGTGGTCGATGACGATCCGGCGATCTGCATGGTCGTCAGCGAGGCGCTCAAGCGGCAAGGCCACATCATCCGCACCGCCGGCTCGATAGCCGAGCGCCATGAGGCGCTGGCGAGCTTCACGCCCGATGTGCTGATCACTGACGTGATCCTGCCGGATGGCGACGGCCTGGACGATGTCGGCAATATTCTCGCTTCCGAGCCTGACCTCAAGGTCATCATCCTCTCCGCGCAGAACACGCTCAATACGGCCGTTCGCGCCACAGGTCAGGGTGCATTTGAATATCTGCCAAAGCCGTTCGATCTGAATGAGCTTAGCCGCGCAGTGGCGGAAGCGCTCAGCGTCCGGGCCAAGGGCAAGCTGGCGGAACCCGCGGCTGGTGAGGGCACGGACGACGGCCTGCCCCTCATCGGGCGCTCGCCGCAGATGCAGGAGGTCTATCGCACGATCGCGCGGGTGGTGGGCAATGATCTCAACATTCTGGTTCTGGGCGAATCCGGCACCGGCAAGGAACTGGTGGCCGAGGCGATCCACAGCCTGGGGCCGCGCCGCAATGAACCCTTCGTGGCGATCAACATGGCCGCCATTCCCCGCGAGCTGATCGAGGCGGAGCTGTTCGGATACGAAAAGGGCGCGTTTACGGGGGCCTTCGCCCGAACGGCGGGCCGGTTCGAGCAGGCCGAGCGCGGCACGCTGTTTCTGGACGAAATCGGCGACATGCCGATGGATGCGCAAACGCGGCTGCTGCGGGTGCTCCAGTCCGGCGAAATCACGACGGTGGGCGGCACAAGGCCGGTGCGGGTCAACGTGCGCATCATCGCCGCCACCAATCAGGATTTGCCGACGCTGATCAGCGAAGGCCGGTTTCGCGAAGACCTGTTCTATCGGCTCAACGTTGTGCCGATTCGCCTGCCGGCGCTGCGCGAGCGAACGGGTGATGTTGCAATCCTCGCGCGGCATTTTCTCGATCAGGCGGTCTTGGAGGGGTTGCCGAGCAAGCTGCTCTCCGAACAGGCCGCCGCGCTGCTCGAGCGCTATGATTGGCCCGGCAATGTGCGCGAACTCCAGAACCTGATGAAGCGCCTGACCGTGCTCACGCGCGATCAGGAAATTCAGGTCCAGCATGTCCGGCAGGTGCTGCGCGTGCAGGACAGCGTGGGCGACCCGGCGGACAGCAGTGCCGCCGATCTTGCGGACGCGGCGCGGCGCTGGGCGCGGGATCACCTCGCGGTCGGCGGTAATGCGAGCCCTTGCGAGCTTTACGACCGGCTGCTCGACGTCATCGAACCTGTGCTCCTGAGTGAAGTTCTCGCCGCGATGGATGGCAACCAAATCAGGGCAGCGGCCACACTGGGGCTCAATCGCAACACCTTGCGCAAGAAGCTCAACCATTATGATATCGACCCCACCATGCCGCTGCGCCATCGCTGATTGCGGTGCGATAGACCGGGGCCGGCCAGCGCCGTAACTTCCGCCATCGCGTGTTAAGCGTGTTTGCTCCGCCACGCTGATGTTGTATCGGTGCCACGATGGATCAAAGATCGACCGTGCTGGACAATGTGAGCGATCCGTCGCGGCCGTTGCGCATCTGGCAGCGGCTCAGCCGGCTGGCTGTTCCGCTCACAGCGGGGGTCTTTGTCGCCACGGCGGGGTTCACCTGGTGGTTACTCACGCGTCCGCAGGATGACGACACATTGCTCAGCGCCGCCGTGGTGGCGCTGCTGCTGGTCCTCAATCTTCTCCCCGCTATTCTGCTGCTTGTTCTGCTTGGGCAGAGGATCGCCCGGCGGCGCGCCAATCGCAGTCTCGTGGGCGGCAACGGGCGTCTGCACGTCCGCCTCGTCGCCCTGTTCTCGGTGATCGCGAGCCTTCCGCTCCTGCTGGTGGTGATCTTTGCCTCGCTGCTCTTCCAATATGGCGTGCAGTTCTGGTTCTCGGCCGACGCGCGCGGCATGCTCCAGAACGCCTCCGATCTCGCGCGCGGCTATTATCAGTCCAACCTCAAGGAGTTGAGCGACGAGACGGTGACGATGGCGGGGGACCTGCGCAATTATCTCTCCCAATCAAGCATTTCCAGCCCGTCCTTCGCGGAGGGTTATATCTATCAGGTGGTCACGCGGAAACTGAACCGCTCGGCGATCATCGAGATCGGCAAGGATGGCGTCGCGCGGACGGCAGCGACGGTCGATCCGGAGCGGCAGACGGCCACGGATATGCTGACGCCGGAGATCATCCGCGATCTGCGCAATGGCCAGCCCGTCGTGGTGCAAGCCAAGCCCAACCAAATCGAAGCCTTTGTGCTGCTCTATCCCGAGTCCAACACCTTCCTTTACGCCACGCGCGATTCGGCCGTCTCCGCCTTCAGCGAGATGGAGCGCGCACAGGCCGTGCTCGCCGATTATGATGAGTTTGCCGCCCGGTCCCGACAGTTGCAGCTGCGCTTCAACATCGCGTTGTTCATCGGCACTTTGATGTTGGTCGGCACGGCGGTTTGGATTGCGCTGGCCGTGGCGGATCGACTCGTTCGACCGGTGGGAGAGCTGGTGGATGCCGCGCGGCGTGTGACGGCAGGCGATCTCTCCGCGCGGGTCACCGATTCCCATTCCCGCGACGAGTTGGGCACGCTGGCAAGCGCGTTCAACCGGATGACCCAGCGACTGGAGGCGCAGACCGGCGCGCTCGTTTCGGCCAACAACCAGCTCGCAGATCGGCGGGCGCTCATCGAGGCCGTGCTGTCGGGCGTCAGCGCGGGCGTGGTGTCTGTCGATCGCGATGGGACCATCCAGATCCTGAACAGCTCGGCAGCGGGTCTGCTTGTGCGCCCTGGCGAACAGGCGGTCGGCCAACGGCTTGCCGATGTGTCCGAGGAGCTGGCAGCGCTGATGGAGGCCGGCACCGGTGCCGACATCATCCAGATACGCGCCCGGGGCGAAGTGCGCACGCTCGCAGTCCGGGTGGTCGTCGAGGACGGCAATCAGGTGCTGACCTTCGATGATATCACCGAGCAATTGCTCGACCAGCGCCGCGCCGCCTGGTCCGATGTCGCCCGCCGCATCGCCCATGAAATCAAGAATCCGCTGACCCCGATCCAGCTCGCCGCCGAGCGGTTACAGCGGCGCTACGGCAAGGAGATCGAGTCCGACCCCAGCACCTTCCGCCGCCTGACCGAGACGATCGTGCGGCAGGTCGGCGATCTGCGCCGTATTGTCGATGAGTTCACCTCCTTCGCACGCATGCCCAAGCCCGTCTTCCGGGAGGAAGCGGTGATCGACATCGCCCGCCATGCGATGTTCCTGCATGAGGTCGCGCACCCCGAGATTACTTTCACCTTCGATAGCGAGGAAGCCGATCCGGCCTTGGTCTGCGACCGCCGGCAGATCGGCCAGGCGCTGACCAATATCGTCAAGAACGCGGTCGAGGCCATCGAGCAGCGGCATCTTGCCGACACGCCGAAGGGGGAAGGCGATCAACCGCCCGCCAATGCCCCGCATGGCCATGTGACGATGCTCGTGCTGCGTGAGGAAGGGCAGCTCGCCATCTCCGTGACCGACGACGGCATCGGCCTGCCCGAGCAGCGCGAGCGGATCATCGAACCCTATATGACGACGCGCGCCAAGGGCACCGGCCTCGGGCTCGCGATCGTGAAGAAGATCGTCGAGGAACATTTCGGCTCCATCACCTTCGGCGATGCCGAAAGCGGAGGCACAGTCGTGACTCTCCGCTTCGACGTGGAACGGCTGTCGCGCCTCGCCGAGGGCGACGAGAGGGCCGAGACAATATGAAAGAGACGTTGAATGGCGCTTGATGTTCTGATCGTCGATGACGAAGCCGATATCCGGGAACTGGTCGCGGGTGTCCTCGAGGATGAGGGGTTCGAGACGCGCCTGGCCGCCAATAGTGACGAGACGTTGGAAGCGCTTGCCGCGCGGCGCCCATCGCTGGTGTTGCTGGACGTGTGGCTGCAGGGGTCAAAGCTGGATGGCCTCGAACTGCTCGACATCATCAAGGAGCGAGACCCCAGCATTCCGGTGCTGATGATCTCGGGCCATGGCAATATCGATACGGCCGTCGCGGCGATCCGGCGCGGGGCGGTCGATTTCATCGAGAAGCCGTTTGAATCCGACCAGCTTCTTCACATCGTCAACCGGGCGACGGAAACCGAGCGCCTGCGCCGGGAAAATCAGGTGCTGCGCGCGCGCTTCGGACAGGAAGAGGAACTGACCGGCACCAGCAATGCCATCAACACGGTGCGTGCGACGATCAAGAAGGTCGCCGGCACCGGCAGCCGGGTGCTGATTACCGGACCGGCCGGCGTCGGCAAGGAAGTGGCGGCGCGGATGCTCCACAACTGGTCGACGCGGGCGAGCGGTCCGTTCGTGATCGTCACGGCGGCGCGGATCGAGCCGGAGCGCGCCGAAGAAGCGCTGTTCGGCGTGGAGGGTTCAGACGGGGTGATCCGGCCCGGCCTGCTGGAGCAGGCCCATGGCGGCACATTGTTCCTCGACGAAATCGCGGACATGCCCCTCACCACGCAGGGCAAAATCCTGCGGGTGCTGACCGACCAAAGCTTTACCCGCATCGGCGGCCAGCGGCAGGTGAAGGTCGACATCCGGGTCATCTCATCCACGGCGCGCGACCTCAAGGAAGAGATTGCCGAGCGGCGGTTCCGTGAAGATCTCTATTACCGGCTCAATGTCGTGCCGCTTACCCTGCCACCGCTGGCAGAACGGCGGGATGACATTCCCGGGCTGGTCGAGCATTATCTGGCACGCTTTGCCGCTGAGCGCGGCATGGCTTCCCCGAACATGGCGCCCAATGCGATGGCCGCCCTGCAATCGGCCGATTGGCCGGGCAATGTCCGCCAGCTCCGCAATGTCGTCGAGCGCACCGTCATTCTGGCGCCGATGAACTCGGGCGGCGTGATCGAGCTGGAGATGCTGCCCGCGGAGGCTACCGGCGGTGGCGACGACACCGGCATGTCCACCGCGATCATGGGCGCGCCGCTGCGGGAAGCGCGCGAGAATTTCGAGCGGGAGTATCTGCGCATCCAGATCAAGCGCTTTTCCGGCAACATTTCGCGGACCGCTGCGTTCATTGGCATGGAGCGCTCGGCCCTGCACCGCAAGCTGAAGTCGCTCGGGCTGGGAGATGAACGCGATAGTTGAACACTGAAAACCTTTGTGCAGCGCAACAAGCCGGGGCTGGATTTCTCCCCGGGAATCACATAGCGTGCACCAGTCACCCCGCTCATGGGGCATATCGACGCTTTGACAGAGCGCGACGCGGACAGCGAGCCGCCAATAATGGAGTAGAAAATGGCCGAAAAACTCAATAACTTACAGGACATATTTCTCAACAGCCTTCGCAAGAGCAAGACCCCGGTGACCATGTTTCTGGTCAAGGGCGTCAAGCTTCAGGGCATCGTCACCTGGTTTGATAATTTCTCGGTCCTGCTTCGGCGCGACGGTCAAACCCAACTGGTATACAAGCACGCCATTTCCACGGTCATGCCTGCGCATCCGATGGATCTCGCCAAGATTGAATCCGCCTTCTCATCAAATGAGCGCAAGCCGAAGCTTTTGCAGGAAATTTTCCTATCGGCGGTCCATAAGTCCGGCGACCCGGTGACTATGTTTCTGGTCAACGGCGTGATGCTTCAGGGCGAGATCGCGGCTTATGACCTGTTCTGCATGTTGCTCCAGCGCGATGGTCTCGTGCAGCTCGTCTACAAGCATGCCATCTCGACCGTTCAGCCCACCCATCCGCTCGATCTCTCGGGCGAAAATGATGAAGATGAGGACTGAACAGATGGGGATGACCCATTAGTTTTCATCTCGATCAGGAAGAAGTGACGCGTGGAACGCGGGCCATCGTGGTCCACGCCGATCTCGGGCGACGCCAGCGGCGGGACGTCTCGGCCCGGCTGGAGGAAGCCAAAGGCCTCGCGCTTGCCATCGGGCTGGATGTGTGCGCGACCTCCGCGTTCCGCGTGCGGCAGTCCCGGCCAGCGACGCTGTTCGGCTCCGGACAGGTGGAAGAGATCGCCGCGCTTGCCGTGCGTGAGCAGGCCGAGCTTATCGTGGTCGACAATAATCTGACGCCCGTCCAGCAGAGCAATCTAGAGAAGAATTGCGCCGCCAAGGTCATCGACCGCACCGGCCTTATCCTGGAGATTTTCGGCGAGCGCGCCGCCACGGCCGAGGGGCGACTGCAGGTCGAGCTGGCGCATCTCGATTATCAGGCCGGCCGGCTCGTGCGCAGCTGGACTCACCTTGAGCGGCAGCGGGGCGGCTTTGGCTTTCTTGGCGGCCCCGGCGAAACACAGATCGAAGCCGACCGGCGGATGATTCGCGATCGCATGGCCCGCATCCGGCGCGAGCTTGAGCAGGTCACGCGAACCCGTGGGCTTCATCGTGCCCGGCGCCAGCGCGCGCCTTGGCCGGTGATCGCGCTCGCCGGCTATACCAATGCTGGCAAATCGACCCTGTTCAATCGCCTGACCGGATCAGCCGTGGTTGCACAGGACATGCTGTTCGCCACGCTCGACCCCACGATGCGACAGATCAGCCTCCCGGGCATCGACAAGGCTATTCTCTCGGATACGGTGGGCTTCGTGTCGGACCTGCCGCACCAACTCGTCGCAGCGTTCCGCGCAACGCTGGAAGAGGTGCTCTCCGCCGATCTCATCCTCCATGTGCGTGATATCGCGCATCCCGACAGCGACGCGCAGAAAGCCGATGTGCTGGACGTGCTGGCCGATCTGGGGGCCGTCGCCGGTGAGGATGACGAGGCGCCTGCGGACAGCGCCGTGCCGGTGCTGGAAGTCTGGAACAAGGTCGATCTTATCGACGATCCCGACCATCAGGCCGCGATCCGCAACCGGGCCGAGCATGAGCCCGATGTCGCCCTTGTTTCCGCGCTGACGGGCGAGGGGATCGAGGCGCTGCGTCGGCGCCTTTCCGATATCCTCGGCAAGAGCCACCGGCGCTACGAGTTCGATCTGAACGGACGTGAAGGCGCGGCGCTTGCCTGGCTTCATGCCCATGGCGAAGTGCTGTCGGAAACGGCGGAGGCCGATGGGGGCGAGGTTACCATCCACGTCTCTGTGCGGATGGAGCCGGCCGATTATGATCGCTTCGCACGCCTGCATGGCGATCAGGCCGGGCTGATCGCCTGAGGCTCGCCCTCAACGCTCGGCGCGCTTGACCTTCTGCCAGAGCGCTTCCTTCTCATCCAGCGACAAGCCGGGAAATGCCTCGCCCGCATCGGCTTCCATGGCGCGGAACCGCCGCTCGAACTTCCCGCTAGCCCGGCGGAGCGCCGTCTCGGGATCGACATGATGATGCCGCGCGAGGTTGACGGCGGCGAACAACAGGTCGCCGATCTCGTCCTCAAGCTCGGCCTGCCCGGTGGCCTGTTCGACCTCCTCCAGCTCTTCCAGCACCTTGGCGCGCACATCTGCGATGTCATCCCAATCGAACCCGATGCGCGCGGCACGGTCCTGGATTTTCTCCGCACGCGAGAGCGCGGGCAGGGAGAGCGCAACGCCTGACAAGGCCGAACGGTCCTCCGAGGGCTTGCCGGCACGCTCTGCAGCCTTGATCTCATCCCAACCGGGCGAGACCGACCCCGGCGCCGCAAAAACATGCGGATGGCGCCGCAACATCTTCTCGCAAATCGCGGAGATCACATCGGAAAGATCGAAGGCCTTTTGCTCCGAAGCCATCTGGCTGTGAAACACGACCTGAAACAGCAGATCGCCCAGCTCATCCTTGAGCGCCGCCATATCGCCGGACTCGATGGCGTCGGCGACCTCATAGGCCTCCTCGATCGTATAAGGCGCGATGGTGGCGAAGGTCTGGGCAACATCCCACGGGCAGCCATCATGCGGATTGCAAAGCCGCGCCATGATGTCCTGAAGCGGTGCGATGTCTGCGGGTGTCTTGCTCAATGAAGGTTCCGTCACGATAGGAAAGCTCGCCAGACGGTAGACAGGTCGATGTCCAAACTCCAGCGTCGACCGGACAGAGCCCCCATCGAGCAGGGAGCCACCTTAAAAGTGGACCCGATTTTTCTTTTTTTATGAATGCGCTGAGGAATTCCGGGTAACGACGCTCATAGAAAACAGAACAAATGAACCTCTCACGGAGATGGCATAGGTGCAGGATAAATCCGTGCCTGTTTTGGATGACGAACGCGTGTCGCTGCACCGGCGCGCTTTGCATCGCTATTTCAGCAAACGGGTGCCCATCGGCGAAGTCGAGGATCTCGTGCAGGAAGTGCTGGCCAATCTGCACAGCCGCCAGAAAAGCGCGGAAATCGAGAATGTGCAGGGCTATCTCTTCACCATCGCCTCCCATGTGCTGGCGCGGCGGCACCACAAAAATGCCCAGTTGCGCTATGCCGACGAAGAGGTGCCGGATCAGATCGATCCCTTCTCACCAGAACGCATCCTGATCGGGCAGCAAAGCCTCACCGCCGCTCTGGAGGTGATCCGCACGCTGCCTCCGCGCACCCAGCAGGTGTTCGTCCTTCATCGCTTCGAGGAGATGACCTACGCCCGGATCGCGGCGCATCTGGGCATCTCGGCGAGCGCGGTCGAAAAGCACATCATGCAGGCTTTGAAAGCGTTGCACGACAATGCCAGGGGGACGGAATGAAGTTTCTGCCTCGCCTCGTGCGACCCGCCGACCGGCCGACGCCCGTGGATGCCCCCGGATGGGTCGCCCGTGTGCGCTCAGGCACATTGCCTCCGCAAGAGGTTCGCCAGTTCGAGCGCTGGCTTGCCGAACGTGACGAGAACCGGCGCGACTATGACGCGTTGGTTGCCCAGTTTCTCGAACTAGACCGCCTCCGCTCCCATCCCGAAATCATGGCTTTGCGCGAGGAGGCGCGCCAGGCGCCGCGGGGCAAACGCCGGCTCGCCATCGCGGCGGCTCTCGGCCTGCTGCTCACTGGTGCCGTGACGGCCGTCGTTGCGCTCGATCTGCTGCCCACCAGCAGCGAGCAGCGAGCGTCCGTCGTCACAGCCTATTACGAAACGCCGGAGGGCAAGACGTCGGCGATCGTCCTGCCCGATGGCAGCAAGGTCTTCCTCGATGCGAGCAGCGCGCTCAAGGCGAGCATGGGCGAGACGACCCGGCGCATCGAGTTGCTGAGCGGCCGCGCCAATTTCGCGGTGGCGAAAGACCGCGAGCGGCCCTTCGTCGTGATGGCCGGTGGTGAGCGGATCAAGGCGCTCGGCACCCAGTTCGACGTCAATCTCGTCGAGCGCAGTGTCGAACTGACGCTCATGGAGGGCCATGTCGTCGTGCAGGGCCTCAAGACCAAATCGGACACGGCGTCGACCGTCTTCATGCGCCCCGGCTACCGCCTCGTCGCGGGGGACGGCAATTGGACACTCGCCCCGGTCGATCTGCGCAACGTCTCGCGCTGGCGGGAGGGTGTCCTGATTTTCGACGAAGCCCGGCTCGGCGACATCGTGGCCGAGATGAACCGCTATCTGCCGGCCAAGATCCTCATCGGCACGCCCGCAATTGCCGAGCGGCGGATGAGTGCCGTTCTCCGCGCCGGCGACGTCTCGACATTTCTTTCAGCCATCGATGCCATGGGCGTGGCCCGGTGGACGCGGGTTTCCGACGGGGAATATCGGTTGCTGGACATCGCCCGCGAAAGAAATCTGAACGCACGACTGAGGTAAATCGCGCGAACCGCCTCATCAGGTAGAGAAGTCTAAAAACAGGTGAGGGGATTTTCATGTTCATGTCTGGTTTCAACACGCGCGGCGCCTTGATGCTCGGCGCGGCGGCGACCGCGCTGGTCGCTTCGGCGGCGCAGGCCAAGCCGGTCGATTTCGATATTCCATCGCAGCCTCTGCCATCAGCCCTACGGACGTTCGGGCTGCAGAGCGGCACGTCGATCGTCTTCTCCGCCTCGTCCACGGGTTATGGCCCGTCGGTGCCGATCAAGGGGCAGTATGAGCCCAAGGAAGCGCTGGCCCGGCTGCTAGGAAGCGCGCCACTGCAGCCGCTGGAGCGTGGCAGCGGCTTCACCGTCGTGCGCATGGAGCCGCGGCCTGCCGCCGCCATGGCCGCACCAGCGCCCGCCGCGCCTGCGCCGCAAGCCGTGGCTCAGGCTGAGCCGGTGCCGGAGGCCGAAGAGGGCGATGCGATTGTGGTCACCGGCTCACGGATCGCCCGTTCCGGCTTCACCGCGCCGACGCCTGTCACGCAGCTCGGCAGCGAGCGTCTGGCGAATACCTCGGCGGCCAGCGTCGGTGAGGCGCTTGCCCAGCTTCCGGCCTTTCGCGCCACGACCTCGCCGACCACCTCCGGCGTGACCATCGGCGCCGGTGGTGCCCGCACGGTCGATCTTCGCGGTCTGGGCGCGCAGCGCTCGCTGGTTCTGGTCGACGGGCGCCGGTTCGTGCCCAGCACGATTGCCGGCGCTGTCGACACCAATCTCATTCCCGGCATCCTCATCAATCGCGTCGAGCTCGTGACGGGCGGTGCCTCGGCGGCCTATGGCTCGGATGCCGTCGCCGGCGTCGTGAACTTCATTCTCGACAAGAAGCTGCAGGGCTTCCGGGTCAATGTGCAGGCTGGCATCTCCGAGCGAGGCGAGGATAGCGATCAGCTGATCGCCGCCGCAGCAGGCACCAGCTTTGCCGGTGGACGCGGCCACGTCATCATCGGCGGCGAGTATAACAATAACCGCGGCATGGGCGGCTGCTACAGCTACGATCTGTGTGCGCAGGAATGGCAGGTTCTGACCAACACCGCCTACCGCACCAACGGCCAGGCGGCGCGGATCATCAGCCCGAACGTGCGCACGGCGACGCAGACCTACGCCGGCAAGATCAACGCCCCGACCGCGCTGGCGACGATCCAGTTCGATGATGCAGGCAACCCGGTTCCGTTCGTGCGCGGCCAATATGCCACGCTGTTCATGCAGGGCGGGAGCGGGCAGGGGCAAAACGCCTTCCGGTCCGCCGGCGTTCTGAAAGTGCCTGTGGAGCGCTATGCCCTCTACGGACGCACCGAATATGAAATGGGCGCGGTGACGCCCTTCATCGATGTGTCCTATGGCCGGGTGCGCGTCATCACGCCGGGCGCGCAGACCCGCGATACCAATCTGACCATCAATCGCGACAACCCCTATCTGCCGCGGTCGATCGTCAACCAGATGACCACCCTTGGCGCGCAGACGCTCACCTTCGGGCGCGTCGGGCAGGACCTTGGCGTGGCGGTAGGCGACAATGTCACCAAGACCTTCCGCATCGTCGGCGGTTTCGATGCCGATCTTGGCAATGGGTGGAAGGCGGATGCCTATTATCAACTCGGCCAGACCGACGCGAGCCAGATCGTCGAGAACAACCGCATCACCGCCAACTTCACGCGGGCGCTGGATGCCGTGGACGAAGGTCGGTTCCGCACCGGCGTAGACAACGGCAATATCGTGTGCCGTGCGACCCTCAGCCCCAATGCTGCGGTCCGCGCCGCCGCGACGGGCTGTCAGCCGCTCAACCTGTTCGGCCAGTATCGCTTCTCGGAGGCGGCGCGCGCCTACAGCTTCGGCACTTCCGAGCAGCGCACGCGCTTTCAGCAGCATGTGGTCGCCGCCAACCTGCGGGGCGATCTGTTCGACTTCGGCTCCGGGCCCGTCTCCATCGCGGTGGGCGGCGAGTATCGCAGCGAGCGTGTAAGCGGCACGGCAGACCCGATCTCGCTGACTAACGGCTTCTACATCGCGAACGCTTCTTCCTTCGGGCCGGAAACGATCAACATCGTGGAAGGCTATGCGGAAACCGTCGTGCCGCTGCTCCGCGACCTGCCGGGCATGGAACTGCTCGAGTTCAACGGCGCGATCCGCCGCACGAATTACAGCACCAGCGGTTCTGTGACGACGTGGAAGCTCGGGGGCATATATGAGCCGGTCGAGGGCGTGCGCTTTCGCGGCACGCGGTCGCGTGACATCCGGGCGCCCAATGCCGCCGAGCTCTATACGCCGCTGGTTGCCTCGCAGGGCTCCATCTTCGACATCTCGAACAGCAGTCAGGTGCTTGCCCGGGTGTTCCGTGGCGGCAACCAGGCACTGCGGCCGGAAATTGCGGATACCACCACCGCCGGCGTCGTGCTTCAGCCGCGGATGATCCCGGGCCTGCGCTTCTCTGCGGATTATTATGACATCAAGATCCGCGACGCGATCGACCTCGTCGGCGCGCAGGTGATCACGGATCGCTGTAACGCGGGCGGGGCCAGCTATTGCGCGCTGATCACGCGCGACACCGGCCCGAGCGGCCTGATCACGGACGTGGTGGACCAGTATCTCAACGTCAACCAGATCAAGACGCGCGGCATCGACTTCGAGCTGGATTTCTCGAAGCGCTTCGGGGCCGATAACCGCGTCGCCATCAACCTGCTGGCGACCCGCGTGTTCGATCTGATCCAGGTCGATGCCACCGGCTCTCTGGACCGCGCTGGGCAGACCGGGCGTCAGGTCGGCGGCCCGATCGGCGTGCCGAAATATACGCTGGATGGCACCTTTACCTTCGAGAAGGGACCGTTCGGTGCCACGGTGCAGGGGCACTACATCCCCAAGGGCAGCTACGACGCGAGCCTGATCGGGCCGGATGATCCCAATTACAGCAACACCTTGGCCAACAGCATCGACAATAATGTCGTGGACGACATGCTGACCTTCAATCTCTCGCTGCGCTACACCATCGGTGGGGCAGGGGATTCCACGATGCAGATCTATGCCGCGATCAACAATCTGTTTGATACGGACCCGCCCATCGCGCCGGGCAACTCGGTGACCAACCCTGTTTTCTTTGACCAGACCGGCCGCAGCTACCGCGCCGGCGTGCGTCTGAAATTTTAAGAGGAGAGAAAGAGATGACCCTGGAACGCAGAGATATTCTGACCGGCGCGGCGGGCCTCGGCCTTGCTGCTATGGCCGGCAGTGCCGGCGCACAGCGACGCGGCGGCGCGAAAGTGCCTGTCATCGACGTTCACACCCACAATTTCACCCCGCGCTGGGTGGAAATGCTGCGCAAGCACCCGGACGCGGACACGAGCCTCCTCCCGACCAAGCCGGACGAAACGATCTCCTATCGTGGCGCGCCGATCGTGCGGCTGGCGCCGGATATGACCGACCTCGACATGCGCATTGCCGCCATGGACAAGGCCGGGGTCGATATCGCGATCATCAGCCTCACGGCGCCGAACGTGTTCTGGAGCACGCGCGAGGTCGCGATCCAGACCGCGCGCGAGGTGAATGACGACTTCGCGGCGGCGGAGAAGAAATATCCCGGCCGCATCAAATGGATGGCCTCGCTGCCCTGGCAATATCCCGATGCCGCCATCGAGGAACTCGCGCGCGTGCGCGGCATGGGAGCCGCTGGCCTCTGCCTGCTCACCAACATGGTCGGCATGTTGCCGGACAATGAGCATTTCCATCCGGTCTGGAAGGCGGTGGAGGAATCCGGCCTGCCGGCGTTCATCCACCCGACGGTGCCGATGGTCGACATCAAGAAGTGGGGCGTGGAATCTTTCGGCCTCGCCAACACCATCGGCTTCACCAGCGACACCGCGCTGGTGTATGCGCGCTTCATCCTCACAGGCTTCATGGACAAGTTCGAAGGGTTGAAGCTGATCGCCTGCCACGGCGGCGGCACGCTGCCCTATCTCATCGCTCGGATGGACAAGATGTGGGAGAACACCACCAGTCGCCGGCTCGTCAACAAGCCGCCGAGCGCCTATTTCCGCAAATTCTGGTATGACGCGATCGTCTACGACCAGCCCACGCTCGAATTTCTTGTGAAGCAAGTCGGCGAGGACCGGGTGCTCTACGGCTCGGACTATCCCTTCTCCATCCAGGACATGGTCGGCGTGAAGGCAAGGGTCAGCGCGCTGCCGCCGGTGCAGCGGGACAAGATCCTGGGCACCAACGCGCAGCAGCTTTTCAAGATCTGAGCCACCGCGGCGAAAGCAAAACAGCGCAGGCCGCACCATTGGGTTGGTGCGGCCTGTTTCTTTTGGGTTGAGGCGGGCCGGCCTGGCGGCGCCATATCGGCAACCTTGCTGAGCTTGTTCGTTCTGTCGACATTATACGCGCGCTACGGCGCACGGATGGCGTAGGCAGAGAATGCCCACAAGCTGGCGATGGAAGGAGTCCGACATGGCGCATGATCATCACGGTGGTGGGCACGCCCATGATCATACCGCCGGGGCCAGCGCCCGGATGCTGGTCCTGGCACTCATCCTCACCTCGATCTATCTCGTCGCGGAGGTGGTGGGCGCGTTCGTGTTCAACAGCCTCGCACTGCTGTCCGACGCAGCGCACATGTTGACGGACGTGGCAGCGCTGGGGATCGCGCTGCTAGCCATCCGCATCGGCCGCAGGCCCGCCGATGACAAGCGGACGTTCGGCTACCGAAGATTCGAAATTCTGGCAGCCGCTTTCAACGCGGTTCTGCTCTTCATGATCGCGATCTACGTCTTCATCGAAGCGATCTCGCGCTTCAACGTGCCGCAGGAGACGCAATCCCTAGGCATGATGATCGTGGCGGCGATCGGGCTGGTCGTGAACCTCGTCTCGATGCGGCTTCTCTCGGCCGGCAAGGACAAGAGCCTCAACGTGAAAGGGGCTTATCTGGAGGTCTGGGCCGACATGATCGGCTCGATCGGCGTGATCGGGGGTGCCATTGCCATTCGCCTCACCGGGGCGACATGGATTGACCCGGCCGTGGCGATCGCGATCGGCCTGTGGGTCTTGCCGCGGACCTGGGTCCTCCTGCGCGATACAACCAACATCCTACTGGAAGGCACGCCCCAGGGGCTCGATCTGGGCGAGGTCCGCCGCGTTATCGCTGATGTGCCCGGTGTCGCCGGTGTCCATGATCTCCATGTCTGGTCGATGTCGAACGACGACATCAGCTGTACCTGTCATGTCACCCTGAGCGGGGAGGGGCGGGCAGATGCCGTCCGCATGGGGGTGACAAACGCCATAGCATCGCGCTTCGCCATTCACCATGTGACGGTGCAGACCGAAGCGGCCGATCTCGCCTGTGCGGAAGAGCATCGGCACGGATGAGAACGCGACGCCCCCGACCGACTTAGAACATCTCCTGATCAAAGACTTTCCTGATCGAGCTCAAAACTCTCTTTTGAATATCATCTGAGCTTTTCTTGCTGCAGACGAACGTAATCCAGAACGTCGTTTCGTCATGAGATAATTTCACGATGTCACCACTCTCAACGGCAGAGCGGGCGTGATGATCGAGCAGGAACGTCTTGGCGCCCCTCTCAATGGCTTCCGCAATAATCTGGTCTGAAAAAACCTGAGACTGGATTATGTTGTGATTAAATTCGCGGGATTGAATTTCCTTGATGCAAATCTCGTTAACTCCGTGATTGGAGCTCGGAGTGACATAAGGCAAATCTTCGATGTTTATTTTTCCATCCACGCACATTTTATAAATGTTCGTAGGAACATAGACCGAGGCTAGAGATTTTTTGAGATAATGAAAATTCACCTGATCATTCTGCTGCACATATAATCTCGCGATGCAGAATGCACTGTGATTTGTGGAGAGACGGCTCACGATCTCCGATGTTGATTCAAGGATCGTCAACCGCAATTTACTCGGATAAACGGCTTCATTTATAATTTTTATTTTAGGCTTCACGAATGTTTCGAAGAAATATGGCCTCGTTATAAACTCCAAATCCTCTTCGATACCTGCGTTCAATTTTGGCGATTGTATTTGCTTTTTAAGCTGAAGGGTTTCGTTCGCGAGTTTCAGCGTGCGCTGACCGCCACTGGTTAGTTCCGGCGATTTTCCAGCCGCGCGGTCGAAGAGGGCGGTGCCGCACGCGCGTTCCAGAGCTTTTATCTGCTTGCTGACAGAGGCTTCGCTGATGTCGAGCTTATCCGCAGCCCGGCGGAATCCGCCGGCCTCCACCACCGCCAGAAAAATCTCGAGCTGTCTCGTCGTCGCCATACCCACACCATACCGATAACCAATTGGTTATCACGGTGATAGCCCGCCGGTACATTGCTTCTCAAGCGCTTTCCTCCGAACTGACGATCAACCGGCCCGCGAGAGGGGACGGATCAATGTTTATAAGGGGGAGGAATCGTGTCCAAGATTCGCACTTTACTCGTACGGGCCAGCGTCGTGGCCGTCGCATTATCTGCCGTCACGCCTGTTATGGCACAGGGACAAGCCACAATCGACAATAGCGCGCAGGAGGCCGATGGGGGCGTCGGCGATATTGTGGTGACCGCCCAGTTCCGCTCGCAGCGTCTTCAGGACACGCCGATCGCCATTACCGCGATGGATAGCGCGATGATGGAGTCGCGCAGCTATAACACCGTCACTGATCTTACGAACAGCGCGCCCAACGTCGTCTTGAAGCCGACGACCTCGGCCTTCGGCCCTGGCGCGGCGATCTATGTGCGCGGTGTCGGACAGGCGGATACCAACTTCGCTTATGAGCCGGGCGTCGGCCTTTATGTCGACGATGTCTATCATGGCACGGTTTTCGGGTCTCAGCTGGACCTGCTCGATCTCGAGCGCGTGGAGATCCTGCGCGGGCCGCAGGGAACGCTGGCGGGTAAGAATTCCATCGGCGGCGCGGTCAAGCTCTTCACCAAGAAACCCTCGGGCGAAGGCGGCTTCATCGAGGCCACAACGGGCAGCTTCGACCGCCTCGACTTGCGCGGTGCAGGCGATTTCGCGCTCGTGCCGGACCGGCTCTTCGTGCGTGTATCGGGCGCCACGCGCAGCAAGAAGGGTTATCTCGACCGGCTGGATTTCGGCTGCGTCTACCCGACTAACGGCGTGTTCACGGCCTCTGCCGCGGTTGGCAAAGATTGCGTGATCGGACAGGAAGGCGGCACGAAGTACACCGCCGGGCGTGTCGCTATGCGCTGGATCGCCAGTGACGACATCGAGGTCAATGTGGCGGCCAGCCGTTTGGTGGACGATTCAGAGCCGAGCGCAACCAAGCTGCTCGCGATTACGGTGGCGCCGACGCTGACGCCCGGCATCACCAACCGCAACGTTTTCATCACCGGGCCGGAATCGTACACAAACTACGCCAATTACACGACGCCCGCATTCACCGATGCCGGCGGCAGCCACAATACGGTCGTGTGGCAGCCCAATACGCGTCTTCGCACCTGGGAAGTCTCTGGTTCGATCGACTGGAAGCTCGGCCCTGATCTGGCTCTGAAGTCGATCACCTCGTATCAAAGCATATCCGGCCGCTATGGCACGGATTTTGACACGACGCCCTATGGCATCAACACCAACAACATCACCAATACCCACCACCAGTTCACCCAGGAACTGCGCCTCAATGGCACGAGCATTTCGGGGCTGCTGGATTGGACGCTGGGCGGCTATTATTACAAGGCCACCAGCTATATCGAAGGCGGCAGCATCATTGCGCCGGGGGCTGCGACCTCTTCCGTCTTCTATTCGGATGACACCATTCCGGCCCGCAGCGTTTCCGGATTTGCCCATGTCACGGCGCATCTCACGGATCGCCTCAACCTGACCGGCGGTATTCGCTACACTGACGACAAGAAGGACTATAACTTCCGTCGCTTTAACCCGTTCAACACAAGCCAGGTGAGCTATACCGCACAGCGCCTCATCGACGGTGCGGTGGGCAGTTACAGCGGAAAGCGCTGGGATTATCGCGCCAATATCGACTACCGCCTAACCGACGATCTGATGGTGTTCGCGCAATATTCCACTGGCTTCCGCGGCGGTGGCGTCAATCCGCGACCGTTCGTCATCCAGCAGGTGGTGCCGTTCAATCCTGAATCGCTGGAAGCCTATGAAATCGGCTTCAAGAGCGATCTGCTGAATCGCGCTGTCCGGTTGAATGCGTCTGCCTTCATCAACAATTACAAGGACATCATCTTCTCGAACACGGCGCCAACCGTTGTGAACGGGGTTGTCCTGACACCGCAAAACGCGACCCCCACCAATGCCGGCGACGCCCGGTTCAAGGGGTTCGAGGCGGAACTGACCGTCAATCCGCTCCGTGGCCTGTCGTTCGACGGCAGTGTCAGCTACCTCGATTTCCAGCTCACGAAGCTGGGCGCGGCGGGCGCCACGATTGCCGGCATCACCCTCAATTCGATCGCGCCTTTCGTGACCGAGTGGAAAGTCAGCGCTGGTGCGCAATATGAGATCCTCGTCGGGAACGCGGGCACGCTGACCCCGCGCCTCGATCTCGCCTATCAGTCGTCCTTCTACACCAATTCGGACAATAACCCGGCCTCCCTGGTGCCGGCCTATACGATGCTGAATGGTAGACTGACCTGGCAGTCCGCCGATGAGGATTGGAAGGTCTCACTCGCCGTGACCAACCTCACCGACAAGTTCTACTACCAGAACAAGACACGCCTGCCGATCGGCCTCGTCATCGGGACGCCCGGCGCGCCGCGTGAATGGTCGCTCACCGTCAGGCGGGCGTTCTGATCCGTTCCTGCCGCCCGGACACGCGCCGGGCGGCAGGGCATGTGAGGTTTTCTCTGATGCAACTGATCGCAGGCGGAACATTCACAATGGGGTCTGACGATCACGATCCGGAAGAAGCGCCGGCCCGGAAAGTGAGAGTTCGCTGCGCGCGGGATGCGTGAGCCAGAATAAGAGGACTGCCCCAATGTCACCCCGCTCTGCCAAGCTCCGCCTCTCTCTCCTTGTCGCCTTATTGCCGGTCCTGACCATGCAACCGGTGCCGGCCGTCGCGGCCGATGAGCCGGTGCAGACTTGGCAGGCCTATCCCAAGGAGCCGGTCGCTCCCAAGAACGCACCCAATGTGCTGCTGATCATGACTGACGATGTCGGCTTCGGCGCGGCCTCGACCTTTGGCGGACCCGTCCCGACACCGGCCTTCGATGCCCTGGCGCAGAGCGGACTGCGCTACAATGCCTTCCACACGACCGCGATGTGCTCCCCGACCCGCGCCGCACTCCTGACCGGGCGCAATCATCATGCGGTGGGAAGCGGATCGATTGCCGATGTGTCCCTCGATGCGCCCGGTTACACGTCCGTCATTCCCAAGAGCGCCGCGACGATCGCCCAAGTGCTCAAGTTGAACGGGTATGACACCAGCTTCGTCGGCAAAAATCACAATACGCCCGTGTGGGAAAACACGCCGGTCGGGCCGTTCGACAACTGGCCCAACGGCATGGGCTTCGATTATTTCTACGGGTTCAACGCGCCCTATGCTGATCAATTCAATCCCGCGTTGATCGAGAATCGCAACACCGTGCGGGCGCCAGAGGACCCCGATTACAGTCTGGATCGGGATCTTGCCGACAAGCTGATCCACTGGATTGACGTGCAGCATAACCTGCGGCCGGAGCATCCCTTCTTCGCCTATTTCGCCTCTGGCTCGACGCATGCGCCGCACCAGGCACCGCCCGAGTGGATCGCGCGCTTCAGGGGCCAGTTCGATCAAGGATGGGACGTGCTGCGCCAGCAGACGTTCGAGCGGCAGAAACGGCAGGGCATCATTCCGGCCAACGCTCAGCTCTCTCCGCGCCCGGAGCAGATTCCGGCGTGGGATCAGGTCAGCCCCGAGGTTCAGCGCGCGTACGCGAAGCAGATGGAAGTAGCGGCCGCGCAGCTCGCTTTCTTCGATTTTCAGATCGGGCGCGTGCTCGATACGCTGCGACGGAACGGCCAGCTCGACAACACCATGGTCGTCTATATCCAGGGCGACAACGGCGCGAGCGAGGAAGATCTGCGCGGCAGTGCGGACCTGCTCCGGGTGATCGCCGGCAATCCGACGACCGACCAAGACCTGATTGCCGCGATGGGCGACTATGGTGGCCCAAAATCCTTCGGCACTTATCCGGCCGGCTGGGCCTGGGCGACCAACGCGCCGTTCCAGTGGGGCAAGCGCGTCGCATCGCATCTGGGCGGCCTGCGCGATGGGATGGTGGTGAGCTGGCCGGCGGGGATCAAGAAGGGCGGGGCGATCCGCCAGCAATTCACCCATGTCATCGACGTCGCGCCGACCATTTTCGAGGCCGCAGGCGTTTCCGCGCCCGACGTCGTGAACGGCGTGCAGCAGCAGCCCATCGATGGGACGAGCTTTCTCTACACGTTCAAGGATGCGGCGGCGCCAGAGCGGCATCGCGAGCAATATTTCGAGATGCTGGGCAACCGGGCCTATTACAAGGATGGCTGGATGGCATCGACCCTGCCGGGCCGGGCCCCGTGGGATGGGGCGGCCAAGACACAGCCGGCCGATTTCAAATGGGCGCTCTACAACCTCCGGAGCGACTGGTCCCAGACGGAGGATGTCTCCTCCCAACATCCCGCGAAACTGGAAGAGCTCAAAGCGGATTTCGACGCCGCCGCGCGTCGATACGCAGTCTACCCCCTGAACGCCGATCTTCATACGCGGATGGCGCCGCAGTTCCGGCCGTCCTTGCTCGGGCAGCGCACCAGCTTCACTTACTACCCCGGCGATACGCGGTATACGAACTACGCCTTCCCGACGATCGCGGCCGGGTGGACCGTGACCGCCGACGTATCGACTGCGGGCCCAAGCTCCAGCGGGGCGATCTACGTGCAGGGGGACCATTTTGGCGGCATGGCGCTGGTGCTGAACGCAGGGCGCCCCACCTTCATCGTGAAGCCCAGCAGTGCCGGGACGCCGGTGGAGATTTCTCCCCGAGATGCGCTGCCAGCGGGCCGTTACAAGATTGCGGTAGATTTCGAACCCGTCCCCGCAGGCGGCACTACCGTACGCCTCAGGGTCGACGGCGCCGAGGTCGCGTCCACGACGGTAAGCCAGGCCCTCCGCGGCCGTGGCGATGCCTATATCGGGCGCACCGGTACGGCGCCGCTCTCCTACACCCCGTCCGTGGCGCCAGTCGCAAGCCGCTGCACCTGCGACATCGCATCCGTCACGATCAGCAAGAACGCCCGGTAAACCAGGAAAGACCGATCATGCCCATGAAATCCCGTATCGCCCGCATCGCAGGATCGACGGCGCTCTCGCTCCTGGTTCTGGCCCACGCCGGCGCAGCGATGGCGAAAGAGCCCGCAGATCGCACGCAAGCGCCGGAATGGCGCTATTATCCGAAGGCACCGAGCGCCCCCAAGGGCGCGCCGAATGTGCTGCTGATCATGACCGACGATGTGGGCTTCGGGTCAGCAAGCACCTTCGGCGGCCTGATCCCGACGCCCACATTCGACGCCCTTGCCAAGCGGGGCCTGCGGTACAATGAGTTCCACACGACCGCCATGTGCTCGCCCACCCGCGCGGCTCTCCTCACCGGTCGAAATGCCCATGCCGTCGCCTCGGGCTCGATCACCAATGTCGCCATCGATGAGCCGGGCTATACCTCTGTCATGCCCAAAAGCGCGGCGACCATCGCACGGGTGCTGCGCGACAATGGCTATGACACGGCGTTCTTCGGCAAGAACCACAATACACCGGTCTGGGAGACCGGGCCGATGGGCCCCTTCGATCGCTGGCCCAACGGGATGGGCTTCGACTATTTCTACGGGTTCAATGCCGCCGCCAGCGACCAGTTTCGTCCCGAGCTGATCGAAAACCGCAATGCCATCGAGCCCCCCAAGGATGGCGATTACATTTTCGACAAGGACATGACCAACCATCTGGTGGACTGGTTGCGGGTGAAGTGGAGCCAGAAGCCCGACAATCCCTTCTTTGTCTATCTCTCCCCCGGCACCATGCACTCGCCGCATCAGGCGCCGGCAGAATGGATCGCGCGTTTCAAGGGGCGTTTCGACATGGGCTGGGATGTCATGCGCCAGCAGATCTTCGACCGGCAGAAGCAGTCAGGCACGATCCCGGCCAATGCGGTTCTGACGCCCCGGCCCGATGCGGTGCCGGCCTGGGACAGCCTCAGTCCGGAGGCCAAGCGGACCTATGCCCATCAGATGGAGGTGGCGGCCGCGCAGCTTGCCTATTTCGATGACCAGCTGGGCCGGGTGATCCGCGAGATCGAGGCCAATGGCCAGCTCGACAACACCATGATCATCTATCTGCAGGGCGACAATGGCGCCAGCATGGATAGCCGGCGCGGCGCGGTGCAGGAGTTGCAGAGCCTGATCGGGATTGAGCCCACCGAAGCGGAACTGATCGAAACATCGGACCAGAACGGAACCCCGCATAGCTACTCGAACTACAATGCCGGCTGGGCATGGGCGCAGAACGCCCCCTTTCCCTGGGGCAAGCAGATCGCCTCGCATCTCGGCGGCTTGCGCGATGGGCTGGTCATCAGCTGGCCCCAGCGCATCAAGGCGACCGGGCAGGTCCGTAGCCAGTTCCACCATGTGATCGATATCGCGCCGACGATCTATGAGGCAGCCGGCGTCGTGCCGCCGGCGGAGGTTGATGGCGTGCAGCAGCAGCCGATCGACGGCGTCAGCATGGTCTATAGCTTTGGCAATGCGACCGCGCCCTCCACCCGCCGCGCGCAATATTTCGAGATGCTGGGCAATCGCTCCTATTACAAGGATGGCTGGCTGGCCTCGACCACGCCGCCCCGCGCGCCCTTCGACCGGTCTACCACCCCGCTGGACCCGTCGACGTTCAAGTGGGAGCTCTACAACCTCACGCAGGATTACTCGCAGTCGCGCGATTTGGCCGCTCAGCATCCCCAGAAGCTGGCCGAATTGCAGAAGGATTTTGAGGAGGCAGCACGGCGCTATCAGGTCAATCCGATCCAGGCTGACCTGATCGGGCGTGTGGGGGCGGGGAAGCGGCCCTCGCTCGTCGATGGTCGCAACCAGTTCACTTATTATCCTGGGCCAACCCGTTATCCGCAGGGGACGTTCCCGGCCCTCGCCATGGACTGGACCATGCGCGCCGCGATCACCACCGCGAGCACGAATGCGAAAGGGCCAATCGTGATCATCGGCGATGAGGCCGGGGGCGGGGGGCTGATCATGCAGGATGGTCGCCCCACCTATCTCTACAACCCGAGCGGGCGGGAAGCCGAACGCGTGCGGCTGGAGGGCGAGCCAGTCTCCGTTGGGCGGCATGATGTCAGCATCTCGGTCACGGCCGCGCCCAAGGTCGGCCCCCGCGCCGCGACGATCGCCATGATCGTAGATGGCAAGGTGGTGCAGTCGCAGGACGTCGCAGTTTATTATCCGCTGCGGGGCAGCGGTGTGATTGGCCGGTACAATGTCCGCACCCTGCTGGAGAACATGGCCGAGCCGGTCATGTCCGAACTCGCGATCGACCGCGTCACCTTCGAGAAATCAGCCAAGTGAACTGAGAGGGAGGGGGCGCGCGGCCAGCTGCCGCCTCCCTTATCCTGGCCGAATCTAGGATAACAAGCGCATGAAAACATTCGTCAAAGTCTCGGCAGCCGCTTTCAAGGCCACCACAAGCGCGCTGGGCCTCTCGCTGATGCTGTGGGCACAACCCGGCGTCGCGCGAACCGAAGATGCGCCCAAGGCCCGACCGAACATCGTCCTCGTCATCCTGGACGATGTGGGCGTTGACGCGGTGTCCGACATGTATCCTGGAATGATCGATCGTCTCGTGGCGCAGTACGGACCGTCCGGGCTCAATCATCCCAATTACCGCGCGATCAAGGGGCGTCCGGCCTCCACGCCGGTTCTCGATCGTCTGGCGGGGGAGGGGCGCACTTTCACCAACGCCTGGGCGCAGCCCTTCTGCTCACCGACCCGCGCATCCATGCTCACGGGCCTCTATGCCCACAACACGGGCCTGCGGGATTATGAGGACTGGCTGTCGCAAACGCAGCATTCCTTCGTGGAGGATCTGCAGGCCGCCGGCTACACATCCGCGGTGTTCGGCAAATGGCACATGGCTGGCCTTAACCAATATCCCGGCCTGAAGCCCAAGGAAGCCGGTTTCGCGCTGTTCGAAGGCAATCTAAACGGGGCGATCACCGACTACTGGCATCATGATTATCAAGTGCAGGATTCTGCCAGCCCTGACTCGGAATGGCGAACCGAGCCGGCGCCGGTCCGCTCACTGCCAGGCATCGCGCCGACCAGTTTCGAGCCGGTCGTGCGGGCCGCCGACACGCTCAACTGGATCAAGCGCAACCAGGCTGAAGCGCCCGACAAGCCGTGGTTCGCCTGGCTCGCCTTCAACATGGTCCATATCACGGCAGGACCGCAGCCATCCTTCGTGCCGAACGCAGATACGCTCGATGCCAAGTCTCGCGCCGAGATTGAGGCGTGTGGCGGAAAGTTCGGCACCACCGAGCTCGGCAACTGCTCCCCGCCGGCCCTGAACCGGTCCTGGGTCAATTCGACCGATACGGTCCTCGGGATATTCCTCAAGGAGCTCAAGAAGCTCAGCCCGGAAACCTATGTGATCATTCTGGGCGATAACGGCACGCCCATGTATGGCCGCCCGGCGGTCGATTTCATCGACAATATGTACCTGACGGCCAAGGGCAGGGCCAAGGGCACCGGTTATGAAAGTGGCATGCGCGTTCCGCTGGTGATGCTGGGGCCGGACATCACGCCGGGCTATAGCGATGCGCTGACTCACGTCGTCGATATCTACTCGACCGTCCTCGATCTGGCGCATGTGGCCAAACCGCAGCAGGTTCCCAATCGCGCCGGGGACATGATTCCGCTGGACTCGGTGTCTCTCGCGCCTGTCCTCTTCGACGGAAAGGACAGCGTCCGTGACGAGGAGAAAGACTTCATCATATCCGAAACCGTAATCCCTCTGAAAGACAGGGAGCGGCAGGTCGCCATCCGCAACAAGCGCTATAAGCTGCTGTATATCAAGTCAGAAACGGGCAATCCCTCCTGCGCTTATTACGACCTCGCGAACGACCCGCTGGAAGAGTTTCCGATATCCAAAGCCGAGGTCGGCAGCCTGTTCGACGGGAGCATGAAGGGACTGAACATATCCTGTCAGGGCGGATCCTGATAATTTTGGCAGGCGTGCAGGATGACAGAATTTCGTCCTGCACGTTACCGCACTTGTCCGAAACCGCTTGGAGCGAGCGGACGCCCGACACGCGGGCATGACGGAATGGAACGGATCGGTTCAGATCGTCCCGGCGCGCGTGGGGGCAGAGCGTACCAACTCGTGAAGCGAACCCCACCGCCCTGGCGCAAGTTCGATAATATATATTATGTTAAATCTATGCCGTCAGCCAGCAGTGGGTTGATCATCACGACCACCGATACCCGGCCCGTTATATCGCCCTAACCTGTCCTTCGTGATCAGCCAGAAAAATTCCAGATTGCGGGCATAGCGCATGGCGTAGCGTCGTGGGTCGGATACGACGCGGTGAAACCATTCGAGACCGAGCTTGCGCATCCATACCGGCGCGCGCTTCACGACTTGCGCTTCGTAGTCAATTGTGGCGCCTACGCCCATGAAAAGCTTGACGCCTGGCATGCGGTGTTTGTGGCGACTGATCCAGATTTCCTGCTTCGGGGCCCCCAAACCCACCACCAGGCATGTCGCGCCTGAGCGGTTGATCATGTCGATCGCTGCGTCGCACTCGGCTGGGTCGTCGACGAAATTCATGGACGGACCATGCGCGCCCACGACGATTTGGCGCCCGGCCAAGCGATTGATCCGCTCCTGGGCCGCCTGAGCGACGCCCGGCTTCGCGCCGAGCAGGAACATCGTGACCTCGGGATTGTCGGCATGGTAGCGCCAGTATGCCGGCACGATGTCCGAGCCGCATGCTTTCTTCATCGGGCCTCGACCAGTGAAGACCACGCCAGCCTTTACATATTTGCTGTCGCAAGAGATGACGGTCGCGGCCGAATAGGCTTCGCGGAAGGCGGCATTGCGCTGGAGTTGATACAGGTGATCGACATTGGCGGTGAAGAGAACATCGTCATTCAGATTGGCGACAATTTCTTCGACTGACAGGTCATCGAGCCAGATGTTCAGCAGCCTGACTTTGCGCCACGTTTGGCCATTGGAGCGCTGGATTGTCCGGATATCCGTCATTCTGTTCCGCATTCGGGGATCTGAGGGAGCTTCCTCTTATAGATGGATATTGGGTTTGAAATGGTTAATCGCAGAGCATAACGGTTTTGCGAGGGCCGCCTTCGTTGGGCGCTCATGCGCGGTCCTGACAGCTTCCCGCATTGACGGGCGCGCTTCGCGGTCATACTCGGGCAGTGGGCGCCCGTAGCTCAGCAGGATAGAGCATCAGATTCCTAATCTGGGGGCCACAGGTTCGAATCCTGTCGGGCGCACCACCCTCCAGCGGCAATCAGTTGACCTGATCGGGCGGGGCGATCGGGATTAGCAATGGAGCGACGGGCAGCCCCTCTTCCAGCATCTCGCGGGTTTCCCTGACGTTGGCCGTCCCATGGATCAAGCGGCTCTCCGTTTCGCCATAATGCATCGCGCGGGCCTTGTCCGCAAAACGTTCGCCAACCCATTCAGATTGCCCGATCATTTCTGATTGAGCTTGAGCCAGCTCTGTCATCAACGCACCGATCCGCTCGGCATCCGCCTTGGACATAACTGGAATGGCACCCGCGCCCCCCGGCATGGCGAGATCGGTGCGACTCGATGTTCTCTGGTTACCCTTGGCCGCCACGGCGGGAGCCATCACCGCTTTCTCGATCCTGTCATCCCCGCAGGTGGGACACAGCAACAGCCCCCCTCCCCGCTGGGTTTCGTAGTCTGCGGATGACCGGAACCACACTTCGAAGACATGATGGTGGCCGCATTTGAGATCGAAGGAAATCACGACAAAACAACGTCCTGAATAGACTTTCTATGAGCCAGTACCGGGATTTTCGAGCGGACCTCGGCAATGCGATCAAGGTCAAGGTCCGCGAAATACAGCCCCGACGCCTCCCCCGCATCGAGCAGTACTGTGCCCCAAGGGTCGATGACCAGACTGTGCCCGTAGGTCCGCCGACCATCCTCATGCAGCCCGCATTGGGCGCTCGCAATGACGAAGGCGGCGGATTCTATGGCGCGGGCACGCAGCAGCACATGCCAGTGCGCCTCGCCCGTCGGCACGGTGAAGGCGGCGGGCACGGAGATGATGTCCGCCCCGGCATTGCTCAGCGCACGGAAAAGGTCAGGAAAGCGCAGGTCGTAACAGATCGTGAGGCCGATCCCGCCCCACGGCGTTTGCACCAGAACCGCCTCGTGGCCGCTCTGGTACACGCTGGACTCGCGCCAGCGCTCGCCGCTCGGCAGATCAACGTCGAACAGGTGGATCTTGTCATAGCGCGCGCGGATCTCGCCGGCGGCGTCGATGACAAAGCCGCGGTTGAAACGTTTGCCGGTTTCCGGATCGCGCAGAGCCAGCGATCCGAGATGCACCCACAAGCCCGAAGCCTGCGCGGCCTCACGGACGGCGCGGAGCGTCTCATCCTCATCCTCAGTCGCCAGCGCGGCTTCTGATCGGGCGCGATCCTGATCAAGCAGGCCACTCATTTCAGGTGTGAAAAGCATCGCAGCGCCATCAGCCGCAGCGTCCTGCACCGCCGTGACCAGCGTCTCCCGATTGCGGACCGGATCGATGCCGGCATTCATCTGCAAAATGGCAACGCGCACGGCGATAGCCTGGGTCAGGCGTTCAGCAACGAGTCGAGCTTGCCGCTCCGTTCGAGCGCCATCAGATCATCGCTGCCGCCAATATGCTGGCCGTCGATGAAGATTTGCGGAAAAGTGGCGCGGCCATTGGCGCGCTCGATCATCTCGGCGCGCTTCTCGCCGCCCATGGTCAGATCATATTCCTCGAAGTCGACGCCTTTCTCCCGCAGCAGCGCCGTTGCCCGCGCGCAATATCCGCAAAAGGCTCGCGTGTAGATTTCGACATGCGCCATGCGTGGCTGTTTCCCTTGTGATAAGTCTCAAGACCGGATGTCGTGCGCATGGAAACGAATGTCAATGTTCGCCCATGCCCACCCGCGTCCAGCACAGCACCTCGATCCGCCGCGCGCCCGCAGACCGCAGCACGCGCGCGCAGGCGCTCGCGGTGGCCCCGGTCGTCCAGATATCGTCGATCAGGATCACATGGCGGCCCGCCAAACGCGCCGCCGCTCCGGGGGCGAGCGCGAAGGCGCCTTTCACGATCTTTTGTCGCTCCCGCCGGCTCAGCAAATGGAGCGGCGGCGTGGCCTTCACGCGGTGCAAAAGCTCCGGCTCCAGCACGCCGCCGGTCCGGCGGGCGATATGGCGGGCAATCAGCGCGGACTGATTGAATCCGCGTGACCAGAGTCGCCAGCGATGCAGCGGGACGGGCAGGAAGAGGGGTGGATCGGCTGATCCTGCGGCTTCGTCTTGCGCGACCAGTCGCGTCATATGCTCCGCCATGACCCGCCCGAGGCTGAGCCGCCGCCCGTATTTCAGGCGATGGGCCACGGTTCGTGCAATCTCGCCATAGGTCATGACGGCGCGCGCGCGTTCATAGGGCGGTGGCACGGAGAGGCAGGCCCCGCACGTCATGTCCCCGCCGACCGGACCCGGCAGGTCGACCCCGCATGTCGCGCAGATCGGCTCGCCGATAAAATCGATGGACAGCCAACAGTCCGCGCAGAACGTCCCCACCGCGCCGACCACGACACCGCAGCCGGGGCATCGCGGCGGCAGCGCATAAT
Organism: Sphingobium sp. B11D3B; assembly: GCF_025961735.1. Classification (NCBI taxonomy): domain Bacteria; kingdom Pseudomonadati; phylum Pseudomonadota; class Alphaproteobacteria; order Sphingomonadales; family Sphingobiaceae; genus Sphingobium; species Sphingobium sp. B11D3B. The sequence goes on along the minus strand of NZ_JAOQOF010000001.1, from coordinate 1,048,823 downwards.
CGAGCAGGGGTGCGAGTGCAGCCTGCAAAATCGTCCGAACGGCCATAAGCGGCTTGTTCCACGCAGCGGGAGTCGGCACAAGCCCGGCCATGACTGTCCCGGTGATCTTCAACGAGGCTTTGCGGGCCCAGCGCCGCGACCGCGCTGCCGGGAATTTCGCAGCGCATGACTTTCTTTACGCCGCGATGGCCGACGCCATGCTGGAACGACTGGATGACGTGACGCGTGCCTTCGAGTCCGCACTCATCATCGGCTGCCCGGACCGCCGCCTGGTCGATGCCCTCGCTGCGCGGGGTTGCTCGGTAACGGCGGCCGATCCGGGCGCGCGGTTCGCGCAGGCCTGCGGTGGCGACATTATTCGGGAGGATGCCCTCCCCTACCCGCCGGAACGCTTCGACCTCATCCTGTGCTGCGGCACGCTCGATACGATCAACGACCTGCCGGGCGCGCTGATTGCGCTGCACCGCGCGTTGCGGCCCGATGGTTTGCTCCTCCTGACGATGATCGGCGCGGGATCGCTGGCGCGGCTCAAGGCGGCGCTGCTGGCGGCTGACGGGGAGCGGCCTGCCCAGCGCATCCATCCGCAGATCGACGTCCGCGCGCTCGGTGATCTGCTCGCCCGTGCCGGCTTCACCATGCCGGTGGCGGATAGCGACAGTCTGGACGTGCGCTATGGCTCGATCTTCAGCCTGATGGCAGATCTGCGCGGCATGGGCGCGGCGCAGTGCCTCGCCTCGCCGCCGCCGCCGCTGACGCGCGCAGGGCTGTCGCTGGCAGCGGCGCACTTCGCGCAGGCCGCTGACCCGGATGGGCGGACGCGGGAACGCTTCGTAGTCCTGCATGGCAGCGGATGGGCGCCCGATCCCGACCAGCCTCGCCCTGCAAGGCGTGGCAGCGCCACGGTGTCGCTGGCGGAGGCTTTGCGCCCCTCCCGCGCCACCGAGACTTAGGCGCTAGAGCAGCGCGTCCAGTATCGCTACGAGCGGGGCGTCCGCGGGGGGCATGTCGAGCGCGAACAACTGGTGGGTGTGGAGCCAGCGGCTGTCCGGCGCTTCTGTCGGCTGAACGACGCCCTGCCATTTGCGGCAGACGTACAGCAGAAGCAGCAGCGGACGCTCCCCGATCATGCCGGTCGCGAAGCTCGCCGGCGCGAGGCAGGCGGTTTGGGTCTCGATCGTGAGTTCTTCGCGCAGCTCGCGGATCAGCGCTGCTTCGGGGGTTTCATCGGGCTCGACCTTGCCGCCGGGAAACTCCCACAAGCCGCCCATGGCCTTGTCGTGCGGACGCTGCTGCACGAACACCCGGCCTTGCGCATCCACCAGCGCCGCGGCGACGACGACCAGTGGCGGTTTGCTTCGGTTCATTCCGGTCATGCTCGGGCGATCATCCTACAAATTGTTAACGGCTTGCGCTTTACACCGCGTTGGACCGACATCTGCTTTCAGGAAAACCCTCGTGCGGGCCTTCATCCACAGCCTTTTCGCATCCCAAAAAGGCGCCACTGCCGTCGAATATGGGTTGATCCTCTCCCTGATCGTGCTGGCGCTCGTCACAGGCGTATCGCACCTTGGTTCAGCGACGACCCGCACCTGGAATGAAGTATCGAACGAAGTGACCAGCCATTAACCACCATTTTTTTACAACTGGGCCCTAGGTTAGGAATTTGGAAATCAATCCGCCGTATCGGTAGCCTGCTTGCTGACCCCATTCAGTGGCCGGGTGTGATTGATACCAAGGAATTGAGGAGACATCCTATGAAGACCCTTCGCAAGTTGTTCAAGAACGACAAGGGCGCGACCGCCATCGAATATGGCCTGATCGCAGCCCTGATCGCCGTCGCCGCCATCGCCGGCATGAGCGCCATTGGCGGAAGCCTCGGCAACACGTTTAATGGTGTATCTGATAAACTGGATACGTCCGGTGCGAGTGGAGCGCAGACTCCGGCCCCCGCCCCATCCAATCCCTGAGGCAGTTTCGACGACTCCCTCATAGGAACGGGTGGCGACCTCGCGGTTGCCACCCGTTTTTTATTATCAAGCCCGGCGCTTAGTAGGTCACAATCTTGACCCGACTGCCGGTGGACAAGGCGGTGTTAGACGACAATCCGTTCAGCACCAGGAACCGCTCGACCTTGTAATCGTCGAACGCCATGCGGCCGGCGAGTGTCTGGACGGTATCGCCCTGGCGCACCGTCACCAGTTGCAAGCGACGCGGCTTGATCGCCGCCGCCTCCTTGTCCGTCATGCGCGTCACGGAGTTGATCAGCGTGGAGAGCGATCCCAGTCCCCGCCCCGCCGGCGTGACCGTAATGAAGTGATAGGCCGTGGACGGTCCGAACTGATAGGCAACCACCGTCACGTCGAGCCGTGTCCCCTGGCTGTTGGCCATGCTGGCCGAGCCCGACGCGACCGGCAGGCCGTTGATGGTGGTGCGCTGGACGCGGATGTCCGGCGCCTGTCCCTGCCCTGCCAGCTGATTGAAGACCGACTGGACGTAGCCGTCGAGATCGCCATTGAACTGCGCCATCGAGAATTGCGCCTGACCGGATTGGCCGACTACGGCCACGGCGCTGGCGCCGTTCTGGATCGAGAAGCCCTGCGGCGCCGTGAACTTGAGCTTCATCACCGGATGCAGGAACTGATTGCCCTGCACAATCCCATCCTTGGGATCGTCGCCGTAGATCATGCCGCCCAGCTGATTGAGGAATACGTCGCGGTTGCGCAGCGTGTTGGTGGAGCGGGTCGCCTGCGCATTGGTGAGCGCGCGGCGAACGCGGGAGGCGGGATCGGGGTGTGTGCTGGCCCATTCGGGCACCGCCGTGCCCTGACCGCGCACCTGCCCATCGAGCGTGTTCTGCGCGGCCAGCGAGGCGAGCATGGAGGACAGCGCCTTGGGGTCGTAGCCCGCGCTCGCGAGATATCGGATTCCCAGATCGTCCGCTTCATATTCCTGCGAGCGGGAGAATTTGAGGGTCAGCAATTGCGTGCCCGTGCCGATGCCGCGTTGCAGGAGCTGGCCCAGCCCAGAATCGCCCGCAACAGCGCCAACCAGCACCTGACCCAGCACGCCGAGGATCGAATTGCGCGTGGCTGCGCTCTGGCGGCGCTGGCCGTGCTGGGCTGCGACGTGGCCGACTTCGTGACCAAGGACGCCCGCCAGCTCGGCTTCGTCATTCATGAGTGCCAGCAACTGGCGAGTTACATAGACATAGCCGCCGGGGATCGCGAACGCGTTATTCACCGATGAATTGAGCAGGCTGATCGTAAAATCATTCTGCTGGTTCGACAGGCTCGACTGGACTGCGATGCGTTTGCCGACGCTGGTCACATAGGTGGCCTGCGGACCGTTATAGACCCCGCCGAATTCCGCCAGAAGCTCCGGATGCGCCTTGGCGCCCTGCTGGCGCTCGGACTGGCTCATCGAGGTCGCCGTGCGGATACCGCCCTGCTGTGCCTCGCTCGATTGCGTGGTTGCGCAGCCTGCCACGAGGGCGCCGCTCAACCACAGCATCAGATATTTGCGGCCCATGGCCTCCCCTTCTCATTCAGGTCTATTTTGCGACGAACCGAAAATAGACAGACGTTGAGGGAATGCAAATCGCCTTGGGCTGTTCCCGTTGTCAGGCGCCCATGGCCAGAAACTTCTGTGCTCGCTGCGTGCGCAGCACATTCGAATCTTGGCTGGCGAGGGCACCAAGCTCTTCCAGAATTGCGCCCTTGAGGCTCCCGATGGCCGAGTCGGGCGCACGATGAGCACCGCCCACCGGCTCCGGAACGATCCGGTCGATCACCCCCAGGCTGGCGAGCTGCTGCGCGGTGACCTGCATCGCCTGCGCCGCGTCCGCCGCCTTGTCGGCAGTCCGCCAGAGGATGGAGGCACAACCCTCAGGCGAGATCACAGAATAGATCGCATGTTCGAACATCAGCACGCGATTAGCAGACGCCAGCGCCACGGCGCCGCCCGATCCGCCCTCGCCGACCACGGCCGCCACCAGCGGCACGCCGAGCGTGAGGCAGGCCTCGGTCGCACGCGCGATTGCCTCGGCCTGACCGCGTTCTTCGGCCTGCACACCGGGAAAGGCGCCTGAGGTGTCGACCAGCGTTACCACGGGCAGGCCGAACCGATCGGCCAGCTGCATCAGCCGGATCGCCTTGCGATAGCCATCCGGCATGCCCATGCCGAAATTATGCTTCACCCGGCTGGCGGTATCATTGCCCTTCTCATGGCCGATCAGCATCACCTTGCGGCCCTCGATGGTCGCAAAGCCGCCCTGAATGGCCTGATCGTCGGCAAAGGCGCGGTCGCCAGCGAGCGGCATGAAGTCGCTGCACATGCCCTCGACGAAATCGCGGAAGTGCGGCCGCTGGGCATGGCGCGCGACCTGCGTCTTCTGCCAGGGCGTCAACCGCGCGTAGAGATCCCCGAGCATCGCCGTCGAGCGCTGCTGCAGCTTTTCGACCTCCGCATCGATATCGATGGAATCATTGTCCGCCGTCTCGCGCAATTCGTCGATCCGGGCCTGGAGTGCCGCTACCGGCTTCTCAAAGTCGAGATAACTGATCATGCTCGCGCGCTATACGCCGCGTCGCTTGAGGTCAACGAGCGGATGGCGTGCGTTAACGAGGGCGACCAGTCGCGCGGCGTCGACATGGGTGTAAATCTGCGTCGTGGCGATGTCGGCATGGCCCAGCATCGCCTGCAATGCGCGCAGGTCTGCACCCCCTTCCAGCAGATGGGTCGCGAAGGCATGACGCAGAACATGCGGGCTAACCCGCGCCGGATCGATACCAGCCTCGGCGGCCAAAGCGCGCACCAGCTGGAAGAGGCGCACGCGGCTCAAATAGGATTTGCCTGATGGGAAGAGCCAGGCACTGTCCTCCGGCACATGCGCCCGCCAAGCGGCCACGGCCGCGCGCGCCCGGTCGGAGATCGGCACGAGCCGCTCGCGCCCGCCCTTACCCCGCAGGATGAGAAAGGGGCGATCGGTCGCCATGGCCTTGGCCGGCAACGAAACCACTTCGGTCGCACGCAGCCCGGAACCGTAGAGCAACTCGATCAGCGCCGCGAGCCGTAGGTCGAGCGGATTGACCGGCACGCGCGCAATCCGTTCGGCGATGACCGCAAAAATCGCATCGACATCCTGATGAGACAGTATTTTGGGGAGCGGACGCTGCAGGCTGGGCCTTGCCAGACTCGCGGCGGGATTGTCAGCCCGGACCGCCTCTGCCTCCAGAAAAGCGAAGAAACCTCGTAGCGCCGAAAGTTTGCGCGCGACCGTCGATGTCGCGAGATCTCGCCATGATGCAGCCAGCGAGGTGAGCCGGGTAGCGTCCGCATGTGCCAACCCCTGGCAGCGCACCGCGGCGTCTTCGAGATCGGTTCGATAGGCGAGCAATGTGTTGCGCGAGGCGCCGCGCTCGGCCGCCATCATGGTGAGATAGCGGCTGATCAGCGTGGCATCGCGCGAACCGACGACCGACTCGCGCTCGTCCGCACCGGCCATCAGAGCCGGGCCATCGCCTCGGCGCCGATCATCCGCGCATAAGCCTCAAGACCGACAGCGTTCAGGCTCGATACGATGTAATAGAGCTGCTCGGGCGTCATGTTGCGCCAGTTGAGGCTCTGCATCCCGACGCCCGCCAGCAGCGCTACCGTGCCCTGTTCCCGACGTGCCGCCGCCGCAACGATCGCCCGGACCCATGGACGCCGCGAGGACAGGTTGACCCCGGCATCCTGCAAGAGCTGCGCCCGCTCGCCAGCGGGCAGACGATTGAGCCCGCCCAGCACGGCGACGAGACTATGACCACGCAACTTGTCTTCTGCCTCATCGGCGTCGACAAATGCGGCGATACGATTTGCGGACAGATCCACCGCCGCATCGGGCAGGCCAGTCGCCAACAGGGCCCAGCTGCGCTGCTGTGCGTCACCGTCCAGCCCCTCGATCACGCTGCGCCAGCGCGCGGCACTCCGATCATAGCCGCCTGTGAGCATGGCGGCGATCAGCCAGGGCGTATCCTCGCCCGCTTCCGCGTAGACCGGCAGCGCCGCCGCCGCGCGCGCGACAGCGGGCAACGCGCCATAGTAAACGCCACCCGGCCCGGCACTCCAGCCACCTGACGGCTGGGCCTGCCAGAAATCGCGCATCGCGGAAATTCGCGTGCCAGTATCGCCCGAGCCATAGGCCGTCCGCAACCAGTCGACGCGATCATTCGCGGTAGCCTCGGCGGACTCGTCCTCTGCCAAGGCAGCGAAGAAGCCCAATGTTGCGGCGCCTGAGAAAACGCCCAGCTGTGAGGCGACTCCTACGCCGGCCAAACGATCCATCGGCGACAGATTGGCCGCGCGAGCCTGCCAGGCGAGCACCTGCGGCCCGGCTGTCTGGAACAGCGCTGGCGGAATGGCGACATTGGTTGCCGTGGCCAGACCATAGCGCCATGTCGTAAGCTGGCTCACGCCATCCCACTCGATCTTCACCGAGCGGCGGCTGTTCGGCCCGGCGCCGACCACCTTTTCGGCAAGCCGGTAATCGATGCCCCGGGCGATGCCGCGCCGCTGCGCCTGGCTGAGCAACGCGCTCGCCGTGCCCTGATCTGCCGAGAACGACGCGCAGATGGCCTGCGCCATGAACCAGCCCGGCTCGTCGCTCATATCCCGCGCGCGTGGCAGCAGCGGGCAGAAGCCGGCGGGATCAGCGGTAGCAAGTTGCACCTGCATCGCCACGGAATAGAGCCGGCGGCTATACTGATCGGCATCGACCTGCTGAATCAGCAGGCGCGCATTATCCGCCTCGCCCATGCGCAGCAGCAGCCATGCGCGCTCGGCGGCCCAGTCCGCGCCGTTGATATCCGACGGCGTGGTGAGCTGGGAGAGCAGCGCGCGGCGCATCAAAATGCTTGCCCAGCGGGACATGACCGGCGCGCGCATCGTGCGCATTACGCCGGCAAGGGCCTGCCCATTGCGTTGCCCGAAGGCGCTTTCGCCCAGGCCGCCCTGCGCCACCTTGAGCGGGCCGATCCGGTCCAGAGACCGGCGTGCGGACGGCGGCAAATCGTATTTCTCGGCGATTTCGTCGGCAGCCGTCTCGTTCACCGCCTCGTCGGCTGCCATGGCATTGGCGGCACGGTCGGTCACGGCGCCGGGCGGCAACAGCGGCGTGGGCGTCGGTGCGGCATCGCCAAATCCGGGCGGCAGCAGTGATTCAGGACCGCTCTGTGCCAGCACTGGGATGCTGAGCGCCAGCGCGCTCAACCCCGCCAGCAAGCCAATCTGTCTGCCTCGCACTGCCCTGCCCTAACCGGCAAGTTGCTCGGCGGAAACCGGCAGCTCGATCTCGGTGACGGGTCGTTCAGCGCCGTTCCACCAAGACAGCACGAGGAGCAGCACGATGACGACCAACAGAATGACGCCGATCAGCGACAGCGGATTGCGCGGACGGCGCGAGCGATAGGACTGTTGATAAGGGTCGCGGCGGCTGAGTTTCATGATGGGGGATCGGGCCTTACCGTTGCAGTGACATATGCCTGATGGCGTTCGAACGCCGTTGCCTCAGACGTTGGCGGCTGTATAGCCGCGCAGATCATGGGGCGAAACGATAAATATCGCGAAGAGGCCATCGCAGGGTCATCCGCAGGACCATCCATCGTCCTGGTGGGTCTGATGGGCGTGGGAAAGTCCACCATCGGCCGCCGCCTCGCAGCCCGGCTCAACCTGCCCTTTGTCGATGCCGACGACGAGATCGAGCGGGCGGCCGGGATGACCATTCAGGAAATCTTCGACACCTATGGCGAGCCGGCCTTTCGCGATGGCGAACGGCGCGTGATCGCTCGGCTGATCGACGGCGTGCCCAAGGTTGTCGCCACCGGTGGCGGCGCTTTCGTCAATGACGAGACGCGGGCGCTGATCCTCGCGCACGCCACGGCCGTCTGGCTGGATGCCGATATCGACATTCTCGTTGACCGTGTTTCCCGGCGCGATGGCCGCCCCCTGCTCAAGGGCCGTGAGCCGCGCGAAGTGCTCAAGAGCCTCGCTGCGGCGCGCACGCCCTTTTATCAGCAAGCCCCCATCCACATCAAAAGCTCGGACTCGCCGCATGAGGCGACCATCGACAAGATCGTGAAAGCGCTCAACCCATGACCACCGTCCCCGTTTCCCTTGGCGAGCGCAGCTATGATGTCCGCATCGAAGCAGGCCTGATGGAGCGCGCGGGCGAGGCGCTGGCGCCTTTTGCCAGCAGCCGATCCTTTCTAGTCGTGACGGATACGCATGTTGCGACGGCCCAATGGCCGCGCCTTGCGGCCGCGCTGGAGCGGGCCGGGCTGGCAGCCGAGTTGGTGACGCTTCCGGCGGGCGAATCCACCAAGAGCTGGCAGCATCTCGAAGCCCTGACCGACCGGATGATCGCCCATGGCATAGAACGGCGGGACCATGTGATTGCACTGGGCGGCGGAGTGATCGGCGATCTGGTCGGTTTCGCGGCATCCATCGTCAAGCGGGGCTGCAACTTCGTGCAGATCCCGACCACTTTGCTCTCCCAGGTGGATAGTTCGGTCGGCGGCAAGACCGCGATCAATAGCCGGGCAGGCAAGAACCTGCTGGGCGCCTTCCATCAGCCCTCACTGGTGCTGATCGACCCGGATACGCTCGACACGCTCGGCCCGCGCGAAGTGCGCGCCGGCTACGCCGAGGTGGTGAAATATGGCCTGATCGACGATGCCGAGTTTTTCGCATGGTGCGAGGCGAACGGCACGGCGCTGATGGCTGGCGACCCCGAGGCCCGCGCCCATGCCATTGCCCGCAGCGTCGCCGCCAAAGCCGCCATCGTCGCCGAGGATGAGCGCGAGACCAGCGGCCGCCGGGCGCTCCTCAACCTTGGCCACACGTTCGGCCATGCGCTGGAGGCGGAAACCGGCTTTTCGGATCGACTGCTGCATGGCGAGGGCGTCGCGGCGGGCATGGCCCTAGCCTTTGGATACTCCGTGCGGCGCGGCGAATGCCCGCCCGAGGATGCAGAGCGGGTCGTTGCGCATCTGCGCGCCGTCGGCCTGCCGGCGTCGCTGGCGGATGCGGGCGTGTCCGCGTCCGGCGCGCGGCTCGTCGAGCATATGCTGCATGACAAGAAGATGAGCAGCGGCACCCTGCCCTTCCTGCTGGCCCGTGGCATCGGCAAGACCTATCTCGCCAAGGATGTCGATCTGGCGGACGTTGCCGCCTATCTCGACGGCGCCTGAAACAGGCAGATCGCCTCAGTCAGCGCGCGCGAGTTGCCAGGCCAACCAGAGCCATCCCAGGATCATCACCACGCCGCCAATCGGTGTGACCGCGCCCAGCCAGCGGGGGGCACCCAGCGCCATGGCGTAGAGCGTGGCGGCGAACAGCGCGCTGCCGGTCAGCAATGTCCATGAAGGACCATTGCTGACCGGCAGGCGCAGCAACGCAAGCACCGCCACGGCATGGACAAGCTGATAGACGCCACCGGTCCGCAACCACTCCGCGGCCTGCGGGCTGCTGGCCGCATGAGCGCCGAATGCCGACGCACCAATGGACAAGGCGGCGCTCAGCGCGGCCAGTATGCCGATCATGACGACGTCTCCTTTTGCGCGTCCCCATTTGCGCGGGCGAGGGCGGCGGCCGTGGCCTCGAACGCCAGTCGCATCGACGGGTGCCGGGCGGGATAATCGCGACCGGCTGCGAGCAAGGCGAGATCCGGCCAGTCCGGCAGGGCATCCTGCTCCCCGGCCAGATAGCCCCGCCATGCCTCGCTCACCGACTCGATGGTTGCGCGATCAGCGCCGATAGCTTGCGCGGCGAGAATCGCAGAGGCCGCCTGTCCCAGCGCGCAAGCCTTGGCATCGACCCCGAAGGCGGTGACGCGGCCGGCCTCATCCACCCGCAAGCTGACCGAGACACGACTGCCGCAGGTCGGCGAGCGCCGCTCTTCAACGAAATCAGCCTGATCGAGCGGCGGATAGGCCGAAATGCCGGCAGCGCGACGCAGCACATCCATGCTGTAGAGCGCGCTGCTCATGCGCCGGTGCCTTCACTGCGCGGCATTGCTGTCCTCGCCACTCGCGTTGCTACTCTCAGCGCCATCATCCTCAAGAATGCCGAGCAGGCCGCCGCGCCGGCTGTTCTCCGCCATCCAACCACTCATCGCCGCGCCGCTCGCGCTCAGGAGCGGATAGGAACGGGACAGTCGCATCCAGTCCGGCCGATTGGTCTGCACGCCGTAGATGGCATCATAACCGATCGTGAACAGCACGAAGGCGATGGTCGCCACCAGCAGGCCCTTGATGGCGCCGAAGCCAAGGCCCAGCGTCCGGTCGAACAGGCCGAGCAGCGAGGTCTTGGTCTTGTCGCCGATCCAGCGCGCCAGCAGCGTGCCCAGCATGAAGACGACGCCGAACACCGCGACGAATGCCAGCAGCGCCGCGACATACTCCGCCCCCACAATGGTATCGAGCAGAGCCGTGAATGGCGCGTGGAACAGACGCACCGCGACGATGGCGCCGATCAGCGCCGCAAGCGATAGCGATTCGGTCACGAAACCGCGCAGGAAGCCCCGCACGGCCAAGCCACCGATGAGCAGAAGAACGGCAAAATCCAGCACGGTCATGCCGGCTGGCTAGTCCCGCCCAAGCAGATGGTCAACAAGATCGCCGAGCCGGCGGAATCCGGTCGTCGAAATGCCGCTGGCTTGCGCCGCGCTGGATGCCGGCAACAAGGCACGCCCGAAGCCGAGCTTAGCGGCTTCTCGCAGGCGCAGCGCACTATGGGCGACCGGACGTAACTCGCCGGACAGCGCGATTTCCCCGAGCATCACCGCATCATGCGGCACGGGTTTTTCGGAAAGCGCCGAGATCAGGGCAGCAGCGACGGCAAGGTCGGCGGCAGGGTCCTGCAAGCGGTAACCGCCAGCGACATTGAGATAGACCTCGCAAGTCGCGAAGCTCAAGCCGCAGCGGGCTTCGAGCACGGCCAGCACCATGGCCAGCCGGCCGCTGTCCCAGCCGACCACGGCCCGGCGCGGGGTCGCGCCGCTGGCCAGTCGCACCGTCAGCGCCTGCACTTCCACCAGAACCGGCCGCGTACCTTCAAGCGCGGGGAAGACTGCCGTGCCCGCCACGCGCTCCTCACGGTCGGTCAGAAACAGCGCCGAGGGATTGCCGACTTCCTGCAGTCCCTCCTCGACCATTGCGAACACGCCGATCTCGTCCGTGCCGCCAAAGCGGTTCTTGATCGCGCGAAGGATACGATATTGGTGGCTGCGCTCGCCCTCAAAGCTGAGCACGGTATCCACCATATGCTCCAGCACGCGCGGCCCGGCGATGGTGCCATCCTTGGTGACGTGGCCAACCAGAATGAGCGCCGTTCCACCCCGCTTAGCAAAGCGAATCAACTCCTGAGCGCTCGCCCGCACCTGACTGACCGTGCCCGGCGCGCCTTCGATCAGGTCGCTGTGCATGGTCTGGATCGAATCGATGATGAGCAGATCGGGCTCTTCCCGCTGCCCCAATGTCGTCAGAATATCCCGCACGGAGGTGGCGCTGGCGAGATGCACCGGCGCATCGCCCAGCCCCAGCCGCCGGGCGCGCAGCCTGACCTGATCGGCAGCTTCCTCGCCACTCACATAAACGACATGCCGCCCGGCCTTGGCCATCCGCGCCGCAGCTTGAAGCAGCAGGGTGGACTTGCCGATGCCCGGATCGCCGCCGATCAGACTTGCGGACCCCGCCACCAGCCCGCCGCCGACTGCGCGGTCGAATTCCGGCAGGCCAGTGGTCATCCGCTCGGGCAGAGCGATATCCGCATCGAGCCCAATCAGATTGATCGCCTGTCCGCCGGCCTGCAGATCGTGCTTGGCCGAGAACGCGGTGGGCGGCGCTTCCTCGATCAGGCTGTTCCATTCTCCGCAGTCATCGCACTGCCCTTGCCAGCGGGACGCCACCGCCCCGCAGGCCTGGCAGACATATCGACGTTTCACTTTCGCCATGCGCCCTCTTAGCAGAACGAAGAGGGAACGCCAGAGGCGAGATCAGCTCTTCATGAGGATCTGTTCGATCTCGTCGACCGGATGGCTGGTGAGCGTCTTGCCGATCTCGCCGGCGAGCCGATCCTTGAGCGTCTTGTGATAATGGCGGCGCATCTCGCCCAGGGTGATCGGTGCCGCGACGATGACGAGGTGGTCGAACGAGCCCTCCATGGCGCGCTTGTTGAGCAGCGCGACCGCATCCGCTGCGAACCGATCTTCCGCCTGCTGCTTGAAGTCGGTTTCTTCCATCGCGCTGCGATCCTGGCTGTTGGGTGCCGAAGCGAAGCTGCGCCCGGGCCGATCGGTCGAAAGATCCTGATCCTGCTCGGATTTCTGCTCCACCGCTTCTTCGACCTGAAGGTTGAGAAACTCCTCGTCGCCAGCATTACGGAACAGCAGCATCTTGCTGCCATCGACCACCATCACGAGCGCGTCATGAGCAACTTTCATCATCATCCTCCAAGATTGCGATTTAAGTTGAATGGCTGAGCCGGCGCGGAGTTGCCTTTTTCTTGGCCATGGGGTTGCCTTGCGGCCGATAAGGCCAAATCTACGGCGCAATGATCAAGGTCGCTTCCTACAACATCCGCAAAGCCGTCGGTACCGATCGGCGCCGCATGCCAGAGCGCATCATCGATGTGCTGAACGAACTGGATGCCGATGTGATTGCCCTGCAGGAAGCCGACCGCCGCTTCGGCATCCGCCATGCGGTGCTGCCGGATCGCCTGCTGGAGATGCATTCGGATTATCGCGCCATCGAGTTGCCGACGCGAGTCGAGAGCATGGGCTGGCACGGCAATGCGCTCCTGGTTCGGCGCGACCAGAGCCATGCCGATGCCAGCGTGATCCATCTGCCCTGCCTGGAGCCGCGCGGCGCTGTGATGGCCTGTATCGAGATCAAGGGCATTCGCCTGCGGACGGTGGGGATGCACCTCGACCTCTCCGGCCTCTGGCGGCGGCGGCAGGCTGCGGCGGTTCAGCATCATGTCGATATGGTAGATGTCCAGCATCCCGCCGATGCGACCATCCTGATGGGCGACACGAACGAGTGGACCGCCAATCGCGGGTGCCTGCAGGATTTCTCGCGCCACTATGACATCGCGCCATGCGGCCGCAGTTTCCACGCCCGCCGCCAGATTGCGGAACTCGACCGGATCATGTGGCGGGGCGGCCTGACGCTGACCGACAGCGGCGTCCATTCCTCCGTGCTGGCCCGGCGCGCGTCCGATCATCTGCCGGTCTGGGCCACGTTCGACCTTCGCTGATTTGCGGATAATCCGTGCAACGGCTCGACAAGCCGGCCGTAGCGCGCCAATCTGCGCTCATGCGGGAGAAGGAACTGAGGCTGGCGCTGGTCTGCTATGGTGGAGTCAGCCTCGCCGTCTACATGCACGGGGTCACCAAGGAGATCTGGCATCTGGCGCAGGCCAGCCGGGATTTCCGCAGTGGTCGACCGGGCAATCTTGTTTATCAGCGCATTCTGGAGACCTGCCTTGCAGAGACCGGCCTGCGAGTGCGGATTCTGCCGGACATCATCGCCGGGGCCAGCGCGGGCGGCATCAACGGCGTGTATCTGGCGCAGGCCATAGAGAGCGGTCAGTCGCTCGACCCGCTGACCGAACTGTGGCTGCGCTGCGCCGATGTCGACATCTTGCTCGATCCGGACGCGCGCCCGCTCTCGCGCTTCACCAAATTCTGGGCCGCGCCGCTGCTCTGGCTGCTGCTGCGCCGCCGCAATGACACGGTGTCCCGCACCGTGGCTCCGGAAACGCGCTCGGAAGTGCGACGCAAGCTCTCCAACTTCATCCGGGCGCGCTGGTTCGCGCCTCCCTTCGGCGGCAAGGGGTTTACCGAGCTGCTGCTCAACGCCTTCGATGCGATGGAAAAAGCGCGCGAGACAGAGCCGGAGAAGATCGGAGGATCGCTGCTGCCACGCGGGCATCCGTTGGACCTGTTCGTCACCGCCACGGATTTTACCGGCCATGAGGAACGGTTGCGCCTCAATAGCCCGCCGGAAATCAGCGAGACCGAGCACCGGCTTACGATTGGCTTCCATGCCCGGGGTGGGCAACCGCGCACACTCGCCGACCCTGCCGAACTCGCGTTTGCCGCCCGCGCGACGGCCAGCTTTCCGGGGGCCTTTCCGCCGTTCACGGCTCGGGAAATGGACAAGGTGCTGGCCGACCGCGACCGCGCCTGGCCCGGTCGCGATGCTTTTTTGCGCCGCATACTGCCCGGTCACAGCGCCACGGGCGATGCGGAGGACGCCGTGCTGATCGACGGATCGGTGCTGGCCAATGCGCCCTTTGCGCAGGCAATCGATGCGCTCAAGAATCGCCCGGCGCGGCGGACGGTCGACCGGCGCTTCGTGTTCATCGAGCCGACGCCGAGTGCGCCCGGCTTTCGCCTCACCTCCCCTTCCCACCACGCCCAAAATGGTGAGCGCCCTGTCCCCGGCTTCTTCCGCACGATCTTCGGCGCGGTCAGCGATATTCCGCGCGAACAGCCGATCCGGGACAATCTGGAGGCGATTGGCGCACGCTCCGGCCGCATTCACCGGATGCTGGAAATCACCGAGCGCTTGCGGCCGGACATCGAGCGAACTGTGGACCAGACTGTCGGCCTCAGCCTTCTGCTCAGCAGACCCTCGCCGCGCCGCCTCGCGCATCTGCGGGCGAAGCTGCAGCAAAAGGCTTCACGGGCGGCGGGCTTTGCCTATCCCGCTTATGGCTATCTCAAATATGCCGGCATCATCGATGAACTGGCCGATTTGCTCAGCCAACTCCGCGATGGCCCACGCACGGCCACACGCAAAAGCCTGCGGGAGCGCCTGCGAGCGCAGCTCCATGCGACGGGCGTGGACCAGATGGACCCCGGGTCGGGCGATGGCGCAAGCGCGGCGCTTATTCTGTTCTATCGCAATCACGACATCGCGTTCCGCATCCGCCGATTGCGCTTCCTCGCCCGGCGCCTCGTCCAGCTCCGTGAGCAGACTGTGGAAGGCGAGAGCGAGGACGATGAGGGCAATGGCGCCGCCCTCTCCGTCATGCAGGATATGCTCTACGAAGCCATCGGCCTTTATGCCGAACGTCAGACGCCGGCATGGTTTGGCGCGGGCACACGCGAAGCCCTGCGGCCGCATGGCGACGATCTGATGGCGTCCCTTGCGATCATCGCGGAAGCGCGGGGCTTGCGGGATCTGGACCAGCAGATCGACGCGCGCTTTGCGGCCGCTTGTGTGGCGCTGCCGGCCGAAGATCGGCGCACCTTGCTCAAGGCCTATCTTGGCTTCCCATATTACGACATCGCGACCTTCCCGCTTCTGCAAGGCGAGGGCCTGGATGAGTACGACCCGATCAAGGTGGATCGCATATCTCCCGAAGATGCCGTGGCGATCCGCAAGGGCGGCGCACCGGCGACGCTGCGCGGCATCGAGTTCAACTGCTTCGGTGCGTTCTTCAGCCGTGCCTATCGTGAAAATGATTATCTGTGGGGCCGCCTGCACGGTGCCGACCGGCTGATCGACATCCTGCTCTCCACCATGCCGCCGGAAATCGCCGCCGATGACGCGCGCAAGGCGGCATGGAAGCGCGCGGCCTTCGAAGCAATTCTGGATGAGGAAGAGGCCCGACTGACCCTGATTCCGGGTCAGATCGCGACGATCCGCGCCGAGATCGCGCAAATCGGCGCCTAGCGCTTGATCAGCGTCACTTGCGATACGTCGATGCTCCGCCCTGCGAAACCGCCTTCGCAATACATGAGGTAGTAGCGCCACATGTCCACGAACCGCGCATCGAACCGGGCCGGCAGACGCCCTGCGTCTACCACCGCGTCAAAGCGCGCACGCCACTGCCGCAGCGTCCAGGCATAATCGAGGCCGAAGCGCGTCTGGTCTGCCCATTCCAGCCCTTCGCGCTGCGCAAGATCGCGAAAGCGCCGCTCGGCGATCAGGCAACCGCCGGGGAAGATGTAGCGCTGGATGAAGTCGGCCCGCGCGGCGTAGGCCGGGAAAATCTCGTCATCGATGCTGATATACTGGATGGCCGCGCGCCCGCCGGGCTTGAGCAGCCGGGCAATGCAGGCGAGGTAAGTCGGCCAATAGCGCTCCCCAACAGCCTCCACCATTTCCACACTGGCAATCGCATCGAACGGGCCGGCACAGTCGCGATAATCCTGCAGCAGGACCTGAGCCCGGTCCTGCGCGCCCAATCCCTCGATCCGGCCCCGGACGGTCTGCTGCTGCTCAGTGGAGAGCGTAAGACCGGTGTAGCCGATATCGGCCCGTTCCAACGCACGCTCGGCCAGTCCGCCCCAGCCGCATCCAATTTCAAGCAGTTGCTGACCATTTTTGAGATCGAGCCTCGCCAGAAGCTCATCGATCTTGCGAATCTGCGCGACTTCCAGCGTCTCATGCGGATGCGCGGGGCGGGCGCTGGAGTAGGTCAGGGTATCGTCCAGCCACAGCCGGTAGAAATCATTGCCGAGATCATAATGCTCGGCAATGTTGCGCCGCGCGCCGCGCCGGCTGTTATGCCGCCGCGCCAGCTTCCAGCGGCCCATCAGGCGCGGCAGGCCAGTCGAGCGCGCGGACTTCCCCAGCGAACGGGCATTGGCGCCGAACAGGGCGAACAGCGCAACCGGATCGGGGCTCGACCAGTCGCCATTCGCCCAGGCGCGATACCAGCCGGTCGAGCCGGAGGCCGCCAGCCGGATCAAGGCCCGCCAATTGGCAAGGTGCACGATCGCAGAAAAGCCCTGCTGGCGCCCGCCGAGCAAGCGCACCGATCCATCCGGCAGATGCAGTTCGAGTGATCCACGCATCAGACCCCGGTCGACCCTCACGAGCATCGGCTCGAACAGCCGGATCGGCAAAGCCCGCCAGAAACGCCCACCCACCTGCGCGCCGGCCCGGCGCATCATGGCGCGCTGGCGGCTGGCTTTGGGATTGTGAATGGTCATGCGCCCATATGAGCGCATTCCTCCCGCAAAGACAACCGGGCCGCGCTCAGCCTTTCACGCAGGCATAAGCGGCGAGCGCCCGTTCGCGAGCGACGCGATGTTCGATCCGCTTGGGTGGATATTGCGCTGGCCTAACGCCCCCTGCCTCGGGATCGTGGATCGCGGTGTCCTTCACATGCGCCAGTTCCCGCACCCAGCGCCGGATATAGGCAGCCGCGTCGAACTTCTCGGACTGGGTGAGCGGCGCCATGATCCGCACGAACATGTTGGAATCGATCCCGGTGCCCGCGACCCACTGCCAGTTGACGGCATTGTTGCCATAATCGGCATCGACCAGCGTATTCCAGAACCAGCGCTCCCCTTCGCGCCAGTCGATGAGCAGATGCTTGATAAGGAAGCTCGCCGCGATCATCCGCACCCGGTTGTGCATCCATCCGGTCTGCCAGAGCTGGCGCATCCCGGCGTCAACGATCGGGTAGCCGGTGCGCCCCTCCTGCCAGGCCTTGAGGTCATCCGCCGCCTCATGGCCCGAGCGCCAGGGAAAGGCATCGAACTGCGCCCGACCGTTGCGGCTGCCATAATCGCTCATCTGCGCGATCACATTCTGGGCATAATCGCGCCAGCCCAGTTCACGCAGATACACCTCGCTGGCGCCATCCTCCCGGTCGAGCGCGTGCCACAGCGTCGCTGGCGAAATCTCGCCAAAATGCAGATGCGGCGACAGGCGCGAGGAGCCTTCGCTGGAAGGCAGATTGCGGCCTTCGTCATAGTCACCGACATGGTCCATAAAGGCATCGAGCCGATCGTGGGCGCCCGCCTCGCCAGGCGACCAATCATGCGCGAAACCGCCCGCCCAGTTGGGTGAGGTCGGCAGCAAGGCCCAGTCTTCGAGTTGGTCGCTCGCCGGCCATTTTTGCGGAGCGGGAACTATATCGGGCGCCGGCACGGGCCGACCCGGCGGCATCACCTCCCGCAGCGCGCGCCAGAAGGGCGTGAAGATCTTGTACGGGCCGCCGCTGCCCGTGGTCAGGGCGCCCGGCGGCATGAGGTAATTGCCATCATGCAATATCAGTTCGTGAGAGCGCGCAACCGCCTTCTCTGCCTGGCGCCACCAGGGCTCATAATGATGCAAGGCATGGATGCGGGTGGCGCCGGTCTCCGTGGCCAACGCGGCGAGAACCGCCTCGGCCTTGCCGCGGCGCAGGATCAGCCGCGAACCGCGCGCGCGCAGGGCGGCGTCAAGGCTCTCGAGACTATGATGCAGCCACCAGCGAGACGCGCCGCCCATGGCCCGGTGCCGCGCCGTCTCATCATCGAGGATATAGACCGGGATCACCGGCCCTTCCGCGCACGCCTGTATGAGCGCGGCCTGATCGGTCAGCCGAAGATCGCGGCGGAACCACAGGATGCAGGGCGCTGCCATCGCCCTATCGCAACGCTTGCGCAGGCACCTGCACGGAAAAGCTCGCGCTGGCGCCGCGCCCCGCAAAGCGCTGGTCGGAGATCAGCAGGTCGCCATTCTCCGCCCGCTGCGCGACCGGCATCCGCGACCAGAACAGGAACGCCCGCGCATCCGCATCGCGCTGCCGCGCCCGCTCGACGCCGGGATCGTCCATGCCGGTCGGCATCCCTTCCGCTGCGCCTGCATCGGCTTCAAGCCCGGTGGCGAGGCTGTAGGGAAAGCCGCCGAAGCGCCCGTCCCCGCGCCAAAGCATTTCGCGCGACCAGGGTGCGAACGGACGCGGATTGGCGACCACCAGGTCCGGCTCGCGGCCTTGGGCGCGCAGCCATGCGGCGGCTTTCGCCTCCGCCGATCCGGTAATCAGCCCGTTGAAGAAGATATAGGCGCAGGCGGCCGTCGCGATGATCCGCGCGCGCTGCATCATCGGCGCGGGCCCGGTGCGTTCGCCGCGCCGTGCCCAGAGATAGCCGCCGATCAGCAGCGCCCAGAGCCAGATATCGATGATGAACAGCGTATCGCCATGGAACCACTGGTCGCTGAACGGCGAGAGCAATCGGATGCCATAGCTGTTGAGCCAGTCGAACGCGGGGTGGCTGAGCGTCCCGATCTGCGCGACGACCCACAGCCAGACTATGTTCACCGGCGGCCGCGTCTCTGGCCGTGTCCCACGCTTCGCCTGCCACCGGTCGAATGCGACCATGATCGCGGTGAGGATCAATGGCAGCACGATCATCGCGATCGGGCCGTGCGTCAGCCCGCGTCGCAGTGCCAGCGCCTGTGTCCCCAGCAGCGTACAGGTCGCGTCGATATCCGGGATGTTCGCCGCGATGATAATCGTCGGCATGGCAAGGCCGGAGGTGCGCCTGAGCCCGATCTGGCCCAGCACGGCGCCCACCATGCTGTGTGTGAGATTATCCATGCCCCCTGTCTTCACGACCCCACCGCTGCAGGTCAAGTTGCCCGAGAGGGCGGGAACGGATCAGGGGCGCGACCGGGATCACGAAAAAAGGCGCGGACTTAGCCCGCGCCTTCTCACGTCTTCTCAGCCTTATGCGGCTTAGTAGCGGTAGTGATCCGGTTTGAACGGACCCTCGGGCGTCACGCCGATGTAAGCGGCCTGCTTGTCGGTCAGCTTGGAGAGCTTCACGCCCAGCTTCTCGAGGTGGAGCGCTGCGACCTTCTCATCGAGATGCTTGGGAAGAACATAGACCTCGTTCTTGTAGGCATCGCTCTTGGTCCACAGCTCGATCTGCGCCAGCACCTGGTTGGTGAAGCTGGAGGACATGACGAAGCTCGGGTGACCGGTCGCGCAGCCCAGGTTCACCAGACGGCCCTTGGCGAGCATGATGATCTTCTTGCCATCGGGGAACTCGACCTCGTCGACCTGCGGCTTGATCTCGGTCCACTTCATGTTGCTGAGCGCCGCGATCTGGATCTCACTGTCGAAGTGGCCGATGTTGCAGACGATGGCCATGTTCTTCATCGCGCGCATGTGGTCGAGCGTGATGATGTCCTCATTGCCGGTCGCCGTCACGAAGATGTCGGCACGGGTGGCCGCTTCTTCCATGGTCACGACTTCATAGCCTTCCATCGCCGCCTGCAGGGCGCAGATCGGGTCGATTTCGGTCACCAGCACACGGGCGCCCCCATTGCGGAGCGACGCGGCCGAGCCCTTGCCGACATCGCCGAAGCCGGCGACGCAGGCGACCTTGCCGGCCAGCATCACGTCCGTGGCGCGGCGGATGGCATCGACCAGCGACTCCTTGCAGCCATAGAGATTGTCGAACTTGGACTTGGTGACGCTATCGTTCACGTTGATCGCCGGGAAGGGCAGCTTGCCCTTCTTGGCCAGCTCATAGAGCCGGTGGACGCCGGTGGTCGTCTCTTCGGACACGCCCTTGATCGCCGCGACGGTCTTGGTGAGATAGCCGGGACGCTCGGCGAGGAAGCGCTTGAGGGTTGCGACGAAGATCGTCTCTTCCTCGTTGGACGGCGCGAACAGCTCTTCACCGGCCTCGACACGGGCGCCCCACAGCGCGAACATTGTCGCGTCGCCGCCATCGTCCAGGATCATGTTGCAGGTCGTGTCCTGACCCCAATCGAAGATCTTGATGACATAGTCCCAATATTCCTCGAGCGTCTCGCCCTTGATGGCGAACACGGGGATGCCCCGCTCGGCGATCGCGGCGGCGGCATGGTCCTGGGTCGAGAAGATGTTGCAGGTGGCCCAGCGCAGCTCTGCGCCCAGCTCAGCCAGCGTCTCGATGAGCACAGCGGTCTGGATCGTCATGTGCAGCGAGCCGGTGATCCGCGCGCCCTTGAGCGGCTTGGATGCACCGAATTCCTCGCGCAGCGCCATCAGGCCCGGCATTTCGGTCTCGGCGATCTCGATCTCCTTGCGGCCGAAGCCAGCGAGGGAGATGTCCTTTACGATATAGTCCTGGGCCACGGTCGCCACTGATCATTCTCCTGATTGCCTGAGCCGGGGCCGCTACGCACGCCACCGGTAACACCGCGGCGCCTTACCAAGGCTATCGCTCCCTCGCAAATATAAAGATATCTTTATGTGATTGGGGTCGGGCGGAAGGGATAAAGGAAGCCAGCCCTGCCGTGTCAGGCGTGTCCCATATTGCCGGTCAGCATCGCGGGATCGATGCCTTCGAGCGAAAACGCCCCGGCCCAGCGGTTCTCCGGCGCCATCGAGAACAGCCGATAAGGCTGCGCCTTGCTGAGATACCAGCCCGGCGCGGCCAGCTCCGTTTCCAGCTGTCCCGCGCTCCACCCGGCATAGCCCAAGGCGACCAACCAGCGGGCCGGCCCGCCGCCCGAAGCAACGGCGTGCAGCACCTCCATCGACCCGGTGAGCGCAATCTCGTCATCGATGGGGTGGCTGTCCGCCGTCATCCAGTCCCGACTGTGCAGCACAAAGCCGCGGCGCGGTTCGACGGGTCCGCCTTGCAGCACCGGCTCATCGCCGACCGACTGCGCGTCGATGCTCAATGACCCAAGCAGAGCGTGCAGCCCCATGCCCTCCATCGGCTCGTGCAGCGCGATGCCCAGGGCGCCGCCCTCGTCATGCACGCACAGGAGAATGACTGCGCGCTCGAACCGCGCGTCCGGCATATCCGGCATGGCCAGCAACAATTTGCCGGCGAGGGAGAGTCTCGGTTGCGCGGGCGCGCTCATGCGATGGGCCTCCTAATCGCGACCATGCCTTGTTGGGGAGCATGCGTCCACCCCGCAGGCGGTTGACCCGTCCGGCTGAGCGGCCATCGTACCGCAGAGCCGCCCGGCCCCGCACAGCATCGACCTTGACAGGCGCAAGCCGAACACCGACTTGCTCGCTGCGCGCTGGTTCACCAGCCGAGCCCTTTCCCCCAGAACAGGAGACACCGATGACGATCAAAGTTGGCGACACGCTGCCCGAAACGACCTTCGTCAAGATGACCGAAAACGGCCCCGAACCGGTTGACAGCAAGAATTATTTTGCTGGCCGCAAGGTCGCGCTCTTCTCCGTTCCGGGCGCCTTCACGCCTACCTGCTCGGCCAAGCACCTGCCGGGCTATATCGAGAAGGAAAGCGACCTCAAGGCCAAGGGCGTCGACGAGATCGCCTGCACCGCCGTCAACGATCCGTTCGTCATGGGCGCGTGGGGCAAGGCCTCGTCGGCTGACGGCAAGGTGACAATGCTCGCAGATGGCAATGGCAGCTTCGCCGAAGCCGTCGGCCTCACCATGGACGGCAGCAAGTTC
This sequence comes from Sphingobium sp. B11D3B, assembly GCF_025961735.1. Taxonomy (NCBI): domain Bacteria; kingdom Pseudomonadati; phylum Pseudomonadota; class Alphaproteobacteria; order Sphingomonadales; family Sphingobiaceae; genus Sphingobium; species Sphingobium sp. B11D3B. The sequence continues at coordinate 1,026,622 of NZ_JAOQOF010000001.1, read as the reverse complement.
GGCCTCGGCACGCGCGGCCAGCGCTTCTCGATGCTGGTCAATGATGGCGTGGTCGAGCAGCTCCATGTCGAAGCGCCGGGCGAATTCCGCGTTTCCAGCGCCGATTTCATGCTCGAGCAGCTCTAAGACCATTGCGAGCGGGGCGGCGGCACAGGTCGCTGCTGCCCCGCACCCCGCCCCTCTTCCGCCTGTCATACAGGCCAGCTATGAAGGGGCATGAACCAAGCTTCCAGCACCCACATCGTCGAAGCGCTGATCGCGGGCTATGAAACCGCGACCGCCAATCTGCGCGAGGCCATTTTCGCTTATGCCAAGGATGGCACCGTGCCTTCCGCCCGCTCGGTGGCGGACCGGGATTTCTGCTATCCCTCGCTGATCATCGATTATCATCAGACCAATGACGGCGTGCCGAGCCGCCGCTCCTTCGCGCGCCTCTCTCGCCCCGGCCATTATGTGACGACGATCACCCGGCCGCAGATGTTCGCGCGCTATCTGACCGAACAGCTCGATCTGCTGATGGCCGACTATGAGGTGGAAGTCAGCGTCGGCCGGAGCGATCAGGCGATCCCGTTCCCCTATGTGCTGGATTCGCTGCCCGCCGGCACACTTGCCGCAATTCCGCCGAGCGAATTGGCGCGCCATTTCCCCTCGACGGAGCTCGCGCAGATCGGTGATGAGGTGGCGGACGGGCTGCTGCTGCCCGGCCCATCAGGCGAGCGACCGCTGGCGCTGTTCGATGCGCTGCGCACGGATTTCAGTCTAGCGCGTCTGCGGCATTACACCGGCACGCCGCCTGAGCACGTCCAGCGCTACATTCTGTTCACCAACTATCACCGTTATGTCGATGAATTCGTGCGCTGGGGCTGCACCGAACTCAAGCGACCGGGCACGCGTTTCACGGCGCTTTCCGGTGCCGGGGGCGTCGAGGTCACCGCCGACACCGCCAATCCGGAAAGCGCGATCGCTGACAGCGCTTGGCGGCGTCACCAGATGCCGGCCTACCACTTGATCGCCCCGGACGGCACGGGGATCACGCTGGTCAACATCGGCGTCGGCCCCGCCAACGCGAAGACCATCTGCGATCATCTCGCCGTGTTGCGGCCCGAGGCATGGCTGATGATCGGTCACTGCGGCGGCCTGCGCCCGAGTCAGCGGATCGGTGATTATGTGCTGGCCCATGCCTATCTGCGCGACGACCATGTGCTCGACGAAATGCTGCCGCCGGAAATTCCGGTGCCCGCCATTGCCGAGGTGCAGGTGGCCATGGCCGAGGCGTGCGAGCATATTCTGGGCGCCAGCGGCGACATGAAGCGCCGCCTGCGCACCGGCACCATCGTGACGACGGACGACCGCAACTGGGAACTGCGCTACTCCCGCTCGGCCCTGCGCTTCTCCCTATCCCGCGCGGTGGGCGTGGATATGGAGAGCGCGACCATCGCTGCCCAGGGATATCGCTTCCGGGTGCCCTATGGCACGTTGCTGTGCGTCTCCGACAAGCCGATCCATGGCGAGCTCAAGCTGCCGGGCCAAGCCAATCGTTTCTACGAGGAGGCCATTGCCGGGCACCTCGCCATCGGCATCGAGACCTGCGAACGCCTGCGCCAGCAGGGCGACCGCCTGCATAGTCGCAAGCTACGCGCCTTCAACGAGCCGCCCTTTCGCTGAAGGGGCGTCAGGCCGGGCTCTCCTCCGCCAGCCGGCCGGCGACGCAAAGCCGATCGCGGCCCCCGCGCTTGGCCTCATACAGCGCATCGTCCGCCCGGCGCAGGAAGGTCGTGCGCCCCTCCGCCTCCGCCAGCGTGGCCGCGCCGATGCTGGCGGTGACCGCCAGCGTGTCGCCATTGGGCAGATCGATGCTGTGGTCGCGCAACTGCCGCAGCAGCCGGTGCCCCAGCCGCGCCGCATCTTCCAGGCTGCTGTCCGGGGTGATGACGACGAACTCTTCGCCACCATAGCGCACCACGATGTCATTCAGGCGCACCTGGCTCTGGATCAACGAACTGACATGCCGCAGCACCTGATCCCCGACCAGATGCCCATAGAAATCATTGACGCCTTTGAAATGGTCGAGATCGATCATCAGCGTGGAAAGGGGGAGGCCCGAGCGGCGGGAGCGGCTGATCTCTTCGTCCAGCCTTGTGTCGAGATAGCGTCGGTTGAACGTGCCGGTGAGCGGATCGCGCACCACGTCGCGCTCCAGTATGGCGATGCGCACGAGATCCTGCGTGGTCAGCGCGGAGAGCCGGGCCACGGCGAGCACAAAGAACCCGCCAGCCAGCAGAATCAGACTGCCAAGCAAATCCGTCGGTTCCGACACCGTGGCAAAGCGGGTGCTGCCGTACACGGCATAGGCCATGATGAAGCCGACGACCAACCAGCGAAGGCGATTCCAGCGGCGGTACAAATCGCCACCTTTGAGGGCCTTGAGGATCGAATGGATCGAAGGAAGAGACGATGCAAGCAAGCCAATGCCGGCCGAGACGATTAACAGGAGAAGCCAGACCATATGCCCACCAGACCATCTAACATGCTGTCAAATAGCATGTTTATCTAAGCATTGCGCGCATTCCCTGCTGCGTTAACCATCATTCGCACCTCCGCTCGCCTCGCCCGCGCCTAGCGCATCAGCGGACGATCAAGGCTTCGGTGTAAGGACGGGGCAGAGCGGCTCGCCCTGCCCCGCTGGCGGCTCACCAGCCGCAGCTCTTCCCCTTGTTCTGCCGGTCCAGCCAGGTCTTCAGCGGCGAGAAGTACGCGGCCAGCGCCTTGCCGCTCATCTCGCGCGAGCCGGTGAAGGCCTGCAGCGCGTCCGGCCACGGGCGGGAGGCGCCCATTTCCAGCATGGCGTTCAGCTTTTCACCGACGGCCTTGTTGCCGTAGAAGGAACAGCGGTGGAGCGGCCCCTTCCAGCCCGACTGCTTGCAGGCAGCCTCATAGAACTGGAACTGCAGCAGCCGCGCCAGGAAGTAGCGGGTGTAGGGCACACTCGCCGGAATGTGATATTTCGCGCCAGCGTCGAACGCGTCATCCGGACGATCCGTCGGCGGAATGATGCCCTGATATTGCAGCCGCATGGCATTCCACGCCTTGTTGTAGTCCGCCGGCTGGATCGAGCCGTCGAACACACCCCAGCGCCAGCGATCGATCAGCAGGCCGAAGGGCAGGAAGGCGATCTTGTCCATCGCCTGCCGCAGCAGCAGGCCGATGTCCTTGTCCGTGCCTGGCACCTTGGACGGATCGAGCAGGCCGATGTCGACCAGATATTGCGGCGTGATCGACAGCGCGATGGTGTCGCCAATGGCCTCGTGGAAGCCGTCATTGGCGCCGTTCAGATAGAGGAAGCTCTTGTCCTTGTAGGCGCGCTGATAATAATTGTGCCCCAGCTCATGGTGGATGGTGACGAAGTCACCGCTGTCCACCTTGGTGCACATCTTGATGCGGATATCGTCCTTGTTGTCGATATCCCAGGCCGAAGCGTGGCAGACCACTTCCCGGTCGAGCGGCTTGATGAACTGGGTGCGCGTCCAGAAGGTTTCCGGCAGCGGGTCGAAGCCAAGCGAGGAGAAGAAGCCCTCGCCGAACTTGAACATCTGCGTTTCCCACTTTCCACGCTTGGCGGGATCGGCCTCGGTCGGGCTGGTTTCCACATAGCCCTTGGCTTTGAGCAGCGCGCCGATGTCATAGCCCAGATCGCCGGCCCCAGCCGGCGCGACCAGCGGGTAGATATTGCCCCACTCCTGCGCCCACATGTTGCCAAGCAGATCGGCGCGGATCGGCCCGGTCTTGGGCTGCACGGCGTCGCCATATTTCGAGTTCAGCTTGTCGCGCACATAGCAGTGCAGCGAATCGTAAAGCGGCTTCACGTCCTGCCAGAGCTTCTCGGTCAGCTTGGCGAAATCGTCCGGCGGCATGTCGTAATTGGAGCGCCACATCGCCCCCGCGTCGGCAAAACCCAGCTCCTTGGCGCCATCATTGGCGATAGTGACCAGCTGCTCGAACTCGCCGCGCATCGGTTTGCCGACATTGTCATGCCAGCTCGTCCACATCTCCCGATACTCGTTCGGCGTATGGTCGAGATTGCCCATCTCCGCTTCGATATCGCTGCCGTTGATCGGCTTGCCGTCCAGCGTGCCGCGGCCCTTGCCATAATCGGACTGCAGCTTGGTCGCGATGGCGTTCAGCTCGGCGGCAGCGCCGGGCGTGGTCGGCGCCGGCAGCACGATGCCTGCCCGCAAGATGTCGAGCTTGCGCTTGGTATCGTAGGAGAGGCCCGGCACCTTCTCGAACTTGGCGGCCTCCAGCGCATAGCGGACCGACATCTCGGTGCCCTTGGCGCCGACGCGGGCGGCAAGCGCATCTGTATCCTCAGTCAGATAGGTCGCGTTGACCCAATAGACCTGATTGGCCTCCAGCGAATAATCGAAGAATTCCTTCTCGGCTTGCGCCACGAGGGCATCGGCCTGCGCCGCCGTGGGCGTGGCCTGCGCCGGAGCCGAATCACCTTGGGCAAAAGCCGGCGCGCCGCAAACGGCCAATGAGAGCGCTGCCGCTACGGCAAGGCGCGAAACGGGATTGAGCATGATTGGTGTCCCTGAACCTGTGGCCTAAGCCTGTGGATTGCGGCCAAGCTGGCCTGTCAGGGCTAGGTTCGTCAACCCGCGAGATAATCGGCGATGGCCTGTCCGAATTCCGGCTTGGTGATCGCTGTCATATGGGTGCCGGGGCACGTCCCGCGCCGCGCATTAGGCAGAGCCGCGACCAGCGCATCAGCCGACCCGTTATCGTCATCATCCTCGCCGCACAGCACCAATGTCGGCATCGTCACCTTGGCCAGCACCGCGCGATCCATATCGCTCATGCTCATCAGCAGCAGGCGCAAGGCGACCGGATCGATCTTCATGGTCTTCATGAACTGGATCGCCATATAGTCACGGTCGCCAGGTCGTACCGTCTCGAAATGATCGAGCGCATTGAGAAAGAACTGCCGGCGGCGCGTCCACTCCAGCAGGCCTTCCAGCCCCATGCCGCCGAGCACCAGCCTGCGAGGCGTCATGCCCCGGTCGATCAGTCCCAGGCACAGCCGCGCGCCCATGGAATAGCCGACAAGATCGAGCTGGGTGACGCCCAGCGTCCCGATCACCGCTTCCAGGTCGAGCAGCATCACGTCCTGCGGATAGGCATCGGCATCCGTCGGCGCATCGCTGCTGCCGTGCACGCGCTGATCGATCATGATCGCCTCGAAACCGGCATCGGCGATTTTCTGGGCCGTGCCATATCGCTGCCAGTTAATTTGCGCGCTTGAACTGAGGCCATGCAGCATGATGACCGCCGGCCCATCGCCGAGCCGATGGACGGCGATGCGCGTGCCGTCATGGCCCTGAAGATGGTCGAGGCGGATCGTCGATGTCTCTGTCATCGCCTGATTGTGGGCGAGATCGCCCACCGAAGGCAAGGCGAATACGCGGGAAATGAGCGCGCCGTCCCGTCGGCGGGGTACAGAGTCTGGACTTGCTTTTAATAAGCCGGCTTACTAAATGCGCCGGCATCATGGACGGCAATCATCTCGCCTTTGCAATCGGCGACCTCGGGCGCCTGTATCGTCGCAGGTTTGACGAGCGCACCCGCAGCCTTGGCATTACCGGGCCGCAGATGCGCGCGCTCGCGCAGATCATGCGCTTTCCCGGCATCAACCAAGGCGCGCTTGCCGAGCGGCTGGATGTCGAGCCGATCACGACCTGCCGCATGGTGGACCGTCTCGAGCAGGCCGACATGGTCGAGCGCCGCCGTGATCCGCAGGATCGCCGCGCCTGGCAGCTGTTCCTGACCGAGGCGGCCAAGCCGCTCGCCGCCGAATTGCAGCAGATCGGCCAGCGGGTTCTGAATGAATCGCTCGCCGGCATTTCAGCGGAGGAGCAGGAAACCGTGCTTTCCGTGCTCTGCCGCATCCGCGACAATCTTTCCGGTGATAGCCAGCCTGCCACTGACGAGGCCGCAAAGGAGGCGGCAGTCCATGTCTGAAGCCGATCCTGCCCTGCGTCCGACCGCTCAGGCGCCTGCGCCTGCCGAGACCGTGGCCGCACCCGATGAATCAGCCGCAGCGGAGCCGCGCGGCAAGCGTTTGCGCAACCGCCTGCTCATGATTTCGGTACCGTTGATCATTCTGGCGGTGGGCGCGTGGTTCTGGGCGACGAGCGGGCGTACCGTGTCGACCGACAATGCCTATGTGAAGCAGGACATCGTAGCGGTCGGCAGTGATGTCGCAGGGCGGATCATCGAGGTGAAGGTTCGCGAGAACCAGATGGTGAAGGCCGGCGACGTGCTGTTCGTGGTCGACCAGCAGCCCTACAAGGTCGCCCTCCAGCAGGCCAACGCACAGATCGCCAACGCGCAGGTCGCAGTCGGCCGTCTCCGCACGGATTTTCAGGCAACGAACGTCGACATCACCGGGGCGCGTGAGGACGTCTATTACGCCCAGCAGGATCTCGACCGGCAGCAGGCGCTGATGAAGGACGGGTTCACCACCCGCGCCCGTCTCCAGCAATCCCAGCAGGCGCTCGACAATGCCCGCACGCGGCTGCGCACGGCGGAGGCCGATGCCGCCAAGGCCAAGGCGGCGCTCGCCAATGGCGCGCAGGTGCCGGGCGTCAATCCTGAAATCGCCGCGGCGCAAGCCCAGCGCGATCAGGCCGCTCTCAACCTCGATCGCACTGTGGTCCATGCCCCCGTCTCCGGCCGGATCAGCCAGGCCAGTCGCCTGCAAGTCGGTCAGATGGCGGTGCAAGGTCTGCCACTGGTCAGCATCGTCGCCAGCGACCGGATCTGGGTGACCGCGAATTTCAAGGAAACCGATCTCGACAGGATGCGCCCGGGCCAGAGCGCCGATATCAAGATCGATGCCTATCCCGGATCGCATATCCGTGGCCATGTCGATAGCATTGGCGCGGGCACCGGCTCTGAATTCTCGGTGCTCCCGGCCCAGAATGCCAATGGCAACTGGGTGAAAGTGACGCAGCGCGTGCCGGTGCGCATCGCTATCGACGGCCATCCGGAGCGGCCGATGATCGCTGGCCTGAGCGCGAAGGTGACGGTGGACATTCACGCGACCAAAGCCGGCGCCGCAGTCGCCTCCGCCCGCTGACGCAAACCGGCATCATGGCTCCCGCGTCGGATCTTCCGCAACTGCAGGTGCGCCACAAGGCGCTGCTGACCATGGCGATCATGTCGGCCATGATCATGCAGGTGCTCGATACGACGATCACCAACGTGGCGCTGCCGCACATGCGCGCCTCGCTCGGTGCCAGTGACGAGACAATAAGCTGGGTACTCACCAGCTATATCCTCGCCGCCGCCATCGCCATTCCCATCACCGGCTGGCTTGCGGACCGGATCGGGACGCGGCGCCTGCTGCTGATTTCCGTGTTCGTTTTCGTGGTGGCCTCCGTGCTCTGCGGAATTGCGCAGAGCCTGACGGAGATGGTGCTGTTCCGTGCCCTGCAGGGTGTCGGCGGCGCCTTTGTCGGCCCGCTGGCGCAGAGCCTGATGCTCGACATCAATCGCCCGTCCCAGCACGCCAAGGCGATGTCCGTCTATGGCATGGGCGTCATGATCGGCCCGATCATGGGGCCGGTCGTCGGCGGCTGGCTGACCGAGTGGATCGACTGGCGCTGGTGCTTCTTCGTCAACGTCCCCTTCGGCATCGTCTGCCTGGTCGGACTTTACGCCCTTCTCCCCGAGAAGCCGCTCCAGCGGCGGAACTTCGACCTGTTCGGTTTCGCGCTGATCGCCTTGGGTCTGGCGAGCCTCCAGCTCATGCTCGATCGCGGGCAACATGCCGACTGGTTCTCCTCGACGGAGATCTGGGTCGAGGCCGCTCTGGCCGTTAGCGGCCTGTGGATGTTCGCGGTCCACACCCTCACCGCCCGCAAGCCGCTCTTCGCCCCTGCCCTTTTCGCAGATCGCAATTTCCTGAGCGCCGCTGCGTTCATGTTCATCATCGGTCTGGTGATGTTCGCCGCCATGGCGCTGCTCCCGCCGCTGCTCCAGGGCCTCTATGGCTATTCAGTGGTCGACACCGGCTGGATTCTGGCGACGCGCGGTGCTGGTCTGCTGGTCGCCATGGCCCTTTCCAGCCGCCTCACCAGCCTCATCGATCCGCGCGTGCTGATTGCCGGCGGCTTCTCGGTCACGGCCAGTTCTTTGTGGATGATGACCGGCTGGTCACTGGAGCAGAATTGGGTGCCGTTCGTGGTCACCGGCGTCGTTCAGGGGGCCGGTATCGGCATCGTATTCGTGCCCCTGCAGATGCTCGCCTTCGGCACCCTGCCACCCGGCGCCCGCACCGAGGGCGCCGCAGTGCTCAACCTTACCCGGAACATCGGCTCGTCCATCGGCATCGCGGTGGTGATGGCGCTGCTGGCGCGCAACAGCCAGGTCAGCCATGCCGATCTCACGCAGCATATCTCATCTGCCCATCTGCCGGTGGACCCGAGCGAGTTGCAGCGCTTCGGCAGCTTCGGCACGACCGTGCTCGCGACAATCGATGGGATCGTGAACCAGCAGGCGACGATGATCGCCTTCCTCGACGATTTCTACGCCATGGCCATCGTCAGCACGCTGATCATCCCGGCCGCCTTCTTCCTGCGCAAGCCCAAACGAGGGCCAGGATCGCCCCCGCCGCCGCCAATCAGCGAGTGAGTGGGCGCCAGGCCCGGCGGACAGTCGCCGCCGGGCGTTGACAGGTATAAGGCTCAGCCCTTCTGCAGGTGCTTGCGGCCGAGCAGTTCGGCGATCTGCACCGCATTCAGCGCTGCGCCCTTGCGCAGATTATCCGAGACGCACCAGAGCGACAGGCCGTTCTCGACGGTCGAATCCTCGCGTACGCGGCTGACGAAGGTCGCGTAATCGCCCACGCACTCGACCGGGGTGACGTATCCGCCGTCCTCATGCTTGTCGACGATCATCACGCCCGGCGCCTCGCGCAGGATCTTCTGCGCTTCCTTCGCGCTGATCTCGTCCTCGAACTCGATGTTCACGGCCTCGCTGTGGCCGACGAACACCGGCACCCGCACGCAGGTCGCGGTGACCTTGATCTTGGGATCGAGGATCTTCTTGGTCTCGACGACCATCTTCCACTCTTCCTTTGTGGAGCCATCGTCGAGAAACACGTCGATGTGGGGAATGACGTTGAAGGCGATCTGCTTGGTGAACTTCTTGGGTTCAGCGGAATCGCCGACGAAGATGTTACGGCTCTGCTCGAACAGCTCGTCCATCCCCTCCTTGCCGGCCCCGGACACGGACTGATAGGTCGCCACGACCACCCGCTTGATCTTGGCGGCATCGTGCAGTGGCTTGAGCGCCACGACGAGCTGCGCGGTCGAGCAATTGGGGTTGGCGATGATGTTCTTGCGCCGATAGCCTTCGATGGCCTCGGGATTCACCTCCGGCACGATAAGCGGCACATCGGGGTCCATCCGGTAGAGCGAGCTGTTGTCGATCACCACGCAGCCAGCAGCGGCGGCCTTGGGCGCATATTCCTTGGTCGGTCCGGAGCCGGCGGCGAACAGGGCCATGTCCCAGCCCTTGAAATCGAAATGCTCGATATTCTTGACCTTGAGCATCTTGCCGGTCTCACCGAACTCGATCTCGTCGCCAGTCGACCGCGCGCTGGCGACGGCCGCGATCTCGTCGATGGGAAACTCCCGCTCGGCAAGGATGTTGAGCATTTCGCGACCGACGTTGCCGGTGGCGCCTACGACGACGACACGATATCCCACAGGGGCTTCTCCAGCGGTTGAATGAGGGGAACTGCGGGCCGGATACCGCAAAAGGGCCGCAGAGGCAAAAGCGCAATCTTGTGGCGGGTACTTGTGACCCGCCGTTGAAGCGTCAGGGCTTTTCTGGTGGCGGTGCGCCGGTCAGCGCGCGCACATCCTCGTCTTTCCACGGTGCAGGCAGGCTGCTCTGCGGGCAGTAACGCGCCTTGTTGGCCCAGCCGCTGTCCGATTGGGCGGCGTAATTTTCCGCATCGGTCACGTCATAGGTCCGGGTGCTGGTGCGCACCTCCTGCCGGTTCGCGATGGCATCGCCTTCCCGGCATGTCTCGGTCACCCGATAGGTGGTGGCGCCGGTTTTCTCGATGGTGCCGAAGGTGCAACTGTAGCGCGCGCCGCTATAGCCATTCCGGCCGATCAGCGTGACCGTGGCTTTGGAGGCTGACTCACAGGCCGTTTCGTTGGAAACATAATAGCCCAGCCGCAAAGGCAGGCCGCCGACGAGCACTTTGCCGGGTTCTGAGCTGTTCCCCGCGCTATTGCCGGCGCTGTTCATCGCATTGGCTGCCTGGGCTTGCGATCCGACATCGCCTTCCAGCACGTTGAGGCTGTTCGAGACGTCCTCCGAGAGATTTGACCCGGATTGGCCGCAGGCAGAAAGAAGCGCCAGTGCCGCCACCAGGGTCAATCGTCTCATCATGCCTCCTCCATCTCATCAGCTTCGATAGAGAATGGGCGTTGAGGGCCGCAGTGACAACCCCGCGCGGCTGCATTTTTCCGCGAAACATGGACTTCGCCGCCTCGCGCGCCTAAATGCGCCGCATGTCTGCCAACCCCGCCCTTCTCTCCTTCGCCAAGATGCATGGTCTCGGAAATGACTTCGTGGTCATCGATGCCCGCGAGCGACCGGTCGTCATGACCGAGCAGCTGGCACGGGCCATTGCCGACCGTCGGACCGGGGTGGGATGCGATCAGCTGATCGTCGTCGGCGCCTCCGAGCGCGCCGATGTCTCCATGCGCATCTTCAACCAGGATGGCAGCGAGGTCGATGCGTGCGGCAATGCCACCCGCTGCGTGCCGCTGTTCGTGAGGCGGGACGTGACCATCGAGACCAACGCCGGGCTGCTGGAGGCGCATCGCCAGGGCGATCTGGTCAGCGTCGATATGGGCGAGGCGCGGACGGATTGGGAGCAGGTGCCGCTGGCTTATGCCATGGACACGCTCACCATGCCGGTGAGCTGGGACGATCTGCCGGCGCCGTCCGCGGTGAGCATTGGCAACCCGCATGTGGTGTTCTTCGTCGATGCGCTGGATGATGTGGACATGGCGCGCCTCGGGCCGCTGATCGAGCATGATCCGCTGTTCCCAACCCGCGTGAACGTGAATTTCGCGCAGATGCTCGCGCCCGACCATATTCGGTTGGTGGTCTGGGAACGCGGAGCTGGCTTCACCCAGGCCTGCGGGACCGGCGCCTGCGCGACGGCAGTCAGCGCGCTTCGCCGGCGGATCGCGCAAGGGCCGGTGCGGGTCAGCCTGCCGGGCGGCGATCTTCTCATCGATTGGGCGCCGGGCGGCCATATCAGCATGACCGGCCCGGCTGCCCATGTGTTCGACGGCACGCTCGATCCGGCAGAGTTCGCACCCGCCGCATGACCGGCCCCGAGGTCATCACGCTCGGCTGCCGGCTCAACATCGCCGAGAGTGAGGCCATCCGCCAGCAGCTGGGCGGGCGGGACGATCTTGTCGTGGTGAACAGCTGCGCGGTCACCGGCGAGGCCGTCCGCCAGACCCGTCAGGCCATTCGCCGCGCTCATCGTGCCCGGCCGGAGGCGCGCATCGTGGTCACAGGCTGCGCGGCGCAGACCGACCCCGGAATGTTCGCTGCTATGCCGGAGGTGACTGCCGTCATCGGCAATGGCGAGAAAGCAGCCTTTGCGGCGCATCTCCAGACCTCTCCGTTCGTATCGAACGAAGGAGAGATTCCGTCGCCCGAGCGGGTCCGCGTCGCCGATATCATGACCCTCGAACATCAGGCGCCGCACCTGCTGGCCGCCTTTGCCGAGCGGGTCCGCGCCTTCGTGGTGGTGCAGAATGGCTGCGATCATCGCTGCACCTTCTGCATCATCCCCTTCGGCCGTGGACCGAGCCGGTCGGTGCCCGCCGGCGCCGTCGTGGATCAGGTCCGCGCGCTGGTGGATGAGGGCGTACAGGAAATCGTGCTCACCGGCGTCGACGTGACGAGCTATGGCCCGGACCTGCCCGGCACGCCCAGTCTCGGGCTGCTGGTCGAGCGCATCCTGCGGCATGTGCCTGACCTGCCCCGCCTGCGCCTCTCCTCGCTCGACGGCATCGAGATCGACGACCGGCTGTTCGAGCTCGTCACGGGCGAACCGCGGCTCATGCCTCATGTCCATCTTTCGCTGCAGGCGGGCGACGACATGATTCTCAAGCGGATGAAGCGCCGGCACAGCCGTGCCCAGGCCGTCGCGCTGGTCGAGCGCCTGCATGCGCGACGCCCGGAGATCGCCATCGGGGCGGACATCATTGCCGGTTTCCCGACCGAAGACGATGCGATGTTCGAGAACAGTCTCGCGCTGGTTCGTGATTTCCGCATCGTTCATGGCCATATTTTCCCTTATTCTCCGCGTGACGCCACCCCGGCAGCGCGGATGCCCCAGGTCGACCGGGCCGTAATCCGCGAGCGCGCCGCGCGGCTTCGGGCCGCCTGTGACGCCGAACGGACGGTATGGCTTCGCACCCTCGTCGGCTCCACCCAGAGCGTGCTGATCGAGACCAGCGGCCTCATGGGCCATGGCGAGAGCTTCGCGCCGGTCCGCTTTGCCACCCCACAAAAGCCTGGCGAGATTGTCCGCGCCCGCATCACGGGGCTTGAGGGAAACACGCTCATCGCGCATGGAGCCGAGCATGGCTGAACTTTCCTGGCGCGATCGCCTTTTCGGCGGCTTCAAACGCACTTCCGACCGGCTCGGTGAGAGCATTTCCGGCGTCTTTGCCAAGGCGGCGCTGGATGAGCAGACGCTCGATGAGCTGGAGGAAGCGCTCTACACGACCGATCTTGGCCCGGCGATGGCCGCGCGCATCCGTGACCGGCTAGCCGAGGGGCGCTTCAACAAGGAGCTGACCGAGGAATATCTGCGCGAGATCCTCGCCGAGGAAATCGAGAAGGTGCTGACCCCGGTAGCCAAGCCGATCGAGATTGAGGCTTTCCCGCGCCCGCAGGTCATCCTCGTCATCGGGGTCAACGGCTCGGGCAAGACGACGACCATCGCCAAGCTTGCGCATCTGTTCCAGGAGCAGGACTACAGCGTGATGCTGGCGGCCGGCGACACCTTCCGCGCCGCGGCCATCGGCCAGTTGCGCATCTGGGCCGAGCGGTTGGGCGTGCCCATCGTCACCGGGCCGGAAGGCGGCGATGCGGCAGGCGTGGTGTTCGACGCGGTCAAGCAGGCGACCGCGCAGGGCACGGACATCCTTATCGTCGATACCGCCGGGCGGTTGCAGAACCGCACGGAGTTGATGGACGAGCTGGCCAAGATCCGCCGCGTGCTGGGACGCCTCAATCCCGCCGCGCCGCACGATGTCGTGCTCGTCCTTGACGCAACAACCGGCCAGAATGCGCTGTCGCAGATCGAGATTTTCCAGAATGTCGCCAATGTCACTGGGCTGGTGATGACCAAGCTGGATGGCACGGCGCGGGGCGGCGTTCTGGTTGCAGCGGCCGAGAAATTCGGCCTACCCATTCATGCCATCGGCGTAGGCGAGAAGATCGACGATCTGCGCCCCTTTGACCCCGGCGAACTCGCCCACGCCATTGCAGGAGCGGCTTATGCACGCTGACGACAAAGCCCCGCCCCGCATCGATGCGACCATCGATTCCGCGCCGATCGCGCCCGGCCCCAAGGGCGAAAGCTGGCTGCCGATGGCGCTTGATTTCGGGCCGTTGCTCGTCTTCTTCCTCGCCACCAAGTTCATCGGCATGTTTGCCGGCACCGCCGCCTTCATGGCCGCAATTGCGGTGGCCGTGGTGGTCAGCAAATGGCGGCTGGGCAAGGTGTCGCCGATGCTCTGGCTCTCGGCGATCCTAGTGCTGTTTTTTGGCGCGCTGACCCTGTATTTCCATGATCCGGCCTTCATTCAGCTCAAGCCGACGATCATTTACGGCTTCTTTGCGCTGATGCTGATCGGTGGCTGGATGGGTGGGCGTCCGTTGCTGCGCTACCTGCTGCAGTCGGCTTATAGCGGGCTGGATGAAACGGGCTGGCTCAAGCTCTCGCGCAACTGGGGCTTCTTCTTCGCGGCGCTCGGCGTGGCGAATGAACTGATGCGGATGTCGCTCGATTTCGATACCTGGCTGCTGGTCAAGGTCTGGGGCGTCACCGCTGCCTCGATGCTGTTCGCCATGGCCAATGTCCCCATGCTCATGAAGCACGGTCTGGAGCTGGGCGACAAGCAGAGCGGCCCAACAGCCTAAGACAAGCGCGCGATAAGAATTGGTGTCGGCCGAAGATTTTTAGCAATATTCTTCAAGGCTTAAGAAACGACCTTGCGCGTCGCGCATTAATTTGTCACGTCAAAGAGAGGGAAGCCCGGAAAGTGACCGCAACGACGTTGGCAATGTCTCCCAAATTTTTGTTCCTTCAACAGTTCATCCGTCATCCACGGATGGTAGGATCGGTGATCCCCACGTCCGACATCGCCATTCACGCCCTGCTGGATCCGGTCGACTGGCAGGATGTGCGTTGCGTCGTCGAATATGGGCCGGGAACCGGCGTGTTCACCCGGCGCATTCTGGAAAGACTGGGTCCGGACGCTCGGCTGATCGCCATCGACACCAATCCCATGTTCGTGAGCCATCTGCGCCAGCATATTGCGGACTCAAGGCTGGTTTGCGTGGAGGGATCGGCCGCCGACGTGGAAGCCATTCTCGCGCGTGAGGGCTTCGAGGCGGCGGATTACATCATCTCCGGCCTGCCCTTTTCCACCCTGCCCCCCGCCGTCGCCGACGACATCGCGGCCGCGACGGCGCGTGCGATCCGTCCGGGCGGCCAGTTTCTGGTCTATCAATATTCGCGCTTCGTGCTCTCGCGCCTTGAAGCCAATTTCGCGAATGTGGCGCAGGGCATGGTGTGGCGGTGCATCCCCCCTGCCCGCCTTTTCTGGGCGCGCAAGGGTGACGACGTGGGCGCCGCGCTCAGCGACGCCGAAAGTTTAGCCGTCGCGTGACGGTATAGTCGGCCACGCCGACCAGAAGATAATCGATCCACCATCGAAACCGACTGAACGGACTGGCGAGTGCCGCATAAGTGCGGCCGTCGATGACCGTGCTGTCCTTCGCCATGGTGTCGACAAGCGCGCGGGCCGCGCGGGCAAATTCGGCATCCTCAATGCGCAGCATCAGTTCAAGATTGATGAAGAGGCTGCGCATATCGAAATTGGCTGATCCCACATAGACGATGTCATCAATGACGATCAGCTTCATGTGCAGCTTCTGCGGCTGATATTCCATGATTTGCACCCCGGCCCGCAGCAGCCGCCGATAAAGGTGGCGGGCAGCACCGACCGTGGTGGTGTTGTCGGATCGCTCAGGGGTGATGAGCCGGGCGCTCCCGCGCTGGGCGATGCCCGCCATGCGGCGCATGATGCCGGGGCTCGGGGAGAAATAGGCCGCCGCCAGATCGAGCGTGCAGCCATGGTGCAAATCCGTCTTCACACACTTGGCCCAGCTGTTGAGAAAGCGCGTCGGTCCCCCGATCAGCCAGCGCGCCTTTCCTTCGCCGGGCTGCCAGGTGCGGACCAGCCGGCGCAGATGGCTGAACCGCTGCCGGCTCTCCAGGCTCCACTTCGCCAATCCCTCATACCATCGGCCGAGATCTTCGACGAGCGGTCCTTCCAGCGTGAGGCCGAGGTCGCACCAGCCATCCGCGTCCTCGGGGCCGGCGAAGTAGCTGTTCTCGCAATTGAACCCGCCGATCATCGCCCGGCGGCCGTCGCAGATCACGATCTTCTGATGATTGCGGATCAGGTAGCGCATGGATCGACGCGCACCGAACCGCGCGAAACGCCCACCAGCACAGATGAAGGCATCGAAGAACCCATCGGGCGTCCGCGCCGATCCGAACGCGTCGATCATCAGTGTGACGGCGGCGCCGCGCTTGCAGGCCTCGACCAGAGCATCACGGATCAGCCTGCTGCAGTCGTCCGACGCGAAAATATAAAAATAGAGGTCGAGTGTCTTGCGCGCGT
This sequence comes from Sphingobium sp. B11D3B, assembly GCF_025961735.1. Lineage (NCBI taxonomy): Bacteria > Pseudomonadati > Pseudomonadota > Alphaproteobacteria > Sphingomonadales > Sphingobiaceae > Sphingobium > Sphingobium sp. B11D3B. The sequence continues at coordinate 1,010,588 of NZ_JAOQOF010000001.1, read as the reverse complement.
TGCCAATCAGATCGAGCAGCGTATCGAGCCGATCCTGCCCGCCGGGCAGCAACCTGAGCTTGTTACCGGCCACCTCGTGCAGGCGATCATCGTGCACGCGCGGTGCCAACGTAGAGACGTTGCCTGTCATGCCCCCCCTCATGCGTCAACCACTCTGCCTTGCCAACCATCACGCGCGCATTCCACATCCTTCAATGCCGGATAGGCGCTATTGTTTCCATGATCGCAGCGCCGCGAGCCTCCCATCGCCCCTGCGATTTTCTTGACTTTCGCTCCCTCGACTGTTAGCCGACAGCCTTTCCCGCATTCTCCTTAATCTGTTCAGGAGCCAAGCATGGCGCGCGTTACTGTCGAAGATTGCATCGACAAGGTTCCCAACCGGTTCGACCTCGTTCTCCTGGCGGCGCAGCGCGCCCGGACCATCTCCGGTGGCGCCGAGCTGACCGTTGATCGGGATCGCGACAAGAACCCGGTCGTCGCTCTGCGTGAGATCGCCGAAGAGACGATCATGCCGGACGACCTCAAGCACGACCTCGTCGGCTCGATGCAGAAGATGCAGATCGACGACGACGACACGCCGGACGAAATCGGCTCGATCGCACGCTCTGCCGAGGCGCTGCGCCTCACCGCTGCGACGCCGCCGCGCTCGCACAGCCTGGGTGCCGATTACGACGGCTAAGCCCTCAGACATTAGATCGAAAGGCGGTTTCGGCACAGTCGAAGCCGCCTTTTTTTATGCGGCTAGGGACTGAATTCGACGTCAATCGTGCCTTGCCGCTACCGGATGCGGCGCGCGGGGTGCCGGCCTGTGGCGCAAATCGCTGGTTTGCAGCACGCCGCCTGCAAGAAAGGGCTCGACGATGGTCTCGATCCGCGCGGAGCGGCCGGACCGGATCGCGATGTTGTAGAAGCTGTTGGCGACGACATCGGCGATCTGCACCCCCGCCGAGCGCCGGCTGTCGATCATCTGCGCGCTGCCGCATCGCGCGAGCCTTTTGGCAATGTCGTGCCGCACGGATTCCAGCACCAGCGTGTCATAGCGACCCGCATCGATGAAGACCTGCAGACAATCCTCCTCCGCGTCCGGTCGCCACTCGTCCACCAGTTGCGTGAGCAGAGCGACATAGACGTCGAGGTCTTCGGGACGGCGGCCGGCGTCTTGCGGGTCGGCGCGGATGATGCAGACCTTGGCTCGGGCATCGAACCGGTCGAGCAGTTCGAAGAAGAAGGCGCGTTCGACCAGACCGATCCGGCTGCCCTTGAGCTCACCGCGCAAACCCACAACCGCACGAAACCGAGCCAGCAACCGGTCGGCGGCATCCGCCTCGATCTCGACCCCAGCCATGATCATGGCGCCCGCGGGAAGACTGCCGCTTTCGTCAATATAGATGGGCATCCGTCCTCCCGTGCCGCTTCTTGTAATAGCCGCCTGCTGAAATGAATGTCGCCGCAAAGCCCGTGGGCTCGCGGCGACAATCAGTCTTTCGTGTCCACCCTCACCGGGTCAGACGTTTTGCGGCGTCGGATCGCTGATCGGGCCTTTGCGCTTGCCCGTCTTGGGGATCGACGTGCCCGTCACCGGGACCGGAGAGGGCCGGATCTTCTCACCACTCGGACGCACGAGTTCGCCCTTGTCGATCAGAGTCTTGATCTCGTCGCCCGAGAGCGTTTCGAACTCCAGCAGCGCATTGGCCAGCAGGTGAAGCTGGTCGAGATGATCGCTCAGCACCGTCTTGGCCCGATCATAACCGGATTCGACAACCTTGCGGATCTCCGCGTCGATCTTCTGCGCGGTTTCATTGGACATGTGCACGCGCTGGCTTTGCGAGTAGCCGAGGAAGGTCTCGCCCTGGGGCTCCTCATATTGCAGCGGCCCCAGCTCGTCGGACATGCCCCACTGGGTGACCATGTCGCGCGCGAGCCGCGTGGCGTACTGGATATCGCCGGAGGCACCGGACGACACCTTCTCGTGGCCGAAGATCACTTCCTCAGCCACACGCCCGCCCATGGCGACCGCCAGATTGGCGTGCATCTTGTCACGGTGATAGCTGTAGCTATCCCGCTCCGGCAGACGCATCACCATGCCCAACGCGCGGCCGCGCGGGATGATGGTCGCCTTGTGGATCGGATCGGACGCCGGCTCGTGAATCGCGACGATGGCGTGACCGGCCTCATGATAGGCCGTCATCTTCTTCTCGTCCTCAGTCATGACCATCGAGCGCCGCTCGGAGCCCATCATCACCTTGTCCTTGGCCGCCTCGAACTCGGCGCTGGCCACGAGACGCTTGCCACGCCGCGCGGCCATCAGCGCAGCCTCGTTGACGAGATTGGCAAGGTCGGCACCGGAGAAGCCGGGCGTACCACGCGCGATCGTGCGCGCATCGACGTCGGGCGCCAGCGGCACCTTGGCCATATGCACTTCGAGGATCTTGATACGACCCTCGATATCCGGGCGCGGCACGACGACCTGACGGTCGAAACGACCCGGGCGCAGCAACGCCGGATCAAGCACGTCGGGCCGGTTGGTCGCGGCGATGATGATGATGCCTTCGTTCGATTCAAAGCCATCCATCTCGACAAGGAGCTGGTTCAGTGTCTGCTCGCGCTCGTCATTGCCATTGCCGAGGCCCGCGCCACGATGGCGACCGACCGCGTCGATCTCGTCGATGAAGACGATGCAGGGTGCGTTCTTCTTGGCCTGCTCGAACATGTCGCGCACGCGGCTTGCGCCGACGCCCACAAACATTTCGACGAAGTCAGAGCCGGAAATGGTGAAGAACGGCACGCCCGCCTCGCCAGCGATCGCGCGGGCGAGCAGCGTCTTGCCGGTGCCCGGCGAGCCGACCAGCAGCGCGCCCTTGGGGATCTTGCCGCCCAGTCGCGCAAATTTGCTCGGGTCCTTGAGGAACTCGACGATCTCCTGGAGCTCCTCGCGGGCTTCATCGATGCCGGCCACGTCGTCGAACGTCACCCGACCCTGCTTCTCGGTTAGCAGCTTGGCCTTGGACTTGCCAAAGCCCATCGCGCCCCCGGCGCCGCCACCCTTCTGCATCTGGCGCAGAACGAAAAAGGCGATGCCGAGGATCAGGATGAACGGCAGCGACTGGTACAGCAGGATCATCCAGAAGTTTGGTTGTTCTTCGGGCTGGCCGCTATATTTGACCTTATGCTCGTCCAGCAGCGCCGTGAGCTGCGGGTCCGGCACGGCGTAGGTGACGAAACGCTGATCGTTCTTGAGCACGCCACTGATCCGGTCCGGACCGATCGCCACTTCCTTCACCGCATCGGCGGAAACCCGATCGCGGAAATCGGAATAGGCAATCGCGGTGCCGTTGTTGCTCATGCCCTTGCTGTCGAACACCGTCACGAACATCAGCAGCGCAAGAAACACGCCCGCCAATATGAGGGCGCTCTTGATCCATGGATTGCCTTGCGGCTCTTTGTTATCGTTCATCAACCACTCGCTTTCGCGGTCCAAAATAGGACTTCCTGCCCGGAACACAATGCCCGGAACGGCTTTGGGCTCAGCACGACCTGCGCGGCGGTGCCCGCCGCATCGTCCATCGCGCCCCTCCGGTGACTAGGCAGTCTGCCAAGGTGACGGTCTTACCATCGAAAAGTTGAACAAGCGCTTGATCCAGCGATGGCCCGCGCGGTTTTTCTGCCTGCGGATTGAGATGGGCAACCATGCGCAAGATCAGGCGGCGAAGGAGCTCCGGCGGCAGGTCCGTTCGGGTGAGGTCGGCGCGATCCCCGGCCAGCACAAGGTGCTCGGCGGCGAGCCGGTCCAGCATCCACGCGATGGCGTCCTCCGCCTCGCCCAGCGCTTCCAGCGCGCGGTTCATGCCACCGGGGTCGATGAGATCGCAGCCAGTCAGTGCCTGCCGAACCCTTACGCGGTCGAACCGCTGGTTCTCGTTACTCGGATCGTCAATGAACGGGACGTTTTCGCGCTGGCACCACGCGCGCAGATCAGCGCGGCGCTCATTGAGCAGCGGCCGCAGCAATGTCCCGCGCCGGCCCCGAATGGCTAACAATCCCGCCACCCCTGCCCCGCGATTGAGCCGCAGGACCAGCGTTTCGAGCTGATCGTCCGCCTGATGCGCCGTCATCAGCCAGTCGAGGCCCCGCACCTGCTGCCAATCCTCCAGCAACGCATAGCGCGCCGCGCGTGCCGCCGCCTGAAGATTGCCCTCAAGGGGCTGCGCGACCGTCAAAATCGCGTGGGGGACGCCCTCGTTCTCGCACCAGCGAGCGACCATGGCTGCTTCCGCTGCGGAATCGGCTCGCAATCGGTGATCAACCGTCGCCGCCTCGACGTGCCCGGGCCAGCAACGCGCCGCCAGCGCGAGCAGCGCCATGCTGTCCGCTCCGCCCGAGACCGCGATGCCGATGCGCTCGGACGCTTGCAAGGCGCGCCCGAGCAGGTGCTGAACCGCCTCGGGCAACCGCTGCGCGAGCGTGTCAGCCACTACATTTGGCGCGGGTCCGGCCCTTGGTCATCATGTCGCGGACACTGGCCGGCATGTTGGCGCCGAACACCTCGTTCAGCTCGTCATAGGCGAGGCACGCGTCCTTCAGCCGGTTGAGCTGAATGAGCGACTCACCGACCCAGGCAAGGCTCTCCGCCGCGCGGTCGCCAGCCGGGCGCTGCCGGTAATTTTCGTAGAAGATCTTGGCCGCAGCCGCCGGCTTCTTGTCATCGAGAAACGCACGGCCGAGCAGATTATGGGCGCGGCTGGCGACCGGGTCCTTGCCATATTTGTCGACGGTCTGCTGCAGCTGCACCTGCGCCTCGGGATAGAATTTCGCGGTCCAGAGGCGGAAGCCATAGGTGTAGCTATCCAGCGCGGCATTGCCGGTGCTGGGGCGCTCGACCGCCGCCACCGCTTCGGTGCGGGCCACGAGGGACGGCTGCGCTGCTGGGCGTGCGGTCGCCGCCGGCGCAGCCTGGGCCGCGCGGTCGGGGAGCGGCGCGCTGGGCGGGCCAAAGGGACTGGCCGGATCGACGGCCGGAGCAGCCTGCCCGGCGCTCATCGCCTTGAAATTCTCTTCCAGCTGACGGAGCCGGTGCTCATTCTCCTCGACCTGACCGGTGAGGCGAGCGAGCTGCGCCTCGACGGCGTTGATTCGCGCCGTCAGATCGGCAATCGGCGTCGTCGCGGGCGCACCGGCTGCGACACCGGGCGTCGGCGCAGGCGGCGTGACTTCCGGCGCCATGATCTGGCCCGCCCCGCCGGGGAACACCTTGCGCTGGACAGCCCGCATTTCCTGCTCAAGCCGATCGACGCGGCCTTCCACCGTGCGCTGGGCGCTCGCCGGAGCACTGAACAGCAGCGGCAGACCGGCGCCGGCAAGGAGCAGAGTGCGGACAATCCCGCCGCCGGTCCGTTTGCTGGTCATCTCGTGGGGGGAAAGCTCTGCTGCCATGGTGAAATTCCTGATATGTTCAAATCATGTTGGCCGGTGGCGGAGGCGCAATGAGCGCTGCACCATCCGTTGGCGAGGCCGTGCCTGCTAGCATCAACCCGCCGGCGGTGCATCACCATTGCTGGTCTGCGATGCCGCCGGATCGGTGTCTGTGGGCTGAACGCGGCGCTCGAGCAGCGCCGCAGCCGTCAGCGGAACATCCGATATCGTCCGCTCGGCAGTCCCAAGTGGCGGGATGGCCTGCCCGCCAACGGTCACCGCCAGCGCGTCCGGACGTCCGGTGAGGATCATCGGGTCCTGTGCCTCGGCCGGGACGGTGAAGCTCTTGTCCTTCTCCAGCGTCCCTTCGAAGAGACGCTTTCCGTCCGGCTGATAGATGCGCAACCAAACCTCGTTTACCGCGGTCAGGACCACCGGGCCATTGGGACGCGCCTGCGCCGGGTTCTGCGCGGGCGCCGCCGATTTGTTGCGCGGGTCGGCGATACGCGGCTCGGTCCGCTGCTCGATCGCAAGCTGGTCGTCGGTCGGCGGCGTGATGTATTGGGTCCGCCAGATCGCGTAACCGCCCGCAAACAGCAGCGCGATGACGGCGGCGGCGATCACCAGATAGCGCGGTGGAACGCTGCTGGGATCGACCGGCTCCTCAATCTCATAAGGGTCCTGCTCGACGCCCATTTCCGCGATTTCTTCACGCACCTTGCTGACAAGGGCATGTTCGTCGATGCCGACCGCGCGGGCATAAGCGCGCGAGAAGCCCGCGCAATAGGTCGTTCCGGGAAGGGCCTGATAGTCACCGGCTTCCAACGCGGTGAGATGGCGCAAGGTAATCCGCGTGCGGTTCGCTACATCATCGAGCGACATGCCTGCGGCCTCACGCGCCTGCCGCATCTGCGCCGATGCACTCAGTCCGCTGCGCGCGACCGTCTCATTTTCGTTCGCATCTTCGCGCATTGAGGCCTTTTTCCGTCTATTTTCGGTCTTTTTGCCAGTTCCTTTGTTTCATCAGTCGCTATGCGGTGTCAACGCGCGAATTCGCTGACGCAGCAGCGCACAGGCTCTCAGCCGAGATCGACGCCGTTATCGTCGGCCCACTGCGAGAGCGGCTCGCGAAGGTTGGCAACCCCGCCCTTCAGCAAATCGACCGTGACTTGCGACAAGGCCGTGAGATCCACCGAACGGACCATCGCCTTGACCGGGCCGATCGAGGCCGGCGTGATGGAAAGGCGACGGATGCCAAGGCCGAGCAGGGCCATGGCTTCCAGCGTACGCCCGCCCATTTCGCCGCAGACTCCCACCGGCACCCCATGTTCGGAGCAGGTCCGCGTCACGCGGGCGAGGAAGCGGAGGATCGCGACGCTCAGCCAATCGTAACGCTCGGCCAGCTTGGGGTTCGCGCGGTCGGCAGCAAACAGGAACTGGGTGAGATCGTTGGTGCCGATGGAGAGAAAGTCCAGGTCCGGCAGCACGAAGTCGAGCGCCTCGGCGAGCGCCGGCACTTCCAGCATCGCGCCATATTTGACGCTCTTGGGAAGCTTGCGGCCTCGCTTTGCGAGCCAGTCCTTCTGCTCGCGAAACAGCGTCATCGCTTGCGTCAGTTCCCAAGGTTCGGAGATCATCGGGAACATGACATGCAAGGTCCGCCCGGCCGCGGCCTCCAGCAATGCCCGCGCCTGCGCCTTCATCAGGCCATCGCGCTCCAGCGCGAGGCGAACCGCCCGCCAGCCCATGGCGGGGTTTTCCTCATCGTCGGAATCGCTCTTGCGCAGATAAGGCAGGGCCTTGTCCCCGCCGATATCGACCGTGCGGAAAATGACCGGGCGGCTGCCCGCCGCGTCGAGTACTTCCTTGTAGAGCCGCTGCTGGCGCTCGCGCTGCGGCAGGGTGGCCGAGACGAGGAACTGGAACTCGGTGCGGAACAGGCCGATCCCATCGGCGCCCGTCACGTCCAGCGCGGCGACATCGTCGCGCAGGCCGGCATTCACCATCAGCTCGATGCGCTGGCCATCCTTTGTCTCCGCCGGCAGATCGCGCTGCCCGGCATAGGCCGCGCGCCGTTTCTGCGTGAGTGCCAGGCCGCTCTCGAACGCCTCGTCCATGGGCTCGGAGGGGCGGATGTAGAGGCGGTTCTGGTTGACATCGAGCAGCAGCAGATCGCCCTCGTTGATCAGCGCCCGGGTATTTTTGACGCGGCCCAGCACCGGTACACCCATGGCCCGCGCAACGATCGTGACGTGCGCGGTCAGCGATCCTTCCTCCAGCACGACGCCCTTCAACCGCCGCCGGTCATATTCCAGCAGTTCCGCCGGCCCGAGATTGCGCGCGATCAGGATCGTGTCCTGTCGCAGTCCAAGCTGTGCCGCCGTGCCGAGCTGCCCGGCCACGATGCGCAGCAGGCGGTTGGACAGATCCTCCAGATCGTGCATCCGGTCCTGCAGCAGCGGATCGTCGATCTGCCGCATCCGCATCCGGGTGCGTTGCTGCACCCGCTCGATTGCCGCCTCGGCGGTAAGGCCGGAGTCGATCGCTTCGTTGATCCGCCGCGACCAGCCTTCGTCATAGGCGAACATCTTGTAGGTCTCGAGCACCTCCTTGTGCTCGCCGTCCATGCCGAACTCGGCCTGCCCCGCCATGCGCTCGATCTGCTCGCGCATCTTGGCGAACGCCGAATAGACGCGCTGCCGCTCGACCTCGACATCCTCGGCAACGGTATGCTCGATGGTGACGCGAGGCTGGTGGAAGACGGCGTGGCCGCGCGCCATGCCCATCACGAGTTGCAGGCCCGAGAGGATGCTCGCGCCCGTTTCGAGCGGGCGATCTTCACCGGGATTTTCATCGACCAGATTGGCGTTGTTGATCAGCTCGGCGAGCACCATCGCCACCGTCTGCAGCGCCTCGATCTCGACTTCTTCATAGCCGCGCGGGTCGAGATGCTGGACGCACAGCGCGCCAATTGCATTCTCACGACGCACGATCGGCACGCCGGCGAAGCTGTGGAAGCGCTCCTCGCCCGTTTCCGGCCGATAGGCAAAGTCGGGATGGCCCGACGCTTCCTCGAGATTGAGCGTTTCGACATTCTGGGCAATCGTGCCGACAAGCCCCTCGCCCGGCGCCAGGCGCGTGACGTGAACGGCCTCCTGCTTGAGGCCGCGCGTCGCGAACAACTCCAGCATGCCATCGCGCAGCAAGTAAATCGAGCAGACCTCGCTCGAAAGCTCCTGTCCGACGATCTCGACAACCTTGTTGAGCTTCACCTGGGTTTGCGTGCGCGCCGCCATCACCTCGTGGAGGCGAGAGAGAATTCTGCGCGCGGCTGTGGCCGCACTGCTCGATGGGGATTCCGGGCGCCGCGTTTGATCCATGCGTTCCTGCTATCAGAAACTGCCGCCGGGAACCAACCTCGACTCGATCTTTCCGGGCGAGAAACCCGGCAAAGACGATGATGGAATGGTGAGCAGCAGAGGAAGAAAGCCAGTCGGAAAAGAAGGAGACCCGGCAGACACGCAAGCAGGCGTTGAAACGCGCAAAAATGCGCCCCTCATGCACCTGTCATTTGACGGGCCCTTCAGCACGGCACCTCTCCCGACGTCTTGTTCTTTTCGACGGTCGCACCAGTCGGCGCGTTCGCACCGCTGTAAACGGAACGCCGTGATATCGCTACCCGTTAACCAATGACCGACAGGCTGTCTGCGAGAGCAGCGCCGCGATCAGCCGACCCGGCGGGTCAAGGCTGCCCGCGCCTCTGCCATCAGGGTCGTGATGATCTCGGCGACGGGTTCTTCCTTCGTCACCATGCCCACGGACTGGCCGGCCATCAGCGAGCCATTTTCGATGTCGCCATCGATCACCGCCCGCCGCAGGGCACCGGCCCAATAATGCTCGATCTGGAGCTGCGCCTCGCCCATATCGACCTGGCCGTCGTCGAGCAGTTGCGCGACTTCACGCTGCTTGGCGGTGAAGGCGTCAGTTCCGGCGTTGCGCAGGGCGCGCACGGGGATCACCGGTAGCCGCGAATCGATCTGCACGCTGGCAATGGCATCGCGCGCCGAAGCCCGGAAGAACGCCTTCTTGAAGTTAGCATGGGCGATGCTCTCGCTGGCGCAGGCAAAGCGGGTGCCGAGCTGCACGCCGGCCGCGCCCATGTCGAGATAAGCAGCGATCGCCTCGCCATGGCCGATGCCGCCAGCAACGAAGACCGGCAGCTCGCTTGCCATGACCGGCAGGATTTCCTGCGCGAGCACGCTGGTCGCGACTGGGCCGATGTGGCCGCCCGCTTCCATACCCTCGATCACCAGCGCATCGACGCCCGACCGGTGCAGCTTCTTGGCCAGCGACAAGGCTGGGGCGAAGCAGATCACCTTAGCGCCGCTCGCCTTGATCGCCTCGATGCTGCCCTTGGGCGGCAGGCCGCCGGCCAGCACGATATGCGTCACCGAATGGCGTGCGCAGACTGCGATCAAATCGAACAGCTGCGGGTGCATGGTGATGAGGTTCACGCCAAAGGGCTTGTCCGTCATCGCCTTGGTCGCGGCAATCTCGCTATCGAGCAGGTCTGGCGTCATGGCGCCGCACGCGATCAGGCCGAAGCCGCCGGCATTGCTGACGGCTGACACGAGATGCCGCTCGGACACCCAGCTCATCGCGCCACAGATGATCGCGGTCTCGCTGCCGAGAAATGCGGTGCCGCGGGCCATGAGGGAAGAAAGACGGTCGGTCATCACGATACCCAATCTGACCCTTCCCACCGGGAAGCGACGGCAAAGAGGAGATCAGCGGCCGACCGGATGCCGGCACGCTGCCTCGGAGCCTCTCCCGAACGGAAGCGGCTCCAAATAGATCAAGCGGGCGCCTGCTCCGCGTCGAGACCGTAGGCGGTGTGGAGTACGCGAACGGCCAGTTCGGTCTCGTCCTCGTCGATCAGCACCGAGACCTTGATCTCGCTCGTGGAGATCGCCTCGATATTGATGCCGCGCTCGGCCAGAGTCTTGAACATGGTCGCCGCGACGCCGGCATGGCTGCGCATGCCAACACCCACGACGCTGATCTTGGCGACCTGATCGTCGGTGATGATGCGACGAAAGCCGATCTCGTTCTGCAGTTTCTCCAGAATGTCGACGCTGCGCGCGAGGTCGGTACGGGGGACGGTGAAAGTCACGTCCGTCTCCGCATTATCCTTACTGTCATTCTGGATGATCATGTCGACATTGATGCTCGCATCGGCCAGCGGGCCGAAGATGCTGGCAACCGCACCGGGCTTGTCCGGCACGCGCGTGACGATGATCTTGGCTTCGTTCTTGTCATGAGCGATGCCGGTGATGAGCTGCCGTTCCATGTCGCTTTCCTCAATTTCTGCTTCGCTGACGATCATCGTGCCGGGTTCGGGATCGTCCCCTGGCGCGTCGAAGGAGGAGAGCACCTGCACGCGCACCTTCTCCTTCATCGCCAGCGCGACGGACCGCGTCTGCAGCACTTTCGAGCCGACACTCGCCAGCTCCAGCATTTCCTCATAGGTGACCTTGTCAAGCTTGCGGGCCCGGCTGACGATGCGCGGATCGGTCGTGTACACGCCATCGACATCGGTATAGATATCGCACCGATCGGCCTGCACGGCGGCGGCGACCGCCACGGCGGAGGTATCAGACCCGCCACGACCCAGGGTCGAGACCCGGCCGCTCTCCATCTGCCCCTGAAAGCCCGGAATGACCGCGACCTGCCCGGCGGTCATCGCCGCCAGCAGGCCTTCGGTCTCGACCGTGTCGATCCGCGCCTTGCTGTGTGCCTCGCTCGTGCGGATCGGCAACTGCCAGCCCAGCCAACTGCGCGCATCGACGCCCAGCGCCTTGAGCGTCATCGCCAGCAACCCGGACGTCACCTGCTCACCGGCCGCAACAACCACGTCATATTCGGCGGGGTCGTAAAGGGGGCTGGCTTCCTTGCAGAAGTTGACCAGACGATCGGTCTCGCCGGCCATCGCGGAGACGACGACGGCGACCTCGTTGCCCAGGCCAACCTCATGCTTCACCCGAAGCGCGACGTTGCGGATTCGCTCCATGCCGGCCATCGACGTGCCGCCAAATTTCATCACAATACGCGCCATGGACTTGCCGCGGACCTTTCTTGGACTATCAAGGGGGCATGAAATGCCGACGGATCGGTATTCACCGGCCTTCGAGCCGGCGCCCTATTAGTCAGCAGGATCGGCAATGGCAAGCGAACCGCACAGCAGCACCATCGACCCCAAAGAAGCCGCGCATTTCGGCGCGCACGCGGCCGATTGGTGGGACCCCAATGGCTCCAGCGCCATGCTCCATAAGCTGGGACCGGTGCGCCTTGGCTTCATCCGCGCCGCCATCGACGCGCACTGGGGTGGATCGGCCCAGGATCTGCGCCCGCTGGCCGGCAAGCGCGTTCTCGATGTCGGCTGCGGGGCCGGGCTCGTCGCCGAGCCGCTCGCCCGCATGGGCGGCGCCGTGACGGCAGTGGATGCGGCGCCGGAGAATATCGCCGTCGCCCGTGAACACGCCGCCGCAATGGGCCTGCCCATCGATTATCGCAATTGCGGGGTGGAGACGCTGGCCGATCCGCAATTCGACCTGATCACGGCGCTGGAAGTCATCGAACATGTCACCGATCCGGCGATGTTCCTCTCCGCCATCGCGCGGCTGCTCAAGCCGAATGGGCTGCTGATTATCTCGACGCCAAACCGGACGCCGCTCTCCAAGTTGATGGTGGTGACGTTGGCAGAGGGCTTCGGCCGCATCGCCAAGGGCACGCATCACGCAGCCCGCTTCATCACCCCGGAGGAAATGGAAGCGCTGCTGTCCGACCGTGGCCTGCACGTCATGACGACCAAGGGCCTGATGGCCGATCCGCGATATGGCTTCGTGCTCAGTGACAATCTGTCCGTGAACTACATCCTCTCTGCGGCGTTCTCATCGCACGACATCCCCCCATCTGCGAGCAAGCCAGCCTGATGACTGCTGCCCCGACGACAACTTCATCCCACGCCAATCCCCTCCGCGGTCTCGAACATGCCATGACATGGCTGGGCGAGAACTGGATCGAGGTGGCGATCGCCGTGGCCATCGGCATCGCCATCTATTTTGCGCTGGGGCTGCTCAAGCGGATCGTGCAGCGCCTGCTGCTCAGGGCGGCCCACAGCGCCCCGATCATGGGCGTCGCCGCCAGCACCGTCGGGAAAACCGGGCATCTGTTCATGATGCTCATCGCGGCGCGCCTCGTCGTCAATTATTTCCCGGTGCCGCCGGCATTGTTCAATGCGATCAACTTCCTGTTCATCGTGGTGACGGCCTGGCAGATCGCGGTCTGGGTGCGCCACATGGCGCTCGGCTTCATCCAGATGCGCTCGGACCCGGAGCTGGGCGGCAGCGAAGCCCTGGCCAACGCCAGCGGTCTTATCAAAGTCCTCCTCTCCATCGCGATCTTCGCCGTTGCGGCCATCGTCGTGCTGGACAATCTGGGCGTCAACGTCACCGGTCTTGTGGCCGGTCTCGGCATAGGCGGCATCGCCATTGGTCTTGCCGCCCAAGGCATTTTCTCGGACCTGTTTGCGTCCCTCTCGATCATTTTCGACAAGCCGTTCAAGGTCGGCGATGCGATCAATTTCGGTACGCAGACCGGCGTCGTGGAGCGCATTGGCCTCAAATCCACGCGCCTGCGCGTGGTGACGGGCGAACGCATGATCGTCTCCAATGCGCAATTGCTGAACAAGGAGATCACGAGCTACACCGGCCTCGATCGCCGCCGGGTCAAGTTCGCCATCGGCGTCATCTACCAGACCGCACCCGCTGAAGCGGCGAAGATTCCCGATCTGCTGCGAGAGATCGTCAACGCGCATGGCGGCGACTTCGTGCGCTCGGGCTTCATCGGCTTTGGGGCCAGCTCACTGGATTTCGAGCTGGAGTTCGATGTGCACTCGCATGATTGGGATGAGGTTTACATGATCCGCCACGCGATCGGCCTCGATATTCTCGGCCGCTTCAATGATCTGGGGCTGGAATTTGCCTATCCCACGCAGACCACATTTACCGCCGATCCGGCCGGCAAGATGATCATGCCCTACCCGGTCCTCCACGAACTGCCGGGCGCTCTGGCCCCGCGCAGTATCGGGAGCGCCGATCAGGCCACGTCGGAATAATAGCCGGCCCACACATGGTTCTGTTTGCGCTCGATCCGCATGAGCGCAAGCACGGCGACCATCATCGCGAGCAGCGCCAGCGCGGTGAACACCGGCCAGACCGATTCCGGCGAAACCATCAGGCTGAGCACGGCGCTCGCCATCAGCAGCGGCACGAACAGAACCGTCGCGAGCGCGGCGCGCTTGCGAGCTTTCTTGCGCTTGGGTGCCGTGCGCCAGAACCAGAGGCACAGGCCGACGCCAATCGCCGCAGGGACGATCTGCAGCCAAGCAAAGGGCATGCGATAGAGGAAATAGGCCGACACGCCGACAGTCGCGAGTACCACCAATAATGCGAGAATTCGTGCTAGGCGCACGTACAGCCTCCTCCAATCGCGACCCGGCAACTGCCGGTCCTCGGCCTTTACGACCGCTTCAAAACCCTATTGTCGTTCAACTTCGTTGAGCATCCGTTATAATCGCCTCGCCCCATAAAGTTCCGGGCGAAAGATATCCGTTGGCGACTTTCATGGCGCCCTCGCGATCATGAGCTAGCAGCAAGGCGCCATCGAGGTCCACCCAATCGGCGAACTGTGCAAGCAGAAAGGCAGGCGCAATGCCGAGCGAGCTTGCGAGCATGCAGCCGACCATGATGCGCTTCCCCGCGGCCCTTGCCGCATGGGCCATGGCGAGCGCCTCGGTCAGTCCCCCGGCCTTGTCGAGCTTGATATTGATTGCTTGATAGTCCCCGAGCCGCGCCAGATCAGCCAGCGACTGGCAGCTCTCGTCCGCGCAGATCGGCACCGGCAGAGCCAGCCCGGCCAGCGCCGCATCTGCCTGTGCCGGCAAGGGCTGCTCGATCAATGCGACGCCCAGATCGGCCAATGCACGGGCTTGCGCCTGCACGTCCAGATCGGCCCAGCTCTCATTCGCATCCACGATCAGGTCGACATCCGGCGCACCTTGGCGCACCGCTTCGATGCGGGCCTGATCGCCGTCGCCGGTGAGCTTGCACTTGAGCAGCGTGAACCCCCGCGCCCGCGCGTCTGCGGCCGCCTGCGCCATCTTCTCCGGCGTATCGAGGCTGATCGTATAGGCCGTTCGCACAGGCTGGGGCGCCGTCAGACCGGCCAGCGCCCAAACCGGCTTGCCGGTCCGTGCTGCCTCCAGATCCCACAGCGCGCAATCGAGCGCATTGCGTGCGGCGCCCGGTGGCATCAGGGTGCGCAACGTCTCGCGGTCCGGCACGCCGCCCTGCGCCTGCACGAGCGCCTCGATCGCCGCCGCACACCCTTCGGCCGTCTCGCCATGATAATAGATCGGCGTGCCCTCGCCCCGCCCGGTGAACGTGCCATCCGTGACCACGCACATGACCACATCCACAAACGTCTTGGCACCACGGCTGATGGTGAAAGCGTCGCGCACGGCGAAGCGCTCGACCGCGACTTGCTGCAGGCCAATGTCGATCACTGCGAATCCGACCTCATGAAAAACGGGCGATCAGCCGCGCGGTAGATCATCATGGCGGGCGATCCATGCCTCGACCACTGGCGCAATGCGATTGCGCCATTTCGAGCCATTGAAGATGCCGTAATGGCCGACCGTCTCGGCGAGATAATATTGCTTCATCTCGTCCGGCAGGTTCGGGGAAATCTTGAGCGCCGCCCTCGTCTGGCCGATCCCCGAAATATCGTCATTCTCGCCTTCGACGGCGAGCAGCGCGACATCCGTGATCGCCGTCGTGTCGATGCGGACGCCACGATGCATGAACTCGCCCTTGGGCAGGCTGTGCTTCTTGAAGACTTCATTGACGGTCTGCAGGTAGAATTCGGCGGTCATGTCGCAGACCGAGCGATATTCCTCATAGAACTTCTTGGTCGCGTCCGCGCTCTCGTCATCCCCCTGTACGAGGTGGCGGAACATCTGCCAGTGACTCATCAGGTGGTTGCCGAGGTTCATGGTCATGAAACCGGCCAATTGCATGAAGCCGGGGTAGACCTTCCGCCCGGCGCCGGGATAATTAAACGGAACCGAGGTTACCACATTCTGGCTGAACCAGCTCAGCGGCCGCTCCTGCGCCAGTTGATTGACGGCCGTCGGCCCCTCGCGGGTGTCGATCGGGCCGCCCATCATCGTCAATGTGCGCGGACGGCAAGGATGCTTCGAGGCCGACATGAGGCTCGCGGCAGCAAGGCAGGGCACGGACGGCTGGCAGACCGCCAGCATATGCGCGCCCGGACCGATATGCTCCAGCCAGCCCACCAGATAATCGACATAATCATCCAGATCGAACGTCCCGTCGGAGAGCGGCACATCGCGCGCATCGCGCCAGTCGGTGATATAGACGTCATGCCCCGGTAGCATTCGGGCCACCGTGCCGCGCAGGAGCGTCGCGAAATGGCCGGACATCGGCGCGACGATCAGCAGCTTGGGGTGCCGGCCCTCCTGCCCTTCCCGCACGAAATGACGCAGCTGGCCGAAGACCTGGCGCGCCTCGATGACTTCGTGCACCGCTACGGTCTGCCCATCCACCTCGGTGGTCGGCAGATCGAAGGCCGGCTTGCCGCGCGGCGCCGCGGCATGCGCGAATACGTCCAGCGCGGAGGCGAGCATCGGACCGCCACCGAAATAAGCGAAGGGATTTGCGGGATTTTGGAGCAGTTCTACGCTCGCGGTCGCCATGGCACTGGCGCTTGCCAGAAAGCTGCGCTGAATTTCATAGGCACTATAGAGCATGTGTTTCCTTACTCGGGGCCATCTGTCTAAACCAGCACATCCAACGCCCTGACGCCAGCGCCGATGCCGGGCTTAGAAGCATTAAATAGTGCCGACGCGTCTCCTTTGCCACACCAGAAGGCACAGCGCAGGTGCAAAAGCCCTCCCCTTGGTTGCAAAGTTGGTCTAGGGCGCGGCCATGGCTACCTCGGCGTCCACCCCAGACAATGACGATCGGCGCAAAGCGGGCGATCTTGGCAATCTGCGACTGATCTGGCGCGCCGCGCTCCGCTACCCCGGCCGCATAGCCGGCGCCGGCTTCGCCCTGGTTCTCGCCTCTGCAGCAACGCTTGCCATCCCCAGTGGTTTCAAGCTGGTCATCGATCGCGGTTTCGCCTCTGGTCTGGATGGGGACATCAGCCGCTGGTTCCAGTATCTGCTGCTGATCGTGGTCATCCTCGCCTTTGCGACCGCCATGCGCTTCTACTTCGTCGCCTGGCTGGGCGAGCGCGTGGTGGCCGATCTGCGGATCGCCGCGCAGGCCAATCTGCTGCGGCAAGAGCCTGCCTTTTTCGAGCATAACCGGCCCTCCGAGATCGCCTCTCGCATGACGGCGGATACGGCGATCATCGAGCAGGTCGTCGGCTCGACGGTCTCGGTGGCGATGCGCAATCTGCTCACCGGTTTTGGCGGCATCGTCTATCTGTTCATGCTCGCGCCGCGCCTTACGGCGATGCTGCTGTTCGGCATTCCCATCGTGCTCGGGCCGATCATTCTGGTCGGTCGGCGCCTGCGCGCGCTCTCGCGCAACAGTCAGGATCGGCTGGCTGCGGTCGGCAGCATCACCAACGAAGTGCTGAGCGCCATGAAGATCGTCCAGGCCTTCGGTCAGGAAGAGCGTGAAGCCGGGCGGTTCCGGCGCGCGGTCGAGGACAGCTTCCGCACCGCCCGTCAGCGCATCACTTTGCGGGCGGCTATGACCGCAACGATCATCCTGGTGATCTTCGGCTCCATCACGCTCATCATGTGGCAGGGCGCGCTTGACGTCGCGGCGGGCCGGATGTCCGGCGGCAGCATCGCAGCCTTCGTGATGACGGGCGGCCTTGTCGCAGGTGCCTTCGGCGCGCTCACCGAGGTCTATGGCGATCTGCTGCGCGGGGCCGGCGCCGCCACCCGGCTGAGCGAATTGACCAGCGCCATCTCCGAAATCCGCCAACCGGCCCGGCCGGTCGCCATCCCGCAGCCCGGTCAGGCGCGACTGACCTTCGAAAATGTGGCCTTCCGCTATCCGACGCGGCCGGATTTGCCGGCGCTCACGGATTTCTCGCTGGATGTCGCACCGGGCGAGACCGTGGCCATCGTCGGGCCATCCGGCGCGGGCAAATCCACGCTCCTTCAGCTTGCGGAGCGGTTTTACGACCCGTCCCACGGGCGGGTGCTCCTCAACGGCGTCGACCTGCGCGAGGCAGACCTGCTGAGCCTGCGCAGCATGATCGCGCTGGTGCCGCAGGAAACCGTGATCTTTGCGGCCAGTGCGCGCGACAATCTGCGTTACGGACGCTGGGATGCCACCGACGAGCAGTTGATGGAGGCCGCGCGCGCAGCCAATGCCGACGGCTTTCTCAAGGCGCTGCCGCAGGGCTTGGACACCGAACTCGGCGAGAGCGGCGCCCGCCTCTCAGGGGGCCAGCGCCAACGCGTTGCGATCGCCCGGGCGCTGCTCAAGGATGCGCCGCTGCTGCTGCTCGATGAAGCGACCTCGGCGCTAGACGCAGAATCCGAGAGCCTGGTGCAGGATGCCCTCGCCCGCCTGATGAAGGATCGCACGACCATCGTCATCGCCCACCGTCTGGCGACCGTCCGCGCCGCCGACCGCATCGTCGTCCTCGATCAGGGCCGGATCGCGGACATCGGCACCCACGCTGACCTGATCGCCCGCGGTGGCCTCTACGCCCGGCTCGCATCGCTGCAGTTCGACGAACCGGCCTGATCGGAGATTACCGGACGTTGGCACGGCGATCAGCTGTTGCTGATGCGGCGCTGGCTCTTAGCTGCTTAGCTCGCTCAGGGGCCGCATGTTTGGCCCGGTAGCCGCGTTGGCCAAGTGGGCGACGCTCAAACATAAGTCGGCTGCGTAGGGTTCAGGGTCTCACGTGGAAGCACCGAGACCGGCGACACGCCCATGCGCAGCCTGAGCACTTCCAGGTCCTAAAAAACGCGTGCAGAATGTATCGAAGCATCGACCAAGTCTTTAGCAGGTACGCGAGCCACGCCCCGTTGACCTCGGAAGCGAGGTCCCTTTCGGTGCTGCCTGTCCTGTGCAGTAAACCGGCAATGGGTCTGCAGCGCGGCACGGAATTGACCGAGCGTATCCACGATGCCGGCGAGCAAGCCTCAGTGCGCCCTCTTGCCCTTTTCCGGCGAAGCGGATCATGTCGAGCCCGCGCGCTTGATTGGCCCGAGGTCGTCAGTCCGTGCTCGCCCCACGCACGATATGGTCGAAAATCGCCGGATGCATCGGTGTCTCGAACTCGCACCCCGCTTCATGGTCGCATACCCAGGTGACGAACGCCTTGCGCCCTTCAAAGCCGGCAAACATCACCCACACTTCCATACCAACCTGAAGCTTCACGTAGCTCATCAGGCGGAAGCCGGTGAGCGACATGTCCGAAATCCGGCTCTTGAACCAGCTCTCGCCCTTGCGGCGCACGCGGACGCCAATCAAGACCGACTGCCGCGCTGACGAACGAGCGGACGGCTCATTCATTCTGTCTGGAACTGCGCCCATATCGACCTGCCTGCCTGGAACATCGCACGATACGACAGGGAAGCTTACCATCGTCCTAATCATAGGAAGTCCTTCCGGCCCAGCAGATGAGGGCCCTAACACCTAGGAGAACCTCGACCGGCGGCCACTTCCTCATCCTGACCGCTTGCAATCTGCAGCGCTGCCTCAGCGCCCGAGCCGAGGGCTAATGGCATCACCGGCGCCGTTGAAAGGTCCAGAACCGCCAACTGGCTTGCGTGTTTGTCCGCCACTCGCGTGCTGGCCTCTCAGCGCAATACAACTATGCTCGCACGCGCAGCGCAGGATCGAGGTCTTGAAGGCTGCTGACCCGCGCTCACGCCTAGGGCCGAAGCCTGCCCCCCAGACGCCTTCCATCTTAATCCCAGACGCCTCGCTCTGAAACCCAACAAAAAAAGGGGGCCGAAGCCCCCTTTTCCAAACACATCCAGATCCGCGACGAAGCGCGTTCCCGCTATGATCAGAACACGCCGCCGTAGCGGTCGTTGCCGACGAAGCCGAGCTTGGTCACGCCAGCGCGCTTGATGATGGCGAGCACCTCATCAACCACCACATAACGAGCCGACTGGTCAGGCTCGAACTGCAGTTCAGGCTCCGGGGCCATACGGCTGGTCTGATCGAGATACTGGCGCAGCGTCACCCGGTCGACCGGGGCACCATTCCAGTAGATCGTGCCTGCCGGATCGATGGTCAGGCGATTCTTGACCGGGTCGATCGTGTTCTGCGGCGCGTCCGCATTCTGCGGAAGGTCGATCTTCACCGCATGGGTCTGGATCGGGATCGTGATAATGAACATGATGAGGAGCACGAGCATGACGTCGATCAACGGCGTCGTGTTCATTTCCATCATCGGCTCGCCGTCGTCGCGGCCACCACTCATTGCCATGGGACTGGTCTCCTAAACTTGGGCGTCAGAGGCGACGGACGGAAATCGAAGCCGGGTCGGGCTCGGAAATGAAGCCAACCTTCGGATAACCAGCGCGCTGCATCGTGAAGATCGTGCCACCGATGCACCGGTACGGCGTATCGATGTCTGCACGGATGTGCGCTTCGGGCAGATCGTCGGGGTTCATATTCTCCACGCCACCGGCCTTCTCGATATCCGCTTCCAGCTTCTTGACAGCGCGGTTGAGAAGATCGCCGGCCGTGACCTTGGTCACGTTCCAGTACACTTCGCACTGCCCATCCACTGCGCGAACCGTAAGGCTCACATTTTCCGGCTTCGTGGTCGTTGGCTCGAAGGCGATCTTCGGCAGCTTCACGTCCACTGTCTGGATCACCACCGGAATTGCGATGAGGAAGATGATGAGAAGCACCAGCATGACGTCCACGAGAGGCGTCGTGTTGATGTCCGACATCGGGGTGTCATCACCACCACCCCCAGAGCTAATTGCCATCGATCAAAATCCTAACTCTTGGCTTTGGAAGCACGCACGTCCTTGCGGAGGCTTGATGTGGCGACCGCTCGAGGATCGCCACACCTGCTTCATTTGATAGCTCAGGCCTTGGCGGCAGCCGGCTTGGCAGCGGGCGCGGCCGGTGCAGCAACCACGGTCGGACGGACCGCACCGTTGGACACCATGTAGCCGAGCAGGTCGTTGTTGAAGCCGCTCAGGTCTTCAGCAATCGACTTGTTACGACGCTGCAGCCAGTTGTAGGCAAGCACCGCCGGAACGGCCACGGCCAGACCAAGCGCGGTCATGATCAGAGCTTCACCGACCGGGCCGGCAACGGCGTCGATCGAGGCCTGACCGGACGCACCGATCTTGATGAGCGCGCGGTAAATACCGATAACCGTACCGAACAGACCGATGAACGGCGCGGTCGCACCGACGGTCGCGAGGAACGCGAGGCCACCGCCGAGCTTGGAGTTGATCGCGGCTTCCGAACGCGCGAGCGAAGCGTGCATCCAGTCATGCGCCTCGACCGGATCGGTCAGCTTGGCATGCTGTTCCTGCGCCATGATGCCGTCGTCGACCAGCTGCTTGTAGGCGCTGTTCTTCTCGAGCTTGGCCGAACCCTCCTTGAGGGTAGCCGAACGCCAGAACGTGGTACGGACCTTCTTGGCCTGGCCGATCACCTTCTGCTGCTCGATGAGCTTCGAGAACAGAATGAAGAACGAGAACACGGACATGCCGCAAAGAATGATGAAAACGGTCCAGGCGATCACGCCGCCCTGCTCGAGGGCTTCCATGAGACCGTAAGGGTTATCGGCCGGCGCAGCGGCTGCGGACAAATAAATCAACATTCGTGTATTCCTCTCAAACCAGTCGGTGAATGGGCCGTCCCTCGCCCCGGTTCGGGACGGCCGAAATCAGGATTAACGTTCAAGCTTCCAGACGACGCGACGCGAGCTGCTGGACTTGATCGGGTTGCCGGCTTGATCGAGCGCAGGAGAATAACGTCCCCGGCGAACGATCAGGCTGCAAGCGGTTTCGTCGAGATCCCGACGGCCGCTCGATGCGGTCACTCGGCAATTCTCCACCCGACCCTGCTCGTTGATCTCCCATGCGATCGTCACGGAGCCCTCGGCTTCGTCACGACGGGCGCCTGCAGGATAGTCGTCAGACGTAATCCAGCTCGCGGGGTTACCCCTGGCACCAGCAGCCTTGCTGACAACCGGCGCAGGCGGCGGCGGCGGTGCAGGCGGAGCCGGCGGAGGCGGCGTGGGAGGAGGCGGCGGCGCCAGAACCGGGGCCGTGCTAGGCAGCGAAATCATCGGCGGCGGCGCTGTCGGCGGCGGCGGCGGTGGCGGCGGCATGTCTGGCGGAGGCGGAGGCGGTGGCGGCGGCTCCTCCTCTGGCGGCGGCGGCTCCTCTGCCACGTCGATGACGTTCAGCTGTTCTGCAGCCTGCTTGACATACTTGATGCCAAGCCCCGTCACAAACGCATAACCGAGGATCGCGTGAATGATTGCCACGATGATAAGAGAAACCGTCCTACCGGACGATTGTGACTGGTCAGCATAGGCCATTCAGCAATGACACTCCCTAGCTCGATACAGCGCTGACAATCAGACCACGAATCGACGAAATGCCGTAAAGCACAACGTCTTCCGTGCGATACTGATCGCTCGGGCTCCTAAATTCCGAGGCATGTCCTATCGTGGCAAAACGTGTGAAGCAAACGCTTTGTTGACGGTGGTCACCTCTGCTTAACCCCCTATGTTAGAGGCTGAGGAAGGCCTATCAGGAGAATTGCGTATGACCGACACAATCCGACGCCCAAAGGCCCGGTTCAAACTGGCGGCAATCGGTTGCAGCGCCCTGTTGACGGCCGCTTTCCCCTTTATTTCCACTTCCGCTACGGCACAGGTGGCAGAATCGCCAGAGCCGGCAAGCTTGAGTTACGCGCGGATGGCCGAACTGGCATCGTCATCCCCCACGGTGGCGCGCATTACCGTGCGTTCTATCGTCGCCCTCAAGCGCGAGCGCGCGCCCGATCTGCCGGAAACGCGGAGCCGTTTTTACGTCCAGGCTGAAACGCTCGGCTTGATTCGCAGCGATGGCGTGATGTCCAAGCGAATCTCTTTCCTTGTGGACGGGTCCGCGGAAAATGCCCGACGCCCCAACCTCAAGAACAAGATTTTTCTCGCTTTCGGCAAAGTCGGCCAGCAGGTGAGCGAGTTCCAGTTGAGCGCGAGCACGGCGCTCGTGCCCTGGACCCCCGCCAACGAGGCGCTGGCCCGAAAGGTCATCGAAGATCTTTACGCGCCGGGCGCACCAGGTCCGATCACCGCAATCACCTCTGCCTTTCATGTGCCGGGCGCGATTGTGGGTGAAGGAGAGACCCAGATCTTCCTTGGCACGGCGGACGGCTCGCCGATTTCGCTGTCAGTGATCCGCCGGCCGCAGGAGCAGCCGCATTTCAGCGTGTCGCTGGGCGAGGTTGTGGACGATTCGGCGAAGCTCCCCGAGCGGGACACCTTGCTGTGGTATCGCCTCGCGTGCAGCTTGCCCGATCAGCTTCCGGCCCTGGCCCTCACCGAACTGGCGCGCAACGATGCGGAAGCCGCCAGTCGCGATTACAACGCATTCCGGGCCGCACTCGGGCCATGTGACCGCACCCAAACGCCGGTCATTTAGGCAGAGGGCTCTTTCCTGTACGGGATTACCCGCTATGAGCGGCGGCGGACCTCCGTGCGACCGCCGCTCACACATTTTTGCAGGACATGACCATGACCGACGCCTCTTCCCGCCCCCTTCGCCTCGCCATCGTCGGCTTGGGAACCGTGGGCGCCGGTGTCATTCGCCTGCTGGAGACCAACCGGGATCTGATCGCCCGGCGTGCGGGCCGCCCGATCGAGGTGGTCGCCATTTCCGCGCGGGACCGCAGCAAGGATCGCGGGCTCGATCTCTCCGCCTATGAATGGGTCGACGACATGGCGACCCTCGCGCAGCGCGAGGACATCGATACGGTCGTCGAGCTGATCGGCGGCGCGGATGGCCCGGCCCTGACGCTGGCCCGCCAATGCCTGAGCCAGGGCAAGCCCTTCGTCACGGCCAACAAGGCGATGATCGCCCATCACGGTCTCGATTTGGCACATGAAGCCGAGCGGAGCGGCGTTGCGCTGAAATATGAAGCGGCCGTCGCGGGCGGCGTGCCGGTCATCAAGGGCCTGCGCGAGGGCGCCGCTGCCAATCGCATCATGCGGGTCTATGGCATCCTCAACGGCACCTGCAATTACATCCTCTCCACCATGGAACAGCATGGCAGCCCGTTCGACCAGGTGCTGGAGGACGCGCAGGCCAAAGGCTATGCCGAGGCTGACCCTACCTTCGACATTGACGGTATCGACGCCGCCCACAAGCTGTCGATTCTCGCCAGCCTCGCCTTCGGCACCGAGATCGATTTCGGCTCGGTGGATATCACCGGCATTCGCAATGTCATGGCAGCCGATATCCGCGAGGCCGCCTCGCTCGGGTTCAAGATCAGGCTGGTCGGCATGGCGGAATGCGAGGCGGACGGCAGCGAGAATGTCGGCCTCTTCCAGCGCGTCCACCCCATGCTCGTGCCGCTCGATCATCCCCTTTCCCATGTCGATGGCGCGCTCAACGCGGTCGTGGCGGAGGGCAATTTCGTCGGCCGCCTGTTCTTCCAGGGCGCCGGCGCCGGTGAAGGCCCCACCGCTTCCGCCGTGGTCGCAGACGTTATCGACGTGGCGCGCGATGAATATGGTCCTGCCTTCGCCATGCCGGCCGAATGGCTGCAGCGCCAGGTCAAGGCCGATGCCGGGCAGCGCACCGGCCGTGCGTATTTGCGCTTCCAGGTCCAGGATCGCCCCGGCGTTCTGGCGGAAATCACGGCGGCGATGCGGGATTCGGGCGTGTCGATCGAAAGCGTGATCCAGCGGGCCGCCACTGCGGACGAGGGCGTTCTGGTCGCCATCGTGACGCACCCGGGCGCCCTCTCCGCCATCGACGATCTGCTGCGCAGGCTCGGCGGATCGGACAGTCTACTGGGCGCGCCGATGCTGATGCACATCCTCGACTGACAGGCGCGACCCCGCGCTTAGAGGCCGGGATGCGATATGCGCCCGGCCGCACCGGTAAGACGCTGGCTCATTATCGACATTGCAACAATCCTCGCCTATCGCGTCCCATCAATTCAGCAAAGGATGCCGCAGGATGGGGAAGTCGAATACCGTCGAAGCCAGTTCCGTACTCGATCGGGTACTTGTTCTTGAGATGGTGCGCGTCACCGAGGCCGCCGCGATCGCCGCGTCCAAGCTCGTGGGGCGCGGCGACGAGAAGGCCGCTGACGCTGCAGCCGTCGAAGCGATGCGCAAGGCCTTCGATGGCCTGTACATGGATGGCACGGTGGTGATCGGCGAAGGTGAGCGCGACGAAGCCCCCATGCTGTACATCGGCGAGAAGGTCGGCGGCGCGCCGGGCCGTGGCCCCAAGATCGACATCGCGCTCGATCCGCTGGAAGGCACGACCATCACCGCCAAGGCCGGCCCCAATGCGCTTGCGGTTCTGGCTGCGGCCGAGGAAGGCAATCTGCTCAACGCGCCGGACGTTTACATGGAGAAGCTGGCGGTTGGCCCCGGCTATCCGCCGGACATCATCGACATGCGCAAGAGCGCCACGGAGAATGTCGAGGCGGTGGCCAAGGCCAAGGGCGTGAAGCCCTCCGAGATCATCGTGTGCGTGCTGGATCGCCCCCGCCATGAGAAGCTGATTGCCGAGCTGCGCGGCATCGGCTGCGGGGTGGTGCTGATCGGCGACGGCGACGTGGCCGGCGTGATCGCGACGACGGACCCGGACACCACCATCGACATGTACATGGGCTCTGGCGGTGCGCCCGAGGGCGTGCTGGCCTGTGCGGCCCTGCGCTGCGTCGGTGGCCAGTTCAACGGCAAGCTCTTGTTCCGCAACGAGGACGAGAAGGCTCGCGCCCGCAAATGGGGCATCACCGACCTCGACCGCATCTACAAGCTGGAAGACCTCGCCAAGGGGGACTGCATCTTCGCTGCAACCGGCGTCACCGATGGCTCGCTGCTCGAGGGTGTCAAGCTCCTGCGCGGCGGCAAGATGACCACGAACAGCGTCGTGATGCGGGCCTCGTCCGGCACCGTCCGCTGGGTCAAGGGCGAGCATCGCGCCCGCGACTGACGCACCGAGTATTCAGAGACTGAACCGCCCGCCTGCGTTCGCGCATGGCGGGCGTTTTGGTATCTGACGCCCCTCCGCTCTACTTCTTGAGACGATATCCGGTCTTGAACATCCAGGCGATTACCGCGAGGCAGATGATTAGCATCGCGCTGACGAACGCCACGGAGACGCCCATCGCGACGTCGCCCTTCCCGAAGAAGGTCCAGCGGAAGCCGCTGATCAGATAGACGACCGGATTGAACATGGTGATCGTCCGCCACGGTTCGGGCAGCATATGGATTGAATAGAACGCGCCGCCGAGAAAGGTCATCGGCATGACGACGATGAGCGGGATGACCTGCAACTGCTCGAAACTCTGCGCCCAGATGCCCAGGATGAACCCGAACAGGCAAAAGCTGATCGCGATCACCATCATGAACAGAATCATGGCGAGCGGGTGCGCGATCGGCAGATCGACGAACAAGTGCGCCGTCGCGAGAATCACCAGCCCGATAATCATCGATTTGGTCGCCGCCGCGCCCACATAGGCGATGACCGTCTCCAGCGCGGAAATCGGCGCGGAGAGCAGCTCGTAGATCGTGCCGCTATATTTGGGCATATAGATACCGAAGCTGGCGTTGAAGATGCTCTCCGTGAACATCGACAGCATGATGAGGCCCGGCACGATGAACGCGCCATAGGGAATCCCGTCGACCTCCGTCATCCGCGAGCCGATGGCGCTGCCGAACACCACGAAATAGAGCGTGGTGGTCAACGCCGGCACGACCAGCCCCGTCATCAGCGTGCGCTGGAAGCGGTGCAGTTCGAACAGATAGATCGCGCGGATCGCGTGGATGTTGATGCCGCTCATGCCGCCTGCTCCGACCGGGTCGCGGGCTTGTGGACAAGATCCACGAAAATGTCCTCCAGCGAGCTTTCCTTGGTGTTGAGGTCCTTGTAGCCAATGCCGAGGGCGCTCAGCTGGCCGAGCAGCGCCGAGATCCCGGTGCGCTCGGCCTGGCTGTCGAACACATATTCAAGCTCAGCGCCGTCGCTCTCCAGAGTCACGCGCCAGTCAGACAGGGCAGCAGGCACAGCCGACATCGGCTCATTGAGCGTGATCCGCAGCGTCTTCTTGCCCAGCTTCTTCATCAGCCGCGCCTTGTCTTCCACCAGAATCAGCTCGCCACCGGTGATGACGCCCACGCGATCGGCCATGTCCTCGGCTTCCTCGATATAATGGGTCGTGAGGATGATCGTCGCACCATTGTCCCGCAGCTGGCGAACCAGCGCCCACATGTCGCGGCGCAGTTCCACGTCGACGCCGGCAGTGGGCTCATCCAGAAACAGCAGGCGCGGCTCATGGGCGAGCGCCTTGGCGATCATGACCCGCCGCTTCATGCCGCCGGAAAGCTCCTGCAGCTTGGAGTGGCGCTTGTCCCACAGCGTCAGGTCGCGCAGCACCTTCTCGATATAGGCATCGTCGCGCGGCTTGCCGAACAGGCCGCGGCTGAACCGCACCGTATCGATCACGCGCTCGAACTGATCGGTCGAGAGTTCCTGCGGCACCAGACCAATGGTGGCGCGCGTCTGGCGATAATCCCGTACGATATCGTGCCCGCCGACATGCACAGTCCCGCCACTGGCGCGCACGATGCCGCAGATGATGGATATGAGCGTCGTCTTGCCAGCGCCATTCGGCCCGAGAAGCGCGAATATCTCGCCCTCCTCCACATCGAGATCGACGCTGCCGAGTGCTTTGTGACCGCTGGCGTACTGCTTGGTGACGCCACGGAGCGAGAGGATTGCCGTCATGATAGCGCAGCTACTCCATCGGTCAGGACTTGCAAAGAGCGGCGTGCGGATAAACGGTTCAGCTCGAAAGACGCCGTTCGCAAAATGACCCACTTCGGACGATTTCTCCGTTCGTCCTGAGTAGCTGCTGTGCCTGTCGAAGCGGCGTATCGAAGGATTCGATGCTTCGATACGGCTCCTCGGCACGCGCCTGCGGCGCACCTCAGACCCTACCCAGCACGCGGCGAAGACTAACCCGCCCCAATCACGACGCTCCTATCCTTTCCCCCATAAGCTCGGCTAAGGTGGCGCCATGCGCTTTGCTCTGGATATCGATCGCTCGCTCACCGGCCGTGCCTGGCGTTGGCGCGGGCCTGAGCCGTGCGGCAGCGGCGGCAATCTCGTGGACGATCTGCTGCGCGCGCGGGGGTGCACGCATGACAGCCTGGAGCGCGAACGGGCGCCGACCATCCGCAGCTTCCTGCCCGATCCGTCCATCTTCCAGGATATGGACCGCGCCGCCGAGCGGCTCGCCGCGGCCGTCATAGACCGGGAATCGGTGACTATCTTTGGCGACTACGACGTGGACGGCGCGACGAGCGCGGCCCTGCTCGTCCGGCTGCTGCGCGAGCTCGGGCTTGATGCCGGCGTTTACATCCCCGACCGACTGATGGAGGGCTATGGCCCATCTGGAGAGGCGCTGGTGTCACTGGCACGCAGCGGTGCCAGCCTTGTCGTCACGGTCGATTGCGGCGCCCAGGCCTTTGCCGCGCTGGAGGCCGCGCGCGCCGTGGGATTGGATGTCATCGTCGTCGATCACCACAAATGCGCCGCCTCGCTCCCCCCTGCCCTCGCGCTGGTCAACCCTAATCGGCTCGATGAGGCCGACGAGGCCGCCGGCCATGGCCATCTCGCCGCGGTTGGCGTCGCCTTCCTGCTCGGTGCCGCGCTGGTCCGCACCTTGCGCGCGCGGGGCTGGTTCGCCGCCCGCCCGGAACCGCGCTTGCTGGACCTGCTCGATCTGGTCGCGCTGGGCACCGTCGCAGATGTGGCGCCCATTCGGGGCCTCAACCGCGCCTTTGTCGCCCAGGGGCTCAAGACGATGGCGCGGCGCGGCAATATCGGCCTCAACGCCCTGCTTTCCGCAAGCCGGCTGGAGCGTGCTCCGCAATGCTCGGATCTCGGCTTTGCCCTGGGGCCCCGCATCAACGCCGGCGGACGCGTGGGCCGCTCGGATCTGGGCGTGCGCCTGCTCACCACCGGCGACCCCGATGAGGCCGCCATGCTCGCCGCAGAGCTCGATCAGCTCAATCAGGAGCGGCGCGCGATCGAAGCAACCGTGCAGGAGGAAGCCGAGGCCCTTCTCACAGAGTTGGGCGAGCGCTCCGTCGCCGTGATCGCCGGCGATCTCTGGCATCCGGGCGTAATCGGCATCGTGGCGGGGCGCCTGAAGGAAAAGATCACCCGCCCGGCCATTGTCATCGCGCTTGACGAGGACGGCATCGGCAAGGGCTCGGGACGCTCCATTACCGGTGTCGATCTGGGTGCCGCCATTCTGGCCGCCAAGGACCACGGCCTGCTGGTGGCAGGCGGCGGGCATGCCATGGCGGCCGGGCTTACCGTTCGCCGCGAGCATGTGACCGCGCTGGCGGAGTTTCTGGAAGAGCGGCTGCGCGAGGATGTCGCCCGCGCCACCACCGCCCGCGCCCTCCTCATCGACCTGCTGGTCGCGCCGGCCGGACTGACGCCGGAGCTGATCCAGTCGATGGAACAGGCCGGCCCCTTCGGCAATGGCTGGCCCGCGCCCCGCGTTGCGCTGGGTCCGGTGCGCGTCGTGCGCGCGGATATCGTCGGGACAAGCCATGTGCGCGCCATCGTGGCGGGCGAGGATGGCCGCTCGCTCAAGGCCATGGCCTTCCGCCAGGCAGAGACCGAGCTGGGGCAGATGCTGCTCTCCTCCCGCCCCGGCACGCGCTTCTGGCTCGCCGGCCGCGCCAAGATCGATGATTGGGGTCCACGCCCCGCTGCAGAGTTGCATATCGAGGATCTTGCCATCGCCTGAGCAAATGGCCTTGACCGCGCCAGACCATCCCCGTAAAGGCGCCCTCTCACGGCAGCGATGCACGTCGCTCGCTCAGTGGCCCCTTCGTCTAGCGGTCAGGACGCGGCCCTCTCACGGCTGAAACACGGGTTCGATTCCCGTAGGGGTCACCAGCCTTCCCGGCTGGGCAGGCTTGGAAAAGCCCTTCATCTTCCGACACTGCCTTTCGGTGTGCGATCATCCCGTCGGTGATCGGATACGCGCATGTATGGCACGCGACCGTTAAATTTCGCGCGATGCCAGAGGGCAGGCTACAAGGGAAAAGACACAGCGCCCAAACCCCTTCCCTAGTGTGGGAAGAGCGAAATCATCGCTATTTGGGGTGTCAGAAAAATGGTGCCCAGAAGAGGACTCGAACCTCCACGACCTTGCGATCGCCAGCACCTGAAGCTGGTGCGTCTACCAATTCCGCCATCTGGGCACGGGGTAGGACCGGCGCTTTAGGGGGGCTGTTCGGGGGTGTCAACAGCCTCGAACAGATAAGATGGGATTGATGCAAAATATTGTGTTGGGGTCAGCCAGAGAGGCCGCGGAAGGCCAGAAC
The DNA here is from genome assembly GCF_025961735.1 of Sphingobium sp. B11D3B. Lineage (NCBI taxonomy): Bacteria > Pseudomonadati > Pseudomonadota > Alphaproteobacteria > Sphingomonadales > Sphingobiaceae > Sphingobium > Sphingobium sp. B11D3B. The sequence goes on along the minus strand of NZ_JAOQOF010000001.1, from coordinate 980,468 downwards.
GACGATCCAGACAGCCGCGAAAATCGCGATCCAGATGAGGATCATCTTCACCAGATGGTGGAGCGGAAGGCGGCGCAGGGCCAGGCTGCTGCCGACGAGGACGAAGGCCAGGACGAACCAGAGGCTGTGCGCAATCATATCGGCCATGGCCAACTCTCCTGCTGGAACGGCCGCCCGCGAAGGGCGATCAGATCAGGGCGGTCAGACAATCGTAGCCGGGCTCGACGCCTTCGGGAAGCATGGTGCGCAGACGTGCATAGTCCATGCTGTTATCCATGTGGGTGAGGATGGCACGGCCGGGACGTATCCGCGCGATCGCCTCCAGCGTCAGAGCCAGATGGGCGTGGGTCGGGTGCGGCCGCTCGCGCAGCGCATCGATGACGAGACAATCCACGCCCGCATAGAGCGAGACCATGGCATCGGTCATCTCATGAAAATCCGTGGCATAGGCCAGCGACCGGCCCCCGCACGAGAATCGGAAGCCGCTGGAGGAGATAAAGCCATGGGGCTGATCGACATGAGTGACCGCGATGTCACCAACTGTCACCCCCTCATCGGGCAGATCATGGCCGGCGATCGTCGCGCGATAGCCCTCTCGCCCGTCGAACGCATAATCGAAACGGCTGCGCAACGCCGCCATGGTCGCCTTGTGACCATAGCCGGGCACAGGGGTGCCACGATGATGCATGATCTGCCGCAGATCATCGATGCCGTGGCAGTGATCGGCATGGTCGTGGGTCCAGAAGACGGCATCCAGATGCACGACATCGGCCGACAGCATCTGCGCGCGGAAATCCGGGGAGGTATCGACCAGCAACCGCGTGGTCGCGCTCTCGACAAGGATCGAGACGCGGGTGCGACGGTTGCGCGGCTCGGCGGGATCGCACTGCCCCCAATCATTGCCGATGCGCGGAACGCCCGAGGAGGTGCCGCTCCCCAACATGACCAGCTTGAGCGTCATGGCGTCACGCGACCGGCGCGGCGCGGGAGAAAAGGGTGAAGAAGTTGCGCGTCGTTGCCTGCGTCAGCGCCTCGAGGGACTCGCCACGGAGATCGGCCAGGAAGCGCGCGGTATCGGCGACGAACGCCGGTTCGCAGGGCCGTCCGCGGTGCGGCACCGGCGCGAGGAAGGGCGAGTCTGTCTCTACCAGCAAACGGTCGGCCGGAATGCGCGCCGCCGTCTGCTGCAAAGCCTTGGCGTTCTTGAAGGTCACGATCCCGGAAATACTGATGAACAGGCCGAGGTCCAGTGCGATGTCGGCAAAGGCATCGCTGGCGGTGAAGCAGTGGATCACCCCGGTGAACGCGCCCTGCCCCATTTCGTCCCGCAGAATAGCGGCGGTGTCCGCCTCGGCATCGCGGGTGTGGATGATGATCGGCAGACCGGTCTCGCGCGCGGCGGCGATATGGGCGCGAAAGCTCGTCTGCTGCTGGGCGCGATCGCTATGGTCGTAATAATAATCCAGCCCGGTTTCGCCAATGCCGACGACGCGGGGATTGGCCGCAGCGGCCACCAGCTTGGCGGTATCGACATGGGCATGGCTATCCGCCTCATGCGGATGAATGCCGACGCTCGCCCAGACGTCCGCCTCGCGCTCGGCCAGTCCGATGATCGCGGCCCACTCCCGCTCGCGGGTGGAGATGTTGAGCATCGTCCCCACCCCCGCCGCACGGGCACGGGCGAGGACGGCGGGCTGATCCTCCACCAGCCCCTCATAATTGAGGTGACAATGGCTATCGACGAGCATCAGGCCTCCGCTGCGGGGAGTTCAAGGCGGGGGAAGAGCGGCTGCTGCGGGCCGACGACATGGCCGCTCGCGCGCAGCGGCGTGTACCAGTCCGTGCCGATGGCGCTGAACGTGCGCGCACCCTGAGGCAGCCCCATGCGGTCGAGCAGTTCCTCTGCGCTGCGCGGGATGACCGGCAGTGCCGAGACGGCCAGGGTGGCAATGCAGACATAGAGCGTCGCCAGCACGGCCTCCATACGGGCCGGATCGGTCTTGCGGAGCGCCCAGGGCGCCTGCGCATCCACATAGGCATTGCAGGCATAGGCCGCGCGCAGCCAGGCCTGGATCGCCTCGTGCGGGGCGAAGCGCTCGAATGCGCCCGGAACATCCTGCATGGCAATCTGCCGCACCTGCGCCAGCAAGGCCTCATCATCGGCATTGGGTGCCGGTGTGGGCACGCGGCCTTCCAGATTCTTGGCAATGAAGCTCAGCACGCGCTGGGCGAGATTGCCGAAGGCGTTGCCAAGCTCGGTATTCGATTTATGAACAATGGCTTCCGCGCTATAGCTGCCATCATTGCCGAAGCCGACCTCGGCCAGCAGGAAGTAGCGCAGCGGATCGACGCCGAAGGCCTCGGCCAGCTCGACCGGATCGGCAACATTCCCCAGTGACTTGGACATCTTCTCGCCGCGGTTGAGCAGGAAGCCGTGGCCGAACACCGTTTTCGGCAAAGGCAGTTTCGCGCTCATCAGGAAGGCCGGCCAGTAGACCGTGTGGAAGCGTACGATATCCTTGCCGATGATGTGGACGATGTCGCCCCCTTCCGCCCAGTATCGCGCCATGCGTTCTGGATCAGAGGGATAGCCGCAACCTGTGAGATAGTTTGTGAGCGCATCCACCCACACATACATGACGTGATCCGGCGAGCCGGGGACCTTCACGCCCCAATCGAAGCTGGTGCGCGAGACAGACAAATCGCGCAGCCCGCCCTCGACGAAACGGAGGATCTCGTTGCGGCGGCTTTCGGGCTGAATGAAGTCCGGCTGATCGCGATACAGCGCCAGCAGGCCGTCCTGATAGGCCGAGAGGCGGAAGAACCAGCTTTCCTCGACAGTCCATTCGACCGGCGTGCCCTGCGGGGAGAGCTTTTCCCCGCCATCGCTGAGGCTTAGCTCGCTCTCATCATAATATGCCTCATCGCGGACCGAGTACCAGCCTTCATAGCGATCCAGATAAAGGTCGCCATTGTCGACCATCGCCTGCCAGATGGCCTGGCTTGCGGTATGATGGGCCGGCTCACTGGTGCGGATGAAGCGATCATAGCTAATGTTCAGAAGATCATCCATCTCCCTGAAATAGCCTGACATCTCATCGGCCAGCGCGACAGGCTCAACCCCGCGCGCACGGGCGGCCTGCGCCATTTTCAGGCCATGTTCGTCGGTGCCGGTCTGGAAGAACACGTCCCGCCCCATCATCCGGGCCGCGCGGGCGAAGGCGTCCGTCGCGATTGCTTCATAGGCATGGCCGATATGCGGGCGGCCATTGGGGTAACTGATCGCCGTGGTAATGGTGAAGGGTTTGGGCATGATGTCCTGCTGGATAAGGGCCGTCTGACGCGCGGCCTTCGCTTGCGGCTTCTCTAGCGGGGTACAGGGAGGATGCCTAGACTCCTCTCCGACCTCGCGGCACAGCGCCGTGCGGCAAGCCGTGACCTATAGCAGCGAGCGGATCTGATCGACGCACAGCACTGCAAACAGCAGCGAAGCCAGCCCGAGCATCAGGTTCGACCACCAGCCCGAGCGCCACTCCGCAGGCACGGCTTTCGAATTGAGCAGCCACATGAGCGTGACCGCGAGGAAGGGCATGAAGAAGGCACCGAACGCGCCATAAGCGATGATGAGCGCAAAAGGCTGGCCCAGAAACAGCAGGAGCATGGGCGGGAAGGTGAGCCAGAGGACATAGAAGCGGAAGGCCGGCGTCCGGTCCAGCGTCGCCGCGATGGCCGGATCATGCACGGCAGTTTCCCCTGCCCGTTCCGCCCGGATACTGCGGACGAAGTCCGCGAACAGTAGGGACACGCCTTGCCAGACGCCGAGCACCGACGAAAAGGTCGTCGCCGCGAACCCGATGAGGAACAAGGTCGCCACGGTGCGCCCGAAGCGCGCCTCCAGCACCGCGCCCAGGTCGAGCAGGCCCCGGTCGCCACCGGAAAGCGCGATCTGCGCGGTGTAGAGCAGTTCGGCACCGACGATGAGCATGGCGATCACGAAGACCCCTGTCGCGATATAGGCCACGCGATTGTCGAACCGCATCATCGGGATCCAGGCTGGGGAGCGCCAACCCTTTGCGTTGACCCAATAGCCATAGGCCGCGAGCGTGATCGTGCCGCCGACGCCGCCGATGAGCCCCAAGGTGTAAATGGCCGAGCCCTCCGGCAGCGTGGGCGCGAGGCCGATCAGTGCTGCGTCGAGATCCGGCATGACGAGGATCGCAAGCCCGACAACGACGACGAACATGACGCCGATCAGCAGCTTCATCACGGCCTCGAACACCGCATAGCGATTGAACAGGACGAACAGCGCGCCGGCGAGGCCCGAGGCCATGCCCCACGCCCAGAACGGCAACAGGCCGGGAAACATCGCAGCGAGCGGCAGCGCAGTCGCGCTCATCGCCGTGCCGCCATACACGAAGCCCCAGATCAGGATGTAGATGCCGAAATACCAGCTCGTCCAATGGCCGAGCGACCGCCAGCCTTGCAGCATCGTCGATCCGGTGGCGAGATGATAGCGCCCGGTCGCCTCGGCCAGCGCGATCTTGATGATGCAGCCGATGACGGCGGCCCAGAGCAACGCATAGCCAAAGCGCGCGCCGGCAACGAGCGTGGCGACGAGATCGCCGGCACCGACGCCGGTCGCGGCCACGACGATGCCGGGGCCGAGCCGTTTCCAGCGCTCCAGTCCGACGGGCGGGGTTTCGTCTATCGGTGTGGAAGGCAAGTCGGGCGCATCTCGGGTTTGCCTGTGCTCACTCACCATCCTGTCAGTCCCCACACTTGCTGTCCCGCGAGGGGTATAGCGCGATTTTGGCGGTGTGGTGATTTTCCTGCGGAGCGAGCCGATGATGTACGCTTGGATGCGCTCCTGCGAAGGCAGGAGCCTGGGGCGGCTAGGCTCGTCGGTTTGGCCCTGGGCTCCTGCCTTCGCAGGAGCACCCTATTCAGAAAGGCCAGCGAGCACCTATCGCACCGCGCGCGCCACGGTCTCGCACAGGGTGTAGACCAGCGCGCCGGGCTCGAGCTGCAGCGGGGTGACAGCGCCGGCGCCGAGGCGCTGGGCTTCTTCATAGGCGGCGATGGCCGGCCCGAGACTGGGTGCGGGCGCACCCCGCAGACGGCGGGCAATGTAGCGCGGCACAAGATCGACAAAGGCTTCGAGGCGTGGGCGAGCCGCGACACCCGAGAGCGCGCTCATCAGGCCGGCGCGGGCGCCTTCCCCACCGCGTCCACCCTGCGCGATGGCATCGAGCGCGCGCTCCAGCCCGGGCAGATCCAGATCGCGATTGGCGATCGCCTGCCCCGGCGATCCCTCGGCACTGGCCGCCAGCGCGGCGCGCTCAGGCTCTGGCACCTCCGACAGCGCGGTCGCCAGCGCCTGTGCCATGCTCGCATCATCGAGCGGTGCGAAGCGCATCACCCGGCAGCGCGAGCGGATGGTGGGCAGCAGGCGACCGGGCCGATGCGCCACGAGCAGGAAGATCGCACCCGTCGGCGGCTCTTCCAGACTCTTGAGGAGGGCGTTGGCAGCGCCCGCCTCCAGATCATCCGCGCTGTCGATCAGCACGACACGCCGGCTGCCCATGGAGGGCGCGCTGTGCAGCAGCCGCGAGAGGCTGCGCACCTGATCGACGGTGATGTTCCGGGCGAGTGCGCCGTTGTCAGTCTTGCTGTCGCGCTCAAGTCGTTCGAGCCGCATGAAATCGGGATGGGCCCCGCCGTCGAAAAGGCGCATGGCCGGGTCGGTGGGGTCCGGTGCGAGCCGGTCGGACGGAACGGGACGACCCGCGCCGCTCACCAGTAGCCGCCGAGCGAAATCATAGGCGATCCCGGCCTTGCCCAGCCCTCGCGGGCCGGCGAAGATCCAGCCATGATGCAGACGCGTCGTCGCGCTCGCCTCGATCAGCGTCGCGATCTGCTCGTCATGGCCGAGCCAGCGCGTCATCGCAGCCAGTCGGCGAGCGCGGCCAGCAGCCGGTCGCGCACCGTCTCCATCGATCCGCTGGCATCAATGTCCCGGAAACGCGCAGGTTCAGCGGCTGCGAACCGACGGAAGGACTCGGCGACATCGCGATGAAACTCAGCATCCCGCCCGCCGATCCGATCCACCGCCCCGGCATCCCGCGCGCCGGCCCGTTCGCTGCTCTCATCGAGCGGCAGGGCGAGCAGGAGGGTGCGATCCGGCAACAGCCCGCCCGAGCCGATCCGGTGAAGGGTCAGAATGTCCTCGTCGCTCAGCACGCCGCCCACGCCCTGATAGGCCCGGCTGCTGTCCAGAAAACGGTCGCAGATCACCCATTTGCCGGCCTCCACGGCCGGCAGAATGGTGCGCTCGGCATGATCGGCCCGGGCCGCAGCGAACAGCAGCGCCTCGGCGCGCACGCTCCAGCGATCCGCCGCACCGGAGAGCAGGAGGCCGCGAATGGCCTCGGCCCCCTCGCTGCCACCGGGCTCGCGGGTCAGCACTGTCTGGATGCCGCGCGCCTCAAGCGCCTCCGCGAGCAGACGGGCCTGCGTGGACTTGCCGACGCCCTCGCCGCCTTCCAGCGTGATGAAGCGGCCGCGCGTCATGTCGGTACTCAGCTAAAGAAGGAGAGGAAGCCGTTCCACAGGCGCGCGAAGAAGCCGCCTTCTGCGACAGCTTCCTTGGCTACAAGCGGCAAGGTCTGCGTAGTCCCGTCACCGGCATCCACCACGAGCTGCGCGATCTCCTGCCCCTGCGCGATCGGCGCCTTGATCGGGCCGCGATAGACGACACGCGCCTTGATCTCGCCATTCGCCGCCGCAATCGGCACGGTCGCGACGAGATCGCGCGGCGTCACCAGATCGACCGAGCGGGCCCAGCCGCCCTGGACCTGCGCCTGCCCCAGGGTAACGCCCTTCTTGGCCAGCGGTTTGGACCGCCAGGCCTTGAAGCCCCAATCCATGAAGCGCACCGATTCCTCGACACGGCCATTGAAGCTGGTGAGGCCCGCGACGACCATCACGAGACGGCGGCCATTCTGCTGGGCCGAGCCGGTGAAGCCGTAGCCTGCCTCCTCGGTATGGCCGGTCTTTAGGCCATCCGCGCCATCCACACGCCCGAGAATCGGGTTGCGATTGGCCTGGCTGATCTCCGATCCGCCCATGGTCTGGCCCCAGGTGAAGGATTTGACCGTGTAGAATTGCTTGTAGAGGTCCGGCGTCTCTTCCAGCGTGTTGCGGGCCAGCGTCGCGAGATCGCGGGCGGTGGTGTAGGTCCGGCCTTCGTCCGGCCAGCCGGTGGTGTTGGCAAAGTGGCTGTTGGTCATGCCCAAGCGCTTGGCTTCGGCATTCATGAGGTCAGTGAAGGCCTCTTCCGAGCCGGCAATGCCCTCGGCGAGCACCACGCAGGCATCATTGCCCGAGAGCGTGACGATGCCGTGCAACAGGTTCTCGACAGAGACCTCCTCATTGACGGAGAGGAACATGGTCGAGCCCTGGCTATGCCACTTACGCCAGGTTTCCGGGCGGACGGTGAACTTCTGGTCGAGCCGCAGCTTGCCCTGCTTGATGAGATTGAACGCCACATGCGCGGTCATCATCTTGGCCATGGAGGCCGGCGGCATCCGCCGGTCCGCATCCTTGTCGAAAAGCACCCGGCCGGACGACAGATCGACCATATAGGCGACGGAGGCCTCGGAGGTGTAGCTTGGCGTGTTCGCCTGCGCGGCGGACAGGAAGAGCGGCAGGACGAGGGCAATCGGCAGAAGTGCGCGCATGGGAAAATCCGGTCGTTGACAGGTCATCGCGCGCCCTGCGGGCATCGCGGCTTCGCTTCGTCCTTAGCCATCCGCCATGGCTCTGCCTAGCCCCGGATCAAGGCCGCACCGCATCGGCCAGCAGGCCGACGGACAGCGCGTAGAAGTTCGAGCAATTGTAATCGAGGATCACGCGGTAATTGCCGGTGAGCAGATAGGCCGTCTTGCCCGGGCCATCCGGCTCGATCAGCGTCGCCTGAATGCTGCCATCCGGCCAGGAGCCGCCCTCCGGCATGATTCCGAGCGCCTGCCACTCGCGCATCGAAAGCCAGCGACTGTGGCGACCGAACACGCGCGGGCAGCGAGTGGGATTGAGCGTGCTGGCGATCCGGCCTCGATCGAACCCGGTCGGCAAGCGCACCGCGACGCCCCAAGGCTCGCCCTTGCGCCAGCCGGCGCGCTGGAAATAATTGGCGATGGAGGCCAGCGCGTCGGGCTCGCTCGACCAGATGTTGGGCGTCCCGTCACCATCGGCATCCACCGCATCGCGCAGATAGACGCTGGGCAGGAACTGCGGATAGCCAAACGCGCCTGCATAGCTACCGACCAGCCGCTCACGCGGGACCCCGCGCTGCATCATCGACATCACGGCCAGCAGTTCCGGCTCGAACAGCGCACGCCGGCGCCCTTCATAAGCCAGCGTCGCCAGCGAGCGGAGCAGGTCGAAATCGCCGCTGATCGTGCCGTAATTCGTCTCATGGCCATAAATCGCGACCATGATCTCCTCCGGCACGCCCGTATCACGCTCGATGGCCACCAGCAGCGCGCGATTGGCGTTGTAGACCGCGCGGCCGCGGGCAATCTTGCGCGCATCGATATGGCGCTGGCGATAGGGCTCGAAATCGGGAATCGGGGCATTGTCGGCCGTCGGCAGATTACCGCGATCCAGCGCCGCAACACGCGGATTGAAGCTCAGCCCAGCAATTGCACGGTCGAATGTCGCATCGCTCACGCCCTGCGCCCGCGCCTTACCCCGCAGGCTCTCCAGATAGCCCGTAAACCCGGCCGCCGTCTGCGCATCCACCGGATCGTTCGACGATGGCAGCGCCTGCGCATTTGCAGGAACCTGCGCCGCGAGGGAAAGACCAAGAGCGAGACCGCATAGCGGCAGGAGCCGACGGCGAAGCGAGTGCGTTGTCATCGGTGCATATTGGCAGAGTTAACGCAGGACGCGCAAGGCAAGCCTCCGCAATTGGACGCATCGCCGCTGCGACGAACCGCCCGCACAACGATCCTCCGTTCGCGCGGGCTTCCTTTGCCGAACAGTTTCGATTAGGGCGCGGCACAACGGACAGGTGGCCGAGTGGTTTAAGGCAGCGGTCTTGAAAACCGCCGTGGGTGGAAGCTCACCGTGGGTTCGAATCCCACCCTGTCCGCCAAAAATTAATACATGTGATTGTTTTAAAGCGTAAAATTCTGCCGATTGGTTACTACCCACCGTTTTACAAACTACAAGGAAGCATAAATGGTGATCTTGCTTCGGGCTTCATATCCGCGCCGGTCTCGTGCCGTGGATCCAAGCAGCCTATCTTGTTAGCCTCGAACCCACTCCTCGGCTCACCTGACTTCATAACGCGATTTCAAAGCGCCGGGCCCTCCCCCTCTAGTTAGGGAAATCCGCTCCGACGACAGCAAGGGAAAGCTGTCGCATGGAGGGATGTGACACGATTCCGCTTAGCAAGAGTTACGGGAAGGACCCAATTAGTCTAGCCGGCCGCCCAACTCATTCTAATGTATCAACCCACTGCACCTCGACGTCGTACCGCAATGACTTCGCGTTGTATCCCTCGGCTACAGGAACGCTGATGCACTGCCACATCGATTGACTAGGCTGAAGGATCAGGTCGGTTTCATAAGTGGGATATCCCACGACCAGATTGGTAGAATATCCGGGCCGTGTCGCCTTAATGCTAAAGTGGATGGCGTTAATGGTCTCCGATGATGAATTGTGAAATCTGACTTTCACGGGCCATCGTTCATTGCACCGTTCTTCTTCCACCGGAGCCTTGCCATTGGTTGAAGGCAAGCGCAGGACCGGCGCGGTCCCATCATAATACTGCGCGGACGCTTGTTCAGTAAGCCTTTCCGAGAGAGGCGGGAACAGGATTGGGGTAACCCACGCGACGCCCACCGCAATCAGTCCGAGCATGAGCACGATGATGAAAAGCCGCCAAAGTATCTCCAGTAGCTTTAGGATAGCTTCCCCAATCGGCACAGGCCGGGACAGTTCACCGATATAGAATGGCCCTCTCCATACGGAACGGACCGCCCGGCCCAACCAATACGACATACCCCCTCCGCTGCTTCCTTGTCGGCCTCTGTCAGCGCTCGACAACATCAACATCGAACCGCCCTTCCGCCGTCATGATCCAGCGCGCAGCGGCAGGCAAGGTTAGTCTTTCGCCGCGATGGATCGTGCGTCTTCCAGCGCCACATGTCCAAAAGTTCATGCAGGCGCCATGCTCCGGTTCGGTGCGCGGGGCCATAAGGGGCTTGCGATCCACGAAGGGTCGCTTGTTGAAGGAGATACCCTCATGAACCGTCGCCTGATCATTGCCGGCCTGGCATCCCTCGCAGCCATCGCCACGCCGGTTGTCGCGTCGGCCAAGACGGCACCGGCGAAGGAGAGCCATCACAAGGTGGCCAAGCCCGCCAAGCCCGCCAAGAGCACGACGACTGCATCGCTCGCTGCCCCGGCCAAGAGCACGACCGACAAGAAGTGACCCCCGTCACCGGAGCCATGCCGTCCCTCCCCTTGCCCGCATGGCTCCGGTCGACCGCTTCATCGAACAGGCATGATCCTGTCGGCAGCGGAAGCAGACCGAAGGCTGCTCAGCCTCCCACGCCGATGAGAATTTCAACCGCGAACAGACCATGGCGGCGGGTGAAACGGACCTGACCGCCATGCATGCGCGCCACGGCCGCGACGAGCGATAATCCAAGCCCTGCGCCCGCCTGCCCGCGCGCGGCATCCAGCCGACCAAAGCGCCGCAGGGCCTCTGCTTCCCGATCCGGCGCAATCCCCCGGCCTTGATCGGCAAGACCAACGATCACGTCCGCGCCCTCGCGATCCAGATACAGCGTCATCGCACCCGCGCCATATTTGAGCGCATTGTCGAGGAGGTTGGCGAGCGCCTGCCCTAGCAGTTCGCGATGGACGCTGACCTCGACCGGCCGCTCGATTGCGATGGAAAGGGTGCGGCCCTGCTCCTCGACCAGCGGCGCATACAAGTCTTCCAGATCGGCGAGCATCTCCCCGAGCAGCGTGGGCCGGAAGCGCTCGCGCCCGATGCCCGCTTCCGCGCGGCTGATCTCCAGCGCGGTGGTGAGCATGGCGAGCAGCTGGTCCGCCTCGCGGCTGATGCCCTCGATGGCCGTGCGCATTGCCGCCGGATCGTCCGTCTCCAGCGCCCGGTCGATTCGTGCGCGCAGGCGGGTCAGTGGCGAACGCAGATCGTGCGCCATGCTATCGGTGACGGTGCGCAGTTCGCCGATCAGGCTGCCGATCCTGTCCAGCATCCCATTGATCGCCTCCCCCAACCGGTCGAAGCTGTCCCCGGAACCGTGCAGCGGCACGCGCTGCTCGATATCGCCCGCGCCCACGCCCTCTGCCGTCGCGGCGATGTGCCCGATCCGCCGATCGATAATCTGCACCACGAACCATGCGCCGGCGAGCGCGAGCGGCAGGGCAAGCGCCAGCGCGGTCAGCAGGGCCTCGTGAACAGTCTGGCGGATCTGATCGCTGGCCTCGGCGCGGCGGCCGACGAGCAAGCGGCGCCCATCGCCCAGCCGCGCGGCGGTGATGCCGAACGGGGCCGGCTCTGCATCTCCCAGCCGATAAAGCTCGGCGCGGGTCCAGCCCGCCTCGGCCGGGACATTGGGCGGCCAGTCCGAGAGATTTCCAGCCACTTTGCGCCCGTTACGATCCACGAGCAGAATGAGGGCATCGTCATCTTCCGCCGTTCGCTCGGCGATCGCCCGGTTCAGCGCCTGCGCGCCTTCATCCCGGCCGATCATCAGCAGGCTGTCGCGATCCTCAACGGCGATGCTGCGGTCGGCCGCCGCGAGGTCGGCGCGCACGAATTGCGTGACCGAGGCCAGTAACGCCGCGCCGAACACCAGCTCCAGCAGCAAAATCCAGCCCATGAAGCGGACATGTGACGAGCGCAGCCAGCGCAGGCCCGCCCCGGATGCGACACCCTGTCGACTCATTCGCCCAGCCGGTAGCCCGCGCCGCGCACGGTGTGGATCAGCGGGACATCGCCCTCAATATCGATCTTCCGGCGCAAGCGGCTGACATGCACATCGATGACGTTGGTGCCGGGGTCGAAATGATAATCCCACACGCCTTCGAGCAGCATCGTGCGCGTGACGACCTGTCCTGCGTAACGCATGAGATATTCGAGCAGTCGGAATTCGCGCGGCTGAAGGTCGATCCGCCGGCCGCCGCGCTGGACGGTACGCTTGAGCAGGTCCATGTGGAGATCGCTGCAGGCAAGCGTCGTCTCCACCGATGTACCATGGCCGCGCTTGCGCATCAGCAGTTCCAGCCGGGCGAGCAGCTCGGCAAAGGCGAAGGGTTTGACGAGATAATCGTCGGCGCCGGCCGTCAGCCCTGTCACGCGGTCGTCGACGGAGCCGAGCGCGGTGAGCAGGATCACTGGCGTTTCGATGCCGGCCGCGCGCAATGCACCCAGCACGGCCATGCCATCCATGCCCGGCAGCATCCGGTCGAGAATGATCGCGTCATAGCCACCATCGGTCGCCATGAAGAGGCCGTCGCGCCCATCCGCGCTGTGATCGCCGACATGGCCATGCTCGGCCAGCCCCTTCAAGATGAACTCGGCCGTCGCACGATCATCTTCGACCAAGAGTATTTTTCTGCCCATTCCACCGTCCCTGCCGCCATTATTTGCCGCATCGTCGAGCGCGGGCCTCATATCGCACGGCGCCGTGCGCCAGCGATAGCGGAATGTCGCAATGGGCGGGATCGTCGATCATGTGCCGCGCCACGCCGAGCCTTCGCACTGCATGCCCATCCACAGCGCGCAATTGATCGCCCACCGCAATCGGCCCGCCCCCTGCCTGCCCGTCCCGCAGGCTGGTCACAACGATCCGGCCAGCCTTGTCCTCGCCCAGCGTGAACCCGGCATGCGCAGCATGGCGAGGCGCGGCCGCGGACGGGGGCACGAGATGAGAGGACAGCAAGGGTGGCGCTCCCGCCAGCGGAACGAGAAAGAAGTAGAGGAGGCGGTTCGAGAGGCCCATGACATGCTGCCTAAGCCCCCGCGAATGGCGGGCGGCTGACCGCCACATGACATGAAGTTCATGAAGCGGCCACCGCGTTGACCGGCTGTCGCTGCCAGAGGATAACACTCAGACGATCATGGACATGAGAGCAGCATGACGAGGCGCGGAGGACGGATGCGGAAGACGGCAATCACGCTCGCGGCCCTCACGGCTCTAGTGCTCATGGCGTTCGGCTGGCTGGGCTATCTGGGCAGCGACCCGTTCACGGTTTTGCGCCCCGCCGGCTACCAGCCGCGCGCCGGTGCGCCTGTGGCGGTCATCTTTTCCGGCGACATGGGCTTTCGGGTCGGCATGGGGCCAAGGATTGCGCAGCGCCTTGAGGCGGCCGGCATCCCGGTGGTGGGCGTCAACAGCCTGACCTATTATCGCCAGACCCGCACCCCATCTGAGGCTGCTGCGCTCATCACCCAGGCACTGGCGCAGGCGCGCGCCGTGAACCCGCAGGGGCGCGTGGTGCTGATCGGCCAATCCTTTGGCGCGGATATGCTCCATGTCGGCCTCGCCAACCTGCCGGAGGCGCAGCGGCGCGATATCGCTCTGGCCGCGCTCTTCGTGCCCGGCGCGACGGTCGAGTATCGTGCATCGCCGAGCGAGGTGCTGAGCTTCTGGGAGACCGAGCATGATGCCCTGCCTAGCGCGCGCACGCTCAGCTGGCTCCCCTTGCTCTGCGTCTACGGCAAGGAAGAACCGCATAGCCTCTGCCCCCGACTCCACCTGCCTAATCTGCGCATTCATGGCCTGCCTGGTGGGCATCAACTGAACTGGGATGTCGCGGCGGTCACCGGACTATTGTTCGACGCGATGACCTCGGCCGGGATCAATCCTCATGGGTAAGCTGCTCGCGATAGCCGTTGCCGCCATGATCGGCGCCTTCACGCCGGCTCATGCCGAGAACGCCATTGCCGGGCATTGGATCAATCCGCGCGGCACGGTGGTCGTCACCACGGGCGATTGCGACGGCGGCCTGTGCGGCTGGGTGAGCTGGGCGAACGCGACCGCCCTTGCCGATGCCGCAGACGCTGGGGTCTCCAGGCTGATCGGCACCAAGCTCCTGCAGGATTATCATGCCAAGTCACCGGGGCATTGGGCGGGCCGCGTCTATGTGCCGGACCTTGGCCGCACCTTCTCATCCACCATCGAGCAGCTCGACCGGGATCGGGTGAAGATTTCCGGTTGCCTGATCGGCGGCTGGCTGTGCAAAAGCCAGATCTGGGTCCGCCAGGTTCAGGCCGATTAGCGCCCGATGGCCTCCGGGGGGCAGATGAAGACCATGACTCAGCGCCATCGCACGATCCTGACCATCGGCGTTGCCTTGCTGTTGGCCGTGCTCGGCTTCGTGGCGCTCAGCCACTTGCTGCGCGAGGTCCATCTGCGCGACGTGCGGGCGGCATTCCACGCCTTGCCTCCCCTCGCCTTTCTGGCTGCCGCGCTCCTCACCGCGTGCAGCTATGCCGCGCTGACGCTGTATGATGTGATGGCTCTGCGCACCATTGGGCGCCCGCTGCCTTACCGCACCGCCGCGATCGCCTCGTTCACCAGCTACACGCTGAGCCACAATCTTGGCCTCTCGCTGCTGACCGGCGGGTCGGCGCGATATCGGGTGTACAGCGCCGCTGGGCTCGGCGCCGGGGATATTGCCCGCGTGATCCTGATCGCCAGCCTCACCTTCTGGAGCGGCGTGTTCGTGCTCTCCGGTGCCATGCTCGCCTGGCGGCCCGAAGCGCTGGCTTATGACGGGATGGTCGCCCCGCCCGCTTTGCTGCGTGCGATCGGGTTCGTTCTGCTGCTCGCCACCGCTGCAGTCCTTATCTGGTCCGGGGGACGCGGACGGACGCTTCATGTCCGTCGCTGGTCTCTCCCCTTGCCGCCGGCCAAGCAGATCATCGCGCTCATCGGGATCAGCGCGCTCGATCTTGCAGCGGCCAGCGCGGCCTTGTTCGTGCTCATTCCTGGCATCGAGATCAGCGCCTGGCCGGCCTTCTTCATCGGCTATACCCTGGCAATCGTCGCCGTACTCATCACCCATGTTCCGGGCGGCATCGGCGTGTTCGAGGCGATCATGCTGATTGCCCTGCCGAATGTGGACCGACCGGAGCTGGTCGCCGCCCTGCTGGCCTATCGCCTCATCTACTATGTCGCCCCGCTGATTGTGGCGGCCATTCTGATCGTAGCGCAGGAGAGCGCGCGCTGGCATAAGCCGATCGGGCGAACGCTGCGCGGCGCTCAGGTCGTCGCCTCCGGCATGGCGCCACTGATGATCTCCGCTCTGGTCTTTTTCGGTGGCACGGTGCTGCTGATCTCCGGATCGCTGCCGACCATCCCCTGGCGCGCCAACACCGTGTCCGACATTGTGCCGCTGCCGTTCGTGGAGCTGTCCCACATGGCCGGGAGCCTGATCGGTGCGGCTCTATTGGTGCTTTCCGCCGGCCTTTACCGTCGCCTCGACGGGGCCTTCTGGCTCACGCGGCTCCTGCTGCTCGCCGGCGCGGTCTTCTCGATCGTTAAGGGACTGGATTATGAGGAAGCGGGCGTCATGCTGCTGATCGCGGCCGCGCTGCAATGGTCCAAGCCCGCTTTCTACCGGCGCACACGCCTGCTGGCGGAGGCCTTCTCGCCCGGCTGGCTGGCGACGATTGCGGTGGTGGTCGGCCTGTCGATCTGGATCGGGCTGTTCGCCTACCGCCATGTGGATTATCAGAACGATCTGTGGTGGCGCTTTGCCGAGCGGGCCGATGCCGCGCGGTTCCTGCGCGCCAGCCTTGCTGTCGCGGTGCTGCTCGTGGGCGTCGGCCTGGCCCGCCTGTTCGAGCCGGCCCGGGCCGAACGCGCCGTAGAAGCTGGGGTAGATGAGCCGTCCCCCGCCGCTCTCGCGCTGGCGGATCGGACCGACGCAAATCTTGCCTTCACCGGAGACAAGCGCTTCCTCCACTCGCAAAGCGGCCGCGCTTTTTTGATGTATCAGATCAAGGGAGCGAGCTGGATCGTGATGGGCGATCCTGTTGGCGCCGAGGACGAATGGTCCGATTTGCTCTGGGACCTGCGCGAAAAGGCGGACGCGGCGCAGGGACGCCTGCTGCTCTACCAGATCAGCCCGGTCGCCCTGCCGATGGCCATTGAGCTGGGCCTGCGCATCACCAAATACGGCGAGGAAGCCCATGTGGACCTCGCGACATTCTCGCTCGATGGCCCCAGCGCCAAGTCGCTGCGCCATGCAGAGCGCCGGGCGACGCGCGAGGGCGCGACGTTCGAAGTCATCCCTGCCACCGACGTGCCCGCCCATATGGGCGAACTCGAGCGCGTCTCCGATTTCTGGCTCAAGGCCAAGGGCCAGCGCGAGAAGGGCTTTAGTGTCGGTCGTTTCGATCGTGCCTATCTCGGAAGGTTCGATTGCGCCGTGGTGCGAAGTCAGGGGCAGATCGTCGCCTTCGCCAATATCTGGCCGACACAGACCCGCTCGGAACTTTCCATCGACCTCATGCGCCATGACGACGCCGCACCTTATGGCACCATGGACTTTCTGTTCATCCGCCTGATGCAATGGGGGCAGCAGCAGGGCTATCGCTGGTTCAACATCGGCATGGCGCCGCTCTCCGGGCTGGAAGCGCGCCGCCTCGCGCCTTTGTGGTCAAAGCTTGGGGCGTTTCTCTATCAGCATGGCAATGCCTTTTACGGCTTTGAGGGGCTGCGCGCCTATAAGGAGAAATTCTCGCCCGAATGGGAGCCGCGCTACATCGCAGGGCCTCAGGGCATCTCGCTCGCCCGCGCACTGATCGACCTGCAGAGCCTCATCGGCGGCAGCCCCCAGACCTGATCCATCGTCAGCGCTTCAGGGGCGCTTGCGAGCGAGGATGATCTGCGCCAGCAACGCCGCATTGCTATCGAAATGATGACCGCCCGGAACGACATATTGCTGGGCGAGCCCCTGCGGGATCTTGCCGCAGGCGCTCTCGTCTTCATCCTGCCCGCGCACGCACTGGACCGCCAGGCCGCGCAGCCGCGTAATCGCCGGAATTGTCGGCAGCCCGCCGCTATCGCCCACATCCAGCCAGCTGCTGAGGTGAAACTGGAAATCCGCCGTGCTGCTCAAGCCCAGCAGGGACACGCGCTCGATCTTGCTGCGGATGGCCGGCGGCAGAGCATCGACCATGAATGGGAGGGCATCCGCGCCGAAGCTGTAACCGATGAGCAGAACCCGCGGACGCGCCCATCGCTCACTAAACGTCTCGATGAGCGCCGCGAGATCGCGCCCGGTCCCGGCAGGGGTACGCGCGGTCCAGAAATATTCGAGGCTGTCCACGCCGACCACCGGTATCCCTGCCGCGGCGAGTTGGCTCGCCACGTCGCGGTCGATGCTCGCCCAGCCGCCGTCGCCCGAATAGATGATCGCCATCAGATCGCGGTTCATCGGCGTCGGCGCCGCCTGCACCAACGTGAGCGGCATGGTGAGGTGCGGGAGCGCGCCGGCGGGAGGGCGCGGCTGGTCGCGCGGCAGCAGTGCCATCGTCGCATCGGCGATGGCTTGCGGCCATGCCTGCGCGGCTGAGGGCAGCGTTCTCTGGTTCGCGCCCGGCGCCGCGCGTACGAAGGATTGCGTCCGGCCGACTTGCGTCGCCGTGTCCATGACGAGCCAGGGCACGCCAATCTGCCTGTTCGGTTTCAGCGACCAGCGGCTGGTCTGTCCGACTCGCGTAAAGGACGCGCCGCCGGTCGTGCACCATGGGCTGGCGCTGGTCACCTGCGGCGTGAAACCAATCGAAATCACCCCACGGTAGGGCGCGTTGGGCCATTGCGAGAGCGCGGCATAGGCCAGGGCCGCTCCCGTACCCTGGCCGATCAGCACGGGCTTGAGATAGGCCTCAATTCCCGAACGATGCTGAAGGTCCTTGGAGAGATCGTTGATCGGCGCATTCAGGTTGAGGCAGCGTTGATGCCAACCCTGAACGGTCTTGAGCAACGTAGCGGCCGAAACCGTCGCGACCAGCAACCCGCGCTGGCTCAAGCCCCGCGCGATGGGCGCGGCCGTCGGCGAATCCGAAAGGAAGATCACGACACCCTGCGGCGCACCGGCCGGCCGGTCGACATGCACGGCGCCAAAGGGCGCAAGCCGATAGGATGCGCCCGGCGCGGCGGCGGGTGTGCGCCCCTGCGCAGTCGCGCTGACCGCACCCAGCAATCCCAACGCCAGAAAGCCGAGCAGTTTCTTGCGCATGTTCTACCTCGTGTTCGATCCGACCGTCGGCGACCGCGTCGCCCGATGCCTCTAGCGGGCCGGAATACTACAGCGCCCGCTGCTCGGCGAGATGCAAGGTGGGCTCGTCGCAAAAGCGATCACTCACCCCTCTTGACGTGCCCCCTGCCCCGGCCGACTAGAGCGCGGCGAGGATGGAGCAGAGCATGACCGGCAGAGCAGTTCAGATGGCGGGATGGCAGACCGAGCATGTCATCGGATTTCGCCCGACCATGTCCGCCTTCCTGCTCAAATCCTTCAAGGGCTGGCTGACCCTGACCGGATCGATCCTCCTGCTCGGGATTCCGTTTATTGCCGTGGGCGTGGTCGCGCTGCGCTATCGCATGACATGGTACGAGCTGAGCGGCGAGCGCCTGTTCATTCGGCAGGGCATCCTCGCCCGGACGGAAGAGGAGATCGAACTCTACCGCGTCAAGGATGTGCGCGCGGATTTCTCGATCATTCAGCAGATGTTCGACGTTGGCAATCTGCAGATCATTTCCTCGGACCTGACCGGCGAAGGCGTCGATCGGCGCACCGTGCTGCGCATCAGCAACCTGGAAAATGCGCGCCATATCCGCACGGAACTGCGCAACCGCGTGGAGCGCGCTCGCAGGATCAAGGGCGTGCGCGAAATCGACATGTAAGCGCACCGGGCGCGCCGCCGGACCGTCGAGAACGGCGCGCACAAAAAAGCCCGGCCGTTTCCAGCCGGGCTTCCTTGAAATCGAGCGTTCGACTCAGGCGAAGCTGACAGTCGTGCGACGACGACGCATCATCGTACCAGCAATCGCAAACCCGCCGATCAGCATCATCCACGTTGCCGGCTCAGGCACAGGCGCCGCAACCGGCGAAACGCTGCCGGACAGGGCGAAGCGCGTGCCGCCATTCCACTTCACGACGGTCTCGTTCGAGAGCGCGAGCGACGTGCCATCAGCCGTGAGCGGGCTCGCGAAGACCAGCGAGATGCTCGAAATCGGCGAGAGGAACGATGCGCTCAGACCGAGGGTCGAAGACCAGGTGAAGCCAAGGGCATCGGCCAGCGTGTAGGTGTCGCCCGGGAAGTTGCCGAAGAAGCCGTAATTGTTCTTCGTGGTGCTGATCGAGAAATCGAGCAGCGTCGACAGATCGTTGCTGGTGGTGAACGATCCCGTCAGCGCACCGCCGCCGACGAAGTTCACGTCATCCAGCGTGAACGTGACTGCTGCAGAGGCAGGCGCTGCCGCCAGCAGCATCGCACCGAGCGAAGCCGCCGCCAAAAGTGATTTACGCATGATAGTCTCCCACATGTGTCGCTGCGACTCTGCAGCTGACAGCGAGCGACATAGCAGACCTTTAAAATTGATTAACAACGATATTAACCATTGCTGTTCTAAAATGGGCCACTCTTTATCGCTTCGATGGCCCAGCGCGGTAAGGCTACGCCGGGCCCATCAGGCATTCCTGAGAAAGCCCCAGCCTCGTTTGACTTGAATTATCCCGCCACTTATGGACGGCGCCAAAGATCAATTGCTTGGCTGCACCTGCTGCGTCGCGGCCCTTAAAGAGCAAAAGGCTCTATGAGGGTATTCCACCTGGGAGAGATCAAGCGTGACGCGCGCGACCGCCGGGCATGGGATCGGGACGAACAGCAAATGGGCCGACATCACAGGCCGCATCAGAAAGGCAGGATCGCGTGAACGCTCTCGCAACGGACAATCGGCCAGTGGGCGGCGCCAAGCTGATCGACGGCAAGACCGTCGCCCTCAAGATGCGCGACGAGCAGCGCGCGCGGGTCGAGGCACTTCAGGCGCGCGGCGTAACGCCGGGTCTTGCGGTTGTGCTGGTGGGTGAGGATCCCGCCTCCGCCATCTATGTCAGCCGCAAGGTGAAGGCCTGCGAGGCGGTCGGCATCAAGTCGATCAGCCATCGTCACCCGGCCACCATCACCAATGAGGAACTGCTGGTGTTGATCGGCAAGCTGAATGCCGATCCCAATGTGCACGGTATTCTCGTCCAGTTGCCCCTGCCCAAGCATATCGACATGGAGAAGGTGCTGGAGACCATCGCGCCCGAGAAGGACGTGGATGGCTTCCACCTTTACAATGTCGGCGCGCTGGTGGTGGGGCGCCAGGTCTTCCCGCCCTGCACGCCTTATGGCGTGATGAACCTGCTCAAGCATGAGGGCATCCCCATCGAAGGGCGCAATGTGGTCGTGGTCGGCGCATCCAACATCGTCGGCAAGCCGATGGCGCTGATGCTCATGGCCAATGATGCGACGGTCGCGATCTGCCATGCCAAGACGCGGGATCTCGGCCAGTGGACCATCCTCGCCGATATTCTCGTCGTCGCGGCGGGCGTCCCGAACCTGATCGTGCCGCAAATGGTGAAGACCGGTGTGGTGGTGATCGACGTCGGCATCAACCGCCTGCCCGATGGCCGCGTGGTCGGCGATGTGGATTTCGAGGGCGTGTCCAAAAAGGCGAGCCACATCACGCCCGTGCCGGGCGGTGTCGGCCCGATGACCATCGCCATGCTGCTGGAGAACACCATCCAGTCAGCCGAGCGGATCGCGGCCAATAAGGAAGGCTGATCAGCCTTTCAGCGCACTAGCGGATCGCCCGCCGGTGCGCTCCGCATTCATCAATTAGCCGACGCGCCGCGCTTCAATGGCCGCATAACGGTCATCGATCTGGGTGATCCCGGTCATGTCGAGCCCGGTCGCGCTCAGCAAGGCGCGATATTCGGCCTCCGTTCGCTCCTTGCCGCCGACGCTGAGCATGATGAGGTCGCCCCGGATCACATCTTCATCGCCCGGCCCGACACGGTCGGGCACGATCCGCTCGATGATCAGGATGCGTCCGTCCCCAATCGCATCCCGGCAGTTGGACAGGATCGTCCGACACCGCGCGTCGTTCCAGTCATGCAGAATGAATTTGAGGAGAAGCAGGTCCGCGCCGGGCGGAACGGCATCGAAAAAGCTGCCGCCGAGATAGGCAATGCGATCTCGAACGGGCTGCCCGTCCTGCCACTTGAGCGCAGCATCACCGAGCGTTGCCAGGTCGAAAATTTCGCCGCGCAAATGGGGATGGGCTTCGAGCAGGCCGACCAGCAGTGCGCCATAGCCGCCGCCGACGTCCCGCACCGTCTTCACGTCGGAAAAGTCATAAGCCCGCGCGAGAGCCCGCCCGACACGCAGGCTCCCTTCTGCCATGGCGCGGTTGAAGACATCCGCCCGCGCCGGATCAGCCTGCTGCTGGACGAAATGATCAGGGCCGGACGGCACGGAGGGCTCCCCGCTCATCACGCTGACACCCAGATTGGCGAAGCTGTTCCACATCCGCTCATTCCAATGTCCGCTCATGCCATAAAGCGAATCCGGCGCGTCCTTGCGCAGGCAGTCCCCGAGCGGCGTAAGCGAGAAGCGATCCGAGCCCTCATGCGTGACAAGGCCGAGCACCGCCAGTGCGCGCAACAGGCGCATTACCCCGTCCTCATCGGCACCCAATGACTGAGCGATAGCCGCGCTATCATGGCGTCCGGCTGCCAGCGCCTCGATGAGGCCCAGCCCAACCGCCTCGCCAATCACCTTGGTCTTCCAGGCCGCCGTGATCATGTCGATTAGTCGATGCCGCTCTTCACGGTCGATTGTGCCGTCCATCCTCTTCCTCCGTTATCGGATGCCATGATGGCAGAGCCGCCATCAGCGCTCAACCGCGCCCATCATCGACGATTGACTTGTGCGGACACGCAGCGTCAAGAGAAGCGCCATGGCTGAACCGACCCGCCCGCCTGAAGCGGCTCCCGTCCTGTTCTTCGATTCCGGCGTGGGGGGGCTGTCCATCCTGCGCCCCGCAACGGCCCTGCTGCCGACGATGCCCATCGTCTATGCCGCCGACAATGCCGGGTTTCCCTATGGCATCAAGAGCGAGGCGGAGATCGCGGCGCGCGTCCCGGCGCTGCTGGGCCGGCTGGTGGAGCGCTATCGCCCCCGCATGGCCGTGATCGCCTGCAACACCGCTTCGACCATCGCCCTCGCCTCGGTGCGCGCGGCGCTCGATATTCCCGTCGTCGGCACGGTGCCGGCGATCAAGCCGGCCGCTCTGGCCTCGAAAACTCGAGTCATCGGCGTGCTCGGTACCGATGCCACGGTGCGACAGCCCTATGTGGATCGGCTCGCCCGCGAGCATGGCGCGGACTGTACGGTCTTGCGGCATGGCAGCGCCGCTTTGGTCGCTTATGCCGAGGCGCGGCTGCGCGGTGCACCGGCCGACCCGGAAATTCCGGCTACTGCTCTCGCCGGCCTGCTCGAGCAGCCGGGCGGAGACCGGATGGACATGGTGGTCCTCGCCTGCACGCACTTTCCGTTGGTGGAAGCTGAACTGGCCGAGGCCGCGCCGCACCCCATCACCTTTCTCCACGGTGGCGACGGAATCGCGCGGCGGATCGCCTGGCTGAATGGTGAGGCGCCCTGGCCGGCCGAGCCGGCGCCGGGCAAAGCCGTCTTCACCGGCCCCTCACCGGACATCAACGCACTGAGCCCCGCGCTGCAGACTTACGGCATCACCAAAACCGAACTACTTTGAGCCAAATCAAAGCGTAGCGGCGCCACATCATTAGACGCCAATATCGACTTGCAAGCCATTATCAGTGGAATTGCGAGCCATAGACCGCTAGAGGCGCGGTATCGAGACGGGACAAGCTGCCGACCATGAATTATCAGCATGTTTTCACGCAGGCGATCGAGCGCCTGCATGGCGAGGGCCGCTACCGGGTCTTCATCGACATTCTGCGGAACAAGGGCGCCTTCCCCAATGCCCGCTGCTTTGCCGGGCATAACGGTCCGAAGCCGATCACCGTCTGGTGCTCCAACGATTATCTCGCCATGGGCCAGCACCCCAAGGTGATCGCGGCCATGGAAGAGGCGCTGCACGATGTCGGCGCCGGCTCGGGCGGCACGCGCAATATCGGCGGCAACACCCATTATCATGTCGATCTGGAAGCCGAGCTGGCGGACCTGCACGGCAAGGAGAGCGCTCTGCTCTTCACCTCCGGCTATGTCTCGAACGAGGCGACGCTCGCCACACTGGGCAAGCTGCTGCCCGGCTGCATCATATTTTCCGACGCGCTCAACCACGCCTCGATGATTGCGGGCATCCGCAATTCGGGCTGCGAGAAGCGCGTGTTCCGTCACAATGACGTAGCGCATCTGCGCGAACTGCTGGCCGAGGCCGATCCGGATGCGCCCAAGCTGATCGCCTTCGAGAGCGTCTATTCGATGGACGGCGACGTGGCGCCGATCCACGACATCTGCGACCTTGCCGACGAGTTCAACGCGCTCACCTACTGCGATGAAGTGCATGCCGTGGGCATGTATGGCCGGCGCGGGGGTGGCATCACTGAGCGGGACGAGGCGGCGCACCGGATCACGATCCTCGAAGGCACGCTGGGCAAAGCCTTTGGCGTGATGGGCGGCTATATCGCGGCCGACAAGGTGATCATCGATGTGATCCGCAGCTATGCGCCGGGCTTCATCTTCACCACCTCCCTCTCGCCGGTGCTCGTTGCCGGCGTGCTCGCGGCCGTGCGTCACCTCAAGCAGAGCCAGGTCGAGCGCGACGCGCAACAGGCCGCAGCGGCGTTCCTCAAGGCCGAAATGGCCAATGCCAATCTGCCGGTCATGCCGTCGGTCACCCATATCGTGCCGCTGATGGTCGGCGATCCGGTGAAGGCCAAGCGGATCAGCGACATTCTGCTCGCCGAATATGGCGTATATGTACAGCCCATCAACTTCCCTACCGTGCCGCGCGGTACGGAGCGGCTGCGGTTCACGCCCGGCCCGTCCCACAGCGAAGAGATGATGCGTGAGCTTGTGTCCGCACTGGTCGAGATCTGGGATCGGCTGGACCTGGAGTTCCGCAAGGCGGCCTGACCGGCGGCACGGAAAATCGGGCGAGCGGTTCCGATTTCCCACCCATTTTTTGCCAGCTGTGTTACACTTCTCGCGTTGAGGCGGGGAGTTTCGCTGTTTATCATCGAGTCGGCTGTGCATTGCAGCTGACGGTGCGCGGAATTCCGCTTTGCCCCTCGATAGGAGGGACATCCGATGAGAAAATTAACCGACGAATGCACGGACATGGCGAGAGCCATGCTGGATGCCGAATTGTACGCAATCGCGCGGCGCGCGGCTGCGCGCGAGTCGAATACGCCGCTGCAACAAGCGGTGAACACCGAAATTGCCCGTCGTAATCTGCCCTTCCGGGGTGAACTGCGCTACGGTTGAGCGCGCCGCGCTAGGTGGCGCTGCGCTGATTCGCGCGCACGAGATCGGCGAGCTTGTCGCTGGCGATGGCCGGCGAGCGCAGAAAACCTTGATAGCAGGTGCAGCCCGCCCGCGCGAGAAGCGCGAGTTGCTGCTCGGTTTCCACACCCTCCGCGATCACGCCCAGCCCCAGCGAGCGCCCCATATCGATGATCGCCCGGACGATCACGCGATCACGCGCAGTGCCCTCGATATCGCGCGCGATGCTCCGGTCGATCTTGAGATAATCGAGCGGCAGCGCCTTGAGATAGGCAAGGCTTGAATAGCCGGTTCCAAAGTCGTCAACGGCAACCTTGAGCCCCGCCTCACGCAATTGCGTGAGCAGCAGCGAGGCGCCGGCGAGATGCTCGACCAGGCCGCTTTCGGTCAGTTCGACGGTCAAACGCTCGCGCGCAAAGCCCGATGCATCGACGGTCTGGAGGAAGTTCTGCAGGAAATCCGGCTCGGAGATATCAGCCGCAGTCACGTTGATCGCTAACCGCAGATCGCGCAGCTCATCCGGCCATGCCGCCGCCTCCGTCAATGCCCGCGCATGAATATGATCGGAGAGCGGCAGCATGAAATCGGATCGCTCGGCGATGGCAAACAGCGCGCCGGCGCCGATCTCGCCATAATGAGGGTGCTGCCAGCGCGCGAGTGCTTCGACGCCGACGATGCTATCATCCTCCATCGCATATTGCGGCTGGAACAGGAGCTGGATCTGGCCGGAATCGAGCGCGTGGCGCAGGTCGTTCTGCAAGCGATCATCATCCACGATGCGGCTGGCTTCGTCCGCCACCCGGATGCGGATGCCGCCCTGCGCACTGCCGCGTCGGGCGTCCGCGAGCGCATTGCTTGCGCGGCGCAGGATCGTCTCGGCCGCATCGCCCGATTGACCGGGCGCAAGGCCGCAGCGCGCCGTCAGGCGAATGAGATAGTCGCCCGCGTTGAAAGGCCGACTGATTTCCGCGACGATTTGCTGCGCAAGCAGCGTTGCCCGCTCTACGGAGGGCAGCGCGGTTTCAGGCCCGCCCAGCACGGCGATGACGAACTCTGTGCCGGTGATCCGCGCCACCAGCGAGTCGCGCGGCGCCATGGCATCCACGAGCCGCTGGAGGCGTATCGCAACGCGAGAGAGCATCGCATCGCCGACCAGCCGCCCATAAGCGCTGTTGACCCGGTCGAAATCGCCAAGCCCGATCAGCAGAACCGCCGGCAGCCGCCCTTGCGCCAAATGATGGTCGAGCCAGCGGATCGCGCCTTGGCGGCTGGCAAGGCCCGTCATCGGGTCCCGATCCCGCCGGTTGGCGCGATGATGCACATCGAGTTGCTCGACCTCACCGCTAAAGCCCTGCGCGTCCGGATAGAGATGCTGGACCAGCCGTCGATCCGGCTGGGACGGGACGGCATGGGCAAAGGCGGAGGGCATCAGGTCGTCAACGGCGCGACGGATCGCGGCCACGGCCCCTGCCCGATCCGCCCGATCCAGCGCACGGACCAGATCGGCAATGCCCAGCCGGGCATGGTCGGCATCGGGCACCATGATCCGCAGCAGATCGCCCAGCGCAGGACTGATCGCAAGGGTCCGCTCCGCGCCATTCCAGCGCCAGAACAGGCCATCACTGCGTGCGACGGCATGGCGGTTGCCCGCCGCGGCCAGACTGCCGATCAATCGCTCGGCCAGCTTGTCGGCGGTGCGCAGCGCGATGGTGAAGCGGGTATCGTCGATCTCGCCATCAAGCAGATGGGTGGCGCCGGCGGCGATCAACCCGGGGACGTGCGGCGCGCCGACGTCTTCAACGAGCAGCAGCAAGGCGCCCCCGGAGGCTTCGACGGCGGCCGCAAGGGCCTTCACCATCTCGAGCGCATCATCCGGCGCCACACCCCGCAGATCGATGACCGCGATGCGTGCCAGGCTCCCGAGATAGCGGCTCTCGGCCCGGTCCAGCCGCCGCGCCGCGATCGGCTTCCACCCGGCCCGCGCAGCGCAGGCGGAAAGCGCGTCACGGTGCGCGGCCGAGAGAATGAACAGCGGCAGCCCGCCCATGTCCCCGGACGGGCCGGAGGACTGGTCGCCCTCTTCATGGGGCCGGGTTGCGGCAGGCTCTCTCACAATGGTCGCGATCCGTTCAGGCTTGTGGATTAGCGGACGGGATCGAGCGCAACCGACGCGCGATGGTTGCGCCTTCCCCCCGCATCGCCTAGCTAATGCGTATGGCGAACGCAATCGACAGCCTCCCCGACGCAGCTCCGGCCATGCGCGACAGTCATGGTCGCCGCATCGACTATCTGCGGATTTCGGTGACGGACCGCTGCGATCTGCGCTGCCGCTACTGCATGAGCGAGACGATGCAGTTCCTCCCCCGGCGGGAAATCCTGACGCTGGAGGAAATTGCGGTCATCGCCGAGCGCTTCATTGCCCGGGGCGTCCGCCGGATTCGCCTGTCCGGCGGCGAGCCGCTGGTGCGCCGCGATTTCGGCGACCTCGCCCGTGCCCTTGGCCGCCATGTGAAGGCCGGTCGGCTGGACGAACTGACGCTGACGACCAACGGCACGCAACTCGCGACCTATGCCGACATGCTGTTCGATGCCGGCATCCGGCGCATCAACGTCAGCCTCGATGCGCTCGATCCGGACATTTTCGCGCACGTGACGCGCGGCGGCGATATCGCCAAGGTGCTCGGCGGTCTTGAGGCCGCGCGGCAGGCGGGCCTCAAGGTCAAGCTCAACACCGTGGCGCTGCGGGATACCAACGAAGGCCAGATCCTGCCGCTGCTCGATTATTGCGCGGAGCAGGGCTTCGATCTCACCCTGATCGAGACGATGCCGCTCGGCGAAGTGGCGGAGGATCGCTCGGATCGCTTCCTGCCGTTGATCGAGGCAATCGCCCCGATTCGCGAGCGGCACGCTCTCATCCCGTTGGGTGACCGCACCGGCGGGCCGGCGCGCTATTTTGCCCTCTCCGGCCTCAAGACCCGGCTGGGCCTCATCACGCCGCTCTCCCAGAATTTCTGCGCCGATTGCAACCGGATGCGCCTCACCTGCCAGGGACGCATCTACATGTGCCTGGGGCATGAAGATCATATCGATCTCAAGGCCGCGTTTCGCGAACAGGGTGTCGCGGGCATCGATGCCCTGCTTGACCGGGCATTGGCTGCCAAGCCGCTGGCACATGACTTCAGCGTCGCGGCAGGCGCGCAGCCCGCCACGCGGCGCCACATGAGCGTGACGGGCGGATAACGCCACCTCATGGCCGATCGCAAACTTGCCCTGCTGGCCTCGCCCACGGACGCTGCGCAGGAAGCCGCGCGGCGGCTGCAGGCGGTCATTCCGTTCGTCAGCCTCAACGAGGCCGATATCATCATCGCGCTGGGCGGCGACGGCTTCATGCTGCAGACGCTCCATGCGCTGCTGGAGAGCCATCGCCGGGTACCCGTGTTCGGCATGAACCTCGGCACCGTCGGCTTCCTGATGAACGAATGGCGGCAGGACGGGCTGGACCAGCGCCTCGACAAGGCCAAGGCGTTCAAGGTGAACCCCTTGCGGATGCACGCCGTGACAGTGAGCGGCGAAACCTTCGCGATGCCCGCGATCAACGAAATCTCCCTGCTGCGCGAGACACGCCAGACCGCCTGGCTCGAAGTTTCGGTCAATGGGCGAGTCGTGATTCAGGAACTGGTTTGCGACGGCGCGCTGGTGGCAACGCCGGCCGGCTCCACGGCCTATAATCTATCGGCACACGGGCCCATTCTTCCGCTCGACTGCGGCCTCGTCGCGCTCACGCCGATCAGTCCCTTCCGTCCGCGCCGCTGGCGGGGCGCGATTCTTCCGGAGCGCAGCAAGATTCGGCTGCGCGTGGTCGACCCCGTCAAGCGTCCGGTCTCCGCCGTGGCCGACCAGCGCGAAGTGCGCGATGTCTCGCAGGTCGAGATCGCCGTGGATTTCGCCATGCCGCTTACGCTTTTGTTCGATCCTGAGCACACGCTGGACGATCGGATCGCGGCTGAACAATTTATCTCATGAGTGCTCTTGCGTTTCTTTCAAACCCGCTGCTATAGGCGCGGCCTCGCCGGACGAAAGCCCGGCTGCTCCCCGATAGCTCAGCGGTAGAGCATTCGACTGTTAATCGAATGGCCGTAGGTTCGAATCCTACTCGGGGAGCCACTTTCCACAGATCGCCGGCCTGCTCGGCCGGACCTGCCGGCCCGCACTGCCGCAAAAAGGGTTAGCCGCGTTGACAGGCTCGCCTCTCCGCTCCCATGAGCGGTCGGCCATGAAACTTGCTTATCTTCTCAACATGTATCCGCTGATCAGCACGACGTTCATCCGTCGCGAGATCGGCGCGATCGAGGCGCTTGGTCAGCCGGTCGAGCGCTTTGCCCTGCGGCACTGGGATGGTGAGCTGGTCGACCCGGAAGATATCGCCGAGCAGGCGCGCACGCACTATATCATCACCGGCAGCAAGGCGGCGCTGCTGTGGGACGTGCTGCTCACCTGCCTGCTACATCCGGTCAGGACGCTACGGGTACTGCCGCTCTGGTGGCGGGTGTGGCGCAACGCGGGGCGAAACCTTGTCGCCCATGTCGCCTATCTGCTGGAGGCCATGGCTTTCACCCGTCGCGCCAATGCGCAAGGGATCGATCACGTCCACACCCACTTCTCCACTAACGCAACCACCGTGGCGATGCTGGCGCGGCGGCTAGGCGGGCCGTCCTACAGCTTTACCGTCCATGGTCCCGACGAGTTGGTGCCCGGCGAACCCGCCCGCCTCTCCATCCGCGAGAAGGCGCGAGATGCGGCCTTCATCGTCGCCATCACCCGCTATTGCCACGATCGCATCGTAGCGGAGGCCCCAGAGGCGGCCCAGACGGTCCGCATCGTCCATTGCGGCATCAACCTCGCCGACTTCCCCTATCAGCCTGCCCCGCCCGAGAGCAGCCGAGTGATCTGCATCGGCCGCCTGTGCACCAACAAGGGCCAGATCCATATTCCGCCTGCCGTCGCTGCTGTGATTGGGGAATTTCCCCATCTTGTGGTCGAGCTGATCGGCGGCGGGGACGACGAGGACGCGCTACGGGAGGCGATCCGGGCACATGGCGTCGAGGATCATGTCATCCTGCACGGCTGGGGCACCGGTGCCTATGTACGGGAGCAATTGCTGGCCGGTCGCGCCATGCTGCTGCCGAGCTATGCCGAGGGCCTGCCCATCGGAATCATGGAAGCCTTCGCCATCGGTCGACCGGTGCTGAGCACGACCATTGCGGGCATCCCCGAGTTGCTTGACGAGCGCTGTGGCTGGATTTTCGCGCCTGGCGATGAGGACGCCATCGCCGAGGCCCTACGCGGCATCATGCGCGCCACGCCCGAGCAGCAGGCTGCGCTGGGCGCCGAGGCGCGGCGCCGGGTGGAAGAGCGGCACGATCTGTTCAAATCGGCCCAGACCTTGCTCGATTATTTCGAGACGGAAGCAGCCGCTGGCCGGCAGCATTAAACCAAACAAAAAAGGCGCCGGACCCGATGGTCTGGCGCCCTTTTTTAGAAGGCCGACGGTTAGACGGCCGTCCGATTAGCCGACGATTTCTTCCGGCTTGAAGAAGTAGGCGATCTCGATCGCGGCATTCTCTTCGCTGTCCGACCCGTGAACGCTGTTGGCTTCGATCGACTCGGCCAGTTCCTTGCGGATGGTGCCGGGCTCGGCATTGGCGGGGTTGGTGGCGCCCATGATGTCGCGATTGCGCTTCACGGCGTCTTCGCCTTCCAGAACCTGCACGACGACCGGGCCGGAAATCATGAACTCGACCAGCTCACCGAAGAAGGGACGCTCCTTGTGCACCGCGTAGAAGCCCTCGGCCTGCTCGCGGCTCATGTGGATGCGCTTGGATGCCACGACGCGCAGGCCGGCTTCCTCCAGCATCTTGGTGACAGCACCGGTCAGGTTGCGACGGGTCGCGTCGGGCTTGATGATCGAGAAGGTGCGGGTCGCCGCCATGAGAAATGCTCCGGTAAAGAAAACGAAAAAGTTGAGGTCGCGCGCGCTCTACCCGCGAAGCGACGGCCGATCAAGAGCAGCAGGCGTCCACGGGTTACGATCAATTAAGCGCTTTGAGTTCACATTGTTACAGTTTGCCATGGTTGGGTGCGCAAAGGGGGAATGGGAACATGCAGGGCGCGGGGGCGAAGGAATCCATTTATCGGATCGACAGGCATGATGACGGGTCGCTGCGCTTTCACAGCATCGCATCGGGACAGCACCGCTCCTTTCCTGATGCGGCGACGGTGACGACGCCCTGCCTGACCTTACCAGCAGAGGCTGCGGAGCCGGCACTGGCTCGAGCCGCTGCGCGTAAAAGCTCAACCTGCAACCGGGCTTCCCAATATCCTGCCATTTGCTGGCCGGACCTCGGACCGGGCGAAAGCCTGAATGCCTTTGGCATGTTCTGGAAACGCGAACTGGTGCCCTGGTCTGGACCGCCCCTCCTCCTCGGGCGGCGGACGAAGGGGGCGCCATTGTTCAACTTTGCCCGTCAAGTGGGCCTCTACCTGCTGCAGGATGGCGCGCGGACCGTCTATGTCGGGCGTGCGAGCAACGATCTCTATGCGCGACTCAAGACGCATACGACGGACCGACTTGCCGGCCGGTGGAATCGCTTCTCCTGGTTCGGCCTGCGAGACGCCAGTCAGCATTTGCCTTTCGCGCAAAGCGCGTGCTGGAGCGAAGCCAATATGCTCAGGACCATGGAAGCGCTGTTGATCGAAACGCTCGAACCGCCGCTCAACCGACGCGGCGGAGACGGGCTGAGCGGCCGTGAATTTCTTCAGGCCAGCGCACCAACGTCCCTCAAGAGCCGTCACGCAGAAGCGCGCGCCGATACCACCAAGAAGCCGCGTCACATGCGGTGAGCGAATCCGGCGTGCCGACGGTGCCTCAAGGCCCTTGGCGCCACCGCCCGCCATCCTGCTTCCAGAAGCGCGGCGTGACGTCCTCCGATCGACTCAGCGCCTTCCAGGCCAGCCGCGCACCGCCCACCGTGACATCGTCGAAAAAGTAGAAGACCCGATCGAAGCCCAGCGCTTCATCCCGCCACAGGCCATCGGCCAGCGCGACATGGCGCGCGCCATTGGCTGGATCGCAACTCGGAGCGAGGAGGATCGGCTGGACCTGCGGCATGGGTGCATCCGCATGATCATTGGCCAGATAGCTCTCCGGCCCAGCACTCCACAGACCCTCGGAGATACGGTCGAGCTGGTCGCGCTCGGCGGAAACGACCAGCAGTCGCCCGCCGCCATCGAGCACCCTGCGCGCGATGGCGGGCACCGTCGCCTCGACGGGGTCCCGGCTGAGCTGATAGAAATCCACCTGCATGTTGCGGCTCTAGCGCGATCCGGCCCGGCTGCGAAGGCCGGGCCGAAATATGCGCAAGACCTCAACCGGCCTGATAATGATCGCGGATCAACTGATCGAGCAGGCGCACGCCATAGCCGGTGGCGCCCTTCTCCCATGTCGCGCCGGGCTTGTCGGCCCAGACCATGCCGGCAATGTCCAGATGCGCCCATTTGACGCCATCCTGCACATAGCGCTTGATGAACTGCGCCGCAGTGATCGAGCCGGCATAACGCGGCCCGATGTTCTTCATGTCGGCAATGGGGCTGTCGATCAGCTTGTTATAGGCCGGCGACAGCGGGAAGCGCCACAATTTGTCGCCGCTCTCCCGACCGGCCGCAAGGAGCTGTTCGGCAAGACCATCATCATTGCTGAACAAGCCGCCATGCTCGCTGCCGAGCGAGATCAGCATCGCCCCGGTGAGGGTCGCGAGGTCGATCACAGTCTCGGGCTTGTAGGTCTGCTGGGTCCACCAGATGGCATCGCACAGCACCAGACGCCCCTCGGCGTCCGTGTTCAGCACTTCCACGGTCTGGCCGGACATGGTCTTGACGATATCACCGGGACGCTGCGCGCCGCCGTCCGGCATATTCTCGACCAGCCCGCAAATGCCGACGACATGCGTCGGCGCTTTGCGGAGGGCCAGCGCCTTCATCGCGCCGGCAACGGCGCCCGCGCCGCCCATGTCCCACTTCATGTCTTCCATGCCCGCACCGGGCTTGAGCGAAATGCCGCCGGTATCGAAGGTGACACCCTTGCCGACCAGCGCCAGCGGCTTGGCCTGCGCACCGTTGGTGCCGTCCCAGCGCATCGCAAGAATGCGCGGCTTGCGCACCGAGCCCTGTGCAACGCCGAGCAAGGCACCCATGCCGAGATTGGCCATGTCCGTCTCGTCCAGCACGCTGATCTCGATACCGAGATCGACGAGATGCCGACACCGCTCCACGAAACTCTCGGGATAGATGATGTTGCCCGGCTCGGCGACCAGTTCGCGCGTCAATGCAACACCTTGTGCGACGGCTTTGGCATCATCCACGAGCGCCGCCAGATCGCCGGACTCATGAATCAGCGTTACGGTTTCGAGCGTCGGCTTGGCCTTCTCCGCCAGCTTCGTGCGATAGGTGTCGATGCGCCATGCGCGCAATTCCGCGCCCAGCGCGATCCGGACGAGCGCGTCGGCCGTAAGCCCCGCGCCGTCGATCGCGACATGCTTGACGCCGGATGTCTGCAGCCGCGCCGTCACCGCGCCGCCTGCCTTCTCCAGATCGGCCGGCTTGCCCTCGCCCGTCCCGACGAGCAGGACGCGAAGAGTCTTGCCCGCCTCGGCTACGAACAACTCGACCACGGCCCCTGCCTCGCCGCCAAAGCGCGATGCCTCCGCCGCCTGCGCCGCCAGAGCCTGCGCCTCGATGCTCGGAGACACAGCTGCGCCCTTTGCGACCGGGAAAACGAGGCAGTCCATGTCGGCAGGGCGACTGGCGGAAATGGCGATGTGCATGGATACAAGCTCCTGGAAAGGAATTATGTGGCCAGATGACCTGGTGTGAATATGGAAGCGGAATAGCGCCTTGCCAGGGGGTATGCCACGGCAAAGGGACCGTTAAGCGCGATTTCACGCTTGGGAAGGCAATTGCGGAGCGGGCGCTGCAGTGCAATAGGGCAGCGTTGCACACGGCGCGCGCAGACCGCAAGCCGCGCTGGGAGAATGACGATTGGTTGCCACGATGAGCCGTGACACGCGCGAGCGGACCATGATGCGCGTGCACCTGTGCATCAGCGCGCCAGCTCTGATTCTGGCGATGGTCATGGCCGCGCCGGCCTACGCCCAGACGCAGGCCGAGCCGCCTGCGCAGGGCGAACCGCCGCTCACCATCGACAATGTGGCGCCGCAGGATATCCCCGCCGGCGCCGAACCGGATTTTCAGGACCGCCCGGCCAAGGCAGAGGCCGAGGCCGTGCCCATGCCTGCTGCTCCGGTCTCCAAGAACGAGATCAATTTCCAGGCGGACCGGATCGACTACGACAGCAATGCCGATATCGTGCGCGCCTCCGGCAACGTCCGCGTTGCCCGACAGGATGCCAATCTGTCCGCCGATCAGGTGGAGTGGGATCGCAAGGCCGGCACCGTCATCGCGCGCGGCGATGTGCTGCTCGTCAACGAGCGTGGCGACCGCGCTTATGCCGACGAGATGGACGTCACCGAAAGCCTGCGGGACGGCGTCATCGAAAATCTGCTGATCGTCACCAACAGCGAGAATCGTCTGGCGGCGGTGAAGGCCCAGCGCACCGACAACATTTACGTGCTGGACAAGGCGGCGTTCACGCCCTGCAAGGTGGAGACAGTCAAGGGCTGCCCCAAGGAGCCGACCTGGCAAATCCAGGCCGATCGCGTCATTCTGGACGAGGCTCGCCAGCGGGTGCGCTATGAGAATGCGCGCGTCAGCATGTTCGGCCTGCCCCTGCTTCCCCTGCCGGGCCTGCGCCACAGCATTGGCGATGAAGGCAGCAGCGGCTTGCTGGTGCCGGATATCGGCTATGATCGGCGCAACGGCGTGCAATATGTACAGCCCTATTACTGGCGGCTTGCGCCCAATCGCGATCTGACGCTGACGCCCTATGTCTACAGCGCGGTGCTGCCGATGCTCGGCGCCAGCTATCGCGCACTCCTGCCCAAGGGCGCCTATCAGATCACCGGCTACGGCACGGTCAGCGCCGTTACGCCGGTCACGGGCGAAACCGATGTCACTAGCGATGAGCGTCTGCGCGGCTACATCGCTGCGAGCGGCAAATTCCAGTTCGACCCGCTCTGGTCGTTGACCGGATCGCTGCGTTACGCATCCGACCGCACCTTCCTCAATCGCTATGACCTGAGCCACGAGGACCGTCTGCGCTCCACGCTCAATCTGGAGCGGATCGGCACGCGCAGCTATCTCTCGATTGCCGGCTGGGCCTTTCAGTCATTGCGCTCGGGGGACCGGGCCGGTCAGGTTCCCATCGCCATTCCGGCCATCGACTACCGCCTTCGGACCACCGATCCGCTATTCGGGGGACGAGTGGAACTGCAGGCCAACAGCCTGTCGATCCTCCGCACAGACGGGCAGGATACCCAGCGCGCGTTCGTCGGCTTCACCTGGAAGCAGAGCCGGCTGACCGGCATGGGACAGGAGGTCTCGTTGACCGCCTATGCCCGCGGCGACGTCTATAACAGCGCGCAGAATGATCTCTCGCCAACGGTAGTCTATCGCGGTGAGGAAGGCTGGCAGACGCGAGGAATCGCCGCGTTGGCGCTGGATGTGCGCTGGCCGTTCATCGGGCAGGCTTTTGGCGGCACCCAGCGCCTGACACCACGCATCCAGCTGGTTGCCGCGCCGCGCCTCGCCAACCTGAATGTACCCAACGAGGATGCCCGCGCGATTGACCTGGAGGATTCCAACCTCTTCGCGCTCAATCGCTTCCCCGGCTATGACCGCTTCGAGGATTCGACCCGCATCACCTATGGGTTCGACTACCGCTTCGACGTGCCGAATTTCTCGTTCGATACCACCGTCGGCCAGAGCTACCGCATCGATGACCGCCCGTCCCTGCTGCCCAATGGCACCGGCCTGTCCGATCGGCTGTCGGACATCGTTGGCCGTTCGGAAATCCGCTACAAGGATTTCCTGTCCTTCACCCACCGCTTCCGGCTCGACAAGGATGGCTTCGCCGTCCGACGCAACGAGATCGAGGCGACGGTCGGCACGCGCCGCACTTATGCCGAAGTCGGCTATCTGCGGCTGGACCGGAACATCACGTCAGGCGTCGAGGATCTGCGCGATGTCGAGGAAATCCGCCTCGCGGCGCGCGTCGCCTTTGCGCGCTTCTGGTCGGTATTCGGCTCGACCAACATCGATCTGACCGGCCAGCGGGACGATCCGACGAGTACCCTGTCCGGCTTCGAGCCGGTGCGTCACCGCCTCGGCATCGCCTATGAGGATGACTGCCTGGAACTCGGCTTCACCTGGCGGCGCGATTACCAGACGGTCGGCGATGCCCGTCGCGGCAATTCGTTTCAACTGCGGCTGGTATTTAAGAATCTCGGCCTGTAAAGACTCCAGCTTCGCAAAGGGTGTGAAGGCCGGGCGTCATCCGTCGCTCAGGCCCGGTTCAGCCGCCGCGCATTAATCCGCCGGGCAGGTCCGCGGCCTCTTGAGGCCGCCTGCTTCTGAATGGAGAGCAAGTTTGACTGACGTGAACAGCGTGAAAAGGATTTCCTCCCGTTTCACCGCCCGGATTCTTGCAGGCGCCGCGACGGGCCTTTTGGCGTGCTCAGCAATCGCTCAAACGCCGGAAAGCCAGGCTGAGGATGCCGCCGGGGCGACCGCGTCCGCGCTCGATATTCCCGCCTCGGTGGTGCTCTTCGGCAAGCGCGACCCCAATGTCCGCACCGCGACAGCGCTGGTGAACGGCGAGGTCATTACCCAGACGGATGTGGAGCAGCGGCTCGCACTGGTGGTTCTCGCCAATGGCGGCAATGTCAGTGCCGAGGAAAAGGACCGTCTGCGCCTGCAGGTGCTGCGCAACCTCATCGACGAGACGCTGCAGATTCAGGAGGCAGCGGCCAAGGATATTCGCGTCCCCGCCGCCGAGCTTGACGAGAACTTCGCCCGCGTCGCCGCGAACTTCCGCTACACGCCGGACAATTTCGCAAAATATCTTGCCGCACAGGGCTCATCCGCGCGCAGCATCCGGCGCCAGATCGAAGGCGAGGTCGCGTGGAGCCGCCTGCTGCGGCGTCAGGTCCAGCCTTTCGTGAACGTCTCCGAGGACGAGGTCCGCTCGACCTATGAGCGTCTCCAGGCCGCCAAGGGCAAGGAAGAGTTCCACATCGGCGAGATCTATCTCTCCGCCAACCCGTCGAACAGCCAGCAGGTGGCCGAGAACGCCCAGAAGATCATGGCGCAGATTCGCCAGGGTGGCTCGTTCCAGGCCTATGCGCGGCAATATTCGGAAGCATCGACCGCTGCGGTCGGCGGTGATCTGGGCTGGGTGCGCGCCGCGCAGCTGCCCGAGCCGCTGGCGGAAGCCGCCCAGCAGCTCCAGGTCGGCCAGATCGCCGGCCCGATTGCCATTCCGGGCGGATTTTCGCTCGTCTATCTGATCGACAAGCGCCAGGTGCTGATGGCCGACGCGCGCGACGCCGTGCTCAGCCTCAAGCAGGTCGCCATCGACTTCCCCGCCGGCACATCGGCGGCCGAAGCCCAGCGCCGGGCCAACGCCTTCGGTGAGGCGCTCAAGAAGCTTCAGGGCTGCGGATCGGTAGAGGCGATGGCCAAGGGCGTTGGCGCGACCGTCATCGAAAACGATATTCAGGCGCGCAACCTGCCCCCGCAGCTCCAGTCCATCCTGCTCTCGATGCAGGTCGGCGAATCCACGCCGCCCTTCGGCTCGGCAACGGAAGGTGTCCGCGCGCTCGTTTTGTGCGGCCGGGACGATCCGCCAGACGCGAGCGCGCCCTCGGTGGAGTCGATCATGGCGCAGATGGAGGAAGACCGCGTAAACAAGCGTGCACGCACATATCTGCGCGACCTCCGTCGCGATGCGGTGATCGACTATAACTGACGTCTTCCGCACGATGTATTCCGCGTCCGCGCTGCCGCGGCCGATCGCGATATCGTTGGGCGATCCCGCAGGGATCGGCCCGGAGGTTACCGCGAAAGCCTGGGAAGCCCGGGACGCGCACAATCTTCCGCCTTTCTTTGCGGTCGGTGACAGCGCCGCCATCGCTACGGTCTGGCAAGGCCCGGTGGCGATGATCGGCGACCCGATCGAAGCCGATGCGGTGTTCGGCAAGGCGCTGCCCTGCCTGCAGGTCGCCGACGCCGGTGAGGTCATCCCCGGCCAGCCCTCGATCGACGGCGCGCGCTGCGCGTTCCAGGCGCTGGAAGCGGCGACCGGCTTGGTCAGGGCAGAAAGCGCCAGCGCCCTGGTGACCGCGCCTGTTTCCAAATCCCAGCTATCGCAAGTCGGCTTCACGCACCCCGGCCAGACCGAGTTCGTGGCCGAGCGCTGCGGCGTCTCGCGCGGCAATGTGGTGATGATGCTGGCCGGTCCGTCGCTGCGGGTCGTGCCGCTCACCATCCACATTCCCTATACGGAAGTCCCCGAGGCGCTCACCGCCGCGCTGATCCGCTCTCGGGCGCTGGCCACCGCGCGCGGTCTCAAGCGTCTGTTCGGCATCGAAAATCCGCGCCTCGCCATGGCCGGCCTCAATCCGCATGCGGGTGAGAACGGCATGCTCGGCAGTGAGGAGACGGCGCTGATCGCCCCGGTGCTCGACCAGCTGCGCGAGGATGGGCTCGACATCTCCGGGCCGCATTCGCCGGACGCCTTGTTCACGCCCCGCGCCCGTGCGCTCTACGATGCGGCCTTGTGCTGCTATCACGATCAGGCCTTGATCCCCATCAAGGCGCTGGACTTTGACGAGGGCGTCAACATCACGCTGGGCCTGCCGATCGTGCGGACATCGCCCGACCATGGCACGGCGTTCGATCTGGCCGGCAAGGATCAGGCGCATCCCGGCGCGATGATCGCCGCCATTCGCATGGCGCAACAGGCCGAGCTCAATCGCCGCGCCTGGGTCGATCCCTGCCAGCCCTCATGACCCCACTTCCACCGCTGCGCGAGGTCATTGCCACGCATGGCCTGCGGGCCAGCAAGGCGCTGGGCCAGAACTTCCTGCTGGACGAGCAGTTGCTGGATCGCATCGCCGCGATTCCGGGGGATCTGACAGGCGCGCGCGTATTCGAGGTTGGCCCCGGTCCCGGCGGGCTGACCCGCGCTCTCCTTCGCGCCGGCGCCCAGGTCACGGCCGTCGAACGTGACGCCCGCTGCATTCCGGCGTTGGCCGAAGTTGCAGCGGCCTTTCCTGGCCAGTTGCGCGTCATCGAGGATGATGCTTTGCGGGTCGACCCCGTGGAGGCCTGCGGCGGACCGGCGCATATCGTCGCGAACCTGCCTTATAATATCGGAACGGCTTTGCTCGTCGGCTGGCTGGAGAGCGGCGTGTGGCCGCCCTGGTGGCTCTCCGCCTCGCTCATGTTCCAGGCTGAGGTAGCCGAGCGGATCGTCGCGCAGCCCGGCAGCGATGCCTATGGGCGGCTCGCGGTACTGGCCCAGTGGCGCAGCCGCGCACGCATCGCGATGAAAGTCCATCGCTCGGCCTTTACGCCGCCGCCCAAGGTCATGTCCGCCGTGGTCCATATCGCCCCGGCCGACGCGCCCGGCGGCGTCGAGGTCGCAACGCTCAGCCGGTTGACGGCCGCCGCCTTCGGTCAGCGGCGCAAGATGCTCCGGCAGAGCCTCAAGGGGCTGCCCGGCGCGCTGGATGCTTTGACGGAAGCCGGGATCGACCCCAGCCGCCGCGCTGAGACACTCAGCGTGGACGATTTCGTGATGCTCGCGCGCCTGATGGGGCGCTGAGCAGCTTTATATATCGCGGAATTTACTGCTGTTCGACCTTCGGCGCGTTGGTCACCGCCTCGGCCGTCGTCACCGGCGGCTTGGTCGTAGCGATCGCGGAGGCCAGCTGATCCGCACTGGCACATTGCGTCTCGCAGAGGAGGCGCAGCTTGGCGAGCGTCTCGCGCGCGCTTTCCACCGCGCCCTTGTCCAGCATCGCGAGCCCTTCGCCTTGCAGTGCCGCCTGATTGCCGGGCTCCAGATCCAGCGCGCGACCATAATAGCGGATCGCCTTGCCGGGGAGCTTCTGGGCGCGGGCGATCTTGGCCAGCGACATGAAGATACCGGGCTGATCGGGCGCCAGAAGCAGCGCAGTTTCGTAGGCATCGCGGGCCTTGGTAAGATCGCCGGCATCTGCCGCCGCCTTGCCCTTCGCCATCCACTCGACTGCGCGCGGGCTGGGCGCGGGCGTCGCGCTCTGCTGGGAAAATCCACTGCTCGCCGACAGGGCAAGCGCACTCGCAAGTAATATGGAGGCGGGGGTAAACCGCATGATTGTCTCCCAGATCGAGCCCTGCGCAACAGACGCCATGGGCGACGACGCTAGCATGGTTTTTCAAGCACCGCGAAGAAAAAGCCGTCGGTTCCGTCATGTGCGGGCGTGAGCATTGTGCCCTCGCCCCATGAACGTCCCGGCGCCTTCCCCGACCCAGCAGAGTGTACCGGCTGCCATAGGGGATCGGTCCTGACGATTTGCTGAATTTGATCGCGCCCTTCCCGGTCGATCAACGAGCAGACCGCATAGACCAAGCGCCCGCCCGGCTTCACCAGCGGTAGCGCGAGCCGCAGCAGCCGCGCCTGAAGCGCAACCACGCGGTCCAGCCGCGCCGGCGTTAGCCGCCAGCGCGCCTCGGGGTTGCGTCGCCAGGTGCCCGATCCACTGCAGGGCGCATCGATCAAGACGACGTCGCACTGCCCGACGAGCGGCTTGAGCGCCGCTTCCTCCCGAGCAGAATCGAGCAGCAGCGTTTCGATCTGTCCGCCATAGCCGGCGCGCTCGGCACGCGGCGTCAACCGCGCGAGACGGTCTCGCACAGCATCGGCCGCGATCAGGCGGCCAACAAGAGCGCCGTTCTTGATCATGTCCGCAGCCAGAGCGAGCGTCTTGCCCCCTGCCCCGGCGCATAGATCGAGCGCAGTCAGGCCGGGCGTGGCGTGACAAGCCTGCGCGATCAGCTGGCTCCCGGCATCCTGCACCTCGGCCAAGCCATCATCGGGCACGTCCGTGCCGGCCGGCAGCGCATAGCCATATGTCGTCGCCTCAATCGGCCGGGCCTCAGTCCAACGCGCCAAAATATCCGCATCGCTCGCCTTCAGCGGGTTACGCCGAACGTGGAGAGGCGCACGGTCAAGCAGCGCCGCCTGCTCGGCCTCATCGACCAGCCCGGCAAAGGCCGCGGCGACCCAGCCCGGCAGGCGCGAGCCATCCGGCCCGCGTTCCGCCTCGCCCAAGGGCGTCGGCGCATGGGCCGAGCCATCAAACAGCGCCGCCAGCGCCGCATCCTCGCGCGCCAGACCCGCCATGGCCGCACGGCCGGAGGATGGCGGATCGCCATAGGCCCGCACCGCGCGATAGACGAGATCGCGCACCGCCCGGCGATCCTTCGATCCGGCATAGCGGCGCTCACGGAAATAGCGGGCGATTAGCGTATCGGCGGCGGCGCCATCACCGCGCGCACTGGCGATGATGAGATCGAGCAGATCGATTGCGGCCTGCACCCGTGCGGCAGGCGTCATAACGCTGCCCCCAATCCAGGGCTTATATCGTTATCGTGTGGGATAATTAGGCGCTTCACGCGTAATCGTCACGTCATGCACATGGCTCTCGGAGAGGCCGGCATTGGTGATCTGCACGAAGCGGGCGCGCTCCTGCAGTTCGCGGATCGTCTTGCTGCCGGTATAGCCCATGGCGGCCTTCACACCGCCAACCAGCTGGTGGATGACATCGCGCGCCGGCCCCTTATAGGGCACCTGGCCTTCGATCCCCTCCGGCACCAGCTTCATCTGATCCTTGATGTCCTGCTGGAAGTAGCGATCCGCGCTGCCGCGCGCCATCGCACCGACGGATCCCATGCCGCGATAGCTCTTATAGGCCCGGCCCTGATAAAGGAACGTCTCGCCCGGTGCTTCCTGCGTGCCGGCCAGCATCGATCCGATCATCACCGCAGCGCCGCCCGCAGCCAGCGCCTTGGCAACGTCCCCCGAGGTGCGCAGGCCGCCATCGGCGATTACCGGGATACCGCTCTTCAGCGCTTCCTGCGCCGCGTCCATGATCGCGGTGAGCTGCGGAACGCCGACACCGGCCACCACGCGCGTGGTGCAGATCGAACCGGGGCCGATGCCGACCTTCACGCCGTCAGCGCCGGCGTCGATCAGCGCGCGCGTAGCCTCGGCGGTCGCGACATTGCCCGCCACGAGCTGGATTTCATTGGAAAGCTTGCGAATGCGCGCGACGCTCTCGGCCACCATCTTGGAGTGGCCATGGGCGGTATCGACCACGATCAGGTCGCACTCGGCGTCGATCAGCGCCTCGGTGCGCTCGATACCCTTGTCGCCGACCGTCGTTGCGGCGGCGACCCGCAGGCGGCCGGAAGCGTCCTTGGTGGCCTGCGGATAGGTGACGGCCTTCTCGATGTCCTTGACGGTGATGAGGCCCACGCAGCGGAAGGCATCATCGACCACCAGCAGCTTCTCGATCCGGCGCTGATGCAGCAAGCGCCGGGCCTCGTCCTGCGAAACGCCGGTGCGCACGGTCGCGAGATTCTCATGCGTCATCAGCTCGCGCACCGGCTGAGCCGGGTTTTCGGCAAAGCGCACGTCGCGGTTCGTCAGGATGCCGACCAGCTTGCCGGTCGACTCCACAACGGGAATGCCGCTGATCTTGTGCCGCGCCATCAGCGCCTGCGCCTCGGACAAAGGCTGATCCGGGCCTATAGTGATCGGATTGACGACCATGCCGCTCTCGAACCGCTTGACCGCGCGCACCGCCGCGCACTGCTCCTCGATGGAGAGATTGCGGTGCAAGACGCCGATGCCGCCGAGCTGCGCCATCACGATGGCCATGTCTTCCTCAGTCACGGTGTCCATGGCCGAGGAAAGAATGGGGATATTCAGCGAAATGTTGCGGCTGACCCGCGTGGACACATCGGCCTGACTCGGCAGCACATCGGACTCGCCCGGCTGAAGAAGCACGTCGTCGAAAGTGAGGCCGAGCCGAATGTCCATATATGTCGCCACCTGATCTGGAGAGACCCCTTGGGGGAATCAGTGGCGGCCCATGTAACCATTTCCCCCGTGCAGGGCTAGGGGGTCGTCAAAGAGAAGCGCGGGAAGGCTGGTTTGCGCCTATCCGAGGGCGGGACGGACCACATCGCGCTCCGCACGACCGCTGGCGATCATCTGCGTCAACGCGAGCAGGAGGGCTGGCACGGCAAGCGTCCAGACCAGATCGGCCAGCGTATCATCGAGGCGCAGCGACCGGTAATAGGCCGCTTGCAGGCTCTCGTTGATGAGCT
Source organism: Sphingobium sp. B11D3B (assembly GCF_025961735.1). Classification (NCBI taxonomy): domain Bacteria; kingdom Pseudomonadati; phylum Pseudomonadota; class Alphaproteobacteria; order Sphingomonadales; family Sphingobiaceae; genus Sphingobium; species Sphingobium sp. B11D3B. Next base: position 937,480 of record NZ_JAOQOF010000001.1, on the reverse strand, counting down.
CGGCCAGCGCCACCACAGCAAATGGCAACGCGGAATGGCGGCGCGTGAGCGGCCAAGCAGCGACCATAGCATAGAGCAGCAAGCCGCCGATCAGATGTGCGCGCTCGTGCGAAATGGCGAGAAAGCGCAGGCTCCCCTCCGTCAGGGCGACATAAGCGGCGGGTATATCCATGTAGCGATTCGTAAAGAAAGCAGGTTAGCGATCCGTTACGACGCGATCCAAAGCCTAGCTGCGCAGATGCTCGGCCCGGTCGATGATCGCCTTGGCTTCTTCGACATGCATCGCCTCGATCATCCGCCCATCATAGCGCTGGGCGCCGCCGGTAAAGGCCTCGACTAACGCGCGGGCCTGTTCCACCGCCGGGCCGCTGGGCGAGAAGGCATCATTGGCGATGTCGATATGGCTGGGGTGGATAATGGTCTTGCCATCGAACCCCATCTGCCGCCCTTCGTCGCACTCGGCGGCCAGACCGGCCGGATCTTCCAGATTATTATAGACGCCATCGAACGCGGCGACACCGGCGGCACGCGCTGCCAGCACGATCGACTGAAGCGAGTAGGAAATCGCGCTGCGCGGTGCGTCAGGCGGCACGGCCAGGCCCCGGCGCAGATCGTTGGTCCCGGCGACCAGCGCCGAGACGCCCGGCTCACGCGCGATAGACAAGGCATTAATGATCCCCGCCGGGCTCTCGATCATCGCAATGACCGGCCGCTGCGTCACGCGATTGACGTCGTGAACCTGCCGCGCCTCGATCACCTTGGGCACGATGACATAGGGCACGCCAGCACTGCGGGCCGCGACCATGTCCAGCCCATGTTCGGGCCGCCCCTCGGCATTGATGCGGATGGCGCAGGGGCGCCCGTCGAACCCGGCCTGCACAGCCTCCACGGCGCGCTGCCGGGCCGCGTCGCGGTCTTCGGCGATCACCGAATCCTCAAGGTCGAGAATGATGAAGTCGCAGTCGAGTTGGCGCGCTTTCTCAATCGCGCGCGGGCGCGAGGCCGGTACGAACAGCAGCGTCCGTACGAGGCGCAACGGCAAATCAATTCTTTCGACCGGACGACGCTTCTGCATGCCTTTTCAATCCTCTTATCTTGCCGATTCCGCTTTCCGGCACTGTTCTGAAGGGCCATAGTAGCGACCGCAAGCGCAGGAGGCTATCGACCATGGATCTGGTCACGTTCGCAATGTTCATCGCCATTCTGGTGATCTTCTATCTGTTTGCCAGCGTGAAGATCGTCCGACAGGGCCATCGCTACACCATTGAGCGGTTCGGCCGGTTCACGGAAGTCGCGTCTCCCGGTTTCAACATCTACCCCGCCTTCTTCTACCGGGTTGGCCGCAAGATCAACATGATGGAGCAGGTGATTGATGTCCCGTCTCAGGAAATCATCACGCGCGACAATGCCATGGTGGCCGTGGATGCGGTGGTGTTCTTCCAGGTGCTGGATGCCGCCAAGGCTGCTTATGAGGTAAGCCACCTCAATACGGCCCTGCTCCAACTCTCGACCACCAATCTGCGTACAGTGATGGGGTCGATGGATCTGGACGAGACCCTCTCCAAGCGGGATGAGATCAACGCCCGGCTGCTGAGCGTGGTCGATCACGCCACCAATGCCTGGGGCGTCAAGATCACCCGCGTCGAGATCAAGGATATCCGCCCGCCGCAGGACATCGTGAACGCGATGGCCCGGCAGATGAAGGCCGAGCGTGAGAAGCGCGCCAATATCCTCGATGCCGAAGGGTTTAAGAGCGCCGAGATCCTGAGGGCCGAAGGCGCCAAGCAGGCGCAGATCCTCGAAGCCGAGGGCCGGCGTGAGGCAGCGTTCCGTGACGCCGAGGCCCGCGAGCGCGAGGCGGAGGCCGAGGCGCGAGCGACGCAAGTGGTGAGCGAGGCCATCGCGGGCGGCAATGCCCAGGCGATCAACTATTTCGTGGCGCAGAAATATGTCGAGGCGGTGGAGAAGTTCGCGACCTCCAGCAATGCCAAGACCATCCTCTTCCCGGTGGAAGCTACCCAGCTCATCGGCACGCTCGGCGGCATCGGCCAGCTCGCCAAGGAAGCGCTGGGAGATCATGCAGCAACGCAGCCTGCACGACCCGTGTCGGGCACCGGCGTGCCTCACACGCGGACGCCGTGACGCCGATGCTCGACGGCATGCATCCTTCCATCCTCTGGGGTGTGTTCGCGGTGATCCTCGCCGGGGCGGAGATCATCGTGCCCGGCGTTTTTCTCATCTGGCTGGGCGTTGCTGCGGCGCTCACGGCCGGGCTCAGTCTGGTCCTGCCGATCAACCCGGCCTTCCAGCTGCTCGCCTTTGCCATCTTCACGGCCATTTCGGTGAGCGGCGGACGGCTCTGGTATCTCGCCCGCCCGGTCGCATCCCAAGACCCGATGCTCAATGACCGGGCCGCGCGCCTTGTTGGCCGCGAACTGCTGGTGGTCGAACCGATTAATCATGGCGTCGGTCGGGTGAAGGTGGATGACGGAAGCTGGACGGCGACCGGGCCGGATGCAGATCCAGGCAGCTATGTGCGGGTGACGGGCACCAAGGGCGCGGCGCTGATTGTCGAACCCCTGCCCACTCCGCTCGCCCCGCCTTACCCGGCCCGTGACGGCAAGGATATGCCGGAGCCGGAATGACCGCTTTCGCCTTTATCGGCGCGGCGCTGGCAGAAATCGCCGGTTGCTTTGCGTTCTGGGCATGGCTGCGGCTCGACAAATCGCCGCTCTGGCTGCTCCCCGGCCTCGCCTCGCTGGCGGTTTTTGCCTGGCTTCTCACGCTGGTGGAAGCCGATTATGCGGGGCGGACTTACGCAGCTTATGGGGGTGTCTACATCGCCAGCGCCCTCCTCTGGCTCTGGCTTGCGGAGGGCACCAGGCCAGATCGCTGGGATCTGCTGGGCGGCGTTGTCTGTTTGTCCGGCGCCGCGATCATCGTCTTCGGGCCACGCACAGCCTAGCGATCACCCGGCATTCGCCCGTTCAGTGACATCCCGCGCCAGCAGGCCGCGGTGGCGGGGCAGCGCTTGAGGCATCTCATCGCGGATGAAGGCCAGCACCTTCTCGCGAATCTCACAGCGCAGGTCGAACGCCTCGCCCGCATTGCGGGCACTGGCGAGACCGCGCACCTCGATAGCGTCCGGGCGCACCTCCGTCACCTGAAGCACCTTCACCCGCCCGTCCCAGAGCGGCGAGGCAGCCACGATCGCTTCATAGCGGGCCCGCAGCTGATCGATATCGGCCGTTGGGTCGAGATGGAAGAAGACCGAGCCAAGTAATTGACTTGTCGAGCGAGTCCAGTTCTGGAAACTGTCTTCGAGAAAGCGGGAGATAGGCACGACCAGCCGGCGCTCGTCCCACACCGCCACGACCACATAGGTCATGTAGATCGCCTCGATCTTGCCCCATTCGCCTTCGATGATGACAACGTCATCGATGCGGATCGGCTCGGTGAAGGCTAGCTGAATGCCGGCGATCACATTTTTGAGCAAGGGCTGCGCCGCCGCGCCGACCGCCAGTGCCGCAAGGCCGGCCGAGGCCATCAGTGTCACACCCACCGCCCGCACCGAGGGGATGCTGAACAGCATGAGGCACAGGGTGATGAAGATCACCAGCACCACGGCGATCCTGCCGAGAATGCCCGTCCGCGTTCGCTTTCGCCGGGCGCGGAGATTGTCGGCCACGCTGATATCCGTCCGCTGCTCGACCACATCCTGCGTGCCCCGAATGAGGGCAACGGCCAGCCAGCCGATCAATCCCGGCACGATCATCGCCGCCGCCTGGCTCCAGATCAGGTGACCGCGCTCTCCCAACGTTAGCGACGGACGGAGGAACGCCAGCGCGAAGGCAACCAGCAGCCAGCGCGACGGCCATTGCGCCCGGCGGAGCAAGGCGAGGCCACCTTCAGAATGCGCATGGGTCAGCAGACGGCGCAGCACCCGCACGCTGAGCCAGTGCAGAGCCAGAGCCGCCAGAACGGCGAGAACGCCCAGCATCAGCGATTCCAATAATGGCGGCAGGGTCCAATGGTGGGGAAACATGTCCCTTTTACTGCTCAGGCGCGATCCGGTTCCCGCGGCAGATAGGGAAGCAACGCTGCCAGCGCAGGCGTTTCCAGGTCCGGCGGCTTGTAGGACAGCCGCGCTTCGACCGAGAAGAGGCGCTCACGCGACCAGAAATTGAGCGGCCAATCCCGCGCGCTTTGCGCTGAGGTCAGCAGGCCATTGACCTGATCGAGCAGATCACCGCCTATATGCTCGGCCCGATAAAGCCGCACCCCGGCGAGAAACGCGCGCGTGATCGTTTCATGATAGCCGTGGCGATCATCGTTCGGCACGCCCACGCTGGCATTGTAGCGACGGATGATCGGCGCGACCTCATGATCCAGATCCATGTTCGGTCGCTCAATCATCAGCCAGAGACAGGCAGCGAGGTGCGCCTCATGTGTCCACCGCTCGCGCGGCAAGGTGCAATCCAGCAGCCCCTCCCCGACTGCGCGGACGGCGGCGACATCGCCGAACAAGCGATGATTGTTAGCTGTCATCACGACGGCGCGCTAAGCTTGCGCGGCATCATTTGCGACCGACAGGCCATTCCATCTGCTCATGCGTACCCCCCCGCAGATATGAGAACGGCGGCCACCCTAGCATGGGCAGCCGCCGCTCATAAGCCTCGAAAGGCGTCAATCGGCGCGCGTCAGGCCGCGACGGGAGCCTTCAGCACGTCGCGGACGGATGCGTCCACATCCGCCTCGAACTGCGCGAAGTTGGCCACGAACTTGCCGACCAGCTCGGCGGCTGTCTCGTCATAGCGCGCCTTGTCGCTCCACGCGGCGCGCGGGTCGAGCATATTGGGGTCGATATCTCCCACGGCCACCGGCACCTCGAACCCGAAATTGGGATCGATGCGGAATTCGGCGTTGTTCAGGCTGCCATCGAGCGCCGCGTTGAGCAGCGCGCGCGTCACCTTGATCGGCATACGGCTGATGCCCGGATCGGTTGCCTTGCCGCCGGTCCAGCCGGTGTTGACCAGCCAGCACTTCACGCCGCCCTTGGCGATCCGCTCCTTGAGCAGATTGCCGTAGACGCTCGGGCGACGCGGCATGAACGGGGCGCCGAAGCAGGTCGAGAAGGTCGCCTGCGGTTCGGTCACGCCGATTTCCGTGCCCGCGACGCGCGCGGTATAGCCCGAGAGGAAGTGATACATCGCTTGATCAGGCGTGAGACGCGCGATCGGCGGCAGCACACCATAGGCATCGGCGGTGAGGAAGATGATGTTCTTCGGCACCGGGCCGAGATTGTCGGCCGAGGCATTGGGGATGAAGTCGATCGGGTAGGAGCCGCGGCTGTTCTCCGCCAGCGTCGCATCGTCCAGATCGATCTCGCGCGTGTCGGGATCGATCACGACATTTTCCAGCACCGTGCCGAAGCGCTTCGTAACCGCGTAGATTTCCGGCTCGGCTTCGGCCGAGAGGCGGATCATCTTGGCGTAGCAGCCGCCCTCGAAGTTGAAGACGGCGGTATCCGACCAGCCATGCTCGTCGTCTCCGATCAGTGTGCGGCTGGCGTCGGCGCTGAGAGTCGTCTTGCCGGTGCCGGATAGGCCGAAAAACACTGCCGTGTCGCCATTCGGGCCGATATTGGCCGAGCAGTGCATCGGCATGATGCCCTTGGCCGGCAGCAGATAATTGAGGATGGAGAAGACGGACTTCTTCATCTCGCCGGCATAGGCCGTGCCGCCGATCAGGATCAGCTTCTCGGTGAAGTTGACCGCGATGATCGTCTCGCTGCGGCAACCATATTTGGCGGGGTCCGCGCGGAAGGTCGGCAGATCGATGATCGTATATTCGGGCTTGAAGCCGGCCAACTCATCGCGCTCGGGGCGCACGAGCAGCGTGCGGATGAACAAATTGTGCCAGGCAAACTCGTTGATCACGCGCACGTTGACGCGGTGCTCGGGCTGCGAGCCGCCGAACAGGTCGGCGACGTAAAGCTGCTTCTTCTCGCCCAGCGCGGCGAAGAAATCCGCCTTGAGCGTAGCGAACTGCGCCGGCGTCATCGGCACGTTCACGTCGCCCCAGGCGACCGTGTCCTCGGTCGTGCCATCGCGCACAATGAACTTGTCTTTCGCGCTGCGGCCGGTGTGCTTGCCGGTCTCGACAACCAGCGGCCCATCCTTGGCCAGCACGCCCTCGCCGTTGCGAACCGCTTCTTCCACCAACGGCGCGGTCAGAAGATTCCATTTGACGTCAGCCGACGTCGATATGCCTTGGTCGCCAAGACCAAAGGAAGAGATAACCTGCACACCTGTCTCCTAAGCAAAAACGCAGGGCGGGCTCCTACGGCCGTCCTCCGCGAGAAAACTTCAAATTCAGCCCCGTCCCCGGCGCATAAGGGTTTGATGGCCCAGCGTCAAACGCCACCCGTTGTGCAGTGCCGCGCATCTGTCGCTTTCGTCCGGTGGCGGGACAAAACAGCGGATTCCCTATCGTCCGCCCGGCCCAGGTTGCGCCCGGTCCCGCGTTCGTCTAGGCCGAATGACCAGCAATAGTCAGAGGATCGGCGCAAAGCTCGATGAGCGCTACCATCGCCCTGGTCGACGACGATCGGAACATCCTGTCCTCGCTCAGCATCGCCCTGATCGCGGAAGGGTTCATGACGCGACTCTATCCGGACGGTCAGGCCGCGCTCAAGGCGCTGATCGAGAACCCTCCGGATATCGTGGTGTGCGACATCAAGATGCCCAATCTGGATGGCATCGAGTTGCTCCGCCGGCTGCGGGAGAAGAGCGATCTGCCCTTCATCTTCCTGACTTCCAAGACCGACGAGCTGGACGAGGCACTTGGCTTTGCGATGGGCGCGGACGATTATATTGCCAAGCCCTTCTCGCAGCGGCTGCTGATTGCGCGGGTACGGGCGCTGCTGCGCCGCACGGCGCTCAGCCAGCCCCGCGATGACAATGGCGGCGAAGGCGAGACCGAAACCATCGCACGCGGCCGGCTGAGCATGGACCCCGCCCGCCACCGGGTGCAATGGGATGGCCGGGACGTCGCGCTGACTGTCACCGAGTTCCTGATTCTCGAGGCGCTGGCCCAGCGGCCCGGCATCGTGAAGACCCGCAATCAACTGATGGATGCCGCCTATCAGGACGACATCTATGTCGATGACCGCACCATCGACAGCCACATCAAGCGCCTGCGCCGGAAATTCCGCGAAGTCGCTCCCGAGTTCAACGCAATCGATACGCTCTATGGCGCCGGATATCGCTTCAACGAGGAATGAGGAGCGCCTGGCGAGCGGCGAATGGACCACGCGCATCTCGCTCACCCGGCGGATCCTCGCGGTCAACATCTTCGCGCTTGCCATCCTGGCTGGCGGCTTCTTCTATCTCGACAGCTATCGTGCGCGGCTGATCGATGGCAGGCTGGTGTCGATCAGCCGGGAAACCGCCCTGATCGCCGCTGCGATGGAGACAGCCCCGGCCAGCGATCGCGCCCGGTTGCTGCTGCGCACAGCGCAAACAACGGGTTTGCGGCTGCGCATCTATGATGCGGACGGCACCAAATTGGCTGATAGCTTTCGCCTCATCCCACCCAGCTACACGCTGCGTGATCCGATGCGCGATCCGCTCCACATCAAGCTGGCGCGCGTCTTGGACCGCGTTGTCGAGACCATCGCCCTCGCCGACCGTCCTGCCTATGTGAAGGAGCCGGCGCAGGATCGCCGCGATGCCTGGCCGGAAGCCCGCGAGGCCGCCCGCACCCGCGCGCCCGCTTCGGCCTATCGGTTCGCGCCGGACCGCACACCTTTCCTCAGCGTCGCCCGCCCGCTCGACGAAGCCGGGCGCGGCGATGTACTGCTCGCCACCGCAAACACGCGGGACATCACGGATATCGTCCGTGCCGAGCGCCTGCGCATCGCCCTCGTCTTTGCGGCGGCGATTCTGGTGTCCGTGCTGCTCTCGCTCTTTCTTGCGCGGACGATCGTGCTCCCGCTCCGTCGCCTCGCCCGCGCTGCGGTGCGCGTGCGCCTGGGGCGCGCGCGGGAAGTGATCGTGCCGCGCCTGCCGGATCGGCGCGACGAAATCGGGATGCTGGCCCGCGCCGTCTCCGACATGAGCCAGGCATTGCGCCAGCGCATCGATGCGACCGATGCCTTCGCGGCAGATGTGAGCCATGAGCTCAAGAACCCCATCGCGTCGCTGCGCTCGGCGCTCGAGGGGCTGGCCCAGATCAAGGACCCGGCCTTGCAGGCCAAGTTGCTCGCCATCGCGCAGGACGACGTGCGCCGGCTCGACCGGCTGGTCAGCGACATTGCCGAGGCAACCCGCATCGACGCACAGCTCTCGCGCACGCCGTTCGAGACCATCGATCTCGGGCGGATGATCGGACGGATGGTGCGCAACCATGCACCGCGGGAGGATGGTCCCGCCGTTCGGCTGAGCTATGCAGGGCCGGGCCGTGGCGCCGTATTCGTCTCCGGTGACCCGCAGAAGCTGGTCCGCGTGGTGGATAATCTCGTCGACAATGCCCGCTCCTTCTCACCCGATGGCGGGCGGATTCGCCTGACGCTGTCAGCCGAAGACGGCAAGGCTATCGTGGCGGTGGAAGACGAGGGACCCGGCGTGCCGGAGCGCGAGCGGGAAGCGATCTTCCGCCGGTTCCACAGCGTGCGCCCGGAGCGGGATGGCTTTGGCAATCACAGCGGCCTGGGTCTTGCCATCGCCCGCACAATTCTGGAGGGCCACCACGGCTCCATCCATGTCGAGGCGCGCCTCGATGGCAAGGCCGGTGCGCGATTTGTCGTGACCCTGCCGCTGGCCGAGCAGGATGTGCCCCCGCCAAACAGCGCTAAGGCGCGCAGCGGCACATGAGCAACGATCCCGCCCATTGCCAAACCATCCACGCTACCAGTGTCGCCATCGGAGGCAAGGGCGTGCTGCTGATCGGCGGAAGCGGGTCCGGCAAGTCGGACCTTGCCCTGCGCCTCATCGATCGCGGCGCGATGCTGATCAGCGACGATTACACCCGCGCCTCAAAGCGGGACGGCAAGCTGATCCTTGACGCGCCGGAAACCATTGCGGGCAAGCTGGAAATTCGCCACCTTGGCATTGTCGAAACGCCCCATGTCGGTGGCGTGATTGCGTGTCTTGCGATCAGACTGGATGAAGCGCCCGTGCGCATGCCTGACATCGGGTCCACATTCTCCCTTCTGGGTGTCGAACTCCCGCTGGTCGTGCTGGCCGGTCTGGAGCCTTCCGCCCCGATCAAGGCCGAATGGGCATTGCTTCGTCTCGATGGGCAGGCGAAGGGGTAGGCATGGACCAGCCCCCTGCCCTGTCACCTGCCCCCCATGCTCCCGGCGCCAAGCGCATCCTGGTGGTCACCGGCCTTTCGGGCGCCGGCAAATCGACCAGCCTGCGCACGCTCGAAGATGCCGGCTGGGAAACGGTCGACAATCTGCCGCTGGTGCTGCTCGACCGGCTGCTGGCTGCCCCGCTGCCGGCCGGTCATGAGCAACAGGCGGGCCGCCCGGTCGCCATCGGCATCGACAGCCGCACGCGCGGCTTTGCGGCCGACACCATCCTTTCTGCTATCGCCGCGATGCGCGAGCGCACTGGCTATGAGGTTGAGATGCTGTTCCTCGATTGCTCGGGGACGGTGCTTGAGCAGCGTTATGCCGAGACGCGGCGGCGCCACCCTCTGGCGTTGGATCGCCCGGCGGCGGACGGCATTGCCCGCGAGCGCGAGTTGCTGGAACCGCTGCGCCGCGCGGCCGAGCATGTCGTCGATAGCTCGGACCTCACCAGCAACGGCCTGCAGCAGGCGATCCGCCAGCGCTTCGCCGGCAGTTTCGAATCGACCCTGACCCTGCTGTCCTTCGGCTTTGCGCGCGGCGTTCCGCGCAATGCTGACCTGATGTTCGACATGCGGTTCCTGCGCAATCCCTATTGGGACGAGACGCTGCGCCCGCTGACCGGCCTCGATCCGGACGTACGCGATTATGTGATGGCGGACACGCTGTTCGAGGCGGCCGTGGGCCAGATCGAGAAGCTGCTGGTCACCATTCTCCCGCGCTATAGCGAGGAGGGGAAAGCCTATGTCACCATTGCCTTTGGCTGCACGGGCGGTCGCCACCGCTCGGTGTGCGTGACGGAAGAGATCGCAGAACGCTTGCGCCGGGCAGGCTTTTCGCCCACCATTGCGCACCGCAATCTGGATTCAGTCCAGTTGGACGCCTATGAGAACCGGCGCCAGGGCAAAAAAGAAATCGTACCAACGGAAATCGAAGGGCGGGGCGCACACTCACCATGATTGGACTCGTGCTCGTAACCCATGGCGGGCTCGCGACGGAATTTCGCGTCGCCATGGAACATGTCGTAGGGCCGCAACAGGCCATAGAAACCGTCTGCATCGGCCCCGATGACGATATGGAGGTGCGGCGCGCCGATATCGCCGCCGCCGTGCAGCGCGTCGATGATGGCTCGGGCGTGATCCTGCTGACCGACCTGTTCGGCGGCACCCCCTCCAACCTCGCCATTTCGCTGCTCGACGCCGGGCGCGTGGAAGTGATTGCCGGCGTCAATCTCCCCATGCTTATCCGTCTCGAAAGCGCCCGGCGCAATATGAGCGTCACGCAGGCGGTCGCCGCTGCGCGGGAAGCGGGCCGCAAATATATCAGCGTCGCCTCGGAACTGCTCGGAGACGCCACTTGAGTGGCGAGACAGCCAGCGCAACCGTGCGCATCGCCAACCGGCGTGGCCTGCACGCGCGGGCCAGCGCGAAGTTCGTCACCCTCGCGAGCAGTCTGCCGGCGACCATCATGGTGCGCAAGGACGGGCAGGAAGTGGTCGGCACCTCGATCATGGGCCTGATGATGCTGGGCGCTGCGATGGGCGACGATATCACGGTCTCGGTGAGCGGTGACGATGCCCCGGCGGCGCTGGCTGCCGTCATCGAGCTGGTCGAAAATCGCTTCGGCGAAGACTGATCCTGTGCGGCCCTGCTGACCATGCCCCGCGAAATCACCGGCTTTTCCAACCCGCTCGTCAAGCGCGTCCGCGGCTTGCGGGAAAAGAAGCTGCGCAAGCGCGAAGGCCTGTTTCTGGCCGAGGGCCTGCGTATCCTCACTGAAGCGCGCGAGCGCGGCATTCTGCCCGAGATGCTCTTCATGGCGAGCGATGCCCGCCCGCATCCGCTGGCCGACGAGCTGATCGCGGCGGTCGAGGCGCAAGGCGGCGATGTCATCCTCACCAGCGCGGATATTCTCGGCAAGATCTCCGGCAAGGACAATGCGCAAACGCTCGTCGGCGTCTATCCCGACCGGTTGACACCCCTCCCCGCGCTCGATCGCAGCGCGGCGCCGATCTGGTTCGTCGCGCAGGCCATGCGCGATCCCGGAAATCTGGGCACGCTGCTGCGCATCGGCGACGCGGTCGGCGCCGGGGGCGTGATTCTTGTGGATGACTGTGTCGATCCCTTCTCCGTCGAGACGGTGCGGGCGTCGATGGGCGCGCTCTTCACCCAATCCATCGCGCAGGCGAGTTGGGCTGACTTCCTCACTTGGCTCCGCATGGGGCCGGGCCAGCTTGTCGGCACCAGCCTCAACACCGAGCATGATTATCAGGCGCCGCGCTACGAGGCGCCGACGTTCCTCGTGATCGGCAATGAGGCGCGCGGCCTGCCCGCCGATTATGAAGCCGACTGCGACCTGCTCGTCAAAATCCCGATGATGGGCCGTGCGGACAGCCTCAATGCGTCCGTCGCCGGGGCCGTGATGGCCTATGAAGTGCTGAACCAGCAGCGCCGGCGCTGATCCCTCCGGTTGCCCGCATTCACACCATCTAGCGCTGCTGCCCGGAATCGAGCTAGGGCATCGCCGTCATATGTGAGGGGGGCCGACTTTGAACGACGTAGCAACTGCCGAAACGCCGGCGCCCGGCGGCCTGTCCGCCATGGTGAAGCACCGCCGCGTGCTCGTCGCAAGTCTGGCCGGCACCACAGTCGAGTTCTATGATTTCTATATCTATGCGACGGCGGCGAGCCTCGTCTTCGGCCCGCTCTTCTTCCCCGCCACGTCACCGACAGCACAGCTCATGGCAGCTTATGCCAGCTTCGCCCTCGCATTTCTGGCGCGCCCGCTCGGCGCCGCCGTGTTCGGCCATTATGGCGACCGGATCGGCCGCAAATCGACGCTCGTCGCCTCGCTCATGCTCATGGGCGGCTCGACCTTCCTCATCGCCTTCCTGCCAACTTATGCGATGATCGGCTGGGTCGCGCCGCTGCTGCTCTGCATCCTGCGCTTTGGCCAGGGCTTCGGCCTGGGCGGCGAATGGGGTGGTGCTGCGCTGCTGGCGGTGGAGAATGCCCCGCCGGGCTGGCGCGCGCGCTTCGGCATGATGCCCCAGCTTGGCGCACCGCTGGGCTTTGTCGCCGCGAACGGCCTGTTCCTGCTGCTCGGCCTGTGGTTGAGCGATGCGCAATTCATGGCGTGGGGCTGGCGCCTCCCCTTCCTCGCCAGCGCTCTGTTGGTCATCATCGGCCTGTGGGTGCGCTTGAAGATGGGCGAGACGCCCGAGTTCAAAGCGGCCCTGGAGGCCGAACCGCCGGCAGCCATTCCGTTGGCGGAACTGCTCACCCGCCATGTGCGCGCGACCATGGCCGGCACGCTCGCCGTCGTCTGCTGCTTCGCGCTGTTCTACATCTCCACGGCCTTCGCCCTGGGCTATGCCACGGTGAACATCGGCATGGCGCGCAGCGAGGTGCTGACCATCCAGCTTGCGGCGATCCTGATGCTCGCGCTGGGGATCATCGTGGCCGGCTGGTGGTCGGACATGCGCTCGGCGAGCCGTGTGCTGATCGCCGGATGCGCCGCGACGGTGCCGCTCGGCATCGTCTTCGGGGCCGGGTTCGATGCCGCCAATCCGCTGGCGCTCTTCCTCATCCTCGCCATGTCGCTGCTGCTGATGGGCTTCACCTATGGCCCGCTCGGCGAGTGGCTGACCGCCCTCTTCCCGCCGCGCGTGCGCTATTCCGGCTCGTCCTTCGCCTTCAATGTCGGTGGGATCATCGGCGGGGCCATGGCACCCATTGCCGCGCAATATCTGGTGAGCACGCATGGCGTGGGCGCCGTTGGCCTCTACCTCTCTGGCGCGGCCGTGATCAGCCTCATCGGGCTGGTGTGGCTGGCGCCGAGGGACTCGCAGCCCGATTGAAGGCCGCCGGGCGGACGTGACCGGGCTTACGCCCGGCCATCAGATCCTTCTCAGGGTCGTTGTCAGGCCAAGGCGCCGTGACAATGCTTGTACTTCTCGCCCGAGCCACAGGGGCACGGCGCGTTGCGGCTGATTTCCTCACCCGCATAGGGATTGCCCTCACCCACCGCCGCTGCCGTCGCGGCGCGGGGAATGGTGGTGGTGATGAAGCCGCGCGTCCCGGCGTCGATGTCCGCGCTGTTATCTTCGCCCGTGAACGGATCGATATGGCTGGTGAGGAAGTCCGGCAGTTCCGGCAGCGGCGGCGGTACTGGGTCCTGCATCTGGAACTGCACATGGCTCACCGTGCGGCTGACATCCTCGCGGATGTTCTCCAGCATCCGCTCGAACAGCGCGAACGCCTCCTGCTTATACTCATTGATCGGCGTTTTCTGCGCATAAGCGCGCAGGTGAACGACCTGACGGAGGGCATCGAGCGTCGCCAGATGCTCCTTCCAGTGATGGTCGAGATTCTGCAGCAAAATGCTCTTCTCGATCTGCGCCCAGGTATCGGGCTTGAGATCGTTGACCTTCTCGGCCAGCGCCGCGTCGGAGAGCGCGGTGAGGCGCTCGACGAACAGCTCGGGATCGACCACGTCCTCGGTCAGCCAGCCATCGATGTCCGGCGTCAGGCTCATCACCGTTTCCAGACGCTCCTTGAGCTGCGGAATATTCCACTGCTCGGGGTAGGTGCCTGGAGGACAGGCAGCGCCGACGATGTCGTTGATGGTCTCGTGCCGCATCTCGGTGACGACGTCGCCGACCGTTTCGGCATCCATGATCTCGCTGCGCTGCTCGTAGATGACCTTGCGCTGATCGTTCATCACGTCGTCATATTCGACGACCTGCTTGCGGATTTCGTAGTTGCGCTGTTCGACCTTCTTCTGCGCGGTCTCGATCGCCTTGCTCATCCACTTGGACGGCGGAAGCGCCTCACCATCCTCCAGACTGGAGCGCATCATGCGCGCGAACAGCGTGTCCGGGCCGAAGATGCGCAGCAGATCGTCATCGAGGCTGAGGTAGAAGCGGGACAGACCCGGATCGCCCTGACGGCCCGAGCGGCCACGCAGCTGGTTGTCGATACGGCGGCTCTCGTGGCGCTCGGTGCCGAGCACGAACAGACCGCCGGCGGCGAGCACTTGCTGACGCTCAGCCTCAATCTCCGCTTCGATCCGCGCAATCGCGGCATCGCGCTCCGGGCCTTCCGGCATGTCCTTGAGCTCATCCTCAACCCGGAATTCGAGGTTGCCGCCCAGCTTGATGTCCGTGCCGCGCCCGGCCATGTTCGTTGCGATGGTCACCGCGCCGAGCCGCCCGGCCTGCGCCACAATGCCGGCCTCCTGCTCGTGGAAGCGCGCGTTCAACACCGAGTGCTTCACACCTTCTTCCTTGAGGAAGCTGGAGAGCAGTTCGGACTTTTCGATGGAGACGGTACCCACCAGCACTGGCTGACCCTTGGCGGCATGTTCGCCAATCGTCCGGGCGATGCCTTTGAACTTGTCCTCAAGGCTCTTGTAGAACAGGTCCTGATCGTCCTGACGCTGCACTGGCAGGTTGGTCGGGATGGTCACGACGTTCATCTTGTAGATGTCGTAGAATTCCGCCGCCTCGGTCGCCGCCGTACCAGTCATGCCCGAGAGCTTGGGATACATGCGGAAATAATTCTGGAAGGTGATCGAGGCGAGCGTCTGGTTCTCCGGCTCGATGTTCACGCCTTCCTTGGCTTCCACCGCCTGATGCAGACCGTCCGACCAGCGGCGCCCGTCCATCATGCGGCCGGTAAACTCATCGATGATGACGACTTTGCCGTCCTTCACGATATAATCGATGTCGCGCCGGAACATGAAGTTGGCGCGCAGGGCCTGGTTCACATGGTGGACGACCTGCGTGTTCTCGAAATCGTAGAGATTGGCGCCCTGGAGCAGGCCGGCATCCTCCAGCATCCGCTCAACCTTCTCGGTGCCGTCCTCGGTCAGCACGATCGAGCGCTGCTTCTCGTCCTTCTCGTAATCCTCATCCGCGAGGTTCTTCACCAGCGCGTTGACGGACATGTACATCTCGGACTTGTCGTCCGTCGGGCCGGAAATGATCAGCGGCGTGCGCGCCTCGTCGATCAGGATTGAGTCCACCTCGTCGACGATCGCGTAATTGAACGGGCGCTGGACCATCTGGTCACGCTCATACTTCATGTTGTCGCGCAGATAATCGAAGCCAAGCTCGTTGTTCGTGGCGTAGGTAATGTCCGCGTCATAAGCCGCGCGACGCTCCGGCTCGGAGAGGTTGGGCACGATCACGCCCGTGGTCAGCCCCAGGAAATTATAGAGCTGGCTCATCCACTCGCAGTCGCGCCGGGCGAGATAGTCGTTGACGGTGACGACATGGACGCCCTTGCCGGGCAGCGCGTTGAGATAGGTGGCGAGCGTGGCGACCAGCGTCTTGCCTTCACCGGTGCGCATCTCGGCAATCTCGCCGCGGTGGAGCACAATGCCGCCGACCATCTGCACGTCATAATGCCGCTGGCCGAGCGCGCGCTTCGCGCCCTCGCGCACCGTCGCGAACGCCTCGGGCAGGATCTGATCGAGCGTCGCGCCGTCGGCGAGCTGGCTGCGGAACTTGGCCGTCTGCGCCTTGAGCTCATCATCGCTCATGGCAACCATCGTCGGCTCGAACGCGGCAATCTGATTGACCGTCTTGCTGAGAGACTTGACGTAACGCTCATTTGAAGAGCCGAAGAAGAATTTGGCAACGCCGCCGAGCATATCGGAAATTCCTGTCTGAAAACGGAAAGGTCGGGCGCCGGTTCACACACCGGCAAGCGAACGCGCCGGGAGCCAGCGCGCGAACAGCAAAATGGCAGACCGACACAGGGCGGCCTGCGGCGGGCTTAGATCAGCCAGCTCTGCTTCAGGGAAAGGTGGGTGCGGCCACTGCGGGCCGGCAGCGCCAGCACCATAGCCTGATCGGCCCGGACAAGGACGGCCTCGGCCCCCGTGTCAGCGCTGGACAAGACCCGTGCGACTGCAATCGCCTGCTCACTGGAGGGAGCCTGCTGCGATTCTGCACTGAGTTCCACCTGCGCAGGCGCCACGCGGCTCTCGCCGACCATCAGGCCGGAGAGCGACGCAAGAAGCGCAGACAGAAGGATCATCAATTGCAAGTCGCAGGCACCCCGGCCGGTAAGACGCACCCCACATAGGATGCGGCAAGCGGTTCGTCTACGCCCTTCACCATGAACGATCCGGAAACGGGCCGTCCATGGCTGGTGCAGGATCAGACGAGCCGGCTCTGCTTGAGCGCCGCCGCAATGAAGCTGGCGAACAGCGGGTGCGGATCGAACGGCTTGGACTTGAGCTCCGGGTGGAACTGCACGCCGATGAACCATGGGTGATTCGGCCGCTCGACGATTTCCGGCAGCGTGCCATCCGGTGACATGCCCGAGAAGATGAGGCCGCCCTGTTCGAGCGGTTGGCGATAGGCTGCGTTCACCTCGTAGCGATGCCGATGGCGCTCGCTGATATCCTCGGCACCGTAGATGCTGGAAACGACGCTGTTGCCGCTCAGCTTGGCCGGATAGGCACCCAGGCGCATGGTGCCGCCAAGGTCGGTATCGACATTGCGGGTTTGCAGGCCCTCGGCGCTCATCCACTCGGTGATCAGGCCCACGACCGGCTCGCTCGTCTCACCGAACTCGGTGGTCGAGGCGCGCTCGATCCCGGCGGTGTTCCGCGCACCCTCGATGCAGGCCATCTGCATGCCGAGGCAGATGCCGAAGAAGGGCACGCCCCGCTCGCGCGCGAACCGCACGGAGGCAATCTTTCCTTCCGAGCCGCGCACGCCAAAGCCGCCAGGCACAAGAATGCCATGCATCGGCTCGAGCTGGGCCGCGATGTCGCTGTCTTCGGCCTCGAACAGCTCGGCATCGAGCCACTGGACCTTCACCTTCACCCGATTGGCCAACCCGCCATGCACGAGCGCCTCGTGCAGCGACTTGTAGGCATCCGGCAAGCCGACATATTTGCCGACGACGCCGATGGTCACTTCTCCTTCGGGGTGGACCTGCCGGTCCATGATGTCGAACCAGCGTGTCAGGTCCGGCTCGCGCGAACCTTCGATGCCGAAGGCGCTCAGCACGGCCCGGTCCAGCCCTTCACGGTGATACTGCACCGGCACGGCATAGATGCTGCTGGCATCCAGCGCGGGAATCACGGCTTCCGTGCGCACATTACAGAACAAGGCGATCTTCGCCCGCTCGCTGTCCGGCAGCGGATGCTCGGTGCGGCAGAGCAGAATGTCGGGCTGAATGCCGAGCGAGGTCAACTCGCGCACGCTGTGCTGGGTCGGCTTGGTCTTCAACTCGCCGGCCGCCGCAATATAGGGCACCAGCGTCACATGGACGAGCACGGTCTGGCCGTGGCCCAGTTCATTGCGGAGCTGGCGGATGGCCTCCATGAACGGCAGGCTCTCGATATCGCCGACCGTGCCGCCGATCTCGCAAAGCACGAAATCGACATCGTCCGTCTCGGCCAGAGCGAAGCGCTTGATCTCGTCCGTCACGTGCGGGATCACCTGCACGGTGGCTCCAAGATAATCGCCGCGCCGCTCGCGCTGGATGATCGTCTGGTAGATGCGCCCCTGCGTGACGTTGTCGGCCTGCCGGCTCGCAACGCCCGTAAAGCGCTCATAATGGCCAAGATCGAGATCGGTCTCCGCCCCGTCGTCCGTCACATAGACTTCGCCATGTTGATAAGGCGACATCGTGCCGGGATCGACATTGAGGTAAGGATCGAACTTACGGGTGCGGACCTTGTAGCCACGCGCTTGAAGGAGCGCCGCAAGCGACGCAGCCATAAGGCCTTTTCCAAGCGAGGAGACCACGCCGCCGGTGATGAATATGAACCGCGCCATGGGAGAGGAGGCTTACGCTGAACTCGAACGGAAGGGCAAGCGGACGAATCCGCCACCGGTGAAAAAAACTGGTGGATCGTTACTGCGCGAGCGGTGCGCCGGCAGCGCCATTGGCAGGCGCCGAGGCCGGACCGGCCGGTGCTGCCGCGCTGTTGGCCGCGGCGGAAATGCCATCGCCATCGGCAATCGGCGCCGACATGTCGCTGGTGCCGGACTGGCCGACCAGCGAGGTATCGATCGTCGCGGCCCGGTGCTGCGTGGCGGCAATCACAGCCAGCACGATGCTCATGCCCACGAACAAAGTCGCGAGAATCTTGGTCGCCCGGCTGAGGAAATCCGCCGCGCCACGCGCCGACATCAGGCCGGACGGGCTGCCACCGCCACCCATCCCAAGCCCGCCACCCTCGGACCGCTGCATCAGAATGACAGTGACGAGCGCGAAGGCGATGATCGCCTGGACGACAAGGAGAAAGGTGAACAGCATGAGCGGTTAGGACATCCCGACGGGTGTTGAAGCAGCGCCCTTAGCGCGCATTGCGCCGGGCATCAACCTTTGCTCTTGCTGTCACCGGTCGATGGGCGAACTACCACAAGGCGGGCTTGGCGATCATTAGCCAGAAGGTCGCGATGAGCCCAAGGAAAGCAGGCCAGCCAAGAGCAAACCACAAGCTCATGGCTCGTGCGTACTCCAATCCCAACGGAACGCCGTTCTCACATGCCTCATGGGCCAGTCGCTGCGCCTTGATTTGCAGCCAGACAACCGGCACCCAGCAGCCAAAAGCAACCGCATACAAAACAAACGCCACGAGCAACCATGGTTCGGTGAGAGACCAACCGGCAAGATGGGCGAGCCAGATACCGGTCACCGGTTGGACGATGCCGCTCGTACCCGTAAATATCCAGTCCGCGCGCACCACCATCCGTCCGACGCTGGCAATCGTCGCGGGATCCCGCGTGAGGTGCGCATTCCAAAGATACCAGGCTGTCCCGGCTCCGAAGCCGAACAGAATAGTGCTGCTCAGGACATGCACCCACTTCAGGATCAGATAGATTTCCATCAATGCCGATCCGCGATCGCTCCGTGCATCAACACGGCAAGGAGAATAGGCGCATTCTTAAGAAGCGGCCCGAGAGGATCAATCCAGAGTTCTGGAAGCGCATAACCGATCACCGCAGTATAGCCGATGATAAGCAGGCATTGGCCGAGAGTGGACCATCGGCCGAAACGATCCACAAGCAGCCATCCCGCCATCGCTATGTCCAGTAGGCTCCCAGCGATGCGCAATGGTTCTGCCCAAAGCAAAGGCAATCCGAGTCCACTCGTCACCTCCTCCGTACGGACCTGACCATGAGCGAAACCCAGCCAGGCCGACACCAGCCACATGAGCACAAGAACGATCTTGAGTGCCGGCGCCAGAAAATAGAGCCGGGCGTGCCAGCGATCCTGCACCTGCGCAGGCCTCGCCTGAAGCGCCGCATCGAGACTGCGGGGCCGAAAGCTGATGGCCCGCTCGAAAGCGGCACTGTCACCAGCGTTTCCCGCGACCATCTGGTCAAGGCTGGACGAGGACACCGGGCCAGAGCCGAAAAAGTCCCCGGCCTTTCCAAGAACGCGCATGAGGGGCATCGGCACACGCAAGATGGCAGCATCGCCAAAACCCAGCCAGCGGCGATAGCGCACAAGAAGATCGCGCAGTTCCATCGTGTCGGGTCCAACCGGCTCCAGCACCTGTCCCGCGAAAGACTCGTCCTCGCAAACGATGCGGATGGCACGGGCCAAATCTTTCGCGTGGACCGGCGTGAACGGGAAGCGCCCATCACCGGCCACGGGAATCGCCCAAGGCAGTCCCGCCAATCCACGCATCAGGGACGTGCCGCCATAGCTGCCATCCCCGTAAACCAATGACGGCCGCAGAATGGTCCAGTCGACACCCGACTCCCGCAAGGCAACCTCGCCCGCCAACTTGGTGCGGGCATAAGCGGTCTGCACGTCCGGCCGCGCGCTGATCGCCGATAAGAGCAGCACCCGCTGTACGCGGGCGAGTCGAGCGGCTTCGTATAAGGCCGAAGGCATCGTGACATGCACCGAGGTCATCTCTCCTCCGCGCAAAACACCTGCGCAATTGATGATGACATCCACGCCAGCGAGAACCGGCGACCAGTCGGCCACCTGCAACGCGCGGGAAAGGTCTACCCGTATGAAAGATACGGCAGGAAAGCGCGCTTCGAGGCCGTCCAGCGACCGCGCTGTCGCGACGACGTCATACCCTGCTGCGAGAAGTACCGCCATGACCTCCCGGCCAATGAAGCCGCCCGCGCCCAGCACCAGAACTCGCATGCACACCCCGCCCCCATATTCCCATCAGTTCATAGGCGAGAATCAGTCTCAGCCGTGGAAATAATCATAGACTGTCTGCGCGACCGCCGATGAAACGCCAGGCGCGCGCTGGAGGTCCTCGAGGCTGGCGTTGCGCACGGCGCGGGCGGTACCGAAATGCATGAGCAGCGCTTTTTTGCGCGCGGGACCGATGCCCGGCACCTCGTCCAGCGAACTGACAGTGATCGCCTTGGCCCGCTTCTGCCGGTGTGCGCCGATCGCAAAACGGTGGGCCTCGTCGCGCAGGCGCTGCAGGTAGAATAGCACCGGATGATTGACCGGTAGCTGGAAGTCCCGCCCGTCCAGCAGATGGAAGACCTCCCGCCCCTCGCGGCCATGATGCGGCCCCTTGGCGACGCCGACCATCGGCACATCCTCGATGCCCATCTCTTCCAGTGCCTTGCGCGCTGCGTTGAGCTGGCCCCGGCCGCCATCGATCAGCACCAGGTCCGGCCATTCCCCGGATTCGCGATCGGGATCTTCCTCGGCCGCGCGGCCGAAGCGGCGGCCGAGCACTTCGCGCATCATGCCATAATCGTCGCCCGCGACCGTCTCGGGGCGCTTGATGTTGAACTTGCGATAGCCGCTCTTGCGGAACCCCTCCGGCCCCGCCACCACCATGGCACCCAGCGCACTGGTGCCCTGAATGTGGCTGTTATCGTAAATCTCGATGCGATTGGGCGGCCCTTCCAGACCCAGCAATTCGGCCATATCGGAGAGAATCTTGCCCTGCGCACTACTCTCGGCCTGACGGCGCTCAAGCGCTTCCTCGGCATTGCGCTGGGCCTGCTTGATGAGCTTCACGCGGCTGCCCCGCTGCGGCACCTCGATGCGCACCTTGCGCTCCAGCTTCTGGCTCAGCGCCTCGGCGAGCAGCAGCGTTTCGGACGGCTCGCGGTCGCACAGCACCAGCGGCGCCGGCGGCACATCCTCATAAAATTGCGCCATGAACTGCATCAGCACCTCATCCTCCCCCACCTCGGCGGTGTGGACCGGGAAGAAGCTGCGATGCCCCCAATTCTGCCCGCCGCGAATGAAGAAGGCCTGGATGCACATGCCGCCATTGCGGCTGGCGAGCGCGAAGATATCGGCATCGCCCAGCCCCTCGGCGTGGATCGCCTGGCTGCCCTGGATGAAGGTCAGGGCCTTGAGCCGGTCCCGGTAGACGGCAGCCATCTCGTAATCGAGCGACTCCGCCGCCGCATTCATCGCCTCACCGAGCCGCGCCTGCACCGCCGTGGACTTGCCGCCGAGAAAGTCCTGCGCGTCCTGGGTC
Source organism: Sphingobium sp. B11D3B (assembly GCF_025961735.1). Lineage (NCBI taxonomy): Bacteria > Pseudomonadati > Pseudomonadota > Alphaproteobacteria > Sphingomonadales > Sphingobiaceae > Sphingobium > Sphingobium sp. B11D3B. The sequence goes on along the minus strand of NZ_JAOQOF010000001.1, from coordinate 915,666 downwards.
AGGGCCGCATAATCCGCCTCGTTGATCCGCCCGACGCAGGGCGCGGAGCAGCGGCGAATTTGATACAGCAGGCAGGGCCGCGAGCGATTGGCGAAGAAGCTGTCCGTGCAACTGCGCAGCAGGAACAGCTTCTGCAGCGCGTTGAGCGTCTTGCGCACCTGCCCTGCCCCGGCGAACGGCCCGTAATATTGCCCCTTGTAGCGCCGCGCCCCGCGGTGAAGCTGCACGCGCGGAAAGGCGTGATCCTCGCGCAGCAGGATGAATGGGAAGCTTTTGTCATCGCGCAGCAGCACATTATACGGCGGCCGAAAGCGCTTGATGAGCTGCGCCTCCAGCAGCAGCGCCTCGGCCTCGCTCTGGGTGGTGACGATCGTCATCGAGCGGGTCTGCGAGACCATGCGCTGCAAACGGCGCGGCAGGCGATCGACCTGCGTGTAGTTGGAGACCCGATTCTTGAGCGCCCGCGCCTTGCCGACATACAGCACGTCGCCGCGCGCATCCTGCATCCGATACACGCCCGGTCGCGTGCCCAAGGTCTTGAGCGTTTCGCGAATCGCCGCGACGCCAGCGTCCACGTCCGGCAATTCACTGCCACGGATTGTGGAGGTCGCCTTTTCTTCGTTGAAGCGATTGGGGGACGATGGCCGCTCGGTCATCCGCGCCATTTAGGGGCGAGAGGCGGACAGGACAACGGCCTCCTGCCTCAACCGGCCGAAGCACGGCCCTTCAAATGCAGAAAGGCCGGACCGATCGCTCGGCCCGGCCTTTCTAAAGCCATCAATCTGCGGGCCGCTCAGTGCGCGAGCTTGCCGATCACGTCGTCGACGAGGCCCTTGTCGGCCGCGGCACTGTGCGTCTCACGGATCAGCACGCCGGCTGCTGCCGTCGCCGCTGCAGCCGCCTTGGCGCGCACATCGGCAATGGCCGCGCGCTCAGCTGCGGCGATCTTGTCTTCCGCCATCTTCTGGCGACGGACGACCAGCGCTTCAGCTTCCGCCTGGGCTGCGGTGATGAGATCGGCCGCTTCCTGCTCGGCCGCCGCGCGCATCGCGTCGGCTTCCTTGGCGACGGAGGCGATCCGACCTTCATACTCGGCCTTGAGCGCTTCGGCTTCCTTGCGGAGCCGCGCGGCTTCGTCGAGTTGATTGCGGATCGTCGCAATCTTGGCGTCCAGCGACCGGGCGATGAGCGCCGGCACCTTCTTCCAAATCAGCACCGCAACGAACACGAGCATCGAGAGGCTGACCCAGCCCGTCGCGTCCATCCCCAAAGCGGTGGCGTCCGGAACATGGTGCTCCGGGCCGCCCACGGCTTCCGTGGCCGCGTGGATGTCGCCGTCCAGATTCTGGACCTTGTCGGCGTTTTCGAGATTGAACTGCACGGCGCCGGAACCGTTGTCGCTTGCCGGGGCTGTCTCGGCAACCTGTGTCATGGTCTGGTTTGCCATATCAGAGTACCGCCTTCACTGCCTTGAGCGCCGCATCCGGCGACACCTGCGTGCCGGCGACCTTCTGCACGATGTCCGCTGCGGCGTCCGCTGCAACGGTTTCGATCTGCGCCAGCGCCTTCACGCGGCCGGCCTCGATCTCGCCTTCCGCTGCGGCCAGCTTTTCGCTGAGCGCTGCGTCGGTTTTGGCCAGCGCAGCCTCGCGATTGCGAGCAGCTTCGGCCTTTGCCTGGGCCAGACGGCCCTGCGCAGCGGCACGCGCTTCATTTTCCTTCGCCCGCCAGTCGGCTTCGAGCGCATCGGCCTTGGCCGAATTCGCACGGGCCGCTTCGAGATCGTCGGCGATCTTCTTGTCGCGCGCATCCACCGTGGACTGGATCTTCGGCACCATGCCGCGACCGATCACGAAAAACACGAACCCGAATGTCAGCAGAACCCAGAAGATCTGCGACGAGTAGGTGGCGGCGAGCTGGGCTATCTGAGGCATATCACCTGTCCGTTTGCGCGGTCCGGCGGCAGCCCGTCATTGGGCAGCCGCCGGCTCCACATCATCGTCTGTCGTCTTGCGGGCGATCAGGCGACGAAGATCAGGATCATCGCGACGACGAACGCCAGCAGGCCGAGAAGCTCTGCGGCGGCGAAGCCGATGAACAGACGGCCCTGCTGGCCGTCGGCAGCGCCCGGATTGCGCAGCGCGCTCTCAAGGAACGAGCCGAAGACGTTACCCACGCCGAGCGCGGCCACGCCGGCACCGATAGCAGCCAGACCGGCACCGATCAGCTTTGCTGCTTCTGCGTCCATGTTACTTAACTCCTTTTCTGAAACTCGATTTGGTCGTTGATTGAAACTCAGTGCAGATGCTCAGCGTCGTGAATGTACAGCGACGTCAGCAGTGCGAAAACATAGGCCTGGATGCCAGCGACCAGGATCTCCAGCGCGGAGATGCCGACCATCAGGGCAAAGCTTGGGATGCCGACGCCAAGGCCGGGCGCCACGCCGGCAGCCGAAGCGTTGATCACGAAGCCAGCAAGCACCTTGAGCAGAATGTGACCGGCGATCATCGCGACGAACAGTCGCAGGCCCAGCGAGAAGGGGCGCACCATGAACGAGACGAACTCGATGATGGGGATCAGCCAGATCAGCCACAGCGGCGTGCCGTGCGGCACGAACAGCGAGAAGAACTTGAGGCCATGCTTCCAGAAGCCGACGATCAGCACGATCGAAAAGCTCAGGATCGCGAGAACGCCGGTTACCGTGAAGTGGCTGGTAAAGGTGAAGGGATGCAGGCCGAAAATGCCGATGGGCAGCAGGCCGAGCAGGTTGGCGAAGAGGATGAACATGAACAGCGAGAAGATGTAGGGCACATATTTGCGCCCGCCCTTGCCGATATTGTCATCGGTCAGCTTCGCGATGAAGCCGGTCATCGACTCTACAGCCGCCTGCCAGCGCCCCGGCACCAGATCGCGCTTCATGCCGAGCAGCATGAAGCCCCACAGAACGACGACCGTGATCACCATCCACAGCGCGCTGTTGGTGAACGCAATGTTGTAACCACCGAGGCTCCACTGTTCGGTACCGAACAGCGGCTCGATGGCGAACTGGTGCATAGGATCGATCTTGCCGGGTTCTGCCACGTCTGATTCCCAAAAAGCCGTCTGCGATTATGACGAAAGCGCCCTTACTTCTCAGGACGCTTCATCGAAATCTTCCAAATGTTCCTGAAGGCTACGATGATCCCCAGAAAGAGGAAAACCAGCAGGAGCCAGGGCGATGTGCCGATGAACCGGTCCAGGACCCATCCAATCAGCGCGCCGCCGACAAGACCGCCGATCAGCTCCGCAAGAACCCGGTTGCCGAGGCGATAATTCTTATCGCCGCCAACTTCCCGGTCCGCTCCGGTCCTGACCTTTTCGACTGCCTCGGCACGTTCCAACCGCTCGCTGAGCGACTTGATGCGTTCATCTTCGGCAATCGGGTCTCGCCCAGGTTCGGTCTCTGTCATCGTGCCAACTCCCGTTCACGCCAAGAGACGTAAAAACCAGCGCTGCATGACGTGCCTGAGCCGCCCCCGTCAAGGCGCGGCCCGTGTAGAAAGCGTTGGCGTGCAAGTCAACACTGCTGACCGCGCCGGAGGGATCAGGCGGATTTTCGAGGAAAATTAGGCCCTCAGTGGCGCGAATCGCTCAGCGTGTGGCGGTGGCGCAATAATCCGGCAGCGCAATCGGCCCGGCGCCTTTGGTCTGCCATGGACCACTGCCGATCCGGTAGATCTGCCCTTCCGAGACGCGCCCGGCCAGCGTCTGACAACCGGTCACGGCCGCCATGTCCTGCACGGTCACGCCACGCTTGGCCGCCAGATCGGTATAGGCCGCGCGGCGCTTGATGTTGAGCGCATCCACGGCGGCGCGCACATCGCTGCTCACCGAGCCGTTGACGCCCAGATAGCCATCCGACTGCTCGCCGACCGTGCCGGCCGACTTGGCGGCGCTCACTACGGCGTCCTGCGCGACGGCCGGAGCCGCTCCGACGACGCCGAGACCGAAAACTGCCGCAAGCGCTGCGGCGCGAATGCTGTGCATATATGTCATTTCGGGAAAAGCTCCGGATTGTTCTCGATGAGGTCCTTGGCGTCCTGCTGAAGGCGCACGACCACTTCCTGCTGAATCTTCACGTTGAGATTGATCTCGATCGGCTTTTCGGGCGCGCGCACCTGAATGCAGCCGCCTGCCGCTCCGGCAAGCGTCAGCCCCAAGCCCAGTCGCGTTGCGCGCGATATCCATCGTCGGTGCCTCATTTCTTGTCCCCTTCTATCCTCTTGTCGCTGTCCGCCGGCTGAACGGCCACCCCGGAACCCCGCGTGGACGCCCCGCTGCCGACAGGCACAAACTGGTCGCCCAGACTGCCATTGATGAGCTTGGTCGGATCGGCAAGCCCGGTCGCAGTGTTGAGCAGCCCCCGGAAGGGCGCCTCGATCCGCACATTGAACAGGAAGGGCAGGCCAAGGAACGGCCGCGCCAGGAAGCTGCGGCGTGTTTCTTCCGTGCCCTGATTGACCCCGTTGATGCTCACCTGCGTGACGAACTCGCCATCGATGGCGCCATCAAGCCGGATCGCGAGGCAGCGATAGCCTAAATTCTTGAGCGCGTCGAAGGCCAACCGCGCCATTGCATTGAGCTGCGCGTTGGACACCTCACCCACGTAAGAAAGGCGTCCGGCCCGGCGCTCTGGATCGCATGGGATCGTCAGGCCTTGCGTGCTGGTGAGGTAGCGTGGCTCGTCGCCCTCTTGCCGCGCAACCAGCAGGCCACCGACGATCCGCCCGCCATCCTTGTCGAACACCATCGGCAGCAGACCATCGAAGGTGCCCGTCGCGGAGATGTTCTCCAGCTCCAGCGTGTTGATAAAGGCGCCCGCATCCAGCCCGACGACGCGGAAGGTGAGATTCCGCGGCTGGCGCGAATCCAGCGCGAGGGGGGCGGGCATCAGTTCCAGCATGCCGCCGGAGAACGGCCAGCGCCCGCCCTCGATCTCCGCCACCTCGCTCGAGAGCAGTTGATAGCGAATGGTGCCGTCGCGCACCTCGATGCCCGGGTTGACGCTCTCCACCGTCACCACCTGGCCGGGTTCGGTGCGCAGGCCAAGCAGGTCCGTGAAGCGGATCGTCGTCGACAAGCCGGCGACCGGGCCGAAGGCGGCCGCGAAAGCCATGTTCTCGGTCGAGAATGTCCCGTCGCTGGTCACCTTGTCGCCCGTCCAGCGGATCTGGCCGGCGCCGTTCACCATTCCGACGACATTGGCCACCACGCCCAGCGAGAGCGGCGTGAGATCGTCCGGCTGAAGCGCATTGCCGAAGCGCAAGTCTTTCACCGTCAGATCGGCGCGACCTGCGCCACGGCTGAGGTCGTGCCGGATTACCACATTGGCGACCTTGGCCTTTCGTTCCGGATGCACGAGCACACCGGTCGCCTCGATGCGATTGTCGGCCAGGGTCAGGTGCACCTGCTCGCCGGCCAGCGGATTGAAGCGCCGATCGGCTTGCGTATCCGCGACGCGCAGATTGCCATCGACCGCCAGACGTCCGTCGGCGAACTGCCATTGCCCTTCCATGGCGGTGAGATCGAGCGGCACAGAGCCGATCCGGCCCCGGCCTGCCGAAATCGTCCCGGCGAGGCCACCCGCCGACCCACGTCCGCCCGTCAGGCGATCGGCAGCGAGCCGGACCGGGGCTTCGGCCGCGCCAATGCGCACGTTCGGCTGCTGGATTTCGAAGCGGCCGGTGGTGAGGCCGTAACGCGCTGCGCTGGCATCAAATGCGAAGGGATTGTCGCCCAGCCGGCCGCGCAATGCCACATCGCGGATCGCGGCCGCGCCCTCCCCCAGCCCGCAAACCTGTAACGCCGCAGGATCGAGCACGAGGCCGGACATGCTGAGCGACGCCCAGCGCAATGGCACGCAAGTCCTTGATAGACTAACCGCCCCGCCTGCCCCGATGCGAGCATCCAGCGGCATCTGCAGGCCCTTGACTGCACCGCCCGGCAAGGGACCGTCCAGCGTCACCTGGGTCTGCACGCTGCCGCGCCCCGCGCCATCCATGGCAAAGCGCAGCGGGGCCAGCGCCAGCCGCGCCCCGTTGGCATCATAAGGCCTCAATGTGGCGGTGCCGCGCACACCGCCTTGCTCCTGCGTGGCGAACTCGATGCGCCCCTCCGGCAGATCGCCACCGGCGATATCCAGCCGTCCCGACGCGCGCAGGCCGCCCGGCCAGTCGATGCGCACCGCGCTGCCTTCCCAATTCTCGATCCGCGCGCCGCTCGCCGAGCGCAGCGCGAAGCGGTCAAGCCGGGCATTACCTTGCGCGCCGAGCATATTGACCTGGCCCGCCAACTCGATGTGATTGCGCCGGCCTATTGCCTCGACAGCGCGCGCCAGCTTGTTCGCGATCGGTTCCAGCGGACTGCCATCGGCCGCCGAAGCGAGGCGCGCGAGATTGATCCCGCGAGCCGGCCGGGCATTCTCGATGGTCCCGGTGCCTTGCCACGCCAGAGCGCGATTGCGGGAATCGAGCTGCACCGCGAAATTGCCGCCCAGCTTCGCCGCGTCACTTTCAAGGCCGTCGACAAGCGCGCTGACGGCGGCAAGCGAAGCGCTCCCCCGCAGGGTATCGCCTTCGCCTTTAAAGGTGATGAGCCCGGACAGTTCCTTGAACTCGCGCTTGCCCCGCCCGTCCCCCTGCTCGGCCAATGGCGCGGCAAGGCTCACCGCACCGCCCAAGGGTTCAAGGGCCAGGTTTGTGCGGATGTTGAGATCGAGCGTGGGGGCCGTCAGCCTGAGCTTCGCCGCCTCGCATCCAACGCCGCTGACGTGCGCGGGGCCCTTGAGGTGAATTTCGCCATTCTCGGTCGCCACGTCCACTGGCGCCCGCAGCGCCCGCAGCCTGCAATCGCCAAAGGTAAGCGCCGGGCTCGCGAGGTTGAGCTGACCATTGAACCCGGACGATAACGGCCCGCTGCCATCCAGCCCCAGCTCGACCGTGCCGTTGTCGGTGACGATCCGCGCCTGTGCGTCCTCGATCACCGCCGTCCAGTCGGGCAGCTTGGGATCGCCTGTGCCACCTTCCAGCAGGCGACTGACCTGACCCAAGTCCAGCGCCCCATCGGCAATCCGCCCGCGCAGCCGAACGCCGCTGGCCTCGAGCCGATCGATATAAGGCCCGGTCAGGCCCCAGGCGAGTTCGAGCTCGATGAAGCGGACCGTGAGATCGGGCGATTTCGGGTCGCCAATGACGAGATTGTCCAGCCGCTGGTGCTGCGGACCGATCCGCGTGATCTCATATCGGCCCTGTACGCCCCGCTTGGCCAGTTCCCGCGCGATGAAGCTGTCGGCAATCGGCTCGCGCGCCAGCCAGAGGCCGCCCGCGACCAGCAGCAGCGCCGTCGCGCTCCCGCCGGCAATCCAGCGCACACGTTGACGGCGCCGGTGCAGCCGCTCTGCTGCACCCGCCTCCAGCTCGTCATCCTCTTCGACCCACTCGGTCAGACGTTTATCCCCGTCATTCCCGCTTGCCGCTCTGCCGGCTCGCGCTTAGCTACAATGTTCATGGGCGAAGGGCGATCCCGGGGCAAGAGCGAGACGAGTCATGATGGCGTTGGCCACCGCGCCCGCCTGCGGCAGCGACTCGCGTCCGGACCAGATGGGCTGCTCGACCATGAACTGATCGAATATCTGCTCGCGCTCGCCCTGCCGCGCCGGGATACCAAGCCGCTGGCAAAGGCCCTGATCGCCCGCTTCGGCTCGTTGGGCGCCGTGCTCAGCGCCGATTGGGCCACGCTGATGCAGGTCGACGGCATGGGCGAGACCACGACCGCCGCGCTCAAGGCGACACAGGCCGCCGCCCTGCGGATGCTCCGCAACGAGGTGGCGGAGCGGCCGGTGCTGGCATCATGGCAGGCCCTGCTCGATTATTTGCGCGCCGACATGGCCCATCTCTCGATCGAGCGCGTGCGCGTGCTTCATCTCAACGCCCGCAACATCCTGCTGCTTGACGATCATATGGGGGACGGCTCGGTGGATGAAGCTGCCATCTACGCCCGGCAAGTTGCCCGGCGCGCACTGGAGTTCGGCTCTGCGGGCGTCATCCTCGTGCACAATCATCCCAGCGGCCTGCCCGAGCCGAGCCGGCAGGACATCCTCATGACTCGCGACGTCATCGCCGCGCTCAAGCCCCTCGGCGTGACCGTCCACGATCATGTCATTATCGCGACCGAAGGTCACCGTTCGATGCGGGCCATGGGACTGATCTGAGGTTGCGGCACGCGGATGAGGCTCTGATCAATCGGTCGACGCGCACCCATCTGCGGACGATTCGTTTCATTTCGCCGCGACCACCCACCACGGACAGCATTGATTTTTATCGCTATATCTCAGCACCTTGAGTCATAACCGCCGCCCTCACCCGGGTGATTTGCCCGTTTCGCCGCAGCCTGCTAGGGGCAGGCCGTCTCCAATTTGTCTCATCAGGAACCCGCCTCATGGTGCCTCGTTACGCCCGCCCGCAAATGACCGCGATCTGGGAGCCGGAAGCGCGCTTCCGCATCTGGTTCGAGATCGAGGCTCACGCGACCGAAGCGCTGGCCGAGCTGGGCGTGGTACCCAAAAGCGCCGCCAAGGCGCTGTGGGACTGGTGGGCAACCAATCCCTCCATCGACGTGCCCGCCATCGATGCCATCGAGGCTGTCACCAAGCATGACGTGATCGCCTTCCTCACCTGGGTGGCCGAGCAGGTCGGCGATGAAGCCCGCTTCATGCACCAGGGCATGACCAGCTCGGACGTGCTGGACACCTGCCTCAATGTGCAACTTGCCCGCGCGGCCGATCTGCTGATCGCCGATCTCGATGCGCTGCTGGAGGCAATCAAGCGTCGCGCGTTCGAGCACAAGCTGACCCCGACCATTGGTCGCAGTCACGGCATCCACGCCGAGCCGGTCACCTTCGGTCTCAAGATGGCGGAAGCCTATGCCGAGTTCTCCCGTTGCAAGGCGCGCCTGATCGCGGCCCGAGAAGACGTCGCCACCTGCGCCATCTCCGGCGCGGTCGGCACCTTCGCCAATATCGATCCCAAGGTGGAAGAGCATGTCGCGGCCAAGCTCGGCCTCACGGTGGAGCCGGTCAGTACGCAGGTTATCCCGCGCGATCGCCACGCCATGTTCTTCTCGACGCTGGCCGTGATCGCGGGCTCCATTGAGCGGCTCTCCGTCGAAGTGCGCCATTTGCAGCGCACCGAGGTGCTGGAAGCCGAGGAATATTTCTCGCCGGGCCAGAAGGGCTCGTCGGCGATGCCGCACAAGCGCAACCCGGTGCTCACCGAGAATCTGACCGGCCTGGCCCGCATGGTGCGCGCTTATGCCCTGCCCGCGCTCGAGAATGTCGCGCTGTGGCATGAGCGGGACATCTCCCACTCCTCGGTCGAGCGCTTCATCGGCCCGGACGCCACGATCACGCTCGACTTCGCCCTCGGTCGGCTCACCGGCGTGATCGACAAGCTGCTCGTCTACCCCGAGCGGATGATGAAGAACATGAACCGGATGGGCGGCCTCATCCACTCGCAGCGCGTGCTGCTCGCCCTCACCCAGGCTGGCGTGAGCCGCGAGGACAGCTATGCGATGGTCCAGCGCAACGCCATGCAGGTGTGGCAGTCGGATGGTGCGCATTCGCTGCTCGATCTGCTCAAGGCCGACCCGGCCGTTTCCGCGCATCTCTCCGGTCCACAGCTCGAGGCACTGTTCGACCTCGACTATCATCTGAAGCATGTCGACACGATCTTCACTCGGGTGTTCGGAACCGCTGGCTGACACGCCCGTTCCGGAAGCTCCCATGTCCGCAGAGAGGCGTTGAAACGCGCCCCTAGGCAAGCCGGCACGGCGCGCTTATGGTCAGGCTCTACGGACCAAGCAGAGGAAGACAAGCCATGCAGTTCCTCCGGACAGCCTTCTGGGTCGTACTGGCGATCATCATCGTCATTTTCAGCTTCGCCAACTGGACCCCCGTGATGATTAATCTGTGGGGCGGTCTCCAGCTTGAAACCAAGCTGCCTGTTCTCGTGATCGTCGCGTTTCTCGCCGGTTCGCTGCCGTTCTGGGCGCTGCATAAGGCGACCAAATATCGGATGCGCCGGCGGCTCGACAGCGCCGAGCGCGCCCTCGCGGCTTCCGCACCGGCGGCGACGGCACCGGTGGTTCATACCCAGGACCACCCCACGCCAACCGCCACGCCCGATCACATCACCCCAGCGGGATTCGATCCCGCACAGCCCGTTCGCACGATCGATGTGCGGGTGGACGACGATCTCAAACCGGCAGGCAGAACCGACACTCCATGACCAGCATCATCTATATCGCCATCGACACGCCCTCCCTGCCCCATGCGCAGGAGCTGGTTCAGAAGGTCCGCAACCATGTCGGCGGCATCAAGCTGGGGCTGGAATTTTTCTGCGCCAACGGTCACCATGGCGTGCATGAGATGCGCAAGTTCGGCCTGCCGATCTTTCTCGATCTGAAGCTTCACGACATTCCGAACACGGTCGCCAAGGCGGTTCAGGCCCTGCACGCGCTCGAACCGTCGATCCTCACCGTCCATGCCTCTGGCGGACGGGCGATGCTGGAAGATGCCAAGGCTGCGGCCGGGGTTCACACCAAGGTCGTCGCCGTGACGACGCTCACGAGCCTTGACCAGACCGATCTGGAGGAAACCGGCGTTCACGGCGGGACGCAGGAACAGGTCGAGCGGCTGACGCTGCTCGCGAAGGAGGCCGGTCTCGACGGCATCGTCTGCTCCGGCAATGAGGTCGCCCGCGCGCGCAAGCTGTGGCCTGCCGGCTTCTTTGTCGTACCCGGCGTGCGCCCGAGCGGCGCCAGCAAGGGCGACCAGAAGCGCGCGGTCACGCCGCGTGAAGCGGTGGATGCCGGCGCCTCGCTGCTGGTCATTGGCCGCCCGATCACCCAGTCGCCCGAGCCTGATATGGCGGCGCGCGAAATCGAGGCGACGCTTTAGGCGGCAGACGACATACTCCCCTCCTCTTCAGAGGAGGGGCCAGGGGGTGGTGGCGATGCGCAGCATCGCTCTATCGGTGAATAACCGCGAGGTTGCTGCACCACCCCAACCCCTCCTCTGAAAAGCAGGGGCTAAGTCTCGCTTCAAACTTCCCGACTCCACTGCAGGAGTGTCTGAGCGACACGGCGCTCATCGCCCCCGACTCCGGCGTAAATTCGGCCCTTTGCCCGAGCCGCGTCCCACCGCAAATACGCAAAACCTCGTATCAACAGCAGCGTGCCGCAGGCCGATCACTGGCTTCGCGACGAGGTGCTGCACAGGTTGGTGCGAGTCGGGTCAAGGCCCGGTTCGCCCACCATGGCTCCCTCACGCAAAGGGGTGACATGGGATATAACCACATATGACAGACACTAACGCGCTGCGCATGAGCAAGCGTGATCTGCTGGCGCTCATTGGAACCACGGCGGGCGCATCGGCGATGTACATGGCGATGTCGAGCCTCGGCCAGGCTCAGGCCTCGACGTTCAAGGGACCGATCAAGCTGGAGGGCGGCGCCAAGGGCGCGAGCGTGCTCATTCTGGGCGCCGGCGTCGCGGGGATGACCGCCGCGCTGGAACTCAGCCGCGCCGGCTACAAGGTTCAGGTGCTGGAGTATAACGACCGCGTGGGCGGCCGCTCCTGGACGCTCAAGGGCGGCGATACCTACACTGAACTCGGCGGCGCGACGCAGAAGTGCGACTTCGCGCCCGGCAACTACATCAATCCCGGCCCGTGGCGCATTCCATGGCACCACCATGGCATCATGCATTATTGCCGCGAACTGGGCGTGGCCCTCGAGCCGTTCATGCAGGTCAACTATAACGCCTATGTTCACTCGACCAAGGCGTTCGGCGGGGCCCCGCAGCGCTACCGGCATGTGCAGGCCGATTTCTACGGCCATGTCAGCGAATTGCTCGCCAAGGCGGTCAACAAGAATGCCCTGGCGGATACGCTCAGCAAGGAGGATGGCGACATCCTGCTGGAATCCCTGCGGAGCTGGGGCGCGCTCGACAAGGATATGCGCTATGTAAAGGGCCGCGAGTCCAGCAACCGCCGTGGCTGGGAGAAGCAGCCAGGCGGCGGCCTGACTGCCGAGCCCATCCCCTCCGAGCCGATGACCGCCGAAACGGTGCTCCGCTCACGCCTGTGGCGCTCGATTGGGGGCAACCTCACCTGGGATCATGAGTTCGCCATCTTCCAGCCGGTTGGCGGCATGGAAATGGTCGCCAAGGGCTTTGAGCGGGCGGTCGGCCATCTGGTTCGCCTCAACAGCAAGGTCACCGCGATCAAGCAGGGCGCGAAAGGCGTCACGGTCGATTATGTCGACACCAAGTCCGGTGCCGCCGCGCAGGCCAAGGCTGACTGGTGCATCTGCACGATCCCGCTGCCTATCCTCGCGCAGATCGACATGAATGTCGGCCCCAAGCTGGCCGGCGCCATCCGTGCCGTGCCCTACTCGACCAGCGTCAAGGTCGGGCTGGAGTTCAAGCGGCGCTTCTGGGAGCAGGACGACCAGATCTATGGCGGCATCACCACCACGGATCTGCCGATCTCGCAGATCAGCTACCCCAGCAGCAATTATGGCGCCAGCGGCCCGGGCGTGCTTCTGGGCGCTTATACCGGCGGCTCGACAGGGTTCGAACTGACCGCGCTGCCGCCGGAAGAGCGCGTCAAGCGCGCGCTCGAATGGGGCGCGCAGATCCATCCGCAATATAAGGCCGAGTTCATGAACGGCGTGGCCGTCGGCTGGCACCGGGTTCCCTGGGTGCTCGGCTGCTTCGGGCAGTGGACGGAGGAAGCGCGCGCCGAGCACTACCGGAATATGTGCGAATTCGACGGGCGGATCGTCCTGGCGGGCGAGCATACCTCCTATATCGGCGGATGGCAGGAAGGCGGTATCACCTCCGCCATCGATGCGATCACGCGGCTCCATCAACGTGTCACCGCGAGCTAATATCATGAAGATCAGCACATTGGCCTTTGGCCTCGCCGCCGGCATTCTCACCGGCTCGGTTTCCGTCGCACTCGCGCAGGATGCTGCCCAGCCACGCCAGGGCGATCCCGCCGCTCTGGTCGCCCAGCAAGGCGATGCCGACGGGGCGTTCGTGATGCCGGGGCGGTTCAGCGAACCCGACGGCGAAAAAATGTACCGCCGGGTCTGTGCCGCCTGCCACATGCCGGACGCAGCTGGCGCAACGGGCGCGGGCAAATATCCCGCGCTCGCCAACAACCCCAATCTCGCCGCCAGTGGCTATCCCATGCTGGTGACGCTCAAGGGGCTGAACGGCATGCCGCCGGTCGGCGAGATGATGACGGACCAGCAGGTCGCCAATGTGGTGAACTATGTCCGCACGCATTTCGGCAATCATTATGAGGACGCGATCACCGCCGAGGACGTCAAGGCGATGCGCTGAGCCGGTGCAGGCCCCGCCCTTAACGGCGCGGCTTGCGCGTGGGCCCGTGGAAGTCCGCCGGCTTGCCGGCGACCCAGCGCAGAAAGGCGGCGAGCCCGGGATCACCTCGCAACGCCGCCTGATCGCGCCCCATGCGCGCCAGCTGGCCATTGCTGGAGTGCGCGTGGATCGCGCGATGGCAGATCGGATGCAGCGGCACCGTCTCCCGGCCGCCCTTGGCCTTGGGCACGGGATGATGCCATTCGATGCGTGCGCCCAATGGCCGCTCGCACAGCCAGCATGAATCAGGCGTGCGCTCCAACGCGTAGCTCAGCGCGCCAGCTTTTCCGCCCGCACCCGCCACGCGTCGGCGAGGACGCGGGTCTCGGCCAATTGTGCGACGCCCGCCGGATCGGCCTTATGTCCGCCTGCGATCAGCAGGTTGAACACCCGCGCAATCGGCCAGTCTTCCAAGGGGCGCTCCAGCAGGATCATCGCATCGCCCGCCTTGGCCTCACCCTGCTCGATCACGCGCAGATAGAGACCGCAATGGCCGCTCGCGATGGCCTGACCCAGCACATCTTTGCGGCCGAAGCGCGCGTTGAGCTTGGCGCAGGGCTGGCGGCCGTGGCTGATCTCCAGCACAGCGCTGCCCAGCGCGAACCGGTCTCCCAAGCACAGATTGGCTTCGGTGGCACCACGCGTCGAAATATTCTCACCAAACGCGCCCGGCCCGTCGAGCAGCGGATGATCGTCGAGCACGCCGCGCCACCAGGCATAATGCTCATGCGGCAAGAGGTGGACAGCCTTGTCATGCCCGCCATGACGAAGGGGGTCGGCGACGCTATCGCCCTCCAGCCCCAGCCAGCCGATCCGGACAGGCCCGCGCACCGCGCGTTTGCCCATGGCGCTCATCACGCCCGGCGCCAGCAACGCGGGCGCGCCGACCAGCAGCGCATCGACGGAAAGGGAAAGCAAGGGTTCGTCCATGTCCTGTCATGGCACGACACCGATGAGTCGCGCCAGTGCAACAACGGACGGACAAGTTCCTGCCGATCGTGCGGCGGCACTTTGACCCCGCGGCCCGCCTCGCTATAGGGCCTCGATGCTCCCCAGCGACCTCCGCATTGCCCTGTTCAGCGGCAACTATAATTACGTCCGCGATGGCGCCAATCAGGCTCTCAACAATCTGATGGCCTCTGCGCTCGCGAGCGGCGCCAGCGTGCGTGTCTATTCGCCCACCATCGATCCGCCGGCGTTCGAGCCGGCTGGCGAGCTGGTGTCGGTGCCGAGCTGGTCCATGCCGGGCGGCCGGGGCGAATATCGGCTCGCCAAGGGGCTTTCAGCGCAGACTCGGGCGGACCTTGCGGCTTACGCCCCCAATATCGTCCACGTCTCAGCGCCGGACATTCTGGGGCATCGCGCATCGAGTTGGGCGCGGCGGGAGGGCATTCCCTGTGTCGCCTCCCTGCACACCCGCTTTGAAACCTATCCGCGCTATTATGGCCTTGGCTTTATTGAGCCGCTGCTGGTCCGCTTGCAGACGCGCTTCTACAATCGCGTCGATCAGGTGATGGTGCCAAGCGGCAGCATGGCGACGCTGCTGCGCGAATGGGGCGTGACGACGCCCATCGGTATCTGGTCGCGCGGCATCGATCATGCCCGGTTCAACCCGCAGCGGCGGGACAATGGCTGGCGGCGCTCGCTCGGCATCGCCGATGACGAGATCGCCGTCGGGTTCCTTGGGCGGCTTGTTCTGGAAAAGGGCCTCGGCGTCTTTGCCGATGTGATCGCGGCGCTCAAGGCGCGCGGCGTTCGCCACCGGGTGCTGGTGATCGGTGAAGGACCCGCGCGCCAGTGGTTTGCGGAGCGGGTGCCGGAGGCGGTGTTTGCGGGTTTTCAGGGCGGCGATGACCTCGGTCGGGCGGCCGCCTGCATGGATATCTTCTTCATGCCCTCGGTCACCGAGACTTTTGGCAATGTGACAACCGAAGCCATGGCGGCGGGCGTGCCGGTGGTCGCTGCCCGCGCCACAGGCGCGATTGATCTGGTCGCGGACGGTGAGACCGGCTTCCTAGTTCCGCCGCGCGACGTGCAGGCTTATGCCGACGCCATCCAGCGTCTCATCGAAGATCCCGCCTTGCGCGCAGCGGCGGGGCAAGCCGGGCATCTGCGGGTGCAGGATTACAAATGGGATCAGGTGAACGCCGCAATGATTGAAACATATTGCGGCTTGGCGAAACGCCGCGCCGGCTGATCACACGGCGACGAAGACTGAGTGTGACGGTCTGCAACCGTTCATCCCTCGGCGCGTTATGTGTCCGATGAGACAAAGGCCGCCCCTGCCCCGAATTGCGCCATTCCTTTCGCCGCGGCTCGCAAGATCACGCGTTGTATATTGCCGGCACGCGCTGTAAATTCACGGCAATGTCTTTCTATACTGATCCCGGCGTGGCGGAAATCCCGACAACAGCCGCGGCTCAGCCAGTGGCCTTCCATCAAGTCCTGAAGAAAGAGACGCGTGCTGACCACGACGAAGTCGACAGCCTGTTCAGCCAGTTCGATCTGACGAGCCGTGCGAGTTACGGCCGTTTTCTGTCAGCCCATGCAGCGGCGCTGGTGCCGCTCGAGCGCTGGCTGCGCTCAGCCTCGCCGAGTATCGACACGGCCGCGCGCGTACAGGCCCTTACAGCCGACTTGAACGCCTTGGGCCAGGCCGTTCCCGAGGCCGAGCCGCTGACATGGGCCCCGAGCACGGCGGCTCATTGGGGTGCTGCCTATGTGACGGAAGGCTCCCGCCTTGGCGGCGCGATGCTCGCGCGCCGGGTGCCCGACGATCTTCCGCGTGATTATCTGAGTGCCGTGCATCCCCAAGGCTCGTGGCGTGCCTTCATCGCCGCTCTGGAAGATCAGGCCCTGACTCACGGCCCCGTCTGGCAGCGCGAAACCCGCGCAGCAGCGACCCGGACCTTCGCCCTTTACCGAAATTGCGCCATCGCGATGGGAGCCAGACTTGGCCAATGATCCTGCCGGCTTTCGGGTCGATCTCACCAATTGCGACCGCGAACCGATCCATATTCTCGGGACGATACAGCCGTTCGGTTTCCTGATCGCGGTCAGCGCTGATTGGATGATCGGGCGCGTCTCGGACAATATCGCCGCGTTCACGGGCAAATCGGCGGATGCGCTGCTAGGTTCCAAGCTCACCGATCTCATCACGCCCGCTGCTCAGCATGACATCCGCAACCGGATTTCGATGCTGCGCGGCAATGATTCCGTGGAGCGCCTATTCTCGCAGCCGCTGTTCGATGATGGCAAGCTCTACGATGTCGCCGTGCATTTCTCGGGCAACAGCATCGTCATCGAATGCGAGCCCGCGCTCGAAGATCCAGGCGAAGCGGCGACGCTGGTCCGCACGCTCATGTCGCGCCTCGCCCAGGCCGACACGCTCACCTCCTTCATTCGCGAGAGCGCCCGGCAGGTGAAGGCGATCACCGGTTTCGATCGCGTGATGGTCTATCGCTTCGATGCCGAGGGCTCGGGCGAGGTCGTTGCCGAGGCCCTGAGCGCTGGCGTCGACAGCTTCCTTGGCCTGCATTACCCCGCGTCGGATATTCCGGCACAAGCGCGCCAGCTCTATGTGCGCAATCCGTTCCGCATCATCGCTGATGTGAATGCAGAGCCGGTGCCGATCGTGCCGCAGACCGATCCCAGCGGCGCGGTCCTCGACCAGTCGCTCTGCCTGCTCCGCGCGGTTTCGCCCATCCATGTCGAGTATCTGCGCAACATGGGCGTCAGCGCATCGCTGTCGATCTCGATCATCGTCGAAGGCAAGCTCTGGGGGCTCTTCGCCTGCCACCATTATCAGCCGCGCCTGCCTGGCCTCGCCATGCGTACGGCCGCCGAACTGTTCGGCCAGATCTTCTCGCTGATGCTCGAGAGCCGGGAACGCAGCGAGAATGCCGGCTATGAGTCGCGCGCACGCGGCGCCACCGATCGCTTGATGGCCTCCATCGCGCAGGATGGGAACCTGCTGCGAGACGCGGACTGGCTCGGCGAGGTCGTGTTCGATACCATTCCTGCCGACGGCGTCGGGGCTTATGTCGATGGCTCCGTCTCGCTCAGCGGGCTGACGCCCTCGCGCGAGCAGTTCATAAGCCTCGTCTCCATCCTCAATCAGCTTTCGCACGGCGAGGTCTTCGCGACGGACTGCATTTCATCCGTCCTGCCCGAGGCGACTGCCTATGCGGATGTCGCCGCCGGCCTCATCGCCATCCCGCTGTCACGCAAGCCGCGTGACTATGTGGTCTTCTTCCGCAGCGAACAGATGCGCTCGGTGCGCTGGGGCGGCAACCCGGAGAAGCCGGTCGAGCTCGGGCCCAATGGCGACCGGCTCACCCCGCGCAAGAGCTTCGAAAGCTGGTCGCAACTGGTGAAGGGCCGCAGCCTGCCGTTTACCACGGTCGAGCGCCGCGTTGCCGAAGCGCTGCGGGTCGGCATGCTGGAAGTGCTCATCCGCCTTTCCGAGAGCGCTGGCGAGGAGCGGCAGCGGGCGCAGGAGCGGCAGGAGCTGCTGATCGCCGAGCTCAATCACCGCGTGCGCAATATCCTCTCGCTCATCCGCGGACTCGTGTCGCAGACCCGCGACGGGGCCGCCAGCGTCGAGGATTTCACCCGCAATCTGGATGATCGCCTGCAGGCGCTCGCCCGTGCGCACGATCAAGTGACGCGCGATCGCTGGGGTCCGGCGCGGTTGCGGGATCTTATCGACATCGAGGCCAATGCCTTCCTGCGCGACAAGCGCACCAATGTGGAGACCAAAGGCTCCAACATCCTGCTACAGCCGGTTGCCTTCACCGTGCTCTCGCTGGTCTTCCACGAGCTCATGACCAATGCCGCCAAATATGGTGCGCTCTCCGATAGCGGCACGGTGCTGATCAGCTGGCAGCAGGACGAGGATGGCAGCCTGTTGATCGACTGGTCCGAACTCGGCGGGCCAGCGGTCACCCCGCCCTCGCGCCGCGGCTTTGGGTCGACGGTGATCGAAAAGACTGTCCCGCACGATCTGGGGGGCGATGCGAAGATTCACTACCGACTGAGCGGTGTGAAGGCGCATTTCTGCATTCCCTCCCGCTTCGTGGCCGGCGTCGCGCCGGAGGACCGGATCGACGCGACGGACGGCGCGTCTGCCGATCTGCGCGAGCCGGCGAAGCTGCCGCTAGCCGGGCAGCGCGTGCTGCTGGTGGAAGACAGCCTCATCATCGCACTCGACGGGCAGGACGCGTTGATGGAACTCGGCGCCGAGAAGGTCGAGGTCGCCTCCAGCGTCACCGCCGCCTTGCGCGCCTGTGCGACCGTCCCGCTCGACGTCGCCATGCTCGATTATAATTTGGGCGCGGAGACCAGCGAGCCGGTCGCCAGGGCACTGGCCGAGCGCGGCATCCCGTTCGTCTTTGCAACAGGCTATGGCAGCGGCTTGGATTCCTCGCGCTTCCACGCCGTGCCGATCGTCACCAAGCCTTATGGCACGGCGCAGATCGCAGCCGCTCTTGCAGAACTGAAAACAGAACCGGCGGACTGATCGCGCCGGTTCAAACCCTCAGGACCAGGGAAAGCTGAGCGGCGCCTCGCGGAACGCGAAGCGATCGAGATGGCGGGCGACCGTGTTTTTGAGCCCTTCGAGATGCTCCGGGCTGCTGGCGTCGATGGTCACGTCGAGCGTGTCGGGTTGCGCGACCATCGTCACCAGAGCGTCGGCAGGCCAATCGGCGCCGCGCGCATCGCGCGGAAACACGATCGTGCCGCGCTCGGGTGTGAATTCCACCTTGAGGTTGTGCGACCAGTGCTTGCACAGTTGCTGGAGGTAGCGGCTGCCGCTCTGCGTGGGCACCCTGGCTGTTGCGCTGTTCATGAGATTGTCTTTCTGTTGGTGGCTCCACCGTCCGGCGGTGGAGCGATTGGAATTATGCTGTGCAGTCTTACAACCGCTCGATCTTCCGCGCTGCCTCATCAAGGATCGCGGCGATCTCGTGCGGCAGATCGTCTGTGGTCTCGCCTTCGCGCAGCCGGCCCATCAGAGCCGTTTTGAGATTGCCCATGGCGCGGCGGACCGGGCCACTGTTGGATCGATGCTGCTCGGCGCCGAGGCCGGCGAGCCGGTCCATCAGGCCGCCGATTTCTTCGGCCTTCTCGGCAAGATGAGCCTCTCCTGCGGGGGTAATCGCGTACAGCTTGCGCGCGCCTTCGCTCTCGCTGTCGGCGATGAGGTCCATTTCCGCCAGCAGGGTGAGCGTGGGATAAACGACGCCGGGGCTGGGCGCATAAGCGCCGCCGGTCAGCTCCTCGATCGCACGGATGAGGTCATAGCCGTGGCGCGGCCCCTCGCCGATCAATTTGAGCAGCACGAGTCGCAACTCGCCGCCATCGAACAGGCGTCCGCGTCCGCGACGGCCGCCGCGCGGACCGCCATGGCCGCCCTGCCCGTCCCACTCTGCGCCGCCCCAGCCGCCGCCGAAACGACCGCCCCGGCCCATCATGGCCTTGAGCGCGTGACGGTGCCCATGCGGGCCGCGCCGTCCATGTGTGCGTATGTCAAACATCAAAGATTCAATCCTTCCAAAATTCAGATTGATCTAAGATATATCTTAGACTGATTTCCACAAGGTCCTTTTGCAATTTTTTTGAGCGTGCCCGCGAATGGCCCGCAATGCGATGCAAGCTGGCCCGTGCAACCGGTGACGGGCCGACCTATATGAGTCCGCATGTCTGATCTCTTCGGCGGCCTTGCCGCCGCCTCCAGCCCTGCCGAGCCTCGCGCGGATGCGCCGCTGGCCGACCGTCTGCGCCCGCGCACGCTCGATGACGTGGTCGGGCAAGACCACCTCACCGGTGCTGACGGCGCCATCGGGCGCATGGTCGCGGCGGGACGGCTCTCCTCAATGATCCTGTGGGGACCGCCGGGCACCGGCAAGACCACGCTGGCGCGACTGCTGGCCGAAGCGGTGGACATGCGCTTTGCGCCGATCTCCGCGGTCTTTTCCGGCGTGGCGGACCTCAAAGCTGCCTTTGCGGCCGCGCGCGATGCCGCCCGCGCCGGGCAACGCACGCTTCTGTTCGTGGATGAAATCCATCGCTTCAATCGCGCACAGCAGGATGGCTTTCTGCCTTATGTCGAGGATGGCACCGTCACGCTGGTCGGCGCCACCACCGAAAATCCGAGCTTTGCTCTCAACGCGGCGCTGCTCAGCCGCGCGCAGGTGCTCATCCTGCGCCGGCTGGACGAGACCGCGCTCGATACATTGATCTCCCGTGCGGAAGCTCTGACCGGCGCGCCGCTGCCGTTGACCGACGATGCCCGCGCCGCGCTCGTGGCTTCGGCTGATGGTGATGGCCGCTTCCTGCTCAATCAGGTGGAGACGCTGCAGGGCATCGGCCTCACCGAGCCGCTGGATCCGGCGGGCCTTGCGGCCCTTCTTCACCGCCGGATGCCCGTCTATGACAAGGATCGCGACGGGCATTACAATCTGATTTCCGCGCTCCACAAGGCGCTGCGCGGCTCCGATCCGCAGGCCGCGCTCTATTATCTCGCGCGGATGCTGGTTGCCGGAGAGGAACCGCTTTACGTCCTGCGCCGGCTGGTGCGCTTCGCCAGCGAAGATGTCGGCCTGGCCGACCCACAGGCGCTCACCCAATGCCTCGCCGCCAAGGATGCATACGAGTTCCTCGGCTCGCCCGAGGGCGAACTGGCGATCGTGCAAGCCTGCCTGTATCTCGCGACCGCGCCCAAATCCAACGCCGCCTACAAGGCGCAAAAAGCGGCCTTTGCCAGCGCCAAACAAACCGGATCGCTGATGCCGCCCGCGAACATCCTCAATGCGCCGACCAAGCTCATGAAGGAGATCGGCTATGGCAAGGGCTATAGCTACGATCATGATGTGGAAGGCGGCTTCTCAGGCGACAATTACTGGCCCGAGGAGATGGCGCCGCAGACCTTCTACGCTCCTACCGAGCGCGGGTTCGAGAAGCGGATCGCCGAGCGCATCGCCTGGTGGGATGAGCGTCGGCGCGACTTACGCGGTGACTGATCCCGCCCGCCACCCGTGAGCCGCTTCCGCCATTTCGCCGCAATCGACTGGTCGGGCGCACAGGGGCCGCGACAGCCGGGCATTGCCGTCGCCATCTGCGACGCAGATGGCGACGCTGGCCCCGCCCTGGTCCGCCCCGGCCATATCTGGTCGCGCCAAGATGTTCTCGACTGGATGCGCAAAGACATGCCGCGCGAGACGTTGGTCGGCCTTGATCTCGGCCCGTCCCTGCCCTTCGCCGACAAGGGCGCCTTCTTCCCGGGCTGGGATCGCACTCCACCCAACGCCCGCCAGCTCTGGGCCTTGGTCGAGGACATCTGCGCCGACGAGCCGCATCTGGGGGCCGGCGCCTTTGTCGATCACCCGGAGGCCGCGCGGCATTTCCGGCGCCACGGGGGCCGGGAGGGCGATCTGTTCGGTGGCGGACGCGGGCGGCTGCGCCAGACGGAGCTGGCCCAGCAGGCACAGGGCCTCAATCCCTGCAGCAACCTCAATCTCGTCGGTGCCGCGCAGGTCGGCAAATCCAGCCTGACCGGGATGAGGGTGCTGCACCGTATCCAGGCGGACGTGCCGGTCTGGCCGTTCGACGCCGACCCAGGCTCAGGCAGTCTGATCGTGGAAATTTACACCAGCCTTGCCGCGCTCGCCGCCGGCAAGCGCAAGGGCCAAACCAAGGTTCGCGAGGCCGAGTTGGATGCCTGCCTCGCGCGTCTCGCCAGCGGGCCGCATGTGCCGTTCACGGGTCGCTATAGCGACCATGCGACCGACGCGCTGCTCAGCGCGGCCTGGCTGCGGCTGGTGCACGGCGAGCCGGCCCTGTGGGCACCACAGACGCTGACGCCGGAACTGGCGCGGACGGAAGGCTGGACGTTCGGCGTGCTTTGACACGCGGACGGCCGCGTAGCCGGCCGAGCTAAACTATCACCCTTGCAAAGATCGCTTGATTGCCGGTGCCGCACCTTCCGGCTTAAACCCCTTTTGTCCGGAATGACGGGCGGCGCTGCCGCCTCCAGCCCGGAACGCGGCTTTTGATGTTTGTCAGCTTGCTCCGCGTCACCAACCGCTAAAGCGCACGAATCCCACGCGACAACGCCGGCTTCGTGCTCCGTACTGGAGAAACGATATGGCTATCCGTTCCATTCCCCGCCGTAACCGTAATCATGCCCGGCGAGCCGGCCGCGCGCTGACGCCGCTTCCGCACCCCAGCTGGCGGCTGGCGCCTGCGGCCCCGCACGACTCGCCGCCCCTCGCCAGTGCCAGTGACTTCTGGTCGCGCCTCGGCCTCTGACGCTCATTTCGAGAGGCCATTAACGATGAAGCGCGCGCTTGTGATTCGGCACGTCCCCCATGAGGGCATGGCGGGATATCGGGAGCCGGTGGAAGCGGCCGGCTATGCGATCCACCGGATCGATGTGACCGACCCCGCCTTCGCCACGCTCGACCTGCGAGAACCCGATCTGCTCATCATGATGGGCGGGCCGATGGGGGTGTATGAGCAGGATCGCTATCCGTGGATCGCCTGCCAGCTGCGCCGCCTGGCGCTGCGGCTGGCGGCCGACCGCCCCACGCTCGGCGTGTGCTTCGGCGCGCAGATGATCGCGGCGGCGCTCGGCGCGAAGGTTTATCCCGGCCCGGTCAAGGAGGTCGGCTTTCATTCGGTCAAGGTCAACGATGCCGGCCGCACCGGCCCGCTCTCTCATCTTGTCGACGTGCCGGTTCTGCACTGGCACGGCGACACGTTCACCCTGCCGGAAGGCACCCAACTGCTTGCGTCCAGCGACCGCTATACGCATCAGGCCTTCCGGCGGGGACAACATGTACTTGCCCTACAATTCCATGCCGAAATGGGCGAGGATGCGCGCTTCTATCAATGGATGGAGGAATGGCCGGAGGCGGCGGCGGAATCCGGCGGCTGCAACGACAGCCTGCGCGCCGCCCATGATCGGCTCGGACCTCGGGCCGTCTCCGCCGGACGCGCAATGCTCGGCGACTGGCTGGCGGGACTGAAAGCGGCCGCGTGATCGGGCCCGCATGATCGTCACATCACCAGTCTGACCAGCGCGCGGGCCATGCGTGCACGCCGCCTTTTGCAAGCCTCTCGCAACAACGCGATCCAGCGGTTTGCGCTTGCCAGCCGCGCAAAAAATAGGCAGTAACACAAACGAATTTCAGCAACGAAAGAAGACTTGGGAGACCCGCGCGCATGAGAGACGCCAAAGCCGATCGGCTGGACGAGATCATCGCGAGCCATAGCCGCCGCGAAGGGCCTCTTCTCCCCATCCTCCATGACGTGCAGGCCGAGTTCGGCTGCGTGGACGAGGCGTCCAAGCGCCAGATCGCCCTCGCGCTCAACCTCAGCCGCGCCGAAGTGCATGGCGTGGTGAGCTTCTATCATGATTTCACCGCCGAGCCCAAGGCAGCGCCGGTGCTCAAGCTGTGCCGTGCGGAATCCTGCAAGGCACGCGGCGTCGAAGCTCTGGTCGATGGCGCGGTTGCCGCGGCCGGCGAGCGCGTGAAGATCGAAACCATTTATTGCCTCGGCCTGTGCAGCGTCGGCCCCAATGCGATGATCGGCAATGCCGTTCATGCCCGGCTGGACGCGCCCAAGCTCGACAAGCTGATCCGGGAGATTGCCTGACATGGTCATGGTGCGCATTTCCGACGACGCGCTGGCCATCGCCTGCGGTGCCGACGCGGTTGCTGATGCCTTTGCAAGGGCCGGCGCCACCGTCGAGCGGGTTTCGAGCTGGGGCATGCAGTGGCTGGAGCCGCTGGTGGAAATCGACGGCAAGGGCTTTGGTCCAGCAACGGCCGACGATGTTGCGGCGATTCTGGACGGCTCGTCGCCGCTCGGCATCGGCGTGATCGCCGAGCATCCGTTCATCGCCAAGCAGCAGCGGCTGACCTTCGCCCGCGCCGGCAAGACGCGCCCGACCGAGCTTGCGGACTATGAAGCGACCGGCGGCTGGAAAGGCCTCGCCCGCGCTCGCGAGATCGGCGCCGAGGCGACGGTCGAGGAAGTCGTGGCCTCGGGCCTGCGCGGTCGTGGTGGCGCCGGCTTCCCCACCGGCATCAAGTGGCGCACCGTCGCGGCTGCAGTGGCGGACCAGAAATATATCGTCTGCAATGCCGACGAAGGTGACAGCGCGACTTTTGCCGACCGTATGCTGATGGAGGGCGACCCCTATTGCCTGATCGAGGGCATGGCGATTGCCGGCCTCGCGACCGGTGCGACCAAGGGCTATATCTACGTCCGCTCCGAATATCCCCACGCCATCGCCAAGCTGGAAGAAGCGATCCGCCGCAGCGCGCATCTCGTTGCGCCGTTCGTGCTGGAAGTTCGCGTCGGCGCCGGCGCCTATGTGTGCGGTGAGGAAACCTCGCTGCTCAACAGCCTGGAAGGCAAGCGCGGCGAAGTGCGCGCCAAGCCGCCAATCCCGGCGCTGGTCGGTCTGTTCGGCAAGCCCACCATCGTCAACAATGTGCTGAGCCTTGCGGCTGTACCTTACATTCTGGCCGAGGGCGCCAAGGCCTATGCCGATTATGGCATGGGTCGCTCGCGCGGCACGATGCCGATCCAGCTTGCCGGTAACATCAAGCATGGCGGCCTGTTTGAAACGGCGTTCGGCATCACGCTTGGCCAGCTCGTCAACGAGATTGGCGGCGGCACGGACGACGGCTCGCCGGTCAAGGCCGCGCAGGTTGGCGGTCCGCTCGGTGCCTATCTGCACCCGGACCAGTTCGACATTCCGTTCGACTATGAGGCTTATGCCGCCGTCGATGCGCTGATCGGCCATGGCGGCATCACCGTGTTCGGCCAGGGCGCCGACATGGCCGGTATGGCGCGCTTCGCCATGGAGTTCTGCGCGGCGGAAAGCTGCGGCAAGTGCACGCCCTGCCGCATCGGCTCGGTACGCGGCAAGGAACTGATCGACCGGATCATGGCGCGCGTGCCGCGCCAGCGCGATACGCTCGAGGGCCTGCCTCAGATGCACAACGCCCCCACCGCGCCGCGCAGCCTTGAGGACGAGATCGTCCTGCTGGAAGATCTGTGCGAGACGATGAAGTTCGGTTCGCTCTGCGCTCTGGGCGGCTTCACGCCATATCCGGTAATGAGCGCGCTCAAGCACTGGCCCGAGGATTTCGGCGCCCGCCAGAGCCTCCCCGAGGCGGCTGAATGAGCTGCTGCGTCGGCCTGCTTCCCATCGATCGCGCGGCCGTTCTCGGCGCGGTGATCGCTGGCGGCAAGTCGACGCGCTTCGGCAGTGACAAGGCCGTGGCGACCTTTCACGGTCGCGCCCTGATTGATCACGCCATCGACGCCGTGGCCGTGCACAGCGCGCAAACCATCGTGGTGGGGCGTGAGCATGACGGCGTGGCCAGCATCGCCGACCAGCCCGCGCCGCGTATGGGGCCGCTTGCCGGCCTCGCTGCGGCCTTGCTCGAAGCGCAGGCGCGCGGCCTCCCCGCCGTGCTGAGCGTGCCGTGCGATGCCATCGATCTGCCGCAAGACCTCTTGCAGCGCCTGTCCCCATACCCAGCTTATGTCGAGAGCCTGCCGGTGATCGGCGTGTGGCCCGCCTCGGCGGCCGGCGACGCGCTCGACATCCTCAAGAGCGAGGGCGTGCATTCGATGAAGGCCTTCGCCAACCGTATTTCCGCGCGCGCCGTGCAATTGCCGCGCGAACCTGTTAATATCAACACTGCTGCTGACCTGGAGAGAGTTGAACGTCATGGGCTATGAACCTCAGGCCGATTTCGGCACGCCCGCTTCCACATCGGAGAAGATGGTCACGCTGACCATCGACGGTCGCTCCGTCACCGTCCCGGAAGGCACGAGCGTGATGCGCGCGGCTGCCGAATGCGGCGGCGACATTCCCAAACTCTGCGCCACGGACAGCGTGAAGAGCTTCGGCTCCTGCCGCCTCTGTCTGGTCGAAGTCGACGGGATGCGCGGCACCCCCGCCTCCTGCACCACGCCGGCGATGGACGGCATGACCGTTTACACCCAGACTCCGCGTCTGCAGAAGTTGCGCAAGGGCGTGATGGAGCTCTACATCTCCGATCACCCGCTGGACTGCCTGACCTGCTCGGACAATGGCGACTGCGAACTGCAGGACAATGCGGCCGCCGTCGGTCTGCGCGATGTACGTTATGGCTACACGGGCGATAATCATCTGGGTCTCCAGAAGGACACGTCCAACCCCTATTTCGATTTCGACCCCAGCAAGTGCATCGTCTGCTCGCGCTGCGTGCGCGCCTGTGACGAGGTGCAGGGCACCTTCGCGCTCACGATCGATGGCCGCGGCTTCGGCTCCATGGTGTCTGCGGGTGTCGCGTCCGACGATTTCCTCTCTTCCGAATGCGTGTCGTGCGGCGCCTGTGTGCAGGCCTGCCCCACCGCCACGCTTCAGGAAAAGGCGATGGTCGAGATCGGCAAGCCCGAGCGGGCCGTCGTCACCACCTGCGCCTATTGCGGCGTCGGCTGCACCTTCCGCGCGGAAATGCGCGGTGAGCAGCTGGTGCGCATGGTGCCGTGGAAGGACGGCAAGGCAAATCGTGGCCATAGCTGCGTCAAGGGCCGCTTCGCTTGGGGCTATGCCAACCATCAGGACCGCATCACCCAACCGATGATCCGCAAGAGCGTGGATGATCCCTGGCAGGTGGTGAGCTGGGACAAGGCGATTTCCTACGCCGCATCTGAACTCAAGCGCATCAAGGCCGCCCACGGTGCGCGCGCATTGGGCGGCATCACGTCGTCGCG
This sequence comes from Sphingobium sp. B11D3B, assembly GCF_025961735.1. NCBI lineage: Bacteria > Pseudomonadati > Pseudomonadota > Alphaproteobacteria > Sphingomonadales > Sphingobiaceae > Sphingobium > Sphingobium sp. B11D3B. Next base: position 888,393 of record NZ_JAOQOF010000001.1, on the reverse strand, counting down.
TTGCACCAATGAGGAAACCTTCCTCGTCCAGAAGCTGATCCGCGCCGGCTTTGGCTCCAACAATACCGACACCTGCGCCCGTGTCTGCCACTCGCCGACCGGCTATGGCCTCAAGACCACCTTTGGCACGTCCGCCGGCACGCAGGATTTCGACAGCGTGATGGACAGCGACGTCATCCTGATCATCGGCGCCAACCCGACGGACGGCCACCCGGTGTTCGCAAGCCGGATGAAGCGCCGCCTGCGTCAGGGTGCCAAGCTGATCGTCATCGACCCGCGCCGCACCGACATGGTCAAATCGCCACACATCGCCGCGCAGCACCATCTCGCGCTGCAGCCCGGCACCAACGTCGCCGTGCTCACCGCCCTGGCGCATGTGATCGTGACCGAAGGCCTGGCCGACGAAGCGTTCATCCGTGAACGCTGCGACTGGGACGAGTATCAGGACTGGGCCGCCTTCGTTTCGCAGGAGCGCAACAGCCCTGAGACGTTGGAGCCCGTCACCCGCGTGCCCGCCGAGGAATTGCGCGGCGCGGCCCGCCTGTTTGCGACTGGCGGTAATGGCGCCATCTATTATGGCCTTGGCGTCACCGAGCATAGCCAGGGCAGCTCGACGGTGATGGCCATCGCGAACCTTGCGATGGTAACCGGCAATATCGGGCGCCGCGGCGTAGGCGTGAACCCGCTGCGTGGTCAGAACAACGTGCAGGGCGCTTGCGACATGGGCAGCTTCCCGCACGAATTGCCCGGCTATCGCCACATCAGCGACGATGAAACGCGCGCGCTGTTCGAGGCGGACTGGGGCGTGACCCTGGATGCCGAGCCGGGCCTGCGCATCCCCAATATGCTGGACGCCGCGATCGACGGTACGTTCCGCGCGATCTATATCCAAGGCGAGGACATCCTTCAGTCCGACCCCAATACCGCGCATGTCGCGGCGGGCCTCAAGGCGATGGAGTGCGTCATCGTGCAGGACCTGTTCCTGAACGAAACGGCGAACTACGCGCATATCTTCCTGCCCGGTTCGACCTTCCTTGAAAAGAACGGCACCTTCACCAATGCAGAGCGGCGCATCCAGCCGGTCCGCAAGGTGATGGAGCCCGCCAATGGCTATGCCGACTGGGAGATCACCCAGCTTCTCGCCAACGCCATGGAGCTTGGCTGGAACTACGAGCATCCCAGCGAAATCCTGGCCGAGATCGCCCGTCTCACCCCGTCCTTCGCAGGCGTATCCTGGGCGCGTCTGGAGCGCGAGGGATCGTTGCAGTGGCCGGTCAAGGACGAGACCCACGAGGGTTCGCCGATCATGCATGTGGACGGTTTCGTGCGCGGCAAGGGCAAGTTCGTAGTCACCGATTATGTACCGACGGACGAGAAGACCGGCCCGCGCTTCCCGCTGCTGCTCACCACCGGCCGCATCCTCAGCCAGTATAATGTCGGCGCGCAGACACGGCGCACCGGCAACACGGCCTGGCACCCTGAGGATCTGCTGGAAATCCATCCGACCGATGCCGAGAATCGCGGCCTCAAGGATGGTGATTGGGTGAAGCTCTCCAGCCGCACCGGCGAGACGACGCTGCGGGCGACAATCACTGAGCGGGTGGCACCGGGTGTGGTCTACACCACCTTCCACCACCCCGCCACGCAGGCCAATGTCGTGACCACCGAATATTCGGACTGGGCCACCAACTGCCCCGAGTACAAGGTGACAGCTGTCCAGATCACGCCTTCCAACGGCCCGACCGATTGGCAGGAGGATTATAACAGCTGGTCCGAACGCTCGCGGCGGATCGTGGCCAGCCTCACGGCTGAAGCGGCGGAGTAAGCATCATGGAAGCCAGCCGCCTCATCTACATGGCGAACCAGATCGCGCGGAATTTTGAAGCGTTGGGCCACGACCAGGCGGCCCTCGCCACCGCCGACCATATCAAGATGTATTGGGATCCGCGGATGCTCGCGGGCATCAAGGCCGTCGACCCCGCCGACATGTCGCCGCTCGCCGCGCGCGCCATCGCCATGGTGGATGGGCCGGTGCCGCACATGACGCGGGCCACCGAATTCGCGAGCGCGGATGAGAACGATCCTGGCTACAACGACGCCGGCTGACCTCGTCGCCCTTCGACCGGATGGCTCCAGCCGTCCGGTCGCGCGCCCCTTTGCGCCGGAAGTGCCGGTCGCGCTGGAATATAACGGCCTTTCCTATGCCGTGATGATGGCCAGTCCGTTTGATCTGGACGACTTCATCACCGGCTTCGCGCTGACCGAGGGCTTGGCCACGCAACCGGGCGATGTCACCCGCATCGATATTGTCGAGACCGATCTCGGTTGGATCGCGCGTGCGACCATTACCTCACTGGCGCTCGAAAGGCTTGAAGAGCGCGTGCGCACGCGCGTGGCCGAGTCGAGCTGTGGCTTGTGCGGCATCGATAATCTGGAAGCCGTTTCGCGTGCCCTCCCCCCGGTCGCCGCGCATGAGGCGCTCGCACCGGCGGCGATCTTCGAGGCGCTGGAGGGTCTGCGTGCGCATCAGCCGGGCAATCGTGCCACAGGCGGGATGCACGCCGCTGCCTTTGTGGCACCGGATGGGGCGATCCTGATGGCCCGCGAGGATGTCGGCCGGCACAATGCGCTGGACAAGCTCGTTGGCGCCATGGCCCGCGCAGGGCAGACGATGGACGCCGGCTTCGTGCTTTCCACGGCGCGCTGCAGCTATGAAATCGTGGAGAAAACGGTCCGGGCCGGCGCCCACACCCTTGTGACCATCTCGGTCCCGACCAGCATGGCGGCAGCGCGGGCCGAGGCTGCCGGCCTCTCGCTCTATGCGCTGGCCCGGCCGGATGAAGTGCTCCGCGTCACTGCGGGCTGACCGTCTCGACCGCCTGCTCTCGTTGCATCATTCAGTACCTGACGATCCGCCGCCCCGCATAGACGAGGCGGCGGATTCATATCTCAGGCCTTGGCCTCAGCTTGAGCAATCGCATCGCCATCGCGCATCGGCAGCAACAGCAGCATGAAGATGGCGCATACCGAGCCAAGGCTCATGATGAGCGATACGGTGAGCAACTCGCCCTTGCCAAGCATGTCGAAGAGCAGGCCAGCCACGATGGGCGAGCCAGCCGCGCCAGCGCGCCCCACGCCGAGGACGAAGCCCGTACCCGTGGCGCGAGCATAGGCCGGGAAGCCCCGCGCGAAGGCGGCATAGAAGCCCACAATGGCCGCGTTGAGGAAGAACATCGACAGGAATGCCGCCACGCGCCATTCGCCAAGCTCACCATGCCCCATGCCGAACCATGCCACCGCAACCACGCCGGCAATCATCATGGCAATCGTCGGCCCCTTAATGTCCCATTTCTTGAGCAGGAAGCCGAACAGACCGCCGCCAATCGCACCGCCGATATTGGCCCAGGTGAGCGTGCTGGCGGCATCGGCCTGCGAGAAGCCGGAATCCGCGACGATCTGCACTGCGAACTTGAGGATGTAATAGAAGGTGAGCGTGTGGAACATGTAGCCGAAGGCCAACAGCCAGGTGACCTTGCGCAGGCCCGGCTTGGACAGAATGTCGGTCACCTTGGGCTGCGGTCCTTCCGTACGCAGCGGCGGCAGTGCCTCGATGGTCCGCTTGCGCAGCGCGCGGAGCGAGCGGTTGACCTTCTCGATCACGTTCGCGGGCCGGCGCGCGGCATAGAATGCGGGCGTCTCCGGCACGAGGAAGAAGACCAGCGGGATCATGATCGCGGTCACCACGGCGCCGAACATGAACACCGCGCGCCAATCATATTCCACCAGCAGCCAGCTCTGCGCGGCAAAGCCGCCAACCACGCCGCCGATCGGGTAGCCGATGACGTAAAGCGCCATGGCGAGGCTGCGGGAGGATTTGCTGGTCGATTCCGCCGTCACGGCGTTGGTCGCCGCCAGCATCCCGCCGATGCCGAGGCCGGTGACGAAGCGCCACACTGTCAGGAGCGTCACACCAGTCGCGGCATGGGCCAGATACATGCCGATCGCCATGACAACGAGGCAGATCAGCATCGTGTCCTTGCGGCCGATGCGGTCCGCGACACCACCGAGGATGACCGAGCCGAAGCCCATGCCGACCAGCTCGGCCGAGAGAACGATGCCCAGCGCCGAGCGCGGAATGCCCCATTCCGCCGAAATGCCCGGCGCCGCGAAGGCGCTCGACAGCACGTCGAAACCATCCAGCGCGTTCAGCAGGATCATCAAGACCACGACAATCCACTGCCGAACGGACATCGGCGACTCATTAATGATCTCAACAGGATCAGACGATGACATGGTTGGGCTTTCCTCTCCAGGCAGTGGACCGCATCGGCGACCTCACAGGCCGAATCTACTCGTGAATACGGCGCAATAACTCGATGAGCAACGTGGCTTCTTTCTTGGTGAAACGGGACTTGAGCCACTGCTCATGCTCGTCGATGCAGCGCCGCGCGTCGCTAAGGGCCGCCTGCCCGTCCGCAGTCAGCGTCAGCGTCTGCCGGCGCCGGTCCAGCGTGGACGCGCCGCGCACCAGCAGGCCGCGCGCTTCCAACCGGTTGATGATCGCCATCGTCGTCGCCCGGTCCATTTGCAGGCGGCGGCCGATATCGGCCTGCGCGATGTGCGGATGGTCGCTGATCAGCCAGAGGACGGAGACCATCTTCTGCGTCAGGCCAAGCTCGGAAAAAGTCTCGGTGAAATGGCGGTAGGCCGCGCCATGGGCAAGGCGGATGTGGAACCCGATAATGTCGTCGATCGCGCCGATATCATCGTCGATCTGCGCGGGCGCAGGCGATGGCGTCGCACTTCCACCACCCTTGGCGGCCACAAGAGGACGTTGACGTGCGCGTGCTTCCAAAATCTTTACCCCCGAGAACCGGAACGGTTCGGCCATTGATTAAGCAATGGGAATTGCCCAATTGGTATGCATAGCATACAAACCTGCGCAAGAGGAGCAAGCTATGGCGCAATTCCCCAATACCCCCGCTTTCACAGGTTTCAACAGCCCGTCTCGCATCGAATGCGACATTCCGAATCTCGTGCATGAGGGCACGATTCCGCCCGAGCTGAATGGCGCCTTCTTCCGCGTGCAGCCGGACCCGCAATTCCCGCCCCGCCTGGGCGATGACATCAGCTTCAACGGCGATGGCATGATCACGCGCTTCCACATTCATGATGGCCAGTGCGACATCAAGCAGCGCTGGGCCAAGACCGCCAAGTGGAGGCTGGAGAACGAGGCCGGCAAGGCGCTCTTCGGCGCCTATCGCAATCCGCTGACGGACGATGAGTCCGTCAAGGGCGAGTATCGCTCGACCGCGAACACCAACGCCTTTGTGTTCGCAGGCAAGCTCTGGGCCATGAAGGAGGACAGCCCGTCCCTCGTCATGGAACCGGACACGATGGAGACCATCGGGTTCGAGAAGTTCGGCGGCAAGATGACCGGCCAGACTTTCACCGCGCACCCCAAGATCGACCCGCACACGGGCAACATGGTCGCCATCGGCTATGCCGCAAGCGGCCTGTGCTCCGACGATGTGTGCCTCTATGAGGTCAGCCCTGAAGGCGAACTGGTCCGCGAACTGTGGTTCAAGGCGCCCTATTATTGCATGATGCACGACTTCGGCGTGACCAAGGATTATCTGGTCCTGCACATTGTGCCCTCGATCGGCAGCTGGGAGCGCCTGGAGAAGGGCCTGCCGCACTTCGGCTTCGACACCACCCTGCCCGTCTATCTCGGCATCATCCCGCGCCGTGACGATGTGAAGCAGGAAGACATCCGCTGGTTCAAGCGCGACAATTGCTTCGCGTCGCATGTGATGAACGCCTATCAGGACGGCACCAAGGTCCATATCGACGTGCCGGAAGCGGCGAACAACATGTTCCCCTTCTTCCCGGACGTGCATGGCGCGCCCTTCAACCCGCAGCAGGCGGCGAGCTACCTCACCCGCTGGACGGTCGACATGGCGTCCAACAGCGACGAGTTCGACAGCGTCACCCGCCTCACGGAGACGTCGGGTGAATTCCCCCGCATTGATGACCGCGTCACCGGCCTGCCCTATCGCTATGGCTGGATGCTGGAGATGGACATGAAGCGTCCGGTCGAGCTCAAGGGCGGCAGCGCCGGCGGCTTCCTGATGAACTGCCTGTTCCTGATCGACCACCAGACCGGCAAGGAGCAGCACTGGTGGTGCGGCCCCACCTCTTCGCTGCAGGAGCCGGCCTTCGTGCCGCGCTCCAAGGACGCGCCGGAAGGCGATGGCTGGATCGTGCAGGTCTGCAATCGCCTGGCCGACCACAAGAGCGACCTGCTGATCTTCGAAGCGCTGGACATCGAGAAGGGACCGGTCGCCACGATTCATATCCCCTTCGCGCTGCGCTTTGGCCTGCACGGCAACTGGGCCAGCGCGGACCAGATCGGCCTCGAACGCGAAGCCGCCTGACCCTAGCGATCATCCAGCCACAGCCCCGGCCCGCGCTATGTGTGTGCGCCGGGGCTGCAGCCTCACACTTCAAGTCTCAAGGAAGCACGTTCATGATTCAGCCCGGGCTGGAATTCGTCTATGAAGCCGGCGGCGATCTCGGCGCGCCCGTGCCGCTCGGCAACACCGTCGATGGCACCCGCCGCATCATCCCGATCTTCGAGGGTGGCCGTGTCGAAGGGCCGCTGATCAAGGGCAAGCTGCTCGGCAACGCCGCCGACTTCCAGCTCACCCGGCCCGACGGCGTCACTGTCGCCGATGCCCTTTACGCGCTGCAGACCGATGACGGCGTCGTCATCCAGATCCGCAATCGTGGCCTGCGCCATGGCCCGCCCGATGTGATGGCGCGACTGGCGGCAGGCGAGGAGGTCGATCCGGCGGATTATTATTTCCGCACCGTGCCGGAATTCATCGCGCCGGAAGGCAAATATGACTGGATGAACCGCAGCATCTTCGTCTGCTCGGGCGCGCGCTACAAGGCGGGCATCAAATTGTGGGTCTGGCGCGTCACCTGATCCCCAAGCGCCCCGCCCGCCACCGGTTGCGTAGCGGGGGTGCCGATCCCATCTTGGATCGATGACCCAACTCAGCTTCCTCGACCTCGTCAACGTTGTCGAAGGCGAGAGCGCCGGCGATGCGATCAAGCGCGTCGGCCCGCTCGCCGCCCATGCCGAAGCGCTCGGCTATCATCGCTACTGGATCGCCGAACATCACGGCATGGCCGGCGTGGCAGCAGCGGCCACCGCGCTCATCATCGCTGAGGCCGGGCGGGCGACCAAGACCATCCGCGTCGGCTCGGGCGGCATCATGCTGCCCAATCACTCACCCTATATCATCGCCGAGCAGTTCGGCACGCTGGACGCGCTCTTCCCCGGCCGTGTCGATCTCGGCCTCGGGCGTGCACCCGGCGCCGACGGCCGACTGGCCCGCGCCATCCGCCATGACACCCGGCAAGAGGCCGAGGAATTCCCCCGCAGCGTGGTGGAATTGCGCGCTCACTTTACCGGTGAGCCTGACCTCGGCCTGCTCGCCGTGCCCGGGCGCGGTGCGCAGATCGACATGTGGATTCTGGGGTCCAGCCTGTTCGGCGCGCAACTCGCGGCGGCACTCGGGATGCCCTACGCCTTCGCCTCGCATTTCGCGCCCGATCTGCTGGATGAAGCGCTGACCATCTATCGCCGCGATTTCCGCCCGTCCGCCTCTCTGCGCGAACCCTATGCGGCGGCGGCGATGAGCGTCGTCGCTGCGGACACGGTGGCGGAGGCGGAATATGTCGCCAGCTCCATGATGCAGAACTTCGTGGCGCTGCGCACCGGCCGCCCCGGCAAGCTACCTCCGCCGGTGGAGAATTATGTCGCGAGCCTCGATCCGTCGCTCAGCGCAATGCTGGGGCATGTCATGCAATGCAGCGCCTTCGGCACCGCCGATGATGTCGCGCGTGGCCTGCGCCAGTTCGTCCAGCGGACGCAGGTGGATGAGGTGATCGTCCACAGCCCCGCTTTCGATCCGCAGGCCCGCATCAGGTCGCTCGCGCTGATCGCGCAAGCCTTCCATGAAATGACCGAAGCCGCCTGACGCGCAGGCGGCTTCGTTTTCCGTTCAGTATTGATGCCGCACGCCGATCCGTTCAGGCCGGTGCCAGTTCCTTCGCGTCTTCCAGGATCATTTCCGATCCCTTCTCGCCGATCATGATCGTCGCGGCATTGGTGTTGCCGGAGACGATCTTGGGCATGATCGAGGCATCGACCACGCGCAGGCCCTGAACGCCGTGGACGCGCAGGCGCGCATCGACCACCGCCTTGGGGTCGCTACCCATGCGCGCCGTACCGACCGCGTGATACAGCGTGCCGCCGGCGACCTGCGCATAGAAGAACATCTGATCGTCCGTCTCGCCGAACGGATCGGGGCCGGCCAGATATTTGGCGATTGCCGGCTGCTGCCAGATTTCGCGAATGATCTTGAGCTGCGTGACGGCCATCTGCTGGTCGATCGGGTCCTGCAGATAATTGGGCGTGATCTTGGGGGCCTGCGTGCCATCGGGCGAGCGGGCGTGGATGTGCCCGCGCGATTCCGGGCGCAGCTGGCAGGGGTTGGAGGCCATGCCCGGCTCCTTCTCCAGCGCCAGCTGCTGCTTGGCGTTTAGCACCTCCAGATCCATGGACGCCGCCATGGTGTGAATCTGGATGTCCGGCGTCTCCAGCCCTTCGCGCGACCGCAGGAAGGTGCAGCCATGCGCCACCGCATAAGACAGCAGGCCCTTGCGGGTCATGCCATATTTGAGCACCTGACCGATCAGCGGCAGGCCGCTGGCCATGGAGTTGACCGAGGGCGTGCCCGGCTTCAGCCGCGCCTGGCAGCCGATCATATAATGGTCCTGCAGGTTCTCGCCGACGCCGGGCAGCTCATGCACCAGCTTCACGCCCAGTTCCCGGACGACACCGCCCTGCCCGATGCCGGAGATTTCCAGCAGCTTGGGGCTCTCGACCGCACCGGCGGCAAGGATCACTTCCTTGCGCACCTTCACGCGGCGTAGGCGACCATGCTGGACGAACTCAACCCCCACCGCGCGCTTGCCCTCGAAGAGGATGCGCGTCGTCATGGCGCGCAGTTCGACCGTGAGATTGACGCGGTCCATGACCGGATGGAGGAAGCCCACCGCCGTCGAGCAACGCTTGCCGTTGCGCGCGGTCATCTGGAACCAGCTGGTCCCCTCCTGATCGCCGTCGTTCAGATCATCTTTATAGGCATAGCCAGCCTCGACACAGGCATCGATGACTGCCTTGCTGATCGGGTGATGCTCGGGGAAGTCGGAGACAGCCAGCTCACCGCCCTGAGCATGGCCTTCCATGGCGCCACGGGTCTGGTCCTCGCTCTTCTTGAAATAGGGCAGCACGTCGTCCCACGCCCAGCCCTCATTGCCCATCTGGCGCCAGCCATCATAGTCGGCCGACTGGCCGCGCACATAGAGCATGCCGTTGAGCGACGACGAGCCGCCGAGTACCTTGCCCTTGGGCCATTTGTGGGGGCGACCGCCTGAGCCCTCGTCGACCTCCGTCTCATACAGCCAGTTGACCTTGGGATCGTTCAGCGTCTTGCCGAAACCGATCGGGATATGGATCATCATGTTGGAACGGAACTGGCTCAATTCCCGCGTCGGGCGGTCATCGCCGCCAGCCTCGAGCAGAACGACTTCCGTGCCCCGATCCGCCGAGAGCCGGTTGGCGAGAACACATCCCGCGCTGCCCGCCCCGACGATCACGTAATCGACAGTTCTCTCGTCCGTCATGCTCTTGTCATCCTCTCATTGCACCGCGCACGTCCCCCGCGCGGCTCGACTCAGTTCTTATGACACAAAGCGCCATTTCGAACAAAGTCAACAATGCGAGGATGCTGAGCAGGTCAAAGCATCAGACAGGCTCCCCCGCTTCCCGGGCACGAACCAGAATGAGGCTCTCGTCCTTGCGGATGCGGGTGAGGAGAATGACCAGCAGGATGATGATGGGAATCGCCATCCAGTTGACGCTCAGGATCGCGGTCCGCAGATCACCCGTGGCATCCGAGATCATCCCGACCAGATAAGGCCCCATGCCGAGGCCGAAAATGGTGGAGATGATGAGATAGGTGCTGGCGGTGATGCCGCGCATGCGGGGCAGCACAAGTCCATAGATCAGCGAGTAGAGCGGCGGCATCCAGCAGGTGAGGATGACGCTGTAGAGCACGAAGCGGCTGTAAAAGCCGAACGCGTCCGGTGCATGATAGGTCCAGACCCCGATCAGCGGTGAGACGCCGAGCGCGAACAGGGTGAGATACACGCGGCCGGTCGCCGGCATGGACTTGTCGAACCAGTCAGCCAAAGGCCCCGAAATCATCGGGCCGATCACGCCGATCACCAGCGAGAGCAGGCCGAAGGTGACGCCTGTTTCTGCGGGCGATGTGCCATAGGTCTGCATGATGAAGGCGGGCGTGAAGCCCATGATGCCGTAATTGATCACCGTCTGCAGCGCACCGACCGCGATGGCGATCATCAGCGCCGGCGAGCGCACCGTCACCTGATAGGTCGGCGGATCGGCAAGCGCCAGCCGCTGCAACAGGTTGAAGATCACGATGATCCCAAAGCCCATCACACCCCATTGCAGGATGTGGGGATTGAGAGGCACGCCACCGAAACTGAGCGCCGGGCGCGGCGAAAAAGCCGAAGCCAGATGCACGAACAGCGTCATCAGACCGACCACGAGCACCATGACGCCGATATTGGCGGTCCAGTGGCGGGCGCTGGCCTTGCTGGCGGCAAGGCTCAGCAAATTGGTGCCGGGCGTCACCGCACCGAGCAGCGCGAGGCTGGAGCGGAACGGCGCCGGATCGGGCCGGGACGCGATGCCATCCATCGCGCCGCGCTGAGGCTCCTTGAGGTGCCACAGCAGCAGAGCAAGGACGAGGCCCGGAATGGACGCAACCAGAAAGGCGAACTGCCAGCCTGCCAGCCGCAGCGGCGCTTGCCCCGCCGGGTAAAGCGTTTCCCACCATTGCGCCGCGACACCGCCGACGACATTGGACATGCCAAGGCCCACCGCGATGGACGCCGCGATGGTGCCCATCACCAGGCCACGCCGGTGCTTGGGGAAATAATCGAACAGCAAGGATGTGCCGGCGGGGGATGTTGCCCCCTCGCCGATACCCACGCCCAGCCGGGAAATCGCCAGCATCGCAAAGCCGCTCGCAAAGGCCGCGAGGCCGCTCGAGAAGGACCAGAAGGCGATGGCGATGGCCAGGATGCGCGTGCGAATCCAGCCATCCGACAGGCGACCGAGCGGCAGGGAAAACAGCGCGTAGAACAGCGCGAACACCGTTCCGTACAGCAGCCCCAGCTCGGCATCGCCAATCTGCAGGTCCGCCTTGATGCGCGGCGCGAGAATGGCGAGGATGTTCCGATCCAGCAGCGACATGGCGTTGGTGAGAGCCACCAACGCCAGCGCATACCAGGCGGTGCCGGTCACCCGGCCCGACACCGGCGGGGTCGTCACAGGTTGAAGACCCGCTCGGCATTGGTCTGCATCAGCTTCTTCTTGGCTTCTGCAGAAATGTCGAGATTGTCGTGCGTACGCACCTCATCGGCGACATATTCATAGGGATAATCCATCGCGTACATCACCCGGTCCTCACCGAGTTGATCGATGCACAGCTTGATCGCCAGCGGACAGGCCATGCCGCTGGTCGTCACGCAGACATTGTTGCGCATATAGTGGAACAGGTCGTGGTTGAGCGGCTTGAGGCGCTCGTAGCGCTTCGAGCGGACGCCAGCCTGATGCATGTAGTTCATGCGGAACAGCCAGTAGGGGATCGCCTCGCCGCCATGGCCGACGCACACGGTCAGGTTGGGATAGCGGTCGAACACACCCGTCGTCAGGATGCGCAGCAAATGATAGCCGGTCTCGACACCGAAGCCGAAGATCGCGCCATCGAGGCCAGCCTCGACCATGCCGGCGATCATCGCATCCGGCGGTGACTGCGGGTGGATGTACAGCGGCAGATTATTGTCGGCGCAGGCCTTCAAGATCGGGTCGAACTGCTCTTCATCGAGATAGTGACCCTTGGTGTGGCTGTTGACCATCACGCCCTTGAAGCCCAGCTCGTTCTTGCCGCGCGCAATTTCCTCGACCGACCACTGCACGTCCTGCGGGACGATGGAGACCATGCCGACATAGCGCGACGGGTGGCGTTCGCAGGCGGCCTTCAGAACGTCGTTGGCATTGCGGACCAGCGTCTTGGCTTCATCGGTCTCGAATGCCTGTCCACCGGGCGATGTCAGGGAGAGAATGGCGACGTCGATTCCGGTCTCGTCCATCGCCTGAATACGCAGATCGTCCAGATCAAGCAGCCGATCGCGAATGAACTGGGTCCGCTCGGAAGGCGACGTGCCGTAGAAACCCCAGAGCGACGTGGTCGCCTTGTCGGCCCGGCCCTCTTTGACCAGCTTCAGAAAGGCGTCGAGCTGTTCGGCCGTCGCAAAAGCCTCTTCGGTCGCAATGCGAAGATAGCCGCGATCGCCGCCGGTGTTGAGCGCGTGAGTCATGTTACTCTCCTGAGAAATGGGGAAAGAAAGCCCCGGCGCCTGCACGGGCACCGGGGCTTGTATTCTGGATCAGCCTTCGTGGACGACCTTGGTCACGAGGCAGGCGTGGAGGCCCTCGGGACCATCCTCATGGCCGTGGCCCGACCACTTGACGCCGCCGAACGGCGAGTCCGCACCGCCGATGGCGACGCTGTTGATGCCGAGCATCCCGGTCTCGACTTCCCGCGCCACGCGACGCTGCAGCTTGACGTCGTCCGTCCAGCTATAGGCGGCGAGGCCATAAGGCAGGCGATTGGCTTCCGCGATCATGTCGTCGACCTTGCCGAACGGATTGATTAGCGCGACCGGGCCGAACGGCTCCTCATTCATGATCTCGGCATCGAGCGGGATCTCGCTGAGCACCGACGGAGCATAGAAGAAGCCCTGATTGCCGATGCGCTCGCCGCCCGCATTGAGCTTGGCACCACTGCTGACAGCGCCGCCGATGAGGCGCTCCATGGCGTCCGGGCGACGCTCATTGGCCATCGGGCCCATTTGGATGCCATCCTCAAGGCCGTTGCCCACCTTGAGCGCCTTGGCACGGCTCGCAAACCCGTCACGGAACCGCTCGTAGACATTTTCCTGCACGATGAAGCGCGTCGGCGAGACGCAGACCTGGCCGGCGTTGCGATATTTGTGGCCGACCATGACATCCAGCACGCGGTCCACGTCGACATCGTCGAACACCAGTACCGGGCCGTGACCACCGAGTTCCATGGTGGTGCGCTTCAGGTCTTCGGCCGCCAGCTTGGCGAGATGCTTGCCGATCACGGTCGAGCCGGTGAAGCTGAGCTTGCGGATGATCGGCGAGGCGAGCAGGTGGCGCGACACCTCATCGGGCACGCCGAACACGGCCTGCGCGACGTCCTTGGGCAGGCCGGCATCGAGCAGGCACTGCAGCACGCCGAGCGCGGACGCCGGGGTCTCTTCGGCAGACTTCATGATCACCGAGCAGCCCGCCGCAATCGGCGCGCCCAGCTTGCGGCCAGGATTGCCGAGCGGGAAGTTCCAGGGCGAGAAGGCCGCAACCGGGCCGACCGGCTCATAAGTCACCGTCGAGCGCATGCCGGCCGGGCGAACCAGCGCGCGGCCATAGAGGCGCGAAACCTCACCCGCGTAGAAATTGAACAGGCCGGCGACCATCATCACTTCGATGCGGGATTCAGGCAGGGTCTTGCCCTGCTCCATCGTGGCGATGCGAGCCAGCGTCTCCTGCCGCTCCATGAGCAGACGCGCTGCACCGGAGAGCACGGCAGCGCGCTCCTGCGCCGTCGAGTTGCGCCAGCGATTGAACCCACGCTGCGCGGTTTCCAACGCGCGGTCGAGATCCGCGGTGGTGGCCAGCGGCAGCTCGCCAAGGGTCTCGCCCGTCGCAGGATTGACGATGGTCTGCGTTCGGCGATCACCGCCGGTCACGGCCTCGCCATCGATGATCATGTGCAGGGCAGGATAATTGGTCATAGCCATCCTCTCGGGACTCTCAGCGAAACAGAGTGACGCCGGACCAAAGCCCGGCGTCGCGCAATATCCCCTGTGAGAACTCAATGATGAGTCGTCAACTCCCCGCAGGCATTGCTTTGCTCACAGCCGCAGCTTCTGCTGCCTCCAGGCGCTCGATTTCCTCGCGATAGGGCTTGCACGCGCGCCACATGCTGATCGTGGCGAGCGGAAGCAGTACGAGCGCGGTGATGAAGATCGCCTGCCACAGCCGCGCTTCGTCCCGCACGACATATTGCGCCACGACGCCGATCACGAGGCTGCCCATCGCGCCGAAGAAGGTGAACATGAACAGGTACAGCGCCGTCACCTGTCCGCGCATGGCCTGCGGCGCGACGCGCTGCACGGCGGCATTCTGCGCCGGCGCGCCCGCGAGGCCGAAGAGCGTCGCCACGGCCATCGCGCCCATGGCGAGGTGCCCCGTCGGCATCAGCGGCGCGGCCAGCGTGCAGATGGTGACCGCGGTGAAACAGATCGCCGCCGTGCGAACGTTCGCATCCTTATACTTGCGGCCGAACCACGAGACCATCAGGCCACCGAGCACGAGGCCGGCGAGCTGCGCGACCAGCAGCATGGGCGCGAGCACCGCGCCGATCTGCGCCTCGTCCATGCCATAGGTCCGCACGAGGAAAGGCACGCGCCAGAAGCCGATGCCCTGGCTTTCCGTCGCGCTGAGCGCCAGCGCGATGAACAGCGGATAATAGACCATGCCTTTCGCCTGAATGCCACGAATGGCGTCGAATCCCATGAACGTGGCGATCTTGCGGCCGAAGCTGGCTTTCTGCGGCACTGCGATCGGGTCGGCGACCGCGGCACGGCGCGCAGGCTCCTTCACCAGCAGGAACAGCAGCGCCGCCGGGAAGGACAGCAGGCCGAGGCCGATCAAGATCCACTGCCAGTTGAAGATGCGCAGGCCCCACAAGTAACTGGTATCCCAATGCGACACCGCGCCGATCATCATCCCGCCGAACAGCACGCCAAGCGTGGTGCCGCCGATGAAACCGAACTGCAGCAGCGCGAAGGCAATCGGGATTTTCTTCGGCCGGAACATGTCCACGATGAGAGAATAGGAGCCGGGGCCATGGGCCGATCCGCCCGCGCCCAGCAGCATCCGCGCCGCGATGAACTGGCCGAAGCCCTGCGCCAGACCGCTCAGCATGGTGACACCGCCCGTCACCGCCGCGCTGATCGCGAGGATCATCTTGCGCGGATAGATATCCACGAGCCGGGCCAGCGGAATGCCGACGAACACGTAGAAGATGATGCTCGCCGGGCCGCCCAATATGCCAAGTTGCGTATCGGACAGGCCGAAATCGACCTTGATCCGCTCCGCCAGCATTCCGAACACGGTGGCATCGAAAAAGCTCAGGAAGGTGGCGATGATGATGACAGTCAGCGCGAAATAGGCACGCGGGCTGGAGGGCCATTGCTGCGACGCGGCCCCAGCATCGTCGCCCGGCACGGAGTGTGCCGCCTGAGGTGCCATTGCCATGTCGTGAATTCCTCTCTGCTCGCCCTGGCGCCGCACCGGTTCCATTTCCTGCGGCTCGTTATCCTGCCAGTTTCAACCGCTGAGATTGATTCTGTCCAGCTTTAATTGCGCATGCGAGGCTCCTCGTCTAACCTCTTGCGAGCCTGCGCCATGGCGCAGGCAGAGGAGAGGACATCATTATGCCGAACGAAACCGGACGCCCGACAGCGGCGCAGGAGGATTATGCCGCCGATCGCGCCGCGATCATGCAGCTCGAAGCCGAGTATCTCATGGCGCTCGATTGGGGCGATGCCGAAAGCTACGCCGCCCTGTTCGCGCCCGAAGGCGTGCTGGAATGGGCAGGCGGCACCGCCGTCGGGCCGGAGGAAATCTACAAGGAAATCGGCGTCTACAAGGAAGCCATCAAGCAATATTATGGCGACGATGGCTCAGGCCAGCCTGTCACACTGCGCCACTTCATCACCAATCAGGCCATCTATGTGCATGGCGATACGGCCAAGGGCGTGATCTACTGGTTCGAGGTTGCCAATAACGGCACGGGACATACCCCGCATATCGGCAGCTACGGCCATTATGAGGACAGGATGCGCAAGGTGGATGGCGCCTGGAAGTTCGTCAGCCGCAAGATTTTCAACGAACAATTACCGGGCCGTCGTGCCGGTGCCGAAAATCCGGGACGCGCGGCGCGGCTGCTATAAACGTGTCATCACGCTTGTGCTCCTGCGAAGGCAGGAGCCCAGGGCAGCCAAGCGATGACGGTGCTGAGTGAAACGGGGCGCCCGTAATGAGCGCCCCGCCCTATCTCAGTCCCGATAGCAGACCTTGCGGGCAGCCTTCACGACCCGCGCCGCATCGATCAGCGCAGCCTTTTCGAGATTGGCCGCATAAGGCAGCGGCACATCCTCATTGGTCACGCGCAGCACCGGCGCATCGAGATCGTCGAAGCCCTGCTCCATGCAGACCGCCGCAATCTCACTGGCGATGGAGCAGACCGGCCAGCCCTCTTCGACCACCACGAGGCGGTTGGTCTTCTTGAGGCTTTCCAGCACCGTCGCCGTATCGAGCGGGCGCAGCGTGCGCAGATCAATCACCTCGGCATCGATGCCGTCGGCGGCAAGCGTTTCCGCTGCCTCCAGCGCGACGCCAACGCCGATCGAGTAGCTCACCAGCGTCACATCCTTGCCGGGACGGACGATGCGTGCCTTGCCGATCGGCAGGACATGATCCTCAAGCTGCGGCACCTCGAAACTGCGCCCATAGACCAGCTCGTTCTCAAGGAACACCACCGGATCTTCGCTGCGGATCGCCGCCTTGAGTAGGCCCTTGGCATCCGAGCTGTCATAGGGCGCGATCACGATCAGGCCCGGCACGGCGGCATACCAGGGGCCGTAATTCTGGCTGTGCTGCGCGCCAACCCGGCTCGCCGCGCCATTGGGACCACGGAACACGATCGGGCAACGCATCTGGCCGCCGGACATGTAATTGGTCTTGGCGGCCGAGTTGATGATCTGGTCCATCGCCTGCATGGCGAAGTTGAAGGTCATGAACTCGACAATTGGCTTGAGACCGCCCATCGCAGCGCCGGCACCGATGCCAGCAAAGCCATGCTCGGTGATCGGCGTGTCGATCACGCGCTTGGGGCCGAATTCGTCGAGCAGACCCTGGGTGACCTTGTAGGCGCCCTGATATTCGGCGACTTCCTCGCCCATCAGGAACACGCGCGGATCGCGCCGCATTTCCTCGGCCATGGCATCGCGCAGCGCTTCGCGGACGGTCGTCTTGACCATCTGCGTGCCTTCCGGGATCGCCGGATCCGTCACCGCGCTCGCCTTGCTGCCGGAGAGATTGGCGGTGCCGCTCTCGGCCTTCTTGGGGGCCTCGGCCTCGTCCGCAGCCTTGGGCGCGGCCTGCGCTTCGGCCTTGGGGGCTTGCGCAGCCGGTGCGGGCGCTTCTTCGCCTTCGCCGGAGAGCATCGCGATCACGGTGCCGACCTTCACATTGTCGGTGCCCTCGGCGATCAGGATCTTCTCGATGGTGCCTTCATCGACAGCCTCGAACTCCATCGTCGCCTTGTCGGTCTCGATCTCGGCCATGATGTCGCCGGCCTTGACCTCATCGCCTTCCTTGACGAGCCACTTGGCCAGCGTCCCCTCTTCCATCGTCGGCGAGAGGGCCGGCATCTTGATCTCGAGACCCATCAATACTGCTCCACCAGCACATCGGTATAAAGTTCGGCCATGTCAGGCTCGGGCGAGGTTTCCGCGAAGTCCGCCGCCTCGCTCACATCCTTGCGGATCTTCGTATCGATGGCCTTCAAATCCTCTTCCTTCACGCCAGCGTCGGCGAGAATCTTCTTGAGGCCCTCGATCGGATCGGACGTGTCGCGCATGTGCTGCACTTCGTCGCGCGAGCGATACTTCGCCGGATCGGACATCGAGTGACCGCGATAGCGATAGGTCTTCATTTCCAGCAGAATCGGCCCCTTGCCGGAGCGGACATACTCCAGCGCCGCCTCGGTGGCGCCGCGCACGGCCAGCACGTCCATGCCATCGACCTGGATGCCCGGAATGCGGAAGCTCTCGCCGCGACGATAGAGCTGGTCCTCGGCGGAGGAACGCGCCACGGAGGTACCCATGGCATATTGGTTGTTCTCGATCACATAGATGATCGGGAGCTTCCACAGCTCGGCCATGTTGAAGCTCTCATAGACCTGGCCCTGATTGGCCGCGCCGTCGCCGAAGTACGCGACGCACACGCCGCCATCCTCATTATATTTATGGCCGAACGCCAGCCCGGTGCCGAGGCTGACCTGCGCGCCGACGATGCCATGGCCGCCGAAGAACTTATGCTCGACGCTGAACATATGCATCGAGCCGCCCTTGCCGCGCGAAATGCCGGCCTCGCGGCCCGTCAGCTCGGCCATGATGATCTTGGGGTCGATGCCGTAAGCGAGCATGTGGCCATGATCGCGATAACCGGTGATCACGCTGTCCTTGCCCGGCGTCAACGCCGACTGAATGCCGACCGCAACCGCTTCCTGACCGATATAGAGGTGGCAGAAGCCGCCAATCAGGCCGAGACCGTAAAGCTGCCCCGCCCGCTCCTCGAAGCGGCGGATGAGCAGCATCTGACGGTAGAATTCGAGCAGCTCTTCCTGGCTCGCGTCATAGGGATTGGGCTCACCGGGGCGCTCCCGGTTATGGTCCGCAGACGGCGCCGTGGCAGTGGATGCAGGGGCATTTTGCGCGCGTCTGGAAGCTGGCTTCGCCAATGTTTCAGGTCCTTCTCGCGTGGCTGTTACAGCCAGCTATAGGCACGGCACCGGCAGGAGCGCAATGTCCAGATAGGTTAAATGGGTGGCGAAATCTGGTTAGTCAACCGCACCCTTAGTCATTTCATCGGAACGACGACTTCATCGGGGTGCGTGACGCCGAGCTGCTTGCGGACCAGCTCGTCGACCATATCCGGATCAGCATGGCGCGGATCGAGCAGCTTCACTCGATTCTCCAGTGCGGCCTTCTGCTTGTGCAGCGCCGACAACTCGGCCTGCCTCTGCTTGAGCTGCCGGCTGTAATCGGACCATGCGAGAATGCCATTCGGGCCAATGATGGCATAGCCGATGAAGAGCAGGAGCAGGAAAATGGCAATAGCCGGCGTAAACGCCGAACCAAGAAGAAACCTCAATTTTGCCAGATGCGCCATGGGCCCTTGGAATCACGCCGACCGTCGCAATGCAAGCCCAAAATGAACGAATGCGACAAATTGCATTAACTTTGTAGACAAGCCGTCGGACCGGGGGATGCGCAACGGATCGCTCGCCTCCACCCGGACCGTTAAAAACGCCTCAGCGGAAAATCGACGTTCCCGCATAATAAGCGCGGTCGCCCAGCTCTTCCTCGATGCGGATGAGCTGGTTGTACTTGGCGAGCCGGTCGGAGCGCGCCAGCGAGCCGGTCTTGATCTGGCCGCAGTTCGTGGCGACCGCCAGGTCGGCAATGGTCGCGTCCTCAGTCTCACCCGAGCGGTGCGACATCACATTGGTGTAGCGCGCCCGGTGTGCCATATCGACGGCGGCGAGCGTTTCGGTCAGCGAGCCGATCTGGTTGACCTTGACGAGCATGGAGTTGGCCAGCCCCTTCTCGATGCCCATGGCGAGGCGCTTGGGGTTGGTGACGAAAAGATCATCGCCCACCAGCTGGCACTTGTCGCCGATCTTGTCGGTCAGGATCTTCCAGCCCTCGAAATCGTCCTCGCTCATGCCGTCCTCGATCGACTTGATCGGGTAGCGCGCGACGAGGTCCGCGAGATAGTCGGCCATTTCAGCCGGGGAGAGCGTCTTGCCCTCGCCGGAGATCACATAGCTGCCATTCTTGAAAAACTCGGTCGCTGCGCAATCGAGCGCCAGCACGACATTCTCACCCGGCTTGTAACCGGCCTTCTCGATGCTCTGCATGATGAAGTCGAGTGCTTCGACCGTTGAAGCGATGTTGGGCGCAAACCCACCCTCGTCGCCCACGCCGGTCGCAAGACCCTTGTCGTGCAGGCCCTTCTTGAGCGTGTGGAAGATTTCCGAGCCCATCTGCACGGCGTGGGCGATGCTCTCCGCCCCCACCGGCATGATCATGAACTCCTGGAAGTCGATCGGATTGTCGGCATGTTCGCCGCCATTGATGATGTTCATCATCGGCACCGGCAGCACATGGGCGGACACCCCACCGACATAGCGATACAGCGGCAACCCGCGCGCATCGGCAGCCGCTTTGGCCGTCGCGAGGCTCACGCCGAGAATGGCGTTGGCGCCGAGCCGCGCCTTGTTCTCCGTGCCGTCCAGCTCGATCATTGCGGCGTCGACATCGCCCTGATCCTCGGCATCCATGCCGGTGATCGCTTCGGCAATCTCGCCATTGACCGCATCGACGGCCTGGAGAACGCCCTTGCCGAGATAGACGGACTTGTCGCCATCGCGCTTCTCGACCGCTTCATAAGCGCCGGTGGATGCGCCCGAGGGAACGGCGGCGCGGCCGAAGCTGCCGTCTTCCAGCAACACGTCGACTTCCACCGTCGGGTTGCCGCGGCTGTCCAGGATCTGGCGGGCGTGAATGTCGAGAATTGCGGTCATGGCTGTGCCTTCCCCTTCCGTCTGGCAAATTATCGGCGCGGATTAGCGAGCGCACTCCCTCATGGCAATGGCGGGCGGCTCGGCTTATCTTGCTGTTTCTGTGCAATGGCGGGAACATTTGCCGCCGCAGGTCTGTTAAAGAGGGCGAGCCTTGCTATAACAGGCAAGCCTGTTCTGTATCACAAGAGGAACCCGCCATGGCCGAGACCAATAGCACTGGAACGACCCGCAAGAGCACGTCGAAGGCGACGTCGGCGCGCAAGGCTGCATCGGATGCCACGAGCGCGAAGTCGGCTGCGCTGTCCACGGCAGCAGAGGCGCGGGGCGCGGAGACCGGATCGAGCACCGACTGGCGCGAGCAGGCCGGCGAATTTGCCGAGCAGGCTAAGGCCACCGCACGCGGTGCCGCCACGACGGCCAAGAACACGACGGGCGATGCCCTCCATGGCCTCTCGAAGCTGATCGCCGAGACCGCCGAGACCGTCGATTCCAAGCTCGGCCCGCAATATGGCGATTATGCCCGCAAGGCTGCGGAAACCGTCGCCGGCGCGGCGGACTCGCTGGACGCCAAGGATATCGACCAGCTGACCGAGGAAGCACGCAACTTCGTGCGCAAAAGCCCTGCGGTGGCGATCGGTGCGGCGGCTGTGGTTGGCTTTGTGCTCATGCGCATGATGCGGGGCTCATCGAGTGAAAGCTAAGGCTGCAAGGACCGGCCGGCATTGATCGATGAGTGATCCCGACACCATGCACACTGCGGCGGGCACCCCGCCGAACCCTGAAGACGCGCTTGAAAAGGAGACCATTGGCGAGAGCTTTTCGCGGCTGATTGCATCGGGCCGGGAACTCGCCGAGGCGGAATTGACGTGGGCGAAGCTCAAAGCGGCACTGATTGCCGCGGCGGCCCGCCGCGCGGCGCTGTTCGGCGTCCTCGCCTTTCTGTTCGTCAGTCTGGCGCTCGTTACGCTGGTCGCGGCAGCCGTGATCGCGCTCGCGCCTTCCGTCGGTTGGCTTGGCGCGGCTGTGATCGTAGCCGGAGTCCTCCTGCTGCTCGCTCTACTTTGCGGCCTGATGGTCAAGCGTGCCCTCTCCCCCCTCAGCAAGGCAGATCGCCCATGAGCAGCGCGCCCTCCCCCCTCGAACTGGCCGAGGCCCGCCAGCGTGCGGATAGCGCTAGAGAGCGTTTTCGCTCTGCAGTGGACGGAGTTCGCGACCGGTTAAGCCCGGCGCATCTGAAGGACGACGCCGTCGAGGCGGTTCAGCAGAAAGTGTTGCAAGCCAAACAGGCCGCGCGGGGAACGCTGCGCCGCCACCCCGTCCTGACCACGCTGGTCGCGACCGGTGCGGTCGGCCTTCTCTTCTGGCGCCCTGTGCGATTCATCTTGCTCTACGTGATGCGTGGTGCTTGGCTCGTCTGGTTGAATCGCGCTCTGTGGAGCCAGAAAGAGGACAGTTGATCAGACGATGACCGCCCCGAAGACGAAGAAAGGCCGCCAAGCGGCTTCTACGCTTGATCAGGTCAAGGACAAGGTCGGGAGCACGCTTGCCACGGTGCGCGAGCGGGGCGAAGACGTGGTCGCCGACACGCGGGAGAAGGCCTATCGCGCGGCCAATGAAACCAACCGGATGTTTCAGGAACATCCCATCGCGGCAGTGGCCGCCGCGGCCGCAGCCGGGGCCGTCATCGCCATTTTCCTGCCCAAGCTCGCCATCGGATCAGCTGCGGGCAAGGCCAGACGGGCGGCGCAGCAGGCCGTGCGAAACTCCGGCGCGCGCCAAGCGGCGCAGACCATGTTCGCCAATCTTGCAAAGACGGAAAAGGCCGCGCTTCAAACGGCGGCGGTCGAAGCCGCCCGCCTGATCGGCAAACGCATCAAGAAGCCGCGTTCGGACAAGAAATCGGACGCCTAGGATCGCAAGGCCAGTGTCGCCATTCTTGGCAGAACCGGCCGAGGCTGCTAGCAAATCGACAACGCCCAGGCGCCTCTTGCCAGGCATAAATCCGGAGCACTTTCTTGAGCCTCATGCACCTCGTGATGGGCGGTCGCGTCAAAGACCCGCAGAAACTCGAATTTGAAGATCTGAATGCCATCGACATCGTCGGCATCTTCCCAAACTATGCCAGTGCCGAAGCGGCCTGGCGCGGCGCGGCGCAGCGGACCGTGGACGATGCGGAAATGCGCTATGTGATCGTCCATCTGCATCGCCTGCTCGATCCGAGCACGGATGATGCCGAGGATCACGCTCACTGACGGATTGGCTCGGGTGGCAGTGCTAGACCAGCGCTGGCACGCGCCCGTCAGGACGCCCGAAACCGCCGGGCCAGCAAGGGGCGTGCGAGCAGCAGGCCGGCGATGAAGCCGCCGATATGGGCGCCAACGGCGATCCCGCCGAAGAAACTGTCGAACCCGCCCGCCAGCGCGATCAGCAATTGCAGGATGGTCCACGCTGCGCCGAGCCAGACCATGCGGACGATATAGGCGGGAACAGGCCCGATCGCCTTCACGCCGCGCTGGCTGTAAATGAACGCATAGGTTCCCAGCACGGCGGAAATCGCGCCGCTTGCGCCGATCATCGGCACCCAGCCCTCGCCTTGCGCATAAAAGAAGCTCGAAAGCCATTGCCCGAGCGCTGCGGCATAGGCGCCGACGACATAGATCACCACGAGCCGGCCCGGACCGAGCAGATTTTCAACGAAGCGGCCGCAGAAGATCAGCATCAGCACATTGAAGCCCAGATGCATCCACCCGCCATGCAGCAGCGTGGCGGTGAGCGGCGTGATCCACAACGGCAGCCATGGCACGTTGAAGGTCAGCGCTTCGGACGACGAGAGCAACGTGACGCGCTCTGAAATGAACCCGGCAATCAGCGCCGCGCGCCCCATCTCCCCGGTGAGATACAACGGCAGGAAGACGATGACGATGATCGCCGCCAAAATGTTGGTCGCCGGACCTTTGGGAAGCTGCATCGCGATTTCAGCCGGCTGCGGCGCGCACCGACAGCGTGAACGCTGCCGGTGCGGCAACCAGAAAAGACATAATCATGGCGCGGCTGCGGATCAGATGAATTCGATCTTGTTGACCAGATAGAACTTGTCGCCGGACGGCACCGTCACCTCGACATCCTCGCCGACCTGACGACCGATGAGAGCGCGGCCAAGGGGGCTGTTGTAGCTGATCATGCCCAGCTTCGCGTCCGCCTCGGCCTGACCGACGATCTGGTAGCGCACCGGCTTGTCATCCTCGTCCAGCAAGGTGACCGTGGCGCCGAAGATGATCTTGTCGCCCGACAGCGTGGTGGGATCGATAACCTGCGCGCGCGAGAGCTTGTCTTCCAGATCGGCGATGGTCGCCTCGACCTGGCCCTGACGCTCCTTGGCGGCGTGGTATTCGGCGTTTTCCGAAAGATCGCCATGGGCGCGTGCCTCCTCGATCGCATCGACGATCTTGGGACGCTCGGCCTTGAGCGCGCGGAGCTGGTCGGTCAGCTTGTCATAACCGACTTGCAGCATCGGCATCTTCTCAACGGTCGCCATCTCGACTCCCTATTTCCAGCGCAACAATGCGCGAACTCCCTAGTCCGCCGGGGATCCGGTCGGCCCGCAACTGATTTCTTGTGTTCTGGAAGATCAGTCGTGCGACGCCTGATAATAGGATTGCAGCGACTTCACTTCAAGAGGACGCGCACGCAAAGCCTCAATTGCGTCCACCGCAGCCAGACTTGCCGCCGCCGTCGTGAAGCTCGGCACCTTGCCGCGCAACGCGCTCGTGCGGATCGCCTTGCTGTCCTTGAGCGACTGCCAGCCTTCCGTGGTGTTGAAGATCAGGTCCACTTCGCCATCCGCAATGCGGTCCACAATATGCGGACGGCCCTGCGCGACCTTGTTCACCTTCTCCACCGGCAGGCCGTTCTCCGCGAGGAAATCGGCCGTTCCACCGGTTGCGACGATCTTGAAGCCAAGATCGGCAATCTTGCGGGCCCCGGGCAGGATCACGCTCTTGTCGCTATCCTTGACGGAGATAAAGACCGTGCCCTGCTTGGGCAGCACCGTGCCCGCGCCGATCTGCGCCTTGGCGAAAGCGGTCGCGAAATCGCTGTCGATGCCCATGACCTCGCCGGTCGACTTCATCTCCGGGGAAAGGACCGGATCGACGCCGGGGAAGCGATTGAACGGGAACACGGCTTCCTTGACCGCGATGTGGCGGATCGCATTGCGGTCGATCTTCGGCAGGCTCGCGAGCTTCTCGCCCGCCATCACCCGCGCAGCGATCTTGGCGATGGGCGTGCCGATGGCCTTGGCCACGAACGGCACCGTGCGCGAGGCGCGCGGATTGACCTCGATGAGGTAGACCAGCCCGTCCTTGACCGCGAACTGGATGTTCATGAGGCCCCGCACGGAGAGCGCGCGGGCCAGCACATCGGCCTGCCGCTCGATCTCGGCGATGAGATACTCGGGCAGGCTATAGGGCGGCAGCGAGCAAGCGCTGTCGCCGGAATGCACGCCAGCTTCCTCGATATGCTGGAGCACGCCGGCGACGACGACATCCTCGCCATCGCACAGCGCATCCACGTCCACCTCGACGGCATCGCGCAGATACTGGTCGATCAGCACCGGCGAGTCGCCCGAGACCTGCACCGCCGTGGCGATATATTCCTCGAGCTGCGCCTGCCCGTCGACGATCTCCATCGCCCGGCCACCCAGCACATAACTGGGGCGCATCAGCACCGGATAGCCGATGCGATTGGCGACCGCGATGGCCTCTTCCCGGCTGCGGGCGATGCCGTTAGCCGGCTGCAGCAGGCCCAGTTTCTCGATCAGTGCCGCGAACCGCTCGCGATCTTCGGCAAGGTCGATGGCATCCGGCGAAGTACCGAGGATGGGAATGCCGGCCTCCTCCAGCGCCTGCGCCAGCTTGAGCGGCGTCTGCCCGCCAAACTGCACGATCACGCCGACAAGCTCGCCCTTCGACTTCTCGACATGCAGGATTTCCAGCACGTCTTCCGCCGTGAGCGGCTCGAAATACAGGCGGTCGGACGTGTCATAATCGGTGCTCACCGTCTCCGGGTTGCAGTTGATCATGATCGTCTCATAGCCCGCATCTTCCAGCGCGAAGCAGGCGTGGCAGCAGCAATAGTCGAACTCGATGCCCTGCCCGATGCGGTTGGGTCCGCCGCCCAGGATCACGACCTTGCGCCGGTCACTCGGCTGGCTCTCGTCCTCCGGCTCACCGAAGGTCGGCGCCTCATAGGTCGAGTACATATAAGGCGTCTTGGCCTCGAACTCAGCCGCGCAGGTGTCGATCCGCTTGAACACCGGACGCACGCCGAGCTTGTGGCGCAGGGCGCGCACTTCCTTCTCGGTGACGCCGCCGGTCATCGCCACCACGGCATCGCGGACGAGACCCGAGCCGCGCTTGATCGCGTTGTCCATGCCACCGGGGATGTTGGCCGACTGCAGCGCCAGCCAGGCAAGGCGCTTGTCCGAAAAGCCCATGGACTTGAGCTTGCGCATGGCCTCCGCATCGCGCGGCAGGCCATTCGCGAGCACGCCCTTCTCGGCCTCGACGATCTCGGCAAGGCGTTGCAGGAACCAGGGGTCGAACTTGGCGACGGCATTAATTTCATCCACGCTCAGCCCTTCACGCAGCGCCTGCGCCGCAATCAGCAGCCGGTCCGGAGTCGGCTGACCCAGCGCCGCAACGATCTGCTCCTTGGGCGCCCCGACCAGATGATCGACCTGATTGAAACCGGCGAGGCCTGTCTCGAGTCCGCGCAGGGCCTTCTGCATGGATTCGTGAATATTGCGGCCAATTGCCATCACTTCGCCGACGGACTTCATGGCGGTCCCAAGCAGCGGCTCGGCGCCCTTGAACTTTTCGAACGCAAAGCGCGGGATCTTCGTCACGACATAATCGATGGTCGGCTCGAAGCTTGCCGGCGTAACACCGGTGATATCATTGGTGATCTCGTCCAGCGTGTAGCCGACCGCCAGCTTGGCCGCGACCTTGGCGATCGGGAAGCCAGTGGCCTTGGATGCCAGCGCCGATGAGCGCGACACGCGCGGGTTCATCTCGATGACGATCAGCCGCCCGTCCTTGGGATTGACTGCGAACTGTACGTTGGAACCGCCTGTTTCCACGCCGATTTCGCGCAGCACCGCAATGCTGGCGTTGCGCATGATCTGATATTCCTTGTCGGTCAGCGTCAAGGCCGGCGCGACGGTGATGGAGTCGCCCGTATGGACGCCCATCGGATCGACATTCTCGATGGAGCAGATGATGATGCAGTTGTCCGCGCGGTCGCGGACGACTTCCATCTCATATTCCTTCCAGCCGAGCAGCGATTCCTCGATCAGCACTTCGGTGGTCGGCGACGCATCGAGACCGGTGGTCACGATGCGGACGAACTCTTCCTTGTTATAAGCGACGCCGCCGCCGGTGCCGCCCATGGTGAAGCTGGGGCGGATGATCGCCGGCAGGCCAGTGAACTCCAACGCGGCCATGGCTTCGTCCATGGTGTGCGCGATGCGCGACCGGGCGCTTTCTAGTCCGATCTTGTCCATCGCATCGCGGAACTTGAGCCGGTCTTCCGCCTTGTCGATCGCCTCGGCATCGGCGCCGATCATCTGCACGCCATATTTCTCCAGCGTGCCATCGTTGAACAGGGCCAGCGCCGTGTTCAGCGCGGTTTGCCCGCCCATCGTCGGCAGGATCGCGTCGGGGCGCTCCTTCTCGATGATCTTGGCCACGATTTCCGGCGTGATCGGCTCGATATAGGTTGCATCGGCCATTTCCGGATCGGTCATGATCGTCGCGGGATTGGAGTTGACCAGAATGATCCGGTAGCCCTCTTCCTTCAGCGCCTTGCAGGCCTGCGTGCCCGAATAATCGAACTCGCACGCCTGGCCGATGATGATCGGGCCAGCGCCGACGATGAGGATCGAGGAGATGTCTGTTCTTTTTGGCATTATTTATTCCGAGCCTCGTTCCCGGTGGAACCGATTTGAAGATCCTTGCGCGATCGCACCTTGTCGAGCGCGCATTGAAGGGCATTGGTCTCGCTGACCGATGGCGGGGCCTCGCGTCGCAGCATGTCAAAGCTCACCCGATCGGTGCCATGAGCCACCAGCCGGACGACCTGATCGGCGCGGCAGGTCGCGACCATATGATCGAGCTGACGCTGCAACTGGCCCTGATCGCCTGCCGCGCCCGCCGCAAGGAGCGCGAGCGCAATCACGCCAGCCCCTCCACGAACCGCTGGAACAGGTAGAAGCTGTCCTGCGGCCCCGGCGAGGCTTCGGGGTGATACTGCACGGCGAAAGCCGGCTTGTCCGTAAAGGCGATGCCGCAGTTGGAGCCATCGAACAGGCTCACATGGGTCTCGACGACATTGGCCGGCAGCGTGGCCGTATCGACCGCAAAGCCGTGGTTCATCGAGGTGATTTCCACCACGCCGTCTTCCAACCGCTTGACCGGGTGATTGGCGCCGCGATGGCCCTGATGCATCTTGGTGGTCTTCGCACCGGCGGCCAGCGCCAGCAGCTGATGACCAAGGCAGATGCCGAAGATCGGGACATTCTCGTCGAGCAGCTTGCGGATCACCGGCACGGCATAGTCCGCTGTCGCCGCAGGATCGCCCGGGCCGTTTGAGAGGAACACGCCAGCGGGCTTGAGCGCCTTGATCTGATCGTAGGAGGCCGTGGCCGGCAGCACCGTGACCTTCGCGCCGGCCTTAACGAGGTTGCGGAAGATATTGTCTTTCGCGCCAAAATCCATGGCGACGACATGGGGCCGCTCGCCCGCTTCCATCGCCTCATAGCCAAAGCCGAGGCGCCAGGCGCCGCCGGTCCATTCGCGTTGCGCGCCGGTCACCTCGATAGCGAGGTCCATGCCTTCCAGCCCGGGCCAGGCCTTCGCCTTCTCATGCAGCGCCGCGAGATCGAACTGGCCCTGCGGATTATGGGCGATCACCGCATTGGGCGCGCCCTTCTCGCGGATCAGGCGGGTCAGTGCCCGCGTATCGACACCGGCGAGACCGATCCGGCCGTTGGCCTTCAGCCAGGCATCGAAGGGCTGGACGTTGCGGAAGTTGGACGGCGCAGTCACATCTTCACGCACGATGCACCCAAGCGCCCAGGGCTGCTGGCATTCGACGTCATCGGCGTTGGTGCCGACATTGCCGATATGCGGGAAAGTGAAGGTGATGATCTGCCCGGCAAAGCTCGGGTCCGTCATGATTTCCTGATAGCCGGTCATCGCGGTGTGGAAGCACAGCTCGCCAACCGCGTCTCCCTCGGCACCGAATCCGCGCGCGAAGACGACGGTGCCATCGGCTAGAACCAATACCCCCGTCGCTCCTTTGGGCACGGTCGGGTATTTGGCGTTCGCCATGGCTGTCTGATCCTTCGCTTTTTGCTTTCTGGCAGGCGCCCCAAGCGCCCGGCTAAACGGCCGGCTCACTATGGGTTCGCACATGCACGGTCAATCTATTAAAAATTCCGCATCGCCGCTATATCTGATCCTTTCCCGCACGGTGACTCGGAGATTACGTGATGATTCGCGACGGCATCAAGGCTGCCCAGATTGAGGCGATGAAGGCCGGCGACAAGGCGCGGCTGGCCGCTGTGCGCCTGATCCTGGCCAAGCTGAAGGACCGCGACATCGAACTGCGCACCGCCACAAGCACGCCCGATGACGACGTGATCGTGGTCGATGTGCTACAGAAGATGGTCAAGCAGCGCCGCGAATCGATCACCATGTTCGAGCAAGGCGGCCGTGCAGAACTCGTCGCGCAGGAGCAGGCCGAGCTGGAGGTGATCGAAGGCTTCCTGCCCAAGCAGATGAGCGAGGACGAAACCCGCGCCGCGATCGAGGCCATCAAGGCCGAAGTCGGCGCGTCGTCGGTGAAGGACATGGGCAAGGTGATGGCCGTGCTCAAGGACCGCCATGGGACGGTGCTGGACATGAGCAAGGCCAGCGGCTTGGTGAAGGCGGCGCTGGGGTGATTGGGGGGACGGGAGTTTCAACCTGCTCTCTCTGACATTACTCCCCTCCCCGTTCGTGTCGAGCGAAGTCGAGACACGGCTGGCACGGCGCTGAGGTGTCTCGACTTCGCTCGACACGAACGGGAAGAGTTGGGCACCACGGATAGAGGTTTTGGATGGCCTTCTGGACGTACATTCTGCGCTGCCGCGACGGCCGATACTATACGGGGCATACCGACGACCTTGAGCGTCGCATTGGCGAGCATCAGACAGGTGGCTTTTGCGCGTTCACGTCCCCACGTCGCCCGGTGACATTGATCTGGTCGGAAGATTTCGGATCGCGTGAAGAAGCCCTACAAGCGGAACTGATCGTGAAAAAATGGTCGCGCGCCAAAAAGGAGGCTTTGGCCGCCAGCGACTGGGCCAGATTATCGCACTTCTCCCGCCCGCCCTCAGAGCGTGTCTCGACTTCGCTCGACACGAACGGAGTTTTAGGGGCACGTGGAGGGGAGCAGCTCGGCGCTCAGGGGCAAATACCATGAGCCTCACGCCGCAATGGCTGGACGAGCTTCGCGCCCGCACCACCCTCTCCACGCTCATCGGCAAGACGATCAAGGTCCAGAAGGCCGGGCGCGAATACAAGGCCTGCTGCCCCTTCCACAATGAGAAGACGCCCAGCTTCACGATCAACGACGAGAAGGGCTTCTACCATTGCTTTGGCTGCGGGGCGCATGGCGATGCGATCCGTTGGATGACGGATCAGCGCGGCCTGCCCTTCCTGGATGCGGTCAAGGAGCTTGCCGCCGCCGCCGGTATGGAGGTGCCCGCGCCCGATCCGCGCGCCGCCAAGCGGGCCGAGCAGGCGAAATCGCTGCATGACGTGACCGCCGCGGCGCAGAACTGGTTTGAGGATCAGCTTGGCGGGCTCGATGGCGCCGAGGCGCGTGCCTATCTGCATAAGCGCGCGCTGACGGACGCGACCCGCCGCGCGTTTGGGCTGGGTTTCGCGCCGGATAGTCGCGGCAAGCTCAAGACCGCGCTACGCGACTTCCCCGAGGATATGCTGGTCGAGGCCGGCATGCTCATCCGGCCGGAAGACAGCGAGCGGGACAGTTACGATCGCTTTCGCGGGCGGCTGATGATCCCCATCCGCGACCAGCGCGGGCGCGTGATCGCCTTTGGCGGACGGATTCTGGGCCAGGGTGAGCCCAAATATCTCAACTCGCCCGAGACGCCGCTGTTCGACAAGGGTCGCACGCTCTTCAACCTCGACAAGGCGGCGCCTGCCGCGCGCAAAGCGGGCCGGATCATCGTCGTCGAGGGTTATATGGACGTGATCGCCATTGCCCAGGCCGGCATCGCCGAGGCCGTGGCGCCGCTCGGCACGGCGCTGACGGAGGCCCAGATCGAGAAATTGTGGAGCATGGTGGAGACGCCGATCCTCTGCTTCGACGGCGATGGCGCCGGCCAGCGCGCGGCAATCCGCGCTGCCCACCGCGCTTTGCCGCTGCTGCGCCCCGGTCATAGCCTCTGTTTTGCGACGCTGCCGGCCGGGCAGGATCCCGATGACCTGCTGCGGGCCGAGGGGCTTCAGGCCTTCGAGACTGTGCTCGCAAGCTCGATCCCGCTGGCGGACCTCATCTGGCGCAGCGAGCATGATGCCGCGCCGCTGGCCACACCGGAAGAACGCGCTGGCCTCAAGCAGCGTCTCAATGCGCTCGCCGCCACAATCGCCGATAGCGACATCCGGGCGCTCTATTCTCGCCTGTTCAAGGAGCGTTACGACGCGCTGTTCTTCGCGCCGCGCGCCGCGTCCAACGCCCGCTTCGAGGGGCGATCGGCCAGTCGCGGGGGCGGCACGATGAAGGGTGGCCGCTGGATCGCCCCGCCCCCACCGGCCACGCAGGACGCGAAGGCGATCCGCGAAACCGGCGGAGACATGCTGCTTCTCCGCGCCGTTCTGGCCGGCCTCCTGCGCTTTCCGGGCGAGATCCTCGTCCACCGCGAGGCACTGGACAGCCTGTCGCCGCCCGACTCCGGGCTGGCAAAGTTGCTGGACGCGCTGCTCAAAGCGGCCGATCGCCAAGAAACTGTTGAAACCGAGGCGCTCCTTACCATATTGGGCAGCACTGAGCTGTATAATATGGCGAAGGGGTTGCTCCGCGCCGACGCGCTGCATTTCACCTTCACCCAGGCCGAAGCCGACGGATGGCGTGCACAGCGCGATCTGGCGGAAGCCATCGGGGTGCTGGTGGCGATGCCGCGAATCGAAGCGGAGCTGGCGGCGGCGACGAGAGCGATGGCGGAGAATCTGGACGAGGCGAGTTTCGCCCGCCAGCAAGCCCTGCGCAAGCTCAAGGAAGATCTGGCGGCACGAGCCGCCGAGCTGGCCCAACCCCTCGAAGAGTGAATAACTGGCCCGCGCGGCACCGCGCTTGGCCCGGAGCAAGGCAACGCATGGCGACGAAGATCAATGGAAACGCTGGAAACCCGGAGAGTGGCGAAGAAGGCGGCGATGCCCCCCTTCTCGATCTCAACGAAGCGTCCATCAAAAAGCTGATCGCCCGTGCCAAGAAGCGTGGCTACATCACCTATGACGAGCTGAACAGCGCCCTCCCGCAAGGCGAGATGTCCTCCGACCAGATCGAGGACATCACCTCGGCGCTTAGCGACATGGGCATCAACATCGTCGAGAACGAAGAACAGGGCGATGACGGCGAAGAGCAGCCCGAATCCGAAGTCGAGTCCATCGACAATGGTTCGGACGAGGAAGACGGCTCCGGCAATGTCGCCGAGAAGAAGCAGACGACGACCGACCGCACCGACGATCCGGTGCGCATGTACCTGCGCGAAATGGGCGCAGTGGAACTGCTCAGCCGCGAGGGCGAGATTGCCATCGCCAAGCGGATCGAGGCCGGTCGTGACACCATGATCCTCGGCCTGTGCGAAAGCCCGACGACGTTCAACGCAATCATCGGCTGGTCAACCGCGCTCAACAATGGCGAGATGCAGTTGCGCGAGATCCTCGATCTCGACGCGATGCTTTCCAAAGACCCGGCGCCGGAAAGCCTGTCGGAAGACGGCGAAGACGACGATGGCGAGATTTCCGAGAAGACCGCGGGTCCCTCGTTCAAGGACGAGGACGAGGTAAAGGACGAGCCGGAAGCCGACGGCGACGACGATGATTCCATGGTCGAACGCCGCACGGCGCGCCAGGAAGAGGACGACGAGGAGGATAACACCCTCTCGCTCGCCGCCATGGAAGAGTTGCTCAAGCCCGCCGCGCTCGAAAAGTTCGCCAACATCACCGAGCTGTATGGCAAATTCGGCAAGATCCAGCAGGCCCGGCTGGTCGCGCTCGGCAACGGCATGGAATTCCCGGCCAAGGACGAAGCGACCTATCACAAGCTGCGCGAAGACCTGACGGCGGAAGTCGAAAGCGTCCAGTTCCACCAGCAAAAGATCGAATATCTCGTCGATCAGCTTTACGCGTTCAACCGGCGCCTGACGACGCTGGGCGGCCAGATGCTGCGCCTCGCCGAGCGCCACAAGGTGCCGCGCAAGGACTTCCTCGATCAGTATGTCGGCCAGGAGTTGGACGATGGCTGGCTGGAGAAGGTCAGCAAGCTCGACAAGAAATGGGCGGCCTTTGCGGCCAATGAGGTTGATGCTGTCGAGCGCATTCGGGCGGAAGTCTCCGAAATCGCGCAATCGACCGGCACATCCCTGCCCGAGTTCCGCCGCATCGTGAACATGGTGCAGAAGGGCGAGCGCGAGGCGCGCATTGCGAAGAAGGAAATGGTCGAGGCCAATCTGCGCCTCGTGATTTCCATCGCCAAGAAGTACACCAATCGCGGCCTGCAGTTCTTGGATCTCATCCAGGAGGGCAATATCGGCCTGATGAAGGCCGTGGATAAGTTCGAATATCGCCGCGGCTACAAGTTCAGCACCTATGCGACCTGGTGGATTCGTCAGGCGATCACCCGCTCGATCGCCGATCAGGCCCGCACCATCCGTATTCCGGTGCACATGATCGAGACGATCAACAAGCTGGTCCGCACCAGCCGCCAGTTCCTCCACGAGCAGGGCCGCGAGCCCACGCCGGAGGAAATGGCCGAGCGCCTGAGCATGCCGCTCGAGAAGGTGCGCAAGGTGATGAAGATCGCCAAGGAGCCGATCTCGCTCGAAACGCCGATCGGCGACGAGGAAGATTCGCACCTCGGCGACTTCATCGAGGACAAGAACGCGATCATCCCGGTCGACGCCGCGATCCAGGCCAACCTCAAGGAAACGGTCACCCGCGTGCTGGCAAGCCTCACCCCGCGCGAGGAGCGCGTGCTGCGCATGCGCTTCGGCATCGGCATGAACACCGATCACACGCTGGAAGAGGTCGGCCAGCAATTCTCGGTGACGCGCGAGCGTATTCGCCAGATCGAGGCCAAGGCACTGCGCAAGCTCAAGCACCCGAGCCGCAGCCGCAAGATGCGCAGCTTCCTCGACCAGTAAGGTCCGAAATCAGATCAGGCGGCGGAGGCGTTGCGCGCTTCCGCCGCCTTTTTCGTGCGCGCAATACCTGCCAGCCGCAAGAACCCTAGCATGCGCCTGCGCGACTTGTGCAGCCGAGCTAATACTCTGAAATAAAACAGGCTCGCGTTGCTTGGTTGGAGCGTTTTCAACATCTTGTTAACTTCCTGCGCGTTACATCGCCGCGGGGAAAATTGCCGGCCCGTCGGTTCGGCATTCTAAGGCTTGATATGGACCCGCGCCCGCTTGATTTCGTTGAGACCGGCCTTTCCGCCCGAGTGCTTGCGCTTGTGGAGAGCGAAGGGTCCGCGACACATTCCTACTGCGCGCCCGTGCTGGCCGGCGAGCGGATATCCTTTGCGCGGCACTCGGCCGACTTTGCGGACTTCATCCACCTTCTCGTTCTGCTCCACGGCCAGATCCCGGGCGTTGTCGATCATGCCGCTGTTCACACCGCAGAGCCGGTCGCCCGCGATTGGCTGATCCGCTCGACCAGCGCCTTTGCCGAAGAACGCGACTATATGCATCGCCTCTGCGCTGCGGCCGGGCCGGTGCCGAGCACGCCGCGTCATAGTGAGGCGACTGCGGCCATCGCCCAGCAAAGCCATGCCATTGAGATGCTTGCCCAGTCGGAACGGCGCGGTTGCGCGCTCGGCACGGCGATCACGCTGGTGCTGGAATGGCAGGCCATCCGCAAGATCCTCGACGTCGGTGCGCTCAGCCTCGGCATTGAGCCGGCCGAAACCACCCTCCCCAGCCAGTCCGACACGGTGGCTCTGCTGGACGACCTTCCCCAGGTCGAGCGCTTCTCGCGTGCCGTGCAATTCGGCGCCGATCAGTTGCTCGTGCAGCATCGCGGCATGTGGAACTTGCTCAATGCCAGGGCTGGCGCGCGACAGAGCAGCCAGTAAGATCGATTGAACGCCGGACTTATGCCGGCATGGCCTTTCTCCTGCTCATCACCGACCCCATGCTGGCTGTCACAACCATCGCAATGCCGGCGAGTTGGATGGCGCTGAGACGTTCACCCAGCATGAACAGCCCAGCCAGAACGGCGAAGGCCGGTTCGAGACTGGTCAGCACCGCAAAGTTGCGGGCTGGCAACCTGGGCAACGCATAAAGCTCCAGCGACAAGGGAATGGCTGCGGACAGGATCGCCACCAGCAGCGCGAGCGGAAGCAAGGCGGGCGCGAAGAGCCCCACCCCGTTCTGCATCATGCCCACCGGTACGACGAGAAGCGCGGCCACGCAGAGCGACAAGGCCGCACCTCCAGCGCCGAATGATGTTGCAACCCTGCGGCCGCACAGGATGTAGCCTGCCCAGCAGGCAGCAGCGATGAGCGCGAACAACAGTCCCACCGGTTCCAGCGCTCCTTTTGCGCCATCGGCACCCACCAGGCACCAGATGCCGAGGCCCGCCAGCGCGACCCATAACAAGTGGAGGGCACGCTTCGCCATGCAGGCGGCGAGCGTCAATGGCCCTAGAGACTGGATGGCGATTGCGATGCCCAGCGGCAGGTGCGCGATGGCGAGGTAGAAAAAGAGAATAGCCCCCGCAACGCAGGTACCAAGGCCAAGCAGCGCCAGCCAGTCCGGCCGCGCAGGCCACGCCCGCCACGGCCGGACCAACACCAGCAGAATGAGCGCCGCGAACAGGATGCGCAGGACTGACGCGCCGATCGGCCCGACCGAGGGATACAGCCCCTTGGCGAAAGCCGCCCCGAACTGGAAACAAGCCGTCGAACCCACCACAGCCAGCACCGGCAACAGCGCCAGCCCCGCCGCCGGTTCTGAGCCACCCTTCATCCTCCCACCGCTCAGTAAAGCAGATGGGCCGCGCGGGCCTCCGCCCATGCACGTTCGTCAGCCCCGGCAATATCATCCAAGTCCGCCGCCGCCGCGGCGCCATCATCCACCCACTCGCGGAGCAAGGGCGATCCATTGATGACGTCGATGGGCAGCTTGCCGATCTCATATTCATAAGGGAAATCGCGCCAGAGCGGATAGTCCGGGTACAGTGCCCGGATCGCCTTGAAGGCCAGTGCCTGCACCCGCCATGGGCGGAAGGTCTGATGCGCGTAAGCCGGCCCTTCGGCGTGGATATGGACGCCGGCGCACAAGGTGCCGACATGCTTGTGAAAGGTCGGCTCGAACGAGCAGTCGCGCAGGATGCACCCGTCCAGCCAATGCGGGGCCAGCGCCTGCATCTTGCCGATCACCTTGCGCGCATCGATATCCGGCGCGCCGAATAGCTCCAGCGGGCGCGTCGTCCCCCGCCCTTCCGATAGCGTCGCGCCTTCCAGCATGACCGTGCCGGCATAACAGCGGGCCATGTTGAGATTGGGCGCGTTGGGACTTGGATTGACCCAGATGCGCTCAGTGGGCCAGCCGAAGCCCGGCGCCGCCTCGGGCGCGTAGCCCTGCATCGCGATTACGCGATAACCCACGTTCAGACCGAAATGCGCAATGAACCAGTGCCCCAGCTCGCCCATGGTGAGGCCGTGGCGCATGGGCATCGGCCCGGCACCGACGAAGCTCTCCCAGCCTGACCTCAGCGTCAGGCCCTCGATGGGCCGCCCGGCGGGATTGGGCCGGTCCAGCACCCACACGCTCTTGCCAGCCCTTTCCGCTGCTTCGAGCAGATAGAGCAAAGTCGTCACGAAGGTGTAGATGCGACACCCCAAATCCTGCAGGTCGACGAGGAATATGTCGGCCGAGTCCATCATCTGCGCCGTCGGCCGGCGCACCTCGCCATACAGGCTGAACACCGGAATGCCGTGGGCAGGATCGATGAAATCCGGCGATTCCATCATATTGTCCTGCTTGTCGCCCCGCAGGCCGTGCTGCGGCCCCATGGCGGCAGTCAGCCGGATGTCGCCACAGGCCGCGAGCGCGTCGAGCGCATGGGTGAGGTCCGCGGTGACGGAAGCTGGATGCGCCAGCAGACAGATGCGCTGGCCGGCAAGCGGTGCACGCAGCGCGGGGTCGGCCAGCAGGCGATCGAGACCGGTGAGAAAGCTCATGCCCGGTCCACTGGCGGAAGCCGCAGCGCGAAGCAATCCCGGTGGTGAAAGTCTGGCCGTCCGGGTGGATGCGCCAGCGCCCAATAGCTCAGAGTCCCGTTCGCCTCCTCGATGACCGCGCTGGCGCCGATCGCCCCTGATCGATCCCAGACCAGAGCGTCCTCGGCCAAGCGGATGGACAGTGACAGCCGCTCGGCATCTGCCGCCTGCAGGATATGCGGCGCGGGGATGTCGAAGGGCCTCATGCCGGTGCGATAATGGTCGAAATGATAGGCCGCAAAGGCGCCGGAGGGCGAGAAATTATACTCGGCATAGGCATCATCGTCCTCCGCCACGAACAGCTCGAAGCAGGTGGTGCGCCATAGCTCATCGGTATGAATGCCTGGTGCGGCCTCGGGCAGACGCAGATCGGCAATCCGGCCCATGGCCACGAAGCCGATCTCCCAACCATGATCGTCGGTCAGCTCAATCTGCATGCCCAGCGCCGCCAGCGCATCGCTGGGCGTATCCGGATGGCAGACCAGAGCGGCGCGGGCCAAAATACTACTCATCCTTCCCATCCCATGCTAAGCGCCCCCGCGTTTCAATAACCCCGCGCTTCCCAAAGGGCGATCATGACAAGCTACAAGTCCGACCTGCTCAACCTGCTCGAAGAGCGGGGCTATATCCACCAGATTACCGACGCAAGCGCGCTGGATGCGCTCGCCGTCCGGCAGGTCGTTCCGGGCTATATCGGCTTTGATCCTACGGCGCCCTCGCTGCACGTCGGCTCGATGGTGCAAATCATGCTGCTGCGTCGCATGCAGCAGACCGGCCACAAGCCCATCGTGCTGATGGGTGGTGGCACCGGCAAGGTCGGCGACCCCAGCTTCAAGGATGAAGCGCGCAAGCTGATGACGGTCGAGACGATCAACAGCAACATCGCGTCCATCAAGACGGTGTTCGAGAAGTTCCTGACCTTCGGCGATGGTCCCACGGACGCGATCATGGCCGACAATGCCGAGTGGCTCGATGCGCTCGAATATCTGCCGTTCCTGCGGGATTACGGCCAGCATTTCTCCGTCAACCGGATGCTCAGCTTCGATTCAGTCAAGCTGCGGCTGGATCGCGAGCAGTCGCTGAGCTTCCTGGAGTTCAATTACATGATCCTCCAGGCCTATGACTTCCTCGAGCTTTCCCGTCGGGCAGGTTGCCGGCTGCAAATGGGCGGATCGGACCAGTGGGGCAATATCGTCAACGGCATCGAGCTTTCGCGCCGGGTGGATGGCACGGAAGTCTACGGCGTCACCACGCCGCTCATCACCACAGCCGACGGCGGCAAGATGGGCAAGACGATGGCGGGCGCCGTCTGGCTGAACGAGGCGATGCTGCCGCATTTCGACTATTGGCAGTTCTGGCGGAACACGGATGATCGCGATGTCGGGCGGTTCCTGCGCCTGTTCACCGATGTGCCGATGGACGAAATCCGGCGGCTCGAAGCGCTGCAAGGCGCGGAGATCAATGAGGCCAAGAAGATCCTCGCCAATGAGGCAACGGCGCTTTGCCGTGGCCGAGCCGCGGCGGATAGCGCTGCGGAAACCGCCCGCCTCACCTTC
Source organism: Sphingobium sp. B11D3B (assembly GCF_025961735.1). Classification (NCBI taxonomy): domain Bacteria; kingdom Pseudomonadati; phylum Pseudomonadota; class Alphaproteobacteria; order Sphingomonadales; family Sphingobiaceae; genus Sphingobium; species Sphingobium sp. B11D3B. Next base: position 849,575 of record NZ_JAOQOF010000001.1, on the reverse strand, counting down.
GAGCAAGGCGCGGCAGCGGCGGCGGATTTGCCCACCGTTCACGTAGCCGAAGGCAGCATCGCCCTGGTCACCGCCCTCACCCAGGCCGGGCTGGCTGCCTCCAATGGCGAGGCGCGCCGCAAGATCGCCGAAGGCGCTGTCCGCGTCGATGACGAGCCTGTGCGCGACGAAAAGCATCTGATTGCGATTGGCGAGACGCCGGTAAAGCTCAGCCTCGGCAAGAAGCGGCACGCTCTGCTCAGCCGCTAAGCTGCCGGAGCGGGGCGTTCGCGCCTCGATTACGCCGAGTTTATCAGATGTTTACCGGTCCCTGACAGGATCAGACTCCGACTGGGAGTCTGATCCATGACGTTTGCCTTCTCGATGGACGAGCCGCGCCGCTACGAACGGGACGCCGTGGAAAGCCCCGTGCAGATCTGGGGGGGCACCCTCCCGCCATCGCCGGCCGTGCTCATCAACATTTCGCCGAGCGGCTGCATGATCCGCTGCGATCAACTGGTGTCGATCGGCGAAAGCCTCACCATCGATGTGCCGCAGATCGGTATGTTGCGGGGGCGCGCGATCTGGGCGAATAGTGCGCGCCTCGGTGTCGAATTCGAGTCCGCGATCGCGGACAAGGAGTATGACATCATGCTCCTGCGGCTGAAGGGCCCCGATCATCCCGGCCGCTGACCCTCACGCCAGCCGCGCCGGAGCCTGAACGATGGGCGACGAAGCGTGGAGCCGGGCTGTCCGATCCGAGCTGAGTCACAGCCGGCGCCGCGTCGTTTCACGCGACGCCATCTCCTTCCAGACCCATGTATCCCGGCCGCGCGGCACGGACCCCATCGAGGTCGAGCTGATCGACTTTTCGGTCTGGGGATTTCAAGCCCGCTGCGGTTTCGCACGCTTCGAGCGCGGCGAACCGGTCGCCCTTCGCTTGCCGCTCATCACCACGCAGGATGCGCAAATCCGCTGGAGCCTGCGGGGATGCTTTGGCGCGCAATTCCTCCAGCCTATCGATGCGCGGGCCTATCTCGATATTCTGGCACGCATCACCCGGCCACAGACCGACGGCTGACGCTCAGCCGCTGGCGAGCAGACTGATCGCCGCATCGCGCTCGAACAGATAAAGGCACAGCCGCGCGGCCTGCCCGCGCGGGGAGGCCAGCCCGCCATCGCGGTCCATGAGCAGCCGGGCATCGTCATGCGCTGCATCCAGCAGAGACTGGATCTGTTCCGGGCTGGCCAGCCGGAAGCGCTGCTCGCCCGATTGGCGCGTACCGAGGATTTCGCCAGCCCCGCGCAATTTCAGATCTTCCTCTGCGATGCGGAAGCCATCATTGGTCTCCCGCATCAGGGCGAGACGCGAGCGCGCCGTTTCCGACAAATTACTCCCGTGCAGCAACATGCAGAAGCTGCGCTGATCGCCCCGCCCCACGCGCCCGCGCAACTGGTGCAATTGCGCAAGGCCGAAGCGCTCCGCCGCTTCCACGATCATCAGCGTGGCATTCGGCACGTCCACGCCGACCTCGATTACCGTCGTCGCCACCAGCAGCTTGAGCTGCCCGCGCGAGAAGGCCTCCATGACCGCGTCCTTCTCCGGGCCGGGCATCTGCCCGTGGACCATGCCGACGACATCCGCGCCGAACCGCGCCTTGAGCATCGCAGCGCGCGCTTCCGCCGCCGCCTCGTCGCCATCCTCGCTCTGCTCGACCAGCGGGCACACCCAATAGGCCTGACGCCCCGCCGCGATATGGCGGCCGAGCGCGGAGACGATATCTTCCAGCCGATCATCGCCGATCACCCGCGTGTCGATGCTCTGGCGACCGGGCGGCATCTCATCGAGCCTTGAGACGTCCATATCGCCATATTGCGCCAGGCAGAGCGTGCGGGGGATCGGGGTTGCCGTCATCACCAGCAGATGCGGCGTGCGCTCGGCCTTGGCGGTCAGCATCAACCGCTGCGACACGCCGAAGCGATGCTGCTCATCGATAACCGCGAGGCCGAGATTGCGATAGGTCACGGCCTCCTGGAAAATCGCATGGGTGCCCACGAGGATATGGATGCTGCCATCGGCCAGCCCCATCAGCGTCGATTCGCGCGCCTTGCCCTTGTCCCGCCCGGTGAGGATCGCGACGTTCACCGGCAGGCCGGCCAGCATTGTCTGGAGGCTGGCATAATGCTGGCGTGCGAGAATTTCCGTCGGCGCCAGAAAGGTCGCCTGCGCACCGGCCTCCACTGCATTGAGCAGAGCCATCAAGGCAACCAGCGTCTTGCCCGAGCCGACATCGCCCTGCAGCAGCCGGAGCATCGGCACCGCCTGCGCCATGTCCCCCTCGATCTCGGCAGACGCACGGCGCTGGGCACCGGTTGGGGCAAATGGCAGGCGCAAGGCGTCGCGCAAATGTCCGTCGCCCGCCAGCGGAAATCCGCGCCGGCGGCGGGTCGAGGCGCGCAGCAGCATCAACGCAAGCTGGCTGGCGAACACCTCGTCATAGGCCAGCCGCTCGCGCGCGGCCTTTGCGCCGGGCGTCTCGTGCGTGGCCTTGAGCGCTTCCTGCCAGCTCGGCCAGCCCTTGTGGGCGCGCAGCCCCGGTTCGATCCACTCATCCAGAGCCGGGCCGCGCTCGACCGATTGCGCGACAAGATCGCGCAGTCGGCCATTGGTGATGCCGTCCGAAAGACCGTAGACGGGCTCGCAATCGGCAATCTGTCCAGCTTCCTCGACCGGCACGACATGATCGGGGTGGACGATCTGCAACTCGTCCCCGAACTGATCGAGCCGACCAGAGACGAAACGCGGCTCGCCGAGCGGGAAAAGCTTGCGGGACCATCCGCTGTTCTTGCCGAAATAGACGATACTCACCGGATCGCCGGCCATATCCACGGCGCGGATCCGGAACGGCGCCCGTGCGGTGCCGGACGCGCGATACTCTTGCGCGGTCAGCACCAGCGCGACCATCCGCCCCGTCTCGGCTTCCGCGAGCCGCCGGACGCGCTGCCGCTCGATCCAGCTCACCGGCAGATGGAAGGCGAGATCGACCACGCGCGTGAGGCCCAGGCGCTCCAGCGGCTTGGCCGAAGCGCTTCCCACGCCCTTGAGCGCCGTGCTTTCCGTGAACAGCGGATTGAGAATGTCGGGCCGCATCGCTATCTGCCCTAGTCGAAGCTGGAGGGCCGGAAAAGTGCCCGCCGGCCAATCATGACAAAACGCGCACCCGAGCGCCGCGCGAAAAGGACCGGACATGATCGACGAGACCCGCCTGCGCCGCCTCAAATTCCGCGCCTGGCACCGCGGCACGAAGGAAGCGGATCTCATGATCGGCGGCTTCTTCGATGCCCACGCCGCGAGCTTCACGCAGGAACAAGCCGATCTGTTCGAGGCGCTGCTCGAGGAAGAGGATGTCGACATCATGGCTTGGGCCATCGGCACTCTTCCCTGCCCCGCGCATTACGAAGGCGCGATGATGGAAGCGATGCGCAGGCTTGATTATGTCCCGATTGCGAAGTGATCCCTCCCCTTTCTTGACCCTCCCAACCTCCGTTCGGTTCGAGCGTAGTCGAGAACCAGCGGGCCAACGCCAATCCCAAAGCGCTACCCGTGTCTCGACTTCAGCCTCTGGCTGAAGTTTATCCTGAGCGCCCGCCCTGCGGGCAGTCGAAGGGCTCGACACGAACGGAAGGCAGAGTCGAACACACTAATGACCGACATATCCCGCATCCTCTCGGCCAAGGCGCCGCTCACCCTGTCCGGCGTGCCTGCAGGGTTCCTACCGGTTCTGCTGGCGGACCTCGCCCGCGCGGCGAAGGAGCGCGCCTGCTTCATCGCCGCCGACGGCCAGATGGCGGACGCGATAGCGCAGACCGTGCATTATTTCGCGCCAGAGCTGGAGGTGGTGAGCATCCCGGCCTGGGATTGCCTGCCTTACGACCGCGCTTCCCCTTCGCTGCGCGCCGCGTCCGAGCGGCTGGCGGGCCTGCACGCCCTGCAGGGCAAGCCCAAGGGTCCGCAGCTGGTCATCACCACCGTCAACGCGGTCACGCAGAAGACACTGACACCCTTCCGCATCCGCCAGATGGTCGCGCGCCTGGCTCCGAACGAGCGGATTGCCATCGACCGGTTGGTCAGCCTGCTCCAGTCTAACGGCTATGTCCGCACCGATACGGTGCATGATGCCGGCGAATATGCCGTGCGCGGCGGCATCGTCGACCTCTATCCCTCGGGCGAACCCGGCCCGCTGCGGCTCGATTTCTTCGGCGACGAGATCGAGACGCTGCGCCGGTTCGATCCCGCGACGCAGCGCACCACCGGTGCGGTCGATGGCTTCATGCTCCTGCCCGCCTCCGAAGCGCTGCTCGATGAGGAGAGCATCAAGCGCTTCCGCAGTCGCTACCGCGAGATGTTCGGCGCGACCGCCACGGGTGACCCGCTGTATCAGGCGGTGAGCGACGGGCGGCGGCTGGCCGGCATGGAGCATTGGCTGCCACTGTTCGAGGACCGGCTCGTCCCGCTCACCGAACATCTGCCGGAGGGCACGCTGTGGATTCGCGAGGCCGGCACTGCTGGCGCGGCCGAGGCCCGCTTCGAGGCGATCCGTGACTATCACGCCAACCGCACAACTGCCGCAGCGGCCTCGCCGGGCAGCTATCGCCCGCTGCAGCCGGATCAGCTCTATCTGACTGCCGATCGATGGACGCAAAGCGTCGAGGCGCTGCCGATCCACCTCATCTCCAGCTTCCACGAGCCCGAGAGCGCCCATGTGGTCGATTTCGGCGTGGACAGCGCCCGCGACTTCGCGCCGGAGCGGGCGCAGGGCGGCAATGTCTATGAGGCGGTGGCCAAGCATCTGGAACAAAGCCGGCGCAAGGGCCGCAAGCGCATCATCGCCAGCTACTCCATCGGCGCGCGCGAGCGACTGAAGGGCTTGCTTGAAGACCACGGCGTGCGCGGCGTCACACTGGTCGATAGCTGGCAGGAAGCGCTCGGCGCGCCCGCGGGCCGCGTCGCGCTGGCCGTGCTGCCGCTCGATCACGGCTTTGCCAATGCCGAACTGGAGGTGCTGACCGAGCAGGACATGCTCGGCGATCGTCTGGTGCGGCGCCAGAAGCGGCGCAAGAGCGCGGATGCCTTCTTGGCGGAACTCGCCACGCTCACCCCCGGCGATCTCGTCGTCCATGTCGATCATGGCATCGGGCGCTATGAGGGCCTGACCTCGATCCCGGTCGGCAAATCGCCGCATGACTGCGTGGCGCTGGCTTATGCCGGCGGCGACAAGCTCTACGTGCCAGTCGAGAATCTCGACGTGCTCTCCCGCTACGGTTCGGGCGAGGATGCGGTCGCGCTGGACAAGCTGGGCGGCGAGGCCTGGCAACGCCGCAAGGCGCGGATGAAGGAGCGCATCCGGGAGATCGCCGGAGAGCTGCTTGCCACTGCTGCCCAGCGCGCTTTGCGCGCTGCCCCTGCCTATGAGGCGGAAAGCGCCGGCTATCCCGCCTTCGTCGACCGCTTCCCCTATGAGGAAACCGAGGATCAGGATCGCGCAATCAGCGATGTGCTTGACGATCTGGCCGCCGGCAAGCCGATGGACCGGCTGGTCTGCGGCGACGTGGGCTTCGGCAAGACTGAGGTCGCGCTGCGCGCCGCGTTCGTCGCCGCGATGGCCGGCGCGCAGGTCGCGTTGATCTGCCCGACCACCCTGCTTGCGCGCCAGCATCACCTCAATTTCGAGGAGCGGTTCCGCGGCTTCCCGCTCAAGGTCGGGCGCCTCTCCCGCCTTGTCGGCACCACCGAGACCAAGGCGACCAAGGACGGCCTGGCGGACGGCACCATCGACATCGTCATCGGCACCCATGCCCTGCTGACCAAGGGGCTGGAGTTCAAGCGGCTCGGGCTGGTGATCGTGGATGAAGAGCAGCGCTTTGGCGTGGTCCACAAGGAGCGCCTCAAGCAGCTCAAGGCGGACGTCCACGTCCTCACCCTCACCGCCACGCCGATCCCACGCACGCTGCAAATGGCGATGAGCGGATTGCGCGAGCTGTCCGTCATCCAGACGCCGCCGGTGGATCGCCTCGCCGTGCGCACCTATGTCATGCCGTGGGATGACGTGGTGCTTCGCGAGGCGCTGCTGCGCGAGCATTATCGCGGCGGGCAGACCTATTTCGTCGTGCCGCGCATCTCGGACATGCCGGACATGGAGGATTTCCTCCGCGAGAAGGTGCCCGAAGTGCGCGCCATTTCCGCGCATGGCCAGATGTCGGCCAGCGAGGTCGAGGAGCGCATGTCCGCCTTCTACGAGCGCAAATATGATGTGCTGCTCTCGACGACCATCGTCGAATCCGGCCTCGATATCCCGAGTGCCAACACCATCATCATCCACCGCGCCGACCGTTTCGGCCTCGCCCAGCTCTACCAGTTGCGGGGCCGGGTCGGCCGCTCGAAGACGCGCGCCTATGCCTATATGACGACTCCGGCCGACCGGCTGACGACGGAGACGGCAGAAAAGCGACTGAAAGTCCTGTCCGATCTCGATACGCTGGGCGCAGGATTCCAGCTTGCGAGCCATGATCTCGACATTCGCGGCGCCGGCAATCTCGTCGGTGACGAGCAGAGCGGCCACATCAAGGAAGTCGGCTTCGAGCTTTACCAGTCGATGCTGGAAGAGGCGATCATGGAAGCCAAGGCCGGCGGTGCCGCGCTCGCCCCGGCGCCGGACAAGTCCTCGCCGCAGATCAATGTCGAGGCGCCGATCATGATCCCGGAGGATTATGTGCCGGATCTCGACCTGCGCATGGGCCTCTATCGCCGCATCAACGAGCTGGAGGACAAGGGCGCCATTGAGGCCTTCGCCGCCGAGCTGATCGACCGCTTCGGCCCGCTACCGGACCCCACCCAGAATCTGCTGACGCTGATCGACGTGAAGCTCAATTGCCGCAAGGCGGGCATCGCCAAGATCGACATCGGCCCACGTGGCGCGCTGGTGAGCTTCCAGAACGACCAGTGCCGCAATCTTCCGGGCCTGATCGGCTACGTCCAGAAGCTCGGCGCCATCGCCAAGCTGCGGCCCGACAGCAAGCTGGTGATCCAGCGCGCCTGGGGTGATCCCAGGGCACGGTTGAATGGGGCGCTCAAGCTGAGCCAGGGGTTGGCGAAGAGTATTGGTTGAGGGGTGGATTACCGCGACAGCGCGCGATGTGGGTATGTGTTGGCACGACGCCGTAGGGTCGAAGCAGAGAATCCGGATTGTCAGCTTTCCTCGACACTGAGGAGCCATCATGGCTGCTGTCGATAACAGCTCCCCGCCTGCGAACAAGCTATGGAAATCGGCCTTCTTACCTTTACCGCTCGTGCTGAGTAGGGTCTGAGGAGCGCCGCAGGCGCGTATCGAAGAGCCGTATCGAAGCATCCCAGTGCACGGGCCGGTCCTTCGATACGCCGCTTCGACAAGCTCAGCAGCGACTCAGGACGAACGGAGGGAATTCCGACAATGGCGTCGCGCCTGATCAGTCCGTGTTCAACACCAACGTCGGACCACAGCCGTAGCCGCTTTGAAGCGGTGACGAAGGATCGGTGAACGACATGTTCTAGCGTGGGAAGCGGCCGCTCAAGCCGGAGCGCGTTTGTCGAAGAATGAACAAGGCTCAGGGATTTTGATAAGTGGGCTGAAATCAACCTTCCAAAGATCAAGTTCGTACAGATCCCCGTCTTGGTCCAGAATCAACCCAACCCTAACTTGCATCCCATCTTCGTCGTAAAAGCCGCAAGAGCCAGCCTCGCCTCCATATGTGCGTTCGAGCTTTTGCGATACAAATGACAGGCCTCCCATCCCGCCATCATCCATCTCCTCAACGAGAAGCTCAGGCGGCAGGGCGTTACTGCACTCGTTCACCTCCCAAAGGTAGGCAACCAACGCCCGCTCTTCAGGCTTAAGAGGGCGAGGTGCAGAGTGCATTTAACGTCAAATAAGGGATTCAATATTGACTGCAATGACATGGTATCTGGACAGGCAGGTTTTAAGATTGCCGATGATAGCTGACGTTCTTGCCACCAACCCACTTCACGGCCGCCCCTGGAAGCGTCCCGCCCGAACCGTCCTACTCAATCCATAGCCCATGCGCCCGGTGCCAGTCTTCCAGCCCCTCGTCTGGATAGCCGTCGAAGCACTGGTCGTTCCGCCCGATCTGCGGTTCGACCCAATTCGCCTTTGATCCGAGCATCATGTGCACGAGCGACGGCGCCTTGGGCAAATCGCTGTCGATCGCGGAAGCGAAAGGGTGGAGCAGGTCAGGATACTCCGGGCTGAACACCCAGAGCGCGCTCGCGCAGGACGGGCAGAAGTGCCGCTCGCCGGTGCTGACCTGGCAGCTGCCTTCACCATCGTCCAGCGTAGCGTGATAGATGGCGGTCTCGCCTTGCACCTTGAGCGTGCGCTTGTCGGCGTGGAGATTGATGGCATAGCCGCCACCGCCGGCGGTCTTGCGGCAGATCGAGCAATAACAGCGCAGGAATGGCACCGGCGCGTGGCTGTCGACGGACAAGCGCACGGCGCCGCATCGACAGGAACCTTCGAGCTTGAGGGGCATGGCACGGTCCTCTTGTGGTGATCGTCTCTCGAGCTGAACCGCTCTTATCTCCGCCGGTTCCCTCAGCGCCCATTGCGCGCTTCCCCTTGCGGCCACTTAATCCTTGATCTGCGCGCGCATCCTCCGCATGGCGAGCGCGCCCGGTGCCCGGCCCATGTCCGGTGGCCGCGTGCCCTGGCAGGAGATGTCCGCCCTTGATCGTTCGCAACCGCCTTGGCTTGCTCGAAGTGCTGTTCGCCTACCGCGGCACGATCATGCCGCATATCCAGCATCGGCTGGCGGGCATCGCCGTGGCCAGTGTCGCGGCCATTCTCGCGGCCCGCGCCTGGCCGGGGCTGTTCGCGCAGATCAGCGGCATTCCGTTCGCGCTGATCGGCCTGTCGCTCTCCATCTTCATGAGCTTCCGCAACAGTGCCTGCTATGATCGCTGGTGGGAGGGTCGCAAGCAATGGGGCGCGCTGATCATCGCGAGCCGCTCCTTCGCGCGACTCACCTCCTCGCTGCCTGAGGAGGAACGCACCCCGCTGCTCCGCGGCATCTGCGGCTTCACCAACGGCCTCGCCGCCCGCCTGCGCCAGCACGACGAGGCGGCCGCGATCGGCCGGTGGGTAAAGGATGGGCCATGGCGCACCTCCCCGAACCCGACCGACACCGTACTTTACGAGATGGGCGCGCACTGCTTGCGCATGTCCGCAGATGAAAAGATCAACCCGATCCATCATTCGCTCATCGAGGGCCAACTCAAGGCGCTCAGCGATGTGCAGGCGGCCTGCGAGCGGATCGCCAGCACGCCGGTGCCGTTCACCTATTCGCTCATTCTCCACCGCACGACCTACGTCTTCTGCCTATTGCTGCCCTTCGCATTGGCGGGCTCGCTGGGCTGGTGGGCCCTCATTCCGGTGCTGGTGGCGAGCTATACCTTCTTCGGACTGGACGCCTTGGGCGATCAGCTGGAAGACCCGTTCGGCTATGATCCCAACGATTTGCCGCTCGATGCGATGACACGGACGATCGAACGCGAAATGCTCGCCCGCCTCGGCGCGACCGACCTCCCCGCACCCATCGCGCCCGATCAGCACATCCTGACCTGATCGCTCGCCCGTGCGTGGGGCTACACGCAGCCCAACAAAACGTGAGATATTTGGCCGATCCGTGTTGACGTGCCTCGATTCGTTTCCTAAACGTTCTCCGTCCGTTCCATATTGGGGAACCACTCATGTTGACCGCCAAGCAACAGCAACTGCTCAGCTACATCAAGCATCATCTCGATCAGGGTGGCGTCTCGCCCAGTTTCGAGGAGATGAAGGAAGCGCTGGACCTCAAGTCGAAGTCCGGTATCCATCGGCTGATCAGCGCGCTGGAAGAGCGCGGCTTCATCCGCAGGCTGCCCAATCGCGCGCGGGCGCTCGAAATCCTCAAACTGCCGGATGGTATGCCCGTGGCGGAGCGGACGGAAGAGCCGGCGGCGGCCACCAGCGTGACCCCGCTGCGCAAGGCGCCCACCGCGCCGGCGCGGACGATCCCCATCGCCGCCAATGACGTGATCGAAATTCCGCTGCATGGGCGCATCGCCGCCGGTCTTCCCATCGAGGCGATGGAGAGCGACACCATGTTGCCGGTCCCGGCCGCGTTGCTGGGCGCCGGCGATCATTACGCGCTAGAAGTCTCCGGTGACTCGATGATCGAAGCAGGGATTTTTGACGGTGACTTCGCGCTGATCCAGCGGACCGAGACGGCGCGCGACGGCCAGATCGTCGTTGCCCTCATCGACGAGAATGAAGCGACGCTCAAATATTTCCATCATGACGGCCGCAAGGTGCGGCTCGATCCTGCCAATCGCGACCATGAGCCCCAAACCTATGAGGCGCGGCAGGTGCGCATTCAGGGCCGGCTCGCGGGGCTCCTGCGACGCTATAACTGAGACGGGCGATATGGGGCGCCGGCTCTAGCGCGAGCCGGTGCCCGCGATCCAGGGATGGCGGCTGCGCGGGTCGTGGCCCGGCACGATCTCCCGACTGTCGAGCAGGATCAGTGCACCGCCCATGGCATTCAGCGCAGGCCGATCCAGCTTTGCCCAGCGCGGCACACATCCCGGCGGCAGGCGCCGGTCAGCGATCACAAGATCAGCCTGTGCGCAGGCGGCCACCAGTTCGGGATAGGGAACGAGCAGGCGCGAGCGACTGATCAGCAGGTGAACCGGCGGCTGGCCGGTACGGCCCGTCAAGGTCATCGCGCACATGTCCCGCGTGCATCGCGTGTCCGGCGCCTGCGTCAGGGACGCAAACTCACCGTCATAGGCGCCGGCCTCGGCCAAAGTCGTACGAACATAATCCCCGCTTCGGTCCCGCAACAACGCCATGCGCCCATCGCCCAGGCGCACCGCCACATGATGACCATCGGCGGTGACCAGCACATCGGCGGACGGCGCTAGAAATGTCAGGAAAAAGCCGAGCGCCGCCAGAGGCAGGCCCCACCAACGCAGCGCCGTGTGCCAGAGCATCAGCCACAAGAGGCCGATCATGGCGAGCGCAAAGGCCAGTCCGCTGGAGACGGGCAGCGATAGCGTCGCAAAGGGCTGACTGGCGACAGTATGCGCAATCCACAGCAGGAACTTGAGCGCCACACCGACCACCCACCAGACCGGCGCCCCCAGCCCCACAGCGTCGAGCACCAGCGCGAGGACCTCGGCGGGCATTACCACAAAACTTGTGAGCGGAATGGCGATCATATTGGCCGCAGCGCCAAGCAGGCCCGAGCGATGAAAATGAGCGAAGGCAATCGGCGTCAGCACCAGCTCCACCAGCAAACCTGTCGCCAGCAAGGCGCCGAGGCTGCGGGTCCAGCGCTTTATCCGCCCCTCGTCGCGTCGCTCGAACAGCCGCCGTGCGGGGGGATATTCGTAAAGCGCCACAATCGCGGTCACGGCGACGAAGCTCATCTGGAAGCTGGGGCCGATGACAGCCTCGGGCCAAAAGATCATCACGATCAGCGCGCCGGTCGCAATCAAGCGCAGCCCGATGGCCTCACGGCCCAGAGCCATGCCGGCGATTACCAGCAGAGCGGCAATGCACGAGCGGATCGTCGGCACCTGCGCCCCGGTGAACACAGTGTAGCCGATGCCCGCCGCGCCGCCCACGCAGGCGGCGATCATCAGCACCGGCCAGCGCAGCGCAAGGGTCGGCGAAAGCGCAAGCAGACTAACCATGATGAGAATCACGCCGCCGATCAGCGCGGAGACGTGCAAGCCACTGATCGAGAGCAGATGGGCAAGCCCGCTGCGCCGCATCGCGTCCGCATCCGCCTCACTGATCCAGTTCTGATTGCCCGTGGCGAGCGTGATCGCGATCGTCCCTTCCGGCCCCGGCAACCGCGCGGCGATGTGGTGGGCGAGAGTCGCGCGCGCATCCCCGCCAGGGGGTGCCGCATCGAGGCGCTGCACTTTGTCGAGTGCCCGCCCGGTAGCGCCGAGGCCGGAAAAATAGGCCGTCCGCGCAAAATCATAAGCGCCCGGCAGGGCAGCCGGTGCAGGCGGCATTAGCCGCGCTCGGACGGCAATGCGGTCCCCTGCGGCAATCTCCTCTGCCATCTGATCGGGCGCCGCGTTGATGCGGACCCGCGTCGGCAGATCGGGCCGCGACAGCGGCGCGACCTCCAGCCGCACCAGTCCCCGGGCAGCCAAGGGCGTTGCCGAGAGGACTCGAGCCTCCATTTCCACCACCGCGGCGCGCGCAAGTGGCGGCTGCGCAACAAGAAGCGCTTTGGCCCAGATCAGCAGACAGCCCGCCGCCAGCAGCACCGCGCCAACGGCGAGCGCAGCGGGCAAGCGTCCTCCGCGCCCCACGGCGCCAAACGCGGCGGCGACGCCCAGCCAGAAGGCGATCCACGCCATCCACTGCGGTGGCGCAGGCAGGGTGAACCACGCGATAATCCCGGCGCCCAGCAGGATCGGCACCCACAGTGGGAGTTGCGCCCGCTCAGCCTCCAGCACCGATTCCGCTCGCGCATGAAGCCGTCCCAACCAGACACTGCTGCGGCGCAACAACGGTATTTGTCGAGCCGGAAAAGGCGTGCTAGGGGCATTCTCGTTCACTAGGAAACCCACCCGCGACATAAGGGAAAAGCAGGCATAGCGTGGCAGAAGGACGGAAACAAACAGGCACGGTCGTCACCCGCTTTGCCCCCTCGCCTACGGGATATCTCCACATTGGCGGCGCACGCACGGCGCTGTTCAACTATCTTTTCGCCCGTCACCATGGCGGCAAGTTCCTGCTGCGCGTCGAGGATACCGACCGCGCCCGCTCGACCGAATCCGCGATCGAGGCGATCTTCGACGGCTTGAGCTGGCTGGGCCTTGCAGGCGATGACGAACCGGTCTTCCAGTTCGCGCGTGCGGCACGCCATGCCGAGGTCGCCAACGCCCTGCTCGACGCCGGCCATGCCTATAAATGCTTCGCGACTCCCGAAGAGCTGGCAGCCCTACGCGAGCAGCAACGCGCCGCGCGTCAGCCGATGCGCTACGACGGGCGCTGGCGCGACCGTGATCCCTCCGAAGGCGGCGATGCCCCCTATGTCATTCGCCTGAAGGCGGCCCGCGAGGGCGAAACCGTCATCGAAGATGCCGTGCAGGGCCGTGTGGTCGTGCAGAATGCCGAGCTGGACGACATGATCCTGCTCCGCTCGGACGGCACGCCAACCTATATGCTCGCCGTCGTCGTGGACGATCATGACATGGGCGTCACCCATGTGATCCGTGGCGATGACCATCTCAACAACGCCTTCCGCCAGCTCGGCATCATCCGCGCGATGGGCTGGCCCGAGCCGGTCTATGCGCACATCCCGCTGATTCACGGGCAGGATGGCGCCAAGCTCTCCAAGCGGCATGGCGCCATGGGCGTCGATGCCTATCGCGACGAGCTCGGCATGCTGCCGGAGGCCGTGAATAACTATCTGCTGCGACTCGGCTGGGGCCATGGCGATGATGAGATCATCAGCCGCGAGCAGGCCGTCGAATGGTTCGATCTGCCGGGCGTGGGTCGCTCGCCGTCTCGATTCGACCTCAAGAAGCTCGAAAATCTGAACGGCCACTACATTCGCGAGGCCGATGACGGTCGCCTCGCTCTGCTCGTCGCCGAGCGGATGGATCCGCTGGACGACGATGCCGCGGCCCAGGCCCGGCTGCACCAGCTTGCGGCGATCATGCCCGCGCTCAAGCCCCGCGCCAAGACGCTGCTGGAGCTGACCGACGGCGCCGCGTTCCTGTTTGCCAAACGGCCGCTCGCGGTCGAGGAGGCTGCCGCCAAGCTGCTCGACGAGAATGCACGAGTGCTGCTCGGCACCGTGGTCGAACAGCTGCGGGCGCTGCCCGACTGGTCGCTTGAGTCGCTTGAGGCGGCCATCCGCGCGATCGCGGAAGAGGCAGGCCTTGGCCTTGGAAAGATTGCACAGCCACTGCGCGTTGCTTTAACGGGACGGACGACGTCGCCCGGTATCTTCGACGTGCTACTCCATCTTGGTCGGGACGAAACCTTGGGCCGCCTGCAGGATCAGGCCGGACTCCTTCAGGCTTCCGGGTCCGGACCACAAATTTGAGCAATAAGGGGTGAAGGAATGAGCGACAGCACAGTCAAAATGACCGTCGAGGGCAAGGATCTCGAATGTAAGGTCGTCGAAGGTTCCGTCGGCCCCAAGGTCATCGACATTCGCAAGCTCTATGCCCAGACGGGCATGTTCACATATGATCCCGGCTTCACCTCAACGGCGAGCTGCGATTCGGCACTGACCTATATCGATGGCGATGAGGGCGTGCTCCTTCACCGCGGCTATCCCATCGATCAGCTCGCGGAGCAGTCGAGCTTCATGGAAGTAGCCTATCTGCTGCTGCGCGGCTCGCTCCCCTCCAAGGACGAGTTCGAGCTGTTCGAGCGGACGATCACGCGCCACACGATGGTGCACGAGCAGCTCTCCACCTTCTTCCGCGGCTTCCGTCGCGATGCGCACCCCATGGCGATCATGTGCGGCGTGGTCGGCGCGCTGTCCGCCTTCTACCACGATTCCACGGACATCACCGATCCGCACCAACGGATGATCGCGAGCCACCGTCTCATCGCCAAGATGCCGACGCTCGCCGCCATGGCCTACAAATATTCGGTCGGTCAGCCCTTCGTCTATCCCAGCAATGACCTGAGCTACACCGGCAACTTCCTGCGCATGACCTTCTCGGTGCCCGCCGAGGAATATGTGGTCGATCCCGTCGTCGAGGCGGCGATGGACAAGATCTTCATCCTGCATGCCGATCACGAGCAGAACGCCTCCACCTCGACCGTGCGCCTCGCCGGTTCCTCGGGCGCCAATCCGTTTGCGTGCATCGCGGCGGGCATCGCCTGCCTATGGGGCCCGGCGCATGGCGGCGCCAACGAAGCGGCGCTCAACATGCTCCGCGAGATCGGCACCGTGGATCGCATCCCGTCCTACATCGCCCGCGCCAAGAACAAGGACGATCCGTTCCGCCTGATGGGCTTCGGCCACCGGGTGTACAAGAATTACGACCCCCGCGCTAAGGTGATGCAGGCGACCGCCAAGGAAGTGCTGGACAAGCTGGGCGTCAGCGACCCCATCTTCGACGTCGCCCGCGAGCTGGAGCAGATCGCGCTGCACGACGAATATTTCATCGAGAAGAAGCTCTACCCGAATGTGGACTTCTACTCGGGCGTGATCCTGTCGGCGATCGGCTTCCCGACGGACATGTTCACGGTGCTCTTCGCCCTCGCCCGCACCGTCGGCTGGGTCGCGCAGTGGAACGAGATGATCTCGGACCCAGAGCAGAAAATCGGCCGTCCCCGTCAGCTCTACACCGGCCCGACGCAGCGCGATTATGTCCCGATGGACAAGCGCTGAGCCTCAGCTGGCTTATTCATGGATTAGAAAAAGGGGCGCCCGAAGCGCCCCTTTTTTCTTGCCGATCAAATTAGAAAACTAAGCCGCGCAGCAATCGGCGCGGAAGCTCAGGCCGCTTTGCGGGTCTTGGCGAGCTTCTTGAGCAGCATGTCCCGCTTGAGCCGCGACAAATGGTCGATAAAGAGAATGCCTTCGAGATGGTCCATCTCGTGCTGCAGGCAGGTCGCGAGCAGACCTTCTAGCTCTTCCTCATGAATCCGGCCCTGCCGATCCATCCAGCTGGCGCGGATGCGCGCTGGCCGCTCGACCTCGGCATATTGGTCCGGCACGGAGAGGCAGCCCTCATTATAGACCGAGCTTTCCGGAGACCCGTCGAGAATCTGCGGATTGATGAACACCAGCGGATTCTTGACCGGCGGCGCGTCTTCCGCGTCGGACTCGGGCTCCTGCAGATCGATCACCAGCACCCGCTTGGGCACGCCGACCTGGATGGCCGCCAGCCCGATGCCCGGCGCATCATACATCGTGTCGAACATGTCATCGATCAGCGTCTGCAAATCATTGTCGATCGCCTCGACGGGCGTCGAAATCGTCCGCAGAATCGGGTCCGGGGTCTCAAGGATCGGTCTAATGGCCATGCTGTCCAGATATGAAAGCCAAGGCGCGAGATCAAGCCGTTGTTAACGCTTTGTTCCGATCAGGCTGATCGAACGCGGCAGGATCTGCCCGCGTATCCGCCCCTCAACCAATCGGCCGCCGCGCCCGCAGCGCCTGCGCCAGCGTGCCCTCATCAAGATAATCGAGTTCGCCCCCGACGGGCACGCCATGAGCCAGTTGTGTCAGCCGCACCGGATAGGCCTCCAGCCGCTCCGCGATGTAATGGGCCGTCGTCTGCCCCTCCAGCGTGGCGTTCATCGCCAGCACGACTTCATCGATGCCGCCATCGGCGACGCGTTGGACAAGGCTGGCGATCGAAAGGTCTTCGGGCCGCACGCCATCCAGCGCGGAGAGCCGCCCGCCCAGCACATGGAACCGTCCCGGGAACAGGCGCGACTTTTCCAGCGCCCAGAGATCCGCCACATCCTCCACCACGCACAAAGCGCGGGCATCGCGGCGGGGATCGGCGCAAATGGCGCAGGGATCGATGGTATCGACATTGCCGCAGACCGAACAATGCACCATCCGCTCGCTCACGCTTTCCAGCGCGCGCAGCAGCGGCACCATCGCCGCATCGCGCCGCTGCAGCAGGTGTAGCACCGCCCGCCGCGCCGAACGGGGGCCAAGGCCGGGCAGCCGGGCAAGCGCCTGCGTGAGCGCGTCGATCTCTGGCGAGGACATGACTGCCAAATAAGGGCTTGCGCTGCGATGATACAAGCGTTTCAGAGGGCCGCATGAAAGAGCCTTTGCGGATCGTCTTCATGGGAACGCCGGATTTCGCGGTGCCGACGCTCGATGCGCTGACCGCGGCCGGCCATTCCGTGGTGGCGGTGTATACGCAGCCACCACGTCCGGCAGGTCGCGGCAAGGCGCCTCGCCCGAGCCCGGTGCAAGCCAGAGCGGAGGCGCTGGGCCTGCCGGTGCGAACGCCCCTCTCCCTGAATGACGCGGCGGAACAGGACGTCTTCGACGCTTTCGAGGCGGACGTCGCCGTGGTCGCCGCCTACGGGCTGATCCTGCCGATCCCGGTTCTCCACGCCCCACGGCTCGGCAGCCTCAACGTCCACGCCTCTTTGCTCCCCCGCTGGCGCGGCGCGGCACCGATCCAGCGTGCCATCCTCGCCGGCGATGAGCGCACCGGCGTCACCATCATGGCGATGGCCAAGGGTCTCGATACCGGGCCGATGCTGGCAAAGGTCAGCACGCCCGTGGACGAGAAGACCGCCGGCGCGCTGACCGAGGAGCTGGCGCATGCCGGCGCCGCGTTGATGGTCCAGGTGCTCGATCAGATCGGGGCCTATCCGCCGATCGTCCAACCCGAGGATGGGGTGACCTATGCGGCCAAGATCGACAAGGCGGAGAGCCACCTCGATTTCACCGCCGGGCCAGTCGCGGTCGAACGGCACGTTCGCGCCTTCAATCCCGCGCCGGGCGCATGGTTCGCGCACAAAGGCGAGCGCTACAAGGTTCTGGCTGCCTCAGTCGATTCTCAGCCCGGCCCCGCGGGAACCGTGCTCGACGAGGGTCTGCTGATCGGGTGCGGCGAGCAGGGCTCGCTGCGCCCCACCCTCATCCAGCGCGCCGGCAAGGGCGCCATGGCCACCGCCGATCTGCTGCGCGGCACTGCCATTCCGGCCGGCACCCTCTTGGAATGACCCGCTTCGCTTTCACGGTCGAATATGACGGGCGACCCTATATGGGCTGGCAGCGCCAGGCCCATGGCCCGAGCGTGCAGCAATGCATCGAGGAGGCGTTGGGCCGCATCGCCGGCGGCGCGCCGATCGTCCATTGCGCCGGGCGCACCGACGCGGGTGTTCATGCCCTCGGCATGCGAGCGCATGTCGATCTGGACAAGGCGATCACGCCTTTTCGCCTGATGGAAGCGCTCAATGCCCATCTGCGGCCCGAGCCGATCGCCATTCTGACCTGCGAAATCGTGCCGGAGGATTGGCACGCCCGCTTCTCCTGCGTCGCGCGCGCCTATGAGTATCGCATCCTTAACCGCCGCGCGCCGCTCACCTTCGAGAGCGGCCTTGTCTGGCGTGTGCCGCAGGTGCTGGACGCCGAGCGGATGCACGAGGCCGCGCAGGCACTGGTCGGCCGACATGATTTTACTACCTTCCGCTCCGCGCAATGTCAGGCGGACAGCCCCCACCGCACCCTCGCCCGCCTTGATGTCGTGCGCATCGGCGAGCGCATCACCGTTCACGCCAAGGCCCGCAGCTTCCTTCATCATCAGGTCCGCTCGATGGTGGGCTGCCTTGCCTTGGTCGGCACGGGCACATGGTCACCCGACGACCTCAAGGCGGCGCTGGACGCGCGCAATCGCGCGGCGCTGGGGCATAATGCACCGCCGGACGGCCTTTATTTCATTGCGGCGGACTATTCCCTAACCGCCTGACAACACATTGTTAAAGCTCCCGGGCGCAGACTGGATGCTCAGATGGACATGCGAGCGGTGTCGCGAGGCAGGCTAAGACATGGAATTGGGGTATCTTCAGGCTGAACATATGGCGCTGCTCGAGCTGTGCCACCAAGTTACGAGCCCGGCGGCGCAGCGATCCGGCGCGGAGGTGGGCGAACTGATCGCGGTGCGCAGCAAGTTGAACCGCATCTTGATCCGCCATCTGGCCAAGGAGGATAAGCACGTCTATCCAGCCCTGCGCGCCAGCGGCAACGGCAGGATCGCCACGCTCGCCTCGCAATATCATGCGGAGACCGGCCATCTGGGGGATCTATGGGCCGATCTGATGAAGGCGTGGCCGGACTGTCGGATTTTCCAGGAACCCGAGGCGTTTCGCGCCGCCCTCCGGCCCGCGCTGGAGGCTTTGGTCGACCGCATCCAGAGGGAAGAGCAGATGCTCTATCCGGCCTATCTGGAGTCGCAGGGCCTGAGTGGGATTGGGATTGCGCCCGATCAGGCATCAGCCGCCTGACGCGTATCAATCCTCTTCGACCAGCAACTCAGCTGCAGGAGCATGACCCAGGAAGGCCGCCGGACTCGCACTCGCGCCATAAGCGCCGGCCATGAACAGCGCGACGAGATCGCCGACCGCGACAGGCGGGAGCATCACGGCATCGCCGAGCCGATCCAGCGGCGTGCAGAGGCAACCGACCACATGGACCGGCTCGCTCGCTGGCGGCTCATCGAAGCGGTTGGCCAGCGCAATCGGGTAATTGCGGCGGACCACGGTGCCGAAATTGCCGCTGGCCGCGAGCTGATGGTGCAGGCCGCCATCCACCACGACGAAAGTCTCGCCGCGGCTTTGCTTCACGTCGATCACGCGACTGAGATAGATGCCGGCCTCCGCCACCAGAAAGCGCCCCAGTTCCAGCGCGAATCGGCTCTCGCGCAGGATGGCGGGACGGTCGGCCAGCAGACGGCTCAGCCCGTCGCCGATGATGGAGAGGTCGAGCGGCACGTCACCGGGGAAATAGGGCACCCCGAAGCCGCCACCGAGATTGACCAGCGGCGGGCTTGCCCCCACCTCATCGGAAAGGCGCGCGACGAGATCCATCGTGGCCGACTGGGCCGCGACGATGGCCTGCGCATCCAGCGACTGCGAGCCGGCAAAGACATGCCAGCCGCGCCATTCCGCTCCTGCGGCGATCAGGTGGCGGGTCAGTGCGGCCGCACGATCGGCATCCACGCCGAAGGGCCGCGCGCCGCCCCCCATCCGCATGCCCGAGCCCTTCAGTTCGAAATCGGGATTGACGCGCACCGCGAGCCGGGGCCGGACATTGGCGCGTGCAGCCAGCGTGAGTGCGCGCTCGGCTTCGCCTTCCGACTCCAGGTTGATCGTCACGCCCGCCGCAAGGGCGTCGTCCAGTTCCCGGTCGGTCTTGCCCGGTCCGGCAAAGCTGATCCGGCTGCCGTCCACCCCGGCTGCCCGCGCCATTTCCAGTTCTCCGGCGGAGGCAATGTCGAACCCGTCCACCAGCTCCCCCATGAGTGCGAGAAGCGGCGCGAAGGGATTGGCCTTCATCGCATAATGGAGATCGACCCCAGCCGGCATGGCCACCCGCAGGGCCGCTACGCGCTGGCGGAGCTTGCCGGCGTCATAGAGAAAGGCCGGCGTCTCCCCGATCTGATCGATCAGCGCAGCCACGCCCTGTCCGCCGACCAGCAGCATGCCCGCCTCGCTCTCATAGCCAGGCGGGATCGGCCCCATCGGCTTGGGCTTGAGGGGCGTCATGCCCCGCCCTCCCCGGCAAGCGCGGCGAGCGCTACGCGATCGATCTTGCCATTGGGGTTACGCGGCATCCGCACCAAAATCCTGATCTCCGCCGGTTGCATGAAATTGGGCAGCGTCTGCCGCATCTGCGCGGACAGACGCTCGCCAAGCGAGTCGCGATCGGCCTCGCATAACGCCGCTTCCGCCCGCACGAACAGCACGATGGCCTGGCCAAGGCGCTCATCCGCGCGACCAAGCGCGCAGGCTTCCGCCACCCCCGCGACGGCCACCGCCGCCTCCTCGACCTCGCTGGGACTGATGCGATTGCCGGCGCTCTTGATCATCGCGTCGTCCCGGCTGACGAAGCGCAGCAAGCCCTCGCCATCTCGCACCACGGTGTCGCCGGACCACACCGCCATGCCACCATAGGCAGACGCTGCGGGCGCCGGCTTGAATCGCTCCGCCGTCCGTGCTGCATCCTGCCAATAGCCTTGCGCCACCAGCGGGCCGCTATGAACCAGTTCGCCTGGCTCATCATCGTCGGTCAAAGTGCCATCTGCCCGCACGACGAGCACTTCCGCGTCCGGTATCGCCTGCCCGATACTGTCAGGGTGGCGATCCAGAAGGTCGGGAGGGAGATAGGTGGAGCGAAACGCCTCGGTCAGCCCATACATGGCGAACACGTCCACACCGGGAAACGCCTCGCGCAAGCGGGCGATCAACGGACGGGTGAGCGCGCCGCCGCTGTTGGTGAGACGGCGCAAGGCATCGCGCGCCTCTGGTGGCCAGTCGATCTCGGTCAATTGCACCCAGAGCGGCGGGACGCCGGCCAGCGTCGTGATGGCGTGCCGGGCTGCGACTTTCGCGACCTCCCGCGGCAGCAGATAATCGAGCGGCACCACACATCCGCCGGCCCACCATGTCGAGAGCAGTTGGTTCTGCCCATAATCAAAGCTGAGCGGCAGGAGCGCGAGAGTACGGTCTGTCGCGTCGAGACCGAGGTAGCCGGCCACTGACCGCGCGCCGATCATCAGATTGGCGTGGCTGAGCATCACGCCCTTGGGCCTCCCGGTCGAACCCGATGTATAGAGAATCTCGGCCAGATCGTCGGGGCGTCCCGTGCCGGGCGGCAACGTCGCGGCGTCCGCATCCTCAATCACAGCGAGCAGCGCGGCCTCTTCCACGCGCGCCACAGCCTCGGCCATATCGCCCGGCTCCAGCGTCCCTAGCCGCGCTGGCTGCGAGATCAGCATCGCCGCGCCGCCATCCCGCACGATATGGGCAACCTGCGCCCGTTTGAGCAGCGGATTGATCGGCACATAGACATGCCCGGCCCGCACCACGGCCAGGGGCAGCAGCGCTGCCAGAAGGCCCTTGGGCAGCCACGCCGCCACTCGACTGCCGGCGGACGCACCTGAGCCCTCCATACGCGCGGCGAGACAGTGCGCGAGCCGCCCCACCATCTGCTCCATCGTCGCATAATCGATCGCCCCGAACTTGCCCGCCAGAGCAATGGCAGTCGGATCGCCCTGCTGTGTCAGATGGTCGAGGGGCGGTAGCATCCCCCGCCCATATCATGTTCTATCAAGGCATGAATAGGCGCGCGCGTTGCGAACGTGGATCGGCCGCAACAGTCGGGCAAGATCGGCCCGGCCCAGCATCGCCATGCTTTCCAAAATGATATCGACCCGTTAGGGGCCCGGTGATGCAGACCAGCCAGGATCGAGAGGGCAATGGCGCCTCCAACCGCGCGGCCAGCGATGCGTTGCGCGCATCGCTCGTGGATGTGCTCGGGCTCGCCCCTCAGCGTGTCGATCTGTTCGACGACGACACGGGTCTGTTCGGGTCGCTGCCGGAACTGGATTCCATGGCTGTCGCCACCTTGCTGACCGATCTTGAGGATCGGCTCGATATCGTCATCGATGATGATGATGTGGATATGGACAGCTTCGAGACGTTCGGCAGTCTGGCCGCCATGCTGAGCCGCAAGCTGGACAGCCGCGCCGCCTGACAGGCGAACTCCTTCGCATTTGCCTGCCACACGCCGCGCGCTGCACCGCGTCATCGGTTTGCATCAAATGCAATCGCTCCGCCGCTTTTTGCGTTTGTGAGCCATGGTGCAGCGCAGCACTATGGCCACGGAAGAACATGGGATGCCGAGCAAGGCTCTTTTGCAACTGACAAAGGAGACTGTTCGTGAAAAATGCTTTTTTTGCCGCCGCACTGCTTTCGTTTGCCGTCGTCACACCCGGCCACGCGAAAGAGGCTGAGAAGACCTTCACACATGAAGGCGTCAGCTACACCTACACCGTCACCGAACTCGGCGACAGCCGCCGGGTGATCGAGGGCCGCGCAACGCCCGGCTCGACCTTCCGTCTCACCGTCGCCAAGGGCCGCGTGATCGGCAGCGCCAACGGCATGCCGGTATCCTTCCGCGTGAAGGATGCGGTCCTGCTGAACGAGACGCCGCTGACCAAGGTTGCCTCGCGCTAATCGCGCCACGTGACCCGTCTGGGCTCGCGCTCAGGCTCAAGACAAAGGAAAGCCGGGCAGACCTTCGCGGTCGCCCGGCTCTTCACATTCTAGTTCACCGTGATGCCGCGATCAGGCCGGGACATGCTCGCGCTGTGATTCAAAGTCGGCTTCCGCAAGGAAGCGCTCGGCGTCCAGCGCCGCCATGCAGCCCATGCCGGCCGCCGTCACCGCCTGACGGTAGATCTTGTCCGTCACGTCCCCGGCCGCGAACACGCCGGGGATGCTGGTGCGGCTCGTGCCTTTCTCGACAACCAAATAGCCTTCATCGAGCGGCAGCTTGCCCTCGAACAGCTCAGTCGCCGGCTTGTGGCCGATGGCGACGAACGCCCCGTCCGTCTCGATATGGCTCTTCTCGCCCGTCTCGGTATCGACCAGATCGACGCCGACCAGACCTTCCGGATCGCCACCGCCGACAAAACGCTCGACGGCCTTGTTCCACACGACCTTGATGTTGGGGTGGGCGAACAGGCGATCCTGCAGGATCTTCTCCGCGCGCAGACTGTCGCGGCGGTGGATCAGCGTCACATCATGGCTATGATTGGTGAGGTACAGCGCTTCTTCGACTGCGGTGTTGCCGCCGCCGATCACCACCACCTTCTTGCCGCGATAGAAAAAGCCATCGCACGTGGCGCAGGCCGAGACGCCCTTGCCCTGCAGCAGATGCTCGCTCTCCAGCCCCAGCCACTTGGCCTGCGCGCCGGTCGCGATGACCAACGTGTCGCCATAATATTCGGTGCCGCCGTCGCCAGTCAGCTTGAACGGGCGCTTGCTGAGGTCGACGTCGACGATCTGGTCGTACATCATCTGCGTACCGACATGCTCGGCCTGCGCCTGCATCTCTTCCATCAGCCACGGGCCCTGAATGACCTCGCGGAAGCCGGGATAATTCTCGACATCGGTGGTGATGGTCAGCTGACCGCCCGGCTGCATCCCCTGCACGACAATCGGCGCCATGCCGGCGCGCGCGGCGTAGATGGCGGCCGAAAGACCGGCCGGCCCGGAACCGAGAATGATCATGCGCGAACTGTGCGTGGCGGTCATGGGTCGATGTCTTCCTTCGCGGACAGATAGGGTTGTTTATGCGCCAGCACGGGGTGGCGATTGTCATTCGCATTTAGGGTGTGCGACGCGGAACTCAATGCTTGGGCGACGAGGTTGGGCTTTTCCAACCTCCCCTCCTCTTTAGAGGAGGGGCCGGGGGTGGTGGCGATGCGCCAGCATCACACCCGCGGTGGATAACAGAAGCGTTGCTGCACCACCCCAACCCCTCCTCTGAAGAGGAGGGGCTAAAGTCTTCAGGATCCCGCGCCGATCATCGAGGGTAGCGAATCGAAGCCGGACTTCAGCACCTCTCCCCATTGCCGGGAAATGGTCGAGAATTCCGGGTCGTCTGCTTCGATCCGGCGACGGACGCTGAACTCATATTGATCGCGTGGGATGATGCTCAGATCGAGCGGCATCCCCACCGACAGGTTGGAGCGCAGCGTCGAATCCATGGAGACGCACACCGCCTTGGCGGCGTCGGAGAGCGACGTGGTCGGCTTGATCATCCGGTCAAGGATCGGCTTGCCATATTTGTGCTCGCCGATCTGGAAGAAGGGCGTGTCCGCCGTCGCTTCGATGAAATTGCCTTGCGAGTAGACCAGGTACAGGCGGGGCTTGCCGCCCTTGCGCTGCCCGCACAGCAGGATGCTGGCACTCAGTGAGGGGCTGGTGCCGCTCATCCCCTCGCGCATTTCCTTCTGAACCGCTTTCATCGCCTCGCCCACCAGATGGGCGGCGCGGTGCATGGTGGCGCAGTTCAGCAGGGTCTCGACCTCAGGATTGTCGACCGCATCCTTCATGGCGCGGGAGAGCTTGGTGCGCACTTCCTGCGTGACCGAGAGGCTCCCGGAACACAGCAACGCAATCGCCCGCTCGCCGGGGCGCTCATAAGTGAAGGTCTTGCGGAACATGCCGATGTTATCGAGCCCGGCATTGGTCCGCGTGTCAGAGAGCATCACCAGGCCGGCCTCGACCCGCAATGCCACGCAATACGTCATTTTATGCCCCTTTTTCATGCCCGCATTGAGCCGCCCGCCCGACTCACTGTTGCGTCTGGGATTGTGCGGTATCCTCAGATGGCAGACTGGCAATCTGCACGTCGTGCGACAATGCGGTTTCGCCCCCTGCGATCATCACGCCCCGAATCGGCGCGGCATCTGCGGCATCAAGGCCACAGCACAGGCGCACATGCCCCTCCACCGGGCAGAGGCCCAGGGTAATATCGAACCCGATCCAGCCCAGCCCCTCTACCCAGGCTTCCGCCCAGGCATGGGGCTCATGGTCGCTATCCGGCCGCTCGTCGTCCCGCAGATAGCCGACCACATAGCGGGCCGGGATCAACAGGCTGCGCGCCGCTGCAATGAAGACATGCGCCTGATCCTGGCACACCCCCGATTTCTGGGCAAAGGCCTGCGCGGCCGTGGTTTCCATGCTCGTGCTGCCGGATCGATATTCGATCTCCTCGTGCACCAGATCGGAGAGGGCGTGCAGGCTGGCGAGCACGCCCTCCACTCGACGCGCGCGCTGGGCCAGATCGGCAATCGCCGCGTCGATCTCGGTCAGCGGCGTCGCGCGCAGGAACAGCTGGGGCCGCACTGCCCCATCGGCAGGCTTGAGCACACCGGCGCAATCGACTGTCCGCACCGTCCCTTCTGACAGGATCGTGACGCTGTCGACCCGTCCGGGCGCGCGCCACACGGCCTCCGCATCGCCATAACCGTTGACGATCCAGCGTTCGATGGGCTGGCCGTTCGCTGTCACCGTCCATTGCTCGACGGTTTGCGCGTTGCTGGTCGCGGGCAACAGGCGCAGGCGCATGACCACGCCGCCAGCCTCCTCCTCATACCGATAGACAGTCTCGTGACGGATCGTGATCCGCATGGCCCGGTCGCCTCCCGCTCAGCCGAAATGATAGGCTTGTGCGATTTCGTGCCCAAGCATGTTGCACTGGACAATCTTGCTCTGGACGGTTTCGTGCAAGCCCCGGCGGAAAATATCTCCGCTATTGGCCTGCGCGAGCGTCTCCACCATCTCCTCGCTGCGCAAATTGGCCGGCGTGCGCTGGCCATGCCAGCTGGCCAGCCGCTGCAGCCGATAGGCGATCTGGTCGAAGCAATAGAGCGTGCTGCGCGGAAACTGGCGGTTCAGCATCAAGAAGTCCGTGATCTGCGCCGGCGTGTAGGAGCCGCCATAGACATGGTGATAGGCGCGGCTGCCCGACAGAGCGTGCAGCACCGAAGTCCATTGATAATGGTCGCGGTGACCGCCGACCACTTCGGTCTCCGGCAGCAGGACGTAATATTTGACGTCCAGCAGCCGCAACGTCATCTGCGCCCGCTCCAGCGCGCCACCGACCCGCAGGAAATCATGCCCCTCGTTGCGCAACTGGCCGCTCTCGGTGGCGCCCCGGAAGATCATCGCGCGGGTCTTCACCCAATCGATGATCTCGGCGAATTCACGGCGCGCATCGTTGACGCCATAGGTTTCCAGTTTGCGCCAGCCCTCGTTGAGCGCTTCCCACATCTCCTGGGTAAGCGCGGTGCGCACCGACTTGCCGTTCTGCCGTGCCCGCGCGAGACAGGCGCGGATGGAGGCCGGGTTATCGGCATTCAGGATGAGATGTTCGACGATGTCGCTCTCGCGGATAATGGCATCCTTGCCGAACACATCCTCGCACTCGGTGACCTGCACGACCGAGCGCCACTCGTCGCGCATCGTCGCGCCGGGGAGGATGGTCATCCGCTGCCCCATGGTGAGCAATCGCGCAGTGGCTTCGGCGCGCTCCATATAGCGGGCCATCCAGAACAGATTTTCGGCGGTCCGGCTCAGCATGGGCGGCCTCCCTTTGGTTGGACCTGCATGTCGCAAACGGCCTCGCGCATCATGGCCGCCTCTCTCATCGCAGCCCCCCTCACCGGAGCACCCACGTGTCTTTGACGCCGCCGCCCTGGCTTGAATTCACCACCAGCGACCCTTCCGCCAGCGCAACCCGCGTCAAGCCTCCAGGCACCAGCCTGATCTCCTTGCCGACAAGGCAGAAGGGCCGGAAATCGACATGGCGCTGTACCAGCCCGACCGGCCCGAGTGTGGGCGCGGCCGAAAGGTCGAGCGTCGGCTGCGCAATGAACTCGGAGGGATTGGCGCGGATGCGCCCAGCATAAGCCTCGATCTCGCTCGCGCTGGCCTTGGGGCCGATCAGCATCCCATAACCGCCCGAGCCGTGAACTTCCTTCACAACCAGCTCGGGGAGATGGTCCATCACATAGGCGAAATCGTCCGGCTTGGAACATTGCCAGGTCGGCACATTCTGCAGGATCGCCGTCTCGCCCAGATAGAAGCGGATCATCTCCGGCACATAGACGTAGATCGCCTTGTCGTCCGCGATGCCCGCACCGGGCGCGGAGCAGAGCGTCACGCCGCCGCCGCGATAAGCATTGAACAGCCCCGGCACGCCCAGCAGGCTATCGGGCCGGAAAGCGAGCGGATCGATGAAATCATCGTCGATGCGCCGGTAGATCACATCCACCCGGCGGGGGCCGCGCGTGGTCTGCATGAAGACCAGCCCGTCTTCCACGAAGAGATCGGCCGGCTCGACCAACTCGACGCCCATCAGGTCGGCCAGATAGCTATGCTCATAATAAGCGCTGTTGAACGAGCCAGGGGTGAGCACTACGACCTGCGGCACGCCCTTGCAGGCGGGCGGCGCCACCTCCTGCAGCGAGCGCAGGAGCTGGCTCGGATAATCGTCCACCGGCGCCACGCGCTGCCGGGCAAACAGCTCCGGGAACATCCGCGTCATGATCTCGCGGTTTTCGAGCATGTAGGAGACGCCCGAGGGCGTGCGACAATTATCCTCCAGCACCATGAAGTCGTCGAGACCAGTGCGGACGATGTCGATGCCGACGATATGGCTGTAGACCCTGCCCGGCGGGGTGAAGCCGGCCATCTCCGGCTTGTAGGCCTTGTTCTGATAGACGATGTCGCCCGGCACGATCCCGGCGCGGATGATTTCGCCGCGATTATAGACGTCGAGCAGGAAGGCATTGAGCGCCGCCGCGCGCTGGCGAATGCCCGCTTCCAGGCGCGCCCATTCCGCAGCGGTGAAGATGCGCGGCAGCAGATCGAATGGAATAAGCCGCTCCGGGTCGCCGCCTTCGCCGTAGACGGCAAAGGTGATGCCGATGCGCCGGAAGATCGCTTCCGCCTCGCTCAATCGTCGGTGCAGCCCCTCGATGCCGGTCTCATCCACCCATTGCTGAACCACCGCGTAACAATCGCGAACGTCTCCAGCCTCACCCAGCATCTCGGAACATGTCATCAGCGTATGCGTTTCTCTATCTTATTGTGCATTGCAGCATAGTGAGCCGGGGAAATTCAAAATCAAGAGTAAAAATCGCGGGAGGGACTATCACGTTCCGCGCGGTTAAAAATATCTCGGCAAGGCGTCATAGCGGATTGACGCACCGCGAAAAATATGGCCGATTACCGCCGTTTTTCTACTTCATGCTGGACGGATGGTGATTTTCCGTGCATGGGAGCGCGCATGGACTTTTGGCTGGCCCTTCGCCTCACGCGACTTACGCGCCCTTAGGCGCGATACCCAAGCGGTTGCCGCAGGCGGCCCGCTGCGCCTAAGGGCCTTTTAGCCACAGAATCAGATCCTCATCAGTGCAAATGGATAGCGCCTGCGTGCATTTGGCTGTGAACAATGAAATGTCCGAACCATGATGCTGAGCGACCCGTCACAGAAATACCGTCCCTTCCCACAAGTGGACCTGCCCGACCGGCAGTGGCCCTCACGCACGATCACGCGGCCGCCCCGCTGGCTCTCGACCGATCTGCGCGATGGCAATCAGGCGCTGATCGATCCGATGGATACCGAGAAGAAGACCCGCTTCTTCGAGCTGCTGACCCGCGTCGGCCTCAAGGAGATTGAGGTCGGCTTCCCTTCGGCGGGCGCAACCGAGTTTGATTTCATCTCCGGCCTCGTCAAATCGGGCCGCATCCCGGATGACGTGATCATCCAAGTGCTCACGCAAGCCCGCCGCGACCTGATCGAGCGGACCTTCGAGAGCCTGCAGGGTGCACGGCAGGCTATCGTCCACGTCTACAACGCCGTCTCTCCAGCGTGGCGGCGGATCGTGTTCAACATGGAGCGGCCGCAGATCAAGCAGATCGCCGTCGATGCCGCGAAGATCATTCGCGACGAAGCCGCCAAGCAACCGAACACGGACTGGCACTTCGAGTACAGCCCGGAAACCTTCTCCACCGCCGAGCTGGATTTCAGCCTGGAGTGCTGCGAGGCAGTGATGGACATTCTCCAGCCCACGCCGGAGAAGCCGCTTATCCTCAACCTGCCCGCCACGGTCGAGGCCGCCACGCCCAATATCTATGCGGACCAGATTGAATGGTTCTGCCGCCACATCCGGAACCGCGACAGCGTGGTCATCTCGCTGCACCCGCATAATGACCGGGGCACCGGCGTGGCGGCGGCGGAGTTGGGGCTGATGGCCGGCGCCGACCGCGTCGAAGGCTGCCTGTTCGGCAATGGCGAGCGCACCGGCAATTGCGATCTGGTGACCGTGGCGCTCAATCTCTACACGCAGGGCGTCTCGCCGGGCCTCGACTTCTCCAATATGGAAGAGGTCGTGCAGACGGTGACCTATTGCAACCAGCTCCCCGTCCACCCGCGCCATCCTTATGCGGGCGATCTGGTGTTCACCGCCTTCTCCGGCAGCCATCAGGATGCGATCAAGAAGGGCTTCGCCGCGCAGGAACAGCGCAATGACGAGATCTGGGACGTGCCTTATCTGCCCATCGATCCGGCGGACATCGGCTGCTCCTATGAAGCCGTGATCCGCGTCAACTCGCAGTCCGGCAAGGGCGGCGTCGCCTGGGTGTTGCAGCAGGACAAGGGCCTCAAGCTGCCCAAGCGGATGCAGGGCGATTTTTCCAAGGTGGTGCAGGACCTGGCGGACAAGTCCAGCCGTGAACTGCATGCCGCCGACATCTGGGAAGCGTTCGAGCAGCATTACTGCCTCGCCGGCGCGCAGCCCTACGCGCTGGTCGATTATGTCGAGAGCGGCCCCGCCGGGAACCGCGTGTTCACCGGCAAGATCGTCCATGATGGCACGGAGCGCAGCATTTCGGGCCGGGGCAATGGCCTGATTTCGTCGGTCCTCTCGGCCCTGCGCGATGAACTCGGCATCGGGCTGGACGTAGTCGATTATAATGAGCACGCCATCGGTACCGGCGGCAACGTCCGCGCAGCGGCCTATGTCGAATGTCGCACCGATGATGGCACCACATTCTTCGGGGTCGGCACGGATGAAGACGTGGCGACGGCATCGGTGAAGGCCGTGCTGTCAGTCGTGAACGCCTATCACCGCCGCCAGAATGCAGCAGCGAAGGCTGCCTGACAGGCCCGATCCTTCAGAACATCGATAAACCCGGCCGGAGCATCCCTCTGGCCGGGTTTTTCATATCCCGCACAGGTTAGGCCCGCAGCGTCACACCATCCGGATAATCAGACCATCCCGCCGGATGAACTGGTGCCATAGCGCCGCGCCGATATGGCCGATTACCAGTGCCCCGAAGATGAGCCCAAGCACCTCATGCGAACCGGCCACGGTCACGATGGCATCGCCCCGCGCCACCGCGAATTTGGGCACGTCGAAGACATTGAACCAGTTGAGCGGCCGCGGACCGGCGGAGGACATGATCCAGCCGGTGAGCGGCATGAGGATCATCAGCGCATAGAGCAAACGATGCATTAACGCCGCCGCGCGCTTGGTGCGTCTGGATATCGTCGTCGGCAGCGGCGGCGGGCTGTTCATCAGGCGCCAGAGCAGGGCGAGCACGGACAGGACCAGCACAGTCAGCCCGATCGACTTATGGATATTCATGACGCCGGGGATCACCGCACCCAGCGGATCGTGCCCGAGGCCGATCGCGATATTGGCGATAATCAGCAGCGCAATGATCCAGTGCAGCCAGATCGCCACCATGGAATAGCGCACCCCCGCGTAAGTCCCCATCACGTCCTCCAACATGCCCAACAATGGGCAGAATGCGGACAAGGGCCCCGCTGCGCAAGAGGCCGCTCAAATATGCGAGCGCGACGGAGGCGCTATCCCCCGATCTGGATGCCGATCCAGAAGGTCTGCGGTGTGCCCAGGTCTGTGCTCACGGCGCCGTTGGTCGAGGTGACCTGTCGGGTGACCACGCGCTCGTCGAACAGGTTCTCGACCCGGCCGACCAGCGCCATCCGGCCGGTCAGTGGCACGCGGGCATAGCCGTCGAGCGTGGTTGCGGCGGGCATCCGGTCGGCCTGCAGATCGTCCTCATATTGCGGGCCGACATGGCGCACGGTGAGCGCGAGGCGGGCATTGCCGGGCGCGTGCCAGCCCAGCGTGGCGCTGGCGCCATGGCGCGGGCTTTGTGCCGGTTGCAGGCCATCGAGCTGGGCCGCCGCGCCGCTCGCCTCCACGCGGCTGTCATTATAGGCATAGGATGCCGCGAGATCGAAGTCCCCCAGCGTCATCGTCCCGCTCACTTCCACGCCCTTCGCCACAATCGCATCGACATTGCGGCGCTGGCGCAGATTGGTGCCGATCGTCACGTTCGCGACGGCATCGGCCAGACGATTGTAGAAGGCAGTAGCAGAGAGCGTCAGGCCGGGCGCCGGCGTCAGATCGAACCCGGCCTCGACACCGCGCAGCCGCTCGGGGGCGAGATCGGCATTGGCCTGCGTCGTCACCGGGAATACCGTGAAGCCGCGATACAGCTCGTTGATCGTCGGCAGGCGGAAGCTAGTGTAGCCCGCTGCACGCAAAGCGACTCCCGGCGTTGCCTGCCAGATCAGTCCCGCGCGGAAGCTGCCCTCCCAATCCTCGCGGTCGGCATAGGTCACCGTCCTGACTGCCCCGGAGGCCGGCGTTCGCTCGGTGAAGCGCCCACCGCTGATCCGCCAATAGTCGAGGCGCGCGCCACCGGTCAGGATGAGGCGCCCGAGCGACCAGTCATCCTCCACATAAATGCCGCTCGTGACCTGTCGCCCGCTGGCTTCACGCCGCGCAGTCGCGGCGCCGGTCGTGGCGTTAAGTGCCTCCTCATACATGTCTGCGCTCGCGAACCGGCTATCGGCGCCGATCCGCAGCAGATGATCCTCGCCCACCGGCGGGCGCACCTCCAGCTTGCCACCAAGGCCTGTCGAAGGAGTGTTGCGCTGGTTCAGCGTCGGGCGGAAGCTCGTCGCGCTGACCACGATGTTGCTGAAGTTGCGCAGTTGCACATAGCCCAGCGCCTCGACCTGCCAGTCGCCGCGCCCGACATAACGGAGGCTGGCGTCCTGCCCTTCCTGCGCGCTATCTGCCCCGGCGAAGCGCAAGGTCCGGTCATCGCGAAACAGGCCGATGCGTGCCTGCATCTCGCTCGACTCGCCCACGGCGGCGACACCGCGCGCGCTCACCGCCCATGTCTCGTAGCCCGCCGGCACGCTGGCCGCGACGCGCTGGTCCGCAGGCGTCGTCCAGAAGCCATCACCCCGGGCATAGCTGCCGGAGATGGAGACGAAGCCATTGCCGAGATCGGGACTAAGGCTCGCCTCGATCTGCTGCGCATTACGCGAGCCATAGAGCGCCCGCGCGCTATAGCGCGGCAATTGCGTGCGATCGGCGCTGAACAGCTCGATGCTGCCGGCGACCGTGCCGGCCCCGAAGCTTCCCGCACCACCGCCCCGGGTGATCCGCGCCGCGCCGATTCCGTCGAGCGGCAGGGCATTGAACGGAATGGAACCGAAGAAGGGATCGGCCAGCGGCACGCCATCCAGCAGCACGACCGCCCGGCTGGTCGCATTGCCGCCCAGCGCGCGCAGCGTGACGCCCTGCGCCGAAGGATTGGCCGAGCGGCTATCCGACCGGCGGAACTGCTGGAAGCCGGCGACATCGCCGAGCGCATGCTCGATCGTGCCGGAGGCGTCCTCCGCCAGCCGCATCTTCTCGAGCGTGACCGATCCATAAGCCGGCGTGCCTGGCGGCAGCGCAAGCCCCTGCCCCAGCACCACCACATCCGGGCCGGTTTCCTGCGCGTGAAGGGGCATGGAGAGGAGCAGACTGGTGCCGCTGAGCAGCGCGACGAAACGGAAATGGGTCATCATGGGGCCGGGCCATGCCGGATCGGCCCGGCCTTGGCAACGCCGCGATAAATAAGCGGGGATGTCTGACCATTTGCTTTGACAAGGCCCGGCACCTGTCTCAATACAGGATTGGAGTTGAGGAGATGGAAGCAGTCAATCTCGAGGGTCTATCCTCGGTTGTCGACCTGAGCGGCTTTGATCGGGCCAAGCGCGCGGACATATGGGCTGGCGCGGCGCCGAATGTTTTTCCCGGCCTATGCGTACAGGCGATCGAGGCCAATCCCACAATCGGGGCAATCCTGCATCGCCGTGTTGGCCCGGGCGCGCTGTTCGCCGTGTCTTCCGCCCCGGCCGAGGTGACATACGCGCCCACCGGCAGCCCGGAATCCCACCAGTTTCTCACTATGATGTTGCAGGCTGAAGGCAGCTCTCTTGCCACCCAGCGGCAACGCCAGTGCGAGATGGCGCCGGGCGACATCTGCTTTATCGACGAGCGCTACCCATTCCGCCTGTGCGGGCTGGATTACAGCCAGCTGCTGCTGCTGCGCATGCCGCGCGCGCTGGTGATGAGCCGCTTCCCGGACATGGAGCATCTCGTCGCCACGCTCATTCCCGGGCGCGATGCCGGCACCTCTTTGCTCGCTCACACCGTGCTGCACCTGCTGCGCGTGGCGGGCGACCTGCGTGAGGCACAGCAGCACGCGGCGATGAATGCCGTCATCCAACTCCTCGGCGCGACCTCCGGCCTCGCGGTAGAGCTGGAGAATGTCCACTGGCGCGTGCAGAAAGCGCTCGACTATATCGAGCTCAATCTCTCGATCCCCGGCCTGACCGCCGAACAGATCGCGCAGGCGCAGCATATTAGCCGTCGCCGGCTCGATCAGCTGATGCGCGATGCGCTCGGCGTCTCGATCACCGGGCAAATCTGGAATCGCCGCCTGCAGCGCGCTGCCGACGATCTACGCGATGCACGCTGGGCGGGCGCCTCGATCTCGCAGATCGCTTTTGCCAACGGCTTCGAAGACCCGGCCCATTTCGCCCGCGCCTTCAAGCGCCGGTTCGAGACGACGCCCGGGCAATGGCGCGCCCTCGCCCGGACTTTGACTCACTGACCAGTCAGGATTCGCCCGGTGCAGCCGCAATCGCGCGGCGCTCATAGGCGCGCGCCAGGAACGCGCCGGTCACCAACTGGACGATATGGAACATCATCACCGGCAGGACGACGGCGCCAGCCATGGCTGCGGGGAAAAGCACATTCGCCATCGGCACGCCCGTTGCCAGCGATTTTACCGATCCGCAGAATACCAGCGAAGCCTCGTCAGGACGCGCCAGGCCGGTCAGCCGCGCCGCTAGCCGCAGCACGATGACGACCACGGCCAGAATGAGCAGGCA
The DNA here is from genome assembly GCF_025961735.1 of Sphingobium sp. B11D3B. Classification (NCBI taxonomy): domain Bacteria; kingdom Pseudomonadati; phylum Pseudomonadota; class Alphaproteobacteria; order Sphingomonadales; family Sphingobiaceae; genus Sphingobium; species Sphingobium sp. B11D3B. The sequence continues at coordinate 815,180 of NZ_JAOQOF010000001.1, read as the reverse complement.
GAAGCCAAGCAGAATGGCGATGTCGATGCCGGAGATCGCCTGCCAAAGGCCGCCGGTCACCGCCTTGCCGAATGCCCCATAGACCATCACCAGAATGGCGCCGCGATCCACGAAGGAGGTCAGCATCTTGTGGCGCAGCAGCCAGGCGCCGATCCAGCCATGCAGCGCCTGACCGATGGCGAAGGGGATCAGGATCAGGCCCACGATCGCCCAGACCGCATCCATGTTGATCGCCGCGCTGCTCGCCAGCAGCAGGCCCGTCAGCAGCGGCGTAAAGACCACGCCAGCCAGATTGGAAGCCGCCGCCGCGCACACCGCCGCCGGCACGTTCCCCCGTGCAATCGACGTCAGCGCGATGGACGACTGCACCGTCGACGGCAGACAGCAAAGGAAGAGAATGCCGGTAAACAGCATCGGCTCGATGACCGGTCCGGAGAGCGGCTTGAGGGCGATGCCGATCAGCGGAAACAGCGCGAAGGTCGCCGCGAGAATGAGCAGTTGCAGCTTCCACTGGCCAATGGCGCCGACCACCGCCTCGCGCGGCAGACGCGCGCCGTGGATGAAGAACAGCGCAATCACCAACACCTTGCCGAGCAGATCCACCGCCGGCACCAGACTGTCGCGCGCGGGCAGGAAGCTCGCCAGCAACAGCGTGCCCAGCAGCATCAGCGTAAAGCGGTCGATCTTCAGCCAGGCAAGGCGACCGGTCTTTTTCAATTGCTATCCCCCAATCGGATGAATGTCTGGCAGGCACCCTTAGGCCCATCCCGGCAAAGCCCATAGGCTCATGGCGCACAAATTCTAGTCGGCAAACCCCCGGACGGTTGCCGCACGCTCTGGCCCGCCATCCAAAAGCCTCAGCCGGCTAGCCCGCCGCGGAACCATTCGATATGCTCGCGCTATTCCGAAACAGCCGGCTCCCCCTTTCCAGAGGATGACCGGCCCATCGAGAGACATGCTTTATGAAGAGGCCGACCTGCGTGACGACATTTGCCCTTGGTTTCATGCTGGCTGCCGGCGGCGTGCCCGCGACGGCGAGCTTCGCGCAGGATGCGCCGATCATCGAGCGGCAGCGCCTGTTCGGCAACCCGGACCGCGCCCAGCTGCGGGTGAGCCCGGATGGCAAATATCTTTCCTGGCTCGCGCCGCGCGATGGCGTGATGAACATCTGGGTCGCCCCGGCCGACCATCCCGATCAGGCCAAGCCGATGACGGCGGAGAAGGACCGGCCCATCGGCGTGCACTACTGGACGGCCGATTCCGCCATGCTGCTCTATGTGCAGGACAAGGGCGGGGACGAGAATTACCTGCTCTACGGGGTCGATGTCGCCACCGGCGCCGAGAAGCTGCTCACGCCCTTCGAGAAAACGCGCGTGATGATCGTCGGCACCTCCACCACGATCAGCGACCGCATTCTCGTCGGCATCAACAACCGCGACGAGCGCTGGCATGATGTCTACAGCCTCAACCTGAAGACCGGGGCGCTGACCGAGGTCATCCGGGGTGATGGCTATGCCGGCTTCCTCGCCGACAATAATCTCGTGCTGCGCATGGCACTGCGGCCCAATGCCGAGGGTGGCTATGATTTCTTCCGGATCACGAACAACGTCGTGGAAGACAAGCCCCTCTCCCGCACCACGCTGGAAGATGCCCTGACCACCCAGCCCGCCGGCTTCACCACGGATGGCAAGACGCTCTACTGGCTGGACAGCCGGGGCCGCGACACCGCAGCATTGATCGCGCAGGACGTCACCACGGGGAAGAGCCAGGTGCTGGCCGCCAATGACAAGGCCGATGTCGGCGGCGCGATGGCCGATCCCGTGACCGGCGAGATCGAGGCATATTCGGTGGAGTATCTGACCACAGAGTGGACGGCGATCGACCCGGATGTCGGCCAGTCGCTGGCATGGCTGCGCGAGCGACTGAAGGGCGATTTCCAGGTCACCTCACGCACCCGCGACGATAGCGTCTGGACGATCTACAACGATCCCGTGACGGCCCCGGCCGCGGCCTGGCTGTACGACCGCAAGAAGGGCGAGCTCACCAAGCTCTATGTCAGCCGTCCCGATCTGGAAGGCGCGCCGCTGATGCCCATGCATGCACGGGAGATCCCTGCGCGCGACGGCCTCACTCTGGTCTCCTATCTCACCCTGCCGCCGGGCAGCGATGCAGATGGCGGCGGCGTGCCGGACAAGCCGGCGCCGATGGTCCTGCTCGTCCATGGTGGGCCGTGGGCGCGGGACAGCTTTGGCTATAACAGCTATCATCAGTGGCTGGCCAATCGCGGCTATGCTGTGCTGTCGGTCAATTTCCGCGGTTCGACAGGCTTTGGCAAAAGCTTCATCACAGCGGGCAACCTGCAATGGGGCCTCAAGATGCATGACGACCTGATCGACGCGGTCGATTGGGCGGTCAGCAAGGGCATCACGGCCAAGGACAAGGTCGCCATCATGGGCGGCAGCTATGGCGGCTATGCGACGCTCGCCGGCCTCGCCTTCACGCCCGACACCTTCGCGTGCGGCGTCGATATCGTCGGCCCCTCCAATCTGGAGACGCTGCTGAACACCATTCCGCCCTATTGGACCGCCGGCATTGAGCAATTCCACCAGCGCATGGGCAATCCCAATACGCCCGAGGGTTTGGCGCTGCTCAAGGCAGCCTCGCCGCTCCACAAGGCGGGCCAGATCAGCAAGCCGCTGCTCATCGGCCAGGGCGCGAACGACCCACGCGTAAAGCAGGCGGAGAGCGACCAGATCGTCGAGGCGATGAAGGCCAATAACATTCCCGTCACCTATGTGCTCTACCCGGACGAGGGCCACGGCTTCGCCAAGCCGCAGAACAATATCGCCTTCAATGCGATCACCGAGAGCTTCCTCTCGGCCTGCCTCGGCGGCCGTGCAGAGCCGATCGGCGCCACGGTGAAGGAATCGAGCGCCAAGGTGCTGGCCGGCGCAGACATGCTGCCGGGCCTAAGCGATGCGCTGAAGTAACTCGAAACAAAGGCAGGCCGGTGCCGCCCGGCCTGCCGCGCTCTAGGCGCATGTTCGAAAATGAGACAGTCTGGCGCATCCTTTAGGGAGGCGTTCCATGTTGAAGCCTGTGCTCGCGGCCGCTCTGGCCGCCCTGTCTCTCCCCGCTCATGCCATCACCCCATTCGAGATCAGCGGCACTGCCGATGTGTACCGGATCGATCAGGTCGCGCAGACCACGACCTATCTCGGCAAGACGACCTTTTTCGCCAGCGGCGATCTCGCGGTGGGCGGCAATGGCAGTGGCACCATGCCCGGCGATTTCACCTATTCCGCCCTGTTCGGCCATGTGACGCGCTGGGACATCGGCTTTTCGTTCGGGCCGGAGACGGTTGATCCCTTCGATGGTCTGTTTCACCGCACGCAGGGCGACGGCGTGTTCATGTCCGGCTACGAGGTGTTTGACCGCGCCGAACTCACGATCACCAGCGCGCGCATGTGGCAGGATGAGAGTTGGCCGGCCGAACCCTTCCCCGATATCCGCTTCGGCTCCTTCGTCCCCGAACCCGCAAGCTGGGCGATGATGATGGGAGGCCTTGCGTTGGTGGGTGCGATGATCCGGCGGCGGGAGATGTCGTTGAGCTTGGCGCGGGCCTGAGGAGTACACCTTCCGAACAGAACCACTTGTGCTCCTGCGAAGGCAGGAGCCCAGGGCGATAGCGCACTGCGGTTGGGCCCTGGGCTCCTGCCTTCGCAGGAGCACAAGGGTGTTTTAACTGAGTTGGAACTGAAAGCAACGCCCGCCCGCAACACTCGCGGGCGGGCGCCGGACCCGATCAGGCGAAGTAAACCGCCTTCGTCTCGGTATAGTTTTCGAGACCTTCAATGCCGCCATCGCGACCGAGGCCGGACTGCTTGAAGCCACCGAACGGCATGTGGATGTCCACCATCATGCCATTGATCGTCACTGAACCCGCGCGATATTCGCGCGAGACGGCGAAGCCGCGCTCGGCATCCTGCGTGTAGATTGCGCCGTGCAGACCGTAGACGGTGTCATTGGCCTTGGCGATCATGTCCGCCTCATTGTCATAATCGACGAACGAGACGACCGGGCCGAAAATCTCCTCCTGGAAGATCGTCATGCTCGGGTCGACGTCGGTGAACACCGTCGGCTCGATGAAGAAGCCACGGTTGAGGTCGGCCGGGCGACCGCCGCCGAGCGCAAGCTTGGCGCCCTCGGCCTTGCCCTTGGCGATATAGCCCTGCACGCGCTCAAGCTGGCGCTGCATGGTGAGCGGACCCATGCCGGTATCGGCCTCGAACGGATCGCCGACCTTCACCTTGGAGACGGCGCTCGTATAGGCGTCGATGATCTCGCTCTTGCGGCTCTTGGGCACCAGTACGCGGGTGAGCGAGAAGCAGACCTGCCCGGTGATCGGCATGGAATAGGGCACGAGGCTCTTGAGCACATGGTCCATATCGGCATCGTCGAGGATCATCGCCGCCGACTTGCCGCCCAGCTCCAGGCTGACGCGGGCGAGACGCTCGGACGCGACGCCGGCAATGTGCTTGCCCGCAGCGGTCGAGCCGGTGAAGCTGATCTTGTCGATGCCCGGATGACGGATGAGGTGATCGCCCACCTCGCGCCCGGCCGGCAGCATGTTGAACACGCCGGCGGGGATGCCCGCTTCCTTGATCGCTTCAGCAAGGATGTGCGCGTCGATGGGCGTTTCCGGCGAAGGCTTGCAGACCATGGTGCAGCCTGCGGCCAGCGCGGCTGCGACCTTGTAGACCAGCAGCACCAGCGGCGCGTTCCACGGGGTGACCGCCGCGACGACGCCAACCGGCTCCTTCACAACGCGCACCTTGTTGCCGCCCATCGAGCCAATGCGCTCATCGACGAACTTGTAGCTGTCGCACAGCTCGCCATAGAATTTGAACAGGCCGGGCACCTGATAGCTGGCCTTGCTGGAGAAGCCGATCACGGCGCCGACCTGGCCCGTCCAGGCCTCGGCCAACTCGGGCATGCGCGCCATGAGAATGTCGGAGACCTTCTTGAGGTACACGCCGCGCTCGGCGGGCGCCATACGCGGCCACGGGCCGGTGTCGAAAGCCTTGCGCGCGGCGGCGACGGCGACGTCCACGTCCGCCGTGGTCGGCTCGAAATAGGTGAGGACGGTTTCCTCGTCATGCGGGGTCACCACCGACAACTCATTGGTGCCGCTGCTCTTGCGCCATTCACCATCGATGAACAGCTGCGCCGCGCCGCGATCCTTTATGCCTTTGATCGTCTTGTTGAAATTTTCCATGCCGAATCTCCTAAGATCGAACGTCCTCTTCGTGGCGCCTTAATTGGCGACTGGTACGCGAAGGCGCAAGCATGCGATGGCCACTTTCCGGATCGATCCCTGCCTCATGCTGCATTGACAGGGCGCCCGGCCGTGCAGGAGGATGGACCGAGAGGCATCGCGAACCGATGAGAGGGCGAACGCCTGCCGGCAAGGAGAGATCAGCCATCATGACCAGCGAAATGATCACCGTCGAAGCGCTTGTGGAGGCGCCCATCGATCATGTCTGGCGGTGCTATACGACGCCGCAGGACATCATGCAGTGGAATGCCGCATCCGATGACTGGCATACGACGGCAGCCAGCGTCGACCTTCGCGAAGGCGGCGCATTCTCCTCGCGCATGGAAGCCAAGGATGGCAGCGTGGGCTTCGATTTCGCGGGCACCTACACCCGCATCGAACCGGAGCGCCTGATTGAATATGCGTTCGGAGACCGCACCGCCCGCGTGACGTTCGCGTCCGAAGCAAATGGCACCCATGTTCAGGTGCAGTTCGAGCCGGAGGACGAACATAGCCGCGACTTGCAGCGCGACGGCTGGCAAGCGATCCTCGACAATTTCGCGCGCCACGCCAAACAGGCGCATCTGGCGGGCTGACCCGCCCGATGGGCGGCGGTCAGTCGATCACGTCCATCGCCATGAGCCGCGCGACCGTCTCGTGCCGGAAGCGCTCGAAACTGCTCCGTGCCTCGGGCACCGGCAGACCGGTCACGAAGGCGGTTTCCAGATCCTGATGCATCGCGCGCATTTCCGGCAGGAATTCGCTGTGCGTGAGGATGTGCGGGCGGTTTTCGCGGATCGCCTCGACCACCAGTCGGCCCATTTCCAGAGGATCCATGGCGGCGCGCATCGCGGCCCAGAAGCGCTTGACGAACACACCCTCCTCGCCCGGCGGCGCGCTGCTGTCATCCTCCGGCACCGGCATCAGTGCGCTCTCCACCGCGCCCGGATAGAGGCAGGACACGCCAATGCCATGCGGCGCCAGATCGAGCCGGAGCGTCTGGGTATAGCCGCGCACGGCATATTTGCTCGCGGCATAGGCGCCGGCGCCGGGCAGCGGCACCATGCCGGCCATGGAGGCTGTGTTGATGACATGACCGCCCTCGCCCTGCGCCTTGATGATCGGCACGATGATCTTGCAGCCGTTGACCACCCCGCCCAGATTAATCCCGATGGTCCGGTCCCAATCCTCAAAGTCGGGATCATCCGCCGCACCGCCGCCGCCGACGCCGGCATTGTTGGCCAGCAGATGGATCCTGCCGAACATATCCAGCGCCTCCTGCGCCGCTGCGCGCAGGGCGGCCCGGTCGGTCACGTCCACCTTGATGAAGTGCGTGGCGTTGTTGCCCGTCATGAGCTCGCGGGCGGCATCGAGATGGTCCTGATTGTAATCGGCGATAACGAGCTTCATGCCCTCGGCCAGAAACGTGCGCGCCATGCCGAGGCCAATGCCACTCGCCCCGCCCGTCACGAAGGCAACCTTGCCCGCAAAATTCTTCATGCCCGCCTCTCCTCATGGTTCGTGCGCCTTTGGGCGCCACGCATTGCAAACAGGGTAACCCGCTGGAGGATCGGCGCCAAGCGGCTTGACCCATGCCGGGCCGGACGCCATCAGGGCCGCGCGTGAAGGCTGCTGGGCAGCCATGGAATAAGGAGACGCAGGTGCAGTCCATTTTGGTGATCGGCGCGGGTTCGATGGGCTGCCTGTTCGCAGCGCGCATTGCCGAGAGCGGCGCTGACGTCCTGCTCATCGATGTCGACAAGACCCGCATCGAAGCGATCGACCGCGACGGCATCCACCTCACCGACGACAATGGCACGCGCACCATCTCGCTGCGTGCCGGGCTTGCGGCCGATGCCCAGCCGCCAATCGATCTCGCTCTGCTCTTCACCAAGGGGATGCACAGCCGCTCGGCGATCCAGTCGATCGCGCATCTCGCGGGCAGCGGCACCTATGTGCTCACGCTCCAGAACGGCCTTGGCAATCCGGAGATCGTGGCGGAGAGCTTCCCGCAGGACCAGATCCTCAAGGGGATCGCCGCGCTTCCGGCCGACCTCCATGGCCTCAATGGTGTGGAATCCCACGGCACCGGTCATGTCGAGCTGGGCGCGATGACGCCGGCCGGCGCGCAAGCGGCGCAGGCCGCGACCGCCCTGCTCACCCGCGCCGGTTTCGACGCGCGCTACAGCACGAACATCGATGTCGCGATCTGGGAAAAGGTCGCCTTCAACGCCGCGCTCAACCCGCTCGGCGCCGTCACCGGCCAGCCCAATGCCGGCGTGGACAACGCACCGGGCCGCCGCATCATCGCAGCGATCGTCGACGAGGTGGTGGCCACGGCCAAGGCCCATGGGGTGACGGTCGACCATGCGCGCATCACCGCCAGCATCGACCATGCCCTGGCCGAACATCGCGGTCACAAGGCATCCATGCTGCAGGACATGATTGCCGGCCGTGCCAGCGAGATCGACTTCATCAACGGCGCCATCTGCGACCGCGCCCAAGCGGTCGGCGTCCCCGCGCCCAGCAATCAGACGATGGCCGATCTCGTTCGGTTGATGGAACTGGCCCGGCGATAATCCGAGCTAAAACATCATTTATTGCAGCGCCTTGCAGGCTGCATTGAAGACCATTTCGCGCAGTGCCGGAAAATCGTCGATGCCGTAGTCGGCAGCGTCATCGCTGCAGGCGATCTCGACGCGGCCTTTCCACAGGCGCAGGTCGATATCCTCCGGCTTGATCACCCGGCGCGCGGCGATGTCGTAGAAGCTCCAGACCCGCGGCGTGGTGTATTCGCCGACATTCTGCTCCACCACCAGCGCCAGGCGTCCGTTGCTCAGGCGTACAACCGAGCCGATGGGATAGACGCCGACGCTCTCGATGAAGTGATCGAGAATCTCGTCATCCAGCTCGCCTTCCATGCCCCGCATCAGGCCGAGCGCGGCATTGGGGTCGATCCGTGCCCGATGCGGCCGGTCGGACGTCATCGAGTCATAGACGTCGCATACCGCCGCCATGCGGCCGAACAGGCTGATATTCTCGCCAGTCAGTTGGTTGGGATAACCGGAGCCATCGCAGCGCTCATGATGCTCAAGGCAGACCAGTGCGACATCCTCGGCGATTTCGCCACCCATCTGGAGGAACTCATAGCCGAGCGTGGTATGCGTCTCGACGATCTTGCGCTCGCCCTCGCTCAGATCATCGCTGATCGTCGCCACGTCGATGGGCAGATGGCCCATGCCCACGTCCATCAGCAGCCCAGCCAGCCCGGCTTCCTTCACCCGAGCATCATCAAGACCCATCTGGCGGCCCAGCGCGATCATTAGTGCGCTCACCGCCAAGCCATGCGCATAAAGGGAACTATTCTCGCGGCGGATGCGCATCAGGCCGTTGAAGGCGTGCGGATTGCGCTGCACGGAGGCGAACAGATCCTCGATCACCGGCTCCACCTGCCCGCGCGAGATGGCTTTGCCCAGCCGGGCCTGCTCGAAGACGGCGCTCATCACGCGGTTGGACCGCGCCACCACGGCCTTGGCATGGCCCACCTCCGCGCCGACGCTCAAGGCCGTCGTGGAGCGGGGGTTGAACGGAACAACGTTCGATCCGCTCGCGCGCTCCGGCACCAGCTTGCGCAGCCGCTCCATGCGCACCCGCTCGGCAAGACCGACACCGCCCGAGGGGGCGGAGGAGCCCGCAGCCACGAGCGGTCGACGCAGCGTCGTCGCCGGCGGACGCGGACCGCCCGCACCCGGGACATCATCGCCCTTGTCGACGTCGATCATCACGCCCTCGACCTCGCTGGCGCGCAGGTCCGCGAGGATCTGGGGATCGGTCAGCAGAAATTTCGTCCGCCAGAACGGGTGCTTGAGCCACGGCCCTTCAAGTTTGTGAATAAACATGCCGAGTTTCACGTCAGCAACATCGATTCTCTTGAGCATCTGGACTCCGCCGGTCAGGTACGAGCGACGACGATGGCGCTCGCACGATACTGAACGGCTAAGAGCCATGGTTATTTAATGGTTCGCCTTGTCCATGCACCATGATTGTCCGCCTTTTTGCGGCCAGGGACGAACGGCGCTGCATTGACATCGTGAACGGCACGCAGCACGCAGCGCGCATGGCAAAGGAAACCCGCGCCACTCGGGCGCTGAGCAAGGCCGGCATCGCCTTCACCATCCATCTCTACGATTATGATCCGGCTGCCGCCCATATCGGCTTGCAGGCCGCCGAGGCGTTGGGTGAGCCACCCGAGCGCGTCTTCAAGACACTCATGACGCTGGTGGATGGCAAGCCGGCCTGCGCCATCGTCCCGGCGAGCAGCGAAGTGGCGATGAAGAAGTTTGCAGTAGCCCTCTCCGCCAAGAGCGCTGCGATGATGAAGCCGGCCGATGCCGAGCGCCTGAGCGGCTACAAGGTCGGCGGCATCAGCCCTTTTGGACAGATGAAGCCCATCCGCGCGGTGATCGACGAGAGCGCTTTGGCCCAGCCGCACATATATCTGAATGGCGGCCAGCGCGGCCTGCAGCTGTGCTTGGCGCCAGATCAGGCGATCGCCGCGCTCGGCGCAACGGTTGCGGCCATCACCGCCTGACGCGCAGGATCAGGCGAGATCGCCTTGCGTGGGCACTGATGGGCCACGCGGCTTCCATCGCGACAGGGTGAGGGTGAAGCATGAGCCCCCATTGACCGTGCGGTAGGTCGCCGCGCCGCCATGCGCCTCGGCAATGCCCCGCACCACGGAGAGGCCAAGGCCGCTGCCTTTCGCCGCCCCGCCCTGCTCCATATACCGACGGAACGGATCGAAGGCATGGCGGGCGAACTCCTCCGTCATCCCGGGGCCCTCGTCGGTCACGCTCAGGAGCACGCTGGACGAGGAGATGCGCAGCGTCACGGCCAATTGACCGGGGTCGGCATGGCGATGAGCGTTCTCGAGCAGCGCCATCAGGGCCTGCCGGATGCGTGCGGTATCGACATAGCATAGGCCGCGGTCGAAGGCGGTGACGATGCGGAAGCCCGCGGCCTCCAGCTCGGGCTGCATCAGACGGACGACCGTCTCCATTTCCTCCGCGAGATCGACCTGCTGGAACCGCATGTCCAGCCGGCCGCCTTCCATGAGGCTCACCGTGCGCAGATCCTCGATCAGACGGGTCAGGGCATTCACCTGCGTGACGAGCGAGCGCAGCAGCGGCGGATCGGGCGCAAACACCCCGTCGGCGAGGCCCTGGAGACGCCCGGAGAGGATCGTCACCGGGGTGCGCAGTTCATGCGCGATGGTGGCATTCCAGCGGCGGACGGCCTCCCCCGCCTGCTCCAGCCGGTCGGCCAGCAGATTGAAATCCTCCACCAGCATCGTCGCCTCGGTGGGCGCCCGATCATCGCTGCGCGCACGGACCTTGATATTGCCATCCGCAATGATCCGCGCGGTCTGCGCAACCGAAACCAGCGGCTGAACGATCCGCCGGGCCAGCCGCGTCGCCACCAGCACGGCAATGCCGGTAGAGACCACGCAAAACAGCCCGATGAGCAGCCATTCAATGCCGTGCGGGCGCCAATCGTCCGTCAGCGGAAACAGCATATGCGGCGCCACCCGGATGATGACGCCATAAAAGATATAGAGGCCGATGATCGTGATCAGCACGGAAGCGACCGTGGAGATCACCGTGGACAACACGATCTGCCGCCCCAGACCGCCTGCCGGCTTCTTCATGAAATATCTGCCAGGCGAAAGCCGACGCCGCGCACATTATTGATGAAGCCGTGGGCGCCGGCATCTTCCAGCTTGCGCCGCAGCTTGCTCAAATGCGTATCCACCGTCCGGTCGAGCGCGTCGCCGCCCGGCAGGCAGGCATCGACCAGCTCGCCACGCGAGAACGCCCGCCGGGGCGCGCGCGCCATGTGCGCAAGAATGCGGAACTCGGTGAGGGTGAGGGACAGGCTCACGCGTTGCGGATCGTCCCCGATGATCACGCTGGCCAGATGGCTGTCCATATCGATTTCGATCGGCCCCACTCGCAGGGTGGAGCCCCGGCTGCCACCCGACCGGCGCAGCACGGCGCGCGCCCTTGCGGCCACCTCCAGCGCATTGAACGGCTTGACGACATAATCGTCCGCGCCGATGCGCAGCGCCTGCAGCTTGTCGATATCCTGATCGAGCGCGGTCAGCATGATCACCGGGGTCGAACCGCGACGCCGCAACTCGGCCAGCACGTCCCAACCATTGAGCCGCGGCATCTGCACATCGAGCATCACGAGGTCCGGCTTGAGGGCAAGGTGCAGCTCCAGCGCGGTGCGCCCGTCGGCGGCGCGAACCGTCCGGAAGCCTTCCCGCTCCAGATAGGCGGCGATGACATCGGCAATTTCAGGTTCGTCTTCCGCGACCAGCACGAGCGCGTTTTCGGCATCCATAGAATATCCTTCTCCCTCAGAGCCGATACCGCACTTCAAAAAGGGGGGCCACCGGCCTCCACAATTTCTCTACACTTGACCAACACTGCCTCGACAAGCCAGTCCCAAAGGGCCAGCGCGGACAAGCAAAAATCAAGAGTCGGACATGATGACAAAATGCCCCCCCAGGCGCTCCGGCGCCTATATCGTTATCGCGTCGATGGCGCTTGTATTGTCCGCCTGCTCAGGAGGTGAGACCCCATCCTCGCCTCCGCCGCCAGAGGTATCGGTCGTGAAGGTCTCCCCCTCGCGCGTCGACGTGGCGGACGAACTGCCGGGCCGGGTGATGGCCTTCCGTGTGGCGGAAATCCGCCCGCAGGTGAATGGCGTCATCCAGCGCCGGCTGTTCGAGCAGGGCTCCGAAGTGCGGGCCGGCCAGCCCCTGTTCCAGATCGACGCGACGCCGTTCCGCGCGGATACACAGAGCGCCGCGGCCGCCGTGCAGCGCGCCCAGGCCGCCCTCAACCGCGCTCGCATCCAGGCTGAGCGCCTGGCGCCGCTGGTGAAGGTCGATGCGATCAGCGGACAGGCCTATGACGATGCCGTCGCCGCGCGCGATCAGGCCGCTGCCGACCTCGCCCAGAGCCGCGCCACGCTGGCGCGCCAGCAGGTCGATCTCGGCTTCGCCACGATCCGCTCGCCGATCAGTGGCCGGATCGACCAGTCCATGGTGACCGAGGGCGCCCTCGCCGCCGTCGGCGGCGCAGAGCCGCTCGCCACCGTCCAACAGATTGACCGCGTCTATGTGGACGTGCGTCAGCCGGCCGCCCGCCTCGAAACGCTGCGCGAGGCGGCGCGTGCCGGCAATTCCGCCCAGGGCGCCCCCGTGGAGATCCTCTCGTCCGAGGGCAAGCCCTATGCCGCGACCGGACGCCTGCTCTTCTCCGGCATCAGCGTCGATCCCGGCACGGGCGAAGTGATCGCCCGGGTCGAGGTGCCCAATCCCACGCGGGCGCTGCTGCCCGGTATGTTCGTGCGTGCGCGCCTCCCCCGCATGGTCCTCCCCAATGCGCTGACTCTGCCGCAACAGGCCGTGCTGCGCGATCCTGCCGGTCAGGCCAGCGTCCGGATTGTTGGGAAAGACGGCAAGGTCGAGCTGCGGCCGGTGCAGACCGGGGATGTGCGCGACGGAAACGTCCTGATCACGCAGGGCATCAAGGCTGGTGAAACCGTGATTGTCGAAGGGCAGGATCGGGTCCAGCCCGGCGCCACCGTTTCGGCCAAGCCATGGCGCCCTGCCGCCGCCGCAAAGCCCGCCGCGCCCGCGGCCGCGCGCTGAAGACGAAAGCGAACCCATGCCCCGTTTCTTCATCGATCGGCCCGTTTTCGCCTGGGTGGTCGCCATCGCGATCATCCTTGCGGGCGTCATCGCCATCCCGCGCCTGTCGCTGGAGCGCTATCCGAGCATCGCGCCGCCAAGCGTCGAGATCACCGCGACCTACCCCGGTGCCACACCGCAGACGCTGAATGACAGCGTCGTCAGCCTGATCGAGCGCGAACTCTCAAGCGTGCGCAATCTGCTGTACTTCGAAAGCTCGACGGATACGTCCGGTCAGGCGACGATTACCGCGACCTTCCAGCCGGGGACCAACCCGGAGCTGGCGCAGGTGGACGTGCAGAACCGGCTCAAGGCCGCCGAGCCGCGCCTGCCGCAGATCGTCCGCCAGCTCGGCATCCAGGTCGATTCCGCCAATCGCAACTTCCTCAATCTGGTGAGCCTGGAATCGTCTAACGGCCAGCAGAACCTCGAGGAACTGTCGGATTATGCGGCGCGCTATGTTGTCGAGGAGCTCAAGCGTCTCCCCGGCGTCGGCCGTGTCCAGCTGTTCGGCGCCGAGCGCGCGATGCGCATCTGGGTCGATCCGGCGAAACTGGCATCCTACGACATTGCGATGAGCGACATCACGGCCGCGATTGCTGCGCAGAACACACCGGTTTCGCCCGGTGTACTGGGCGGCGAGCCGATTGCCGAAGGCCAGCGCGTCAAGGTTCCGATCACCGTCGAGGGTCAGCTGAAGACCCCCGAGCAGTTCCGCGAGATCGTGCTGCGCGCCGGAACGGATGGCTCCGCCTTGAAGCTGGGCGATGTCGCCCGCGTCGATCTTGGTTCCGCATCCTACTGGTTCCAGACCCGGCTCAACGGCAAGCCCGTGGCGTTGATGGCCGTCCAGCTCGCGCCCGGCGCCAATGCGGTCTCCACCTCCGCCCGTGTGCATGAGCGCATGGTCGAGCTCGCCAGGGCCATGCCCAATGGCATGTCGTACCGCATTCCGTTCGACACCGCGCCTTATGTGAAGATCTCGATCGAGAAGGTCATCGAGACGCTGGTCGAGGCGATGGTGCTCGTCTTCCTGGTGATGTTCGTCTTCCTCCAGAAGTTCCGCTACACCATCATTCCCGCCGTCGTCGCGCCGATCGCCCTGCTCGGCACCTGCGCGGTGATGATGCTGGCCGGCTATTCCGTGAACGTGCTGACCATGTTCGGCATGGTCCTCGCCATCGGCATCATCGTCGACGACGCCATTGTGGTGGTCGAGAATGTCGAACGCATCATGGCCGAGGAAGGGCTGCCGCCCAAGGAAGCCACGCGCAAGGCCATGGGCGAGATTACGGGTGCCATCATCGGCATCAGCCTCGTCCTGACCGCCGTGTTCGTGCCAATGGCATTCTACAGCGGCTCGGTCGGCGCGATCTACCGGCAGTTCACCATCTCCATGGCGGTCTCCATCCTGTTCTCGGCCTTCCTTGCCCTGAGCCTGACGCCGGCGCTCTGTGCGACATTGCTCAAGCCGGTCACTGGCCATGAGACCAAGAAGGGCTTCTTCGGCTGGTTCGACCGCAAGTTCGACACGATGACGCACGGCTATCACAACTGGGTAACGCGCGCCTTGAAGCGCAGCGCAAGGATGATGGCGAGCTTCGCGGTCATCGTGGTGCTGATGATCGTCGGCTATACGAACCTGCCTTCCTCGTTCCTGCCCGATGAAGATCAGGGCTATTTCATGACCGTCTTCCAACTCCCCTCGGACGCGACGTCCGGCCGGACGCTGGAGGCACTGGAAGTCTTCGAAAAGCACACCGCGCAGCGCGCGGGCATCGCCGATACCATCTCGGTGCTGGGCTGGGGCTTTTCCGGCGCGGGCGCCAATGTCGGCCTCGGCTTCACGATGCTCAAGGACTGGAGCGAGCGTGACGGCGCGACCGCATTTGGCGAGGCCGGTGCAGCCAATCAGGCCACCGGTGCCGGCGTGCGCGAAGGGCTCGTGATGAGCCTCATCCCGCCGTCCATCGACGGCCTTGGCACCACCGGCGGCTTTTCCGCGCGCCTTGAGGACCGCTCGGGCCGTGGGTTCGATGCCCTGATGGCCGCGCAGTTCCAGCTGCTCGGCATGGCCGCGAAAAACCCGGCCCTTGCCGGTGTCTACCCGGAAGGCTTGATGCCGGGTACCAGCGTCGAGATGGTGATCGATCGCCAGAAGGCGCAGGCCATGGGCGTGCCTTTCGAGTCCATCACCTCCACGCTGAGCGGCGCCATGGGCTCGGCCTATGTCAACGACTTCCCCAATAATGGCCGGATGCAGCAGGTCATCGTGCAGGCGGATGCGCCCTTCCGGATGAACCTGGAGGACGTGCTCAAGCTCTATGTGCGCAACGCTGCCGGAAACACGGTCCCGCTCTCGGAGCTGGTCACGCCGCGCTGGGAGACCATGCCGCTGCAGTTGGTGCGCTATAATGGCTATCCCGCCATGCGCATTGCCGGCCAGCCCGCGCCCGGCCACTCCAGCGGCGAGGCCATGGCGGAGATGGAGCGTCTTGCGAGCCAGCTGCCGCCCGGCTTCGCCATCGAATGGACCGGTCAGTCGCTTCAGGAAGTGCTCGCTGGCAATCAGGCGATCCTGCTGCTGGGCCTCTCCATGCTGGTCGTTTTCCTGGTGCTGGCCGCGCTGTACGAAAGCTGGGCGATCCCGGCGGCCGTGATGCTGGTCGTCCCGCTCGGCGTGCTCGGCGCCGTGCTGGCGGTCACCCTGCGCAGCATGCCCAACGACGTGTTCTTCAACGTGGGCCTGATCACGATCATCGGCCTCAGCGCCAAGAACGCGATCCTGATCGTGGAGTTTGCCAAGCACGCTTATGATAACGGCATGTCTGCGGTCGACGCCGCGTTGCACGCCGCGCGCCTGCGCTTGCGTCCGATCCTGATGACCAGCTTCGCCTTCACGCTTGGCGTCGTTCCGCTGATGCTGGCGGGCGGTGCGAGCAAGGAGACGCAGCGGGCGATCGGCACGGGCGTCTTCGGCGGCATGATCAGTGCCACCATTCTCGCGATCTTCTTCGTCCCGGTCTTCTTCGTGGTGGTGATGAAGCTGGTCGAGCGGCAAAAGCGCAAGAAGCATGTCGATGGTTCATCGCAGGCGCCCGCCGCCTACCCCGCATCGGAGAATTGAGATGCGTAAATTTGCCCTCGCAGCGCTGCTGCTGACCAGCGCCTGCTCGATGAACCCGCGGCTGGAGACACCGCCTGCCCCGGTTGCGCCGGTCTACCCGCTCGCCTCTCCCGAAGAGGCAGCCAGTGCCGCGGCACTGGACTGGCGCGAGATGTTTGGCGATCCGCGCTTGCAGCGGCTCATCGAGCTGGCGCTGGAGAACAACCGCGATCTGCGCGTCGCCACGCTCAACGTCGAGGCCGCCCGCGCGCAGTTCCGCGTCGCCAGGGGCGCGCAATTGCCGACGCTGGATGCCAACGCGGCTTATTCCCGGCAACGTGTCTCTGCGGCAACGTCCCAAACCGGCGCTGGGGCGGAGTTCAGCCAGTTCTCCGCCAATGCCGCGCTGACCAGCTTTGAGATCGATCTGTTCGGCCGCCTCCGCTCGCAGAGCGAGGCCGCCTTCGAGCGCTATCTCGCCACCGACGAAGGCCGCCGCGCCGCGCGCATCGCGCTGATCGGGTCGATCGTCGATGCCTATCTGGCCGAACGGCTCGCCGAGGAGCAGCTTGCCCTCACCGACCGCACGCTGGGCGATTGGCAGGATTCGCTCGCGATCACCCGCCGTCTCCAGCAGGCCCGGCAGGTGAGCGGGCTCGATGTTGCGCAGGCAGAGGGCCAGGTGAGTCAGGCCCAGGCCGATCAAGCGATGCGCACGCGGATGCTGGCCGAGGCGCGCAATGCGCTGCAATTGCTGGTCGGGGCGCCCCTGCCCGCCGACCTGCCCGCACCCATCGCGCTCATGGACCAGCCAATCCGCACCCAGCTGCCGGTCGGCCTGCCCTCAGCCTTGCTTGCCAGCCGGCCGGACATCCGTCAGGCCGAGCATGAACTGGTCGCCTCCAATGCCGATGTCGGCGCCGCCCGCGCCGCCTTCTTCCCGCGTATTTCGCTCACGGGTCTGTTCGGCTTCACCAGCATGGCGCTGGACAGCCTGTTCGATAGCGCAAACCGCAACTGGTCGTTCACGCCGCAGATCACCCAATCGATCTTCAACGGCGGCAGTTTGCAGGGCCAGCTCGATCTGGCGAAGGTTCGCAAGTCGATCGCCATCGCAAACTACGAAAAGGCCATTCAGTCAGCGTTCCGCGAGGTCGCAGACGGGCTGGCCGGGCGGGAGACCTATACCCACCAGATCGAAGCCCAGCGGGGCGTGGCCCAGTCGGCCGCGCGGCGCGCCGAGCTTTCCCGCCTGCGCTATCAGGCCGGGGTCGATGCCCGGCTGGAACTGCTCGATGCGCAGCGCAGCGATTATGCTGCGCGGCTCGCGCTACTGGAATTGCGGCGACAGGAGCTCTCCAGCGCCGCCGGCCTCTACCGTGCACTGGGCGGGGGCGATGAGCCGACCGCGGCGACTGCTGGTCAGCCGACGCCGCCGAACTCCCAGTGACCATAAGCTTTCCCGCGCAGCAGTGAGGGCACCTGTGACGCGGGAACCGGCTTACTGAACAAGAAGCCCTGCCCCAGCGTGCAGCCCCGCGCGCGGAGATAGCGGGCCTGCGCGATGGTTTCGACGCCTTCCGCGACCGTCTGCATCCCCAAGCGCCGGGCCATCTGCAACACGGCGTCGATGACGGCCGTCGCGCCCGGGGTGCTGTCCTCGATCCGGTCGATGAATGACTTGTCGATCTTGATCACATCGACCGGAAATTGCTGGAGATGGCTGAGCGAAGCATAGCCCGTGCCGAAATCATCGAGCGCGACCATCACGCCTAGGCCGCGCAGTTCCTCGAGCATCCGCGCGACTTCTGGCCCCAATTGCCCGATGAGCACAGTCTCCGTCACTTCGATGTCGATCTGGGCAAGACCCTGCCGATGGGTCCGGGCGGCATCTTCCAGACGGGCCGGCAAACTCGGCGCGCGAAAATCGCCCGCGGACACGTTGACCGCGATCCGCCCCGGCTCCAGCCCATCGGCCCGCCAGCGCGCGATGTCCGCAAAGATGCCGCAGATCATCCGGTCGGTCAGCCGCACCGACATTTCGGCATCCGAGAACGCCGCCTCGATGGCCGCAGGCGGCAGAACCTGACCGTTCTCGGCCACCCGCAACAGCGCTTCCCAGCCGTCGATCTGCCCGGTCTGGAGGTTCACCTTGGGTTGGTAGAACGGCACGATGCGGTCCTCGTCCAACCCTGCGCGCGCCATGACGAGCATGCGGGTTCGCCTCTCGGATGCTACCTTGAGGGACGGGGAGAACTCCCGGACGGAGCCGGGCATGTCGGCCTTGGCTGCATAGAGAGCAAGGTCAGCCGCGATCAGGAGGTCCCCGGGCTCAAAGCCATCGCGCGGCCAGACAGCGACACCGACGGAAAAGCTGACCGGAATGCGCAGTTCTTCGATCTGCACCGGCACTTCAAAGCAGCGCTTCAAGGCGTCTGCTACCGGGCGATATTCGTCCGCCGCAGACAGGCCAGGCAAGATGATTGCAAACTCGTCGCCGCCCAGCCGAGCCGCTGTCGCCCCCTCGGGGATACAGGAGGACAGGCGCCGAGCGACCTCCACCAACACCCGGTCGCCTGCGGCATGGCCGAGCGAATCGTTCATTTCCTTGAATCCATTGAGATCCAGGATCATGAGCGCCACCGGATCACCGGAATCACATGCCGCGTCGATCGCGGCCTGAATACGAACGCCGAAGAGCGCCCGGTTCGGAAGCCTAGTGAGATGGTCGTGATACGCGGCC
This sequence comes from Sphingobium sp. B11D3B, assembly GCF_025961735.1. Classification (NCBI taxonomy): domain Bacteria; kingdom Pseudomonadati; phylum Pseudomonadota; class Alphaproteobacteria; order Sphingomonadales; family Sphingobiaceae; genus Sphingobium; species Sphingobium sp. B11D3B. Next base: position 796,252 of record NZ_JAOQOF010000001.1, on the reverse strand, counting down.
CAATTCAGTTCGGCCTGGGCCTGCTTCTGCTTGGTGATATCCAGTATCGATCCGACAAGCCGGACTGCTACGCCCTTGTCGCCGCGCACGATGACACTTCGCGCCTTGGTATCGATGAACGTCCCTTTGGCCGTGCGAAACCGAAACTCCTCGAGCCAGAACTTCTGGCCACTCTCCAGGGCCCGCCTCTGGTTCGCGAGGACCCGCTCCCGGTCATCGGGGTGAATACGCTCGATCCACCAATCGAAATGCGTGGCCTGATCCAGTTCCGGATAGCCCAGAACTTTTTTGTACGCCCCGCTCCAAGTCGTGATGCCCGTGGGCAGGGAGCAGTCCCATATCACGTCGTTCCCAGCTTCCGCAGCCAGGCGGTAGCGCTCCTCGCTCTGCCTGAGCGCGGTTTCGGCGATCACATGGTCGTGAATGTCTTCCAGCGTGCCATACCAGGCGAGGACTTTGCCATCTTCACCCCGGTGAGGCCGCGCCCGCGCCCGGTACCAGCGGTACATCCCGTTCGCCATGCGGATGCGATAGCGGACATCGGCGGCATCCGACTGATTTTTGACAACGTCCGCCCATAAGGCCTGAACGGTCGGAAGGTCATCAGGATGAACGGCCTGCGTCCATCCATATCCTAGCCCAGCCTCTAGATCGAGGCCCACCTGTTCAGCCCAAAGCGGGCCAATTTCGGTGATGCGCCCCTCCGCATCGGCCATCCAGGCGATCTGGGGATTGAGCTCGACATAGGCGCGATGATGCGCTTGCACATGGGCAAGTTCATCGAGCGCCTCGGCAAGCTGGCCGTCATCAGCCGATGCCGCACTGCCGCCCATCAATGCACGCCAGGCCAGAACAAGGGCGGTCATGAAGAGCAGACTGGCCACGCCCTCGACGATGATACGATCCATGTCAGGCCCGGCAGTCGTTCCGGCACGCGCACCCAAGGCCGCAACCCCTGTCAGCAGGATTGCCAAAAAGGAAACGCCCGTCACCAGTCCCGCCAGCACAAGCCAGGCCCGACGTACGCTCTGCGATTTCATGTTGAACGTATGACTGAGAATGGCCGTGGCCGTTAAAATGCCAGACCCGCAAATCGCCACAATGATCAGCATGCCCCGAATCTGCTGATCAACCACGACCAGATGGTAAAAGCTCTCCACGCCGTCCAATCGTCTCTGAGTTTAGGAGAGTGCTAAGCGTTCAAAGGTTAGTAAAACGTTGCCATAGGACGAAACGAACGGGCTATCGTCAGATCGATCAAATGGTGCTCACAAACCAGGAAAGATGACGCAAAGAAAAATCGCAGTTTTCGGCTCGACCGACGAGCCGAATTCCGTAGCGTTTCTCGCTCAATCCCCCTGGAAGCGCGGCACCCGCTTCTCCAGAAAGGCCGCGACGCCCTCCTGAAAATCCGCGCTGTGGCCGGCCGCTGCCTGATTGGCGGCTTCGATGCCCATCGTCTCCGACAGGCTGTGATTGAGTGCGGCAGCGACCTGCTTACGGATCATGCCGATGGCGCGGGTCGGCCCTTGCGCGAGTTTGAGAGCAAGACCGCGTGCGGTTTCGCCGAGCCTCTCGTCGTCGGTCACGCGGGCGACCAGTCCGGCGTCCTGCGCCTCCTGAGCGCTCATCGGCTCACCAAGAAGCGCCAGTTCGAGCGCCTTGGCGCGCCCGGCGCTCTTCGCGACCAGCCATGTCGCCCCGGCATCGGGCACGAGCCCGATATTGACGAAGCCAAGCTGCAGATAGGCAGAGCGCGCCATCACCACGATGTCGGCGGCCAGCGCCAAGGCGACGCCGGCGCCAACCGCCGGCCCGTTGATCGCGCTCACCACCGGGATATCGAGCCCGGCCAGCCGCAGGAACAGAGGATGGTAATAGGTCGCCAGGGTTTCCCCGAGATCGGCGCCGATGCCTTCGCTATCGGCCAGATCCGCGCCGGAGCAGAACGCCCTGCCCGTCCCGGTGATCAACACGGCCCGCGCACCTGCACGCACGCCCTCATCGAGCTTGCGGGTCAGGTCTGCCAGCAGGCCGGTGGAAAGGGCATTGAGCCGCTCGGGGCGGTTAAGGGCAAGGGTCAGCACCCCATCGTCCAGCGTGGACAGCACGATCTCGCTCAATCGATCCTCCCTTGCGGCGCGGTTACCGACCGCTGTTCTGACTGGGCGCAGGCTAGCATCGTACCCGCGCGCGGCAAGCGTCGCGCCAGAGCGAGTATGGATCGGCAAACACGAGCAGCAATTTGCGGAATTGCGAAATGAGCTGGTTCCGCTACGGTGCGGGCGTCTTGAAGGACGTCCTGGTTTATCGGCACAGGCGCTAACCCGCGGATGAAAAATTTGCGGATCGTGCCCACTGTCCCGGCCAGTGCGGCGATCCCTCACCCCGACTCGCACCCCGGAGACAGTCCTTGCCACGCGGAAACAGATTGTTCGTTGGCCAGAAAGTGCGCGACCTGCGTCTGCAGAGCCGGCTCGATCAGGCGGACATGGCGCGGCTGCTGGGCATCTCCGTCTCCTATCTCTCGCAACTGGAGAATAACGACCGTCCCCTGACCGCACGGGTAAAGGCCGCGCTGGCGGCGGCCTTTCCGCTCGACTGGTCCGATTTCGATGCCCGGCCTGAAGAGCAGTTGCTCGGCGCCTTCAACTGGGCGCTCGCCAATCCCGGCCATCGCTCACCGCCCCCCGATCCCGAGCGGACCGAGCGGCTGCATGTCCAATATCCTGAATTCGCGGCGCGCTATGTCGAGTTACATCACGCGCTCCGGCAGACCGAGGGTCGACTGGCCATGGCCGAACAGGCGCTAGGGAACGGCCTGCTGCCGGGCGCACGGGCCACCTTCGATCAGGTGAGCGATCGGCTGCGGCTGTTCGACAATTATTTCCACGATCTCGACACCGCCGCCGAAGATCTCGCCATGCAGCTCAGCATCGGCCCGCGCGCCAATCCCGAAGCCACCATTGCAACGCTCAGCGCGGCACTGCGTGACGAGCATGATTGCACCGTCAGTCGCGAACCACTCAAGACCACGCTGTTGCGCGCGCCCTCCCCCGATTTCCGGACCTTGCACGTCAATGATCGCCTGCCCGCCACGAGCATCGCCTTCCAGCTCGCCAGCCATATCGTGCATTTGCGCGGGCTGGCCGATCCCACCATGCACGCGGTCATCGCTCAGCATCCGGTCGGCGCGCCTGCCGATGCCCTGCTGCATCACGCGCTCGTCAATTATGGCGCTGCAGCCTTGCTCATGCCTTATGGCCTGTTCCGCGAGACGGCCCGGACGCTCCGCCATGATGTCGATGCGTTGGCGGCGCGGTTTGGCGTAAGCATCGAGCAGGTCGCGCATCGGCTTGCCACGCTGCAGCGACCGGGGCAGCGCGGCATTCCCTTCTTCTTCTGTCGCATTGATCCCGCCGGCAACATCACCAAACGACACAGCGCCACGCGGCTGGACTTTGGCAGCTATGGCCCGCTCTGCCCCCGCCTGAGGCTGCACGAGGCGCCGACGCGGCCCGAGTACAGCGGAGCAGAGCGCGCGGAAATGCCCGATGGCGTGCACTATATCCTGCTCGCCCGCGCCATCGCGCGACCGGACCGCCGCCATGCCATCGTGCTCGCCTGCGAACGCGATTATGCCGCCCATCTCGCCTGGGCGGACGGGCTGGACCTCGCCGATGATGCCGCAGTCACCCCCATCGGGCCGGGTTGTCGCCTGTGCCCGCGCGAAGGCTGCCCACAGCGCGCCTTCCCGCCCATCGACCGCCCGATCCATGTCGAGCGGGATGGCCGGCACGTCATTCCCTACAGCATCGGCTGAAGGGCGTGCCGGCCTGAACCTTCAGCGCATCAGCACCAGCTCTTCCGCCATGCTGGGGTGCAGCGCGACGGTGGCGTCGAAATCGTCCTTGGTCAGGCCCGCCTTCACCGCGATGGCCGCCGCTTGCAGAATCTCGGGCGCATCCGGGCCGATCATGTGGATGCCGACCACCCGCCCCGTCGTTTCCTCGCACACCAGCTTGTAGAGGCTGCGCTCGTTGCGATTGGCCAGCGTGTTCTTCATCGGCCGGAAGTCGGAGGTATAGACCTTGACCGCGCCCAGCGTGTTGCGTGCCTCGCCCTCGGTCATACCGACCGCGCCGATCGGCGGATGGCTGAACACGGCGGATGGAATGCAGCCATAATCCACTGTCCGCGGATTGCCGCCGAACACGGTGTCGGCAAAGGCATGGCCTTCCCGGATCGCCACCGGGGTGAGCTGTACCCGATCGGTCACGTCGCCCACCGCGTAAATGCTCTCGACATTGGTGCGGCTATATTCGTCGACCTTAATCGCGCCCTTCGCCGTCTCCACGCCAACCTTGTCCAGGCCAAGCCCGTCAATCTTGGGATTGCGGCCGGTGGCGAACAGCACCAGATCGGTCTCGATCGGATCGCCCCCCTCGATAAAGACCTTGAGGGAGCCGTCCTCCTGCTTCTCGATCTTTTCGAGCGGCGCGTTGAAGCGGAAGTTGATGCCCTTGGCCATGCTGATCTGCAGCAGCCGGTCGCGAATCTGCTCGTCATAGCCGCGCAGGATCTGGTCGCCGCGCAGCAACACCGTCACCTGACAGGCGAACTCGTGGAAAATGCCGGCGAACTCGTTGGCGATATAGCCGCCGCCGAAGATCGCGACGCGCTTGGGCATCTTTTCCAGATGGAAGACCTCGTTGGAGGTGATCCCCAGTTCCGCGCCGGGCACGTCAGGCACATTCGGCCAGGCGCCGACCGCGATGAGGATGACCTTGGCGGTCACCAGCTTGCCGCTGGCCAGACGCACCTCATGAGGCCCCTCCACCGTTGCGCGCTCATGGAAGGTCGTCACCTTGTTATTGTCGAGTGTCTGCTGATAGAGCCCTTCGAGCCGGGAGACCTCGCCGATCACATTGTCGCGCAGGGTCGGCCAATCAAAGCTGCAATCAGAGACATTCCAGCCAAAACGCCGGGCATCCTTGATGTCCTCGGCAAAGTGGGCGCCGTAGACGAGCAGCTTCTTGGGCACGCAGCCCCGGATCACGCATGTTCCGCCGACCTTGTGCTCCTCCGCCACGGCGACCCTGGCGCCATGCGCGGCCGCAATGCGCGAAGCCCGCACGCCGCCCGACCCAGCACCGATTACGAACAGGTCAAAGTCATAGTCGCTCATCAGGAGGGATCCTCGGATTATCTTGATCGTGTCCGCGCATATGGGCGTGAGCGCACCGCGCGCAAAGCAATTTTGCGAGGGGCGCCACCAGATTCGCTACGTCTTCCGGCGCCGCGCAACGCTGTGAGTGGACGGAAAGGCGCCGCGCACGGGGCAATTGCGCCCGCTATCGCTAGCCTCTTGTCACGCCCGGCCCTAGGCTCTAGGGCATCTCCAGATTGAAGACCAAAGTAAAGCAAAGGACCTCTCATGAGTGAGACCGCGGATCGCGTGAAGAAGATCGTCGTCGAGCACCTCGGCGTCGAGGCGGACAAGGTGACCGAAGACGCGAGCTTCATCGACGATCTGGGCGCTGACAGCCTCGACATCGTCGAGCTCGTCATGGCTTTTGAGGAAGAGTTCGGCGTCGAAATCCCCGACGATGCTGCCGAGAAGATCGCCACCGTCAAGGACGCGATCGATTTCATCGACGGCAAGCAGTAAGATAGCGGGAGCCCGGTTCGCGGCCTCGTCGCGGACATGCACCGGCCAGTGAATACACATGGATACGGCTCTCCGGTTGCGGGTTTGACTCGCCATGGGAGGGCCGTTCGTGTTTGATCAGCGCCCGGCGTTCCGGGCAACTGGCCGGGTGACTGGATCAGGAGAGTGAAATGCGTCGTGTCGTCGTAACAGGTCTCGGCATGGTTTCGCCCCTTGGCGGCGACGTGGAGACAAGCTGGAAGAACATCATCGCCGGCCGGTCGGGCGCGGAAACGATCACCCGTTTCGACGCGACCGATTTCCACACCAATTACGCCTGCGAAGTGAAGGCCCCGGATCATGAATTCGGCTTCGACCCGAACAAGCGCGTGGATCACAAGGTCCAGCGTCAGGTCGATCCGTTCATCGTCTATGGCATCGACGCGGCCGGCCAGGCCATAGAAGATGCCGGCCTGACTGAGATGAGCGAAGCCGAGCGTCTGCGCACCGGCTGTTCGATCGGCTCGGGCATTGGCGGTCTGCCGGGCATCGAGAGCGAATCGCTGGTGCTGGAGCACAAGGGCCCCAAGCGGGTCTCCCCGCACTTCGTCCACGGTCGCCTGATCAACCTGATCTCCGGTCAGGTCTCGATCAAATATGGCCTGATGGGCCCTAATCACGCCGTCGTTACGGCCTGCGCGACGGGCGTTCACTCGATCGGCGACGCGGCGCGGATGATCGCGCTCGACGATGCCGATGTGATGCTCGCCGGCGGCGCGGAAAGCGCCATCTGCCCGATCGGCATTGCCGGTTTCGGTCAGGCGCGCGCGCTGTCGACCGAATTTCGCGACGAACCCTGGCGCGCCAGCCGTCCGTGGGATCAGGCTCGCGATGGCTTCGTCATGGGCGAAGGGGCCGGCGTGGTTGTGCTGGAAGAATATGAGCACGCCAAGGTGCGCGGTGCGAAGATCTACGCAGAGATCCTCGGCTACGGTCTCTCGGGCGATGCCTATCATGTCACGGCACCCCATCCGGAAGGCTCGGGCGCCTATCGGGCGATGGAAATGGCCATGCGCAGGTCCGGGCTTTCGCTTGCCGATATCGACTATGTGAACGCCCACGGCACCTCCACCCCGCTCGGCGACGAGCTGGAGCTGGGTGCAGTGCGGCGGCTGTTCGGCCCGGCCCTGGAGACCATGTCGATGTCGTCCACCAAGTCGGCCATCGGGCATCTGCTCGGCGGTGCCGGTGCAGTCGAGACGATCTTCTGCATCCTTGCGATGCGTGACCAGATCGTGCCGCCCACGCTCAACCTGGATGATCCCAGCGACAGCTGCCAGGGTGTCGACCTCGTTCCGCACACGGCAAAGCAGCGGAAGGTCAAGGCCGTGCTCAACAACAGCTTCGGCTTTGGCGGCACCAACGCCAGCCTTGTGCTCAAGGCTCTCTGACGGCCGCAATGCGCCGCATCGTCCTCACGGTCGCTGCTCTGCTGCTGGCCGGACTGGCCGTTGCGGCGCTTCTCTTCGTCCATGGCTGGTCGAGGCCGGGCCCGCTTGAGGCCGACGCGACGATCATCGTTCCCGAGGGCGCGACGCTGCGCAAGGCGGCCGATGAGCTGGAGGCGCAAGGCGCCGTCGGCTCCGCCACCGCCTTCCTTGCCCGCGCGCGGGTGCTGGGGCCGGATGGATCGATCAAGGCGGGCGAATATCGCATTCCCCGGCGGGCGAGCAGTGCTGACATTCTGGGCATTCTCCAGAGCGGCAAGACCCTCGTCCATCTCGTCACCATCCCAGAAGGCATGCCCTCCATCCTCGTGCATGAGCGGCTGATGGCCAATGCCGAGCTGATCGGAAACATTCCCGTGCCCGAAGAAGGCTCGGTGATGCCCGACAGCTACGGCTATCAGAAAGGCGAGACCCGCGCGGCAGTGCTGGGCCGGATGCAGGCGGCAATGACCAGCTTCATCGCGCAACAATGGCCGAAACGCGCTAGCACCACGCCCGTGCGCACGCCGCAACAAGCGATCACCCTTGCCAGCATCGTGGAGAAGGAAACCTCCATCCCCGCCGAGCGACCGACGGTGGCCGGTGTCTACGCCAATCGGCTGCGCGAGGGCATGATGCTGCAGGCCGACCCCACGATCATCTACCCGATCACCAAGGGCAAGCCGCTTGGGCGCCGCATCCTCCAGTCGGAGATTCGCGCGGTGAACGACTATAATACCTATGCGATGACCGGCCTGCCCAAGGGGCCGATCGCCAACCCCGGACGCAGTTCCATCGAGGCCGTGCTGCGGCCGGCGGCAACGAAAGCGCGCTACTTCGTCGCGGATGGCAAGGGCGGGCATATCTTCGCGGAAACGCTGGCAGAGCATAATGCGAACGTGCGCAAATGGTATGACATCCGCCGTCAACGCGGCGAAATGTGAGCTTTGCTCAGCGGAGCAAACCCCTGCTCCGCAACCGCAGCGCATAGCCCAGTTGCAGCAGCGCAATCAGCACGATGAAGGCCGGGAACAGCGCCGCACTGGTGCCCTTGACCGCCAGCAGATCGGTGCCGATGAAGGAGTAGCTGAACTGGACCAATATGGCGATCAGCGCGATGACCGAGAACCAGACGGCGGCGGCACGCCGTGCCAGAAGGGCAACGGCGCCGGCAAACGCGGCAACAACGGCCACGCCGTAGCTCAGCCAGGCCCAGCGCGGCATGTTGGCCCAGATTTCCGCCTGATAGGGATCGGCCATGGCCAGCTCTTCGAGATTGGCGGTCGATTGGACAAGGAAGGCGGCGATGCCGATCAGGGTCCATATCAGAAACAGAATAGCCGGAATCCGCGACATGCTCCGGCTGCGATGGTCCCCCACACCCGTCATCACACACCCCCTCCCCATGGCTTGTTGCACGGCCATTTAGCCCGGTTCTGACATGACGCAAACTGTCCTCGAACTGCCCCGCGGCCCCCTCATCGTCACCGCTCAGTTGAGGAGCGCGGACCAAGCATGGGCCGACGGGCTGCGTCAGACCCATTATCCCGCCGCTCGCAATCAGGTGCCCGCCCACATCACCTTGTTCCACCATCTCCCGCCTTCCCTGCATGCCGAACTGCGGACGATGCTGAAGGGACTGGTCGATCGTCCCCCACCTCCGGCCAGTCTGGGCGAGCCGTTCGGGTCAGGCGGCCTTGTCGCGCTGGCGGTGGAGAGTGGCGAACTTCTCGACATACGCGCCATGATCGCCGAGCGGTTTGAGCGGCACCTCATCCCGCAGGACCACGCACTCAAGCGCCTGCACATCACGGTCCAGAACAAGGTCGCTCCCTCCGTCGCGAAGGAGACGCTGGCGCTGTTGCGGACACAGATCCGCCCTGCCCCTCTTGGCATCGCCGGCCTTGCGGTATGGGTTTATGAAGGCGGCCCCTGGTCTGCCCTGAGCCAGCACCGCTTCGTCGCTGATCGTCGTCACAAACGAAACGGCCCGCTTCATCACGAAGCGGGCCGCTGCATCAGCCGGGCCTTGCCGGCCGTTTCGTCACAATCAGAACGAGATCGACGCCTGCACATACCAGCTGCGCGGACGTGCGTAGATCTTCTCGGCATAGCCGAGCGTGCCGAGCGACGCATTGCCCTGCACCAGATACAGCTCGTCGAACAGGTTCTGCACGCCGCCGGTCAGCTTCCACCCGGTCGCCTTGTTGGCGAGCGTGACGGATGCATTGCCGACGAAATAGCCGTCCTGCTCGATCTCCGGCACGCTGCCGGTGATGAACTTGAGGCTGGCGCTGTAATTGCCGTCGAAGCGAGGCGTCAGCGTCACGTCGTCGTTGAGCGGGATCTCATAGCCGATGCCGAAATTGCCCTGGAAAGAGGGCGTGAACGGCAGGTCATCGCCCGGCTGAACCGTCGCCGTCGCGCCCGGAACAGGCGTGATGCTCAGGATCTCATCGTTGAGCGTGCTCGCCGCGATGTCGATCCGCAGGCCGTAAGCGCGCGGATGATAGCTCAGCTCGCCTTCAAGCCCGCGAATACGCGCCTTGCCGCCGTTGAACAGCAGCGGCACGACACCCTGACGGAAGATCAGCTGGATATTGCTGTAATCCGCCTGGAAAGCCGCCGCGTTGAAGCGGAAATCGCCGAAATCGAACTTGGCGCCGATCTCGTAGCTATCCACCTTCTCCTCGTCGAACGGCGTCGGCACATTGCCCGGAGGCGCCGCATTGTAGCGGGTGTTGAAGCCGCCCGACTTGAAGCTGCGCGAGTAGGAAATGTAGGTGCTGACATTGCGCGTCCACGAATAGCGCACGCTCGCCGAGCCGGTCAGCGCAGAGAAGCTCTGCGAATAGGGGCCCGGATAGATGAACAGCGGGCCACCCTGCGGGATCGCCAGCGTCGGCAGCGGATCCGGGTCCGGCAGCGTGGCTGGGAACAGGTTGAACACGATGCCGTGATATTTCTTCTTGTCCCGCGTGTAGCGCAAACCGCCAGAAATCTCGAGATTCTGGATCGGCTTGACCGAAAGCTCGCCGAATACCGCGATGGAATCCGTTTCCAGATCAGAAACCTGCAGGTCGCGCGAGCCGGGGCCGCCTGCCAGCAGGGACCCGATGACCGGCGGCGACGGCGGGAAGGCCAGCGGCACGGTCGCCCGCTCGTTGGTCTTCTCATTGAAGTAATAGCCACCGATGATGCCGTTGAGCACCGGCGATTCATACTGCAGCTGGAGTTCCTGGCTATACTGGTCGGACTGCGAGCCCACATCCGTGGTGATCAGCAGCAGCGGGGTATTGTCCGCATCGCGCACGCCGCGCGACTGGGTGGAGCGATAGGCGCTGATCGACTTCAGCAGGACATTAGAGGTCACATTCGCGGTGACCGTGCCCGAGACGCCCCAGACTTCCGAAGTACTCAGCACCGGGGCCGTGCCGCCATTGACGAACGGGCCCTTGTCCTGGAAATTGTTGGCGCAGCGAGCATCGTTGATCTGCGGCACGTTCGGCGCACCGAAGCGCGGATCGCCCGGCGTGAGCGGCGCGAACGGGATGGTCGCGCCGGGGCAGCCGGCCGCCACGCTCGCGATCGCCGCGACCGGTGCGTTCCGGTTCACGCCGGCGAAGACGAACGGCGCACCGTTCTCGTCCCGCTTGGTGTAGTCACCGCGGATGTTCACCTTGATGTCCGGGCTGGCTTCCCAATAGAGCGCGCCATTCAGCGTCGCGCTATCGTCATTGCCGAGATCAATGCCGTCATATTCGCGGATCACATAGCCATCGCGCTTGCGGAAACCGCCCGAGACGCGCGCCGCCAACGTGTCGCCCAGCGGAATGTTGAGGGCGGCAAAGCCTTCCATCAGACTGTCCGAACCAAGGCGCAGGCGCACATCCGCACCAAACCGGCCCAGCTCAGGTTGCTTGGTGCGCACGAGAATGGCACCGCCAATGGTGTTGCGGCCGAACAGCGTGCCCTGCGGGCCGCGCAGCACTTCAACGCCGGCGATATCGCCGAAGTCGATGGCGCCACCGACGGCGCGGCCGACATAGACTTCATCCAGATAGATGCCCACGCCCGGATCGACCGCCGCCGTGGGATCGAGCTGGCCGATACCGCGGATGAACACCACCGTCGCGGCGGAGTTGCCGGAGAGCTGGCCCGCCGTCTTGAACTGGAGGTTGGGTGTGATCGTCTCGAGATCGGACGTCTGGTTAATCTGACGGTCTTCGAGCACCTGCGCATCGAAGGCGGAGATCGCGACCGGCGTATCCTGCAGGGATTCGGCCCGGCGACGCGCAGTCACGATGATCGTGCCGGCATCCGATTCCGTATCCATCGCCTGGGGCGTCTGGGTCGCGGCCGTATCCTGCGCCAAGAGCGGCGTGGAGATCAGCGCGCCGAGCGCTGCGCCAATGAGAAATGGGGCTTTCATGATATCCTCCCTGTGGTTTCTTGGTCGGCGCAGCGGGGCCGCGCGTGCCCCGCAGGGCATTGACCTGGCCGCGAAAATAAGCCCATCATGCGCAACTAGCAATGCGGCATAACAATCAGTGCGCGGCTGTGATATACGCGCAACACACCCTTAGCTGGGAAATGATTTTCAGGCGGGAAGCCATGGCCATGAGGCAACCGCAAGCATCAGGAGGGGAGCCATCGACCAATCTGCCGAACCGTCCGATGCGCTTTCGCTCGGTCTTCTGGGCGATCTGGCCGGCTATCATCTTCGCCGCGCCTTCGCGGTAATGTCTGCCGACTTCTCCCGCACCTTTGCCGATAGCGACATGCGGCAAGTGCTCTTTGCTGTGTTGTCGGTCGTCTCTGCCAATCCCGGCATCAGCCAGGGCCGGGTGGGCACCGCGCTCGGCATCAAGCGCACCAATATGGTGACCCTGGTCAATCAGCTCGTCGCGCTCGATTTCGTGACGCGCCGGCCTTCGACAGCGGACCGCAGGGCGTTTTCCCTTACGCTGACGGACAAGGGCGCCGCCGCCTTCACCGAGGCCGCCGCACGCATCCACCGGCACGAAGCCCAGCTTCTGGCGCATCTCGATACACAGGAGCAACAGCTGCTGATCGATCTGCTGCGCAAGATCAGGCCGGCGCGCGCCGAGGGCTTATCCCCCTCGAACGCGTCCGACCTCAGCCGCTAGGCGACGCCGACCTCTTTCAACGGAATTTCGCCATCCGCCAGTTGCGCCCGGTCCAGGCGGCTCCCGGCGACGACATGGGCGCGGCCCTGCACATAATCCTTGGTGCGGTTGACGCAGTCGAGCGCGATGACATGCCCCTGCCGCAGATAGACGACCGAGAAGCTGCGCGAAGCCGGATCGCCGCGCACGATGCACTCGTCGAAATCCAGCGACAGGCCGATCGTCTGCAAGCGCAGATCATATTGGTTGGACCAGAACCACGGCACCGCCTCGTAGGGAGCGGGGTTACCCATGATATGCTGCACGGCCGTGCGTGCCTGATCATTGGCATTCTGCACCGATTCGAGCCGCATCCGGCGCCCCGCCGCAAAGCGGTTCTCATGCGCGGCGCAATCGCCGATCGCGTAGACGTCAGGCAGCGAGGTCTCGCAATATTGATCGACATCCACGCCGTTGCCGCCGCTCGCCCCCGCGAGAATCAGCGGCCCGGTCTCCGGCACAATGCCGATACCGACGATCACCGCATCAGCCGGGATCACCTCGCCATCGGCCAACCGAACGCCGGTGGCCTGCCCCTGATCACCGGTCTCGATGGCATCCACCGAGGCCGAGAGGCGCACGTCCACACCATGGGCGCGATGTTCCTGCGCGAAGAAGTCGGACAGTTCCGGCCCGGCAACGCGCGCCAGCAGCCGCTCCTGCGCCTCCAGAAGCGTGACCTGCTTGCCGAGCTTGCTCAGCACTGCCGCCGCTTCAAGGCCGATATAGCCGCCGCCGACGATGGCGAACCGCTCCGCCGTGGGCAGAATGGCCATCAACCCATCGACATCGGCGCGCGACCGCACGGTGAACAGGCCGCTCGCCGTCGAGCCCGGACAGGACAGCCGCCGGGCCGAGCCACCACCCGCCCAGATCAGCTTGCCATAGGAAAATTCCGTGCCCTTGGCCGTGACCACCTGATGCGCGACCGGATCGATCGTCTTGACCCGCTCCCCGAGGAACAGCGAAATCGCCTGATCCGTCCAGAAGTTGGCCGGGCGCAGCAGGATGCGCTCGAAGGTCTTTTCGCCGGCCAGATAGTCCTTGGACAGCGGCGGACGCTCATAAGGAAATTCCGGCTCATCGCCGATCAGGCCAACGGAGCCCTCATATTTGAGCTGGCGAAGCAGGATCGCCGCCTGTGCACCGGCATGGCCTCCCCCCACGATCAAGCAGTCGAAATGCTGCACGTCATCTCCCCAATGCAAATTACCCCGCGGCCTTGCCAGAGAAACGAAGGTGCCGCAATCGAACGGTCAACCATTGACCATCCGATTTCGCCTGCGTATAGCGCGCCGGCCTGACGCCGCAAGGCGGCAGCAAGCCCTTGGGGCGGAGTAGCTCAGCCGGTTAGAGCAGCGGAATCATAATCCGCGTGTCGGGGGTTCGAGTCCCTCCTCCGCTACCATCCTTCCAGCAACGTAGATCGCAAAGCCGAGGCTGGAAGAGCGCGCCATGGACGTGGCGCGCCCTCCCCTGCTCAGACGAGTTCCTGCAGGTCCGCCGGACTGAAACCCTTAAGGTCGCTCCAATCCTGCTGCTGCACCTTGCGGGGCCATTGCGGATCGCTGATCAGCGCGCGGCCTACGGCGATGAGGTCGAATTCGTCGCGCTCCATCCGCTCAATCAGGCGATTGAGCTCCACGCTTGTCGAGCTTTCACCGCCGAAAGCCGCCAGAAACTCGCCCGAGAGGCCGACGGACCCGACGCTGATCGTCGGCGCGCCGGTTAGCTTCTTGGCCCAGCCGGCAAAATTGAGGCCGGCCTCGCCGTCGATCTCCGGGAATTCAGGCTCCCAGAAGCGGCGCTGCGAGCAGTGGAGGATATCGACGCCGGCATCCACCAGCGGCTGCAGCCAATCCTCCATCTCGGCCGGTGTTGCGGCCAGACGGGCGGAATAATCCTGCTGCTTCCACTGGCTGACGCGCAGGATCACCGGGAAATCTGGCCCGACCGCAGCGCGAATGGCGGCGACGACCTCACCGGCAAAGCGCGCCCGCTCGCGGATGGTAGATCCGCCATATCGATCCTCGCGAACATTGGTACCAGACCAGAAGAACTGATCGATCAGATAGCCATGGGCGCCGTGGATCTCGATGGTGTCGAAGCCGAGGCGCTTGGCGTCGGCGGCTGCCTTGGCGAAGGCCGCCACGGTATCGGCGATATCCTCTTCGGTCATCGCGACGCCGCGCGGTTCGCCGGGGGCGAGCAGACCGGAGGGGCTTTCAACCGGCGCGTCCGGCTCCCAGCCGCTACCGGTGCGAGTCGAGCCGGTGTGCCAGAGCTGCGGCCCCATTCGCCCGCCGGCGGCATGGACCGCCTCGATCACTCCCGCCCAGCCGGCCAGCGCCGCCTCGCCATGGAAGAACGGAATGCCCGGATCGTTGCGCGAGGCTGGCCGGTCGATCACCGTGCCTTCCGAGAGAATGAGCCCTGCCCCGCCCTCGGCCCGTCGCCGGTAATAGTCCGCGTTGGGCTGGCCGGGGATGCCGCCAGGCGCCTTCGCCCGCGTCATCGGCGCCATCACGATGCGATTGGGGAGGGAGAGCGATTTGAACTTAAAAGGCCGAAAAAGTACGTCGCCAATGCCAGGCATAGCCGGTAACTCCAGGGTTCAGAGTGGGTCGTCGGCTTGGTAGATAGGCGCGCGACGCCAAATGCCAAATGTCGGAGAGGATTTGCCGGCAGCGCCCCATCAGGCAGACCCAGCCACAAGCGCGGTCATCTGGCGTTCAGGCTGGGATGCGATACCTGCGGCGTGCCGACCGACCGCCTGTACGCGCAACCAACCCGCGCGCTCATCTTCCGCGAAGGCCGGCATTCCTTCCCCGACCATCATTGCCCTGAGTTTCAGGGTGACCCCGCACGCAATGGGCAATAGACTGGCATCATGACCTTTTCCGATATCTTCCGGCCCATCGTTTCCACCACCGTTGTCCTCGGCCTGATCGCCTCGGCGCCACTGGCCGCACAGGGCGAGGTGCCCGGCCTTCTCCAGCCGCAATCCAAGGCAGGCCAGCAGCCGCTCAAGCCCACTGTTCCGGCCGAGCGCCCGTGGCTCTACGAGAAGAGCGACGTGCCCATCGACCCGGCATGGCATTTCGGCGTGCTGGACAACGGCCTGCGCTACGCGGTGCGCCGCAACGATGTGCCGGCCGGACAGGTATCGATCCGCGTGCGGGTGGATGTCGGCTCGCTGATGGAAGAGCCTGCCGAAGCCGGCTTTGCGCATTTCATCGAGCATCTCTCCTTCCGCGGATCGCGCGATGTGCCCGATGGCGAATCGAAGCGGATCTGGCAGCGGCTGGGCGCCGAGTTTGGCAGCGACAGCAATGCGCAGACCACGCCCACCGGCACCACCTACGCGCTCGATCTGCCGCGCGCGACGAACGAAGGCATTGACGAGAGCCTGCGCATTCTCGCCGGGATGATGCAGCAGCCCAACATCAGCAAGGCGCCGGTGGAGGCCGAACGCGCCGTCATCCTCGCCGAGCGGCGCGAGAGCCTTGGCCCCGGCGCCCGGCTGGGAGACGAAATCCGCGCTTTCTATTTCGCCGGCCAGCGCCTCGCCAGCCACAGCCCCATCGGCACCGAGCAGACGCTGCTCAAGGCGACGCCGCAGGCCCTGCGTGCCTTCCACGACCGCTGGTATCGCCCCGACCGCACCGTGATCGCCATTTCCGGGTCCATGGAGCCGGCCGCGCTCGAAGCGATGGTCCGCGCGCATTTCTCCGGTTGGAAGGCCAAGGGTCGCGCGACGCCACTGCCCGACTTCGGCAAGCCCGATCCCTCCGCCCCGGCCACCAAGGTGATCGTCGAGCCGAGCGTGCCCTATAGCGTGGGCCTCGCTTATCTACGGCCATGGGTGTTCAACGAAGACACGATCGTCTTCAACCAGATGCGGCTGGCCGACATGGTCGCGCTGGAACTGATCAATCGGCGCCTCGAAGCCGTGGCCAGCGACGGTGCCTCATTCGTGCAGGCCAATGTCTCGCTGGATAACAGTATGCGCTCGGCCAATGCGACCTATGTGACCATCGTGCCCAATGGGAGCGATTGGGAGAAGGCGCTGCAGGAAGTGCGCGCGATCATCGAGGATGCTCGCCGGGTCGCCCCCAGTCAGGTCGATATCGACCGCGAGTTTCAGGGCATGGAAGCAGGCTTCGCTGCGCTGGTAGCCAGTGCAGCCATTGAGGGTAGTCCCCAGCAGGTCGAGAGCATCGTGCAGGCGGTGGATATTCGCGAGACGGTCGTCTCCCCGCAGGACCAGCTCGCCATCTACCAGTCCTCCAAAAAATATATGACGCCCGAGCAACTGCTCGCGGCGACCAACCGGCTGTTCTCCGCCACGGTGGAACGCGCTCTGCTGAGCCTGCGTGCGCCGCAGGACAATGCCGAACAGCGCCTGCAGACCGCCTTCAGCGCGCAGGTCGAGCCCAATTCCCGCGCGCGCCTGAGCGATTCGCGCGTGACCATGGCCGCGCTGCCCACGTTGCCCGCGCCGGGCAAGGTCGTCTCGCGCACTGACCTCGGCGTGCTGGGCATCCAGAACGTCACGTTCGAGAATGGCGTTCGCTTGCTGGTCGCCGGCAATCAGGCCGAACCGGGCAAGGTGCACATCAATGTGCGCTGGGGCCATGGCCGCCAAAGCTTCGCGCCGGACGAGCGCGCCGCCTTGTGGGCGGTGCCCTATGCGCTGACCGCCAGCGGCATCGGCGACCTCGGCCAGCGCGAGCTGAACGATCTGATGAGCGGCCGCCGCCTGTCGCTGAACTTCGGCATTGATGACGATGCGTTTACGCTCAGCGGCACGAGCAGCCCGCAGGATTATCCCGATCAGCTGCGCCTGTTCGCTTCCAAGCTGGCCTTCCCCCGCTGGGACGAGGCACCGCTGCGCCGCTCCATGGCGATGCTTGAGGCGAGCTATGATCCGGTGCCGGCCTCCGCTGCGGAAGCCATTGGCCGCGATCTTGAATGGATGCTGCGGGACAAGGATGCCCGCTTCAGCCCGGCCTCGCCGGATGATCGCACGGCGTTGACGCTGGATACCTTCCGCAAGGTCTGGGCGCCCCGCCTCGCCAACGGCCCCATTGAAATCCAGGTGTTCGGCGATCTCGATGTCGAGCAGGCAATTGCCGCCGTGGCCGCCAGCTTCGGCGCTCTGCCCAAGCGCGCCGACGCACCGCCACCGGCCCGCAACCTCGCGCTCAATTTCCCCGCTCATGTCGCGACCCCGGTTCGCATCGTCCATGACGGGCCGGACGAACAGGCCGCCGCGATCATCGCCTGGCCGACCGGCAGCGGCGTGGCTGACATTCGCGAGAGCCGCCAGCTTGAGATGCTGGCCCGCATCATCACCGACCGGCTGTTCGAGCGGCTGCGCTCCATCGACGGTGCGGCCTATACGCCCAGCGCATCCAGCAACTGGCCCGAACGGATGAACGGCGGCGGCTTCCTGGTCGTGCAGACCCAGCTCAAGCCCGAGCGCATCCCGTATTTCTATCAGCTCGTGGATGAACTGGTGCGCGATCTGACCACCAATCCGGTGACGGAGGATGAACTCAACCGCCAGATCGCGCCGGTGCGTCAATTGTTGACGCGCGCGGCCTACAGCAATGCCTTCTGGATGGACCAGTTGCAGGGCTTCTCCCGCGACGAGAACCAGCTCGGCTATGCGCGCGCGCTTGGGCGTGACCTCACCAGCATCACGCCGGCCGACCTGCAGGCGCTCGCTGCCCGCTATCTCGTGCCGGAGAAAAGCTGGTCCGCGGTGGTTCTGCCCGAGAGCGCGCCGGCCCCGGCGCTCGGCACATCGGCCAGATTGGGATCCGCTCCGACGCGCTAGGCGCCAACTCGCCCCTTGCACGAGCGCCGGTGACGGCCCAAATGGGAGCCAGTCGCATCCTTGGCCGGCGCGCGTTCAAGCCGGCCTCCGTCCTTCGCGCGAGAGCCAGCATGTTCATCGAAACCGAGCAGACCCCCAATCCCGCAACCCTGAAGTTCCTGCCAGGGCGCCCGGTCATGACCTCGGGCACGCGCGATTTTGCCAGCGCAGACGAGGCGACGGCCTCGCCGCTCGCCGAGGCGTTGTTTAACCTCGGGGATGTGACCGGGGTGTTCTTCGGCCGGGATTTCATCTCGGTCACGGCAGCGCCGGGCGTTGCGTGGAGTTCGCTGCGCACCGACGTAATCGCGATCCTGCTTGACCATTTCTCGGCGGACATGCCGCTGTTCGCGCCGGGCACGGCGCACGATATCCGCGTTCCGGCGGAGAATGAGGACGATGGCGCCATGCCCGGCGACGACCCGGCCGATGCCGACATCGTCGCGCAGATCCGCGAATTGATCGACACTCGCGTGCGCCCCGCCGTCGCCAATGATGGCGGCGATATCGTCTATCGCGGCTTTGAGCGCGGCACGGTCTTCCTGCGGATGCAGGGCGCCTGCGCCGGCTGCCCCTCCTCAACCGCGACACTCAAGAACGGCATCGAGCAGCTGCTCAAGCATTATGTGCCGGAAGTGACCGAAGTCCGGGCCGTCTGAGCCGATCGATGCGCCGGATCGTTCCCCCACGCGCACGATGAGCCAGCCATTGGCGCAGCGCACGCTCATCATCGATTGCGCCACGCCGGCGCTCTCCATCGCCCTGTTCGATGGCGACCAGCTGATTGACGCAACGCATCGCGAGTTGGGGCGCGGTCATGCCGAAGCGCTGCTGCCCGCCATCGCTGCGCTGCCCGAGGGCGGGCGCGCTGACGCCATTCTCGTGGACATTGGCCCCGGCAGCTTCACCGGCGTGCGCGTGGGGCTGGCTGCCGCGCGCGCGCTGGGCTTCGCATGGCAGGTGCCTGTGTCCGGATATGGCTGTCTCGATCTGGTTGCCGCCATCGCCCGCGCCGAGCTTGCACCGACAGAGCCGTTCGCAGTGACAATGGTCGGCGGACATGGCGAAATCTTCTGGGTAGAAGCGGCATCGCCCGTCACACCCGACAGCCCGCCCCTCATCGTCCGATCCACGCCAATCGACGAACTGGCGGCGTCTCTCAACGGCGGCCTGCTCGTCGGATCGGGCGCACAGACGCTGGTCGATGCCGGCGCGCGAGGCCGGGCCACTCCGCTGCTTCCCGATGCCCGCGCGGTGTTCCGCCTGCCGGTGACGCAACGCACCCGCCCGCCCGTGCCGGATTACGGACGCGGGGCAGACGCCAAGCCTATGGCTGCCGCAAGCAAGCCCAGACCAGCGCCGGTTCGCTGATGCAGGACAAGGAGGCGCTCCGCATCGTGGCCAGTCTCGATCCTTGTGTGGACGAGATCGGCGCCGCCATGCAGGTGATGTCGGCCGCCTTCCCACCGGAATTTGGCGAAGCATGGTCCTCTGCGCAATTGATGGGCATGATGCAGTTGCCCGGCTCCATTCTGGTGACTGGCTACACCCATGCCGGACCGGTCGGCTTCGGCCTGATCCGCAGTATTGCCGGCGAAGCGGAGCTTCTTTTGCTTGCCGTCCATCCGGATCATCGTGGGCGGACACATGGCCGCCGATTACTTGATCGCTGTATGACAGAGGCCGAGGGAACCGGCGCAGAAACAATTTTTCTGGAAGTGCGATCAGGGAATCCAGCTCTTCATCTTTATATCAAAGCCGGCTTTCATCAGTATAATGTTCGACTTAACTACTATTGTGGATCGAACGGTTCCCGGTTTGATGCTTTGAGTTTGAAACTCGTTTTGGGACAGTCAGCGTCCTGAGTCCGAAACTTCTCTTGCGCTCATCGTTCGATCCCCATAATGTTTAATGGTAGAATATAGCCTAAGAATAGCGATTCTACGGGTCGCAAGTTGATAATGGGAACTTCATATGTCCGATACTAACGCTCAAGACGAAGTGCTGATCACGCTCACCTCGGATATCGTGGCTGCCCACGTATCCAATAACAGCGTGGCTGTGTCGGACGTGCCTACGCTGATCCAAAATGTTTACAGTGCGCTGGCCGGTCTTCAGCAGGACGTCCCGCCGCCGCAGCCCAAGCAGGAGCCGGCCGTATCTGTCCGTTCTTCGATCAAGCCCGATTACATCGTGTGCCTGGAAGACGGGAAGAAGCTGAAGATGCTTAAGCGGCATCTCATGACCCATTATCAGATGACGCCGGAAGACTATCGCGCCAAGTGGGGCCTCCCCGCTGACTATCCGATGGTCGCGCCCAACTATGCCGAACAGCGCCGCACGCTGGCCAAGAAGATCGGTCTCGGCACCACGCGCAAGCGCGGCCGCAAATAATCCCGGGCCCCGCGCGCGAATACAAAAATCGAACGATGCCGCCTTTGCACAAGGGCGGCATTTTTCTTGTCTGCCAATCGTCAAAAAGCCGAAATTGCGGGTTCCAGAACGGCTAAATTAAGCTACACAGTCCCCATGTCCCGGACGATTGACATAGAAGCGCTGTGCGCAGAGCGCGGCCTGCGCATCACCGAGCAGCGGCGTGTGATCGCCCGCGTGCTTTCCGAAAGCGAAGACCATCCCGATGTGGAAAAGCTGCACGAGCGCGCCTCCGCGATCGACAGCAATATCTCCATCGCCACGGTGTATCGCACTGTGCGCCTGTTCGAAGAGGCAGGCATATTGGAGCGTCATGATTTCGGCGATGGCCGCGCGCGCTATGAGCCGGCGCCAGAAGCCCATCACGATCACTTGATCGACGTGGAGTCGGGCAAGGTCGTGGAGTTCGTGGACCCGGAGCTGGAGCAGCTCCAGCGCCAGATTGCCGAGAAGCTGGGCTATCGGCTCGTGGATCACCGCATGGAGCTCTACGGCGTCTCGCTCGATCGCGATCGCAGCAAGGACTAAGTGAGCCGCCTGCGCGCGCTCGCGAGGCTTGCGCGCCTGATCGGCGTCGTCATTGCCTGCGTCATCCCGCATCTTCTCGCCCGGCGCCGCGGCGTTTCGCCCTGGCCCCAGCGCTTTCTCGCGCGCGCCGCGCACGCGACGGGCTTTGACGTCCGCATCGAGGGCACGCCCTTGCTGCACGATGTGTTCTTCATCGCCAATCATGTGAGCTGGATCGACATATTGGCGCTGGGCGGCGCCACGGGGACCGCGTTCATCTCGAAGGATGATGTACAGCGCGCACCGATCGTCGGCTGGCTCGCCGCGCAGAATAATACCGTGTTCATCACCCGCGAGCGGCGCGGCGCGGTGTCAGGTCAAATCGATGCCGTTCGCGCGGCGCTCGCGGCCCATCAGCCCATCGCCCTGTTCCCGGAAGGCACCACGGGCGACGGTAGGTCATTGCTGCCCTTCAAGCCGGCGCTCTTTTCGGTTCTTCTCCCGCCGCCCCGCTCGATCCTCATCCAGCCGGTCGTGATCGATTATGGAGGCGCCACAGATTTGGTCGCATGGAAGGAAGGCGAGAGCGGTGTCGCCAATGCGCTCCGCATCCTCGGCACGCCAAGCCGGCGCACCCTTACGCTGCGATTCCTCGATCCATTCGATCCCGGCGATCACCCTGATCGCAAGGCACTGGCCGCCAATGCGCGCGCGCGACTGGCCGCCGCCCTGGGCCTGCCCGGCTGAACGACAGGCCCCGCAACGGCCTGCCCTTCCCCCCTCGTCCTAACGGCTGTATAGGCGCGGGCATGACCCAGACCCCGCCCAAGACCTACCATGTCAAATCCTTCGGCTGCCAGATGAACGTCTATGATGGCGAGCGCATGGGCGAGTTGCTGGCGGCGCGCGGCATGACGGCGGCGGGCGATGGTGCAGAGGCGGATCTGGTGGTGCTGAACACCTGCCACATCCGCGAGCGGGCCGCCGAAAAGGTCTATTCGGACATTGGCAGGCTGCGGCGGGAGGATGGCACGCGCCCGATGATCGCCGTCGCGGGCTGCGTGGCGCAGGCCGAAGGATCGGAAATCACCCGGCGCACCAAGGCCGTCGATATCGTCGTCGGCCCGCAGGCCTATCACCGCCTCCCCGGCCTCATCGACGATGTGGTGGCGGGTCGCGAGGCCGTCGATACGGACATGCCGGCCGATTCCAAGTTCGACGTGCTGCCGGGTCGGGCACGCCGATCCGCACCGTCTGCCTTTCTCACCGTGCAAGAGGGGTGCGACAAGTTCTGCACCTATTGCGTCGTGCCCTATACGCGCGGCGCGGAGGTCAGCCGCCCCTGGAGCGCCATCCTAGATGAGGCGCGCGCGCTGGTCGATGCTGGCGCCTGCGAGATCAGCCTGCTCGGCCAGAATGTGAATGCCTGGTCCGGCGAAGACGACGCCGGTCGCCCGCAGGGGCTGGACGGGCTCATCCGCGCGCTGGACAGGCTGCCCGGCCTTGCGCGCATCCGCTACACCACCAGCCACCCCAACGACATGACGCAGGCGCTGATCGATGCCCATGCCGAGGTGCCGGCGTTGATGCCGTTCCTCCACCTGCCGGTGCAAGCCGGCTCGGACCGCATCCTCAAGGCCATGAACCGCAGCCACAGTCGCGACTCCTATCTGCGCATCATCGAGCGCGTCCGCGCCGCCAGGCCGGACATCGCCCTGTCCGGCGATTTCATCGTCGGCTTTCCCGGGGAGACCGATGCAGAGTTCGAGGAGACATTGAGCATCGTGCACGAGGCACGCTATGCGCAATGCTTCAGCTTCAAATACAGTCCGCGCCCGGGCACGCCCGCTGCCGATATGGAAGGCCAGATCGCGCCAGAGGTGATGGACGAGCGCCTCAAGCGCCTGCAGGCCGCGCTGAACGTTCATCAATTGGCGTTCAATCAGGCCAGCGTCGGCCAGCGCACGACTATTTTGCTGGAGCGCAAGGGGCGGCACCCCGGCCAGCTCATCGGCAAGACGCCCTGGCTCCAGTCGGTCCACATCGATGGCACGAGCGCGGCCATCGGCGATCTGATCGCGGTGGATATTCTCTCGGCCGGGCCCAACAGCCTCGCCGGCGCGCTCGCCAGTCCGCTTGCCGCCTGAGGTGGGCGGGCGCGGGCAACGGTCCCCTGAAAACACCGCTTCACCTCTTTGCAGAATACGCCACCGTGCCCGCGCGGCATGTGAACGGCTTCACTCAGTGACGATCTCGAGGGTATGAAGTTTTCCCGCTTTTTCAGCTTTTCCGGCCATGATCTCGCCATCGATCTGGGCACCGTCAACACATTGGTTCACGTCGCCGGCAAGGGCGTCGTCCTGAACGAGCCGTCCGTCATCGCGATCGAGACGATCGCGGGCGTCGGCCATATCAAGGCCGTCGGCAATGAGGCCAAACTGATGCTGGGCAAGACGCCGGAAGGCGTGCGCGCCCTGCGTCCGCTGCGTGATGGCGTCATTGCCGACATCGAAATCGCCGAGCAGATGATCAAGCATTTCATCGACAAGGCGCTGGGCAGTGCCCGCATGGGCCGCAACCGCGTGGTAGTCGCGGTGCCCTCGGGCGCGACGATGGTGGAGCGCCGCGCAATCCGCGACGCCACCTCGCGCGCAGGCGCTGCCGACGTGCAGCTCATCGAGGAGCCCATGGCAGCGGCGATCGGCGCGGGCTTGCCAGTCGTGGACCCGATTGGCGCCATGGTCGTCGACATTGGCGGCGGCACCACTGAGGTGGCCGTGCTGTCGCTCAGCGGCATCGCCTATAGCGGCTCGGTGCGTGTCGGCGGCGACAAGATGGACGAAGCCATCTCCTCCTACGTCCGGCGCCATCATAATCTGATGATCGGCGAGATAACGGCCGAGCGCGTCAAGCAGCAGATCGGCAACGCGATGACGCCCGACGGCGCTGGCATAACCCTAGGCGTGCGCGGACGCGACCTGGTCAATGGCCGCCCGGTCGAAATCGAGATCAGCGAAGCCCAGATCGCCGAGGCCCTGCGCGAATCGATCAACCAGATCGTCGGCTCGGTGATGACCGCGCTGGAGGAAACCCCGCCGGAGCTGTCCGCCGACATTATCGATGAAGGCATCACCCTCACAGGCGGCGGCGCGCTGCTGCGGGGCATGGACGAGGCCATTGCGGTCGCGACCGGCTTGCCCGTGAAGATCGCCGAAAACCCGCTGATGTGCGTGGCGATGGGCGCCGGTCGGGCATTGGAAGATTCGATCTACGACGGCGTGCTCGCCCCAGCCTGAGACTCAGCGCCCGAGCATGTGCCCGGGCGCACCTTCCAATCGCCATTTTACCTGTCGGTGGAACCCGCTAGTCCTGGGCGACACTGCTGGGGAGAGGATATGGCGCAGTCGCCGGAAGCCGCCGCGCTCGCGGCCAACAAGCAACTTGTGCTGGCGATGTGGCACGATGTCATCGACGGCCGCAACATCGAGGCTGCGGGCAAATATATCGCGCCCGATTATATCCAGCATTCGCCCGGCATCGGCCAAGGACTGGCAGCACTCATCGCCTTCCTGCGCACCGAATTTCCAGACATGCAGCCGTTGGAGCCCGGCACCTATCCGCTGACCCGGTTCGAGTTCGTCCTCGCCGAGGGCGACCTCGTCCAGCTCATGTTCCAGCGGCATTTGCCGGACCCGCACGATCCCGCGCGGCTCACGCCGGTCTGGTGGTACGACACCTATCGCATTCGCGATGGCCTGATCGTGGAGCATTGGGATTCGGCGCAAAGTTAGCGGATCGGACGACGAATTGCGCTCCGCCATGCGCCCTTCTCCCCTTGCGGGAGAAGGATACGCAGCCTTGCCGCCGTCAGGCGGGTAGGCGCAGTTGGATGAGGGGTGGCGGATCTCCGATCAGCGCGATCCGGCGGATCGCATACCCCTCTCCCAGCTTCGGCTAGGCAGCCCGCTGCCAAGCCTGCGCATCCCTCTCCCTCAAGGGGAGAGGGACGAGCCAACGACATCGCCACCATTTGTGCGGCGCAAAACCGCCGCCCCTCTTTTCACCTCAAGGGCGAGACTTCGCGCTTGTCGCTCCCCCCGCCCTTCTGGCATGAAGCTTGGCAATGACAGACACTCTCATCGCGCCCCGCGCCCTGAGTCGACCGCTTGGTCGCCCGCTTGCCTAAGCGCCCCGTGCCAGCCCAGGCCGGAGAACGGGCCCGCCTCGAACTGGTCTTCGACAAGCCGTTTCTGCTCGGCGCCTTGTTCGGGGAATATGACCAGAACCTTGTAGCCATCGAGAACCGCCTCGGCGTGTACATCTCCGCACGGGGGAACAAGCTGCAAATCGAAGGGAATGCGGAAGGCGCCGCTCGCGCCCGCGATGTCCTCCAGGGACTCTACAATCGCCTCGCCGCCGGCCAGACGGTCGACAGCGGCGCGGTGGAGGCGGTGATCGCCATGTCCGCCGAGCCCACGCTCGATGGCATCATCCGGCATGATGTGTCGGAGCCGCCCAAGGTGATGATCCGCACCCGCAAGAAGACCATCGTGCCGCGTTCGGCCAATCAGGGCGTCTATATGGACGCGCTGGCCCGCAACGAGCTGATCTTCGCCCTCGGGCCGGCCGGCACCGGCAAGACCTATCTTGCCGTCGCGCAGGCGGTGAGCCAGCTCATCACCGGCTCTGTGGACCGCCTTATTCTCTCGCGCCCTGCCGTCGAGGCCGGCGAGCGCCTGGGTTTCCTGCCCGGCGACATGAAGGAGAAGGTCGACCCCTATCTCCGCCCGCTTTACGATGCCCTCTACGACACGCTCCCCGCCGAGCAGGTCGAGCGGCGCATCGCCTCGGGCGAGATCGAGGTCGCGCCGCTCGCCTTCATGCGCGGCCGCACGCTCGCCAATGCTTTCATCATCCTCGATGAAGCGCAGAACACCACCATCGCGCAGATGAAGATGTTCCTCACCCGCTTTGGCGAAGGTAGTCGCATGGTCATCTGCGGCGACCCCAAGCAGGTCGATCTCCCACAGCCCGGCGCATCGGGCCTCGCTGATGCAGTCGAGCGGCTGGAGGGCATTGAAGGCATCGCCGTCACCCGCTTCACCACGGCCGATGTGGTGCGCCATCCCATCGTTGGACGGATCGTCGCGGCTTATGAGGGCCCGAATGCTTGAAGTGCTGACCGAGGCCAGCCCGGAATGGGCCGAGAAGACCGACTGGAACGCGCTCGCTGATCGAGCCGTGCGCGCCGCGCTCGCGCAAACTTCGCAATCGGTGATCATCGACAGCGATGCTTGCGTCGAACTCTCCATCCGGCTGGCAGACGATGCCGAAGTCCAGCAGCTCAACGCCTCCTTCCGCGGCAAGGATAAGCCGACCAACGTCCTCTCCTTTCCGATGATCCAGAGCGATCTCATCGAATCCATCGAAAATAGCGACGATGGTGAAGTTCTGCTCGGCGACATCATCCTCGCCTACCAAACCTGCGCCCGCGAGGCGCTGGAACGCGCGGTTTCGCTGGAAAATCACGCGACACATCTCATCGTTCACGGCACGCTCCACCTGCTCGGCCACGATCATGAGAATGATGCCGAGGCCGAGGCGATGGAGCGCCTTGAAATACGAGCCCTTGAAACGCTGGGCATTGATGATCCATATGGGGATCGCGAGCCCGGCATGACCGGGCCGATTGACGAAACAGGGAATTGATCCAGAAGATGTCGGAGACATCCGCACCGTCCCCTTCCAAAGAGGGCGACAGTAGTAGTAGCAGCGAAGGCGGACGAATATGGCAGGGCCTCAAAGCCCTGCTTTTCGGCGATAATGGATCGACCAGCCTCAGGCACGAGCTTGAGAGCGTCATCGAGCAATATGACGATCAGGAAGATGAGACGTCCCGTAAGGGCGACCTCACCCCGATCGAGCGTCAGATGCTCCGCAACATGCTGCATTTCAGCGAGCATACTGTGGACGATGTCGCCGTGCCGCGCGCGGACATCATCGCCATTTCGCAGGATGCCAGCTTTACGGAGCTGATGGCGCTTTTCGCTCAGGCCGGCCACAGCCGCATCCCCGTCTACAAGGACACGCTCGATCATGTCACCGGCATGATCCACATTCGCGATGCCTTCGCCATTCTGGCACGCGGAGAAGCGCACCCGGAGTCGCTGGAGACGTTGATCCGTCAGCCACTCTATGTGCCGCAGAGCATGGGCGTGCTGGATCTGCTCGCCGAGATGCGCGCCAAGCGCACCCATCTCGCGATCGTGCTCGATGAATATTCAGGCACGGACGGGCTGCTGACCATCGAGGATCTCGTCGAGGAAATCGTCGGCGATATCGAGGACGAGCATGACGAGGAACCCGAGGCGCTGCTGGTGCCGCTGGAAGACGGCATGTGGGATGCGGACGCGCGCGCCGAACTGGAAGACATCGCGCGGACCATCGATCCGCGCCTTGCCGAGGTCGATTCGGACGTCGACACCATCGGCGGCCTCGCGTTCGTGATTGCGGGCCGCGTGCCGGAGACCGGCGAGTTCATCGAGCATGAACCAAGCGGATGGCGCATCGAAATCGTCGAAGCCAATCCGCGCCATGTCGCGCGGGTGCGCCTGCATCCGCCCGAGGCACTGGCCGACGATCTGGAGCAGTAGGCCAAGGCCGCCGCGAGGTTCGCCGGCGGCCGGTCTAACGCGATCCTAAGCGGCGCGCGCCGCTGGCCTGGCCATGTCGCTCTCGGCAATCAGACCCGCCATGAGCTGGGCCAGCCAGCGCGCATCATCCTCGGCACGGTGGCGCCGCGCCCGCTGACGATCCGCCGCATCGAGCAGACGCATCAACACGGTGCGGTCGGTATCGTGGAAGAGACGAAGCTCGGCGAGGCAACGAATGTGCAAATGCGCGGGCTCACCCGCCGCCGCGAAGAGCGTGCGTGACCACGCATCGTCGAAATAGCTGTCCGCAATCACCTCATGCCCGGCCACGGCCGCGCGCAATTGCCGTGCGACGCAGCCGGCATCCAGCCCATCCCGCTCCAGTTGCGCGCGCGAAATGCCGTGCAGGCTCTCGGCTTCCTCGCTCCATTGCCAATCCGACCAGTCCGCATGAGGACGGATCAGCCAGGATCGGCTCCAGCCTTCGGTGCTGGCAATGCCGACTTCAATAGGGAAAGACCGGCCATATTGCGGCAGGCAGGACGCTTCAAAATCTACGGCGATGACGGCCATGCGACATACTCACATAAGGAGCTGCCCCATCACGCTCCATCCTCACCCGTACAGGACGTCCGTTGCCGGATTTTGTTCCTGCTTTTTCTGGCCCTGACGACAGGTCTAGCGAACCGAAGTTAAGAATTCGCGTCAGGTGGTAAAGCCGCGTGATGCAGCCCCAATCAGATGCTTCACCGGTGTGGCAGCAGCGCTCCGACGATCTGCCGGTCTTCCTGCCGCAGCACACCCCAGGCGCGCGCCGCCGCGCGGCTGTCCATGGCCTCCACGCCGATCCCCATGGCTTCGACGGCGCGGACGAACGCTGCCGAGGGCCTGACCAGCCTGGGTCCAGTGCCGAGGAGGAGAAATTCTGCCGGCGGGTCGAGATCCAGGATCGGGCGCAGCATCTCGACCGTCAGTTTGTCGATCGTCGTCGGCGCGTCCCACGGGACCACGCCAGACGGATCAATCAGGATGCCGCTGTCGAACACATGATCGCGCACGCGAAAGCCGCGCCCGGCAAAGCCGGTGATTACCGGGCCCGCGGGCTTCTCGTCGCGGAGCAGTTCCATGCTCTTTCCTCCCCGCCCGACGGATGCCGCGAGATCAGCGCGGCATCGTCTCGTTCTTGAGGGTCCGCTCGGCGCCTGCCACCTGACCGCCCGCCTTAGCAACGAAGCTGTCCGAGCCGACCTTGGTCCACACCAGCAGCGGTGCCGACATGTACATCGACGAATAGGTGCCGACGAAAATGCCGAACAGCATGGCTGCGGTAAAGCCGAAGATCACTTCCGGCCCGAGGAGCAGCAGCACGACCAGGGTGATGATGATCGTCAGCGAGGTCATCACCGTGCGTGCGAGCGTCTCGTTGATCGAGAGATCGAGGAGCGGGATTAGCTCCATCTTGCGATATTTGCGCAGATTTTCGCGGATACGGTCATAGATGACGATGGTGTCGTTCAGCGAATAACCGATGATCGTCAGCAAGGCCGCGACGATGTTCAGGTTGAACTCCATCTGGGTGAGCGCGAACAACCCGAAGGTGAGCGCCACGTCATGGAACAGCGCGAACAGCGCTCCGAGGCCGAACTGCCATTCGAAGCGGAACCAGATGTAGATGGAGATCGCCAGCATCGCGAAGAACATCGACCAGGCACCGGTCTGGAACAACTCGCCGGAGACCTTGCCCGACACGGTGTCGACGCTGCCGAACTTGGCGTCCGGATGACTCTTGAGGATTGCCGCCTTGAGCCGCTCGGCGGCCTGGTTCGCGGCATCCTCTCCGCCCTCGGGCAGCGACGTGCGGATCGAGACATCCTGGGCCGAGCCGAACTGCTGGATATTCACCTCGCCGGCCACCGCCGCATCCACGGTGCCGCGCAGCGCATCGAGATTGACGGGTTGCGAGAAAGTGACCCGCATCATCTGGCCGCCGACGAAATCGACGCCCAGATTGAGGCCGCGCGTGGCCACCAGGGCAATCGACGCGATGATCGAGATCATGCTGATCGCCATGGCGACATGGCGCCATTTGAGGAAGCCGATGTTGGTGTTGTCCGGGACAAGCTTGAGCAAGCGCATTGGTCTTGTGCCTCAGATCGTCAGTGTCGTCGGCCGCTTGCGCAGCCAGAAGGAAGCGAACAGGCGCGTCACCGTCACGGCCGTAAAGACCGAGGTGAAGATGCCGATGGTGAGCACGACTGCGAAGCCCTTGATCGGCCCGGAGCCGAAATAGAACATCAAAGCGGCAGCGATCACGTTCGTCGTGTTGGCGTCAAAGATCGCGCGCTGCGCTTCCTTATAGCCTGTCTCGACGGTCTGCATGATGCTCCGCCCCCGTCGCTGCTCCTCGCGGATGCGCTCGTTGATCAGCACGTTGGCGTCCACCGCCGCGCCGACCGTGAGCACGAACCCGGCGATGCCCGGCAGGGTTAGCGTCGCATTGAACAGCGCCATGATGCCGACGATCATCAGCACGTTGAAGATCAGCGCTAGGTTCGCGTAGATGCCGAAGCGGCCATAAGCCATGACCATGATCAGCAGCACCGCAGCCGTTGCCACGCCGCCGGCGATGATACCCTTGCGGATGGAATCAGCGCCAAGATCCGGCCCGACCGTACGTTCTTCCACCACCGTCAGCTTCACCGGAAGCTGGCCGGAGCGCAGCGCGATCGCCAGCTGGTTGGCGCTTTCGACCGTGAAGTTGCCGCTGATCTGCGCCGATCCGCCGAGGATGGGCTCGTTGATGTTGGGCGCCGAAAGCACCGTGCCATCGAGGATCATCGCGAACGGCTTGTTCACGTTCTGCTGCGTGGTGCGCGCGAACTTGTTGGCGCCGGAGCTGTTGAAGCGGATGCTCACCACCGGCGCATTGGTCTTGGGATCATAGGATTGCTGGGCGTCGATCAGCTCATCGCCCGCCACCATGGTCTGCCGCTTCACCGCGATAACCGGCTGGCCGAGCGGATTGTCCGGATACGGCACCAGCACGCTGCCTACTGGCGCGATGCCGCGCGCCAAGTCGGCCGGATTGGCCGTCGTGTCGACCAGCTTGAACTCAAGCTGCGCGGTCTGGCCGAGCAGATCCTTGAGCTGAGCGGGGTCCTGAAGGCCCGGCACCTGCACGACGATGCGATTGCTGCCCTGGCGGATGATGGTCGGCTCGCGCGTGCCCATCTCGTCGATGCGCTTGCGGATGACTTCCGTCGCCACTTCCATGGCGCTCTCGACGGCGGCGTTGATGCCGGCTTCGGTCGGCGTCACGACGATGGTGCTGCCATCACGCACCTGCACATCGAAGTCGCGCTGGCCCGTGAGGCCGGCACCGCGCGTCAGCGGACGGATGCGCTCGACGGCGGCATCCACCTGCGTGGCATCGCGCACCATGAAGCGCAGCGCGTTGCCCTGCGTCGACATCTCGCCAATGGCGATGCGGCTATCAGCCCGCCGCAGATCGACACGGATCGCTTCGTCGATATTCTGGATGCGCTGGCGCGCCACGTCCTTCGTGTCCGCCTCGAGCAGAATGTGACTGCCGCCGGAGAGGTCGAGGCCGAGATTGACGCGCGCCTGCATGAAGCGCGGCAATTGCGAATAGGTCCGGTCGGGCAGGAAGCTGGGCACGGCATAGAGACTGCCGACGACCAGCGCCACAAGGACGAGCCAGATCTTCCAGCGGGGAAAGTCGAGCATGGCCCGTCAGTCGTTCGCGGGCTTGGCGGTCATCGGATCGACGACATCGCTCAGGGTCGCCTTGACCGCCTTCACCTTGATGCCCTGGCCGAGCTCGACATCCACATAGGTGTCGTCCACCCGGGTCACCTTGCCGACAAGGCCGCCGCCGGTGACGACCTGATCGCCCTTCTTGACCGCGCCGATCTTGGTACGATGCTTCTTCATCTGCTGCTGCTGCGGACGAATGAGCAGGAAGTAGAACACCGCAAAGATCAGGATCAGCGGGATGAAGCTCATGAAGCTGGCCATTCCGGAAGAGCCCGGTGCAGCGGCGGCGAGTGCAAAAGTTGTGAACATTGCGATCCTTGAGCAGGGCAATCAGCAGATGGATGAACAGCGCGCCCCGCAGATGCGGCCTCACACACACTGTTTCAAGGGCGCGCGGCTAGCATATCGCCCCGGTGCAGGCAACCGAGATCGCCGGGCGCCCTTCCCCCGCGCTGCCGCCGCGCCGCGCGCCGGCCAAGCAAAGCGCGCCGAACAATCGCCCCGTCACTCCGCCCCGCCTGCCGGCCACCAGCAAAATGAAAAATCATGCCCGAGGAGGCGCCAACGGACCTTGCAACTTCCGCGCGATACGCCTAGGAGCGCACCTCCGGTCGGGACGTAGCGCAGCCTGGTAGCGCATCACACTGGGGGTGTGGGGGTCGGAGGTTCGAATCCTCTCGTCCCGACCAAATTTTCGCCGTTTCCCCGGACGGCCAGGCAGGCAGAAATTAGCCTAGCATTAACGTAGCCCATCACAGTGCTCATTGAGCAGCCGCGCTATTAGGATAGCGCTTAAGGATTATCGTCAACACATCGTTCGGCGACACCGGAGCTGCAAACTTTTCTGGCGATGTCACCCAGCCGCATAGCAGTACCGGGCGCTGCCCCTCAGGCCATCATGCTTCATCTTATCCAGCAAATCGCCGCTTTCGACCACGCTGTTGCCGCAACGTTTAGTCGGATGGCGCTGGGCGAGGTGCGCCTCCAGGAGCAGTTTCGCGCTGTTGTCCTAAATCGCGCCGGCTCAGCGCGCCCTTAGCCCAACGCTGGCCCGGCTTTTCCACGAAGCGGTAAGTGATCTCGGCGAACGCGATGACCCCAGCAAACAAAATCAGCCCGAGCACGTCAGCCATCCACGCCCCGCCACCGACATAATTAATGCCATCGATCGACACGACGAGATCGGCTCCAGTGGCTTTCTCCACCGCGCTGAGGACGTTGACGTACCTGTAGAGCAAGAAGGTGTGCACCATATAAATCGAATAAGACAGTACACCGAGCCTGACAAAGGCAGCCTTGCGCAAAAGCGCGCTGATGGCGCCTCGCTCCCGCGCAAAGATCAACAGGGCGATGAGAAACAGATAGGGTGCGATCAATGTCAGCGCCCCAACGCCGACGAATGCCAAAAATGTGATGATTGCCCCCACAATCAGCAGCTCGATCAACGTGTCACGACCCCCCAAATCGAGCTTCTCCACCTGCGCTATGAGATGCCATGCAACAACGCCGAGTGAGAAGCCGTACAGGCAGCGCACAAGCGCACCATCATGGAACGCCTGCATGTAACGGTCGGTGAGAAATGGAAGGGCCAGCGGAGCACAGATCGCGATCGCAATGCATATTGGGATCATAAAGCGAGACGCATAGCGCATCAGCAGGGCGAAGATGAGATAGGTCCACATCTCCGCCGCGATCGACCAGCTAGGGCCGTTCCATGTCAGGTCGTCTGGCCCCACGAATATGCCGATCAGAGCGAGCTGGGCGAACCAAGCGTCGATGGTAAACGGGAAAGCGAAGGGTTTCCGGCCTCCCAGACCGGGCATGATAGTGGCGAAAACGATCTCAAAGGTGAGGAAAAGCAGTAGCACAAATAGATGCAGTGGAAAGATCCGGCCGAGACGGAGCCATATGAACTTGCCCACCGGAAAACCATTCGCGAGTTTGCGGCCATAGCTGGAGGCAATTACGAATCCGGACAGCACGAAGAAGAAATCGACGAACAGATATCCGTTCTTGACGACCTCAAGCTGCGAGATGTGATTTTCGCCTTTGATGTGGATGCACACGATCACGCATGCAAAGATACCGCGCAGGCTATCGAGCACGACATATCGATGGCGACCCGAAGCCGATGTATCTGAATTCTCCACGGTCATTCGCGCTATCTTAAGGGCAATTCCGCGTCAACCGACGCCCCCCTCGGCCCGTTCCTCTTTCAGTACATCCATGCTTATTTCGGCTAGCTATAGGCAGACGCAGCTATGACTGCTGGCTTCGAGCCTGCTGGTGGCAAATGGCGGCGAGCGATGACGACAGCAACGAACAATATCACCGGAAGCGCAATTACGCCCAGCAAGCCTGAGCCTGCCGGGCGCGATGTTGGTGCGTTCGGGCAGTCACGCGGCGACCTCAGCCGCCGCGTGAATCCTCAGAACTTGTAGCCGACCGTCAGGCCGTAAGTGCGCGGCGGCAGCCAGGTCACGCCGAGCAGGCGGCCTGTAGCCAGAGCGAAGGTGCTGCTCGGGCGGAACACGTCGAACAGGTTCTTGGCCCAGAGCTGCGCGCGGATGCGGCCGTCGTTGGTCTCGTAGGCCAGCGAGGCATCGACCATGGTGTAGGCCGCGCTGCTCTCGATCTCGCGCATATACTCGCTGAAGTAAGTGCGGCTCTTGTAGGAGACGTCCACGCTCGGCGTGAAGGTGCCGATGGGCGCGATCACATCATATTCGCCGTGCAGGTTCCACGACCAGCGCGGGCTGTTGCGCGTGTCGTTGCCGGCGAGCTGGATGTTGCCGCCGCTCGGCGCCCCGAAGGCCGTCGGATCGGGGTTGGTCACGGCATTGTAGGGCGTGCCGCCAGCGATATTGGCCGGGTTGAGCGGATCGAGCGTGAGATAATCGACGAAATGCGCATCCGTGTAGGAGAGCGCACCGCTCAGGCGCAGGCCGGGCATCGGGCGCAACATCGCGTCGAGCTCGATGCCCTTTGCGCGTGTCTTGGCCGCGTTCTGGAAGATCGTGGTGTAGCCCGTCGGTCCACCGGCGATCGTCTTGTTCAGTTGCAGGCCGTTCAGCGTGTAAGCATAGCCAGCGAGGTTCACGGTCAACATGCGGCCGAAGCTCGCCTTGATGCCGGCCTCATGGTTGAACATCTTCTCGGGATTGACGATCGTGGTGCTGCCTGCGGCATTCTCACCCGAGCCGGCCTTGAAGCCTTCCGAATAGGTGTAATAGAGCAGGATGTCCTGATTGGCCTTCCAGACCAGACCGGCTTCCGGCGTGAAGTCGCGGAAGGTCTTCTCCACATGCGTGCCCGCGGGCGTGTAGCGGAGGACCGGCCCCACCCCGTTGCGGGTGATGATGATGGAGGGGTTCTCCGACTCCACATGCTCGCTGCTCCAGCGACCGCCAAGCTTCACGCTGAGGCCCGAGAGCGCCTCGCTGAACATGCCAAGCCCGATCTCATACTGGCCGAAGATCGAGAAAGCCTCGGTCAGCAGGTTCGAGCGCGTGCAGACGCGCTTGGGAGCAATGATGTTGCTGCCGCCGGTCACGCCGTTGGGCGAGTAACCGCACAGGCCATAGGCCTCGTTCAGATCGATGCCCGCAGCCTGAAGTACGCCGATATTCTGCGCCATGCCGGTCCGGTTCGCTAGACCGACATTGTCGATCGGCCGCTGGCGCTCATGGAAGAAGAACACGCCGATGGTGCCGTTCACCCATTCGGACTGCAGGCCAAGCCGCAGCTCGTTGCTCCACTGCTTGCTGTCGATCCGGCGCTCCTGCACCGTGGTCGCCTGGCCGTTGGTCGGCAGGCTGTCGATCACTGCCGAGAGGTCGAGGTCCTGGAACAGCGAGCTCTTGAAGGAGCGATAGTTGGCAATGTTGGTGACCGTCAGCGCATCGTTGAGCGGTACGTTGAGCGTGCCGGTGAAAGCGTAGGTCTCGGTCTCAGTGCCCGGGCTGGATTCCGTCGCGAGATCACGCGGGTTGGTCGCATAGCCACCCACGCCGAGCGGCGCCAGACGCGCCACGCCGGGGAAGGATGCGCGCAGATAGTGGATCGCGCCGGAGGCATCGCTCTGGCGGAAATATTCGCCGGAGACCAGCAGCGTCGCCTCGCGGCCAAGGTCGAACTCGAGCGAAGCGCGGCCCATGCGGCGGTTGAGGTCGTCGACATCCTTGCCGGAAACCGGATTGACGCCATAGCCGTCGCGGTTTTCGGTCTTGATCGCCAGACGGGCGCGAATGCCCTCGGTGATCGGGCCGCTGATCGCGGCTTCGGTCGTCAAGGCATTGTAATTGCCATAGCCGATGCGGCCATAGCCGGAGAAAATGTCTGTCGGCCGTGCGGTGATCACGTTGATCGACCCACCCACCGCGTTGCGGCCATAGAGCGTGCCTTGCGGGCCGCGCAGCACCTCGATGCGCTCCAGATCGAAGAGCGAGGTGAGCTGCGCCTCGGCGCGGGCGACATAGGCGCCATCGACATGGAAGGCGACGCCGGTGGAGCTGCCCGTGGTCGAGGTGTTGGCACCCACGCCGCGAATGAAGATCTTCGCCTGGTTGAAGTCGCTGCCGAAATTCACCGACGGCACGATGGTCTGCAGGTCAGAAATGCTGTTCACGCCAGCGCTGGCGATCCGCTCGGCACCGAGCGCGCTGACAGCCGCGCCGACATCCTGCAGCGATTGCTCGCGCTTCTGGGCCGTGACGATGATCTCCATGCCGTCATCGGCGGCAGTCGCGGTCTGGGCGGCCTGCGGGGTTTGGGCGAGGGCGCTCGTCGAGGCGAGGAGCAGCGCGGGGATGGACGCTTGGATGGACAGGGAAATCCGTTTCATTCTCTCTCTTCCGTTTCTGTTATGCTGGCCCTGCGGGATGGGCATGCATGTTCAATGCGCCCGCACTCACTGAATGCAAGACCCGACTGCCCCAAAGGGCAGCGATATCGTTCATTCGAGACACAGGTGTAGCCTTTGCGCCACGGCTCGCTTTGACCCACGTCAAACCGCCCCGCGCCTTGTCGACACGCGTTGCAAATGCGCATCTGTGCTGCGCGAGGGAGGGGCGTAATGCTGGCATGAAGCGCAGCGATGCGCAGTCCAGACGCTACGGAAACGGGAAGCGCCCGAGCCGGCGGTGGCCGGCCCGGGCGCTCGATAATCAGGCGGATCGTCCGCGACGATCCTCAAGAGAGGGAAACGGCGCCGGCGCTATTCCGGGATGGAGCCGTCCTCGTCGTCCATATTCTCCTCGCCTTCATAGGCGCCCATGTCGATGAGGCCGCTGCGATCCATCTGGTTCATCGTGTCCACCAGGTCCGGCGCATCGATGGGCATCACCTGAGCGGGATTCGGCTTGCCGCCATGCTCGGTCTCGGACTCGCCGCGATAGGGATTGGCCTGCGCATCGGCGGCGACATCCTGCGCCTGTGTGCCGCTCTCATCCTGCTCGGCATTGTCCTTATCGGGATCGTTGAAGTCCAGCGGCGGGGTTTTCTGACTCTGCGTCATGGATAGGCCTCCTATAATGCCGAGGACCAAGCCCTCAGCCTTCGGAGGAAGAACGCACCCCTGCCCCATCAGTTGCCGCGCCCCGCCCC
Organism: Sphingobium sp. B11D3B; assembly: GCF_025961735.1. Taxonomy (NCBI): domain Bacteria; kingdom Pseudomonadati; phylum Pseudomonadota; class Alphaproteobacteria; order Sphingomonadales; family Sphingobiaceae; genus Sphingobium; species Sphingobium sp. B11D3B. Next base: position 759,068 of record NZ_JAOQOF010000001.1, on the reverse strand, counting down.
GGCCGCAAGGCGTCCAGTCCAGCATCGCCCTCCTGGCCGAACAGGCCGCGCACCCGGATTTCCTGCTGCGGCAGCGGGATTTCGATGGCACTCTGGCGCAGGGCATCGTCGATCGCCCAGCAATAGGTCGCCAGCGTGCGCCCCGGTCGCTTGACGGCGGACAGGGTGGGCCAGACGACCAGCTCGAACTTGAGCGCGTTCTCGCCATAGCCGACGAGCCAGACCTGCGTGCGCTTGCGCCCGGCATCCGGCAAGGTCAGCGGCACGGCCTTGGCCGCCTCGATCACGGCGTCGCGCACCTTCTCCTTGTCGGCATTAAGAGCCGTGCGGAAGGGAATGTGGACGCGGCGGGTCATGCGGTTGCGCGTCCAGTTGGTCACCTTGCCGTCGATGAGATTGGCATTGGGCACCAGCATGTCGACATCGTCGTTGGTCAGCACCGCCGTCGCGCGCGGCCCGATGGAGCGCACCTCGCCCATGGTGCCGTCTTCCAGTTCGACGAAATCGCCCACTTCGATGCTCCTGTCGAACAGCAGCACCAGACCGCCCACGAAGTTGCGCACGATATCGCGCAGCCCCAGGCCGATGCCGACACCCAGCGCACCGGCGAACAGGGAGAGCGCGGACAGATCGACTCCCAGCGCCGACACCGCCGCTGCAAGCCCGAAGGCGACGATGACATAGCGCGCAATCTGCCCGCCGATATGAATGGCGTGGGAGCGTTCCTCCCCCATGGTCTGCTGCGCGCGGCGCACGAACTTCTTGAGCAGCCACACCGCCAGCAGCGCCGTCGAGAAGACGACGATGGCCGAGATGATCGCGCCGATGGTGAGCCCGGACGCCCCGATATAGGCGATGGGTTGGGTCAGCAGTGCATCGGCGCCGTTCAAAGCCACATGGCCTCCTGTGGAGTGACCGCACCGTGAGGGCCGGCTATCGGGATGTCAAATCGGCGGCTTGGTCGAAAAGTTCCGGGCCTCCTCAAATGCCCTCCTTGTCCCGTTGCAAGACAAGCTGTCGCAAAACGGCTTCGCGCGAGGCCATGTCGTGCTATTCCGCAGGACATGGAAACCCGGCGTGATGCCATTTACTATCAGCAACTCGCCCGGGTGGCGCGCTTGAAGGCCGACAACTGTGGCGATGCAGACGTCGCCCGCCGCCTGCGCGAGGCCGCCATATTGCATGAGCGCACTGCCCGCCGTCTGCAGCGGGAAGGATCGCCGAGCCAGCCCGAAGAATAATGCGCAGCATCGACAGGGTCGATTGAGCCATTCGTCGCGATCAGCTAACGCCTCATGGCCTGCGCGATGAGGAGAGACGATTGAAACGGCGTATTTTTGCTTCGGCCCTGCTCTGTGGCCTCGCCCTCTCTGCGGTGGCGCGTGCGGGGGAGACGCCGTTATATCAGCCCTCGCCCGACTGGGTCATTCCCGCGCAGCTTCCCGCGCCGTCCGCACTCGCGGCGAGCGGCCCCGCCATCCTGATCTTCGACCGCCAGCAGCGCATCGCAGACGGCAGCCTGTGGACCTATTCGGACACCGCGCAGCGCATCACCTCGGCCGAACAGCTCAACCAGCTCGCCAACCTCACCCTGCCCTGGCTGCCGGACAAGGGCGATCTCATCATCCATGAGCTGGCAATCGTGCGCGATGGTCAGAGCATCGATCTGCTGGCCGGTGGCCGCACGTTCACGGTCATCCGGCGCGAGCAGGCGCTGGAGCGGCGCGAACTCACCGGGCTCCTGACCGCGACCATGGCCGTCGAAGGCCTGCGCGTGGGCGACATCCTGCGCCTGCGCGCCTCCACCACCGGCAAGGACGCCGCGCTTGCGGGCCACGTCCAGGCGCTGACGCCGCTGATTACCGCACCGGTCACGCTCGGTCAGGGTCGCCTGCGCACGCTGTGGGACAATGACAGCCCGGTCACATGGAAGGTCGGCATTACCGGCATCGAGGCCAAGCCGGTGCGCGGCCCACGCTTCACCGAGCTGAGCTTTGCTCTGCCGGGCCCGCGCCAGACGGAGATTCCCTCCGACGCGCCCATCCGTTTTCAGCCGCTGCCACTGCTCGAGGTCTCTACGTTCAAGGATTGGGCCGACGTCTCCAGGACAATGTCCCCGCTGTTCGCGACGCAGGGCCTGCTCAAGCCCGGCAGCGCCCTGCTGCAGGAGGTCCAGGCGATCATGGCTGCCGAGCGTACGCCGCTCGGCCGTGCCCAGCGCGCCCTGCGGCTCGTTCAGGACCAGATCCGCTATCTGGCGGTCTCCATGGATGGCGGCAATTATGTGCCGCAAACGCCGGAGCAGAGCTGGGCTTTGCGCTATGGAGACTGCAAGGCCAAGACACTGATGCTCCTCGCGATGCTGCGCGAAATGGGCATTACGGCAGAGCCCGTGCTGGCCCATGCCCAGCTCGGCGACGCCGTCGTGAAGCGCCTCGCCAGCCCGGCCGCCTTCAACCACATTCTCGTGCGCGCGCAGATCGATGGCGAATCCCTTTGGCTGGACGGCACCGGCATTGGCTCGCGGATCGAGGATATCCACGATACGCCGCCCTTCCGCTATGTGCTGCCGCTACGCCCGGACGGCGCCGATCTCCTGCTGATCGAGCCGCGCAATGCCGGCCGCCCCGCCTTCGACCTGACGATGACCATGGATGAGACCGCCAGCATCGATCTGCCAAGCGTGTTCGATCTCACGCTGGTGTTGCGCGGCCTCGCCGCCATGCAGCTCAACGTCGTGCGCACGCAGCTGGACAGCGAGAAGCAGCAGGAGGTGCTTGGCGAGTTCCTCTCCAGCGTGGTCGGCGAATCCCAGTTTGCGGACATCAGCCTCACCGGAGACGATCAGGCGGGGATCGTGACGATCAAGGCACGCGGCGTCACCGATTCAGAGTGGGCGTGGACGGACAAGACCATGCGCCGCGCGGTCGACAAAAGCATCTCGTCGATCAGCTTCGCGCCGGATCGCGCACGTGCGGCCTGGTCCGCCATCCCGGTCGCGACGCCGGCGCCCGAGGGACGCCATGTTCGCACGACCATCCGCCTGCCCCAGCAGGGCGCGGGCTTCCGCGTTGAGGGCGAGCCTGCGCTGGCCGCCCGCATCGCCGGCTATGATTTCAAGCGCGCGCTCAGTCTTGAGAAAGGCGTGCTCACCATCGATGAAAATGTCGATTCCACCGGCATCGAGATCCCGGCCAGCGAGATCGGCCCCGAGAAGGACCGCCTTGCCACCGCGCAATCGCAGGCGCCGCGCCTGATCGCCCCGGCCAATGCCCTGCGCTCGTGGGACATCACCGGCAAGGACCCCGCCGGCGCGACGCAGATCGCCGCCGCGCAGGCCGTCTACGCCAAGGCCATTGCCGCCAATGCCGACAAGGCCGCGCCCTATCGCGACCGGGCGACATTTCTCCGCGCCATCAATGATCGCGAGGGCGCTCTGGCCGATCTCGGCAAGGCCATCACGATCGAGCCGGACATCGACCTCTATCTGATGCGCAGCCAGATCCACAAGGAAATGGGCGACCTTAAGGCAGCGCTGGTGGATGCCGAAGCCGGCCGTGCGCTCGACCCCGCGTCCGTGGGCGCGGTGTTCAGGGTCGCCAACCTGCGTGCCGAAAGCGGCGATCTGGATGGGGCGGTTGCCCTGCTGGATCAACGCATTGCGCTGGGCGGCGAATCCCGCCGGACTTTTCAGGAGGGCAAGGCCGACATCATCGGCACTTATGGCGACCCGGCCACGGCGCTTGCGCTGGTCGACACGCTGCTGGAAGACCGGCCGGGCACGCCGTCACTCCTCAACATGCGCTGCTGGATAAAGGGGACGCGGCAGGTCGAGATCGAAACCGCCGCGAAGGATTGCACATCGGCGCTGGAGCTGAGCAACAGTCCCTATGGCATTCTGGATAGCCGTGCGGTCGTCTCCTATCGCCTCGGCCGGTATGAGGATGCGCTCCGCGATCTCAATGCCGTGCTGAATGCCGTCCCCAATCTCGCCGAAAGCCGCTTCATGCGCGGCGTCGTCCTCGCCCGCTTGGACCGCGGCGCGGAGGGCCAGACCGATCTCGCCATCGCCCGCCGCATCAAGCCCCGGATCGACGCGGACTATGCGCGCTTCGGCATTGCCCCGTAAGGCAAGGCGAGCGCCGAACACCGGCCCATAATCCTTCCGACACCCCGGACTTGATCCGGGGTCCAGCTTTCTTGGTGAGATGCCTAAACCTTGGACTGCACTGAAGCAGCGGGACCCCGGATCAAGTCCGGGGTGACGAGGAAGGGAGGTAAGCCCGCCCGTCGCTCCAACCGGCGCGCGCAAATCCTCAGGCGCGCGCGAGGAGGCCTTCGGTCAGTCCTTCGAACATCCGGCGCCCATCTGTGCTGCCATGGGTCTTCTCGATCGCGCGTTCGGGGTGCGGCATCATGCCGAGCACATTGCCGCCCTCGTTGAGGATGCCGGCGATGTTCCGGGCCGATCCATTAACGGCCTCGGCGTAGCGGAACGCAACGCGGCCCTCTCCTTCCAGCCGATCCAGCGTCTGCGGATCGGCAAAATAATTGCCGTCATGATGCGCGACGGGGATGTTGATCGTCTGGCCGGCCTCATAGCCGCTGGTGAATGCGCTCTGGCTGTTCTCCACGGTCAGCGCCACGCTGCGACAAACGAAGTGAATACCGGCATTGCGCATCAGCGCGCCCGGCAGCAGCCCCGCTTCGGTCAGCACCTGAAAACCGTTGCAGATGCCGAGCACATGGGTGCCGCGCGATGCCGCCTGGGCAACGGCCTGCATGATCGGCGAGCGCGCCGCCATGGCGCCGGAGCGCAGATAGTCGCCATAGGAAAAGCCGCCGGGCACGCCAATGAGGTCCAGACCCTCCGGCAATTCCGTCTCGCGGTGCCAGACCATCTCGGGCTTGGCGCCGCTCACGGCCTCGAAGGCCACGGCCAGATCGCGGTCGCAATTGGAGCCCGGGAAGACGATGACAGCGCTTTTCATCGGAAACGTCCTTCCTGTCGCCGGCTCAGCCGATCGCCTCGATGCGGTAATTCTCGATCACCGTATTGGCGAGCAGCTTGCGGCACATGGCGTCGATCTCGTCCTCGCTGGTGCCGTCGGCCAGATCGAGCTCGATGAGCTTGCCGGCGCGGACATCATTGACGCCGCCAAAGCCCAGCCCTTCCAGCGCGTGCTGGATCGCCTTGCCCTGCGGATCGAGCACGCCGGATTTCAAGGTGACGAACACGCGGGCTTTCATCGGGACTGTCCTTGTCATGTTGATCGGTGATGGTGATCGGATGCGCCGGCCCTAGACCCGGTCTTTCGTCGCCGCAAGGGGTGAGCGCGCGTCGATGCGTTGCGCAGCCAGGGCATCGCGCCGAAAACGGTCGAAGCAGCGCCCGCCGACGCGGGCCAGCTCCGCCTCGCCCAGCTGCAGCACAGCGTCAGCTCGCCCGGCGCCGAACAGATCAGCAAAGGCGGTCTCGTAGCGGCTCGAGAGGCCGGGTTGCGCAGCCTCCAGCTGGCGGGGCAGCCATTTGCCGGCGCCATTCCAGCAGTCGCGGGTGCGCAGGCTCAGTTCCGCTAGCAGCGGGTGGAGTCGCGCGCCGATGGCCAGCTTCTCGGAGCGGCTGCGCTCGCCGCGCAGATCGTCCAGGGCGTCCGTGATCTGGTAACGGAGGTCTTCGAGCGCCTCGGCACTCAGCGGCCTCGGCCCCGCCGCGAGCCGCGCCGCGACCTTTGCCTGCAGCACCTTGCCTAGCGCGATCCGCCGCCCGATCACTTCGCCCTCGGCCACCATAGAGAGCAAGGAGGGGCGCCCCTTGGCAATATCCTGCTCCATGAACCAGGCGAGCGTGGAGGGATCGTGCACGAACATTTCGACCGGCACGCCGTCGACCGTCTCCGATTCCCGATGCGCCAGCGGCAGCGCGCGATAGACCACCACCAGATCGATATCCGACCAGGCGCGCCCTTCACCGCGCATGATGGAACCGGCCACAAAGGCGTAATCGGCTCCGGGAAAGCGTTCGAGGAAAATGGACTTGGCAATGGCCAGCGCGCGCGCGGGATCGGTGATCATGATGGCGGCGCCTTATCAGCCCCGCGCGCGGAAGAAAATGCGCCTGAGCCAGAGCGGATCGGGTTTGAGGTGGTGGCGGGCTGGGGCGGATCGGAAGCGCTCGGGCGCGGACAACTTAGGCCCCCACCGAAGGAACGCGCCCTTCTCCTTCCTCCGTCATTCCCGCGAATGCGGGAATCCAGGTCCGTGCCGGCGCGTTAAGGCGACGTCGAAGCTGGATTCCCGCGTTCGCGGGAATGACGAGGATGAGGCCGCTATACCAAAATCGTGAAGCGGCGGCTGGACTACCGAATCCGGTAAAAATCCCCCACCCGATCCAGCGCGAAGCCCAGCACCAGCTTGCCCGCCCGCGCCGGCCAGCCGAGCGCGCGTTCGGCGGCGACGAGGCTTTCGCACGCGCAGACGACCCGCCACAGGATATCCACCAGACCGGGGCCAGCCGCCGCCAGCGCGCCATTCAGCCGATCGCGCGCGCTCATTCCGGCGAGCGTCGGCGCTTGGCCGGGCGCCCCGCCCCGCCCGGCGCGAACGGGTACAGCCGCCAGATCCCAGTTCATCGTCACGCGCGCACCCATGCCGGCCTGTTCCCAATCGCGGCGCAGCGCCTCGGCGGCATCGAACTGCCGCTGGCTCAGCATCCCACGGGCATGGAGCCAGCTCGTCGGCGATTCTGCCATGTTGACCATCACGCGCTCGCGCCGCCCATCGGGTCCTTCGATCACTCGTTCCACTGTCTTACCGCGCCGTTCAGCCATGCCCTGCGTCTCCCGTTTCGAGTCGCAAAGACCATTGCCATGCGGCGACAAATGTAGGACATAGCGAACCGATGAGGTTAACAAATCAGGTGAGCCGATGATTACGAGGATCAGGGAAGTCCGCAAGGCGCGGGGCCTCACGCTGGAGGGAGTGGCGGCCCGCTGCGAACCCCCAACCACGGCCCAGACCATCGGTCGCCTCGAAACAGGCACGCGAACCGTATCGGTGAAATGGCTCAACCGTATCGCCGCCGCGCTTGATGTGCAGGCCAGCGATCTGGTCGATCTGCCCGCCAGCGAGAAAGTTCCCGTCGCCGCGCTGGTCGGCCCAGACGGCGCCGGCGCGCCCAGCCGCCCGCTCACGCTGGTGCCGCCCGCCGTGCCCAAAGGCGCGCTTGGCATCCGCATGACCGCCGCGCTTGGCGATTACCGCGCCGGAGACGAATTGTGGTGCGAACCCCTGCCGCCGGAGCGGTTCGCCGACGCGCTCAACCGCGACGTGCTGGTGCCCCGCCCCGCCGGCCGCTTCCTCTTTGGCCGCCTCATCGGCCGCGACGGCGCCATGCTCCACCTCCTCCCGCTCGGCATCGGCATGCGCCAGCAAGTGGTGAACGACCCCGCCTGGATCGGCTTGCCGGTGCGGCTGATCAGGGATTTGTGATCCTAATCGCGGCACCCCACAATGCGCTCGTCTGGGACTAAAGTTGATGCCGCATCTGCCTCGGCGGCCTGATGCTTTAGCGATGATCTGAACTTATGACGCAACCTGCGGAGCCCTTTTCCCTCACACTCGCAAGAGACGGCGCCGAGCATTTTCATGGCGCCGCTTCAAATTGCCTTGGAGAAATTTGCGAAATATTGAGCACGCTTCCCGGAGGGCAAGCCGGCTTGCGTCTTCGTAACGTAGCGGGCCTCCGGCCTCTTTTGGCATCCACAGGACCAGTAGGATCTTTGGCCGCTTCGGTTCTCGGAGAGCGCTGCCAACCGGTTCGAGCGATCCTGTTCGACAAAACCAACGAGACGAATTGGTCGCTCGCGTGGCATCAAGATCGGACAATATGCGTGCAACGCCGATTGGAGGTCGAAGGCTATGGCCCTTGGAGCAAGAAAAGCGGGATGCAACATGTTGAGCCGCCCTTCGCCCTCCTTGAACGGATGCTGACCCTACGCTGCCACATCGATGATGTTCCAGAAGACAATGCGCCACTTCTGGTTGCGCCAGGCTCACATCGCGCCGGCCGGCTTCCCATAACCCAGTATGATAACGTCGTTCAGAAATGTGGGGTGCGGGCCTGCCTAGCTCAAGCTGGCGATGTCTGGGCTTACGCCACGCCCATTCTACACGCTTCCGCCGCCAAAAAGTCCGCGGGACATCGGCGCGTGTTACAGATCGATTACTCGGCAGACGAACTCAAAGGCGGACTGGAATGGCTAGGCATATAATGCCGGCCGACCTGCAACCAGTCAGCTTTGGACTTCAGGCAACGCTTACTCCGCGGCGTTCGCTACGCCCGCCGCACCCGGCTCCGCCACCGGGATCGTCCAGATCGTCACATTCATGAACATTACCATCGCCGCGACGATCATCAGCCAGCCGCGCTTGGCATCGTGCCGCCAGCCGATCATGTAAATGCCGCCCACGCCCAGCGCGATGCCGGCGAGCATGAGGATGGAGAGAATGGTCCCGCTCATGGCTGCGCGATAGCCCGAGCGGGCAAGTCACGCAATCCACGGTGGCATTCTGGGCCGGTGGATACTAGATAGCGGCGCGAAGCCGACTCGTTCAAATTCAGAGTTGGGCCGGGGACCTTCTGCCATGCGTATCGCTATAGCTTCCGACCATGCCGCAACCGACCTCAAGGCCGCGTTGGCCAATTGGTTGCGCGAGCAGGGTCATGATGTGAATGACCTTGGCCCGGCCGCGGGCGAGAGCGTCGACTATCCCGATTATGGTTACAAGCTGGCCGCACAGATCGCGGCCGGTCGCGCCGAGCGCGGCGTGGCGCTGTGCGGATCGGGCATCGGCATTTCCATTGCCGTCAATCGCGATCCGGCCTGCCGCTGCGCGCTGGTGAACGAGCCGCTCTCCGCCCAGCTCTCACGCGAGCATAATGATGCGAACGTGATCGCGATGGGCGCCCGCCTGATCGGCCCGGAAATGGCCAAGGCCTGCCTTACCGCTTTCCTCACCACCGATTTCGGCGGTGATCGTCACGCGCGGCGCGTCGGTAAGCTCGGCAATCCGCCGGCGCTCGCCACGACGGCGTGATGCCGCGCCCGATCCGTTGAACACAGAAGTCTGATAACAAGGAACATCCGCTCATGACTGCCTCGCCAGCCGCTGCCGATCTCGACAACCAGCCCGCCATCCGCGCTCAGGGCTTTTTCTCGACCGGCCTTGCGGACGCCGATCCGGAGGTGTTCGCCGCCATTCAGGGCGAGCTCAAGCGCCAGCAGGATAAGATCGAGCTGATCGCCTCCGAGAACATCGTCAGCAAGGCGGTGCTGGAAGCGACTGGCAGCGTGTTCACCAACAAATATGCCGAGGGCTATCCCGGCAAGCGCTATTATGGTGGCTGCGAGTGGGCCGACGTCGTAGAGAACCTCGCCATCGAGCGCGCCAAAAAGCTCTTCGGGTGCGACTTCGCCAATGTGCAGCCCAATAGCGGCAGCCAGATGAACCAGGCAGTGTTCCTCGCGCTGCTCCAGCCGGGCGACACCTTCATGGGCCTCGATCTCTCGGCGGGTGGCCACCTCACCCACGGGTCGCCGGTCAACATGTCCGGCAAGTGGTTCAACTGCGTGTCTTACGGCGTGCGCAAGGAAGACCAGCTGCTCGACATGGACGAGGTGATCGCCAAGGCGCGCGAGCACAAGCCCAAGCTCATCATCGCGGGCGCCACGGCCTATCCGCGCGTGTGGGACTTCGCGGCTTTCCGCGCGATTGCCGATGAAGTGGGCGCCTATCTGCTGGTCGACATGTCGCACTTCTCCGGCCTCGTCGCCGGTGGCGCGCATCCCTCGCCCTTCCCGCACGCCCATGTCGTGACGACGACCACGCACAAGTCGCTGCGTGGCCCCCGCTCGGGCATCATCCTCACCAATGACGAGGCGCTGGCCAAGAAGTTCAACTCGGCTGTGTTCCCCGGCCTGCAGGGCGGCCCGCTGGTGCATGTTATCGCCGCCAAGGCCGTCGCCTTCGCCGAGGCGCTGCAGCCCGAGTTCAAGGCTTATGCCCACCAGATCGTCGCCAACGCCAAGGCGCTGGCGGCCAGTCTCGCCGACGCTGGCGTGGCGGTGGTATCGGGCGGCACAGATAATCACCTGATGCTGATCGACCTGCGCTCGCGCAACACGACCGGCAAGGCGGCCGAGAAGGCGCTGGATCGCGCCTACATCACCTGCAACAAGAACAGCGTGCCGTTCGACACGGCGAGCCCGTTCGTCACCTCCGGCCTGCGCCTCGGCACCCCGGCGGGCACGACGCGCGGCTTCCGCGAGGCCGAGTTCCGCCAGATCGGCGGCTGGATCGCCGAAGTGGTCGAGGGGCTGCGTCGCAATGGCGATGAAGGCGATGGCCAGATCGAGGCGCATGTGCGTGAGAAGGTGAAGGCCCTCACCGCCGCCTTCCCGATCTACTGAGCAAGGACCGCGACCGATGAGCAAGCCCGACGATCTCGCCCAGCGCGCCAAGGCGGAAGCCACCGGCATGGCCAAGCAGGGGCTTGCCCATCCCTCCACCAAGCCAGTGCTGACCGGCGCGGCGATTGGCGCCGTGGCCGGACTGGTCCTGCCGGTGGTCTCACTGCCGCTCGGTCTTGTGGCCGGCGCCGGTATCGCCTTCTGGCAGAGGATTCGCCGCTAAATGCGTTGCCCTTATTGCGCCCATGAAGACAGCCAGGTGAAGGACAGCCGCCCCACAGAGGACGGCGCCGCGATCCGTCGCCGCCGCCAGTGCGAAGGCTGCGGCGCGCGCTTCACCACGTTCGAGCGCATCCAGCTGCGCGACATCGCCGTGGCGAAATCGAACGGCACCAGCGAACCCTTCGACCGGGACAAGCTCGCCCGCTCCATCGAAATCGCCTGCCGCAAGCGGGCAATCGACACGGTGCGCATCGAGCGGCTGGTCTCCGGCATCCAGCGCCAGCTGGAAACCAGCGGCGAGACGGAAGTCCCGGCCGCCCGCATCGGCGAACTGGCGATGGAAGGCCTCAAGGGCCTGGACAGCGTCGCGTATATCCGCTTCGCCAGCGTCTATCGCGATTTTACCGAGGCGAAGGATTTTGAGTCCTTTGCAGGGTCGATCCGTGAGGTTGGCCGGGAGTGAGGCACCACGTCGCCCTCCCCCCGTTCGCCCTGAGTAGTCACTGAGCCTGTCGAAGTGGCGTATCGAAGGGCCTTGCCATGAGCTTCTACACCTATCTGCTGAAGTGCGCCGATGGCAGCTATTATGCCGGCCATACGGACAATCTGGACCTGCGCATTGCCCAGCATGAGTCTGGATCAATTCCCGGCTACACAGCAACGCGCTTGCCGGTCGCTCTTTCGTGGTCGGAATCGTTCGGAACGCGCGAGGAAGCATTGAGTGCGGAGCAACAGATCAAGGGCTGGTCACGCAAGAAGAAGGAAGCGCTGATCGCGGGAGATTTTGAGGCCCTCAAGGAAGCGGCGCGGAAGTCCTTCGATACGCCGCTTCGACCGGCTCAGCAGCAACTCAGGACGAACGGGGAAGAAACAGCCGCATTTCCTTCCGTCAGCGCTCCTGCCTCGCCTGCGCTCAGCTCGGCCCTTCGACTTCGCTCAGGGCGAACGGAGGAAAGTGAGCAAGTACAAGGGCATGACACCCCACGCCCCGTCATCGTCCTCGTCCGCCCTCAACTCGGCGAGAACATCGGCAAGGCGGCGCGGGCGATGCTCAATTTTGGGCTGACCGAGATGCGGCTGGTCACCCCGCGCGATGGCTGGCCCAATCCAGCCGCCGGCCCCGCAGCAGCCGGCGCGGACGAGGTTCTGGCCAACGCGCAGTTGTTCGAGACGCTGGCCGATGCGGTGGCGGACTGTCCGCATGTCTATGCCACCACCGTACGCAAGCGCGGGGTCACCAAGCCCGTGGTGACGCCGGAAGAAGCCGCGCGGGACATTCACCTTGCGCAGGGGCGCAGCGCCATTGTCTTCGGCCCGGAGCGATCCGGGCTGGAAACCGATGATGTCGCGCTTGCCAGGGCCATTCTCACGGTGCCGATCAACCCCGAGTTCGGCTCGCTCAACCTTGCGCAGGCCGTGATCCTGTGCGCCTATGAGTGGTCCAAGCAGGCCGCGCTCAGCCAGCCGACCCACACCGACCTGCTGCCCCCCGCCCCGCAGGAAGAGCTGGAGGGCATGATTGCCCAGCTCGATGGGATGCTGGAGCAGGCCGGCTATTTCTATCCGCCCGATCGCGCTCCGGCGACACGGCGCACCCTGCGCGGCGTGCTCACCAAGCCCGGCTGGAACAGCCTTGAGGTGCGGACGCTGCGCGGCGTTCTTTCCGCGCTCGCCAATCCGCGCCCGCGCTGACAATCAGCGACGCTGACACCGCGCGACAGGCCCATTGAGGCCCATCTTGCGCGTCAAAACCGACGAACCTCCCTGCCATCGCGGCCAGCCGTGCCACCGCTCTGGTGCCCGAGCGCTTTCTTGTTCAAGGCTGGTGCGCGTCAGGAAGAAGAATGAGAACAGACGTTTCGGGTCGTGAACATCATTGGGACGCCATGCGCGCCCTGCTCATGCTGCTCGGCATTCCCTATCATGTCGCCATGGCCTACCGCGCCAATGACGTGTGGATCGTCAATGCGGGCGAAGGTGATCTCGTCTTCACGTGGATCGCCGGCATCATCCACCTGTTCAGAATGCCCGCTTTCTTCGTGATTGCTGGCTATTTCGCAGCGCTGCTGCTGATGCGCCGCGCCCCCGGTGCGTGGATAAAAAACCGCCTGATCCGCCTCGGCTTGCCGTTCATCGCGGCGCTGCTTACCCTCAATCCGCTGCTCAACCTGTTCACGGAGCTGTCCAATTTCAGTCTATGGGGCGCCTTGGGCTCGCTGGAGAAGAACAGCCTGCAATCCGGCGGATATTGGGTGCGGCATTTGTGGTTCATCATCGTGCTGCTTTATCTGTGCGGTGCGGCCGCCCTGCTCTGTCATCTCGCAACGCGCGCGGGGCAGGCTGTGCTTCCCGCGCGTCTCGATGACTGGCTTGGCCGGCATATGGCAGCGGCCGTGATCGGCCTTGGCGTGGTGATCGGTCTATGGCAGGCTGGCATGATCGAGCTCTTCTATGCCTGGGGTTTCGCCACCAACCTGCCCCAGCAAATCCTGCGCATCGACCAGTTGGTCCAGTTCGCGCCGTGGTTCGCGCTCGGCTGGCTGGTCTGCCGCGCCCCCGAGTTCCGGGCAGCGCTGCACAAGCCTTCCGCGTTGCTTGCGCTCACCGCCCTCGCCGCCACCCTGCTCTACCTCCAGATCGGGCGAGACGTGCACCCGATGACGGAGCGGTTCATCGGCGCCATCGCGGCGATCTCCATGACGCAGTCCCTCATTGCCGCGATGAAGCGACTAGCCGACAGGCCAAGCCCGACGGTGCAGGCGCTGGTGAGCGGGGCCTTCGTGATTTATCTCGTCCATCTGCCCATTACGGCCGGTCTCGTCGTCCTCGGCCAGCACATCGCCATGCCGGTGGTGGTGAAGGCGGGCGTGATCACCGCGCTCACCATGGCGCTCAGTTGGGGCTGCTGGCGCATCGTCCAGGCCTCCCCTACCCTGCGCCTGCTGTATGACGGCGTGGGGCCGGAGCTTCCGCGCCTGCCCCCACCCCCCGCGCGAAAGACCGCCACCGCGACGGCGCCTTGACTTTCCGACCCTCGCCCGCCATAGGCGCGCCTTCGCAATCGGCCCCGCACCCCGGTGCAGCGGCGGCCCTGCCTCTGAAAATGAGTGTCAGGCGAAAGACCGGGATCGACGCCAAACCCTTTCAGGGCGCGGCAGACGTTGTTCGCAATTGAAGGAAAGTCATCATGACGAAGCGCACAAGCGCCAAGTACAAGCTCGACCGTCGCATGGGCGAGAACATCTGGGGTCGCCCCAAGAGCCCGGTCAACAAGCGTGAATATGGCCCCGGTCAGCACGGCCAGCGCCGCAAGGGCAAGATGTCCGACTATGGCATCCAGCTCCGCGCCAAGCAGAAGCTCAAGGGCTATTATGGCGACGTGACCGAGAAGCAGTTCAAGAAGAGCTACATCGAAGCCAGCCGCATGAAGGGCGACACCAGCCAGAACCTCATCGGTCTGCTCGAGCGTCGTCTGGACGCGGTCGTCTACCGCGCCAAGTTCGCGCCGACGATCTTCTCGGCCCGCCAGATCGTCTCGCACGGCCACATCTATGTGAACGGCGTGAAGTGCAACATCGCGTCGCGTCTGGTGAAGCCGGGCGACGAGATCACGCTCGGCAAGAAGGCGCAGGAAATGGCGCTCGTTCTCGAGGCGCAGAGCCTGCCCGAGCGCGACATCCCCGACTATCTCGCCCCCGATGGCGCCACCAAGATCACCTACACCCGCGTCCCCACGCTGGACGAGGTGCCCTATCCGGTGAAGATGGAGCCGAATCTGGTCGTCGAGTTCTACTCGCGCTGATCGATCGGCCTCTCAGGCAGATTTCAAAAAAGGCGGTCCGGCAACGGGCCGCCTTTTTTCATTATTCTGAACCGGCGCCCTGCCGCTTGAACGCACCCGGAGGCGATGCCATGAGGAGGGCTAACAATTTGAAAGCTCTGTCATGCGCCCCGTTCTTGCCCTGCTCGCCTTACCGCTCATTGCCTTGGCAGGATGTCATTCCCGAGACGTTGTGCAGAGCAGTGCGACGACAGCGCCCGCGCCGATCGCCCAGACGCCGACATCCGACTTCGTCCTTCCGGCTCCGCAACCCGGCCGCCTCATCGACATCAACCTGCTCAAAAGCGTCACGCGCACCCTGTCCTCGGACGCTTTCGAAGGGCGCGCGCCCGGGACTGTCGGCGAGGAAAAGACCGTCTCCTATCTCATCGCCCAGATGCGCAAGGTTGGCCTGAAACCCGGCAACAAGGGAAGCTGGACGCAGGACGTGCCGCTGGTCGAACTGACACCCTCGCCGGACATGACCTTGCGGATCGCCGGGGCAAAAACCGCCATCAACCTCGCCTACAAGACGGATATGGTTGCGGGCACCTATCGGGTGGTGCCGACCAGCACGGTGGCGGCCAGCGACATGGTGTTCGTCGGCTACGGCATCAACGCGCCCGAACGGGGCTGGAACGACTATGCCGGCGTAGATGTGCGCGGCAAGACGGTGGTTATCCTCGTCAACGATCCCGATTACGAGATGGAAGGTCTCGACGGCCCCTTCGAGGGTCGCGCCATGACCTATTATGGCCGCTGGACCTACAAATATGAGGAAGCCGCGCGGCAAGGCGCGGCTGCCGCGCTGATCGTTCACGAGACATTTCCGGCCGCTTATCCATGGGACGTGGTCGTCTCCTCCTGGACCGGGCCGCAGCTCAACATCGATGTGCCGGGCGATCATATGGATCAGTCCGCCGCGGCTGGCTGGGTGACGCTCGATGCTGCCAAACGCGTTTTCGCTGCGGCCGGCAAGGATTTCGCGGCACTCAGCGCCGCGGCCAAGCGCCCGGGCTTCCGGGCGGTCCCCCTGGGTGACCTCAAGGCCAGCATCACCATCAACAACACGATCCGCCGCCAACGCTCGCGCAACGTGATCGGCGTCCTCCCCGGCACCAGCCGGCCTGACGATTATGTGCTCTACACCGCGCACTGGGATCATCTGGGCCGATGCGAACCGATCGATGGCGACGACATCTGCAATGGCGCGGTCGATAACGCGACGGGCACTGCCGCGCTGATCGCGCTGGCCAAGGCTCACCGTGACGCAGGCCCCACCGCGCGCACGCTGGTCTTCCTCGCCGTGACGGCGGAGGAAGCCGGCCTGCTCGGCTCGGCTTATTATGCCGAGAACCCCGTCTTCCCGCTCGCGCGGACGGTGGGTGGCATCAACATGGATGCGCTGAACATGGCGGGCCCGACCCGCGACGTGGTGGTCATCGGCGGCGGCAAATCCGAGCTGGAGCTGTTCCTCGAACGCGCCGTCAAGGATGCCGGCCGCGTCATCAAGCCCGAACCGGCGCCGGAAAAAGGCAGCTTCTACCGCTCGGACCATTTCAGCTTCGCAAAGCAGGGCGTGCCCATGCTGTATGCCGAGAGCGGCGAGGACCTGGCGGATGGCGGCGTGACGGCCGGCCAGGCCGCGGCCGAAGATTACACGGTCCACCGCTATCACAAGCCGCAGGACGAATATGATCCCCGCTGGAATTGGGCCGGCGCGGCAAGCGATCTCCAGCTTCATTATCGCATCGGCCGCGAACTGGCGCAGAGCGACGTGTGGCCCAACTGGTTCTCAACCGCAGAATTCCGGACGATTCGCGACCAGAGTCGAAACGGTGCGAATGCGCCAAAGTAGACGGAACAGGTTATTAAGAGCCTTGGTGTTAAAACTTTAAATCATCGATTTGTTAAGGCCAGTTGTTCTGAGCAAGCGATGAGTTGTTGCGGTGCAAAAATGAGTTGCGCGAAAGCGCAGCCAAAGCTAGCCCAAGGCGCAAATCAGGGAAATTCCGTCGACATGGCTACTGTTAACCCGCGTTCCTTTCACCCTTCCCGGGTAGACCATGAAAGAACGCTCGAGGCGGGCCTGTCCGTTATCACGCAAGAGGCCGCTGGTCTCGCAGCCTTGGCTGCGTCGCTCGATCAGTCCTTTTCGGATGCCGTCAACGTCATCCTGAATACGCCCGGCCGTGTCGTCGTCGCAGGCGTCGGTAAGTCCGGGCATATTGCCCGCAAGATTGCAGCAACCTTTGCTGCGACCGGTACATCCTCCTTCTTTCTTCACGCCGGGGAAGCAGCCCATGGCGACCTGGGGATGCTGAGTCAGGGCGATGTGCTGATCATTCTCTCCAACAGCGGCTTTTCGCCGGAATTGCGCCCGCTGCTCACTTATGCCGGGCGGCGGGGCGTACAGGTGATCGGTATTGTCTCGCGGCGTCATTCGCCGCTGGGCGTCGCAGCCGATATCGTCCTGCAACTGCCCGACGCACCAGAGGCCTGTCCCGTGCGGATTGCGCCGACGACCTCCACCACGATGATGTTGGCGCTTGGCGACGCGCTGGCCATGGCTGCCATGGAACGTCGCGGCCTCACGCGCACCGATATTGCCCAATGGCATCCCGGCGGAGACATCGGCTCGCGCCTCGCGCCGATCGAAGAAGTGATTAACGTCAACGACCCGCTTCCCCTGGTCCGCTGGGACGCGCCGATGCGCGACGTGGTTTTCGAGATGACAAGCGGCGGCAAGGGCGTGGCGGGCGTCGTGTCCGATGATGGCTCGTTGGTCGGCATCATTACCGATGGCGATTTGCGCCGCGCTTTCGACCATGTGCTTACCGCCCGTGCGGCCGATATCATGACCAGCGCCCCCATCACTGTGCCCGTGGGCACGCTGGTGGAAGAAGTTCTCACGCTCATGAACGATGCCAAGATCACGGTGCTGTTCGTCACGGCGCAGGATGACCGCGCAAAGCCCGTCGGCATCGCGCATATTCACGATCTCGCGCCCTGAGCGGGTGCGCCATGATCGCCGGTCAACGTCACGCCCAGATTGACCGCGAGGCTGATGGAACCCGGCTTGCATTCGGCCAGAGATTAGACGACGGGAAGCCGCATGAGTGAGCGCCCTGCCCTGGCTGACGCTGGGACCGTCATCATTATCCCGACACGCTATGGATCGAGCCGTTATCCCGGCAAACCGCTGGCGCCCATCATGGGCCCTGATGGCATCACGAAGACACTCATCGGGTGGAGCCATGATGGCGCACTCGCCGTCTGCGAAGACGCGGCCGTCGTCGTCGCGACGGACGACAAGCGGATCACCGACGAAGTCGATGACTTTGGCGGCCAGTGGTTGATGACGCCGGAAAGCTGCGGCAATGGCACCGAGCGGGTGGCGGCCTGCCTCGACGCGCTGCCCAATGCGCAACTGCTCGTCAATTTCCAGGGCGATGCGCTGCTCACCCCGCCGGCTTTCGTCACTGCCCTGGTAGACCATATGAACGCCAATCCGGAGACGCAGGTCGCGACCGTCGCGGTGCGTTGCTCGGCCGAAACCTATCGCCACCTTGCCGAGGATGCCGCGCAAGGCCGGGTCGGCGGCACCACCGTCGTGGTCAACAACCGTTCCGACGCACTGTATTTCTCCAAGCGCATCCTTCCCTATCTGCCGGACGGCCGCATGCCGGACGAGGACATGCCCGTCCTGCTCCATCTTGGCCTCTACGCCTATCGCCGCGCCGCGCTTGAGCGCTATGTCGCGCTGGGGCCGACGATGCTGGAGGCAGTCGAGGGCCTCGAACAGTTGCGCTTCCTCGTCGCGGGCATACCGGTCTCGGTCGTCACGCTTGAGGAACAAGGCTATCCCATCGTAGAGGTGAACAACCCCAGCGACGTTCCGCTGGTCGAAGGGATTCTCAGCGCGCGCGCCTTGCCCTAGGTGAGGATCATGCGCGAGACACAGGATCGTCCGGGCAAGCCGCGCCATAGCAGGCGGGGGCGTGCGCGGCAGACCATGGTGCTGTTGGCATTGCTGGGGATGACGCAGGGCTGTGCGTCTTTGTCTCGCGACGTCCTCTATTCTCCCCATAACAAAGCCGGCGTGACCCATTGGGACGGCGCGCCACCCCAGACCATCAGCGTCACCATGAAGGATCATCTCGCACTCACCGGCTATTACTGGCCGGGCGCGCCGGGCGACCCCGACATCTTCGTCATGTTCCACGGCCGCAACTGGAATGCGGAAATGAATGCGAATGCTGCCCAGCATCTGGCCGGGGCAGGCAATGCGGTTCTGGCTGCGTCTTACCGCGGCTTTGGAACCAATCCGGGTCGACCGAGTGAGGACGGCCTGCTGATCGATGCGAGCGCGTTCATCGCAAAAGCGAGGGATCTGGCCGGGCCCGGCGCGCGTGTCTGGTTGATCGGCCATTCGCTGGGCTCTTCCGTAGCGCTTCATGCCGCAGCGAGAGAACCGGATATCGCTGGCGTGATCGCGATGAGCGTTTTCGTTCGCATTGCCGCCGCCGCGCCAAAGATCAGCCGTGCCTTCATTCCGGATCGATGGGACAATCGGGAGGCATTGAAGGCGATCAAGGTCCCGGTGTTGTTCGTGCAGGGCGATCTCGACCGCCTCGTTCCGAAGACCAGCGCCGATACGCTGTTTGCGGCTTATTCCGGCCCCTCCAGTCTGGTCACAGGGGTGGCCTCCCGTCATAATCCCGACATGGCCCTCCTGTCGCCCTGGCTGAACCGCGTGATCGAAGCGATGCGTGCCGATCCCCACGCCGCCGTGCCCAAGCCGCCGACGGGCTGGCTGGAGAAAGTGCATCGCCCATGACGCTCGCCGCACAGACGATCCTCGCCGTTCCTCCTTTTCCCGGCGGCAAACCCTATCCGGTCGTCCTCAGCGCTGCGGGGGGCGAGAGCCATGTCCGCTCGGCAACCGCGGAGCAAATCCTCGCGGCCCTGCGACAATATCGCGTCGGTGGTCCGTTCTGGGCGCCGGACGATCCTTGGACAATCGCACAAGAAAGCGTGACAGGGTCCGCCGACCATCCGCTGATGCTGCTCAGCGCTATCGCAGGCAAGCGCGTTTGCCTTAACGGTGAAGGCGCATTCGCTGCGCTGTCCGACCGCGCGCCCGGCGCCCCCGAGACTGAGGCCATCATCGCCGCTTTGGTCGGGCGGCATCTGGTGCAGAACGTCGCCTACGCAGACCCGTTCACCGGCCAGCCAACCAGCGCACTCGATTTGATCGAAACGCTGGCGAGCTGGCGGCGCTTGATCGACGCCAACCGCCCGATCGCCGCCGCATTCGGCTTCGCGCACTGGAAGCGGGATACGGTGGACCCCTTGCTCTGGGCCGGCGGCGCCGTCCCGTTCCGTCCTTCCAATCCCGCCGCCCTGCGCGATCTCACGCCCAGCGATGCCATTGCCGTGTGGAAGGCGCGCATTCCCCCTGCCCTGCTGGCGGAGATCGAGGCGGGTCCCTGGCCGGTGATGGAAGTGGAGGATGGCTTCATCCGCTCGGCCGGACTCGGCGCGGACTGCGTCCCGCCGCTTTCCATCATCGTCGATGATCTGGGCGTCCACTACGACCCCACCCGTCCAAACCGGCTGGAGGAGATGCTGGCGCAAGGCACACCCTCCCCCGACATGCTTGCCCGCGCGCGCCGTCTGCGCGAATGGTTGGTGCGCGAGGGCGTCAGCAAATATGGCATCGGCCGCGCAGCCACTCTGCCCCGCCGGGGCGGGCAGAAGCGTCATCTCCTCGTGGTCGGTCAGGTCGAGGATGACCGGTCCGTCCAGTTCGGCGGCGGGGCGGTCCAGTCCAACCTTGAACTGCTCCGCCGGGTCCGCGCAGGCGCACCGGATGCGTGGATCGTCTATCGACCGCATCCCGATGTTGAAGCGGGCCATCGGCGCGGCGCCATTCCGACGAATATCGCGTTGGATCTGGCGAACGAAATCAACCACGACAGTCCGATCAGCGCGTTGATCGCCATGGCGGACGAGGTGCATGTCATCACTTCTCTCGCCGGGTTCGAAGCGCTGTTGCACGGGACACCGGTGACGACGCACGGCATGCCCTTCTTTGCGGGCTGGGGGCTCACCAATGATCTCGGCCCATCCCTGCCGCGTCGAAACAGGGCCTTAACGCTAGATGCGTTAACAGCCCATGTGCTTATTCAATATCCGCGCTATCTGGACCCCGTAACCAATTTGCCATGCACGGCAGAAATACTTGTCATGCGTCTCATTTCTGGTGTTCAGCGTCAAAATGTTGCGCTAGTCCCGCTCAGAAAGTTGGTTGGTTTGGCTAGACGGGCCATCGCGCACATGTTGGGAAACAGATGAAATTCCAGCCCATAGCGCATCGGAACTTCCTGTTCCTGCAGGGGCCGCCGGGGCCCTTCTTCTGGCAATTGGCCGAACGACTTCGCACTCTCGATTGCGGTATTTTCCGCATCAATCTGAATGGCGGCGATCTCGCCGATTGGCCCGGCGAGGCCACCAATTATCGCGGAAGTCGCAAGCGGTGGACCCTGTTCATTGATCGCTTCCTAAGCGACAATGCCATCACCGACATCATTCTGTTCGGCGATTGCCGCCCTCTGCACATGGCGGCCCATCGCATGGCACAGCTTCGCAAGATCGACGTGCATGTCTTTGAAGAAGGCTATATTCGTCCGGACTGGCTGACCCTTGAGCCGAGCGGCGTGAACGGCAACAGCTCGCTGCCGCGAGACCCGGAATGGTATCTGCACGCGGCGCGCAACCTGCCCCCCTTGCCGCAGCGCCCGGTCATCACCGCCAGCTTCAACCGCCGCGCGCGCGACGCCTGGCGCTATTACTCACGCACCTGGTTCGGGCGGCCGCTCTATCCTTTCTACCAGTCACACCGGACCGGGTCCCTGATGATGGAGGGCTTTGGCTGGCTCTATAAATTCTCGCGGGAAAAGGCAGATGCCCGCCGCGCCGAGGAGACCCTCGCACGTCTGCCTGAGGCCCCCTACTTCCTCTTCCCGCTGCAACTCTCGACTGACTTCCAAATTCGCGAGCATTCGCCGTTCTCGGACATGAAGGAAGCGCTGGATTACGTGCTTTACAGCTTCGCTCGCCGCGCGCCCAAGCATGTGCGCCTGCTCATCAAGGAGCATCCGCTCGATTGCAGCTTCATGAGCTGGCGCAATCATATCATGAGCCAGGCCCGCAAGGCCGGCATCGAAGATCGCATCTTGCACATCGCAGGCGGCGTGCTTGATGAGCTGACGGCGGACACCCTCGGCATGGTGACGATCAACAGCACCTCAGCCACGCTGGCCCTCGCCGCCGGCGTCCCCACCATGGCGCTGGGCAAGGCGATCTACAACATACCGCAAATCACCCACCAAGGTCGGCTCGACGACTTCTGGATGCGCCCGCAAGCGCCCGATCCGAACGTCTACGAGTCCTTCCGCCGCGTGCTGCACGATCGCTGCCTTGTCTATGGCGGGCTGGCGAGCGAGACGGCGACGAGTATATTGGTGGAATCGTCCGTGGAGCGGCTGGTTAGCAGTCGAACCGGCCAGTGGCAGCTTACGAGCGTTGCCACTTACGGCTGAGCAGCTAAATCCTCCAACCAGGGATCGAGCTTGGCGAAATGATCCGCCCAGGTCGGCGGTTGCCAGCCAGCAAGACGCTTTAGCTGTTCTGCACGTCGAATGCTGTCGGGCTGCGCAAAATCCTCAATCAACTGAGACCAACCGAGACCATCGATTGGACTGAGATAATCAGGAATGTCGCCCGCAAGCTCACGAAAGACCCCAAGATTACTAGCTATGACCGGCGTCCCGCTGGCCAACGCTTCCACGAGTGGAAGACCATATCCTTCGACGAAAGATGGAAAGAGCAGCGCTCGCGCCCCGCACATATAGGCTTGGAGCTCAGCATCGTCACAGCGTGACAGCTCAATAACATGCCCACGCAGCGCGGCGCTGCGCTCCAACATGTCGACAGCCTGCTCACTTTCCCAGCCGCGCTGGCCAATGATAACGAGTTGCGGGCATGCTACCCCCAAACGCCGAGCCATCTCTGCCCAGATCGTAAGAATAAAGAGATGATTCTTCCGGCCCTCGATCGTGCCAAGCATCACGAAGTACGGCTTTGAGGGCAAAAAATATGGTACTTCCGCGGAACTGGCGCGTGATGAGACATCCGCGCCCAGCGGCGCCACGAGCGTGGGCGGCATTTGAAATCGCTCTTGCGGCCTCGCGAATGCCGCGACCTCGCTCAGGGTATCGTGACTGTTTACGATAATACCTGCACCATTTCGTATAAGCGTGATCATTCGCCTTGAATGCTTCACGCTTTCGTTGGGCCTGCAATATTCTGGATGGGTAGTCGGGATAAGATCATGGACAAAGTATACGGGGCGCACGCCAGATCTCCTAATCCACGCCTCGTGCCCTACCCTATCCAGTCCGGTGTGACCGACGTTAACGTAAATGCTACGCCCGATACTCCCGTCACAACGCCAAGCACTTCGCAAAAGGGTCTTGCACCAGTCGCTCCATGATAAGAAGCACAGCCTTTTTCGTGCAGCTATTGGATCGCCGCAGAGCAAAATATCATATAACGACTGAGAAAAACGAAGCGAAAGAACGAGAGTAACTCGGCCGAATTGTACGACCCCTCGGGACCGATGACGATAGTGTGAGACATAAGCTAAGCAGGTCCGATCAATTCCTGTGGGTAAGACGCCATCGCGGGCACGCCACAAGAGCCGACTTACATCTAACAGAATTATGTCGTCAGCACTTCGCAATTCACAATTCCATTCACGCTCGAACTCGCGCTTCAATTCTTTGAAACCGAACCAGGCGAACTAGTCGACTACCGTTCTAACTGTGGCTACCGGAATTATTGCCGACGAAATCACACCAATAAACTTTTGAATATCTGCAAATGGAGCATTTGAAACATACAATATATCTTTGTCTTTAATGGGAAAGCTTTGCGCGACAAAAAATGCGGCCGGATCCCTCAAATTTATCCTGTAAATTACCGGAACCTTGCCATCTGGCGTGAGCGCCCCCTCCTTCAGCGTAGTGGGGTCAACAGCGCTCGGGTTTTCTAACCGAAAAACGAACACGCCCTTAATATCAGCTCTTTGATCTTGCAATCCGCCCACACGCCCGAGCGCTTGGGCCAAGGTTAAGCCCGTCGCTTCAAATGAAAGTTCTTCGTTTCTGCCGGTGGCGCCTAGTGCCGAAAAACTATACGGCTGGAATAAGGCTGTCACAACATCATCCGGCTGCAACCGTACATTCTGTTTCGGATTACGAATGACGGCATCCAATGGCATGGAAACGTTGGTATAACCCCGGGTGAGTTGGATGGTCATTTTACCGATCGGATGCTTCACCCCGCCGGCACTTGCCAAAACGTCGAGAAGCCGTTCACCTTTCGCGGTCAGGGGAACGCGAGCGTTCGTCGCAACGTCCCCGACCACGGTAACATTCATACTGGCATTTTTCACAACCCGGACGATCACCTGCGGCTGATGCGCCTTTCCTGCCAGCCGAGAAACTATCTCTCTACCTATATCCTGGGGAGCCCGCCCGGCAGCAACAATCGACCCAACAAATGGGATTACCACTCGCCCAGCGCTGTCTACCATCTGCTCTGGCAGCGCAGAATTGCGCGCAGTAGAAATTGCCGATCCTAATCTGGCATCGTTGGAAACAGACCCGAAAAGAGCAGCAGGCGGAGCCTCCCAGATTGCGATATCAAGGACATCCCCTTTTCCAACAACTGATCCCAAGGCAGGTCCGTCCCCGATAGCTTCAGAAAAAAACGACTTCTCATCGTTAGAAATTATCTGTCGGGCGACAGTATCCGTGACTTCAACGACGCGGATTCCGGCTCCACCAAATCCACCTTCGGACGCTGCCCTTACGCCCTTGGCGGAAGGCCCGGCGCTTGGCATCACCGAACAGGCCGAAATGGCGGTCGCCAATAATAAAAATGAAGACATTCGCGCAATATTCTTGATTGAAGTCATTTTAATTCCACGCTGGCCAGGTAGGTTTCATTAGTTCTGAAGCCTCGCGGGATATGGCCCAAGGCGAGGCTCGGATCAAGCGAACCTGGTGCCATAGGTTCAAGTGCCTGACTAAGCCGGGCTGATTTTTAATGCTTGCTCGCTCGCTAACGCACCTACATCATGGTCAGCTCGCTCGCCCAAAGGACGCTGCGTCCCGACTAGGTCGTAGACTCATAAGAGCGCAGCCACAGCCGCATTGAGGCGAGTTGGACCATTGCGAGGAAGTTGGCGGCGAGCTTGTCGTAGCGGATGGCGACGCGGCGGAAGTGCTTCAGCTTGGAGAAGAACCGCTCGATCAGGTTGCGCTCGCGATAGAGCCGCTTGCTGAAGCAGGGTTTCCACTTCCGGTTGGATTTGGCCGGGATGTTCGGTGTGGCTCCTTGCTCTTCCACGGATGCGGTCAGCGTCATAGGCCTTGTCGGCCAGCACGATGGTACGCGGGCCGAGATGGTCGAGCAGGATGTTGGCAACCTGTCCATCATGCGCCTGTCCCGCCGTCAGGCCGAGCCTGATTGGGAGCCTTTGCGCATCGACGACCGCGTGGATCTTGGTCGTGAGCCCGCCTCGGGAGCGACCGAGACAATGATCTCGATCCCGCTTTTTGCCGTCGCAGCCTGTTGGTGCGCCCGGATGGAAGTGCTGTCGATCATCTGGATGTCGCCGTCATAGGCGGCAGTGATGGCATCCATCATCCGATCCCAGACTCCTGCCTTCCGCCATCGCACGAAGCGATTGTAGCAAGTGGTGCGCGGACCATAGCGTTCGGGCAGGTCGCGCCATGGAGCGCCTGATCGCAGCACCCAGAAGATGCCGTTCAGCACGCGGCGATCATCGACACGCGGCACGCCTCGGGTTTTGTTGGGCAGCAGGGGCTCGATTGCGCGCCATTCGAAGTCGGTCAGGTCATATCGGCTCATGCCAAATGCTGAATCAGTTCTGCTTCCGGAAAGGAAGTCACTTGGCTACCAGCCCTCAAAAGGCCACGCAGTTCGGCGAACAACGCTTCGTTGTCACGATACCTCTTCCGCATCCGCGGAGACTACCGGCTTATGCCTGCTGACTCAATTTATGAGTTTACGGCCTAGCACTACTTTGGCGGATCATACGTCGCCATCGTTTACGGCAATGGGGGCATGTTGGCGGCGGAGGCTGGCTGAGCTGGATCAGGATCGCCTGCCTGATGGCCGGCAAGGTCGGCTGTGGCGGCGGGCTCTGGCTTCTTTTTTCCGACCCGCTGCCTTGAGGCGGCGAGCTTGCAGGAAGGCGAACGCGATCATGCTCATGAGGGTATGGCGGTGAAGACCTTGCCATGATCGTCCCTCAAAGTGATCGAGGCCAAGCTCTTCCTTGAGTTGCTGATAGGCTTGTTCGCAGACCCAGCGGGCCTTGATTGCACCGGCCAGTTTCCTGAGCGGCGTGTCGGCGGGCAGATTGCTGAGGTAGTATTTGCGCTCGCTGGTGGAACGATGCTCGCCGACCAGCCAGACCTCTTCGCCGGGAAGATGCTGCTGTCCGAGATCGCCGATCCGCTGCGGCGGGCCGTCTGCCACCCGCACGCGCATGGCAGCAAAGCGCGCCGAGAGCCTGCCCTTTGTCCCACGCCGCCAGCTCACGGTCTGCCACTTCGCGCTCTCGAGCACTTCCTGGGCAGGACGCGAAGCAACGTCAGGCACATGGTTCTTGCGTGGCCGCCCGCGGCCAGCAGCTGGGAAGACCATGGCAACATCGGCCGGATAGACCTTCTGCTTGTAAGGTATGCCCACTGCCCAGGTCAGACCGCGCTCGCTCAGTGCCTGCCGGAACGGGCCGGACAGGCCATAGCCAGCGTCGGCCAGTATGCCGCCCAAGCGCACACCAGCGCTGCGCACGCGGTCGATCTCGGCAAGGGCGATCTCGGGCTTGGTGCGATAGGCGCGCGCCTCTGCAGGAACCTTGGCACGATCCATCCGCGCCGCATCGCTGGTCCAGCTCTCAGGCAGGAACAGGCGCAACCCGATCATGACCGGCACTTCGCACGATGCCAGCGTCACCGATACAAGCGTCTGGCAGTTCGCGTTCTTGCCCAGCACCGAGGCATATTGCGGCGCCACGCCCACCGACGCACGCCCCTTCTTGGGCAAAGCCGTGTCATCGATGATTAGCCAGGCATCGCTGCCACCTACAAGCGCATCAGCCTGTCTGCACAGTTCCTCCTCCAATGGCGCGCTGTCCCACGAGGCACCGCCGATGAAATGGTGCAGCTGATCATAGCCGATCCCCGGCGAACGCATTGCCATCGGCTGCACGCTCTTGCGGTCACCAGGGCCGATCAACCCCTCGACATAGGCCGGGCACATCCGCGCCCTGCGCCGATCGCCCAACATCCCCACAAAGGGCGCAAGCCACTCCGTAAGATCATCCCGCCAAGCATCCGCCATCGCCAGCCTCCACACGCTGACGATCTTGAATCACGATAAGCAACTCATGGGAATCTCAAAAATGCACTTCTGCCAAAGTAGTGCTAGTTACCGGCGATTTTCATCGATTGCGCGGCGCGGCTTGGCAAATTATAGCGATTCAGATATCCCGCCATGGTGATTTTCCTACGTAATTAACGGGCTATAATTGTGGAATTAAGCGGAGAAATATTCGCCACACGGAGAATAATTATCGTGGGCGACGTGGTGCTGGACGGGTACGCAAGTGGAACTGTAGAAAGAATTTCTCCAGAGGCCCCTGTTCCAATTCTGCATCACATGAGCAATCAGGAAGTTCCGGGTGGCGCGGCTAACGTGGCCATGAACATCGCAGCTTTGGGGGGGAGCGTTGGGCTCGTCGGAGTCGTCGGAACTGACGAGGAAGCCAAAAGACTCGAAACAATGCTCACCGAAAGCGGGATAGAAACGCATTTTATACGGAGTGCCGAGCGGCCAACGACGTCAAAGTTGCGTATCTTGGTAAGCAATCACCAAATGCTGCGAATCGATAGAGAAGAAGTTTCGGATATTAACCCGGATGATGAAGATCGGGTCATTGTTGCGGCGACCGAACTCTTGGCGGCGGCCGACGCGATCATTCTGTCAGATTATCGCAAGGGCTGCCTGACGGATAAGGTTTTACAAGAATTAATCGATGCAGCGGTTGCGGCAGGGGTTCCCGTTTTTATTGACCCGAAACGGAAGGACTTTCGAAAGTACCGCGGCGCTACCTATCTGACGCCCAATCGCTCAGAATTGGCCGCCGCGACCGGTATGGCTTGCGATGGGGACGATTCCTGCCGGCTTGCGGCGGAGCAAGCTATTGAACAGACCGGCGCGACCATTTTACTCACGCGCTCCGAACGCGGAATGGTTCTGTTTCCGCCAAGGGGGCAAGAGATCTGGCTCCCTACAGAAGCAAAGGAAGTTTTCGATGTTTCCGGAGCCGGTGACAGTGTGATAGCGACTTTCGCCTATGCGCTCGCAAACGGAACGCCGGTAGCCCAGGCGCTACGCATCGCCAACTGTGCAGCAGGCATCGTTATAGGAAAAGCGGGCACCGCGACGACAACGCAGGCGGAAATAATAGCGGTGATGGAGCGTGAGCACGCTGACGTCGCGCCCGCCAACCGGATCGCTGATCTTACGTCAGCGCTACGATTGCGCGCGGAATGGAAGGCAGAAAAGCTGTTAGTGGGCTTTACCAACGGCTGCTTCGATTTACTGCATCCGGGCCATATCGCACTTTTACGAGAGGCAGCCCAGGAGTGTGACCGGTTGATCGTTGGGCTAAATAGCGACGCTTCAGTGCGCCGCCTTAAAGGAGCAAGCCGCCCCGTCCAAGACGAGAATGCTCGGGCGGATGTTATGGCCTCTATCAGGCATGTGGATTTGGTTGTCCTATTTGAGGATGACACCCCGCAGAAACTCATTGAGGCATTGAGACCCGACTTTCTTATCAAGGGCAGCGATTATGAAATCGACGAAATCGTTGGAGCTGATTTCGTGATGACTCACGGCGGAAAGGTCAAACGAGTCAACTTGAAGCCGGGGCATTCCACGACTAACCTAGTTGCGAAGAGCCAATCGCAATGAACCTCGAGGGTCATGGAGCAGCCGACCTGCGATCGGGATGGAAAAAAAAAGCGGCGGAGTGGCTCTTTGAGCATGCCATGCCGCTGTGGCTGTCCAAAGGTATAGACACTGAAAAGGGAGGCTTTTTCGGCGCCCTTGACCATGATGATTTGACTAACGCTGCGCCAGTAAAGCGCCTGCGCGTGCTGACAAGACAGCTCTATGTCTTTTGCCAAGGCGCCCAGGCGGGGGTGCCAGGAGCCAGACAAGCGGTAGAGCACGGCCTTCAATATCTGATCGATCGCTACACCCATCCGGACGGAGGATATGTCATGTCCTGCGATTTGGATGGGCAAGTCGCAGACTCCAGTCGAGATTTATACGATCTTGCATTCGTCTTGTTCGCATTCGCTCATGTTTATCGCCTGGATAATGATTCTTGGGTGAAGGAGAAGGCAGAGAGCCTTATCGAATTCATCTATGGACAAATGACGCATCCGTCGGGTGGATATTTCGAAGGCATACCTCCGAAGTATCCCCGGCGCCAAAATCCACATATGCATCTGTTCGAGGCAGCGTTAGCAGGGTTCGAGTCCTTTGGGGATTCGATCCATCGCGACTTGAGCGACGAGTTGGCGAAGCTGTTCGCTAATCACTTTCTGGTTAGGGAATCTGGTATCGTACTGGAATATTTCGAGGACAATCTAAAGCCGTTCGATGATACCCGCGGCCGGCGTATCGTTGAGCCCGGGCACCATTTAGAGTGGGCTTGGTTGCTTTCGGAACATGCGCGATTGCTCGGAGGATCCGCCGCCGCCTCGCCCCCCATCGCACGCTTCGCCTTGGTTCACGGGCTAGACCAAAGCTCGGGTTTTCTAAGGGGGGAGTTGTTCGACGACGGCGTTATCGCGACGGCCAATGTGCGCCTGTGGCCTCACGCCGAATGGCTTAAGGCTACTCTGACGATCGAGCAAGCCGGTGATCCACAATGGGCTTGGAATGCTCTGCAAAAGTTTCTCGACACGCCGACGACGGGATTATGGTTCGAGCGCTGGGATGCCGAGGCAGGCATCTTTCCAAAGGAGCCGGCGCCAGCCACGACACTTTATCATATCACTTCAGCCCTCACGACGCTGCTTTCTCATCAGGGCAATAGAGAGCGGTCAACACCTACTAGCGAGAGCAAATGATGCCACTTCTCGCAGGGGCAGTTTTTTTCGACCGCGACGGCGTGCTGAACGAAGATGTCGGCTATTTGCATAAGGCTGAGGACTTTCGGTGGATCGAGGGCGCACGTGATGCGCTGAAACTCGTTCAGGACCACGGCCTTCTTTCCATCGTGGTCACCAATCAGTCGGGGGTAGGCCGAGGATATTATACGCTCGATGACGTAGCGGCCCTTCACAGATGGATGACCTCCGACCTTTCCAAGGACGGAATTTCGATCACAGCTTTCTACGCCTGCCCCTATCATGAGGAAGCAACCGTGCCGGAATACAGGATTGCAGATCATCCCGATCGAAAGCCCAACCCAGGCATGATCCAGCGTGCCATCGCAGATTGGAAGATCGACCGGGGAAAGTCGGTCATGATTGGTGATAAGCAAAGCGACATGGTGGCGGCTCAGTCGGCAGGTGTCACCGGCGCTCTCTTCGGGGGCGGTAATTTGATGGACTTCCTGGCGCGCCACCTGCCCCGCTAATCTGGCAAATTCTAACGATCCGCCTACCGATATGAGTGAGGCACGCTTGCACCCCCGCTGTCCTCACCCTATCGATGCTACGGCGTAAAGAAGGACAAACTCACATGCGTGACATCACTTGGTTTCACTCCATCGACCTCGGTGAGGCAGTCACACCCGGTTTCAAGCATCACTGGCTTTTAAAGGCCGAAGCCGACGCGTATTTCCGTAGCGATCTGGTTACCGACAAGAGCGTGCTCGACATCGGTGCTTGGGACGGATTCATGTCATTCGAGGCAGAGCAGCGCGGCGCCGGCCGCGTGGTGGCCACCGATCATTTCTGCTGGTCCGGACCAGGATGGGGCACCAAGGCCGGATTCGACTATGCACATTCTGCACTCAATTCGCGTGTAGAAGCGGTGGAGGTCGATGTATTCGAGCTCGACCCCGCGAGACTTGGTACTTTCGACGTCGTACTGTTCCCCGGAGTCCTATATCATCTAAAAGACCCATTCGGAGGCTTGGAACGCGCCAGCGCGATGAGCCATGACTTGCTCATTGTAGAAACCGCGACAGCGATGAACCATGTCAAAGAACCCGTCATGCAATTTTATTTGGGCAATGAACTAGGCGGAGACCCAACCAACTTTTTTGCACCCAATGAACCTTGTCTTTGTAACATGCTTAAAGAAATCGGATTCACCCGCTTTCAAAGCGCCATCACAAAGCTCGATGGTGCTACGGACCGGCTAATCATCCATGCTTGGAAAGATCAAAACCAATAGCTTATAGAGAGGTTTTAAGATGTCTCAATCGGTCACGTCTCACGGTATTCAGATCCAAGAACCACCTGTAGATTTCCAAGTTTCGGAGCATTTTCAGGGTATTTATTTGTTTCATCGCTGGGAGCTTTTCCCAGGCGTATGGACTGACGGCCCTAAGGACATAAATTTTCATCTGGACAAGATGAATTTTCCTTCCGATCTTCGGGGGAAACGTGTACTTGATATTGCTCCCTGGAATGGCTTCTTTAGCTTCGAGTGCATTCGCCGCGGCGCCAAAGAGGTGGTTTCGTTTGGTCCTGAAGACCCGCTTGAGACCGGTTATGAGCAAACACGGTCGCTTCTAGGGATACAGAATTGCCGTTGGGAAAAAGGCAGCATCTATGATTTATCTCCAGAAAAATTTGGCCAATTTGATGTCATTTTGTTTCTTGGTCTAATCTATCATCTCCGACACCCGCTGTATGCATTGGATCGGGTTTATGATGTCCTCGTCGACGGGGGGACGATGTACTGTGATACGCCGTATATAGATCACGCCGTTTTCGATCAGACCATACCAGAGCACGAACGGTTGGCACATCTTCTTGCTCAGCAAGTGAGTAGCCGCATACCTATGACATATTTTACACCTGGCTCCGAAACTGGAGATCCGTACAACTGGTTCATGCCGAATTTTGCTTGCTTTCGGGCATGGATCACATCCTCTGGTTTCGACGTTTTCCACGAGGCCAACAACGGCGAAAATTGGGGTTATGTTGTTTCCCAAAAGGGCGTCCGTCCCTTTGAGGAGGGACTAGAAGGCTTTAATCGGAACGCACCTAAGGCGTGAATACTCTGCAGAACTGGCGCGCCCTCTCGAAGGGCGCGCCCAAAAAAATGTGGAACTTCTGCTGAGTGGGGCGCCGAGGTTTACTGCTTCAGCCTATTTTAGAGGGCGCAAACGAGGCCATGCATAGCAGAAAAGAACTTTTGAATTGGGGCCTCAAAACTGGCACAGAGGTACGCCAATCTTACGCTCGATGGTTGCATGACGGTTTTTTTGACAGATATTTGTCTGGACAACATATTTTAGACATTGGCTATCGCGGTTATGATGAGAGCGCCCGCGCGATAACGCCTTGGGCTAAGGGAATTGATCTCGACTATCCTGGGTACGATGGAAAAAATCTTCCGTTCCCCGACAAATCTCAAGACACAGTATTTTGCTCCCATGTGTTGGAGCATATTGAAGACTATCGGTCAGCCATTATTGAATGGTTTCGTGTTTTAAGGTTTGGCGGGCATTTGATTATAATTGTACCACATCAGTTTCTTTACGAAAGAAAACTTTCCCCCCCTTCTATATGGAATCAAGATCATAAGAGATTCTATACAGCAGGTTCACTCCTGAAAGAAATAGAGGAGGCCATAAATCCGGCATTGTATCGAATACGCTTAACGGAAGATAATGATAGAAATTTTGATTACTCAATTCCTTCAACTGAGCATGCAGGCGGTTGCTATGAGATTATTGTGGTTCTACAGAAGATCCTCCCTCCGACCTATATATTTGAATTTCAAAAAAAGGCTCGCGGCCGGGTTCATAAATTAATTGTTCGAGTTTTTAGTAAATTATTGAAAAAGGAAGAAATTCCTGTAGCCGATCAAAGTGAAATTTGGAATAATTACCAATGACAGCGAAGCAGGATATTCTAAAAAATTTGATTTTTTTGGATGCCGCAGCGTTCGTGGAAGCGGCTTACGACATTTTGTTAGGTCGGGAGGTCGATCCGAACGGCAAAAGAAATTATGTCGGACAAATTCAGCGCGGAATTAGTCGCATTTCCGTTCTGCAGGAAATTCACGATTCTCCCGAGGCTAGGCAGAAAAATTTGCCCGTCCCGCAAGAACTATTGGAAGCTATAACCGCAGGATGGCATCAGTTCATTTTGGATGAACTTCTCGAGCTTTATGACAGTGCTTTCATAAGATTGGCATTCAAAACAATTCTGAAGCGCGACGCGGACCCCTCAGGATTCAACGCTTATCTCCACATGATCAGACGCGGCGAAGCTCGTCTCTTGGTGCTCTGGCATTTGCGTAGTTCCCAAGAAGGGCTCGAGGCCGGCGTTGTCGTTCCCGGGCTGGATCGCGCTACCAGCCGTTATGAGGTCCTCCGTATTCCCCTATTGGGAAAATTGCTGCGGGTTATCGGCTATACCAAGGAACCTATCGACTTGAGGCGTTCGCTACGGCACGTAGAGAGCCACCTCGAACAATTCAGGGGTTCATCACTCGGATCTGCCACTGTCGGCTTGCTTTCTTCCTCACGCAATGCCTGCATTGACGCTTTGAGGCGCAGCGATCGCCCGAAGCTCTCAGAGAGTCCGGATGCCTCGGTGATGGTGCGAGGAAACGCCGCGCTTCCTGGCCATGCCTGGACTGAACAAGAGGAAATCAAACGCATCCTGATTTTGAAGCTCGACCACATGGGCGACTTCTTCATCAGCGTACGGCCGATGGCAATGCTTAAGGACGCTTGGCCCGACGCACAAATCACGCTGGTATGCGGACCATGGAATGTGCCGCTGGCGGAACAACTCGGCATTTTTGATCGGGTCGTCCCCTATCGCTTTTTTACAGCCAAGACCGGGGAGGAAGAATTCAACTGGGATGCAGAAGACTGGATGGTTCGGTGCGAAGGAGTGCGCAAGCTTGACCTGGGCCCTTTCGATATCGCAATCGACTTGAGGCACGATAGCGATACACGACCATGTCTGACACGGATAGACGCAAGATATCGGGTCGGCTTCGCGTCGCCGGGCGGCCCTTTGCCGGCCACTCCGCCCTTGGACCTGTCTCTTTTGGAGATTCCGCCGGACCATCGAGAGCAGCTTCATGCAGAAACACGTTTGATCGCTCTAGCGTCCCTTACGGTGGAAACTTTCAAGCCGCCTACTCAACATCCGATCCGAAAGCTCCTCAAGCAAAGAACTGATCGCTTTATTCCTTTTAATGGGAAGCGGGATTATGTCGTCATCGCGCCCGGCGCGGGTTCCCCGAACAGAACATGGAGTCCGGAAAATTTCATCTCGCTGATGGTGAGGATCCGCGAGGAGTTGGGCCTTGGCATGATACTGATCGGTTCTGCCGGGGAAGCTTCGGTCAACAGTTACATTGCAGCTCAGTTCGATGCTTCCGACTGCATTGACATGACCGGCGGATCCCTCCCGGATTTGCCGGACCTGGTGAACGACGCGACGTTCTATATCGGCAACGATACGGGGGGCGGGCATCTCGCGGCCCTATTGGGTACTCCGACATTAAGCATCTTCGGCGGCGTGAGCGACCCGCGCGTTTGGCAGCCTATCGGACCCAAGGTGTCGATCCTCCACGCCAAGACGCCGTGCTCCTATTGTCATATCAATCTGCGCAAGGACTGCCATTTTGACGTGCGCTGCATGACAGAAATTTCGGTAAACGACGCCTTCTCCGAACTCCTTAAACTCAATCGGCGCTGGGGGCCCGCCGCCCTTAAGTTAGAGGATGGCCAGGTGACGGCATGATTTATTATCGAGATCTCGTATATAACGACGATGAGCAATTCGTTTGGAACTGCTACGTAGAAATTCTTGGCCGCGAGCCAGATTCCACCGGGTTTGTCCATCATGTGAACGTCCTGCGCACCGGGCGCCCGCGAGCCATGATTGTTCGCAGCCTGATGCGATCCACAGAAGGGCGCAGGCGTGGCACGAAAATCAGAGGAGCCAGAGCCGCGTTTTTTTGGGCACGCCTATTTAGAGTTCCTGGAATCGGATCCTTGTTGGCTCGCATAGAGCGAGTCAACGACACTTGGGAACTTAGGCGGAGCATGAGACGGCTGGAACTAGAGACGACCAAACTTGTCGCAATTGCGCAGGAGCAGGCAGACATGTTCGCCCGATCGCCGAACCGCCGCTCCGCTCTCGCGTTAAGAGATGCCGAAAGCGGACTGTCCCCTCGAGGCCTGCGAATTTTCGAAGAATTGATCGGTCAGGGCTGATAAATGCGCATAGTCATCGACATACAGGCCTACCAGTCGCCTTACTCCAAGACACGCGGAGTAGGCCGCTACACCAAAGACCTAATCCGGGCCTTGCTGGAGCGTTCGCGCGGGCACGAAATTTATCTCGCCATGAATGGCGCCTATTTAGCTACGATCGAATCAATTCGAGCGGAATTTTTTGATCTGCTGCCGCAAGATCGCTTCCTCGTCTGGCAAAATCATATGAAGACGCAGTTTTCTTACAATAGGGAGTTGAGTCCCCCTAAGGAAGAGTTAGTCCGCACCGCCGAGGTTGTTCGTGAAGTCTTGCTCAACAGTGTGAAGCCCGACATCATTTTTTCACCAAATATGCAGGAAGGATTTTCCGATCCCGCAGTTACAAGCGTGCGACGAGTTCGGAGTTCGGCACTGTACGCGACGACACTGCATGATCTCACCCCGATGCACTTCGAGGATGAGCTTTTGTCAAACGAGGTTGTGCGGGAGTGGTATTTAGAGAAGATCGAACATGCAAAAACCAGTGATTTAATCATCACGGACTCACATTCTGCCGCGGACGATATCGTCACTATGCTGGACGTCGATCGTAAAATAGTCTCGGCTATTCATTTGGGCTACGATCCCCGCGTCTTCGATAGCACCGAAACATCTCGAGATATTTCTGAAGATATTCTTAAGAATCTTGGAATTCCTAATTCTTTTTTGTTTTACTTCGGCGGCAATGACAGATGCAAGAATGTTGAACGGTTATTGAGAGCTTACAGCCTTCTTCCTGTTGAAATCAGGACAGCCTACCCGCTTGTGCTGGGTGGCAGTTCTTTCAAGTTCGATGCTTATGGGAAGTCCCATCTTGAAATCCTACAAACAATTGAGGCGCTTGGAATTACCGATAACGTCATTGCCCCAGGCTTTATTGACGATCTGGAACTGCCGACAGTTCTTAAAGCATGCACATGTTTCATATTTCCCTCCACCCATGAGGGCTTCGGACTCCCAGCGCTTGAAGCCATGGCCTGCGGAGCGCCCGTTATCGGCTCAAATCGATCTAGCGTGGGCGAGGTGATCGGAAACAAGAGTGCCCTCTTTGATCCTTATGATGTTGAGGATATTGCGGGAAAGCTCGAACAAGTTTTGACCGATGAACCTTTCCGCGAGAATTTGAGAAAGACAGGCTTGGAGCGCGCAAAAGCCTTCTCTTGGAGCAAAGCGGCCGACACTTTACTCGACAGGTTTGAGATGGCGGTAGCCGCTCGAAAGGCAGTTGACGGGGTCTATGAAGGCGAGCCAATCCGCCAGGCGATGATTGAACTTGCGCCTTATACAAGGGCGCTGAACGGATCAGAGATGTCCGACCTTGCACGTTCGCTGGATGAGACGTTTCCACCAGGAGGACCGCCCACGATCTACCTAGACGTGAGCACGGTCGTTTCACAGGATGATCGTTCAGGCATTCAGCGCGTCACCAGAGCCATTGCCACGGGACTGATCGCTAATCCGCCCATCGGCTACCATGTAGAACTTGTGCATTCAACAGCAGATCGACAGAGCTTTTACGCGGCTAACCGCTACAAGAAATTCGGCTTGGGATTTCACGCGCCTACCAATGATGACTACGTCGCATTTAAGCCTGGCGATATCCTTCTTTTCTTAGACCAAGCGCCAAGAATGGCAATCAATCATGACGCCTACACCCAATATCTGAGGGCTATCGGAGTTCGTGTCTATTTCTATGTTCACGATCTCATTCCTCTAAACCATCCCGAATGGTTTGCTGATGGAAGTGTTTCTGAGTTTCGCGAACTGATGGAGGTCGTCAGCGGATCTGACGGCGCGATTTGCTGCTCCGCCGCTACTGCGGCGGATCTAAAAAAGTTCGTAGAACCTCGTATCTCGTCCGACAGGCTGCCGTTCTACATCGCCTCGGTCCATCACGGCTCGGATATTAAAAACACAGCGCCATCTAAGGGCTTACCTTCGGAAGCTGATGCTGTCCTTCAAACAATTGACGCAAAAATAAGCTTTCTGATGATTGGGACATTGGAACCGCGTAAGGGGCACCGCCAAACTCTTGAAGCCTTTGAGCGTCTGTGGGCTTCCGACATTGACGTAAATCTTGTCATCGTAGGCCGGTGGGGCTGGCTGATGGGTGATTTCGACGAAACACTGCGCAATCACCCGGAGTGGAATCGACGCTTATTCTGGTTGTCTGGTATAAGCGACGAGTATCTTGAACGCATATACGGCAGTTGCGACTGCCTCATTGCAGCGTCGCAGGCTGAAGGATTTGGCCTGCCCCTCGTGGAAGCGGCTCATCACAAGATACCCATCATTGCGCGGGACATTCCGGTGTTTCGAGAGGTCGCAGGCCACCACGCCCATTACTTCCCGGACGACTCATCTGCCGCCGACCTCTCACAAGTTATCTCGGAGTGGATCGCGCTAAGTCGAAATGGCACTCACACGTCGTCTGACATGATGCGCACCTTAAGCTGGGCTGAAAGCATCGACCAAATAGTGGATTTTCTCGTTCACGATCGGTGGCAAATTAAAGTGCCGAGGGACTTCTTTTTTCAAGAGGTGTATCACAGAGCCTAGCTCTAGGGGGCGTGAACAAATTCAGGGAAGCTTTTCGACGTTAACCAGCTTGAGATCGCCGTCGAAGGGTTCGGTATATGCGCACATGTTATCCGCGAACTCATCTGTCAGAATGAGCCCTCCGGAATCACAGGCGTTCTCGGCTGAAGGGCCCCCGGTTTCTCATCCGGGTGTGATGCGAGCCTCCGAACTGCATCCGCTGGGGTTAAACCCGGTGGATGCAGCATATTCAGCTCGCATCAGCCAGCCAAGCGCTGTGTGAGGATGGCTCTCGTTATAGTCCCGACGCCAGGTGGCCATTACCTCAACCAACCATCATGAAGGATCCGGACACTATCTCTGACTGGTGACAATCAGGGGGGGCACATCAACCTCGAAAGCATTGGATCGGTGGGCATACGAGAACGGCGTCACGGTCGACTTCTGGCGACCGAGCAAACCGACGACAACGCCTTCGTGGAGTCGTTCAACGGCCGCCTGCGTGACGAGTGCCGTAACCGGAGTGAACCGCCCCGGGATTGCCGGAGGCCATTTGGTTTAAGTTACGCAGCAATGGGTTGGTCGCCCAGCATGGCGTAATATCGTTCTTCGGCTTCGGCGGGCGGGATATTGCCGATGGG
The DNA here is from genome assembly GCF_025961735.1 of Sphingobium sp. B11D3B. NCBI lineage: Bacteria > Pseudomonadati > Pseudomonadota > Alphaproteobacteria > Sphingomonadales > Sphingobiaceae > Sphingobium > Sphingobium sp. B11D3B. Next base: position 720,728 of record NZ_JAOQOF010000001.1, on the reverse strand, counting down.
CTCGAGCAGGCGCCTGTTGTTGAACCAGTCGACCCACTCAAGCGTGGCATATTCGACCGCTTCGAAGGATCGCCATGGTCCTCGCCGGTGGATCACCTCGGCCTTGTAAAGGCCATTAATCGTCTCAGCCAAAGCGTTGTCATAGCTGTCGCCGACGCTGCCGACCGACGGTTCGATCCCAGCTTCGGCAAGGCGCTCCGAGTATCTGATCGAGACATATTGGCTTCCGCGATCGCCGTGATGGACCAGGCCACCCCGATGAACCGGACGCCGCTCGTGGATGGCCTGCTCCAGGGCATCCAGCACGAAGCTGGCATGGGCAGTCCTGCTGACACGCCAGCCCACGATATAGCGGGCGTGGACGTCGATCACGAACGCGACATAGACGAAGCCCGCCCACGTCGCGACATAGGTGAAGTCCGAGACCCAGAACATGTTGGGCGCTGGGGCATGGAACTGCCGGTTGACGTGATCGAGCGGGCACGGCGCAGCCTTGTTGCTGATCGTGGTCCGCACAGGCTTGCCCCGGGTTACCCCTTGCAAGCCCAACTCCCGCATCAGCCGCTCGACGGTGCATCGAGCCACAGCGAAGCCCTCACGGTTCATCTGCCGCCAGACCTTGCGTACGCCACAGACGCCGAAGTTCTCGGCAAAGACGCGCACAACTTCGGGCTTCAGACCCTGATCGCGCCGGGCACGAACTGACAGCCGCGCCGGGTCTCGTCGCAGCGCAACACGCTCATGGTAGGTGGATGGGGCGATCGGCAAAACCCTGCAGATCGGCTCGATCCCATAAACCTCACGATGCTCGTCAATGAAGGCGGTCATCGCTTGAACGGGCGGTCGAGCTCCGCCTGGGCAAAATACGCTGATGCTTTACGTAGTATCTCGTTGGCCTGGCGAAGCTCGCGGTTCTCGCGTTCCAGAGCCTTGAGGCGATCAGCCATCTCGGTCGGCACACCGGCACGCTTGCCGCTGTCCACCTCGGCCTTCTTCAACCACTCCAATAGCGTCTGCGGAACGCAGCCGATCTTCTCTGCGATCGACACAATAGCTGCCCAGCGCGATGGATGATCACCTTCGTGATCCAGCACCATCCGCACGCCCCGTGCACGAACCTCGGGTGCAAACTTGTTGGTTGTCTTGCTCATGGTAAACCCTTCCTCTCAGGAGTTAGGGCCTCCAGCAATCCCGGGGCCGTTCAGCCCGCCCCCCCCCCCCCGCTCACAGGATCATCAATCGTGATCATCATAGTAGCAGCACACCCCGACGGTCAGGGCGCGACGACTTAACGCTACGCTTCAAGCCCGCAAGGTGGGGTCAGGCCCCGATTACAACGCAAAAAACAGGGAAAACGTCAGAGCAGCTCGCCTCAACCGCATTCCAACCGGACGACCGCAACAACCTGCAAACCCGTTAAGCGCTTTAGCGAGCATCACTCTCCAGCATCCACTCGATCGTTTGCTCAAAAGGTGGCATCTCTAAGGGGCCGATTAGGGTCTCAAATTTCCGCTTGCTGCCGCGAAGAACCCTTACTTCATTATGCCGGACGAGCGCGGGATCGACATCTATGGACCATTCGATTCCAGTCATCGCCGTTAACATTTTCAGGATATCCCGGATTGAGATTACCCTACCGGAGCAGATGTTGAAGGTTTCACCTGCGCTTTGCGGAGCTGACAATAACCGAATATAGGCGGCCACTACGCCTCGAACGTCCGAAAAATCTCTGAAAACGTCGAGATTTCCCATTCTTAGTGCACGGTTACCGAGGCGTGCCGCCTCTACGATCTTCGGGACAAGGAACGCAGGAGACTGCCCCACTCCAGTGTAATTGAAAGGTCGCACCACGGTAACAGGAATTCGATCACTAAATATTCGTGCCAGGAACTCGGTCGACATCTTCGATATTGCATAATCATTGACCGGAGAAAAGGGACAATCTTCTTCAATAATTTCTTGAGAGCAATTTCCGTATACATTAGCGCTACTTGCAATTAAAACCCGATCTGGACAAAATCCTGTATCAACCACAGCCTGTAAAAGATTTCTCGTTCCCACAACATTAGACATGTACATCTCATCAATATTGCCATGAGCGACGTGAGATATGGCTGCAAGATGAACGATATTTTTTGGCTTTATTGTTCTAACCAGCGAACGAATCCGATCGACATCGGCGAGGTCAGCGGCAACAATGCTAAAGTTCGCAAAAGGGTCCCCATGTCGCGCTATCCCGTGCACTTCGAAGCCAGCGCTTGCCATAGCGCTACTTAAATAGCGCCCGGTAAATCCTTCAATTCCGGTTATAAGGACAGACGACATAGAACAGTCACGCACCAATTCATGGAAAAAACCACAATACCTAAAATGACATTCGGTTACGATTCCTTTCGAGATCAGCTTGCACCATCATATCACACAATTGTTCCAAATTCGTGGTCGGACGCCATCCCAACTCCGCATGGGCCTTAGCAGGATCTCCGATCAAAACATCGACTTCGGCAGGGCGATAAAAGATGGGATCGATCGCCATCACAACCCGTCCGCTGTTCTCGTCTATCGCCACTTCGGAAATGCCTTCTCCTTGGAAACCGATGGGGATACCTGCGCTCGCGAAGGCCATGACAACAAAATCTCTGACGGTTTGCGTTCTTTTTGTTGCTAGCACATACGTGTCCGGGCGGGGAGCTTGCATCATTCGCCACATCCCGTCGACATAATCCTTCGCAAAACCCCAGTCTCGTCTTGCATCTATATTACCCAGCACAAGACGATCCAGCAGCCCCAATTTAATTTTGGCCACGCTGTCGCTAATTTTTCTGGTTACGAATTCACGGCCCCGTAGCGGACTTTCATGATTAAACAATATTCCGCTACATGCGAAAATATCGTAGCTTTCTCTGTAATTTACTGAAATCCAATGCGCGTAGAGTTTTGCTACTCCGTATGGGCTGCGCGGCCAAAACGGTGTGGACTCATCCTGGGGGATAGCCTGCACCTTGCCAAACATTTCAGACGTACTTGCCTGATAAAATTTGATAGCTGGATTTACGCAACGAATGGCTTCCAGAAGATTGAGCGCGCCTATGCCGGTAATCTCGGCCGTAGTGATTGGCTGATCAAAGGACACGCCCACGAAACTCTGAGCAGCCAAATTATAAACTTCCTCCGCGTTGGACTCGCGCAGGAGGCGGATTGACGACGAGATATCCGTAAGATCATGCTCAACAAGGTGCAAATTCGGGTGATTCCGAATCTTCAGCTCCTCGATTCTCCAAAAATTGACAGAACTGGTGCGTCTGTAGGCCCCGTACACTACATAGCCCTTTTCTAACAGAAGCTGTGCCAGATAAGCTCCATCTTGTCCGGAAATTCCTGTAACGAGCGCTGATCGCATATGAGTTCCGCCATTTGAAAAATTGTGAATGCGTTGTAATAAAGCACGTAGACAATGCCCATCGAGTACACTGATGGAGCAATCTCTCACCGACGCACAACGGCTGCAAGCAATGCCTCGGCCGACATATCCCAACCTTTTAAAACCGAGATCGAGGGGGTGGGAAGCAAGGACGCCATCCTCTCAATTTCAAGGGAAAGAGAGACCGGATCATCTCTTTGGAAGTATCTTATCAAAATATCGTCGAATTCCCGGAATATCGGAATATCCCTCGCTAAAACAGGTTTATGATAAGCGAGCGCCTCGGCAACCGGCAAGCAATATCCCTCATCAAACGATGCAGCAATCAGGCCCACGCAATTTCTATAAAGGAGGTCCAATAACTCATCTGAGGCTGCCGGCAACCACAATGCCCCATCCTTCTCTAGAGATAGTTCCTCTAACGCGCGCTGCGTATCTTTCGATTTCCACCCTGGCTTGCCTACGACAATAAGAAATGGACAGTTCTGAGCCCGACTAGCACGCAAATGTCTATGCGCTTCCAATATTTTGGAGTGCGCCTTTCGAGGTTCTACAGTCCCCACCGCCATAACATAGGGACAATCACGTAAAGACTTGAGTAGAACGCGCTCCTGCTTGGTTATGCCCATTGTCGGACGGCTGGCCCGTATGTCGCCGCTCAACGGGAGAACTTCGCACTTTATGAACCCAGCGCGATCCGGATGGCGGCGTTGCATATAGTCCCTAACCTTGTTAGAGACCTGCTCAGAGATGGGCAGCAGGATATCGGCCCTTCTACCTATGAGACCAAGCCAGCGGCGAAAATTTTTGCAAGCTTTTTTGCTGAACCATTCAGGGTTAGAATAGGGCAAGAGATCGTAGACGACCGCGGCAATCACGGCACCACGCCTTTGCCATTCGACAAACTGCCTTTCGTGCAGCGGCAGAATATGCGCGCACAAATCAAGCGCAAGGAAGATGTCCCCTGCTCCTAATTCTAGTTCGACATCTTCAGGAACTGATCGATCGAAAACTTCGGCCGAAAGAAAATAATTCGTCAGGCGGTAAGGGCCATTTACCGTAGCGTATACAGTGCAGATTTGAAGGTTTGATTCAGCCACGCATTGAATATTGGCGACCAACGCTCTAACCACACGCTGTATACCAGTTTGAGCGTCATGAGCCTTGATCGCAGAGACGTCCAAAAATATGCGACGCGTTTTTGAATTCTTGGCCTGAACATCATCGGTAGGGCCAAGACGCCGAGCTAAAAAACTATCGAAATAATGTAGCATCAAAAATCGGCGACTTTTTGGGAAAAGGCATAAAATTCTAAAGCCTCCTCAACCGTGGGAAAATTCACCAGCCTCCCGTCAATCAAAACACAAGCGTAATGACAATATTCTCGAATGTAGCCATCGTCATGAGACACAAAGACCATCGCCCTGTCACTGCGCTTTTCAAATAATTCGATATTGCACTTATGGTGAAATCGAGAGTCTCCAACTGCAATTATCTCATCCACCAAGAAACAGTCAAACTCCACTACCATTGAAATAGCGAAAGCCAACCGCGCGCGCATGCCTGCGGAATATGTGGAAACTGGCTCACGAAGATATCTGCCCAGTTCGGAAAATTCCTGAACATATTCGATTTTGTCATCAACCGTAACATTATACACGCGGCAAATGAAGCGCAGGTTATCCAGCCCGGTCAGAGCATTTTGAAAAGCTCCGCCGAAAGCCAGGGGCCATGACACGCTCATGGATCGATCGACATAGCCAGATGTAGGCAACTCCGCCCCGCTGATTAGCCGAATCAATGTGGACTTTCCTGCTCCATTGCGCCCAAGTATGCCTAAACGCTTCCCTGCGAGGATGTCCGTGGTCAGATCACGCAGAATGACCACAGGACCGGATCTTGTCGGATAAGACTTCCGAACATTGCGCAGACATATCATGCCGGCACGACCTTGCGACTGATTCTGCGTACCTGCGCCAAGCCAAAGAGCGTCATGCCCAGATTGAAAAGCGCCATATACTGCAAATCATGATGCGCCTTGAACTGACTTCCGAAATAGCCATCCCTTACATATTCAACGCCATTTACCATCGGCAGATACAGCGCCAAATCGCGCGCGGCCGGTGGCAGCGCATCAACTAGAAAGGCTGCCCCAGACAATGGAAACAACAAATAAGACGCCGGGTGCCACAGCTTCTCAACGATCTCAAATTCCTCGGATAATCCGCCTATCAGCAGGGCAAGCGCTGCGCCGAACCATGCCAGCATCGCCCAACCTAAAGCGACTTTCAAGATATCTTCCGGTAGCGCCATCCAACCGACTGCAGAAAAAAGAGCACCTAGCACACAAAAGGAAATCGTGGCGCCAATCACCTCAAGCAGAAGGCGCGAGTACATAATGTCTATTACCCGAACATTACGATGATACATCAACGCCAGATTGGGGCCCACAGCGGAAACACAGCGGCTCGGCATGTTGCGCCAGAGCAAAACGCTGGAATACCCTGTGAGCGCAAACGCAACAATCGGCAAGTTTGAGCCGTGAATCGCGTGAGAGGCGGTCCAAAGCGCAGTTACTCCTAGTGTAAACAGCATCGGCTCGACGAAAAGCCAAAGAAATCCTATATTGTGACGTCCGAAGCGGGTTAAAATTTCTCGCATCAGAAGAGCGAAAATTATCCGTCTCTGAGTGCCAAGGGAGCCCAGAATAGACTTTTTGGGTCGATCCTGAATCAATCCTGGTGCTCCTTAATGCCAGCCAGCAACATCCCCAAAACACCCCACGCCACAATACCAAGAATGAATGTCGCCATTACACCACGCCAGCGGCGGGGCTCCATTGCGTCGTCAGGAAGATTCGGCGCAACTATTCGTTCAACATAAGCTTGTTTGCGCCGTGCTTCGTTATTCGCCTCCTGAAGCGACGCCATAGCGCCGGCCAAAGTACGATCCGCGAATTGGCTCTCTAGATATAGACGTTGATATTGGGCAGCAGTGGAAGAAAGCGACTTTTGCCCGCCTGCGACTTTCCCCAGCTGCTCTTCAATTTCTGCAGCAATCCCGTCGGCTCGCAAGGCTAAAACCTCAATCTGCGGGTTTTGGGGAGTAAAAGATCGCAACTGCCGCAGTTGCGCGCGGGTGGAAATAAGTTCGTCCTGGAGCTTTGAAATCATCTGGAGTTGCACGGCAGCCTGGCGCTCAGGGTCAACCACTCCTTCTCGGTTTCTATACGCCGACAAGGCCAATGCCGCATCGCGAGCCTTCTGCTTGGCGTCCGCAACTTCGGCCTCCGCGTAGCGGATCAAATCCTGCCGACCACGAAGATTAAGCTTGTTGACCGTCGACTCAGCCATTTCTAGCAATCGCTCATTGAAGCGGTGGGCAGCTGCAGGTGAATAAGCGCGCACCGTCAACGTCGTAATAGATGAGGAGGTATCATGGTTAACCTTCACCTTTCCGAGATAATAATCGTAAAGGTCTTCAAAGGTGTGGCCCGAAACAATGCCATCAAACCTGTCAAATGCCGATATTTCGTGATCTGAATATGATTTCACAAATCCGTTATCGCGATTAAGATCTCTCAGCGCATCCCGCGACTCGATGTACTCCTGCGCAGCATAAATTTCGTCACCCGCATTTGAAAATCCAGCGCTTTTCAGAAGAATTCCTAGGCCAGATGTTGATGGCTTATCCGGGCTTCGAACAACAAATTTTGATTCAGAAATATATACGTCAGACGATAAAACTGTAAAATAAATCAAAGAAGTGATTGTGGGCATTATAACCACGATAAAGAATATTGGGCCAAATCCTAAAATTTTCCGAACCAACTTCAACAGGCCAAATGGCCCGGCACTCTCAATTTGAGAATTGGCACCTGCCTCACCTGCGGGCACTTCATTAGCTCCCATTGCTCCAAACGATGCTGCGCCCTCAGCCGAAGGCGTATCCGTATTCAAACTGATCGGCGGAGGATTGGGGGCCTCACCCTCCCTCGAAATGACGTGGTGAGCGACATCCGCATCAGGGACACCGGGTTTCTGCACATCAACCATTGCGGACGGCACCTCTTCCTGCATGCCAAACTCGCTTGCGATCTCTCCCTGTGCATCGCCTTCTTGGCTCGCACTCTTGCCTCCTTGAGGTGACATCAGCTTGTGACTCTCGCCAAGAAACACATTTCTGTCACCCTTTTACACTACATTTGTCGATATTAGGCCGCCAAGCAGCGCTTGAGCGCCATGCGCAAATCGGTATCCCATTGCAACCTCAAAGCCTGATCCTGAAGCTATGGCTGATGTCCTTTTCGACACTGACGGAAATGTGATGCAAAGCAATGCCCATCCCGCGAGGCCTGCAGCACACATTGACCTATCATTGGGGCCGTGGCATTGGCTACTATCCATCCTACAAATGGGTCGATCTTAAACTTGTCCTACCGGATGTTTCCTGAATGGGCGCTGCAAGAGCGCCTCTGGGTCGGGTTTCCTGGAAATCCTCAAGAGTGGCCGGACCGGCTACGCGAAGCGCAGCAACAAGCCGCTGCGTTCGCGTACACTGTAGAGCAGCATGGCGAGCCAGTGCTACTGCTTACCCGAGTGGAGGGGGACCTCGACGAGGCTAGAGGTCTGCGAGCCGGGACGGTAGATGTCGAATGCTTGCCCTTCGGCGACATCTGGCTGCGCGACACCGGCCCAATCGGCCTCCTCGGCCCGAATGGCTCCCGCGCCCTCGTCGATTTCGATTTCAACGGCTGGGGCGGCAAGTTCCAGATGCCGGGCGATGAGGACATTGGGGCGCGCCTTGCCGCTACGACCGGCCTGCCCTGCCGTCACGTCCCCATCATCCTGGAAGGCGGCGCGCTCGATACGGATGGCACCGGCCTTTTCGTGACGACCGAGCAATGTCTGCTCAACCCCAATCGCAATCCCACGCTGGATCGCAAGCAGATCGAGACGATCCTGGCCGGCACCCTTGGCCTGTCGTCCATGCTCTGGCTGGGTGATGGCTTGCTGAACGATCACACGGATGGACATGTCGACAATCTCGCCCGCTTCGTGGCGCCGGGGGTTCTCGTGGTGCCGCAGGCCAGCACCGAGGATGATCCCAACACCGCCATCTATGCCGATGCCGCAGCGCGCGCCCGCGCCTATGGGCTGGAGGTCGCCACGATGCCGTCGGTCGGCCGATACGAGATTGACGGGCACATCGTGCCAGCGAGCTACATGAACTTCTGCATCACCAACGGCGCCGTCATCGTGCCGCAATATGGCGCGCCCAATGATCAGGCCGCGCTGGATGCGCTCGCACCATTCTTTCCGGGCCGGGCTATTGTCGGCCTGCCGTCCGATGCCATATTGCGCGGCGGCGGCAGTTTCCATTGCATGAGCATGCATCTGCCGGCCGCCGTCTGACCCCCTTCGCCGCAGGATCTATCATGTCTCATCTCACCGTCGCCGCGCTTCAGCTCGCCTTTTCGGACGATGAGGCCGCCAATATCGCGCTGGTGGAGGAACATGTCGCCAAGGCCGCGGCCCGCGGAGCCAAGATCATCCTGCCGCCCGAACTGTTCGAGGGACTGTATTTCTGCACGGTCGAGGACGAAGCCCTGTTTGCCCGCGCTCGCCCGCTCACCGAGCATCCTGCCGTGCTGGCGATGCAGAAGCTGGCCAAGGCGCAGGGCGTCTACATCCCCACCAGCTTCTTCGAGCGGGATGGGCAGCACCATTATAACAGCCTCGCGATGATCGACGATCAGGGCGAGATCATGGGCGTCTACCGCAAGAGCCATATCCCGGACGGGCCGGGCTATGAGGAGAAATATTATTTCCGTCCCGGCAACACCGGCTTCAAGGTGTGGGAGACGAAATATGGCACGATCGGCGTCGGCATCTGCTGGGACCAATGGTATCCGGAAACAGCCCGCGCCATGGCGCTGATGGGCGCTGAACTCCTGCTCTACCCGACGGCGATCGGCTCGGAGCCTTATGATGGCGATCTGAATACAAGCCGCATGTGGCGGCGGGCGATGCAGGGCCATGCCGTCTCCAACTGCATGCCGGTCGTCGCCGCCAATCGCATCGGCAGCGAGCAGATGGCCGGCGCCACCGGCGAACAAAGCTTCTACGGCCACAGCTTCATCGCGGACGAATGGGGCGATCTGGTGGCCGAGGCGGAAGACTGGCAGACCGGCGCGCTTATCGCCACGCTCGATCTCGACCGTGCCCGCAAGCACCGCGCCGGCATGGGCTTTTTTCGCGATCGCAGGCCGGAGCTTTATGGACGGCTGGCGCAGGATGTGTAACCATCGCTGAATAAGGAGATGTGTATGACCGTGGCTCGCCTCTACATCATTCCCGCCGCAGACGGCAAAAGCGCCGAGATGGAAGCGGCCCTCATCGCCCTCTCCGGAACGGTGAAGGCTGCCGATGGCTGTGAAGGCGTCGAGCTGATGCGGGACCTGGGCAACGAGCACCGCTTCATCTTCATCGAGAAATGGGCCAGCGAAGAGCATCATGCCAAGTCGCTCGCCTCTCTACCGGAGGGCGCCCTGGATGGCGTGCAGGCTGCCGCCGGTGGTCCGCCGGATGGCGCTTATTACGATTATCTGCTGCGATAAGCCCGGCGAGCGTGGGGGTGGCTTTCAGTCCCTGCGTTCACCAGCCTCTTGAGCCGGGCCTTCAGCTTGGCGAGATAGGACTGGTCAGTGAGGTCTGCCCCCTGGAACCTGTTTGGCTTGCGCGTTCCCTCACGACCATTGTTGCGTCGAGAAGGAGCAGCCGCGCGCAAGGTTGCCGCCCGATCTTCATCCCACGAGCGCAACGCCCGAGGAATAAATAAGCGCCCATCGCGTTGCCTAAAGGCCATCCCGCAACGCCAGCGCCCGCTCGAAAACCGCCTCGAACATCTCCGCCGTCAGCCGCCCGGTGTTCGTATTGTAGCGCGAGCAGTGGTAGCTATCGATCAGCATGCGCCCATCGGGCATCCGGTGCTCGGCGAGATGCGCGAAGCGGGCCTTGGGCAGCCGTCCACCCAGCACTTTCACCGCGGATTGATGCGCGATCTGCCCGAGCGCGATGAAGATGCGCGCCTTGGGCAGCAACGTGACCTCCGCATCCAGAAACGGACGGCACGTGCGGATTTCCTCGGGGGTCGGCTTGTTCTGTGGCGGCAGGCATTTCACGCTCGCGAGGATCGCGCAATCCACCAGCTCAAGACTATCATCCACACGCGCGTCATATGTGCCACGCGAAAGACCGAATTTGTCGAGCGTGGCGAACAGGAGGTCGCCCGCATAATCGCCGGTGAACGGCCTCCCCGTGCGGTTGGAGCCATGTTTGCCGGGCGCCAGACCCACCAGAACAATGCGTGCATCCGGATCGCCAAAGGCGGGGATTGGACTGTTCCACCAGTCCGGATACTCGATCCGACAGGCCTGGCGAAAGGCGACCAGACGCGGACATAGGGGACAATCGCGCGCCGGTTCGGCGCCGGGCACGGGGCTTATAACAGGTCTGGTCATGGACATGCCCTGCGGATAGGCCCTGGCGGATGAACAAGGCAAGCATCCACCCTCTGGCGCACGACCATCGGTCGCCGGGAACCGGCGAGCTGATCTACGCTATTGGTATCGGCGCCAATCGCCCGATGGCGGGGATGCGCCCGCGCGACATCGTGCGCGCCGCCTTTGATGCCCTCGACCTCGCGCCCCTCAGCCTTGTTCGAGCCTCCCCCATCATCGACTCGCGCCCCCTGGGCCCGTCCGCGCGCACTTATGCCAATGCGGCAGCCATTGTGAGCACGACGCTGCCACCGCTGGCGGTGCTCGACCAGCTTCAGGCCATCGAGCGCACCTTCCATCGCCGCCGCTACCGCCGCTGGGGCGCGCGCACGCTGGACCTCGACCTGCTGCTCTGGTCTGGCGGCGCCGTGCACAGCAGACGGCTGACCGTGCCGCATCCGGCCATCGCAGACCGTGCCTTCGTCCTGGAACCGCTGCGCGCGATCGCTCCGAATGCACAAGATCCTGTGTCCGGCCTCACCATCCACCATCTGGCCTTCCGCCTGCGCAAACCCAGCCCAGCCAGATGATCGCGACGGTAAAAGCCGCCAAGCCGGTTGACCGCCAGAGCCCGCACCTTTAGGGGATCGCGACACCCGCTTGGGGGCCCTTAGCTCAGTCGGTAGAGCAACTGACTTTTAATCAGTAGGTCGCTGGTTCGAACCCAGCAGGGCTCACCATATTCCGCCGGTATTCCGTTTTGTCACAACCCTAGGCTTGGGCGATCCCCCCGCGAGATCGGCCACGACGGTTCGTGGGTTCAGAACTGAACAGCGCGTCAGCGCCAACGGAGAGCACTCACACAGCCGCCCCCACCCACCCTCACCACAAAAAAACGGCGACCTCTGAAAGGTCGCCGTTAAGGGGGTCCGCTGACCGGCGGGAGCCAGTCAGGGAGAGAATGATTGGGGCGGCGTCCGGTTCCGCCTGCCGATAAAAAATCTCGCTCTGCCGTGACGAGCGAGAGATCAGCCGACCTCAAAAGAGACCGGCCAAAGCTCAGATCATCGCCATGCCGCCATTCACGTGCAAGGTCTGACCGGTGACATAGCCCGCCTCGCGGCTGGCGAGGTAGACCACCGCCGCGCCGATATCCTCGCCGGTGCCGAGCGCGCCGGCTGGAATGCGCGAGAGGATGGCGTCCTTCTGGGCGTCGTTGAGCGCGTCGGTCATCGCCGAGCGAATAAAGCCGGGCGCGACGCAGTTCACGGTGATGCCGCGGCTGGCCAGTTCCTGCGCCAGGCTCTTGCTCATGCCGATCAGGCCGGCCTTGGAGGCGGCGTAATTGGCCTGGCCCGGATTGCCGGTCACGCCCACCACGCTGGTGATCGAGATGATCCGCCCCGTCCGCGCCTTCATCATGGGCTTGGAGGCAGCGCGGATGAGGCGGAACGCCGCTTCCAGATTGATCTTCTGGACGGTGTCCCACTCCTCGTCTTTCATGCGCAGGATGAGGTTGTCGCGCGTGACGCCGGCATTGTTGATGAGGATATCCAGCTTGCCGCCCAGCGCCTCAAGCGCGGCGGGCACCAGGGCGTCCACCGATGCCGCATCGCTCAGATCGCACGGCACGCAGACGTGATCGCCGCCCAGCTCGGCGGCAAAGGCCTCCAGCTTGGCGACATTGCTGCCGGAGAGCGCCAGCCGCGCGCCCTGCGCGGCCAGTGCCCGGGCCACGGCAGAGCCGATGCCACCGCTCGCGCCGGTGACCAGCGCCGTCATTCCATTGAGATCGAACATGATGCAGTCCCTCCTGTCTCTCACACGCGGCCGAGCAGCGCCTCGATGTCGTCCATCGAGATGACGCTGGTCACGGTCGCATCCGGCGCGATGCGCTTGACCATCGGGCCGAGCACCTTGCCGCCCAGCTCGACGAAATCGGTAATGCCGGCCTCCCACATCGCCGCGATGCTTTCGCGCCAGCGCACCCGGCCGGTCACCTGCTGCACCAGCAGGTCACGGATGGTCGCAGCATCGCTCACCGGCGCGGCCGTGACATTGGCATAGACGGGAATGAAGGCGCCGGGCGACTGCGTGTCCGCCAGGGCAGCCGCCATCGCATCGGCAGCGGGCTGCATCAGCGGGCAGTGGAACGGCGCGGAGACCGGCAGCAGCACGCCACGCTTGATGCCATGGTCCTTCACCAGCCCGATCGCGCGCTCGATGGCGCCGACATGGCCGGAAATGACGACCTGGCTCGGATCATTGTCATTGGCGACGGCGCAGACTTCGCCCTCGGCCGCAGCAGCCGCGAGCGCCTCGGCCTTCTCGATGTCGGCGCCGAGCAGCGCGGCCATCGCACCCTCGCCCACCGGCACCGCGGCCTGCATCGCCCGGCCGCGCGTCTTGAGCAGACGGGCCGTGGTGGCGAGATCGAACGCGCCCGCTGCGCACAGGGCGCTATATTCGCCAAGGCTGTGACCGGCCAGCGCATCCGCCTTATCGCGGAGTACGACCCCGCCTTCCTTCTCTAGCACGCGCAAGGTGGCAAGCGCGTTGGCCATGATCGCCGGCTGGGCATTCTCGGTCAGGGTCAGGTCCGCTTCCGGCCCTTCGGTCATGATGCGAAAGAGATGCTGGCCCAGCGCCTCGTCGACTTCCTGGAAAATCTCTCGCGCCACGGGCGATGCTGCGGCCAGCGCCGACCCCATGCCCACGGCCTGACTGCCCTGCCCCGGAAAGATGAATGCACGCACGGCCCTGATCCCTGCTTGGTCTGTGAAGGCCTGCGCCCTAGTCCGGGGGGGCGCCCCGGGCAAGTCCTGTTGGCTTGACCGGCAAGACGGCGCGCCAGGATGGACATTGGCCATTGTGCGCCCTGCTCATGGGGCATAGGGGAAGCCAGGATGTTAAAGCCACGGTTCTCCAACGCGATCAGCCGCGTGGATGCCCGCGTGATGCGGGGCCGCATCGGCGCGATCGGCGGCGCCTTGCTGCTCAGCCTGGTCGCGGTGCTGTTCGCCAAGCTGGGCGAGGCCGCGCAGGGTCTGTTCACGGGCGTGGCCGATGCGTTTCCCTACGCGCCGCTGGTCATCACCCCGGGCCTGTTCGTCGCGGTGACCTATGTCACGCGGCATTGGTGCCCGGAGGCGCGCGGATCGGGCATTCCGCAGACCATGGCGGCGGCGCGTATGCCGGATCACCCGCAATCCCGCCGCCTGCTCTCGCTGCGGACGGCGCTGTTCAAGCTGTTCGGCACGCTGGGGATGCTGCTCGCGGGTGGCTCAGTCGGTCGCGAAGGACCGACCGTGCAGATCAGCGCCGCCATCATGGCCGCGGTGCAGCGCTGGCTGCGCGTGCCGGTTTCGGCCGGGATCATCATCGCCGGCGGTGCGGCAGGCGTTGCCGCTGCGTTCAATACCCCGCTCGCGGGGGTCGCCTTCGCCATCGAGGAACTGGCCGCTGCCTTCGAACAGAAGATCGCGATCGTGGTGATGGCTGCGGTGATGATGGCGGGCATCACGAGCCTGTGGCTTTCGGGCGATTACATCTACTTTGGCGCCATGCATCAATCGATGCCGATCTCCTCCATGCTGCTGCTGACACCGGTCGCTGGCCTCGTCGGCGGCGTGGCGGGCGGCCTGTTCTCCCGCGCGCTGATCGCTCTTGCCTGGTCCCGCAGCCCGCTCACCCGGGCGATGCGGGCCAAGCCACTGCTCGTCGCGGGCATCTGCGGCCTCGTCGTCGCCATCACAGGCATCCTCACCGCTGGAATCAGCTGGGGCACCGGCTATGAGACGACGCGTGCGTTGCTCGCCGGTGAAGAGGTTTCCTGGAGCTTCGGCCCCGCCAAGCTCGTCGCCACACTGGCCACGGCGCTGAGCGGAGCCCCCGGCGGCATCTTTGCGCCATCGCTCTCCGTCGGCGCCGGCCTTGGTCAGCTGCTGGGGCTGCTGATGCCGGACCAGCCGCACGGCGCCATCGTCTTGCTCGGCATGATCGGCTATTTCGCGGGTGTGGTCCGGGCGCCGCTCACCGCCGCGATCATCATGATGGAGATGACCGCAGACCGCACCATGATCCTGCCGCTGTTCGCCACGGCGATCTTCGCCAACTGGGTCAGCGGGCAGATCTGCAAGCCCAAGCTCTATCACGCGCTGGCCCGGCAGTTCCGGCCCTGATCGCTTATCGGCGAGAGCGGGCAATGCGCACTTGCCTTGCGGGCACTTTTCAGCCATAGGCCGCCCCTTCGCCGGGCAGGCTCTCGCTGCGCCCGCCGCGAAGCTTTGTTTGAGACGACAGCCGGAGGGGCATGCGCATGGGGCGTATGTCAGCAATCGGCCAAAAGACAGGACGCATGAACCATGCCCTATTATGAGCATGTCTTCCTTGCGCGTCAGGATCTGGCACAGGCCCAGGTCGATGCGCTCGCGGAAAATGCCACCAAGATCATCGAGGCCAATGAAGGCAAGGTGACGAAGGTGGAAAGCTGGGGTCTCCGCAACCTCGCCTACAAGATCGCCAAGAACCGCAAGGCTCACTACGTGATGCTCAACATCGACGCGCCGGCTGGCGTGGTCGCCGAGCTGGAGCGTCAGACGCAGATCAACGAAGACGTGATCCGCTTCATGACCGTCCGCGTTGAAGAGCTGGAGGGTGGCCCTTCGGTGATGATGCGCAAGAACGAGCGTGACCGTGAGCGTCGTGGTGAGCGCGGCGACCGTGGTGACCGCCCGGATCGCGGCGATCGCGCGCCCCGCCGGGACCGCGAAGAAGCCTCGGACGGCGAATAAGGAGACCTGACACATGGCACGCCCATTTTTCCGCCGTCGCAAGACCTGCCCGTTCTCCGCTAAGGACGCACCGCGCATCGATTACAAAGATGTGCGCCTGCTGCAGGGCTTCGTCTCTGAGCGCGGCAAGATCGTTCCCTCGCGCATCACGGCCGTCTCGGCCAAGAAACAGCGCGAGCTTTCCCAGGCAATCAAGCGCGCCCGCCATCTGGGCCTGCTGCCCTACATCGTGAAGTAAGGAGGGCGGACCCATGGAAATCATTCTGCTCGAGCGTATCGAGAAGCTGGGTGCAATCGGCGACGTCGTAACCGTCAAGGACGGCTATGCGCGCAACTATCTGCTGCCCAACAAGAAGGCGCTTCGGTCCAACAACGCCAACAAGAAGGTGTTCGAGGCCAACCGCGCCAAGATCGAGGCCGACAACGCAGCCCGTCGTGACGACGCTGCCAAGGCGGCCGAGAAGGTCGATGGCGTTCAGGTCGTCCTGATCCGTCAGTCGTCGAACAGCGGCCAGCTCTACGGATCGGTCTCGGTCCGTGACATCGTGGAAGCGCTCCACGAAGCCGGCCACACCAATGTGAGCAAGTCGATGGTCGTGCTGGAACGCCCGATCAAGACGCTCGGCCTGTTCGACGTGCGCGTCTCTCTGCACCCGGAAGTCTCCGTCACCGTTCAGGCCAACGTCGCACGTTCGCCTGAGGAAGCCGACCTGCAGAAGGACGGCGTGGACGTCATGGCCTCCATGTTCGAGAAGGACGAAGCCGGCTTCACCGAGGATTACGATCCCAATGCCGAGCCGGGCGAAATCGCGACCGAAGCTGCCGAGCCGGCCGCCAACGAGGATACGGAAGAGGCCTGAGCCCCTTCCCTCCGTAAGCTTTAGAAACCCCGCCGGACAGATCGTCCGGCGGGGTTTTGCTTTGTAGGAGATCGGATAGGCCGTCACCGGGCGCTGCCGGGCGGTTCAGGTCTCCAGATGCAGAAAATCGCGCGCGTAACTGCGCATATGGGCACCGCCATCGACGATGATCGTCTGGCCGGTCACCGACTCCGCCCGCGCCAGATACAGCACCGCCTCGCCCACCGCTTCCGGCGTCGGCAACACGCCGAGGGGCGCGTGACTGGCAAGCCGCTCCAGTTGCTCGGGCGTATAATCATAGGTTGCGAGCGTCAGCCCCGGCGAGACCGCGTTGACTCGAATGGCAGGCGCCAGCGTGCGCGCCGCGATCCGCGTGAACGCCTCCAGCCCCGCCTTGCCCAGCGTATAGGCGAGCTGGTCGCCATGCGGCTGGGCCAGGCGCTGGTCGAGAATATTGACGATCGAGGCGCCAGCCCCATCGGGCCGGGCCGCCGCAGCAAAGGCCTGGGTCAGCAACACCGGCGCAACCGTATTGACCTGATGATAGTCAGCCAGCTGACCGGCGCTGACATTGGCCAGCTCGCTCTCGCCGAACAGCGAGGCGCTGTTGACCAGCAGATCCGGCGCGCGGCCGAAATGATCGGTTACTGCCGGCATCAGCCCTTCGGCGGCCCCCGGCGTCAGGAAATCCACGACGAAACCATGCCAGCGCACGCCTGTTTCGGCGAGGCATTCGGACAGGAAGCGATGCGGCTCGGCGTCGTGCCGGCCATGGATCGCGAGCGCATAGCCGGCACGTGCCAGATGCATGGCGATCCGCGCGCCGAGGCGGCGGTGCCCCCCGGTGACGAGCGCGAGCGGGGCCTGCGCCGTCATTTTACGCCCATGAGGCGCAGCACTTCCTCTCGGCTCTTTTCGTCGCGCTTGAACACGCCCATCATCCGGCTCGTGCGCATGATCGTGCCATGGGTGCGGACGCCCCGCCCGGTCATGCAGCCATGAGTCGCCTCGATCACCACGGCCACGCCGAGCGGCTTGAGATTTTCCCAGATGCAGTCAGCGACCTGCGCCGTCAGCCGCTCCTGCACCTGCAGGCGGCGGGCGAACGCCTCCAGCACGCGAGCCAGCTTGGAGATGCCGACGACATAATCCTGCGGCAGATAGGCGATGTGCGCCTTGCCGACGATCGGCGCCATGTGATGCTCGCAATGGGACTGGAACGGGATGTCGGTCAGCAGCACGATCTCGTCATAGCCGCCAACCTCGTGGAAGATGCGCGAGAGGTGATAGGCCGGGTCTTCGGCATAGCCCTCGCAATATTCCCGCCAGGCGCGCGCCACGCGCTTGGGCGTTTCAATGAGTCCTTCCCGCTCTGGATCGTCGCCGGCCCAACGGATGAGGGTGCGGATCGCCTCCTCGACATCCTTGGGAACGTCCGGCTTTACCGGCTTGGGACTGAGTTCGTTCTGGCTGGCCATGCCTACCCCCGGGAAAAGGACAAGAGGACACGCGGGTGTGCATGTCGATATGCTGATGCGGCGCAGATAGGCCGTTGGAACTTTCTATTCAACCGCAGACGCCCGAGTCGGGCCGCTTGCGCCCAAAAGGGCAGCGCGGACTTGGCATGTACGGCTCGCCTTGGCGCCAAAGAAAGGGAAATTATGCCCCGCCCGCACCCCTTCCGTTGACGTTAGGGTAAGGCAGAGGATTGGCGGATTTCTTGGGCTTGCATGGATCGTCCACCCGACGAAACCCGCAGCTGACCCTTGCGCGAAGGCGATGGCATGGCCCATATTGGCCGCACCAAAGGCCCCGCCAGACCTACAGGAGAGCGACCATGGAAGCCTTCATCTATGATGCCGTGCGCACACCGCGGGGACGCGGCAAGCCGGACGGGTCGCTCCATGAGGTGACGCCGGTACAGCTGGCAGTGCAAGTTCTCCAAGCGGTGCGCGATCGCAACGCCATCGACACGGCCGATGTCGACGACGTGATCCTCGGCTGCGTCGCGCCGGTCGGCGAGCAAGGCACGGACATTGCCCGCATGGCGGTGCTGACCGCCGGCTATGCCGAGACCGTGCCGGGCGTGCAGATCAATCGCTTCTGCGCCTCGGGACTGGAAGCCGTGAACATGGCCCTCGCCAAGGTGATCAGTGGCGAGGCGGAGCTCGCCATTGGCGGTGGCGTGGAGAGCATGAGCCGCGTGCCGATGGGCGCGGACGGCGGCGCCTGGGCTTCCGATCCCAATGTCGCCTATGCCAGCTATTTCGCGCCGCAGGGCATTGGCGCGGACGTGATCGCGACTAAGTTCGGCTTCTCCCGCGACGACGTGGACGCCTATGCGGTCGAGAGCCAGAAGCGCGCCAAGGCTGCTTGGGACGACAAGCACTTCGGCAAGTCGATCATTCCTGTGAAGGATGTGATCGGCCAGGTGCTGCTCGACCATGACGAGCATATGCGCCCGGAAACGACGATGCAGAGCCTCGCCAGCCTCAAGCCCAGCTTTCTCGCCATGGGCGAGGAGATGCCGGGCTTCGACACCATCGCCCTGCTGCGATACCCGGAGCTGGAGCGCGTCAATCATGTTCACCATGCCGGCAACAGCTCCGGCATCGTCGATGGCGCTGCGGCTGTGCTGGTCGGCAGCAAGGCCATGGGCGAGAAATATGGGCTCAAACCCCGCGCCCGGATGAAGGCCATGGCGTCGGTCGGCTCCGAGCCGATGATCATGCTCACGGGCCCGGAAAACATTGCTGACAAGCTCCTGAAAAAGGCTGGAATGTCGGTCGGCGATATCGACCTGTGGGAGCTGAACGAAGCCTTCGCCAGCGTCGTGCTGCGCTACATGCAGGCGATGGGGCTCGATCACGGCCAGATCAACGTGAACGGCGGCGCCATCGCCATGGGCCACCCGCTCGGCGCGACCGGGGCCATGGTGCTGGGCACTGCGCTCGATGAGCTGGAGCGCTCCGGCAAGGGCACGGCGCTGATCAATCTGTGCGTGGGCGCGGGCATGGGCACGGGCATCATTATCGAGCGGGTTTGAGGCCCGCGAATTGAAGGCAGCAGTTCAACACCGTTCGTGCTGAGTAGCTCCTGAGCTTGTCGAAGGAGCGTATCGAAGCGCCCAGCCTGCTCAGTGACCCTTCGATACGGGTCTTCGACAGGCTCAGCCCCTACTCAGGGCGAACGGAAAGTGAAGACGAACGAGTCAGGAGGCACACATGGCTACGACCATCACGACCGAGATCGACGGCGACGGCATCGCCCTTCTCACCATCGACGTGCCGGGGCAGTCGATGAATGTCATCACGCCAGACTTCCTGACCGATTTCGCTGCCGCCATCGCGCGGATCGGTAGCGAGGAGGCCATCAAGGGCGCCGTCGTCTGCTCCGGCAAGGACAGTGGCTTCATGGCGGGCATGGATCTCAAATATCTCTCGGCCATGCTGCGCGAGGCGACAAGCGGCGATGTCGACATGGCCGCCCTGTTCGACAATGTCTTCACCCTCAACGACTTGCTGCGCAAACTTGAGACTTGCGGAAAGCCGGTCGCCATTGCCATCGAAGGTACGGCCATGGGCGGCGGTCTGGAACTGGCGCTCGCCTGCCATCACCGCGTGCTCAGCAACAATCCCAAGGTGCAGATCGGCCTGCCGGAAATCCTTGTCGGTCTGTTCCCCGGCGGTGGCGGCTCGCAGCGCCTGCCCCGCCTGATCGGCATCCAAGGTGCCCTCATGTACATGCTGCAGGGCAAGAGCTGGCGCCCGGCCGAGGCCGCGGCGATGAAGGTCGTCGATGAACTGGCCGACCCGGGCCAGACGATCGATGTCGCCAAGGCCTGGGTGAAGGCCAATCCCGATGCCCACACCCAGCCATGGGACATCAAGGGCTTCAAGGTCCCCGGCGGATCGGGGCAGTTCAACCCCGGCTTCATCCAGACGATGATGGCCGCAACAGTGATGACCACCAAGCAGACCCAGCGCAACATCCATGCGCCGCACGCCCTGCTCAGCGCGGTCTATGAGGGCATCCAGTTGCCCATGGACCGGGCGATCCGGGTCGAGAGCAAATATTTCGCCAAGGTGGTGGCCGATCCGCAGGCGGGCAACATGGTCCGCACGCTGTTCGTCTCCAAGCAGGCCGCCGAACGCGGCGCGCGGCGCCCTGCCGGTGTCGAGAAGGCCCCGACGAGAAAGCTGGCCGTGCTCGGCGCCGGGATGATGGGCGCGGGCATCGCCAATGTCGCGGCGCAGGCCGGTATCGACGTGGTGCTGCTCGACCGCGATCTGGCCTCGGCGGACAAGGGCAAGGCCCATGCGCAGGCGCAGATGCAAAAGCGCATCGGCCGGGGCATGACGCCGGAGAAAATGGAGCAAGCCCTCGCCCGCATTACCCCGGCAGACAGCGTGGATGCGCTGCAGGGCTGCGATTTCGTGATCGAGGCCGTGTTCGAAGACGCGGCGATTAAGGCGGAGATCACCCAGCGGGTCGAATCCGTGCTGGGGCCGGACGTGATCTTCGGCTCCAACACCTCCACCCTGCCGATCTCCGGCCTCGCCAAGGCGTGGTCGAAGCCCGAGAACTTCATTGGCGTGCATTTCTTCTCGCCGGTGGAAAAGATGCCACTGGTCGAGATCATCCTCGGCAAGCAGACCGGCGATGCCGCCGTCGCCAAGGCGCTCGATTTCGTCGCGCAGATCCGCAAGACGCCCATCGTTGTCAATGACTCGCGCGGTTTCTACACCTCGCGTTGCTTCGGCACTTATGTGCAGGAAGGCGCGCAGATGCTGGCCGAGGGCATCAACCCCGCGCTGATCGAGAATGTCGGGCGCCAGCTCGGCATGCCGGTCGGCCCACTCGCCGTCTCGGACGAGGTCTCCATCGAGCTGGCCCATAAGGTGACGCTCGCCGCGAGGGCCGCACTGGGCGATGCCTATGTGCCCGCGAAGGCCGATGATGTCGTCGCGCATATGGTCAAGATCGGCCGCCTCGGCCGCAAGAACGGCAAGGGCTATTATGATTATCCGGCGGACGGCGGGAAAAAGGCGCTCTGGCCCGGCCTTGCGGCGGAGTTCCCGCGCGCTCTCAAACAGCCGACGCCGGCGGAGGTGCGTGAGCGGCTGCTCTACCGCCAATTGGTCGAATGCGCCCGCTGCTTTGCCGAGGGCGTGCTGGTGACGCCGCAAGATGGCGATATCGGCGCAATCTTTGGCTGGGGCTTCGCGCCCTATACCGGCGGCCCGTTCAGCGCGATCGATACGATCGGCCCCACGAAGGTTGTGGAGGTTCTGGATCGACTGACGGCAGCGCATGGCGAACGCTTTGCACCGCCAGAGCAGTTGCGGGAGATGGCAGCGAGCGGCCATGGCTATTATGACGGCGCGCAGGTGAAGGCGGCCTGAGATGATAATAGGCTGCCGTTAAGCAGCAAGGATCGCCCTATACCCTCTCCCCTTGAGGGAGAGGGATGCGCAGGCTTGGCAGCGTGCTGCCTAGCCGAAGCTGGGAGAGGGGTAAGCGATCCACGGGATCGCGCGGATCATGGATCCGCCACCCCTCATCCAACTGCGCCTAGCCGCTCATAGCGGCAAGGCTCCGTATCCTTCTCCCTCAAGGGGAGAAGGATTAAGCTTGTCACAGCCTTTGCCGGCATCAGGGAGGATCACCCATGCTCACGCTCTACATCGCCCCGGGCGCCAGCTCGATGGCGCCGCATATCGCGCTCCTGCACATCGGCGCGCCGTTTGAATTGCGCTCGCTCTCCTTCGCGAAGCGCGAGCAGGCCGAGCCGGCCTATCTGGCGATCAACCCCGAAGGCAAGGTGCCGACCTTGGTGACCGAGGAGGGCACGTTGACCGAAGTGGCGGCCATCCTCTTCTATCTCGCGCGGCGTTTTCCTGAAGCAGGGCTGCTGCCCGACGATGCCATGGGCACCGCGCAGGCTCTGTCCTGGATGTCGTTCGCCGCGTCGACGCTGCATCCCTCCTTCATTGCCGGGCAAGAGCGCGCGGAGGCAGCGCTCGGACAGGCCGAGCATCGGCTGGCGGGTCAGGATTGGGCGGTCGGCGGCAGGCTTTCGGTGGCCGACATCCACCTTTTCCGTCTATTCTGGCGGATGCGACACACGCTCGCCCTGCCAGTGGAGAACTGGCCGGGCCTCACCGCTCATTATGACCGGATGATGGCGCTGCCAGCCGTTCGCAAGACCTGCGAGATCGAACAGTCGATCGGCTATGAATTGCGAGGTCTGCGGATGCCCTGAGCGCTACGCCTCAGGTTAGGCGTCCGCCCACACCGGCAGATCGAGCGTGAAGCGGGCGCCCTGCCCCAGCGCGCTCTCGACGGTCAGATCGCCGCTCATCGCGCGGGCAAGGCGGCGCGAGATATAAAGCCCCAGTCCGCTGCCATCCCCGCCGGAGAGGCCCAGTCGCTCGAACCGCTCGAAAATGCGCTGGTGATCGGCAGGGTCGATGCCGCCTCCCTGATCCGCAACGACGACGCGGGCGCGCCCGCCCTCGCTATCGACGCGCACCCAGATGGTGCTGTCGCGCGGCGTGTGCCTCACCGCATTGCCGATGAGATTGACGAGGATCTGCAGCACGCGGCGATACTCACCGCAAGCCATGGCGCTCTCGCCCAGCGGCGGGGTCTGGATACGGATGCCGCGCTCGCCAGCGCGGACATGCAGCAGACCGGCCGCGCGGCGCGCCAGATCGGCCAGATCGACGCGCTCTTTCGCCACCCGGAAATCAGGGCGCTCGATGGCGTGAAGATCGGACAAGTCATCGACCAGATCGAGCAGATGGCGGCTGGCCTGGGCGATGTCCGCGCCATAGCCTGCATATTCCTCGCGCAGTTCACCATGGGCCTGCGCGGCAATGCTGCCAGCATTGGCGATGATCCGCCCGATCGGCTGGCGCAGGGCGCGGTCCAGCCGGGGGGCGAAGCCGGCATCGAACATGCCATCGCCAAAGAGATCGTGGATCTCCGCCGACGGCGCCTCTGCCTCCACACGGGGCGCCTGTGCGGGCTGGTTTTCTTGCGGCACGGCGCGGCCGCGATAGCCCATCAGCGCACCATGCTCATCGAACAGCGGCTCGCCGGAAATGCGATAGGAAACCGCATCGTCGGCCCGCAGGCGCGCATGCTGGTCCGTAAACGGCATGCGCAGCGCCAACGCCTCGACCAGCGGCATCGGCGACACATCGTCGGCAATGATCGCATCGAGGCGGAAATAGGCCGTCAGCGGCTCGCCATCGCGGGGCGGCTCATGCCCGATGGCGGCGGCGTCGGCCGCAACCTGCCGGAAGCGCAGTTGCGTATCCACCTGCCACGGCCAGCCCGGCTCGGCGGGCGCCAGACGCCGCGCCATCAGCACGCCCAATTCGCCCGGCCACTGGCGCGGGGCGCGCACCTGCCAATCGACAATGGACATGGCGTAGCCGTCCGCCGCGGGACGGATTTGTACCCACATGCTGAGATCGGCCTCGCCCTGTGCAGCCTGCACCGCGCGGGAAATCGGTATGCGCAGCCGCGCGGCGAGGCGGACGAGCGCGGCCAGCGCAGGAATGGCGAGCGGCCCATGCGGATCGCCGCCTGCATCGGCCTGCAACCGCGCAAGCGGCGCGTCGGCCGAGATGATGCGGCCGTCGCCGTCCAGCCGCGCCAGGATTGGCTCCGTGCCGGGGGGCGCGACTGTCATCGGCCGTCCAGCAGAGCGAGCTTGTCCGCCAGCGCGCGCGGGTTCATCCGGTCGAGCAGCCACTGCATGGCCTGTTCCGCATCGAACGCGCGATAGCTCTCGACGAAAGCGACGAGCGCGGCATCGCCCCCTTCGGCGAGACCGGTGACCGGGCCGAGCATCTCTGCGACCTGAAAAGCGCCGGGATCGTCCACGCCCATGACCCGCAACAGGGCGAAGCGATCGCGCTCCTGCGGGCCGATCAGGGCCTCCAGCACCTCGTCCAGCGCAATGCCGCCTTCGCACTCCACGATGGCGGCGAAGAGCAGCAGCCGTGCTTCCGCCAGCGCGTGCGGGGCGACGGCGAAGCGCTGATCCGAATTAAGCGCACGCGCGCAGCGGCGGGCCTGTGCGATGGCGCCCTGCCCTTCATCATGCCGGGCAATCAGCCCCTCGGCGGCGCGCGCGATGGCCGTCGTCAGCATGGGATCGGCGCCGGCGGCTTGTGCGCTACTCCCGTTTACCAGCAGGGCCGCGACGGTCCAGACGAGATCGTGATAGAGTTCGGCCGGCAGATCCGGCAGCATCGTCGCGTCGAGCAGCATCGGCCCGCACCAGTTGCGCTCCGCCAGCGCGAGGCCTGCCAGGGCGTCGAGATAGCGACCATTGTCGCTGGCCTCGCTCTCCAGCCGCGAGCGAACGCCATGGCGACCCTCGAGCCGATATTGCCGCATCAGCAGCGACACGCAGGCACGATGACGCAGATGGCGCAGCAAGTCCGGCGAAAGCACGGCGATGTCCCGCTCGATCGCCTGCCGCGCATAACCAACATCGGGCATGGCGGAGATCGAAGCCACGGGCTCGCGGGCCAGTCCGGCGACCAGCGCCTGCTCGACCGCGTTCATCAGCCCGGCAAGATGGATACGCGTTTCGGCCAGCAAGGCATCGGTCCAGCGGCCGGGCGCATCGTCGGCCAGCCGCGCGAGATCGGCACCATGGCGAACCTCCAGCGCCAGCCCGCGAGCAAAGCGCGCGGCAAACACCGCGCCTTCCCGCTCGCCGCCATGGCGTTGCTGAACCGGTTCACCCACGCCCGTCATGCCCCATCCCTAGCCAAACAGGCTTAACAGGCCCTAAAATTCGGACCTTCCCACATGGAACAGTCGCGCCGCCAGCAGACCGGCCAGAACCCAGCCGAGCAGCGCAAAGGCTATTCCCACATAGCCGACGATAACGCCGGCCAGCACCATCAGCAATGCCGCCGGGACGCCGGGACGAAGCTGCACTTCCCAAAGCGCAGTGGGCGGCGTTCGTTCCGACCCGAAGGTGAAAAGAGTGAGGAACAGCAGCACGAACAGCACCGTCGTGAGCGCTAGCGGATCCGCTCCTGCCGCCCGCAAACCGGTCATGCCGAGCAGCAGCAGCGCGCCGCCCTGCACCAGCGCGAGCGGCCAACGCCGACCGGTCGCGCGCAGGGTCAGCTGGGCATAACGATTTGCCAGCGCCGCAATGCCGAGCGCGGGCAGCATGAGGAGCAGCGCCGGGAAAGCCCATCCGCTGAGCCCCACTGCCACACTGCCCGCGCACAGCAGCACGGCAAGCAGCGCGATATGCGCCGGTTCGGCCTGCCGGTGCATCAATTCGCGCAGCAACGTACGTGAGAGCGGCGCCAGCAAGGCCCCAACGCCACCGCCATCGCGCCAACTCGCGTCGGGCGCGTAATCGCTGAGGGCATTCAGCGCCAAATCGGCGCTGGACTGGTCGGTCAGGAAGGCCAACCGGCCCTGCAGCACCGGCTCGGGCGGCAACATGATCCGCTCCACGCCATCCTGAACGGCGCGGCGCAGCAAGGTGAGCACCAGATCCCACTCGCCCAGCATATCCAGCGTTGCGAGCAGCCGTGCCCCGGAAACACAGAACGCCCCGCCCCACATGCTGCTGACATCCAGCCGCTCGAAGCTGGCCGTGCTCGCGCCCGAGGGCAGCACCAGCACCGCCTCGCCACCGCTGACCGTCAGGGCGTCGAGCGCTTCTGAGGGGATCACCGCGCCTTCCGCCATCAGCAGAACAAGGTCTTCCGGTGCAATCGTGCGGGCCAGTTCCGGCATGTCGCGCACCACGCTCACCGGGCAATCGGTCTCGCGCGCGATGTGATCGGCCATGCGGGTGAGGCCGGGCAAGTCCGCCTCCGCCGCTGCCGCATCGGCATGAATAATGAGCTTTTCCGCGCCCGCGCCCAGCGCCAGCCGCGCCTGATATTCGATGAGGCTCTGGCCGCCAAAATCCAGCAGCGCCGATGACACGGGCGACTGCAGACCGTCCCGTGCGGCATTGCGCGCACTGAGCAGAGCGACCAGCACCATGGATGCTACCTAGAGACCGACATTCGACACAGACAATCTGTCTGGCAATGCGGTGGCCCGATTGCAAGGCCCCCATTTCGACACAGGGGGATGCCGTGAGAGTGATCAGCCGACACATGCGGTCGGGCGGTCAGTCTTCGTTTTCCGCCCCGACCGTCGCGAGCGCCTGGGTGATGCGCCGCAGGATGACCGGATCGCCCGGCGCGCCGACCAGTGCCTCGTCGGCAAGGTTCATCAGGCGATTAACGCCAAAGCTGGCGCACAGCCCCTTGAGTCGCAGCGCCGCCATCGTCCAGTTCGCATCGCAGCGGGAACGGGCGAGAAGATCAACCTGCCGGCCTGCGCTCTCGAGGAATGCGCGACGCAAATCCGCGATGAGCGCACGGTCGGAACCGACTGCCGCAGCAAGGGCTGCTTCGAGCGTGCCAGGATCATATGCCATGGCCATCTGATAACCTTCGAAAGGTGAACAGAGTGTAAAACCGGGTTCCCCCTCAGAGGGAACATGTTAAGGAAATGTCATGTCCGACGCCCGAAAAGTCGAAAATCCGTCCCAAAACGGTACGGATGGGCGGGACATCGACCAGATTAGCGGCATCAATAAGGGGCCAGAACACGTGAAACAGGACGGCGTCTCGCGCCGCAACGAGTCGGATGCAGGCTGGGACGCGCCCGCCTTTCCCGATCGTTCCTCTGAGGGAGATCAAGGCATGGCCACATCCTTCGCCAGCGGCGCCGAAGAGCGCGAACCGCTCAGCCCGGCGCGGAAAGCCGCTTTGGGGGGCTTGGGCGTCATTGCCGTCGGCTGGGTCGCGCTTGTGGTCGCCAGCGGGACCGATCCGGACATCGGCGCGCGCTCGGCATGGCTGATCAACCTGATCGCGGTCGCGACGGCCCCCTTGTTGATCCTTGGCGGTCTCGCCGTGGTCCTGATGCGACGCCCGGCCGCGGCTGTAGCCTCGCTCAGCGCCGACGACGCCGCGCTGATCACCAGCGAAGCGCGCCAGGCCCTCACCATGCTCACCGACGTGAACGGCCAGCTTGCCGGCCAGACCCGCGAAACCGCCCGGGCAGCCGAGGCGGCGAGCGAGTCCCTGCGCCGATCCATGACGGAAATCGCCGCGCAAACCGACCTGCTCGGCCAGAACAGCACGACCTCGCTGTCGCGCGTGAGTGCCGTCGGCGACCGTCTCGCCGCGATGGTCGATACGCTGCCCAAGCTGGAGGACCGGCTGGCGACACTGGGCGAAACGCTCGCACGGGTCGGTGGCGATCTGGGCCAGCGCCACGACGCGCTCGATCATCAGTTGCAAGCGACAGCTTTGGTGGCGGAGGAAGTCCGCCTGCAGCTCACCGATGCCGGCAAGGCGCTCTCGGCGCAGATCTCCGGGCTGCGCGATGGCGCGCATGACGCGGGAGAAGAGCTGACCAATCTCTCCGAACTCTCCTCCGCCCGTCTCGACCTCACCATCGACCGCGTGAAATCCGTGCTCGATGCGACCGAGCAGCGCCTCGATGCGCAGAACGCCGCGCTGGCCGCGCTCGTCGAACAGAGCGCCGCGGCGATCGACCGCGCATCCAGCGGCGGCCTGGATCGCTTCGCTTCCACCTGCCGCGAGATGGAAGCCCTACTCGACGGTCTCGATGCCCGATTGGAAGGGCAGACCGGCAGGAGCACGCAGTGGCTGACCCAGACGAGCGAGCAAGCAGTCGCGCTTGCCCATTCGTTCGATGCGCTGGAGCAGGCCTCGCTCGCCCGCACCCAGCAGCTTTCCGGCACGCTCAGCCGGCTGTCAGGGGAAACCCAGGCCCTGATCGAGACTCTGGGGCGCGGCGATGGCCATGCCGGTCAGCTTATCCAGCGCACTGAAGCGTTGCTGCTCGCCCTCGACAGCAGCGTGCGCGAGCTGGACGAGAGCCTGCCTGCCGCGATCGGCCGGGTTGAAAGCCAGCTTGGCACGATGCACGAACGCATCCGCACGGCAGGGCCTGCGCTTGAAGCCGTGGAAGCGGTGGCGACCGGAGTCGTCAGCCAGTTGCGCGAGTCCGACAGGGCGACCAACACCCAGCTCAGCGTGCTTACCGAGGCTTTGTGCAAGTCTCAGGATGCCCTTTCCGCGCAGCGCCAGCAAATCGCGGCGCTGGCCGATGCGGTCGAGCAGGCAGGTCGTGGCATGGAGGTGCTTGGCGAGACGGTCGGCCCGCGTCTGGCGGAAGCGCTGGGCGAAGTCCGCAATGCCGCCGACGCTGCTGCCTCACGCGCGCGAGAAGCGATGGACAACGTGATCCCGGCAGCCGCGCAGGGGCTCGCAGTGGCCAGCGACAAGGCCATCCGGCAGGTGGTTGAGGCGACCGTCTCGAGCGAACTGGCCCGGCTGGCTCAGGCGGCCGACGAGGCTGCGCAGACCGCCCAGAAGGCCACCCACAAGCTGAGCGGCGACATGCTGACCCTCGCCGAAGCCGGCAAGACGCTCGACCTCGCCATCAGCGCACATCGCGAGAAGCTGGAGACGCAGGACCGCGATCTGATCTCCGAACGATCGGCCATGCTCATCGGCGCATTGGGCGAGCACGCCATCGATGTCGGCAAGTGGTTCGACAAGGATGTCTCGGACAGCGACTGGAACGCCTATCTCAAGGGCGACCAGGGCCTATTCGCACGGCGCGCGACCAAGCTGGTCAACAATGCAGAGGCGAAGCAGATCCACGCCCTCTATCAGGACGATGCCACCTTCCGCGAGCATGTGAACCGCTACATCCGCGACTTCGAAATGCTGCTGCGCACGGTGATGGCCGCCAAGGACGGCAGCACCCTGGCGCTGACAATGATCTCGTCGGATATCGGCAAGCTCTACGTGGCGCTTGCCCAGGGCATCGACCGGCTTCGGCCAAATTGAGGCCGAACTGAGCGGGGCGCGCGGCTGAAACCGCGCGCCCGCCTCCCGCTTATTGCCGGAGGCTCTCCGGCGCGTTCAAAAACCCGTCGAAGCTGCGTATGGTCACCCAGCCATATTCCCAGTTCGCGTAGAACAGCGCGAAGAACAGGGCTGAGAGCACCGTCGTGCGCAGGATCATGCGGAAGAAGCGGAACTCGTGGGGCGCGCTGTCCGCCTGCCCCGGCACCTTCTCCTTCCCAAGCTCGTCGCTGGTGCGCACGCCGAACGGCAACACCAGAAACAGGCTGAGAAACCAGATCAGAAAATAGATCGCCAGCGCGGAGCCGATTTGCATCCTCGCCTCCCTCAGCCGGCTTGCACGATCGTCACGTCGACGATCGGCTTCTTGCCGGTCCACTCGAACGCCACGCGCCGCGCGCCGATGCGCACCGCTTCCCGCAAGGATTCGACGTCCCCACTCGCCTTGCCCTTGGCAACCACTGCGCCCACAGCCTTGGCCGCATCGGCCAGGAACTGCTCGCGATCATCCTCGACCGGCACGCCCTTGGTGCGGATGTCCGGCGCGCCGAGCATCTTGCCCTTGGCGGAAATGGCGAGGCCCACGCTCATATGGCCGTGGATCATGATCTTGCGGCGCTCGTTCATGGTGTTGCCATCGGCCGGCAGGATCACATCGCCATCCAGCACGAGGCGCCCGGCGCGCGTCTCGCCGATCTTGTGCGGCCCATCGGGCGCGAGGCGGATGATGTCGCCATTGGTCTGCACGATGCCGCGCTCGATGCCCTGCTCCGCGGCAAAGCGCGCCTGCTCCGCCATATGGCGCAATTCGCCGTGCACCGGCACAATCATCTCGGGCCGGATCCAGCCATACATCGCCGCCAGCTCCGGCCGCCCGGGGTGGCCGGAGACGTGGATATGCGCGTCATTCTCGGTGATCATCACCACATTCTTGGCCGCCAGCGCATTCTGGATGCGGCCGATGGCCAGCTCGTTGCCGGGAATCTTGCGCGACGAGAAGATCACCGTGTCGCCGGTATCCAGCTTGATCGGGTGTTGATCGGTCGCGATGCGGGCGAGCGCGGCGCGGGATTCGCCCTGGCCGCCAGTCGCGATGATCATCGCTTCGCGCGGCGGCACCGCCATGATCGCGTCGAAGTCCAGCATCGGCGGCAGATTCTGCAGATAGCCGCAGCTCTTGGCGATGGTGATGATGCGATCGAGCGAGCGCCCGGCGACACAGAGTTTGCGCCCGGTGAGCCGCGCCACATTGGCCAGCGTCTGCAGGCGCGCGGCATTGCTGGCGAAGGTGGTCACCACCACCCTGCCCTTGGCGCCGGCAATCGTGCTCAGCAGATCGGCCTGCACTGAGCCTTCCGAGCCGCTGGCCTCGGGATTGAACACATTGGTGCTGTCGCAAACGAGCGCCAATACGCCCTCGTCGCCCACTGCCTTCAGCTCTTCTGCTGTGGACGGCACGCCGATCTGGGGCTCATCGTCGAGCTTCCAGTCGCCGGTGTGGAAGATGCGGCCAAAGGGCGTCTCGATCAGCAGCGCATTGCCTTCCGGGATGGAGTGCGCCAGCGGCAGATAGCGCATCCGGAAATCGCCGAGCGTAAAGCTCTCATCCTCCTGGATGACATGCAGCGTCACGCTGTCCGTCAGGCCCTCCTCCGCCAGCTTGCCGCGCACCAGCCCGGCGGTGAACGGCGTCGCATAGATCGGCACGTCGAGATCGGCCGCGAGATAAGGCACCGCGCCGATGTGATCCTCATGCCCATGAGTGAGCACGATGCCGAGCAAATCCTTCTGCCGCTCCTCGATGAAGGCGGTGTCCGGCATGATGAGATCGATCCCGGGGAAGGACGGATCGGAGAAGGTCACCCCCAGATCCACCATCAACCATTTGCCACGACAGCCATAGAGATTGAGATTCATGCCGATTTCGCCTGACCCACCAAGGGCCAGGAAGAGAAGTTCATCGCCTGGCGTCATGCACTTTTTCCGCTGCGTTCATAGAGGAGTGCCAGGCCGGTCAATGTGAGATCCGGCACGATGGCATCGAAGAGATCGGTCTTCTGGTCGAACAAGATGGCGAGGCCGCCGGTGGCAAGAACAGTCGCCGGGCGGCCGATCTCCTTGCGCATCCGCATGACCAGCCCCTCCATCATTGCCACATATCCCCAGAAAACACCAATCAGCATCTGGTCCTCCGTGGTGCGACCGATCACGGAATCATTGTTACGGGGGGATTCGATGGCGATGCGGGGCAGTTTCGCGGCATTGTTCACCAGCGCATCGAGCGACAGGTTGATGCCCGGCGCAATGATCCCGCCCTTATAGGCGCCGGTGTAATCGATATAGTCGAAGGTGGTTGCCGTGCCGAAATCGATGACGATCAGATCGCCTTCATAGGCGTCATGGGCGGCGATGGCATTGAGCGCGCGATCCGCGCCGAGCGTCTGCGGCATCGGCACGTCGACATTGATATGCCATTCCACCGGCGGCTTGCCGGCGATCAGCGGCTCCACGCCGAAATATTTGCGGGCCAGCACGTCGAGATTATGCAGCGCCCGCGGCACGACGGTGGAGACGATCACCGCCGTCACATCCTTCATGCCCAGCCCTTCGAGCTGGAGAAGCTGGTTGATCCACACGGCATATTCATCGCCGGTGCGGCGCGGATCGGTGGCGATCCGCCAGCGCGCGCGGATTGTCCGATCGGGCGCGATCAGCGCGAAGACGACATTGGTATTTCCGGCATCGATGGCTAGCAACATGGGCTGATCCTCTCAGGCGGCGTTGCGCGTTTCCCGCGTCGAATTCAAGGCAATATGCCGACATCGCCGCTGTGGATGACGGCCTGTGTCCCGTCGTCACAGGCGAGCATCAGCGCACCATCGTCGCGCAAGCCGACAAAGCGACCGTGAACGGGCGCGTCACCCGCGCCTGTCACCACCAGCGGCGTGCCGATGGGATGCGCCCGCGCGAGCCAGGCCGGGACGAGCGCGCTCGTCCCCTCGGCGCGCCAGCGCGGCAGCCAGTGGTCGACAGCAAGCACCAGCGCGTCGAGAACCACCTCGGCAGTGAGGCCGCCCCCGCCAGGCAAGGCATTCAGCGCTACGGTCGGGCGGTCGGCGAGCGACGGCGCGGTGGCGATGTTGACCCCGATCCCGGCGATGATCGCCTGCCCTTCCCGTTCCAGCAACATGCCCGCCAGCTTGGCGCCATCCGCAAGAACATCATTGGGCCATTTCAGCAGGATCGGCGCAGCAGCAGCCACGCTGCAGAGCGCATCGTGGACCGCGACACCCATCATCAAACTGATGCCGGTGACTGGCGGATCACCCGGCTGCAGCGCGATCAGGGTGGAGGCGTAGAGATTGCCCGTCGGACTCTGCCATGCACGCCCGAGCCGCCCTCGCCCCGCCGTCTGCCGCTCGGCGCGCAGCCAGTGCCCATCCGGCCAGCAATCGGCCTGCGTGCGCAGATCGGCATTGGTGGAGCCGGTTTCCGGCACGACATGGATGCGCGCGTGCGCCATCTAGCCGCGCCCCTGTGACGCCATGCGGTGATCGAGGGTCATCGATGCGCCCACTGCGCACCGCGGCGTCGCCCCACTGGGGAGGCGACGCGCGGCGGTCTCAGAACAGCGAGGCTGCAGCAGCCGCGCTCGCCCGGTCGAGCCAGGGGTTGAGCAGATAGCCCACCACGATGATCGCCGCGCAGGCGGTCATAAGCCCATATTCCAGCGGACTACGCGCGGTGCCATAAGGCTCGGCCGGCTGGTCGAAGTACATCGTCTTGACCACCTTGAGATAATAGAAGGCGCCGATGACCGAGGCGGCAACACCAATGGCGGCGAGCGGCGTGAGGCCCGCACCAACGGCGGCATCGAACACCAAGAACTTGGCCCAGAAGCCGAACAGCGGCGGAATACCCGCAAGGCTGAACATGAAGATGGCCAGCGCAGCCGCCAGACCCGGCCGCGAGCGCGACAGGCCCGCGAGGCTCGCGATCGTCTCGACCGGATTGCCGTCCTCATCCCGCATCTGCAGCACGCAGATGAAGCTGCCGACCGTCATGATGATGTAGATGAACAGATAGCTCATCACCGCTGCAACGCCTTCGGCCGTGCCGGCCGCCAGGCCGATCAGTGCGAAACCGATGTTGTTGATCGAGGAATAAGCCAGCAGCCGCTTGATGTTGGGCTGGTTGATCGCCGCAACGGCACCCAGCACGATCGAGGCCAAGGCCATGAAGATGATGATCTGCTGCCACGCGACGCCGCTCGGCCCCATCGCGCTGATCGCAACGCGCACCGTCAGCGCGAGCGCGGCCACCTTGGGCGCGCTGGCGAAGAAGGCGGTCACCGGCGTCGGCGCACCTTCATACACGTCGGGCGTCCACATGTGGAACGGCACGGCACTGATCTTGAAGGCCAGACCCGCCAGCACGAACACCATGCCAAACATCTCGCCGGTGCTCAGGCCATCGGCCATCGCCGCGGCGACACCGGTGAAGCTGGTCGTGCCCGAGAAGCCATAGAGCAGCGACATGCCATAGAGCAGGATGCCGCTCGCGAGGCCGCCGAGCACGAAATATTTGAGGCCCGCTTCTGCCGAGCGCGAATCCTTGCGGGCAAAGCTCGCGAGCACATAGGCGGCCAGGCTCTGCAGCTCGAGGCCGATATAGAGCGTCAGCAGATCGGCCGCCGACACCATCATCGACATGCCGATGGACGAGAAGAGGATCAGCACCGGATATTCGGCGCGCAGGCCACCGTCGCCATCGAAGAAGCGCGGGGCCACGACGATGCAGGCCGCAGCCGCGAAGAAGATCAGTGCCTTGGCGAAGCTCGCAAAGGCATCGGCGCGGTAGAGACCCTCGAAGATCAGGCCGCCGGCATTCACCGCCGGCGTGGCGAGCAGCAGGCCGGCCACGGCCAGCGCCAGCACCGAGAGCCAGCTCACCGTGCGACCGGCGCTGTCGCCCGCAAAGGCACTCACCATCAGCAGGACCAGCCCTGAGATCGTCAGCGTGATTTCCGGCAGGACCGAAGCAAATGCGCCCAGGCTATCCATCAGTGCGCCCCCTCGGCGTGTTCTTCGTGATGTGTGTCAACGGCTTTGCCGGTGCCCTTGGTGAGATGGGCGTCACCGGCGGGCTTCGCAGCCTCGGTGCGGGCAACGATGCTGGCGACATTGCCGCGCATCGGCGCGAGGAAGCTTTCGGGATAGACGCCCATCCACAGGACTGCGGCGGCAATCGGCACCAGCAGCGCCAGTTCGCGCGCCGAGAGGTCCGGCATGGCGCGGACGTCGTCCTTGACCAGATCGCCGAACACGACGCGCCGGTAGAGCCACAGCATGTAGGCGGCGCCCAGGATGATGCCGGTGGTGCAGACCAAAGCGACCCAGCTCGATGCCTGATAGATGCCCATCAGCGACAACAGTTCGCCGACGAAGTTGCTCGTGCCCGGCAGGCCGACGGAGGCCATGGTGAAGAGCATGAACAGCAGCGCATATTTGGGCATGTTGACGGCAAGGCCGCCATAGCGACTGATCTCGCGGGTGTGCAGGCGATCATAAATGATGCCCACGCACAGGAAGAGCGCGCCGGAAACCAGGCCGTGGCCCAGCATCACCATCATGGCGCCCTCGACGCCCTGCTGGTTGAAGGCGAACAGGCCGACTGTCACGATCGCCATGTGCGCGACCGAGGAATAAGCGATCAGCTTCTTCATGTCGCTCTGCACCAGCGCGACGAGGCTGGTGTAGACCACCGCGACCATCGAGAGGCCCCAGACCAGCCAGGCCAGTTCGGCCGAGGCCACCGGGAACATCGGCAGCGAGAAGCGGATGAAGCCATAGCCGCCCATCTTCAGCAGCACGCCGGCGAGGATGACCGACCCGGCGGTCGGCGCCTGCACGTGCGCATCCGGCAGCCAGGTATGGACCGGCCACATCGGCATCTTCACCGCGAAGCTCGCGAAGAAGGCGAGGAACAGCCAGGTCTGCGCATGCGGCGGGAAGTCATAGGCCATCAGCACCGGAATGGCGGTGGAGCCGGCCGTGCGGACCATCCACAGCATCGCGATCAGCATCAGCACCGAGCCGAGCAGCGTATAGAGGAAGAATTTGTAGCTCGCGTAGATCCGGTCCGCGCCGCCCCAGATGCCGATGATGAGATACATCGGGATGAGGCCGGCCTCGAAGAAGATGTAGAAGAGGAAGATGTCCTGCGCCGCGAAGACGCCGATCATCAGCGTCTCCATGAACAGGAACGCCGCCATATATTCGCCGACGCGGTCCTTCACGGATTCCCAGCTCGCGCCGATGCAGATCGGCATCAGGAACACCGTGAGCGCGATCAGCATCAGGGCGATGCCGTCGATGCCCAGCGCCCAGGCGAACCGCCCGAAGATCGGCGCATATTCGGTGAACTGCCACTCCGCCGCGCCGGGCGTCATGTCGAAGTTCAGCCACAGGATAGCGCCCAGCACCAGGTCGATCAGGGTCGCGGCGAGCGCGATCCAGCGCGCCGACTGCGCCGAGACGAACAGGCAGGCGATGGCGCCGATCATCGGAACGGCGAGCATCAGCGAAAGGATTGGGAAGCTCTGGCTCATTTCGGCATGATCGCCCAGGTGACTGCCGCGGCGAGGCCAATCAGCATCACCAGCGCATAGGAATAGAGATAGCCCGACTGCATAGCCCGCGTGACCCGGCTGCCGGCGACGACGACTGCCGCCGCGCCATTGGGACCGAACCGATCGATGACCCCCTGGTCGCCGCCCTTCCAGAAGACGCGGCCAAGCCACATGGCCGGGCGAACGAAAATGAGATCATACAGCTCGTCGAAATACCACTTATGCAGCAGGAAATCGTAGAGCATGTAGAACTGCGCCGTAAACTTGGCCGGCCAGTCGGTGTGGCGGATATAGGCCAGCCAGGCGATGACGAGGCCGGTGAGCATGACGACGGCCGGCGTCGCCTTCACCCAGAACGGCACTTCATGCGCGGCATGGACCAGATGCTCGTTGAAATAGAGCGTGCTGGCCGCCCAGAAGCGGGCGCCCTCTTCGACCCCGAAGAAGCTGTAGTAGAACACATAGCCACCCAGCACCGCGCCAAGGCTCAGCACGATCAGCGGGATGAGCATGACCAGCGGGCTCTCATGGGGGTGATAGCCTGCCGGGCCGGTCGCCTGCGCATCGACGCCATGGCCGTGCGGATCATGACCCGCATCTTCCTGCGCCGGCGGATTATCCGCGCCATGCTCGGCATGGCCATGTGCTTCGGCGTGGGC
Source organism: Sphingobium sp. B11D3B (assembly GCF_025961735.1). Classification (NCBI taxonomy): domain Bacteria; kingdom Pseudomonadati; phylum Pseudomonadota; class Alphaproteobacteria; order Sphingomonadales; family Sphingobiaceae; genus Sphingobium; species Sphingobium sp. B11D3B. The sequence continues at coordinate 683,901 of NZ_JAOQOF010000001.1, read as the reverse complement.
ATGGTCGTCATGGCCGTGACCGTGGGCATCATGCCCATGCGCGTCATGCACAGCGTGCTGAATGTGCTCGCTGCCCGCCCAGCGGGGCTTGCCCCAGAAGGTCAGGAACATCAGGCGCCAGCTGTAGAAGCTGGTGAGCAGCGCCGCGAAGGCGCCGACGAAGAACGCGCCCGTGCCATGGCCGCCCGCCGCGAAGGCGCTCTCCAGGATGGCATCCTTGGAGAAGAAGCCGGCAAAGCCGAAATAGGTGCCGGGAATGCCGACGCCGGTAATAGCCAGCGTGCCGAGCAGCATCGTCCAGAAGGTGATCGGGATCGATTTCCGCAGGCCGCCATAATAGCGCATGTCCTGCTCGTGGTGCATGGCATGGATCACCGAGCCGGCGCCGAGGAACAGCAGTGCCTTGAAGAAGGCGTGCGTCAGCAGGTGGAACATGGCGGCGCCATAAGCGCCGACACCAGCAGCGAAGAACATGTAGCCGAGCTGCGAGCAGGTCGAATAGGCGATCACGCGCTTGATGTCGGTCTGCACCGTGCCGATTGTGGCGGCGAAGATGCAGGTTGCCGCGCCAACGATGGTAACCACCGCCATGGCCGTCGCGCTCGTCTCGAACAGCGGCGAAAGGCGGCAGACCATGAACACGCCTGCCGTGACCATGGTCGCTGCGTGGATGAGCGCGGAGACCGGCGTCGGGCCTTCCATCGCGTCCGGCAACCAGGTGTGGAGGCCGAGCTGCGCGGACTTGCCCATCGCGCCGATGAACAGCAGCAGGCACAGGACCGTCATGGTGTCGAGGCGCATGCCAAGGAAGCCGATGGTCGAACCGGCCATGGTCGGGGCCGCCGCCAGGATCGCCGGAATGTCGATCGTGCCGAACACCAGATAGATGCCGAAGATGCCGAGCATGAAGCCCAAGTCGCCGACACGGTTGACCACGAACGCTTTGATGGCTGCCGCGCCCGCCGACGGCTTCTTGTACCAGAAACCGATCAGCAGATAGGACGCCAGGCCCACCCCTTCCCAGCCGAAGAACATCTGCAGCAGGTTGTTGGCGGTCACCAGCATCAGCATCGCGAAGGTGAACAGCGATAGATAGGCGAAGAAGCGCGGCTGATCCGGGTCCTCGTCCATATAGCCCCAGCTATAGAGGTGAACGAGAGCGGAGACGCTGGTGATGACCACGAGCATCGTCGCCGTGAGCGAATCCACCCGCAGCGCCCAGCCGACGTCCAGCGTGCCCGAGCGCATCCAGGTGAACAGCTCGACAATCTGCGGCTGCGCACTGCCGGTGAGGTAGGAGATGAAGATCGGCCAGGAGAGCGCGCAGGAGAGGAACAGCGCGCCCGTCGTGATGACCTTGGCCGGCACATTGCCGATGGCGCGCTGGCCCAGCCCCGAGATGATCGCGGCCAGCAGCGGACCGAAGACGATGATTGAGATCACGCGATCAGCCCTTCATCTGGTTGACATCGTCGACGGCAATGGTGCCGCGCTGACGGAAATAGATGACGAGGATCGCCAGACCGATCGCCGCTTCACCGGCGGCCACCGTCAGAACGAACATGGCGAAGACCTGCCCGACCAGATCGCCCAGATAGGCGCTGAACGCGACGAGATTGATGTTCACCGCCAGCAGGATCAGCTCGATCGCCATCAGGATGACGATGATGTTCTTGCGGTTGATGAAGATGCCGAGCACGCCGAGCACGAACAGGATCGCGCTGACGACGACATAATGACCTAGGCCGATCATGCGGAAAGACCTCCCTTTCCGTTCGCTTCGAGCGAATTCGAGAAGCGGAGTGCGCGACGTGTCTCGACGACGCTCGACACGAACGGAGCGTTGATGCGGAAGAGGCTCACAGCTCTACCCCCTTGCCGACCGGCTGATCGATGTTGCGCACGGCATCCTCGGGCCGGCGGCGGACCTGCTTGCCGATGTCCTGCGAGCGAACGCCGCCCCGGGCGCGATGCGTCAGCACGATGGCGCCGATCATCGCGACGAGCAGGATGAGCCCGGCCGCCTCGAACAGGAAGATGTAGCGCGAGTAAAGCAGCGCGCCGATCGCCTGGATGTTCGGCATGTCCGTCGGTGTCGGCGCAGCCCGCTGCGCGAGCGTGACCTCACCGGCCTGCCAGATGGCGATGCCCAGCACCAGCTCGACCAGCAGGATCAGCGCGATGGCGCCGCCCAGCGGGAAATAACTGACGAATCCCGCTCGCAACTCCGCGAAATCGATGTCGAGCATCATCACCACGAAGAGGAAGAGCACGGCGACCGCACCCACATAGACGATGACGAGCAGCATCGCGACGAACTCGGCGCCGAGCAGCACCATGAGTCCCGCCGCGTTGAAGAACGCCAGGATGAGCCAGAGCACGCTGTGCACCGGATTGCGCGCGAGAATGACCATCGTGGCGGATGCCACGACGATGCTCGCGAACAGGTAGAAGGCGAAAACTTGAACGGTCAAAACGTCCCCCTCTGGTCCCTTCGCGGCGCCTTAACGGTAGGGGGCATCGGCGGCAAGGTTCGCCGCGATTGCCCGCTCCCATTTGTCACCATTGGCGAGCAGTTTCGCCTTGTCGTAATAGAGTTCTTCACGGGTTTCCGTGGCGAACTCGAAGTTCGGGCCTTCCACGATCGCATCGACCGGGCAGGCTTCCTGGCAGAAGCCGCAATAGATGCACTTCACCATGTCGATATCGTAGCGCGTCGTGCGGCGCGAGCCATCGTCGCGCGGCTGCGCCTCGATGGTGATCGCCTGCGCCGGGCAGATTGCCTCGCACAGCTTGCATGCGATGCAGCGCTCTTCGCCATTGGGATAACGGCGCAGCGCATGCTCGCCGCGGAAGCGGGGCGAGATCGGGTTCTTCTCATAGGGGTAGTTGATGGTCGCCTTTGGCTTGAAGAAATATTTCAAGGTCAAAGCGTGCGCCTTCAAAAACTCCCAGAGAGTGAAGGATTTGACGAGATGCGCAATCATGCGCCGCCTCCATAGCGGGTCAACATCAGGAACCCGGACACGAGGAATACGAAGAAGAGCGAGAGCGGCAGGAATACCTTCCAGCCCAACCGCATGAGCTGGTCATAGCGGAAGCGGGGCACCGTCGCCTTCACCCATGAGAAGATGAAGAAGAAGATGAAGGTCTTGGCCAGCAGCCAGATGATACCCGGCACATAATAAAGCGGCGCCCAGTCCACCGGCGGCAGATAGCCACCCCAGAAGAGCAGCGCATTGAGCAGGCACATCAGGATGACGTTGGCATATTCGCCGAGCCAGAAGAGCGCGAAGCTCATCGACGAATATTCGGTCTGATAGCCGGCGACGAGCTCGGATTCCGCCTCGGTCAGGTCGAAGGGCGCGCGCGCCGTCTCCGCCATGGACGAGATGAGGAACACCACCGCCATCGGGAAGAGCAGCGGATTGAAGCCGTGGCCGTTGAGGAAGCCATAATAGCTGCGCTGCGTCTCGACGATGGTCGAGAGATTGAAGCTGCCCGACCAGAGCACGACGCTGATCAGCACGAAGCCGATCGAGACCTCATAGGAGATCATCTGCGCACTGGCGCGCATCGCCGAGAAGAAGGGATATTTCGAGTTGGAGGCCCAGCCCGAGATCACCACGCCGTAAACGCCGAGCGAGCTGATCGCGAGAATATAGAGCAAGCCGACATTGATGTCCGCCAGCACCATCCCGGCATCGAACGGAATGACCGCCCAGGCCAGCAGTGCCACCGTGAAGGTGATGATCGGCGCAAGGATGAACAGCCCCTTGTTAGCCGCGCTCGGGATGATCGTTTCCTGCAGGAAGACCTTGAGGCCGTCCGCGAAGGACTGGAGCAGGCCGAAGGGGCCCACGACGTTGGGACCGCGGCGCAGCGCCATCGCCGCCCAAATCTTGCGGTCGGCATAGATGATCATCGCCACCGCCAGCATGAGCGGCAGCGCGATGAGCAGGATGAGGATCAGGTTGGCGACGAACCAGCCGAAGCCCGTGCCCAGATAGGTCTGGAAAAACTCGGTCATTCCGCGGCCTCCGCGAATTCTTCACCCATGACCAGTTCCGCCGAGCAGCGCTTCATCGTCGGGCTGGCCCGGCAGATGGCGTTGGTGAGATAGAAGTCCTTGATCGGCAGGCTAATCGGGCCGCTCGCATTGCTCGCGAGCGACGGGGCCGACCAGCCGAATTCGACCAGGCCTTCCTGTGCCAGCGCCGGGACGGCGGCATACATGGCAGCACGGAGCGCCTCGAAGCTGTCGAACGGCAGCGTCTTGCCCAGCACATCAGAAAGCGCGCGCAGGATCGTCCAGTCCTCGCGGGCATCGCCCGGCGCGAACACGGCCTTGTCGCCCCGCTGCACGCGACCTTCCGTGTTCACATAGGTGCCGGCCTTCTCGGTGTAGGCCGCGCCGGGCAGGATCACGTCCGCCGCATGGGCGCCCTTGTCACCATGGTGGCCGACATAGACCTTGAAGCTCTTGCCGAAGAGATCGAACGGCACATCGTCCGCGCCCATCAGGAACAGCAGCTTGGGCTCGCTCTGCGCGATCGCCTTCACGCCGCCCTGTGCCGCATAGCCAAGCATCAGCCCGCCCATCCGTGCGGCAGCCATGTGGACGACGTTGAAGCCGTTCCAGTCAGGCTTGATCAGACCGAGCGTGTTCACCGCCGCCAGTGCGGCGCCGTGTACGCCCGCGGCCGCCAGCGCACCGCCGCCCATGATGAGCGCCGGGCGGTCGGCCGCAGCGAAGGCATCAAGCACGTCCTTGGGCAGGTTCGCGAGCAGCGCGGCATCGTTGCCGAGCGAGATCACCTTGTAGGTCAGGTCCACGTCCGGCCCGATGGACCAGACCTTGGCGCCCTTCTTGATGGCCTTGCGGATGCGCGTGTTGATCAGCGGCGCTTCCCAACGCAGATTAGTGCCGACCAGCAGGATCGCGTCCGCCGTCTCGATGCCGGCGAGCGTCGAATTGAAGTTCACCGCCGAGAGGCTGGAAACCTCATAGTCGAGGCCGCCCTGGCGGCCTTCGAGCAGCGAACCGCCAAGACCATGGACAAGCTCACGCGCGGCGAACATCGTCTCGCAATCGAGCTGATCGCCGGCGATCGCCGCGACCGAACCGTTGGCGCTTTTCGCCGCGGCAGCGATGGCCGCAAAGGCCTCGTCCCACGTCGCGGGGACGAGCTGACCGTCCTTGCGAACATAGGGCTTGTCCAGCCGCTTGCGCATCAGCCCGTCAACGGCGTGGCGGGTCTTGTCGCTCGCCCACTCCTCGTTCACGTCATCATTGACGCGCGGCAGCACGCGCAACACGGCGCGGCCACGGCTGTCGATGCGGATATTGGTGCCCACCGCATCCATCACGTCGATGGCGAGCGTCTTCTTGAGCTCCCAGGGCCGCGCCTCGAAAGCATAGGGCTTGGACGTCAGCGCGCCGACCGGGCAAAGATCGACCACATTGCCGGATAGCTCGCTCTTGGCGGCATGCTCCAGATAGGTGGTAATCTGCATGTTCTCGCCGCGATAGATCGCGCCGATCTCCGGCACGCCGGCCACTTCCTCGGCAAAGCGCACGCAGCGCGTGCACTGGATGCAGCGGGTCATCACCGTCTTGACGATGGGGCCCATATATTTCTCGGTGACCGCGCGCTTGTTCTCGTCGTAGCGCGATTGGCCACGCCCATAAGCGACGGACTGGTCCTGCAGATCGCACTCGCCGCCCTGATCGCAGATCGGGCAATCGAGCGGGTGATTGATGAGCAGGAACTCCATCACGCCCTCGCGGGCCTTCTTCACCATCTCGCTGTCGGTGCGGATTTCCTGCCCGTCAGCGGCCGGCAGCGCGCAGCTCGCCTGCGGCTTGGGCGGCCCGGGCTTCACCTCGACAAGGCACATGCGGCAATTGCCCGCGATGGAAAGGCGCTCATGATAGCAGAAGCGCGGAATTTCCTTGCCGGCCAGCTCGCACGCCTGAAGCACGGTCGCTCCGGCGGGAACTTCGATGTCGATGCCATCTACTTTGAGTTTAGGCATTAGTGAACAGTCCTTGCATAGCGCGCCCAAAGGCCTTCGACGGCAAGCGATCGAATCATCGTTACGTTGAGCTTCAAAGTTTGATCCGGGGGCAAACAACCGCCAACAGCCGCCGCGAGAGAAACAGCGCCTGCCCGCTCCTCCGGCGAGTCCGACACCGTCCGCACCAACGCGTCAGCTCCAGCTAAATCGTGGTAAACTAGGCAGTCGGCGACGGCAGCCAGAACGACACTTGCTTCCGGAACGGATCCGACAGTCAGGGGCTCCCTTGACAACACCTCGACAGCGTCGGTCGGCGGGCGGGGAGCGCCTTCGAAGCGAGAGAGATAAGCTTCTTCTGCCATCAACAAACGAAAGCTCGGTATGCTGACCTGCGCCGTCATATCGCCCAGACCGGCTTCTCGTTCCAGGCATGTCGTGAATACTGAAGATGACGATGCCGGCTTTCCTTTACGCGCACCCGCGAGCTTTGCCCATCCGCCCTCATAGTCCGGGCTTATCAGATAGGCGTCGATTTCTGCCGCGCGATAGCCGTACACGCACTTTGCAAACCGCTTGCGGACGAGCGCCGTAGCGAGTTCACGCGCCGTAATAGAGTTTTCTGCGTGTCGGTACATCGACCCGGCAGGAAGAGGCTCCGCTGGTGGCCGCCCCTTGCTATCAGGCTCCGCGGCATTGCCAGATGTAGCGGCTATCAGAACGCCAACTGGCACGATTAGCCGAAGAAAGCGCGCGTCCATCACTCCGCTGCCTCCAGCACAGGGGCGCCGCCGCGCTTGGCCGCGATGCGGCGCTCGATCTCGGGGCGGAAATGGCGAATGAGGCCCTGGATCGGCCAGGCGGCTGCGTCGCCGAGCGCGCAGATGGTGTGGCCTTCGACCTGCTTGGTGACCTGGAAGAGCATGTCGATCTCTTCCACCTCGGCATCGCCGCGCACAAGCCGCTCCATCACGCGCCACATCCAGCCGGTGCCTTCGCGGCACGGCGTGCACTGGCCGCAGCTCTCATGCTTGTAGAAGTAGCTGAGCCGCGCGATCGCCCGCACGATGTCGGTCGACTTGTCCATGACAATGACCGCTGCCGTGCCGAGGCCGGAGCCGAGCGCGCGCAGGCCATCGAAATCCATCGGCGCGTCCATGATCTCGGCGGCCGGCACCAGGGGCACCGAAGAGCCGCCGGGGATGACCGCGAGGAGGTTATCCCAGCCGCCGCGAATGCCGCCGCAATGGCGATCGATCAGCTCGCGGAACGGGATGCTCATGCTCTCCTCGATCACGCACGGCTTGTTCACATGGCCGCTGATCTGGAAGAGCTTGGTGCCGCGATTGTTCTCGCGACCGAAGCTGGAGAACCAGCCGGCGCCGCGCCGCAGGATCGTGGGCGCAACCGCGATGCTCTCGACATTGTTGACCGTGGTCGGGCAGCCATAGAGGCCCGCGCCCGCCGGGAATGGCGGCTTGAGGCGGGGCTGGCCCTTCTTGCCCTCGAGGCTCTCGATCTGCGCGGTTTCCTCGCCGCAGATATAGGCCCCTGCCCCGCGATGCACGAACACGTCGAAATCATAGCCCGAGCCGCAGGCATTCTTGCCGAGGAAGCCCTTGGCATAAGCCTCTTCCACCGCCGCGAAGAGCACCTTCGCTTCGTAGATGAACTCGCCACGGATGTAGATATAGGCCGCCCGCGCGCGCATCGCGAAGCCGGCGACGAGCGCGCCCTCGATCAGCTTGTGCGGATCGTGGCGGATGATCTCGCGGTCCTTGCACGAGCCCGGCTCGGACTCGTCCGCATTGATGACCAGGAAGCTCGGACGCCCGTCCTTGCTTTCCTTGGGCATGAAGCTCCACTTCATGCCGGTCGGGAAGCCGGCGCCACCGCGACCACGCAGGCCCGAGGCCTTCATGATGTCGATGATGCCATCCTGCCCGATTTCAAGCAGCTTCTTAGTATTGTCCCAATCGCCCCGCTTCATGGCGGCGTCGATGCGCCAGTCCTGATAGCCATGGACGTTGGTGAAGATGCGGTCCTTGTCTTCCAGCGGGCCGACAAAGGGCGCGGGTGCGGTCTCGCTCATGCGATCCCTCCAAATCCGTTCGCTTCGAGCGAAGTCGAGAAGCGCTGGGCACGACGTGTCTCGACTTCGCTCGACACGAACGGGAGGTCAGAAACAGCAGCCATTACCATTCCCCCCGATAATCATGATTCTCGGTGACCATCGCCTTCGTCGCAGTCGGCCCGCCCTCGGGCGCGCTGGTCTGGCGGTCGATCTGCGGGCCAATCTTGGGCTGCTTGCCGGCCGCGAGATCGTCGAGGATCGCCGTCATGCTCGCGAAGGTCAGGTCTTCGTAATTGTCGTCGTTGATCTGCACCATCGGCGCATTGGCGCAGGCGCCGAGGCACTCGACCTCGGTCAGCGTGAACAGGCCGTCCGCGGTGGTCGTGCCCTTCTTGAGGCCGCGCTTGGTGCAGGCGTCCAGCACATCGTCGCTTCCGCGCAGCATGCACGGCGTCGTGCCGCACACCTGCACATGGAACCGGCCGACCGGCGCCAGATTGTACATGGTGTAGAAGGTCGCGACCTCATAGGCGCGCATGAACGGCATATCGAGCTGGGCGGCGACATATTCGATCACCGGGATCGGCAGCCAGCCTTGCGTGTTCGTCTCCGCACCGACCTGCCGCTGGGCGAGATCGAGCAGCGGCATCACTGCCGACTGCTGGCGGCCATCGGGATAACGCGCGATGACCTTCCTGGCCTGCTCGGCATTTTCCGGCGTCCAGGCAAAGCCGCCCCAGCGGGCGCGGACTTCGGCTTCATCGGGGATCTGGGGTGCGTCAGCCATTCTCGCGGATCCGCTTGCTGTAGGCCGGCGCGCCGAAGGTCAGCCAGAAATAGACCGTGGCGCATGCCAGCCCGGCGACCACGCCATCGGGAACATCGGCCATGCGGTCCAGCACGATCAACACCATGCCGGCAAGGCTCAGCACCAGGATATGCAACCAGACGGGTGTTGCGTCGCCCCTCATCGAATGAACTCCACGCGCGACACCTTGTCGCCCTCGAATGAATAGACAGCGATCACGTCGAACGGCTCGACCAGCTCCGAGCCATCGCTGGCCGGGCCGCGCGTGACATGCTCGCGCATCAGCACATAATTGCCGATGGCCTGCGCCTCGACGATCTCCGCATGGTTCTGCGGCCATTTGGCGAAAGCGGCGGCGAGGCCCGAGCGGGTCCCTTCCTTGCCTTCGCGCACGACCGCACCGCGATAATTCGCCTCGCAGGCCTCGTCCGTCATCAACTCGACATAGGCGTCGGCATCCTGACGATTGTAGCGCGCGATCATTTCGCGGGTGATGGCGATGCGCTCGTCGGCGGACAGCATGGTTGCAACGCTCACCGGTCGCACTCCCCGAACACGATATCCATCGCGCCGAGCACGGCGGTGGTGTCGGCCAGCATGTGGCCCTTCATCAGGAAGTCCATCGCCTGCAGATGGCTGAACGCGGTCGGACGGATCTTGCAGCGATAGGGCTTGTTGGTCCCGTCGCTCACCAGATAGACGCCGAACTCACCCTTGGGGCTTTCGGTCGCCACGTATACTTCGCCCTCGGGCACGTGGAAGCCCTCGGTATAGAGCTTGAAGTGGTGGATGAGTGCTTCCATCGACTGCTTCATCTCGCCGCGCTTGGGCGGCACGACCTTGCGATCGAGCGAAGCGACCGGGCCATCCGGCATCTCGTTCAAGCACTGCTTCATGATCCGCGCCGACTGGCGGACCTCCTCCACGCGCACCATGAACCGGTCGTAGCAGTCGAAGTTGGTGCCGACGGGCACGTCGAACTCCATGCGATCATAGACATCGTAGGGTTGCGCTTTGCGGATATCCCACGGAATGCCCGAGCCACGGAGCATCGGACCGGAGAAGCCCCAGCGCAGCGCGTCTTCCTTGGAGCAGACCGCGATGTCGACATTGCGCTGCTTGAAGATGCGGTTGTCCGCCACCAGACTGATCGCATCCTCGAAAAGACGCGGCAGGCGCGTATCGAGCCAGTCGCCAATATCGGCGAGCAGCTTGAGCGGCACGTCCTGATGAACGCCACCCGGACGGAAATAGGCCGAGTGCATGCGCGCGCCGGAGGCGCGCTCGAAGAAGTTGAGGCAATCCTCGCGGATCTCGAACATCCACAGGTTCGGCGTCATCGCGCCGACGTCCATGACGTGGGAGCCAAGGTTCAGCATGTGGTTGCTGATCCGCGTCAGCTCCGCAAAGAACACGCGCAGATACTGCGCACGCAGCGGGACTTCGAGGTTCAGCAGCTTTTCGATGGCCAGCACATAGCTGTGCTCCATGCCGAGCGGCGAGCAATAGTCCAGCCGGTCGAAATAGGGCAGCGCCTGCAAATAGGTCTTGTATTCGATCAGCTTCTCGGTGCCGCGATGCAGCAGGCCGACATGCGGATCGCAGCGCTCCACGATCTCGCCCTCGAGCTCCATGACCAGACGCAGCACGCCGTGGGCAGCGGGATGCTGCGGACCGAAGTTGATCGTGTAGTTCTGGATCGCGGTGTCGCCGAGCGCCGGATCGGCGTCGTCAACAAGATGCTCCAGCTTGTCGAGATATTCGGACATCAGGCGTCACCCTCGGGCGTCTTGGGCTTGCGCGTACGCTTCGGCTTGTTTTCCACCGGGGGCGTGTCTTCCACCGGCGCAGACGCAACCTCCGCCTTCTTGGCACGCGGCGCACGGGCCTGCTTGGTCGCAGCCTTATCGGCCGGCGCACCGGCGCCGGTATCCGCAGGCTCGTCCGTCGTCTTGGGCGTCTTGGCGTCCGGGGAAGCGGATGCTGGCGGGGGTGGCGGCGGAGGAGGTGGCGGCGTGGGCGCACCCGGCGCCTCGCCCTTGGCCTTCTCGTCGCCTGGCAGCACATATTGCGCGCCTTCCCACGGGCTCATGAAGTCGAAGCTGCGGAAGTCCTGCGCCAGCTTCACAGGCTCATAAACCACCCGCTTCTGCTCTTCCGAGTAGCGCAGCTCGACATAGCCGGTGAGCGGGAAGTCCTTGCGGAACGGATAGCCCTTGAAGCCATAATCGGTGAGGATGCGGCGCAGGTCCGTGTTGCCCTCGAACAGCACGCCATACATGTCGAACACTTCGCGCTCGAGCCAGCCGGCAACCGGCCAGAGATGCGTGACGGTCGGCACCGCATGATCCTCATCGGTGCGCACCTTGACGCGCAAGCGATGGTTCTTGGTCACCGAGAGCAGATGATAGCAGACCTCGAAGCGCTCGGCTCGCTCGGGATAGTCGACCCCGGCGATCTCCATGAGCTGCTGATAGTCGAAGCGATCGCGCAGAAGCTGCAACGCTTCGGCCAGCGCCTCGCGCTGCACGCCCACGCTCAGCTCGAAATGCGCATCCTTGATCGCCAGCACGGCATCGCCCAGCGCGGCGCGAATGGCATCGGCCAGACCCTCGATCGGCTCGACCCGCGGTGCGGAATGAACGGCTGTCACCATATCCGCCCCCTCAACGCTCTATCGTGCCGACCCGGCGGATTTTCCGCTGGAGCTGCATGATGCCATAAAGCAGTGCTTCGGCGGTCGGCGGGCAGCCGGGGACGTAGATGTCCACGGGCACGATCCGGTCGCAGCCGCGCACGACGCTGTAGCTGTAATGATAATAGCCGCCGCCATTGGCGCACGAGCCCATCGAAATGACGTATTTCGGCTCGCTCATCTGGTCATAAACCTTCCGCAGCGCCGGAGCCATCTTGTTGCACAGCGTGCCGGCGACGATCATCACGTCGCTCTGGCGCGGAGACGCGCGCGGGGCAGCGCCGAAGCGCTCCATGTCGTAGCGCGGCATATTCACATGGATCATCTCGACCGCGCAGCAGGCGAGGCCGAAGGTCATCCACCAGAGCGAGCCGGTACGCGCCCAGTTGAACAGGTCTTCCGTCGACGTGACGAGAAAGCCCTTATCGCTCACCTCGGTCGAGAGCGCCTTGAAGAATTCGGGATCTGGCTGCGTGGCAGGCGGAACCCCGATCAGCGGAGCGCCCAGCGTGCCCGGCCGTTCAAGTTCTACTCCCAATCGAGTGCTCCCTTCTTCCAGGCATAGACGAGGCCGAGCACCAGCTCGAAAATGAAGATCATCATCGCGCCCCAGCCGGCCCAGCCGATCTCAGCCAGACTCACCGACCAGGGGAAGAGAAACGCTGCTTCCAGATCGAAGATGATGAACAGGATCGCGACGAGGTAGAAGCGCACGTCGAACTGACTGCGCGGATCCTCAAATGCGGGAAAGCCGCATTCATATTCGCTCAGCTTTTCCGGGTCCGGCTTGTGCGATCCCGTCAGCCGGCCGACGGCCATGGGCAGGAACACGAACGCGCACGACAAGCCCAATGCGACAACCAGAAACAGCAGGATCGGCAGATATTGCGACAGATCGACCACTTGAATCCCCTAGGCTTAATAGCCTTTGATGGGGGCGCTTTAGGACTGCTGCACCTGCGAGGCAACCCTTGGACGGGCTGAGAATGATTCGCAACAAATCAGCCGAGCGTCAGCCCCTCCCCTATGGGCTCAGACCGGCCGGATGCCCAACCATTCGTCGCATCCGATCACGTCGGAGATTGCAAATGCCTCGCAACAACACTATCAACGAATCATGCTTGTCTGTATCTGTAATGCGATCACGGAACAGGAACTGCGCAGCGTTGCTCGCCAGGGTGTGACGTGTCCCGAAAGCGCCTACCGGGCGCTTGGCAAAACGCCGCAATGTCGCATCTGCCTCGATCATGCGGAAGATGTGATGGTGGAAGAGCAATCCTCCTGCCGGTCGCGCTGCAGCCGCAGCCTCAATGCACCGAGCCAGACCGGCACCTGGGCAACGGCCTAACCCGACCAGACAAGCCCCATTCCTGACTATCATTGGCATTAGCGAAGAAGTGCACCGCTATTAAGAACCTATCGCACCCATGGTTGCGAGACGTTCTCGCGTGAATTATTGCCGCTTTGCTGCTAGTTCCGCTCCATCGACTGACGACATGGAGACAGAACATGAAGGGTGACGAAAAGGTCATCGAATTTCTCAATGGCGCGCTCAAGAACGAGCTGACGGCCATCAACCAGTATTTCCTCCACTACCGTCTTCTCGATCATTGGGGCATCTCGAAGCTCGCCAAGTTCGAATATGAGGAATCGATCGACGAGATGAAGCACGCCGACAAGCTGGCGGAGCGCATCTTGTTTCTCGATGGCTTGCCCAACTTCCAGCTGCTCGGGCGCCTGCGCATCGGCAGCACGGTCGAGGAAGTGCTCAAGGCCGACCTGGATACCGAACTGGAAGCGATCCCGCTGCTGCGCGACGCCATCCAGCATTGCGAGAGCGTGCGCGATTATGTCAGCCGCGACCTGTTCCAGCATATCCTCGACAGCGAGGAAGACCATGTCGACAAGCTGGAGACGCAGTTCGAGATGATCGAGCGCATGGGCCTGGCCAATTATATCCAGCTCAACAGCGAGGCCGTCGAAGGCTGACGCGCCGTCCAGAAGCAAAAAGGGCGCCCCTGCTGGCCGAATGGCGAGCAGCGGGCGCCCTTTTTTGTTGGCCGGTAAATGGCGGCAGCGATAGTCGCCGGCGCCGGACCGTTCCGCATCACATGTTGCGTAGCGCTCCGGCGAGCAGCTTGTGGAGCTTGCTGTGGAGCACGTCATTGGCGGCCAGCACCTGGCGACGCTCTACGGGCTCGGCGCCACCCCGGAAATCGGTGACGAAACCGCCGGCCTCGCGCACCAGAAGAATGCCGGCCTGCACGTCCCATGCCGAGAGGCCGCTCTCCCAGAAGCCGTCATAGCGCCCGGACGCCACCCAGGCGAGATCGAGCGCGGCCGAGCCATAGCGGCGGATGCCCGCAACCGAGGGTGCGATGGCGCCGAAGATGCGGCTCCATTCGGTAAAATCGCCATGGCCGATGAACGGAATGCCGGTAGCGATCAGCGCCTCGGTCAGATCGCGGCGTGCGGAGACGCGCAAGCGCTGGTCATGCCGCCAGGCGCCGCGGGATTTCTCCGCCCAATAGCTCTCGTCAGTGATCGGCTGATAGATCATGCCCGTGGTCACTTCACCCCAGCCCTGCCCGGAGCGATGCGGCTCCTGCACGGCGATGGAAATGGCGAAATGCGGGATGCCGTGGAGGAAGTTGGTGGTGCCATCGAGCGGATCGATCACCCAGCGCGGCTTCATGGGATCGCCGGCGATCTCGCCGCCTTCCTCGAGCAGGAAGCCCCAGTCCGGCCGCGCCTTGCTCAGTTCGGCGACCAGCGTGTCCTCCGCCTTCTTGTCGGCGACAGTCACGAAGTCGGCCGGTCCCTTGCGGCTGACCTGAAGATGCTGAACCTCGCCGAAGTCGCGCCGCAGTTGCGGAGCCACCTTGCGGGCCGCGCGCTCGATGACCGTCAGCAGGCCGGAATGGGATACCATGTCAATCTGTCTCCTCCGGCGCGGAAGAGCGGCCGGTCAGGGAATGAAATCACTTCTTGGGCGGTGCGACCATCTCGGGCCGCAAACCGCAAACGGCCGCCATGGCGCTGAGCACCTGGGTCGGATTTTTGCGGTCCAGCTTCTTCTCGGTCATCAGCTTGTCGGTATTCTCGCTGATCTTGCTGAACGGATTCCCGTAGGCGCAGGTGAAGAGAATGCTCTTCACCGGCTGCGGAATCTTGTCGGACTGCAGACCGCTGACCATGATGCGGAAATTCTCCGCCGCGTGCTGAAGCTGGGCTTCGCTGGGCTGCCCCGCAGGCTTGGCCGGCTTGGCCTGCGCCAGCAGCGGCGCGGACCAGGCAAGGGACAGGGCCAGCGCGGACCCGGCGACGAGGCGGAGAGCCCGCATCAGTCGGCCCGCTTCACATATTCGCGCTCATACACGTCGACGATGATCCGGGTGCCGGTGGTGATGTGCGGCGGCACCATCACGCGCACGCCATTGTCGAGAATCGCCGGCTTGTAGCTGGCCGATGCGGTCTGCCCCTTCACGACGGCGTCCGCCTCGACCACGGTCGCCTCGACCGTCTCGGGCAGTTGCACGCTGATCGGGCGCTCTTCATACATTTCGAGCATGACCATCATACCGTCCTGCAGGAACGCTGCGGCATCACCCACGAGATCGTTGGGCAGGTTGATCTGCTCATAGGTCTCAGTGTCCATGAAGACGAGCATGTCGCCCTCGGCATAGAGATACTGGAAATCCTTGGTGTCGAGGCGGATGCGCTCGACCGTCTCGGCAGAGCGGAAGCGCACATTGTTCTTGCGCCCGTCGATCAGGTTCTTCAGCTCCACCTGCATATAGGCGCCGCCCTTGCCGGGCTGGGTGTGCTGGATCTTCACGGCGCGCCACAGGCCGCCTTCATATTCGATATTGTTGCCGGGACGAATATCCACGCCGCTGATCTTCATGGGTCGCGCCTGTCTATTTCAAGGATGGAAAGAGCCGGTGCGCCCTCTAGCCGTGTTGACGCGCAACGGCAAGGGGCGCGGGCAATCCCGCCGCCCATGCGCCAGGGGTGGGCGATGAATTGATCTTGCGCAAGGCGCGCTATCATTCCGCCCGGCACGATCGGATCATTGCCAGCCGGATAAGGCCCAGGAGAGCAACATGACCCTTGATACCCGCGAAACGCTCGACGACCTGTTCCCGCATGACCATGAGGTGCTTCACGCCCTGAAGCTCCACAACGCGCATTTCCGCACGCTTGCCGAGCGCCACCACCTGCTCACGCGCCAGATCTACCGGATCGAAACCGACATCGAGCCGGCCTGCGACGAGCATCTGGAGGACCTAAAAAAGGAGAGGCTGGCGATCCTGGACGACATGTCCACTCTGATCGCCCAGCAGCGCAGCTGAGGCACGCCGCGCCCGGCCTTAAGGCTGGGCGGGCTCAGCCGCTGGCTTCGCGACGGGGTCGCTTTTGCTGCCCTTCAGGCGCGGGAACAGCAGCCCGAAGAGATGATCGATCGCGAAGATGGTGATCAGCGCGGTCATGAACATGGTCAGCCCGGCGAAATCATGCAGGAAGCCCTGCGCCGCTGCCTCGCCGCCGTGATAGGTCAGCAGCACAAGCAGCACGATCCGGACGAAATTGGCGAACACGGCGACCGGCACGATCGCCACGATCATCAGCAGCGCATAGCGCACATTCGCGTGGTGACGCAGATAGACGTAGAATAGCGAGATGGCGGAGAGCGAGATGAGCGAGTTGAGGCCCGCGCAGGCCTCCGCGACAAGCAGCTGATACTGGCCCACCTGAATGGTAACGCCCGACGAGGCGACCGGATAACCGACCAGATACAGGAAGCCGACGGCGGATTCGGACAGCATGATCTTGAGCGGATTGGTGACCATGGCCACCAGCGTCTCAGGCGGCGGCAGCACGAACAGCAGGTAGATGAGCGGGAACCAGAGCCGCTTGAGCGCCTCCCAGCCGATGGCGCTGAACAGCGCCGCAACGACCAGGCCATACATGAGAAAGCCCTCTGTCTCGACAATGTTGCTGACCCGCGAGACGAAGTAGAGCGGCAGGAGAATCGCGAAGGCGATGGAAATCGGAAGTCCTGGCGCCGGGCGCGCGACGACCGCGGCGTTCTGCCATTCCCGCCACAGCAGCCACAGGCCGGTGGCCAGCACGATGGGACCATGCGCGCCCTGCTCCGTCGACCAGCTTTCCCTTGCCACGAGCAACAGCGTCGGAACGAGCACCGCGAGAATACCCGCCCCCAGAACAGGGTTGGCCATCAACCAGTTCAGCAGCTCGAAACGGGTTTTCTTTTCGGTAATCACAGGTGCATTCGTCGCCATTGGAACTCTCAGCTCTTTGACCTGCGCCTAACCCGAACAAGGTTAAGAGCTGATGATGATACGGTCAGCCATCGGGATAATTTTGGTTTACGGTAATTTACCTTTACCGCGATCTCCGCCCTCTCGCCAATAGGCAATGGCGCGCGCCTCGACGCTGATGCGCGGCGGCGCCTCGTCATCGCACAGCGGATCATCGAACGCGACGTGCGGCACGCAGCGCGCGACGCCTGCGCGGCTGTCATGCGTCTTGAAGATGATCGCCTCGTCCGTCGTCATATCGGGAAACCATAGCCAGCGATGTGCCGGGTCGTGCGCGACGACATAGCCCTCGAAGCTCCAGTCGCCCGAGGGACTGTCGAAAATTGCATCCGCCAGCAGCAGTTCTTCCCCGGTGACCGACCGCGCATCGCAGATCGCCAGCGGCACATCCTGCGGGGCGGGCGAAAGCACGCGCCAGACATTATAGTGCGCGGCGCGGGCAATGCCCTCCCCGGCCGGCTGACGCTGCGCCGAAAAACCGCGCGCCGTCGCGTCGCTGACATCGACATGGGCGAAGCGCGCGGGATGGCTGTTATCGCTGCTGCCGGCCTTGCCGGAGCGTTCCGAAAAGCGCAGGATCGGCGGCCCGGTGACGATCACCACATCCGCCCCCGTCTCGCGCAGCAGCAGCGCTTCGATCTCCTTGGCATAAGCTGGGAAATTGGCCTTGTCGGCAAAGTCGGTGACCGCCGTGGGCGCCTCAACCAGCGCCACGCCCGCCGTGTCGAGGCCCAGCACCTCATGCCGTCCATCGCTGGCGGCCATGCCGTGCTCCTCGATCACCACCGTGTCCCGGCTGTGATCGTTCGCATAATAACGCGGCCGTTCGCTTGTGCGCGCCACATAGTTGATCGTCACAGAGGGCCGATCAGCCCGAATTCTGGTCATCCACTCCTCCGTTCCGCCCGGGGTGTGCCTTTGTCGGGCCCGGATCAATGTTGCTTTCGTGCGATGAACTTTGCCGTCAGCGCGGCTCGAACGCAACGGATGTCCTGATGACATGGAATATTGGGGGCCGACAGTCGAAAGGCGCGCGCATCACTCGGCCTCGCGGAAGCGGATCAGCCCTTCCTGCGCCACGCTGGCCACCAGACGACCGTTCCGCGCGTAAAAATGCCCGCGCGCGAAGCCCCGTCCATGCCCCGCCCAGGGACTGTCCGTGACGTAAAGCAGCCAGTCACCGCACTCCACATCGTCGTGGAACCAGACGCTGTGATCGATGCTGGCACTGGCCACGCCGGGGCTACCGATGTGCAGGCCGTGCGGCCGGTAGGCCGTCGCAAGCAACAGCATGTCGCTCATGAACCCAAGCATCGCCCGCTGCATGGGCTGCTCAAGGCCGAACGGCCCCTCCCCCACGCGCATCCAGCATAGCTGCGGGGCGGCATCGTGCGTCTTGATGATGCCGGATTGGATATCTCCCACCGGACGGAAGCGCACCGGGCTGTTGCGCCCGGCGATCCAGCGCAGCACCGGGCCGGCCGGGAGTTCATGCTGCTCGATGAGATCGCCGAGATCCTTGAGATCATCGGGGTCCGGCACCGGCGGCATGTCGCTCTGGTGCGCCGGGCCACGTTCGGCCTTATGGAAGGACGCGATCATGTTGAAGATCGGCTTCTCCTGCTGCCAGGCCACGATCCGCCGGTTTGAGAAGGCGCGGCCATCCATGTCCGCGTCCACCTGATAGTCGATGGGATAGTCCTCACTGCCCGGGCGCATGAAATAGCAATGCAGCGAATGCACGGGCCGGTCCGCCGCCACCGTCTTGGCCGCGGCCGCCAGCGCCTGGCCGACCACCTGCCCGCCGTAGACGCGCCCTGCCCCGCCGGGCTTGCGATGGCCGAGGAAATGCCCGGGCTCTCCCGCCGGCTCGACATCGAGTAGGCGGATAAGCCCTGCGGTGAGCATGGACATGGGCGTGGCGTCGCTCGACATGAAGAGCATATCCCATTCTGTTTCAATCGATTCACCGGTGGGAATGCCCGGATTTCGCGCCCCAAGGCAAGCGCTGGACGGCGCCCCGCCCATGCCGTAGCGTCGTTTCATGACAGAACTCTTCGCCTTCAAGCTGTTGCGCCCCGAGGAATGGTCGGCATGGCGCGACTCAGGTGTTTTTACCGGCGCGCCGGTCGATCTGGCCGATGGCTACATCCACCTTTCCGCCCGCGAACAGGTGCGGGAAACGGCAGCCAAATGGTTTGCCGATATCGATCCGGCCATCCTCGTCATGGTCGATCTGCCGCCGCTGGGCGACACCGTGCGCTGGGAAGTCTCGCGCGGCGGCGCTCTGTTCCCGCACGTCTATGGCCCGATCCCGATGAGCGCGGTTGCCGGTCACAGCAAGCTGCGGCTAGGGGCGGACGGGAAACACGCATTCCCGGCAGGATTTGAAGAACCATGACCCATCAGGTGCACATCATCGGCGGCGGCCTTGCCGGCAGCGAGGCGGCGTGGCAGCTCGCCCAGGCCGGCGTGTGCGTGCGCCTCTCCGAGATGCGGGGCAGCGGAGAGCAGACGCCCGCTCACGAAACCGATGCGCTGGCCGAGATGGTCTGCTCCAACAGCTTCCGTTCGGACGATGCCAACAGCAATGCCGTCGGCCTGCTTCATCAGGAAATGCGCGCCCTCGGTTCGCTGATCATGGCGCAGGCGGACAAGTGCAAGCTGCCGGCGGGCTCCGCGCTGGCGGTGGACCGCGACATCTTCGCACAGGGCGTGACCGCTGCCATCGAAGCGCATCCGCTGATCGAGCTGGTGCGCGAGCGCGTTGATGGCATTCCGGCGGAGGGCCCGACGATCATTGCCACCGGCCCGCTCACCGCCGCGCCCTTGGCCGAGGCGATCGCGCGGACGACCGGCAAGGACCAACTCGCCTTCTTCGACGCGATCGCGCCCATCGTCCATGGCGACAGCATCGACATGTCGATCGCGTGGAAAGCGAGCCGCTGGGACAAGGGCTCGCCCGACGGCGACGGCAAGGATTATATCAACTGCCCCATGGACAAGGATCAGTACGACGCCTTCGTCCAGGGTCTGCTCGATGGTCCCAAGACCGAGTTCAAGCAGTGGGAGAAGGACACGCCTTACTTCGATGGCTGTATGCCGATTGAGGTGATGGCCGAGCGCGGGCGGGAGACGCTGCGCCACGGGCCGATGAAGCCGGTCGGTCTCGATAATCCCCGCACGGGCCGCTGGCCCTATGCCGTCGTGCAGCTGCGGCAGGACAATGCGCTAGGCACACTGTGGAACATGGTCGGCTTCCAGACGAAACTCAAATATGAGGCGCAAGTCGCTCTGTTCAGGACGATTCCCGCGCTTGAGAACGCACAGTTCGCGCGGCTGGGCGGACTGCATCGCAACACCTTCATCAAGAGCCCGGACCTGCTGGACGATCGCCTGCGCCTGCGTGCCATGCCGCATGTCCGCTTCGCCGGGCAGATCACCGGCTGCGAGGGCTATGTGGAAAGCGCCGCCGTCGGCCTGCTCGCTGGCCTGTTCTGCGCGGCGGACTTGGGCGGACGCGACATGCCTCTCCCCCCGCCCCAGACGGCGCTGGGCGCCCTGCTCGGCCACATCACCGGCGGCGCCGATGCGGAGAGCTACCAGCCGATGAACGTCAACTTCGGCCTCTTCCCGCCCATCGAGGACGAGAGCGTGCGCAAGAAGCAGCGCAAACAGGCCTACACCGACCGGGCGCGCGAGGCGCTGGCGGGGTGGAAGGCGAGCGCGATCCCCGCTCTCGCAATTTCGGCCTGACGTCACGAAGCCGCATTTGACGGTTGCCCGTCGCACCACGATTACTTAGCTGGACCTTGGGGGCCAACGATGGCTCGTGGTTCGTGGGGGACATCATGGGGAGCACATCCGGCTCGGGGTTCCGCGCCGCAGCATATGCGATCATCGCAGCAGCATTGTTACTGATCCTGTCACCGCAAATAGCGGCGGGGTCCACCGAAAATGCGCCTGCTGCCGCTCGTGCGCCACTACCAACCGAAGCATTCGCCGCCCTGCCGTTCGTGGAGAAGGCGACGCTTTCCCCCGATGGAACGCATATCGCCGGACTGTTCGCGGTGAACGGCGGCCAGATGATCACGATCCTGCCGGTCGCTGGCGATCGCGCCAACATGCTGCGCTTCGCTGTGCCGGATCTGACGGAAGTGGCGTGGATACGCTGGGTCGGCAACGACCACATCCTAGTCGGCGTTTACGCGCTCGCGCCGGTCGAAGGCAGTGATTGGTATGTCTCACGTCTGCTTTCCGTCAACCGGACAACAGGAAAGATCACCTATCTCATGTGGGATTCCGGCGGCCAGGATGCAGCCAGCGTCATCTGGGCCCCGACCGACGGCAGAACCGAGATCCTGGTTGCGGCCCAGGACAGCATCTACACCAATTATCCCGGCTTTTGGCCGTCCGTCTATCGGCTGAACGTGGCGAACGGCCGCAGGGTGGTCGTGGAAAAAGGCCGGACCGATGTGTTCGACTGGGGAGCGGATTCTCAGGGCCGCGTGCGTATGGCTATCAGTTATAATGATCTGACAGTCCATTCGCGCCTCCTCTATCGCGCGGAGAAGAACGACGTGCTTCGCACGATCGACACGGCCAATCTGGGCGCGGACGAAGACCTCACCGTGCCTTTCTATTTTGTGCCCGGCAGCGACAATGGCTATGTGCTGAAAGCCGGCGACGCCGGTCATCGCGGTGTCTTCGAGGTGGACCTGAGCACCGGCAAGACCCTGCGCACCATCTTCGACAGGGAAGCCGTGGACGACGTGATCCTCGCTCCAGACGATTCCAGCCTGCTCGGCGTGCGGACAACCAGTGACGACGCCCCCTTTCATTGGTTCGATGCTCAACTGAAGGCCTATCAGGAGAAGCTGCAGCAGGCCGCGCCGGACACGGATGTCGAAATCCTCAGCATGAGCGCCGACCGCAAAAAGATGCTTGTGCGCTTCGGCACGCCCGACAATCCCGGGCTGCTATATTATTTCGACCCCGACAACGGCAATCTGGCGAAGCTCGCGGAGATGAACAGCCGCATCGGGACCAAAAGGCTCGCGCGCTCCCGCTACGTCCAATACAAGGCGCGCGACGGGCTGGAAATCGAAGGCGTGCTCACCATGCCGCGGGGAAAAGCGGGCACGAACCTGCCGTTCATCGTGATGCCCCACGGCGGCCCCTGGGCGCACGACACGCTGACCTATGACTATTGGGTCCAATTTCTGGCCGAGCGGGGCTATGCCGTCCTGCAACCGAATTTTCGCGGATCGACCGGCTATGGCGATGCGTTTGAGAAAGCCGGCGAGGGCCAGATGGGCCTCGCGATGCAGGATGATGTGACCGACGGCGTGCTCTGGGCCGTCAAGGAGGGCATTGCCGACCCCAAGCGTGTGTGCATCGTAGGCGCCTCTTATGGCGGCTATGCGGCCATGTGGGGCATCGCAAAAGATCCGGACTTTTATCGCTGCGCTATTTCCATCAACGGGGTCTCGAACGTCCGAAAGGAGGTCAACGACTTCGGCGGCAAGTTGCGTACCAGACTTTATCGGGGTCAGTGGCAGAGGATGTCTGCGGACTTCAGGGGCATCTCGCCGGTTTACGCCGTCGATAAGATCAAAACGCCCTTATTGCTGATCCACGGGAAGAAGGACGTGACGGTGGATCACGCCCAGTCAGCACGAATGCATTCTGCCATGACCAGCGCGGGCAAACAGGTCGAATTCGTCTCCGTCCCGCTGGCAGACCACTATTTCACGCGCGAAGCGGATCGGTTGACGCTCCTCCGCGCGATGGAGGATTTCCTCGCCAAGCATAATCCTGCGGACTGAGCCGCTACGAACGCTTATAAAGCGCCGATGACCTCCCGCCCGCGCTCGACAGGACCAGACTCGACACCCTCCTCACAGAGCCTCGCACACCTGCGCGCGGAGAGTGAGGCGCATCGGCTGGATGCGGCAGTGGATGCGCTTGTCGGGGAGTGGCAGGCCGTCATTCCGGCGCTGGATGCCGATGTGCGGGCGATTGCGGCGCGGGTCGCGCGGATCGATGATCGGTTGCGCGCGGAGACGGCAGCGGTGCTCAAGGCGTCGGGGCTATCCGATAATGAGTTTCGTCTGCTGGCGGGCCTGATGCGCATCGGCGCGCCCTATCGCGCGGCGCCGACCGACCTCGCCGGGCGCTATGTGCCGGTGACCTCGGGCGGGCTGACCGGGCTGGCGCGGCGGCTGGAGCAGCGCGGCCTGATCCGCCGCGTCTCGCATGCCAGCGACCAGCGCTCGCTGCTCGTCGAACTCACGCACGACGGCATCGCGCTGGCCGGGCGGACCATGGCCGCCTTTACTGCGACGGAACAGCGCCTGATGGGCAGCCTTTCGCAGGCGGACCGGCAGCGTTGCAACGCGATCCTGCGCAAGCTGCTCCACTCGATCGAGGCCGCGCTGCCCTGAACGCGGGAGTGGTGGCGCCGGTCAGGCTTCAGCGAACTCGACCACCGGGATGGTATCGACAGCCACCGCGCCATCGCCTGCGTTCGCGAGGCGGACGTGGCGCACCCAGGCGGGATCTTCCTGCGGGAAATCGGTGCGCCCGTGGCCGCTGCGCGTCTCCTCGCGGGCGAGCTTGGCGGTCGCCACCAGTTCGGCGGTGAGCGCGAGATTGCGTAGTTCCTCGGCGGCGACCAGATCGGACTGATCGACATCGGTCGCAGCGATGCGCTGGATCTCCTGAAATTTGGCGATGGCATCGGTCAACTGAGTGCGGTTGGACACCACGCCGACCTGCGCCCACATGATCTCGCGCACCCTCTCGAACAGGGCGACAGGATCCTGCGCGCCCGCGCTCCGCGCCAGCCGCGCTGCCTCGGCCTCCACCGCAGCGGGATCGAGCGCGGGCAAGTCAGTCGTCTTCGCCCGCTGGGCCGCGCTCTGCCCGGCGATGCGGCCGAAGGTCTGCGTCTCCAGAAAGCCGCAGCCCTGCATCCGGTCGCCGCCATGAATGCCGCCGGACGCCTCGCCTGCGGCATACAGGCCTGGCACCGCCGTCGCAGCGGTTACATCGATGCGCGCGCCGCCCATCAGGCGCTGGAACATGAGGG
Source organism: Sphingobium sp. B11D3B (assembly GCF_025961735.1). Lineage (NCBI taxonomy): Bacteria > Pseudomonadati > Pseudomonadota > Alphaproteobacteria > Sphingomonadales > Sphingobiaceae > Sphingobium > Sphingobium sp. B11D3B. The sequence goes on along the minus strand of NZ_JAOQOF010000001.1, from coordinate 659,868 downwards.
TGATCTCCACGATCTGCCCGCCTTCATAATTGCCGACCGGCGCGCGGGAGCGGGCGACCTGCCCGTCCTCGACATGCCAAACGACCGGCCCGCGCCCCTCAAAATTCTCGGTATAGACGGCGCGTGCCATCATGTAGCGCGGGGCGCATTCCATATTCTCGGGATCATATTTCTCCATGATCCGCTCGCCGAGCGCATTCACATAAGCGGCGCCGTAGATCGGCCCAGCGGGCGGCGAATCGCGGAACTGAACAAACTCCATGTCGATCAGCTGGGCACCGGCATGGAACGCCAGACTGTAGGAATCGCCCGTGGTGCGGCTGCCATGCTCGACCACTTCGTCGCAGAGCTTCGTGTAGAGCCGGTTCACCCCGCCCGAGGCGAGCACGACGGCCTTGGCGCGGATGATGAAATGCTCGCCATCCGGGCCGACCGCATATGCCCCCACGACGGTGCCATCGCTGAGCAGCAGGCGCGTGATCATGGTTCCTTCCTGCAGCGTCACGCCGGCATCGATCAGGCCGGTGCGCATGGGCGCGATGACATTGGCGTGCTTGCCCTTGCCCAGGCCCTGCGCCTGCAAGGTCCGGCGCACCGAATGGCCGGCGCGGCGGGAGATGAACCAGCTTCCATCGGCATTGCGGATGAAGGGCACGCCCCGCTTTTCCATATCTTCGGCCAGAAAGCGCCCATGCTCTGCGCATTGCGCCACCAGATCGCGATCGCAAATGCCGCCGCTGGCCTTCGCCCAATCCTCGACGAACAGCGCGGAGCTATCCGCCTCATCCAGCAGCGGCACGCTGAAGCCGACCAGTGCGTGCGGGCTGGAGCCGCTATCGCCGACCGTGCCCTTGTCCACCAGCATCACGGCCACGCCCGCCGCCGCGGCCTCCAGCGCCGCGCGCGTCGCCGCGGAGCCGCCGCCGATCACCAGAACATCCGTCACCATTTCGCGGGCCACTGCGCATCTCCTAAACCGTTATCAGGGGCACCGAGCGCAGCAAATGGCGCGTCCGGCGAATGGCCTTGAGGGTATTTTCGCCCTCGTCGCCTGTCAATATATCTTAGCACTAAGACATTTATGGCGTATGAAGGATGAATGGAAAGCATGATAGAGATTGCCGGTCGTGACTGAAAAACAGCCCCTCCCCGATGGCACCATCATCGTCGAACTGGCCCGCTCCGGTCTGGTGCTCACCGTGGCGCCGGGCCAGTCGATCCTCGATGCGGTGCGCGAGGCTGGCGTGCCGACCAGCTCCAGCTGCGAACAGGGCACTTGCGGCGCCTGCGCAACGGAAGTGCTCGCCGGAACGCCCGAGCATTTCGACGCGGTGCTGACACCGCAGGAGAAGCGCGAGGGGAAGATGATGATGATCTGCTGCTCAGGCGCGCTCACCGAGCGGCTGGTGCTGGACCTTTGATGAGTGACCAACCGGGCGACTTGCCGGATGACAGCGGATAACTCGTATGGTATACATAATCGTCTACCAATGATTCAGGAGAGGTTTGCTGCGCCCGCCTCCTGGTCCTGTTGCGGGAGCCCCGGTTGCCGCGATCAAAATATTGATGGAGTGGTGAGTGCTCTCGATCCTGAAAAACACCTGGTACGCTGCAGCCTATTCCCATGAGCTCGGCGAAGGCACGCTGGCCCGCACGCTGATTGACCAGAAAGCCGTGCTGTTCCGCGACAGCCATGGCGAGGCAGCCATGATTCTCAATCGCTGCCCGCACCGCTTTGCGCCGCTCTCCGCCGGCCGGATCATCGATGACACGCTGGAATGCCCCTATCACGGGCTGCGCTTCAACCGGGATGGCGAATGCGTGCTCAATCCGCATAGCAAGACCAAGGCCGGTCTCCCCGCTGCGAACATTCGCGCCTGGCCGCTGCTGGAGCGCTACGGCATCATCTGGTTCTGGCCCGGCGACCCCGCAAAGGCCGACCCGGCGCTGCTGCCGGTCATCGATTTCCTCGAACAGCCCGATGACTATGCCGTGGTGCGCGGGCTGTTGCACGTGAAGGGCCACTACGAGCTGGTGGTGGATAACCTGCTCGACCTCAGTCACGCCGCCTTCATCCACCCGCAGTTCAGCGGCGGCAATTACACGCCAGAGCAATTGCTCGCCGCCACCACGCAGCGGCTGGAGCGTGGCGATCGCTGGATCACCAATCATCGTATCCGCAGCGGCCTTGGCCCCTCCTCGGCGCATGTCGGCCTGTTCGGCATGGACCCCAAGGTTGTGGTGGAGACCGACACCACCATGACCTGGCATCCGCCGGCGATGCTGGACTTCAAGCTCGGCAGTTGGGAGGTCGGTCAGCCGCGCGAGAGCGGCGCGCATATTCCGCAGCTCCATATCATCACGCCGGAGACCGAGTTCACCTCCCATTATTTCTTCGTCAACGGCCGCAATCGCCGCCGCGATGAGCCGGAGGTCGACCAAGCCCTGCTCGATTTCTTCGACATGGCCTTCCGCCAGCAGGACGAGCCGATGATCGAGATGGTTCAGGAGAATATGGGCGCGGTCAGCGACATCAACGAGCTGAACCCGATCCTGCTTGCGACGGATACGGCGCCGGTTTCCGCGCGTCGCATGTTGGCCGATCTCATCGCCCGCGAACGCGCCGAGGAGGCCTCCGCTTCCCTGAATGCTCCGCGCGCACGCGCGGAGATGGCGCACTGAGGGCGTCGCCCGCACACGGGTTAAATATTAGGAAGGCGCGCGACCACATGGCATTGACGACGCCAGATTAGTATACTATTTTTTATATTGTTTGCTGCCTAGCCGAAGCTTCCCACAGAAGAAAGCGGGGTTGGACCAGCCGCTGCCTGTCCTGCGAGTCTCGCGACACACTGGATTGGGCGCCTGAGGGGAGACGGTCTTCAATGCGCATGCTGCTATCTGCAATCGCCCTGGCCCTGGCCGGCCTCACGCTGGGCATGCCGGCGCGCGCGGCAGAGCCGGAAAAGATCGTCGACTCAAGCTGGACCGATGTCGGCAAGACCGGTTACGCCACCAAGCGTCTCGTCCTCGCCTCCGCCTGCCCGGAAGCCTGCCCCTGGGGCGAACTGGGCGAATTCGTGCGCGATGCGATGGCGCCGGAAGGCTATGAGATCATCCTCTGCCGCAATTGCAACCGCACCGAAGGGCCGCGTCTGGTGGGCAAGGCCGCCCTGCCCCCGCCCCTGAAGGAAGGCGATGTACGCCACGGCACGACCCAGCGGATCAACGCCCCCATCGACTTCGGCATCACCGAGGCATCGATGATGACCTGGGCCTATCGTGGCCAATATATCTATGCCAAGGACGGTCCCTATCCCGCGCTGCGCCTCATCGCACGGATCGAGGACCCGACCTATCTGCTGGTCGCGGTCAAGCCGGACCTCGGGATCAAGAGCCTTGCTGAAATTCGCGAACGCAAGCTGCCGGTGCGCATTCTCACCGATGGCCAGCCGAGCGAGGCGCCCGTGCTCGCTTATTACGGCCTCGACAAGGCCAGCGTGGAGAGCTGGGGTGGCTCGATCCAGAGCCCGCACGACGTGACGGCGGAGACCCCGTTCGACGTCGTCATCTCCAGCCTCGCCAGCCCGGCGAACAATCCTGAGTCCTCGTTCTGGACGACGCTGACCGTCGCGCACAAACTCCACTTCCTCGATCTGCCGGACGATCTGCTCGACAAGATGGTCAAGGAGGCGGACATGGTCCGCACCACCGCCCGCTGGGGCGTGCTGCGCGGCGTGGATCGCGCGATCAAGACGGTCGGACGGTCCGGCGAAGTCGTGTTCGGTCGCGCCGATATGCCAGACGACATCGCCTATGCCGCCGCACGCGGCATCGATCGGGCACGCGGCGAGCTCAAATGGTTTGTGCGGCCCTATTCCATCGATCCGCGCACGGTCGGCGACGGCAAGGGGGTTCCGCTGCATCCCGGCGCCGCGCGCTATTATCGGGAGATGGGCTACATCGACTGAGCGGGCGGCTCGCAAGCCCCGGACATGACCCGCGTATGACACCACCAACGACACAGGGCGAACGACCCCAAGGCGCTCGCCAGCAGAAAGAAGCACCATGCCCTCGTCACCCAAGCCGCTGACCACTGGCTTCATCGTTCCGGCCGCGCTGAGCGGCGCCATCGGCCTCTATTTGGCGTTCGGCAAGTTCGACACGTTCATGTTCTTCGGCTTCCCGATCCTTGCCGGCATCGTGGGCGCGCTGATCCTGCGGCGGCTGGACCCGAAGCGCACGACGGCGGACCATGTGACCGATGCGATGCGCATCTATTTCGGCCTGCATCTCATCTGGTCGTCGTCGCGCTACTGGCTCACCGACATGCAGCCGGTCGTGCCCCACCCCATCGGCGGACCGTTCATCCAGTCGCTGCTCGACATGGGCCTCTTCCCGGGGATCAAGGCCATGGAGGGCCTTGTCGGCATCGTGCTGCTGACCAACCGGTTCGTGCCGCTGATGCTGGTGCTGCAGGTGCCGACCAGCTTCACGATCTTCTACCTCAATGCCATCGTCGTCGGCCTGCCGCGCCAGCTCATCACAGGACCGCTGGAGATCGGCGTGAACTGCGCCCTGCTGCTGGCCTATTTCCGCTATTACCAGCCGTTCCTCACCGCGCGCGCCTATGCCGCGCCGCCGCGCTTCATGGGCGAGAGCGCCCTCGACACGCAGGAGCCGCCCCGCCCCCTTTGAAGCCATCCGCCGTGAGCGCGCGACACCAGAATCGCCCCCGGCCACAGACCAACGCCTGACACGGAGAGAGAGCAGCATGGCATCCTTCACCCCAGCAGCCGGCACGGCACTGCCAGCCGAGCCCAGCGGCGCGGCGTCAGCTGTGGTATCGCATGATCTGGGCACGGCCATCGACAATGCGGCGTGGAGCCCGTTCCAGAAGCTGCTGCTCGGCTGTTTCGCGCTGGTCTTCGCGGTCGACGGGCTGGCCAACCAGTCTCTCGGCATCGTGCTGCCGGCCCTGATCGCGGACTGGGGCATTGCCCGTGGGGCGTTCGCGCCGGTGACGGCCGCCAATCTGGCCGGCGTCGCATTGGGCTCGATCATCGGCGGGATCATGGGCGACCGGATCGGCCGCCGCTGGGCCTTGATCGTTGCCATGCTCCTGTTCGGCCTGATGACTGTGGCAGGTGGCTTCACGCATGACGCCACGCAGTTGCTGCTCGTGCGCTTCCTCGATGGCCTTGGCATCGGCGCGGCGATCCCCAATGGCGCCGCGCTCATCTCTGAATTCACGCCGGAAAAGCGCCGGGGCCGCGCCATTGCCATCGGCATGGTGTTCATTCCCATTGGCGGCATCATCGCCGGCGGGCTCGGCGCCTCGGTGCTGGAGATGTTCGGATGGCGGACCCTGTTCTTCGTCGCAGGCGCCCTGCCAATCCTGCTGGCCCTCGCCTTCATCGTCTTCCTGCCGGAATCGCCCAGCTTCCTGCTGCGCGCCGGCCGGCATGAAGATCTGGCGCGGCTGCTCAAGCGCTGCCGTATCTCGCATGACCCGGCCCATCGCTTCGATGCACCGCCGCCAGCCAGCACGGTCATCGCGCCGCTGCGGCTGCTGCTCTCGCCGGCGCTGCGCCACCAGACCCTGCTGCTCTGGGGCGGGTTCTTCACCTGCCTGATGGCCTCCTACACCATCTTCAGCTGGGTCCCGACGATGCTGAGCACGCTAGGCTTCGATCTCACCATGACCAGCCTCGGCATCACCACCTTCCATATGGGCGGGGTGGTCGGCGCGTTGTTCAGCGGCATCCTGCTCGATCGTACCGGCTTCAGCCGCGCGCATATGGGCCTGGCGGGTGCCGCTGCCCTCCTCGCAGGCGTACTCGCCGTGCTGCTCGGCAGTGATGTGGTCTCGGCGCTCATCATCCTGCCCGTGATGGTCGCGCTCGGCTTCTGCATGGCGGGGCTTCACAACACGCTCTACACCCTGGCCGCCACGGCCTACCCAACGGCAGCGCGGGCAACCGGCGTGGGCGTCGCCTCCGCCACCGGGCGGCTGGGCGCGGTGCTCAGCTCGTTCACCGGCGTCATTTCGCTCGATCTGGGCGGCTCCTTTGCATTCTTCGCCGTCGTTGCCGTGCTGCTCGCCCTGTGCGGTCTGGCCGGATTTGCCGCCCGCGCCCGCCCCTCGGCCAGTGCGGCCTGAACGGAGATTCCCATGAAGACGATCCCTCTGCTGCGGCGTAGCGCGCTTGCCGCACTCCTCCTCGCCGGAACTGCCGCCCCGCTGGCCGCCGACACCGGCGCCGCGCCGCAGGTGACGATCCGTCAGGGCGCGCTGAAAGGCGCGGAGGCGGACGGCGTGCGCAAGTTCCTCAACATCCCGTTCGGCGCATCGACCGCCGGCGAGCGGCGCTGGAAAGCGCCGGTCGCGGCCTCCGGTTGGAGCGGCCTGCGCGATGCAACCGAGTTCGGCCCGATCTGCCCGCAATGGCGCCCGCCGGTCGACCAGCGGCCGATGAGCGAGGACTGTCTTTCCGTAAATGTCTGGACGCCGGCCGACCACCAAGGGCCGCTCCCGGTGATGGTGTGGATCTACGGCGGCGGCTTCCTGGGCGGCTCCAACCGCGAGCCGGCTTATGACGGCACGGCGCTCGCGAAAATGGGTGTGGTGCTGGTGACTCTCAATTACCGCGTCGGCCCGCTCGGCTTCATGGCACATCCTGGCCTTACCGCCGAAGCGCCTTACAAGGCCTCGGGCAATTACGGCATTCTCGACCAGATCGAGGGGCTGAAATGGGTGCGCGATAACATCGCGGCCTTTGGCGGCGATCCGGGCAACGTCACCGTGTTTGGCGAATCCGCCGGCAGCACCGCGATCAGCATCCTGCAGGCTTCGCCCCTGGCCAAGGGATTGTTCCACCGCGCGATCGGCGAGAGCACGTCCCAGTTCGATCCCGATGGTGGCCTCGTCGGCCGCAAGGACATGCGCGAGGCCGAGGCTTATGGCGCGGACTTTGGCCGCAAGCTTGGCGGCGAAACAGTCGCGCAGCTTCGCGCGCTGCCGATGGGCGCGTTCACCAAGGAACTGGCCTTCTTCTGGCCCACCGAGCGTGACGGCTATGTGCTGCCGGACATCGTCTACAACATTTTCGCGGCGGGCAAGCAGAACGACGTGCCCACGCTGGTCGGCTCCAATTCCATGGAGGGATCGAACATCCGCAAGGACTGGGTGCAGCGGTCGGACACGAACGGCGCGGCTTACGACCGGATTTACGGGGCGTCCAAGGACCAATTGGGCCAATCCTCGACAGATGCCGTCCAATGGCAGATGCGCAGTTGGGCCAAGCTCCAGGCCAAGACCGGCAAGGCGCGCGCGTGGCTCTACTGGTTCGATCAGCCCTGGCCCGGCAAGCCGGAAATGGGCGCCTTCCATTCAGCGGAGATCGTCTATGTCTTCCGCAACCTGCAGGTCGAGGATCAACCGTGGACGCCTGAGGATCACAAGCTCTCCGACCTCGTCTCGCATTATTGGGTGAACTTCGCCCGCACCGGCAATCCCAACGGCCCCGGCCTGCCGGAATGGCCGCGCTATGACGACACGGCACCCAAATTGATGCGTCTCTCCCCGCAGCCGGCCGTCATCGGCACCCCGCGCGCAGAAGCGCAGGCCTTCCTCGACAGCTATTTCGATGCGCGACGCTAGCGATCCGCGTCCGGCGGCGGCGCCGGATCGGGTCAGAGGACCGCAAAAGATGTGGCTGTGATCGACTGCGGCTTGCTGAGCAGGATCGCGAAATCGATCAGCTCGTTTGCTTCGTCACGGTAACTGAGCGTTCCGCTGCCGGGATCGTAAATGACGAGCAGGTCGGGATCCGCAGACTGGGTCGAATAACCGAAGTGACCGCTCAGATCGCTGAGGTTGCTGAGCCGGTCGAAAATACTCTTGTCGAGCGCGATGACGTCACCTGCGCTGACAGAAAAGTCGCTTATGCTGTCGACATTGCTCGCTCCCAGCGCGGTATTGAATATGAACTGATCGGCCGCGCCGCCCCCGGTCAACAGGTTGGAAACTTGGTTGCCGATGATCGTGTCGCGGCCTCCCCCGCCGATCGCGTTTTCGATCACCGCACCCGCCGCGATCGTATATCCTCCGGTTATCGCAAGATTCCGCGATACATAGAGCGTGGGGTCGATGCCGGCCGTGAGCGGATAGGCATTGAGGTTGATGACGCAGTTGAGCGAACTGCCCGCATTGCTGATCGTGTCCACGCCCCCCGCATCCCAGATGCATGCCCAGCCCGTACCCGACTTGCTCGCGGTGGGCAGCGTGTAGACGTCGTTACCGGTTCGGTATGAGAGATTGGCGCCATAGATCGCCTGTATCGCAGCAACATCGAAGACCATCGGCGTCTTCGACAAGCCCCATGCGTAACTGTTTGGCGGCGCCTTCACATCCCAGCCGAAATTGTAGGACATGATAGTCCAGATGCCCTGATTCAGGTCCAGCGTCCCGAGCGCATAGGCATCATTGGCCGCTACGCCCGGAAATTGGGTCTGCGTGACGCCGTTGATGGTATCCGTGAAGGGGTGGCCTAGGCCGAGGGCATGGCCAAGTTCATGCACCAGCGTGTCGAACGCGAGGCCCCCTTCGCTCAGATTCTGCCAATAGGAAATCTCATAGTTGAAGCGGCCGACCTGCGTGGCATTGTATCCGCCGAAGGGAATGGTGAAGTCGGCCAGAATTCCAGGCTCGGTCCAGATCGAAGCGGGCGATTTTTCGAGAGCGATATTCGCGCCGCCCGCCGCTTCGCCATAGTCGTCCGTCTCCTGAAAGTCCAAATTCGCGATATTCTCGTAGAGAGCCAATGCCGATCGCACGGCGCTCTTTTCACTTTCAGACCAGACCGATGCGCCCGAGCCGGCGGAGAAAGAGTAAGTGATGATGCCACCGGACCAGCCGGCCTCGCCGATAATCAGAGCGTCGACATACTCACTGCCATAGCCGGAGGCCGCAACATCGTTGGTCGTGTAGGCTTGTGCATTGATCTGCAGCGGGACGGTGGTGCTTGCAGAATTACCCGCGTCATCGCTGACGGTGGCCGTAAATGCCTCCGCCCCGATGCCGAATGACACGATGTCCGCGTGCGTGAGATTCAGGGACCAGGCCCCCGCGGTATCCACCGTCACCACCCGCTGTTCAGAGGCCCCGAAGGTGACGACGACCTTGCTGCCGGCTGTGCCTGTGCCGTGCAGACTGGTCGCGCCCTGCTGAAGAACAGAAGCGCCAGCCACCGGGCTCGTCACGAGGTTGATGATCGCCCCCGTCGACGGGTTGATCGAACTCGCGATCGGATCAAAAAAGCCCGATATCACGGGCGCCACCGGCGGCGTGGAATCGATGGTCAGGACAGTCTCATTGTGCCCGGCTTCGGACAGGTTCCCTGCCGCATCGCGCTGCCGGACCTGAACCTGCTCGGCCGCATAGGTTCCCGCAGCAAGGCTGAAGGTCTCCCCCTCGCCCTTGAGCCAGGTCTGTCCGCCGTCGATACTGTATGCCCAGGATGCTCCCGCCTCCAGAAGCGTGACGAGAATATGGCCGTCATTGGTCAGGCCGTCCGTCTGAGATGTCCCGTTATCGTTGGCCAGCGATAGCCGGGGCGCAACGGGCGCGACCAGATCGACGAACACGCTCGGATCAAAGCCGGCGAGATCCGCTAGAGCGACGTTGGCATCCGCCTTCACCCCCTGGCCGGCCACCTGCGAGCGCACAGCCCCATCGGCGAACACCAGCAGATCGTTGAGCGTGCCGCCGCTGGATGCCACGACGACCGTCTCGACGTGCCCGCCTGCGGTGCGGGTGAGCGTCAGGCGCGCGCCGGTGAGGGTCTTGGTGTAGTCGGCCCACTGTCCCCGGAAGTAAACCACATCAACGCCGCCGCCGAGCGAGGCAGCGTCGATCGTGGTTCCCTCGGCGACGTACACCCTATCGACACCGGCACTGCCGAGGATCTGGAACGCGACGCCCGGCTTCGAAGCGGCGACCGTCTCGCCAGCAGGGTTGAAGCATCCGATCTTCACTATGGCGTCCAGAACGGCACCGGGCGCGGCCGCGCCCTGAGGGGCCAGTGAGGTTTCGCCCGTCGGCACTGGAGCCGCCGTTCCGTCTGCAACATGCGTGTAGAGGGCGTTCACGCTCACGCTGCCATCTGAAAACACCAGCACATCGGGTGCGGCGGTCGCGTTGGCGCCCGCCACATGGACGGTCTCCACCTTGCCGTCCACCGTGCGCATCAGGGTCAGCGTCGCGCCAATGCGACTCATCGTGTAATCGGAGAGCTGACCTTCGACATAAATGCGGTCCGCTCCGCCTCCCGTATTCAGAACATAGCTCGCCCCGGGGCGGACTAAAACGGCATCGATCAATGAGGAGCCGAGAAACTGGATGTCCTGACCATCCAACGCCAATCCACCATATGTCACAATGAAATCGATAAACGCGAGGCCATCACCTCCGTTCTTCATCATGATGTATTTAGAGGTCGTCATTGAAATCCAGGTCGGTTAAGATCGTTATATTAAATTAACAATCGTTAAATAAAATATTTGATTTATACTTCGACTTCAGCTCTCTCAGACGCACCGAATTTCGCAAAATTGCAGAGACAGTCATTTACATACATTGACTTTACATGTCAGGAAATAGACCATTATTTCCGTCGCACTTGTCAATAAGCGCAATCCACCGCCACGCCAAGGGTGGGTTGCGGCGCTTTCGGAAAGCGGCAGGAAGCTGATTAGCGGGGTGTCATCGTCAGATCGGCGAACCAAGCTGCCGCGATGGGCTCCAGCACCGGCGACCCAGCTTGTTCTACAGGTCGCGCTCCGCCAGCCAGCGGGCAATGAAATCGGCGATCAGATGATTGTTGGTCTCGGTCGGGAAGCCATGGGTGTTGCCGACGAACCCATGTGCGTCGAGCGGGACGAGATCGACGGATACGCCCGCCTTCTTCAGAAACTGAGCGGTGCAGTGGTCATAGCCGGCATGATAGGACGCGCCGCCAACTAGGACGATCACCGGCACCTGCGCCAGATTGACCAGCCGGGGCATTTTTCCCGCCACCGTCCAGCAGCCCACCTTGTGGCCATCCTCCGGCGGCAATTGCGTGAGCGGCCCGAAGTCGCGCAGATCGGTGACCGGCGGATCGAAGCGCAGGCCAGCATAAGTGATGCCGAAGGGCCGCGCGACCGGATCGCCCGGAGCGCCCATTGGCGGGGCGTTGTAGAAAGGCGGGCCGTTTGGTTCGGCGGCGACGATGGCTTTCACAAGACGGGGGCGTGCATCTGCGATCTGCCAGCCTGTCGTCCCCGCCCGCGAGTGGGTGACGAGAATGGCGGGGCCGATCCTGTCCAGCAGCGCGGCGCCCGCCTCCCGGTCCAGCCGGTCGACATAGAGGCTGACCGCCAGAGCATCGCCGGGCGCGCCGAAGGGCACCTCGATGGTCGATTGGCGCGCGCGACGCATGTAGGCGGTGGCCGGATCGTCAGGGGCGTTCGTGCCGGGCAGATGCGCCGGCTTGCTGGTCGGCGGAGGCGGTGCCGCCTGCCCTTCCCGCGCGGGAAGTCCGGCGGGAGGCATCAGCTTGCGCCCATCGACCGTCTCATAATGCGGAGAGCGGCCGAGCGTCGGCCGATCCACCACATAGACGGCATAGCCCTTGCGCAGAAACAGCGTCGCCCAGCCCTCGCGGCCGTCCGGCGTGCTCCAGAAGCTCGCGCCGCTGGATGCGCCGCCATGGAAGAATACCAAGGGATAGGGGTGCGTCTGCTGCGCCGGGATCTGATATTCGACATACATGGCGCCGGCGATCACCGGCCCGTCCGGCGTCTGCGCCTCATGTCCGCCGACGAAAAAATTGCCTTGCCGCGCAATGACGAGCGGCTGCGTTGCAGCGGCGCTCTCCTGCCCGGACGCAGCAGAAAGCGGCAGCGTCGCCAGCAGGCAGGCGAGCAGCGAGAGGCGGATGGACCTCATACCGGCTCAGCGCCGAAGATAGACAGTGAGGTAGGTGATGCCGATAGCTGCGGCTATGCCGACAAGCGCGGCGAGGCCGTGCCGCGCGGGCACCATGCGCGAGCCCTGCGCGGCGGTTGAACCGCCGGGCGGACCTGCGCTCCCCGCCAGCATCGGACGATAGCGGTGGAGATAGCCGAAAGACATGACCGCGTTCAGCCCGATAATGACGGCCGCCACACCCATGCCGAACGGACGGCCATGCGATGCCGTGACGAACGCAATCATCAACGTGATCGGCCAGGCGGCGACAACCGCCAGCGCCGCGAACAGATCGAGCAGCAGGGCCAGGCCAATGGTGACTTCCAGCGCCTTGACCAGCGCCATCACGCCGGATTCTGCCAGTTCAGGCACGAGACCCGGCCCGGGCTGGATCGACCGGTCCAGATAGAATTCCAGCCAGTAGTTCAGCCCGTGGAACAGGAACCAGCCGCCATAGAGAAACTGGCAGGCATAGACGACACTGCCGAAGGTCGTGCGCCCACCGGTGGGCGAAGCGACTGTGCTGGGTGCCATGGCGGATCGCCTCCGGTGCAACTGACGGACCGGACGAAGCCCTTGGGCTTCGTCCGGGCGCCCCCCTCAGCCGTTAGAACTTCTTCGAGAGCTGGAACGAGATGTACCGGCCCATCGAGCTGGAATAGCTGGAGTCGAACCGGATCGGCGTGGCGCCACCCGCATTCACCACCAGCGGCGGATCGGCATCGAACACGTTGAGCACGTTCAGCGATGCCGCCAGACCATTGGTGATCATCGATCCGGTTTCGCCGAAATTGTAGCGCAGGCTGAGGTCCACCGTCGTGATCGGATCGATGTTCTGATACTGATCGGGCACGGCTGCCGGCAGGAAGTCGCGCGTGATCGTGCGCGAATTCACATAGTTGAGGAACACGGTGCCGGAGAAGCCGCCGATGTCCACGCCCGCTTCCACCTTGCCGGTGAAGCGCGCCGGATAGCCGAAGTGGTTCACCTCATCCTTGAGCGCAACGCCGGGCACCGGCGAGGTCTTGTAGTGGAGGACATAGTTGGCCCGGGCGCCGAAGCGGAAATCGATGCCATTGCCATAGAGCGTATAGTCGAGCGAGACGTCGAAGCCGTCCGTCTCCACCACGCCGCTGTTATTGCGGCGCGCGTCGACAATGGCGATGACGGTCGTCGGATCGACCAGGCCCAGCACCGGCAATTGCGGATCGGCCGTGATCTGGTTCCAGTACGCGACATACTGGGCCAGCGTCTGGTTGGTCTTGTTCGGGAAGTAAACCGGGTTGAAGACGATGAAATCGTCATAGGCGCCCGAGTTCAGCACGGCACCGATCGGCGCGTTGTAGGCGGCCGTATCGACCTTATCCTTGTAGACGATATTGTAGTAGGTCAGGCTGAAGTTGAAGCCCTTGGCCAGCTCCGGCGTCAGGTCCATGCCCAGCGACCAGGTGGTGGCCGTTTCCGGCTTCAAGTCCGGGTTGCCGCCGATGGGATAGACATATTGGAACGAGCCCGCAGCGGGCGACAGGCCCACGGCCGAGCCGCTGCCGGTGCGCGGCAGGAAGCCGGCGGTGGCATATTTGTTGACATCGACCAGCGAGGGCGCGCGGAACGACGTGCCATAGCTGCCACGGAACTGAATGCCCGACGCCGGGGCGTAGGTCACACCGAAGCGCGGATTCGTCGTCGAGCCGACGTCGCTATAGCGATCGTAGCGGACGGCGGCGTTGAACTCGAGCTTCTCCAGACCCGGCCGGGCGTTGTCCGGACCGAACAGCGGCACATAGGCTTCTGCGTAGACCGAACGCACGTCGCGCTCGTTAGAGGTCGGCACACCCGCGAAGGTATCGACATTCGCAGTGCGCGTGTTGGAGAGCTGGCCGTTGCCGAACAGATAGTCAAAGCGGACCTCGCCACCGACCGAGACGCGCACGTCACCGCCCGGCAGGCGGAAGAGTGAGCCGCCGATATTGGCCGAGCCGCCATAGCTGCGATTGAACACTTCAAGTTCCGTCTGCGCGCGGAAGAGCGCGAGAGTCGCCTCGGAATTACAATCGAACTGCTGCCCGTCGCAGAACGGGTTGAAGAACGGCACGCTCGCCGGCTTGGTGGTGCCGGCGACGGTAGCGCCGAGCGCCCGGTTAAGGCCATTGGTATTGAGCTGGTTGGTCGCCAGGCTGTAGCCTTTGTTCTCGCTGTAATAAGCGGTGACGTTGGCGTTCCAGCTGTTGCTCAGCTTCATTTCCAGCCCGCCCGAAAGCGACCATATCTGCTCATAGCCTGTGATCGTTTGCGGCCCCAGGTCCTCAAGGAAGCTGTAGGGCACGCTCAGCGTCCCGTTGGCCGGGCAATTGAGCGTGGCACTATCGTCCACCTTGCCGGCCGCGCACGGGCTGAACGGGTTGGTGCTCGGCACCGAGAGCGTCGCTGTCGAGGCGATGCCGCGGTTGGTCAGTTCACGCCGCGAGAACAGGCCATCGGCCACGAACGTCACGTTATCATCGAAGTCCTGACGGAAGGTGCCGACCACCGTATGCCGCTTGCCGGACGGAATGGCATCGGCGCCGATCCATGCATTCTCGCGATTGGGCGTCGCCGTCAGCTTGCCCAGCGTCACGTTCGTGCCATTCTGCCCGGCGGGAATACCATAGAAGCTCGACCCGAACTGAACGTTGCCGGGATTGGTGAGCACCGGGTTGGGCGCGCCGCCATAAGGCGAGAGGTCGCTGTTATACAGGTTCGGCCGGTCGGCGGCTTCCAGCGCGGTGCGGTTCTGATACTCGTAGGCGAGGAAGAAGCCGCCGCTGGACCAGCGCCGCCCGAAGGCGACCGAGCCGATATACTCCTCGACGGAGTCGGCAAAACCGGCGCGGGCCTGCACCTCGAACACATTGTCGGGCCGGCGCATGATGAAGTTGACGACACCGCCGACCGCATCCGACCCATAAATGGCGGAGCCGCCGTCCGCGACCACTTCGATGCGCTCCAGCGCGATGGCGGGGATGTTATCGGCATCGAAGAGCTGGCCATTGGCGCCCTGCGGGGCGACACGGTGGCCGTTCACCAGGCTGAGCGTCGAGGCCGTGCCCAGACCACGCAGGTTGATCGACTTCGCGGCGAAGGAATTGAGCGAGGTGTTCTGGATGATCGATCCACCCTGCTGCTCGTTATTGCCGCCGAAGTTGACGATCTGGGGGAGCTTGCGCAGGGCATCGTTGGTGGTGCTGACGCCGAGCTTCTCGATCTCCTCGCGACCGACCGGGATGACCGGCGAACCGACCGGCGCGACGCCCTTGATGCGCGTGCCGGTCACGATAATCGCGGCATCCGCGGCATCCGTAGAGCTGCCCTGCTGCGGCGATGCATCCTGCTGCGCCATGGCGGGCGCTGCGCCGAGCGCCGCCAACACCAGAGCCGAAGCGGAGACCGCCAGTTTCAGACCCGTCCGTTCGCGGACAGAAAAATTCCGTGCCTTCATCTCATCTCCCTCCCCTTGCTCCCGATCATGGCCGGGATGCCTGGGCGACTGGCACCTCGCCAGACCGCCGAATTCATCGGTATATTAAATGTTATTTGATTTTGTATAACTATATTGAGCCTTGTCGTCAAGGCGATCCTCGCGCGCCCAAGGCGGCGCAGCGCGCGGCTTTGCGCGCAGCATCGGGCGGTAATGCTGGAAATAGGCGAGCATCAGCAGCACGTTTACGCCCAATTCGGTCGGCCCGGTGAGCAGGCCGCTCAGCCGTGCGGTGATGAAGGTGTTGAGATAGAACACCGTCATGCTCGTCGGCACTTCCAGCACGAGGGCCAGCGGAACGAAACGGTTGCTCAGCAGCATTACGCCGACAATTCCCTCCAGCACCTTGACCGCCGGGAAAATGCCGGTCGCAAAGAGCGAGGCAAGGAACGGCCCCGCAATCGGGTGCATGGGCGCCCCGGAGGGTTGCATGTCCGTGAACCAGAAGCGCAGGCACGACCAGAGCAGATGCCCGCCAAAGTAGATGCGCATCACATCGGTCGCCTGGTCAATCGTCCGCCAATCGGCATGGCGGCGCGTGTTCGCCCAGGCCACAGCAACACCGGCCACCATCGGCAGGCCGAAGAAGATGAAGGAATCAAAGCTCAGCAGATTGAACGAGAAGCCCGCGATACAGATCAGTATCGCCGCGACGATCTTTGCCTGGTGCCCCATCGATGCATCCCCTCCAGCGCAGGATCAGGCAGGAGGCACTGCGTACCCCTCACGCCTTCAGCGCTGATGGTCATGCTAGGGCCATCCCCCGCATCGTGTCAACATTTTGAATTTAGTTTTGACTAACAATCTTACTTTTGAGCGCGAATTGATCTTCCAGCAGACGCGCCACCGGAACGCGCGCATACATAACTTGCCCTGCCGCGCCTGTCGGCCAGCCTGTCCAGGCGGCGTGAAACGCGTCGCTCCCGGCACCCAGACTGCTGATGAAGTCCCCGCCTGCGGAATAGTCCTTCACCAGCGCGTCCGGCACGCGGGATGAGGCGGGCGAGACACGCTGCACCGGCCCGAAGCGCTCTCCATCGGCAGACGCCGCGATGTAGAGGTCATAGCTGCCATCGGCATGATAGCCGCGCCAGAGCAGCCCCAGCACGCCGTCGGGCGTATAGGCCAGCGCCGGGCGCGACGACCGCACCACGCCTTCAGGCGCGACCGGGCCATCCAATGCCTGCCAGTGGGCGCCGCCATCCCGGGTGATGCGCACCGAGGGAGTCCCCGCCTTGTCGGACGCCAGCGCGAGCGCATATTGCCCCGCATGGGCCGGATGAGCGGCGATCGGCGGATAATGGACCAGCCGGTCGAAATACTCGACCTGTGTGACGAGGTGCCGCTGCACCGTCGCTCCGCCATCCGCGCTGGTGGCGAAGACCACGCACAGGCATTTCACGCCATCGACCGGCACGGCTTCCGCCAGATAGCTGAACGCGAGGGTGCCGTGGGCGACGACATAATGCCCGTCCCAGCGCTGCGGCCAGCCCGGCGCACCAAAGGCGCGGATCGGCCCCCAGCTTTTGCCACGATCTTTCGAGACGGTGTAGAAGCGCTGGGAGCGCAGCGCCTCGCCCGGCGGGGCCGGATATCCGCCGGAGAGGATGATTTCCCCGCTCACCGCGTCGATCACGCCGCGCCCGCCATCCCATGGCACATGCGTCGCTTCGGCCGGGACCGTGGCATTGGCCTCGAACCGCGCCTCGTCTCCCGTCGCGATGCCGCTGTAGATCGGGGACCAATTGTGGCCCCAGTCGGTCGAAAGGCGCATCACCACCCGCCCTGACGCATGCTCGCCCTCCGGCGCGTTCTGCGGCAGCACGCCCGCCAGCGTCGCCCCGATCAGCAGCTCGCCCTGCGGACCAATGTCCACATAAGGCGAGTTGCACACGGGCGTGTCGGCCATCGCCCAGACCAGCGGCTGGGTATCGAAGCTGCGTCCGCCGTCCTTGGACAGCGAGAGGTGGCACTGCATGCCCCGCTCGCCGGCGGGTTCGCCTGGCCGGGTCATGGCCAGATCCCGCCAGATGACCGCGACGCGCTGCGGGTTGGCGGGGTCGACTGCGATTTCCGGCACCGAGGCGGAAAAGGCCGCGCCGCCGGTGCTGAGTTGCTGGACCATCGGCATCTGCGCCTCCGTTCGTGACGCTACAGGATGACAGCCCGCCACCAGTGCCACTGCTCCTAAGCCAGCAAGCGCCCGCACCCCGCCCTTACCCTGCGCCAAACCGACCATATCCACTCTCCCTCGACCAGCAAAAAGACCGATTTGGACGGCCTCTTTACAATCGATTGTATTCATGTGAGTCTAACAATTCCAGATGCCAATTTGCGATGCGGCACAAAAAATCAGACTAAATGAGAGGTTTATATGGGAGAATCATTCGCCAAGCGCCCTGCGCACAGCCTGTGGTCGCGACTGGTGGCGGTTACGGGCGCATCGGTCGTCGCGCTGGCTTTGCCAGCCGCCGCACCGGCCCAAACGGCTGACAAGCCGGACAGCAATCCAGTGAAGATCGATGCCGATGGCACAGTGCATGTGCCCGCGATGAGCGTGCCGGTTTCCAGCTTCCTGACCGATGAAGCCAAGGCCTATCTGGCCGAGCATCTGCACGACATGCAGGACCGTGAATCCAAGACGCTGCCTGAAAATGGCGTCCCCTTCTTCATGAAGCCCTATATGGCCTCGGCCAAGGCGATGTTCCCGCTGGTCCGGCAGGAAACGACCATCGCAGGCGTGCCCGCCATCACCTACACGCCTACGCAAGGGGTCAAGCCGCAGAACCAGAAGCGCGTCCTGCTCAACCTGCATGGCGGCGGCTTCGGCGGCTGCTACCCCGGTTGCGCCGAGTTGGAATCGATGCCGATCGCGTCGCTCGGTGGCTATAAGGTCATCACGATCGATTATCGCCAAGCACCGCAATATCGCTTCCCGGCTGCCAGCGAGGATGTCGCCAGCGTCTATCGCGAACTGCTCAAGAGCTACAAGCCGGCTGATATCGGCATCTATGGCTGCTCGGCGGGTGGCATGCTCGTTGGCATGGCGATGGCCTGGTTCGATAAGGAGAAACTCCCCATGCCCGGCGCCATCGGCATTTTCTGTGCCGGCATGACGCTGGAGAAAGGCCCCGGTTTCGGCGGTGATGCGCATTATACCACCGCCGCCATCGGCGAGGCGAACCCGCCGGCGGAACCGCCGCCGCCGCTCGGCAAGGGTCTTCCCCCGCTGCAGTATCTCGAGAAGGTCGACATCAAGGACCCGCTGGCCGCACCGGCCAACTCGCTCGAACTGCTGGCCAAGTTCCCGCCGACGCTGTTCATCACCGGCACTCGGGCCTTTGAACTGAGCTCCGCAGTCTACTCACATGGCCAGATGGTGAAGGCCGGCGCCGATGCCGATCTGCATGTGTGGGACGGCCTGTTCCACGGCTTCTTCTACAATCCGGCCATCCCGGAATCGCAGGATGCCTACAAGGTCATCGTCAACTTCTTCGACAAGAAGCTCGGCAAGTAGCGGGTGGGATGCGGCGCAGCGGTCTCCCCTCTGCGCCGCATGTCAGTAAGGAGCCGGCGGCGGACCAGCCTCCATGCCGGCGCCCACCCAATCGAACCGGTCGTCATGATCCTTGGCGATGGGCACCGGCGCAAAGCTGCTGGCGGCGTTGATGTCCCCCCGGCCCGTATAGCGTATCTGCACTGGGAAAGGATAGGTTGGGCGGCGGCGAACTGTACCATCCTCCAGAATGGCAGCGCCTTCCACCGCGCCCGGCGCCGCGCCCCGCTCTACCCAGTTGACCATTGGCCCGAGCAGGTCGTGCTGGTAGGCGACATAGCCGCCAGCGCAGTGATAGACGCCGGGGAACATGTAGACCCGCATGAACGGATCGGTCCCGGCAAAGCCGCCCATCGCGTCCCGGACGCGCTGGTAATAGTCCGGCAGCAGCCATGATCCTGCGGCATTGTCCGCCTCGCCCTGCCACATGATCAGCTTGCCGCCGCGCGCCTTGAATGCGGCGAGATCGGGATTGCTGGCGTTATAATAGCCGCCCTTCTCGATCAGATCGGCCAGGGCCGCCGCATCGGGCTTCCATGTGCGCCAGTCGAAATCCTGATGGGCCTCGCCATTGTAGATCATGAACTTGATCTGGTTCGCCGCCAGTTGATAGCCATCGGCCACGAAGCTGCCCGACCCGGTCCACAGCAATTCGGAGCCGTAAGGCTCGCCGCCAAAGAACAAGGGCCGGCCCTGTGCATCCCTCGGCCCTTCGTAAAGCCGGTTCATCGTCTCGGCCTGTTGCGCCGTCACGCAATCGGTCCGCTGCCCCGGCTTGCAGACGAGGGTGCGCGGATCGAACCGGCAGCGACGAGGATTGTCGATCTGGCCATCCTTGAGGCCATCAAGGCCGTCGCATGCCGCCATCACTGCCCGATGAAGCAATTGGGTGGATTGCGGCGTCAGAATGGGCTGGCCATCCGCGCTCCTGGCCACCTGAGACTCATGAATGATGCGGACGACGCCCGGCGTGATCCACAAAGCGGGCGCGCCCGCGATGATGCCATCGAAATCATCAGGATAGCGCTGCGCTTCCATCATGGCTTCGCGCCCGCCATTGGAGCAGCCCATGAAGTAGGAGTAAGCCGGCTTGCGTCCATAGAAGCGGGCGATGATCTCCTTGGCGACACGCGCCGTCACATGCGCCGCCCGATAAGCGAAATCCGCCCGCAATTGCGGAGCATGAGCCGCCCACAACGTATCGCGCGCGTCCGGCCCGACATGGCCGCTATTATTGAAGCTCACGGCAAATGCGCCGCTGAAGGCCGTCTGATTATCGCAGGAGGGCGACACCGCCTGATAGATGACGCCACAGGCCCCGCCACAGCCACCCTGCAGGTAGCGACCGGTGTAGGTTTCTGTCGGCAGGTGCAGCTCGAACTGAATCTGCGGCGCGATCATGCCCTTGATGCGGCAGAAGGCCACGCCATTGTCCCGCGTCTCCAGCGTTGCGCTGCTGATCCGCGCCGGCGCGCCCTCGATGGTCAGCAGATCCTCGGCGGGCAAGGCGTCGCAGGCCATGACCGGCATCACGACCGGCCGCTCGGGCAGCGTCGTGAAATGGACCGGCGGCATCGGGGATTTCGCCGGTTGCGACTGAAGCGAGGCGCTGCTGACACAAGCGAGCATGGCACCCGCCGCGAGTCGTGCCAGCCGCTTGATCCAACCTGTCCGCATAAGCCTTCCCCTCTCCGATACCTTCGCGTTCAGCGCGGCTTTATGGTCTGATCCGCTTCCCCGCTCTCGCCGTGATAATGCCGGTCGATGAGGTCGAGCAGCACCGGCTCGCGCTCGCCGATCGGCGCCGCGCCCTCCGCGCCGAAGCGCAGCGCGACATGGGCCGGCACGCCATGAGCCGGCCATTGCGGCAGACCGGCCCCATTGGGATTGCCGGTGCGCGCGAAGTTCAGCCAATAGCCGCTCAGCAGACGATGGATCATCTGCTCCTCGGCGTCGAGCGCCCGCCCGGCGGGCTGATAATTGCCGAAGATATAGGCCAGCTCCGCACCATGATGGGCCGTGCGGGGGCGCCCGGCCGGCTGGGGCGGCGCATAATCGAAGACATAGCGATAGACAGGCGCCCGGCCGGTCTTGGTCTGCAGGCCAGACCACATCGCGGCGGTGAAATTGCCCCATTCGACATTGGTCAGGCGCCAGCGGGCATCGGTGGGATTGGCCTGCCTATCCGCACCGATGGCGGCGGCGATAGCGGGCGCCAGCGGACCATATTCGGCCCGCAAGCCATCATTCAGCGCCTCCCGGCTAATCTCGGGCGGGCGCCCGAATTCCTGCGTGGTGCCACCGATGATCATCGGCACATCATTCTGCGCCCCGGCCAGATAGATCTCACGCACGCTGCGGGGCAGCAGCCAGCCATCGACATTGGGCTCATATTTCTGGTCGTCCGGGATCAGCAGCTTGTCCGTGGGTAGCTTGCGCAAGGCGGCGAGGCTGGTCACGTTGCGTTCCGCCATGAACGCTTTGCCCAGGGCCTCGGCCTTCCGCAGCGGCAAGGCCGCCCGCACGCCGAAGGACGAGCCGGATTCGCCGATGGCCTTGGCGAACAGTCCCTTGGCGAGCGGCGAGGCGGTGAGGATGTTCACTGTCTCCGAGCCGGAGGACTGGCCAAACACCGTCACATTCTGCGGATCGCCCCCGAAGGCGGCGATATTCTCCTGCACCCAGCGCAGCGCGGCAACGGCATCGAGAACCCCGTAATTGCCCGAGGCCCCATGGGGCGATTCAGCGCTCAGCTCCGGCGTGGCGAGGAAGCCGAGCGCGCCCACCCGATAGCCGAAGCTCACCAGCACCACGCCCTGCTGCGCGAGCGCGCGCCCATCGAAGATCGGCAGCGCGGTCGATCCACCGCGAAAGCCGCCGCCATAGATCCACACCATCACCGGGCGCTTGGCCTGCGCGCCCATCTGCGGCGTCCAGACATTGAGATAAAGGCAATCCTCGGACGTATCCTTGCGCGCCGGCAGCCCACCGGGACAGGCCGGGGCAAAAGCCGTCGCTTGGCGGGGCCGGCTCCAGCCCGCCGGGGCCGCAGGCGGCCGCCAGCGCAGATCGCCGGTCGGCGCGGCTGCATAGGGCACGCCCTTGAACACCAGCACGTCATCATCGCGCGTACCGACAACGGGACCATAGGCTGTCTCGGCGCGCGGTGCCTCCGCCGAGGCCCCCTGCGCCTGAGCTGAAGCGGGCGCTGCCACGAGCGTGGCGGCCATCATCAGGGCTGCCATCAAGCGGCGTCTCCCGGCGATCTTCCTCATGCGATCAACCATTGGCCCGGCCCCCGCTCGCGCAATCATGGGTCGCGAAGAAGTCGAGCGTCTGCGGCAGATAGCGCACCCAGGCGTCGCCATGCGTGCCCTCGGGAATCAATTCCATGCGCGCATCGACGCCGGCAGCTTTCAGGCGCTCCGTCAGTGTCTGCGTATCGGATGCGTTCGCGCGATCATCCTTGCCGCCATGCACCAGCAGCACGCTAGAGATGGGCTTCAGCTGCTCGACCGGATAGTCCGGCCAGGGCGGCCCGCCGCTCGCGGAAATGGCACACCAAAGCTGCGGATCGGTCTGGGCGAAATGCAGGACGCCGGTCATGCCCATGGAATTGCCCATCAGATACACACGGCGCGGATCGATATTATAGTCCGCCATAGCCTTGGCCAGCACGTTGCGCACATCGGCCTCGGCCAGCGCGGATTGCTGCTCGGGCGGCATCGTCGCTTTCTTCCCCATGTCGGGCAGCGCCGAGGGGAGCGGAAGATTGGCGCCATAATCGGCCATGCCATTATAGCCATTGGGCGAGACCACCACGAAGCCATGCTTTTCCGCTTCCCGCTGAAGCGCACCCCCGGCATCGTCAAAGGGGCCGTCTGCCGTGCTGCCATAGCCATGCAGGATGACCACCATCGGCCAGTGCCGGTCCGCCCGCCAGTTTGATGGCAGAAAGACCCGGTACGCGATCTCCTCGCCCTTGGCCTGCGGCATGGCGTAGGTGAGCTTGAGATCGCCGGTCTGTACCGTGCTCGCATTCGCCGCGGCCGAATTGTTCTGCGCATCCGGCGCGGCCCCGTTGCACCCGGGCAGCAGCAAGCCCAGAGCACCGAGCGCGAAAAGCGCCTTGCCCCCGGAAAACCGCGCAGCTAGCTTGGCGTCAGGCCTTTGAAATGGGGGCATCGTCGCTCTCCTCAATCCTCATCTTGCAATCCATTGCGAATCATCTTTATTCATGATCGTATAACAAAGCGAGATCGGCACCAGCGTTCTTCTGGATAAATTGACCGACCGCTGACTGGACAGGAGACGCCCCATGCCCAACCGCTCGATTTCGCTCTGGGCTTTCACGGCGGCGCTGGCCGGCCTGCTGTTCGGTTTCGACACCGCAGTGATTTCAGGCGCGGAAATGGCCATTCAGCGCACATGGTCGATGGGCAGCGCGATGCACGGGCTCGCCATATCCTCTGCCCTGTGGGGCACGGTGGTCGGCGCCCTGTTCGGCGCGATCCCCAGCGATCGCTATGGCCGCAAACCGACACTGATCTGGATCGGCATCCTCTATCTGGTCTCCGCCATCGGATCGGCGCTGGCGTGGGACCCGTGGTCGTTCATGGCCTTCCGCATCATCGGCGGCCTCGCCATCGGCGCTTCCTCGATCGCCGCGCCCGCCTATATTTCGGAGATTGCCCCGCCGACCTGGCGCGGCCGGCTGGGTATCCTGTTCCAGACGATGATCGTGCTGGGCATTCTCATCGCCTATGTCTCCAATGCCCTCATCAGCGGCATGGGTGCAGCCGATTGGCGGATCATGCTCGCCATCCCGGCCATTCCCGCTGCGCTCTTCCTCCTCGCCACCGTCGTGCTGCCGGAGAGTCCGCGCTGGCTGCTGCTCCACAAGGGCAATGAAGCCGAGGCGCGGCGCGTGCTGGCGATGGCCGGCGGCGATATCCAGGCGATCCGCGCCACGGCCGACCCCGCTGGCGAAAGCCGGATGACACTGCGCCGCTTCTTCGACGGGCATCTGCGCCGGCCGATCATGCTCGCCTTCCTCGTCGCATTCTTCAACCAGCTCTCAGGCATCAACGCGATCATCTACTACGCCCCGCGCATCTTCGGCCTGACCGGCGCGGAGGCGAGCGCCACCCTGTACGCGACAGTGGGCGTCGGCGTGGTCAATCTGGTCTTCACGCTGGTCGGCATGGCGCTGATCGACAGCGCCGGGCGCCGGAAGCTGATGCTGATCGGCTCGGTCGGCTACATCGTCTCGCTGGCCATGGTCGCATATGGCTTTGCCAGCGCGCATTACACACTGGTGCCGGTCTTCATCTTCCTCTTCATCGCTGCCCATGCCATCGGCCAGGGCGCGATCATCTGGGTCTACATCTCGGAGATCTTCCCGAACAATGCCCGTGCGACGGGTCAGGCGCTCGGCACCGGCACGCATTGGGTGCTCGCCGCCGCCCTCACCCTGATCATGCCTGCCGTGCTCGCCAGCGTCGCGCCGGTTTGGATCTTCGGCTTCTTCGCCTTCATGATGGTGCTGCAGCTGCTCTTCACCCTGTTCATGATGGTCGAGACGCGCGGCCGCTCGCTGGAGGAGCTATCGGCGGATCTGGCGAGCGAGCCCGCCCGGCCCTGACCGCCGGGCTACTTCCCGATCAGGCCGACAAACAGATAGAAATTATAGGCCTGCAGCGCGATGGCGAACCAGCCGAACGCATAGAAGGCGATCCGCAGCCAGCGCCGGCTCTTGGACCGGGCCTCGCGGGGCGATGTGGTCTGTACGCTCATAGCCCGGCCTCCTTCGCCGTCGCTTTCCAGGCAAGCATAGGACGATAATAATCGAGGTAGCACCAGATCAGCCACAGATGGATCAGCAGCACGCACAGGCCGCCGATGATCATGTCGCCGATGGCGGCGAGCACCTGCGCATTGGTCACCGTGCCCTGTATCCAGCCCCAGATATCATCGAGGATCAGGGCATCGAGCATGAAGGTGCCGAAAATCACCGGGAAGGCGACGACCAGCATCAGCGGGACGCCCCGGTTGAAGACCAGCGACAGGCCCAGCAGGATTTCGACCACCTTGGCCATCTGGAACATCCAGCCGGTGCGGATCATCTCGGTGATGACAATATGCTTCATCGGTGCATCGAGCGGCATGTAGATGCTCGGTAGCGGCATGAACCCAAAGAACCAGTTGAGACCGCTCAGCAGGCTGAAGATGCCGAGCAGCATCCGGGCAGAAACCACCATTGGCTTGAACATACTGTCTTCTCCCGCTCCGCGACCCCACCCGAATTGCGCCGATTCGAGTTGACAGCGCCCTTGTAACGCGCATGAATTGCTAGGCAATCATGTATTAGGATTTCTCATGACGCCGCAGACTCTGGGCCGGATGACGATCAGTCGTGTCATGGAAATGGAGTCGGCCATGCCGCTCGCGATGATCTTTCCGCAGGTGACGGCGGACGATCTCACCGGCCTTGCGCGATGGTACCGCGATGACAGCCTGACCGGCGACCCGGCGACCTCCCTCGTCACGCTCAGCATGCACAGCTTCGTCATCCAGCTCGATGGCCAGAACATCCTGATCGATAGCTGCAATGGCAATTGCAAGGCGCGTAGCGTGCCCGACATCCACATGCTCGACACGCCCTATCTCGAGAATCTGGCGAAGCTCGGCCTGCGCCCGCAGGATATTCACATGGTGCTCTGCACCCATCTCCACATGGATCATGTCGGCTGGAACACCCGGCTGGAGAATGGCCGCTGGGTGCCGACCTTCCCCAATGCGCGCTACATCTTCGGCAAGCGCGATTATGATCATTGGTCCACCCAGCAGGATATTCCACCCCATCGCGAGGCCTACGACGATTCGGTCCTGCCGGTGGTGGAAGCCGGGCTGGCCGACATCGTCGATACCGACGATCCGCGCGCGGCGTTCAAGGAGATTGGCGATGGCGTATGGCTGGAGCCCGCCTATGGCCACTCGCCGGGCAGTTGCCTCGTCCACGCCCAGGGCGGCGGCGCTGCGGCGACATTCTGGGGCGATGTGATCCACCACCCTGTCCAGCTCCTGCGGCCCGACCTGCAGCTGATGTTCGATGACGATGGCGACGCCGCCGCGCAGGTGCGCCAGTCGCTGCTCGCACGGCTGGCGGATACCGATACATTATGCTGCCCCGCGCATTTCAGGGGCAATTCCGTCGGTCATGTTCGCAGTGATGGCGACGCCTATCGCTACGATTTCATCGACTGAGCCGCCCGCCCCTGCCTAGGCCGCCGGCGGCTTCATCGCGGCGATCCGGAACCGCCGGACCGAGACCAGTTCCAGCACGCCCGCCGCGACATAAGGGTCGGCCTGAGCCGCCGCCTGCGCGGCGTCGAGATCGGCAGCCTCGATGATGACGACGCTACCGATGGGGCGCTCATCCTCGTCCAGCAAGGGACCGGTCAGCGGCATGGCTGGCCCGAACCCCTTGCGATAGGCGATATGCTCGGGCCGCTTGGCCTCGCGAAGCTCGGCAGCGCCAAGCTCGCGATACTCGACCAGAAAATGCGCCATCAGGCTGCTGCGCCCACCGGCTGGAGATCATCGCCGAGCGGCTGGATGTCCTGCCACTTCTGCGTCGGCTCGAAGTTGAACGTCTCGGCCGTGATCTGGCCCCAGTTGAATTGGCCCTGATCGGCTTCCGGCATCTCTCCGGTCTCCGCCAGCCGCCGCGCCGCCTTCAGCATCATGCGCCGGAACGCCACGACAGCCATGTCCGAGCGCCCGAGATGCTCTTTCGAGCGGTCGGCGATCTTGCCCATCGTCTCGCTCACGGCATGATCCTGCAGCGCCACGCCGATGATGCCGGACATGTTCTGCGTCCGCATCATCTCGCGGTCCTGATTGTACCAGACCGACATGCCATTGGTCTTGAAGAACTGTTCGTCATGCGGCGTGTTCGCCTCGCCCATGCGGTGTTCGCGGTCGATGGTCTGGCCGGGATCGTAGAAGAACTGGATGTGCCAGGTGGTGTAGTCGTCACGCGGCACGAAGGCATTGACCAGCCGGCGATTGCGGCGGAACTCCGGCGCTTTGGGGCCATCGGGTGGAATGAAGGTGTAGAAGGGCAGCGGCACCTGCGTCATGCGGCCCTGCTTCTGCTCGCCATCGTTGCGGACGGCGCAATAGCGCATGCCGTAGCGGGTATATTCGATCTCGAGCTTGGGCCGCAGATCCTTCTCGTGCGGCCATTTCGCGGGCTGATCCCAGGCGCTGTCGCGGTGCAGGATGCCCGCATGCGAGCTGTCGACCGCGCCTTCCAGCGCCTGCGCGTAATTGCACTCATAAATGACCTTGAAGGCCTCGCAGCTGCCCGGCGGAATATCGAACCAGGGGAAGTGCGGGAAGACCGGTTCCTTCTCCTTCGGCCCCATATAGGTCCACACCATGCCCCCAGCGACGCGCGTGGGATAGGCCTTGACCCGCATGGCCTTGGCCAGCTTGGAATTTTCCGGCTCGGCCGGCGTATCGACACACTGGCCGGTCACATCGAACTTCCAGCCATGAAACAGGCAGCGCAGGCCGCACTCGCCGTTCACGCCCAGCGCCAGCGAGCTGCCGCGATGCGGGCAATGCTCATCCAGCAGGCCGATCCGCCCCTCGCTATCCATGAAGGCGACCAGCTCTTCGCCGAGCAGCTTGATGCGCACCGGCTTGCCGTCTGCCTGCAACTCCTGAGTCAGCAGGGCCGGCATCCAGAAGCGGCGCATCAACTCGCCCATGGGCGTGCCGGGACCGATCCTGCAAAGCAGCTCGTTATCTTCGTGAGAGAGCATTTGACGCACCTGACATTGTTAGACAATAAGATATAAATATCGTGGCTCGCCCGAAAAGTCACTACCCAAAAGTTGCCGGCATGCGCGCCGGCCCGATAAGGCGGAGCAGCCGCCGCACTGAACTGGAGATACTGCGTGGACCTGGACGATATTCTGCCGGTGGAGAACTTCTCGGACCTGACGATCCAGACGCTGGCCGACCGGCTACAGCGCAGCAGCGGCGCCGAACAATGCATCTACCGCGAGAGCGAGCTGGACGAACTCTGGCGGCTGATCGACATTGCCCTCAAGGCCGGCGGCGACACGCATTATGATTTCGAGCAGCTTCATCATCTGCGCGATCTGGTCCACCGCGCCCATGATCTGGTCGGCATGGAAGACCGCCCCCGGGAGGCGGCGGAAGTGCTGCGGGAAGCGTTGCTGCGGTAGAACGCCGCACCCTTAGGCCGGGAACGGCCGACTGGCCTTGCGGGTTCTTTGGCCATGAACAGCGCCAAACTCATTCTGATGATTCCCGCCTTCTCGCTCGCTGCCTGCGGCGGTGCGCCGACGGGAGAAAATCAGACCATCGATCCATCCAACGCAGCCAGTCCGGGAGCGATCAACCCGACAGGTCCAACCGAGCCTCCGGCCGCCGACGAAGCGGGTGGGACCAGCAATCGCGCCGCCGCGCCCGATTTCACCCCCCCGGTGCTGACACCGGAAGCGGAACGCACCGTGAAAGGTGCGCGCAATGTGCTGATCTCCTTCGCGCGGGCGATCGAGCAGCGGGCTTTCGATCAGGCCTGGGCGTTGCTCGCGCCGGCAGACAAGGAAAAGTGGAGTAAGAGCGCGTTCGCGGCACTCTTTGCCGACCTCTCCAATATCATGGTCGCAATGCCGGACGGCACGATGGAGGGGGCGGCGGGCTCCAGCTACTACACGGCCCCCGTCACGATCACCGGCAAGGATCGCGATGGGCGACCAGTGCGCATGGAAGGCGAAGCCGTGCTGCGGCGGGTCAATGATGTGGATGGCGCGACGCCCGCGCAATTGCGCTGGCATTTCCAAAGCCTGGCGCTCGACTGGACGCACTGAGGTAGGCGGGCAGCGCCAACCGTCGCCCACCGCCCTCACTTCCAGTAAACGAACCCCATCGCATTGCCCGTCCCGGCCTCGCTGCGATAGCAGGGCACATAATCGAGCACATGGCCCTCCAGCCCAAGCTGCGCCATCGCGCCGGCCACCGGCACCCAGTTCTTCATCTCGGACGTGCCATCGCGGAACGTCTCTTCGCCCATGTTGAAGACCGGATCAAAATTCTTGCTTTCCAGTGCGTTGAGAAACGTCTTGTCCACTGTTTCGTCAATGACGAAATGAGTCAGCCCGCCACTGGCGATCAGCGCGACGCGCTTGTCGCTGTCCCAGCCGCGGATCGCTTCCAGCAGGGACTGGCCGAACTTGTAGCAGCGCCGCACGCTCGGCTGGTTGGGTGGGAAGAAGGTGTTCACCGTCACCATCACGCTCGGGCAGGGTCGGTCGCGCATGATGCGGCGATAGACGAACCCCCAGGCGTGGGGCGCCTCCGGTCGCGGCATCGCAGACATCGCCGCGACGTCGAACTCGTCTGCCATTGCCTGATCGATGATCTTGAGCGCCAGGTCCGGGCAGCCGGGATAATCCGCGCCGCCAGCCGGAATATAGCCCTTGAGCGATGGCGCAATGCCCGGCGGCAACTCGCTCAGCCGCTCCGGCGTGAACTCGTAATTGGTGATCGTGTCGCCATAATGCACCGCGAAGGCGGGGTTGAGCGTCTTGCGAAAGATCTCGTCCTGATCGTTGCCGACGATCACGGCCACGTCCACCCGTGCCTCCTCGAACAGGTCGGCCAACTTCTCGATATTCTGCTGGCAGCGCGCCTGCCGCTCGTCCCACACGGATTGGACGGTCTGCTCGCCCAGCCGCTCCCCGGCCCGTGCTTCCACTAGCTCATCGAAGGTCCAGGTACCGCCCTTCCACGCGTGCTTGTTGGCCTTGTCGGCGGGCACGCGCAGGCCCCAGCTCTCGGTTTCGGTGACCAGCATTGGGCCATGGCTCGTGCCGATACCAAGGACGATTTCTGCCATGTCTCTGCTCTCCTGCCGATGCTCTTTTGTGGTCGTTGCACGGACGGGCAACGTGGGGTGTTGATGTCCGCTTCATTATCGGATACCTGTTTGTATAACAATCCTGCATCGCGGGTCAATCGCGGGCAGAAGGGGCTGCGGCGCGCAATGAGCCGACGGAAGCCCCGAAGATGAACGCAATGGAGGAAGGATGACGAACATGGCGAGCCAGGCAAACGCGGACGTTGCGACGTTGGATATTGCGGGCCGTTACCCGGTCGTCGAATCCAGTGCGGATGCGATTGCGCGCATTCGGGCGCTGCTCCCGCAGATCGCGGCGGCGGATGCCGAGTCGGAGAGCGCCCGACGCCTCTCCCCGCATGTGGTCGATGCCATCCGCCAGACGGGCCTGTTCGGCATCGTCATGCCGCGCAACCTTGGCGGATCGGAGCTGGGCTTTGCCGATCTGGTGCGCGTCACGGCGGAGATCGGCACGATGTCCGGTTCGGCGGCGTGGATTTTCGGCGTACTGGCCGGGCATAGCTGGCTCATCAACCTCTTCCCCGAGCAGGCGCAGCGCGAGGTGATGGACGATCCCACCACGCTCATCGGCACCGTCTTCCGCCTCGGTGGCGAGGTCGTGGAGGAAAATGGCGGCTACCGGCTGACCGGTGGCGCCGGGCGCTTCTGCTCCGGCATCGATTATGCGAGCTGGGTGATCATCGGCAACGCCGTCAAGAAGGCCGATGGCCGCATGGAGCCGCGCTTCTTCGTCCTGCCCAAGTCCGAGATCGAAATCGTCGACGACTGGTTCACCATGGGTATGCGCGCGACGGGCAGCCGCTCGATCAAGATCGACAGCGCCTTCATCCCCGCCCATCGCAGTTGCAGCCTGGCCGACATGCTGGCCGGTTCCACCCCAGGTGCGCGCGTGCATGAGGGTGCGGTCTACCGCATGCCCTTCTCCAACATCGCCCCCTTCTCCATCGTCGGCGCGCCACTCGGCATGGCGCGGGGCATGGTGCAGCGCTTTGCGGCGGATATCGGCAAGCGGCTGGACGGCGCCGATCCGTTGGAAGTCGCCGAGCAATCCGCCACCTTCGCCCGCATCGCGGAGATTGGCGCCGAGGTCGACGCTGCCCTGGCGCTGATCCTGGAGGATGCCCGCATGGTGGATGAGGCCCGCGACCCCGCGGAAATCACGCCCCTTCTGGGCGCGCAAATCTCGCGCAACTGGGCGTGGGGCGTGCAGCGCGCGCGCTATGCCGCGAACCGGATCTTCGAGGCATCAGGCGGCAGCGCCATCTATGATGGCAGCGCCATGCAGCGCCTGTTTCGCGACATGAACTCCGGCGCGCAGCACTTCGCCTTCACCTGGGACCGGGCGATGACCGGCTATGGCCGCGCCGCCGCCGGACTCAAGGCCGGGGCTTTCGCCATTCCCAAGGGGAAGTGAGTCACGAGGGGCTGACCGATATCAGGGGAGGACGCGGCATGAGGGGCGTGATCGAAAAATACGGTGTCGTCTTCTGCCGCTATTATCTCGGCGGCTTCAACCTCGTTTCCGGCCTCAACTACTTCATCCTCTTCTGGCCCCAGCCCAAGATGGGCGCGGCGGCCGGCAATGAGTTCGTGCTCGCCGCCACCGATCTCAACCTGTTCACCTATGCCAAGATCATCGAGCTGACCGCCGGCGCCTGCCTGCTGCTCAATCGCTTCGTGCCGCTTGCGCTGACGCTTCTGATGCCGGTGACGCTGATGATCTTCCTCACCAATGTGCCGTGGGTGCCCCTGCCCCACATCCAGCTCTCGGTGACGCGCAATCTGGTCATGCACCTCATCTTGCTCGCGGCTTATGCCAACTACTTCCTGCCGCTGCTCAAGGCGAAGACCGCGCCGCAGCCGATTTGGAAGCGGCCCTCCCGGCTGATGCGGGCACTTTAAGCAGGGATCGACAGGCGAATGGCGAACTTCAGCTTCAAACTCGACGGCCAAGTCGACATGATGAGCCTCAATCCACTCGAAATGACAAATTTTGAGATGGTCGGCGCGCTCTTCGGCATTATGGGCATATTGATCACCCTGTTCCTCAGCCGAAAGGCCGCCGCACGGCAACGCCCCCATGAGTTCATTCCGCAAGAAACAGACGAAGACGCCATCGGCTAGCCGGCCACTGCGCGAGCGGACAGACCTGGCTTGAAGCGGTTTCTGTCCCTGAAGAGTCGCGGCGCGATCCTCATCGCGTCGACCGCCATGTTCATGGTCCAGCTCGATGCGTCCGTGCTGGCGGTGGCGATCCCGCAGATTTCAACCGACTTTGGCCTGCCCGCCATCGAGCTCAGCCTCGCCATCACCATCTACCTCACCATGCAGATCGCGCTGCTGCCGATCAGCGGATGGGCGGCCGAGCGCTTTGGCCCGAAGACCGTGTTCATGATCGCGACGGCAGGCTTTGCCTTCTTCTCGATCTGCTGTGCCGCCGCGCCCTCCTTCTGGCCGTTCATTGCCGCGCGCGCCCTCCAAGGAGCCACGGCCTCGCTGATGACCCCGGTGGCCCGGCTGCTGCTGTTACGGCAGACCAGCAAGGAGGAACTGGTCGATGCGATGGCGATCGTGGCGATGCCCATGCTCATCGCGCCGACGCTCGGTCCCTCGATTGGCGGATTCATCGTGCAATATGCGCGTTGGGAGTTCATTTTCCTGCTGAACATCCCCGTCACCGTTGCTCTGCTGCTCGCGGCATGGCGCACCATCCCGGCCAGCGCGCCCGATGCCTCTAGACGACTGGACATGGTCGGCGCCGCGCTGCTGGGCGGATCGCTCGTTTGCCTGCTCACCGGCTTCGACCGGCTGGCCAGCGGCGTCGGTCGCCCATTGCCTTGGATGTTGCTCGCGGTCGGCACGGTCCTGTGCCTTGCCGGACTGAAGCATATTCGCACCCATCCGGACCCGGTGCTGAAGCTCGATGCCCTCAAGGACCCAAGCTTCCGGACGACGGTGATCGGCGCGGGCGCCATCGTCCGCATCCCGGCGCGCGCGATGCTCTTCGGCCTGCCGCTCATGTTCCAGATGGCCTATGGCTTTACGCCCATTCTGGCCGGCGTCATGCTCATGGCGCTCAATGGCGGCGACCTGTTGGCCAAGCTGTTCATTCGCCCGCTGTTCGACCGCTTCGGCTTCTCGGGACCGGTGATGCTTTCGAGCTTCGCAGGGCTGGCCGCGATCGCCGTCGTCGCCCTGGCCGATCAAGGCCCTTGGCTGGCTGCCCTGATCTTCGTGGCGCTGCTCGTCGCCGGGCTGGCCCGCTCCGTGCTGTTTACCGGCATGACCTCGCTCACCTATGTCAGTCTGGACAAGGACACGATGACGCAGGGCAATGTGCTCGCCAGCATTTCCATGCAATTGTTCGCGGCGCTGGCGGTCTCGCTCACGGCGCTGCTGCTCGGCCTCCTGACACAATTTGCCGGCCATGCCGAGCCGGGGCTGATGGAGTATCGCGGCGCCATGCTGGCCGTCGCGCTGATCGGGTTCGTCGCGACCCTCCTCATGCGCCGGCGCATCCCCCGCCATTTGAGCCAGCTGGCCGTGCGCGACGAGGACTGATGCCCCGACTAGAATCGCCTAACATTTTACGCTAACGATATCGGCCAACCCCCCGGCGATGACAGCCTGTGAGGATATGCCGTGCTCCTGATCGATGCCCATTGCCACGTCTCGCCCCGCTGGTTCGAGCCGGTCGAAACCCTGCTCTTCCAGATGAACCGCCACAATGTCGCGCAGGCGGTGCTGACGCAGATCCTGGGGCAATTCGACAATCGCTATCAGCGCGATTGCGTTGCGCGCTATCCGGATCGCTTCGTCAGCGTCGGCGCCATCGATCCGGCGGCGCCCGATGCGGTGAACCAACTCGGAGCGCTAGCTGATGACGGCATGGCTGGCGTTCGCTTACGGCCCGATGCCCGCACCCCGGGTGACGACCCACTTGCCATCTGGCGGGCTGCGGAGCGGCACGGCCTTGTCATCAGTTGCGGCGGGCCGAGCGCCCAGTTTGCATCCGCCGCGTTCGCCGATCTCGTCGGCAGCGTCCCGACCATGCCGATCGTGCTGGAGCATCTGGCGGGATGGGTCAGACCCGACTGCGACCGTAAGCCCGAAACCTGGGCGGCACTGCTCGCGCTCGCGCGCTTCCCCAATATCACGGTCAAGATCCCCGCCCTGGGGCAGCTCATTGCGCGCCCCGTCGGCCAGCCTCTGCCTGCATCCGGACCGGTGCTCGACCCGGCGGGCAGCGCACCGCTGATCGAGCTGCTGGACGCCTTCGGGCCAGACCGGCTGATGTGGGGCAGCGACTTCCCCGTCGTCTCCTCACGCGAGGGCTATGCCAATGCGCTCGACTGGACGCGCGATGTGTTCGAGCAGCACCGCCCCGCCAGCGTCGCGGCAATCTTCGGTGGCAATGCCGGCAGAATATTCTTCCAGCGCAAGGCTTGAAGACTGGAATAGATTGTTATACAAAACGATATATTCTATTGCTGGAGCACATCCCATGGCAGAGGCTGCCAAATCCACGATCATCTGCATTTCCGCGAACGGAAAGACGAGCTCCGCCAGCCAAAGCGCCGCAAACCGGATGCTGATCGCCACCGCGGACGGCGTGGTGGATTTTCGCCGGGACAATCTTGATGCGCCTTGGACCCGGCAGCCCGATATGCTGCTCCCCGGCCATCATGTCAGCGCGCTCGTCTATGACGAGGTGACGGACATGCTGTTCGCCGGCCTGCATTATGAGGGCGGCCTGATGGTCAGTTCTGACCATGGCAAGAGCTGGGAAGCGCGCAACAACGGCCTGCAATCCGGCCATGTCTACAGCCTGCTCGTGCAGCACGACGGCGACCGGACGATCCTCAATGTCGGGACCGAACCCGTGATGTTCTACCGCAGCTTCGATCTGGGGCAGAGCTGGACCGCTTATCCCGGCTGCACGCAGGTCGAGGGCACCGAGCACTGGTTCTTCCCTCGCTCCCAGCCCCATGTGAAGCATATCGCAGCCCATCCGTCCGAGCCGGACACGATCTACATCTGCGTGGAGCAGGGCGACCTGCTGCGCACCGAAGATGGCGGGGAAAGCTGGACGTCGCTCAACTCCATGGAGCGCCCGGACGACAAGTTCCGCCGCGACCAGCACCGGGTGACCTTCTATCGCGACAACGCTGCCGAGATTTTCCTCACCACCGGCATCGGCCTGTATCATACGGCGGACCGTGGCGAGACCTGGGAGCGCCTGACCGACACCAGCCACCCCTGCGCCTATCCGGACCCGCTGTTCGTGCATCCCCGCAAGGAGCTTATGTTCATGGTCGGCGCCGGCATGAACCCCAATCCCAATTGGGGCGCGGAAGGCACGGCCTATCCCAAGTTCATGATCAGCACGGACCATGGCAAGACCTGGCAGACCAGCATGATAGGCATGGCCGATCCGATCGCCGGCAATCTGGAAGTCGCGGCGATGCACGATTCTGCCGAGGGCGGGGTGGAACTCTTCGCCGGCTCCGCCTGCGGGGAGCTGTACGCAAGCCGCGACGAGGCGCAGAGCTGGCAGCGCATTGCCGACGGGCTTCCGGCGATGTCCAAGGGGCCGCACTTCCGCCACTTCCTGCCGCCTGACGAACGCGCGGCTTATGAAGAAAAGCTGCGCGCGCTCAACGCGTTCGCCTGAGCAAGAACGGTCGATCGTCAGCGGGCGACAGACCCGCTGGCGGCTTTCAAGGGGGGAATGGTCTTGGACAGGCTTCAATCGTCGGCTTTGCGCATTGGCAAATGCGCTCGGATGCGGCGGCCTGATCAGGATGCGGCGCACGGCGCCGGCCCCTCGTCTCACTGACGGGTGCAATTTCGCTCATGATCGACTGCCACGCCCATCTTGTCTCCGATGACAAGACTACCTACCCGCCGGCACCGCCGGGCGGTCTGCTCCCCCCGATGGCGTTCGACAACCTCATGACGGCCGAGACGCTCCTCCAAGAGATGGACAAGGCCAGCGTCGAGCGGGCCGTGCTCGTGCAGCGCGGATCGATCTACGGGTTCGACAGTCGCTATGTCTGCGATAGCGCCGCACGCTATCCGCAACGCTTCGCCGCCGTCTGCTCTATCGACGCCACGCAGGCCGATTGTGGGGAGGCCGTGCGATATTGGATCGGCGAGCATGGCGCCGTCGGCATTCGGCTGATGGAACTCATCAAGGGCTCGGACATCGGTTGGCTGGATTCCTCGGTCGCGCGCGACGCCTGGGAGGCGGCTGCTGCGCTCGACGTGCCGGTCTGCGTCCATTTCTTCCCGTGGAACCGCGACATCGGGCTGGCGCATCTGGAGCGGATATTGCGCGAGGTGCCTGGCCTGACAGTCGTCATCGACCATCTCAGTTCCATTCAGAGCGATGCCGGCGGCCCGGACCATGGCATCGATGATCGCCTGCGCTCGATCGCGCAATTCGACAATGTCGTCGTCAAGTTCACGACCATTCCGCTGGGACGGCTGGACAAGGCGGGGATCGACCCCTGCCCCGTCATCGAGCGCGTGTGCGATCTGTTCGGCGCGGAGCGGATGATCTGGGGATCGGACATCACCCAATCGCCCGGCAGCTATGATTATATGGCCGCGCTCGGTCGCGCAGCCGTGCGCAATCTCACGGCTGCGCAGCAGGAGATGATCCTGGGCGGAACGGCGATGCGCGTTTACGGCAAGAGCTGGGGCAAGGCCTGAGCGCAACGGGCCTTCGAGACGAGAATTGGAGGGGAATGATGGAATCCGTGTCTCGTGCTGCCGTGAAGATCGATATCGAACGATCTGAAATCAGGGAATTTCCGTTGCCACCTCTTGGCGAGAATGATGGCTTGCTGAAAGTCGAGGCCTCGGGCGTGGGTGGCAGTGACCCCGAAATGTACCGGCGGGAGAACACGGCGCCGTGCATCATGGGGCATGAGAATGTCGGCACCGTCGCCCGCATCGGCGGCGCTGCGGCACAGCGCTGGGGCCTACGCGCCGGCGACCGCATCGCCCTGCACGAGTATCTCCCCTGCTGGCATTGCCACTGGTGTCGCCAGGGCGATTTCCGCCTGTGCATGGAGGCCGACTTCTTCAACGTGAAGGATCGGTTCAACACCCTGCGCTACGGCACCTGCAATGCGGACATTCCGCCGCATCTATGGGGTGGTTTCTCGGAATTTATGTACCTCGCGCCCAATGCCGTCATCCACAAGATCCCGGCGGACATGGATGCCCGGCTGGCGACATTGGCCGTGCCGCTCGGCAATGGCGTGCAATGGGCGGTGCTGGATGGCGGCGCGGGACTGGGCAAGACCGTGCTGGTCTTTGGCCCCGGCCAGCAGGGCCTGAGCTGCGCGCTCGCCGCCAAGCAGGCGGGTGCGCTCACCGTCATCATCGCCGGCATGACGCGCGACCGTGCGCGGCTGGACCTCTCGCTCAGCCTCGGCGCCGACATTGCCGTGGACGTGCAGCAGGAGGATCTTGCAGCGGTGGTCATGCGGGTGACCGGCGGCATGGGCGTGGATGTGGTGGTGGATACCACCGGCGATCCCGATGGCAAGATCGCCGAGCAGGGGGTGGCGCTGTCGGCCAAAGGTGCTTGGCTCAGCCTCAATGGCCTCAGCGCTTCGGTGCCGCTGGGCGAGATCAAGAAGCGCTATCTCACCATCCGTGCGCCACGGGGCCATAGCTATCGCGCGGTGCAGATGGCGCTCGACATTCTCGCCGGCAGGAAATGGCCGGCCGAAAAACTGTGCAGCCATGATTTTCCGTTGGAGCAGGTGCATGAGGCGATCCTCGCCACCGCCGGGCGCGGCATCGAGGGCGCCATTCACGTCACCGTTTCCCCGCACAAGCGTTGACGGCCCCTGCCTATTGCCTCGCCTGCCAAAATCCTCTTCCATGGCGCACCGCCATCAGCCGCAAGGAGCACCTATTTGGCCACGCAGATCGACATGGGGGATTCCCTGCCCAATGTGGTGGCGGATGAACTGCGGGCGCTGATCGTACGGGGCACGCTGCTGCCGGGCGAGCACCTCGGGCAGACCCAGCTTGCCGACCGGTTCGGGCGTAGCAAGGTGCCCATTCGCGAGGCCCTCAAGCTGCTGGCGGCAGAAGGCTTCCTGCGTCACGATCATAACCGGGGTTACTTCGTGGCGCCTTTGGAGCTGGAGGAAGCGCGCCAGCTCTACAAGCTGCGCCGCTGGCTGGAAGCGGAGCTGCTCGCCACGGCGGTATGGCCGACCGACGCGCAGATCGCCGAATTTCGGCGCCAGTTCGATGCGCTGGATGCGATGGATCAGGTCAGCGATTTCACCAATTGGGCGCTGGCGCTGGAAAATCTGCGCCTCGCGCTCTTCGCGCTATCGCCCGAGCGCATCCTGCTGCGCGAAGCCACCCGCCTTTGGCGCCTGACCGACCGCTATCGCTCGCTCATGCCCCGCACGATGGGCGAAAGCCCGGAACGCAAGCTGATCGACGCGCTGGCCGCGCGAGATCGCGACGCGCTGCTGGCCGATTATATGCAGGCGCGCAGCAAGATCGAGGATGCGCTGGAACAGGTTTTCCAGCACGGCCGCTAGGGCCTGCGCCACCATCGCCCAGCTGGCTTTCTCAGCCCTGCACGCGTGTCTGAAGGCTGTGATATTTGAACTGCTTGCGGGCCTCATCGAGGCGCATCCCGGTGCGGCAGGCGGCGCGGATGCTTTCCTCGGCAGCGTGGATTTCCTCGGCGGCGGCGAGGACGGCCTCTTCATGCGCCTGCGGGATGACGATCACGCCATCGGGATCGCCGCGCAATATGTCGCCGGGCGCGACGCGCGCGCCGCCGATGTTGACCGGGCAATTGGTGACTTCCACCTGCACCCGGTCCTTGCCGGTGCGCATCCAGTGCCCCTTGCTGAACACCGGGTAACCCAGCGCGCGGCAGAGCGAGACATCGCGGCTGATCCCGTCGATGACGGTGCCGGCAAGGCCGCGACGGTGGGCGATCTCGGTGAGGATATCGCCCCAGATAGTGGCATCGTCGCGACCGCCATTGTCGATGACCACGACATGGCCGGGGGGTACATCGTCGATGTAATCCCCCACCGTGCCCGGCGGATTGGAGGCCGGGCCGCACAGCATGGTGTAGGCGCGCCCAGCCATGCGGAAATCGGGGTCACGCCCGGCGATCTTGTAGCATTGGCCAACGATGCCGAGCCGGTCGAGCGCGTCGCTCAGCGTTGCGGTGTCGAGCGCGGCGGCGCGGGTGACGTTGCTGTCGTCGGTCATTGATGGTCGCCCTTGAGCATATATTCGTAGTTTGCGCCGAGCACGGCGCTGGCGCTCTCGCCGGTAGCGAGGCGGCGAGTCATCTCACCCTCGCGGCGGACGATATCTTCGGCCGCATCGAGCACGCGGGCGACGTCGGCCGGCGCGATGAACACGGCGGCGCTGGAATCGCAGATCACGTAGAAGCCGGGTTCGACGGTGAAGTCACCCACCGTGACGGGAACGTCGGTCGCGTCCTCATAGACCCGGTTTCGCGCCGTCCTCGCGGTGTAGCCCCGACAGAAGACCGGAAAGCCGATCTCGCGCGCCTCATCCACATCGCGGGCCAGACCCTCGCAGATCACCCCGGCCACGCCCTTGTGTTGCGCCCCGCGCGACAAAATGCCGCCCCAGCAGCCGGCATCGATCCCCGTGCGCTGCTCGACAACGATCACATCGTCCGGGCCGCTGGCATCGATGGCGGCAGCGCCCAGATGCACGGGCGGGCGACCAGCAGGCGCATTGCCGGCCTTGAGCTTTACGGTGTGGACGCGCCCGGCGATGCGGCGGCCCGGCGACGCCGAGCGCAGCCCGGTCACGCAGCCGGCGAGGCCCAGCTTGTCCAGCGTGTCCGACACCGCGCACGCATCCAGCTGGCGCAGCCGCGCGACATGAGGATCGTGCTCGCTCATGCTGCCGGCAGGTCCAGCTTGAAGAGGCGCGCGGCATTGCCGAACATGATCTGGTCCTTCTCCGCCTGGTTCAGCCAGTCGAAGCCGGTGATGAACGGGGCGATGTCGTCCAGCGTCTTGCCGGTCGCGGGGTCGACAGCCGAACCGACGCCGGGGCATTCCGCGCC
Source organism: Sphingobium sp. B11D3B (assembly GCF_025961735.1). Taxonomy (NCBI): domain Bacteria; kingdom Pseudomonadati; phylum Pseudomonadota; class Alphaproteobacteria; order Sphingomonadales; family Sphingobiaceae; genus Sphingobium; species Sphingobium sp. B11D3B. Next base: position 619,711 of record NZ_JAOQOF010000001.1, on the reverse strand, counting down.
GAACAGGCAATTGTCGGCGCCAACGGTCTTGATCAGCAGCCGCAGCGCTTCCTCCGAATAGAGCACGGTATCGTAATAGATGTGCCGCATCTTATCGAGGAACTCCTCGCCCTTGCGCAGGCCGGACGCGCGGAAACGGCCGACATGATAGGGGATCGCGCCGCCGCCGTGGCTGCAGACGATCTTGAGGCTAGGAAAGTCCTTGAACACATCGCTTTCCAGCAGGCCATAGACGGCCATCGTCTCTTCCAGCAGGAAGTTGAGCGTATAGGGCGCGCGGCGGCTGCGCGATCCGGCGGAGTGGATGTGCGCCGGCACGTCCAGCTCGCACAGCTTCTCGTACAGCGGGTACCAATAACGGTCGCCCATCGCCGGCGGCTCGGTGCCGCTATTCTCGTAGGGATCAGGATTGAGCAGGCAGCCCTTGAAGCCCAGCGTTTTCACACAGCGCTCAAGCTCGGGCAGGACATTCTCGATTGGCTCGCCAGCCACTTGCGGCAGGCCGCAGATCGGCGCGAAGCGATGGGGCAGAAGCTGGCATTGCCGCGCGATGATGTTGTTGGTGGCTTCGGTAAACCAGTGGACCAGAAAACCCGGCTTTTCCGAATGCATCATCTGGAACGGGCGCGGGCTGAGCAGCTGGTAGTTGGTGCCGACCCGGTCGAGCATGTCGAGATGACCGCAGGGCGCCATCTCCTTCTTGTTGGTGTAGGCGAGAATTTCCTCATCCGTGAGGTCCGGGAACTTCTTGCCGTGCTCGCCGCGATGCGAGAGCAGCATCGACTTGTAGATCCACAGTTCCGCCGGCGCACTCACATGGCCATGACAATCGACAATCATCGCAAAATCCCCACCCGCAGCTGGTTATCAGATCATAGGTATACATTTTTGTATACCTATCCTGAATTTCCGGTCAAGCGGGTGGAGGGTTGTTTGTCGGCCAAAAGCCTCGCGCGACCGTGCAGGGATTCCTAGCGCGTGAAAATGTCTACATTTTTGTGAGACACCAGGCTAGGGATGCCCGGAACAACCATAATCTCAAGGCCGCTGGCTCTCCGGCCAACCAGGAATGCCCATGATGCAGGAAACAGTGAAATCCGAACGCGGAGTTCCCGCCAAGATCGCCAATGAGCTGCGTCTGCTCATCGCCCGTGGCACATTGGCGCCCGGGATGCGGCTGGGGCAGACCGAACTGGCCGAGCAATTCAATGCCAGCCGCGTGCCCGTGCGCGAGGCGCTCAAGCTGCTGAGCTCGGAAGGCATCATCGAGCACGACCCCAACCGCGGCTTCTTCGTCACCCGGCTCTCCCGCGATGAGGCCGAGCAACTGTTCGCCCTGCGCCATCTGGTCGAGGACGAATTGCTCAAATCCGTCGACTGGCCGGACGCCGAAGAGCTTGCCGAGCTCGAACGTCGCGAACAGCGCCTCGAAGAGCTGCTCGACGAAGGCGACCGCACGAGCTGGTGGAACGAGCATCGTGAATTCCACACGATGATCTTCAATCTCTCCCCCAAGAAGACCATCGTGCGCGAGGCCATCCGCCTGTGGGCATTGACCGATCGCTACCGCGCCCTCCTGCCGCTGCCGCGCCGGAACAGCGAAGAGCGCAAGGTGGTGGACAAGCGCGAGCTGCTGAACGCCATCCGCCAGCAGGACAGCAAGAAACTGCTCGCCGCCCGCCGCACCCGCCGCGAATCCTTCGAGCGGATGCTGCTGGAAACGCTGGAAGCACGCGGGCTCTAACGCCAGCCACCTGCCACGCTCAGCTCTAGCGGGCGATCCTTACGCGTCGCGGGCGCAGCGAAACCCGATATGCGATGTGGAGGTATCCACCGTCTGCGGATAGCGCGCGGCGGGGCGATAGCGCTGGCAGTAATTGGGCGCGCACAGATGCGATCCGCCCTTGAGCACGCGGCGGGGAAAGCCGCTATAGGGATCACGGCTGGCATCCTCGCTGGCGCCCCGCGGATTATGCGGCGCGCAACAGGGCTTGGTCGGCGCGTCATGCCGATCGACATACCAGTCGCTTGTCCACTCCCACACATTGCCAATCATGTCCCAGAGGCCATAGCCATTGGCTGCATAGCTGCGCACCGGCGAGGTGCGCAGATAGCCGTCCGAAAGATCATTCTGATGCGGGAAATCGCCCTGCCAGGTGTTGGCCAGCATGGCACCGCCGGGGTGCAGTTCGTCGCCCCAGGCGAAGGCCTTGCGATCCAGCCCGCCCCGCGCGGCGAATTCCCATTCCGCTTCCGTCGGCAGCCGCTTGCCTGCCCAGGCTGCATAGGCCTCCGCATCGGCACAGGCGATGTGGACAACGGGATGATCCGCGAGCCCGTCGATGGAACTCTCCGGCCCCCAGGGATGACGCCAGTTTGTCCCGAACGAGAATGTCCACCACCCCATTGGATCGTGCAGCGGCACGGGGGCCGGCGGCGGCGTAAACAGGGACGAGCCGGCCTTCAGCATCGCCGGATCGGCACCGGGATAGTCGGCAGCGTCGGGCACCGTTTCGGCCACAGTCACATGGCCCGTCGCTTCCACAAACCGCGCGAACTGCGCATTGGTGACCGGCGTTTCATCGATCCAGAAAGCATCGACCGAGACCGGATGCGCGGGGCCCTCATCGGGATAATGGTCGTCCGACCCCATCCAGAACTGCCCGCCCGCCACACGGATCATGCCGTCTTTAATCTCTGGCGCACTCATCATGCCACCCTGCGCCTGATCGGTCATCGCTTCTGCTTGCGTCCTTCCTGAGTCTCGATCCGCCGGTCCTCGAGACTGCGGCGGACGAGATAAGCATCAATGGCGTCGACCTGTGCCGGCGTCAGATGGCCTGCGAAGCTGGGCATGCCCATCTCCGCCAGCGCGCCGCCCAGAACGACCTGCGAAAAACCCTTCGTGCCGAGCAATCCCGTCCGGCGCAAGTCCGGATAGGCGCCGGCGCTCACCGCCCCGCTCCCATGACAGCGCAGGCAGAAGCGACCGAACAGTCCGTCGCCCTGTGCGATTTGCGCCGGTGTTCCCTTGTCCACCACATCGGGGAACGGCAGCGGCTCGGCCGGCGTGAAGGCCAGCAGCTTCGCCGCCCCATCCAATTTGAACACCAGCAGCCGGTTTGGGCCGATGGTCTTGCCGGCCTTGAGCGCCATCACCCCGCCCGTCAGTGGCCATCCGCCGCCCCAGCCAGCCATGACTGCGATATATTGCACCCCGTCCAGCCGATAGCTGATCGGCGGCGCGACGATGCCGGTCTGCGCATCGAACGACCAGAGCTGCTTGCCGCTCTCGTCATCATAGGCGACCAGCCGCCCCTGCGCATTGCCGGCAAAAACAAGGCCGCCCGCCGTCGCCAGCAGGCCACCGTTGAAGGGTGCCGCTTCCTCGCTTGTCCAGCGCGGTTTGCGGGCAATCGGGTCCCAGGCGATCAGCCGCGCCTTCATGCTGTCGTACAGCGCCTTGCGGTCCGCCGCGCTCATGGCGCCGCCGCCGCTCATCGCCACGCCGGACGTGTAGGCGCCGATCACCTGCGCCTCCTGCGGATTGGGGCCGAACGGCATGCCCACATCCTGCGCCGGAATGTAGACCAGCCCCGTGCGCGGGCTGAAGGCCATGGGCGGCCAGTTATGTCCGCCGCCCGAGCTGGGGAACTGGAAATGCGGCTTGCCGGTGCGGTAATAGCGTGCTTCCGGCACGATGTCCGGACGGCCAGTCTTGGGATCGATGCTCTTCGCCCAATTCTGCGGCACATAAGCGGTGGCATTCAGGAACTCGCCGGTCGCGCGGTCGAGGATATAGAAGAAGCCGTTCTTGGGCGCCTGCATCAGCACCTTGCGCGGCCTGCCGTCGATCTCCATGTCCGCCAGCACGATATTCTGGGTTGCGGTATAATCCCAGGCATCGCCCGGAACCTGCTGGAAATGCCAGACATAGTCGCCGGTCGAGGCGCGCAGCGCGACGATGGAAGACAAGAACAGATTATCCCCCTTCCCGTCCGAGCGCATCTGATGATTCCACGGCGAGCCATTGCCCGTGCCGATGTAGATGAGGTCCAGCGCGGGATCATATTCGATCGCATCCCACACCGTGCCGCCACCGCCATAGCGCCACCATTGCCCTGCCCAGCTTCCCTGCGCCTTGGCCAGCACCGCGTCGGACGCGGCATTGTCCTTCGTACCGGGTTTGCCGGGGACGGTGTAGAAGCGCCAGGCCAGCTTGCCGGTCGCGGCATCAAAGGCACTCACATAGCCGCGCACGCCGAACTCGGCGCCGCCATTGCCGATGACGACATTGCCCTTGATGACGCGCGGCGCCCCGGTGATCGTGTAATTCACGGCGAAGGGGCCGGACTGGTCGATCGTCTGCGTTTCCCAGACCGGCTTGCCGCTTTTGGCATCCAGCGCGATCAGCCGCCCATCGAGCGCGCCGACATAAACCCGGCCCTGCGCCACCGCGACACCGCGCGAGACTGGCCCGCAGCACGAGCGCGCAGACGCCGCCCGGACTTGTGGATCATAGGTCCACAGGCCCTTGCCGGTGCGGGCATCGATGGCGGAGACGACATCATAGGCGCTGACCACATAAAGCACGCCATCGACCATGATCGGGGTCGCTTCCTGCCCGCGATCCGTCTCCAGATCGAAGGACCAGGCCAGGCCCAGCCGTGACACGGTCTCGCGATCAATCTGGTCCAGCTCGGCAAAGCGCTGCGCCGTCTCGGTGCGACCATGCAGCGGCCACTCGACATCGGTGGCGGCCTGACCACCGTCTGCGGCATCACGGCAGGCCGAAGGGAGGACAAGCAGCAGCGCGGTCAGCGCCATCATGCGCCTGAACATCAAACCCACGATTAAAATTCCCTCTCCCTCGACCCACTGCCACCCGTCGGCCGCTATGCGGTCCGTTCCGCATCCGCCAGCGCCCGGCCGAGCACGGGATGCGCGAAGTGCATCGCCAGTTCCTGCCGATAAGGCCATGTCTGCCGCTGATTGTCGACCAGTTCATCCGGGCCGAGCGGGTCGTCCGGGAAGGTCTTCGTCAGCGGCTGGAGATGCGCAATGGTCTTGTACCAGCCGGCATCATAATCCGCCTGCCATTGCACGACATAATCGAGCCGCTTGATCTTCCAGACGCCGTCCTCGCGCACATAATCATTCTCGTACATGCCGGCTTCGTAGAACTGGTCGGGCAGGCCTTCCGGGCGATAGTCGCGGCTCTCATGATTGCCGCCGAGGAGCAGCGCGCGAAACCGGCCCTTGGCGGTGCGGCGATCCGGCGCGACGGTGATGATGTCCTGCATCTGGAAATGATCGAGCAGGAAGCCATAGACCGGGCCGGGGCGCCCTTGCGTGAAGAACTGGCGAAACCAGTCGCCATAGAGCCGCCGCGCACCCACCTTGCCGCGATAGATGCCGGAGAGAAAGATGATCTCGGCATCGTCGGAGAACAGCTCGGCCAGCTCGTCCGAACGGTTATAATCGGTATAATAGCCATAGGCATTATGGAGCCGGCGGATCGCATTGAGATCCTCCAGCATCCCGATCCGCTCGGTCAGGGCCTTCACATCGCTGCGCAGCGCTTCGATCTCGCTCATAATCCTGCTCCTGATTGCTCTTTTGCTCTGTGCGGGCCGCCCGGATCATCGCCGAGACGCCTCATTCCCAAGGCATCGGTTGCTCCCGATTGCAAAGCAACGGCCCGGTCCGCTATCAGTTATAAGGGAGGGGCTATCGCTTATGGCATTCACGATCCGGCAATTGGAGATTTTCGTCGAAGCGGCGAAGGACGAGAATTTCCGTATCACGGCCGATCGGCTGGGGATCAGCCAGCCCTCGATCAGCAATCATATCAAGGCGCTGGAGCAGAAAGCCGGCGCTCGCTTGTTCGATCGTCAGCGCGGATCGACAGCGCGCCTCTCCCCTCTGGGCCGCGATTTGCTGGATCAGGCGCGGTTGCTGCTGCGTGAGGCGAACAAGGTTCAGTTGGGCGCCACGGCCGGCAGTGCGCAGAGCTATGTGCTGCGGGTCGCCGCCGGCCCTTATCTTATCGATCAATGGATCAGGCCGTGCCTGCCGGATTATTATGCGCGCGGCCAGGTGCCGAATGTGGAGCTGATCCTCTCCGCGCCGGGCGAAGAAATGCTCTCCATGCTCCGCAGCGGCAAGGTGGACGTCGCCTTCTTCACCGGCCGGCCACCGGTCGCCCCGGATCTCACCATCGAGACACTCCGGCGCGTGACCAGCAGCCTCTTTGGCACGTCCGCGCTGGTCGAGGCGGTGGGGAGCGATCCTGCCAGGATCAGCGCCGCCCCGATGATCATGATGCCGGACAACACACCGCATAATGACTGGCTGATCAACGCGCTGGCCGATGCGTGCATCTACCCGTCCAATGTCGTCGCGCGACCGCAATTCACCGATGTCGCGATGGGGCTGGCGCTCAATGGGACGGGCCTTGCCATGCTGTTCGATGAGGAAGCCGCACCTGCCACCACGCGCGGACAACTCCATCGCGTCCCGGTCGATTTCGAGCCGGGCTACCGCCTGATGCTCTCGCGCAAGGGGTTCGACGATGCCCGCGGGCGTCTGGCCATCGATCATCTCCGGCGCACGCTGCAGGCCGGACGCGCCGCCAACTGAGGGTACCGGCAGACGCCTGCCCTCTTCACTCCGGCGCATCTCAATGGCGCGGCACGGAACGCTCCGCGCTCTTGCTCATTGTGCTAGCGATCAAGGAGACCGCACATGATGAAAACTTTGCTCGCCGGCGCGGCGATTGGTTATTTCGGCAAGAAGCTCTACGATGAAGGCAAGCTCGATCCCTATATCGCGCGCGCCAAAAGCACCCTCGCCGAGCTTTCCCCTGAACAGGCAGACACACGCGCGCCGCGCGGCGTGGGTCAGGACGAACAGCCCAATATGGCATTCTGAACGGGGTCGCGGGCGCGAGCTGGCTACCACCTTCGAATGAGAGGCACGAAAAAAGGGGCGCGGTCATTCCGCGCCCCTTTCGTTTTCAGCTTAGACGCGTCTGAGATCAGAAGCTGTAGCTAAAGCCGATCTTGACGCCGTGGTCCTTCCACTGGTCGCCGATGTTGCCCACGTAGGTGGCGCCGATGGAGCCGCCGGGCATGATGTTGGCCTGCACGCCGCCCTCAAGGCGCAGGGTATCGCGCGTCGTGGGCAGGCCCGCGACCGAGAAGGCCTCACCGGTCGAGAGGATGTTGCGGCTGGGCGCATCGACATCGCCAAAGCTGCGCAGCCACGCCGCCGAGACGCGCGGGCTGAGCACCGTGGTGGCGCTGACCGGTACCGCCCCGCCCAGACGCAGACCCAGGGTGGTGTAGGTCACATCGCGGGTGCTGTCGGTGACGCCCAGCGCGGTCAGGGCGCTGCCCGTCTCGGTGAAGGCATCGCTCTTGAGATGGACATAGGTCACGCCGGCAAAGGGCTCGGCGGTCACCGCGCCCAGCGGGAGAGCATAGCTCACCTCACCGAAGGCAGAGGCGCTCCTGGCATCATAATCGCCAGCCAGCGCATCATTGACGCCCAGGAACGCCACCTTGCGTGTCCCGTTCACGCCGAGCCAGCTATAGGAAGCGCCGATCCGGGCGCGCAGGGCGCCCCAGCCACCGCCGGCATAGACCAGCGCGCTGTTGCCGTTGACGGTCGCCTCGCTGCTGCGCCCGTCGACCCGCACCTTGTTCTGCTCATGCGCAAAGGCCACGCCCAGACGCCAGCCACCAAGGCCCGTATCGACACCGGTGATGAAGCCGAAGGTGCTCTGCGTCGCCTTGATCGCATTGCCATTGCTCTTGAGCGTGCTCCACGCACCGATGCCCTGGCCCCAGACCGCCGTGCTGCCATCGCGCAGCGTGCGGGCCGACGAGCCGGCGCCGGCCAGCGTGCGGCTGACGACATCGGCCTGCTCCATGCGGCCGATCACCATGTCGCCAAGCCGGCGGGTGCCGTCCACCATCAGCGTACCCGTGGTCGCCCACAACTCGCCCGACAGCGCATCGAACGCGCGGACGGCGCCGGCTTCCTCGAGCTGCCCCGCCACCGCGCGGGACAGGCTGGCATTGTCATCGCTCGCATCCAGCGCCAGCGCCACGGCCAATTGGTTGGGCGTCACCGCCACGCTCTCGAAGCTGCGATTGTTGCGCGTCAGCACGAGCCTGACATTATTGGCGTCATAGCTCAGCTCCGGCGTCAGGAACGGCAGGTCAACATCGGTGGCAGAAAACTGCCCGGTCACCCCGCCTGCGGCCGTGATGATCGTGTACTCATTGCTGAAGCGATAATTGCCTGCAGCCGCCAGCACCGAAACCGTGCCGCCCTGAATGGTCGCCGTACCGCCGACGATCAGCTTGTCGCTCTCGCCCTCGGCATTGACCTCCACCTCATAGGTCGAGCCCGCCTGGAACACGACATTGCCCGCTGCGGTAAGCGTGCCGATCGAGTTGCCCGGCAGCAGCGTGCCGCCATTGCCGACCACGATATTGTTCACCTGCCCGCGACCGCCCAGGGCCGCATCGCTGCCGACCGTGATCGTGCCGCCCATCGAGCCGTTCACCCGCGTCACGATGCCCTCAAGGTTGAGCGCACCGGTGAACGAGCCAAAGCTCTCCCCGGTCAGGTTGATGCTGACGGGCGCGCTGGACGGACCATTGAGAGCAATCGTTCCGCTGCCACTGAAGCTGCCGCCGAACAGCGTGTTGCTGCTCTGGTTGACGGTCAGCGTGCTCGTGCCCAGGCTCACCGTCCCGCCAGCGCCGCTCAGGCCCGCAACGGTCTGGTCGGTGCCACTCAGGTCAAACTCGCCATCGTCCACGACCAGATCGGTCGCGCTGTCGAGCTGCGCCAGCAGCCGCACCCGGCCCGCCTGCACCACCGTCGATCCGGTATAGCCATAGTCGCCCGAGAGCAGCAGCGTCCCCTCACCCTGCTTGATCAGGCCACCATTGCCGGACAGCGCGCCGGTATAGTCATAGTCGCCAATCTGGTTGAAGATCAGCGTGCCATTGTTGGTGGCATCGGCCAGCAGATCGCCATTCTTCAAGCCATTGCCCACTTGCAGCGTACCTGCGGTGTCGATCAGCAAAGTGCCGCCCAGCTTGCCCGTCAGCAGCACCGTGCCGCCATCGATGGTCGCATCGCCTGCAAAACCACTGCTGTCGCCCGAGAAGGTGATTGTGCCCGTGCCCGTTTTCAGCACGGTGCCCGTGCCGCTCAGCCTGCCCTTGTAGCTGGTGGTCGCGGGGTTGGCGAACACCAGCTCGCCCTGTTCGGCGACATTGACATTGTTGCTGATCGTCCCAACAAACAGGGCCGTACCCTGCTGCACGTCAAGCTGGACGCCGCTCATCGAGCCGCCGAAGGTCACTCTATTATCGCCGGTCTTGATCACCGTGCCCTGACCGGAAATCTGGCCGAGATAGCTCACATCGTCCGCACGATCGAACAGCAGCGTGCCGTAATTGGTGACATTGGCAGTGATCGAGCCGGTCGTGCCACCATTGCCGAGGTTGACCGTGGCGCCGTTGCTGATCCCCAGACCGCCTTCGAAATCGCTGGCGTTGGTCAGGGTGAGCGTGCCGGCAGACACGTTCAAACCGCCCGTTCCGGTGATCCGTCCGGAAAAGACCTGCGAGGCATTGGCCAGCATCAACCCCGCATCACCGACAATCACCGTTCCGCTGCCGCCAAGATCGTTGATCTGTGCGCTGGCTGCACTGGTCAGGTCGAAGGTACCATTGACCGTTACGGAACTCGATTGGTTCACCCGGCCCTGATTGGAGAGGGCCAGTGTCGCACCGGCATCAATCGTCGTGGCGCCAGTGAAGGTATTCATCCCGCTCAAGGTGATCGCCCCGCCCGCCACGGTCAGATCGCCCGTGCCGGAAATGACCCGGTTGTGATGAAGCGCATCGGAGCGATCGAACACCAGCAGACCGTTATTCACAAGGTCGCCGTCGAAGGAGCCACTGGTGCCGCCATTGCCGATCTGCAGCGTGCCGTCCTGCTCGATGATCGTGCTCGCGGCACTCGTCATGTTGGCCAGCACCAGCTTGCCGGCGCTCACGTTCAGCGCGCCGCTGTAGTTTCTGCTGTCCCCGGTCAGGATCGTGGTCCCGGCCAGCACATCGACCACGCCGGTGCCTGACAGGCCGGCGGCCAGCGTGTAATCGGTCTCGCTGTGGTTGAGGACCAGCTTGCCGGCCCCGGCACCGAACTGAATGCCATTGACGGCATCGATCACGCCGGCCGCCTGGGCCGCATTGCCTGCCGCCGCGCCAATGTTCAGCGTGCCCGTCGAACCGGCCTCATAAGCCAGCGTGATGCCGCGATTGCCGTCAGACTTGAGGGTCGCGCCATCGGCGACGGTGACGACGCCGCTGCTCCCGGCATATGTGCCGACCATGACGTAAGACGTGCCTCGCGCGAGCGTGCCTTCACCGCTGATGTTCAAAGTGCCCTGGCTGCCATCCACGAAGCCGACAATCAGCTTATCGCCGCCCAGCAGCGCCTCGGCCGTCACGGTGGCCGTGCCTGATCCATAGCTGCCGATAGTCATGTTCCGGTCGGTCGTTACGCTGGACCCGCTGCCTGAGACTGTCATCTGACCGTTGCCGTTGGCGCTTGCGCCAAGTCTCACATCCGCATCGCTGCCGGAGGCGGCAATCGTCGCGCCATCTGTCACGGTGAGGATGCCTTCGCCGCTGGTGCCGATCCCCAAGCCGCTTGCCCCGATTTCCCAGCGCGTTCCCACGCCGCTGAGGGTGCCGGTGCCGAGCGATCCGGCATTTACGCCGAAACTCCCGCTGGTGGATTGCATCGTCGCGCCGCTGGACAGGATGAGCGTGCCCTGGCCGCTCCCGCCAAACTGCAGGGAGCCGCTCTGCAGATGGCTATTTTCACCCGAAACGGTGATGGAGCCCACACTGCCCTCGACCGCACCGACGGACGTGGAGGTGTTAACCACGACGGTACCGCCATTCTCGATCGCCACGCTGCCGTCGCCATAATAGCCGACCGTCAGGAATTCGGTCGTGACCGTGGATCCCGTTCCCGTGACGAGCAGCGAACCGCTCTCATCTTCCATGCCCGGCATTGCCGAATTGGTGCTGTTGCTGACGATGATGTTGGGGGCGTTGAAGGTGCCGCCATTCACCACGGTCAGCGACGCCCCGTCGAGCCCGCCCAGGAAGACGATGTTCCCGCTCGTCGTACTGCCATCGATGACCGTCTCGCCGCCGGTGAGCATCATGTTGCCAGCAAAAGCGCTATTGTCGCCCGTGAGGGTCAACGCTCCGCTGCCGGTCTTGATCACAGAGCCCAAGCCTGAAATCGCACTGGAGAGCGTGTAATTCTCAGACTGGGCGAATTCGAGTTTCGTGGCACTGGTCGCAACGACGATACCACCGTTCAGCGTGGCGCCGCTGGCGAGTGTCAGCCTGTTGGTACCGCCCGTGAAATTCAGGGCCGCGGCCCGCTCGCCATTGCCACCAAGGCCGCCGGATACGGAACCGCCAGTCCCGATGGAAAGAGCAAGGTTCTCGCCTTGAATGCCTGCGCCGCCCGCACCGTTGGTGAACATCCCGGCCCCGCCGGCGCCGCCTGTCACCGCTGTGTCGATCGTGAGGGTGGTGAGGCCGCTCATGTTCTCGATCAGGATGCCAAAGCCCCCGGCCCCGCCGAAGTTGCCGCCTTGGGCATCACCGCCCATGATGCTACCGCCGGAGATCGAAACAGTGCTGCTGCCGGTGCCGCCGGTGAGCACAAGGGCAGACCCGCCATTGCCGCCAAAGGACTGGCCTTCGCGGCTCCCGCCGCCCGCGCCGCCGGTCAATATGCTGTCCGTAATGCTGATGGCCGTATTGCCGGCCGGCTGATCGATAACCAGACCGCTGCCACCATTGCCGCCGACGCCAGCCCAGCCATAGGCGCCGCCCGCGCCGCCGGTGGCACTGACGGTGATGGCGTCGTAAGAGTCGTTAAGACCGGTGACGACCGCGCCGAAGCCGCCGCCGCCACCGCCGCCGCCATATCCGGCAAAACCTGCGAGGCCGCCATTACCCCCGTTGCCGCCCGTGAGCGTACCCGAGCTGGGCAGATCGGTAATAAGCCCGACATAGCCATGCGCGCCGCCACCGCCGCCGCCACCCGAACTGTTGTCGCCACCGTTGGAGCCATCCGTGCCCGCCTCACCGGCGAGAGTTCCACCCGCACCGCCAACGCCTGCACTGTCGCCCGAGCCAGCCCCGCCATCGCCGCCCGTCAGGCCGCTACCGCCACCGGCACCGCCGGAGAGATAGCTCGATTCAGAACCGACCCCGTCCGTCCCGCTGTTTCCCGTTGACGTAGTGCTTGCGCTCCCGCCTGCGCTCGTGAAAGTACTATCCCCCGCCATACCACCCGCGCCGTCCGACGCATGTGCAGGCAGGCTGCCCACCGCGACCAAGAACGTCGTCGCCACCGAGCAGCGCAGAATGGATTTGAAGGACGTCCGGCGATTCCCGACGGGATGAAACATGCAATAACCCCACGTTCAAATTAACAACTATAAATATTCAATATATCTCAACGAGATAATCATACCAACGGATGGGCATTGATTATAAATAATTAGTTAAAATAATTTATTTATTTCGATATATTTGGCTGAAATATTGAATTACGACGACACGTCATTTCGGAAAAGGAGAGGTGCAACTTAGGCCGCACCTCTCAATTCATCTCGATTCAAAGGACGCAACTGCTCGCGCCCTTCGTTTTAACGGTCGGAATGGCCTCAGAAGCTGTAGCTAAAGCCGATCTTGACGCCGTGGTCCTTCCACTGGTCGCCGATGTTGCCCACGTAGGTGGCGCCGATGGAGCCGCCGGGCATGATGTTGGCCTGCACGCCGCCCTCAAGGCGCAGGGTATCGCGCGTCGTGGGCAGGCCCGCGACCGAGAAGGCCTCACCGGTCGAGAGGATGTTGCGGCTGGGCGCATCGACATCGCCAAAGCTGCGCAGCCACGCCGCCGAGACGCGCGGGCTGAGCACCGTGGTGGCGCTGACCGGTACCGCCCCGCCCAGACGCAGACCCAGGGTGGTGTAGGTCACATCGCGGGTGCTGTCGGTGACGCCCAGCGCGGTCAGGGCGCTGCCCGTCTCGGTGAAGGCATCGCTCTTGAGATGGACATAGGTCACGCCGGCAAAGGGCTCGGCGGTCACCGCGCCCAGCGGGAGAGCATAGCTCACCTCACCGAAGGCAGAGGCGCTCCTGGCATCATAATCGCCAGCCAGCGCATCATTGACGCCCAGGAACGCCACCTTGCGTGTCCCGTTCACGCCGAGCCAGCTATAGGAAGCGCCGATCCGGGCGCGCAGGGCGCCCCAGCCACCGCCGGCATAGACCAGCGCGCTGTTGCCGTTGACGGTCGCCTCGCTGCTGCGCCCGTCGACCCGCACCTTGTTCTGCTCATGCGCAAAGGCCACGCCCAGACGCCAGCCACCAAGGCCCGTATCGACACCGGTGATGAAGCCGAAGGTGCTCTGCGTCGCCTTGATCGCATTGCCATTGCTCTTGAGCGTGCTCCACGCACCGATGCCCTGGCCCCAGACCGCCGTGCTGCCATCGCGCAGCGTGCGGGCCGACGAGCCGGCGCCGGCCAGCGTGCGGCTGACGACATCGGCCTGCTCCATGCGGCCGATCACCATGTCGCCAAGCCGGCGGGTGCCGTCCACCATCAGCGTACCCGTGGTCGCCCACAACTCGCCCGACAGCGCATCGAACGCGCGGACGGCGCCGGCTTCCTCGAGCTGCCCCGCCACCGCGCGGGACAGGCTGGCATTGTCGTCACTCGCATCCAGCGCGAGGGCCACGGCCAACTGGTTGGGTGTCACCGCCACGCTCTCGAAGCTGCGATTGTTGCGCGTCAGCACCAGCCTGACATTATTGGCGTCATAGCTCAGCTCCGGCGTCAGGAACGGCAGATCGACATCGGTGGCCGCAAACTGCCCGGTCACCCCGCCCGCGGCCGTGATGATCGTGTACTCATTGCTGAAGCGATAATTGCCTGCAGCTGCCAGCACCGAGACCGTGCCGCCCTGAATGGTCGCCGTCCCGCCGACGATCAGCTTGTCGCTCTCGCCATCGGCATTGACCTCCACCTCATAGGTCGAGCCTGCCTGGAACACGACATTGCCCGCTGCGGTGAGCGTGCCGATCGAGTTGCCCGGCAGCAGCGTGCCGCCATTGCCGACCACGATATTGTTCACCTGCCCGCGACCGCCCAGGGCCGCATCGCTGCCGACCGTGATCGTGCCGCCCATCGAGCCGTTCACCCGCGTCACGATGCCCTCGAGGTTGAGCACACCGGTGAACGAGCCAAAGCTCTCGCCGGTCAGGTTGATGCTGACGGGCGCGCTGGACGGACCGTTCAGCGCAATCGTCCCGCTGCCGCTGAAGCTGCCGCCGAACAGCGTGTTGCTGCTCTGGTTGACGGTCAGCGTGCTCGTGCCCAGGCTCACGGTCCCGCCCGCGCCACTCAGGCCCGCAACGGTCTGGTCGGTGCCACTGAGGTCAAACTCGCCATCATCCACGACCAGATCGGTCGCGCTGTCGAGCTGCGCCAACAGCCGCACCCGGCCCGCCTGCACCACCGTCGACCCGGTATAACCATAGTCGCCCGAGAGCAGCAGCGTGCCCTCACCCTGCTTGATCAGGCTGCCGTTGCCCGAAAGAGCGCCCGTGTAATCATAGTCTGCAACCTGATTGAAGATCAGCGTGCCGTCGTTGGTCGTGCTGGCGGTCAGCTCGCCATTGTGGACGCCATCGCCAACCTGCAATGTGCCATTGGCGTTGACGGTCACGGCACCATTGAGCTTGCCCGTGAGCAGCAGCGTCCCGGCATCAACCTTGGTCTGACCAGCGAACGTGCTGCTATCGCCGGCCAGCACCAACCGGCCCGATCCGGCGTTCACGATCGTGCCGTGCCCAGTGATGCTACCGCCATAACTGGAGACATCGCTGCGGTTGAACACCAGCGTGCCGTTGGCGTGGACGTCGCCAGCCAGCGTGCCGGCCGTTCCGCCGTTACCGATCTGCAGCGTGCCATCCGCCGCGATCGCGGTCGAGCTGGCATTCATCACGTTGGCCAGTACCAGCTTGCCGCTGTTCACGTTCAACGCGCCGGTATAGGCGCTGCCATCGCCGGTCAGCACCGTCGTGCCCGCAAGAACATCGACCACGCCATTACCCGACAGGCTGGCGGCAAGTGCATAATCGGTCCCGCTGTGGTTCAGGACCAGCTTGCCGGCCCCGGCACCGAACTGAATGCCCTGCACGGCGTTGATCACACCAGCCGCCTGGGCCGCACTGCCTGCCGCCGCGCCGATGCTCAGCGTGCCGGTGGAGCCGGCGCGATTGCCGATCTTGATCACCTGGGCGCTGAGTTCTGCGCCATCGGCCAGGGTCAGGACGCCGGCCCCCTCGGCACCGATATAGAGGCCTTCCTCTGTCCGGATCGCCGAAGCTGCGCCGCTTACCGTCACGCTGCCGCTCGAGGCGACATCATTGCCGATGTAGACGCGCACCGCCTCTACCTTGCCGCCGTCCGAGACCTCCAGCGTGCCGCTGCCAAACAGGCCGACATTGATGTAACCCGCCCAGTTCGTCAGGCCATCATTATAGGCGCTCCAGGTCGAGCCAGCGCCGGTCACGATCATGCTCGCCTGCGATCCCGTGAGATTGCCGAGCGTGCCCTGCACCGCGCGCAATGTGCCGCCATTGGAGATCGAGATCGTCGACTGTGCGCCCGCCTCGGTGCCGGCAATGAACAGCCCGCTCATGTCCCAGACCGAGTTGGCACCGCTGATGTTCACAGCGCCTGTCGAGCCGCTGACGGTGCCCACATAGCCATCCGTGCTGGTGACCCGGCCGCCCTGCGCGACGTTGAGCGTTCCTTCGCCGACATTGCCGACGTAGAGAATACCGTCATTGGTCCAGATGCTGCCCGCGCCATTCACCGTTGCCGTGCCTTTGCCGGTAGCCTCCCAGCCAAGGATGGCGCCCTGCGAACTCGCCGAGGCGCCATTGCTGACCGTCAGCATGCCTTCGCCAGAGATGCCGACACCGATACGACCGCTGCCGATCTCGAGCGTGGAGCCTGCCCCATCGACGCTGACGCTGCCGACAGCGGACTGAGCCCCACCGATTCGCAGGGATTCGCCGGTGACCCGGCCGCCCGCCTCGATGGTCAGCGTACCGCTGCTGCCCTCCTGGCTCGCCACATCGATCAGGGCGGCTGCCGACAGCAGGGCGCCGTTGGAAACCGTGGCGGTGCCCGTGCCGCTGTAGCCGACCCGCATGTTGCCGGCGTAGCCGTTACGGCCGAGAACACTGTAGGTCGTGCCTTCGCCGGTCAGCGTCAGCGTTCCGCTCGAGCCGGTGTCGACGCCAAGCGCGCTGGTGTAGGACGTGACTTCTGCGCCGCCGGACACCGTCACATTGCCCTGGCCAACGGTGTCGTTGCCGGTGCCGCCGATGTACAGGCTGAGGCCGTTGCGCCACACCGTGTCGGCACCGTCGACGATCATCGTCGCCGTGCCGGACCCGTTTCCGCCGATATAGCTGCCGTCAGCCTCCAGCAAACCACCGTCGGTCACCGAGATGCTGCCCTCATCCGCACTAAACCAGCCATCGGCCGAAACCCAGTCGGCCGGCAGTTCGGAATGCAGCGTACCGACACGGAGCGCCGAACCCTGACCACTGATGCTGACCGAGCCGCCCGCGCCCATGTAAATGCTGCCATTCACAGTTTCGACCGAGCCGCCATTTGGGATGGTCAGCGACCCGGAGGAATTGGGATTGCGACTGATCTCGATGAGGCTTGAGTTGATCCAACTCGCGCCGCCGTCAACGGTAACGCTCCCCGCGGTGCCATTCATGCCAATGGCCGCCGAGACAGAGTTGAGCTGCCCCCCCGCCTTGATATTGAGCGAAGCCAGCTCCGCGCCGCCCACGGTCACCGTGCTGGCGCTGAAGCCGCCCGTGAGGTCAAAGGCGCCGCCGGTGACATCCAGCGCACCGTCGAAGAGAGCGCCATTGCCGGTGAAAGCGAGCGCACCTTCGCCCGCCTTGACGAACCTGCCCTGGCCGACCAACGTGCCGGCGAAAACGGTATCACCGCTCTGGTCGAGCACGAGCACGCCGCCGTCGGTGGAGACAAGGCCAGCTTCTCCGACAGTGAGCGAGCCCAGGGTCGCCTGATAGGTGGAGCCACCCACGCCCAGCACGCCCCCTTCGACGACATAGGCCTGACCCACACCGAATGCGTCGCTGCTGGCAGCGTTCAGCGTCCCTTCGCGGACCGTCCAGCCGGTCGTCCCTGTCCCCGTGAGCGTCCAGGTGCCGGTCCCTACCTTCACGAACTCATCGAAATCATAATATTGCGTGCCGACCAATCCGGCATCGAACGATGCGTCGATCACGCCGCCCAGCGCCAGGGTATTGGTACCGCTCGCGATATCCGCATCCGCGACGAGGCCGATGATGTTGGAGCCGGCATGCAACTCCAGCGTCACGTCGCCGGCGCCCATCAGAATGGCGTGGCCGAAGGAAGGCGAGGCCTCGATGGTGCCCGAGTTGGTGATCATGGTCGCCGCGCTGTTGGTGACGATACCGGTTTCACCCAGGATCGACCCGGAATTGGTGATCTGGACCATGCCGCTGAGCGTGTCTGCATCGACAGCCGCGATCCCGCTCAGCGATTGCAGCGTGCCGGTGTTGCTGATAACCACATCGCCAAGCGGCGTGCGCGCCTGAACTGCGCTTCCGGTTCTGCCGGTGACAATGCCGCTGTTGGTGATGGTGATTTTACCAGAGCCGGGCGCATCCTCGTCGAAGCCGGCGACGGCGAGAATGCCGGTGGTGCCCTCCGCAATGCCTGCGTTGGTGATGGTGATATTGCCGATCTGCGAGGCGCCCTGAATCGCCGGGCCGTTGGCCGAGATAGCCTCACCCTGCTCCTGATTGTCGATCACCACTTCGCCGTTCGGCGTCCAGCCGACCAGCGCCTGATTGTTCACCGAAGACACGTAGGCGTTGTTCGTGATTTTCGCCAAACCGTTGTAATTGACGACGCGGATACCCGCCGCCTGAGCCTCCACCTGGCCAGTGTTCGTCACGGTCACTTCGACCGGCTCGGCATCGTTGAAACCGCCGTCGGCGTAAATTCCCCGCTGGGTGAAGTCTGCGGCCCCGTTGGTTTGCTGGACCGTGATGGCCCCGCTATTGGTGATGTTCACCGATCCTGCGTTGGTGGTGGCAGAGATGCCATTGGTTTCCACGCCTGAGACCGTCAGCGCGGCGCCATTCTCGATCGCGATGTCGCCCGCGATCTGGTTGCGAACCCAAATGCCACCGCTGCCACCCACGCTGTTGACCGTGACGTCCGGGCCCAAGGTGACCGAGATGTCGTTCCGACCCTGGATATTGGAACTGACGTTTACGCCGCCATTATCAGTGGTGCTGATCGTGGAATTGGTGATGAGCAGCGTCGACGTAATGTCGCCAGAGGCTGTATTGTCCCACGTATAATAGCTGACGCCATCGCCCGTGATACTCCACTCGTCCTGTGCGCCGTTCACAGTGAGGCTGGTATCGCCTCCTTCAATACGAGCCTTAACCGACGAGGGTTCGCAGAAAAACAGGGTCACATCACCCTCAGCTTGGCAAATGCCCGGCTCGGCGTGGGCGGCCGATGCGCCTGCCAACATCCCCGCAATGCCGACGCTGCTGAACAGACCGGCCTTGAGAGCCTGCCGAACGGCGCCCCGCGTTTTGATTGCCATGCCCTGCATTCCGAAATCCCCTCGTGTGGGCCCACCGCCCAGATGATGTGAAGGGCAAACCGCCATGCAGGTGCGGTTCAACGGGATTTGAGACAGGGATCGAAGCGCGACGACAGGGAGCGCAGCCTGAGGTTCAAACGAACCCCATGACCTTCTCACAGCAGGTTACACACGATATCCGAAAATGCTCTGTTTCATCCCCCGGTGGCCCCGCTACCCCATTGGGGCCGGAGGCTTTGCGTCCCGCCGTTACCGACAGTTTGCCCTTGTCGAAGGCAACGAACACCCTTGGGAACGCCCATGGGCGGAGCCGTCATCTTCAGGAGGAATATTAACGTTAGCTGAGCGGCAGCGCAACAAAAAAGCCCGCCCTCGTCGAGATGATGCGCATGCAGATCGGAGCCATGCAGCTGATTTGTCGTGTGAAAATCGTCGCCCTCGGTCTGGAGCGGGGTCATAACCGGCCGTGTTAAGCCGATAACCATGGTTAACGGATGCGCAAGCAAGACGTCGATTGCACTGCAATCCGCTCCTCTAAAATATGGTTGGGGACCACCCGCCCGCGACGCGATCGTTACAGCCGTCGCTGGTCGGGCAACCACGCCGAAAGGCGCCGCACGGCCTCCCGCACTTCGGCTTCCGTGATCGCAAAGCTCAGCCGGATGAACCGATGTCCATTGACCGGATCGTGGTCGACCCCCGGCCCCGTGGCGAGCCCAGTCTCAACGAGCAGCTTCTTGCAGAACGCCGGGCTATCGTCGGTAAAGTCGCTGACATCCGCATAGATGTAGAAGGCACCATCCGGCGGCGCGATGCGTCGCAGGCCAAGGGCTGGCAAGGCTTCCATGAGAATGTCCCGGTTGCGGGCATAAGTGGCGCGATGCGCTTCCAGCTCTGACGTGCAGTCCAGCGCCGCCAAAGCGGCATGCTGACTGATCGACGGCGCGGTTAGGAACAGGCTGCCCATATAGGCGCGTGCTCGCTCGACCATGGCGCGCGGCACATAGAGCCAGCCGAGCCGCCAGCCGGGCATGCAGTAATATTTGGAGAAGCTGCTGACGATCATCGCGTCGGCTGCGAATTCCCCCATCGAGCGGCAAGGCGCGCCATAGCTCAGGCCATGGTAGATTTCGTCCGAGATGATCGCGATGCCGCGCTCCGCGCAGAGCCGCGCAATCGCCTCCAGTTCAGCCGGCGCAATAATCGTTCCGGTGGGGTTGGCCGGGCTGGCGACGATCACGCCCTGCGGGGGCGGATCGAGCGCGGCGAGCGCGCGCGCCGTCAACTGGAAGCGCGTCTCTTCGCCGCATTCGATCTCGACCGGCGTCATGGTGAGCGCGCGCACGGTGTTGCGATAGGCGACATAGCCCGGCCGGGCCATGGCGATCCGATCACCCGCCTTAAACCGGGTGCTCAGCGCAAGGACCAATGCCGGCGAGGCGCCGCAGGTGAGCAGGAACTGATCCGGCTCCGCCGCTATGCCGTACCGCTCCCGATAGAGTTGGACGAGACGCGCCTGCAGCGCATGACTCTCCCAATAACCCATCGGATCGATGCCAAGCGCGTCGCGCGCAGCATCCAACGCGGCCTGCGGTGCCCCCGTGGAGGGCTGGCCAAACTCCATATGGAGAACCGATCGCCCCTCCCCGCCCAGGCGATAGGCCAACTTGCTCAATTCTATGGCCTGAAACGGCTCGACTTCCATCAGATCACCCATCACTCGGTACAGCGCCGATAGCGGGCGGGCGCGCAGATGCCAACGATGCAACCCCACCCCGGCCGTCGTTCATCCTCGCGGCGCATCTGCCGTGAAATCAAAAAATTGCGCCAGCGTCGTCGGGCGCTTCGAAGAATGTTTTCGGCAGAAAGAAAACGGCAGGTCGTATTTTCGGCCTGCGCGTGACGCGCATTTTCAGGCAGTCTGTCAAATGGCAGCTCGCAGAAACCTGCATCACGGAAGCAGGGCCTCCGACCCCCTTCAGCGGGAAGCCTCCCCGAAACCAGACCTCCTTACAGCCTGAGCATAAGGTTTGATCGCCAGATACATGAGCGCCGCGCCGCCGGGGGCCATTACGGCGGCGAAGAACGCCATCGAATAGCGCAGCATGCTCTCGTCCTTCAGCAGGAAATCGGTCACCAGCGCAATGAGCAGGGGCCCGAGACCATTGCCGATGACACTGATGGTGAAGAGATACACAGCGCTGATCTGGGCGCGCATCTCGCTGGGCGTCACCATCTGGATCGCCGCATTCTGCGCAGGCGCGCTGGCGAGGCCGATGATCGAGGAGATCATGCCGCAGAAGAAGGCGAGCCAGGGGCTGGGCATGAGCGAGGTGGCGATCGCGAAGGGAGCGGACAGTGCTTGCGAATAGAAGCAGACCCGCGCCATCGCATCGGGATTGCCGCGCTTGCCCATATATTCCGCAAACCAGGTGCCCAGCGTCAACGCAATCGGCGTAGAGATGAGGAGCGACAGCGCCAGCAGCGGCCCGATCTGCGCCGGTCCCCAGCCATAGGTGCGCTCATAGAAGGCCGCGCGCCAGGTCATGAGGCCCGTCGTCTCGATCGCGCCGATGCCGATGCTGAGGAACAGGGGCAGGAACAATATGCGGTTTGACAGGAGATACGCCCCGACCTCGCGCAGTGGTACGCTGCCCTTGCCGCGGCGATTGCGGCGCACCGGCTCCCGCACGGTGAAGAGAAAGAGCAAGGCGGTTGCCAGCCCCGGCAGGGCGCAGACGAGGAAGACGAGCTGCCACTCGCGCATCTCGCCCAGAACCGGGATATGGACCGGCCCCATTCCGGCAAAGAACGCCACCAGCAGGCCACCGGCCAACAACGCCGTGGCCTGACCGGCGCTGATGCCGAGCTGATAGACCGCGAAGGCACGCGGCAGCTTCGACCGCGGCACCATGTCCGAGATCATCGACATGGACGAGGGGCCGGCGACGGACTCCGCGCCCCCGACGACGCCGCGTGCGAAAAACAGCCCGCCGAAGCTCCGGGCCATGCCACAGAGCGCAGTGGCCAGGCTCCACACCGTCAGGCCGGCCGTCAGGATCATCTTGCGGCTGCGCTGATCCGCGACGCGAGCCATCGGCAAGCCGACGACCATATAGGCCGACGAAAAGGCGAAGCCGATGATGAGGCTGATCTGGGTGTCGCTCAGCGCCAGGTCGCGCTTGATCGGCTGGACCAGCAGATTGATGATGTTCCGGTCGACATTGGAGAGCATGGTCACGAAGGCGATCAGCCAGATCGTGTACCAGGCGCGCGCCGGCGACGGCCAATCGTCGCCGGCTCCAGACGCGCCGGCCGATGCCGGCTGCGTCTCACCCGTGGCTTGCGTGCCGACCGGCTCGCTCATCGCTTGAGACGCACCCCGACGCGGAACGCGCGTCCGACCTGATCGAACAGCACCTGATTGGTGATGCCCACCGCGCTAGGCGCAATCGGCGGGTCCTTGTCGAACAGGTTACGGATCGCGATGAAATATTCGAAATCGCTGCGGCCGGCCTTCACATTCCAGCCCAGCGTGAGGTCCGCATAGAAGCGGGCGGCCACGCGATTGGTGCTGATGCTGTTCGCGAGACCGACACTGTAGCCTGCGTCCTCGGGACCGACGAACTCGACGAGGAACTTGCCCTCGGGAATGTAGCGGCCATGCGCACTCACGCTGAATGGCCCGGCCTTGAGGGTCGCCATACCGTCCAGCACATAGTCCGGCACGCCGGGGGTGTTGCTGGCGCGGAAGCCGGTCTGGCCGGCGCGGTCTACCGAACCGGCGCTGTCGATGATCATAAGATCGAACGTCTTGGTCGCCAGCAGCCGCAGGTCGAGCGATGCGGCGGCACCGATGCGGGTGCGATAGCTCGCCTCGATGTCCAGGCCCCGGGTCTTGAAGCCATTCACATTCTGCAGACGGTCGTTGATCAGCGTCACTTCGCCTGCCCCGTTCCGCGTGATCAGTGGGCAGAACTCGGTCGCGTTGTTCACCAGACAGCGCGTCGCGATGGTCGATGAGCCGATCTGCGCGATCGCGTCGTTTACGCGGATATTGTAATAATCGACCGAGAGGTTGAAGCCGCGCAGAAACGACAGGTTGCTCAGCACCACCCCGGCCGTGAAGGTATCGGCCTTCTCCGGGCGCAGCGTGTTGTTGGAACCCGAGACGATTTCGATCAGGCCCTGCTTGCTCGTCACCGGATCGGTGAAGGACGAGAAGCTGCGCGTGACCGAGCCGAACAGCTCGTTCACATTGGGCGCCCGGATATCGCGAGAGAGCGTGCCACGCAGGCGCAGGAAATCGACCGGCTCATAGACGCCTCCGAGCTTCCAGGTAGTGACCGCGCCGCTCGTGC
The DNA here is from genome assembly GCF_025961735.1 of Sphingobium sp. B11D3B. Classification (NCBI taxonomy): domain Bacteria; kingdom Pseudomonadati; phylum Pseudomonadota; class Alphaproteobacteria; order Sphingomonadales; family Sphingobiaceae; genus Sphingobium; species Sphingobium sp. B11D3B. Next base: position 596,506 of record NZ_JAOQOF010000001.1, on the reverse strand, counting down.
TGTAGTCGGTGCGGCGCGCCGCGCCGTTCAGCTCCAGGCTCTTGCCCAGCGCACTATCCTTGAGCAATGGCAGCACCGCCTCAACGAATGCTTCCTTGACCTCGACCTTGCCGTTGGAAGCAGCGAAGTTGGAGACGTAGAAGGCGCCGGTCGGCGAGAGCGGGTCCGTCGAGCCCTTCACCTCGTCGCGGCGATATTCCGCGCCGGCCGCGAGCGACAGCGGGCCGGCCCACAAGTCGACGAGATCGCCCTGCACGTCGAGCGCAGCAACCTGTTGGGTGATCTTCAGGTCGAGCATCGATGTGCCGGTGACATAGGCCAGCGCCTCCTGACTGAAGCGGCCGGCGCCGATCAGGTTGAGCGGCTGGCAGCCATTGGTCGGGTTGTTGAGCGTCGAGCGGCAGATTGGCGTGCCGCCGGGGCCGGTGGTGACATCGGCCGCGAGCAGCAGGCGCGAGCGGATGAGGTTGTTGGTCGCTTCCTGATGATAGGTGCTGCGGCCATATTGATAGTAGGCGTTCCACGTCCAGCTATCGGTGATGGCGCCGGAGAGGCCACCGATGATGCGGAAGGCAGTGCTCTTGGTCGCGCCGCGGGCATTGCCGAGGTCGAGCCCGGCGCGGCCCATGTTGAACTGGGTGATGCCGTTGGCATCCATGACGTCCGTGACCGACCGCGGGAGATACGGATTGTCGCGGCGGACCGGACCGATCAGCGAACCTGTGCTGTCGCGCAGCTGCGCGCTCACCGAGAACGCGCGGACTTCGCCATAGGATGCTTCCAGCGTGGCTTTGAGCGCGTCGCTGAATTCATATTCGGCATGGCCATAGGTGCTGAAGCGCTCGACCGGCACCTTGAGAAGCAAGCCGGCGAGGAAGGCGTTCTGGCCCTTCCCACTGCCGCCCTGCTGAAACAGCGAACCCGCGAGCCTGCCGACCTCATAGGGCGCTGTCGTCCCATCCGGCAGGAACTGCAGGCCCTTGAGGGGGCCATTGCTGAGGATAAGGCCGCCCGGGGCTATGGTGGCGGTGTGGACATTGTTGAGAATGCTCAGCGCCGGGGCGCCCGCACCGGCCGCGCCAGCCGGGCGGCCGACAAGCGTCCACTCCTGCGCGCACAGCGAGCGGGCCTGATAGCAGTCCGCCAGGCCATCATTGTCTTCATACTCCCCGCCGAACACGACGTGGCCCCGGCCACCGGCGAAGGATGTGCCGCCGGCCGCCGAGAGGAAGATCGTGCGGTCGTCGCCGCGCTGCGAGATGCCCGACTGGGCCTCGGCGCGAAGGCCATCGAGCTTGTTGTTGAGGATGAAGTTCACGACGCCCGCAACCGCGTCCGAACCATAGGCCGCCGATGCACCGCCGGTCACGACGTCAACGCGATCGATGAGGATGCCGGGGATATAATTGGTGTCGACCGTCCCGCGCGCTGTCGTCGGCACGAACCGACGGCCATTGACCAGCACCAGGGTGCGCTCGGTGCCAAGGCTGCGCAGTTCCAGCACGCGCGAGCCGACGGCGTTGCCCGGAGTCGTCTGCGTCGCGGAAGGACTGGACGTCGCCCGGAAGCTCGGCAGCTGGCTCAGCACGTCGCCAATATTCGTCGCGGCAGTTGTCTCCAGTCGGTCGCGACCGATCGCGGTGACGGGGGTCGGCGCGGTGAAGCCGCCGCGCGTGATGCGCGAGCCGGTCACGACGATCTCCTGCGAACCGGATGCGGCCTGATCCTCGGCCTGCGGTGCTGGACCGCCTTGATCCTGCGCGTGCGCAGCAGAGGCCACGCCGATCGCAGCCATCGCCAGAATGGCCGCAGAATTTCTCAAAACCCGAACTCGTTGACGAAGCGCCAGCATTGCAATCCTCTCCCCAGTCTCTGCCCATTTCGTTCGCTCGACGGCGCCCATGTGGCATGGCGTAGAGCACGTATGGACATGAATTTACCGCCCTAATGTTTAGGGCGACTAGTAATTCATATCCTATCTTTTAAAGTGAAGGCAATGGGTGTTGAAGCATCAAGACCAACAAGGCAGGAGGGTGATGATGGGAAGGTCGAAAGACGCAAAGGATTCGACGAAAATCACGCCCTTTTCTGCAAAGGATGCGAAGGCGCGGTTTGTGCCAGGACCGCCGCCGGCCCGCGTTCAGGAACCCGGTTCGGATGCTGATTTGCGGGTGCAGATGTCGTGGTGGCTGGTCGGCACCGGCCGCGCGTGGCGCAATCTGCTGGATGAACATCTACGCTTCGCGGGCCAGACACAGCCCCGCTGGCGCGTGCTCGCCTGGGCGCGACTGCAGCCGGGGATTACCCAGACCGAACTGGCGGAACATATGTCCGTCACCAGCGCCACTTTGGTGGCCATCGTGGACGAGCTCGTCCGTCAGGGGCTGCTTGAGCGGCGCGAGAGCAGCACGGATCGCCGGGTCAAGAACCTGCACCTTACGCCAGCGGCGCATCCGATCATCGAGGCGATCTCGCAGGAGGTCAGTGACATAAGGGACGCACTGCTCAGCGACGTCTCCCGCTCTGAGCTGGAGACCTGTCTCTCCGTCCTCCAGCGGGTTAGCCAGGCGATCGAGAATTATGGGCGAGGCGAGGGATAAAGCTCTCATCGCTCCGTCGAAGACGGTCCCGGCATAGCGCCTCTGGCGAACGTCCCAACCTCTCCCCTGAACCGCAACCGCGATGCGATCAACCGCTGCCTATTACCCATCCGCGAGGTGCGACACGACTTTGCCGTCCAATACCCCATCTCATGTGCGGATCGCCGCAGCGCCCGAACGAGATATGCACGGCTGGAAACCAGCGCAGCGAGCCCGGTCAGAAATGATGTGTCTAAAGCAATTTTCGCGACACTTTTCTTGCCCTTGGCCCGGCGCATTCCGAACTTCATCCTCACGTGCCGCACGATCGCGCATCTGCACACGCAACCGGGCATCTTCTCTATCAATCGCTTCGTCTTCGGCTCTGCAATGACGCTCTTCTTGCGATCGGACAGTCGAGCGCGTTGAGACACGGAGCGATATTATTCTGCAGTTGCTCCGTCCGCCAAGCGACCTTTGCGGCCGCGTAGTTCTTGTCGCGGTTGCTGACAGCCTTCGTGACAAGCGTGTGTCCATGTCGCCTAGTGGCCTGGTTCCGACCGGTTGAGCCAATCAAGAATCTCGGCCCGATTTTCATCGAGGCGAGGCGGGACTTCGCCGACTTGAAGACCGGGTGTAAGGCGGAAGCCGGCACCGGGGTAGCGCACTGGTCCCGTAAGAGGTCCCTCGGGGATATCGAAGGATACAAGCGCATCCGGACGCGCCAGTTCGGCCGCTTCATCGACCCGGCGCACCATCCCGCAAGGGATGCCAGCTTCGCTCAATCCTGCTTCCCAGGCGGCCGCATCCCTTGTGGCGAACACCCTCTCCAGTTCCGCCTTCATGGCGTCGAAATTGGCCCGCCGTGCTTCTGGCGTGGCGAACAGCGGATCAGTCAGCCAGTCCTCTCGTCCGGTGAACCGGGCAAGCGCGGCAAACTGGTTGGGCTGCACGACGCCGAGCGAAATCTGCCGCCCGTCCCTGGCTGTGAACAACGAAGCGGTGGGCAGGCCGCTATAGCCGGTATTGCCCATGCGGGACATCGCTTGCCCGGTCAGCAGATAGGGCGTCACGGCCGACGTCATGAAGGCCAGGCTGGCATCGAACATCGACACATCGATATAACTGCCGCCGCCACCCTGCAGTCGCCGCACCAGTGCGGACAGGATGGCAAGTGCCGCGGTCTGGCCGGTCAGCGTATCGACAATGGGAAAGCCGACGCGCACCGGCGGGTCACCCTCTTCACCGCTCAGCATCATCATGCCGCTCGTCGCCTGCACGATATTGTCGATGGCCGGCCAGTCGCGCTGAGCACTGTCCTGCCCATAGCCGGACACCGAGCAAAAGATGATATCCGGCCGCAGTTCTCGCACCGCTTCGTAGCCGAGGCCAAGACGTGTGATAACGCCGGGCCGGAAGTTCTCGAGCATCACATCACACCGCGCCACGATCGCGTGGGCGATGTCGAGGTCGGCGGGATCCTTGAGATCCAGCATGATCGACTTCTTCCCTGCATTGGCCGCAATGAATGCAGGTGAGAGACCTTCAAAGCGCGGATCCGATCCGTAACTGCGGAAATTGTCCCCCTTGGGCGACTCGATCTTGATGACGTCGGCGCCCATCAGCCGCAACAGGTGCGACGCATAAGGCCCGGCCATCACATGGCTGAAATCGGCGATGCGGATGCCCGCAAGCGGTTGGGTCATGGTTTTTCCGGAAATTGTTTGCGAACGAGCGTCCATGCGGGGTCTTTGCAAAGGCCGCAGGACGCCCCCGTGAAGAGTTGACCCGCCTTCGGGTCACGCTTGAGTTGCCAGTCGAGCCACGCCACCGCGATCCGGCCATAGTCCCCGCCGTTCGCCGCGCCGAACGTTCCGCCATGGCCCGTATTCTTGTTGGCGTAGAAGACGGGCACATGATCAATGCGGCCCACATCGTCATTGCCGTTGGGATAGGCGATGTCGGTCGGTCCGCCCAAGATGTAGGCGACCGGTGTATGCAGCTTGCGCAGATCGTCCTTGGCGATCGAGACGCGGCTAAGGCCATTGCCTGGCCGGTTATACACGCCGCTGTTGAAGATGACGGCCGTGCGAATGCGCGGATCGGCAGCGGCGGCAAGCGCCTGCAGGCCACCGCAACTATGTCCCATCACGGCAACCTGCTTGGTATCGACGTCGCGTCCGTAGGGGCTACCCTTCACCCAGTCGATTGCAGCGAGGAGCTGGTCCACTGAGGTTTCGTCCGCGGTTGCGGGTGGCGGAATGGGCGGCTCGGGTCCCCGCTGGTTTCCAGCAGCCGGTTCCGTCGAGGGCCTCTCCCCTTTCGGAGCCCCATTGGCGATGACGATGTAGCCATGGCTGGCGATCTCGCGCAGGAAGCCACTGGCCGACAGCCCGTCATTGCGGCAGCCACCATTACCCCACAGCACCAACGGCAGGCGTCTTTGTGGCAGCTTCGCCGGGCGATAGATGGTGTAGCCGGGCGCATCCGCTCGCCCTTCCGCAATCGCGGGCAGATCGCCTGTTCCGCCGGGAGCTCCGATGATGCCAGAAGGTATCTGGGCCGATGCGGAAGGGGCCTGCAGGATGGCAGCCAAAGCACAGAGCAGCGGCGCGACGTGCTTCATTGATTTCCTCCACACTGGATTTTGTCGCGACCCTGCACGGAAGCGCGTGCGGTGCGGAACGCCCTGAGACCATCAATGCCGAAGCGGGACAGGTCGCGGGCATTGCCCTCCGAGTCGCGCAGATAGAGCGCATCAAACCGCGCCTGCTCCTGACGCGACACGCCATTGATCGTCACATGCTGGGCGCGCGCTTCTTCCAGTCCCTTTTCAAGCGCAGCATAGATCTCGCGCGCGAGCGCTGCTTCCCAGACCGCTTGCGACTCCTCGAGGATAGCCCGATCCTGCGCACTCAGCCGATTCCAGCGCTCCATCCCCATCGCCCGAGCAGGATAGGCGCCGCGTGGAATAGCGAGGTTGTTATAGTGGCGGGCGACCTCGGCGAAATGGAGCGACTTGAACGTGTCGCCAGGTGCGATGACGCCATCGATCACACCCTTCGCCATGGCCGAATAGACGTCAGCCATCGGCATGTTCACCGGATCGGCGCCGAGGGATTCGAGCACGCTCAGCAGCTCCGTCGGCGCGCGCAGACGCAGGCCGCGCAGATCGGCCAAGGAGTTCACCTGCCTGCTGGTGGTGACGACGCCGGCGAGCGATCCGCCCTGCACCGCCAGCACCTTGAGCCCTTCCAGCTCGTGGCCGATCTCGGGGTTCGCCGCCGCGATGCAACGATAGAGCGCAAGTTGGGATTCAATGCTGTCCGCACCGCTGTAGAAACCCGTCTGGATGCGGATAAGATGGGCGCCGCCGCGCGCGTAGATGGGCGTGATGAGCCCCACATCCGCGACACCGTGGCGCAGTTCCTCCATCGACATGTCGGACGAAAGCAGCGCCCCGGACCAGCTCGGCCGGATGCGGATGCGGCCGTGCGAGCGCTGCTCGACAAACGCCATCCACGCCTGATCCGCTTTGCTGAACGGATGATTGGGGCTGTAGGGCGTCGCATAAGTGAGTTCCGTCACATCCTGCGGCACGGGCCGGGCGCAGGACGTCAGCAGCAGCAGTAGCGAAGGCAGGAACGCCCGCAGCCTCATGCAAGCCCCCGCTCAGCGAGGAAGCTGGCCACCGTCGCTACCATCCTGTCATGGTCCCAGTTCTTGGCATCCACCATGTCGGCATCAATGGTCAGCACCGGCACGCCTGCTGCCTCCAGCGACAGCGCGGTCAGCTTTGTGCCCGATTGCGAGAGGCGGTTGTCCGGCGGGAGCAACACAACGCAGGCGTCGATGCCGCAGCGCTCCGCCTCGCTGGTCATCCAGCCGTTCATCCAAGGCGGCAGGTGTAGCACTTCATTCATGGAGCAGATACGGCTGGCCAGCGCATCCATTGGCTCGCCCTGCAGTTCACGGATATATTGCGGCCCGGCGAACGGCATATACATCGACCAGACGAAGACTGCGCCGAGCCGTTCCTCCAGGGCCTGATAGAAGCCGGGGTCGTGCCACACACCCGCGCCGATCCACATGAGGCGGACCTTCTCGTTGCTGGCAGAGCCAGTACCATTTGCGATGCGCTCCATCACCTCATCGCGGAAACGTTTGGCATGGGCGACCGCCCAATCCGATCCGCGATGCCATTGCGGGATCATCGTGTTGGGCATCTGCTCGGCGATCGACACGGGGCAAGGCCGCGCCCGGCCGATGGCCTGCGCCGCCTCCCAGATATAGCCCTCCTGCTCGTTGATCCGCTCCATCAGATAGTGGAGCTTCGCCTCGTCGAACTTTCGCCCGGTGCGGTTCTCCAGCAGGGCGATCAGATCACGCATCTCCGCGACCATCAGCGCGATACGATCGGCATCGTAGACCTGGCGCCAGTCGCCCCGGCTATGCTCGAACCAGCGCGGGTCCTTGTGCTCCCATGCCGGCGCCTCCATCGCAAAAAATTCGCTGCCCAGCGCCTGCGCCCATTGGCCGAAGACATGCTGGATGCAGTCGCAGGTCAGCCGCGCCACCAGCACGGTCGGCGTGGGCAGGCCTCCCCAAGGGGCGGTCTTAGGATCGTTAGCGAGCGTGCAGGCGAGGCCCAGCGAGCAATATTTGCAGCTATTCTCGGGATAGCCATGCCGGGCCATTACCTCAAAATACTGGTTCGAGAGCTGCTTTGCCGAAATATAGGCCGACCACCACTGGTTGGTGATGATCGGAATATCCATCACGTGGAAGATTTCGTGCGGCGTGTCGGCCTGCACGATAGCAAAAGGCTCGCCCTCATCCACGACCCGTCGCCGCAGATCCGCACCGAACTGCTTCTGATAGGCGCTGGCTGCTGCCGTGCAGGCCAGATCCTTGCGGCTGCGCTGCCCTGTTGCCCGCGTCGTGACATCCTGGCTCATTCAAAAACTCCTGCAGCGTCGAGCTCTGCGATGCGGGCCTCCGAGAGGCCGCAGATGTCGCGGGCGATGGTGTGAGCATGCTCGCCCATGCGCGGCGCGCGGAACGGCTCCAAGCGATCATGCGAAAATTTGATCGGCGTTGCGATGTGGCCGAACGGCCCGAGCAGCGGATGGTCAAGCGTCACCAACGCGCCGCGCCCGGCAAGTTGCGGATCGTGATCGATCATGTCTTCACAATCCTGCACCACACCGCAGGCGATGCCGGCAGCCTGAAGCTCGGCCATAATGGCATGGTCGGCGCGTTGCGCGACCCACGCCGCGACGTCGCCGCCGGCAATGGCGTGGAGTCTGGCAAGCTCTGCTTCGTCCCTCAGGCTGATCGCCACCCATCGATCCTCGCCCTGCGCCTGGAAGACATCCTGAAAGAAGACAGCGGGATCCGCATTGCCCGAGCGCTGCGGGCGCTCGCCGCGCCGCGCCGCCGCCAGATAGTCCCGCATCTGTTGCACGCAGATCTCGTACATCGAGGCATCGATATGACAACCAAGCCCGGTTTCGCGGCGATGCTGCAGCGCCGCCGCCACTGATCCTGCCATGACGAAAGGCACGATGACGTCGCCATAGGGCACCGCGCCGGGGATGACGGGATCGCGGTCCGGATAGCCGGTGAGGAAGGTCCGTCCCGAGAGTGCGCCACCGGTCCCGTCGACACCCCATTCCTGCGCCAGCGGACCGGTCTGGCCGAACACGCTGCCCGACACCATGACGATGCCCGGGTTGCGCGCTGCCAGTGCATCATAATCGAGGCCAAGCTTCTTCATCGTGCCGGGGGAGAAATTCTCGACCACCACATCGGCCCAGTCGATCAGCGGATCGATGAGTTCACGCGCCTCCGGTTTCTTCATGTTCAGCGAGAGGCTACGTTTGGAGCTGTTGAGATGCGCGAACCAGGGCTTGTCGTCCCAATTGCCTGGGCTGGACGCGGAAACCTGCACGTCGAGACGGGCAAGATCAGGCCGCGTGCGGCTCTCGATCTTCACGATCTCCGCGCCAAGATCGCCGAGCGTCTTGGTCGTGATCGATCCGACCAGAGCCCAGGCGAAATCCAGCACCCGAACGCCCGCCAGCGGCCCCGGCCGCTCGCCGGTGTGGATTGCGGGCGCGGCAATGGCAGCGCCCTTGCGGATCGTCGCGAAGCGCTCCGGCAGGCCCGAAGGCGTATCGAAGAAGTGGCGCGCCGCCAGATGCGGATCGGCCAGCACATCGCCCGGCTCGTTCGCCACGCAGGCATTGATGCCGCGCCTCAGCCCTTCGGTCGCGATCTCATACTTGGTGCGCGAGAGGAAGAAGGCGGCGATCGCCGCTTCCCACAGCGCCCGCGTGTCGGCCGGCAGCGTAGAGCGATTGTAGCTCAGCCAGTCCGTGCCGTGCAGCGGATTGGGGACACCGACTTCATCCATCCAGTCCGAGAGGGCCTGATTGGCGGGCGCGCCGAGCCGCCCGGTCATCAGCGAGTGGAAGCACCAGCCGTCCGCCAGCCGCCAGATGGCCCGCACGGTCGCTTTGCCATAAGCGAGCGCACCGCCCACACGCGTGAGCTTGCGCCGGTCGAACTGCCAGCACAGCACTCCGTTGAAATTGCGACTGAAGGCCACCTGCTGGATCGAGACATCGACATGTTGCCCCTTTCCGTGCGTGCCGCGCGAATAATGAGCGGCCATTGCCCCGGCCCCAGCCACCATATCCGCGTGGAAGGTGCAGGCATCCCCCGCTTCCTTCACCGGTGCCAGATCCGGCTCGCCGGTGACGCGGAGGGCACCTCCCATGGCAGACGCCACCAGCTCGCCGCCTTTCCATTGCGACCGTGGACCACCCGAGCCGAAGCTGGTGACTGACACGTGCACGGCAGTTTCCGGGATGGCAATGCCCCCCAACCCCTCCAGCCCGATATCGTCGATGACGAACGATGCGCCCTCCACCGGACCGCCCAGCTCCGCCCCAATCGAAGCCAGGAAGCGGGCCAGTGGCCGATCCGCCATGCCGCCCAGAATGGCGACGCGATGACCGGATAACGGCATCATGCAGAAAGCTCCTTCAGAAATTGCGTAATCTCGCCGGCCGCGCCGTCAGTTCCGCGCCAGCCGCGCCGCGTCATGATGAGGTGGGGAATGCCGGCCTGTGACAAGGCCTCACGCTGCGCGGGCAGATGCCAGATGCGCGCCTCATCCTCCTCCGCAAACCAGAGCACGACCGCCGAGGCGCCGAATGTCCGCGCCCTGTCGACCAGATCCGATGCGCGATCGAAAAAGGCGCGGCCGCTCTGCGAGGCGGCATGGAGCTGGCGCGCGATAGCAGTTATCGGATCGCCGCTCGCCTCCTCAACGGCCGCGCCCGGATCTTGCCAGGCGTCCGCCAGCGTCGGTCCGCATGCGGACCAGCGGGCCGCCTCGATGACGGCATGGAGACGGCGATCAGGCGGCGGCGTGCCAGCCAGCAGGCAACAAGGCGCAGCCATGCCCGCCATCCCGCTGGCCGATGCGCGACGCCGGTTCGTTTCGGCGATCCCACGCTCCAGTGCGGGGGCATCCAGCCCCAGCCGATCGGCAAGCTGGCGGACAGCGGCCACCATATGCGCCGCGCTGCTCGAGCGGGCGATCCGCGCGACGTCGAAGATCAGCGGCTCGGGGCCCTTGACCTTTCCCTGTCTGCGGAGCTCGCAGATATAGTAATAGAGCCGCTGCGCAGCGTCGTCCGCCCGGGAGAAGATGACGGCGTCGAGACTGTCCAGAGCCCCGTCCGCCCAGTCCTGCACGATAGATCGCGCCCAGAGCGGGAATTTGCTTTCCAGCCAGCGGTCGGCAGTGGGCATGGCGCGATCGACATTCCAGGCCACCGGGCCGGAACAGGCGCCCGTCGCGGCGAGCAAATCTTGCGGCAGATCGGGGCCGACATAAGCGATCATGGTCATTGTCCAAATACGGTGGGCAGCCACAGCACCATGGCCGGGAAGAGAATGATGAGCAGCAGGTGGATGAGATCGCTGGCAAGGAAGGGCATCACGCCCCGGAAGATGCGGCCGAGCGGCACATCCTTCGCCACGCCCTGAATCACGTAGAGGTTCATGCCGAGCGGCGGATGGACGAAGCCGATCTCCATCGCGCGGGTGATGAAGATGCCGAACCAGATGGGCGACATGCCCACGCTCTCGACGATCGGGAGCAGGATCGGCGTGGTGAGCAGCATCAGCGCAAGGCCATCCAGCACCGATCCGAGCAGCAGCAGCAGAACCGCCACGACGAGGAGCGTGGGGATGGTGCCGAGGCCCATCTGCGTCACGCTGCTGCCCACTGCCTCGGTGAGACCGGTGACGCTGATGAAGACCGAGAAGGTGATCGCCCCGATGATGACGAGGAAGATAAGGCCGGCAGTGCGCAAGGTCTCCGAGAAGGCGCGGAACAGCACATCCCGATTCAGGCGGCCACGCCAGGCCGTGATGACCAGCGCGCCAGCCGTGCCGATGGACGAGGCCTCCGAGGGGCTGAACCAGCCCAGCACGATGCCGCCCAGCACCACGGCGACCAGCAGCAGCATGTCTGCAATCTTGAGCATCGCCCGGCCACGCTCGGGCCAGCTCGCACGCGCGCTGGCCGGGGCGATCGAGGGCTTCCAGCGGCAGAGCAGCCAGATGACCAGGCAATAGAAGAGCATCTGCGAGATGCCCGGGATCAGCGTCGCAGTGAACAGCTTGCCGATCGATTGCTCGGCAATGATGCCATAAACGATCAACGCGCCGGATGGCGGCAGCATCTGGCCCAGTGTGCCGCCCGCCGCGACCGTGCCGGTCGCCAGGGCGTCGGAATAGCCGCGCTGGCGCATTTCCGGCAGGGCGACGAGGCCGATGGTCGCCGCCGTCGCCAGGCTCGATCCGTTGATCGATCCGAAGCCGGCGCACCCGCCCACCGACGCATAAGCGAGGCCGCCGCGCCGGTGACCGATCATCTTGGCCGCGGCATCGAACAGGTCGCTGCTGGCATTGGCGGAAAAGAAGAGATGCGCCATCAGCATGAAGAGCGGCAGCGTCCCCAGCTCGTAGCGGGTCAGCGTCTCGACCACGACGACGCCCGCCTTGATGAGCGCCGCTTCCGGCCCCAGCACGATCATCAAGCCGCCTACGCCGACAAGGCCGAGCGACACGCCGATCGGCAAGCCGGCCATGAGAATGGTCAACAGGATCAGCAGGCCGATAAAGCCTGTCTCGGGTGTGGCGAGCATCATGAGCGGGGGCGCTCCGCGAGCTGGCGGACCAGCAGGACAATGACGACGACAAGCGAGGCATTGAGGAAGGCGCGCATCCAGCGCCATGGCACGCCGACCAGTTCGCTCACTTCCTGGCTATTCCAGAGATCGAACGCGAGCCAGCAGGAGCCGGCGAGCAACCCTGCATAGAAGACGATCGAGAGCGCCGTGCAGGTGCGCTCGGCAATGTCGCGCCGGATGCCCGTCAGCCGATCGAGGATCAGATGCACGCGGGCATGGTTCCGGGCGATCGTCGCCGCCACGAGCGCCAGCGCTCCGGCGACCAGAACCGCGACCTGAACCAGCTCGATCGCGCCCTTGAGCGGCAGGCCCGTATGCCGCCCGATCACCGCGAGCAGGTTCAACAGCGCGGCCGCGATCAGGGCGCCCCCCCCGATCCAGACCATGGCAACCCTGGCAGAACTCATGCGCCAACCTCTTCGACGCGACCGTCGGCCGCTATTGTGATGGCAGGCAGCCCCGCCTTTTGCGTGATCCGCTCGACATAGGACCGGATGTCCGCCGCGCGGGCGGGCGAGGCGAGCACGGGCCGCCCCGGCGCCTCGACATCGACAGGAATGATGCCCACGTCCATCGCGCCGCCACCATGGAGACGGATGGTGCCGAGAAAGGCGTTCACCGCTTCAGGATGAAAGGGCGCGAGCGTGTAGGCCGGGTCCGGCTCGAAACCGAAAAGCTTGCGCCGCCGATCGACCCATTCCGCGCGGGCCGGATGATCCTGAGCCGGACTGAGCGCACTGGTGACGACGCAGCCATTGCCAAGTCCATGGAAGATCGGTTTCCCGCGATAAAATTCGATTCCGCGCACGATATGCGCATGGTGACCGATGACGACGTCCGCCCCCGCATCGATCGCAGTGTGGGAAACCGCTCGTTCGTAAGGCGCGAGTTGCGCGGGTGTGTGGACGATACCCTTGTGGAGCGCCACGAGCACGATGTCCGCCTGCTGGCGCGCGGCCGCGATATCCTCCCGCAAGGTCGCGACGGCCTCTGCGGTCAGCGTGGTGAGCGCAGCCGCCGGCGCAATCGGCGCGCCGTCTGCCGTATCGACCCGCAGAAAGGCGCAGCCGGCAGTATCCTTACCGGCCCAACTGTTTTCCGGGCCAACACAATTATAGCTCAGCAGCGCGATCCGATGGCCACCGCGCGTCACGATCGCTGGCGCGCGGGCGGCTGCAAGCGTCAGCGCCGCGCCGGTGTGATGCACGCCGTGCGCATCGAGACCGGCCAGCGTGTCGGCAATGCCCTGCGAGCCGCAATCGGCGATGTGATTGCCGGCAAGACTGAGCATCCCGAACCCTGCCTGCGCGATGGCGGCAAGATTTTCGGGCGGCGCACCGGGCGCCGGCACATCTCCCTTCAGTTCGACGACACTCGCCGTGTGGGGCACTTCCAGATGCCCCACTGCGAGGTCGGCAGCGCGCAGGGCGGGGGCGATCCCAGCCAGCCAATAGGCGCCATCCGGCTCATCCAGAACCAGATCGCCTGCCAGCACAATCGAGATCGCCTCCTTCGCCACGCACTCCGCTCCCTTAGAAGGACTTGCGCACGCTGACGGCGAAGAGCCTCCCAATGGGATCGCTCGCCGTCGCGTCATAGCCACCGCCGCCATTGCCGTTGGGCGCCAGATTGACATAGGGGGGCGCAATATCGAAGACGTTGCGCACTTCCATCGCGAGCGTGAGCCCCTTCTCGAAGAAGCCGGTCGCCTGTGGATCCCCGATGCGCCACGTCAGCGTCAAGTCGACAGGGGTATAGCTCTTCACGGACTGCACCGGGTTGGAAAGGTTGTTGGTGTATCCACCAACATGCGTGGCCAGAACACGCGCGCTCAGTGGCCCGTGATCCCAGGTGATGCTGGCCCGCGCCTTGAACTTGAGCGGATTGAAGATGACGTTGCGCCGGTCGACCAGCGGCGCGGCTGGCGTCACGGCGATGTTATACTTGGTGAGGTAGGTACCCGACACGTTGAAAAGCAGATGGTCGTCCGCACCGACGTCCGCTTTCCAGGTTCCGCTGAAGTCGATCCCGCGCGTGATCGACACGCCCAGATTCTGGCTGCGTCCATCCACGAACAGCGTCACATTGGCCGGATCGCCACCGGGGAAGGAACCTCCGGCCAGCGCGACGCCCTGGCTCAGCAACTGCTGCACCCGCGCCGCCGCCGCCGATCCGCGCAGGATGATGCCCGTGCCGGCATATTGCGCCTCGTTACCCAGGATGGTGAGGTTGGAGAGGTTGGCCAGCACCTGATTCTCATATTTGACGTCCCAATAGGTGACGCCGAAACTCAGATTGGATGTCGGCTCGAAGTCCAAGCCGACCGACCAGGTGGTTGCCGTCTCCGGCTTCAGGTCCAGATTGGGACCGGAAAGCGCATAGCCCTGCAGCGGCGCACCGCCCGCCGGGTTCTGGTAGCTCTGGCCGAATATGTTGTTCGAGTTGCCGTAAATCTCCGGGATAGTCGGCGCACGGAACGACGTGCCGTAGCTGCCGCGCAGCTTGACACCGCGCACCGGCTGCCAGTTCAAGCCGAACTTGGGGTTGGTGGTGCTGCCCACGTCACTATACTTGTCGTGGCGCACGGCGGCGTTGAGTTCCAGCCGCTCGAAACCGGGAACCGCGTTGTTCGCCCCAAAGATCGGGATGTAGAGTTCGCCATAGAAGGAATCCACCTCGCGGCCGAAATGGCGGTATGTAATCGGCGTCGTCGGCCCGCCGCGAGCGGAGCCGAGCGCGACGTTGAAATCCTGCCGCTCATAACCCGCCGCCAGCTTCACGTCGCCGCCGGGCAGCGCGAAGAGCGAGCCGTTGAGGCGACCTTCATAGGTCTTCAGGTGGCCATTGGTTGGAGCCAGGAAGATCTGGTCGGCAATCCCGGCCAGCACTGCGGCGCTGGTGCGACCACGGCTGTACGGGTCAAACGCCGTCGCGGGGTTGCTACTGGCGAGCGCAGCGTTCAGCGCGGCGTTGTTGATGCCGTGATAAGAGCCTGAGAAATCATTGGTCTTGCCATAACCGAACAGCACTTCGGCTTCCCAGTCATGGGGCAGCTTGGCACGAAGGCCGGGCGTGATTTGCCAGCTTTCCGCAGAACCGAACGAGTCATTGATCGGCACGCTGTTCCCGAAATTATAGTCGAGTGTGTAGCTGGTCCCGCTAAAGCCAGCCGGCCGCACGAAGAAGGCGTTCGTCTGCGGCACCGTCAGGCGCGCGTTGGAATAGGCGGAATTCCGGTAAAAATTACGCTTTGAATAGAAGCCGTCATAGAAGACGCTCAGCCAGTCGGTCAGGTCGAAGCGACCCGTGCTATTGAATGAGTCGTAGCGCTGCTTCGGAATGAGATCCTGATTGTCCAGCTCGTCGCACCTGTTGAGCGTGCCTGCCGCCAGCGATCCGGCCGTCGCCTGCGTCACACCGCCCGCCGGGATGGCGTAGGTCGTACCGTTCGCATTGATGTTGCCCGGGGCGCACCGCACGATCCGGTAATCCCCGCCGCCGAAGCCCGTCTGGTTGCTGGTAAAGAAGCCGCGATCGTCGCCGCTCAGGTTCGAGCGCTCGACATGCTCGTAGGCGACCATGATCTGCCCGCGTTCAAACACCTTGCCGAGGGCCGCGCCCAGCGTCGTCTCATGGAAGTCGCCCCGTGACGATATGCCCGATCGCGCGAACACCTCGCCGCCGTCTAGGGACCGACGGGGGATAAGATTCACCACGCCTGCGACCGCATCCGAACCGTAGATGGCGGATGCGCCGTCGGCGACCACCTCGACCCGCTCGACACCCAGTGACGGAAGCACCGACGGATCGATCGAACGGCTGTTGTTGGTCACGCGGTGCCCGTCGATCATCACCAGTGTCGCATAAGGCCCAATGCCGCGCAGGTTCACCGAGTTGCCATAGGTGATGTTGCCGCTTCCGCCCGACTGGCCACGCGAATTTTCCGAGACGCCGAGGTCGAAGACCTGCGGAATTTCCTTAATCATGCGATCGACGGTGACCGCGCTCGAGGCCTCCATCTCGGCCCGGCCAAGTGTGGTGACGGTCGACCCGACCGGCGCTTCGCCACGCACGCGGCTGCCGGTGATGACGATGTCCGGCGCTGCCCCCTCCTCGTTCTGCGCCACCGCCATGGCGGGCAGAGCCAGTGCCATCAGGCTGCTGCTCAGCTTCAGTGCCGTTCCTAGAGTGATCCCGCCCTTATAATCCTTGCTCATCCCAACCTCCCTCGCCGCCCCTGCGGCTTTTATGTTTAATCGACGTCTCAGTTCGCGACCGGCAATTTGACCCAGGAGCCGCCCGCGCTGCCCCGCTCGACCGTGAAAACCGGGGCGGGAGTCTGTTGTATTTCCTTGAGATTGCGCTGGCGGGGGTCCGCACCGGCGATGGTGACGCGCAAACGGGCGCCAGCCGGCACGATCCGCGACACCGGCGTCAGATCGATCGCCAGATTGGCCTGCTGGCCGACCGGGAGAGGTGCTACATCCGCCTTGCGCCCTGAGTGCCAGGGCAGACCCATGACGTGATAGGGTGCCTTGCCAGTCTTGCGATGCGCGAGTGCCAGCCGGCCGAAGGCCACGACCTCCGCCTCTCCGTCGGCCGCCACCTGATCCAGATAGACGAAAACATCGGCATCGGGCTTGTCCGCCGAGACGCGCAGGCTCACGACCGGATAGCCGATCAGCTTGAGCGGCTTGTCCAGCGGGGCGCTGGTATAGCTCAGCCCCTTGTCGTCCATGGGCTTGGCCCAGAAGGCAAAATAGTCTGCGCCGGGCAAGTCGTAGCGCACCGTGAACTTGTCCGCGCCCGCGCGATCCGGCTTTGCACCGAGCGTTCCGTCATTCACCGATCGCGCGGTGCCACTGCGACCGCCGTTCAGGAACCACTGCATTGGCGTGACGTTGGCACCCGGCAACGCGTCGGAGCGGGCATAGCCACCTTTCCCGTCCAATCCCTCGACCCAATAAGTCGCACGCGGCTCTTTCTCGATGCCGTTGTCCGCGCCTTTGAGATAATGATCGAAATAGCGCACGACTTCGCCAGTGAAGTCGAATCCAGGCGGCGGCACGCAGTGGCTGCCAGGCCCCGCGAGAAACTTCGATCCCTTGAGGTTCGCCGCGCTTAAGATGGACTGGGCCGTTGGCTCGTCATGCCAGTTGCTCCAAAAATAAGTGGCGATGCCCGCCCGCTGGATCGCGTCGAGATAATTATAGACGCCCACTTCCTCCCAGAAGCGATTTCCAGTGAAAGAGGAAACGCTGTCGCGATAGGGCATACCATACCAGAGCGCGGCCATCGGCGTGTTCTGGGCATGCTGGGCAACGGCTGATTTAAGCTGCTGCCCGTCCGCGTCGCCATCGACCGGGACGCTCGCCAGATCGTCGCTCAATGGCTCGTCCGGCCGGGTGTTGAACTGTGCGGTGATACCGCCGCGCCGCACGAAAGCATATTTATCGAGGTCCGACGCGCCAATGAAAACCGCCTTGAGCGCCGGGGGCGCAGTGGTCGCGGTGTGAAATGTTGTGCCCCCCAGATAGGAGCATCCGATCATGCCGACTTTGCCGGTGGAAAAGGACTGACTTGCCAGCCACTCGACCAGATCATGGCCATCTTTCGCCTCGGTGCGGTCCTGAAAACCCCGCCGCGCGCCGAAGGATGCGCCCTTGCCGCGAATATCGGCGACCGCGACCACATAACCGGCGGAAATCAGCGAGCGCAGCGCCAGGCCATGCTCCAGCGCGACTTCCCTGATCGCGCCGTCCTTATCCTTGAAACGAGCGCGATAGGGCGTGAATACGAAGATGACCGGAAGGCGCTTTTCTTGCACCTTGCCGTCACTGGCCGGTCGATAGATATTGACGGCCAGCTTCGTCCCGTCGCGCACAGGCACGTAGAGCGAGCTGCGCTGCACATCTGCATAGTCTTTAGCCGGACCCGGCACGGCTGCCGTAATAGCAGCCAGCGCGCCGATCCATCTAACCGCCCGCATCCTCGCTCTCCTATTGTTGACAATTTCATCAGCGATCAACCCGCTGGATGCAATCAAAAAACAGATGACAATATTGTTGACAATATTGTCAGGAGATTAGACGCTACGCACATGAACGAGCAGTTGGACAAGCGGGCACCCTCGGCCGTCGAGGTCGCCGACTGGGTGCGTGACCGCATTCGCACAGGCCGTTTTGTGCCCGGCCAGCGGTTGGTCGAAGTGGACATCATCCGGCAAACCGGCGCTAGTCGGTCGAAGGTGCGCGAAGCGTTGCAGCGGCTGGAAGGCGAAGGCCTGGTGCTGATTGAGGAATTCCGCGGGGCATCCGTCCGAAGCACCAGCCTTGAGGAAGCTGCGCAAATTTATCGGGCGCGTCTTGCCTTAGAAGGTATCTGCGCCGCCGACTTCACACGAAATGCTTCGGATGAGCAGAAGCACCAGTTGTGCATCGTCCAGGAGCAACTCGACAAATGCGTGAACGATCGGGCGCCGGATAAGTTTGGGCGACTGAATATCGAGTGGCATCGCCTCATTGTGGAAGGCTCTGGCAACACGGTTATTGCCGAGTTGCTCAAACGCCTGAATGTTCCCATTCACCGAATGTTGTTCGAGAGTTTCTACGACGAGGAGCGCCTGCGTACCGCGAACGCGGACCACCAGAACATGCTGCGCCTCATTTTGGCCGGAGAGGCCGATGCGGCCGAAACGGCCATGCGCAGCCACATCGGTGACGGGTTCAAAACACTGTCAAAAATCGAGAGTGAATTTTATCGGTGAGGGTCGTGAGTGCGGTGCTCACCGATCGTCAGCAACGGGCCACTGACAGAATCGGCCTAACCCGCGATAAATGCGGGGTGCGAACCTCAGCGCTGTTCCTCTCCGCCATCCTCGACCGCGCTTGAAGCGCTTGCGGCAGCGCGTGCATCGGCGAGCGCCTTCCTCGCCTTGCCGGCGAAGGAGGCCTTCGGGTCCAGCTTCAGGGATCGCTCCAGCAAGGCGATCGCTCGCGCATGATTGCGATCCCGACCGTGCTGGCCCTCCAGACTGGCTTTCCCAAGCATGAAGCAGCTTTCCGCCTCCCCGAGCCCGCACGCCTTGTCGAACATGTCGAGCGCGCCGCTCCGGTCTTTACGGACTCCCTGACCCCGGTGGATCATCATCGCGAGATTGCCGCAAGCGCTCGCGTCGCCAGTCTGACACGTCTTCTCGAACAATTCTGTCGCCCGAGCATAGTCACGCGGCACGCCGAGGCCGTCCCGATAGAGAACGCCGAGGTTATAGCATGATTTGTCATCGCTCGCGTCGCAGCCCTGCCCGAACAGGCGCGCGGCTTCTGCATGATTCCGGCGCAGTCCCTTGCCCAGCGAATAGGCAGCGCCGAGGTTCATGCATCCGTCGGGCGATCCGTTGTCGCAGGCTTCCCGGAACAGAGCAGCGGCGCGGACGTCGTCCTTCGCAACGCCATCCCCGCGAATGTAAGCGAGGCCGAGGTTCGAGCATCCGGTGGCATCGCCGCTCCGGCAAGCATAGGCATAATAAGCAGCGGCTCGGTCCATCGACAGAGCCACGCCCTGCCCCTGCCCATAAGCGAAGCCGGCCATGGTGCAGCTTGCCATGTCACCAAGATTGCACGCCTTGCCCGCAAAATACGTCGCCTGCACCAGATCGCGTGCGACACCCCGGCCTTCTCGGTAGCGCTTGCCCAGGTCGGCGCAGCTGTCCGCATCCTCTCCGTCGCAGCGCGTGACAAGCTCCGGCACGGAGGTCAGCGCGTCCTCTTGTGACACCTCCATTTCCGATGGCGCTTGCGTTGCTGTCGTGGCTTCCTGCGCCTGCGCAGGGGGCACCACGGAGGCGGTTAGCAGCGCGAGGACGACCATGGGCCGCAAGGCCGAGGTCATCCGCCTTGTCCCTCGCCGCCGTCTCGGACGAGCTGTGCGCGAAAGCGCAGCGATTGCGGCGTAGCCTCAAGCACGTCGATCATGAAGTCGCCGATATGAACTGTCTTTTGCGCTCGGGGAAAGCGCATGGGCTGGCCGGAACCGGCATGAGCGAGGTCGTCGATGCTGTAGCCGCGCTTCTCGAACACCAACTCGCCATTGTGCACGCCCAGATAGGCAATGTCGTAAATCTGCCCGACCACATCCGTGTCATAATCGCTGACGATGGGGATCTGCACACCCTTGGTATAATCCCGTGGTGGAACGACGGCATGTCCCGCCAGCGCAATCTGCGGCGTGCCGAAGGTTTCGACGCCGGGCGCCTTCGAGCGAATGACCGGCACCTTGGGATCAAGGCGCATGCGTTCGTGGATTGCCGCCGGGCTTTCCGACGCCTGGGCGTCAGCGATCAGGGCCTCGGCAAAAGCGACTTCGTCGATCTGCAGCGGGAAGCCGTCGCTCTGCGCGCGATCCGCGGCGCAGACGAACTGTAATTGCGCATCGCCGATTGTGTCGGGCAGGACGGCTTCGGTCGGAAAGCGCACCGCGGTCTCGTCGAGCCGTTGATCCTCAGCGTCATAGCGCATCGCCATATCCCAGCTTTCGGTGCGCTTCTTGCAGTCGGTCACCATATAGGCGCGGATGAGGGCCGCTGGATCATTGGGATCGCGGATCACCTGGCTGGCCTGATACCGGACGATATCGCCCTCACGCTCGATGGAGCCCACATCGACGAACAGAACCCGGTCTGCGCCCTGTGCCACGAACCACCATTGCGAAGAGCGCGCCTGTGCCGCCATCGGCGCCAGCGCGAGCAGGCCACATAGCAACGTAGCAATTTTGCCGTTCAACAGCTGTCCTTTCCTCACAGTCATAGTCATATGCCGGCCTATTCCGCTTCTGGCGCGCCTAGCGGCTCAATGGATTTGCCGTCCTTGGTACAGGTAAACCGCGACGCGCGCAGGGGCGGTTGCACGCTCACCGCATCTGCCCGCCAGATTTGCCCTTGCTCCGGGCTGGACGTCATCGCACTGCGGTCGATACGCATGCCCGCCTCCGGCGCCAGCTCTTCTTCGAAAAACCGAACGCACTTCTGAACGGCGCTATCCGTGATCCCGGCAATCGCGACCTCATCTTCGCCGATACCGGCGGGCAGCATGCCGGCGACAGGATCTGCCCTCACCACGTCTTGCGGTAGGGCCGCCGCAGCGACCAGCATTGTTATCATGAGCATAGGATGAGACCTCTACAAGCGGGAACAGGCTCTTGTGGCCACCTATGCGCAAGATATGAAACTCTTTTTTCCCAATCGATCGTCCAGCCGTGCGACGCTGCCGTTGGCACGACGGTGGACGGAAACACGCACACCCTATTTCGGCCGCCAGTAAGATGCCGTGGTTGCGTGGGCACGCATGAGCAGCAGCCACCCTGCGCAACTAGCGGATCGGCGTCAAAACCGGAGGTCCGGTGCATGGCCGATCTGTATTATCATTCTTGCTGAGATGCTGACCACCCGGCCACGGGCATGCAGTGCCTCATCGTTGACATCAGCGGTAGCCTTCGGCTGAAATCGAGCAATTTCTTACCGAATTTTTCGCGGCAAAATGGTAGATATCCCTTTCGCCAAGATGCACCTTTTGAAGGTACCGATGATTAAATACGGATTTTATTTAGGAATAGTCTGACGATTTTAATTGTCGCAAACTCAAAATCGGCGAATTTTAAATCGCCATCTGAAAAACTATATGCGCCGCAAGGGGCCACACTCAAAGGTCGAACCTACTCCACCGTCACGCTCTTCGCCAAATTCCGGGGCTGGTCGACATCCGTGCCCTTGAGCACCGCGACGTGGTAGGCGAGCAGTTGCACGGGCACGGCATAGACCATCGGCGCGATGAGGGGGTGGACCTTGGGGAGCGCGAGTGTGGCAAGGCAGCCTTCGCCGGCGGCGACGATGCCCTCCTCGTCCGAGATCAGCACAACCTTGCCGCCGCGGGCCTGCACTTCCTGCATGTTGGAGACGGTCTTCTCGAACAGCGGGCCTGAGGGCGCGATGACGATGACCGGCACTGCCTCGTCGATCAGCGCGATGGGGCCATGCTTCATTTCACCTGCCGCATAACCTTCGGCATGGATGTAGCTGATTTCCTTGAGCTTCAGCGCACCTTCGAGGGCCAGCGGATAATCGGTGCCGCGCCCCAGATAGAGCACGTCGCGCGCGGGCGCGATGTGCGGCGCGAGGGCCTGGATCGCCTCGTCCTGCATCAGCGCCTGATTGATCGCGGCGGGGGCCTCGGCGAGGTGGCCGACGATCCGCTGCTCTTCCTCGCGCGTCAGCCGTCCCTTGGCGCTGGCGAGATTGGCCGCGAGCGCCGCGAGCACGGCGAGCTGGCAAGTGAAGGCCTTGGTCGAGGCGACCCCGATCTCCGGCCCGGCATGGGTCGGCAGCAGCAGGTCCGCCTCGCGCGCCATCGAACTGGTCGGCACGTTGACGACGACGGCGATCTTCTGCCCTTCGGCCTTGGCATGGCGCAGGGCCGCGAGCGTATCGGCCGTCTCGCCGGACTGGGAAATGAAGAGGGCAAGGCCGCCCGCCTCCATCACCGGCTCGCGGTAGCGAAACTCCGATGCGAAATCGAGATCGACCGGCACCCGGGCGAACTGCTCGAACCAGTATTTGGCGACCATGCCAGCATAGAAACTGGTGCCGCACGCAACAATCGTGACACGGCCGATCGCTGACAGGTCGAAGTCCGGAATCGGCAGGGAGAGCGTGTCGTCGATCCGCCGGAGGTAGCTGCGCAGCGTCTGGGCGACCACCACCGGCTGCTCGTAAATCTCCTTGAGCATGAAGTGGCGGTGATTGCCCTTATCGATCATCGCACCGGACACGCCGGAGATGGTGACCGCGCGCTCGACGGGATTGTTGGCCCGGTCGAACACCTGCGCGCCCTCGCGCGTCACCACCACCCAGTCGCCCTCGTCCAGATAGGCGATGCGCTGGGTGAGCGGGGCCAGCGCCAGCGCGTCCGATCCGAGATAGGTCTCGCCATCGCCATGGCCGACCACCAGCGGCGAGCCAAGGCGCGCGCCGATCAACAGATCGGGATGGCGACGGAACAGGATCGCAAGCGCGAAGGCACCGTGCAGGCGGGGCAGCACCTGCTTCACCGCCTCCTGCGGCGAGACGCCCTGCTCGACCAGTTCGCTCACCAGATGCGCGACCACCTCGGTATCGGTCTCGCTGGCGAACACCCGCCCGCGCCCGATCAGCTCATCGCGCAGCGCCTTGAAATTCTCGATGATGCCATTGTGGACCACCGCGACTTCGTCTGTCGCGTGGGGATGTGCGTTGCTCGTGGTCGGCGCGCCATGGGTCGCCCAGCGGGTGTGGGCGATCCCCGTCGCCCCCGCCAGCGGCTCGGCGGCCAGCACGCGGGCAAGATTGACGAGCTTGCCCTCGGCCCGCCGCCGCTCGATCCGGCCATCCACGATTGTAGCGACGCCGGCGGAATCATAGCCGCGATATTCGAGCCGCCGCAGCCCGTCGAGCAGGCGCTCCGCGACATCCTGCGTGCCGACGATGCCGATGATTCCGCACATGGGGGTGAGCCTTCCTTGAATTCAGATCGTGTAAGGGATGCGGATGCCCGGCATATTGGCCGGGAAATCCCTGCTGTTGCGCGTCACCAATATCCGCCCGCTCAACTGGGCCGATGCCAGGATGATGGCATCGGGCAATTTAAGCGAGCGGCGCTGCTGCCGAAGCGAGGCAGCCCGCCGCCCCACTTCCTCGCTCACTTCCGCGATCGCGAAAAGATCCAGAAAGCGCTCGGTCTCGGCATGGAGTCCGTCCGGGGCGCCGGCCATGATCTCGATCCAGCTGATCCGGCTGATCCACGGACGACGAGCGCGCTGCAGTTCCGCCCAGGCCTGCGGGCGTTCGTGAAGCGCATCGATGAGAATATTGGTATCGAAGTAGAATTCGCTCACGGCTGAGGTGCGTCCTCGGCGCTCTCCCAATCCCGATCCCACTCGCCACGGGCGCGACGTTCATAGGCCAGCCCGTCCACCGATGAGCCATGCTGTGCCCAGAGGCCGAAAAAACGCTCCACCCCCTGCATGGACTGGGCGGCACGATAGCTGCTGACGGCCTCGCGGAGGATCGCCGCGCGGGATGTCCCCTGCTGCGCGGCCTGCTCCTCAAGCCACTTCACATCGTCGTCGGAGAGGTCAGCCAGGAAGCGCATGATATATTGATATCATATCGTGATATCATGTCAACGCGCACCTCGGTCACGCAAGAAAAGAGGGCGAACCACATAGCTGGCCGCCCTCTTTCCTATCCCAACTGCCCAAATGCACTCGGCGGCGCATTCCCACGGACAGGTTCGGCTCGCACCGATAAGGATCGACGATCAGCGCTGCACTCCCCACAACCGGGCAAAGCCGATTGCGTCCCACGAAGGATCGCTGCTCATCTGCTGGGCTCGACCCTGTCAAAAATGCTGCCAGGGCGATTGGACATTTTCGACAATCGCGCAGAAATTTTCCTCGGTTCGTCGATAAAATGTCACCGGATGGCAGGGGGCCTCAGCTGTCTTTCCTGTGCGCCGCACTTTTCTTTTTGCGCATCGCGTCATGGAAGCGATCGGCCCAGCCCGGCTTCACGAACTGTTCCGCGCGGACCAAGCGTAGCTCTCCATCGCCAACATCGCGCGAGACCGCGCTGCCCGCTGCGACGATGGCATCCCGGCCGATCCGCACCGGCGCGATCAGCGCGCTGTTGGAGCCGATAAAGGCGCGGTCGCCGATCACTGTTTCGTGCTTGAAATAGCCGTCATAGTTGCAAGTGATCGTGCCGGCACCGATGTTCACCGCCTCGCCCACCTGCGCGTCGCCGACATAGGAGAGATGGTTCACCTTGCTCCCCGCGCCCAGCACGGCCTTCTTGATCTCGACGAAATTGCCGACCTTGGTCTTTTCGCCCAGCCGCGCGCCGGGCCGCAGCCGCGCGAACGGCCCGACCGAGGCATGCCGGCCCACATGCGCACCCTCCAAATGGCTGAAGGCATGGATCGTCGCGCCCTCCTCCACCACCACGCCGGGGGCGAAGATCACATTCGGCTCGACGGTCACGTCGCGGCCCAGAACCGTATCGTAGGCGAAAAACACCGTCTCCGGCGCAACCAGCGTCACACCGTCGCGCATCGCTTCCGCGCGTCGTGCCTGCTGCCAGCTCGCCTCGACCGCGGCCAGTTCGGCCCGGCTATTCACCCCGGCAACCTCGTCCGCGCTCGTTTCGATGACCGCGCTCGCCCGCCCGTCAACGGCAGCGAGCATCACGATGTCCGGCAGATAATATTCGCCCGCCGCATTGTCATTGCTGACCCGATCGAGCAGCGCGAACAGATCCTCCGCGCGCACGGCCATCAGGCCGGAATTACAAAGATCCTCGGCGCGCTCGGCCTCGGTCGCGTCCTTATACTCAACCATCTTGCCAATGCGTCCATCGGCAGTGGCGATGATGCGGCCATAAGCGGCGGGATCGCGTGGACGGAAGCCGAGCACCACGCAGGCCGGCCCATCCTCCTCATGCAGGCGCGCAATCAGCGCCCGCATGGTCTCGGCGCGCACCAGGGGCACATCGCCATAGAGAATGAGCACGTCCCCCACAAAGCCCTGCAGCGCCGCCGCGCTCTGCGCCACGGCATGGCCCGTGCCGAGCTGTTCGGCCTGCACCGCGATGTCGATCCCGCGACCGGCCACGGCGGCCTCCACCTGCTCGCGCCCGGCGCCAACCACGACGATCTGCCGCGCCGGATCGAGCGCGCCGGCGCTTGCCAGCAGGTGGAGCAGCATCGGGCGACCAGCAAGCGGATGCAGCACCTTGTGCCTGGCCGACTTCATGCGCGTCCCCTGGCCGGCAGCAAGAATGATAACGGCAAGCGGGCGGTTGATCGGATCGGGCACGGGCACTCTCTTGTTGGCGAGATCGAGGGGCGATCAGGACAGGGCAGGCAAGCCTTGCCATGTTTGACTTGATCGCGCCACTGCCCAGAAGGCATGGGGCAGCGATGACCAAATTTGCTTTCGACCTTGTCGGCTTCGATCTTGACGGCACGCTGCTGGATACCGGCGCGGACCTGACCGCCGCCGTCAATCACGCGCTCGCCACGCGCGGTTACGGCCCCTTTCCGGTCGAGACCATTCGCCCGTTCATCGGCAAGGGCGCGCAGCGCATGCTGGCGCGGGCACTGCAGGAATCGGGCGAGCAGGACGAGGCGCTGGTCGATGCGCTGCTGCCGATCCTGCTGGACCATTATGCCGCCAACATCGCGGTACATACCCAGCCCTATCCGGGCCTGATCGACGCGATGGATGCGCTTTCCGCGCGCGGCGTGCGACTGGCCGTCTGCACCAACAAGCGCGAGGCGCTGGCGCGCAGCCTTCTCGATCAGCTCGGCCTTACACCCCGTTTCGCGGCTATCGTCGGCGGCGACACGCTCGGCCCCAACCGGATGAAGCCGCTGCCCGATCTGCTGCTCGACATGGTGGAGAAGGCCGGCGGCGGGCGCACCATCTTCCTGGGCGATACCGACAATGACACGCTGGCGGCCCGCGCTGCCGCCATTCCTTCGATTGCGGTCAGCTTCGGCTTCGTGCCCTGCACGGCGGAAGAGATCGGCGCGGATGCCGGCATCGACCATTATGACGAGTTGGTACCGCTGCTGGAGCGCTGGACGGTCTAAGCCACTCCCCGCCCCAGCGCCGCGATCTTTGGAATCGCGCTGGCAGTGCGAATCATCTACGGGGTGGCCCATGGCCCGCGTCGATCGCTCGATCTGGATTTTGCTGCTGACGGGGGCGCTCGCAACCGTCATCGTCTACGACCTGACCGGCAGCGCGGAAGCCACGTTGACCTCGGCGGTGGCCTGCCTGTTCGGCGTCGCGCTGCTCTTCGATGCGCTGGAGCGCCGCGCAACGCCGTCCCTGATCTCGGCACCTGCGCCTGACGCAAATGGCGCGAGCCTCAGCCAGATCGACACCCTGCTCCAGGCCCTGCCGCACCCGAGCCTGATCGTGGAGCGCGGACGGATCGAGCGCTGCAACGACGCCGCGCTGGCGCTGCTCGGCCGTCACATCATCGGGCAGGACGTGCGGCTGGCCCTGCGCCACCCGGCCGCGATCGATCTGCTCACCGGCCCCAATCAGGCGCAGGCTCCCGCCCGCGTGGACATCATTGGGCTGGGCGCCGCCGGCCAAAGCTGGGCGCTCGACATTCAGCCGATTGCCAATGGCCGCCTGCTCGCCTTGCTGTTCGACCAGAGCGACAAGCAGGCCGCCGAGCGGATGCGCGTGGATTTCGTCGCCAATGCCAGCCACGAGCTGCGCACGCCGCTGGCCGGCATCCTCGGCTTCATCGAAACCCTGCGCGACCCCGTCGCGGGCGCCGATGCGGCCACCCGCGAGCGCTTCCTCACCATCATGGATGGCGAGGCGCGGCGGATGCAGCGGCTGGTGGACGATCTCATGTCCCTCTCCCGCATCGAGGCGGACAAATATCGCTCGCCCGACCAGCCGGTGGCCTTCGCCCCGCTGGTGGAGGAAGTGGTGGAGGTCTTCCGCCAGGGGCAGAACAAGCGCGGGCAGGATATCGTGACGCAGGTCGATCCGGACTTGCCCCCGGTGCGCGGCGACCGTGCGCAGTTGAGCCAGCTGCTTCACAACCTCATCAGCAATGCGCTCAAATATGGCGCGGCCGGCACGGCGGTGACGGTGCGGGCCGAGCCGCATGAGCGCAACATGGTGCTGCTGGCGGTGGGCGATCAGGGCGAGGGCATTCCACCCGAACACCTCCCCCGCCTCACCGAGCGCTTCTACCGAATCGACTCAAGCCGCAGCCGCGCGATGGGCGGAACGGGCCTTGGCCTCGCCATCGTGAAGCACATCGTGCAGCGCCATGGCGGAATTCTTCAGTTCGACAGCAAGGTCGGGGTCGGCACCACCGTGCGGGTGGAACTGCCGGTCTTCCGCGCTCTTGCGGGCGAAGACGCCGCTGCCGGTACCGCCCGGGCCGCACCTGCCGGGGTGACCGAGTCACAAAAGTGAAACAGAAATGTCACAGAGGCGCGAGGAACCCGGTTCTAAGGCGACGCCGGGCAACACAAGCGCCTCCCGGAGACCAGTCCATGCGTCACGCATTTTTCGCCGCGTCCCTGCTCATGCTCGCGGCCTGCCAGAACCAGCCCGGTGGCGGCGCGCGCGATCAGATCCGCGCGGTCGGCTCGTCCACCGTCTATCCGTTCGCACAGGAAGCCGTGCGCCTCTTCCAGAATGACAATCCCGGCATGAAAGCGCCGATCATCGAATCCACCGGCACCGGTGCGGGCATCAGCCTGTTCTGCAAGGGCGTCGGCGCCCAGAACCCGGATATCGCCAACGCTTCCCGCCGCATGAAGAAATCCGAGTTCGAGGCGTGCCAGGCGAACGGCGTCAACGAGATCATCGAAATCCAGATCGGTCTGGATGGCCTGGCGCTGGCGGAGTCCGTGAAAGGTCCCAAGATCGCGCTGACCACCAAGCAGGTCTATGAAGCGCTGGCCGCCAATCCTTATGGCAAGGGCCCGAACAAGGCCAAGACCTGGCAGGATATCGACCCCGCGCTGCCTGCCATAGCCATCTCCGTCTTCGGCCCGCCCTCGACCTCCGGCACGCGCGATTCGCTGGCCGAACTGATCCTGACGCCCGGCTGCGACACCGACCCGGCGATGAAGGAGCTCAAGGCCAAGGATGAAGACAAGCACAAGCAGCTCTGCACGCAGATCCGCGAGGACGGCGCCTATGTCGATGCCGGCGAGAATGACAATCTGATCGTGCAGAAGCTGAATGCCAATCCCGATGCGGTCGGCATCTTCGGCTTCTCCTTCCTCGAGGCCAATCGCGACACGGTGCGCGATATCGCCATCAATGGGCAGGAAGCGACTTATGAAACCGTTGCCGGCGGCTCCTATCCCGGTGCCCGTCCGCTCTACATCTATGTGAAGAAGGCCCATCTCGCCGCCATTCCGGGCCTCAAGGCCTATATGGAAGCCTTTGCCAAGAACTGGGCACCCGATGGCGCGCTGGCCCGCCGTGGCATGGTCGCCGCGCCCGAGGATGTGCGCACGGCCAATGCCGAGCGCATCGCAAACCTCACCGTGCTGAACGGCGACGAACTGCACTGATCGGACAATCCAACCGGTGACGGCGCGCTGCCGCCACCGGTTCCTGCCAGGTTGAATGGCCAAGGGGGTATGAGCGAATGACCGGCGTAATGATCGTCCTGATCATAGGCGCGCTTGGGGTGATCGGCTGGATCATCGCCCGGGCACGCGCCACCCGGCTGCAGGCGGAAGTCGGTCGTCTCGCGACCAACAGCCGCCCCACCCAGCATGGCTGGTATGTGGCGCTGTGGACCATGCTGCCCGCCTTCGCCTTCCTCGCGGTCTGGGCGAATGTGATGCCGGCGCTGATCGCGGACTCGGTGCTGGCCACGCCCGCAGCGCAGACCCTGCCCACCGACGATTTTTCGCGCAACGCGATCCTTGCCGAAGCACAGTCCATTGCCAGCGGGTCGCAGGCCGCGGCCTTCAATCCCCAAGCCACGGAGCTGGTCGAGCCCTATCGCGTCGCGACGATGCGTTATTCGACCATGGGCGCCATCCTCGCCGCGATCCTGGCCTTCGCCTGCGGCGCCTATGCCCTCTCCCGCGTCCGCCCCGCCTTCACCGCGCGCCACCGCGTCGAGAAGGTGGTGATGTGGTCGCTGCTCGGCGCCTCGTTGATCGCCATCGTCACCACCGCCGGCATCGTCGCCTCGCTGGTGTTTGAATCGATGCGGTTCTTCTCGATGGTCAACCCGCTCAACTTCCTGTTCGGCCTCAACTGGAGCCCGCAATCGGCCGCGATGGGCTATGGCAATGAGGACGCCTTCGGCGCAGTGCCGCTGTTCTGGGGCACGATATTCATTGGCGCCATCATCGCCATGATCGTCGCCATTCCGCTCGGGCTGATGAGCGCCATCTACCTCACCCAATATGCCCGCCCGACGACCCGCAAGTGGATGAAGCCCATTCTTGAGGTGCTCGCCGGCGTTCCGACGGTGGTCTATGGTTATTTCGCGGCGCTGACCGTCGCGCCGGCGCTGCGCAGCCTCGCGGTCTCGCTCGGCATTTCCAATGCATCCTCCGAGAGCGCGTTGGCCGCGGGCCTCGTGATGGGCATCATGATCATCCCCTTCGTCTCCTCCATGGCGGACGACAGCATCGCCGCCGTGCCGCAATCGATGCGCGACGGCAGCCTCGCCATGGGCGCGACGACCAGCGAGACGATCCGCAAGGTGCTGATCCCCGCCGCGCTACCCGGCGTCGTTGGCGGCGTGCTGCTCGCCGTGAGCCGCGCGATTGGCGAGACCATGATCGTGGTGATGGCGGCCGGCCTTGCCGCCAACCTCACCCTCAATCCTTTCTCCAGCGTGACGACCGTGACCACCCAGATGGTCCAGCTCCTGACCGGTGACCAGGAATTCGACAGTGCCAAGACGCTCGCCGCCTTCGCGCTCGGGCTGGTGCTGTTCGTCGTCACATTGCTGCTGAACATCGTCGCCCTGCGGGTCGTGAAGAAATATCGGGAGGCTTACGAATGAGCGGCGAGACTGTTCTCGACCGGGCTGCGGCCAGCGACCGCGCCGAACGGGTGCCGACCGACTGGCGCGGCGATGCGATGAAGCGCCGCATTGCGCGCCGTTACGCCGCCGAGCGCCGGTTCCGCCTGTGGGGCATGGCCGCCGTGCTGGTTTCGGCAGGCTTCCTTGCCTTCCTGCTCATCTCGATGATGGGCAATGGCCTGCGCGGCTTCACGCAGACGGAAGTCGCCGTGCCCATCGATTTCCCGCGCTCGCCCGCGCTGATCGATCCGGCGGTGCTTGCGACCAACCCCGAGCAGGCGCTGGCCAGTGCCAATCTGCCGGCGGTGCTGGAGCAGGCCACGAGGGAGGCGTTCGGCCTCCCCGAGACCCAGATCCTCTCGCCCAACGCCGTGCTCACCCTGCGCAAGGCGATCATCAGCGATCCGACCATTCTCCAGCGCAAGGCCACGGTGAACCTCCCCGCCTCGACCGGCCTGGACGTGGCGATGAAGAGCGACGGCACGCCCGCCGATGAGGCATTGGTCGCCAAGCTCGGCGATGCCGGCGCGCTCTCCACCGCCTTCAATATCGGCTTCCTCACCGGCAGCGATGGCACCGACCCGACGATGGTCGGCATCTGGGGCGCGCTCAAGGGCTCGCTGATCACGATGGTGATCACGCTCGCGCTGAGCTTCCCCATCGGTGTGTTCGCCGCACTCTATCTGGAGGAATATGCGCCGCGCAATCGCTGGACCGACCTCATCGAGGTGTCGATCAACAATCTGGCGGCGGTGCCCTCGATCATCTTCGGCCTGCTCGGCCTCGCCATCTTCCTTAACGTGATGCATCTGCCCCGCTCCGCGCCGCTGGTCGGCGGCATGACGCTGGCGCTGATGACCATGCCCGTCATCGTCATCGCCGGGCGCAATGCCATCAAAGCCGTGCCGCCCTCGATCCGCGACGCGGCGCTGGGCATCGGCGCCTCGCCGGTGCAAGTGGTCTTCCATCATGTGCTGCCGCTCGCCCTGCCCGGCATTCTCACCGGCACCATCATCGGCATGGCCCGCGCCTTGGGCGAGACCGCGCCGCTGCTGATGATCGGCATGCGCGCCTTCGTCTCGCAGCCGCCGGGCGGCTTCACCGATCCCGCCACCGTGCTGCCAGTCCAGATCTTCCTGTGGTCGGACGAAGTGGGCCGGGGCTTTATTGAAAAGACCTCCGCCGCGATCATCGTGCTGCTGGCGTTCCTGCTCACGATGAACAGCATCGCGATCTTCCTGCGCAACAAATTCGAGAAGAAATGGTAATGGCCGATATTCAGACCAGCGCACCCAAGATGTCCGCTCGCGGCGTCAAGGTCTTCTATGGCGAGAAGCAGGCGATCGACAATGTCTCGATCGATGTGGACCTGGATCATGTGACTGCCTTCATCGGCCCCTCGGGCTGCGGCAAGTCCACCTTTCTGCGCACGCTCAACCGCATGAACGATACGGTGGCGAGCGCGCGGGTTGAAGGCGAGATCACGCTCGATGGCGAGGATATCTACGCCTCTGGCATGGACGTCGTGCAGCTGCGCGCGCGGGTGGGAATGGTGTTCCAGAAACCCAACCCCTTCCCCAAGTCGATCTATGAGAACATCGCCTATGGACCGCGCATCCACGGCTTGGCCGCCAGCAAGAGCGATCTCGATCAGGTCGTGGAGAAGTCGCTGCGCCGCGCCGGCCTGTGGGAGGAAGTGAAGGACCGCCTCAACGAGAGCGGCACCGCGCTCTCGGGTGGCCAGCAGCAGCGCCTGTGCATCGCCCGCGCGATTGCCGTGGACCCTGAAGTGATCCTGATGGACGAGCCCTGCTCGGCGCTCGACCCGATCGCCACCGCCAAGATCGAGGAGCTGATCCTGGAGCTGCGGGGCAACTATGCCATCGTGATCGTGACCCACAATATGCAGCAGGCTGCGCGCGTCTCCCAGCGGACCGCCTTCTTCCACCTGGGCAAGCTTGTGGAACAGGGACCGACGACCGAAATCTTCACCAACCCGCGAGAAGAGCGCACCAAGGATTACATCACCGGACGCTACGGCTGACATCGGCCGATTGGATGGACAGGAACGAGCTATGACGGAACACACGCTCAAGGCCTTCGACGACGACATCAACGCCCTGCGGGCGCTGATCGCCGAGATGGGCGGCCTCACCGAGGATGCCATCGACAATGCCATCAAGGCGCTAACGACACGCGATGTGGCGCTAGCCAAGAGCGTCGTTGCCGGCGACGCGCGGATCGACGAGCTGGACGCGCATATCGAGCGGCTGGTGGTGCAGACCATCGCCCTTCGCGCGCCGATGGCGGACGACCTGCGCGAGATCATCGCGGTGCTCAAGATCGCCGGCATCGTCGAGCGCATGGCCGATTATGCCAAGAACATCGCCAAGCGCGTGGAGACGGTGACGGCCTCCAGCCGCATGGAGCCGCTCTCGCTGCTCCCCTCCATGGCGCAGATCGCCCGCGAGATGGTTAAGTCCGCGCTCGATGCTTTCGCCGCGCGCGACGCGCAGCAGGCGCTGGCCGTGATCGAGCGGGACCGGGCGGTGGACGATTTCTACAATTCCATCTTCCGCACCATGGTGACGTTCATGATGGAGAACCAGAAGATGATCTCCGAGAGCGCGCATGTGCTCTTCATCGCCAAGAATCTCGAGCGCATCGGCGACCACGCCACCAACATCGCCGAGATGGTCCATTACGTCGCGACCGGCGCCAAGCCGCCGGAGCGGGAGAAGGGAACGTCAGTCGATCTGCTGGCGGAGGACTGAGTGGTGGTCCGCGCAAAGATGTTGCTCGTCGAGGACGATGCAGCGCTGGCGGAATTGCTCATCTGGCACTTCCAGCGAGAAGACTTCGACGTCACGCAGACGCCCGACGGCGAGGAAGCGCTTATTCTGGCGCAGGAGAGCACGCCGGATATCGTGCTGCTCGACTGGATGGTGGAGAATCTCTCCGGCATCGAGGTCTGCCGGCGACTGCGGCGGATGCCAGAGACGGCCAATGTGCCGATCATCATGCTCACCGCCCGCGGTGAAGAGGAAGATCGCGTGCGCGGCCTGGAAACCGGCGCTGACGATTATGTGACCAAGCCGTTCAGCCCCCGCGAGTTGATCGCCCGCGTCAACGCCGTGCTGCGCCGCGTCCGCCCTGCCCTCGCCGGCGAGGTCCTGACCTTTGCCGATCTGGAAATGGATACGGTGGCCCACAAGGTGCGGCGCGCCGGGCAACTCGTCGCGCTTGGCCCCACCGAATTCCGCCTGCTGCGCCATCTGCTCGAACATCCCGGCTGGGTGTTCTCCCGCGAGCGCCTGCTCGACAGCGTATGGGGGCAGGACAGCGAGATCGAGCTGCGTACGGTCGATGTGCATATCCGCCGGCTGCGCAAGGCGGTGAATGCCGGCGGCCTGCCGGACATCATCCGCACCGTCCGCTCGGCCGGCTACTCGCTGGATGCCGACGCAGCCTGACCGCGCGCCTTTAGAAACGCGCGGTCGCGCCGCTCCTCAGAATTCGTATTGCGCGCGCAGACCGAACACGTCGCTACCATAATCGTCCCGCGTCCCGGCGACGACGGGCGTATCGCGCACTTCGACGCGCAGATAATTGGCCAGGAACTTCACCCGCTCGATCGGCACCCAGATGAGTGACACGCCGTAGGTCTGCTCGCGGCCGCCATTGATGAGGCCATCGTCGAGATCGAGCCAGTCATAGCGCAGGTTGAGCTGCCAGGCGCCCGAGCCGCCCTTGTCCAGCCCGCGTGCGGGCTTGATCGAGCCGAAGGCGCCATTGCGATAGCCCCGGCTGGAGGCGCCGGCGAGCATGTAGCCGACTTCCCCATAACCGCCGAAAAAGGTCGGATCGGCAAGGCCGGGCCGCGCCACTTTCTGCCAGAAGCCTTCCGCCGCCACATGCCACCGCCCCCGCAAGGCCGCAAATTCCAGGCCATAGCCCGTCTCCGCGCTGGCGCTGAACAGGCCGGTGTCGACAAAGCGCACATCGGTCGTCCGCGCGCCAGGCCGGGCGCGATATTGGAGGACGTCGGTCAGATCGTTCAGCTCCCGGTGATGCAGCGAGCCGCCGAGATGAAGTTGCGTGTCGCCGAGCTTGGGCATGAACACCAGCCGGCCATCCAGCGCATAGCTGTTGCTGGTGACGCCCGACGTGCCGAGCGCCGCGAGATCGTCCGCAAAGGCGCCGGCGGAGAGCAGCACGTCGCCGATGCGGTAGGTGGCCGAAAGCCCCAGCCGCCGCTCCAGACCGAAGGCCTGCGTATAGGCCGCGCGCTCGAGGAAGCTGGTTTCCAGATCGCTGGTCAGGTCTTCCAGCGTGGTGATGCGGTGGTGCCCGACCGTCAGCGTAAGCGGCCCGCGCTCATAGGTGAGCCAGGCGTCGGTGAACTGCGCGCTGCCGGAAGCGAAATCCAGCTCCAGCCGATAGCCAAAGCCGCCACCCAGCGTGCCGTCCGCACCGAGATAGGCGCGGCGCACGTCGGCCGACCAGCCCAAAGTGGGCGAATTGATGCCATCCGGGCGGGAGACGACGTTGGTATCGAGTTGCAGCCGACCGCGCGGCTTAAAAGAAAGCCCGCCCTCGCCGCTAAATTGCGGCGCGCCACGCCAGCTCACTTGGGTGTCCGGCTTGGCGCTCGCTGCGGGCGCGGGAGTGGCAGTCTGGGCAGAGGCGACCGCCGCCTCGGGGGTCGCGGACGGCGTGGAGGACGCGTCCTGTGTGCCCTCGACCTTGCCGAGCCGGGCCTCCATGCTCTCAAGCTGCGCTCTTAGCCGCGTAATTTCTGCCCGCAGCGCGGCGACGTCATCCGGGGCAGAGGCTTGCGAGGAGGCCTGGGCCAGCACGGGCGCGGGTATCGTCAGCGCGCTCGCAGCGAGAAGCGCCGCCATCAGGGGAAATCGCAAGGTCCATGCTCCGTTCAAATGTCGGACGCCGGTATGACAGTTTGATGACAGTTTTGCGACAGTCGGGTGAGAGACCTCGCGGCGACGCGCCTGCCCCTAATCCTCGATCAGCTTCATCAGCCGGCGTTCGACAGGCGCCAGAATTCCGGCCAGTTCCTGCCCCCGGCGCAGGATCACGCCATTCTCGCCGATCAGCGCCCACATGCCCTGACGGTTGCGCAGAGACGGGCGCTTCTCGATGCGCACCTCCGGGCGTTCCGCCGTGCGGCGGAAGGCGGAAAAGATCGCGACGTCCCGATTGAGATCAATGGCGTAATCGCGCCACTGCCCGGCCGCGACCATGCGTCCGTACAGATCCATGATGCGCGAGAGTTCCAGTCGGTCGAAACTCGTCTGCGTGGGCGGGCTATTGGCCGGTGTGGGCCGGGGAGGAAATGGTGTGACGTTGCTCATCAAGCCGAGGTGCGGGACTGACCGTCAGCGCCGTCCGCGCGCCGGGCTTCCTGCTCGGCAACCAGATCCGCCAACCGCTTGCGCAGCACTTCGACTTCGCACTGGAGGATTTCCAGCTTCTGCGTCGCCGGATCGTAGGTCTCGCTGCAGGGCGTACCATAAGGCGTGAACGGCTTTTGATATTCCTTGGCATCGACCAGCGTCGCGCGGGCTGGAATGCCGATCATCACCGCGCCCGCCGGCACGTCCTTGGTCACCACGGCATTGGCCCCCACCCGCGCGCGCTCACCCACGGTGATCGGGCCGAGCACCTGCGAGCCGGATCCGATGATCGCGCCGTCGCAGATCGTCGGGTGGCGCTTACCGGCGATTCCGTTCGCCGGATCGGTGCCGCCCAGCGTCACGCACTGGTAGATGGTCACATTGTCGCCAATCAGCGCAGTCTCGCCGATGACCGTGAAGCCGTGATCGATAAAGAAATTCTTTCCGATCGTCGCGCCGGGGTGAATGTCGATGGCGGTCAGGAAGCGTGAAAAATGATTGACCAGACGCGCAAGGAAGAAGAGCCGCCAGCGAAACAGCTGATGCGCGACCCGATGCAGGCCGAGGGCCCAGACTCCTGGATAAATAAGGATTTCCAGCCGCGAACGCGGCGCGGGATCGCGCTCTTTCACGGAATCGAGGTAGGACAAAAGCCCCATGGCAAAGCGTCCCTTGCTGGCCGACAAGAGCAGCTATCTAGTCGCGATGCGTTGAAATTTCTAGAGCGTTGCCAGGATTAGGCCCAAGGACAATTTCCTTGCCAAGCCGGAAACGGCGGGCCTATTGTCCAGTGAGTTAATTGAGAAAGGCTTGCCCTTGCCCGACGCCTGGATGGATTTTGCGCTGATGCTGTTGCCCTTCGTGGCCGTCGGCTTCGGTGCGCAGATAATCGATGGCGCGCTCGGCATGGCCTATGGCGTCATTTCCAGCAGCCTCCTGCTCGCGCTCGGTGTTCCGCCCAAGGCAGCCTCCGCCAGCGTTCATGCCGCAGAGACCTGCACCACCGCCGTCTCCGCGATCAGCCATGTGCTGCATGGCAATGTCGACTGGAAGCTGTTCTGGAAGCTGGTAGTTCCCGGGATGATCGGCGGCGTTGCGGGCGCCTATTTCCTCTCGAATATCGATGGCGAGCTGATCCGGCCCTATATCCTCTCCTACCTTGCCTTTATCGGCCTCTGGCTGCTTTGGCGCGGCCTGCGCCATACCGAGGCGCATGTGCGCGACCCCCGGTTCGTGTCGCCGCTCGGCCTTCTCGGTGGCTTCCTCGATGCATCCGGTGGCGGAGGATGGGGTCCGGTCGTGACCTCGAACTTGCTGATCCAGGGCACCAGCCCGCGCCACACCATCGGCACGGTCAATACGGTCGAATTCTTCCTGACCCTGTCGATCAGCATTACCTTCCTCGTCCATCTCGGCTGGGAGACGTTCACCACCGCCACGACCGGACTGTTGATTGGCGGCGTGCTGGCCGCGCCACTCGGCGCCTGGATCGCCAAGCATGTTCCGGCCCGGCCTCTGCTCATCATGGTCGGTTGCGTGCTGACCCTGACGACCGGCTACGGCATCCTGCGCTCGCTTGAACTGATCGGCTAGATCGATTAAATTGCCACTTTCCAGCGGAAAGGGCGATCAATGTCGATCTACATGCCGACCCTCAAGCAGCTCCAATATCTGGTTGCGCTGAAGGAACATGGCCATTTCGGGCGTGCGGCGGATGCGTGCTTCGTCACCCAGTCCACGCTTTCGGCCGGCATCCGCGAACTGGAATCGCTGATCGGCGTCACCTTGGTCGAGCGAACCCGCCGTATCGTGCGCTTCACGGCGCTGGGTGACCGCATCGTCACCAAGGCCCACCGCGTGCTGCGCGAGGCCGAAGAACTGGCAGCCATTGCGCAGGCCTCGGGCACGCCGCTGGTTGGCGAATTGCGGATGAGCGTCATCCCCACCATCGCGCCGTTTCTCCTGCCCCGGCTGCTGCCCAGACTGCGCGAGGAGCGCCCGGCGTTGCAGCTTTATCTCCGCGAGGAAACCAGCCACGCGGCGCTCGACTCGTTGCGCCACGGCCATGCCGATTGCGTGCTCCTCGCCCTGCCCTTTCCCTGCGGCGATGCGGAAATCGAGGTGCTGTTCGACGATGCACTGTTCGTCGCCTTCCCCAAGGACGATCCACGCGATCCGCCGGCCCTGATCACGCCCGAGATGATCGACGGCAACCGCCTGCTGCTGCTGGAGGATGGCCACTGCCTGAAGGAACATGCGCTGGCTGCTTGCAACCGCGCGGAGTTGCGCACCGAGGCGACCATCACCGGCACGTCGCTGCATACGCTGGTGCAAATGGTGGATAATGGCCTGGGGCTGACCTTGCTGCCGGACATGGCGATAAGGGGCGGCATTCTTGCCAACACCAAGATCACCGCGCGGCCGATCCAGTCGCCGAGCGCCCATCGCGAGATCGCCCTGGTCTGGCGGCGCAACTCGCCGCGGGAAGCCGACTTCCGATTGATGGCGGACATTCTGCGCAACGCCGCGACCAGCCAGCAGGAGACAGCCGAGGCCGCCTGAGCGCGGCGGCCGTCAGATCGGGTCCAGCCGCCCCTGCCGCCAGATTGCGGCGCGCGCGTCGTCGGCGCCTTTCGCTTCGACCCAGCCGGCCGAGCCGTCATGCCGGATCTCCTGCTTCCAGAAGGGCGCTGAGACTTTCAGCCAGTCGATGAGAAACGCACAGGATTCGAGCGCGGCGACGCGGTGGGCCGAGGCGGTGCCGACGAAGACGATCCGCGCGCCGACCGGCAGTTCACCGAACCGGTGGATGACCGTCACGCCGAGCAACGGCCAGCGGGCGCAGGCTTCTTCGACCACCGCAGCGATCTGCGCCTGTGTCATCGCGGGATAATGCTCCAGCCGGAGCGCGCGCAGCCCGCCATCATCGCGCACCAGCCCCGTAAAGCTCGCGATCCCGCCGCCATCCAGCCCTTCCAGCCGGGCCAGCTCGCGGCCGGGATCGAAATCCTCCGCCGTGACGCGCAGCGAAATCGAGGGCGTGGCGTCAGCCACCGGTCACGGGGGGAAAGATCGCCAGCTCGCGCGCCTGGCCGACGGCAGTGTCCAAGGGCACAAACTTCTGGTCCAGCGCCGCGCGCAGACGCGCCCTGTCCGCAAAGGCCGCCGCATGGCCGGCGCTGCCGGCTGACAGGGCATCGAGAAGCTGCGCCACGGTCGTATCGGGCGAGGGCACGGGCTGCTGCTCTTCGTCCAGACCGATCCGCTCGCGCACCCAGGCGAAATAGAGAATCGTGATGTCGGCCATGATCAGACCGTCATGTGCTTGAGGCCGGCGCGCAGATAATCCCAGCCGGTAAGCAGGGTGAGCAGAGCGGCCGCCCACAAGGTGACGAGGCCGGCAAGCTGGATGAACGCGATATGCGGCAATCCGCCCGCCAGAATGAGCGCGCCCAGCGAGACAAGCTGAAACGCCGTCTTCCACTTGGCGAGCCGCGAGACCGGCACGGAAATCCGCAGGCCCGCGAGAAACTCCCGCAGGCCGGAGACCGCAATCTCCCGCAGCAGGATCACCAGCGCCGCGATGATATGGACGCCGTTGATGTTCTGGTTGGCACACAGGATGAGAATCACCGCGCCGATCATGATCTTGTCCGCGATCGGATCGAGAAACACGCCCAGCTTGGAGACCGTGCCCTGCGCGCGGGCGAGATAGCCGTCGAAATAATCGGTGATGCCCATCAGGCAGTAGAGCCCGAACGCCGCGAGATAGCCGAGGCGCCAGGCGTGGACAGACTCGGCCGGCCACAAAAGGGCGACGAGCAGGGGCACCGCGAGAATCCGCGAGAGGGTCAGAATGTTTGGCAAGAACTTCACGACAATGCGGGTGCCACAGCCGTTCAGCGCAGACAAGGGGCTGCACGATGCGGCATCCAATGTCTTTTCACCTGCCCATTTCGCCGCTAGAAGCCCGGCGACGGCGCGAGTCCGGCCGGATCACAAGAGTTCACGCACTTATGCAGGCATCCCTGCGGCTGCTCGGCCACCGGAAGTTTCTGCCCCTGTTCGTCACTCAGTTCCTCGGGGCCTTCAACGATAATCTCTTCAAGACTGCGATGATCCTGTTCGCGACCTATGGCGTGTTTCAGGACCCGCAACAGGAATCGGCGTTCAACGCGGTCGCGACCGGGCTGTTCGTGCTACCCTTCTTCCTGCTGTCGGCTCTCTCCGGCCAGCTTGCGGACAATATCGACAAGTCCAGGATCATCCGCACGGTCAAGCTCGCGGAAATCCTCATCATGACGGTCGGTGCGGCCGGCC
The DNA here is from genome assembly GCF_025961735.1 of Sphingobium sp. B11D3B. Classification (NCBI taxonomy): domain Bacteria; kingdom Pseudomonadati; phylum Pseudomonadota; class Alphaproteobacteria; order Sphingomonadales; family Sphingobiaceae; genus Sphingobium; species Sphingobium sp. B11D3B. Next base: position 556,281 of record NZ_JAOQOF010000001.1, on the reverse strand, counting down.
TGCTGGTGAGCGCGCGGCACCCGATGACCGGCGTTGGCCTCATGCTGACCGCATTGCTGGCGATGGGCGTTCACTCGACCTTCTTCGGGCCGATCAAATATGCGATTCTCCCTCAGCATCTGGAGCAGGATCAGGTGCTCGGCGGGACGGGGCTCGTCGAAGCCGGCACCTATATCGCCATTCTGACCGGGACGATCGTCGCGGGCTGGATCAGCCCGACCGCCGCGGCGTGCGGCGTCCTCATCATCGCGATGATCGGCTACCTCTCGGGCCGCATGGTGCCGCCCGCCCCGCGCGTCGGGCCGCCGATCGACATGGATTACAATATCTTCCGGGCCTCCTGGCGCCTGATCTCGGCAACCATGCACATCCGCCGCCTGTTCCTGGCGATCATGTCGATCAGCTTCTTCTGGATGATCGCCACGGTGCTGGTCATCATCTTCCCGCCGCTGGTGAAAAATGAGTTCACCGCGACCAAGGAAGTCGCGAGCATGTTCCTCGCGATCTTCTCGATCGGCGTGGCGGTAGGATCGGTGGCGGTCAACCGCCTGCTCGGTGGCGTCGTCTCCGCCCGTTACTCCCCCATCTCGGTGCTGATGATGGCCGGCTTCATCTGGTTCTTCTCCTATGCCTCCGGCGACTGGGTCCGCGCGCCCGCCGATACGCTCTATACGGTCCGCGATTTTCTCGCCGCACCACATAGCTGGCGCATCGTGATCGCTTTGTTCGGCATCGCGACGTTCGGCGGCATGTTCGTTGTGCCGCTCTACGCCTTCCTCACCACCACGGTGAGCAAGGACCAGACCGCGCGGACAGTCGCCGCCAACAATGTCGTCAACTCAGGCGCGATGGTCTTCGGCGCGCTCGTCATCATGGCCGCGACCAGCGCGGGCCTGAGCAACCGGGAAGCACTGCTCATCATGTGTGGCATGTGCGGCATCTGCGCCCTGCTGGCGCTGAAGCTTCACCGGGCGTGCGAAGCGGACCTGGCAGCCGCGCGGGAAGCCGGCGGCCGCTGAGTCCTCACACGATGAACGTGTAGGCGACCGTAAAGAACGCCGCGAAGCTCAGCACAAACAACTTCCAGTCCTTGTCTTCGTCCGGCGCAGGGCGGGCTTGCGACGTCGCGTCCGGCGCAGGCCGGAACACATGGCGGGGAAGCGACTGGCGAAACGGATGTCTCGCCTCTTCGTGAGTCAGAACGGGGGCGCGTCTCATAGTTAAGAACTGTTAACCATTCTGACCCGACAGGGAAGCCCGGAAGATGGTTAACGCGCCATGCGGCACCCCGAAGCGCAAATTTGCGGTGAAATTTTACCGACTTCACCTCCAACCGTCTCAAAAACGGACCCAGTTCCAAGATGATAAACTTTTCGTCAATTATATTTGGCCAACGTCCGGACACGAACCCTCGAACCGTCTCGCGCTCATTAATCCGGAGTTTCGCCCCGTCATGGTCAAGCAGAGCAAGTGGGCTATGCCCCTCCTCATCACTCTTCTGACCACCGCTTGCGGAGGCGGTGGAGCGGGCGGCGTCAATTCCACGCCGACCCCCACACCGACGCCGACTCCCACAGCTACCCCGACACCGACGCCGGCCCCAACGCCGACCCCCACACCTACGCCGACGCCGACGCCCACGCCGACCCCCACCCCGACGCCGGCGCCCGCCCCCAGCCCGAACCCGATTGCCGGGCCGAATACGAGCCTGATGGGGCCGCTGCAGAGCCAGACCTTCACCAGCAATGGCGGCAATCTCTCCGGGCGCTTCTATGCCGATGAGCGACCGGTCGAGAACGGTCAGTCGGCCCGGGGCACGCTCTCGATCTCCTATAACGCCAGCACGCAGAGCTATTCCATCGCCACGGCCAACCGCAGCGCCACCTTCGCCCCAGCCGATCTGGTCGCGTCCGGATCCCCGGCGTTTATCAGCTTCCAGAAGCTCGGCACGACCAGCGAGGCACTGACGCTGACACGGCCCGGCACATCGGGAGAACTGACCTATCGCTATGTCGGCGGCGGCGCATGGGAGCGCGCCACGGTCTCCGGTAACACCCTCGACTTCACCTATGATCCGTTCACTTATGGCATCCAGACGCCTGCCGGCCAGCTCCAGCCATCCGGCACCGGGCGTTATGCCGTGAGCCTCGTCGGTGCGCGGGCGATCGATTCTCCCTTTGCGGTCGCGGGGAGCGGCGCCCTGCAGATCGACTTCCAGAGCGGCGCCCTGACCAGCAGCGGCGTGCTGACCACGATTGACGTGGACACCGGCCTCATCAAGGGCATCGGCGCCTATTTCGGTGAGGCGGCGCTGACCAGCGGCACCACAGCCTTTTCCGGCAACTTCTTCATGGATGACGGCAAGCGCTTCAACGGCGGTTGGGACGGTCGCTTCTACGGCCCCAATGGCGAGGAAGTCGGCGCGACCTGGTATCTCTATAGCGCCGACGGCGAGGTGACCGCCGGCTATATGCTCGGCCGGCAGGACAGCACGGTGGCCGGGCTTAACATGTCGCTCACCGCCCTGCAGTTCGATGACAGCTTCGAGCACCGGTTCAGCCAGCTCAGCCTGACCGATATGGGCAGCGGAAACAGCGCGAACAATGCAGCGCTGCTCCGCTCCAACGGGCTGTTCACTTACAACGCCACGCAAGGCAGCTACCGCTATCAGGATAGCGACCGGGGCATCGACACCACATTCGGTTCTGCCAGCCTCGATTCGGCAGCGTCCTCGAATGCGCTCGCGGTCTACAAGATCACCGGCGGGGACGGCCTGTCCTACACGCTCTCGCTCAACAAGGCCGGGGCCGGCAACACCGCCATTGCGCTCAGCTATGCGAGCTTCGGCCGGTGGGAGCGCGCGCAAGCACCGGGCAGCGACCGGCTCGACCGCTGGTTCGCCTGGGGAATCCGCACCAACGGCTTCCAGATCCCGACCGGATCGGGCAGCTTCACGGGCATCATTCGCGGCACGGCGGCGCAGTTCGGCGGCGGCGCGACCTATGCGCTGAGCGGAACGAGCAACTTCGCCGTCAATTTCGGCGCCGGCACATTTACCGGCTCGCTCAACCCGACCGGCAAGAGCAATTTCGACGGCAGCACCCGCAATTTCGGCACGTTTACCTTCGACCGCGGAGTCATGGACATCGACGCCGGACTGACGGCGGACGTCGTGAACGGCAGCAATGCCTATCTCGGCTTCTTCGAGGGGGCTCTCTACGGCCCGACAGCGACGGAGATCGGCGGCACCTTCGGCTTCCAGACCGCGCCGGGCGACAATAGCAGCACATATTATCTGAGCGGCGCGACGGTGGGCAAACGCACCAATTGATTTGTCCATAGCGCACCGGCAAGGGCCTGCCATGACATTGCGACGACTGAGCTGGCTGGGGCTGATTCCAAGCCTGTGCCTGCATGCCCCACTGGAAGCGCAGGCTCAGGCCCAACCGCCCGCTGGCAGCACGCCGACTGTTTCCCAAGACGCCCGGTCCATCTCCGGCCTCAATGCCGCGCAGCTGTTCGACCTCGCCGATCAGGCGCGCGTCGCGGGGCGGCTGGAGGATGCCGAGACCATCTATCGTGCGCTCGCCCGCGATCCCGATCTCAAGGTCCGCTCCGAAGCGCGCTTTCGCCTGGGCATGATGCTCGATGAGCAGGGCCGGCAGACCGATGCCGCCCTCGCCTTCCGCTCTATCTTGGATGAGGAGCCGGGCGCGACCCGCGTGCGGCTGGAACTCGCGCGCGTGCTGGCGGCGATGGGCGATGAAAGCCGCGCCCGCCAGCAATTGCGGCAGGCGCAAGCCAATGGCTTGCCGCCGGACGTGCAGCAGGTGGTGGATCGGTTCGCCGCGGCACTGCGCTCCAACCGGCGCTTCGGCGGCAATTTCGAGCTGGCCATGGCGCCGGACAGCAACATCAACCGCGCCACCGATGCCAAGGAGCTGGACACGGTCATCGCCCCGCTCACCCTGGATGAGGATGCGCGGGAGCAATCGGGCATTGGCCTGCGCCTCTCAGGGCAGGTCTATGCCCGTGTCGGGCTGGGCCAGGGACTGACGCTGGTGCCGCGGCTCTCGGGCGATGGCACCTTCTATCGCGCCAGTCAGTTCAACGACCTTTCCGGCAGTGCCCTGCTGGGGCTGGAGTGGCAACGGGGGCGCAGCCGCCTCATGCCTTCTGCCGGCGTCACCTGGCGCACTTATGGCGGCAAGGCTTATGCTCGCACGGAGACGGCCGATCTCCGCTGGACGCAGCGCATCGGGCGGCGCGCGCAAAGCGATGTCGGCTTTTCCTATGGCCAGTCGCATTACAACCGAAACGCCCTGCAGGATGGCGCGCTCTACAATCTGAGCGCCGGCATCGAGCGCGCCCTGTCCGCCCGCAGTGGCGTCGGCATTCAGCTGAGCGGCACGCGGCAGACCGCGCGCGATCCCGGCTATGCGACCGCCTCGGGCGGTGCGACCCTGCTCGGCTGGCGGGACATGGGCCGCACGACCCTGTTCGCCAATGCCACGGTGCGGCGGCTCGAGGCCGATGCCCGGCTGGCTTTGTTTCCGGAGCGCCGCAAGGAATGGTTTCTGCGCGGATCGGTCGGCGCGACCTTCCGCCAGATCGAGGTGGCAGGCTTCTCGCCGGTCGTGCGACTGGCCTATGAGCGTAATATCTCGACGGTCGGCATTTACGATTACCGGCGCACGACCATGGATCTGGGCATCACCCGCGCCTTCTGACCTTCGCCCCTTGCGGTGGGGCGTGACGGCGCGCGGGAAAGGGTGTAACGGCTCGCCCATGCCTCGTTTGCTCGCCTCGATCCATGATGTGACGCCGCATTTTGAAAGCGAAGTCGATGCGCTGTTCGACCGCCTGAGCGGCCTGCTCGGTGGTCCGCGCCTCGCCATGCTGGTGGTGCCCGACTTTGAGGACAGGGCGCCGCTGGTCGGCAATGCCGCCTTTGCCGGCAAATTGCGCCGTTGGGCCGATGCCGGGGTGGAAATGTTTCTGCACGGCTGGTGCCACCGCGACGATGCCCGCGAAAAGGGCTTCATGCAGAAGCACATGACGGCCGGCGCCGGTGAGTTCGCGCAGCTCTCGCGGGAGGAAGCGCGTCGCCGGCTGGAGCGTGGTCGCCCGATCGTGGAGGACGCTATCGGCCGGCCCGTCACCGGGTTCATCGCCCCGGCCTGGCTCTACTCGCAGGATAGCCTGCAGGCGCTCGCCGATTGCGGCTTTCCGCTCGCCGAGGATCATCTCAAGGTCTGGCAGCCGGAAACGGGCCGAGTTGTGGCCAAGGGGCCGGTCATCACCTGGGCCAGCCGCACGAAGGGACGGATCGCCAGTTCGCTGATGGTCGCCGCCGCCGCCCGCGCCACGCCCTGGGCACTGCCCAATGCTCGCATCGCGGTGCATCCGCCGGACACGACCGTACCCGCTTTGCTCGACAGCATCGACGCGACGTACAGCAAGTTCATGCGCACCCACACGCCCGCGCGCTATGCGGATCTTGCCGCCTGATGACTGACGAGAGGCCGTTGTTCGTCCTGAGCGTGCTCCACAGCCTCGAACCGGGCGGGGTCGAGCGCGATCTGCTGCGCTTTACCAAGGCCTGGCGAGAGGCTGGGCTCGATGCCCGCATCGCGCTTGGCCGCTGGGAAGGCCGGCTGCAGGAAGAGGCGCCGGACGTCCCCTATATCATCCCGCCTCCGGGCCGGCTCGCGCGGATCGAGACCGAGAGCCTGTGGATGATGATCAAGCTGCCGGGCATTGTGCGGCGGTTGAAGCCCGATGTGCTGTTCTTCCCCAGCAACGGGCTGATGGCAGTGGCTGCGGTCACCCGGCTTGTCCTCGGCAAGAGCTGCCCGCCAATTGTGCTGCGCCCGAGCAACAGCCTCGATGAGCGCCACAGCAGCCCACTGCGGCGGCGGCTGAGCAGGTTCATCATGCACAGCCACAGCCATATCTATGCGGCTGTCGTCGCAATGGCGCCGCCGGTCCGCGACGAAATCGAAACCGAGATGGGCGTCCCGCCCGAGCGGATCGCCATCATTCACAATGCCTCGATGACGGCGGCGGTGGCGCAGCGTCTGGCCAGTCTGCGCGACAGCACGCCGCGCAATAACCCGGGCCGGCATTTCCTGGGCGTGGGGCGGCTGTTTCCGCAAAAGAACTTCGAGCTGCTGCTGGATGCGTTCGCGCGGATCGCGCGACCGGACGACCGGCTGACGATTGTGGGCGAAGGCCCGCTCCGCGCCGCGCTGGAAGCCAAGGCGCAAGCGCTCGGCGTCGCCACGCAGCTTAGCCTTCCCGGCCATCACAACCCTGTCGCCCCCTGGTTTGCGCAAGCCGATGCCTTCATCCTCTCCTCGGACTTCGAAGGCGTGCCCGCAGTGGTCGCGGAAGCGCTGGCCGCCGCGATCCCCATCGTCGCGACGGATTGCACCATCGCCATGCCGATGATGATGGAGGATGTGGGCACGCTGGTTCCGATCAAGGATGTCTCGGCTCTCGCCGCCGCCATGGATCGCGTGTGCGACCAGAAGCCGCAGATATCCGCCATGCGCGCGCGTGCATCGCTGTTCACGATGGAGGCGACGCTAGAGAAGTGGATCGCCCTCTTCCGCCGTGTCGCGGGGAAATAGACTTTGACCCTGGCCAGATTGTTGCTATCCGCAGCGCGGACGCGATCGGGCCTTATCAAGTAAGCAAACACACATGCAGACACCAGCCCCTGCTCCGTCGAGCGACGATCCTTCCAAAGACCCGATCCCGCTTCCTGTCCGGCAGACCTCGTGGTGGGTGTGGATCACCCCGGCGCTGTCCATTGCCATTCTTGCGGTTGTCATCTGGCAGTTTCGGTCGTTCCGCCTGGACGATCTGTTGCAGACCATCCCGGCCAATCCTTTGTTCTGGGTCGCCTTTTTCGGCTATTATTTCACGGGCCTGGCCTTCGATTTCATCATTTTCCGCTGGCTCTGGCATATTCCGGGCGAAGGTCTCATCGCCCTTGCGCGCAAGAACGTCACCAACGAGCTGATCGTCGATTATCTCGGCGAGGCCTATTTCTACAGCTGGGCCCGCAAGAAGATCAAAATGGAGGGCTCGCCCTTCGGCGCCGTCAAGGACGTCGCGATCCTCTCCGCGGTGGTGTCCAACATCTTCACGCTTGCGATGATGGCCTTGGTCTATCCTTATGCCAAGAGCCTGAACCTCGGCATTACCAGTTCCGCCCTGGCCGCATCGGTCGGCGTCATCATGGTCGTCTCCCTGCTGGTCTTCGTGTTCAGCAAGCGCATCTTCAGCCTCACGCGCACGCAACTCTGGGCCATTTCCGGCCTGCATTTCGCGCGACTACTGGTCGGTAACGTCCTGCTCGCGGTGGTGTGGAGCCTGGCCCTCCCGGACGTGGCGCTGGGCTGGTGGCTGGTGCTGGCCACGGTGCGGATGCTGCTCTCGCGCCTGCCGCTCATCAGCAACAAGGATATCATCTTCGCGGCGGTCGCCGTGTTCGCGGTCGGGCAAGACAGCGAGATCCACATTCTCATCGCTCTCATCACCACCCTTATCCTGCTGACCCATCTCGTCATCGGTGCGGTGCTGGCCATCGGTGATCTCGCCACGATCAGGGTTGGCAGAAAAGAAAAGCGGGCCTGATGGCAGGATCGCGCGACAAGGTGGACGCCATGTGCGCCCGCGCCGGGTGACATCCATGCGCATTGTGGATGTCGCCGCCTTCTACACGCCCTATGGCGGCGGCGTAAAAACCTACATCGATCGCAAGCTTCTCGCCGGACCTGCGGCGGGGCATGAGGTGGTGGTGATCGCACCGGGACCGGGGTTCCGCGTTGAGGATCATGGCCCCAACGCGCGGATCATCTACCTGGAAAACCCTCAATTTCCGCTGGACCGGCGTTACCATTATTTCCGCGACGTCGACACGTTGCACGATACGCTGAGCCAACTCGAACCCGACGTCGTCGAATGCTCCTCGCCCTGGCGCAGCGCCCGCTTTGTAGGTGAGTGGCCAGGCAAAGCACCGCGGGCGCTGGTGATGCATGCCGATCCCATGTCGGCTTATGCCTATCGCTGGTTCGATCCTTTCCTGCCCCGTCCGGCCATTGACCGCGCTTTCGGCATGTTCTGGCGCCACCTTAAGCGAATGGACCAGTTGTTCGACGGCTCGATCACGACTGGCGAGGACCAGACCAATCGCCTGCTGGCGGGTGGGATGAAACGGGTCGTGACCAATCCGATGGGCGTCCAGCCAGGCATTTTCTCTCCGGACTTTCGTGATGAAGAGCTGCGCGCTCGCCTCCTTGCGCGCTGCGACCTGCCGCCCGAAGCAACGCTGCTGCTGGGGGCTGGGCGGCACGGGCCGGAGAAGCGCTGGCCTATGGTGATCCAGGCCGTGACCATGGCGGGGAACAAGGCGCCGGTCGGCCTCGTGATTGCCGGTGATGGGCGCGATCGCGCGCGCGTGGCCCGCGCCGCCGCGCAAATCCCGCACGTCCATCTGCTCTCACCGATCTCGGACAGGCAGGCAGTCGCGCGTCTTTTCGCCAGCTGCGATGCCCTGATCCATGGCTGCGAAGCGGAGGTGTTCTGCACCGTTGGCGGTGAGGCGCGCGCGGCCGGCCTGCCCCTCATCATGCCGGATCGTGGTGGCGCTGCGGATCACGCCCGCTTGTGCGAAGGGTGGCTGTACAAGTCAGCCGATCCAACAGCCGCAGCCAAGGCGATCCTGGACTTCATTGCAACGCCCAAGGAAGAGGTGCGCGCCAAAGCCCTCCATTATGCGCAACATGTGCGCACCATCGACGAGCATTTCGCCGATCTATTCGCTTATTATCAGCAGCTCGTCGACAACCCCGTCGTGCGACGGACGGGCACACTGGCGGCCTGACACGCGAGGGCGGCTAGGCCAGCCCTCCCCCTTGCCGCTACTTCTTGAGCGGGCCAAAGCAGACCAGACTGCGACGATACTGCATGGTGACGTTGATCGTGGTCGGGCCATTGCCCACCGTCGCCCGCGCGTCGCGGCCCTTGGGCTGGCCCCAGCACAGTTTGGGATCACCCGGAAAAGCGACGCCATCCACCGACAGGCCGAGCTTGCGGTTGGAATCGCGATCGTGCAGCAGGCTCAGCGTGTAGGTGCCCGCGCTCGGCGCGCGGATGCAGAGCACGACCGGGCCGCTGGCCGGCACCTTCATCTCGGCGCGACGGAAGGGCTTGCCGGCCATGAGCAGGACATTGTCGTCGGCGAGAAAATCCTCGTCGCTATTGGGATAAAGCTCGACGCGAACCAGACCCTGACGGTCCTTCAGCCCGTTGATGTTGATCATATAGGCCGGGCCGCCTTCGTTCGCACGGCAGCGCCCTTCGGCCATCCCCAGCGTGGGGCTGGACGGGATATATTGCGGCGATCCTGCGGCCGCCGCCGCGGCAAGCAACACACTCAGTGTCATCAGCACTCATTCTCCTGCACCGGGCAGACCCCACACCGCATGGCGCGCGATCCGCACTGGTCAAACTACCATAGGCCCGGCTCAAAGCCCGCACCGACAAGGGCGCGAAGGCCGGTTGCGACAAGCTGAAAGCCTATCTGCATGACATCATCCGGCTCGGCAATGCCTGACTGGCACGGACAGTTACTGCGTCAGCGCGTCCGTGAACCGTTACAATGCCGCGCCGACCTGAAAGATCCATGGCATGATGCGCCTGAACACAGGATGGATCGGCCCTTGTTCGCCCCTTGTGGGAGCGGCTACCGGATGCTGCGCTTGATGGTCAGATATGCAACGAGGTGACTCTCGCGATGCCGCAGCTCGCGCTCATAGGGCATCAGCGAGCGCCGGTCCGGATCGTAGAAGTCGCGCACGCGCCGCTTGCCGCCATCCAGCAGGTTTTCGCTGCCGAGGGTCACAGTCCAACTGGGATTGGGGCGATATTCGACAAAGGCGGCGACGTTCGGCGCGATCCCCCGGTTGAAGTCCACCTCGTCGATCCGGTAGCTGTCCGACCCGCTATTGCCGGTCATGCTCGTGCCCCAGGCGAAACGGCCCAGATCCTGCCGGAAGCGCGCCTCGTAGTAGAAGGGCGCATAGCCGGAAAAGGGGCGGTAGCGCAGCGTGTACGGATCCCGCACGGAGGTATCGACATAGGAGCCGTAAAGGGTGAGCCGCCCGCCTTTGACGCCCAGCCGGGAGAGCGGCAGATCGATATTGGCCGCCGCGCTGAACTGGGTGCCGTCCCCCAAATTGCCCGGCGCATCGAAGCCCTCCGGCGTCGGCACGCGGTCCTGAACCTTTGCGATGAAATCATAGCCCAGATCGAGCGTGATGCGCCCGTCGCCCGGCAAGGCGCGATCGACGCTCAGCTTGAACTCCCAGGCCCGCTGCGGGAGGAGATCGGGATTGCCACTGTTCACCCGGTCCGCCGATAGCTCGGCAGCGCTTACGAAATCCTCGAAATCGAGCTGGGCCACGGTCCGTTCGGCGCTGATCTGGCTGTGCCAGGCGCCGTGGCGCCAATCCAGCGCGATCTTGGGCTTGACGAAGTCGAGTGTCCGACGAGCGCTGACATCGCCCCTTACGCTGAGGCGCGAGCGTTCATAGGCAAGGCCCAAATCGATCCGCAGCCGGGATGACAGCGGCCGGCCCGCATTGGCGAAGGCCTCGCCGCGATCTTCCGTCACCACGGCATGGCTGACGGGCAGATCATAAACCGTGACGGCCCCATCGGGATCGACGGAAAACAGATCCACTTGGCCATCCAGCCGAGTGCGGACGCCTTCCACGCCTGTCTCGATCGTCCAGCCCGAGAATGCCGTGCCGCTCCAGCTCAGACGCGCCAGCGTCTCGTCCCGCCAGTCATGCTGGTTCTGAAAGAGGCCGCCCAGATCGTCCCCTGCCAGACTGGCCTCGGTCGCCTGATCGCGCAGGCTGCGATATCGCCGGGAGGCCAGACCGAGCAGCTTGATGCCGCCAGAACCGAGCGGCCGGGTGATGTCGCCGCTCACTTCCATGGTGCGGGTAAACCAACGCTGCACAAGGGCGTCGTTGCGCTCGGATCCGTCATCAGATTGCACGAAGCTGCTTTGCGTCAGGTCATCATAATTGAGGTTGAGACTGGCGCTGAGATTGACCGTGCGATGCTCCCCCTCGTTCAGCGTCCACCGCACAGAGCCGGAGGGCTGGGGATTGCGGAAGCGGCTGAACTTCTCGCGATACTCCTGCTCGGCCCCGCCGGGCAGCGCGACCAGTTGGTCGAACCCCTCCTCCGATGTCGCAGCATTTTTAACGGCGAGTGCGACGTTGAAAGTCGAAGCACCCCGATTCCACAGCGCGGAGATGCTTGCTTCCGGGAGGATCGCGCCGCGATATTCCCGGCGCAAGGTCGTCTCAACCGTCGCGGCGAGCCCGCCCTCCTGCGAAAGCACAACATTAGCGACCAGCGCGCGACCGGCATAGTCCGTCCCGAACCGATCGCCGGAGGCGAGTTCGATGCGGACGACGCGGGCGGCGGGTATCCGCGAGAGCAGCGTACCGAGCGTCTCGCTCTTGGCATTGGGCCGTCGGCCATTGATCACGACATTGCCTGCCGCCTGCCGAAAACCGCGAATCTCGGCATCGCCCTCGTCCAGCGTGAAGCCGGGCACCAGGGAGATCATCTCCAGCGCATTGCTGGGTGCGGAGGGGCTAAAAAAAGCGGCCTCGTAAACGGAGCCGCGCGATTGGTCTGCAGGCTGCCCCTGTGCCAGCGCTGGCAAGGCTGCACCGGCCAGACACACATATCCAAAGATCAGCCACTTGCGGCGTGACAAACCAGATCCCCCAAGGCGATACCCACACCGGCTCTCGGGAAGCCGACTGGCCTGCTCGCTCCCACAGGCCAAGTCCCTCATTATGGTTAACAATTCCTCATGTCATGACCCGAAGATGCACCTTGCCAAGAAAGCATGAAGGATGTGGCAATCAGATCATAGCATGCTAAGGAATTTGCGCGTTAAGCGGCAAGGCCCAATTCGTTATCGGTCGCGGGGCGGCCCCATTTGTCCCGGGGAGGCATGGGGCGGTTGCGCCAGTCGAAATCCGGGGAGAAGCTGGAAATGGCGCGCCCTTCGGGTATGCGACCGTTGCCGCCGCCCTGGCTATAATCATAATAGAGCTTGATCAGCTCTTCATGGCTGCGGTGCTGGGCGGCCGGATGCGCGACGCAGGCTGCGCGCCAGCGCAACACCCGGTCGAACTGGGCGGGCACCGCATAATCTTCGTAATATTCGAGGAACCACAGCCGCTTGAACATCGGCGTGAAGGCGACCTCCGCCCAGCCGAAGCGATCCTCGAACAGAAAGTCCGCGCCGGTGGCGTAGCGGCGCAGGAAAGCATCCACCTTGCCGAACTCCGCGTCCACAGCCGCGCGCATTTCCTCGCGCTTGTCGGCATCGCGGTTGAGGATCATGCGGTAACCCGCGCCCGAGAACGGGCCGGACAGCTCCGCCAGCATTCCCTCGACGGCGTGGTGGAACGGATCGGGATGCGCGACGGCAGGCTGCGGGTATCGCTGCTCAAGATAGCGCAAGATGACCATGCTCTCCTTGAGGCTCTCGCCATTCTCTACATCGAGCAGCGGCAGCGCCGTGGTGCCGCCGCTCTTGGCCAGCAGCCAGTCCGGGCGCGGCTTGGAGATGTCGATCTCGACATCCTTCAGCGCCACGCCCTTGAGCGCCATCATGATCTCGATGCGCTCCGAGAAGGGGCAACCGGGAATGTGGTAGATGGTGAGATCCTGCGTCATTGCCCAGTCCGCCTTCTTATCCTTGATGTATGACCGCCGCCCGGTTCAGGCGGCGGGCTGCGGCTTGGCCTTGAGCAGATCCTCGCTCTTGGCCTTCTCGAACATCGCCTTGATCGCCGGACGCTCGTTGATGCGCGCTAGCCAGGCGCACAGGCCGGGCGTCTTCTGCTCGTTCACATAGTCGCCGAAGAAGCCACCGGGACGCTGGAGGCCATTGGCAATGGCGAAGTTGCAGATGTCTGCGAGGCTAAAGCCGCTGTCGACCAGATAGTCCTGCTTGGAGAGCGTCTCCTCCAGCCGCTGGACCGACACGCCGACCTTGCGGAACTCCTCGTCCAGCATCTCCTGCGGGAAGCCGTTCCGGGCGCGGCGCCACTTCACCTGCTGCTCGGGAATGGTCACCTTGTTGGTGACGTGGTCCTCGAACTCTTCGTCAGTCATCTTCTGAGCGATCGCCTTGATGCCGAATGCCCAGCCGATGGTGGAAACGCACCAGCAGAAATACTCGTCCACCCACTTGGTCCACACGCGCATTTCCGCGCGCTTGAACGGATCGGCGGGGCGCAATGACGTGCCGGCATCCGGAAACACGTCTTCGAGATATTCGCAGATCACGGTGGATTCGGTGACGACCTGGCCATCATGCCAGAGCGCCGGCACCTGGCCGCGCGGATTGATCTTCTTGAACCAGTCCGAATGCTGCTCGAACTTGGCCGGGTCCACGAAGACCGGCTCGAATTCGAGGCCCTTCTCATAGAGCGTCGCGAGCGGCTTGAGCGAATTGGCGCCGGGGCCAAAGCTGTACAATTTGAGGGTCATGTCTCTCTCCGATAGTTCTTAGCGCGACCATGGCTCCGCATGGCGCCCCAGCGCAATTCGATCGCGCAATGCGATTATTCGCCCTTCTTGCCGTCGGCGAAGACGCGCGTGCGGTCGCGACCCCAGTTGATCAACGCCTCGGTGCGCAGACGCGCGCCCTCCGGGTCGCTCTCGATCGGCGCGACGGACTCGATGATCGCCTGGAAATGCTTCTCCAGCCCTTCGCGCACTTCCGGATAGGGGATGATGTAGAGCGCGTTTTCCTGAATGCCCTTCATGATCGCCTCACCCAGCTTCTCGGGATCAAGCCCGTGCTGGTGGATCGAGTGCAGGGAGGCGATGGAATCGTCATTCTCGACATAGCCGCTCGACCCGAACTTCTCAGGACGGAGGCGGCTCGCCTCGGCGATGTTGGAGCGGATATTGGCCGGCGTGCAGACCGAGACGCCAATATCATACTGCGCCAGACCCTGCCGGTAGCCTTCCATCAGGTTGATGCTGGCCGCCTTCGCCGCCGAATATGGGCCGGCCAGCGCGCTGCCCATGAACCCGCCGAGCGAGGACACTGTCACGATATGCCCCGGCACACCCGCCGCGATCATGCGCGGGACGAAGGTGACCATGCCATTGATGACGCCGCCCAGGTTGACGCCGACAATCCAGTCAAAGTCATCATAGGTCGTCTTCTCGATCGGCCCGAAGCTGTTGACGCCAGCGGTGTTCGACAGGATCGTCGGCGCGCGGCCGAAAACGGATTCGACCTCGTCCGCAGCCTTCGCATAGGCGTCGCGGTCCATGATATCGAGCTTGATGCCGTGGGCGCGGACGCCCTCTGCCCGCAGCTTCTCAAGGGCGGCGTCGATGGCTTCCGCGCGCACATCCGCAATGACAATCTCAGCGCCCGCCCGTCCGAACACGGTTGCCTGACCGAAGCCGGCACCCGAAGCGCCACCGGTGATGAAAGCCAGTTGGCCCTTTAAATCCTTCATGCAATCCACTCCTCGCTCCGGTCATCCGACGGGAGACTGACCTGTTATGCCCCTCAGGGTGTTCCGTGCTGCTGCGCCAGGCCGCTGGCCCTTCGCTTTGCGCGGAATGATTCCCCATTCCCCGCCCGGTTTTCACTCAATGCCGGACAATGTCAACAATGAGTCGGCGCTGCGCGCGGTCGACGAGGAGCGTGAAGCGGCGACCGTTCGGCAAGTCCGCCTCGTAGCGGACAAAGCCGGTCTCGGCCGATTCCCAGCCGGAAACGCTCATATCCGCCCCATCCGCCCGGAACCAGCGGCCGGGCTCAGGAAATGTCGCGAACGCATCGAGATCCGCCGCGCGCGCGGCGGAGAGCGCACAGGCAAAGGCCTCCAGTGAGGTATCGCGATCATGCCAGGCAACCCAGGAGAGCGGATTATCCTGCGCATAAGCGTTGTTGTTGCCCTGCTGGGTGCGGCCAAATTCATCGCCGGCCGTCAGCATGATCGTCCCGGACGAGGCAAAGAGCGTCGCGAGCAAGGCCCGCAGATCGTCCCCGCGCGCCGCGATCACGTCCGGGTCGTCGCTCGGTCCCTCGACACCGTGGTTCCAGCTGAAATTCTCGCCATGTCCGTCGCGATTATGCTCACCATTGGCGAGATTGTGACGATGGACATAGGCCACGGTATCGGCGAGCGTGAAGCCGTCATGAGACGCCAAAAAATTGACGCTCCGGCTCGGCTTGCCGAAGATGTCCGCCGATCCGGCGAGACGCGTGACGAAGGCGCCGATCCCGCCATCGCCGCGCCAGAAGCGGCGCACATCGTCGCGATAGCGGTCGTTCCATTCCAGCCAACTCTCAGGAAAGCGGCCGAGTTGATAACCGTCCGCGCCAATATCCCATGGCTCTGCGATCAGGACCCGATCCGCCAGCCAGGGATCGCGCGCGATCTCATCGAAGATTGGCGCCTGCGGATCGAACGCCGGGCCGCGCGCCAGAATCGGCGCGAGATCGAAGCGGAAGCCATCCACGCCCGCCTCACGCACGAAGCGTCGGAGCGTCTCCAGCGTGAGCGCCCGCACGGCAGGCTGGGTAAAATCAAGCGTGTTACCGGTGCCGGCGACATTGACGAGGTCGCCATCGGCCTCCAGCGCATAATAGCTCCGCTCGCCCAGCCCGCGCATCGACAGGGTCGGCCCGATCCGGTCGCTCTCGCCGGTGTGGTTGAACACAAGGTCGAGAATGACGCCGATGCCGGCCTCGTGCAGGCACGCCACCGTTTCGCGCAGTTCCGCCATGCCACCGGGGCACAGTCGGGGATCGAGGGCCATGGGCGCGATCGGGTTGTAACCCCAGGCATTGGCCAACCCACGTGCGACCAGATGCCTCTCATCGATCCAGGCGACGATCGGCATCAGTTCGACCGCCCCGACATGCAGCTTCTGGAGATGTGCGATGACCGCCGGGTGTGCGAGCGCCGCCACCGTGCCCCGCAGCGCCGGCGGTACGTCCGGATGCAGCATGGTGAAACCGCGTACGTTCAACTCGTAGATCAGGGCGCCCTGGCGGATGTGCGGCGGCGCCGGCGGGAGATCGGCCAGCGGCGCAGTGACGATGCTGCGCGGTACGAGTGGCGCCGTCTCTACGCCGCGCTCGGCAAGCTGGGGATCAAAGACAAAAGGCCGATCGATCGCGCTCGCCCAGGGATCGACCAACAGCTTGGCGGGATCGAAGCACAGCCCCTGCTCCGGCGCCCATGGGCCGTCGGCGCGAAAGCCATAACGCTGGCCGGCAGCAACCCCGGCAATCTGCGCCTGCCAGACATCGCCCTGTTGGGCCATGGCATGGCGATGCTCGCACTCGTCATCGCCGAACAGGCACAGGGTTACAGCGGTGGCGTCGGGCGCCCAGACGGAGAATGTCGCGCCCTCGCGGGTGAGGTGAACGCCGTACATTCAGGCCCTGGACGCCTGCAAAGCAAAGGCGCGCCGCCTCATGTCACGACATCCGGGGCTGTGCGGCCCGTGTGGCGCGCGATACCGGCGATCGCTTCCGCCGCTGCGATCAGCTCCGCCAGCATCGCAGGCGTCTCTTCATCCAGCGCGCCGCCCACGGGTTCGTAACGCTCCAGATAGACGCGCAGCGTCGCGCCTTCCGTGCCTGTGCCGGAGAGACGGAACACCACGCGCGAACCGCCCTCGAACAGCACGCGCAGGCCCTGATTGGCACTGACAGAGCCATCGACCGGGTCGGCGTAAGAGAAGCTGTCCGCCGCTGCGACGGTGAGCGCGCCGAAGCGCGCACCGGGCAGCGCGGGGAGCGCCGCCGTAAGCGCTTCGATGAGCGCATTGGCCTTCTCCGTCTCGATGCCCTCATAATCGTGCCGCGCATAATAATTGCGGCCAAAGCGCGCCCAATGATCGTGGGCCAGAGCATCGACGCTGATCTTGCGCTCGGCAAGGATGTTGAGCCAGAGCAGCACGGCCCACACCCCGTCCTTCTCGCGAACATGGTCGCTGCCCGTGCCGGCGCTTTCCTCGCCGCAGATCGTCGCCATGCCGGCATCCAGCAGATTGCCGAAGAATTTCCAGCCGGTCGGCGTCTCGAAGCTCGGGATGCCGAGCGCTTCCGCCACGCGATCCGCCGCCGCGCTGGTCGGCATGGAGCGGGCAATGCCCTTGAGGCCGCCGCGATAGCCCTTGGCGAGATGGGCGTTAGCCGCCAGCATCGCCAGCGAATCCGACGGCGTGACGAAGCGCCCCTTGCCGATGATCAGGTTACGGTCGCCATCGCCGTCAGACGCCGCGCCGAAATCGGGGGCGTCCGCGCTCATCATCAGATCGTACAGCACCTTGGCGTGGACGAGATTGGGGTCCGGGTGATGATGGCCAAAGTCCTCGAGCGGCGTCCCATTGCGGACGGTGCCGGGCGCAAAGCCCAGGCGTCGCTCGAAAATCTCGGTCGCATAAGGGCCAGTGACCGCGCTCATCGCATCGAAGGCGAGCGTGAAGCCGCCAGCGGCCATGGCGCGGATGGCGGCGAAGTCGAACAGCTCCTCCATGAGATCAGCATAATCGGCCACAGGATCGACCACCTCGACCGCCATGCCGCCGACCGTGACGGTGCCCAGCGCATCGAGATCGATGTCGCCGGCTTCCACCATCTGCCACTGGGTGATGGTCTGCGTACGCGCGTAGATTGCCTCGGTCACTTTCTCCGGCGCCGGCCCGCCATTGGAGACGTTATACTTGATCCCGAAATCCTCGTCCGGCCCGCCGGGATTGTGGCTGGCCGAGAGGATGAGCCCGCCCAGCGCGCCATATTTGCGGATGAGGTGGCTGGCGGCTGGCGTCGAGAGGATGCCGCCCTGCCCCACCATCACCTTCGCAAAGCCATTGGCGGCGGCCATGCGGATCGTCTGCTGGATGACCGTGCGGTTATGGTAGCGACCGTCGCCGCCAATCACGAGCAGCGCGCCATCCTTGCCATCAATCGCATCGAAGACCGACTGGACGAAATTCTCGGCATAATTGGCCTGCTGGAACACCCGCACCTTCTTGCGCAGGCCGGATGTGCCGGGCTTCTGGCCTTCAAACGGCGTGGTGGGAACGCGCGTGATCGTCATCTCTGCTCCTTGAGTTGCCGGTAGAGCGCAGCATAGGCAGCGCCGCTCCGTCCCCAGCTATTGTCCGTCTTCATGCCCGCCTGCTGGATCTGCCGCCAGCGCGCTCCCGCCCCATAAAGGCGGATCGTGCGGCTGATCGCGGCGGCGAGGCCTTGATAATCGACCGGCGAGAACAGCACGCCGGTGGCTGCCCCCGCGTTCATCGCGGCCTCATTGGCGTCGATCACCGTATCGCCCAGCCCGCCGGTGCGCGCGACGACCGGCACGCAGCCATAAGCCAGGCCGTAAAGCTGCGTGAGGCCGCAGGGCTCGAACCGGGAGGGAATGAGAATGGCATCGCCCCCGCCCTGCATCAGATGAGCGAGCGGCTCGTCATAGCCGATGCGAATGCCGACGCGGCCGGGATGCCGCCCGGCGGCGGCATGAAGTCCGGCCTCGATCGCCGCATCACCGCTGCCGAGCACCGCGAGCCTGCCCCCCAGGCCGACGAGGTGATCGATCACCTCCAGCAGCACGTCCATGCCCTTCTGCCAGGTGAGCCGTGTGATGACGACGAACAGCGGCCCATCACCGCTCTCCAGCCCGAAGGCGGCCTCGATCGCCCGCTTGTTGGCCACGCGACCGGAGAGGTCGTCCGCCGTGAATGGCGCGGCCAGCGCTGCATCCTTGGCCGGATTCCACTCGGCAGCATCGATACCGTTGACGATGCCATGCATGCGGTCCTGCCGGCCGACGACCAGCCCCTCCAACCCCATGCCGAATTCCGGCCGGCGGATTTCCTCGGCATAGCCGGGACTCACGGTGGTGATCGCATCCGCGAGGACCAGCCCCGCCTTCAGCATCCCCACGCCTCCATGATATTCCACGCCCTCGATCGACCATGCGACCGGCGGCAGGTCCAGCCGGGCAAAGAAAGCTGCGTCGAACCAGCCCTGGAATGCCATGTTGTGAATGGTCATCACGCTGGCGGGTCTTGTTGCCTGATCTCCGGAATAGACCAGATAGGCCGGCGCGAGCCCGGCCTGCCAATCATGCGCGTGGAGCACATCGAACGGCTTGAGCCCTGCGCGCCCGGCGGCGAGATCGGCTGCGGCCTTGGCGAAGGCGGCGAAACGCAGGCCGTTGTCCAGCCAGTCCCGCCCCATGGCATCGGCATAAGGTCCGCCGTCGCGCTCGAAAAAGCCGGGCGCATCGAGCACCAGCAGCGGGCGCCCCTCATGCTTGGCAGCGAGAATGCGCGCCGGCGTGCCGAGCAGCGAGTCATAGCGGAAGACGGTGCGCTTGCGCGGCAGGGCCTTCAAGACGGAGGGGTAGCCCGGCAGAAAGCGCGTCATCGCCACGCCATGCGGCGCCACCGCCGCCGGCAAGGCCCCGGCCACATCGGCAAGGCCACCGGTCTTGATGAGCGGCCAGCATTCGGACGCGGCGGAGAGGACGGAAAGCTCTGTCATGTTCGTAACAACCCGATGGACGGCGACACGCCTTAAGGCAAAGGATGAAAAATCCGGTTCGACACGCGCAAGTGCTGCGCGCGCCGCAAGACGCTAGTCCAGCCGGTCGATCATCGCCTTGGTGATCAGACAGATGCCGCTTTCCGTGCGGCGAAACCGCTGCCCGTCCAGGCCCGGATCTTCGCCGACGACCAGACCTTCCGGAATGCGGACGCCGCTATCGATGATGCACCGCTTGAGCCGCGCACCGCGACCGATGTTGCAATAAGGCAGGATCACCGCCTCCTTGACGCTGGCGAAGCTGCCCATCTTCACGCCGGTGAACAGCAGACTGCGATGGGCCTCGGCGCCCGAGACGATACAATCCTGCGAGATGAGCGAACTCACCGCCATGCCCCGGCGGCCTTCCTCATCATGCACGAACTTGGCGGGCGCGGCGATGATCTGGTCGGTCCAGATCGGCCAGTCGCGATCGTACATGTTGAGCTTGGGCACCACGTCGGTCAGGTCGATATTGGCTTCCCAATACGCATCGAGCGTACCGACATCCCGCCAATATTCCTCGATCTGCTCGGCAGCGCGGATCGCGCTGGATGAAAACAGATGGGCGACGGCTTTGCCGTGCTTGACGATATAGGGGATGATGTCTCCGC
The DNA here is from genome assembly GCF_025961735.1 of Sphingobium sp. B11D3B. Classification (NCBI taxonomy): domain Bacteria; kingdom Pseudomonadati; phylum Pseudomonadota; class Alphaproteobacteria; order Sphingomonadales; family Sphingobiaceae; genus Sphingobium; species Sphingobium sp. B11D3B. Next base: position 535,974 of record NZ_JAOQOF010000001.1, on the reverse strand, counting down.
CGAAATCGCGCTTGCTCTCCGGATCGTCGGCATCGCGGCGCAGTTGCTCGAAGAGAAATTCGGTCGTGAAGACATAGATGCCCATCGAGGCGAGCGCGACATCCGGCTTGCCGGGCATGGCTGGCGGGTCGGCGGGCTTCTCGAGGAAGCTGGTGATCTGGCCCTTGTCATCGACATGCATGACGCCAAAGGCCGTCGCCTGCATGCGCGGGACTTCCAGGCAGCCGACGGTGACATCGGCATTTTCCTGCACATGCTGCTGCAGCATGAGCTCATAATCCATCTTGTAGATGTGATCGCCGGCCAGAATGACGATATATTTGGGCGCGTGGCTGGCGATGATGTCGATGTTCTGGAACACCGCGTCGGCCGTGCCCTCATACCAGTGAAACTCGTCGATGCGCTGCGAGGCGGGCAGGATGTCGAAGCTCTCGTTGCGCTCGGGACGCAGGAAGTTCCAGGCGCGCTGCATGTGGCGGATGAGCGAGTGGGCCTTGTACTGCGTCGCCACGCCGATGCGCCGGATGCCGCTGTTGATCGCATTGGAGAGCGCGAAATCGATGATGCGGGACATGCCGCCGAAATAGACCGCAGGCTTCGCGCGATTGTCGGTCAGTTCCATCAGGCGGCTGCCGCGCCCGCCGGCCAAGACATAAGCCATCGCATCGCGTGCCAGAGGTTGTTTGCGGCCTTCTCTTTGTGTCACCTGTTCCCACTCCTTCCTCTGGCGCGCCATTATGACGGCAGACGCCTCAATCTTCTCCGTGCAGCATGATCGTGGCGAGGGGCGGCAAGGTTATCCTCGCCACGCCTTTCTCGGCCTGCACCGCACCCAAATTACCGACACCGCTGCCCCCATAGATCGCGGCATCGGTGTTCATCACCTCCTGCCAGATCCCGTCATGGGGCAGCGGCACGCCATAATCATAATGCACCACGGGCGTCATGTTCGCGATCACCGCGACAGGCGCCTCACCGGGTGCCTTGCGGACCCAGGCGAACACCGAATTCTCGCGATCGTCGACGATCAGCCATTCAAAGCCCTCACCCTCGCAATCGCGCTGATACAGCGCGGGAAGAGAGCGGTACAAACCGTTGAGATCACGAATTAGTGTCCGGATGCCGGCATGGGCAGGCGCGTCCAGTAGCTCCCAGTCGAGCGCGCGCGCTTCGCTCCACTCCCGGCGCTGGGCGAATTCCTGCCCCATGAACAGCAGCTTCTTACCGGGGTAGCCCCACATGAAGGCATAATAAGCGCGCAGATTGGCGAATTTCTGCCAATCATCGCCGGCCATCTTGTTGAGCAGCGAGCCCTTGCCGTGGACCACCTCGTCATGGCTGAGCGGCAGCACGAAATTCTCGGTATAGGCGTAGGTCAGCCCGAAGGTGATTTCTTCATGATGATAGCGCCGGTGGATCGGATCGCGCGCCATGTAACTGAGCGTATCGTTCATGAAGCCCATGTTCCACTTGAACCCGAAACCCAGGCCATTGTCATGCACTGGATGCGTGACGCCCGGCCATGTGGTCGATTCCTCGGCAATCGTCATGATGCCGGGATGGGCGCCGTAGATCGCCTTGTTCATGGTCTGGAGGAAGGCTGCGGCCTCCCAGTTCTCGCGCCCGCCCTCCGCGTTGGGCACCCATGCGCCCGGCTCGCGGCTATAGTCGCGGTGGAGCATCGAGGCGACGGCGTCGACTCTTAATCCGTCGACATGATAGCGCTCGGCCCAGAACAGCGCATTGTTGACGAGGAAGCTCGCCACCTCGCGCCGCCCGAAATTGTAGATCGCCGTATTCCAGTCCGGGTGGAAACCCTGCCGCGGGTCTTCATGCTCATAGAGCGCCGTGCCATCGAAGCGCGCCAGCCCGTGCGCATCGGTCGGGAAATGCGCGGGCACCCAGTCGAGCAGCACGCCAAGGCCGGCGCGGTGGGCGCCATCGACAAAGCGTGCAAAGCCGGCCGGATCACCAAAGCGGGCCGAAGGCGCATAAAGACCGGTGGTCTGGTAGCCCCAGCTCGGGTCATAGGGATGCTCGGAGACCGGCAGGAACTCGATATGCGTGAAGCCCATGTCCGCGACATAAGGGATCAGCTCCTCGGCCATCCGGTCCCATGAGAGGAACCAGCCGTCCTCGTCCCGTCGCCAAGACCCGGGATGAACCTCGTAAATGCTCACCGGTACGCGGCGCGGATCGACCGAGGCCCAATGCGCGCGGTGGGCGGCATCGCCCCAGTCAGGCTTGGCTGGAGAGAAGGTCATCGACGCAGTTTTCGGCCGAAGTTCGGAGGCGAAGGCGAACGGATCGGCCTTGAGCGGCTGGACCGTGCCGTCCGGCCCGACGATCAAATATTTATACGCCTCCCACGCCCCGAGGCCGGGCATGAAGATTTCCCACACGCCATTGTCGCTGCGACGGCGCATCACATGGCGTTGGCCGTTCCAATCATTAAAGTCGCCGACCAGCGCCACGCGCTGCGCATTGGGCGCCCAAACGGCAAAGTGGACACCGCTTGCGCCTTCATGTTCAATGAGATGCGCGCCAAGCTTGTCGAACAATCGGAAGTGCGTGCCTTCCCCAATCAGCAGATCGTCGAGCGGCCCCAGGACCGGCCCGAAGCTATACGGGTCCGTAATTGTCCACTCGGCCCGCTGCCCCTTCGCACGATAGCGCAAGGGCTGACGCGGTCCCGACACGGCGCCTTCGAACAGACCGCGTGCGTCGACACGCTCCAGCCTGCCCAGCCGCGTGCCCGCCAGATCATAGGCGTCCACCTGCTCGGCACCCGGAATGACCGCGCGCACGAATATGCCCGTCGGCCCTTCGTGCGGCCCGAGCAGCGAAAAGGGGTCGGCATGCGTGCCAGCCAGCAAGGCTTCAAGGGCCGCTTTGGGCGGCTTCACATAACTCCCCAGATGTCTTTGGCATATTCCGCGATGGTGCGGTCTGAGGAGAACCATCCAACGTTCGCAATGTTCCGCAGCGCTGCACTTTGCCAACCGGCCGGGTTCGACCAGCGCGCGTCGACGGCGCGCTGAGCCTGACTATAGCTCTCGAAATCGGCAGCGACCATGAACCAGTCATGGTCATAAAGCCCACCGATCAGTTCGACATAGCGATTGGGGTCGTCCGGCGAGAAGACGCCCGAGGCAATCGCCGACACCGCCTGCTGCAACTCGCGCGACTCCTCGATGATCTGGCGCGGATTATAGCCATTGGCCCGCTGGTGCGCGACTTCATCCGCCGTCAGACCGAAAATGACGATATTGTCATCGCCGACACGATCCTTGATCTCGATATTGGCGCCATCGAGCGTGCCGATGGTCAGCGCGCCGTTGAGCGCGAACTTCATGTTGCCGGTGCCGGATGCCTCCATGCCGGCGGTGGAAATCTGCTCGGAGAGGTCGGCGGCGGGGATGATCTTCTCGGCCAGGCTCACATTGTAATTCGGCACGAAAACGACCTTGAGCAACCCGCCCACCGAGGGATCGCTGTTGATCCGCCGGGCAATGTCATTGGCCAGTTTGATGATGAGCTTGGCATTATGGTAGCTCGGCGCTGCCTTGCCGCCGAAAATCTTGACGCGCGGCACCCAGTCAATCTCCGGGTGGCTGCGAATCTGGTCGTAGAGCGCCACAGTCTCGATGAGATTGAGGAGCTGGCGCTTATATTCGTGGATGCGCTTGATCTGCACGTCGAACAGCGCGGAGGGATCGAGGCGGATGCCCATATGGTCGCGCAGGTGCTGCGTCAGCGCCTCCTTGTTGGCGCGCTTGATGGCGCCCAGCCGCTCGCCAAGCGCCGCGTCATCAGCGAACCGGTTCAGCTCGTGGAGCTTCTCGGCGTCGTCCATGAACCCGTCGCCGATCGTCTCGCGAATGAGCGCGGTGAGGCCGGGGTTGCACTCCAGCAGCCAGCGCCGAGGGGTCACGCCATTGGTCTTGTTATTGATCCGGTCCGGGTAGAGCCGGTGCAGATCGGCAAAGACGGTCTGCTTCATCAGCTCGGTATGCAGCGCCGCCACGCCATTGACGCTATGCGCGCCGGCAAAGGCGAGATTGGCCATGCGCACGCGACGCTCGCCATTTTCGTCGATCACGGAAATGGCGGAGATGGCTGCATTATCGAGCTGCTTGCTGGCCCGCGCCTCACGCAGCACCAGCGCGTTGATGGCATAGACGATCTGCATATGCCGGGGCAGCATCCGCTCGAATAGCGGCAGCGGCCAGCTCTCCAGCGCCTCGGGCAGAAGCGTGTGGTTGGTGTAGCCGAAGGTGGCGCGGGTGATGGTCCACGCCTCAGCCAGTTCCAGCCCGTGATCGTCCATCAGCAGGCGCATCAGTTCCGCGACGGACACCGCAGGATGGGTATCGTTGAGCTGGATGGCGACCTTGTCCGGCAGGGTGCGGATGTCGCCATGATATTGCATGTGCCGCCGCACGATGTCCTGAATGGAGGCCGACGAGAAGAAATACTCCTGGCGCAGGCGCAGTTCCTGCCCGGCCTGCGTCGAATCCGCCGGATAGAGCACGCGCACCAGGCTTTCGGCGCGCACCTGCTCGGCCAGCGCGCCGGCATGATCGCCAGCATTGAAGGCATCGAGCCGCAGCGGATCGACCGGGAAGGCATTCCACAAGCGCAGCGTGTTCACGCGACGTCCGCGCCAGCCAACCACGGGGGTGTCGACCGCCATGGCGATGACCTTCTCGGCCGGATGCCATTCGACGCGACCATCGACATCGCCGACCACTTCGCCGCCAAAGCCGACGCGATAGGCGCTCTCCCGCCGCTCGAACTCCCATGGATTGCCGTGCGCCAACCAGTTTTCCGGCAGCTCGACTTGCCAGCCATCGTCGATGCGCTGGCGGAACATGCCGTTCACATAGCGGATGCCATAGCCATAAGCGGGGATGTCGAGCGTCGCGAGGCTCTCCATGAAGCAGGCCGCCAGGCGTCCGAGGCCGCCATTGCCCAGCGCAGCATCCGGTTCGATCTCCACGATCTCGTCCAGCTCCACGCCATGTTCGGCCAGCGCGGCGCGCACCTCCTCGACCACGCCGAGATTACTCAGCGCATCGCGCAGCAGCCGACCGATCAGGAACTCGAGGCTGAGATAGTAGACTCTCTTCGCACCTGCAGCATGAGCCGCCTTGGACGATTCCATCCACCGCTCGATGATCTCGTCGCGCAGGGTATAGATTGTCGCGGCGAGCCAGTCGTGCGGCAGCGCAGCTTGACTATCCTTGCCAATCCGGTGGACCAGCGCGTCGACAATCCGCATCTGAAGCGCCTTGTCCGACCTGCTGTCTCTGCTCGCCATTACCCCTGCCCCTTTTCGATTCATGCCGCGTCGCGGAATCACCCATCGATAACACAGACGCACGCATGCGCCAGCCTTGCTTTCAATGCTTTTCCCAGAACGGCTGGATAGGATCAGGCTCAAATTCGATTGAATCTTATTGGTTGCCGTCTGCATTTATTTGAATAGCATTCATTTGAAGCTGACCTTTCGAGTCGGCGACGCAGACGGGGAGGATATGGCTGCGCGGCACAGGTCCGCGCAGGCAGATGGCGTTCGCTCATTCGATGTTCCTGCGCACGATGACGCGTATCCACGCCGCTCACTCTTCCTCGAGAGACGACCACGCTGCGCGAATGGCTCGCGCGACGCAGGGGAGGAAGACTGATGAACCCACGAACTGACAGATGGACGGCGCGTGCCCTGATGAGTTGTACGGCACTCGCCTTTGCCTTCAACGCGCCAAGCCCGGCAAAGGCCCAGTCCACCGAGGCGGACGCGCAGGAGACGCAGGCGATCGTCATCACCGGATCGCGGATCGTGCGCCGCGATTATACCTCAGCGACGCCGCTGACCACCGTGACCAGCGACACCTTGCAGTCCTCATCGGATCTCAGCATCGACCAGGGGCTAAAGGAAATGCCGCAGTTCACCGGCGGCGTCGGCGCGACCGGTCGCGGCGGTGCCGGCCTGACCGGCCTGGCCGGATCTGACGTGCAGGCCACACCGACCAACAGCCCCGGTATCGCGACGCTCGACCTGCGCGGCATCGGCGCCAATCGAACGCTGGTCCTCCTGGATGGACGGCGCACTCAGCCGGCCAATGCGACACTGGTGGTCGACATCAACACCATTCCGAAGGCAGCGCTCGACAGCGTCGAGGTCATCACCGGCGGCGCGGGCGCAACCTATGGCGCGGATGCCGTTGCCGGCGTCGTCAATTTCAAGCTCAAGCGCGACTATTCCGGCGTCACGATCGATACCAGCATGGGAATCAGCGAACGTGGCGATGGCCGGCAGTTCGAGATATCCGCGCTTGTTGGTGGCAACTTCGCCAATGGACGCGGCAACGCCATGCTGGGCGTGACCTATCAGGACCGCGACATCATCTATCAGGCGGATCGCCCCTTCTATCAGGCCGGTTATACCGATCCCGCCAGCACCGGCGGCGCGGTCTTCTTCGGCAGCAGCTTCGGCGTTACGCCGCGCACCAATACGACCGGCGTACCGGGCGTGGTGGCCGGCTTCGACTTTGGCGCACCAGCCGGCAACCCGTCCCAGGCGGCCGTCAATCAGGTGTTCGCGCGCTACGGCTTCGCGCCGGGCGAAGTCACGATTGCCGGGCCGGGGCTGTCGACCAGCTTCTTCTTCAACAAGGCGGCAAATCCGCTCGATGCCACGATCTTCTCGGGCGTCGTCGGCCGCGTGACAGGGGCGCCCGCACCCAACTACAACGGCACCGATCCCAATGTGAAAATCCTGGAGAACGGCAATGCCTCCTTCGTCAGCAAGGAAGGCTATCTCCAGTTGCCGCTGCGGCGAATTTCGTTCTTCGGCAGCGCGCATTACGACATCACGGACGACGTTACGGCCTATGTTCAGGCCAAGTTCGACCAGAACAATGTCCAGACCCAATCCACTTATGCCACGGCGTTCAGTCAACTGAATGCCGGTATCACTTTCGACGCCGCGACATGTGGCGCGGCGGTGGGGCATCCTGTGCCGCAGGACCTCTGCGACATCCTGCGCAGCCGCGCTCGCCCGAATGCGCCATGGTCGCTCAATCAATCGATGACGTTCATGGGCCCCTCGCGCACCGAAACGAACACCTATAATTATGAGGTGATTGGCGGCTTCCGCGGCAATGTCGGCATCCGCGACTGGACGTTCGATGTCTTCGGCGGTCACGGCAAGAGTTCGCAAGTTACGCGCTATGAGAATTTCATCGATCTGGATGCCTACCAGACGCTCATCGGCCTACCCAATTACGGCGCCGGAACAACCTTTCTGCACCCCAGCCTCGGCATGTCCGCAAGCTGCACGAGCGGCCTCAACCCGTTCACCACCGCCCCGGTCTCGCAGGACTGCCAAGACCTGATCCAAGCGAACATAAAGGCTGAGACGGTCGTCGGGCAGACGCAGGCTGAAGTGAACTTCCAGGGCGGACTGTTCGACCTGCCGGCCGGAGAAGTGCGCTTTGCGGCCGGCGCGTCCTATCGCGAAAACAACTTCTTCTATGAGCCCAGCGGCCCGCTCAACGCGCAGACGATCAACAGCGGCGTCATCAGCCTGCCCGGCGTCTCGCGAACGGAAGGCAAGATCTTCGTCAAGGATTTCTACGGCGAGGTCCTGATCCCGCTTCTGTCCGATCTGCCCTTCATTCAGGCACTGAACCTCAATGCGGGCTATCGTCATTCGAGCTACAACACGGCAGGCTCGGTCGGCACATGGAAAGTCATTGGCGATTGGGACGTGAATGACTGGCTGAAGTTCCGCGGCGGCTACCAGGTCGCCAACCGCGCACCGAACATCGCCGAAATCTTCCAGCCGGGCATCTACACCGTGGTCAACTGGCCCGGCGGCGATCCGTGCGCGACCCATGCCAATAATTCGGCTTATCCCGGTTATGGCAATCGCGCCGACAATCCGGATCGCGCGCAGGTTCTGGCACTCTGCTCCGCGATCTCAGGCGGCTTTCCGATCGGTCCGGATTTCGTCGGCAATCAGCCGCAGCTGTTCCCGCTCGGGCGGGATGTCACATTGGGCAACCCAAATCTCAAATCCGAGGAAGCCCGCACCTTCACGGCCGGCATGGTCATCCGCTCGCCATGGCGGGATTCCCCATGGCTCAGCCGCCTGACCCTCTCGGTCGACTATTATAATATCAAGATCGCAGGCGCCGTCTCGACCCTGTCGACCGATTATGTCTACCGCCAGTGCTTCAACTTCGATGGGACGAGCAATCCCACTTACGATCCCGGCAACGAGTTCTGCACCCGGATCATCCGTGAGCCGCAAAGTGGCTTCTGGTCGGCGACACGCGCTTTCTTCGAGAATTTGGGTAAAATCCACACCGCAGGCATCGACGCCAATCTCAACTGGACCGTCCCGGCGCCCGGGCTGTTCGGCGATGAGGGATCGTTCACCACCAATATCGCGTTCAACTATCTCGACAAGTTCGACGTCCAGAGCTTGCCGGGCGGGCCGACGGCCGACTATCGCGATACCATCGGCAGCAACCAGTATAGTGCGCAGTTCAAATGGAAGCTGTCGACCAACGTCGCCTATAATTTTGGCCCAGGTGCGATCAGCCTGACATGGCGTCATCTGCCCAAGGTTCGCTACTTCACCTATGCGACCAGCACGACGGCGACTGAGCTCCCAATCCCCGCCTATGACATCTTCGATCTCTCAGGGCGGATCGCGGCAACATCCACCGTCGAGTTGCGGTTCGGCGTGGACAATCTGTTCGACAAGCAGCCCCCGCGCCTCGGCGTGCGGGCGGGCACGCTCGCGCAGGGAGGCTCTTCGCAATCCGGTGTCACGGACCCGAGTACCTACGATGTGCTTGGCCGGCGCTTCTTCCTCGGCGCCCGGTTGCGCTTTTGACGAGGGCGTGGCGGGCGCACTGGGCGTCCGCCACGCCTACTTGCCTCCCGGCGCACCCCTGAACGGTTGCAGACAAGGCAGTTCGCGCGGGCGGTTGCACATTGCTCACGCGCAAACTAATTTTGCGGACCGCAGAGATTTTTGCGACTTTTTGGGCGATCGCGCCCTTCTGGCAAGGTTACGAAGGAACGGCATCGCATGAAAAGCGCTCCCAAGACGGCAGGCGGCGAAGCTGAAATCTTCGGGAAGGTCCTACCACCGAAATCGGGCTATCCTTCCCCGGACATGGCGCTGACCATCACCATTGTGATGCTGGCCCGCCGCTGGCGCGCGCTGGTCGATGAGAAGCTGCGGGATATCGGCCAGAGCGCATCGCGCATGGAGGCGATGTCCTCCATCGCCTATGCACCGCCCGGCACGACCCAGATCCAGATCGCCAAGCGCGTCGGGATCGAAGGCCCTACCCTCACCCGCACGCTGGACCTGCTGGAGGCCGAAGGGCTGGTGGAGCGGCTGCCCGACCCCAGCGACCGGCGCAACAAGCTGATGCGCCTGACGGCCGAAGGCTACCAGACGCTGGCCCATATGCTCCAAATCGCCGCCAGCCTGCGCGCGCATTTGCTTGAGGACGTCTCCGAGGAGAAGGTGCGGGAAGGCTATGACTTCTTCTCGATGCTGCTCCAACGCATCGAAGCCGGGCTCGATCTGCCCGCCGATCAGATCGGGAAGCTGCCGGGATTCGCGAATGACGGACTGCCGCCCACGACCCGCTGACGATTTATGGGCTCGGATGGTCCGCGCCGGATAAGCGGGCCCACGGACAATGCAATCGATCGATTGCCGATGCGGGCACCCGTCCCGAAGGACGTGGTTCCAAATGATCATCATGGGAGATGGTGGAAGGGGCTGGATTCGAACCAGCGTACGCTCACGCGGGCAGATTTACAGTCTGCTGCCTTTAACCACTCGGCCACCCTTCCAGAGGCGCCTGACCCGGACGGCGGTGCCGTCAAACGGATTGGAGGCGGCTCAATGGCGAATGGGGCCTTGCCTGTCAATGCCATGCTGTGGAAAAGCGCACGCATGAAACGGGGACACAGAACAGGAAAGCCGAAAGGCGGGTATCCGAGGCTCTATGGGCGCCACGCCATTACGGCCGCGCTCGCCAATCCGGAGCGGGTGATTCGCAAGATCTGGGGCACGCGTGAGGCATTGGCCGCGCTCGATCTGCCGCCGGTGCTGCCGATCGTCTATTCGGACGTGGCGGATCTGGGCCGCATGGTGCCGGGCGACGCGCCACATCAAGGCCTTGTGGCCGAGGTGGAAGCGCTGGAGGATATCTGGCTCGGCGATCTGCTGGAACAGGGTGTACCGGATGAACAGGCACGCCGGCCGATCCTGGTGCTCGATCAGGTGACCGATCCGCACAATGTCGGCGCAATCCTGCGCTCGGCCGCCGCCTTCAACGCGCTCGGCATCGTGACGCAGGACCGTCATGCACCGCCCGAATCGGGCGTGATCGCGCGCGCGGCGGCCGGCGCGCTGGAAATCGTGCCTTGGGTGCGGGTGGTGAACCTCGCTCGCGCGCTCGATGAAATCGCCGAGGCCGGCTATTGGCGCATCGCGCTCGATGGCGACGCACGCGATACGATCGCCGGCGCGCTGGACAATACCACCCGCGTCGCGCTTGTGCTGGGCGCGGAAGGTGAAGGCCTGCGCCTGAACAGCGTCAATCACTGCGACATGGTCGCTCGCCTGCCGATCAGCCCGCGCATGGAGAGCCTCAACGTTTCCAACGCCGCGGCAATCGCGCTATACGCCTGCATGACGCGCTAGGCGCAAGCTTGGCGCCGAGCCTCGCGGGGGATGAGCGATTGACGAACCGGGCGATGATGACGCGCTGGCTGCTGGTGCTGGTCGCCCCCCTGCTGCTTTCAAGCTGCCTGCTCGTGCCGACGCGATTCGCGGCGACGCTCGATATCAAGGCCGACCGCAGTTTCACTTTCGCTTATGTGGGTGAGGTGCAGCTTCTCAAGAGCAGCCCGTCCGGCATGACCGACGGACTGCTGGATGACGACAATGCAGCGGAAGACGACGCCACGGACGGGGCGACGGACGATGCGCAGATGTTCAAGATCGCCAGCCAGCCGCAAAGCAAGAGCGGGACTGCGGACGACGCCGACGCCGATGCCGACGATGAGGCGCAACTCCGGCGTCTCGCCGAGGCGCTGAGCAAGGAATATGGCTACCGCTCTGCCCGCTACATCGGCGACCGCAAGCTGGCCATCGATTACCGGATCAGCGGCCGGCTCGACCATGGCTTCGTCTTCCCGTTTAACCCGGACGGGGAAGTCGTGCTGCCCTTCCTCGCCATCGAACTGCGCGGCAAGGATCGCGTGCGCATGAAGGCTCCCGGCTTTGCCAATGATAGCGATGCCGCCGCCCTACCGATGGGCACGGCGAGCGGTGGTGAGAGCCCTGGCGGGCTGCTGGACGGCACGTTCACGCTGACCACATCGGCGGAGATCGTGAGCCAGAATCAGGAAGAAGGCGCCGAAACTATGACGGATGGACAAAGACGGATCGTCTGGACGGTCACCCCAGCCACCAAGGATGCACCGATGGTCGTGCTGCGCGTGGCGCCGTTGCCATGAGGTTGCACGCAGGCCTTGGGCTGCTGATCGCTAGCGCCGCTCTAAGCGCTAGCGCAGTCCGCGCGGCGGAAAGCGAATCGCTTGGCATCTGGACCAATCCGCAGCGCAGCGTGCAGGTGCGCGCGCATCGCTGCGGCACGGCGATGTGCGGGACGGTGATTCAGGCCAGCGAAAAAGCCCGCGCGGATGCGCGCAAGGGCGGGATCGACAATCTGATCGGGGCGCGCCTGTTCAGCGGCTTCGTGCCCGAGAAGGAGAATGTCTGGCGGGGCAAGGTGTTCGTACCGGATATCGGCAAGACCTTTTCCGGCACCATCACCCTGGTCAACGAGCGGACGCTGAGCGCGCAAGGCTGCCTGATCGGCCGCATCGGCTGCCGATCACAGGTCTGGACCCGGGTGGACAACTAGACCCGGCGGGCGCCCGCTGGCGCGCACCGGGCCAAAGCGCTCAGTCTTCCGGTGCGATCGTGACGACCATGCCCTCGAGCTCCGGGCTGACCGGGATCTGGCAGGAGAGACGGCTGGAGGCATTGCGATGCTCGGAGCTGTCGAGCAGATCGTCCTCGTCGCCCTTGAGCGGCGGGAGCTTGTCCGCATAAGCCTCGTCAACATAGACATGGCAGGTTGCGCAGGAACAGCAGCCGCCACAAATGGCCAGCAGTTCGTCGATTCCGTTGTCGCGGATCACTTCCATGACCGTGTGGCCATTCTGAGCCTCGATCTCGTGGCGCGCGCCGTCCCGTGTCACAACCGTCAATTGCGGCATTTTTATCTCCAAACCATGGTTTGGCTCGCTATGAGGGGCTGCTGGACAGAAATCAACCCGGCGACGCGCGCCGCTCTTTATCCTGGGACGAACCATGCTCGATGATGCCGCATTGCGGACTTCGCTGGATGCGCTGGCGGCAGATCAGCCCGCGATCGCCGCGTTGATCGAGCGGCTCGGTTACCCCCCATCCCGCCAGCGCGAACCGGGCTATGAAACGCTGCTGCGCACCATCGTCGGCCAGCAGGTGAGCGTCGCCGCGGCGGCCTCCGTATGGAGCAAGCTGGAAGCGGCGCTTGGTGCCGGCTGCGCGCCCGATGCCCTGCTGGCGCAGGATTTCGAGACGCTCCGCGCCTGCGGCCTCTCCCGCCAGAAACAGGGCTATGCCCGCAGCCTCGCGGAAATGGTGGTGAGCGGCGGGCTGGACCTGCACGCCCTGCCGCAGGATGATGAGGAGGCCATCGCCGCGCTCGTGCGGATCAAGGGCATCGGCCGCTGGTCGGCGGAAATCTATCTGCTGTTCGCGGAAGGCCGCAGGGACATCTGGCCGGCGGGCGATCTCGCCGTGCAGATCGCGGTGGGGCAGATCATGGGCCTCGATGCGCGCCCAGCCGAACGCGAAACCCGCGCGCTGGCCGAAGCCTGGCGCCCGCACCGCAGCGCCATGGCGCTGATGGCCTGGCATCATTATAATACCCCGGTCTTCTGATGCGCCGCGCCCCCCGCCCCCTTCCCGTCAGAGCAGCGCGTCGATCGCCTTGGCGAGGGCAATATCGCGCGCGCTCAGGCCCCCGGCATCATGGGTGGTCAGGCGAATATCCACGCGATTGTAGACGTTCGACCATTCCGGGTGATGATCGGTGCGTTCGGCCAGCAGGGCGACCTTGCTCATGAAACCGAAAGCGGCGACGAAATCATCGAACCGCAGGCTGCGCGAAATGCCGCTGGCATCATCCGACAGGCGCCAGGCCGGGACGGTGCTGAGCGCTTGCGCACGCTCCTCGTCGGAGAGACGGGCGATCCTTGGCATGGCGGTCTCCTTTTCGCGCGCCCCCTTCTCGGCCACGCGCGCATGGACCGTCAAGCCATGAGCGGCGCGGCGCTCCGGCTGGAGGATGTCGCCTGCCTGCGCGGGGGACGGCTGCTGTTCGCCGGCGTCAATCTCAGCCTGACGGCGGGCGGCAGCGCCCAGATCGCCGGCCCGAACGGCATCGGCAAATCGAGCCTGCTACGCATCATTGCCGGGCTGCTGCGGCCCTTTGCGGGCACCGTGACCTGCGAAGGCGCGGTGGCGCTGACCGACGAGCTCGATGCGCTGGACCGGGACCGCACGGTGCATGATGCCCTCGCCTTCTGGGCCAAAGTGGATGAGGCGCCGTCCGCGCGCATCGATGCCGCGCTCGATGACCTCGCCATTGCACATCTGCGCGATATTCCGGTGCGGATGCTCTCCACCGGCCAGCGCAAGCGGGCCGCGTTGGCGCGCACGCTGATTACCGACGCGCCGATCTGGCTGCTGGATGAGCCGGCCAACGGCCTCGACGTCGCCTCGGCAGCGCAACTCGGCCAGCTGGTGGACCGGCACCGGGCGCAGGGCGGCATCGTGCTCGCGGCCTCGCACATGCCGCTTGCCTGGACGCAGGACGCGGTGATCGACCTTCATGCACCGGACCCGGATGCCGGCGGGGAGCGCGACGCATGATCGGCCCGATCATTCTGCGCGACCTTGGCCGGGCCTGGCGGAGTGGCGGCATCTGGCTGCCGCTGGCCTTTCTGCTGCTGATTGCCGCGCTCTTTCCCTTCGCTGTTGGCCCCAATGCCACGTTGCTCAGCCAGACCGGCGGCGGCCTGCTCTGGGTCGCCGCGCTGCTGGCCAGCCTGCTGCCCATCGACCGGCTGATCGAGCCGGATCGTGACAGCGGCGTGATCGATCAGCTCGTGCTGCGCGGCGTGGGGGAAGGCACGATCCTGTTTGCCAAGGGTGTCGCGCATTGGCTGAGCTTCGGCCCGCCGCTGCTGATCGCCGCGCTGCCAGCCGGGGCGCTGCTCAAGCTGGAGCCGGAGATGCTGCGGCTGGTGATGATCGGTCTGGCGCTTGGCACGCCCGGCCTTGCCGCGCTGGCGCTGCTGGTGGCGGCACTCACCGCAGGCCTGCGGGGCAGCGGCGCGCTCACCGGCCTGCTGGTGCTGCCGCTGGCGGTGCCGATCCTGATCTTCGGTGCCGGCGCCCTGCAATTTGGCGGCGACAGCGCCCTCAAGCTGGTCGCCGCCTGCTCGCTGCTGCTGTGTGTGGTGGCGCCGGTCGCCGGCGGGGCGGCGCTAAGGGCGGGACGGGATTAGGTAGGGCGGGATTGAGGGGCGCGGCATACCAGGCCTTCCCTCTTCCCCGTTCGTGTCGAGCGAAGTCGAGACACCAAGCTCAGCGCCAGACGTGTCTCGACTTCGCTCGACACGAACGGAAAGGTGGGCAGGTTTACGCAGGCGCTTGCGGTGCGCTGACTCTACGAGCGAACCCCTCCCTCCAAAAGCCCCTCAGTCCCGCGTCCAGCGCGCCCAGATCGCCGTTGGAAGCAACAACCCCCGCGCCTCCTCCCGCACAGCCAGTTCGCCGCATTCGATCCGCCCTGGCAGATCGCCCAGATGCGCGCGGACCAGTTCGCCGATCGCCAGGGCGGACATGCGCACAGCATAGACCGTGAGGAACAGGAAGCGGCTCTCGCCATCCAGCAAGCGGCGGCAATCGGCGATCAGGCCGGGCAGGTCTTCCTCAAGCCGCCAGATCTCGCCATCTGGCCCCCGGCCATATTTGGGCGGATCGAGCAGGATGCCATGATAGCGCCGCTCGCGCCGCACCTCGCGTGCCACGAATTTGGCGGCATCGTCGATGATCCAGCGGACGGGATTGCTCTCCATGCCGGAGAGCGCCGCATTGGCACGCGCCTGCGCGACCGATTTCTTGGAGGCATCAACATGCACGCACTGTGCCCCGGTCGCGGAGAGGGCCAGCGTGCCGACACCGGTATAGCCGAACAGGTTGAGGAAATGGGGCGCGTCGACGCCGTGCAGTCGCTCGCGCGCCCATTGCCAGACCGGCGCCATGTCCGGGAAGAAGCCGAGATGGCGGAAGGGCGTGCAGTTCGCCTGAAAGCGCGCCTCCTCCCAGCGCAGCGGCCAGCCATCGCGCGGCACGGGTTTATCAAAATGCCAGCGCCCGCCGCCATCCTCGTCCGATGCCGGAATGAAGCTGCCATGCGCATCCCAGTCGGCCTGCGCCGGCTGCCACATCGCCTGCGGCTCAGGGCGGATGAAGCGAAAGGGGCCGTAGCGCTCCAGCTTGCGGCCAGCGCCGCTATCGATCAGGCCGTAATCGGCCCATGGCTCGCCGACCATCGTCGTGAGCGGGAGCGTGGGTGGCAGGGTGATAGACATCTAACCCCTCCCCTTTAGGGGAGGGGTTCGGAGGTAGGTGCTTACGTAGCGCTCTGGAGCCGACACCACCCCAACCCCTCCTCTGAAGAGGAGGGGCTTCAGAAAGAACGTCCTACCCACGGCGCGGCGTGGCGCGTTCCGCGATATATTCGGTCACCGCCTCGAACGTACCGGGCAGCGTCACATAGCGCTCCTCGCGCCCGAACAGATCGCCCACGCGTGACGGCAGCGAGGGACGCACGCCGGTGGCCCGTTCCACGGCATCGCGGAACTTGGCGGGATGCGCCGTCGCCAGCGTCACCACCGGCACGGTCGGATCGAGTGGCACGGCATGGGCCGCCGCGAGGCCGACCGCGCTGTGCGGATCGATGACCTGAGAGGCCGCATCATAAGCCCAGCGCATAGCCCGCGACATGTCGTCGCCATCGACGCGCGCGGACGAGAAGAGCTGGGACGCCCCATCGCGCTGCGCGTTCGTCAGGCGCATGGCCTTGGTCGCCTCGAAGCCCTTCATCTGCTCCGCCAGCGCCAGACCGTCGCGCCCGCCGAGATCGAACAGCAGCCGCTCGAAATTGGAGGAGACCTGAATGTCCATGCTGGGCGTGGCCGTCGGCACGACGCCTTCCTGGCTATAGTCGCCCTGCGAGAGCGCCCGGTGCAGAATGTCGTTCACATTGGTGGCGACGATCAGCCGCTCGATGGGCAGTCCCATGCGCGCTGCGACATAGCCGGCAAACACGTCCCCGAAATTGCCGGTCGGCACCGAGAAGGCGACCTGCCGATGCGGCGCGCCGAGGCGCACGCCGACATAGATATAATAGACCACCTGCGCCACGAGTCGCGCCCAGTTGATGCTGTTCACCGCCGACAGATCGAAGCGGCCGGCGAACTCGGCATCGTTGAACATGCGCTTCACCAGTGCCTGAGCATCGTCGAAACTGCCCTCGATAGCGATGTTGTGGACGTTCGGCGCCAGCACCGTCGTCATCTGCCGGCGCTGCACATCCGACACGCGATCGGCCGGATGGAGCATGAAGATGTCGATCTTCGCGCGGCCCGCAACAGCATCGATCGCCGCCGAACCTGTGTCTCCCGACGTGGCGCCGACGATGGTCAGATGCGTGTCGCGCCGACTGAGAAACTTCTCGAACAGCAGGCCCAGCATCTGCAGCGCGACGTCCTTGAACGCCAGCGTCGGCCCGTGGAAGAGCTCAAGCAGCCAGTGCTGATGATCGAGCTGCACCAGCGGTGTCACCGCGGCGTGGGAGAAGCGGCCATAAGCCTGCGTACACAGTTCGCGCAGTTCGTCTTCGCTCAGGCAATCGCCCACGAACGGGCGAATGACGCGCACAGCAGTCTCGACATAAGAGAGGCCGCGCATGGCCTCCAGCTCGTCGGCGGAAAAGCTGGGCCAATGCTCGGGCAGATACAGCCCGCCATCGCTCGCCAGCCCTGCCAGCGTTGCGCCCTCGAAATCCAGCGCAGCCGCG
The DNA here is from genome assembly GCF_025961735.1 of Sphingobium sp. B11D3B. Taxonomy (NCBI): domain Bacteria; kingdom Pseudomonadati; phylum Pseudomonadota; class Alphaproteobacteria; order Sphingomonadales; family Sphingobiaceae; genus Sphingobium; species Sphingobium sp. B11D3B. Next base: position 518,722 of record NZ_JAOQOF010000001.1, on the reverse strand, counting down.
CGCCCCCTGGTGCTCACATATTGCATGACCGGCCCTTAGCCTTGTGGCTGCCGTAGCGCAACGGAGTGGATCAACCCTCGCGCGCTTCGCCCCGCCAGCGCTTGCGCAGGGCGAGCGCATAGATCACCAGCGCGATCGTGGCGAACAGGAACCACTGCACCGCGTAGGAGCGGTGATTATTGGGCACCGACGACGGATCGGGCGGCGCGGAAGCGAGCAGCCCGGGCGCGGGCTCGTCCGCGACGATCATCAGCCGCAAGGGCGATGCCTTGCCCTGCACACGGGCCATCAGTGAGGAATTGTCCGGCTCATGGGTGGCTCTGCCAGTCACCGGGCCGCCCTGCCAGTCAGTCTTGCCATCCGGTCGCACGCTCACGCCCATGTCCACCACAAGTCCCGGCCCTTCGGCACCGGTCGCGCAATATGCGATGTGCCGCCATCCGGTCTCGCCGCTGCGCGCCCGACCGCCGATCACCTGCCAGTCGACCACGCGCAGACACTGGGCCGCGAGACGGCGAAACATGTAGCTTTGATCGGTTGGGTTCTGCCGGGGATAGGCCGTGAGCGGCAGATGCAGATTCGCGCGCCAGGCATCCAGCGCGGCCTCCTTCTGATGCGCCCGGCCGATCTGCCAGATGCCCAGCGCGATCATCACGGCGACGGCGAGGCCGACCAGCACGGTTGGCACCAGCGGCACGCGGCGGCTCATGGCGCGCCCTCGCCCGGCTGACGCGGATCGGCAATGCGTCCCTCGCGCGCCTTGTTGCGATATTCGATGATCAGCAGCGCTGCCTTGGACAGGCGCAGACAGCCGATGACCAGCGCGGTGGTGAGCGGCACCCAGAGCAGGATATGCACCCAGAATGGCGGATCGGCGGCCAGCTGGACCATCAACGCCAACGCCGTGACCAGCCCGCCGACAATCAGGATGAGGAAGGCCGCCGGGCCATCGCCAACATTGAACGCGGCCAGATCCAGCCCGCAGGCGCGGCAGCGGGGCGCGAATCGCACCCAGCCATCGAACAGCGGCCCGACGCCGCAGCGCGGGCAGCGGGCCTTGACGCTCGCCTGGACCAGATAAGCCGGTGTGACAGCGGCAACCTTGGGCGCCACTGCGGGCTTAGTCTCGCTCATCCATCCTGTCCTTCGCAAATGCCGCGTGCCGGAAACCAAGCGACGCGCGGAAGGGCTTTCCGCGCGTCGCCTTTGCTATCGATAGATGAGGAGCAAACATGGGCCTTGGCGCCGCACATGCCGTGCTCCCCGGCCGATCAGCCCGCGTGCATCGGAGCTCCCCAGCCGCCCCACACATAGATGGAGACGAACAGGAACAGCCACACCACGTCGACGAAATGCCAGTACCAGGCCGCCGCCTCGAAGCCGAAGTGCTGGCGCGGCGTGAAGTGACCCTTATAGGCCCGCACCTGGCAGACGATCAGGAAGATCGTGCCGACCAGAACGTGGAACCCGTGGAAGCCGGTCGCCATGTAGAAGGCCGAGCCATAAGGCGTCGTGCCGAAGGCAAACGGCGCGTGGGCATATTCATAGGCCTGCACGCAGGTGAAAACGATGCCGAGGATGATCGTGAGCCACAGGCCCTTCTTCAGGCCGTCCCGGTCGCCATGGATGATCGCATGGTGCGCCCAGGTAATGGTGGTGCCGGAGCAGAGCAGGATCAGCGTGTTGAGCAGCGGCAGTTCGAAGGGATTGAGAACCTCGATGTCCTCGGACGGGAACAGGCCGTCAATCGGCGGCAGGGCCGTCGGGAAGAGGCTGAAATCGAAGAACGCCCAGAACCAGCCCACGAAGAACATGACTTCCGAGGCGATGAACAGGATCATGCCGTAGCGCAGGTGAAGCTGCACGACAGGGGTGTGATCGCCGGCATGCGCCTCGCGAATAACGTCCGCCCACCAGAAGAACATGGTGGCGAGCACGCCGGCCAGACCCAGGAAGAAGCCCGCGCCGCCCCAGCTGCCCATTTCAGAGGGGTGCATCCAGGCAACGGCGCCCAGCGCCATCACCAGGGCCGACATCGAGCCCATCAACGGCCAGAAACTGGCGGGGAGAATGTGATAATCGTGATTCTTGGCGCCGGCCATATCGTATTCCCTGTATCTAAGCGCTTTATCCGAGCGCTCGTTTGCGCGCTTCTTTAGCTCTGGTCGTCCGGCTTCTCAACCGGATAGAATGTGTAACTCAGCGTGATTTCCTGGACGTCCTTGCCGTCAGAATCATCAAGGAACGCCTTGTCGACATAGAACAGCACGGGCATCCGCACCTGCTGCCCCGGCTGCAAGGTCTGCTCCGTAAAGCAGAAGCACTGCACCTTGCTGAAATATTTGCCGACATATTCGGGCGTGACGTTGAACACGGCGCGCCCGGTCACCGGCTTATTCGAGGTGTTCTTCGCGATGAAGATCGCCATCGACTTGCCGCCGACGCCCACGGTCAGGCGGCGCTTCTCGGGATAGAATTCCCACGGGATGCCGCCGCCGATATTCGAGTCGAACCGAATCGACAGTTGCCGGCCCTGCGTCTGCAGCGAGACCGCCTTGGCGGCCTCTGCGGCGTCGACGCGCTGGGTGGTGCCGCCGAAGCCGGTAACCTGACAGAATAGGCGGTAGAGCGGGACCGCCGCAAAGCCGAGGCCGAGCATCGCCACCGCCACCAGCGCAGCCAGCAGGGCTGTCTTGCGGTTACTCACGCGCTTTCCAGCAATCGTCGTCATCGCACCGCTCCTCAGGCCATTTTCGCGATGGTGATCGCAAAGAAAAGCACGACCAGCGCGGCGAGAATCCACGCCATGATCCGCGCCCGCGCCCGCTGGCGCTCCTGAATGAGTTTCTGGTCTTCAGGGGTCATGCGGCAAACACCCAATGGTCGACGACAACCGCGCCGAAGAGCAGGAAAAGATAGAGAACCGAATATTTGAACAGCCGCCGCTCCGGCTTCATTTGCGCAGGATCGCTCTCCCGGCGCAGCGAGACCTGCAGGGCCATGGCCGCGAAAACCGCTGTCGCCAGCAACGCAGTCACGCCATAGATCGGGCCGGTCAGCCGCAGGACCACCGGCGCCAGCGCAGCAACGCCCATGATGCTGGTATAGCCCAGGATCTGGCGGCGGGTGGTCACCTCACCGGCCACCACCGGCAGCATCGGGATGCCGGCATTGGCGTAATCCATCCGCACGAACAGCGCGAGCGACCAGAAGTGCGGCGGGGTCCAGAAGAAGATCAGCATGAACAAAGCGATGGGCAGCAGCGCCACATCGCCCGTCACCGCCGCCCAGCCGATCAATGGCGGAAAGGCGCCGGCCGCACCACCGATCACGATATTCTGCGCCGTGCGTGGCTTGAGCCAGATAGTGTAGATGAACACATAGAAGAGGATCGACGTCGCTAGGATGCCGGCGGCGAGCCAGTTGGTCGCAAAGCCCATCAGCAGCACAGAAAAGGCAGCGAGGCCGACGCCGAAATGCAGCGCCGTTTCCCGGCTCATCCGGCCGGCCGGCAGCGGACGACCCGCGGTACGCTTCATCTTCGCGTCGCGGTCGACTTCATACCATTGGTTGAGCGCGCCCGCCGCACCAGCGCCGAGCGCGATGCAGAGAATGGCGGTAAAGGCGAGCACCGGAGACAGGCTGCCGGGTGCGACCAGCAATCCGCACAGGCCGGTGAATACGACGAGCGTCAGCACGCGCGGCTTGGTCAGCGCGAGCAGATCGCGCCAGTCCGCTGGGAGCGGAACCGTCGACCCGCCAAGCGGAGACTGTTGTGGCGCGGTGCCCATGATCGATGCCTTGCTCGCCAAAACCTCTGACCTTGCGTTCAGTTCAACTCGTCAGTTCATATTGCAAGCGGGAGCGCTTGCGCGCCCCCGATCGCCATCTTGTCTGTTCAAGCCGCCACCCTGAAGACGGCGGCTCGCGGGTGAAACCCGCTGCCGATCAATCGATGACCGGCAGGGTCTCGAACTGGTGGTACGGCGGCGGGCTGGACAGCGTCCATTCCAGCGTCGTGGCACCCTCGCCCCACGGATTGGCAGCGGCCTTCTTGCCGGCCAGCAGCGAGATGAAGACGTTCACGAAGAAGATCAGAACGCCCACGCCCATGATCGCATAACCGAACGAGGCGATGCCGTTCCAGTAGGCCAGCGCATCGGTGTAGTCCGGCACGCGACGCTGCATGCCGCTCATGCCCAGGAAGTGCATCGGGAAGAACATGATGTTCACGCCGATGAAGAACACCCAGAAGTGGAGCTGACCCAGGAACTCGTTGTACATCTTCCCGAACATCTTCGGGAACCAGTAGTAGAAGCCTGCGAACAGCGAGAACACGGCACCGAGCGAGAGCACGTAGTGGAAGTGCGCGACCACATAATAGGTGTCGTGCAGGTTATCGTCGATGCCGCCATTGGCGAGCACCACGCCGGTCACGCCACCCACGGTGAACATGAAGATGAAGCCGAGCGACCAGACCATGGGGGTCTTGAAGCTCATCGAGCCGCCCCACATCGTGGCGATCCACGAAAAGATCTTCACGCCGGTCGGCACCGCGATGACCATGGTGGCGGCCGTGAAGTACATCTTCATGTTCACGGTCATGCCGGTAGTGAACATGTGGTGCGCCCACACGATGAAGCCGACGACGCCGATGGCGACCATGGCATAGGCCATGCCGAGATAACCGAAGACGGGCTTGCGGCTGAAGGTGGACACGATCTGGCTGACGATGCCGAAGCCCGGCAGGATCATGATGTACACTTCGGGGTGACCGAAGAACCAGAACAGGTGCTGATAGAGAACCGGGTCGCCACCGCCGGCGGCGTCATAAAAGACGGTGCCGAAGTTACGATCGGTCAGGAGCATGGTGATGGCCGCGGCCAGCACGGGCAGTGCGAGCAGCAGCAGGAAGGCAGTGACCAGCACCGACCACACGAACAGCGGCATCTTGTGGATGGTCATCCCCGGTGCGCGCATGTTGAAGATGGTGGTGATGAAGTTGATCGCGCCCAGGATCGAGCTGGCGCCGGCGATGTGCAGCGAGAGAATCGCCATGTCGACCGCCGGACCAGGGCTGCCGCTGGTGGACAGCGGGGCATAGACGGTCCAGCCGGTGCCCGCGCCATTGCCGGTGCCGCCGGGCACGAAGGCCGAGCCGAGCAGGAGCAGGAAGGCAGGGATGAGCAGCCAGAAGCTGATATTGTTCATCCGCGGGAAGGCCATGTCCGGCGCGCCGATCATGATCGGGACGAACCAGTTGCCGAAGCCGCCGATGATCGCCGGCATCACCATGAAGAACACCATGATGAGGCCGTGGGCCGTGATCAGCACGTTCCAGAGGTGATAGGCCTGATCGATCGTCGCATCGGGACCGTCCGCGAAGGTGGCCCAATGCTGAAGATACTGAATACCCGGCTCAGCCAGCTCGAGGCGCATGAGGCCCGAGATGGCGCCGCCGATGACGCCGGCCATGATCGCGAAGATCAGGTAAAGCGTGCCGATGTCCTTGTGGTTCGTCGACATGAACCAGCGGACGAAGAAGCCCGGCTTGTGATCGGCATCATGATCGCCATGGGCGTGCGCCCCGTGGAAATCGTCTGCGGTTGTGGTGCTCATCTTGGAAGTCCTCAGGATGCAGTCGCGGGCGCCGCAGCGGGCGTCTCGGCGTTGGCGGGAGCAGGAGCGGCGGCGGGTGCTTCGGCGGCAGCGGCAGGCGCGGCTGCGTCACCCGGCATCTGGCCACCCTGCGAGCGGACCCATTGTGCGAACCGCTCGGGGCTCACCGCTTCGATCGAGATTGGCATGAAGCCATGGCGTGCACCGCACAGCTCCGAGCAGACGCCATAATAGACGCCTTCCTTCTCGATGGTGAAGGTCTTCTCGTTGAGACGACCCGGCACAGCATCTTCCTTCACCCAGAAGGCGGGAATCGAGAAGGAGTGGATCACGTCAGCCGCGGTGATGATCGCCTTGATGGGCACGCCGACCGGGAGGACGACGCGATTGTCGACGCCGAGCAGGCGAGGCTCGCCACGCTTGAGCGCTTCTTCAGGCGGCAGCATGTTGGAGACATATTCGCCGATGCCGAGATCGGGATACTCATAACCCCAGTACCACTGATAGCCGGTCACCTTGAGGGTGATGGCGTTGGCGGGGGCTGGCTTGAACTGCTTGGCCAGCAGGTCGATCGACGGAATGGCGATACCGATGAGGATCAGCACCGGCGCCAGCGTCCAGACGATCTCGATCGCCGTGTTGTGCGAGGTGCGCGAGGGCACCGGGTTGGCGGCGCGACGATAGCGCACCACGACCCAGAGCAGCAGCCCGAGCACGAACAGCGAGATAACCGTGATGACCGGCAGCAGAATCACATTGTGCATCCACAGCGCATAATTGCCCGTGGAGGTCACCTGCTTCTGGAAGGTCGTCTCGCCCACGGCGGGCTGGCCGATGCCTTCGACCGGCGCAGCATGATCGAACGCCGGCGCGGCGGGAGCTGCGGGCGCAGCGGCGGCGGCCGGTGCGGCTTCCGCAGTCGACGCCGCGGGCGCAGCAGCCTGTTCTGCCTGCCCGAAAGCGGAAGATGGCGCGAGCGTGCTCAGTCCGAGCGCGATCGCCACCATGAAGCCATTGATTCTTCTAGTCATGCGGTCGACCTGCCTTCAATTTCAGGCCGCTAGCGAAAGACATCGACTGCGGCCCCCCTCATTGATCTTGCGGCCCCTATACGCAGCCAGCCTCCCAGCCTCAAGCGCAGAAATTGCCCGAATGCCAGCCGTTGATTGTCAGCCCGTCCGCCGCTATCTGCGCCGCTCTATATAAGAGGTCGGGGAAACATGACAGAATCGGAAGTGCTCGCTGAATTTCGCGCCTGTGACGCGCTGCTCCAGGGGCATTTTCTGCTGTCCTCGGGCAAGCACAGCGCCAACTATCTGCAGTGCGCGCGCGTGCTGATGAATCCCGAGCGCGCCGGCCGCATCGCCGTTGCGATCGCCCAGTCTATCCCGCGGGATATTCGCGCTGCCATCGACGTCGTTGTCTCGCCGGCGATGGGCGGCATCATCATCGGCCACGAGATGGGCCGGGCGCTGGGCTGCGATGCGCTGTTTCTCGAGCGGCCGCAGGGCACCTTCTTGTTCCGTCGCGGTTTCTCGCTAACACCCGGCCAGAAGGTGCTGATGGTCGAGGACGTCGTGACGACCGGCCTCTCCTCCCGCCAGGCGATGGAAGCGGTGCGCGCGGAAGGCGGCGAGGTCATCGCCGAAGCCGCCGTGGTCGATCGCTCGGCCGGCGAGGCCAATCTGGGCGTGCCCTTCTTCCCGCTCGTGAGCCTCAACTTCCCTGTGTACGACGCTGACGATCTGCCGCCCGAGCTGGCCGCGATCCCGGCCACCAAACCGGGCAGCCGGGCATGACAGCAATGGCGGACCAGAGCGGCCGCCACCTGCGCCTGGGCGTCAACATCGATCATGTGGCGACCATCCGCAACGCGCGGGGCGCCTCCTACCCCGATCCGGTTCGCGCCGCCCTGCTCGCGCAGGAAGCCGGCGCCGACGGCATCACCGCACATTTGCGCGAAGATCGCCGGCACATCACGGATAAGGACATTGCGCGCCTGTCCGCCGAGTTGGAGATCCCGTTCAATTTCGAGATGGCGGCGACACAGGAAATGCTGGAGATCGCGCTGCGCCATAAGCCGCACGCCGTCTGCCTCGTGCCGGAGCGCCGCGAGGAGCGCACGACCGAGGGCGGGCTGGATGCGGCCGGGTTGCACAATCACCTCGCGCCCATGGTGGATCGGCTCGGCGAAGCGGGCTGCCGCGTCTCGCTGTTCATCGAGGCCGATCCGCGCCAGATCGATGCGGCGCTGCGCCTCAAGGTGCCGGTGGTGGAATTGCACACGGGCAAATATTGCGAGGTCGAAGGCCCCGAACAAGCTGCGGAACTTCGCCGCATCACCGACATGGCAGCACTGGCCGCCAAGAACGGCATCGAGCCCCATGCCGGCCATGGCCTGACTTACGAGAATGTCGCGCCGATCGCAGCGATTCCGCAGGTCGCTGAACTCAATATCGGCCACTTCCTTATCGGCGAGGCGATCTTCCTGGGCCTGCGCGACAGCGTGGCGCAGATGCGCAGGCTGATGGACGAGGCGCGCGGGCAGGCATGATCGTCGGCCTGGGCTCTGATCTTTGCAATATCGAGCGAATCCAGGCCTCTCTGGACCGGTTCGGAGCGCGATTCGAGCAGCGGGTGTTCACCGACCATGAAATCGCCCGGGCCAATCGACGCCCGTTCACCAAGGCCGGCACATTGGCCAAGCGCTTCGCGGCCAAGGAGGCCTTCAGCAAGGCTGTCGGCACCGGATTCAAGGCCGGCGTGTTCATGAAGGACATTGGCGTCGTCAATCTGCCCTCCGGCGCACCGACGCTTGCCCTCACGGGCGGCGCCAAAGCGCGACTGGATGCCTTGACCCCGTCCGGCGCCAGCCTATTTGTTCACCTGACATTGACCGACGATCATCCCTGGGCGCAGGCGTTCGTCATTCTGGAGGCGCGCTTTCCGTGACGGATGAGGCATCGATCAAGGCGCAGGAAACGCGCCGGAAACGCGCTGACAAGAAGACCGATTGGGTCGGCGAGATCAAGAGCATCGTGCTGCTGCTGGCGGCGGTGCTGGCATTCCACAGCTTCGTGGCCAAGCCTTTTTACATCCCCTCCGAATCGATGATGCCGACCATGCTGGTGGGCGATAGGCTCATCGTCTCCAAATATGCCTATGGCTGGTCCTACGTCTCCCCGACGATTCCCAATCCGGCCGCGATTCTGCGCACGACGCTGCTGGGCGGACCGCCCGAGCCATGGGGCGTCACGCTGCCGTTCATGAATGGGCGCGTTTGGGGCAAGATGCCCGAGCGTGGCGACATCGCGATCGTGACGCCGCAGAACAGCAACGAGGATTATATCAAGCGCGTCATCGGCCTGCCCGGCGATCTGCTGGAAGTGCGCGACGGCGTGGTGATCCTCAACGGCAAGCCGGTCAAGCAGGAGGCCCTGCCCACCATGCGGATGCCGGTGGACGCCAATAGCCGGTGCGATCCGCGCCAGTTCCCCGGCGCGCTTGAGGCACAGCCGGATGGCACGCAGGTGTGCGTGCTCCCGGTGCTGCGTGAGACGCTGCCCAATGGGCGCAGCTACACCATCATCGACATGGGCGCACGCGAGACCGACTGGTACGGCCCAGTGCGCATCCCTGCCGCCCATGTGTTCCTGATGGGCGATAACCGCGACAATAGCGCGGACAGCCGCGTCTCCGCCGCAATGCAGGGCCTTGGCGGCCCGGTGCCTTGGGAATCGCTGGGTGGCCGCGCCGAGTTTATCACCTTCTCGCTTGACGGCTCGACGCGGCTCAATCCGGCCACCTGGATCAGCAGCTTCCGAAGTGGCCGGGCAGGGATGTCGCTGCACCCTGAAGAGACAGCAGGTTCCGCGCAGCGCTAAGCGCTTTTGCGGTAAGAGCGGCTCTTCACCGACAGCCGAGATAGCCGCGCACGGCACGGCCGACGCGTTCTTCCAGACCGGGCCGGTCCAGCTCTCCATGCGCACCAGCCGCGTCGACCATGCCCTTGATGATCGCGAGCATATCCTGCGCGGCAAGCGCCGTATCGGCGTGGGGTGGAAGATCCGGGCGCTGTAACACGCCGGTGACGATCTCGCGGAGCCGCACGCTCACCGCGTGAACTGCCGGATCGAGCGGCAGCCGCGCCTCCTCGATATCAAGAAGGCGCGCCAAAACGGGGCGCCGGAGTTGATGCGCGACCGCTGCTGCGATCAGCAGAGCCAGCGCCGCCTGCCCCGTCTCGGCCGTTGTCGCCGCCTCCCAATCGGCGATCAGCAGCGCGGCTTCCCGCAAAATCAGCGCGCCAATCAGGGCGTCCTTGCCCGGAAAGTACTGATACAGCGACCCGATGCTGACGCCGGCACGTTCGGCAACGGCATTCGTGGTCAGTCCGCCGAGTCCCTTTTCCTCCAGAATGCGAGCCGTCGCTTCGACGATGGCCTTTACCGTCTCCAAAGAGCGGCTCTGCCGCGGCGATTTTCTGGGGATGGAGCGCTGCTGGGAAGGGATGTTGGTCATGACGTCAATGCGAGTAGCCAATCTTGAGCATTTGCTCGCATTTAGTCCGCGCAGACACAGACTGACAAGGACCTACCATGACTCATGCAAGCCTTTCGTTCGAACCCGCCCTCACCGTCTTCATGCTCGTCAAGACGTCGCCGGAGTGGCTCGGCTTTCCCGTCGATCAGCGTTTCGCGCTGCTGGGTGAGCAATTCGCGCCCATTTTGCGCAAGCACGCCGGCAAGGTTGCGCTGCGCTTCTTCGACGTGGAGTTCTACGCGACGCGCGTCACCGACATCTGGATGTGGGATGCGATCGACCACCACGCCTATCAGTTGCTGGTCGAGGACCTGCGGGAAACAGCCTTTTGGGACCGTTATTTCGATATCGTCGAAATTCTGACCGGTGTCGAAAATGCCTATGCCAAGAATTATGGCCGGCCGGTCATTGGCGGATGAGGCGTTCAGCCGGGTGACGGCCCAGATGCCGGGCCGGGAATGGGATGTGTGAAGCGGGCGCCGGATCGGCGCCCCTTCGCCATCAGGGCTGCGGCATCTCCGGCGCGCCCGGCGGCATCGCGCCCGGGCCACCCGGACGTCCGCCCTGCTGCTGCATCATCTGCTGCATCTGCATCATCTGCTGGGCCTGCATGACCTCGGCACGGGATTTGAACTCAAGCAGCTTGATCTCGAACTGCAAGGGCGTGTTCGGCGGGATGACGCCGCCCGGAGGGGGGCTGTCGCCATAAGCCAGCTCGGCGGGGATCCATGCGCGAATGCTGCCGCCGCGCTTGAGCAGGGTCACCGCCTCGGCAAAGCCGGGGACCAGCGACTGCAGGTCCATCGGCGCGCTCTCATTCTCGTCGAACACCGTACCATCGGGCAGCGTGCCCTTATAGGCCACGAGCGCAAAATCATCGAGCGTGGGGCTTTCGCCCGACCCTTGCGTGATCATCTGATAGCGCAGGCCGCTGGCGGTATGACCGAACTGGCGGCTGCCGGCCCAGGCCAACACCGCCGCAACGGCCAGCACCAGCACGACCGCAAGCCAGAAACGACGAACCGAACCGCGCCGGATGGGCTGCAAGGGAACCGCCGTGACGGACATGGGCCGTGCCTCTTCTTATTGAAACCGGGAGAATCAACAGGGCCGCAAACGCGGCCCTGAATGCACCTTAACGGGCGCCGTCGCGCTCGGCGCGCTTGCGCTCCAGCTTGCGGGCACGACGGATGGCCGCAGCCTTCTCGCGCGCACGCTTCTCGGAGGGCTTCTCATAGTGACGACGGAGCTTCATCTCGCGATAAACGCCCTCACGCTGCAGCTTCTTCTTGAGCGCCCGCAGCGCCTGGTCGACGTTGTTGTCGCGCACGATGATTTGCATAAGCTCGTCAGTCTCCAGTTCTATCGCTTGTCCGCAGGGACCGGAGCACACTCCGGACGCGGTATCAATCTGCCTAAAATAACATACGCCGCGACAACCTGCCACGGCGGAACGGGCTGCCCTTATCAGGGTGACCTTACCGGATCAAGACCGGAAAGGCTTGGAAAAGGCCACAATCATTGCGGTGTGACATTGCGGATGCGGTCCAGGGCAGGTGGGCCGCGATGCGAGTCGCTGGCGATATACACCTCCAGCGCGTCCACATCCACCGGCCCTTCCGCCAGCACCGGCACCGGCGCGAACAGCCGCAGGCCATCACCGCCCTGCGCGATGAAATTGTTCATGGCGACCCGATAGGTCCCCTCGTCTCGCACCGCCGCGCCATTCAGGCGGATGTTGAAGACGCGTGCGCCGGCGGGACGGCTGGCGTCGAATTCATAGCTGAATCCCCTGGAAACGCTGAGGATCGACGGGCGATCGCCACGGGTGAACTGCTGCTCCAGCGCGGCACGGATATCTGCGCCCGAGAGCTGCTTGACGAGCACCACATTGCCGAAGGGCTGCGCGGAGTAGAGATCGCCAAAGCGCACGCTGCCATCGGCCAAGGGCGCGATGGGCGCGCGGAGCCCACCGGGATTCATAAGGGCCAGCTGCGCCCCGCCCCGCTCCGGCGCTTGTACGGAAGCCAGCTGCGCATCCGCGATGAAGTTGCCGAGCGTGCTCTGGCCGCTCACATCGGCGATCTGGGTCAGGCTGCCGGCCAGCTTGCCGACGACTCGGTCGCTCACGCTGGAGGCCGCCGTGCGATAGCGGGCCACGAGATCGGTCAGCTCGGGCTGGGCGACAGGCGCATCCTCGCGCTGCTCCACGAGAACGTTCTCGGCCCGCTTGTCGACCAGCCGATGTGCGGCGACATCATAATCGAGCGTGATGCGGGTGAGCAGCGTGCCATATTGCCCGGCGCTGGTGGCAAGGAAGGGCCGAGCCGGATCGACCGTGCCATAGCGGCAGACATAGGCCTGATGGGTATGGCCGGAAATCACGAGATCGAAAGCAGGATCGAGCCGCGCCATGATCTGCGGCAGCGGTCCGGAAAGCGAGCCGCAATCGCCGGGATCGCCCTCCCCACCCGGATAGCCGCCTTCGTGGATCAGCAGCACCAATATCTCTGCCCCGGCCTGCTTGAGCGCGGCGACATAGCTGTTGGCCGCCTCCGCTTCATCGAGGAAGCGCAGATTGGCGACACCGCTGGGCGCCACGATCTCCGGCGTGCCCTTGAGCGTGACGCCGACGAAACCGATGGTCACCGTCTTGCCGCCAGCGACGGCAAAGCGCTTGAGGCCATAAGCCGGGAACAAGGTCTGCCCATCGGCCTGCTGCACATTCGCCGCAAGAAAGCCAAAGCGCGCGCCCGGGAAATCGCTCATCACCTGGCAGGGCTGCAATCGTGTAAACTGCGTGCAACCGCCGGTCTGCATCCGCCGCAGCTCGTCCGGCCCGCGATCGAACTCATGATTGCCCACCGAGTTGAAATCAACGCCGACCGTGTTCATCACGCGGATCGTCGGCTCATCGAGGAAATGGCCGGAGATGAGCGGCGACGCGCTGATCATGTCGCCGGCGGAGACCACGGCGCTGTTGGGATTCTCGGCCCGCAGGCGGGAGACGGCCTGCGCAAAGTGGATCGCGCCGCCCGCTGCCGTGCGCGGCGCATCGGCAGCGGCGCCCGGTGGGAGCACGGTCTGTCCGACAGTATCGATATGGCCGTGAAAATCATTGAAGGCGATGATCTGCAGCCGCGCAATGCTGTCGCTACCCGGCGATGCGGGCCGCTGCGCCGTCTGTGCGCAGGCGCCGAGCAAGAGAAGGCCAAGCGGGAGGCTGGCGCGGATCATCGAGGAAAATTGCATCGTCACTCGTCCATAGCTGGCGAAAAGTGGGTCTCTGTTAGCAGATGCTCCGGGTCATCGCGGTGACAGCGGCACAGGCCGCCGCCTTTCACTCGACAACCCGCCCTCTCCCGCGCATCATCCAAGCCATCGCCCGACGAGACCCAGGAGGGTCCGGCGCAAGGAGAGAGGATCATGGCCACAGCCGCCCAAACACACCCGATGAGCGATGCCGAATGGCAGGCCCGCCAGCAATTGGCCGCCTGCTACCGCATCTTTGCGCATATGGGCTGGGACGAACTGATCTATAATCACATCTCGCTGCGCGTGCCGGGCGAAGAGCAGGCATTTCTCATCAACCCTTTCGGCCTCCATTATTCCGAGGTCAAGGCATCCAATCTCGTCAAGATCGACATTGACGGCAACACGCTGGATCGCAGCCCGCACCCGGTCAACCGCGCGGGCTTCGTGCAGCACAGCGTCTTCCACCGCCATGTGCCGGATGCGCATTGCATCATCCACACCCATACTACGGCGGGCATGGCCGTCTCATCCACGCAGGAAGGGCTGCTGGCGACGAATTTCTATGCCGGCTTCCTGGTCGGCAACATCGCCTATCATGATTTCGAGGGCGTAACCGTGCGCACGGAGGAAGGCGCGCGCCTCGTGGCCAATCTGGGTGACAAGCGCTTCATGATCCTGCGTAACCATGGCTTGCTGGTGATGGGCCAGACGTTGCCGGAGGCATTCCTGCGCTATTTCGTATTCGAGCGGGCTTGCGAGATCCAGCTGGCGACGCGGCAGGCGGGCACGCCGCTGATCATCCCGGACGAGGTGCTGGCCGTGCATAAGCGCGACATGTTTTCGGCCATTCCGGCCGAGCGGTTCGGGATGCTCGACTTTGCCGCGATGGTGCGCGTGATCGACCGGATCGACCCGAGCTGGCGCGACTGAGCATTGCTCCAGCACGCCGCTGGTGGCAATCAGGGGCGTGTTTCCGGGAAGATTCTCCATGAAGGTATTGGCAATGGCGGCTGCGATCACCCTCGCAAGCGGAACAACGGCGGCTACGGCAGACACTGTGGCGCAGGACGACCCCTTCCTCTGGCTCGAGGACTGGCATGGCGAGAAGTCCATGGCGTGGGTGGAGGCGGAGAATGCGCGCACCGTGAACGTGCTCCAGAACGACCCCAATTACCCCGGCATGGTGAAGGACGCGATTGCCATCGCCACCGCGACCGACCGCATTCCGATGCCGAGCCTGATCGGCGGGCGCATCTATAATTTCTGGCGCGACGCCGCCCATCCGCAGGGCATCTGGCGCCACACCAGCACCAGCGAGTATGCGCAAGCCAGCCCGCGCTGGACGACCGCGCTCGATCTCGACGCGCTGAGCAAGGCCGAGGCGAAGAAATGGGTGTGGAAAGGCGCCACCTGCCTTGAGCCGGATGAGCGACGCTGCCTGATTTCGCTCTCTGACGGTGGCGAGGATGCCACCGACATTCGCGAGTTCGATCTCACCACCGGCACCTTCGTCAAGGGCGGTTTTGCGCTCTCCACGTCGAAACAGGGTGTCGACTGGGTGGATGCCGACACGCTCATCGCCTCGCGCGACTGGGGCGAGGGCACGCTGACGGCATCGGGCTATCCGTTCGTCGTCAAGACGCTGAAGCGCGGCGCGCCGCTGAGCGATGCCACAGAGGTATTTCGCGGCGCGAAGGAGGATGTCGGCGTGTGGCCGGCGGTGCTCAACGATGGCGCTGGCAACCGGGCGGTGATTCTCGTGCGCTCGCGCACCTTCTTCGAGAATGATTACATCCTCGTCACGCCGCAGGGCGTGCGCAAACTGCCGCTGCCGGCCAAGTCCACGCTCTCGGGCATGATTGCCGGCCGGGTAATCCTCAAGACCAGCGAGCCCTGGCGCGGCGGCGGCGTGGACGTGCCGACTGGCAGCGCAGTGGCGATCGCGCTCGATGATCTGCGCGCCGAGCGGACGCTGGTGCCCCAAATATTGTTCGCGCCGGGCGCCCGGCAATCGGTCGAGCAAGTCGCCACGACCCGCGACCATGTCATCCTCGCCACCACGGACAATGTGCGTGGCCGCGCCGCCGTATTGACGCCGACCGCAACGGGCTGGGCATCGACCGCGCTGACGCTGCCCGACAATGCCTCCATCGGCATCGCGGCGGCCAGCGACCGGGACAATGCCGCCTATCTGTCTGTCACCGGTTTTCTTCAGCCGACAACGCTCTGGCAGATCGATGCCGCCAAGCCGGCGCCGGTGCAGGTGAAGGCCCTGCCCGCGCGCTTCGATGCCAGCGGGCTGGTGGTCGAGCAGTTCGAGGCCAGTTCTACCGACGGAACGAAAATTCCCTATTTCATCGTCCACCGTGAAGGGATGGCTCGCGATGGCAGCACGCCGACGATCATGACGGCTTATGGCGGTTTCGAGGTTTCCTATACGCCGTCCTACTCCGCGCTGATCGGCAAGCTCTGGCTGGAGCGCGGCGGCAGCTTCGTCGTCGCCAACATCCGTGGCGGCGGGGAATTCGGGCCGGCCTGGCATCAGGCCGGGCTCAAGACCAAGCGCCAGATCATCTATGATGACTTTGCTGCCGTCGGCCGGGATATCTTCGCGCGCAAGCTCTCCAGCCCCAAGAAGTTCGGCATCTTCGGCGGCTCCAATGGCGGGCTGCTGATGGGCGTGGAGTTCAATCAGCATCCCGAGCTTTGGAATGCCGTGGTCATTCAGGTGCCGCTGCTGGACATGCTGCGCTTCGAGCAGATCGCCGCCGGGCCGAGCTGGGTCGATGAGTATGGCAGCGTCTCGGTGCCGGAGGAAAAGGCGTTCCTCGAGACGATCTCGCCTTACCATAATGTGGTGAAGGGCAAGGCCTATCCCGAGCCCTATATCTGGACGACGACAAAGGATGACCGCGTCGGCCCCCAGCACGCCCGCAAGTTCGCGGCGCGGCTCAAGGATTATGGCATCCCCTATCTCTTCTACGAGGATACAGCAGGCGGCCATTCGGGCGATGCGGACATCGAGCAGAGCGCCCGGCTGAAGGCGATGGAAATGGTCTACTTCACCCGCAAGCTCGTCGACGGCAAGTGACGCGGGGCCGATGACCAAGTTCACCGTCAACGACCGCCCGGTCGAATATAAGATGGACCCGCAGACGCCCTTGCTGTGGGCATTGCGGGACGCCTCCAACCTCACCGGCACCAAATATGGCTGTGGCACGGGCGACTGTGGCGCCTGCACAGTCGACATTGACGGTCTCGCGATTCGCTCCTGCCAGGTCACGATCGCCGCGATGGAAGGCCGGTTCGTCACGACCATCGAGGCGCTGTCGCCCGATCGCAGCCATCCTGTGCAGCAGGCCTGGGCAGCGCAGATGGTGCCGCAATGCGGTTACTGCCAATCCGGCATGATCATGGCGGCCTCCGTGCTGCTGCGCCGGAACAGCAACCCGACCGACGCGCAGATCGACGCGGCGATGACCAATATCTGCCGGTGCGGCACCTATCCGCGCATTCGCGAGGCGATCAAGCAGGCGGGGCGCATCATGCGCGGCGAGGAGCGGGTCGCGGCCGCGCCGGCGCCGGGCATCGCGCCGGCAGACGCCGCGCGCCATGTGCCCGCCATGACGCCGCCCAATGACGGGCGCTCGACCGCCGATTGAGCGTCCCGCTGCGAGACAAGCTTTCGCATCGCTGTCAGCAATGTTCAGCATGACGACAGCGGCCTTGTCGTAAACACATCCTTAATGGCGAAGAACCGCCTGCTTTGAGGATGTAACCACGATGAGCCGTCTTTTGACCTTCGGCCTGCTGGCTTCCACCATGCTGGCCACAGCGCCGGTTGCTGCGCAGGAGCGCAGCGCCAACCGGGGCGACTGGATCCGCAACCAGAACCAGCAGCAGCAATCCGCGCCCCGGCAGGACGGTGGCGATCGCCGGCGTGACTGGTCGGGACAGCGCGGTGGACAGTCGCGCGGCGAGGGCATGCGCCCGCAGCCGGCTCCGCAGCCGCGCGCGCCCGCTACGGTGACCACGACCCGCGTCGCGCCGTCCGATGCGCCCCGCCCCAATTGGCAGGACCGTCGCGCACCCGACCAGGCCGGACGGCCCGATAGGCCCGAGCAGCGCGAGCGTCCCCGCGATCAGCCGCGAAGCTGGAATGACACCAGCCGGAACAATGCCAACTGGCGTGACGACAACCGCCAGCAGGCGGAGAACCGCGCAGAATGGGAACGTCGCCGCGAGCAGGCCAATCGCGATGGCAACCGCACCGACTGGCGGGACCGCGACGATGCGCGCCGCTGGGATGGTCGCCGCGACAATGACTGGCGACGCAATGACAGCACCAGCCGGGACCGCGCCGACTGGGAGCGGCAGCGCCTGAACGAGCGCCAACGCTGGGCCGACCAGCGCCGCTGGGACAATCGCTGGCGCAACGACCGGCGCTATGACTGGCAGCGCTACCGTACGCAGTATCGCTCGGTCTACAGGATGCCGACCTATTACGCGCCCTATGGCTGGAACTACGGCTATCGCCGCTTTTCGATCGGCATCTACCTGAACGACATGCTGTTCGGGCGGAATTACTGGATCAGCGATCCCTACGAGTACCGCCTGCCGCCCGTCTACGGCTCGCTGCGCTGGGTGCGCTATTATGACGATGCGCTGCTGGTCGACACGCGTGACGGCTATGTCGTCGATGTGATCCACGACTTCTTCTGGTGAGCGGGTCGGCGCCCGCACCAAGCCCTTCCTGAGCGGCCTTCAGGAAAGACTGGGCCGGTTCCCGCTTCGGCAGGGGCCGGTCCTTTTTTGGGTGCTGGCGCACCGCCTCCCCTTGCTAAGCCCGGGATCGGGATGGCAGGAGGCAAGCATGAAGCAAGATTGGCCAGATGACGCGGAACTTCCCTCGCAAGCCCGCGCTGAGATCGGCGTCCGCGTGCGCCAGCGCCTCTCCCGCAACCCGATGATCAGCCGGGTGCAGACCGAGCGGGCCGAGATGTTCCTGCGCCACGGGCTTGTGACGCCCAAGGAATGCAGCGAGCTGATCGGCAAGATCGATGCCGGGTGCAAACCCTCCAAGCTGTTTTCCGGCACCGAGTCGGGGTATCGCACCAGCAGCAGCTGCAATCTCGATATCTACGATCCGCTTGTGGTCGCGGTGACGAAGCGCATTGATGCGCTGATGGGCATCGAAGGCGACTATGGCGAGTTGTTGCAGGGCCAGCGTTATTACGAGTCCCAGCAATATCAGCTCCATTGCGATTATTTTCCCGCGAAGGTGCACTATTGGCCGGCGATGCGGGCGACTGGCGGACAGCGCTGCTGGACGGCGATGGCCTATCTGTGCGACGTCGAAGCGGGCGGCGAGACGCAGTTTCCGCGCTTGGGCGTAACGATCCCGCCCCGCACCGGGACGCTGCTGATCTGGAACAATATGACCGCGGACGGCAGCCCCAATTACGATACGCTGCATGCGGCCCTGCCCGTTACCAAAGGCGCCAAATATGTCGTGACCCGCTGGTATCGCGAGCGCCCGTGGGAACCGCGCAATAAACCGTGACTCCGGGCTCAGCCACGCGGGGAACCTCAGACAAATTGCGACACTTATGAGCGAAAGCTGACACAGGCGTTCGCGCGCCATTCAGCCCGTCGAGCCGATAAGGATCAGGCGACCAAGGCCGCAGAATGAGGCGCCTGGCCGGCACTGAAAGGAGTGTCACATGATGAAAAAGTTTCTGCTCGGCGGGCTTGCAGCCCTCACCCTCATCCCCACCACCGCGATGGCCCAGCCCTATCATGCCCAGGACCGGCAGGATGTGCGGGAAGCTCGTCGCGACGTGAACGACGCCCGTCGCGATGTTCGCGATGCCAAGCGTGACCTGCGCGACGCTCGCTGGGACTATCGGCGCGAGGTGCGCGACTATAATCGCGAGCGCCCGTGGCGTGCGGCCCCGTTCAAATATCAGAGCTTCAAAGCAGGCGTCACCATCCGGCCCGTCTATTACGGCCGCAACTATGTCGTGAATGACTGGCGTCGCTTCCACTGGGATGCCCCCCGTGCGAACCAGGTCTGGGTACGCCATTATGACGACGCACTGCTCGTGAATACGCGCACCGGCAGGGTCGTGAAGGTGATTCACAACGCCTTCCGTTACCGCTGACCACGCGTCCCTTTTCGGGATAAGAATGAAGAGGGCCGCGCCGACATTCGGCGCGGCCCTTTCTATGCGCCTAAGCATGCTTCCCCGCGACGAAACGAGCCGGTCGAGCGTTGTGATGAACGGCGCGCGGCGCTACGCATCGATGCATGCGATCCCCCGATCGACCTTCCCGGAAAGGATTTCCCATGTTCCGCGCCCAGCGCTTTACCCGCAGCCTCTCGTTGCTGCTTGCCGCCACCGCTTCCGCCACGCCATTGCTGGCCCAAACGCCTGCGGCGCAACCTGCCGGACAGACTGCCTCGAGCGAGGATCAGCGCCTGACCGCGCTCTTCGCCCGCGCCAATGAGGCCACGCTCGCCAACAACCCGCTCGATGCGCTGTTCCGGGGTGATATGCGCCATGCCGACCGCATGGGCGATTATATCAGCGACGCCTATTTCGCGACCGAGCGCAAAATCGCGCAGGACAATCTCGCCGCTCTCCACGCAATCAACCGCGACCGGCTGAACGCCCAGAACAAGATCGCCTATGACGTGTTCGAGTGGGAAGTGCAGGACAAGCTGACGAAGCTCAGCCCGCCGCTGGTCAATATTAGCGCGGTCATCCCGATCAATCATTTCACGGGGCTGCACACCTTCTACCCGACCTTGTCGTCCGGCAAGGGCGCGGCGCCGTTCAAGACGCTCGCCGACTATGAGAACAACCTCAAGCGCCACAAGGACTATGTGCGCTATCTCGACCGCGCGATCGGCCGCTTCCGCCAGGGCATGGCGAGCGGCGTTGTCGAGACGAAGCTGACCATCGGCAATACGATCTCGCAGCTCGACGCCCTGCTGGCCCAGCCGGTGGACGAATCGCCTTTCTACCAGCCGGTGAAGGATTTTCCCGAGGACATCGCGCCGGCTGACCGGCAGCGGTTGACCAAGGCTTATCGGGATGCGCTGATCAACGAGATCAACCCCGCCCAGAAGCGGCTGCGCGACTTCCTGAAAGCGGACTATCTGCCGGTGGCACGCGAGGGCGTTGGCCTCAGCGCCATGAAAGGTGGCGCTGAGCTTTATGCCGCGCTGGTCAAGAGCATGACGACGCTGCCGCTCACGCCGGATTATATCCACAACCTCGGCCTTTCGGAGGTTGCGCGCATCCGCAGTGAGATGGAGCAGGTGCGGGACGAGGTGGGATTCAAAGGCACGCTCGGCGCTTTCTTTACCCATTTGCGCGAGGCCCCGGAATTTCACCCCAAATCACGCGAATGGATGACGGAGGAATTCTACCGCATCGGCAAGATCGTCGATGAGAAGGTGCCGAGCCAGTTCTCGACGCTGCCCAAGGCGAAGCTGGAAATCCGACCCTATCCCGAATTCCGCGAGAAGTTCGAGGCGGGCGGCTCCTATGAGAATGGCACGCCCGATGGCACGCGCCCGGGGGTCTTCTACTTCAACGCCTATGACCTGCCGTCCCGCAGCATTCCGGGGATGACGACGCTCTATCTGCACGAAGGCGCGCCGGGCCATCACTTCCAGATCAGCCTCGCGCAGGAAAATGCAAGCCTGCCCGACTTCATTCGCTTCGGCGGCAACACCGCCTATGTCGAAGGCTGGGCGCTGTATGCCGAGACGCTGGGCTACGATTTCGGCCTGTTCAAAGACCCCTATCAGCGCATGGGCCATCTTGACGACGAGATGCTTCGCGCGATGCGGCTGGTGGTGGATACCGGCATCCATTCCAAAGGCTGGACCCGCGATCAGGCCATTGCATACATGCTGGATAACAGCTCAATGGGGAAGACGGACGCCACCGCCGAGGTCGAGCGGTACATCGCCATGCCGGCGCAGGCCCTCTCCTACAAGATCGGCGCGCTGACCATCCAGCGGCTGAAGAAGAAGGCGCAGGCGGCGCTTGGCGACCGGTTCGACGTCAAGGCCTTCCACGATCAGGTGCTGATGACCGGCGCGCTGCCGATGAGCGTGCTGGAGCGCAAGATCGACGATTGGATTGCCCACGCCAAGGCTCGGTAATCGGCTGCGCCCTGTGTGCACCCGGTGGCCCCGCCCAAGCGAGAGCCACCGGGATTGACCCCGACATCGGCCTCAATCACTATTGCAATTCGTTCGCAATAGCATATCCTACCAGCCTTCATTCTGAAGGAAGGGGTCGCCATGACCAGGGATTTATCCGCTCTTTTCGCCTTTCGGGACCTGCGGTCCTTTCCGTTGACGGCCATGCACCTCATCATGGCCGCGCGGCTGTGCATTATCTACGGCCAGTCAGGCCGTGATCCCGTGCCGGACCTCGCCGTCCGCTTGCGGTCCATGGATGCCGCCCGGCGCGTCATTCTGCTCGTGCGGGGATTGCAGGAGGGCTGGCCCGAGCATTTCCTCGTGCATCGCCCCTGCGCAATGTCGCTCAGCCCTGACGAGGCGCTGCTTGGCGATCTGGCGCTGACGGCGATCCAGGGCGACGAGGCGGAGGCCACGCGCCTGCTGCGCGAGACGCTGCCCTGCGATGTCACGCATTTCCTCTTTCACCAGACCGTCGCTGCGGTGGCGGCCATCCGGTCCGCACAATTGCAGCCGCATCGTCCCGAGAACCGATGCGGCTGCTGAACTCGGGGAACGTTGGAGGGTAGCTCACCCCCGTTCTACCGATTATGCGGCTGCCAAATCCAGCGCCTGGGCAATCAGCTTGCGGCTGTTTGCAATGCCATAAAGTGCGATGAAGCTGCCCATGCGCGGCCCCTGCTGGGCGCCGAGCAAGGTCTCATAGAGTGCCTTGAACCAGTCGCGCAGCTGCTCGAAGCCGTAATGCGGGTCCTTGCCGATTTCGTAGACGATATTCTGGATGTCTTCGGCCGAGGCGTCGTCCGGCAAAGCGGCGAGCTGGGCATCCAGTTCGCGCAGGGCCAGCGCTTCGTTGGGCTCCGGCGCGCGGCGCTTGAGCGTGGGCGCGACGAAATCGCGATTATAGGCCAGCGCATTGCGCACGAGGCCCGCGACGCGCGGATAGCGCTCCACCGAGGCATCGGGCGCGTAATTGCGCAGATAGGCCCACACCTGATGCTCGGTCGCATCGGCGCCCATGACGCCGACCAGATTGAGCAGCAGGCCATAGGTGACCGGCAGCGGATCGTCCGCCACCTGCCCGCCATGGACGTGGTGGACGGGATTGCCGAGGCGCTTGTCCACGGCTTGCGTCGCATAGGCCGAGCGGAACTGCTCATAATCATCGACCGCGCGCGGAATGACACCGATGTGCAGCGACTTGGCCGCCTTGGGCTCGCGATATATATAGAAGGCCAGACTCTCTTCCGAGCCATAGGTCAGCCACTGCTCGATGCTGAGGCCATTGCCCTTGGACTTGGAGATCTTCTCCCCCTTCTCGTCCAGGAACATCTCGTAATTGAAGCCCTCGGGCGGACGTCCGCCGAGCGCACGGGCGATCTTTGAGCTTTGCGTGACGCTGTCGATCAGATCCTTGCCGGCCATCTCATAATCGACGCCGAGCGCTACCCAGCGCATCGCCCAGTCGACCTTCCACTGCAGCTTGGCGCCGCCGGAGAGGATGCTCTGTTCGATCGTCTCGCCCTCATCCTCGAAGCGGACGATCCCGGCATCGGCATCGACCACCTCGACCGGCACCTGCAGCACGATGCCGCTCTTGGCGCTGATCGGTAGCACCGGCGAATAGGTTGCCTGCCGCTCCTTGCGCAGCGTGGGGAGCATGATGTCCATGATCGCCTGATAGTTGCGCAGCACATTGCGCAGGGCGTCATCGAACTGGCCCCCGCGATACATGTCCGTCGAGGAGACGAATTCGTAATCGAACCCGTAGCGATCGAGGAATGCGCGCAGCATCGCGTTATTGTGATGCGCGAAGCTCTCATATTTCTCGAACGGATCGGGCACCTGGGTGAGCGGTCGGCCGAGATGTTCGGTCAGCATTGCCTGATTGGGGACGTTGTCCGGCACCTTGCGCAGCCCGTCCATATCATCGCTGAACGCAATGAGCCGCGTGGGCGCGCCGGTGATTTCCTCATAGGCGTGGCGGACCATGGTGGTGCGCTGCACCTCGTTGAACGTGCCGATATGCGGCAGGCCCGAGGGGCCATAGCCGGTCTCGAACAGCATCGGCGCACCGCTCGGCTTGCCCTGCGGATAGCGCTTGAGCAGCTTGCGCGCTTCTTCATAGGGCCAGGCCTTGGAGACCTTCGCGGCCTCCCGCAGTTGAGCGGCATAATCAGCATCAGTCATGCGGCGAGCCTCTAGCGCCAAGAGCGCGCGCGCAACAACCAAAAAGGCCGGAGAGCAAAAAACAGAAATGCGACGAAACGAAAATTTTACCAATTGGTGTAAGACATCGTGAACGTCCGCCGGAGACGCAAAGCCCCTGGGGAGGGGAGAATCGGGTGGGCTTGTGTGGGAGTCTCACCGTGGACCATAAGATCGACCGGCCGCAGCGCGTCTGCGTCCAAGTTCCTGTTATCATAACAACCGTGCTCGATGTGCAGGAGGGCACTTTGGTGGACCTGACCGAGGACGGCGGCCTGATTTCAGGATGCAGCCTGAGCGAAGGCACACGCTTCCAGATCGATTATATGAGCGAGACGATCTATGCCCAGTCCATCTGGCATGAGGTTGACCGCACCGGCTGCCGATTCATTTTCCCGCTAAGGGATGGCGCGCTCTATCAGCATCTCGAACTGGCCCGATCGGCCCTTTTCGCGGAAAGTGCGGCCTTCGCGGATGCGAGCGCTAGCCCAATTCGCGGTTTTGGGCGCCGCCTCGCCTGAATTCCGTCTTTTACCTCAACATTCCTCGCCGACGAGCCGCCGGCCGTTGCGCCGGACCGGGGGGCCGGACTCGGGCTGAAGAATCTTGAGCAGGGCAAGCGCGAGCCGGACTTCCACGAAATCATCGCCCGCGCCCGTCGCGACCCGCTGAGCCTCTTCGGCAAAGCCGCTGTCGCGCAGATGCTGCGCTGCGGCCTTGCGGGCCAGATCGATGGGCGCAGCCGTCACGGCCGGTCGCCCGAAGGCGCCACCAGCGGACCATCCGCGCCATAAGGGCGCCAAGGTTGCGACACCCGCCCTTCCCGCGCCTTGAAGAAATACTGGCTGCAGATCAGCCAGCCCTTGAGCGGCCGCAACGGCAGGATGCAGGTGGCGAGCACCAGCGGCAGGGTGGTGACCAAATGCAGCCACAGCGGCGGATCGGCCTTTACCTGCAGCACGAGGGCGAAAACGACCGCAGGCACGCAGGCGAAGCAGATCACGAAGAAAGCGGGGCCATCGGCGGGCTCGGCATAATCATATGAGAGTCCGCAGACCTCACAGGAGTCGCGGATGGTCAGGAATCCCTTAAATAGCCGGCCCTGCGCGCAGCGTGGGCAGCGGCCGCGCAACCCGGTGCGCACGGGGTCATGCCGAGGCCCGTTTTCTTGCTCTTGCGTGGTCAGGTTCGACACGGCGATTGCTCCATTTCCTTTGGCAATCAGATAGGCGATATGTAGGCATCATCCTACCATACATAAAGCGGGCGCTTGCCATGCAGAACTGGGTTGCCCTGATCCGCGCCGAGAATCTCCGCGCCGACCACGGGCCAAAATATGCGGCCATTGCCGATGCCCTCCGCGGCGCGATCCACTCCGGCGAGTTGCGACCGGGCGAACGTCTCCCCGCGCAGCGCGATCTGGCGGCCCAGCTCGGCGTGGACCTGACGACGGTCACCCGCGCCTACACGCTGGTGCGCGAGGCCGGGCTGATCGAAGGCGCCGGGAAGCTCGGCAGCTTCGTGCGCAACGACATCGCCCTGCCCCGCTTTGGCGAAACCGCGAGCGACCGAGGCATGAATGTACCACCGCAACCGGGCTTCAACCTGCTGCCACAGGCGATCCACAATGGCATGGCCAGCCTGCTGCGTGCCGGCCGCCATTCCCCGATCCTCCAGTATCAGCCGAGCCTCGGCAACATCGCGGACCGCGCGCAAGGGGCCGAGCGGCTGGCGGCGGCGGGCTTACCGAGCGAGGCGGACCAGATCGCGATCACGGCGGGCGCCCAACATGCCCTGCACGGGCTGGTCCACAGCATTTTGGAGCCGGGCGACCGCCTGTGCTGCGCGCCGTTCGTCTATCCCGGCATGATCGCGCTGGCGCGGCGACGGGGTCTGGTGCTGACGCCCGTCAATGTCGATGATGAGGGGCTGATACCGGATGCGCTGGACGCAGCCCTGCGCGGGGGCGCGCGCGCCGTCTATCTCACGCCGACCAATGACAATCCCACCTGCATCACCATGGGATTGCGGCGCCGGGAGGAAATTGCCGCCGTCATCGTCACCCATGGCGCGACACTGATCGAGGACGACGCCTATGGGCAGCTCTGCCGCGCCGCCCATCCGCCCTGCGCGGCGCTGATCCCGGCGCAGAGCTGGTATATCGCCGGCACGTCCAAGCTCATCTCGCCGGTCTTGCGCGTCGCGCATGTTCGCGCGCCCTCCGCAGAGCAGAATCTGCAATTTGGCGCGGCGCTGGGCGACAGTGCCGTGATGGCGCCGCCGCTGAACGTCGCTCTGGTCAGCCACTGGCTGCGCGAGGGGCTGTTCGGTGCGCTGATCGATGGCGTGCGGGCGGAAGCGGTCACGCGGCACCGGCTCGTGACGCGCCATCTCGGCGGCCTGCCCTACCGGATGCAGCCCGAGGGTTACCATCTCTGGCTGGACCTGCGCGATACCAGCGGACGGGCGCCGGATATCGACGCGCTGATCGGTGTTCTGGGCGGCATGGGCCTTTCTGCCGTGGCCGGCAGTGCGTTCGCCGTTGAAGATGGCGCGTCCACGCATATGCGCCTGTCCGTCGGCGGCGCGCTCGACCATGGGGCGATCGAACGTGCGCTGCGACACCTCCGGGACCGACTAGGGCGCTGAGCCCCACCCCCGGCCGGCGGTTATGCGGTAAAATAACCGAACGGCGCGTTCCCCTTATGGACCAAGCACGCTATGGCTGCTGGGTGTCCCCATCCGATCCGATCCTGCCGGGCCTGCCACCGGCGCTCCATGCCAGCCATGCCGGCATCTGGCTGACCGACGGCAGCGGCGAGCAGACCATCGGGCTTGGTCGCGGACAGGCCCTTGCGCGCGCCGCGGATACGCCGCTCCTGCTGGTCAATGCGCCCTTGCTGGGATCGCGACTGGGCTATGCGGATCTCTCTGGCCTCGACCTGCTGGAGCTATTTGCCTTCCTCTTCCCCGCCCAGTTCGTGATTCCCACAGTTGCGGGGCTCGCCCGGGCCGTGGGCCTCGCGCCGCCGGCCAGCGATGCCGAGGCGGCCCGGCTCATCCCGCAGATTGCCAGCTCCATGCTCGGCTGGACTGAGCGGGCCGACTGGGCGGAACGTGAAGGCGCCTGGACCAGCCTCAATCAGCTTGAGCGGTTGCGCTGGAGTTGGGCGCCGCTGCTGCGCCCGCGCATTCGCCAACCGGCTGAGGCCGAGCGATGGCTGTTCACGCGCCTGCCGCAATGGGAGGAGCAGGCACCCCGCCCTGCCCCGCGCCCGGTGACCCTCGACGAGGCGGATGTGCTGGCGCGCCTGCGTAGCCTGACCGG
This sequence comes from Sphingobium sp. B11D3B, assembly GCF_025961735.1. Lineage (NCBI taxonomy): Bacteria > Pseudomonadati > Pseudomonadota > Alphaproteobacteria > Sphingomonadales > Sphingobiaceae > Sphingobium > Sphingobium sp. B11D3B. The sequence continues at coordinate 491,546 of NZ_JAOQOF010000001.1, read as the reverse complement.
CAGCGGTGCCGAAACGCGGCAGGGCCAGCGGGATTTCGCCGCCGCCGCGTCCGGCAGCTTCGCGCCCCGGCCGCGTGAGGACACGCCCAATGTGGTGCTGGCGCAGGCGGGCACAGGCATCGGCAAGACGCTCGGCTATCTCGCACCCGCGACGCTGTGGGCCGAGCAATCCGGCGGGACGGTGTGGATCGCGACCTACACCAAGGCCCTGCAGCGCCAGCTCGACCGCGAAACCCGGCGCCATTATCCGGACGATGCCGCCTTCCGCCGCCATGTCGTCATTCGCAAGGGGCGTGAGAATTATCTCTGCCTGCTCAACCTGGAAGATGCCCTGCAGGGCGGCTTCGCCGGGCGCGCGGCGGTGCTGGCGCAGTTCGTGGCGCGCTGGGCGGGCTATACGCGCGACGGGGATATGGTCGGGGGCGATCTGCCGGGCTGGCTGATGGCCATGTTCCGCCGCGCGGGTGCGACCGCGCTCACCGATCGGCGCGGCGAGTGCATCTATGCAGGCTGCCCGCATTTCCGCACCTGCTTCATCGAACGGGCGACCCGCGCCAGCCAGAATGCGGACCTTGTAATCGCCAATCACGCGCTGGTGATGATCAACGCTGCGCGCGGGCGGGAAGCGCAGGGTACGCCGACCCGGATCGTCTTCGACGAGGGGCACCATCTGTTCGATGCGGCGGACTCGACCTTCGGCGCGGCACTGACCGGGCGCGAGGCGATCGAACTGCGGCGCTGGATCATGGGGCCGGAAAGCGAGCGCAAGGGGCGCCGGCGCGGCCTCGCCGCCCGCCTCTCCGATGTCGCGAGCTATGACGAGGAAGGCGCCGAGGCCATCGACGCGGCACGCGAAGCCGCCCGCGCCCTGCCGGGCGAGGACTGGCTCCGCCGCGTCGTCGAGCACGGCGCCGAGGGTGCTATCGAGGCGGTGCTCGCCGCCGTGCGCGACACCGTCTACGCCCGCGCCGAACGGGACGGACGCGACACCGACCCGGGCTATGGGCTGGAAGTGGACCTGAGCGAAGCGGACGGCGCACTGATCGATGCTGCGACCGATGCCGCGCGCGCGCTGGAGGCACTGCTGGGGCCGCTCCAGCGGCTGGGCAAGCGCCTCGTTGCGGTGATTGAGCTTGCGCCGGACTGGCTGGACGGCCCGGCGCGCGCGCGCATCGATGGCGCGATTTCCGCCCTTGGCTGGCGGTGTGATCTGCTGCGCGCCTGGATTGCGCTCCTGCTGCGCGTCGGCGGGCCGCCGGAGCCGGCCTTTGTCGACTGGCTGGCGGTGGACCGCGTCGAGGGCAAGGAATATGATATCGGCCTGCACCGCCACTGGCTGGACCCGACCAAGCCGCTGGCCGAGACGGTGATGCGCCCGGCCCATGGCGTGCTCGTCACGTCGGCGACGCTGCGGGCCGGCGGCGATACCCAGACGGCCGTCGAGCGATCGGGCGCGGTGCACCTCGGCCGCGCGCCGCAGTGGTTCGAGGCGGCCAGCCCCTTCGACTATGCGCGACAGAGCGAAGTGCTGATCGTCACCGACATCAAGCGCGGCGACCTACCCGCGCTGGCCGGTGCCTATGCGCGGCTGATCGAGGCGGCGGGCGGCGGGACGCTGGGACTGTTTACGGCGATCCGCCGGCTGCGCTCCGTGCAAAAGCGCATTGCCGATCGGCTCGCCCGGGCCGGGCTGCCGCTCTATGCGCAGCATGTCGACCCGTTCGACCCCGCAACCCTGATCGACATGTTCCGGGACGATCCCCGCGCTTCCCTGCTCGGTACGGACGCGCTGCGTGACGGCATCGACGTGCCGGGCGATTCGCTGCGGCTGGTGGTGATGGAAGGCGTGCCCTGGGCCAAACCCTCGGTCCTCCACGCGACGCGGCGGCAAGCCAGTGGTGAGCCGACCGCCTATGATGATCGGCTGGTCCGCGCCCGCCTCGCCCAGGCATTCGGGCGGCTGATCCGCCGGGGTGACGACAGCGGCCAGTTCGTGATGCTCTCCTCGGCCATGCCCAGCCGATTGTTGAGTGCTTTTCCACCCGATGTCCCCATCCTGCGCATTCCGCTCGATGAAGCCATCGCTCGCGTGCGCTCCCGCCTTGGTTCCTCGGCCGATATCGGGCAGAGACCGCTGGACGGATCTTATGAGACTAGGGTGTCCACCAAGGAATGAAGACGGTTATCGTTCTGCGTCATGCCAAGTCCGACTGGAGCGATGCCGCGCTGCGCGACTTCGACCGCGGACTGAACGGCCGCGGCGAACGCGCGGCCGCCGTGATGGGCCAATGGGCCGCCGGTCACGGCGTGACCTTCGAGACGATCATCGCATCGCCCGCCGTCCGCGTGACGCAGACATTGGCACGTTTTCGCGACGCTTATGGCCCCTGCCCCGAACCCATGCGGGACATGCGGCTCTATCTGGCTTCTGCCGGAACCATAGCAGAGGTGTTGAGCGAAACCGCGCCGGACCGGGCCTCGGTTCTGTTGGCCGCCCACAGTCCCGGTCTTGAGGATTTCATCCTGACGGCCAGCGGCCAAGAGCGGCTGGCCGGACTGCGCGCATCCGTCGAAACGAAATTTCCGACCGCCGCCATGGCCGTGCTGACCTTCGATGTGGCGGACTGGGCTGACCTGGCCAGCGGATTCGCTGATGCGGCGACGCTTGAAACCTTTGTACGGCCACGCGATCTGGATCCGAGTCTGGGGCCGGACCAGCGCTGAGTCGGAAGCGCAGACAGGCCGCTCAACCGGGGTTGAGCGCCTCTTCGAGATTGTTGCGGATCACCCTCAGCCTTGCAATCACCGTGGAGATGTCCGGCGAGGCTGGCGCGCGCGGGCGAACCGGCTGATCGACGGCCGTCCCTGAAAACAGGTCGTCCATTGCCGTCCGTGCCAGACTGGAACGCCCGTCGCTCGCCGCAAGCGCAGGCCCTTGCACGAGCCGCTCCGCGGGTTGCGCTGCGTCTGCCTCAGGGAGGGGAGGCGCCGACGCCGCCTTGCGCACGCCGGCCAAGGCCCGCTGCGCACCTGGCACAGTAAAGCCTTCCTCATTCAACAGTCGATGAATCCGACGCGCAAGTTCCACGTCCGCCGGCCGATAATAGCGGCGATTACCAGAACGCTGGAGCGGACGAAGCTGCGGGAACCGGGTCTCCCAGTAGCGCAAGATATGCTGCGCCACGCCCAGTTCACGAGCAAGCTCTCCAATCGTCAGAAACGCGCCGTCATCTTTGGCCATGCCTTATTCTGCAACGAGATACGCGCGCGGGTCAATCCGCGACCGACCGCACGAGCCCATCACGCGACAGTCAGCCGTGAGATATTCAGGCGCCGGCGACGCGTTCGCGCAGCGTCTGGCTCGGCCGGAAGGTGAGAACCCGCCGCGGCGTGATCGGCACCTCGACGCCGGTTTTCGGATTGCGCCCGACGCGCTCGTTCTTGTCGCGCAGCACGAACGTCCCAAAACCGGAAATTTTGACATTCTCGCCTTGCTCAAGTGCCTCACTCACAAGGTCGAGCACCTGCTCGACAATCTGCGCGGATTCAGACCGCGAGAGGCCGATCTGGCGGTTGAGCCGATCAGCGATCTCAGCGCGGGTCAACGTTTCTTCTGAACTCATTTCGCCCCCAAATAACGAAACCAAGCGCGCCCTGTCCCCCAACAGGCCACATCGCCGTCTCTGCGGCAGAAACTCTTACAATGCAATCGGCAAGAATCGAAACAAGCCGCAGTTATTTCGCGATATTATTGAAAAATAAGATTATCAGAACACGGGCTAAAACCGCAGGGCACTCGCGCCCCAGGTGAAGCCGCCGCCCATCGCTTCCAGCACGAGAAGATCGCCCCGCTTGATGCGCCCGTCCCGCACGGCGGTATCGAGCGCCAACGGGACCGACGCGGCCGAGGTATTGGCATGCTGATCGACGGTGACGATCACCCGCTCCGCCTCCAGCCCCAGCTTGCGCGCCGTGGCATCGAGAATGCGGGCATTGGCCTGATGCGGGACTACCCAGTCAATATCCTCGACAGCGATATCGGCCGCCTCCAGCACTTCGCGGAGAACCTGCGCAAGGTTGACGACCGCGTGGCGGAAGACGTCCTGCCCCTTCATCCGCAACTTGCCGACCGTTCCGGTGGTCGAGACGCCGCCGTCGGTATGGAGCAGGCAGTTATGCCGGCCATCGGCGTGGAGGCGACTGGCGAGAATGCCCCGCCCGGTCTCCTCATCGGTATCCTGCCCGCGCAGCAGCACGGCGCCCGCACCATCGCCGAACAGCACGCAGGTGCCGCGATCTTCCCAGTCGAGCAGCCGGCTCATCGTCTCCGAGCCGATCACCAGCGCGGTCTTTGCCGCGCCACCACGGATCATGTTGTCCGCGACAGTCAGCGCGTACAGAAAGCCCGAGCATACCGCTGCCACGTCGAATGCGACGCAATCATTGATGCCAAGACCGGTCTGAACGCGCGTGGCAGTCGCCGGGAAGGTCTGATCGGGCGTCGTGGTCGCCAGAATGATGAGATCGACCTCGGTGGCCGGGACATTTGCCGCCTGCAAAGCCTTGCGCGCCGCCTCGACCGCGAGCGTGGAGGTCGTTTCGCCCTCCCCGGCCAAATGGCGAGCATGAATGCCGGTCCGCTCGACGATCCACTCGTCGCTCGTGTCCACTGTCTGCGCCAACTCATGATTGTCGACACGGCGCCGGGGCAGGGCGGACCCGGTCCCTTCGATCACGGACCGCAAGGTCATTTGGCGACCAGTTCCTCTTTTCCAATAGGCCCAACGCGGGCGATGTCCTGCGCGATGCGGGCACTCAGATCTTCCTCCACCAGCCGCGCGGCGACGTGGACGGCGTTGGCGATGCCCTTTTCGTCGGCACTGCCGTGGCTCTTCACCACCATGCCGTTGAGGCCGAGGAAGACGGCGCCATTATGATTGTTGGGATCAAGATGCACCTTGAGCAGGTGCAGCGCCGGCTTGGAGAGCAGGAAACCGGCCTTGGAGCGCAACGAACTGGTAAAGGCACGGCGCAGCACGTCGGTTACGAACCGGGCGGTGCCTTCGGCCGTCTTGAGCGCGATATTGCCGGCAAAGCCCTCGGCGACGATCACATCCGCATCGCCCGAGCCGATCTTGTCTCCCTCGATGAAGCCATCGAAGCGGAGCGGCAGGCCGATGCCCTTGCGAAGTATCGCAGCGGCATCGCGAATTTCGTCAGTGCCCTTCAAATCCTCGGTGCCGATGTTGAGCAGGCGCACGCGCGGCATCTCGAGATCGAGCACGACACGGGCATAAGCGGCGCCCATGACCGCGAATTCGACGAGATTGCGCGCGTCGCACTCGGTGTTCGCACCGAGATCGAGCATGACGACATCATTGTCGCCCAGCGTGGGCAGGAATGCAGCCAAGGCCGGCCGGTCGATCCCCGGCAGCGTGCGCAGGGCGAGCTTGGCGATTGCCATCAGAGCGCCGGTATTCCCGGCGGAGACGGCAGCCTGCGCGTCGCCGTTCTTCACAGCCTGAATCGCCAAGCCCATGGAGCTCTGGCGGGACTGGCGGATCGCCTGACTGGGCTTGTCGCCCGCGTTCACCACCTTGTCGGTGTGAACGATTTCAGCGGCCTGCGAGAGATTGGGGTGGTTGGCGAGCGCGGCACGAATCCGCGTCTCATCACCAAAGAGCAGGAATTGCAGCCCTTCATGCCGACGACGCGCCAAGGCGACGCCCGCGATCATCACGCGGACGCCCTCGTCACCGCCCATCGCATCAATCGCGATCCGCGGCGTCTTCACAGCATGATTCCCCGGTCGGGCCTCAGGCGCCGATCGCGACGATTTCGCGGCCGTTATAGTGCCCGCAAGCGGTGCACAGATTGTGGGGGCGCTTCAGCTCACCACAATTGGGGCATTCCTGATAGGATTCCACGCGCAGCGAGTCATGGCTGCGACGCATGCCGCGCTTGGACGGCGAAGTTTTTCTCTTTGGGACAGCCATGAGGGCACCTGTCTAAAAAACGCAAAACATCAATAACGGGTTCGCTTGCCTGGCCGCCTGCAAAGGCGTCTTGGCGGCCACAGAGGACCGCGGCCAACCGAGAGCCGGGCGTTCGCGAGAGTGAGCGCCTATAGCGCTTTTTCCTGATGGTGCAACCGATTCATTGGACAAACTGGGCGCTAGCGGGACCGAACCGGACATTGCGTGGCGGGAACGCCGTATCGCGCCGTCAGTCGCGCACGCCCGTGACGCTGTCGCCCACAAAGGGGTTGCTCGCCCGCTCATGGGCGAAGCTGCTTGGCTGGCCATGGCCCGGCACGAAGATTGTCTCACCGCCCAGCGGCCAGAGCTTGCGCGTGATCGACGCAATCAGATCCTCATGATTGCCGAGCGGAAAATCGGTGCGGCCGATGGAGCCCTGAAAGAGGACATCGCCGACAATGGCGAGCTTTGACGGGCCATGATGAAACACGACGTGACCCGGCGTGTGGCCGGGGCAATGGATGACATCCAGCACCAGCTCGCCGACGGTGACCGTGTCCCCATCGACCAGCCAGCGCGTCGGCTCGAACGGCTCGCCGGGTACGCCCCAGCGCTTGCCGTCATCATCCAGCCGCGCGATCCAGAAGCGATCATCCTCATGGGGCCCCTCGATAGGCAGGCCCAATTCCTTGGCGAGCACGCCGGCCTGCCCGCAATGATCGATATGACCGTGCGTCACGAGCAGCTTCTCCAGCGTCACGCCGGCATCCGCCACCGCCTTCTTGAGCCGCGCCAGATCCCCGCCGGGATCGACCAACGCGCCCCGCATGGTTTTGGTGCACCAGATGAGCGAGCAATTCTGCTGGAGCGGCGTCACCGGAATCATCGCGGCGCGCATCGGCGGATTTTTTGGATCGGCAGTCATGCGGTCTGATCTGGCAGTCGAATCCGCCCGGCGCAAGGGTAGCGCGGGGCAGCGGCGTTCAGGACGCCAGCATCTCCTCGACCCATGCCGGCACGAGCTGGCTCGCCGGGCCGAGGCGGGATTCATCGAACCAGGCGCTGCCTTCTGAAGGTTCGAGATTCAGCTCCAGCGTCCGCGCGCCATAGGCCTGCGCCATGCGGACGAACCCGGCGGCTGGATAAACAGCGCCCGACGTGCCGATCGACACGAACAGATCGGCACGGGCCAGCGCCGCTTCGATCCGCGCCATCTGATAAGGCATCTCGCCGAAAAACACGATGTCGGGCCGCAGAGCGGGCGCGCCGCAGGTGGGGCACGTCGCTGCAGGCGGGAGAGGACCCGTCCACGGCAGACGGTAATCGCAGGCGGCGCACAGCGCGCTGTTCAACGCGCCATGCATATGGAGGAGGTTGCGCGAGCCGCCCCTCTCGTGGAGATCATCGACATTCTGCGTGACCAGCAGGAGCTCGCCGGGCCAATGCGCTTCCAGCCGGGCGAGCGCCTCATGCGCGGGATTGGGCTCAACGCGGTCCAACGCGGCGCGACGCATATCATAGAAGCGATGGACCAATGCAGGATCGCGCGCCAGCGCTTCGGGCGTGCAGACATCCTCGATCCGATGCTGTGCCCACAGGCCATCTTCCGAGCGGAAGGTCTCCAGGCCGCTTTCTGCCGAGATGCCGGCGCCGGTGAGGATGACAAGTGCGTTCGAGTCTGGCATCGGCGCGATGAGACAGATTTGGGGCGAAGGACGCAAGCATCATGACGGCGATCGGCATCTTTGGCGCGCGGGGGCGCATGGGTCAGGCGATCGCGGGGGTTGCGGCGGATGCCGGGATTGCGGTGGCGGGCGGAACGGACAGTCAGCCGGGCGGGACCATCGGCGCAGAAGGCGCGGCGATCACCAGCGATGCGATGGGTCTTGCGGCCCGCGCCGAGGTGCTGATCGACTTCTCGGTGCCCGGCGCGCTGCAGGCGCATCTCGATGCCTGCGTCGCGGCGGGCAAGCCGATGCTGATCGGCACGACCGGCCTCGAAGCAGCCCATCACGCCGCCATCGACCGCGCGTCGGCGCACATCGCGGTGCTGCAAACGGGCAATACCTCGCTCGGCGTCAATCTGCTGGCTGCGCTCGTCCGGGAAGCGGCCGCGCGACTGGGCGACGATTGGGACATCGAAATTCTGGAAATGCATCACCGCCACAAGGTGGATGCCCCTTCCGGCACGGCGCTGTTGCTGGGCGAAGCGGCAGCGGCCGGGCGCGGGATCAGCCTTGCCGAGCATAGCGCGCGGGGGCGCGACGGGATCACCGGCGCGCGCAAGGCCGGCGACATCGGTTTTGCGGCGCTGCGCGGGGGATCGGTCGCAGGCGATCATCTTGTGGTGCTGGCCGCCGATCAAGAGCGGATCGAGCTGGGTCACCGGGCCGAGAGCCGCATCATCTTCGCCCGTGGTGCGGTGAAGGCCGCGCAATGGCTGATCGGCAAGGCGCCGGGACGCTATGCCATGGCGGATGTGCTGGGGCTTTAGGTTTTGAGCCGCCAGCGCATTCTCAACCGCGATCAGATTTTTACGCTATTCTCGCGGCTGGCGGAGCATAATCCCGAGCCTCGCACCGAGCTGGAATATGGCAATGATTTCCAATTGCTGGTGGCCGTGGTCCTCTCCGCGCAGGCGACCGATGCGGGCGTCAACAAGGCGACGCGGCGGCTGTTCGAAACGGTGAAGACGCCGGCGGACATGGTGGCGCTCGGCGAGGAGGCGCTCAAGGAACACATCAAGACCATCGGCCTCTTCAACACCAAGGCCAAGAACGTCATCGCGCTCTCGCAGGTCTTGGTGGAGACCTACGGCGGCGAAGTGCCGCGCGACCGGGACGTGCTGACCACCCTGCCGGGCGTGGGGCGCAAAACCGCCAATGTGGTGATGAACACGGCATTCGGCGAGGAAACCTTTGCGGTCGATACCCATATCTTCCGGGTCGGCAACCGCACCGGGCTGGCGCCGGGGAAGACCGTGCTCGCCGTCGAGAGCGGGCTGGAAAAGCGCGTTCCCCAGCCCTTTCGGCGCGATGCCCACCATTGGCTGATCCTGCATGGCCGCTATGTCTGCAAAGCCCGTAAGCCCGAATGCTGGCGCTGCATCATCAACGATGTGTGCCTGTTCAAGGACAAGACGCCAGCACCGTGATTTTACCAGATAGGTAAATTTAATCTGTCCTACAGCACTTCTCCGGTGGCTTAAGGGCGTTGCGGCGATTCGGCCGCAGCACTCGCCACAGGAAGGGCACGGACATGGCCGACCGCTTCGAAACCCAGATCGACTCCCTCACCCAGCCAGCGCGCGAGGCCTTTGCCATCACGCCCCACGCCACCAATGAAATCGACCCTCTGCCCAAGGCCATCTATGTCGGGACAGGCGGCGCCATCACGCTGCGCGCGGCGGGCTCCAGCACGGACGTGGTGCTCAAGAATGTAGCGTCAGGGCAGATCCTCGACATCCGCGCTCGCTACATCCGCGCCAGCGGCACGACCGCGGCCGACATTGTGGGCCTTGCTTGATGGTCGGTCCCGGATTTGGTTTCGGCGCTGCAGGGTCTGCGCGCCGTCATCGGCCCCTTGGCGTCTCCCCGACGCCGACGCCTACACCAACCCCGACGCCCGCCCCCAGTTGGACGAGCAGACCCGCCATGACCGGCGCCGCCAGTCCTCCGCGCGTCGGCGATATGCTCACCGCTCTGGGCGGCATCATCGTGAACGGCGCGGCGACGGGCTGGCAGTGGCTGCGCGATGGCGTACCCATCGCAGGCGCCACCGCGAACAGCTATGTGCTGGCTGCCGCCGATATGGGATCGATGATCAACCTGCGCGAGCTGGCCAGCGGGGCCGGCGGCAGTGGGTCGGCCGATGCGGACCCCGTCGGGCCGGTCGCTGCGACGCTCGTCGCAGCCAGTTACAGCGCAGGCTTCACGCTGGCGCAGTTCCCGAGCTACGAAGAAAAGCGGATTTACCAGCGCACGACCAACAGCGGCGGTGGCCAAGGCAAGGGCACCGGCACGATCCGCGTGCCGCTGTCCGGCACCGTCACCACCGGCACGGTCGGGGTGCGTATCCGCTCCGCCGAGGATGGAACAACGATCCTGCAGGGGCCGTGGACCGCCGGCACGATCGCAAACGGCGCCACCTATGTCGACGTAACCGGCGTGGACGCGCGGCTTGGCTGGTTCTTCGTCGATCTGAAGGGCGCGGATGGCGCCTGGCAGCTGGGCACCGTCAAGGTCGGCATGGGCATGCTGACCGGCTTTGCGGGTCAGTCGCTCACCGTGCGGATGCTGGGGCGACAGGCCACCGATTCGACGGCGACCTTCGCCTCGCTTGGGATCGCGCCGGATGCCAACAGCGCGGTGCTGGCGCGCTATGTGGATGGCAACACCTACAATCCCGCCGCCGCCACCATGCCATGGCAGACGCCGGCTGATATGAGCAATAGCACCGGCCCCAATTCCGTCGGCGTCGGTGAATATCTCAACCGCATGATTGCGCTGACCGGCGTCAACTGCGGCGTTGTCGGCCATGCGGTCGGCGGCACCACCATCGCCAGCTTCTTTAGCGGGCAGAGCAACTGGACGGCGCTCACCGAGGTGATGAACCGGGCCGGCAATGGCTTCGAGGCCTTTGTCTGGGGCCAGGGCCATACCGAGGCCCTCTATGGTATCCCGCCCAAGGCTTATGGCCAGGCCCTGAGCACCCTCTTCAGCCAGCTGACCGCGCTCAACAGCCTGCCGTCCTTCGCCCGCCTCGTCTGGACCATCCCCTCCATGGGGCTGGTGCGCAGCTGGGGCACGCCGTGGCAGGTGAGCCGCATCCGCAAGGGCGCGCAGGATTGGTGCGCGGCCAATGGCGGCACCTATGTCCATATGGACGATACGCTGATGAGCAGCGACGGCATCCACCAGACGCAGGCCGGCTCGCTGACCATGGCGCGCCACCTGTATCGCGCGCTGCGCAGTTCTTATGGCGCGAGCGCGGGCCTTGGCCCCGCGCCCCTGTCCGCCACCCGATCCGGCACCACGATCACGCTTACGCTGAGCAATGTCGGCCAGAGCGCTCTCGTGCTGAGCGGCACGCCGGGGAACCGCTTGTGGGTGTTCCCACGCGGCCGGGTGAACCCGCTGGCCAACAATGCGACCGATAACCGCTTCCCGGTCGCCTCGGTCAGCGCAGTGAACGCCACGACGCTCGCGATCACGCTCGCCAACGATCCCGGCCCCGGGCATGAGCTCGATCTCTGGGTCTACTTCCCGAGCGGCCCGGCCAATGCGGCGACCGACACGATCCGCGATGACCGGACCGATGGAGACGGCATCACCACCGGCCGCATCGTACAGGGCAGCACGCTCCCCATCGCCATCGCGGCGCCGACGCCGGGCGGCGCGATCAATGCCCCGCCGAGCGGCTTCATCGCGCCGATCAGCCCGCTCAGCATGGCCGAGACGAGCACGAGCTATGCCGCCAGCACCGGTGGCGCGGCGTTCGGCCAGCAGATGACGGGCGGCACCGCGCGCGGCAGTTACAGCCCGGTCTTCGCGCCGATTACCGTGGAGGGCTTCTTCACCTGCCCGGACCCGCTCCCGGGCGCGATCCAGGTCCTGTTCGGCGGGTTCGGAAGCAACGGCTCCCGCTTTGTCGCCATCGATGGCGCCGGCAAGCTGCGGGTCTGGAGCGGTCTCACCGGCACCACCGTGCTGGCGCCCGGCAAGCGCTACCATGTCGCCTGCCAGGCCGGGCCGGGAGGGCTGGCGCTCTATGTGACCAACGTCACCGATGGCCTTCCCGGTACCCGCGAGAGCTATGCCGCGTTCGGCGAGACGATCGTGCCGGCCGCCTCGGGCTATTCGCTCCGCAACCACAACGGCGAATACGGGCTCACCGGCGGCGCGCTGGATGAATGGGCGGTGTTCAACAGCGAGCGCTACAGCGGCACGACCTACACCTGCCCGACCGCGCCGCTCAACGGCGATGAAGCGGATATCGTCGCGCTCTACCGCTGCGATGGCGAGGCAAAGGACATGGTGACAAGATGACCAGCCCGCAACTCGCGCGGAAGCTGGATCAACTGATCGGCAAGGTGGAGAGCCTTGCCGAGACGGTCGACCGGCAGGCGCAGGAAATCGGCCGCGCATCCGAACGGCTTGCGCTGGTCGAACAGGACACGAAGCGGACCATGGAAGTGATCGAAGCCTGGCGCGCGGCGAAGCTCTGGCTGCGCTGGAGCCGATGGGTGGCGGGTTTCATCGCCTCGATGATCGCCGCGTTCGCGGCCTTCAAGGGTTTGAGCAAATGAACGCGCGGGATACGCTGCTGGGCGGCGCAGTCGGCAGCGCTTTCATCGGCCTCGCCATCATGATCGCGGCACCGTTCATCGCGCAATGGGAAGGCACACGGACCGACCCTTATCGCGACATCGCGGGCATTTGGACGGTCTGCACCGGCGAGACCCGCGTGCCGATGCGGCGTTACACGCCTGCCGAATGCGCGGCGATGTTGGATCGAACGCTGGCCGCCGACTGGGCGCCCGCGGTGCTGCGCGCCGTGCCAGCGCTCAAGGATCGGCCCTATCAGTTCGCGGCGGCCATCTCGCTCACCTATAATATTGGCGAGGCGGCCTTTGCGCGCTCGACGGTCGCACGGCGGTTCAACGCGGGCGATTGGCCGGGCGGCTGCGACGCGTTCCGGCTCTGGGTGATGGTCGATGGGCGGCGCGTGCAGGGGCTGGTCAACCGGCGGGAGGCAGAGCGCCGGCTCTGCCTGACCAACCTGTGACGCTGCAAGGATGGCCCGGCGCCACTGGCGCGCTCGCCCTCGCTCTTATTCTCTCGCTGGCATGGGGGATGCGGGTCGACCATCTGCGCGCACGCCATGCGGCCGCACTCGCACAGGCCCGCCAGGATTATCGCGCCGCCCAGGACAAGGCGCAGGCGGATTTCGACGCGCAGGTCGCCGCGCTACGCGTTCACAACAGGAGGCTCAACGATGCTGCCGAACAGAAGAGCGAGGCTCTTACCCTTGTTTATCGTGATCGCGTTGTGCGCCTGCCAGCCGCGCCCGCTACCTGTGCTGCCACTATCCCCGGCCTGCCCGCGCCCCGCGATGCCCAGCCTGTTGACCGATCCGGTCGCGATCCCATCCTTTTTGACCGCGCCGACGCCCTGATCTGCGCGACCAATACTGCCCGGCTGGAGGCGGCGCGCGCCTGGGCACTGGAGATGCAGACCGGGCCATGACCTTGCCGACGAGCCGCATTGCGGATTGACCCCCGCGCGGCGAAATCATAGGGAGTTGCGACCTTGCCGGATTAGCACAGTGGTAGTGCAGCGGTTTTGTAAACCGAAGGTCGCGGGTTCAAATCCTGCATCCGGCACCATTTCCTCACGGATGTGAGGGTGGTTGTGACCTCGCCCTATTTCGCCTCAAAGCGCGCCGATGGATGTCCGGCGATCGTCGAGAGAATTCAGGTCGGCGCTCAGGTGCATTGCATCCGAGCGCTCATCGGGATGAAAACTGCGCGACAGTCCGCCAAAAACGCGCCGCTGCTGCACTTGATTAAGATGCGCGTCGGCAGCCGCGTTGGGGACCTCTGGCGCAGTCTCCCCGCCCCACTTATAATCGGCAATTTCGTCCGCTAATCGAACGATCGAGTCCCTCAGCGAGCCGGACGCCTGGAGCGCATCGCCCACAGGGTTGGCATAGGAGACGGGGCTCATGGAACGGCGACGCCAACCGACAATCACATCTTTGATCACGTAAAGTCCCCCGTCGACGCCCCGAAGCATTTACAGGCCGGTGCAACCTTCTGCTCCTTAGAGCGTTTACACCCTTTTTTGAGCGGAGCAATTGCCATCCGCGTGGGAAAAATCGCGCGCTAGGCGGCGCTGCGGGCACTCGATTTGACGCAAAATATGGATCGTTTGGGGCCGCGGTGGAGAGTTCCCTGCGCCAACGGCGTCGAGCGCTGAAGCCCAAACCCCGCTAGAATGGCTGGAATCCTGGCATATGGCCCGCTCCGACCGCGCGAGCGTCCGGGCGTCATGCCCAGTTGATGACCGCAGAAGCACTGCCACCGGCATGCCTCTGGTCAACTGAAAATCGTATTAAAACGGCACGGTGCATTTGACAGCGGGCTCAACTATTTGCACTTTATTTGTCGGAGTAAAACGCGTGATGGTGCGCTGAGGCGTCGCAGGCAGACGAAGAGTGAAGGGAGCGGATCATGCGCGAGCACGCAGCCAGCGGAGTCACGCGGCGACGGCTGATGGGGGGCGCGGCTGCGGGAACGCTCGCGTTGCTCGGTTCACCGCTCGCCGCGCGCGCTCAGAACGTGGGATTGGGAGCGCGAGCGCCCTTCCCCCTGATCCGCAGCGGCGTGCCGGCTGCGGTGATAATCGATAGCGAAGCCGACACTGCGGTGGGCCATGTGGCCACGCGATTCGCAGAAGATATTGGGCGGGTGTGCGGCACGGCTGCGCGCGTGTCGAAAGGCTATAGGAGCGCGCCTTCCGCCGTGGCTGTCATCATCGGCGTGCTGGGCCAAAGCCGGCTGATCGACGGTCTGGTCGACGCCGGAAAGATCGACGTGAGTGATCTTGCGGGGGTTTGGGAAGCCTTTCGGCGGATCGTCGTGGATCATCCGGCCAAGGGGATCGAGCGCGCTCTCGTGATCGTGGGATCAGATCGGCGCGGCGCCGTGTTCGGCACCTATGATGTCTCCGAGCAGATCGGCGTCTCGCCATGGCACTGGTTTGCCGATGTGCCGGTCACGCGGCGGCGGGATGTGTCGATCTCCGCCACGCCGGTGCGGGATCAGCCCAAGGTGCGCTATCGTGGGTTCTTCATCAACGACGAGGCGCCCTGCCTGAGCAGTTGGGCGGAAAAGACGTTCGGCGGCTTCAACGCCGCGATGTACGCCCATGTCTTCGAGCTGCTGCTGCGCTTGAAGGGCAATTATCTCTGGCCAGCGATGTGGGCGCCGCGCGCTTTCGCCGCCGACGACCCGCAGAACATGATCCTTGCCGATGAAATGGGCGTGGTGATGGGCAATTCCCACCACGAGCCGATGCTCCGGGCGCAGGACGAGTGGCACCGCAATCCTGAAGGCGGCGTGACCGGCGGACGCTGGGATTACACGACCAACGCCGACAATCTGCGCGAATTCTGGCGCGGCGGCATCGCCCGCATGATGTCGAAAGGGAATGGCGGGCGCTATGAGTCCGTCGTTACCATCGGGATGCGCGGCGATGGCGACGAGGCTATGGCGGAAGGAACCGCGATCCCGCTGCTCGAACAGATCGTGACGGACCAGCGCGCCATCATCGCGCAGGTGACCGGGCAGCGCGCCGACAAGACCCCGCAGGTCTGGGCGCTCTACAAGGAAGTGCAGGATTATTACGACCATGGCATGCAGGTGCCCGACGATGTCATCCTGCTCTTCGCGGACGACAATTGGGGCCAGATCCGCCGCCTGCCCGATCCGACCGCGAAACCCCGCAGCGGCGGCTATGGCGTCTATTATCACTTCGATTATGTGGGTGTGCCGCGCAACTATAAGTGGCTGAACACCAACCAGATCGAGAAGGTCTGGCAGCAGATGGACCTGGCCTGGCAGCGTGATGCGCGGGCGATGTGGATCGTCAATGTGGGCGACATCAAGCCCATGGAATATCTGCTCAGCTTCTTTCTGACGATGGCCTGGAATCCCGAGGCTATGACGCCGCAGGCGCTGGCCGCTTATCCGGCGCGCTGGGCGGCGGCGACATTCGGACCCGAACAGGCCGAGGCGATCGCTGCGATGATGACGGCCTACAGCCAATATGCCGCGCGGCGGAAACCCGAACTGATCGATCAGGACAGCTTCCCGCTGGGCGACGTCACCCCGCGCGCGCTGGACGGGGGCGTGTTCGGGGCGCTGGTCGGTGAGTGGGATGCGCTCGAACGCCGGATGCTCGCCACGCGGGCGCGGCTGCGCCCCGAGCAGCACGATGCTTATGATCAGCTGCTCGCCTAACCGATCAGCGCGATGGCCAATCTGTACCGGCTCTATTATGGCGCGGCGTGGAACAAGCGGCTGGCGCAGGGCAACGACCCGCGCGCCAACTATTTCGCGGACATGGTGGAAACGAACTACCAGCGCGATGCCGATCTGACCGCGCACTATCATAGGCTCAATGGCGGCAAGTGGGATGGCATGATGGCGCAGGTGCACATCGGCTATGTCATCTGGCAGCAGCCGACCCAACAGAGCATGCCCAGCATATCGCGGGTCGGCGATGGCACGACGAAGGGCGCCCCCCTCTTCGTCACGCCCCGCCCTGCAGACCCCCGCGTCATCACGATCGCGGCGAACGACTTCTCCCGCGCGCGCCAGGCCAAGGGCCTGCGCTGGACGCCCATCGCTCATCTCGGCCAGGGCGGCAGTGCGATGGTGGCCCTTCCGCAAGGTCGTCCAGCGACCACGCCGGCCGACGGGGTCGCGCTCGATTATGAGGTGGACGTCCCCCAGGCCGGGACCGGCCAGATCACGGCCTATCTCGTCCCCACGCTGGACACGATGGGACAGGCCGGAGTCGCGCTCGGCGTGTCTCTGGACGATGGCCCGGTCACGGTCTTGCGGGCCGTGCTGGAGCCGACGGGCGGCGCACAGGACACGCCCGCCAAGCAGCGCTGGGCCGAGGCGGTCATCGACAACAGCGTACGCCTGACCGCCGATCTCGGCCCGGTTGAGGTCGGGCGGCACCGGATCAGCATCTGGCGCATCGACGACAATGTCGTGCTGGAAAAGCTGGTGCTGACCATCGCTGCCGGAGAGGGCGCGCGCCCGCTCCGGCATGACCCATGAAAAAAGGGCCGGAAGTCCAGCCCTCTCTTCCTTTTGCTGCGGGCGAAACGGTCAGCCGAAGCTGACCGACACCTTGCGGCGGCGCATCATAAGACCCACCAGCGCCAGACCGCCGAGCATCAGCGCCCAGGTCGCAGGCTCAGGAATGGGATTGGAGGCCGGCGGCGTCACCGGCGGATTATAGGCCGCCTCGCTCACCTGCACATAGCCGCCGAACCAGTCGCCCCAGCAATCGGGGCAGGTGTAGTTCGCCTTGAACTGCAGGGTTACCGACCCGGCATCGGCAAAGCCGGAGCCGATCAGCGCATTCGACCAGCCCGGCGTCAGATTGCTGGCGATGCTCGTGCCGTTGAGCAAAATGTCCGTGAACTGGAATTTCGGCGAACCGCTCAGAAACAGATCCACCTTGCTGTAGGTGGGCAGATTGAACCTGAATGTCTGGTCTACCGTCGAGAATTGGGAGACCTGGACGCCCCAATAATCGATGCCGGCCCACTGGCCTGCTGGGTTGTTGATTCCGTCGGTAATGGTCGAGGTCGCCAAAGCGGGGACCGACACCAAAGACAATGCGAGCGCCGCAGCGCCAAGCCTCACGTTCATCATGCTGTTCTCTCGAAGAAGATCGGGCTCCGTCCTGGTGCGTCGCTATCGACGATCCGGCCCTGTTGCAGCCATGATAACCGACGCGCATTCACCGAACAACTTCCTTAACCATCAATATCTTAAGGAATAGATAAGGCCTCACCGTGCCGCTTTCCGTAGCGGCAATCCATCCGCTCGGTATAATTTGTGACAATTTGCGGCTGGACGAAAATTGCGCGCTCACCCATTCATCGGGCATGAACCGCGCATTCCTGCTGCTATCGGGCATCGTCCTGCTGCCATCCTGCACCATGGCTCCCGCTTATGAGCCGAAAAGCGCCTCCGCTCTGGGGGTGCCCGATCAGTGGTCCGTGCCGGCAACGCCGGACCGGGCGGACCTGACCCGCTGGTGGCTGAGCTTCGATGATCCGGTGCTGGGCCAGTTGGTGGAGCAGGCAGCGCAATCCAACCTCGACCTCGCACAAGCGACGGCGCGGCTGCGGCAGGCGCGCGAGGCGCTGGTGGTCAGCCGCTCGAGCCTTCTCCCCTCGGCCAGTGGCTCGGCCGGTTACCGCCGGACCGAGCCGCTGCGGGGCGGCGACAGGACAACGACGCTGCCGGATGGCTCGGTCGTAACCGTTGGCGATGGCGGCACTGACAGCTTCTCGCTGGGGCTGGACGCCAGCTACCAGCTCGATCTCTTCGGCGGCGTGCGCAGCTCCGTGGCGGCCAGTCGGGCGCAATATGAAGGCGCGGGCTTCGATTATGCGACCGTGCTGCTATCGGTGCAGAGCGAGGTCGCGCGCAATTATGTGCTGGCGCGCGCCTATCAGGCGCAGATCGAGAACGCGCGGTCGAGCTTGGCGATTCAGGACGATAATCTGGAGATCGCCGGCTTCCGCGTGCAGGCCGGGCTGGTCTCATCGTTGGATGCCGAGCAGGCGCGGGCAAGCCGGGCACAGACTGCCGCCGGCGTGCCACAGATTGAGCAGCAGTATAATGCCGCTGTCTCCCGCATCGGCGTGTTGACCGGACAGGCACCCGGCGCGCTCAAGCAGATGCTGGCAGCGCCCAAGCCCATCCCCCATGGACCGGAGGAGATCGCCGCAGGCATCCCCGCCGACGTGCTGCGCCAGCGCCCCGACGTGCGCGCCGCCGAGCGAAACCTCGCCGCCACCACCGCACAGATCGGCGTCTCGCGCGCGCAGCTTTTCCCGGCACTCAGCATTGGCGGCAGCCTCAGCGCGGGCGCCACCAGCATCGGCAGCGTGCTCGATACGATTACCGGCAGCCTGTTCGCGAGCCTCAGCCAGCTCATCTTCGATGGCGGCCGCACCAGCGCGCAGATCCGCTCCGCCCAGGCTGGCGCGGAAGGCGCCTTCGCCAGCTATCGGTCGACCGTGCTGACCGCGCTGGAAGATGTCGAGAACGCGCTGGTTGCGCTGCGCACCGCCGGTGAGCGGGAACGACAGTTCGCCATCGCCTTCGATGCGGCCAACACCTCCGCTTTGCTCGCGCGGGACCAGTATCGCACGGGGCTCACTGACTTCACCACGCTCAACACGCAGGAAGCATCGCTCATCTCGGCCCGCAACGGCCTGGTGCAGGCCCGCGCCGACAAGGCAACCGCCCTGATCGCTCTTTACACCGCAATGGGTGGCGGGTGGGATTCCACCGTCACGCCGACCGCGCCTCAATGACCGGAAGCACAAGCATGGCAGATCAGCAACTCGATGATTTTCTCGGCGTGAAGCCGCAGCCGGCCTGGCGCCGCCATTTCAAATGGGTCGCCATCGTCGCTGGCGCGCTGCTGCTCATCCTGCTCGCCTGGCGCTTCTTCGGCAACGCAGAGGCGCCCGGCTATGTGACCGCGCCCGTTCAGCGCAGCCACCTCGTCACCACTGTCTCGGCGACCGGCAAGCTGGCGCCGACCAATCAGGTGACGGTCGGCTCGCAGCTCTCCGGACTGGTGGTGCGCGTGCTGGTGGACGTGAACGACCGCGTGACGCAGGGCCAGCCGCTGGCCGAGATCGACCCCGAGCAGATCGAGGATCAGATCCGTCAGGGCCGCGCCCAGCTTGCCGCCAATCAGGCGCAGGTGGCGCAGGCCAAGGCAACACTCTCCGAATCGCAGGCGCAGCTTGCCCGGCTGGAAGAGGTCGCCCGGCTTTCCGGCGGACGTGTCCCCTCCAAGACCGAGTTGCAGACCGGACGCGCCAATGTGCAGCGCGCGCAGGCTGCGCTGCGGGTAGCCGAGGCCAATGTCGTCGCCAGCCAGGCCGCGCTTTCCCAGAACCAGACGCAGCGCGCCCGCGCGATCATCCGCTCGCCCGTGGCTGGCGTGGTGCTCGCCC
This sequence comes from Sphingobium sp. B11D3B, assembly GCF_025961735.1. Classification (NCBI taxonomy): domain Bacteria; kingdom Pseudomonadati; phylum Pseudomonadota; class Alphaproteobacteria; order Sphingomonadales; family Sphingobiaceae; genus Sphingobium; species Sphingobium sp. B11D3B. Next base: position 471,777 of record NZ_JAOQOF010000001.1, on the reverse strand, counting down.
GTCAGGTCGACCCCGGCCAAACGGTCGCGGCCTCGTTCAACACGCCGACCCTGTTCGTGATCGCCGAGGATCTCTCCAAGATGAAGCTGGAGGTGGCCATTGACGAAGCCGATGTCGGCACGGTCAAGGAAGGCCAGAAGGCGACGTTCATCGTGGATGCCTTCCCTGAGCGGACCTTCCCGGCCGTCATCACACGGGTCGACATCGGCTCCAATCTCTCGGCCAGCGCGGCCAGCGCATCCTCGACGTCGAGCACGTCCACGAGCGGCACCACGGGTCAGGTCGTCTCCTATGCCGCCGACCTCAGCGTCGATAACGAGAAGCTCGACCTGCGCCCCGGCATGACCGCGACGGCGGATATCGTCACGTCCGACAAGAAGGATGTGCTGCTGGTGCCCAACGCGGCGCTGCGCTTCTCGCCGCAGGCGCAGGGCGGCAGTCAGGCCGGCGGCGGGCAGTCCGGCATCACCGGCGCGCTCTCGATGGGGCCGCGCCGCAGAGGCGGCGGCAATGACCGCAGCGTCACCGTGGGCCGCGGCGCGCAGCAGCAGGTCTATGTGCTGGGCGACGACGGCAAGCCGAAAGCGGTGCAGATCACCACCGGCGACACCGACGGCTTCCATACCGAAGTGCTCTCCGGTGACCTCAAGCCCGGCATGAACGTCATCACCAGCCAGCTCAGCGGGGCCGCCAGCAGTGGCCGATAACGCCTTCATTTCCCTGCGCGGCATCACCAAGGTCTATGGCGAGGGCGCAACGGCGTTCCAGGCGCTCAAGGGCGTCGACCTCGACGTGGCACAGGGCGATTTCGTGGCAGTCATGGGCCCGTCCGGCTCCGGCAAGTCGACGGCGATGAACATCCTCGGCTGCCTCGATGTGCCGACCTCGGGCGCCTTCATGTTCAAGGGCGTGCATGTCGAAACGCTGGACCGGGATCAGCGGGCACTGCTGCGCCGCAAATATCTCGGCTTCGTCTTTCAGGGCTTCAACCTGCTGGCCCGCACGACCGCGCTCGAAAATGTCGAGTTGCCGCTGCTCTATCGCGGCGATGCCAAGGATGCGCGGCGGGAGGCGGCGATGAGCGCGCTCGAGAAGGTCGGGCTGGATAAATGGTGGGACCATACGCCCGCCGAACTCTCCGGCGGTCAGCAACAGCGCGTCGCCATCGCGCGCGCCATCGTCACCAATCCCGATGTGCTGCTGGCCGACGAACCCACCGGCAATCTCGACAGCGAGCGTTCGGTGGAGATCATGGAACTGCTGCGCGGCCTCAATCGGGATGCGGGCATCACCGTGCTCATGGTGACGCACGAGCCGGATATGGCCGAGTTTGCCCGCACCATCGTGCATTTCAAGGACGGGCTGGTCGACCGCATCGAACAGGGCGCTGGCAAAAGGGCAATGCACTGATGCTGGGCACCACCTTCCTCCTCGCGCTGCGCTCCATCCTGCGGCACAAGCTGCGCTCCTTCCTGACGACGCTGGGCATCATCATCGGCGTGGCGGCGGTCGTGACCATGGTGACGCTGGGCAAGGCAACGACAGCCGCCGTGCAGCAGCAGATCGCGGCGCTTGGCACCAACATCCTGCAGGTGCGCCCCGGCCAAGGCTTCGGCCGGGGGGGCGGCGGGCCGCGTCCGCCCGAGTTCGAACCCTCGGACGTAACGGCCATTCAGCAGCAGGTGGCGGGCGTTACCGCGGTCGCACCGCAGGCGCAGGCCAGCGCGACGGCGATCTATGAGGGCGCCAATTGGTCGACGACGATCAACGGCACGACCATGGATTATTTCCAGGTGCAGCCCTGGCCACTGAGTGCCGGGCGCATGTTTATCCCCGCGGAGGAAACCGCCGGCAAGGCCGTGTGCATCATCGGCTCGACCGTGCAGCGCAACCTCTTCCGGGGCGACGATGCCATCGGCAAGCGCTTCCGCATTGGCGATGTCAGCTGCGACATCGTCGGCACGCTGAGCACGCGCGGACAAGCGGGCTTCGGCGGCGATCAGGACGATGTCGTCATCATGCCGATCAAGACCGTGCAGCGGCGCTTTACCGGGACGACGGACATCCGGCTGCTGATGGTGGGCGTCGATCAGGCCTATTCGACCCAGCAGGTGCAAGCCTCCCTCACCGATCTGCTGCGGGACCGGCGCAAGATCACCGGCGGCAAGGAAGATGACTTCAACATTTTCGACACCCGCCAGATTTCCGACACGCTGACCGGCACCACGACGCTGCTCACCCGCATCGTCGCGGCGGTGGCGGGCATCAGCCTTGTGGTCGGCGGCATCGGCATCATGAACATCATGCTCGTCTCCGTGACGGAACGGACCCGCGAAATCGGCATCCGCCTCGCCATCGGCGCGGTGCAGCGTGAGGTGCTGCTGCAGTTCCTTGTGGAGGCGGTGGTGCTCTCCTGCCTCGGCGGCGCGATCGGCCTGCTGTTGGCCCAGATCGCCATCGCCGTGGCGACGCCCTTGATGCAGGTGCCGTGGACGTTCGACGCGCAGATCAACGTCTTTGCCTTCTGCATCTCCGCGCTGATCGGGGTGGTGTTCGGCTTCTTCCCGGCTCGCAGGGCGGCGGCCCTGAATCCTATCGACGCGCTTCGGCACGAATAGGGGTTAACTGCACGCCCTCACTCCCCTTCTTCCGTTCGTGTCGAGCGTAGTCGAGACACGTGAGGGTAGCGCTGGCGTGTCTCGACTTCAGCTTGCAGCTGAAGTTTATCCTGAGCGCCCGCCTGCGGGCAGTCGAAGGGCTCGACACGAACGGGTAGGGTACAGGCTTACAACTCCGGCAAGCTCTGCGCCATCAATCCCCAGCCCCGCAGCGCCTTGTCCCGTGACCGTTCGATCAAGGCCTCCGCATCCGCGATGCTGAACGGATGCGCGTCCTTCGCATCCTCCAGCTCCTCCCAACTGATCGGCACCGCAACGGGGGCGCCGGCGCGGGCGCGGGCCGAATAGGGCACCACCGCCGTGCCGCCCCGCTGGTTGCGCAGATAATCGATGAAGATGCGCCCCTTGCGCTTGGCCTTGCTCATCGTGGCGACGAAGCGCTCCGGCTCAGCCATGCTCATCGCCTCTGCGAAGCGATGCGAGAAATCCTTGTGCGTGTCCCAATCATGCCCCGGCGTGAGCGGAACGACCACATGCACGCCCTTGCCGCCGGACAGCATGGCAAAGCTGACCAGCCCGATATCCTCCAACCGCCGGCGGATATCCCGGGCCGCGCGGATGATCTCCGAGAAATTTAGCGCCTCATCGGGATCGAGATCGAAGATCATCTTGTCGGGATGCTCGACATCGCTGGCCCGCGCGGCCCAGCCGTGGAATTCGATGGTCCCCATCTGCACGCAGGCGAGCAGGCCCTCAGCGTCCTGCACGTAGAGATAATCCTCCGTGCCGCCATCCTTCTCGCGGATGGGCACATGATGCACATGGGCACCGAACGAGCCGCTATCATGCTTCTGGAAAAAGCACTGCTTGGCCCGGCCCTGCGGGCAGCGCACCAGGCTGATGGGCCGATCCGACACGAAAGGCAGCATGATCGGCGCGATCGCCGCATAATAATCGGCCAGATCGCCCTTGGTCTGCCCGCTCTCGGGGAAAATCACCCGCTCCCGGTTGGAGATCGGCACTTCGCTTTTCGCCTTGGGTGCGGGGATTTTCTTTTCGGGCGTCACGGCGGCCGCATCCTTGTCGCTACGCAGCCCCAGGAAGCTGCCATGCCGAACTCGGCCGTCGCCGGTAAATTCCGCAAAGGCCACCTCGGCCACCAGGTCCGGCTTGATCCACTGCGCGCCGCGTGCCTCGGCCCGAGGCACCTCGGCCGCCGGGTTCTTGCGCGCGCGGGTGGCGAAGCAGGCCGCGAGATCGTCCATCGTCGCCGCATCGAAGCCAGTGCCGACCTTGCCCTTGTAGACCAGCGCCTCCCCTTCCCGCTGGCCCAGCAGTAGCGAAGCAAACGGGCGCCCCTTGGCGCTGCTGCGGCTCCAGCCGATCAGCACGAACTCCTGCCGAAGCGTGCATTTGATCTTGAGCCAGTTGCGGGTTCGCGCGCCGCGATAGGGCGCGTCGATGCGCTTGGAGATGATCCCCTCCCCGCCCGCTTTACACATGGCCGTAAACAGCTTCTCGCCCGCACCAATGACATGATCGGCGACATGAAGCGGCGCCTGTGCCGCGTGGAGCAGCGATTCCAGCCGCTCCTTGCGCTCGATGTTCGAACTGCCGCGCAGGTCCACGCCATCGAGGCTCAGCAGATCGAAGGCGAAGAAGCTCAGCGCAGCCTTGCCCTCACCCTTCAACGCGGCCTGCAAGGTCGAGAAATCGGGATTGCCGCCCTTACCCAGCGCCACGATCTCGCCGTCAATCAGCGCGGGCGGCAGATCCAGCGCGGCCAAGGCGTCGGCAATGGGCTGAAACTTGTCCGTCCAGTCGAGGCCGCTGCGCGTAAAGAGCCGAACATCCGCGCCGTTGACGGCTGCGAGTGCACGATAGCCGTCGAACTTGATCTCGTGCATCCACGCATTGCCCGTTGGCACCGCATCAACCAGGGTCGCCAGCTGCACGGACTGGAAATCCGGCCGCTTGGCTTTCGACTGAGCTTTCGACGTACGGCGTGCTGGCGCCGCCGCCTTCTTGGCAGCCTTGTCATTATGCGCGGCGGCGGCCTCCATCGCCTGGGTGAAGGCCTTGCCCTTCTTGCCGGCCAGCGACTGCGCGCCTGCCGTATCCGCCGCGATCTCCGCCATGGTGCGGTCGGTGAGCACGGATGTCAGTGATTGCTCCACCAGAACGTCGCCGGTGCCGGCGAATGCGTCGTCGATCTTGCGCAGCAGCCAGTTCTCGCGCTTTTCGCCAGGGCGCGGCTTCATCCGCACCAGCAGCCATTCGCCCTTCATCCGCTCGCCTTCCAGCCGGAAATGGAGGTGGCCCTTTTCGATGTCCTTGGCGCTCTTGCCGTCCACCGGTGCCCAGCTACCCTTGTCCCACAGCATCACCGTGCCGCCGCCATATTCACCCTTGGGGATGATCCCCTCGAACGTCGCGTAGGAGAGCGGATGATCCTCCGTCCGCACGGCGAGGCGCTTGTCGTCCGGGTCCACGCTTGGCCCCTTGGTCACCGCCCAGCTCTTGAGCACGCCGTCCACTTCCAGCCGGAAGTCCCAGTGCAGACGGGTCGCGTCATGCTTTTGCACGATAAACAAATTGCCGCCGGGGCTGCGCTCCTGCTTGCCTGCCGGCTCGGGCGTCCGCGTGAAATCGCGCTTGGCATCATAATCGGCAAGGGGGCTCTTGCGGGGCATCAGCTCTTCTCCTCTTCCTTGTCGGAGGGCCTGTCTGCGAGGCGAGGCTCGATCCAGCGCCGCTCCACCAGCCGCAGAAAGGTCAGCATCACCACCGACACGATGCTCGCCACCAAAACCAGCGGCCACTGCGCCGCACCGCACGCAATGCCCACCACGGTCGCCAGCCAGATGTGCGCCGCAGTGGTGAGATTATGGACCTCGCCCTTGCTGAAGACGATGAGGCCTGCCGCAATGATGCCGACGAACGTCCCCGTCGCCTCAAAGATACGCAGCGGGTCCATGCCCGACTGGCCGGTCGCAAGCTGACGATAGAGCGAGATCGAGCTCACCGTCATCACCGCCGCGCTGAAGCAGATGAGGCCATGGGTACGAAGCCCGGCAGCGTGTCCTCGCAATTCCCGGTCCAGCCCCAGAGCCAATCCCAGCAGGGCCGCGATGCCCAGCCGCAGCATCACCTCCCCATCGACCCAATGCAGCGGCGTTCCGGGGTTGAGATCCATGTCAGGCGCTCTTGCGGCGGCTCGACCGTGATGCGGTTGCCCGGCTTCCCGCTGTCTTCGAGGCCGGAGCCTTGGCGCTCTTGCTGGCAGTTGCCCGGCTCTTGGCGGACGCGCTCTTGGTTGTGCCGCCCTTCTTGGCAGCCCCGCCATCGCCAACCGACTTCTTGAGCGCGGCCATCAAATCGATGACATTGCTGCCGCCGGGCCGGCTCGCCTCCTCGGCATCCTCGAGGATGCGCTTGCCGCCCTTGGCCTTGCGCTTTTTCTCGATCAGCCCCTCGAGCGCCTCGATGTAGCGATCCTGAAATTCGGCCGGGTGGAACGGCGCGCATTTCTTGTCGATCAGCGTGGTGGCGAGGTCGAGCAGATCGGCCTCCGGCTTGGTGTCGCCAATGTCGCGGAAGAAGCCCTGGGCCTTCACCACCTCGTCGGCATAGCGCAGCACCTCCATCACCAGCCCGCGCCCGCACGGCTTGATGGAGACCAGCTGCTCGCGCCCGCGCACCGAAAGCTGGCCAAGGCCGACCTTCTTCGCCTGCCGCAGGGCATCGCGCAGCACCACATAGGCTTCTTCGGCCAGATCGTCCGCCGGCACGACATAATAGGGCTTGTCGTAATAGAGGACGTCGATCTCGCTCGCGTCGACGAACTGGACAAGGTCCAGCGTCTTGCGGCTCTCGATCTTAACGGCCTCGATTTCCTCATCGTCGAGCAGCACATACTGCCCCTTGGAAACCTCAAAGCCCTTCATGATCTCGTCGCGATCAACCGGCCCGACGCCGGGTGCGACCTTCTCATAGCGGATGCGCTTTCCGCTAGGCTCATGGACCTGATGAAAAGCGATCTTGGCGCCCGAGCGCGTGGCGGAAAAGACCTCCACGGGGATCGAAACGAGCGCCAGCTTGATCTGCCCACGCCAATATGCACGCGCTGCCATGAGATACCTCCGGGAATGAACCCCGCGGCGCGGTGGTTGGTTCCCTGCGGGGTCCCAAGAGGTTTGGACAAATTCCGGGATTCGGCGGAAGGCGGATGTTGCGCTCTATTTTTCAAAAGCTGCCTTTCCGGACACGACGCCATTGCGGACCTCCCCTCCGTTCGTCCTGAGTAGCTGCTGAGCCTGTCGAAGCGGCGTATCGAAGGACAAGCCCGTGCGCTGCGATGCTTCGATACGGCTCTTCGATACGCGCCTGCGGCGTACCTCAGACCCTACTCAGCATGAACGGTGAAGTTTGACCCTAACGCATCACCGTCACGGGGCGATGGTCCACGCAAGTCGAGCCGCTAGCGGTGCGGCGAGGCAGAGGAAAGTGCCAAACGGCAAGCGCATGTTCCCGGAGAGCGCGTGCCCCTTCAGACGCAGGATGACAGCCCAGATCAGCCCTCCCACGCTGGCCAGCAGCAGCACGACCGGCAGCAGCTGCCAGCCGAGCCATGCTCCGATGGCGCCGAGCAGCTTGGCATCCCCCAAGCCCAGCCCATCACGTCCACGCAGTCGCCGGTAGCTCATGGCCAGCAGGAACAGGCCGATATAGCCGACGGCGGCGCCGATCATGCGGTCCGCAAAAGGCGCGGGCACCAGCCAGTCGCCCAGGGTGAGACCGAGGATCGCGAGCGGTAAGGTCAAGGCATCCGGCAACCAGAAATGGCGCACATCCAGCACCGCCAGCGCCAGCAAGATCCACAACGCCACCGCGACCAGCGCGGCAGCGGGCAGCGGCAGCATCAAGGCGCAGACGCCGCCGATCAGCGCTGCGCCCAGTTCCGTAATCATATGCGCCGGATCGATCCGTGCCCCGCAGGTCCGGCATCGCCCGCGCGTCCGCAAGGCGCTGAGCAGTGGAATGAGGTCGATCGCGCCCAATGTCCGCCCGCAGGCATCGCAGGCAGAGCGCCCGCGCATCACCGATTCGCTACGCGGCCAGCGGGTGACGATGGCGCCGAGAAAACTGCCGGCGATGAGGCCAAGGCCGCAGCCCAGCGCCACGCGCAACAGATCGGCCCCCAGCATCACGCGATCAGAACCGGCCGACGGTCCGCAGCACCTGCTCGCCATTGACCGCCTGAAAGCCGTTGGCGCCCAGCGCCGCGCCGATCAGCGGATCGGTTGTGTGCATGCGCATCGTCGCCTCATAGCTGCCGTCCTGCTTGATCCGCACGAACAGTTGCTCCTGACCGGACTGGCTGACCAGCGGCAGTTCCACCGCATCGCCTGCGCAGCGCACCGCGCCGGCAAGACCATTGGCGAGGCCCAGCCCGCTCATGATCGCTGGCACGCGCGCGCGCACCCGCCCTTCCGCCTTGGTGCACATGCCGCCGGAGAAGTGGACGGTCATATCCTCGAACTCGACCCGGCTCACCGGCAGCGGCGCCAGCGGTGCGCCGAGCGCGACCGATCCGGTCACATCGTCCACACCGCGCCGGTTGAGCCCCAGCGTGAAGGCCCCGCTGATATCATCGCGGTCGCCTAGCCGCCGCACGATGTCGATGCGCACGCGGCCCACGAACAGCTGGATCGGGCTCAGGAACACATCCACGGTGCCCAGCTGAACCCCACGGATTTGCAGCTCCTCGGCGCCTCCCCACCAGATGGGCCCGCGCAGGGATCGGGCGGCGACGCCCATGTCCTTGAGGCCGAACAGCGCGAAGGCGGCATAAAGCGGCCATGTGACCAGCAGCGCGATCAGGAAGATCACGCCGAGCATGATGCGCGCCCGCGTCGTCTGGACCATCGCCATCATGGCTGCGTCTCCTGGAACACGGCCTGTACGGAGACGGTGCCTTCTGCCGCGCCGGGGACGATGCTGATCGTCTGGACCGCAACCCCGTCTGCCTCCAGCCGCGCGATCCATCGCAGCAACGGCCCGACGCGCGCCGAGGCGATATTCACGGACATGCGGCCCTGCCCCTGCTGGTCGGCGCGATCGAGCGTGAAGCCTGCTTCCGCTGCTGTCTGGCCGATGCGTTGATCGACCGCGAGGCGCTCGCCCTGCGCGCGCTTTTGCGGCTTCTGGCGCAATTCCGCGACCATGGCCCGCACCGACGCATAGCGATCCAGCGCGGCGCCTTGTCGCTCCCACCCCGCTGCCAGGCCATCATTGACCGGGCGCCAGACGCCCAGCCACAGAAAGATCAGCAATGCCACGATGCCCAGCCCCGCCATGAAGCGACGCTCGGCCAGGCTGTGATTAGCCCACCAGGTCCGCAGCCCCTGCATCAGCGCACCACCGTGATATCGGCGACGATCCGCGCGCCGCGCTGCTGCACGGCATTGGCGCTGATCCGCCAGCCGGCCTCCTGAATGGCGATCAGCACCTCATTGATCTCCTCGGCCTGATTGGCGGACAGTTGCACCCGCAGCGCGCCATCGCTGCCCTGATTGATGCTGGTGAGCGTGACATTGGCATTCACCTGCATGGCGCTCATCAGCCCGGCGACCGTGCCGGTGAAGCCGCCGCGCCCGCCCCGCGCGCCGAGCAAGGCGGTCACGCGCGCCTCTGCACCGGCGGCATCGGACACCGCCGGATCGACACTTTGCGCGATGGCCACGGTCTGGGCGTCCAGTCGGGAGGCCTCCGCATTCAGCCGAACGATGGTGATGAGCGAGACAATAAGGCTGGCCAGCAGAATGAGCCCGAGCATGATGGCCATGCGCCGCCAGCGATCCTTGCCGAACAAGGCCGGCGCGCGGCGAGCGAAGGCGCCCTGCCGCAGATCCAGCGGCGGCGTCGCCAGCGCCAGCAACAGCGCCTCATCGACATTATCAGGCGGCAGACGGGTCAGCGGCGCCTCGCCGATGATGAGCGGCGCGTGCGGCTCGCTGCCATCGAACGCGCTGTCGCGCCCGCGCACCACGTCCGCGCCGCCAATGGGCGCATGGACAAAGCCATCCTCAGGCGCCGGCAGCAGCAGCGCGGAAGGGACGAGGCTTGCCTGCGCGATGCCATGCTCTGTCGCCCAGTCCACCCAATGCGTCATGGCGCTGCGGCTGGTGACGGCCACGACATGCGGCGCATCGGGATCGTCATTGGCGGCGACGGCGGCGTGAAGCTGGTCGCCATCGCCAATGCTCGCCTCCAGCGCCATCAGCCGCGCGGCGGCAGCGCCTTGCTTTGGCGTCATGCCGGGGCAGGCGATGAAGTGGAGCGTCGTCACATGCGGCGGCAGCACCAGCATGGCGTGGCCGACGGGGGGCTCGGCCTCGTTCGCCTGCTCCGGCGGAAACCACTCGGTCCCGCGCCCGCGCCGCACGATTTGCTCGTCCGCCACCCGATACCAGACCGGGGGCGTGTCGCTTTCGCGCGGGAGGACAATGACATAATCGTGCTTCAACTCTCGTCACCCCATTGGCGGCGCATCAGCCGGGCCGGCTGCGTCTCCGCATCGATCAGCACAATCTCACTCACCTGGTCTCCCCCGAGATCCGCCCGCAACGTCGCCTCGAACCAGCGCGTCTTGGCCACAGTCTGGTTCTTCACATCCTCGGGCAACGCAAGCCTGACAAGCTGCGGGAGAGTCCAGAAGGCGTTCACACTGCCATACCCATCCGCAGGGCGCTGCGCCAGCACCTGCCGCGCCTGTTCGAGCCCAAGGCCGTCCGGCGCGAGCATCGCCAGCAGCACCGCCTGCCCCGGCAGCAGCGTATTGATATTGATCGGCGAGAGGCGCGTCGTCGGCAAGGTGCAGACCCAAGGGCGGATGCGCTGATAGACCTGCGGCGTCATGGCATTGACCATCAGCAGCTCGCTCGGATCGGCCATCAATGTGTTGGCCGCGCGATAGGGCGGGTCGAACCCCGCATAATAATTGTCCTCCGCGCCGCCATTGCCCGGCTCTGAATCGCTGTCGATCCAGTCGGCGGCGGAAATCGCGATTTGCGTGGCCGCATTCTGATCGACGCCGAGCAAGCGCATCAGCGCCGCGAACTGGGCGATGCCGACCGGCCGGGCAGCGAGTTGCATGGTGGACGTATCCCCCTCTACCCCACCTGCCGGCTCCGGCCCCACGACCAGACTATTCAGATTGAAGCAATTGCCGCGATCCACCAACTGCACGGTCACCGCACCGCCCGGTACGGAGATGGTCTGGTCGCGGCCCAGCCAGCCGCCCTGCAAAGTGGTGCGATCCGCGTTCACCGCCACGAGGTCGCTCACCAGATTGGCAACCATCTGCTCGCCGGTCAGCAGATAGGCGCGGCCCTGATCGGCCGAGACGATGTTGCGGGTCATCCGGCTCGCCAACGTCAGCCGATCCAGCGCGACCGCCGTCACGACCGAAAGAATGGCCACGAGTAGCAGCACCGTGAGTAGCGCGGCGCCCCGCTCACGCGTCGGCATTGCCGTGCTGGCATGAAGGAGGTCAGGGCGCACTGGCAGCCTCCGCCTCTTGAGCCGGCGGCTGATACATCGCCGTGCCGACCGGAAAGCGCAGCGTCACTGGCGTAGCGCTCCGGCGCCCGACTGTGAGTTCAACAACGGTCGGCAGATCGGTCGGGCGCACGGGCGCCCAGCGGTCCTGCCAGACGCCATTGCGCGCCCGGTAGCGCAGACTGAGCGCCGTCACATGCTCGAACAGCACGGATGGGGCCGGCGGCTGCGCGCCATCGAGCGCCGGGTAGCCGATGCGTTCCAGCCGCCCGTCCCGCCACCAATATTCGATCTTCTGCAAGGTCGGCCGGCGCAATGTGGCAGGATTGCTCCAGCCGGCGCGCACGAACTGGATCAGCGGTTCCTCACTCTGCGCGGCGCGGCCGAAAAAGGCCGGCGCGAACGTCCCCGCCTCCGTCCGGCTGATCCGCGTCACAGCCTGCGAGAGATCGGCATCGAGCAGGGACACGCCGCGCTGCACATCGGCCAGCGCATCGAGATTGCGGCCGACCGCGGCCTGCCCGTCCACGCTGGTGCGCAGCAGCACCACCCCCGCCGTCGCGAGCATGGCGAAGATCATCACCGCCACCAGCAGCTCGATGAGGGTAAAGCCCTCCTCGCCCGCATGGGCATGGCCAATGGCGCGCGCGTCAGTCACCGCTGGTTACCTTGCCGTCCAGCGTCATGCGCACCGGCAGTTTCTGCCCGTCCCGCTCCAGTGCAAAATCAAGCGGCTGATCGGCCTGCCCGACGCTGTCGAACATCACTCGCAGACGCGTCTGCTGGCCGAGCGCGGCGCGGGTCTCGCCGGACCAGTCATGCGCGGCGAGCGGCCCTTCCGTGATCGGCTCCCACTGCCCCTGCGCCCGCCGCTCGAAGCCATAAGCGGTGGTGGAGACCCACAAGGCAACCGGGCGTCCGGCAATGATGGCGCTATCCCGCGCCGCATGCACACGGCCGGCAAAGCGGTCGACATCGCCCGAGACCCGCCCGCGCGGATCGGCCATGGTGAGGACAACCGCGCCCGAGATCAGCCCGATAATCGCGATGACGACCATCAACTCCACCAGCGTGAAGCCGGCCGTGCTACGCGTCACAGGCCAAGCAGGGGCCCGCCGCATCATTGCGCCGGCCGCCCGAAGGTGAGCACGGCGGGCGACTGGCCCGGCCCGGCATCCACACGCACCGTCACGATGAGCAGCCGCCCGTCTTCCCCCTTGTCGACCCGCTGAATCCACGGCCATTTGCGGCCGCCATTCTCGGCCACGCCGTTGCTCGCGCCCAGCGCCGGGGGCTGCGGATCGGTCATGCGCTCGATCATGAGGTTGCGCGCGACGATCTGCGCCATGGTGCGACTGTTGAGATCAACCGAGGTCCGCGCCGAGACGCCCTGCAGGCGCACCAGCGCCAGCGCGGCGAGGCTGAAGATGGCAAGAGCGACCAGCATTTCCAGCAAGGTGAAGCCGGCGGATGCGCACGCGCGGCGCGGCACGGGCAAGCCCTGCCGATGACCGGGCGTGCCCCGCCTCATCCCTCAATCTCCCTGACGGACCCGCGCCGGTGCGCTGCCGTTAAAGATCGCTCGAATAGATATCGGCATTCTCGCCCTCGCCTCCTGTCTGGCCGTCGGCGCCCAGCGAATAGACGTCGAAGGCGCCGCGACGGCCGGGAGCGGCATATTGATAGGGCTTGCCCCACGGGTCGTTCGGCAGCTTCTTGACATATCCGCCGACGCGATAGCGCTCCGGCTGGGCAAGGCCCGGCGGCGGCGCGGTCAGCGCGTTCAGGCCATCGCTGGTGCTGGGATAAGTGAGATTATCCAGCCGATATTGCTCTAGGGCGGATTCAATGACGGAAATATCCGCTTTCGCCTTGGCGACGTTGCTGGTGCCGAGCGCACCGAATACGTTGATCGCCACGATGGTGCCGAGCAGGCCGATGATGACGATCACCACCAGCAGCTCAATGAGCGTGAAGCCCTGCTCGCTCGGCCGCTGCGGCCCCCGCAGGGCAGGCCCGAAGGATCGCGACCGCCGTGCCTTGCGGCGAAGGGAGGAGGCAAGAAAACGCGCGAACTTCATGAGTCAGACTCCGGCACCGGTGAGATTCTGCAATTGCATGATGGGCAGCAGAATCGAGAGGATGATGATCGCCACGATACCACCCATCAGGATGATGATCAGCGGCTCCAGCATGGAGAGCGCCGCAGCGGTGAAGCTGTCGAACTCGCGCTCCAGATATTCGGCGGCGCGCTCCAGCATCAGGTCGAGCTGGCCGGCGCTTTCGCCGCTGGCCGCGAGATAGACGAGCAGCGGCGGGAACACATCGGCGCGACGCATCGCAGCGGAAAGACTGCCGCCGCCGCGCACCGACTCCACGATCTCGCTCGTCGCAGCCCGCAACACGCGGTTGTGGATGGTCGGCACGGTGAGCGAGAGGCCTTCCATCACCGGCAGGCGGCTCTGCACCATCGTTGCCAGCGTGCGGGCCATGCGCGCGGCGTGCAGATCGCGCAGCAGCCGGCCGACGAACGGCACGCCAAGCAGCATCGCGTCGGCACGCAGGCGCACATCCTCATTCTTGAGCGCCCGCCAGCCGATCAGACCGAGCGCGACCAACAGGATGAGGATCGCCCACCACCAGCTCGCCAGCATGTTCGAGATGCCCATCACGACGCGGGTGAGCAGCGGCAGTTGCTGGCCCAGCGTATCGAACTGCTCGACCACCAGCGGCACCACGAAGATCATCAGCGAGATGATGACGATCACCGCGAACGCCGCGAGAACGGTGGGATAAGCCAGCGCCGTCAACAGCTTGGAACGCATCACGGCTTGCCGTTCCAGCAAGACCGCCAGCCGCTCGGTGAGCATGGGCAGGCTGCCGGACCGCTCGCCCGCCGCGATCATCGCGCGATACAGCCCGGGGAAGCTGCGCGGGTCCATGCCCATCGCCTCTCCCAGCGTGCGTCCCTCGACCACGCCCTGATGCACCCGCGAGACGATCTCGCGGACATGCGGCTTCTCGCTCTGCCGGGTGATCGTGCGCAGCGCTTCTTCCAGCGGCGAGACCTGCGCCAGCGTGGAGAGCTGACGCGTGAACAAGGTGAGATCTTTGTTTGAGAGCCGATTGCGCTCGAAGCTGAGCAGGCTGCGCGCCGGCCGGGCCTTGCCTTCGGCCTTGGTACCCGAGGAGCCCCGCCCCTCGCCGATGCGCACCACGAACAGCTTCTTGGCCGCCAGCGCGCTGCGCGCATCGGTGGCGGTTTCCGCGCGGATCAGCCCGCGCTTCTCCCGCCCGGCGCCGTCGATGACGACATAGTCGAACTCAGGCATGGCCGCTCTCGGGCATCGCGATTTCAGGCATCGACCGCTTCGTGCCGCGAAATGCGGATCGCCTCTTCCGCGCTCGTTTCGCCGCTCAGCACCAGCGCCCGCGCGGCGGAAATCAGATTGGGGGCATTGAGATAGGCGTGGCGGGCAATGCGCGATTCATCGCCGCCCTCGTTGATCATCCGGCGGATCGTCTCATCCACGCGAATGGCCTCGAACACGCCGATCCGGCCCTTGTAGCCGCTATTGCCGCACTGGTCGCACCCGCGCGGGCGATAGATTAGCGTACCCTCGTCAATGCCGAGCAGCGCGCTGACCGACTTGTCCGCCGGCACCTGCTCGCGACAGTGCGGGCACAGCCGCCGCACGAGCCGCTGGGCGATGACCGCGCGCAGCGTTGAGGCGAGCAGGAACGGCTCCACCTTCATGTCGCGCATCCGGGTGATCGCGCCCACCGCATCATTGGTGTGGACGGTCGAGAGCACGAGGTGGCCGGTGAGCGAGGCCTGCACGGCGATTTCCGCCGTCTCCCGGTCGCGAATTTCGCCGACCATCACCACATCGGGGTCCTGGCGCAGAATGGCACGCAGGCCGGCAGCAAAGGTGAGGCCGACCTTGGCATTGACCTGCGTCTGGCCGACACCCTCGATGGCATATTCCACCGGGTCTTCGACCGTGAGGATGTTGCGGCTGCCGTCATTCAGCTGGCGCAGGCCGGCATAGAGCGTGGTCGTCTTGCCGCTGCCGGTCGGGCCGGTGACGAGAATGATGCCGTTCGGCTCCTCCAGCGCGCGACGGAAGACGCCATCGGCGGTGCCAGTCAGCCCGAGCACATCGAGCGAAATGCCGGCATTCTCCTTGTCGAGAATACGCATGACGACCCGCTCGCCCGCCCGGCTGGGCAAGGTCGAGACGCGCACGTCCAGCAGCTTGCCGCCCAGCGTGAGGCCGATGCGGCCATCCTGCGGCACGCGCCGCTCGGCAATGTCCAGCCGCGCCATCACCTTGATTCGGCTGACGACGACCGGGGCGACATGCGGCGGCATCCGCAGCGTCTCGGTCAGCACCCCATCCATGCGCATCCGCACGACAAGGCCGGTCTCGTAAGGCTCGATATGGATATCGCTGACGCCCTGCCGCGCCGCTTCGGCAAGAATGCCGTTGATCAGGCGGATCGCCGGTGCGTCGTCGCCGCTGTCGAGCAGATCCTCGGCGGTCGGCAGGTCGCCGGCGATGAAATCGAGATCGTCCCCGCCCATCGCAAGCGAGCCGGCCATCGCCGCTGCCGAGCCTTCCATGGCGTAATGGTTGGAGAGATGCTTGTCGAAATCCTGCTGGCTGACGATCGAGACATCGAAGCTGCGGGCAAGATGCCGCCGCACCTCCACCAGCACGCGCGGATCGGCGCCCTCCCGCATCGCGACGGCAAGGCGGGGTTGCGCGGCATCCGCATCGGCCTTGTCCGCCACTAGCACCACGCCATGCTTGCGCGCGAAGGCATAGGGAATATCGACCGGCAAGGTCTCATGAACCAGCGGCGGCATCAGTTCAGCCGGCACCGGCAGGGGCGCGCCTTCGGCCTGAGCGGGGCGCTCTGACTCGCTCATGGCACGTCCGTCGTCTTGACCGCGCCGGGTCGCACGACCTGCTGGGAGCGGACCTCCTGCCCGGTCGTGATCCGTCCGTCGATCACCTGATCGCCGGGCTTGGGCTCGGCGACCGGTGGCGTCGTCCCCAGATATTCGCGCACGAGTTGATCGATGGACGGCTCGACATCCGGGTTGGCGAGCATCTGCTGGCCGCGAATATAGCCATAGCGCTGGGCGGTCATCTTGCGCGCATCGGCGCGGCTGCCGAGGATCGTCGGGCGGATGAAGACCATCAGGTTGGTCTTGGCCTTCGCCCGGCTGCGCGATTTGAACAGCTCACCGATCAGCGGAATATCCCCCAGCAGCGGGATCTTCTCGATCGTCCGGCGCTCATTCTCGTCGAGCAGGCCGCCAATGGCGAGGATATCGCCATTATCGACCAGCACCGTCGTCTCGAACTCGCGCTTGTTGATGATGAGATCGCTGCTGTTGTTGGAGACCGGCCCGGCGACGCTGCTGACCTCCTGTTTGATGAACAGCTTGATCGTCCCTTCCGAGCTGATCTGCGGCGTCACGTCGAGCATGATGCCGACATTCTGCCGCTGCACGGTGCGGAACTTGTTATCGAAATTGGGGCTGAGCGCCTCACCCGTCGCAACCGGCACTTCCTGCCCGACGAGCATCTTGGCCTGCTGATTGTCGAGCGTGGTGATGTGCGGCGTCGAGAGGATGTTGCTCTCGGTATCCGACTGGACGGCGTTGATGATCGCGCCGAACACGCCGTTGCTGCCCAGTTCCGTCGCGATGCCGCCAAAGCCGCCGCGCGCCGCCGCCAGCGAATCGACGGCCGCGCTCTGGAGCTGATTGGCAAGTCCGCTATTCTCGGTCGTGGTCGTCGTGGTGCGCGTGCCGTCCGGCGCTACGACCACCGTTTCCGTCTGGCTCAAATTTCGGGCGGCAAGCGCGCCGGCCAGCGTCAGGATGTTCGGGCTGGCATTGGAATAGTTCGTCGCGGCAAAGCCGGTCGACGTGCTGCCGACCAGGAACTGCACGCCGAGCTGCCGCGCAGCATTGTCGCCGATCTCGACGATGATCGCTTCGACCAGCACCTGATCGCGACGGGTATCGAGCTGGCGGATCACTTCGCCCAGCATCCGCTGCGTATCGCCATTGGCCGCGACGATCACCGCATTGGCGCCCTCGTAGCGGGTCACGACGGCGGGCCCGCGCCCGATGCCGCCCCCGCTCGAACTGCTCGCCGGTGTGGCGGCGGGGGCCGCGGGTGCGCTGCCAGCCCCGGCGGGCGCGCTGGGCGCATTCGAAGCGGTCGGCGTCTCCGACACCACCCCGGCCTGACCCAGCAGTTGCTGCAGCACCGGCAGCATCTTGTCGGCATCGGCATGCTGCAGCCAGTAGACGCGAATTTCCGTGCCCGAGGCGGCGCGCGCGTCGATATCCCGCACCATCGCGGCGAGGCGCTGCACCGTCGTCGCGTCACCGCGCAGGGCGATGCTGTTGGAACTGTCGATCGCGACGATGGTCGCGCGGGACGGCGCGCCCTCCTCGCCCGCAAGCAGCCCTTGCAGCGACGTGGCAATCTCGCGCGCGCCGGCATTTTTCAGCGTGATGAGCTGCGTGGTCGATCCGTCCGTATCCACCTGCGCGAGCACCTGCCGGATGCGCCGGATATTGTCGGCATAATCCGCCACCACGACGGAGCGGCCGGAGCGGTTGGCGGTGATCGAGCCATCGCGGCTCACCAGCGGGCGCAGCGTTTCCAGCGCAGACTGCGCGTCAATGGAACGCAGGCGGATGACTTCGGTCACGAACTGGTTGCTGTTGGCCGCCCGGCCCACCTGCCCCGGCTGGCCGGCCGCGCCCTCGACCGGCTGGATGCGGAAGGCGCCGCCCGCCGCTGGCACGGCGACCAGCCCGTTGGCGCGCAGCGTCGAGAGGAAGATCTCGAAATATTCCGAGCGCGACAGCGGCCGATCCGTCACGACCGAAACCTTGCCCTGCACCCGATTGTCGATGATGAAGGTGCGCCCGGTCACCCGCGCCGCATCCTGAATGAAGGCCCGCACATCGGCATCCCGCACATTCAGCGTCAACTGGCCGACCGCCGGCACGGCGAGCAGCAGCGCGATCATAGCGCTGCCGGCGAAACGGCGGAATTTGGGGAGCAGGGTCATTGGCGTTCCGAGAGATTGAGTGAGATGGGCACGGTGGAGGCACCGCGCTCGACCATGAGGGACAGGCGCGCACCGGGCCGGAGCGCCGCCTGCAACTGGGCAATGTCGCCCATGGACGTCACGGGCCGCCCGTTGATCTGCACGATGATGTCGCCGGGCCGGAAGCCGACCTGTGACAGTGCGCCGCTATCGCTGCCGGCGTTGAGGACGATGCCGGTGACTTTCCCGTCCTGATTGCGCGGCGCCATGTTGACCGCCTTCATCACCGAGTCGGGCGTCAACGCCGCGGCAGGCGCCTGCGGGCCGGCGCCGGTCGTCATCTCCGGCGGCATGGCCGGGCCGCCCTCGGCCGGCGGTGCTGGCACCACGGGCGCGTCGCCACCGGACTGATCGATGTAGAGCGTCTCCCCCACACCGCCGCGCTCGATGACGACATGATCGAACTGCACCGCCTTGAGGATGATGCCCGGGGCGATCTGATCGCCCACCGCATAGCTGGCCTGCTCGCCGGCCTCATTGGCGATGATCGCCGAGCCCTGGCCCGATGCTTCGTTGAGACGGATGCCGAACAGGCGGAACGGCAGGGACGTGACTTGCTGCACGCCACCGCCCGCGCTCGCGCCGTTGCGGAAGAACGGATCGAAGCCGGCGAACAGGGCGCTCCGCGCATCGGCGGAGACGAGCACGGGCTCGCGCGCGCGCCAGTCGCCGAACAGGCCGACCGGCGTGCCGAGCGCCCAGAGCAGCCGGGCGATCTGAATAATGAGGACGACGAGCAGCACCGCCTCGATCCATTGACCGAGGCTGGAAGAACCGGCGGGCCGGCCCTGTCGCGCGCGCCGAATGAGATCGGTCCACCGCATCCTAGATTTGATGCCCTCCAGCAAAGCAAGCGCTGCCTATGCGCGGTGTATGACTGATCCGTTTCACCATGGTTACCAAAAAATGACAACCGGCGCTGAGATGCGCCGAATGGCCGGTCGGACGCCGTCTACCCCACAAAAATAATCGCCGTGGAGCGGTTGATCCGGCTCCGCTCCCGTTGCTAGACGCACCGTTCAGCCATGTCGATGCTCGACGCACCTCTTCTTGCCGGTCAGCCGGGCATTCAGCGCCTCCCCCGGCGCGACCTCACGCTGTTCGTGAAGAAGGGTTTTCTCGATTCGGACGAATGCGCTGGGCTGATCGACCGCATCGAAGCCAACCGCCGGCCTTCCACCATCGCCGATGATCTCGGCTATGAAGCCTTCCGCACCAGTGAGACCTGCGATCTGGAGGATAGCGACCCCTTCGTCGCCGCGATCAACGCCAAGCTCGCGGCCTATAGCGGCATCGATCCCGCGCAGGGCGAGCAGCTGCAGGGGCAGCGCTACGCCGTGGGTCAGGAATTCAAGGCGCATACCGATTATTTCGAGCCGGGCGGCATGGATTTTGAGCGCTACTGCGGTCGCTCGGGCAATCGCACCTGGACGTTGATGGTCTATCTCAACCAGCCCGCCGCCGGCGGCGCCACGCGCTTCACCCAGGTGGACAAGATGATCCAGCCGGAAACCGGCAAGCTGGTCGCCTGGAACAATCGCCTGCCGGACGGGACAATGAACCCGGCCACCATCCATCACGGCATGAAGGTGCGCTCGGGCGTGAAGTACATCATCACGAAATGGTATCGCGAGCGCATCTGGGCGGGGTAAGCCAAGAAGTCGCGATGGCCAGAATGTTCGACACAATGAAAGCGCCCGACCTACCCTTGGCCGGGCGCTTTCTGACTCTTGAGTGCGGCTTCTCGCAGTCGATCAGAACTTCAATGATGCTGAAAGACTGAAGGTCGTGCCAATATTGTAGAAATTATAGTAGACGCGCCGGTCGCCCAATTCCTGATATTCGCGATACTTGTTGTACAGGATGTTGCGGACCTCTGCCTTGAGGTCGACCTCGCGGCTTCCGATCAACACGCCCTCTCTCCAGACGAAGTCCAAATTAAAGCCAGGATGCTCAAACACATCCGGCTGATCGCCAGACACGCCCCGGCTGGTCACCCGCTTGCTGGCGTAGGAGAGGATGAATGTCTGTTGCGACAACCGGTCCGTATTCTCCATGCCGAGCTGGAAATTGACGATGTGATCGGACTGTCCGGTCAGCGAGGAACCGTCCTTGAAATAGGCAGTTGCAGCAGTCACGACGCCGTTGGCCCCAATGGTGGTATCGCCGCTCGCAACCTTCAGCTTGGACTTGGTGTAAGTGTAGTTCGCAATCGTCACCAGACGGCGGGCCGCGAACATATCGCCAGCAAACCAGTCGGACATGTTGAAATATTTCTGCACGTCAACTTCAACACCGTACAGACTTGCCTTCGGCGCATTGGCGAAGAAAGTCGACGCGCTGTTTCCGGATGAGTCGAGCGATAGATACGCCTCGATCGGCCGATCGATCGTCTTGTAGAACCCGGCGACGGACAGCCGCTGGTCGCGATCGAAATACCATTCGTACCGGCCCTCGAAGTTGGTCAGTTTACTGTCCGTGAGGAATGGATTGCCCGTATAGGTCCGGTTGGTTTCGGGGTCGAAATAAGGCTGAAGCACCAGCTCGCGGAACTGGGGCCGTGCGATGGTCTTGGAGGCATTGAAGCGCAGCTGCATGGCCGGCTGGAACTCCCAGGTCACCGTTCCGGCGGGCAGCCAGTAGTCATTCTTCAGGGCAGTGCGGAACACCGAAGCGTCCGAGAGGAAGACCTGAATACGCTGGGTGCGCTGGAACGCCCTTTCATAGCGGACGCCAGCATCGACGGTAAGGCCCGGTATCAACTGCCAGTTGATCTTGCCGTAACCGGCGTGATTCTTGAGGCGAGCGCTCCAAGCCGGGTTCGGCTCGACCTCGTTCGCTTCGATGCCATAGGGATTGATCGCACCACCCGGTCCGACGGCATTGATGACGCCCGGCGAAAACAGGATATCGGGCCGCAATAGCAGAACACCCGTCGGCGTTGAATTGTCAGCGTTCAACTGGAATTCGCGGCGGACGGTAGTACGGCGCGTCACCTGATAATAATAGCCGGCGCCCAGACTGATGTCCGGGGTAAGCTTGTAGGTGACGTCACCCCCTGCTGCCCACAAATCCTCATTCAGGTCCGAGAAGGCAACGCGTGGGCGATTACCCACATTGCCGGTCAGGCTGATCTGATAGAGGTTGCCATAGGGATCCTCACTGTTACCCGTTCGAAAATACTCGAAACTCGTCTCGGCCGGCGCTTCGCGCTGAGAATTGGCGTAACTGGCACGCAGATCAACACTGAGCCCATCGAACGGCTTGAACTCTCCGACCACCTGTGTGTCGATGAGTTGGCGCTCGTACCAGGCGGTGTCCTGCACCTGGAATGTGGCCCCCTGGGACCGGGTGCCGATTCCGATGCGCGTGCTTTTCAGCGTATCGCGAATGTATAGTGCGGTCGTCCGGATCTTGTTGTCGCCAAATTCCAGGCCAACGCCCAGAAGGCCGTTTGCGACGCTACGATCCGTCGTCGTCACCCGCTCAAAATTCGAGTTCAGGAACCCGAGATCGTCCTGGCTCGAGAACTGCTGGATGGCGTCGCGGGTCTGCCACTTGTTGCTGAACCCGGCAGTGGCGATCAAGCCGAGCGCTGCGTCGCTGCCCAGCTCGAAGGACGTGCCGGCGGACAGGCTGCCCGAGAAGTTGGGCGGAATTGTGCCGTCGCGCTGTGCGATCGACAGGCTTGGCGTCACCAGCGACCCAGCGAGGGTTCTGTTCTGTTCATTGGTGATCTGACTAGTCGTGAGACCGGTCGCATAATAAGCCGCAAGGCCCGCCGGCGTGTTGCGCGTGCCATTGTCGAAGCCCGTCCAGTCGGTCTTCGACCCATAATAGGTGTAACCATTGATGCCGGTCGTTTCCGAATGAAAGCTGCCGCCGATCGTCGCGGTGAGGAAACTCTCCTGCGGCACCACGCTGGTGGTAAGATTGACCACACCGCCGCCAAACTCGCCGGGGAAGTTCACCGAATAGCTCTTCTGGACGAGCGAGGACGAGACGATGTTGGTGGGGAATAGATCGAGGGGAATTGAGCGCTTGAGAGGCTCGGGGCTGGGTAGCGGCAGGCCGTTGAGCAAAGCGAGCGAATAGCGGTCGCCAAGCCCGCGCACATACACAAAGCCATTGCCCACAACGCTCAGGCCCGTGACACGGCCCAACGCGCCGGCGATGTTGCCTTCGCCGGTCCGGGCGATGTCCGCTGTCGAAAGAACCGAGACAACGGCCGGCGCAGCCTGCTGAACATTCGCATTGCGACGGCCCGTGACAACAATATCCCCGCCTGGGATGGAAATGTCCGGAGCAGCCTGCTCCTGGCCGTCAGCAGCAGGAGCCGTATTGTCGCTTTCCTGAACCGCCTTGGCTTCCTGAGCGATCGCTGCAGGGGCAACGAACGCCGTGGATAGAAGCAGCAAGACCCCGAACTTGAGCGGCGTCGCCATGGAATATCCCCTAAATATAATCGGTGTCACGGCGGGGTGCGACGATCAGCGCCGCACCCCGCTCAACAGTGAGGTTCGGGCAACCGATCAGGTGGTCGGAAGCGAGCTGCAGTTCCGGTTCGTATTGCTCGTATCGTCGAACTGCGCGTAGCTGGAGTTGCAGGTCCAGCCCTTGTACCACGTGTCATTCGCGTCCTTGACGGCGCCGACATAAGTCGTGCTGTCAAAGAAGTCGCGGAAGTCCGTGCTCAGGCCGGCGATCGTCTTGGGATCGGTTCCCGCGACTGCGTTTTCTGTGGCACCGTTGATGAACAGGCTAGTCAGCGACGATGTATAAGCGTCGTTATTGCCGTTGGACCCAGCACCAAAAGCCAGCGCCACGTCCGCAGCCGTATAGCGGGCGGCGTTCGAGTCAGAGCTCTTGTTGCCCAGGAATTTGGCGCTGTTGCACTGAAGCAGGACCGAATAGGCCTTGAGAGTGGCACGATCCGCCGTCGAGCCTGACCCGTTCAGACGGATACATTCGTTATTCGGCGTGACCATGACGCCGTTGACCAGCGTCGTATCCGAGTTGCCGCGGAACAGCGACGAAGCCAGATCGTTGGCTTCGTTGTTGGTGCTGGATTGCGACTGAAGGGCTGTGAAGTTCGCGACGTACAGCTTCGAGCGCGGTGCGTCGGTCTCTTTGCCATCACTGTCGATCTCGAACAGTGCATCACCCTGGCCCGGACGCTGGATCAGCATGACATGCTGGAAAGCGCCTTGCGCACCCGTGTCCAGATCGAGGCTGTCGTCGTCGGCGCCGGTTGCGATATAGTGCTTGAATTTCACGACACCGCCGAAGAACTCAGCGCCATCGTCCGAACTGTTGTGCGATTGGATGTAATCAAGCTTGGTCCCGCTACCGATGCCTTCGGTCGTGAGCGCCTGCAGTTCGGTGTTTCCGCTGAGGATAAAGCCAGAGAAGCGAATCTGGACATATTTCATGGACCCCGCATTGTAGGTCGGGTCATTGCCGCCAAACCGCGCGGGGTTCACCGAACCCTCGGTGTTGCGCTCGCAATCGACGCCCACGGTGCCGAAGTTGCAGTCGGTGACCGGCGCGCGACCCATCAAGATCACGCCACCCCAGTGACCGATCGATGTATCGGTTTCCTGACCGAGCACGTTGTCGCGGCTGGTGAAGATGATCGGTGACGTCTGCGTACCCTCAGCGACCAACTTGTTGCCCCGGTTGACCGCCAGGAAAGCCGCGCCCTGCCCCATGACAATTACGCCCGGCTGAATGGTCAGTGTAACGTTGGTGTCTGCAATCAGTTGGCCCGACCCGTTAGCGACTGAGCTCTGCAGGCCCAGACCCGCGATCTCGCTTGCGCGACAGCCGACCGTGGTACTTTCGCGGGGCGAGCCAGAACTTGGCGCGGAGAAACCGCCGTCGCAGCCGACATCCACGCGGCCGTTGTTGATGGCCGGGTTAAGATAATAAACGAGACCGGGAATCTTCTCCAACGTCAGGTTGCGGCTGATGACGCCGGGCAGCGAGCAGACGCGCCACGTTCCGGTCGGTCCGGAGATCGTACCCGAGTCAGTCAGCTGGGTGGGATTGTTGATCGTCGGACAGCCGAGCGCCGCGGTGACCGAGTTGGTTGGCGTCGGTGTAGGAGTCGGCGTGGGGGTGGGCGTTGGATTGTTGATCACGATACCGCCCGTACCCGGGGATGCGATCTCGCTCGCACCGCAACCGGCGAGCAGCGGCAGGGCCACGCCTGCCAGCATGAAGTTGATAGTCCGATTGATCAGTTTCATCGTCGTCTCCGCTGCCGGATGTTCCGGATTTCGATTGCAGGACGGCCAACGGGAGTAGCGACTCTGTGAAGTCCCCCTTGCGCCCTCGGCGCGGCAGCTAGGCGATGAGTGTGACAGCGGGATGCAATCCCCGCGTCATCCGCGTGACGGATTCATGTCAGTTTTATTGCAGGGACGTAGGGCAGCGGCGGACGCAAGGGTTAGGTCGCGAAGATCGGCCCGGCTTTCGGAAGCGGGATGATGTACGGCATTGGAGCTGCCGGTGGCGGGCTCGCCGTCCCCTCTATAGAAAAAGGTGCGCAAGACCTGCGTCCGCGCACCTTCTCGTGATGATGTCCGGCCGGGAGCCGGATCGGCCTCAATGCTGATCGAGGCGCGCCAGCAGGGTGCGGGCGACGGCGTGGCTCGAATAGCTGGCGCCATCGGCCAGATCGAGCTGCTCGGCGGGCAGCGACTGAACGCGCATCAGCGCCTCGCGCGCCTCGGCCTTGCGCTGCGTACGCGCATAGACCGTCGCGATGTTGATGAGCCGCGCGGGATCGGCAGCATCGTTCATGCTGGCCGGCTGCAGCAAGCGCTCGGCTTCGTCCAGATTTCCGGCAGAAATGGCGGTGGCGGCATAGCTGCCCGTGGCGCCGCCGGTCTGAGCGATCGCGCCTGTGCAGCCCAGTGCCGCGAGCGCGGCGCCTCCTGCAATCAAAATCTTGAAATTCATGACAATTCCTCTCGTATCTTTTGAAATCTGACCGAGAGTATTTCAGTTTTATGACTCGCTATCAATATTCGAACAAAAATTTTTAAGTTCATAAAATCATAAGGATAGTCATGATTTTTCGTGTGTACGTACGAGAGGAGCATTTTGTCATAATTCTGTAATATTCATGATTCTGCGCTTCGCAGCAACGTTCAGGGCGCGAAACGCCAGAGCCGCGAAGCAGCGCCCCGCAGAAGTCGGGTCTTCAAAAGCTGAGCGAGAAGGGCTGAGGTGGGGAGCTTCTGTTGCCCGGCGCTCCCCGTGCCGCTGGAATCCGATTCTGTTGCCCGGTTCGGTCCAACCGCGTTCTGTTAGGGTAATGTCAGGCCGTGAGGCCCTCAATTACGCTGCAAGAGCAAGTGCTTCGTTATCGTTGGCACTTATGGGTTTTGAGCCTTGAACGGGTTACTCAGCCCGGGCAAAAACAGCGTTTTTCAACACACGTCGATCCTAGTTCGGCCCCGTCAGGAACAGTTCTTCCTGAAAGGAAGAGCCACTTCTGGTGGAGCCGCCGGGTACCGCCCCCGGGTCCGCTGCGCCTATTACACGCCGCAGTTTATCGCCATAGCCGGACAAGCCGGCAAATCCTCATATAGGGATCAATTCGCGGTTGAGAAGCCCGCAGACGCAAACAGCCCGGCATAATCCCTGTGGACTATGCCGGGCCGGTCGAACCAAACGCTCAGCGAGCGTTTAGATCAATTGGCAATTCACTTGGCCGCGTCGATCGCGTCAGCCTTCTCGTCGCCCATGTTCCGCACGGCATCCGCACGATTTTCAAGACGATCCACGGCGTTTTCCGCGCGGTCTTCAGCAGCGCCGTTCATGTGGTCGCTCGCCTGCTCAAGCTGGTCAGCCTGGTTGTCAATCGCGTCCGCCCGGTTGTCATAGGCATCTTCGACGTTCTGCGCTTCCTTGGAATCGCATGCGGCCAGCGTCAGGGCTACGCCTGCAGCGGCAAGGATCATCATGGGTTTCACGCGTCTGTCTCCTGTTAGGTCCCGCCATCTGTCACGAGACTGCAAACAAAACCCCCGCAGCGACAAAGGTTCCCGGCTCGGCAACCTTTCGTTCACCCCAATGCGACGGGCCGATCAGGGCTTCGCCTTCAGAACGTCGCGGATTTCCTTGAGAAGATCGACCTCGGAGGGGCCAGCGGGCGCTGCAACCTCCTCTGCTTTTTTCTTAACGAAGAAGCGGTTGGCCTGCCGCACGATCAGGAAAATGACGAACGCCAGAATGAAGAATTTGATCACCGCCGTGATGAACGAACCATAAGCGAACACCGGCACCGCCGCAGCCTTCATGGCCTCCAGCGTCGGTTCGGTCCCGGCGGGGACGGCGGCCAGCGGAACGAAGTAGTTGGAGAAATCCAGGCCGCCGAGCAACGCGCCGATGATCGGCATGATGAGATCGTCCGTCACCGAACTGACGATGGCGCCGAAGGCTGCGCCGATGATGACGCCCACGGCGAGATCGAGGACATTGCCCCGTGCGATGAAGGCTTTGAATTCGGTCAGCATCGTGTTTCTCCCCTGCCGTCTGCGGGCTGCTGATGATGGATTTGGATGATGCGGGGCAGCTAAGCCCGTTGCGGGCGGGCAATCAACACCCTATTTAGCGTATCACTCAAGCGATACACCGCCTTATGAGGGGACAGACCGCCATGGCCACGCTTTCATCGCCATTCAAAGCACTGCGCATGTTTCTGCTGCTTGCCTTGCCGCTGGCGCTGGCGGCCTGCGGCATCAATTCGGTGCCCACCGCCGAGGAGAATGCCAAGGCCAAATGGGCTGACGTGCAGGCGGCTTATCAGCGCCGGGCCGATCTCATTCCCAATCTCGTCGCCGTCGCGCGCAATTCCGCGCAGATCGAGCGGGAGACGCTGGAAGGCGTGATCAGTGCCCGCGCCTCCGCGACGCAGGTGCAGGTCACTGCGGATCAGCTGAGCGACCCGGCCAAGGTCCAGGCGTTTCAGGCCGCGCAGAACAATGTGAGCGGCGCCCTCTCCCGCCTGCTCGTCACCGTCGAGCGCTATCCCGACCTCAAGAGCCAGGAGCGCTTCGCGGACCTGATGACCCAGCTCGAGGGCACGGAAAACCGCATCAACATCTCAATCCGCGACTATAATCTCGCGGTGCAGGACTATAACACGCGCATCCGCACCTTCCCGGAGATGATCGGCGCCAAGCTGATCCACGGCGCCAAGCCGCTGACGCCCTTCGAGGCCAAGGCCGGTGCTGACACCACGCCGGATGTCGGCGCGATGTTCAACGGCAATTGACCCGGTCCCACCGCCCTGTCGCGCCGGCCATCGTGCCGGCGCTGATGCGCTTTATGCTGCTTCTGGCCGCGCTGCTCATGCTGCGGCCGGATGCGGCGCTTGCCCAGAGCTTTCCCGCGCTGACCGGCCGGGTGGTGGACGGCGCGAACATTCTCGATCCCGCCACAGAGGCAGCTCTCACCCAGCAATCCGAAACGCTGGAAAAGACCACCGGGCGCCAGCTGGTCGTGGCGACCGTGCCGGACCTCAATGGCTATGAGATCAGCGATTATGGCTATCGGCTTGGTCGCGCCTGGGGCATCGGCGAGAAGGACACCAACAGCGGCGTGTTGTTGCTGGTCGCGCCGAACGAGCGCCGGCTGACCATTCAGGTCGGTTATGGTCTGGAGCCGATCCTGACCGATGCGCTATCCGGCCGCATCATCCGCGATGTCATCACGCCGCGCTTCCGCGATGGGGATTTTCCGGGTGGCATCAGCGCGGGCGTCGCCGAGATCGTGCGCATTCTCGAACTGCCGCCTGAAGAACAGCGCAAGCTCGCCTCGGCCGCTGCCGAGCAGGACAGGCGCCAGGCGGGCAAGGGCTTCGGGCCGGCGATCTTCCTCGCAATCTTAATATTGTTCTTCGTCGTGCTGCCCATTTTCGGGCGGCTGCGCGGCGGCCGGCGCTATCGCGGTGGCATCCACCCCATCATCATCTGGGGAGCAGAAGCGGCCATTCGCAGCGCGCTCAACAGTCGCGCCAATGATGGCGGCGGCTGGGGCGGCGGCGGTGGCTGGGGCGGCGGTGGCGGATTTTCCGGTGGTGGTGGCAGCTTCGGCGGCGGCGGCGCGAGCGGAGGCTGGTGATGGGCAGGCGAATTTCCATGAGCGAGGCCGATCATCGCATCGTCACCGATGCCGTGGCGAAGGCCGAATTGAAGACCGACGCGGAAATCGTGACCATCGTCGCGCGCCGGTCGGATGCTTATCATGATGTCGGGCTGCACTGGTCCTTGCTGTTCATGCTGCTGGTGCCGCTGGTCGCTGCCGCCTTCCCCGCAGCCTATGAGCATGCCTTGATCGGCCTGACCGGCGGCTGGCATCATGAGTTGCCGCGACACCTGCTCTACCTGATGATGTTCGGGCAGATGTGCCTGCATTTCCTCATCATGCGCTATCTGCTGGCGATCCCGGCACTGCGGATGCTGGTGACGCCCGGCGCGACCAAATCGCGGCGGGTGCGGCATCGCGCTCTGCTGCTGTTCCGTACTTCGGCGGAGGCGCGAACCCGCCGCCTCACCGGCATGTTGCTCTACCTCTCGCTCGATGAGCATCGCGCGGAAATCGTCGCCGACGAAGCCATCGCCTCGCGCGTGTCGCCGGAAGTCTGGGGCGAAGCAATGGCCGCGATGATCGACGAAGTGCGCGCCGGGCGCATCGCGCAAGGCATGGCGCTCGCCATCGAGAAGGCCGGCCTGATCCTTGCCGAGCACTGCCCCAAAAGCGCTGACAATCCCAATGAGTTGCCGGATCGGCTGATCGAACTGTGAGCGACACTACCCCTGAAGACGAGTTTCGCTTCCCCGAGGAAACCATGTGGGAAGGCCTGTTCATCACCGCCAAGCGGCGTGGTCGCTGGGAATATGTGTCGCGCGCACGCGGCATCCGGGCCGCCGTCATCATTGCCATCGATGAAGGCGCGGACGGACGCCATATTCTGCTGGTCGACCAGTTTCGCGTCCCCCTCGGGCGGCGCTGCATCGAACTGCCCGCCGGACTGGTGGGCGACGAGTCGGCTGGCGAAGAGCCCGGCCTGGCGGCCGCGCGGGAACTGGAGGAAGAAACCGGCTATCGCGCAGGCCGCATGGAGGATCTGGGCGAATATTGGAGCTCGCCCGGCATGGTCTCGGAAAGCTTCACGCTCTTCCGCGCCTTCGACCTTGAGAAAGTGGGCGATGGCGGCGGCGTTCCCGGCGAGGACATCCGCGTCCACCGCGTCCCGCTCGCCGGCTTCGCCGACTGGATCACAGCTCGCCGCGAGAAAGGCTATGCAGTGGACGTAAAGCTGCTCACGCTGCTCGGCGGCGCGTTTCTTATGGCGGGAGAGTGATAGCAATGGGCGATCGGAAGATGGCGCCGGGCGGGGACAATTCAGAGGCCCGCAACATTGCGCTGCTGATCGATGCAGACAATTCTCGCCCTGACGACCTCGATGCCGTGCTGACCATCCTGGGCGACCTTGGAACGGTCAATGTTCGCCGCGCCTATGGAAACTGGTCCAAGCCCGGGCTCAAAGGCTGGGCGGGGCTCGTGCTTCAGCAGGCAATCGAGCCGCAACAGCAATTCGATCTCACCAAGGGCAAGAATGCTACGGACATGAAAATGACGATCGACGCCATGGACCTGCTCTACGGCGGTCGCGTCGATGGCTTCGGCATCATGTCCAGCGACAGCGATTTCATGCCCATCGCCGTCCGAATCCGCCAGAACGGGTTGCCAGTTTATGGCTTTGGCAATGCCAAGGCTCCCGTCGGCTTTCAGAGGGCCTGCACCCGGTTTATCGACCTCGGCGCACTCGCCGCCAGTGAAGCCGACGAAGTGACGGTCGAGGCCAAGCCACCCATTGACGAGGAACTGGTAAAGCTGCTCGGAGATGCGTGGAAAGCATCCAAGCGCGATGAGCGCGGCTTTGCCCGCCTTTCCGAGCTTGGGCAGCGGGCTGCCAATCGCTCGTCCTTCGATGCGCGCAGCTACGGCTTTTCCCGCCTTTCCGAGCTGATCGCCTCCTTACCCAATTTCGTCACCGAGCAGCGCGAGGATGGCGCTGTTTTCGTGCGGCGCGTGCGCTGAATTTCCAACAGGCCAGAAGCCCGCTACACCCCGCCGCCATGTCACGAGTCGCCATCAAGATTTGCGGGGTCAAGACCGCCGAAGCTATCGATGCGGCCGTGCGTGGCGGCGCGAGCCATGTCGGCCTTAATTATTTCCCGCCCAGCCCGCGCTATCTCGCGCCCGATCGGGTGAGCCTCATCGCCGCGCGGGTGCCGGCCCATGTGAAGCGGGTGGGTGTTCTTGTGGATCCGAGCGATGATCTGATCGATACACTGGTCGCTGCCGGCGGCATGGAGATCGCCCAGTTGCATGGCCGCGAGACGCCGGAACGGGCTGCGGCCATCCGCCAGCGCACCGGGCTGGAGGTCTGGAAAGTCATCTCCGTGAAGACCGCCGCCGATCTCGCCACTGGTGCGGCTTATGCCGGCGCGGCCGATTTCCTGCTCTACGATGCCAAGACGCCGGACGGTGCGGCTCTGCCCGGCGGCATGGGCCTGCGTTTTGATTGGCGCCTCCTCGCCGGCCATCGCCCGCCCCTGCCCTGGGGCCTCTCGGGCGGGCTGGACGCGGAGAATGTCGCCGATGCCATTCGCCTGACTGGCGCGCCGCTGGTGGATGTCTCTTCCGGCATCGAGAGCGCGCCGGGCGTCAAGGATGTGGCCAAGATCGCCAACTTTTGCCGTGCGGCGCAGGCTAGCTGATTGGGGCGCCCTGGCGGTTCGCGGACGCTGTGCGGGATCGAATGCACGTGATTGCGGTTGAGCTTTCATGCCGATGACGACCAACCCCGAATGGCTTCACCTTGCGCTCTACGCGGGCGGTGCGGCGCTGATCCTCATTCTGATCTTCAAAATCCCCTATGTGGGGCGGGCTTTGCGCGCCCTGTTTTCGTTCGCCTTGCTGGCGTTTGCCTTGTTCGTCCTGTTTCAGCAGGCGCCATTCGACCCGTCCCTGTCGCGCTTCAGCAGTCGGCTCGGCGTCGACTCTCAGCAAGTCGTGGGCGACGAGGTGCGCATCCGGATGTCGCCCGACGGCCATTTCTGGGCGACGGCGCAGATCAATGGCGTGGACCGGCGGATGCTCATCGATAGCGGCGCCACCGTCACGGCGCTGTCCACACGGACGGCGGACCTGGCAGGCGTGCCCCGCGGGGCCAGCCTGCTGCCGGTTGTGCTCCAGACAGCGAACGGGACGGTGCAGGCGGAAACGGGCACCGTCGAGCGCCTCGCGATCGGCCCGCTAACCGCCCAA
This sequence comes from Sphingobium sp. B11D3B, assembly GCF_025961735.1. Classification (NCBI taxonomy): domain Bacteria; kingdom Pseudomonadati; phylum Pseudomonadota; class Alphaproteobacteria; order Sphingomonadales; family Sphingobiaceae; genus Sphingobium; species Sphingobium sp. B11D3B. Next base: position 440,095 of record NZ_JAOQOF010000001.1, on the reverse strand, counting down.
AATCTCAAGGTCGTGATATCCCCCGCGCTGGGTGACATGGACGTGCTCGGCATGAACTTCCTCTCCCAACTGGCCTCCTGGCGCGTGGAGGAGCGAACCCTGATCCTCGTGCCCACCCCGCCCGCCTGATGGATCAGGACCGAGGGCAAAACGGGCGCCGCTCGCGCGACTGCCCCAAAGGCCAGCCGCCGAATGCGTCAATGCGGTGGACAAGGCCGCGACCTTCTGCAAAGCGGTTGGGAATGATGACACTGCCTGCCATAGCCAGATGCATCGGGACACGATGGCGCTGATCGCTCGACCCTTTCGACGCGACCCGACCCCAGTGACCAAGAGAGACGCACAGTGACTGCTGCAACCACCCTCCCCAATTCCCGCCCCAATTCCTTGCGCGCCCTGCCCGACGAGCGCGGCCATTTTGGCCAGTTCGGTGGCCGTTACGTCGCCGAGACGCTGATGCCACTCATCCTTGACCTTGAGCGCGAGTATCGCGCCGCCAAGGAAGATCCGGCTTTCGAAGCCGAGTTCAATGGCCTGATGACGCATTATGTCGGCCGCCCCTCACCGCTCTACTTCGCGGAACGGCTGACCGCTTATTATCGCGAGCGCGCCAAGCCCGGTTTCGGCGCCAAGATCTATTTCAAGCGCGAGGAGCTCAATCACACTGGCGCACACAAGATCAACAATTGCATCGGCCAGATCCTGCTCGCCATCCGCATGGGCAAGACGCGGATCATCGCCGAGACCGGCGCCGGCCAGCATGGCGTGGCGACGGCCACCGTCTGCGCGCGCTTTGGCCTGCCCTGCACCATCTTCATGGGCGCCAAGGACATCGAGCGGCAGCAGCCCAACGTCTTCCGCATGAAGCTGCTGGGCGCGGAAGTGCGCCCCGTCACCAGCGGATCGCAAAGCCTCAAGGATGCGATGAACGAAGCGCTGCGCGACTGGGTCGCGACGGTCGAGAACACCTTTTACATTATCGGCACTGCCGCAGGTCCGCATCCCTATCCCGAGCTGGTGCGCGATTTCCAGAGCGTGATCGGCAAGGAAACACGCGAGCAGATGCTCGCCGCCGAAGGGCGCCTGCCCGATCTGCTGATTGCGGCCGTCGGTGGCGGTTCCAATGCCATCGGCATGTTCCACCCCTTCCTCGATGACCCCGACGTGGCGATGGTCGGCACCGAGGCGGCGGGCCACGGCATCGATACGGACAAGCACGCCGCCAGCCTCACCGGCGGCAAGCCCGGTATCCTCCACGGCAACAAGACCTATTTGCTGCAGGACGAGGACGGCCAGATCACCGAGGCACATTCGATTTCGGCGGGCCTCGATTATCCGGGCATCGGCCCCGAGCATAGCTGGCTGCACGAGAGCGGCCGCGTGCGGTATGTGCCGGTGACCGATACCGCCGCGCTCGACGCCTTCCAGCTCTGCTCGCAGCAGGAAGGCATCATCCCCGCCCTCGAAAGCGCCCACGCTCTCGCCGCGCTGGAGGCGGAGGCTACGGCGATGCCGCAGGACAAGCTGATCGTCGTCAACGTCTCCGGCCGCGGTGACAAGGACATCTTCACCGTCGCCCAGGCGCTGGGAGCGAAGATATGAACCGCCTCACCTCCACCTTCGCCCGCACCCGCTCGGAAGGGCGCGCAGCGCTCGTGACCTTCGTCACCGGCGGCGATCCGACGCCTGCTGACACCGCCTCTGTGCTCGATGCGCTGGTCGCGGGCGGCGCGGATGTGATCGAGCTGGGGATGCCGTTCACTGATCCCATGGCGGACGGGCAGGCCATTCAGTCCGCCAATCTGCGCGCGCTCGCGGCGGGGATCAGCACGGCGAAGATCTTCGAGATCGCCGCCGCCTTCCGCGCCCGCCATCCTGACACGCCGCTCGTGCTGATGGGCTATGCCAACCCGATGACCGTGCGCGGCGCCGACTGGTTCGCCGCCGAGTGCGCCAAGGCGGGCGTCGATGGCGTGATTTGCGTCGATATTCCGCCCGAGGAAGATGCCGAGCTTGGTCCGGCGTTGCGCGGCGCCGGCGTCTCGCTGATCCGCCTTGCGACGCCGACCACGGACGCCGCGCGTCTGCCGGCTGTGCTGGAGGGCGCCTCGGGCTTTCTCTATTATGTGTCCGTCGCCGGCATCACCGGCTTGCAGCAGGCCGCGCAGACCAGCATCGAGTCCGCCGTCGCCAAGCTCAAGGCCGCCACCGATCTGCCCGTCGCCGTTGGCTTCGGCGTGCGCACGCCCGAGCAGGCCGCCGCCATCGGCGCGGTGGCTGAAGGGGTCGTCGTCGGCTCGGCCATCGTCGAGCTGGTCGGCAAGCATGGCGCCCAGGCCGCTGGCCCGGTCCGCGACTTCGTGGCGACGCTGCGCGCCGCGCTCAATCAGAAGGAGAAAGCCGCATGAGCTGGCTGAACCGCGTTCGCAATGCCCTGCCCTTCATCGCCAAGAAGGCCGAGACACCGGACAATCTCTGGCACAAATGCACGAGCTGCGGCCAGATGATCTTCCAGAAGGAATGGGACGAGAATCTCTCCGTCTGCCCGCGTTGTGACCATCATGGCCGGATCGGCCCGCACACCCGCTTCGCGCATATTTTCGACGACGGCACGATGCACATCCTGCCGGCGCCGGGGGTCAAGGAAGACCCGCTCAAGTTCCGCGATTCCAAGCGCTACACCGATCGCTTGAAGGCCGCCCGGGCCCAGACCGGCGACCAGGATGCGCTGATCAATGCCTCCGGCCGGATCGAGGGCCAGCCGGCTGTTGTCGGCGTGCAGAACTTCGCCTTCATGGGCGGCTCGATGGGCACGGCGGTTGGCGCGGCCTTCGTCGCGGGGGTGCAGGAAGCCGTGCGCCAGTCCTGCCCTTATGTGATCTTCACAGCCGCTGGTGGCGCGCGGATGCAGGAGGGCATCCTCTCGCTGATGCAGATGCCCCGCGCCACCGTCGCCGTGCAGCAATTGCGCGCGGCTGGCCTGCCCTACATCGTGGTGCTGACCGATCCGACCACCGGGGGCGTGACCGCCAGCTATGCGATGCTGGGTGACGTGCAGATTGCCGAGCCCAATGCGCTGATCGCCTTCGCAGGTGCCCGCGTGATCGAGAACACCATCCGCGAGAAGCTGCCCGAGGGCTTCCAGCGGGCCGAATATCTGCTCGCGCACGGCATGATTGACATGGTGACGCATCGCAAGGAAATGAAGGCGACGCTGGCCAAGACGATCGGCTATCTGACGACGAAGCAAGCGGCATAAAACCACCGATTTCTGTCCCGTCCGCGCCTGTCTGAGGACTCGCCGACCTGCGCAGCAGGGCGAGTCTCCCGGCAAGCAGGCCGGCGGCACCTGACCCAGAGGCCTTGCGATGGCTGACCACGCCGTTTCCGATCATCCTGCCGTGCAGGCGCAACTCGATCGCCTGATGGCGCTTTCGCCCGGCCGCGACGTGCTGGGGCTGGAACGCATCAGCGAACTCGTCCGCCGGCTGGGCAACCCGCATCTGGAGATGCCGCCGGTCTTCCATGTCGCCGGCACCAACGGCAAGGGATCGACCTGCGCCTATCTGCGCGCTGCGCTGGAAGCCGACGGCAAGAGCGTCCATGTCTTCACCTCCCCCCATCTGGTGCGGTTCAACGAGCGCATTCGCCTTGCCGGTACGTTGATTGATGATGACACGCTCGCCCGCGCGCTGGAGCAGGTGCTCGACATCGGCGGCGATCTGAACGCCAGCTTCTTCGAGATCACCACCGCCGCAGCCTTCATGCTGTTCGCCACCGTGCCGGCGGATGCCTGCGTGATCGAGGTCGGCTTAGGCGGACGGCTGGACGCGACGAACGTGATACAGTCGCCGGTCGCCTGCGGCATCGCCTCGCTGGCGATCGACCATGAGAGCTTCCTGCTCGCGCCGGACCATGACGTGCCGGAAGACCCGCTGAGCCGCATCGCCTTTGAGAAGGCCGGCATCGCCAAGGCCGGGGCGCCATTGGTCACCCAGCATTATCGCCCGGCGATGAACGCCACGATCGCGCGCGTGGCCGACAAGGCCGGTGCCGCGCATCTGCCGCGCGGGCAGAGCTGGGACATCGCTGAATATCAGGGCCAATTGCACTATCGCGACGAAGCCGGGCGGATCGAATTGCCGATGCCCCGCCTCCACGGCGCTCATCAGATATCCAACATGGGCCTCGCCATTGCCATGCTCCGTCACCAGCAGGCGGTGCCCCTGCCCGAGGCCGCGCTGCGCGCCGCGCCGCTCTGGGCGCACTGGCCCGCGCGCATGCAGCGTCTGGAAGGCGGTCCGCTCAACGCGATGCTGCCCGGGCGGACGCTGATGCTCGATGGCGGGCATAACCCCGATGCCGGCAAGGCGCTGGCCGATGCGCTGACGGAAAGCCATCTGGCCGATGAGGGCATCGACCTGATCATCGGCATGCTCTCGAACAAGGACGTCGCCGGCTTCCTCAAGCCGCTCCGCCCCTTGATCCGCTCGATCCGCTCGCTGCCGGTGCCCGGCCATGAGCATCACGGGCCGGAGGTCTTCGCGCAGGTCGCCCGCGCATGGGAAGTACCGCACCGCAGCTTCACCACGATCCAGGAGGCGTTGACGGATGTCGCCGCCGGGCCGCGACGCACCGTGCTCATGGCGGGCACGCTCTATCTGGCCGGGCAGGTGCTGGTCGCGAACAACCAGCCGCCGGTCTGAGGCGCGGTCCTAATCGTCCTGCGTGCTGGGCTGTCGCACGGACTCCACCACGAAGCCTTTCGTCCACATGATCCAGAGCAGGATCATGCCCGGAATGGCGGCCACGACGGTGAATGCCCAGAAACCGACCCAGCCCAGCCCCTCGGCGAGATAGCCCGAAGGCGTCGAGAGCCATGTCCGGCCGACTGCGGCGAAGGATGAGAGCAAAGCAAACTGCGTCGCGGTATAAGCCAGGCTCGACAGGCCGGACAGATAGGTGACGAACACCGTCAGGCCGATGCCGCTGGTGAAATTCTCCGTCCCCACCGCCAGCGCGAGCATCGGCGTCGAATGGCCGGCCATGGCGAGCGCGCAGAACAGCAGGTTGGAGAGCATCATCATCGCGCCGGAGACGAACAAAGCGCGCCCCATGCCCAGCCGGGCGATGAACGGCGCGCCCAGCGCCGACCCGGCGATCAGCGCGGCAAAGCCGACGAACTTGTTGACGGTGACATATTCGGTGTCGGTAAAGCCCAACTCGACGATCATCGGCGCTAGCATCACCTGCCCCATGGCATCGCCGATCTTGTAGATCAGCACGAAGCCCAGGACGAGGAAGGCGCCGTGACGGGAGAGAAACTCGCGGAATGGATTGACGATGGTCTCCTTGAGCCAGTCGCCCATCGCCAGCCCTTCGCGGACCGCGCGGTGCTCCACATAGCGCCCCGGCCCCGCCAGCAGCGCGCCAATCGCTGCCGGGAGCACGCAAAAGGCAGTGATGCCATAGGCGACGGCCCAACCCAGCCCGGCGCCTTCAGTGGAGGCGAGGAAGATCGTCCCAGCGCCGGCCAGCAGATTGCCGGTGCGATAGCCGAACTGGTTCATCGCCGTACCGTGCGGCAGTTCCTGCTCGCTCAGGATTTCGATGCGATAGGCATCGATCACGATATCCTGCGTGGCCGAGAGGAAGGCGACGGCGATGGCCCAGAGCGCAAAGCGCGCCAGATCGGTCGCCGGATCGCTGGCGCCCAGTTGCCAGATCGCGCCAAACAGCAGCGCCTGGATGAAGAACAGCCATGCACGCCGCTGCCCGAACAGGCGGGTGAGCACAGGCAGTGGCACCTTGTCGACCAGCGGCGCCCAGAGGAATTTGAGCGTGTAGGGGGTCGTCAGGCCGATGGCGAAGCCGATCGTGGACTTGTCGATGCCAACCTTGGAGAGCCAGAAGGTCATTGTCGCCAGCAGCAGCGTCAGCGGAAAGCCGCTCGATATGCCGAGCAGGAACGCGACGAACGGCATGGGCCGCAAATAAGGACGGAAGCTTGGAACGAAGAAGCCGCTCGCCACGACTGCACCGACAATCACGGCGAATATGAGGGTCTGCGACATGCACACTCCGACTGCTTGGGCCTGAACCCGCAGTCTTAGAGCGCTATGCCGGAATTCAAAGCATCGTTTTTGCCGGCGCGCCTCAGCGCAGCCCTCAGTTGCGCTTGAAGAGCTTCAGCCCCGCCGGCAGCCGGCCCGGCGAACGCCCGCCTATCACCCGCTCGCACACGCCAATGGCACGGATAAGATCGCGCGGCAGAAACGGCTTGGAGAGGCACCCGAGCGCAATGTCCTGATCCCGCGCTTCGTCCGGACAGGTGGCCGTCGCGAACAGCACGGCGATGCCGAGTTCGCGGGCATGGCGGGCCAACTCGACGCCCGAGCGGACACCGGCAAGCCGCACATCGGTCACCACCAGATCGACCGCGCCCTGTTCGAGGATGATCGCCGTCGCTTCCCGGAAGCGATCGACCGTCGCGACCACCTCATAGCCGGCCGTCTGGAGGGTATGTTCTTCATCGAACGCGAGCAGCGGCTCATCCTCGACGATCAGGATGCGGCGTATTCGCTGCGTCTCCTTCGAGAAAAACATTGCCGCCTCATTCCCGTTGCGCCAAACCGCAGACCGAAAACGGATCGATCCCGGCGCACAAAAACGCTAGGTCGCGCGGCTGCGATTCGCCAGTGCAGCGATGACACAGCCGCCCCAAAAACGGACACAGATTTTGTCGAACACTCGTGGACCTTCCGGACCTCGCCGTCCCCAGCGCCCTGCAGCCGGCGCAACCGATCGTCGAGCCCAGCCGCCCAGAGCGCGCCGGGGCGCAGGCCGCGTCACGCCGCAAGTGCGCCAGGCCGCCGATGATGGCACGGCGCGCGAGGGCGAGCGCATCGCCAAGCTGATGGCCCGCGCGGGCGTCGCCTCCCGCCGGGATGTCGAGCGGATGATCGCAGAAGGGCGCGTGGCGCTGAACGGCACGCTGGTGGAAACGCCCGCAACCTTGCTCAAGTCGCTGCGCGGCGTGACCGTGGATGGCGTGGCGGTTAAGGAACCCGCACCGGCCCGCATGTTCCTGTTCCACAAACCCGCAGGTCTCCTCACCACCGCTAAAGACCCTGCCGGGCGACCGACCATTTATGATCGCTTGCCCGCGGACCTGCCGCGCGTAATGCCGGTCGGCCGGCTCGATCTCAACACAGAAGGCCTGCTGCTGCTCACCACCGATGGCGAGTTGAAGCGGCAGTTGGAACTGCCTTCCACCGGTGTCGAGCGCACCTATCGCGCGCGCGCGTTCGGGGAGATCAGTCAGGCGCAACTTGAAGAGCTGATCGAGGGCGTCGAGATCGAGGGGATGCGCTATGGTCGCATCGACGCCAATCTGGAGCGGCGGACCGGGCGCAATCAATGGATCGAAATGACCCTGACCGAAGGCAAGAACCGCGAAGTGCGGCGCGTGCTCGAACATCTCGGCCTCAAGGTCAGCCGGCTGATCCGGACCCGCTACGGTCCGTTCGTGCTGGGCGATTCAGCGCCTGCTGAAGTGGCCGAGGTGCGCCAGGTCGATCTCATCAAGTTCCGCAAGACGCTCAAATGAGGATCATTTCAGGACAATGGCGGGGCCGCCCGCTGGTGGCGCCAGTCGGCGAGGAAACGCGCCCGACAGCGGATCGCACACGCGAGACACTGTTTTCGATGCTCACCAGCCGGCTGGGCTCATTCGAAGGGCTGGCGGTGGGCGATTTCTTTGCCGGCTCCGGCGCGCTGGGCCTCGAGGCACTCTCGCGCGGGGCAGGGACATGCCTGTTCGTCGAGCGCGACCGGGCTGCGATCGCCGCCTTGCGCAAGAACGCAGAAAAGCTGGGACTCGCGCGCCCCGACATCCGCCAGAACGATGTTCTCGCGATTGGCGCCACGTCGGCGCCGCTGGATGTGATTTTCATGGACCCGCCTTATGGTACCGGCGCGGGTGCCGTCGCTCTGGACAAGCTCGCCCGGCTCGGCTGGGTCGGCCCCAGCACCTGGGTGAGCATCGAGACCGAAAAGCGGGAAGAGATCGCGGTCAAAGGCTTCGATTGCGATGCCGAGCGCGTGGTCGGCAAGGCCAAATTGGTCCTGCTGAGGCCAGCGACCTAGACGGAGGCCGACCTCAGCAGAAGCTCAGTTAGTTATTGCCCGCCAGGGTTCTTACACCCGTCCTTCACGGTGCGCGAGCAGACCGGATATTCTGCCGGGGGCTGCGGAGCGGTCTGCTCCACGGGCCGCTGCGGCATCATCTCAACCTGACCACCACCGGGGGGCGGAGGCGGCGGCGTCATCGTGCCGCCGGGTGCAGGGGGCGGCGGGGGAGCAGGCGGCGGCGGCGGCGGGTTCATGCCATCGCCGGGCATGGGGTTACCAGTCGGCGGGGGCATGGTGTCCGTCCCGCCCGGCATCGGCCCGGGTGTGTCGCCCGGCATCGGCGCGGTCGCGGACGGCGGGCCGGCTGGCGCTCCACCCGGCGGCGGCATGTCTTGTGCGTGGGCAGCGAAGGCCAGTGCCGAAGCGGCACCGCAGGCGAGAATGGTTGAGAAGCGCATGATCGCATCCTCCTATGAGTGATCGTTCTTGTGGGATGGAAATCCCGCAGTGGGACAGCCGTTCCGTGCGAACCATCCGCCGCAGACCGCCGGGGGCGTAATCGGGATGAAGCGGTCGGAACGCACGCCAAGGCCCTTGCCCCGGCCCCACCCGTTCCCTAGTTGTTCGCCTGTGACCGATCCTTTGCCAGCCCCCTCTCCTGCCGACCCGCCTTATATCCAGGGCCTCAATGCGCCGCAGCGCGAGGCTGTGCTGACCACGGAAGGGCCGGTTCTGGTTCTGGCCGGCGCCGGCACGGGCAAGACGGCAGCGCTGACTGCGCGCCTCGCCCATCTGGTGGCGACCCGCCGCGCCTGGCCATCAGAGATCCTGTGCGTCACCTTCACCAACAAGGCCGCCCGCGAGATGCGCGAGCGCGTGGGGCGAATGATCGGCGAAGCGGTCGAGGGCATGCCCTGGCTCGGTACTTTCCACTCAGTCTGCGCCAAGATGCTGCGCCGCCATGCCGAACTGGTCGGGCTGCAGAGCAACTTCACGATTCTGGATACCGACGACCAGCTGCGCCTGATGAAGCAGATCATCGTCGCCGAGGGGATCGATGAGAAGCGCTTCACCGCCCGCGCGCTGGCCGGCCTTATCGACAAGTGGAAGAACAAGGGCCTCACACCCGGCGAGATCGACGCGGGCGAGAGCGAGGCCTTCGCCAATGGCAAGGGCGCGGCGATCTATGCGCTGTATCAGGCCCGCCTGCGCGCGCTCAACGCCTGCGATTTCGGCGATCTGCTGCTGCACATGCTGACGATCTTCAAGACCGATCGTGAGGTGCTGGAGCAATATCAGCAGCGCTTCCGCTACATCATGGTGGACGAATATCAGGACACCAACACCAGCCAGTATCTCTGGCTGCGGCTGCTCGCCCAGCAGCGCAAGAACATCTGCTGCGTTGGCGATGATGACCAGAGCATCTATAGCTGGCGCGGCGCGGAAGTGGCGAACATCCTGCGCTTCGAGCGCGATTTTCCCGGCGCCGCGATCATCAGGCTGGAGCAGAATTATCGCTCGACGCCGCATATCCTCGCCGCGGCCTCCGGCGTCATCGCGCAGAATGGCGGACGGCTCGGCAAGACCTTGTGGACGCAGGAGGCCGATGGCGAGAAGCTGCGCGTCATCGGCGTGTGGGACGGGCCGGAAGAGGCCCGCCGCGTCGGCGAGGAGATCGAATCGCTGGAACGGCAGGGCGTCGGCGCCGAGAAGATCGCCATTCTTGTGCGCGCCTCCTTCCAGACTCGCGAGTTCGAGGACCGCTTCATCCAGATCGGCCTGCCCTACCGCATCGTCGGCGGCTTCCGCTTCTACGAGCGCGCTGAAATTCGCGATGCGCTGGCTTATCTGCGCCTCGTCAATCAGCCCGCGGACGATCTTGCCTTTGAGCGGATCGTCAATGTCCCCAAGCGCGGCCTTGGCGACAGGGCGGTCGAGAAGGTCCATCGCCTCGCCCGCGCCATGGGCGAGCCGCTCACCAGCGCGGCGGCCCGTATTCTCGACACGGACGAGCTGACCCCGCAGGCACGGCGCTCGCTGGGGCGGTTCATCGGCGATCTCGCCCGCTGGCGCGATCTCGCCAATGCGATGAACCACGCCGATCTCGCGCGCCAGATACTCGACGAGAGCGGTTACACCGCTGCGCTGCAGGCCGAGCGTACGACGGAGGCCAGCGGGCGACTGGAAAACCTGCAGGAACTCACCCGCGCCATGGAGGAATATGAGACGCTCGGGGCCTTCCTCGAGCATGTCAGCCTGGTCATGGACAATGAGGCGCAGGCCGATGAAGCCAAGGTCACGCTGATGACCATCCACGCTGCCAAGGGGCTGGAGTTCGACACCGTGTTCCTGGCTGGCTGGGAGGATGGCCTGTTCCCCTCGCAACGCGCGCTCGATGAAGGCGGCCTTGCCAGCCTGGAGGAAGAGCGTCGGCTGGCTTATGTGGCGATCACCCGCGCGCGCCAGCGCTGCCTGATCCTGCACGCCGCCAATAGGCGGGTCTATGGCCAGTGGACCAGTTCCATCCCGTCCCGCTTCATCGGCGAATTGCCCAAGGAGACGGTCGACGAGGAAAACACCATGTCCGGCGGCGCCAGCCTGTGGCGCGCCAACTGGTCCGAGCGGGACGATCCCTTCGCCAATGTGGCGCGCGGTTCAGGACGCGGCCCGGGCTGGCAACGGGCGCAAAGCCAGTTCTCGCGTGAGCCGACGCGCCTCGTCGAAGCGCGGCAGAGCGCGGTGAGCCTCGGTAACAAGGGCCGCAGCGACGTCAGCCTCGGCACCCGCGTCTTCCACCAGAAATTCGGATATGGGACGGTGACGGGCATCGAGGGCAACAAGCTGGAGATCGATTTCGAGCAGGCCGGCGCCAAGCGGGTTCTGGACAGCTTCATCAGCCTCGCCTGAGGTGCGGTACCTCAGGCGGCACAATTGTGTTCATGACGCCGCAGGTGCCCCAGGAAAAATGACAAGCTGCTTTATTTCCTGATGACTCATTAACCCTGTTTTCTTAGGGCGGAGCTGCGACCCGAAGGGCGCTGGCAGCCCCAGTGCTCAAACTCGGCCCGGCGGAGCGTGGGTTCCTGCCGGGCCTTTTTCGTTCCGCCCAAGCGGAGGCGCGCGGCAATCGAAAATCTTTGCCATGCGCGCGTTTTGGTCCGTTGCGCCGTCGCCAGCCTTGCGCCAAGGAACATGCATGGTCAGCCCATCTTCTCGCGAGCCTGACGGCACCGCCGGGCGCAAGCCACCGACCCATCCCTTTCAGATCGGCGCCTTCCGCGCCTATCTGATGGTCCGCCTGTCGACGATCCTCGCATCGAACGGCATGGCGCTGATCATCGCATGGGAAGCCTACAACATCGCGCGCCAGACCATGTCTCCCGGGCAGTCGGCGGCGCAATTGGGGCTGATCGGCCTCATCCAGTTCGTCATGGTCTTCGTGCTGACGCCGTTTGCGGGGCTTGTCGCGGACAATTATTCGCGCACCCGCATCGCCATGGGCACGCTCTCGCTGCTGCTCTTCTCGGCAGGGATTTTGGCGCTTTCCAGCTATGAAGGGTGGATCAGCCTGCCGCTGATCTTCGCCCTCGCCGCGCTGATCGGCTTTGCCCGCGCCTTCCAGGGGCCAGCGCTCGGCTCTCTGGGCCCGAACATCGTCCCCAAGGACCTGCTGCCCCGCGCCATCGCATTCAGCAGCATGTTCTGGCAGGCCGGCAGCATCGTCGGGCCGGCCGTCGCCGGCTATGCCTACGCGTTCAAGCCCTATTTTGCCTACATGTTCAGCAGCGCACTGTTTGGCGTGGCGGTCATTGGCATGATCTTCGTCGGCAAGGTGCCGCAAGCGGCCCGCCAGCGCGACCGTCATCCGATCGGCCAGATCATCGATGGCCTCACCTATGTGCGGACCAACCGGCTGGTCTTCGGTGCCATCACGCTCGATCTCTTTGCCGTGCTTCTCGCCGGCACCACGGCGTTGCTGCCGGTCTATGCGCGCGATGTGCTCCATATCGGCTCGCAGGGCCTGGGACATCTTGCCGCAGCGCCCGGCATCGGCGCGGGTCTGACGGCGCTGTTCTTCTCGTTCCGGCCGCTGCGCCACAATGTCGGGCTGAAAATGATGCTGTCCGTCGGCATCTTCGGGTTGGCGACCATTGTCTTCGGCCTCACCGCCTTCATGCCGCAGCAGACCGCGATCATCGTCGCCCTGTTCGCCATGGCGACCTGGGGCAGCGCGGACATGTTCTCTGTGTTCGTCCGCCAATCACTCATCCAGCTTCACACCCCCGACGACATGCGCGGCCGGGTGACCAGCGTATCGATGATGACAATTTCCGCCTCGAATGAGCTGGGCGATGCCGAGTCGGGCTTTCTCGCCGCGCTCATCGGGCCGATCGCTGCTGTGATTGCCGGCGGCGTGGGTGCAATCGCCATTACCTTGTGGTGGTCGCGCCTTTTCCCTGAATTGCGGAACGCCCGGACGTTCGATCCGCCCGAGGTTCATTTACGACCTTCCCACGCGGGCGCTGCTCCCGCAAAAGAAGGATAGAGTCCGCCCCTTGCAAATCTCTATCAATTAAGTTTTAATTGATCGATCGCCTTATGGAGGATTGCCCATGAAAGTCTCGTCCATTCTCGAAACGATCGGCGGCACGCCGCACATCCGCTTCAACCGCCTGTTTGGCGATGCGAATGTCTGGATCAAGTCCGAGCGCTCCAACCCCGGCGGATCGATCAAGGACCGCATCGCGCTGGCCATGATCGAGGCTGCGGAAAAGGACGGCAGCCTCAAGCCCGGTGGCGTCATCGTCGAGCCAACCTCAGGCAACACCGGCATTGGTCTTGCCATGGTCGCCGCCGTGAAGGGCTATAAGCTTGTCCTCGTCATGCCCGAGAGCATGAGCCTTGAGCGCCGCCGCCTGATGCTGGCCTACGGCGCCAGCTTCGACCTGACCCCGCGTGAAAAGGGCATGAAGGGCGCCATCGAGCGCGCGCTGGAGATCGTGGCCGCCACACCCGGTGCGTGGATGCCGCAGCAATTCGAGAATCCGGCCAATATCGATGTCCATGTCCGCACGACGGCGCAGGAAATCTTCAACGATTTCGCCGACGAGCCGCTGGATGCACTGATCACCGGCGTCGGCACGGGCGGGCACATCACCGGCTGCGCGCAGGTGCTCAAGGCAATGTGGCCGGGCCTCAAGGTCTTTGCCGTGGAGCCGACGCTCTCCCCGGTCATCAGCGGCGGCGCGCCCGGCCCGCACCCCATCCAGGGCATCGGCGCCGGTTTCATCCCGGCCAATCTGCATACCGATCTGCTGGACGGCGTGATCCAGGTCGATCCCGCCGATGCCAAGGATTATGCCCGCCGCGCTGCCAGCGAGGAAGGCGTGCTGGTCGGCATCTCCTCCGGCGCGACGCTCGCCGCCATTGCCCAGAAGCTGCCGGAACTGCCCGCCGGCGCCAAGGTGCTGGGCTTCAATTACGATACTGGCGAGCGCTATCTTTCGGTGCCGGACTTCCTGCCCGAAGCTGGCTGATCCGGGTCGACCATCCCGTGCCGGCGAGCCGTTAAGACTTGCCGGCCGGAATTTCCCGTTATGGCACGGCCGTCCCTGCGGCCGGGCGGCTGGCCGTGCCGCTCTTGCCTAACGCGGCCTAAAGGCACACATACCGCCCCTCTCCGGCCGCGCATGGCGGCTTTGGCGGAAGGACGTATGGCAAGCAACGGTCTGATTGCGCGAAAATCGGCATTCCCGGCGCTCTCTTCGCGCCAGGGCCGACTCGTGCTGGCCGGCCTCCTAGGGCTGATCCTGACCGGCGCTCTGGCGCTGCTCGCTATCGGCAATCGCACCAGCGTTACCGCGCTGTCCGGCAGCGAGGCCGTGAGCACAGCCCTGCCCAAGGCACCGGATAACAGCCCCGTGCCCGTCGTCGAGCCGCTGGTGCTCGACGCCTCTCATCCCGATCAGGCCCGGCAGATGAACGCGCAAATCCCGTTCTCGACCGCGCCCAATCCTGCCGCCCGCCCCTTCACGTTCAAGGGCGATGCGATGGCGCTGGGTCGGGCAACCGACTGTCTCGCCGCTGCGATGATCTATGAGGCCGGCGATGACGCCAAGGGCCAGCGCGCGGTGGGACAGGTGGTGCTCAATCGCCTGCGCCACCCCGCCTTCCCCAAGACGGTGTGCGGCGTGGTCTTTCAAGGGCAGGAGCGGGCCACCGGCTGCCAGTTCACCTTCACTTGCGATGGCGCTATGGCGCGCCGCCCGTCCCAGGCAGCCTGGGATCGCGCTCGGGGCAATGCCATGCGGATGCTCGCTGGCGATGTCTATGCGCCTGTCGGCTACAGCACCCATTATCACACCGACTGGGTGATGCCCTACTGGAGCAAGTCGCTCGACAAGGTCGCGGCGGTCGATACGCACCTGTTCTTCCGCTGGGAGGGCTGGTGGGGCACACCGCCGGCCTTTGCGCGGAGCCTCAACATCGCTGCCGAGCCCGCCATCGCCAAGCTCGCCGCTTTGTCGCCTGTCCATGCCGATGATGGCGCGCTGGCCGGCACCCTGCCCGGCTCGCTGATCGACGACGCCACCGCACCGGCCTTGCTTGGCGCTGCGGATATCGGCAAGCGCATCGGCCCCGGTCGGCTGGCTGCCATCGAACCCGGTGGCACAGGCTTTGTGATGACGCTCGATCCGGGTGGTGACCCCGCCCGCTATGCGGACGCCGCCGCGCGCCTGTGCGCCGGGCGCGCGCAGTGTCGCCTGCTGGCCTGGACGAGCGACAAGGCGACGCCACGCAGCTTCCCGGTCGCGGAAACCAGCCTCGCCTCCATGTCCTTCTCCTATATCCGCATGAAGGACAGCGGCATCGAGCGCACGCTCTACAATTGCGACGAGTTCCGCGACGTGCCGCGCGTCAACTGCATGGTCCGCCGCACGCCGAGCGCACCCGCGCCCAAGCTGCTGGCCGACGAACGAGGTGAAGGCTCGCGGATCAACCTGCCGGACGGCGCGCGCCCCGTTGCCGACATGCAGCGCGGCGAGCTGGTGCCGCTCAAGCCCGGCGACGCCGCGCTGTTCAAGGCGCCGCTGCGGGCTGATGCGCCGGCATCTGCAAAGCCCTGAACGTCAGCCATCGACGTGAAAACGGCTCCCTCTCCGGAGAGAGGAAGCCGCTTCTTGATCCCGCAGGATAAGCCCGATCAGGCTGCCGTCAGGAACGCCTCCGGCGGCAGTTCCATGAGCACCTCGGCGCCACCCTCGATCTTGCGACGCAGCGCGCCGGCTTCCGGCATGATGCGCTCGGCGAAGTAGCGCGCCGTCACCAGCTTGGCCTTCATATAGTCGGGATTGCCTGTGCCGGCATTGAGCTGCGCCTGCGCGGCCATCGCCATGCGCAGCCACATCATGCCCGTCGCGACGATGCCGGTGATGTGCATATAGGCGTAAGCCGCGGCGCCGGCATTGTTCGGGTTCTGCATGGCATTCTGCATCAGCCACATGGTCGCAGCCTGCAGTTGCTGATTCGCCTTCTCCAGAGCCTCGGCAATAGCAGCCGTCTCCGGCACGGCCTTGCCGGCGGCGACATCCTGGGCGACCATCTTGAACAGCGCCCGCACCGCGCGACCGCCATTGGCGGGGAGCTTGCGGCCGACCAGATCCATGGCCTGAACGCCATTGGTGCCTTCGTAGATCATGGTGATGCGCGCATCGCGCACCGCCTGCTCCACGCCCCATTCGCGGATGTAGCCATGGCCGCCAAACACCTGTTGCGCCAGCACCGCGACGTCGAAGCCCTTGTCCGTGCCATAGCCCTTGATGACCGGGGTGAGCAGCGAGATGATGTCATCCGCCGCCTGACGCTCTTCCTCGGTCGGCGCATATTTGATGAGATCGACCTGCAGCGCGCCCCACAGTACCAGCGCGCGCAGGCCCTCTGTGAGCGCCTTGCACTCCATCAGCATCCGGCGGACATCGGGATGAACGAACAGCGTATCGGCAGGCTTGTCCGGCTCGGCAGCGCCGGTCAGTGCGCGGCCCTGCCGCCGGTCCATCGCATAATGGACCGCCTGCTGATAAGCCAGCTCACCTTGCGCGAGGCCCTGAAGGCCCACGCCGAGCCGCGCCTGGTTCATCATGATGAACATCGCAGCGAGGCCCTTATTCTCCTCGCCGATCATCCAGCCCGTCGCATCGTCATAGTTCATGACGCAAGTGGCGTTGCCGTGAATGCCCATCTTGTGCTCGATGGAGCCGCAGGTGACGGCATTGTGCGCCCCCAGCGAGCCATCGTCATTGACCATCATCTTGGGCACGAGGAAGAGCGAGATGCCCTTGCTGCCTGCGGGCGCGCCCGGCGTCTTGGCCAGCACGAGGTGGATGATGTTCTCGGCCATGCTGTGCTCACCGGCCGAGATGAAGATCTTGGTGCCGGTGATCTTGTAGCTGCCATCATCCTGCGGCTGCGCGCGCGTCTTGATGAGGCCGAGGTCGGTGCCGCAATGCGGCTCGGTCAGGTTCATGGTGCCGCACCACTGGCCGGAGACCATGTTGGGCACATATTTCTGCTTGAGCGTATCGTCGCCCTTGGCGAGGATCGCGCTGACCGCGGCCCCGGTCAGGCCGTGATACATGTTGAAGCCGTGGTTCGATGCCGTGAAATATTCCTCGGCGGCGATCGCCAGCACGATGGGCAGCCCCTGCCCGCCATATTCCTCCGGCGCATGCAGCGTGGTCCAGCCACCCGCGACGAACTGGTCGAAGGCTTCCTGAAAGCCCGGCGGCGTCGTCACCGTGCCATCGTCATTGCGCTTGCAGCCGATCTGGTCGCCGACGGCATTGAGCGGGCTGAGCACCTCGCTGGCGAACTTGCCGCCCTCTTCGAGAATGGCCTGAACGATATCGCTGGTCGCCGAAGCAAAGCCGGGATTGTTCGTCAGACGCTCCAGCCCGACGATCTCGTTGAGGATGAACATGGTGTCGGCGACGGGCGCCTTATAGCTGGGCATGGGCCTCTCCGTGGTAGAAAGTCTTAGTTGAGTTCGCCTGACAGGCGCTGATTTTCCTCGACGAGCGCGACGAAATTCTTCAGCTCTTCAATCGCTTCGTCGATATCCTGCCGCTGCCGCTGGAGCAATCCGATCCGCTCCTCGCATTTGGCGACGGTAAATTCGCGCTGGGTGCGCCGACCGTCGCCGGCATCGTACAGGTCGATCATGTCGCGGATTTCGGCCAGGCTGAATCCCACCCGCTTGCCGCGCAAGATCCAGGCGAGCCGCGCGCGATCGCGGTGGCTGTAGACCCGCGTCAGGCCCTGCCGGCGCGGCGAGATGAGTTCCTCATCCTCGTAAAAGCGCAGAGCGCGCGGCGTCACTTCGAATTCATCGCACAGGTCGGAGATCGAAAACTCTTCCCGCCCGTCCCGTTCCGGCTGGGGAATGCCGGCAATCATCTGGAGCTTCGTCATTGCATCCATCCTTCCGTGAAGGTCAGACGCGCAGTTTACGTTTACGTCAACGGAAAATCAACCCCTCCACGCCGGTGTTCAGGCGAGACTGAGCGACAGATCCGTTACCGCTCAATGGGCGTGCGGCTCGCGGTCGATCCATTCAAGCCCGTCATCCGTGACGCGGCGATAGAAGCAACTGACGCGGCCCGTGTGGCACGCCGGCCCTACGGGCTTGACCAGCAGCCAGATGGCGTCCTGATCGCAATCCAGCCGCATGTCGACGATGTGGAGTTCGTTGCCGGACTCCTCGCCCTTGCGCCAGAGCTTGCCCCGGCTGCGGGACCAGAAATGGGCAACACGCGTTTCGATCGTCGCGGCCAGGGCCTGCGCGTTCATATGCGCCAGCATCAGCAATTCGCCGGTATCGACACTGCTCGCCACGGCTGTGATCAACCCGTCGCGGTCATAGCGAGGATTGAGCCGCAGCCCTTCCTCCCGATCATCGTCTGTTTTTGCCATGCTGTGTCTATAGGCGGCGCGCGACGGGCTGTCAGCCCCGCGCACGCAGCGCGGCGGCCAGTCATCCAAATCTCGGAGAAGAAAATGGGGCGATCGACGGGATCCGAACCCGCGACCTCTGGTACCACAAACCAGCGCTCTAACCAACTGAGCTACGATCGCCACAGCGTCCATCGACGCTATCGAGAGGCGGCCCATAATGCCCCGGGAGGACCGCCGTCAAGCACAGAGCGCGCCCCTTTCGGGATTGGCACGCTTTTCCCGGCAGACCGGGCATCCTCAGCCCTCACCCCGGCTGAAAATCAAAAAGGCCAGGCAGAGCCCGGCCTTTGCCGACATGGGACGTCGCGTTCCCTGTCGGCGATCCAATCAAGCGGTGCCCCGGCCGGAAAGCGCGGGGCAACGATCGATCGAGTTGATTAGTTGACGGCGTCCTTGAGACCCTTGCCGGCCTTGAACTTCGGCTGGCTGGAGGCCTTGATCGCCATGGTTTCGCCGGTGCGCGGGTTGCGACCGGTCGAGGCCTTGCGCTGCGAAACGGAGAACGTGCCGAAGCCAACGAGGCGAACTTCATCGCCCTTCTTGAGAGCGGCGGTGATCGCGTCGAACACTGCCTCAACAGCCTTGTTCGCATCGGCCTTGGTGAGGCCGCTCTGATCCGCGACCGAACTGATGAGATCCTGCTTGTTCATGCCTTGGGAACCCCCTTCTTGAGAAAACTTGTGGTGGGAATCATGCGACGAAGGCGCGCATAAAGGCTTGCTTCGTCGCAAGTGTCAAAGAGATTTGCGCCTCAAACCCGTTAAAAACCCTGATTTACGCTGTTTTTCACGATGATCGGTCCGGTCCGGGCGACGGACCGGCCCATTTATGACGATCCTTAACCGCCCTTAACTTCAAATCGGGCTGTTTTGGGCATCGGCGTCATGACGATCATCGCGAGACTCAGTGCCGCATCCGCTGCTCATGCTCGGCTGCCGAGCCGATCGGAGGCTGGGCGGCGAGATCATCTTCCTCGGACCAGTCGATCGGTGTCAACGCCCCGGTGAGCGCCCGGGCAAGCACCTCGTCCACATGGCTCACCGGCACGATTTCAAGGCCTTCCTTGATGTTCGCCGGAATCTCCACCAGGTCCTTCTCATTCTCCTGCGGAATCAGCACGGTCTTGATTCCGCCGCGCAGCGCCGCGAGCAGCTTTTCCTTCAGCCCGCCAATGGGCAGAACTCGGCCGCGCAGCGTCACTTCGCCGGTCATCGCGACATCCTTGTGGACGGGGATGCCGGTCAGCGTCGAGACGATGGACGTCACCATGCCGATACCAGCGCTCGGCCCATCCTTGGGCACGGCGCCTTCGGGAAGGTGGATGTGAATATCCTTGCGGTTGAAGATGCTCGGCTTGATGCCATAAGCTGGGGCGCGCGCCTTCACATAGGAGAAGGCCGCCTGCACCGACTCGGTCATCACGTCGCCGAGCTTGCCGGTCGTCTTGATCTGGCCCTTGCCGGGGACCGTCACCGATTCGATGGTGAGCAGTTCGCCGCCCACTTCCGTCCAGGCAAGGCCCGTGACGGCACCGATCTGGTGCTCTTCCTCGGAAATGCCGTGACGGAATTTCCGCACGCCCGCATAATCGCCGAGATTCTCCGGCGTGATGGTCACGCTGGTTTCCTTGCCCTCGAGGATACGGCGGAGGGCCTTGCGCGCCAGCCGCGCGATCTCGCGCTCCAGCGTCCGCACGCCCGCTTCCCGCGTATAGTAGCGAATGAGGTCGCGCAGCGCGGCTTCCTCGATGGCGAATTCGCCTTCTTTCAGCCCATGGGCCTCGATCTGCTTCTCGATCAAATGCCGCTGGGCGATCTCCAGCTTTTCATCCTCGGTGTAGCCCTCCAGCCGGATGATCTCCATCCGGTCCAGCAGCGCCTGCGGAAGATTGAGGCTGTTGGCGGTCGTGACGAACATCACGTCCGAAAGATCGAGGTCGATCTCCAGATAATGGTCCTGGAACTTGCTGTTCTGCTCCGGGTCCAGCACCTCGAGCAGCGCGGACGCCGGATCGCCGCGGAAATCCTGGCCCAGCTTGTCGATCTCGTCGAGCAGCACCAGCGGGTTCATCGCGCCGGCCTTTTTGAGGTTGGACGCGATCTTGCCCGGCATGGAGCCGATATAGGTGCGGCGATGGCCCCGAATCTCGGCCTCGTCCCGTACGCCGCCCAGCGACTGGCGCACGAACTCGCGTCCTGTTGCCTTCGCGATGGAACGACCGAGCGAGGTCTTGCCGACACCCGGCGGGCCAACAAGGCAAAGGATCGGGCCTTTCAGCTTGTCGGAGCGCGCCTGCACGGCGAGATATTCGATGATCCGGTCCTTGACCTTGTCGAGCGCGAAGTGATCGGCATCCAGCACGTCCTGCGCCTTCACCAGATCCTTTTTGAGCTTGCTCTTCTTGCCCCACGGCACGCCGAGCAGCGCATCGAGATAATTGCGGACCACCGTCGCTTCGGCCGACATGGGCTGCATGGAGCGCAGCTTCTTCAGCTCGGCTTCCGCCTTGCTGCGCGCTTCCTTGCTCAGTCGGGTCTTCTTGATCTTCTCGGTCAGTTCGGAAAGCTCATCGCCCTCCTCACCTTCGCCGCCGCCCAGCTCGCGCTGGATCGCCTTGAGCTGCTCGTTCAAATAATATTCGCGCTGGGTCTTCTCCATCTGGCGCTTCACGCGGCCACGGATCTTCTTCTCGACCTGCAGCACGCCGAGTTCGCCTTCCATGAAGGCAAAGACCATTTCCAGACGCTTGAGCGGATCGCCCTCGACCAGCAGCGACTGCTTGTCGGCGACCTTCACGGCCAGGTTGGCCGCAATGAAATCGGACAGGCGACCAGCCTCGGTGATCTCGCGCAATTGCGCGGCAGCTTCCGCCGGCAGCTTCTTGTTGAGCTTGGCGTAATTCTCGAACTGGTCGGTGACCGAGCGCATCATCGCCTCGACCTCCGCGCCGCCCACGACGATATCGTCCAGCGGCGCAACGGTGGCGACGATATGATCCTCGACATCCGTCAACGCAGTCAGCGAGGCGCGCTGCTTGCCTTCCACCAGCACGCGGACATTGCCATCCGGCAGCTTGAGCATCTGCACGATACTGGCAATGACGCCCATGTCGTAAAGCGCTTCCCGGTCCGGATCGTCCTCGCTCGGGTCGAGCTGCGCGACGAGGAAGATGTCCTTGTCGCCCGCCATCGCCTTTTCAAGCGCCGTCACGCTCTTGTCGCGTCCCACGAACAGGGGCACGATCATCTGCGGGAAAACGACGATATCCCGCAGCGGCAAGAGAGGCAGATCAAGATCCATTGTCACTCCAATCCAGCCAGGGGGCCTTACCCCTGAGCCTGCGAACCGCCTTCGTGCAGAAGGGGCCGCTTCACAACCCGGTCGCTTTTCCCGCGCATCGCGAAAAACGATCAATGCATCATATCGTTCAGCCGCGCGCGCATTTCAACGGCGCGAAAAGCTACTGACTGCCGAACTGGTTAAGCGCGGGTAAAAACTATCGCCTTTTTACGCCGATCAGAAGGGCATCTTGAAGCCCGGCGGCAGCGGCAGACCAGCAGTCATCTTGCTCATCTGCTCGTTGGCGGCTTCATCCGCCTTGGCGCGCGCATCGTTGAAGGCGGCGACAATCAGGTCTTCCAGCATCGTTTTGTCGGCCGGCACGATCAGGCTCTCGTCAACCGAAAGGCCGAGGATACGGCCCTTGGCGCTCGCCCGCACCTTGACCAGTCCGCCGCCGGACGCACCCTCGACCTCGATATGGTCGAGTTCAGCCTGCGCCTTCTGCATTTCCTCCTGCACCCGGCTGGCCATGCCGAGAATGTCGTTGAGGTCCTTCATCAGCCTTCACTCCTATATTGCTCATCATCCGGGTCCACGAGCCGTGCTCCGGGGAATGCTTCCAGCGCAGCAGCCACGATGGGCGCAGCGCTGATCTGGGCAAGCCGCGCTTCCTTGGCGGCCTGCTCCTGCTCGCGCAGGCTTGGCTGGCCGTGGGCATCCGTCGAGCGGACATCCCAGACCTCGCCCGTCACCTCACGCAACGCCGCCGCTACTTGCCGGGGGAAATCGGCATCGAGCGGCTGGAGGATGCGGAAGGCCAGTTCCGGCGGAGCATAATGCACAAGGCTCACATAATCATGCAGCTCCGCGCTGAGCCGGGCATGGCGCGCCTTGAGCGCCTCGACCATCGCGGCAAAATCCGTCGGCAGCGCTGGCGTTGCCGCTTCCGACTCCGGCTCAGGCGCGGCTGGCGGCGCGGGCGGCGGAGCGCTCGGGGCCGCCTGGGCCGCTTCGCTCAACGTCCCGCTGGGCGCAGGGGCCGGCATCGTCGGGCTCGTCTGCCCGCCACCGGCACCGTCGCGGATGAGCCGCGCCAGTTCGGCCGGGTCCGGCATGGCTGAGGCGTGGATCAGCCGCAGCAGCGCCATTTCGCAGGCCGCGTGGGGCCGCGCTGCGGCAGCAACCTCGGCATGGCCCTTGAGCAGCAATTGCCACAACCGATGGAGCACCGGGAAAGACAATTGCTCTGCCCAACCGGCAATCGCGCCGCGCTCGGCCTCCGGCATGCGGTCGAGCCCGGCGCCGCGCCCGGCCTTGGCCGTCGTCGCCGCATGGATGAGATCGAGCAAGGCATTCACCGTGGCGAGCGGCTCAACGCCGAGCGCTTCCTGCTCGCCCAATGTCGCCAGCACCGCCGGGGCATCGCCATCGAGAATCTGGTCGAACAGCCGCCGCGTCGCGCCGCGATCCGACAGGCCGAGCATCTCGCGAACCTGGTCGGCCTGGACGAAGGGCCGGCCATCCTCGCCAACCCCGGCATGCGCAATCGCCTGATCAAGGATCGACTGGCCATCGCGCGCGGAACCTTCCGCGGCGGTGGCAATGAGGCGCAGGGCGTCGTCTTCGGCAACCACCCCTTCCTTGCCGCAGATCATGCGGAAATTATCGACCAGCAGTTCCACCGGAATCCGCCGCAGGTCGAAGCGCTGGCAGCGGGAGAGCACCGTGATCGGCACCTTGTTCACCTCGGTGGTGGCGAACAGGAACTTCACATGCTCGGGCGGCTCCTCAAGAGTCTTGAGCAACGCATTGAAGGCATTGCGCGAGAGCATGTGCACTTCGTCGATGATGTAAATCTTGAACCGCGCCGAGACGGCCGCATAGCGCACCGCCTCGATGATCTCGCGCACATCATCGACGCCGGTGTGGCTCGCCGCGTCCATCTCGATCACGTCGATATGGCGCCCCTCGGCAATCGCCTTGCACGGTTCGCAGACGCCGCAGGGATCGATCGTCGGCCCGCCCTGCCCGTCCGGACCGACGCAATTGAGTGCCTTGGCGATCAGCCGCGCGGTGGACGTCTTCCCCACCCCGCGCACGCCGGTCATCAGGAAGGCGTGGGGCAAACGCTCGCGCTTGATCGCATTGGCGAGCGTGCGCACCATCGCTTCCTGGCCGATCAGCTCGGCAAAGGTCTGCGGGCGATAGGCGCGGGCGAGCACGCGATAGGCGGGCGCGTCAGGCGCCACAGCCGCTTGCGGCCGGGGCGGTTCGCCAAGGTCGAAGCCCGGATCGTCTGAGGAATCGGTCATTGCGTTCGTTCTAGCCGCACTCGCGCCGGAAGTTAATGCGCGATCGGGGCGCGGACGGATCGCCGCAGGAAGGGCAGCGCGATGCCAATGAAGATCAGGCCCATACCGGCAAGATGATAGCCATGCAGCGGCTCGTCCAGCAGCAGCGCGGCGAGCAGCGCGCCGAACACCGGCTGCAGGTTGATCACCTGCCCCGCATCGCCCGCCCCGATCTGCTCCACCGCCAGGTTGAACAGAAAGTAGGCGACCAGCGAGGGCAGCAGGATGACATAGGCGACGCCCGCCGCGACGCCGGGCGTCATGATCACCCGCGCATGTGCCAGTTCATAAGCGGACAGCGGCGCCATGCACAGCACGCCGATGAACGCGGTGATCGCCAGAAAGCTCAGCCCGTGGATCTTCGGCCGCAGGCGCAGAAACACCGTGTAGAGCGACCAGAGGCTGACCGCGCACAGCACCAGCAGATCGCCCCGGTTGAACACCATCGAGAACAGGGCCGACGGATTGCCCTGCAGGATGATCGTAAGCACCCCGGCGGCTGCCATGATCACGCCGACCACCTGCATGGCGCGCGGGCGATTGCGGAAGAACAGGAAGTCGAACAGCAGCACCAACGCAGGAATGGCTGCCTGGATGAGCAGGCTGTTCGCCGCCGTCGTATATTGCAGGCCGGAATACATGAAGGCGTTGAAGCAGCCGACGCCGATCACGCCGAGGAACAGAATGATCTTCCAATTGGCTTTGGCCACGGGCCAGTCCTGCCGCAAATAGCGCCACGCCACCGGCAGCGCGATCAGGGTCGCGCCGCTCCAGCGCCAGAAGGCCAGTGTGAAAGGCGGCATTTCCGTGTGGATCGCTCGCGCAACCACGGAGTTGCCGGACCAGAGCAGCATCACCAGCACCAGCATGAGATAGACGATGGTTCGGGATCTGCCGGCCATGAACTCAGTCCTTTCGCGCGCGCCGCTCAGCCACGAAAGCGCGGCCTGCCTATGACGCCATGCCCATGACGCCCTATCCTGCCCCCGGCAAGTCCGCGCGCGTGCCCGCAAGCAGAAGGACGCTGCAGAACAAGGACGTTGTGATGAGAGGTAGGTGGAAGCCGGAACGACCCGCAGCGAATTCGTTGTGGCTGCTTCCGTCAGGACCTGACCAGGTTGGCGAAGACTACGTCCGCCCGACTTCCGCGGCGCATATGGCGGCATGAGGCGGGAAATGCAAGCGGATGGAGACGGCATTCCGCCCTCCAGCTATTCAAATGGCCCTGTGGCATGGCCTCCGGCACGAACCGATCGAAGCCATAACACCCCGTCATTCCCGCGAACGCGGGAATCCATGGCCCAACCGAACTGCGTGACGCCCCTGGATTCCCGCGTTCGCGGGAATGACGGGAGATGGAGGTCACGAGCTGGACCTTGTAGCGCTCACGCCCCCTGCATGTTCCGGCTCTCGGCGGGAATGTGCACGGTCAGCGTCTCCAGCGCGTCACTCAGCACGATCTGGCAGGAGAGCCGGCTTGTCCGAGTGGTGGAGGCGGCCAGATCGAGCATGTCCTCCTCATCCTCGCTGGCGCGGGGGAGCTTTCTGAAGTCCTCCGCGTCCACGATCACATGGCAGGTGGAGCAGGCCATCTGCCCCTCGCAGGTGCCTTCCAGCGGCTGACCGGCGGCCTGTGCCACGTCGAGCAGAATGTCGCCCGCGCTGGCCTCCACTTCCTGCACATGTTCGCCATTGGCGCTGACGAAGCGGACTAAGGTCATGCGGGCACTCCCTGTGCGTCGGCGGCCTGATTGAGCAGGCTCGCGGCTTCTTCCAGATCGGCCATGCTGGTGTAGCGCCCCATGCCGATCCGCAAGGAACTGCGCGCCTCTGCATCGCTAAGGCCCATGGCCTTGAGCACATGGCTCGGCCGGCCGGACCCGCTTGCGCAAGCAGACCCGAGGGAAACGGCGACCGTCCGCACGTCCGAGATCAGCCGCGCCGCGTCCAGCCCCGCCCGGCGGAGATTGAGATTGCCATGATAGCGCGCCTCGCCGGTACCATTGAGGTGCCAATCCGCAAACAGCTCCAGCGCGCGCGTCCAGAGCGCTTCGACATGGGCGAGGTCGGCATAGCGGCGCTGCGCCGCCAGTTGCGCGGCCACACCGAAGCCCGCGCACAGCATGGGCGAGAGCGTCCCCGGCCTCACCCCCTGCTCCTGCCCGCCACCATGCATGAGCGGCGGCAGGTCGAGCCCTTCGCGCAGCCACAGAGCGCCCACGCCCTTGGGGCCGTAGATCTTGTGGGCACTGATCGCGATCAGGTCCGCCTGAGGAGTCGCAAGTCGGCCAAAACCCTGCACGGCGTCGCACAATGTCGGCACGCCAGCCGCGCGCGCGATCACGAACAGCCGGTCGAGTGGCTGCACCACGCCGATCTCGTTGTTCGCCTGCATTACCGCAAGCAGGGCGGCTCGCTCGTCGATCGCCGCCTCGGCAATCTCCAGATCGACCAGCCCGTCGGCATTCACCGGCACGATTACCGGTTCGAAACCCTCGCGGCGCAAAGCCATCACCGTATCGAGCACGGCGGCATGTTCGGTCGCCACCGTCACCACCCGTCGCCGGCTGTGCGGAGCGGCCCGCGCGGCGCCGATAATGGCCATGTTCAGCGCCTCGGTCGCGCCGCTGGTGAAGATCAGGCGGCCATCCGCGCGGCCCAGCGCATCGAGGATGCGGCCCCGCGCCAGCTCGACATCCGCCGCCGCAATGCGGCCGATGCGATGCGCGCTGTTCGGATTGCCATAATGATCCATCGCGGCCACCATGGCATCCGCAACCTCCGGCGCCAGCGGCGTGGTGGCCTGGTAATCGAGGTAGATCATCGTCTTGCGTTCCCGTGCGCGATGGCCTGCCACTCAGTGAGAAAATCGTCAATGTCGGCCGCGCACGTATCATGCCCCATAGTGACACGGATCACCTCGGCGGCCTCAGCCTGCGGCCAACCCATGGCCGCCAACACATGGCTGGTGCGCAAGCTGCCCGACGAGCAGGCACTGCCCGCCGACACCGCAATCCCGGCCATGTCGAAGCGGATGAGCTGCGCTTGCGCGGACACGCCGGGCATTCGGTAGCTGGCGATGGTGAACAAGCGCGGGGAGGCGCCCGCCACGATCTCACCGCCGGCTGCGAGAATAGCCGCGTCCATCCGCTCGCGCCAACCGGCGACGTCAGCCAACCAGTCGCGCGGGGCTTCCAGCGCCGCCGCAAAGCCTAGCGCCAGCGGCATGGCCTCGGTGCCGGCGCGGTAGCCCTGCTCCTGCCCGCCGCTTGGGCTGAGCAGCGTCAGATCCCGTACCAGCAGCGCACCAATGCCGATCGGTCCGCCCAGCTTGTGCGCGCTCAGAACGATCAGGTCCGGACCTTTCGGAAGCGGCATCTTCCCAGCCGATTGGCTGCAATCGGCCAGCAGCAGGCCGTTTTGCGCGTGGATGCGCTCGGCGAACGCCTCCAGCGGCTGGATCAAGCCGGTCTCGCTATTGACCTGCTGGATCGCGATCAGCGTGCCCTGCGCCATGGCATCGGGCAGGCACACGATCCCGTCATGATCGACCGGCAGCCGGCGATCCTCCGGGATGTGGCGCAGAACAGCATCATGTTCGCTTGCCCCTGCCAGCAAGGGAGACGCCTTTGTGCGGGTCAACGCGATGGCCAGTGCCTCGCTCGCGCCGGCGGTGAACAGCACATGCCCATCCCAATCGAGCGCCTGCGCCACGCGGCGGCGGGCATCCTCCAGCATGGAGCGCGCCTGTCGACCGGCAGCATGCGGCGACGAGGGATTGGCCCAGGCATCGAACCCGGCCAGCATCGCCGCGCGAGCCTGCGGCAGCAGCGGCGTGGTCGCGGCATGATCGAGATAGATGCGTCGGCTCATCGCCCCTTCCCTACAGGCCCGCCGCGCCGCGGCAAATGGATTTGCCCTCTGGTGCAATCAGCCATGTTGCGGCGCAGCACAGACCTGATATGCGAAGACATGGATCCCGCCTTCGACATCATCCTAATCCTCATGGCGGTGGCGTTTCTCGCTGCGACCATCGACGCCATGGCGGGCGGCGGCGGCCTCGTTACCATTCCCGCGCTGCTGGCGGCGGGGATCCCGCCCGTGGCCGCTCTGGCGACCAACAAGCTCCAGAGCAGCTTTGGCACGTGCGGCGCCGTCATCGCCTTCGCCCGGCGCGGACATATTGATTTCCGCCGCTTCGCCATGCCGGCGCTGGCGTCATTTATCGGCTCTGCGGGCGGCGCGTTTCTGGTAACGCGGATTGATTCCGGCTTTCTCTCCGCGCTGCTGCCGATGCTGCTGATCGCGATGGTGCTATATTTCCTGCTCTCGCCACGCATGAGCGATGAGGACAGGCACAGCCGCTTCGGCCCGCTCGTGCTCATCGTCACAGCGGCGATCATCGGCGGCTATGACGGCTTTTTCGGGCCCGGCACCGGCTCCTTCTTCACCACCGCGCTGGTCGGCCTGTTCGGCTTGGGCCTCATCCGCGCCGTGGCCCATACCAAACTGCTCAATTTCGCCAGCAATTTCTCCAGCGTGATCGTCTTCATCATCGGCGGGCATGTGCTCTGGATCACCGGCCTTGCCATGGCCGTCGGCAGCATCGCAGGCGGGCAATTCGGCGCCTATCTCGCGATCCGCTTCGGCGCCGGAATCGCGCGGCCTCTGCTGATCGTCATGTCCCTCGCGCTCACCACCAAGCTGCTGCTGGACCCGACGAACCCCCTCACCGCCGCCGCGCTGGGCTGGTTCGGGGGCTGAAGCGGGCGCCCTCAACCAGAAACATTGCGAAAATCGCGCTTCCGCCTATATAAGCGCCCGTCCCGCGTCGTCGGCCAGTCTCGGTCGCCCGCTCCCATTTCAAGTCTCAGGTGCCATGCCCGACGTCATTTTTCCCGGTCCCGAAGGCCGTCTCGAAGGTCGTTTCAGCCCTCCGCCCCGCCCGCGTGCGCCCGTTGCGCTGATCCTGCATCCGCACCCGCAGGGCGGCGGCACGATGAACGATCGCATCACGCAGGCACTCTACAAGACCTTCGTGAAGCGCGGTTTCGCGACGCTGCGGTTCAATTTCCGGGGTGTCGGTCGCTCGCAGGGCGTGTTCGACAATGGCATCGGCGAGCTCTCCGATGCCGCCGCCGCGCTCGACTGGATCCAGAGCTTCCACCAGGAAGCGCAGACGACGTGGATCGCCGGTTTCTCGTTCGGTGCGTGGATCTCCATGCAGCTGCTGATGCGCCGGCCGGAAGTGCGCGGCTTCATCTCGGTCGCGCCGCCGGCGAACATGTACGACTTCTCGTTCCTCGCGCCCTGCCCCGCCTCCGGCATCATCGTCCAGGGCGTGAACGATGAGGTCGTCTCCGCCGCCTCCGTGCAGAAGCTGGTCGACAAGCTGCGCACGCAGAAGGGCATCACCATCCATCATGACGAGATCCGCAACGCCAATCACTTCTTCGAGCATGAGCTCGACCAGCTGATGATGAGCGTCGACAATTATCTCGACATGCGCCTCGCCCCGGATTCGCCGATCCGCTGATGCTGATCCTCGCCGGGACCGTTCGCTTGCCGCCGGAGAACCTGCCGGCGGCGCGTCTGGTGATCGCGCGGATGGTCGCGGCCAGCCGCGCGGAGCCGGGCTGCATCGTCTACAGCTTCGCCGAGGATCTCGGGGAGCCCGGTCTTCTGCGCATCTTCGAGGTGTTTCGCGACCGCGAGGCCCAGCAGGCCCACGCCGCGAGCCAGCACATGAAGGACTGGCGGGCCACATGGGTTGACCTCGGCATCGGCGACAAGCAGATCATCCATTATGAGGTTTCGGCCACCTCGGAGGGCTGATACGGGCGGGTGCGTTCACACTGTTGCGGGCGGAGTCCGGCGGCGGCGCTTCAACACGATCAACATGCCGGCGCTGCCGATCGTGAGCATTCCGATTATCGCCACCGGATCGGGCACATGCCGGAACACGATCCAGCCCAACACCGTCGCCCACAGCACCTGCAGATAGGTGATCGGCGCCAGGGTCGAAGCCGGGGCGTGGCGAAAGGCTGCCGTGAACAGATAATGTCCCACCCCGCCCCACAAGCCCAGCGACGCCAGCAGCGCGCCTTCCAGCAGCGTCGGCATCCGCCCCGCCCAGTAGAAGGGCGCCACGGCGCCGAAGACGAGGCTGCCCACGGCGGCACTGTAGAAGAGCAGCGCGAAGGTTTTTTCGGTCGCCGCGAGCGTGCGGGACATCAGCTGATAGGTGCCATTGAGCATGGCGGCACCCAAAGCGAGCATGACGCCCACGACATCCAGCCCGCCACCTGGCCGCGCAATCAGCACGACGCCGGCCAGCCCGAGCAACACAGCGCCCCAGCCCCGCAGCCCGACCTCTTCCCCGAGCAGCAGCCCCCCGCCCAGCGCGACCAGCGTCGGCGCCAGAAACATGATCGCCGTCGCTTCACCGACCGGCATGCGGGTGAGCGCCAGCGCCATCAGCACGGAGGCACAGGCGAGGCAGCAGCCACGCAGCCAAACGAGCGCGGTGCGCGTCGTGCGCACCATCTCCCGCCCGCCGCGCGGCGCCATGACGACGAGCATCAACAAGAGGTTGCCTATGAAACGCGCCGCCACGATCACCGGCGCCTCGAAATGCGCGGTGAGCACTTTCGTGGTCGTATCCAGCGCCGCGAACAGCAGCAAAGCGGCGGCGCAGAGCAGAATTCCCCGAATCGGTTGAGTGCTGGTCATCTGAATGCTCGTCGGCGACAACGTCCCCGCCGACCATGGCTGGGCACGTCGAAAATCTTGATCGGGGCGATCTGGTCAAAGACAGCCGAACGCCACGCAACCCTTGCCGGGCTCAACCCTGCAGGGCCTCGACCTGCTCGGCCAACTCCAGCCAGCGCTCCTCGGCCGCATCCTTCTGCGCGCGCGCCTTTTCGATCGTCGCGCTCAACTCGGCGAAGCGCTTGGGGTTCTTGGTATAGAGATCGGGGTCGGCGAGCGCGGCTTCATCGCGCGCAATCGCCGCCTCGAGCGCCTCGATCTGCCCCGGCAGCAGATCGTAATCCCGCTGGTCCTTGTAGCTGAGCTTCGCCGCCTTGGGGGGCGGAAGCGCAGCCAGTGTATCCGCCTTCGCAGCTGATCGCTTGCCCGCCGCATTGGGCTTTTGGCGCTTGGCTTCCCAGTCCGCATAGCCGCCGGCGATCACATCGATCCGGCCCGAGCCATCCAGTCCCAGCGTCACCGTCACCGTGCGGTCGAGGAAGTCGCGATCATGGCTGACGATCAGCACCGTGCCATCATAATCGGCGATCACTTCCTGCAGCAGGTCGAGCGTTTCGAGGTCGAGGTCGTTGGTCGGCTCGTCCAGCACCAGCAGGTTGGATTCGCGCGCGAACTCCCGTGCCAGTAGCAGGCGCGAGCGCTCGCCGCCCGAAAGCGTGCCGATCTTCGCCTCTGCCAGCGAGGGATCGAACAGAAAATCCTTGAGATAGCCATGGACATGCTTGCGCACGCCGCGCACGTCGATCCAGTCGCCGCCCTCGGCTAGCACATCGCGCACCCGTTTGTCCGGCTGCATCAGCGAGCGTTGCTGGTCGATGACGATGCCGTCCAGCGTCTTGGCCAGCGTGATGGTGCCGGTATCCGGCTGCAGATCGCCGGTCAGCAGGCGCAGCAACGTCGTCTTGCCGGCCCCGTTTCCGCCGACGATGCCAATACGGTCGCCGCGCTGAATGCGGATCGAGAAATCCTTGATGACCGCGCGGTCGCCGAACTGCTTGGTGACATGCTCGGCGGTGATCACGCTCTTGGTCTTGGTGTCGTTGGCGGTGACCTCCAGCTTGGCGCCGCCCTGCGGGCCGATCATCGCCGCGCGCTGGGCACGCATCTCCCAGAGCTTGGCCAGCCGCCCCTGATTGCGCTTGCGCCGTGCAGTCACGCCGCGCTCCAGCCAGTGCGCCTCGATCTTCAGCTTGGCATCGAGCTTCTCGGCCGCGCGGGCCTCGTCCGCATAGGCCTTTTCCATCCAGGCCTCGAACCCGCCAAAGCCGATCTCCTGCCGCCGCAGGCTGCCTCGGTCGAGCCAGAGCGTCGACCGGGTGAGGCGCGTGAGGAATGTCCGGTCGTGGCTGATGACGATGAATGCGCCATTGAAGCGCGTCAGCCAATCCTCCAGCCAGGTGATCGCGGCGATATCGAGATGGTTGGTAGGCTCGTCCAGCAACAGGATATCGGGCTCGCTCGCCAGTGCCCGGCAAATCGCCGCACGCCGCCGTTCGCCGCCCGATGCTGTTGATGCCGCGCGGGAGAGATCGATGCCAAGCTGGTCGGCAATCGCTTCCACCTCGTGCGCCGCCGGCGCCTTGGCGCCAGACGTGGCGAAATCATGCAGGGTCGCGAAGGCCGAGACATCCGGGTCCTGCTCCAGCATCACCACATGGCGCCCCGGCACGACCGAGCGCTTGCCCTCGTCCGGCTCCACCGTGCCGGCGATCAGCTTGAGCAGCGTCGTCTTGCCTGCCCCGTTGCGACCGATCAGCGCAAGGCGATCACGCTCGCCGACATGAATGTCCAGACCACGGAACAGCCAGCCGGCGCCCTGGATGAGACCGAGATTCTCGAAGGAAAGAAGTGGCGGGGCCATGGCAAGGCGCTAAAACAGATGCAGGCGGCGGGAGCAAGGGCTGAGGCGCCAGATGAACGGGAAGAAACTCGATGGGTCAGGATGCGTTCAGAAGCTTCAGCCCATTTCTATGGCCATCACACAAAAGGGAAAATGTTCCATGCGTCGTTTGCCAATTCTGCTCGCTGCAACTGCCGCTCTCATGACGCCGGCGATCGTCTCGGCCCAGCCGCAACCGCCGGCACCCCAGGCTGCCAAGGGCCCGCTGCTGAGCCTGAGCGTCAGTGAATCGGTGAACAGCGCGCCGGATATGGCGACCATCAACACTGGCGTGCAGACCCGCGCGATGTCAGCAAAGGATGCGATGGCGCAGAATGCCACCCAGATGGACAAGCTGATCGCCGCGCTTGTGAAGGCTGGCATCGCCCGCAAGGACATCCAGACCAGCGGCATCAACCTCAACCCGCAATATGATTATAGCGACCGCACTGATGGAAAAGGTCCGCGCTTCACCGGCTATGAAGCCAGCAACCAGCTCACCGTCGCGGTCCGCAAGCTGGATAGCGCAGGCGATCTGATCGACTCGCTGGTCGCCGCCGGGGCGACCAACATCAATGGCCCGAGCTTTGGCATTGCCGAGCCAGACAAGCTGCTCGATCAGGCCCGCACCAAGGCGCTGAAGACCGCTCAGGCCCGCGCAAACCTGTATGCGCAGGCGACCGGCTTCCGCACCGCGCGCCTGGTGAGCATCTCCGAAGGTGGCGGTTTTGCGCCGCCGCCCATGCCGATGATGGCGATGCGCGACTCTGCTGCAGCCGCGCCGCAGACCAAGATCGAGCCCGGTGAGATCGCCACCTCGATTTCCCTCAACGTCCAGTATATGCTGGAACCCTGAACGGGGGACAGATGGGACATTCAGCGCTTGTTCAATGCTTGATGGCTAACACGGCATCATGAAAACTCTTTCATCCTCTCTTCTGCTCGGCGGGCTGATGGCACTGGCGGCCACCAGCCTCCCGGTTTCGGCGCAGAGCTTCGCGCGGGGCGATGACCAGCGGGCGGCGCGGCGCGCCATGCTTGATGGTGAGGTGATGCCGTTTTCGATCATCAAGCGTCGTGTCGAGCGCGAGATCAGCGACGCCCAATATGTCGGCGTCGCCCCATCCGTTCGCGAAGGCGTGTACCGGATGCAGTTCCTCCAGCAGGATGGCAAGGTCATCTGGGTTGATGTGGACGGCAAGACCGGCAATATCATCGGACGGACGCGCTGATCCGGCCGGATCGCCTGCGCACGCTCCCTCATTCGGAAAGGAAAAGCCATGCGTCTGCTGATCGTCGAAGATGAGCCGACCTTGGGCAAACAGCTCAAGTCCACGCTCGAAGGCGTCGGCTATGCCGTCGACCTGGCGACCGATGGCGAGGACGGCCATTTCCTGGGATCGACCGAGAGCTACGACGCGATCATCCTGGACCTTGGCCTGCCGGAAATCGACGGCCTGACCGTGCTCGACCGCTGGCGCAAGGAAGGCTCGGCGGTGCCGGTGCTGGTGCTGACAGCGCGGGACAGCTGGTCCGACAAGGTTGCCGGGCTCGATGCCGGGGCGGACGATTATCTCGCCAAGCCGTTCCAGAGCGAGGAGCTGATCGCCCGCCTGCGCGCGCTCATTCGCCGCTCGTCCGGCAATGCCTCATCCGAGCTCATCGCCGGCAGCGTGCGACTGGATACTCGCTCCGGCAAGGTCACACTGAACGGCGAGCCGGTGAAGCTGACCGCGCAGGAATATAAGCTGCTCTCCTATCTGATGCACCACAAGGGCAAGGTGGTGAGCCGCACCGAACTGATCGAGCATATCTACGATCAGGATTTCGACCGGGATTCCAACACCATCGAAGTGTTCGTCACGCGCATCCGCAAGAAGCTGGGTGCCGATGTGATCTCCACCATTCGCGGTCTGGGCTACAGCCTGGAGGACCCCGCTGGCTGAACCGGCGCCGCACGATGCGGAGACGGCGCCCCCGCCAGCCTCCAGCCGCAGTACCGGATCGCTCAGTCGCCGCATTCTCGGCATCTCGGCCATCTGGATCGGCCTGCTGTTGCTCGGCGGCGCGCTGGCGCTCGACCGGGTGCTGGTGAGCACCGTCACGCGCACCTTCGATGACGGCTTGTCCTATGTGCTGACCGCCATGATCTCCTCGGCGGAGATCGGCCCGGAAGGCGAAGTACTGTTCAACCGCCCGCTGGCCGACCAGCGGTTTCTGGAGCCGGCAAGCGGGCTCTATTACCAGATCAGCGGTCAGGGCCATGAAGATTGGCGCTCGCGTTCGCTGTGGGATCGCGCGATCCGCGTCACGCCGGGTATGACCACCAATCCCGGCGAGGGGATGGACAGCAACCAGTTCCCCGACGAGCCACTGCGCCTGATGGCTCGCACCGTAATCCTGCCGGGCAGCAATACGCGGTGGATCTTCATTGTCGCGCAGGCCCGCGAGGGCCTGGACGCGCAGATCCACGCGCTGCGGGCCACGCTGTTCAACAGCTTCGTCATTCTTGGCGTCGGGCTGATCATATTGGCCGGCTTGCAGGTGTTCTTCGGCCTGCGGCCGCTGCGCCATATCCGCCGCGAAATCGCGCGCATGAGGGATGGCGAGAAAAGCCGCGTAACCGTGCCGCTCCCGCGGGAGGTCCAGCCGCTGGTCGAGGAATTGAACGCGCTGCTCGCCCATAACGAACAGCAGGCGGAGGAAGCCCGCCGCCACGCCGGCAATCTCGCCCACGCGCTCAAGACGCCGCTGACGGTCGTGATGAACGCCGCGACGGC
Source organism: Sphingobium sp. B11D3B (assembly GCF_025961735.1). Lineage (NCBI taxonomy): Bacteria > Pseudomonadati > Pseudomonadota > Alphaproteobacteria > Sphingomonadales > Sphingobiaceae > Sphingobium > Sphingobium sp. B11D3B. The sequence continues at coordinate 404,888 of NZ_JAOQOF010000001.1, read as the reverse complement.
CCAGTCGCCCGACCTGGCCACCACGGTGGTGCGGGAAACCGGGACGATGCGCCGCCAGATCGACCACCATCTTGCCCGCGCCCGTGCCCTCGGCCGGCGCGGCGCGGCGCAGAGCCGCACATTGGTGTGGCCGAGCCTCGAAGCGGTGGAGCGCGCCGTCGAGCGCCTCTACCCTGATGTCCGCATCGACCGCGACGGCGCGCAGACGGCCGTCGTCCGCGTCGAGCGGCAGGATCTGGACGAGCTGCTCGGCAACCTGGTCGAGAATGCCGCCAAATATGGCGGTGGCAGCGTGTTCGTCACCGTGGTGCAGAGCACGCCTTGGGTCGACATTCTCGTGGAGGACGACGGCATGGGCATTCCCGAGGCCGCGCGCGAACGCATCTTCGATCGCGGCGTGCGGCTGGATAGCGGCAAGCCCGGCACCGGCCTTGGCCTTGCCATCGTGCGCGATGTCGCGGAAATCTACGGCGGCTCGGTCACGTTGGACGAGAGCGAGGACCTCGGCGGCCTGATGGTACGCCTGCGCCTCCCCGCCGGATAAGGCCTCACACGCCGAAGGATTGCAGGATCGGGCACGGCCCTTCTTCGGAACGGGCACAGGTCCGCGCGAGTTGGCGCAGCGAGGCGCGGGCCGCTTCCAATTGCGCGATCTTTTCATCGAGCTGGACCAGCCGCTCTTCCGCCAAGGCGCGCGCGCGGGCACGATCCTGCCCCGCGTCCAGCGACAACAGCGTGCGGATTTCCTCCAGCGTAAAGCCGGCCTGCTGCGCCGCTCGAATGAAGCGCAGCCGCCGGACATCCTCCTCACCATAGCGCCTTATGCCCCCGGACAGGTCGTTGCCGGCCTGCTTCTCGGGCGTGGGGAGCAAGTCCTTGCGCTGATAGAAGCGGATCGTCTCGACCCCCACACCGCCGGCTTTCGCCAGACCCGAAATGCTCATCGCCGCCATGCTTGACTCCGTACCGTGGTACAGACCCTATATGGGGTGCATGGATTTCTCAGCAAGGATGAGCGTCAATGCCTGAACCCCGCGCCACGAGCAGCCGTAAGGCCGTTCTCCATCGGATGGTGATGCCCGGCCACATCTGCCCCTATGGCCTCAAGGCGCTGCACCTGCTGCGCAGCAAAGGCTATGATGTCGAGGATCGCTGGATCGAAACCCGCGAACAGCAGGAAGCGTTCAAGGCCGAGCATTATGTGACCACCACGCCGCAGGTGTTCATCGACGGTCAGCGGATCGGTGGCCATGATGACTTGCGCCGCTTCCTGGGCCTCAGCGTCAAGGATCCGAACGCGACGAGCTATACGCCTGTTCTGGTCGTCTTCGCTGTTGCGGCGCTGATCGCGCTGACGATCGATCTGTTGACGGCCGCGCCGCTGCTCAGCCTGCTCACCCTCGAGCGCTTCATCTCCGTGACGATGATCCTGCTGGCGATGCTCAAGCTGCAGGATGTGGATCGGTTCGCGACCATGTTCCTGGGCTATGATCTGCTGGCCCGCAAATGGGTGCCCTATGCCTCAATCTATCCGTTCGCCCAATTGGGCGCCGGCGTGCTGATGCTCGCGGGGGCCCTGCCCTGGCTCTCGGTACCAGTCGCCGCGTTCATCGGCGGCATCGGCGCGGTCTCGATCTACAAGGCCGTCTATGTGGAGAAACGCAGCCTGAAATGTGCCTGCGTCGGCGGCGGGACCAATGTGCCACTCGGCTTCGTGTCGTTCACCGAAGACCTGTTCATGGTCGCCATGGCCCTGTGGATGGGCCTCAATGCCTGGGTGCATCCCGGCGCGCCGATGTAAAGGCGCGGGTGCCGGGCGCCGCTGATGAACGCCCGGCCCAATGCTCTTACTTGCCGCGCTTCTTGCGGTGGCTCTCCAGATCGAGAACGTCGTTCTCAAGGCCCTCAGGCAGCAGGCCCAGGCGGCGCGCGACCTCCTGATAGGCCTCGACCTCACCGCCCAGATCGCGGCGGAAGCGGTCCTTGTCCAGCTTCTCGTTGGTGGCCATATCCCACAGCCGGCAGCCATCGGGGCTGATCTCGTCGGCCAGGATGATCCGCGAGAAATCGCCATCCCAGATGCGGCCGAACTCCAGCTTGAAGTCGACCAGACGGATGCCGATGCCGGCGAATAAGCCGCTCATGAAGTCGTTTACGCGGATCGCCATGTCGGCGATGTCGTGCATCTCTTCCTGGCTCGCCCAGCCGAAGCAGGCGATATGCTCTTCGGTGATCAGCGGATCGCCGAGCGCATCATCCTTGTAATAATATTCGATGAGCGTGCGGGGGAGCTGCGTGCCCTCCTCGATGCCCAGCCGGGTGGAGAGCGAACCAGCGGCGACATTGCGCACCACGACCTCGATCGGCACGATCTCCACCTGACGGATGAGCTGCTCGCGCATGTTCAGCCGCTTGATGAAGTGGGTGGGCACGCCAATGTTCGCGAGCAGCGTGAAGACATGCTCGGAAATCCGGTTATTCAGCACGCCCTTGCCGGAGATCGTCCCCTTCTTCTGCGCATTGAAGGCAGTCGCATCATCCTTGAAATACTGGATCAGCGTGCCGGGCTCGGGACCTTCATAAAGGATCTTCGCCTTGCCCTCATAAATCTGGCGACGACGGGACATGTGCGGGTGCCTACTCATCAGTTGTAAAAATCAAGGCCCCGGCGGCGCGAATCAGCGAGGATCAGCGGACACCGGGGCTCTTCCCCAGCGCATAGCGCAAGGCACATGGCAGTGCAATTTTCAGACGAACCGAGCCGGGATGGCCGCGTCGGCGCTTGCCGCCCTTACCCGCGGAACATATAAAGAACAAATGAAACAGGAGACGATCACGGACCGCTTGGCGATCCTTGCCGACGCCGCCAAATATGATGCCTCCTGCGCATCCTCCGGCACCGCCAAGCGCAACAGCCGCGATGGCAAGGGGATTGGATCGACCGAGGGCATGGGCATCTGCCATGCCTATGCGCCGGACGGGCGCTGCATCTCGCTGCTCAAGATCCTGCTCACCAATCATTGCATTTTCGATTGCCATTATTGCGTCAACCGCAAGAGCTCGAACGTGCGCCGAGCGCGCTTCACAGCCCAGGAAGTCGTCGAGCTGACGCTCAACTTCTACCGGCGCAATTATATCGAGGGGCTATTCCTCTCCTCCGGCATCATCAAATCTGCCGACTATACGATGGAGCAATTGATCGAGGTCGCCCGTGCCTTGCGGGAGGATCATGGCTTCAAGGGCTATATCCACCTTAAGACGATTCCCGAGGCCGATCGCGCGCTGGTCGAGCAAGCGGGCCTGTGGGCGGACCGCGTCTCAATCAATGTCGAACTGCCGACTGAGCGCGGTCTGACCGATCTGGCGCCGGACAAAGATGGCGGGCAGATCGAAGGCGCGATGGCGCGGCTCGGTTCGGCCATGGTCGAGGCGAAGGATGCGCGCAAACGCTTCAAGCATGCGCCGATGTTCGCGCCCGCCGGCCAATCTACCCAGATGATCGTCGGCGCGGATGGCGCCAGCGACACGCAGATCATCGGCCGGGCCAGCGAATTGTACGACCGCCATCGCCTGCGCCGCGTCTATTATTCCGCCTTCAGCCCGATCCCCGATGCCAGCGCCGTTCTGCCGCTCAAGCGACCACCACTGATGCGCGAGCATCGGCTCTATCAATCCGACTGGCTGATCCGCTTCTACGGATTTTCGACAAGCGAGGTGCAGACCGCGACGGACGATGACGGGATGCTGGCGCTCGACATCGACCCCAAGCTGGCCTGGGCCTTGCGGCACCGGCAGGATTTTCCGGTCGACATCAATCTGGCATCGCGCGAGAAGCTGTTGCGCGTGCCAGGACTGGGCACGCGGGCCGTGGCTGCCATCCTGGAAGCCCGCCGCCATCATCGTCTCCGGCTGGATGATCTCGCCCGGCTCACCCGCACGGTCACCAAATTGCGGCCGTTCGTCGTCACGGCCGACTGGCGCCCGACAGGCTTGATCGACACGGCAAACCTGCGCGCCCGACTGGCCCCGCCGCCCCGCCAGATGGAACTGTTCGGGTGAAGCCGGCCCAGCTCCGAGATCAGCCGGCGCTGTTCAATGCCGAACTGGATGACGCCCATGATTTCGACACATGGCGCGATCTGGCCCGCGCCCTGGTCTTGCAGGGCGTCGGTCCGGAGCATATCCGCTGGGCAGCGGCATCGGACGGCGTGCGGGATTTGTTCGCGTCCAAAGACACGCCTGAGCCTGCTCCATCACCCCGCCCGGTCACGGCCAACAAGCGCTTCATCGAGTTGGCCCGCAGGGTGATCCTGCACAGCTCGGATACACGGTTGGCGCTGCTCTATCGCCTGTTGTGGCGCCTGCAAAGCGACCCGCACCTGCTTGAAAAGACGAGCGATGCCGATGTGCACGCCCTCACGCAGTTGGAGCGGCAGGTGCGCCGCGACATTCACAAGATGAGGGCGTTCGTGCGGTTCCGGCTGGCCCAGGATCCCGATGGAACGGACCGCTACGTGGCCTGGTTCGAGCCGGATCATGCCATCGTGCGCGCCAACGCCCCGTTTTTCCTAAACCGGTTTGCGGGCCAGCGCTGGTCCATCCTGACACCCGATCTCAGCCTTCACTGGGATGGCGCTCAGCTTGCGGAGGGGCCGGGCGCCGACGCCCGGGATGCCCCAGGCGAAGACGAGATCGAAGGGCTTTGGCAGCGTTATTATGGCTCCATCTTCAACCCCGCGCGGCTCAAGGTGGCGATGATGGTGAAGGAAATGCCTCGACGCTACTGGAAGAACCTGCCGGAAGCCGCCTTGATCCCTGCGTTGATTGCCGGCGCGCAGGCCCGCGAGGCCCAGATGGTCGATCAGGGCGCCGATCCCTTCCAGCGCCCGCCCCCGACGTCCCTCGGCGAGATTGCCGAGGGCATCTCGACCTGTACGGCCTGCCCGATCGGCTGCAACGGCACGCGCGCCGTCGCCGGCGAAGGGCCCGGCAACGCGCGGCTGATGATCGTGGGCGAGCAACCCGGCGATTTCGAAGAGCAGCAGGGCCGGCCTTTTGTTGGCCCGGCGGGACGGTTGCTCGACGGGCATCTGGAGACGGCGGGGTTCGATCGTGCCGAAATCCGGCTGACCAACGCCGTCAAACATTTCAAATTCGAGCAACGCGGCAAGCGTCGTCTCCACCAGAACCCGACCGCCGGGGAGATCGACCATTGCCGCTGGTGGCTCGATGCCGAAAGACGGATCGTTCAGCCAACGATCGTGCTAGCCTTGGGCGCGAGCGCAGGACGCGCCCTGCTGGGCCGAACACCCAGCATCGCCAAGGAGCGCGGCCAACCCTATCAGCTCGCGGACGGCAGCCAGCTCTGGCTGAGCGCCCATCCCAGCTATCTGCTGCGCCTGAGCGGCGAGGCGCAAGCGCGGGAACAGAATTTGTTCGCCCGCGATCTGGCGGCGGTCCGCGTGGCGCTGCAAGGTTGATGAGTGCAAGAGACGCGGTGCGACGGCCGCTGATGTTGCGCATAGGCCTGCGGAGATCGCTTGGAATAAAAAGGGAGCGGCGGCCATCGAACTAACCATCACCCGATCGCAGCGAATGCAAGCACCCAGAGGCGAAATCGGCAACGACGGAGGCGAGGGGCACGCGCCGTCGGCACCAGCGCTCATTTGTAAGTGGCGGAGAGGGTGTACGCCAAAATTCTATGTTATTTAAAGATTATTTCCTGGCTTGCTTTCATGGTCATAAAAATCGTCATAAATTGGCATAGTGCGTTGGCACTAGAGCGTTACGCCGCCTTCGGCATGAGCGCTTCGTTGCGACCTTCGCGTTTCATGAGACGGCATCAGGCACGGGCCATCGCAGCCGTGCGCGAGGATCTTGCCAGCGGTCGTCCAATGGACCGACTGATCATTGGCGATGTAGGCTATGGAAAGACCGAAGTTGCTCTCCGGGCTGTGGCATTGGCTGCCCTGCCGGGCATCAAGTCGTGGTCGTGGCGCCAATGACCGTGCTTGTGCGCCAGCACCTCGAAACGTTCGAGCGTCGCTTCGCAAGGCTGCGCGTCAAAGTCGCTGGCCTATCCCGACAGAACGAGCCGCTGCCTCAGGAAATTCATTCGGCGGGTTGCGTGTCCGGCTTTGAAGCGCTTGCAGTGCAAATCTGCTTCAGCGACCCCCATCCGATCTCGTTGTCGTAAAATTCAAACCGGACCGACATTCTTATTTGCGGTTGACTCGCATTAGCATTGCAAATACGCGCACCCCATCAAAACCGCGGGGGCATCATGAAAACCAACTGGCTGCTATCGACTTCACTGCTCGTCACGCTTGCGAACCCCTCGCCCGCCCGTGCTGAAGCTGTCGCACCTGTGGATGAGCCCGTAGAAATCATTGTCACCGGGGAGAAGACTTCGCGTAGCCTGCAGGAAACGACGGCCTCCGTCGGCGTCGTGACAGCCGCGCGCCTTGCCGATGAAAATGTCCTCACGATCCAGGAAATCTACCAGCGCACGGCGAATGTCTCCGAGACTTACGGTGCATCCGGTTTCTCGATCCGCGGCATCGACCAACGCGGCGTCTCGGGCGGCGGCGACGCAGCCACGGCGACCGTCTTTGTCGATGGCGCACCGGTTCAGCAGGATATTCTGTCCAATGGTCCGACGGACATGTGGGACGTCGCTCAGGTCGAAATCTTCCGGGGCCCCCAGTCGACAATTCAGGGGCTGAATGCGCTGGCCGGCGCGGTGCACATTCGTACCCAGGACCCCACCTTCAATTGGAGCGCCAAAGGTCGGGCGCTGGTCTCTTCATTTGACACCACCCAGTTCGCCGTTGCGGGTGGCGGACCGTTGGTTACGGACGAGCTGGCCTTCCGGGTCTCTGCCGAAAAGCGGGACTCTGATGGGTACATCTACAATCCGACTCGCCGGGCGCCTGAAAACCCGCTGGACTCGATCTCGCTGCGCGGCAAGCTCCTGTGGACGCCTTCAGCCTCGCCCGGCTTCGAGGCGCGGCTCAACTATCATCACTTCGAAACACAGGGTGGCTATCTGTTCGTCTACGTCGACCGGTCGAATGGCGATTATTTCGAGACGCGGACCAACCCCTCGGACTATCCCAACAGCAGCGATGTCAATAGCGACCAGATAACGCTGGATCTGCGCTACGATCTTGGCAGCGGCCTCTCGCTCAGCACGCTCGGCACCTGGACGGACACGAACTTCATCCGGAAATATGATGGCGATTCCTCGGCGGCCAGCACAGCCTATAGCGACATCGCAGGCGGGACGGAGACCTTCACCCAGGAACTGCGCCTCAATTATGAAAGCGGTCGACTAAGCGGGCTTGTCGGCCTGTTCTATTACAATCGCGACCAGTATCGGCAATCGCATCAGGTCACGCTCGTGCCAACGCCTGCCAGTACGATCGTCAGTGCACTCACGCCCAGCCTTGGTGCAGCAACAGCGCAGCAGGTGGCGGGAATCTACACCGCCGCGTTGCCAAATATTCCGGTCGACTACACGTCGGACTTTCCAACTCAGGTCGAAACCATGGCGCTGTTTGCGGATGCCCGCTACCGCGTGACCGATCGGCTGTCGCTGATCGGCGGCTTCCGCTACGATCATGAGCGAAACAAGATCGGCGGCGAGGCCGTGGCGAGCTTCGTCGGCACTTTGCCGAACCCGGCGCTGTATCCTGCACCTCTGAATGGCGCGATCGCAGCGCTGAATGGCTTTGTGCTCGGGTTGGTAAACGACGCCAATGGCTCGGCTCCCGTGGGAACGCGAAAGTTCAATGCATTTCTGCCCAAGGCCGGGATTGAGATGGGATGGACTCCAGACTTTTCCACCGCATTCGTGGCTCAGCGCGGCTATCGGTCAGGCGGTAGCAGCTTCAACACGGCGCGATCGCAGCTATTTGCATACGATCCGGAGTTTACCTGGAACTATGAGCTCTCTTTGCGTTCGTCCTGGCTCGACGGCCGGCTAACCGCCAACGCAAACGCCTTCTACATCGATTGGACCGAGCAGCAGACCACCGCCAATTTCGGCAACGGCACCTACGACACGCATACCGTCAATGCCGGCAAGTCGCACGTCTACGGGTTTGAGGTCGAGGTGGCGCATCGCGTCTCATCCGCCTTCGACTGGTATGCGAGCATCGGCCACACGCGCACGAAGTTCGATGAGTTTGTGACGGACGTCGGGTCGATCACCGACCTCTCGGGCCTCGAATTCCCCTATGCGCCCAAATGGACTCTTTCGGGCGGCGCCAATGTGCGGTTCGCCGATGGCTTCAATGCCAATGTCAACGCCAGCTACCGCAGCGCTGTCATGACGGATGTGTCGACCCCACAGGCGGAGAGCCGGGTCGGTGCCCGCACGCTCGTCAATGCGCGGATCGGCTATACCGCCGATCACTGGAGCCTGTCGCTCTTCGCCAACAACGTCTTCAACGAGAAATACGATCAGTACGTCAACGACTACACCGGTTTTGCCGTTATCGGCGCGCCGCGCAGCGTGGGTGTGGTGCTGGAAGCCGGGTTTTGAGTGACGTGGCATTTCCGGTCGTAATTGTCGCGATCATCGCCGGCAGCCTGGCTGGCTCATGGTCGCTGCGGCGCGCATGGCAGCTTAAAGCGGGCAAGGCGCTGTGGCGCCGGGCAGGCCTGGCATTGCTGGGCGCGACCCTGCTCTGGCCGGCGTGGACGCTGGGCGAGGCGCGGGGACCCTTTGTGGCCGTTACGCTCCTGTCTGTCACGGCGCTTGGCGTCATTGCCTCTGGATACACGCGGCGCCCGGCTCGCGCGCAACGCGCTAACCGGGAGGGGCTCGCACCCGAGCCCGCAGAACGGGCACCCAGCGCCTGGCGCACCACGTTGCGCTGGTCGCTCGCCGGCCCCATCGGCATGATCGCTGCAATGGGACTGGGGATCAGCTATGCCGTTTGGGCACCCGGCGAAATCCAGACGCGATTGCTGATCGGCGGTCTGATCGTGCCGCTGGCCTGGGGGGCAGCAATGGCATGGACCCTCGCCGATAGCCGCATTCTACGCGCCACCGCTGTGTTGGTGGGAACGTCCATTATCGGCTTCGGCGCTGCCATGCTGAAGGGACTGACATGACGACTAGCCAGACAAAGAAGAAAGGCGCGGGCTTCCCATCGCCGGATCTGGTGCGCGCAGTCCTCAAGGGGCACAGCGGCCTCGGCCTCGCTTTCGCCGCACTGCTTTACTTGATCTGCCTGACCGGCACGATCGCCGTGTTCGCCAACGAGTTCTATCGCTGGGAGAACCCGCAGGTCGAGCGCATGGAGACCATCTCTGGGGATGCCGTTCAGGCAGCCTATCGCGCTGCGATGGATCGCGCCAAGGGGCCCGTCGAACACGTCTACGTTCTGATGCCCAGCAAGGATCGGCCCTGGCCGACCGTGCGGATCGACACCGAGGATGGTACACGCACAACCTGGATCGTCGATAGCGAGGGGCGCATTACCGGAGCGTTGCGCGAAAGCTGGACCCATTTTCTCACCCGGCTGCATATCAACCTGCACCTGCCGCAACGCTGGGGTATTTTCATCGTGGGGCTGAGCGGCGTCGCGCTGCTCTCCTCCCTGATCTCCGGATTGCTCGCTCATCCCCGCATTTTTCGTGATGCCTTCCATTTGCGGCTCGGCGGCTCGCGGCGACTGCAGGAGGCCGATCTGCACAACCGCATCGGCGTCTGGGCTCTTCCCTTCCACGTCACGGTTTCGCTGACTGGCGCATTGCTGGGCCTGAGCACTGTCATCATCGGCGCGATCGGCCTTGCGGTGTTCCAAGGCGACACTGCCAAGGTCTACGCCATCTTTACGCCGCCCCATCCGGCCGAAGATACGCGCCCTGCCCCGCCCGTCGACTTGCGGCCACTGTTCGCGAAAGTGGCTGAACGAGAACCGGGTGCTCCGATCAGCTATCTTGTTGTCGAACATCCAACCGAGCAAGGCGCGGCCGTCATGTTCGAGGTTGAAAGCGGCACGACCCGCATCGCCAGCAACGATGTCTACGCCTTCGACCGCTCAGGAGCGCTTTATTACCAGCAGCAGGCCGCGCAGAATAATATTGGACAGCAGATTCTAGGATCGCTGGGCCCGCTTCATTTTGGGTGGTTTGGCGGCGGCATCGTCAAGATTGCCTATGGGCTGCTGGGTCTTGGCCTCACTTATCTTGCAGCGGGCGGGGTCCATATCTGGCTGGCCCGGCGGCGTGACAAGGGCAGGCCCGCCCCAGGCTGGGAACGTGTCTGGGCCGCAATCGTCTGGGGACAACCTCTGGCGCTGACATGCGCCGCCATCGCCGCGCTATTCACAGTAGTAGGAGCCGTGCCGATATGGACGTGGGGGACGATCAGCCTCGCGGCGCTGGCGGCAGCGGCTGTGGCCACGCCGGCGAGCTTGTCAGGGGTCGGACGCAATGGAACGGGCGCTCTGTTGATCGCCCTTGCAATCGGGCACGCAATTTTGTTCGGCGCCAATGACATGATGGCCCTGATCGTTGATGGTTCGCTCGCCCTCATGGGTGCAAGCTTGTTAGACGTTTCGTCGTACTCGCGGACACGCCTGCAGGTGAAAAGCGCGTGAACGATTGGCAGGTTTGGATGGCGGACTATGAAGGGCTGAATCCCCGATCGGCTAGCGTAATCCGTCGCTTCAACCCTCTCATACCCTCATCATTGTCGGACGGTCCCTCGCGGCTTCGTTAATGGCGGCCACATCAGGTAGCGCTCGGCGCCCTCGCTTCACCGTCTCAACCAATTTATAAATGTCGCTAAGGCCGATGTGCAGTAGATCTTACTCCGGTCTGCAGACGGTCTGCGGCATATTCAGGTCCGCAGCCTGTGATTGGCCGGTTCACGCGAGTTCGAACGAGCGCGCGAACTGATCATGCTGGCCCTCACTCCTAACGAAAGGCCGATCAATGCAGCTGACCCGCGCCAAAGTGACCGACGTCGACGATCCCGAAGGCCTTGGCCGAGTGCGGCTGATGCTGCCGCCGCCAAGATCGGAGTCCGGTTGGACGGACGTGGCATCACCGGCTGCGGGCACCGGCCCACGGCTTGGTGCTGCACCTGCGGTCGGCGACACTGCTTTGGTCGCGGCAGTTGACCGTCGTGGGCGCGATCTGGTGGTCATGGGCTTTTTATGGACTGCCGCCGAGCGTCCAGCCGGGAGCGCAAGCCTCCGCACACGCGATGGCCTCAGTGTCACCCTCGACAGCGCCGGCGATCGGCTTGTGCTGTCCAATGCCAGCGGCACCCAGCTGGTGATCGGCGGCGGCGCTACTATCACCATCACGGCCGACCGGGTGACGATCGATGCCGCTATTCTCGAGGCGTCAGGCACGGTGAAGTGCGACGCGCTGATCGCCAACAACGTTGTCGCCAGCAGCTATTCGCCTGGCTCTGGGAATATCATGTAGACTGGTCACGTGAGGCAGCTGCTGTCAGGCTAACGTGTCAGCCACGCGGGTCGTTATCTGACCATGATGAGGTCGCATGGTGTCAGTCTCCTAGCGACAGTCTTGCATGACTTCCGCAAAGATGATCATCGAATGTGATCCTAAACGTCCTTGCTCGCATCGTATCGGGTACGGGCGTTCTGGATGTTATCCTGATTGCTGTTCGCCCACATGGTGAGCGCCATGACGGGTGCGAGAAGTGACCCTCCAATATCGGTCAACTCATACTCCACGCGCGGCGGGATCGTGGGAAACATCGTCCGTTTGATCAGCCCGTCGCGTTCCAGTCCACGCAGGGTAATGGTCAGCATCCGCTGCGAGATGCCACCGATCCGGCGGCGCAGTTCGTTGAAGCGGACCGGCCCGTCTTTAAGCGTCGCGATGATGTATAGGCTCCATTTATCCCCGACGCGGTCGAGGATTTCCCGGACCATCCCGCAATCTTCCCCCTGAGTAGGGGTAGGAAAATCGATGTCACCTAGTGTCATTGCAGTGCCTTCTTGCGAGGAGCGATATGGTCACTTTATTAGTGTCGGTAACAAATAGTTACTACTATGTCTTCGCTGGAGTGACCATGACCAACATTCTCCTCGTTACGTCGAGTCCTCGTGGTGCCGAAAGCCTATCCACCCGTTTCGCGACCGAAATCGCACAAGGCCTCAGGACTCGCCAGGGCGGTATTTTTGTAACGCGCGACCTTTTGGGCAATCCCCCGCCACATATCGGCCCGGCCTATATCCACGGCCGGGTCGCGGCAGCCGAGGCGCGAACGCCCGAGCAGGTCGAGGCCGTGGGTATCGCCCAGGAACTGGTGGATGAAGTGAAGGCGGCTGACGTCATCGTGATGGGTTCGGGGATGATCAATTTCGGCTTGCCATCGTCGCTCAAGGCCTGGTTCGATCACATCACCTGGCCGGGCGTGACTTTTGGCTATAGCGGAGATGGTGCGCGGGGGTTGCTCACCGGCAAGAAGGTCTATCTCGTCACCGCCGCAGGTGGCGTCTTCTCGGAGGGCGAATGGGCCGCGTTCGATTTCCAGACCGGTTATCTGCGCCATCTTCTGGCTTTCATCGGCCTTACCGACGTCGAGATCATCCGCGTCGAAGGCACTGTCTTCGGGCCTGAAGCGGCCAAGGCCGCCATCGCTACCAGCGAAGAGCAGGTCCGCGCGCTCCTGGACAAGGCGGCCTGATCTTAACGGCGTCCGTCCGCTACGCCGATCCTAGGAATGATCTCATGCTACAAATCGATCTATTTACCGAGATCAGCTGTCCGTGGTGCTTCGTCGGGCATCACCGTCTCGACAAGGTTCTGGCGGAGCGCTTCCCCGAACTGGACGTGGATATCCGTCAGCACCCGGTTCTCCTGCTTCCTGATGCACCGCCCGAGGGCCTTTACATTCCCGATCTCCTGCGCTGGCGCTACGGCGCGACGGATCCCAAGGCGGCATTCGTCCGGCCCGAGGCGGAAGCGCGTGCATCCGGTTTCGATCTCGACCTGAGCCATCAGCTCTGGGCATATCGAACGCAGCCGGCGCACGGGCTCATCCTTGCGGCGCGCGAACGCGGGACGCAGCATCGGCTCGCGGTTGCGATCACCGACGCCTATTTTCTGAAAGCCAAAAACACCTCGGACGCCGATGTCCTAGCCGATATCGCCATGGCCCATGGGTTCGAGCGCCAGGAAGCCCACGCGATCGCGCTTGATCCCGAGCAGCACCGGCGCGTCGAGCAGGAGGCGGCTCAATCGGCAGCGGCCGGGGTCCGGTCCGTTCCACACTTTGTGTTCGGCGGGCGCATCGCCATCAATGGCGGACGAAGCGAAGACGAGCTGGCATCGGCCATCCGTCAGGCGGCGGGCATGACGTAGCCGAAGTCGGTCCCGCCTGAACAAGCCCATTCTTGAGCGCAAGGGACACAAGGTTGGCTGGCCGTCTCACGCGCGTCGATTCCTAACGAGAGCCAGCGACCGGCAACGTCTTCCCAATTACGCGGTGAGCGGCAGCATTCTGAAATGGCTCATCCTGGAAGGTCAGGCCCCTGCAAGAAACACCCTATATTGCTTGACCGCGCCGTTAGTTTGTCGGCCTGGATTGGGTTGAGCTCATCATGTCCATGGCGCGGTCGTCGCACCGCTACCAACGGCGGCAGAAGCGCTAAGGATGGCAAGGGTGGAAGGGACGGCATAGTTCCCAAACGAGGGCGCCGACCTGACCCAGGTCGCCGTCAGGGAAATGTCGAGGTTATCGAATAACGGGAACGCTCTGCCAAAGCAGCACGTTCTCGCGAAAACGTTCCAATTGGTGCATCCTCTCATGGGACATCAAATTCAATGGCATGGTTAACGTAAACTTTAAGATCCCTTGATGTTCGCCCTTCACCAGCGTGGCTGACACCATCTGCAAGGGATTTCGGGCATTTTCTTAAAAATCTAAAATGCGTAGCTCCTAGGGCGGCCGCGCTTTTGCTCGCTTCTACATCAGCCACTGCCATGGCAGTCGACGAGGCAGCTATTGTCAACCAATACACCGTTCGTCACACCGTGCGCTAACGACCGCTTAGTCCCAAACCTTGCCGATGAACTGCGTAAATGTTAAGTGGTTTCATCATAAACATTTGATATTTAACATAATTACTATTGTCGTATTTGTGCATTTGTAAGGCCAAGTTTCAATGGTCATCAGGCGATGGTCGGCTATGCCTACCTTCGGAAGAATCTGGCCGCAAGCGATCCCGGCCTCGCTCTAAGTTACGCGCAGCCATCCCGCGGGTGCCCCTGCGGCCACTGACGGCATGGTCTGCTGCCCACAACTCACGCAATTGGCGGCTTCTCATGAGTACGAAGCAGATTCCACTCCGCCGAACCGCAAAAACGGAAGATTAGGCGGCGCGGCACGGCGCAATCGGGATATGGCCGGGCGTCGTTAGATTAGGTTGGTGACATTCAAAGGAGATGTGAATGTCCCTCAATTCGCTCATCGAGTCAGATCGGGCGCACTGGATACACCCTGTCGCTCCATGGCGTGACCATGAGGAGCGCGGCGTAACTGTCCTGCGCTCTGGCAAAGGCGCCTATCTGACCGATATCGAAGGCCATGAACTGCTCGACGGGTTCGCCGGGCTCTGGTGCGTCAATGTCGGCTATGGTCAGGAGAGCATCGTTGCCGCAGCGGCCGAGCAGATGAGGCGCCTGCCCTACGCGACGGGCTATTTCCACTTCGGCAGCGAGCCGGCCATCCTGCTTGCCCAGAAGCTCGCCGAACGGGCGCCGGGCGATCTTGATCACGTCTATTTCACGCTGGGCGGTTCGGACGCGGTGGACGGGGTCATTCGCTTCATCCGCTATTATTACAATGCAACCGGCCGGCCGTCGAAGAAGCACATGATCGCGCTGGACCGCGGCTATCATGGCTCCTCAACCACCGGCTCAGGCCTGACCGGCCTGCCCTCCTTCCATCTCAACTTCGACGTGCCGGGGCCGACCCAGCATCATATCGCGCCACCGTATGCGTATCGGTCGGATGCGGCGAACGATGCCGAGTTGATCGCGCTGTGCGTGGCGGAGCTGCGGGCGAAGGTCGAGGCCCTGGGCGCGGAGAATGTCGCTGCCTTCTTTGCCGAACCGGTGATCGGTTCGGGCGGTGTTATCGTACCTCCCCGGGGCTGGCTCGCCGCCATGCAGGCGACCTGCCGCGATCTCGACATCCTGTTAATTGTCGACGAAGTGATCACCGGATTCGGCCGCACCGGCCCTCTGTTCGCCTGCGAACATGAGGGGGTTGAGCCGGACTTCATGACGGTCGCCAAGGGCCTGACGGCCGGCTACGTGCCCATGGGGGCGCTGTTCATGTCCGATCGCATCTATCAAGCCATCGCGGACAACACGCCCTCGGGCGTCCCGATCGGCCATGGCCAGACCTATTCCGGCCACCCGGTCAGCGCCGCGGTCGGCCTTGAAGTGCTGCGGCTGTACGAGGAAGGCGGCTTGCTCGCCAATGGCCAGAAGGCCGGCGCTCATTTCGGCACACGGCTTCAGGAACTGCGCGACCATCCGCTGGTGGGCGACGTGCGTTCGCTCGGCCTGCTGGCCGGTGTCGAGCTCGTCACCAACAAGGTGACAAAGGCGCGCCCCGCCAAGGAGCTCGCCCTGCCCGATCGCATGGCGCGGATCGGCTATAAGAACGGGTTGATTTTCCGGGCATTTGGCGATGGCATCATCGGGTTCGCGCCGCCAATCTGCATCACGGTTGACGAGGTCGACCTGCTGGTTGACCGCTTCCGCCAGACCCTGGACGAACTGCTTACCATCAAGGAGATCCGCGATGCGGTTGACTGATTTCAAGGCCCTTTCCTTCGATTGCTACGGGACCTTGATCGACTGGGAATCGGGCATGGTCGAGGCGCTGAGCGGCCTCATCGCGCGCGCCGGCGTGCAGCTCTCGCGCAACGAGATCCTACAGGCGCACGCGCGCCACGAGTCCGAGCAGCAGGCCCAGACGCCGGGCAAGCTCTACCGCGATCTTCTGCCGATCGTGTACAAGCGCCTCGCCGAGCAGTGGGGCATGCCGGTGACGGTCGAGGAGTGCGAGGAATATGGTCGGTCGGTGCGCGATTGGCCCGCTTTCGTGGATTCCCCTGGCGCGCTTCAATATCTCAAGAAATATTACAAGCTGATCATCCTCTCGAACGTGGACAATCGCACCTTCAGCTACAGCAATGCCCGGCTCGAAGTCGATTTCGACGCCATTTATACGGCCGAGGATGTCGGTGCTTACAAGCCGTCGGACGCAAACTTCGACTATATGAAGGCGCATCTGGCCGATCTGGGGCTGGAGGCCGGCGATGTGCTCCACACCGCGGAAAGCCTGTTCCACGATCACCTCCCCGCCAATCGGCATGGCCTGGCGAGCTGCTGGATCTTCCGCCGCCACGCGCAGGAAGGTTTCGGGGCGACCATGACCCCGGAAAAGGCCCCCGACATCGATTTCCGCTTCAATTCGATGGCCGACTTGGTGAAAGCTCACCAGGAAGAAATCCGCAACGGATAAAACCGCCCGAGGGAGGTCGCTCACGCCGATGATCAACGCGCCGAAGTTGGATCGTATCGACATCAACATCCTGGCCGAGCTGCAACGCAGCGGACGGATCACGAACGCCCAGCTCGCGGACAAGGTGGGCCTGTCACCAAGCCCTTGCCTCTCGCGGGTCAAGCGGCTGGAAACGGCGGGCTACATCTCCGGCTACAGCGCGATCATCAACCTCTCGAAGGTCGGCGGCAGCCAGATCGTGTTTACTTCCGTCACGCTAGGCGATCATCGCCGCGCGGACTTCGCCAAGTTCGAGCAGAAGATCGCCCAGTTCGAGGAACTGGTCGAGTGCCACCTCGTGAGCGGTGGCTTCGACTATATGCTGAAATTCGTCGTGCGTGGCATCGCGGAATATCAGGAGATGATGGAGGAGATACTGGAGAGCAATATCGGCGTCTCCAAATATTTCTCCTACATCGTGATCAAGTCCGCTGTCGTGCGCGGCCAGCCGCCGGTCAAGCTGCACGTTCCTTCAATGCGCTGACAGAGACAGCAAAGCTTGGATCGCCTCTCTTCCGAAGAGAGGGGTTGTCACGCCAACCGCTCTGCTACGGCCCTGCCGCATGTGGCGGTGTCCGCCTTCCCGCCCAGGTCGCGGGTTCGCAATTCATCCTGTGCCAGCACGTCCTCGATGGCACGCAGGACTGCATCGGCAGCCGCCTGCTCGCCAAAATGCTCCAGCATCAGCGCGCCGCACCAGATCTGGCCGATGGGATTGGCGATCCCCTGCCCCGCAATGTCCGGCGCGGAGCCATGGACCGGCTCGAACAGCGAGGGCACCGAGCGGTCGGGATTGATGTTGCCGCACGGCGCGATGCCGATTGTCCCCGTGCAGGCCGGGCCGAGGTCCGAGAGGATATCGCCGAACAAGTTGGAGGCGACCACCACGTCGAACCGATCCGGGTTCATCACGAACTGCGCGGCCAGGATGTCGATGTGATATTTGTCCGTTCGCACCTCGGGATAGGCCTGCGCCATCTCCTCGACGCGACCGTCCCACCATGGCATGGTGATGGCGATGCCATTGGATTTAGTGGCCGAGGTCAGATGCCGCTTAGGCCGCTTGCGCGCCAGATCGAAAGCATAGCGCAGGATGCGGTCGGTGCCGAAGCGGGTCATCACCGTCTCCTGCATCACGACTTCCCGGTCCGTGCCGGGGAAGGAGATGCCGCCGATCGCGCTATATTCGCCTTCGGTATTCTCGCGCACGATCATCATATCGATGTCGCCCGGCGCGCGGCCCGCCAGCGGGCAAGGCACGCCGGGCATCAGCCGCACTGGGCGCAGATTGACATATTGGTCATATTCCCGGCGGAACTGGATGAGCGAGCCCCAGAGCGAGACATGGTCGGGCACCGTGTCCGGCCAGCCGACGGCCCCGAAAAAGATCGCGTCGACATCGCCGATCTGCGCCTTCCAGTCCTCCGGCATCATCGCGCCGTGTTGGGCATAATAGTCGCAGCAGGCGAAATCATGCCATTGCTGCTCGATGGTGAAGCCGTGGGCCTTGGCGGCGGCTTCCAGCACCCGGATGCCCTCGGGCACGACTTCCTTGCCGATTCCGTCCCCGGGAATTACCGCGATCTTGTAATGGCGCGTCATATGCGTGCGCTGCTCCTGTCGGTCTGGTTTCAAGCCGCCGGTTTCAAGCCGGCCCAATGGAACGTCTTGATCTCGAGATATTCCTCAATGCCTTCCGCGCCGCCCTCGCGGCCGAGGCCGGATTGCTTGGTCCCGCCGAAGGGCGCCATCTCCATCGCCAG
This sequence comes from Sphingobium sp. B11D3B, assembly GCF_025961735.1. Taxonomy (NCBI): domain Bacteria; kingdom Pseudomonadati; phylum Pseudomonadota; class Alphaproteobacteria; order Sphingomonadales; family Sphingobiaceae; genus Sphingobium; species Sphingobium sp. B11D3B. The sequence goes on along the minus strand of NZ_JAOQOF010000001.1, from coordinate 386,546 downwards.
CGTGCCGGTGTTGAGGCCCACCATACCGAAATCGAGCGCCTCGCCCACGCGCCAGGCGCGGTGGAGATCATTGGTGTAGAAATAGGCCGCGAGACCATAAGGCGTGGCATTGGCGAAGGCGATCGCTTCCTTCTCATCCTCAAAGCGGAAGATGGGCGCGACGGGACCGAACGTCTCCTCGCTCGCGAGCAGCATCGTCTCGGTTGCACCGGTGAGAACCACCGGTTGCGTATAGCCTTCGGGAGCTTCGGCCGACGCCGCAATGCTGGCGCCATTGGAAAGCGCGTCCGCAATGTGCGCGGCGACCTTCGCCTTGGCTGCGGCGTTGATGAGCGGGCCAATGGTAGTGCCTTCTGCCGTGCCGGAGCCGACCCGCAACGCCGCCACGGCCTGCCCGAGCCGCGCGACGAAGGCATCGTGAATGCCCGATTGCACGAGCAGGCGATTGGCGCAGACGCAGGTCTGGCCGGCATTGCGGAACTTGCTCGCCATCGCACCTTCGACGGCTAGGTCAAGATCGGCATCGTCAAACACGATGAACGGCGCATTGCCGCCCAGCTCGAGGCTCAGCTTCTTAACTGTGTCGGCGCATTGCCGCATCAGCAGCGATCCCACCCGGGTCGAGCCGGTGAACGACAGTTTGCGCACGACTGGGCTGGCGGTCAGTGCCGCGCCAATGCTCTCGGGCAGGCCGGTCACGACGTTGAGCACCCCGGCCGGCAGCCCGGCTTCCTGCGCGAGCGCCGCGATTGCCAGGGCCGTGAACGGCGTCAACTCGGAGGGCTTCACGATCATCGTGCAGCCGGCGGCCAGCGCCGGCGCGACCTTGCGGGTGATCATCGCGGCGGGGAAGTTCCAGGGGGTGATCGCGGTGCAGACGCCGATCGGCTCCTTGCGCACCAGGATGCGGCGGTCGCGCGTGGGCGCTGGCACATCATGGCCCGAAACGCGGCGGCCTTCCTCCGCGAACCATTTGATGAAGGTGGCGGCATAGCGGATTTCCCCCGCCGCCTCGGGCAGTGGCTTGCCTTGCTCGGCGGTCATGATGCGCGCCAGATCGTCGACATTCTCCATCACCAGCGCATGCCAGCGCTCCAGGATCGCGCATCGCTCGCCCGCCGTGCGCGCGCGCCAGTCCGGCAGCGCCGCGTCCGCCGCCTCGATGGCGCGATTCGTATCAACGTCGTCGCATGCCGGCACCGTGCCAATGGCCACATCGTCCACGGGATCGGTCACCGTCAGCCGGCCACCGGACGACGCCGCAACCCACGCCCCGCCGATCAACGCACGCTCGATCAACAAGTCGGTCCTGACCAGCCCCGCAATGCCCCTTCCGGCCACAACTGCATTCATCGGCACACAACTCCTGTCTGTCGGCCGATTTTAGGGAGGCAGCGCACGGTCCGGCTGTTCGATTCTCGCAGGACGCGGCAGATCGGCCCGAAAATCCTGCCTGCTTCGGAATAAGATTGCGCGGCGGATGTGACACAGGCCACAGACCGAACGAACGACACAGGAAAGGAAGATCATGTCCGAAGCGAAGGATGAAGCCACTTATGACGACTGGCAGCGGCTCGACATCCGCGTCGGGACGATCCTCGACGTGCAGCCCTTTCCTCGGGCGCGCAATCCTTCCTACAAGGTCCAGGTGGACTTCGGCGCATTCGGTACGCGCTGGTCGAGCGCGCAGATCACCAGCTATGCACCCGAAGCGCTGATCGGCACGCAGGTCTGCTGCGTGGTCAACTTCGCCCCGCGCAACATCGCCGGCTTCCAGTCCGAGATCCTGATCCTCGGCGCGCGCGACACCGATGGCAACGTTATCTTGCTGACGCCTCGCAGCGCCGTGCCGATCGGGGAAACGGTGTTTTAAGCGGGCCTTGGCGCCCCTTTTCGGTCGAGCGAAGTCGACACACGAACGGATGTTGTAAAGAGCTAAATGCACGATGATCAATTGTGCGGGGGCCCCTCCTCAAACGCAAAGGGCCCGGGAGTTGTCTCCCGGGCCCCGCATCGCTCGGGGGGCGAACTCAGAATTTGAAGTTGAGGCGAGCGTAGTAGAAGCCACCCTGCCAATCGACGACCGAGTCCGTCCGGTAGATCCGGCCAGCCGTAGGCTGGAGCAGATCCGGCGCGGGATAGTGATCGAGGATGTTGCGCGCGCCGACGGAGATGGTGAAGCTCTCGTCGAACGTGTAGCTCGCCTCCAGATCGATCTGGGCCTGTGTCTTGAACGACTGGGTGGGATTGGCGACCGTCTCCGACGGCGCCGTGGCCATGGCCGTATAGGGACCGAACAGGTTGGCCCGCGCCATGAGCGAGACCGCGCCCATGCTGTGGACCGCCGACAGCGTCCCGCGCCAGCGTGGCGCCGCGTTGCGGAAGTTGTAGTCCTGATAGACGGTAAACAGCGACGGGATCTTGAGGCTCTCGATCTTGTACCAGTTGGCGTTGAAGCTGGCGGCGAAGTTGGTCTTCATGCCCCCGCCCCAACGATGGTCGTAGGTCAGGATCGCGTCGAAACCGCGCGTGTCGGAATCGAAGGCGTTCTGGAAGAAGTTGACGCTGGCGATGCTATCCGCGCCGACCACGCCCGCCGCGATCATCTGCGCCTTGAGCGCGTCCGTCACCGCGACATTGCGCGTCGAGTAGAAGGCGTCGCGGATCTTGATGATATAGCCGTCGAGCGAGAGGCTGAGGCCCGGCATCGGTGCCAGGGTCAGGCCCAGCGTGTAGTTGGTGGACTTCTCAGGCTCCAGTTCCTTCGCGCCCAGGAACTGGGACACGGGATTGGTGGCCGGGAAGAGGCCGGCCTGCGTAAACACGCCATTGACCGTTCGGATCGAGACCGATGTGGTATTGATGAGGCCCGGGGACGGCGCGTGGAAGCCCGTGCCGATCGAGCCGCGCATCGCGATGCCGGGCGTGAACTCGTAGCGGAAGGCCGCCTTGCCGTTCACCGTGTTGCCGAAGTTCGAGAAATGCTCGAAGCGGCCGGCAAGGTCGACGAACAGCCCCTTGATGGGATCGGTCGACAGTTCGAGATAGGCCGAGACGCTTTTGACACCCCAAGTACCGGCGGCCGAGGGCGGCACGCCGTTCACGCCGTTCGAACCGACCGGCAACACATTATAGGCGGGGTCAATGCCGGCAAAGCCATCGGCTGTGCCGGCCTGGTAATTGGCGCAGTTGATGCCCTTGTTGGTTGGCGCGCCGGGGTTCAATGTCCGGGTCGCCTCGTTGCAGAAATCGAACGGATCGGTCGCCGCGAACGGTCCCCCGCGATAGGAATCGAGCTCGCCCGGCCGGATCGTATATTCCTCGTTGCGATACTCACCGCCGAAGCTGACGACGAGCGGCGTCTCGAACGCAGCGACCGGGATCGAATAAGAAAGGTCGGCGTTCAGCGCGAGCTCGCTGTCGATGTAGGTCGAGGGCTTGAAGGAGCGCGGCGAGTTCGGGCCCAGTGAGGCATTAACCGTGTCAACGATCTCATAGGCCAGCTTGTCCCAGCCATAGCGTGCGCTGATGTCATAGCTCAGCGCATCGGAGGCGGTGGTGCCCTTGATGCCGGCGACCGCGCTCCAGTCCGTTACAACCCCGGAGAAGACAGGGCTAAAGCCGGCGGGGAAGATGTCTGTGAAGGAAAACACGCTGCCGTCCTGCAGTCGGACGGGCACGCCGTTCACCGGCTGATTATTCGCCGGGTAGCGATAATTGGCATAGGCCGAGCCCTTGGATCGCGAGAAGTTGCCGAAGGCATAGACCTGCGCAGTGTCACTGATGTCGATGCCCGAGTTGACGACGGCGCGGAACGCCTCGGTCTTGGGCTGGCCCCATTTCTGCAGCGGGGTGTCCAGATCGACCAGCGCGGCATAGGCCGGGTTCGCTGCCGCATAAGCGCGGGCGTCGAAGGTGGTGCTGGTATATTGGTTGGCCCGGGTAGTGTAATCGTCTCGGCTATATTGTGCCGTGACGTTGACGAAGCCGTTTTCCGTGAGCTTCATGCCGACATTGCCCGCGACCATCAGGCTGTCGCCGTCGCCCTCATAATATTGGCCGGCCTGGGCGGTCAGCGAACCGCCATGATTGTCGTCCTTCAGCATGAAGTTGATCACCCCGGCAATCGCATCCGACCCATATTGGGCGGCCGCGCCGTCGCGCAGTACCTCGACGGATTTGAGCGCGAGCGATGGGATGACAGCGGAATCAGCGCCTTGCGCGCCGGTGCCGGAAATGGCCACGCTGGCCGACTTGTGGCGGCGCTTGGAGTTCATCAGCAGCAGGGTCTTGTCTTCCGGCAGGCCGCGCAGCGTGATCGGGCGAACGAAGGTGCCGGTGCTGGAGTTGGGTTGGCGCGTAACGTTGAGGGAGGGAACCAGCGTCTGCATCACCGCGACGGTGTCGGTGCTGGAGATCTTCTCGATATCCTCCTGGTTGAAGTGATCGATGGGAACAGGCGAGTCCTGAACGGTGCGCGGGGTGCCGCGCACGCCGGTCACGACGATGTCCACGTCCGCCTCTCCCGAATTGTCTGCGGGAGCCGTCTCGGTCTGCGCGATCGCTGGCATTGCGAGCGTGAGCGCTAGAAGAGACGGGGAAGCGAGACCCAAGCGTTTCGCGAAATGCTTCATGAGAACCCCTTTTTGACCGTTGCTTATCTTTGCCCCGGATCGTCTGTTGTCCGGTGGAGGATGAGGCCCCGAAAGGCCGGCCGCCATGAGAGGAATAGTAAGGTCGGGCCCATGAGCGAGTGTTGCCGTTTTTTGACGGATCGCTGGAAGAATATGCCATCGCAGCGAGCGGCAGCAGGGCGATCAATCTGAAATACGTCTTTCGTCGTATATGACTCCATGGCCGGACGATGCAGCGCCGTCCCGCTTCTTGAGTATCTACAAGAACCGATATTTTCAGCGGGTTTCGGTCTATTGCATCCGGTACAAAGAATCCCGCGCGCGAGGGAAGCGGCGTGACGGTGGCCCGGCTGCGAGCAGGATCGCGCGCCTGTCCCGCAGGCGTGCGGGAGGCCTTTGCGGCAAAGGTCCCGCCACGAGCGATTCTGCGTGAAACGGCGAACGAAGACGTCCCTTTTCGGCATAAAATGCTTCGCCATGGCCCGCTTTCGGCAACATCGCGAAAATCGCGCTGATAGCGTTTGCTTTCCAGGCCCGGGGGGAGGATCGGGCGCTCCGCACAGGATCCAGCAAGGACCAGCGGTCAGCCTGGCGATCCTGAACAAGGGTTCGTCATGAAGGCGATGCTATCTTCCCGCTGCACGAAGGAATCATCTATGAGCGTTGGAGACAAGAATCTTGGAATGGATCGCCCGATCCAGCGGCGCGACTTCATTCAAGGCATGGCGGTCACGGCGGGGGGCGCCATGGCGGCCGCCAGCGCCAGCCCGGCCATCGCCGCAAAAGCCCGCGCAGCCGCCTTCGCCAATGCTGACGGCTCCGCCACTCCGGAGACCTACCCGCCACTGCGCACCGGCATGCGCGGCCAGCATCCCGGCGCATTCGAGGGTGCGCATGCATTGCGCGACGGCGAGAGCTTTCCGGGCGCGGAGGATACCAAGGAAAGCTATGATCTGGTGGTGGTCGGCGGCGGCCTGAGCGGCCTTGCAGCCGCCTATTTCTTCCGCAAGCGCGCCGGCCCCAATGCGCGCATCCTAATCCTCGACAATCATGACGATTTCGGCGGCCACGCCAAGCGCAACGAGTTCCTGTACAACAGCAAGCAGCTCATCTCGAACGGCGGCTCGTCCTATATGGTGGCGCCATCCAAATGGACCTATGAATCCATCTCGCTGATCCGTGAGCTGGGGATCGAGAAGGGCACCCCCACCGACCGGGTGGACGGCCAGCTCTACCGCTCGCTCGGCATGCAGCCCGCCACCTTCTTCCGCAAGCAGGTCTATGGCGCGGACAAGCTGGTGCCCGGCGGCACACCCACCAGTCCAACCGCGCAGTGGCTGGCACAGACGCCCTTTCCCAAGCAGGTGAAGGACGATCTGCTGCGGATCACCACTGCCAGCATCGACTATATGAGTGGGCTTACCCCAGCGGAGAAGACCGCCCGGCTGCAGGCTATGAGCTATCGCGACTATCTGCTGAACGTGGCGAAGGTGCATCCCGACGTCGTGCCTCTGATGCAGGGCATGTGGTGCCTGGGTGCCGATATGGGCACGGCCTGGTTCGCCTTCTTCCGCATGCGGCCCGGCTTTCAGGGCCTCGGGCTTGAGCGGCCGGCGCTGTCGCCCGAAAGCGAGGAGCATCGGCTGGACGATTTTTCGCTGCCGGCCGGCAACAGCGACATTGCCCGCCTCATCGTGCGCGCGCTCATTCCGGACGCCCTCGCGCCGGGCGATTTCGCGGCGGTCGAAACCAAGCGAGTCAATTATGCGGCACTGGACCGCGCACAGCAACCGACGCGGATCCGCCTGTCCAGCGTGGTCATCCGGGTGAAGCATGCCGCCACTGCCGGGCGCCTGTTCGATCCGGACAACAGCGAATGCGAAATCACCTATATGTCCGGCGGTAAGGCGAAGCTGGTTCGCGGCGCGAATGTGGTGCTGGCCTGCATGAACAATATCGTGCCCTATCTGGTGCCGGAGCTGCCGGAGGATCAGAAGACGGCGCTCCATGCAGCAGTCCGCGCCGTCAACCAGGAAACGAACGTGCTGTTCCGCAATTGGGAGCCCTTCGCCAAGCTCAAGACCAACGCCGTCACCTTCCCGAACAGCTTCTATGGGCGCATGAGCCTGGCCGCCCAGCGCTATTTGGGCGAGCTGGTGCCTTCGCGCACGCCGTCTGAGCCCATTGTCGTGAGCTTCGGTACCGGTGCCAATTCGGGCATTTGCTCCAACACCACCATGCTTGGCGAGCTCATGGGCGGATCGCCGCCCGAACCCGGCACACCGGCCGACGACCAGTTCCGCATGGCGCGGATGGGCCTGCTCCAGACGCCGTTCGAGCATTTCGAGCGCGCGATCCGGAGCCAGGCAGCTGCCGCGCTGAGCGGGACCGGCTTCGATCCCGCGCGGGACATCCTCGCTATCACGGTCAATCGCTGGGCGCATGGCTTCACAACCGGCCGCAATTCGCTCTTCGAGCCGGATAAGCTGGGCCAGACCTCTCCTGTCGTGACGGCGCGTGCGCCGTTCGGGCGGATCACCATCGCCAATTCGGATGCGGGTGGCGTCTCCACCGCCGGCACCGCCATTGACGAGGCGTTCCGGGCCGTGCGCGAACTCGAGCAGAACCAGATTGGCTTCTACGAACAGATTTGACGCGACGCCGGGCGATCACACATCGCCCGGCAGATAAAGGGGCAGACATGCGTAACTGGAATCGCCGCAAGCCGATGGCGCTCGACACGCTTTCATCGGCGCATCGCCTGCGCCCGACGCTGAGTTGGTGGCACCTCATCGCCCTGGGCGTTGGCGCCATCGTCGGTACAGGCATCTATACGCTGGTCGGCATCGGTGCCGGCCTCGCCGGTCCGGCAGTCATCCTGTCCTTCGCGATCGCGGGCGCGGTCTGTGCCTGCGCGGCGCTCTGCTATGCGGAAGTGGCGACGATGATCCCTGCATCAGGGTCAGCCTATACGTACAGCTATACGGTGATCGGCGAGCTTGTCGCCTGGATCGTGGGCTGGAGCCTCATCCTTGAATATTCGCTGGTTGTCAGCGCGGTCGCGGTCGGCTGGTCGGGTTATACCGCCGGCTTCCTCACCTCGCTCGGCATCCCCTTGCCCGCGGCGATCAGCGCCGGCCCTCATGCGGGCGGCCTGCTGAATGTGCCGGCGGTGCTGATCGTCTTCGCGGTGGCCGGGCTGCTCGCGCTCGGTACGCGGGAGAGCGCGGTCGTCAACGCCATCCTGGTGGTCGTGAAGATCGTGGCGCTGGTCCTGTTCATCGCCGTGGCCCTCCCCCATTATGACGCCGGCCAATTCCACCCCTTCATGCCTTATGGCTTCGCCGCGCATGACGTGAATGGCGTGCAGCATGGCGTGATGGCGGCAGCGGCGATCATCTTCTTCGCGTTCTACGGGTTCGATGCCATCTCGACGGCCGCGGAGGAAACCAAGAACCCCGGTCGCGACCTACCGATCGGCATCGTCGGCTCCATGCTCATATGCACAGCGCTTTATGTGGGCGTAGCGGCGGTCGCGGTCGGCTCCATGCCCTACACCACCTATGCCAACAGCGCAGAGCCGCTGGCGCTCATCCTGCGTTCGCTGGGTCAGGGCAAAGTCGCGGCGATCATCGGCGCGGCCGCGATCATCGCGCTGCCGACCGTGATCCTGGCATTCCTCTTCGGGCAGAGCCGCATCTTCTTCGTCATGGCGCGTGACGGGCTGCTCCCGGCGAAACTGGCCCGGGTCAATGCCCGGACCGGCACGCCGATCCGCATGACCATGGTCACCGCCCTGGTCGTGTCGGTGCTGGCCGGCCTCGTTCCGCTCGATGCGATCGCCGCGCTGGCCAATGCCGGCACGCTGGCGGCTTTCATCGCGGTGGCCGCCTGCATGCTGATCATGCGTCGCCGCGAACCCGATCGTGCGCGCATCTTCGCCACGCCGCTGCCCTGGGTGGTCGGCCCGCTCGCGATCATTGGCTGCCTCTATCTGTTCTGGAGCCTCCCCGGCACGACGAAACTCTTCTTCCTCATCTGGAACGTCGTCGGGCTGGTGATCTATCAGTGGATCGGCCGCCGCACAGACGCGGCGCCAGCCGCCTGACGGCAACGACCAAAAACCCGTGCTCCTGCCTCCGCGGGAGCACGGGTTTTTGCATTTCGCCGCCGCTCAGGCGGACCGACCTACTTCAGCGTTTTCAGATAGGCGATGATGTCCGCGCGTTTGCCATCGTCCGGCACGCTGATGGCCATCCGCGTGCCGGGCACGAGCTTGGCCGGCGCGGTCAGGAATGTATCGAGTTCCTTGGTCGACCATGTCCTGCCCCACTTCGCGAGCGCCGGCGAGGGAGCGGTCATGCCAGGCACGACGCCGGCCTTGCGTCCGACCACGCCCGCAAGGCTCGGCGCCAGCTTCTTCTCGCCGGGCTTCGTGCCGTGGCACACGGCGCATTGAGCAAAGGCCGCCCGGCCCTTGTCCGCCGACTGGGCGAGCAAGGGCGCGGATGACAGGGTGAGAACTGCACTCAGAACAAAGGTCGCGATACGCATCTGGTCTCCACTCAACTCAACAGGTTCCAGGGACGATAGATCAGGATATTGCCATCGTAGCTATAGGTCAGCGTCTTGCCGTCCGGCGAAATCTTGTAGGTCGCCTGCAGGTCGACCTTCCCGTGACGGGTCACGGTCAGGCTCAGCGTCGCGTCGTCGACTTTCCTCAGCGAGACGACATTATAGGCCAGGCCCCCGGCGGTACTGTGATATTCGATGCCGGGCGTGCCATCGACCTGCGCCGCCCAATGGCCGGAGGTAAGCGCGCCAGACGCTGTCAGCGTCGTGAATGATACGAGGATCTTGCCATCCTCCGTATAAGCGAAACTGCGGATTGCGGCCTGCGGCTTGGCGCCCTTGTAGGTGGAGGCTACAAGATCGACCTTCCACAGGCCGATGATGCCCGCGGGGGCCTGCTCCCGCGCATCGCGGAGTGACTGCGCCGGTTCGGCGGCCGAAACGGGCGATACGGAGAGGCTGGTCGCCATCATGGCTCCGGCGAGCAGGGTTCTGATCCAGGAATTCATACCGATCCTCCAGCAAAGGCCGCGCAGTAGCGGCAGAATATCGGGAAGAATATTCGCAGGGGTGCGCGACATTTTCTGCCGATTGCGCAGTGATGCGCGCGCGTCTCTGCGGGGAGGAGCCCGTCAGGGAGTGAAATTGCGGGATGTTAGCGCTCCGCCAGGCAGCACCTTGCGCATGGCAATGCTCGAATGGATGCGCGCGACGCCGGGCAGGCGCGAGAGGACGTTGGTATGCAATTCCTCGTAGGCCGCCGCGCTGCCCGTCGCGACGCGAATGCTATAGTCCGCATCGCCCGTCATGAGGTAGCATTCCCGTATCTCCGGATGTCGCCGCACCGCGCTCTCGAACCGGCGGAGATATTCCTCGGTCTGTTTCTCCAGCGTGATGCGCACGATCGCCACCGTCGCCTCATCTTCTTCCGGCAGCCCCACCACGGCCACATAGCCGCGGATCACACCTGATTTCTCAAGAATCCTGACCCTGCGCAGGCAGGCGGAAGGAGACAGGCCGACCGCTTCCGCCAGGCTCTGGTTGGAGATACGGCCATCGGTACGCAGCAGCCTGATGATATGTCTGTCGATCTTGTCCATGAACGTCGAAGCATATTGCGCACCGGCGCCTCTTTTCTACTGAATTCCGGCTTGAAACGGCAACTTCTGCATCTGTTGGGCAGAACATTCGAAGCGCCTGCTGATATCCCTTGTCACCATCAGGCCCGGGGTGACCAATGGACAATTCTGACAGTATCGAAGGCGCGATTCTGACGATCGACCTGTCCGCGCTGGTCGCCAATTATGCCCGGCTGCGCAATCGGGTCGCACCCGCCGAACTGGCGGCCGTGGTGAAGGCGGACGCCTATGGCTTGGGCGCAGGCATCGTGGTGCCCGCCCTCGTGTCGGCCGGGTGCAGCCATTTCTTCGTCGCGCATCTGGCCGAGGCGCTCGCCATTCGCCCGCTCGTGCCGGCAAACAGCACCATCTATGTGCTGAACGGGCTGACACCCGGCGCCGAGGCGATATGCGCGGACCATGCTATCGTGCCGGTGCTTAACAGCCTGGGCCAGGCGTGGCGCTGGCGCGATCTGGCCATCCAGCGCAAATGCCCACTATCCGCAATTCTGCAAGTCGACAGCGGCATGTCGCGCCTGGGCCTCTCCCCGGAGGAGGCCCGGCAACTCGCGGGCGACGCGCAGTTCCGCCGCTCGGTGCCGCTCCGCGCGATCATGAGCCATCTCGCCTGTGCAGACGAACCGCAAAATGCTGCGAACGATCGCCAGCGCACGCAGTTCGAGAAACTGGCCGAGCTGTTCCCCAACGTGGCCCGGTCACTCGCCAATTCCGGCGGCTGCCTGCTCGACAGCGTGTTTCATGGCGACATCGCCCGCGCCGGCATCGCGCTTTACGAGGCCGACCGTGCCGACGGCGCGGAGGCGCCCTTCGCCCCCGTCGTGCGGCTCGATGCCAGAGTGATCCAGCTCCGCACGGTGCCGGACGGCGCTGGGGTCGGCTATGGGCTCGACTGGCAAGCGCGCGGGGAACGGCGCCTTGCGACGCTATCGGTAGGCTATGCCGATGGCTGGCCACGCGCCCTCTCCAATCGCGGAGCGGCTTGGTCCGGCGGCGTCCGTCTACCAATCGCGGGTCGCGTGTCGATGGACAGCATGACCGTGGATGTGACGGCCCTCGCGCCCGGCGCGCTCGCGGAAGGCGATTTCGTCGAGCTGATCGGCCCGCACCAGCGCCTTGAACAGGTCGCGCGCGATGGCGGCACCATCGCTTATGAGATCCTGACGAACCTCGGCGCCCGCTATGCCCGGCACATCCTCCCCCTCGCCTGCCCGGCACCCCCATTGGAGACAATCGCATGAAGGTGCTGATCCTCGGCAGTGGCGTGATTGGCGTCACCTCCGCTTATTATCTCGCCAAGGCCGGGCACGAGGTGCACGTCGTCGACCGGCAGCCCGGCCCGGCGCTGGAAACCAGCTTCGCCAATGCCGGTGAAATCTCGCCCGGCTACGCCTCGCCGTGGGCCGCGCCCGGCGTTCCCTTCAAGGCGCTTAAATGGATGGTCTCGAAGCATTCGCCGCTCATCCTGCGACCCGGTCTCGATCCGGCGCGACTGCTCTGGATGGCGCAGATGCTGCGCAACTGCACGGGCGCGCGCTACGCGGTGAACAAAGCGCGCATGGTGCGAATCGCGGAATATAGCCGTGACAAGCTGATCGCCCTACGGGCCGACACCGGCCTTGCCTATGACGAGCGCATGCAGGGCACGCTCCAGCTCTTCCGGACCCAAGCGCAGATGGACGGCATCGCCAAGGATGTCGCTGTGCTGCAGGCCGATGGCGTACCGTTCGAGGTGCTGGATCGGGAGGGCTGCACACGCGCCGAGCCGGGGCTTGCCGATGTTTGCGGAACATTCGTCGGCGGCCTGCGCCTGCCCAATGACGAGACCGGCGATTGCTTCCTGTTCACCAACGCCCTTGCCGAGCTGGCGCAGAGGCTGGGCGTGCACTTCGACTATGGCACGGCAATAGACGGGATCGAGGTTGATGCGGACAGGGTGACGGGCGTGCGCACCAGCAAGGGATTCATGCGTGCCGATGCCTATGTCGTAGCCCTCGGCAGCTATTCGCCCGCCCTGCTGCGTCCGCTCGGTATCCGCCTGCCGGTGTATCCGGTGAAAGGCTATTCGATCACGGTGCCCATCGTCGACGAGGCCCGCGCGCCTGTCTCGACGATCCTCGACGAGACCTACAAGATTGCGATCACGCGTCTGGGTTCGCGCATCCGGGTCGGCGGCATGGCGGAGATCGCCGGGTTCGATCGCCGCCTGCGCCCCGCCCAGCGCGAGACGCTCCAACTCTCGCTCGGCACCCTGTTCCCCGGTGTCGCGGACATGGGCGCGGGAACTTACTGGTCGGGCTTCCGGCCGATGACGCCGGATGGCACGCCTGTGATCGGCAAGACGCGCTACGGTAATCTGTTCCTCAATACCGGTCACGGCACGCTGGGCTGGACAATGGCCTGCGGCTCGGCCCAGGTCGTCGCGGACATCATCTCGGCTCGACCCACGGAAATCGAGGCCGTCGACCTGGCCATTTCGCGCTATGCAGCCTGACGCCGCAAGCGATCATTTTTATCGACAAGGAGTAAGCATGAGCATCGAACGTCTCGATCAGGGCCCACGCATGAGCCAGGCCGTCATCCATGGCGACACCATCTACCTTGCCGGCCAGGTCGGTGCGCCGGGCGAGAGTGTCACTGCGCAGACGCAGGCCGTGCTGGCGCAGATCGAGGCGCTGCTCGCCCGCGCTGGGAGCGACAAGTCGCGCATCCTGAGCGCCACCGTCTGGCTCGCCGACATGGCCGACTTCGCCGAGATGAATGCCGTCTGGGATCGCTGGGTCGGCGGCAGGGACGCCCCAGCCCGCGCCACCGGCGAAGCCAGACTCGCCACGCCCGACTACAAGGTCGAGATCATTATCATCGCGGCGCGAGACTGAAGGCGCCGCCTCGGCCTTCGCTCACAACCGGCTGACAGCCTACTTTTGCATTTGACTCGCATTAGTGCGAAAATGCAGGCTCCTCTTGTGAAAATAGGGGGAACATGAATACGAATTGGTTGCTGTCCACGTCACTGCTCGTCGCGGACTGATCTGACGCAATCGACCGACGTTGAGACATTCCTGCCGATCGATGCTCGCAATGGAAATGTCCGGCTACGCCGAATCCGGTCATTCGTGTAGCGGGTTAAGCCTTCGCTATGGTGTTTAGGCTTAGGAATACTTCGACGAGTGGGTTTCAGTCAGTGGGGAGGCCAACTGGCGGCGAGGTGTCAGAGGGAACGAGGGCATCACAGTCATCCGTCCAGGCTTCCTGCGCGGTGCAGACTAGAGCTTATCGATCTGGTCAATCACCTTGCGCATCAATGAGAGGAGCTGCTCCCTCTCCTGATCGGATAACCCGGCGAGAAGCAGATCTTCGCGTTCTAGCGCCGTGGCCAGTAGCCGATCGTAGAGCTCGCGACCCTCTGCAGTCAATTCATAGGGCTTGGTGCGCCCGATGAACCGGCCGGCTTTAGGGGAAACATATCCTTCCGCCGCCAGCTTCGACATCGACCGGCTGACCGCGCCGGCATCCATCGCGATGAGATTTACGACCATCTGGGAGCTTGCCGTGCCCTGCGCATGGATCGACGCAAGCACGCGCCATTCGCCAATTCCGATGCCAAACCTTTCAAGATAGAGCTTGGAGGATGTTGCAGTCCAACGATTTGAAATCGTGCCTAAAAAAAATGGGAAATATGCACGGAGATCGAACGGGACGTTAGCCATTCCGAATGGCACCCGATTTAATTTGACATGTCAAATTATAAGTTCAGATTTGCCTCCTGCTAAGGACATTTCGAGGTCAGGCAGTGCTTCCTGGGAGCGCGACGACCGATCCCTAGGCAAGCTCAAGCGCCGCACGGACGCAAAATTGCGACGGCAAGAAGGAGAGAGGACGATGGTGTCATTACGCGAAGCGAGCGGCTCTGAGCGCGACGATCGCTGGGCCAGCACCGGCCTGTCGGACACTGGCGCCTTGTCCGCCTGGAACGACGTCATGTCCAGCAGTGTCGCTGAAATGTGCATCGATACCAACCATCGGGCGAACTTCAGGGCGCAATGGGTCCGGTTTGGCCTTGGGCCTATCGACATCAACAACTTCCGCACAGCCGAGCAGACGATTTCCAGAAGTCAGGCCATGGCGCGCCGGTGCTCCGAGGAGGTTTTTGCGCTGTCCTACATGCAGCAGGGCACGGCAGCATTGCGCCACGCCGGCATCGATCTGCATGTTCCGGAAGGCAGTTTTTGCATGGTCAGCCATGCGTCGCCCTACAGCTTCCAGTTTCCGCGCGGGGCAATAGCGTTGACGGCGCACATGCCGTCCTCCTGGTTGCGCCGCTGGGTGCCACAGCCCGAAGCGATGCTGGCCCGAACCTTCGACGCCAGTCTGTGGGGCGGCGCACTGGCGGCAATGCTTTCGGCTATCGACCAGAACGGACTTGAAGATGCGGCACTGTCGCGATCGTGCATTGCCGACCAGCTTGGTGCGTTTCTTGCGTTGATGAATGGCAATGTGACGACAGGCGAAACCTTGCATCAGGGCAAGCTCTTCCGACGCGCCATCCAGATCATGCGCGACCGGTTCGACGATCTGGAGCTTAGCCCGGCGACACTGGCAAGCGAGCTGAACATCTCCAAGCGCTATGTGCACAAGATCTTCGCGGGCAACGACACAACCTTCGGGGCGGCGTTGCTTGAGCTGAGGCTTTGTCGGGCAGCAGAGATGCTTACCGACCCGCGCTATGGCATCTATCGGGTCGCGGATGTCGCCTATGCCTGCGGCTTTTCGGATTCGAGCCATTTCGCGCGAAGGTTTCGGGATCGGTTCGGCGCGGCCCCGCTGCAATTGCGCAAGGGGCACTAAAGGGGGCCGCAGAGCCTATCCCTCGATACCGCGCAGCGAGACGCCGCCATCGAGCACGATTTCAGCGCCCGTCATGAAGTCGGATGCGTCGGAGGCGAGATAGAGCGCCAGCGGCTTGAACTGATGGGTCTCACCCATGCGGCCGAGCGGCACGCCAAGATCCCACACCGCGCGAACCTCCGGATTGTGGAGGACACCGCCACCGATATTGGTCACCACAGAGCCCGGCGCGATGGCATTCACCCGAATGCCGAAGGGGGCCAGCTCGCGCGCAAGCTGCCGCACGAGATGCTTCACCCCTGCTTTGGCGGGCATATAGGGCGTCGCGACGATCGGAACCGTGATTTCGGACGCGTTGGAACTGGTGGCGATCAGCGAGCCCCTGCGTCCATGCTTCTTCATCAGCCGGACTGCGTGGCGGAAGGTGAAGAACACGCCGTCAAGATCGATCGCGATGGTCTTGCGCCAGTCGTCCACCGAATAGGTGTCGATCTGGCCCGAGGCAGTCCGCTGGCCGTCAAAGCCCATATAGCCTTCGCCCGCCGCCATGCCGGCATTGGCGAACACAATGTCGATGGCGCCGAAGGCGGCTTCATGGTCGTCAAAGGCGCGCCGCACATCCTCGTCATTTGCCACGTCCATCCCCGCATGGCGGACTGTGAAGCCAGATGCCGCGAGGCGCTCGGCTTCCTTCGCCGCAGCCTCTTCATCCATGTCGGCAATCGTGACGCTGGCACCGCCCTCGGCGACGGCCTCGACATAGGCCAAACCAATGCCTGAAGCGCCGCCGGTAACCAGCGCGGATTTCCCCGCGAGCGAAAAGCGGTCGAGTAAAGTCATGCTGATCTCCAGTTGAGGATGGCCTGGCTCAGAAAGGCTCAGACGATCTCAGAGCGCGCTTCTGCGATGACCGTTGCGGTCTTGGCAAAGCTCACCTCGGCCATCCGGTCGAGCGGCCACTCCCTGAAATATTCGTGCATGACTTCCACGCCGATCGGACCATCATAGCCCAGGCTCCAGATCGCGCGGAGGAAGCCGACGATATCGAACTCGCCATCGCCCGGCAGGCGCCTGCGATTGATGACCGAATCCATGAAGTCGACCGGCTTGGCCAACACGCCATCGTTGATTTCGACGCCGATCAGGTCCTGCGGCGTAAGCTTCTCCACCAGATCGGCCAGCGTTGTCCCGGTACGGACCACGTGGAGATTGTCGATCATGATGCCGCCGTTCTTCGCCCCGGCGCCGCGCGTCAGCGACAGCACATGGTCGAGGCTGGGAAGGTGGGAAAATCCCGCCGGGAGCATCTCGAACAAGATCTTGGTGCCGCGCTCCGCGGCTTGCGCGCAAAGCGTGGCGAATTCCTCGGTCATCCGGTCCAGCGGCGTGCCGTCATTATCGAGGTCCGCCACCTTGATGTGGTTCGCCCCGAGTGCTTCGGCCGCATCGAGCAGCAAGGCGCGGCTCTCGTCGGACGCCGCGCGACGCTCTCCTGTGCAATACCAGTCGTTCAACCATTCGACTTCGATATGGGCGATGCCATTGGCCGCCAGCATCGCCTTGACCTCGGCAAAGCCATGCCGCTCGCGCAGGACGGCCAGATCGGAATGCCAGAAGCCCATCCCGGTAAAGCCCGCTCGCGACGCGCATTCAATGCGGTCGCGGATGTTGTGGTGGCACAGTTCCTGCACCACCGGTGCCGTGCCGGCCGCCAAGGTCCAGTATGATCCGAGGATATTCACATCGTTCAACATATCAGTTCCTTGGCGATCGTTGCAGCAGGGCTCAGTACCGATAGTCCAGCGCGATTCCGAAGATGCGGGGCGGATCGTAGCTGATGTTGATGGTGCC
The DNA here is from genome assembly GCF_025961735.1 of Sphingobium sp. B11D3B. Classification (NCBI taxonomy): domain Bacteria; kingdom Pseudomonadati; phylum Pseudomonadota; class Alphaproteobacteria; order Sphingomonadales; family Sphingobiaceae; genus Sphingobium; species Sphingobium sp. B11D3B. The sequence goes on along the minus strand of NZ_JAOQOF010000001.1, from coordinate 369,505 downwards.
GTCGGACAGGGTCGAGCTGTAGGTTCCCACTGCCTTGTCGGTCAGGTTGGTGCCGAAGACCCGCACCGAGTAGTGATCGTCGGCGGAGGTCCAGGCCACGGCGGCGTTCAATTTCGCGAACGGCGCCTGGGACACGATGTTATTGGCCTCGAAGAAATAGCGCGACGAGTAGATACCCGTGGCGTTGAACGCGATCTTCGATCCGTCCGACATGTCCAGCGTGTAGGTGGCCGACAGGTTGCCCTGAAGGCGTGGCGCCTTGGGAATGCGGTTTCCGCTGGCATCGCCGGGGAAGGACGCCACACCGCCATTGGGGCCGGTGAACGGTGCGTTGGTGAACTCCTTGAACTGCGCGTTGGTGTACGCGAGGCTGCCCGCCAGATTGAAAGCCGGAGAGATGCGCGCATCGAAATCGACCTCGGCGCCGTAGATTCTGGCTGACGCGCCGTTGATGATCCCAGTCGCGGCGAGGCCGACCTTCTGCACCTGGATGTTCTTGTAATCATAGTAATAAGCCGCGAAGTTCATCCGCAGACGATTGTCCAGCAGGTCCGTCTTGAGGCCCAGTTCATAGGCATTGAGCGTTTCGGGCAGGAAGGCGGGATCGGTGGAAAATTGCGTGTTGAATCCGCCGCTCTTGAAGCCGGTGTTGAAGGAGGCATAAGCCAGCACCTCCGGCGAGAACCGGTGATCAAGCGACACCCGGAAGGTGGGCTTCTTGAACGAAATCTGGTCATGTGGGGTGGTCCCCAGCAAAACACTGGCAGGACTGCCGAACGCAATGGCCTCGGTACGGCCATCGATCTCGCGCTGTTCGTAAGTGTAGCGGGCGCCGACGGTGAGCTTTGTTTCGGGTGTCAGGCTCAGAGTGCCCTGGCCATAGCCCGCGAGCGATTCGGTCAACTGGTTGCCGAACAGCAGCACGGATTCAAACGGGCCAAACAGGTTGTTCGGCACATCCCGCGAGAAGACTTGCGAAGGATCATAGATGCCGCGGGCGCGGAAGTAATAGACGCCTGCCGTCCAGGTCAACGGACCGGCACCTCCGGACGAAAGCTGCAGCTCCTGACTGAACTGACGTTCCAGATCGACCAGATTGCCCTCGAAATGCGGCACCGGCGTGAAATCGATATCCCAGCGCAAATTGGTATTCGAATTGCGATAGGCGGTAATGCTGCTCAGGGTCAGATCGCCAATATCCTGATCGAGCTTGAAGCTGACACCCCAGTTGCGATTATCGACCCGGGGCACGGCATCGCCATTGAGATCCCATGGATCGCCAGGCGTATTGGGCACGCCGAGGAAAGTCGGAAGATTCGTGCCCGGGAACACCCGCTGGCCGTTGAAGGAATTGGCCATGTCCGTGAAATCGCCAATCAGGCGCGCGCGCGTGGTGTCACTCAGCTCGAACAGCCATTTGGACCGCACGCTGATATTGTGGATATTGCGATTCACCTTGTCGCCGGTCGGCACGTTCACGCCCCAGCCCCTGTCCTGCGTGCTGGCGGAGACGGAGAGATCGGCCGTGATGCCATTGGAAATGGCGCCCGCGACATAGGCATTGCCCTTTGTCGTGAGGTAATTGTCGACGCTGACGCCCAGCCGCAGGTCGAGATTGCGTGAGGGGTCGCCGGTGACGACCTGGATCAGGCCACCCGTCGCGTTGCGGCCGAACAGCGTGCCCTGCGGCCCCTTGAGAACCTCGATGCGGCTGATGTTATTGAAATCGAACAGTGCCGAGGTCGATGACGCATAATAGACCCCGTCAACGTAGATCGACACCGGCGTCTCGATGCCGGGGCCGATGGCCGTGCTGCCGACGCCACGCAAATAGGTGATCGCAAAGCCGACGGCACTGGAGACGCTCAGGCTGGGCACGACCTCGCCGAGCGCCTGCACGCCCTCGATACCGCGGATTTCCAACTGCGCCGCCGTCTGCGTTTGCACCGCGATCGGAACGTCCTGCAATCGTTCCTCACGGCGCTGGGCCGTCACGATGATGTCGCTTTCGCCTGCGGCGGGCGCGGCGGCCTGCGGCGCCGGTGAGTCGACGGCTTGCGCGACCGCATTGGTCGACACGCCACAGCAGAGCGAGGAAACGAATGCGATTCCAACAAATGACCTGATCATGGTTCTGGCCCCTCCGGACAGTCCTTGCGGACGTTATTATGTGTGGTTCTTGATAGGGTGTTTCGCGGCTGTCAGCGCGGGTGGCGACGCACGAAAATGCGCTCCACGGTGCACTGCCGCCTTCCCCCCCAATCGCCTGCACTCGGGAGGAAAGCGGTGTGACTCAACGTGACCGATATTCCTGAGCCGATGCCGAATAGGGCCAGGGAAGAACAGTGGCCCGCACATCCTTCTGGACATGGCGCTCGACACCCGGCTTGGACGATCCGCCACCGGGCTCGCCCCACAGGATCGAAACTTCCTCGCCCATCTCCGTGTCGGCGAGGGTAGCAAGCGAGATCCACTTGCGCTGCACGGATAGGTAGCAGGGATAGGTCGACAGGCCGACGCGCTTTCCGCCCTTTGTCACGCTATCATAGGGGTGCGCGGCATAGTGCGCATTCGGCATTTCCATGAACTTGGCGTTCGTGCCGTCCAGCAACTGGCTGGCGTAAATGGCGATGGCATCGTCTGCATTCCATTCCAGCGTGACCTTGCGGCGATGTGGCTGGTCGACCATCTTTTCCAGAGCCGAGCGGCCGATGAAGTCATGGTCGAATTTGATCAACCGTCCGTAGTCGAGATCCCAGGGCGAGAGATAATAATCCTCGATGTTGTCGGAGACGAAGCTGCCGCCGATGGAGGCGTTAGCTTCAAATCCATTGCCCGGCAGCCATTCCCGGTAGGCGCGCATATTTTCGCCCGAATAGATCGCCTGCAGCGGGGACGGGATCCAGCCCGCCTCGACCGCGCAGGTGCCGTAGGCCCGGCCGCCGACGAGCTTCAGCCCGAATTCGGCGCCCGCTTCGAGGATCTTGGCGCGGACATCGTCGCCCTCATCCCACGGCCCCCAGAATTCAAGGCCCGGCGCACCGGCGAAGGAGTGGGCCAGCGCTCTGGCCTTATGTCCTGCCACGGTGATTTCCGTCATCTGGAAGAATTTGGGCTTGTCGATCGGCCCGCCATTCAGCTTCTCCAGCAGCGGCCAGGCGTTGGGGCCTTGCAGCTCGAAGCGGTACGTTTTGCGCGGCTGCGGATTGGAGATGGAGCGCTCGTCCCGCTCGGTCTTTACGTCATAGCTGCCGGTGGAGGCGATGAATTCGATCCAGTTGGCCACGGCGGGGCGACCGACGATGTTCACCTTGTCATCTTCCAGCCCGAAGAGGATCATGTCGCCGATCAGATAACCGTCGTGGTTGCAGCAGATGAGCTGCTTGCCCTTGTTGCGGCCATAATTCTTGAACGAATTGACGCCGACCTCGGAGAGCAGCCTTATCGTGTCCGGCCCTTCGACATACAGGTCGGTCATGTGGAGGGACTGGTCCAGCAGGCCAACGGTTTCGTGCCAGGAGCGCTGCTCGTCGCGCCAGTTGGTATACTCGCTTTTGACCGGGTACTGATAGGCACCCACGCTCACATCGCGCAGCCATTTGGCGGGATTGCCGAGTTGGTCGATCTTGTCCTGAAGCGACTTGAATTGCATGACATCCTCCGAAGTAATTGATCAGTTAGCGTGATTTGTTTCAGGGCCGCGCCGGCATGGCGGCGTCATCGCCGCGTCCCGCGCTCACCTTGCGCAGCAGCAACAGGCCGCCGAACAGGAAGATCAGCCCGGCGGTGAGCCCCGCCCGCTGGCTGGCGAACAGCTGGGTGAGGACGGCAATCGTCAGCGGGCCGAGGAACGAGGTGGCGGTGCCCGACAGGGCGTAGATGCCGAATAGTTCGTTCAGCGATTCCCGGGGCGCGATCTTGGCCAGCATCGCCCGGCTGGAGACCAGTCCGGCGGTCACGAAGAAGGCGGCGAGCCCTTCGGCAAAGAAGAACGCCTTGTCCGCGATGCGCGGATACAGACTGCCGGTGGTATCGGGATCGGTGGCCATGAACAGGACGGTGTCGGGGCCGATTGTCACCAGAAGCAGGTTGGACACCACACAGCCAAGGATCGCGATCTGCAGGGCCGATTTCGATCCCAGCCGATCATCCAGAACGCCGCCGAAGAGCGATCCGCCCACCGCCACGACGCTGAGCACAAGGCCCATGACAGAGAGCTGGACACCGCTCCACCCGAGGACGCCCGAGCCGACCACGCCCATGAACATCATGAGGACGATGAAGCCCTCGTTGAACACCATGCGGGCGATCAGATAATGCAGCACATCGGGCATCGACCGCAGGCGCGTTATGGATCGACGCAGACGCTTCAGCCCGTCGCCCACCACCTTGCCGAGCGGCAGTTTGTTGGCCGCAGGGTCTGAAACCTTGAGCAGGATGGGCAGCGAGAAGGCCAGCCACCAGAGCGCCACGACCGGGGGCACGAAGCGCTCGGTTGGCCACGCGCCGTCGCCATGGACGAGGGTCCGGTCTGCCAGCAGATACGCACCGAACAGGATGATGCCGGCCCCGTTGGCCAGGGCGTAAGCCAGACCACTAACCCGCCCGAAGCGGCTTGAGGGCGCAACCTGGGGCAGCAGCGCATTGTAGAAGATGGACGACAGTTCGTAGCAGATATTGGCGACCACCAGCGCGGCGGCGATCAGCAGCACGCCACCGCCCAAATCGGGCCGTGCCAGTGTCAGGATTGCCGTCGCCGGTACCGCCACCGCGATACAGGCGAGTAGGAAGGGCTTTCTGCGCCCGCCCGCGTCGGCAATGGTGCCAAGCAGGGGCGCGCACAGCGCGACGCACAGCGCCGCCGTGGAGAGGATATAGCCCCACAGCGCCTGCCCCCACACCGGATCGCCCACCACCCGATTGGCAAAATAGGCGGAGAAGACGTAGATGTTGATGAGTACGTAGAATGGATTGCGGGCAGCCTCGTACAGCGCCCAGGCCATCTGTGTTCCGCGGGATTGCGTGGACGCGCGCGTGCCCTCTGCCGCGCCCGTTGTGGGCGCGGAGTGGATATAATCACTCATGGTGCAGTAATCCCGTTCGTCAGGTCGCCCGCGGCGACCGATCAGCCCACTTCAACAATGCATACCGCTTGTCCGACCTCGGCGATCTCATCCTCCGGCACGAGGATTTCGACCATCGTGCCATCGCCTGTCGCCTCGATCACTTGCGTGACCTTCTCGGTCTCGATCTCGTAAAGCGGTTCGCCTTCCTTGATCGGATCGCCCGGCTGCTTGTGCCAGGTCACGATCGTCGCCTCTTCCATGTTCATGCCGTAGCGCGGCAGCTTCAGTTTCACTTTCACGCCGTCACCCCACGCAATTCACCGCAGATTGAAAGGGCCGCAGTGACCACCTTGTCCTGGTTCGGGAAAACGGCCATTTCGGCCACGCCCGAATAAGGCATCGACACATTGGGAACGGTCACCCGCTTAATCGGCGCTTTCAGCGACGAGAAGCAGCTGTCGGCCATGAGCGCCGCAATGTGGGACGCGGCGCTGCAGCGATCCTTGGATTCATCGACCAGCACCAGTCGCCCCGTCTTGCGGACAGAGGCGGCGATACCCGCCTCATCGAGCGGAACCAGCGTGCGCGGATCGATGACCTCTGCGGATATGCCATGATCTTCCAGTGCGCGTGCAGCACGGAGCGCCGGGCGCACCATGGTGCCGATGGCGCAGATAGTCAGATCGGTCCCTTCACGGTGGACCGCAGCCTTGCCGAAGGGGACCAGATACTCGCCGTCCGGCACCTCGCCGCTGTCGCCGCCGCGCCCGCTCGCCTCAAGGAAGAAGGTAGGGTTGTTGCCCCGAATGGCCGTGGTGAGCAGGCCCTTGGCATCGGCCGGGGTCGCCGGCGTCGCCACGTTGACCCCGCCGATATTCATGAGCGTCGGATAGGGCGTGTCGGAATGCTGCGCGGCCAGCGACCGCCCGCCGCCATAGCCGGCGATGATGGTGATGGGGAGATTCATCTGCCCGCCGGTCATCATCCGCAGCTTCGCCATCTGGTGAGCGATCGCGTCCATGCCGGTGTAGACGAAGTTGCCGAACATCAGGTGCAGGATGACCCGCCGCCCTGCCGCCGCCGCACCGACGGCCATGCCGGTCAGCGAGGCTTCACAGATGGGGGTGTTGTAGACGCGGTCCGGTCCAAACCGGTTGTAGACCTCGCGGGTGTCGCCAAAAATCGCCAGCTCGACATCTTCTCCGAAGAGGATGATGTTCTTGTCGCGCTCCATCTCATCGAGGAAAACCTGGTTGATTGCCTGGATATAGCGTTGCTTTGCCATGATGATCTGTCCTCAGGGCCGCTGGCCGGAAAAGGTGATGTCGAAGACAAGCTCCGGATCGGCATCTTCGCTCTCCAGCGCGAAGGCGACCGCAGTCTCGATCTGCGTCAGGACGCGGTTGTTGACCTGATCGAGATCGCTCTGGGAGGCGCCGCCTTCCGCGAGCAGCCGGGTGGCAAAGCGCAGGATCGGATCCTTGTCGGGCGTCCGCCAGCCCTCGATTTCCTCCTGGGTGCGATAGGTGTAGCCACCCAGAAAGGCTTCCTCAGCCTCAAGATGGCCGTGAATGCGGTAGGTCTTGGTCTCGATTAAGCTGGGGCCGCCGCCAGCGCGCGCCCGGTCCACTGCCTCTGCCATCGCTGCCTGCACCGCCAGCACATCATTGCCGTCCACGGTGACCGCCGGCATACCGACGGCCCGGGCGCGATCGGTAAATTCGCCGGCCGTCACCCGGTCGGTGATGGTGAATTCGGACAGGCCATTATTCTCGAGCACCCAGATGACCGGGAAGCTCCACACCGCACTCATGTTGAGGCTTTCCATCAGCACGCCCTGATTGGCCGCGCCATCGCCGAACAGGCAGACCGAGACGGCGGCCTCCTTGGCGACCTTGATCCCCATGCCTGCGCCTGCGGCAATGGCGATACCGCCGCCGACGATGCCGTTGGCGCCGAGGATGCCCTTGCTGACATCCGCCACGTGCATCGATCCGCCCATGCCTCGGCAGATGCCGGTCCGCTTGCCCCAAAGCTCGGCAAACATGGCATTCAGCTCACCGCCCTTGGCCAGAAAATGGCCATGCCCGCGGTGGGTACTGGTGATGAAGTCGCGGTCTTCCAGCACGGAACAGACCCCAACGCCCGAGGCTTCCTGACCGATGTAGAGATGCACGCCGCCCGGCAGATTGCCAGCCTGTGCCTCCTTGCCGAGGCGCTCTTCCGCACGGCGGATCAGCAGCATCCGCTCATAGAGCGCCAGCCATTCGGCACGCCGCCTCTCGTCAACATTGGGAAGGTCGCTCACGCTTCTCTCCATTTGCATCCCCGTTTCGCCCACGGGCTTTTCGAGGCTTTTCAATTCACCGGACCGCGAATGGCAAATCCCGTGTCCGCGATCATAAACCGGACGCCCTATCGTTGCCATCCAGCTTACCGGTATCTCGCTGGACCTGTGCGTATGACGGAGAACAAACTTCGGTATCTGCGTGTATCCTACACCTTGGTCGGTCCGGCCCAGTCTTGCCCGAACTCCAGCTGGAACGGCTAAATACCGGGCTTTCCGTGCAAGATTTCGCGGAGTCATCAGCCTCCCGAACGCTGTCCTCCGCGCGCCGCAACGCCCATGGCGGACTTGTTATGAGCGGCCCGAGCGCGGCATATTGACGGAAGACCAGGTCGGTCCTGAGCAATGCCACGGTCTATGAGACGGGCGGCTCAGATCGGCACCATGGCATGGCGGTGGCAGATACGCCGCCTGACCGGAGAGGAGAGGCGCATTGAACTCCGTAACCAGCAAGTTCGACGTTGAGGGCCGTTCGGTGTTTGTGACCGGAGGTGGCGCGGGGCTTGGCCTCGCTTATGCCGAGGCGCTGGCCGAGTGCGGTGCAAAGGTCACCCTGACGGGTCGCAGCAGCGCCAATATCGAGGCTGAGGCCGCCCGGATGCGTGATCTGGGCTGGACGGTCCATGCCCATCAGCTCGACATTAGCGACGCCACAGCAGTAGCCGCCGCCATTGATGAGCATGTCGCGCGGTTCGGGAGCCTCGATGCTGTCTTTGCCAATGCCGGGATTGGCGATGGCCCGGGCTTCTGGGACGCAGCCCATCAACGGCGCGTGCCCCAAGGCGAGATAGAGAATCTGGCACAGTCAAGCTGGGCACGCATTCTCGACGTCAATCTCAACGGCACGGCCTACACCGTATCGAATGCCGCGCGCGCGATGAAGGTGCTGGGCCGGCCCGGGTCCATCGTCGTGACGTCATCTGTCGCCTCCACCATGGCCTTTCCGACGATCGCGACCGCCTACATGGTTTCCAAGGCGGCCGTCTCCCACCTAGTCCGGCAGGTCGCGCTGGAGCTGGCGGAATTCGGCATCCGTGTGAACGCAATTTCACCGGGCATGTTCGTCACCAACATCGGCGGCGGCTATCTGGCGGACCCGGCAGCCCGCGCGGCCATGGGTAAATATGTGCCGATGGGACACATGGCCGATGTCCACCAGATCAAGCCACTGGCGCTCTACCTGGCATCGGACGCGTCGGATTTCATGACCGGCGCGGAACTCCCCATCGATGGCGGGGTACTGCTCGGTGCCTTTAAGTGATCGGATGGAGGCCCCAGTCGGGGCGCATCGCATGAGCGTCACCTCACACGCCCAAACGCTGAGCGGAAAAACGGCACTCATCACTGGGGTGGCCGGTAATATCGGCCATGCCACGGCGCGGGAAATGGCAGCGCGCGGTGCCCGGATCATCGGCATCGATCATCCAGAGGCGGATGCCAGTGCCATCCAGCAGAGTTTCGCGGCCGACCCCTCCTTCGCGCTGATCCGCGCGGATGTGAGCCGAGAGGCTGACGTGAAGGCCTATGTGGAGGCCGCCCGGGCGCTGGCACCCAGCATCGACATCTTCTTCAACAATGCAGGCATCGAGGGACCGCAAGCTGCCATTACGGACTACCCGACCGCAGCATTCAGCAGGATCTTCGAAGTGAATGTGCTGGGCGTCTTCCTCGGGCTGAAATATGTGCTGCCGGAGATGCAGCGGCAGAAGAGCGGGGCGATCATCAACACCTCTTCCATCGCCGGACTGGTCGGGGCTGCCAATATGTCCGGCTACATCATGTCCAAGCACGCGGTCCTCGGCCTGTCCCGCACGGCCGCCCTCGAAGCCGCGCCGTTTGGCGTGCGCGTCAATTCAGTGCATCCCGGCTTTATCGAGAGCAGGATGTTGACCGACATCGTCCACCGGCTGGGCGCGCCGGATACCGATGCGTTTTCAGCGACTGTCCCCCTTAAGCGGCTCGGCTCCGTCGATGAAATTGCCAAGGCCGTCGCCTTTCTGGCGTCCGATGAGAGCAGTTACATGACGGGCCACGCGATGGTGCTGGACGGCGGGTTGACCGTTGGCTGACGCGACATGAGCGCCAATGACATCGATAGGGCGGGGGCCAGCCGCAGTGTCATCGTTTTGCGGCCGGCCTCGGCGAGAGACGAAAGGGCATATTTGTGAAAGCCGTTATCTTCCAGGCGCTCCACACGCCGCTGGCGTTCGAGGACGTTCCTGATCCCACGCCGGGCGAGGGCGAACTGGTGGTCCAGGTCGGGCGCTGCGGGATTTGCGGCAGTGATCTGCATATGACCCAGGATGCCGCTTATGGATGCAAGCATGGCGACGTTCTGGGCCATGAGTTCGCCGGTGAAGTGGTGGCGCTGGGTCGGAACACGCAGGGGCGCAAGGTCGGCGAGCTCGTCTCGGTCATCCCGCTCAAAAGCTGCGGCGACTGCGAACATTGTCGCAAGGGCGAAGTGCAGTGGTGCGCGTCATTCGGGCTGCAGGGTGGCGGCTATGCCGATTATGCCGTCACCCGCCCCAACCAGTGCGTGCCCTTACCGGCGGGGCTGACGCTGGCGGACGGCGCCATTATCGAGCCGCTGGCCGTAGCCCTGCACGGCGTGAACCTGTCGGGCCTGAAAACCGGTGACAAGGTACTGGTGTTGGGCGCAGGGCCGATCGGGCTTGCGGTGGCCTTCTGGGCCAAGCGGCTCGGGGCCGCCAAGGTGGCCGTGCAGGATATCTCCACCGCGCAGCAGCAGCGCGCGCACGATATGGGCGCGGACGTGTTCGTGGTGGACCCGCAGAACCCCGTTGAAAGTGCCGTGCAGGGTCTGGGCGGCATGGCCGACATCGTCTTCGAATGCGTCGGCGTGCCCGGCCTGATCGCGCAAGCCGTCGACCAGGTGCGTCCGCGCGGCACGATCCTGTTACTGGGCCTGTGCACCAAGCCGGACACGTTCAACTCCTTCGCCATGCTCGGCAAGGAAGTGCGCCTCGTTACCAGCGCCTTCTTCACCGTGCAGGAATATGAGGCCGCCCTTGCCGCGCTGGAACAGGGCGCCATCGCGCCCCGGCTAATGGTCACCAGCACCATTGCGCTCGCCGATACGCCCACGGTGTTCGAGGCCCTCAAACAGCGCGGCGAGCAGTGCAAGGTGCTGATCGCGCCGGACGTCTAGGCCCTTGCATGGGGGCGCTAGCCACAGGTCGGCGAGTTCGATGGTCGCTTGCCCGTCAGGTGCTCCGACTGCTTCAACTTGCCGCGCTGGAGCAGCGTCGGTTTTCAGGATCAGAGAAAGGCTCCCTTGACGGCACATATTGGGGCGCCGCCGCAAAGCGGTCTCGCGTTATCCGAATGACCGGTTCTAGCGGAAGCTGCCGGTCAAAGTCCCGCCGGCGAACGAGGCATTTTGGTCGTGTTCCGTCCTCTTTCCAGACATTGCCAGTCAGCATCTCCATCCCGAAACCAGCCGAGTTTGCACACGATCTACCACGAACGGAGACGGATGGCCCCTCTCTCGAAGCCCTCGGTTTTCCGAGAAAATTTGCGTTCGCGCTGGATCGGGAGCGATCACTGAGGTGCAGGAACTGGCGGAGAGGGTGGGATTCGAACCCACGGTACGGTTGCCCGTACACCGCATTTCGAGTGCGGCGCATTCGACCACTCTGCCACCTCTCCGCAGAGGTTTTCGCGTCGCAGTGCCCTGAGAGAGGGCGCCGCTGCGGTAGTCGAGCGCGCGCTGTTAGCGGATGATCGGGGCTTTGCCAAGCAGTCGGTGCGGGAAAACTTGCACTCGGTGCCAGCGACACTAAATCTGTCTCATGAATCAAGCCCAAGCCCGCAAGTCATTCTCTTCCGTGACGCACATTCCGACGATCAGTGCCGCCCATCGCGTGTCGCACGCGCATTTCGGCATTGGGGAGAAGGTCCGGCACCGCCTGCTGGGGTTTCGCGGGGTTGTGTTCGATATCGATCCGGTGTTTTCCAACAGCGAGGAATGGTATGAGGCCATTCCCGAGGCGATGCGGCCGGAGCGAGACCAGCCTTTCTACCATCTGTTCGCGGACAATGGTGAAGCGACCTATGTCGCTTATGTGAGCCAGCAGAATCTGGTGGCCGACGGAACCGACGAGCCGATCGATCATCCCGCTGTCACCGCCTTGTTCGGCGAGCATCGCGGCGGGCATTATGCGCTCGACCCGAGCTACTGGCACTGAATGACTGCGGCGCCTCGGCTGTTGCAGCCGGGGCTACGCCTGTCTTCAGGATTTGATCCGCCACCCCCGCCGTAGCCCGATATAGCAGACGGCGGCCAGCACGAGGTTAAGCGCGAGCAGGAGCGCCGCGCCGACCGCGATGGGCGAATCAGCCGCGGCGAGAAAGCCATAGCGGAAGCCCGAAATCGCGTAGAAGAACGGATTGACGTGGCTGATCGCCCGCATGATCGGCGAGACATGATCCATCGAGTAGAAGGTGCCGGAGAGCAGCGACAGCGGCGCGACGAGGAAGTTGGTGACGGCTGCGGCATGATCGAACTTCTCCGCCCAGATGCCGGTGAGAATGCCGAGGAAGCCCAGCATCGCCGAGCCGGCAATGCCGAAATAGATGACGGCCCAGAGATGATGCGGGGCCACATGGACGCCCGGCCAGGCCAGCATTGCCAGCCAGATGGCGCCACCGACAAAGGCCGCACGGGTCACCGAGGCCGCGACGAGGGCGAACAGCAATTCCCCGGCGGAGAAAGGCGGCATGAGATAATCGACGATGGTGCCCTGCAGCTTGCCGGCGAGCACCACGGTGGCGGTATTCTGGAAGCTATTCTGCACCATCGCCATGATGATGAGGCCGGGCGCCACGAAATCGGCGAACGGCACGCCCATTACCATCAGGCCGCCACGCCCAAGCGCGACGGTGAAGATGATCAGGAACAACAGGCTGGTGAGCGCCGGCCCCCAGATCGTCTGCAGATGCACCTTGAGGAAGCGGCGGACTTCCTTGAGGTAGAGCGCCTTCATCCCGGACCAGTTGACGCCGTGGATGACGGGAACGCCCGGTTCATGACGAATGAGCGGTTGGGTGTGCGAGGAAGCAGGTTCGGCCATGAAACTGCCCTATCGCGTCCCACCCGCAGCAGCAATGGCGCAGCGATACTGTGCCGCCCGGCTTTGTCGATGACAGGCCGTTTGACCTTTGGGCCATGGATGCCCATATGACCCGATCATTTGAAGGAATAGGCATGTCCTGGACAGACGAACGCATCGATCAGCTCCGGCAGATGTGGGAGCGCGGCATGACTGCGAGCCAGATCGCTGAAGAGCTGGGCGGCGTGAGCCGCAACGCCGTGATCGGCAAGGCGCACCGCCTTGGCCTGCAGTCGCGCCCCTCCCCCGTGAAAGCGGCGGACTCCAGCCGCGCTGCTGCGCCGCAAAGCCGCAAGGCCGCGCCTCCGCCGGCACCCGCCGCACCCAAGGCGGAAGCCGCGCCGGCGCCCGAGCCGCGCATCACAAAGCCGCAGCCCAAGGCGCCGCCGGTGGTGGAAGCACGGCCGCAGCCGCCCGTCGCGGCCCAGCCTGCTGCCGACGCCCCGCCGCCGCCTCCCCAGCCCCGGATCGTCTCGGTTGGCCCCGGCGGCTTCCTGCGGCAGGGGCCGGGCGAGATGCAGCAGCCGATTCCGCCGGCACCGCCGCGCCGGCTGGTTCCGGCCAAGCCCAGCCCGGAAATCGCGGACAAGACCAGCCTGCTCGATCTCAACGAGAAGATCTGTAAATGGCCGATGGGCCATCCAGGCGAGCCGGACTTCCACTTCTGCGGTGAAAAGGTGAACCCTGGCTTCCCTTATTGCGTGGAACATTGCGGGCGGGCCTATCAGGCGCAGCTGCCGCGTGGCACGCGCCGTCCCCCGCCGCCCATGCCTTATGGCGGCCCACGGGTGCGCTGAGGCATCAAGCGATGACATAAAAAAGGGGCCGGTTTCGGCCCCTTTTCTATATCTGGCATTCCAGTGCGACATACACCCTCCCGCCTTATGAAGCGGGAGGGCGCAATCGATCTTAGAAGCGGAAGCTCGCCGTCGCGCGAACGGTGTGATGATCGAACACATCGTTGGTGCGCTGGATGTCGGTGAAGCCAGCCGGCGTGATCACAAACGGGTTCGTCAGCGAGGGCGGCGTGCCCTGGCCGGCGCGAACCGTGTAGCCATCCGTGTTGAAGCGGGTGTAGCGATACTGCACGCCGATCGAGAAGTTCTGGCTCACGCGCTGCTCGATGCCGCCGCCAGCGGTCCAGCCCCACTCGTCCGCGCTTTCGTTGGACTCGGTGAAGGTGTTGAACGTGTTGGTGGTGGCGAAGTTGTTCTTGATCTTGGCGTAAGCCACACCGCCGGTGCCGTAGATCAGCGTGCCGGTGCCGAGTGCCAGACCGGCGCGCAGACGGGCATTGGCATCCCAGTCAATCCGACGCGACAGCACATAGCTGGCGGGAGTGGTGCTGAAGCCGCTGACCGAGTTACCGATCATCGTGCGACCGCCTTCGATGACAGCGCCGACGACAAAGTTGCCCATCTGCATGTCATAACCGGCATGGACACCCCAGGCGACGCGACGATCCTTGTCACCGGCACAGGAGCCGGGCGTGGCACCAAGCGCGCGGCCGCGGCAGAAGCCGGGCGCGAAGGCATTGCCGGGGACAGCCGTGGAAACGGTATCGCCATAATTGCCGTCATTGTTGGTGTCGAAGGTCAGCGTCTCGAGCGTGTCGCGGTCATAATTGGGCTGCCAGGCCATGCCGAGCGAGCCACCGACATACGGACCGGTCCAATCACCCGCGCCATCCTGCGCCAGAGCCGGAGCGGCCAGCAGGCCTGCCATGGCGGTAGTGAGCGAAATGAGAGCGATCTTTTTCATACAATAAATCTCCTGCCTCTGAACTGGCTGGCCGCAATACGTTCACCCCCTCGAATTGGTTTCGCGAACTCACTCACAAAATTCTGTTAACCACGACACCTGTCTCTTTTTTGTAACGCTTTGGCCGCGAATATTGCTGCCAGATGAACGAAACGGTCGCGATTATTGATTTTGCGTACTTCGTTGCTCACAAAGCCGTCTGCATCTGCAGGCTATTCTATTGCATTTTGGCCGCGGTGCGGCGCTGCGATGATCGATCCGCTAGAGCGCTCGGGCGCCGACATGGTTCCACCACCCGCCGGATAAGATCACGCCGCTTGCGCCCGTGACTCCGCTGGCCCTATAGTTCCCGCATGTCCGACAACCTGTTCGACCAGAACATCGCCCGCACAACCGAAAGCTACGACGCCTCCGCCATCGAGGTGCTGGAGGGGCTGGAACCAGTGCGCCGCCGCCCCGGCATGTATATCGGCGGCACGGATGAGCGCGCGCTGCACCATCTCGCCTCCGAAGTGCTCGACAATGCCATGGACGAAGCGGTCGCCGGCCACGCCACCCGCATCGAGGTGACGCTGGAGGCGGGCAACCGGCTGACGATCACCGACAATGGTCGCGGCATCCCGGTGGACCCGCACCCCAAATTCCCCGGCAAGTCGGCGCTGGAGGTCATCCTCACCACCCTGCACTCGGGCGGCAAATTCTCGGACAAGGCCTATGCGACCTCGGGCGGCCTGCATGGCGTCGGCATCAGCGTGGTCAACGCGTTATCCGCGGACACCGAGATCGAGGTGGCGCGCAATCGCGAACTGTTCCGCCAGCGCTTCTCCAAGGGGCACCCTGTGGGTCCGCTGGAGAAGGTGGGCGCGGCGCCCAACCGGCGGGGCACCAGCGTCAGCTTCACGCCGGATAGCGAGATTTTCGGCGAACTGAAGTTCAAGCCCTCCCGGCTGCACCGCCTCGCCCGCTCCAAGGCCTATCTCTTTGCCGGTGTGGAAATCCGCTGGAAATGCGATCCGGCCATCATCACGGATGACACACCCGCCGAGGCGGTGTTCCAGTTCCCCGGCGGCCTGTCCGATCATCTGCGTGAGCAGCTGGGCAATCGCGAATGCGCGACAGCGGAGTTCTTCCGCGGCACGCAGGATTTCCCGGACGGTGTCGGGCGCGTGGAATGGGCCATCGCCTGGCCGCTCTGGTCCGACGGTTCCACCAGCTGGTACTGCAACACCATCCCCACCCCGGACGGCGGCACGCACGAGACCGGGCTGCGCGGCGCGGTCACCAAGGGCATCCGCGCCTTTGGCGAGCTGGTCGGGCAAAAGAAAGCCAAGGACATCCAGACGGACGACATCATGTCCGGCTGCGAGCTGATGCTGAGCGTGTTCATCCGCGATCCGCAATTCCAGAGCCAGACCAAGGACCGGCTGACCAGTCCCGAAGCCGCGCGGCTGGTGGAAGCGGCTATGCGCGACCATTTCGACCATTTCCTCACCGACAATATGGACCGGGGCAAGGCGCTGCTCGGCCATGTGCTGGAGCGGATGGACGAGCGCCTGCGCCGCAAGCAGGAAAAGGAAATCAAGCGCAAGACGGCGACCTCGGGCCGCAAGGTCCGCCTGCCGGGCAAGCTGACCGATTGCTCGTCCGATGACCCCGAGGGCACCGAACTGTTCATCGTGGAAGGCGACAGCGCCGGCGGCAGCGCCAAGCAGGCGCGTGATCGCAAGACGCAGGCGATCCTGCCGATCCGCGGCAAAATCCTGAACGTTGCCTCGGCCACCTCTGCCAAGATTCTCGCCAATCAGGAAATCGCGGACCTGATCCTCGCTATCGGCTGCGGTACGCGGAAGGACTGTAACCCGGACAATCTGCGCTATGAGCGCATCGTCATCATGACCGACGCCGATGTCGATGGCGCACATATCGCCACCTTGCTGATGACCTTCTTCTTCCAAGAGATGCCGGAGCTTGTGCGCCGGGGCCATCTCTACCTCGCCCAGCCGCCGCTCTACCGCCTCGTGGCGGGCGGCAAGAGCTGGTATGCGGCGGACGATGCCGCGCTCGCCAAACTGCGCAGCGGCGAGCTCAAAGGCAAGAAGCTGGAGGTCAGCCGCTTCAAGGGCCTGGGCGAGATGAACCCCATGCAGCTGCGCGAGACCACCATGGACCCCAAGAAGCGCAAGATGATCCGCATCACGCTGCCGCAGGAATATGAGGAGCGCGCGGGCGTGAAGGATCTGGTGGACCGGCTGATGGGCACCAATCCCGCGCATCGCTTCGCGTTCATTCAGGAGAATGCCGCGCAGGTCGATGAGGACGTCATCGACGCCTGAGCCGGGCGAGCCCACGGAATTTCGCGCCTGAAACCGCCCGAACGGGAGCGTTATCCCGCGCCTCGCGTTTCCCTACCAAGCAGTCGGGAGACATATGTGCGCACTGGAATTTTTGGATCATCGTTGCTGGCGATCGCGCTGCTTCTTTCGGGTTGCGATAAAACAAAGGACAATCAGGATCAGGCCGGCGTCGCGCTGGAAGACATGCAGTGGAGCGACGAGGCGACCGATCAACTGAACGAAGCGCTGGCCCAGCGAGCCGCCCACGGGCTGGATCAGAAGGATTTCGGCCTCGCAGGCTCGGGTGAAAAGGCCGGCAATGCGGAGCTAACCAAGGCCGCGCTCGCTTATGCGCAGGCACTGGCTCGCGGCGCGACTGACCCGACCAAGCTGTATGAAATCTACACCGTCCCCCGCCCCTCGCCCGACCTTCGCGCCGGGCTTGCGCAGGCCTTGCGGGAGGGCAAGGTCGGCGCGTGGCTGGCCAGCCTCGCGCCGCAGGATGCAAGCTATCGCAAGCTGTCCGAGACCTATCTCGCGCTGCGCAAGCAGGGCAATGGCGCCAGCACCGAAATTCCGGCAACCAGCGCGCCGCTCAAGCCCGGTGAGAGCGATCCCCGCATCCCGGCCATAGTCCGGCAGCTCGTGGCGACGGGTTATCTCGACAAGGCGAATGCCAGCACGGACACGCGCTACACTCCGGCAATCGCCGCCGCCGTGCGAGCCATGCAGGCGGACTATGGCATCACGGCCGACGGGGTGATCGGGGATGATGCACTGAAGATCATCAATCTGTCCGACGCTGACCGCGCCCGCGCCATCGCGGTGAACATGGAGCGGATGCGCTGGCTCGAGCGCACGCCGCCGGCGACGCGCATCGATGTGAACATCGCCGCAGCCCGGCAGAGCTACTGGCGCGATGGCAAGCTGGCTGATGTGCGCCGCGTGATCGTGGGCGAACCGGACAGGGAAACACCGATGCTCGGATCGCCCATCTATCGCCTCGTCGCCAACCCCACCTGGACCGTGCCCCGCTCCATCGAAGAGAAGGAACTGGCCGGCAAGGGCGCAGACTATCTCCGCCGCAACAACATGGCGCGGAAGGACGGCTGGATCGTCCAGCAGCCCGGGCCGAAGAATTCGCTCGGACTGGTCAAGTTCGATATGAAGAATGATCACGCCATCTATCTGCACGACACGCCGGCCAAGCAACTGTTCGATGACGTACAACGCCAGCGGAGCCATGGCTGCGTGCGCGTGCAGGATGCGCTAGGCTTCGCCGATATGATCGCGCGGGATGAAGGCGTTGCTGCTGAATGGCAGAAGGCACGCGAAACCGGCAAGGAGAGCTTTGTCCCCCTGCCCCGCGAAATCCCGGTGCGGCTTCTCTACCAGACCGTGATCTTCGACGATGCCGGCGATCCGGTGGTCCGCGACGATCCTTATGGGTGGAACAACCCCGTCACCGCCGCGCTGGGCTTCGGCTCGGGGTCGGAGCGACGGGTGCGGGGCGACCGCGGCGACATCGGGCCGTGAGCCGTGCGATGCCAGGCGGTTTGGGCTAGCCTTCCGCCCGGCGCCGGCCGGGCCGCAGCAGGTAACGCCACACCCCGACGAGATTGATGACGAGCAGCACGATGTTCTGCACGCCGATGCCTTCGCTCTCCGGCTGAAGGAAACCCCAGCCGATAAGCGCCATGGAGCTGGTGACGAAAATCACCATCGCCCATCCCGTCCATAGCCTGCCGAGATTGAGGGACACGATGAGCGCGGCCAGCGTCGCCGCGGCCGCGCCATAATATTGCAAGGCTGTCAGCAAGCCGTCAGACATGCAGGTCAGGCCGCATCGACATGACGACCTTCATCAAATTCCTCGATGATCTTGGCACAGAAGGCATCCAGATCATCCGGGGTGCGGCTGGTGACGAGGCCATTGTCGACGACCACTTCCTCATCCACCCAATCCCCGCCGGCATTCTCGATATCTGTTCTGACGGTGGGGTACGAGGTGAGCGTGCGCCCCTCGACCACATCTGCCTCAACGAGCAGCCACGGACCGTGGCAGATCACGCCGATGGGTTTGCCAGCCTCGGCGAAGGCGCGAACCAGATCGACGACATCGTCATCGCCGCGCAGCTTGTCCGCGCCGACGCTGCCGCCGGGGATGATCAGGCCGTCGAAGTCATCGACGGACACATCGGCAACCGCGCGATCCACGGTGTAGGTGCCGCCGGGGTCGAGATCATTATTGTTGGTCTTGGCTTCACCCGTCTCGATGCCGATCACGGTGACGGTGGCGCCCGCCTTGGTCACGGCATCGCGGGGTTGAACGAATTCGGGCTCTTCCGTGCCGCGCGGCGCGATGAGGATCGCGATGGATTTGCCTTCCAGACTCATGGGGTCTCTGCCTTTCGTTGCGTTTGGGGATATTCCGGACAACGCACCGGCAGGCGTTCCGAGCCCGAAGGACGTGCAAGACAGGCTGAACCGAACCAATCGTGCGCCGGCGGCATAGCAGTTCTCCGCCCCCGGCGCCCTCATTGAGCGTTAGAAGCGGGCGCGGACGCCGCCGTACACCGCACGGCGCTCGACCGGATAATAGATCGCCGACGTTCCGGAGGCAGAGATCACCGCCGAGATGTCGCCGATGGCCTTCTTGTCGGTGATGTTCCGCACGTCGAGGAACAGATCGACGCCACGGGTGAGCGTCGCCCCTGCGGTCAGGCCGAGCAGCGCATAGCCGGACGTGCGCGTGCTGTTCTCATAATCCGCGAAAGCCCCCTGCGGCACCCATTCGAGATTGGGCGCCACGTTGAGACTCGCCGTGCCTATCCGCACTTCGCTGCGCAGGACATGGAGCGGCACCACCGGCAAGCGATTATTCTGGAATTTCGCGTCGTTGACGAAGTGGAAGTCCGAATATTGCCAGATTTGGCGCAGGCGCAGCCATGGCGTCGGCGCGAGGTTGACGGCGGCCTCGATGCCGCTGTGCCGGGTGCGATCCGCGTTGAAGGTCGCGGCGGGGATGGTTGTGTTGTTGGGCGTATATTGCAGCATTTCATTGTCGAGATCGGCGCGGTAGGCGGTGATGTCCCAGCTCACCATGCCCGTCTGCCCGCGCGTGCCGATCTCCGCCGTCCAGGCCGTCTGCGGGGCGATGGCCGCAATGAGCGTGCTGACCGGCGGCATTCCCACACTCTGGAACACCTCGCTAAAGCCCGGAAATTCCGCCGAGCGACTGTAGTTGGCAAAGAGCTGGATGTCCGGCGTCGGCTCGATGAGCACGCCGAACTTGGGCGAGAATTCACTGAAGGCGAGGCGCCCGCTCTGCCCCGTGGAGAGCAGCACGGTGCGCTTGCGGAAGCCATCGGCATAAATGCCGCCGGCAACCAGCGTGACGCCCGGCACCGGCTGCAGGCGCGCCTCGCCATAGACATTGGCGGTGCGCGCGGTCTGATCGGCGTCGAAGGTCAGCGCCCCGCGTTGGCCATTCACATTCCGATACTGGCGCGCCCGCGTTTCGCCATGGCGGAACTCGCCGCCCAGCGTGAAGGACAGAATGCCGGCATCATGATCCAGCCGGGCAAAGACGCCCCGGTCGGTCGATTTCTGATCGATCACCTCGAAAATCGGGTGGAACAGATCCTTCATGTTGAGGAAGGCCCCGACATCGAGCCGGGTCTGGCCCCAATCGAAGCGGGTGCGGTTCTGCAGGCGGATCGAGTCGATATCCCGCCCCTGATCGCCGCTGAAATTGCCTTTTTCCGGATTATTTAGAACATCCGTAGCGGTAAGCGCGCCGGGCAGATCCTGCCGAATGCGGTTGAGGCTCGCATAGAAGCGCGTGGTCACAACATCGGACAGGGCAAGGCCGACATTGCCATGGACGCGCATGCTCTCACGATGGGCGTGCTGGCGGTCGCCATCCGAGCTATCCGCGCTGACGCCGACCCAGTAGTCGGCGGGGCCACTGGTGCCGCCATAGGCCGCCAGTCCCCGGACTGTCTCGAAGCTGCCGGCATCGGCGCGCAGATACAGGCCCGGCGCGTCCTTGCCCGTCGGCGTCACGCCATTGATCGCGCCGCCCAGCGTGCCCGAGCCGAAGCGCAGCGCGTTGGCGCCGCGATAGACTTCCAGCCGCTCGAAGAAGATCGGGTCCAGCTCCTGAAAATCGCCATTGTCATCGGCGAGATTGATCGGCGCGCCATCCTGGAGCAGCGTGATGCCCCGCATGTGGAAACCGCGCGAGAGGCCCGAGCCGCGGATGGAGAGGCGAACCTCCTGCCCATAGCGGGGCTGGGTGTAGATGCCGGGCGAAAAGGCGAGCGTATCGCGCAGTGAGACGATGGTCTTGTCGGCATAATCCTCGTGCCGGACGACATCGGTGCCGCCCGGCGTGGCGCGGGCGAGCCGCTCGGCTTCCTGCGTCTGGGACTGGCCCACGACGATGATGGTGCGCTCGCCATCGGCGGCGGCATCGGCGGCCTCCTCGGCAAAGGCGGGCGTGGCCATGGCGAGCATGGTTGCGAGAGCGATAAAGGACGTTTTCATGATGATGTCTCCCCCCGTTTGGGGTCTGAAATGTGGTGGGTCAGGCGATCAGGCGGCGAAGTTCGGCGAGGGCCGCATCTTCGCTGTCCTGATCGCTCAGCAGGGATTGCAGGCGCCCGTCGCGATCCATGAGGATGACGAAGGCGCTGTGATCGATGGTGTAGTCGCCGCCCTCGAGCGGGATCTTCTGGTAGAAGACCCGGAAAGACTTCGCGGCGTCGGCAATCTGCGTTGGTGAACCGGTGAGGCCGAGAATGGGCGTGCCGAACAGATCGACATAAGCACCCACATCGGCCGGCTTGTCATGGCCGCTATCCACCGAGACGAAGACGATGCGGAACTTGTCCCCATCCTTGCCCATCGCCTTGCGCAGATGCGCCATGCGGCTGAGCGTCGTCGGGCAAATATCCGGACAGCGCGTAAAGCCGAAGAAGATCGCATAGGGCGTGCCCTTGAGCGTCTGCGCAGTGACCGGCTTTCCATCCCTGTCGACCAGCGAGAAATGCCGGCCGACATCGGCCGGCGCCCCCGCTATCACTTGCGGTGGACCTTGGGTGACGAACCGTAGGGCCAGCAGAATACCAAGGCCAAGGGCAGCGAGCGCCACGAGCAGCCAGAGCCACAAGCGAATGCGAGCCAGCCGGCGCGGATCAGTGTCCGCCATGGCTGCCTCCATAAGTGACGGCCTCGACGGCGAACGAGACCTGCACCTTGCCGACGCGGGCGAAGTCGAGCGTGACGGGAATGGTCTCGCCGCGCACCAGCGGGCGCTTGAGGCCCATGAACATGATGTGGAAACTGCCCGGCTTGAGCGTCACCGAGCCGCCGGCCGGGATCGGTAGGCCGTGCTTGAGCGGCCGCATCCGCATGACACCGCCCTCCATGCTCATGCTGTGGATTTCAACGCGGGTGGCGACCGGCGTGCTGCCGCCAGTGAGGCGCTCATCCGCACGGGCGCTGTTGGTGATGGTGAGGAAACCGCCACCCGCAGACTGGCCCCGCGCGGTTTCCCGCGCCCAGGGTCGATCGATGATGAGGCCGTCCTTCTTGACGCCCTGCGCGGTGGCAGGTGCCACCAAAGCTGCGGCGAAACCCGCCGCGATCATGATAGGAATTTGCATTGTGAAGCACTCCGACATGCCCGCGCGTAACGACGCGCCGGCAGGACCGACAAATCAGCTCAGACTGTCAGGCGTTGGCCGGAGGGCCGCGTAATGGGGGACGGAGATAGGTCTCATGCCGAGGCAGCCGCAGATCGGTCTGCAGCAAGGCCGTCGCGAAGATGAACGCCAGCGCGGCTTCGAGCACGACCGGATCGGTTGCGGCGAGCGCCTGAGCCGTCAGGCCCCCGAAGGCGCAGGTCTGATCCGATTGGGTCTGCGGCGTTTTGTCCTTGCCCTCGACGGGAATGTGCAGCGTGATCGGCCCGGCCCCGCCGGACGAGCACAGCTCGACGGTGAGCGACTTGCCACTGACGACGGGCATGAAGCCCGCCGGCATCAGCGCCTTGAATAGCAACGCGAGGCCGAGCAGCGTGGCAGCCCAGCAGCGGTGCGAATGAACAAGGCGGCGCATATGCAACACGGCCGCGCTCCTAATCCCCTCGGCCGCATTTGTCACCCACGAACGGATAAAACCTCACGGCGCGCGAGAAGGGGCGGATTTTCTAGAACAGATAGCTGAGGCTGTGCAGCGTGAGACCGACCAGGCCGCCGACCAGGGTGCCGTTGATCCGGATATATTGCAGATCGCGCCCGACCGCATTTTCCAGTCGCCCGGTGATCGTCCGCGCATCCCAACTGCGGACGGTTTCGGAGACCAGCAGGACGATGCTGTCGCCATAGCGCGCCGCCGTGCCGACCGCGACGCGCCGGGCGAAACGATTGACCACATGTTTGAGCGCGGGATCGTCACGGAGCGTTTCGCCAAGCTGGCGCACCACCTCGCCCATCCGGCCGGCGAGCGCCGCCTGCGGATCACGCGCGGCGCGCAGCATCGCCTCACGCGCGGCCTGCCAGATACCATCCAGCCAGCGCTGCATGGCCGGGTTGGCGATCATCTCGTCGCGGATGCGGTCGACACGCGCCTGCATCTTGGGGTCGGTCTGGAGATCGTCCGCAAGGGTCGCCAGCCCCTCCTCCACCTTGGAGCGCAGCCGGTGCTCCGGGTCGTCCGCGGCCTCCTGCAGCAGCCTGTCCAGCCCGTCGATGATCTTGTTGGCCAGCGTCTCATCGAGCCCGGTGAAGCGCATGATCTTGCCCGAGCGCTCATGCACGATTTGGCGGATGAGCTCGCGATTGGCTTCCAGCGTCCGCGCGCCCCAGCGGATCAGCGCATCGAGCACCGGCTGGTGGCGCCCGTCCTTCATGGCGGCGGCGAGCAACTGGCCCAGCAGCGGCGCGGCATTGAGCTGCCCGATGCGCTGGACCAGCACGCCCTTGAGCATCCCGCCCAGCCGCTCGTCATCCAGCGCTTCCAGAGAATCGGCCAGCAAGCGGGAGGCGCCTCGGCGCAAGCGTCCATCACCGGCAGCCGGCGCCGCCAGCACGCGCCCGGCCGCGCCGGCGACATCCAGCCGCCCCATGCGGCGGGCGACGACGGCGGGCGTGAGGAAATTGTCGCGCAGGAAGACGGCCAGCGTATCGCCGATGCGATCCTTGTTGCGGGGGATGATCGCGGTGTGCGGGATCGGCAAGCCCAGCGGATGACGGAACAGCGCAGTAACCGCGAACCAGTCGGCCAATCCGCCGACCATGGCCGCTTCCGCAAACGCCCGGACGAAGCCCAAAGCCGGATGCAGGTCCTCGAACCGACGCGCCGACACATAGGCAATCGCCATCACGACCAGCAACCCGGTCGCAATGATGCGCATCTGCCGCACGCCGCTATGGACGGGAACCTTGATCATGCGACGTCTCTAGCCGAGTGCTGCCCCTGGGTCATCCGGCAAGGCATCGCGCGGCAGGTCCATCCCGGCACGCGAACCAAGCCGCTGCCGGAAGAAGTCCCGCCAGCGACAAGAGTTCCTGAAACCCCTGCTTATTCGGCTGGCTGAGCGGCCTCGCCCTTGCCGTCATAGGTCAGCACCCGGCGGCGCAGCCACGGGCCGATCCGTTTCTCGACGCCATCGGCGAGGCTGAACGCCGCCGGCACGATCGCAAGGGTGAGCAGCGTCGAGAGGATCAGGCCGCCGATTACGGTGATGCCCATCGGCGAGCGCCAGGCGCCATCACCCGTGAGCGAGAGCGCGGTCGGCACCATGCCGGCGGTCATGGCGACCGTCGTCATCACGATCGGCTGGGCGCGCTTGTGGCCGGCTTCCATGATCGCCTCGAACTTGGGCACGCCCTTGTCCATCTCCTCCAGCGCGAAGTCGATCAGCAGGATCGAGTTCTTGCCGACAATGCCAAGCAGCATGAGCAGGCCGATATAGACCGGCAGCGAAAGCGGCTCGTTCATCACCAGCATCAGCAGCAGGCCACCCAGCGGCGCCAGCGCCAGCGAGCACATGTTCACCAGCGGCGAGATGAAGCGCTTGTAGAGCAGCACCAGCACCGCGAAGACCAGCAGCACGCCAGAGGTCACGGCAATGACGAAGTTCTGGATCAACTCCTCCTGCCAGCGATCGCTGCCGACAGCCTGATTGCTCACGCCCTGCGGCAGGTTGCGCATGGTCGGCAGCTTGTTGATCGCCTCCATGACAGGACCCTTGACCGCGCCCTGCGCCAGATCCGCACCGACGAAGATGCGGCGCTGCTGGGCATAACGCTGAATGGAGGTCGGCCCGGAGCCGAAGCTGATCTCGGCGACGCGGCTGAGCGGCACGGTGCCGCCGCCCGCCGTGGGGACAGGCAGGTTCTCGATGTTCGAGAGGTCGCGCCGCGCCGATTCCGGCAGCATGACCCGGATGGGCACCTGGCGATCCGACAGCGAGAACTTTGCGCTGTTCTGGTCGATATCGCCTAGCGTTGCGATGCGGATCGTCTGGCTGAGCGCCGAGGTCGTAACGCCAAGCTGCGCAGCCAGATCGAGCCGCGGACGGATGATGAGCTCCGGCCGCTGCATGTCGGCATTGACGCGCGGCGCCACCACACCCGGCAGGCTCTTCATCTCTTCGGCAACCTTCGTCGCCGTCTCTTCCAGAAGCGCCGGGTCAGAGCCGGAGAGCATCACAGAAATGTCGCGTCCCGTGCCGAACCCGCCCTGCTGGGACGCGAACGAGACGCGCGCGTCCGCTATTTCCGCGAGACGCGGCGCCAGTTCGCGCTCGAACTCGATGCTGGTCCGCTTGCGGTCCTTCTTGAGCGTGATGAAGATACGGGCATTGCCTTCGCCGACGTTCGCCATGGCGGTATCGACTTCCGGCTGCTTGTTCAGCAGCTCGGTCACCTGATCCGCAATGGCCTCGCTCTGCCGGAGCGTGGTGCCCGGCACTGCCTCGATATTGATCCGGCTGAAGTCCTGATCGGCATTGGGCTCGAACTGCTTGGGCATCGAAACGAGCAGGATGACGGTCAGGGCGAAGGCCGCCAGACCAAAGCCCATCATCCAGACGCGATGATCGAGGAAGCGTGCGCGAATTCGCCGCCCCAGCCCGCCGCCACGGGCATAAGCCTTGGCCTTGCGATCATCGAGCGCCCAGCCAAGCAGGCTCATATAGCGATCCATGAGCCAGCCCTCGCCATGCTTCTCCTCGCCATGATGTTCGAGGAAGTAAGCGGCGACCAGCGGCGTGATCATGCGCGCGACGGCAAGGCTGATCAGCACGGCGATGACGACCGTAAAGCCGAAATTCTTGAAGAACTGACCGGTGATGCCGGGCATCAAGGCGACCGGGAAGAACACCGCGACGATGGACATCGTCGTTGCAACCACCGCGAGGCCGATCTCGTCCGCCGCGTCGATGGAGGCCTGATAGGCCGTCTTCCCCATGCGCATGTGCCGCACGATGTTCTCGATCTCCACAATCGCATCGTCGACGAGCACGCCGGCCACCAGACCGAGCGCGAGCAGGGACAGGGAGTTCAGGTTGAACCCCATCAAATCCATGAAATAGAAGGTCGGAATTGCCGAGAGCGGAATGGCGATCGCGCTGATCACGGTGGCACGCCAGTCGCGCAGGAAGATGAACACCACGATGACGGCGAGCACCGCACCCTCGATGAGAGCGTGCATCGAGCTGCTATACTGGCTCTTGGTATAGTTCACGCTGTTGAAGCGCTGGTAGAAGCGAATACCGGGATTTTCCGTCTCAAGCTGCTTCAACACCTTGAGCGTTTCATCGAAGACGCTGACGTCCGATGCGCCCTTGGCGCGCTCGATGGAGAAGTTGACGACCTGCTTGCCGCCGACCTTCGCCAGGCGCTTTTGCTCGCCATAGCCATCGGTCACGCTGGCAATGTCCGCCAGCAGGATCGTGCGGCCGTTGCCCAGCGATATCTGGGTCTGGCCGAGGCTGTAGGCATCCTGCGCATTGCCCAGCACGCGCACCGACTGGCGCGAGCCGGCGATCTCCGCCTGGCCGCCCGCCGCGTTGACGTTCACCTGACGCAGCGCCTGATTGACCTGCGACGCCGTAACGCCGAGCGACTGCATCTTGGCCGGATCCAGCGTCACGCGGATTTCGCGATCGACACCGCCACCGCGCCCGACGCGGGCCATGCCTTCGATGCCGAGCAGGCGCTTGGCCACCGTATCGTCGACGAACCAGCTCAGCTGTTCGATCGTCATGTCCGAGGCCTGGACCGAGAAAAACGCGATCTCGGCACCGCCCACTTCGACCTTCTGGACGAAGGGCTCGAGAATGCCATCGGGAAGATCGCTGCGAATCTGGTCGACCGCGTTCTTCACTTCTTGGGTAGCGACGTTGGAATCGACGCCAATCTGGAACTGGACGAAGGTCTGGCTTGATCCTTCGCTGGCCGTCGACTGGATTTCATCGACGCCATTGATCGACCGCACCGCCGCCTCGACGCGCTGGGTGATCTGGGTTTCGATTTCCGTCGGCGCGGCACCCGGCTGCGTGATCGTGACGTTGACGGCCGGAAAATCGATGTCCGGATTGTCCACGACGGCCATGCGGCTGAACGCAATGATGCCCGCCAGCAACAGGCCGATGAAGAGCACGATCGGCGGCACCGGATTGCGGATGCTCCAGGCCGATATGTTGCGAAGACTCATCTCGTCTGTCCTGCCAATCTAGCGTGTGACGGCCGCCACAAGCAGCGGCGCCCTGTTAGACGTCGTCCGTTAGACGTCGCCCTGTCAGGCGTCGCCGGTCAGCCGCCAGCCCTTCCGTCCGTTGCACTCTTCGCGAGCCGGGGCTTGACCGTCTCGCCCGGGCTGAGGAAGCCGCCGGCATAGAGCACGACACGCTCCGAACCATTGAGCCCCTGCACCACGGCGATGCCCCGCGTTGTCACGGCGCCCGTCTTCACCGACCGGCGCTCGACCTTATTATCTTTGCCGACGACGTAGACATAGCTGCCCTTCGGGTCGCTCTGGATCGCGGACTCCGGCAGGACTGCTGCCGACACGCGCTCCATGGCAATCTCCGCATTGGCGAAACCACCAGGACGCAGCGCGGCATTATAAGGCACGGCGATGCGGACGATGCCCTGGCGCGACGTCTGGTCGATCACCGGCGCGATCTGCCACACGCGGCCCTCGAAGCTCTGCGTCATGCCGACAGGCGTCACGCGTGCCACGGCGCCTTCGGACAGCAAGGCCAGCTCGTCTTCGGAGAGCAGCGCCTTCATTTCCATTTCGCCCGCGCGCGCGATGCGGAACAGCACGGCACTGCCGCCGGAGACGACCTGACCCGGCTCGACCGAACGCGTGAGCACCAGCCCTGCGGCCGGCGCGCGAATATCCAGCCGCCCGACCTGCGCGCGCATCTGGTTGAGCTGCGCCACCGCCACATTGACCCGGGCCACGGCAGCATCGCGCGTCGCGGTCTTCTGGTCGATGTCAGCGCGGGACACGAACCCGTCGCTCACCAGCGCCTTGGCGCGATCAAGATTGTTCTGGGCCAGCTTGGCGTCGGCCCGAGCGACCTGCACGGACGCTTCGAGCTGGGAAATCTGCTGGGCCTGCACCGAGCGTTCGATGGTCGCGAGAATCTGATTCGCGCCAACCCAGTCGCCCGGCTGAACATGAACGGCGACCACGCGGCCACCCTCGCCGACCACGCCGACGGGCATATCCACCCGCGCTGCCAGCGAGCCGGTAGCATTGGCGGTGCGCGTCACGGCTTCCTGCGCGGGCACAGCGACGGTGACGATTGCCACCTGGCTGACTTGCTCGCCCTGATCGCCCGAACCGCCGAAGAATCGATAGGCCAGCATCGCGATAACCGCCAACGCGACGAGCGCGCCAACAACCAGCAGCAGGCGCCGCCGCTTCTGCCGACTCTCGGCCTCTTCCGGGTCCACACTGGACACGCCGTATTTCATGTTCGCTTCATAGTTCATGAGTTTCGCCGCCTAGGCGCCCCTTAGCTCGAACTGTATTACATGAATAAGTCACTATCGACAAGCGGGATTATACCCACCTTCTCGCAGCCGCAACACCCTGTGTTCACTTCGCTTTCTAAGCTGAAGACCTTACAGGACAGCAGCATGAATGAACGCTGAGCAAAAGCGATGCTTGGCGGATGCGCCTGCATGAAATCCGAGTGTCGCAGCGGTGCCGGCTTGTAGACTTCGTCTACTTGCTGTCAAACGAAATTGAGCCGCGAAAAGTCTCCACCGCTTGTGAGGCTAGCGCCCCATTTTTCGCTGCGTCTTGCCATAGCGCATCTTGCGCGTGCCGGGTTTGCCCTCCGTTGCGCGGCCAAGATAGCGCCCGGCATTGGCGGTGACCTGCTGATCGACAGGGAGTCCCAGTTCCTCGGCTTCCAGCTTGCGGATCTGGTCGCGCAGGCGGCCGGCTTCCTCGAACTCGAGATCGGCGGCAGCGGTGCGCATCTTCTTTTCGAGATCCTCGATATAGGCGCGCAGATTATGGCCGACCATGTGCGGCGCATCGTCGAGGCCGGTGTCGACAGTCACCTGATCCTTGCTGGCGACATGGGCGATGATATCGCCGATCTGCTTCTTCACGCTTTCCGGCGTGATGCCATGCTCCAGATTATAGGCGACCTGCTTCTCGCGGCGACGGTTCGTTTCGTTGAGCGCGCGCTCCATCGAGCCTGTCATGCGGTCAGCATAGAGGATCACACGTCCATCCACATTGCGGGCGGCGCGGCCGATCGTCTGGATGAGGCTGGTTTCCGACCGCAGAAAGCCTTCCTTGTCGGCATCGAGAATGGCGACGAGGCCGCATTCGGGAATATCCAGGCCCTCGCGCAGCAGGTTGATGCCCACGAGCACGTCATAGACGCCCAGGCGCAAGTCGCGGATCAGCTCGATGCGCTCCAGCGTCTCGACATCGCTGTGCATGTAGCGGACCTTGAGGCCTGCCTCATGCATGAACTCGGTCAGATCTTCGGCCATGCGCTTGGTGAGCGTGGTCACCAGGGTGCGGTAGCCCTTTTGCGCGGTCAACTTGGCTTCATGGATGAGGTCGTCCACCTGATCCTCGACCGGCTTGATCTCCACCGGCGGATCGATGAGGCCGGTCGGGCGGATGACCTGCTCGGAGAAAGTGCCGCCGGTCTGCTCCATCTCCCAGTTGCCGGGCGTGGCGGAGACGCTGACCGTCTGCGGGCGCATCGCGTCCCATTCATTGAAGCGCAACGGGCGGTTGTCGATGCAGCTTGGCAGGCGGAAGCCATATTCGGCGAGCGTCACCTTGCGGCGATGATCGCCCCGCGCCATCGCGCCGATCTGCGGCACGGTCTGGTGGCTCTCATCCACGAACAGGATCGCGTTTTCCGGCAGATACTCAAACAGAGTCGGCGGCGGCTCACCCGGCAGGCGGCCGGTGAGAAAGCGGGAATAATTCTCGATGCCCGCGCAGGAACCCGTGGCCGCGATCATCTCCAGATCGAAATTGGTGCGCTGCTCCAGCCGCTGCGCCTCCAGCAACTTACCCTCCTCGACCAGCTCCTTCAGCCGCTCGGTCAGCTCATGGCGGATCGCCTCCATCGCCTGCTTGAGCGTCGGGCCGGGCGTGACGTGGTGCGAATTGGGGAAAACCTTGACGTAATCGAGGCTCGCAGCCTTCTTGCCGGTCAGTGGATCAAACTCGACAATCTCCTCGATCTCGTCGCCGAAGAAGCTGATCCGCCAGGCATTATCCTCATAGTGGCTCGGGAAAATCTCCAGATTGTCGCCCCGAACGCGGAAGTTGCCGCGCGCGAAGGCGGCATCGTTGCGCTTATATTGCAGCGCCACGAGCTTGCGGATGATCTCGCGCTGATCGGCGCTCTCGCCCTTCTTGAGGCTGAAGGTCATCGCCGAATAGGTTTCGACTGAACCGATACCGTAAATGCACGACACGGACGCGACGATGATCACGTCATCGCGCTCCAGCAGCGACCGGGTCGCCGAGTGGCGCATCCGGTCGATCCCCTCGTTCACGCTCGACTCTTTCTCGATGTACGTATCCGAGCGGGGCACATAGGCCTCGGGCTGGTAGTAATCATAATAGCTGACGAAATATTCGACCGCATTGTCAGGGAAGAAGCTCTTGAACTCCCCATAGAGCTGGGCGGCGAGGATCTTGTTCGGCGCCAGCACCAGCGCGGGGCGCTGCACCGCCTCGATCACCTTCGCCATGGTGAAGGTCTTGCCCGAGCCGGTGACGCCGAGCAGCACCTGATCCTTCTCGCCAGCCTCGGCCGCCTCGACCAGCTCGGCAATGGCGGTCGGCTGATCGCCGGCCGGCTGATAATCGCTCACCAGCTTGAAACGCCTGCCGCCCTCCGCCTTTTCCGGGCGTGCCGGACGGTGGGGAACGAAGGACTGGTCGGTCTGGGGTTCAGCCAGACTTGTGCGGATTTGGATCGCCATAGGGGGAATATGGCGATTGTGGCCGCCGGCGGCAATGGGGCGGAAGAACAAAGCGGGATCGACGATGACTTGGCCCGCCATCATGATATGGGGTGAGCATCAGTCAGGCTTTGCGGCCGATCCGACCCCCCGCGCCTTATTCTCGGGCTTGCCCCGCGCAGGCGAAACCTCCATCACCGGCCGGACGAGCTTGGGCACACAGGTGCCGGGCCTTGCGACGAGGATATGCCCATGCGCGCAGTTTTTCTGATCACCCCTACCCTTCTTGTCCTCTCCGGCTGCAATAGCGGCCCGAATGTCTCGGCAACGAACGCGACGCCCGAGGAAGTGCAGCAGCAAGTGGCGGCTGCTGGCGGCGATGGCGTCATGGTCAGCCCCGGCCGGTGGGAAGGCCAGATGACGGTGCAGGAGATCGAGATGCCCGGTCTGCCGGCCGAAGCGCGTGATCACATGAAGGCGCAGATGGGCGCCGGGCGAAGCTTCACCAGTTGTGTGACCGAAGAGGATGTGAAGGAGCAGAAGGCCTTTTTCACCGGCGAGCACGACAAGAGCTGCAAATATGATCACTTCACGATGAAAAATGGTAAGATTTCCGCGCTACTCAAATGCGATGGCGGCGCGCAGGGCCGCATGGAAATGAAGATGGACGGCGAATATGCCCCCGACCGCTACCGGATGGAAATGGCCTCAAAGGCCCAAGGCGGGGACGCCGCAGGCGAGATGACGATGAAGATGACAGTAGATGCCAAGCGGGTCGGCGCCTGCAAGGGAGACGAACAGGGCTGACGATCCGCGTTTGAACGGCCTTTTTAGACTCGCGGGGGGGCATGCACCCTGAGCGACATCAAACGAGCAATGCAGTGGGGAAGTGATGGCAATACTCACGCCAATCGAGAATGAAGGTTATATTCACTTCGACGAGGATGCCAGCAAGCAAGCGGGCACCGAGCTCGCTGAAGCTTATCAGACTGGCGCGCCCTTTCCTCACATCGTGATGGAAGAATTCCTGCCGATGCCATTTCTGCGCAGCTTGCTCGGCGAGTTTCCTGACACAAGCGACAAAAGCTTCTTCGATCGCGACCAGGAGCGGTTCAAGGTGCAGCTTCCGCCAAGCCAGATTCCCGGCGCTCGACTGCGCAATCTTGTCACAGAGCTGAACAGCCCGGCCGTGCTGCGCTTCCTGCAGGCGCTGACCGGCATCAAGGGGCTCATTCCCGATCCATATTATATGGGTGGGGGTTTGCACGAGACGCGCAGCGGCGGCCATTTGGGCGTTCATGCCGATTTCAACATTCACAAGCCCCTCAAGCTTGAGCGGCGCCTCAACCTGCTGATCTATCTGAACGACGACTGGCACGATGATTGGGGTGGCCATCTTGAACTGTGGGACAAAAAGATGACGAAGTGCGAACACCGGATCGCGCCGGTGCTCGGACGCGCAGTCATTTTCAACACGTCGCTCGACAGCTTCCATGGGCAGCCCGACCCCGTTCGCTGCCCCCCTGATCGCGCACGGCGATCCATTGCCACCTATTACTACACCGCGAGCGAAGAGGGGCTGACCAAACTCCCGCAGCGGACCACAGTCTTCAAGACGCGGCCCGGCACGACCGACCGGGAGGATCTTGCTGTCCGGTTCGACCATTTTCTGAGAGACTGGGTGCCGCCGCGCCTCTACCCCTTTGCAACCAAGTTCAATCGTTTCAAATGAAGCTGCGGTACGGCAAGGCCGCATCAGCGGGAGATCGTCTGTCGGGTCGACCTGGATTTGCCGTTGGTCGGCCTTTGACAGCAAGAAACGGGATCGCCTGACGGCATCCCGGCGGAGAGGCACCCATGATCGGCTACACGACGGTGGGCACCAATGACCTGCAGCGCGCCATGGCCTTCTATGATGCGCTGTTCGGCAGTGTCGGCATCCGGCGGTTGCTGGAGCTGCCCCATATCGCGGCCTGGGGCGCCAGCTGGAGCAAACCGATGTTTGGCGTCGCCAAGCCGTTCAATGGCGGACCGGCGACCTCCGGAAACGGGGCGATGGTCGCCATGGGCCAGCGCACGCGGGAGAAGGTGCGGCGATTGCATGGCAAGGCCATCGAAATGGGCGGGGTGGATGAAGGCCCGCCTGGTCTGCGTAGTGCCGATGGGAGTCAGGCCTTCTACGCCGCTTATGTGCGTGATCTCGATGGGAACAAGCTCTGTTTCTACTGCGTTGGCCCCGGCGAGGGGGATACGGAGACGGCCGCGCGGACCGGCTAGATCCGCAAACACGGCCGGCTGTCAGAATTTTCCGGGCGACCTGCGCTGCGCTTGTGCTAACGGCGCGCCATGCTGACCATCAATGATATCACCGTGCGGCTGGGGGGCCGTGTCATTCTCGATGCCGCGAGCGCCGCCCTGCCGCCGCGGTCGCGGGTCGGCCTGATCGGCCGCAATGGCGCCGGCAAGTCCACCCTGATGAAGACGATCATCGGGGAACTCGACCCCGATGGTGGATCGGTCGACATGCCCCGTGACACGCGGCTGGGCTATATCGCGCAGGAAGCGCCGAGCGGCAGCGCCACGCCGTTCGACACCGTGCTCGCTGCCGATACCGAGCGCGCGGCGCTGCTGGTGGAGAGCGAGACGTGCGAAGATCCGGACCGGCTGGGCGACCTGCACGATCGCCTGATCGCCATCGATGCCTACACCGCGCCCGCGCGCGCGGGCCGCATCCTCACGGGCCTCGGCTTCGATGAAGAGATGCAGAACCGGCCGCTCGACAGCTTCTCGGGCGGGTGGAAGATGCGCGTCGCGCTGGGCGCCCTGCTCTTCTCCGAGCCGGACCTGCTCCTGCTCGACGAGCCATCCAACCACCTCGACCTCGAAGCGACCTTGTGGTTGGAGAGCTTCCTCAAGGAGTATCGCGGCACGGTGCTGGTGATCAGCCACGAGCGCGACCTGCTCAATAATGTCGTGGACCACATCCTGCATCTGGAGGGTGGCAAGATCACCCTCTATCCAGGCGGCTACGATGCCTTCGAGCGGCAGCGCGCCGAGCGGCTCGCCCAGCTCGAATCGGCGCGCGAAAAGCAGGCGGCAGAGCGAGCCAAGCTGCAGGATTATGTCGCGCGCAACAGCGCCCGGGCCAGCACGGCCAAGCAGGCGCAATCACGGGCCAAGGCCCTGGCCAAGATGCAGCCCATCGCCGCTGCGCTGGAAGACCCCAGCCTCTCTTTCGACTTCCCCGATCCCGAAGCGCTGCGCCCGCCGCTCATCACGCTCGATATGGCGGCAGTCGGCTACAATGAGACCCCGATCCTCCAGCGCCTCAATCTGCGCATCGACCCCGATGACCGCATCGCGCTGCTCGGCAAGAACGGCAACGGCAAGACGACGCTGGCCCGGCTACTCGCCGCGCAGTTGCCGGCCATGGAAGGCGCAATGAACGCCTCGGGCAAGATGAACGTCGGCTATTTCACCCAATATCAAGTGGAAGAGCTGGATACGGAAGACACACCGCTGGAGCACATGACCAGGCAGATGAAGGGCGCCACGCCCGGCGCGGTGCGGGCGCAGCTTGGGCGGTTCGGCTTTTCGGGCATAAGGGCGACCCAGAAGGTCGGGTCGCTCTCGGGCGGCGAACGCGCGCGGCTGGCGTTGGCGCTGATCACCCGCCACGCGCCGCACCTGCTGATCCTCGACGAGCCGACCAACCACCTCGACGTCGATAGCCGCGAGGCTCTGGTGCAGGCGCTCAACAGCTATTCCGGCGCGGTGGTGATCGTCAGCCACGACCGGCACATGATCGAGCTGGTCGCCGACCGGCTGGTGCTGGTCGATAGCGGACTGGCCCAGCCTTTTGACGGCAGCCTTGAGGATTATACCGACTTCGTTCTCGGGCGCGGTGCCAGTGCCCCGGCGAAGGAGAGCGGGTCCAAGAACGACCGCAAGGCCGATCGCCGCGCGAATGCCCAGGCACGGGAGCGCTACAAGGCGCTGCAGGCGGCCGTGAAGAAGACAGAGAAAGCGCTGGCCGATCTCACCGCCGAGCGCTCGCGGATCGATCTCGCCCTGTTCGATCCGGCAAAGGCTGGGCCGCAGGAAAAGGACCGGACGATGAGCGAACTGATGCAGCGGCGCGCCAAGCTCGACGGCGCCATTGAACAGGCCGAACAGAGCTGGATGGAAGCCAGCGAGGCGCTCGATAGCCTCGACGCGGCCTGACCGGGGCGAGCCTGCCATGACCGCCGCCGCCCGCCTCGACGCCTATCTGGCCCGCCTCGGCCTTGAGTCCGCGCCGGCGCCCGATGCCGACGGCCTCGCCATTCTTCAGGCGGCGCAGCGCCGGCGCATCGCGTTCGAGAATCTGGATGTCCGCCTGGCCCGCCCGATCCTGATCGATGGGGACAGCGTGTTCGACAAGCTCGTCACCCGGCGGCGCGGGGGCTATTGCTTCGAGCAAAACCGGCTGTTTGCCGACATGCTGGGCACGCTTGGCCTGCCGGCCAGGCCGCTGCTCGCGCGGGTGTTGCTCGGCGCGGCGCCCGGCGACATCCCGCCGCGCACGCATACGCTGTTGCTGCTTGAGATCGAAGGCCAGCCTTGGGTGGCCGATGCCGGATTTGGCGGCAGTTTCGTGCCGCCCCTGCCCTTGCAGGACGGCGCCGAGGCCACGACGCCCGACGGGGCCAGCCATCGCCTGCGCCGGACCGGCCAGCCCGGCGACGTCCTCGGCGAATGGCTGCTGGAGCGCGCCGGCCCGACGGCCTCTACCGACGGGCGCAGCGCTGAGACCGACGACTGGCAACCACAATATGCGTTTCACCTCGATCCGGTGGCACCCATCGATCTGGAGCAGTGCAACCACTGGACCTCCACGCGGGCGGCCTCGCGCTTTACGACCCTGCACATTGTCAGCATCGTCCTGCCCGACGGCTTTGCCGCGCTGACCGAGCGTGATCTGTCTATCGCGCGTGGGCCTATTCGCGAGGTGCGCGAAATAACCACGCCGGAAAAGTATCGCGTGGGCCTGGCGGATGTCTTCGGGCTCACCCTTGCGCCGGATGACGTGGCCGCGCTGCCCCTGTTTGCGCCACTTAACAGTTCGAGCGCGGCCGAATAATCGGCGTTACCCCTTACCGATGACGCGGTGCTCCTGCGGAAGCAGGAGCCCAGGGCGGCGGGGGACAACGGTTGTGCCCTGGGTTCCTGTTTTCACAGGAATACAAGGCGGTTCCTAGGCTTGACCGCGCCTAGCTCAATGATCGCACGATGAAGATCAGCAGCATCCCACCGAGCACGGAGCCGATGAAGCCGACCGGGCGGAAGTTGCCGCTCTTGCCATCCATCAGCCCCGCGACGAAGCCGCCGATGATGCCACCGCCGATGCCGAGCAGGATCGTGGCGATCCAGCCGAGGTCCACGGCGCCGGGATAGAAGAAGCGCGCGAAGACGCCAACGATGAGGCCGACGACGATATAGCCGATGATCCGGAACATAGATGCATCCTTCCTGCCTGCGGCGTCATGAGCGCGCGCCGCTGAGCGGTTATTGCGCGGATCGGCCGGCGCCGCAACGGCGTCGAGCGCTTGCCTGCGCAGGGCAAAGGCGTATAGCGCGCGGCATCCAAACCGCCTTTCCTTGCCATTTGCCGGGAGTCTCACGCGCGCCATGACCGTGACCATCAAGACCGCCGACCTGATCGAAAGCGTCGCCGATGCGCTTCAGTTCATCAGCTATTATCACCCGATGGATTATATCCGCGCGCTGGGCACCGCCTATGAAGCCGAGCAAGGCCCGGCCGCCAAGGACGCCATTGCGCAGATCCTGACCAACAGCCGCATGTGCGCCGAGGGCCATCGCCCGATCTGCCAGGATACCGGCATCGTCAACGTGTTCGTGAAGTGGGGCATGGATTGCCGCCTCGACGACACCAGCAAGTCGCTGCAGGAGGTCGTCGACGAGGGCGTGCGTCGCGCTTATCTCAACCCCGAGAACAAGCTGCGCGCATCCGTGCTGGCCGACCCCGCCTTCACGAGGCGGAACACCAAGGACAACACGCCCTGCGTGCTGCATGTCGAAATGGTGCCCGGCCATCATGTCCATGTCGATGTCGCGGCCAAGGGCGGCGGCAGCGAGAACAAGTCCAAGTTCAAGATGATGAACCCGGCTGACAATATCGTCGACTGGGTGCTTGAAATGCTGCCGCAAATGGGCGCCGGCTGGTGCCCGCCGGGGATGCTCGGCATCGGCATCGGCGGCACGGCCGAGCATTGCGTCCACCTCGCCAAGAAGGCGCTGATGGAGCAGATCGACATGGCGAGCCTCAAGGCGCGCGGGCCGCAGACGGATATCGAGGCGCTGCGCATCGAGATTTTCGACAAGGTGAATGCGCTCGGCATCGGCGCGCAGGGTCTGGGCGGGCTTGCCACGATCCTCGACGTCAAGATCCTCGACGCGCCCTGCCATGCCGCTGGCAAGCCAGTGGCGATGATCCCCAATTGCGCCGCCACGCGCCACGCGCATTTCTCGCTCGATGGCTCCGGCCCGGCCTATCTGGAAGCGCCCAAGCTCGATGAATGGCCCAAGGTGGACTGGAAGCCGAGCGCCGAAGCGATCCGCGTCGATCTCGATGCGCTCACGCCCGAGATGGTGCAGAGCTGGAAGCAGGGCGACCGCCTGCTGCTCAACGGC
The DNA here is from genome assembly GCF_025961735.1 of Sphingobium sp. B11D3B. Lineage (NCBI taxonomy): Bacteria > Pseudomonadati > Pseudomonadota > Alphaproteobacteria > Sphingomonadales > Sphingobiaceae > Sphingobium > Sphingobium sp. B11D3B. The sequence goes on along the minus strand of NZ_JAOQOF010000001.1, from coordinate 331,684 downwards.
AAGATGCTCACCGGCCGCGATGCCGCCCACAAGCGCATTCAGGACATGCTGGCGCGCGGCGAGCAACTTCCGGTCGAGTTCAAGGGTCGCGTCATCTATTATGTCGGCCCTGTCGATCCGGTCGGCGAGGAAGTGGTCGGCCCGGCTGGCCCCACGACCGCGACCCGCATGGACAAGTTCATGCGCATGATGCTCGACCAGGGCCTGCTCGCCTGCGTCGGCAAGGCCGAGCGCGGCCCGGCGGCGACCGAGGCGATCAAGGAGGCCAAGAGCGCTTATCTGATGGCAGTCGGCGGCGCGGCCTATCTCGTCGCGCGGGCGATCAAGGGCAGCAAGGTCGTCGGCTTCGAGGATCTGGGCATGGAAGCGATCTACGAGTTCGAGGTGCAGGACTTCCCCGTCACCGTCGCGGTGGATAGCGAAGGCAACAACGTCCACCAGCTCGCGCCGCTCGTTTGGCAGGAGAAGATCGCCCGGGAAGGCCTGCTGGAGAAAGCATGAACCTGACCCGGCATAGGGCGCAGCGTTGATTTCTTCGCCGATCTGGCTGCCGGCGACGCTGCTGGCCGGCCTGCTTCAGGCGTGGCGGACGGCCGTGCAGCGGCGCGTCGGGCAGATGATGTCCGTGAATGCCGCTGGCCTTGTGCGCTATCTCTACGGCCTGCCCTTCGCGGCAGCGCTGATGCTGGGCTATCACGCCCTGCTGCGGGACGGGCTGTTCCCGGCCTTCTCCAGCGCCACCGTCATCTATAGCGCATTGGGCGGACTGGCGCAGATACTGGCGACGAACTTGCTGCTGATGGCCTTCCATCATCGCAATTTCGTCGTCGGCACCGCCTACTCCAAGACGGAAGCCGCGCAGGGCGCGCTACTCTCCATTCTGCTGCTGGGCGAGAGGCTGAGCCTGCTGGCCTGGATCGGCATCGCCATTGGCGTGGTGGGCGTCATGCTGCTCTCGACCGGCGGCAAGCGGATGAGCGCGGGCGATTTTCTGCGCGCGCTTGGCCAGCCCGCTGCGCGCTACGGAATCGCATCGGGCTTCTTCTTCGCGCTCACCGCGATCGCCATTCGGCGCGCGACGATGGACGTGACCACGCCCGACCCTATTTCGGCCGCGCTGACGGTGCTGGTCATCACCGTTGCGCTGCAGACGGTGATGCAGGGCGGCTACCTGCTGTGGCGCGAGCCCGAACAGGTGCGCCGGGTGTTCGAGACATGGCGCGTCTCGGGGCAGGTCGGCTTTCTGTCCGCGCTCGGTTCGGCCTGCTGGTTCACCGGCTTTGCGACGGCACCGGTGGCGCTGGTGCGGATCGTCGGCCAGAGCGAGGTCGTGTTCACGCTCAGCTTCGCGCATTTCTATCTGCGCGAGCGCCTGCGCCGGAGCGAAGTGATCGGCCTGCTGCTGGTGGTGAGCGCGGTGGTGCTGGCGCTGCTCGGCGCCCAAGGTTGACGCGGCGGCTCTTAATACCGCACTGCACAACGTCATTTTAACCGCTTGTTCCTAAACCGCCCTTTGAGCGGGAGACAAAAGCGCGTGAACATGACGAACCGGCTGGAAACGACGATCTTACATGTCGCCGAGCATACCGGCGCGCTCGGCCTGCGCACGCTCGACCTGCAGGTGGACATTGCCGAGCTGGCCGACCGCGTCACCGATCAGGCATCCATGCTCGAAACGCTCGAAGATGCCGCGATCGCGCTGGGCCAGATGGGCGATGACGTAGGCGACAATGCCGATCAGGCCCGCGCGCAGGCCAGCACCGCGCGCAAGGTGGTCGATGATTCGAGCACGCAGCTTGCCTCCGCCTCGCAGAATGTGCTGGATCTGATCGATCAGGTCTCCCGCATTCACGAGCGGCTGGACGGGTTCAATCTCGCCCTTGCCAGCGTGAGCGACACCAGCAAGGTGATCAGCGGCATTGCCGGCCAGACCAACCTGCTCGCGCTCAACGCGGCCATCGAGGCCGCCCGCGCCGGCGACGCCGGACGGGGTTTCGCGGTGGTGGCGGCGGAAGTGAAGAAGCTGGCACAGGAGACGGCCCTCGCCACGCAGCAGATCGAAGGATCGATCCGCGAATTGCGCAACGAAGCGCAGACCATGCTCGATCGAATCGCTCAAGGCGCGGAAAAGGCCAATGGTGCCCACGCCGCCTCGGGCGAGATCGCCGCGCTGGTCGCGCGGTTGCGGGATCTGATCCTCGGCCTCTCCGGCAACAGCGAGGCGGTGTCGGCCAACATCCACGCTATCCTCGGCTCGGTCGGCGAAATCCGCACCGGCCTCTCCGACCTCGCCGATGCTTCCATCGACAATGCCATCGGCCTCCAGCGGCTATCCACGCGCGTCATCGACGTGAGCGAGGACACCAACCAGCTGCTCCAGTATCTCGCCGAAAGCGGTGTCGACATCCCGGATTCGCCTTATATCCGCTTTGCGTCCGAAGCGGCGGCGGCCATGGCCTCTGCCGTCGAGGAGGCCATCGCAGCCGGCGAGATCACGGCCGATCAGATCTTCACGGACGATTATGAGCCGCTGGCGGGCAGCAATCCGCCGCTGTTCAGCCATCCTGCCCAGCCTCTGATCGCGCGGATCGCGGCAGGCTGGCGGGAGGGTGCGCGGCAGTTGCCGGGGCTGGTCGGCTTCAACTGCCTCGACCGCAATGCCTTTTGCGCGCTTGCTCTGTCCATACAGGGGATGGAGCAACCGTCAGCGGCCCTGGAGCAGGCGAGCGATCAGGGCCAGCAGGGGCAGATGCTCAATGCGCCCCACATGCGCGCGCTGGCGCGGACGACCCGGCCGTTCACCGTGCGGACAAGCCGGCGCCCGCTGGCGCAGGGCAGAAGCGGGCTGTTCAAGCAGGTGGTGGCGCCGCTCTCCATTGCGGGCCAGCATTGGGGCGTCATCGAACTGATCTATCAGCCGCCGCTGGCTGCGCCGCTCACCATCGCAGCCTGAAGGCTCAGCCGCGTTGGCGCGGCACCAGATGCCAGGCGCACACCGTCGCCATGCCGCCGCAAACCATCAGGGCCAGAGCGAGCGAAACCGGCTCTCCTGCTGTCACGCGCGAAAAGATCGCCACGATCAGGCCGGCCAGCGCGAGCTGGACGAAACCCAGCAAGGCCGAGGCCTGACCGATGCTGTGCGGATGGGTGGACAAGGCGCCGGCCTGCGTCTGCGGCTGCACGATGCCCCAACCCATGGTATAGAGCATCTGCGGGATCACCAGCGCGACCCATATGTGCGGCCACACAGAGACGGCGAGCAGCATGAGCAGCGGCCCGGCCGCCTGAAACAGCACGCCGACCCGCAAGGTGCCATCCACGCCCAGGCGACGGACGAGACGATAGGATAGGAAATTGCCGGCGATGAACCCGGCCGTCGCCAGCGAGAGCATTGCCGCATAGCCGGCAGCCGAGACGCCGAGATAATCGATGATCACTTGCGGCGCGGCGGAAGAAAACAGCAGGATGCCGCTGTAAGCAAAGGCGTTCGCGATGATGTAGGCCATCAACGCGCGCGACCGGGCAAGGCCTGACAGGGTGCGGAACAAGGCGCGCAGATCAAAAGGGAGCCGCTCTTCGCGTGCCAGTGTTTCCGGCAAGCGCAGGGTCGTCACGATGACCAGCACACCACCCATCACGGCCAGCGCGACCAAGGGCGCACGCCAGCCGCCTGTCGCCACCAGAACGCCGCTGATGAGTGGTGCCAACGCGGGAGTGAACCCCATGATAATGCCGATCAGCGCCAGAGCGCGTGCGGCATCCTCCCGGCCAAGCTGATCGCGGACCATCGTGCGGGCCAGCAGCACCGCTGCGGCCGCCCCGACGCCCTGCAGCGCACGGGCAGCAAGCAGCATCGGGAAGCTCTCCGCAAATGCCCCTAACAGGCCGGCCAGCGTAAATAGCAGCAACCCGCCGATAACCACCGGCCGGCGGCCCAGCGCATCCGCGCACATGCCGCCCAGCAGCTGCGCGATAGCGAAGCTGATCACGAACGCGCTCATCGCCGTCGGCATATGAGTGGGGTCGGCGCCGAGGCCGCTCGCAATGGCCGGCAAAGCGGGCGAGACGCCCTCGATTGCCGCGGGCAAGGTCGCCGTCAGCGCGGCCAGCAACAGGACATGCCCGAGCGGAAGGTGCGAGGGGGCGGACGCGCTTTGCGCCGCGACGCCGGGCGCCGCCTTGGAAGGATGATCGGTCAGAATGGGGGTCCGTTCAACTGTTGCCGGGGCCGTTCAGCTTGCCGAACCGCGCCTCGAAGCCGGCAGTGTCACCGCGCGCAAGGAAGCCGGCTTGCTCCACCCAATTGTCGCGCACGATGCGGCCCTTGAACGTGCCCAGATTGGCATCGACCGTCGCGATGTCCGCCGCGTTCCAGCCGGCGATCTGGTCGAAGCGGGTAATCCCGAGCTCCGTCAGCAGCGCAGCGAGCTTTGGCCCGACGCCCTTGAGCAGGCGCAGATTGTCCGGCGCGCCCACGGCGGCAGGGATGCCGATGGCGTTGGGCGTTGTCGCCGCCGGGGCCGGGGCTGCGAGGGAGTCATCCGGGATCGGTGTCGTCGCGGCTGCGGCCGTCTGCGGTTCCGACTTGCCCTCGAACTTATGCGCGACCTCTTCGGCGATGTTGCGTGCCGCTTCCGTCACCGCGCCCACGGTGGTGGCCGAGGTATCGATATGGTCCGCCGCTCCGAATCGTGACCGGAAAACCCACACCAGCAGAATGATGAGCGCGATTGCGCCGATGATCATGATGATGCCTTGGGACATGCCGACAATCCTCTGTGCCTGACTCTTCGCCCGATCCATAAGGCGGCCTCGGCGGATTTGCCAGCATCACGAGGGCGCGCATTCGGTGCACGTCGCCAGGCCCGTCCCGATGGCCGGCCTTTTCCACATCTTTATTTTTCCGGCCCGCTTTCTGCGCTTGCTTTCCGGCAAGCCCGCGCAGGACCGCGCGTCGCTGCACTGCAGCATAAGCAGACATCGCCCAACCGAGTCATTTCGTCGATGAAATGCGGCCCCGCGATCGCCATTATACCTTGCATCCGCAATCATCTGTGGCACTATCAATAGTGTTAGGGGTCCGGGGGCTACGCTATAGATTGTGCTTCGTGATGTTCTGGATAGCGCGCCAAGGCGCGTAACCCGGCGGAAGTTCCCGCCGACATCCGAATTTGAGGTCTCTCCGGCCAAGGCTTGACGAAACCGAACGAAGCAAGAACATTGGGGGTTGAATCATGGAGTTTCGGGATTTGCAGGCGGAAGGTTTGGCAGAAGCAACGCTGGCCAGCGAGGGCATCATGGAGACTGTGCGGACAGGCGATGCGCCTGAAAAGGCGCCCAAGAAGGCGGCAGCATCGAACACCATCGACGCCCGCCGCTTCGATGTGGTGACCGATTCCACGCGCGATGCCCTGCTGACGGAGTTCGGCAAGGAGACGCTCAAGGATCGCTATCTGCTGCCCGGCGAATCCTATCAGGATCTGTTCGCGCGCGTTGCTGCGGCTTATGCCGACGATGAGGCGCACGCCCAGCGCATCTACGATTATATCTCCAAGCTGTGGTTCATGCCCGCGACGCCCGTACTCTCCAATGGCGGCACCGGGCGCGGCCTGCCCATTTCCTGCTATCTCAACAGCGTGGACGATAGCCTGGAAGGCATCGTCAACACCTGGAACGAGAATGTCTGGCTCGCCTCGCGCGGTGGCGGCATCGGCACCTATTGGGGCAGCGTGCGCGGCATCGGCGAGCCGGTCGGCCTCAACGGCAAGACCAGCGGCATCATTCCCTTCGTCCGCGTGATGGATTCGCTCACCCTCGCGATCAGCCAAGGCTCGCTGCGGCGCGGCTCGGCGGCCTGCTATCTGGACGTCTCGCACCCGGAGATCGAGGAGTTCCTCGAAATCCGCAAGCCATCGGGCGACTTCAACCGCAAGGCGCTCAACCTGCATCATGGCGTGCTCATCACCGATGAGTTCATGGAAGCGGTGCGTGAGGGCGCCGAGTTCCAGCTGCGGAGTCCCAAGGACGGCAGCGTGCGCGCCACCGTCGATGCGCGCTCGCTTTTCCAGAAGCTGGTCGAGACGCGGCTGGCGACCGGCGAGCCCTATATCGTCTTCTCGGACACGGTGAACCGGATGATGCCCAAGCATCATCGCGACGTGGGCCTGAAGGTCTCCACCTCCAACCTCTGCTCGGAAATCACCCTGCCGACCGGCAAGGACCAGTTCGGCGAGGATCGCACCGCCGTGTGCTGCCTTTCGTCGCTCAATCTGGAAACCTGGGACGAGTGGAACGGCGACAAGATGTTCATCGAGGACGTCATGCGCTTCCTCGACAATGTGCTGCAGGACTATATCGACCGCGCCCCGGACGAGATGGCCCGCGCGAAATATTCCGCCGGCCGCGAGCGGTCCGTTGGCCTCGGCGTGATGGGCTTTCACAGCTTCCTGCAGGCGCGCGGCATCTCATTCGAAGGCGCCATGGCCAAGAGCTGGAACCTGCGCATATTCAAGCATATCAACGCCAAGGCCAATGAGGCCTCGATGGTGCTGGCGCAAGAGCGCGGCCCCTGCCCCGACGCGGCCGATCAGGGCGTGATGGAGCGCTTCTCCTGCAAGATGGCGATCGCCCCCACCGCGTCGATCAGCATCATCTGCGGCGGCACTTCGGCGTGCATCGAGCCGATCCCGGCGAATATCTACACGCACAAGACGCTCTCGGGCAGCTTCATCGTCAAGAACCCCTATCTCGAGAAAATCCTCGCGGCGAAGTCCAAGGATTCGACCAATGTGTGGAACTCGATCCTCGAGAAGGGCGGCAGCGTGCAGCATCTCGACTTCTTGACGCAGGAAGAGAAGGACACGTTCAAGACCAGCTTCGAGATCGACCAGCGCTGGCTGCTCGAGCTGGCCGCCGACCGCGCGCCGTTCATCGATCAGGCGCAGTCCTTGAACCTGTTCATCCCGGCCGACGTGGAGAAGTGGGATCTGCTGATGCTCCACTTCCGCGCCTGGGAGCTGGGCGTGAAGTCGCTCTATTATCTGCGCTCCAAGTCCATCCAGCGCGCCGGCTTCGCGGGCGGCGTGGAGGCGGACAACACAGCCGAGCTCAAGAAGATCGAGCTGGGCGAGTCCACCGATTATGACGAGTGCCTCGCCTGCCAATGATCCCCCGGATCATCGGCACGTTCCGGCTCGGCACTCTCGCCTGCCAGTAAGGAGCGGGCATCGTCCACTCAATCGATCCCATATGGGCCGGAGCGCATGGAGTCTCCGGCCCATATCTTTGGCGGGCGACGCCCCGCCTCCATGCATTGTCGCCAAATCCTCCAGCAAAGATGGTACGATCTGGCACGCCGCCCTTTAGGCAACCGAGCGCGGGGGGCGTTCGTTCAACGATATTGCGCAACGCGTTCAAGGAGACAGCATATGACCACCCGGACAGCATCGGCTCAATATGAAGGCATGGGCAAGGCCGGCAAAGGCCGCCTCACCACCCAATCCGGCGTGCTCAAGGAGCAGCCCTATGGCTTTGGCACCCGGTTCGGCGATGAGCCAGGCACCAATCCCGAGGAGCTGATCGCGGCGGCCCATGCCGGTTGCTTCACCATGGCGCTCTCCTTCGCGCTGGAGCGCGCCGGCTATGCGGACGGGTCGCTCGACACCAAGGCTTCGGTCAAGCTCGAACAGGGCGACGGCGGCTTTACGATCACCCGCTCGGACCTGGTGGTGGAAGCCACCGTCCCCGGCATCGACCCGGATGAGTTTGCGCGGATCGCGGAAGAGGCGAAGAAGACCTGCCCGGTCTCGAAGCTGCTCAATGCCGAGGTGACGCTGGAACATCGCCTGAGCTGATCCGGCACGCGAGCGCGCAGCAGGACAGGTTCTGCGAGCCGTCGGAACAACCTCGCCTTCCAGCCGTTATCTCTGCCAACAAGGGCAGGACGACAGAAAGGCAAGGACATGACTTTCGCAGGATTTCGCACACCGGCCATCGCGCTCGCAGCCGCGACCATGACCCTCGCAGGGTGCAGCGACATGGGCCTTGGCGGCGGCCCCGGCTACGCCTCGAACAATGATGGCTATGTGCTGGGCGCCAATGACCCGATCTACCGTGACGACCGAGGCGGCTACTATTGCCGCAAGCCGGACGGCACGCGGGGCGCGATCATCGGCGGCCTTGCCGGTGGCGTTCTCGGCAACATCATCGCGCCCGGCGGCAGCAAGACGATCGGCACGATCATCGGCGCTGCGGGTGGCGCCGTGGCTGGTCGAGCCATCGAACGCGGCGAGGTGCGCTGCCGTTAAGGCTTGCCGGTCGACGCCGTGACAGCACTTCGCAACATTTTGCAAATCAGGAGAGCATCATGCTGAAAACATTTTTCTATGGAGCGGTCGCCGCCTTCATCGGCTCGAAGCTCAAGAAGATGAACGATGAGGGACGCCTCGAGCCGTATAAGGATCGCGCCCGCAAGCGCGCTCAAGAGCTGAAGGACAAGCTGGCGGAACATCGCCAGACGTCCGAGACGGATACGGCCCGGCAGGGGATCGGCAAATCGCTGTCGTCCGGCAAGGCGCAAGCCAATGCTTCGGCGTCGCCGGATGTTTCGAAGCCCGCAAAGGCCCATCCCTGGCCGGTCGATCCACAGGCCATGCCGAGCTAAGCGCTCAGTCCTCCACATAAAACGGGCGCCCGAATGGCGCCCGTTTTGCTTTGTCAGCGCCGCTCGATCAGCCTGTTCAGCTCGACTTGGCGCTGGGCGATCAATTCCGGCACCGCGTCGATTTCCTTCTCCAACGCATCGCGCAGGCTGCAAATCTGCGCATCGGTGAGATGCTCGATTCCGATATAGCCATTCTGCGCGGACTCGATGGCGCGGATAAGCTCGTCCAGCTTGACCTGCATCGCGCTCGCGTCGCGGTTCTGGGCATTCTGGATCAGGAACACCATGAGGAAGGTCACGATGGTCGTGCCGGTGTTGATCACCAGCTGCCAAGTATCGGACCACTGAAAGAGCGGCCCGCTGATCCCCCATATGACGATGATGCCCAAGGCGAGAACGAAGGTAAATGGCTGGCCCGTCCAGCTCGCCATGCGGCTGGCGAAACGGGTGAAAAACATCTCGATCATGGTGCGCATTCCAGCAGGGAGGATGCGGCGGATGTGTAACCGGTCGGGGCCGGGCTGACCAGCACGCAGGCACGCACACCGAGGCTGCTGCGCCCGCCTGTGCGCCAAGACAGAGCAGCCGAAACGCAGGCTCTAGGCATGAGCCGCCTGGCCGGCTAATCTCCCGCGCATGAAGCTCACCTCCGCCCGCGCGCTTGCCGCCCTCGCCCTGCCCGCAGCCATTTTGTTGAGCAGCTGCGCGACGCCGGAAAGTCGCATTCGCACAGGGCTCGTGCGCGCTGGCCTCAGCGAGCCGATGGCCGGCTGCATGGCGCGCACCCTCACGGATCGCCTGAGCAATGCGCAGCTTCGCCGGATCGCGACGCTGACCGATGGACGCGGCATCGACCCCAACCGGACGACGGTGAGCGAAATGGTCCGCCACCTGAGTACGCTGGGCGATCCAGAAATCCTGCGGGCGGCTACAGCATCGGCCATTAGCTGCGCGATCTGACGCACAGACCTGACGTCTTCCAGCCAATCAGACTTGCGACGCCCTGCTCCGAGGGGGCACTGGTCCACGTGTAAATAGCGTATCCGAACCGTCGATTTTGCAACTTTGCAAATTACGCCGGCGTCGGCTTGGGCTATGGCGCGGCCAACCTCTTCTCAGGCTCAGGATACTGCACCCATGAACATCCATGAATATCAGGCCAAGGAACTGCTCGCGAAATTTGGCGCCCCCGTCCCCGCCGGCCATGCCGCGCTGACCGTGGCGGAAGCCGTCGAGGCCGCCAAGTCGCTCCCCGGCCCGCTCTATGTGGTGAAGGCGCAGATCCACGCGGGCGGACGCGGCAAGGGCAAGTTCAAGGAGCTGGGTCCGGATGCCAAGGGTGGCGTGCGGCTGGCCAAGACGATCGAGGAAGTCGAGGCGCATGCCAAGGACATGCTCGGCAACACGCTGGTGACCATCCAGACCGGTGAGGCCGGCAAGCAGGTCAACCGCCTCTACATCACCGATGGCGTCGACATCGAAAAGGAATTCTACCTCGCCCTCCTCGTGGACCGCGCCAGCGGCCGCATCGCCATGGTCGCTTCGACCGAGGGCGGCATGGACATCGAGGAAGTGGCGCACTCCACGCCCGAGAAGATCCACACCATCACCATCGACCCGGCGACCGGCTTCATGCCGCATCATGGCCGCCGCGTGGCTGCCGCGCTGGAGCTTTCCGGTGATCTCGCCAAGCAGGCCAGCAAGGTCGCCGGCGCGCTCTACAAGGCGTTCCTCGGCACCGATGCCAGCCAGATCGAGATCAACCCGCTCGCCATCGCCGGCGGCAAGATCCAGGTGCTCGACGCCAAGGTCGGCTTCGACGGCAATGCGCTGTTCCGCCACCCGGACCTGATGGACCTGCGCGACGAGACCGAGGAAGACCCCGCCGAACTGGAAGCGAGCAAGTACGACCTCGCCTACATCAAGCTGGATGGCGACATCGGCTGCATGGTCAACGGTGCGGGCCTTGCCATGGCGACGATGGACATCATCAAGCTCAATGGCATGTTCCCGGCCAACTTCCTCGATGTGGGCGGCGGCGCCTCCAAGGAGAAGGTGACGGCGGCGTTCAAGATCATCCTCTCCGACCCGGCAGTGAAGGGCATTCTGGTCAACATCTTCGGCGGGATCATGCGCTGCGATATCATTGCCGAGGGCATTGTCGCAGCGGCCAAGGAAGTGAATCTCTCGGTGCCGCTGGTTGTGCGGCTTGAGGGCACCAATGTGGCGCAGGGCAAGGAAATCCTCGCCAATTCCGGCCTCGCCATCGTGCCGGCCGACGATCTGGGCGATGCCGCCAAGAAGATCGTGGCCGAGGTGAAGGCACTGGCCTGATGCAGGGCGCGGCAGAGGGCGGTTGCCGTTGTGGCAAGCTGCGCTTCCGGGTGACCGGAGCGCCGCTATTCACGGCGGCCTGCCACTGCCGCGGCTGCCAGCTGATGACGGCGAGCGCCTTCTCGCTGAGTAGCTGCTATCTCTCCACCGGTTTCGAGGTAATCGCCGGGGAGCCGGTGATCGGTGGATTGCACGGGGCAACCCGGCATTTCTTCTGCGACCATTGCCTGAGCTGGGTGTTCACGCGGCCGGACGGCATGGACGAGATCGTCAACGTGCGCACGACCCTGCTGGACGTGCCACCGACGGACCCACCCTTCCTCGAAACCTATACCTCGGAAGCGCTGCCCTGGGCGGTCACGAAAGCCAGACACAGCTTCGAGACCTTCCCGCCCATGGAGCAGTTCCAACCCCTCATGGCGGAATTCGCCAGTCTCGCGCACGGTTGACGTTAACGTGAACGTCAACTAACATTTGAATGTCTTAAGGAGAGCGCAGATGAAAATCCTCGTCCCCGTAAAACGGGTGCTCGATTACAATCTCAAGCCGCGCGTGAAGGCGGACGGGTCCGGTGTGGACCTTGCCAACGTCAAGCTGAGCATGAACCCCTTTGACGAGATTGCCGTCGAGGAAGCCATTCGCCTGAAGGAAAAGGGCGTCGCGACCGAGATCGTCGCGGTCTCCATCGGCGAGGCGAAGTCGCAGGAGACGCTGCGCACGGCACTGGCCATGGGCGCGGACCGCGCGATCCTGATCACGCATGAGGGCGTGGCCGAGCCGCTGGCGGTGGCCAAGCTCCTGAAGGCGATTGTCGATGAGGAGCAGCCGGGGCTGGTGATTCTCGGCAAGCAGGCGATCGACGATGACAGCAACCAGACCGGCCAGATGCTCGCCGCGCTGCTCGGCTGGGCGCAGGGCACCTTCGCCAGCAAGGTCGAGGTCTCGGGCGATACGGCGAACGTGACGCGCGAAGTGGACGGCGGGCTGGAAACGGTGGCGCTCAAGCTGCCGGCCATCGTGACGACCGATCTGCGCCTGAACGAGCCGCGCTATGCCTCGCTGCCCAACATCATGAAGGCCAAGTCCAAGCCGCTCGCGCAGAAGACGCCGGCCGACTACGGCGTGGACATGACGCCGAGGCTGACGACACTGACGGTGACCGAGCCGGCCAAGCGGCAGGCGGGCGTGAAGGTGAACAGCGTCGATGAGCTGGTGGAGAAGCTGAAGGTGCTTGGGGTCGCCTGAGCGACCGATCACTTTTCCGTTCGTGTCGAGCGAAGTCGAGACACGCCGCGCACAACGCTTCTCGACTTCGCTCGAAGCGAACGGGATGCGGATGAAGGGACAGGATAATGAAGACACTGGTTCTGGTCGAGCATGACAATGCCACCCTCAAGGATGCGACCCTGCCGGTCGTGACCGCCGCTGCCAAGCTGGGCGAGGTGCATCTGCTGGTCGCAGGCAAGGGCTGCGCCGCCGTGGCCGAGCAGGCCGCGAAGATCGCGGGCGTGACCAAGGTTCATCTCGCCGACGACGCCGCGTTGGAGCATCAGCTGCCGGAGAATGTCGCGCCGCTGATCGTCGATCTCATGGGGCATCACGACGCCTTCCTTGCGCCTGCCACCACCACCGGCAAGAACATCGCGCCGCGCGTCGCCGCCTTGCTCGACGTGATGCAGATTTCGGACATCATCGCGGTTGATGGGCCGGACACGTTCACGCGCCCGATCTATGCCGGCAACGCCATCGCGCAGGTGAAGACGAGCGACGCCAAGCTGGTGATCACCGTGCGCGGCACCGCCTTCGACAAGGCGGCGCCCGAGGGCGGATCGGCCCCGATGGAGGCCGTGTCCGGCACCGGCGATGCCGGCACCGCGCGCTTCGTGTCCGCCGAGGTGGCAGCCTCGGAGCGGCCTGAGCTGACCAGCGCCAAGGTGATCGTTTCGGGCGGTCGTGGCGTCGGCAGCGGCGAAAATTACAAGGCGCTCATCGAGCCGCTGGCCGACAAGCTCGGCGCCGCCGTCGGCGCCTCGCGGGCGGCGGTGGACGCGGGCTTCGTGCCCAATGACTATCAGGTCGGCCAGACCGGCAAGATCGTGGCGCCGGACGTCTACATCGCCGTCGGCATTTCCGGCGCCATCCAGCACCTCGCCGGCATGAAGGACTCCAAGACCATCATCGCCATCAACAAGGACGAGGATGCGCCGATTTTCCAAGTGGCCGACGTCGGACTGGTGGGCGACCTGTTCCAGATCGTGCCGGAGTTGACGAGCAAGCTCTGAGGCGCGGGTTGCATTAGGCGGAATGCGGGCGTCATTGGATGCGCCCGAATTCTGCGGAGCCAAGCCGTACTCTGCTAAAGTTCCTAACCTTGGCGCATAGAAGGGCCTGGACGTGACTTGGGTTGTAGAACGGGAAAGTCAGGGATTGGTAAGCCCGAAAGGCGATGCGCGCCGGCGCTAGCAGATGAAGAAACAAGGTTCGGCAGGCAATTTCGCCCGCTATAGTCGCACCGATGGCTCTTGACCTTGGACGGCGCCTTGCGCCCATACGCTTCCTCGCTTTTGCGGCGATCCTGCTTGTCAGCCTGCCGCTGCTGCATCCGGTCTTGGGCTGGCGTCATGCCATGATGGCGGGATTCGATATCGCGGCCGGCATCTTTCTGCTGTCCGTCTGGCCTTTGCTGGCCCGCGCCGGGCCGGATCAGATGCGCCAGTCGGCTGCGCGGAACGATGCCAATCGCACCTTGCTGCTGGGGATCACCGGCGCGGTCTCGCTGGTGGTGCTCGTCGCAATCTTCTCCGAACTTGAGAACCGGCACGATCCCGGCGTCGAGGCCATGGCGCTGGTCATCGCCACCCTGGCGCTGGCGTGGATCTTCTCGAACATGGTCTACGCGCTCCATTATGTCCATATGTTCTACGTGCGGAGCGAGGGCGACACAGATGACGAGGGCGGCGCGGACGCGCGCGGCTTCGACTTTCCCGGCACCAAGGAGCCGACCTATTGGGATTTCGTCTACTTCAGCTTCACGCTGGGCATGACGTTCCAGACCTCGGACGTGGCGGTGACCTCCACCTCGGTCCGGCGCGTGGCGACGATCCACTGCCTCGCCGCCTTTGTCTTCAATCTGGGCGTACTGGCCTTCACGATCAACGTGCTGGGCGGCAGCGGTAACTGAGCCCGTCGCGTCGGCTGCGACACATTGATACAAACTCCGCCGATTGCGACAAAGTCTCGTGACAAGTGGGGGCTATACAGTCCTCATCAGCGTTACTCTCCCACGGCGCTGATACTCTCCCACAGTCCCCGACGGCCCCTCCCTCCCCCAGGGAGGGGCCAAGGACGTTTGGGGGTAAGCCCCCCCCGTTCCCCACCACAACTAAAATTGCGATTAGTGCTCCTGCGCAGGCAGGAGCCTAGGGCGGCAAGGACATGCGGCTGCGCCCTGGGCTCCTGCCTGCGCAGGAGCACGCACTTCTATCTAGCTGTCGTAATTCTAGCCCTCAGGCAGCGGTCCAGCCGCCATCCACGCTGATGTTCGCGCCGGTAATGTTGCTCGCGGGATCCGAGCAGAGGAACATCGCGATGGCGGCGACCTGCTCCACCGTCACGAACTCCTTGGTCGGCTGGCCAGCCAGCAGAACATCGTTGATCACCTGCTCGCGCGTCATGTTGCGCGCTTTCATCGTGTCCGGAATCTGGCCCTCGACCAGCGGGGTCCAGACATAGCCCGGCGAGATGCAGTTGGCGGTGATGCCAAAGGTCGCCAACTCCAGCGCGATCGTCTTGGTGAAGCCGGCAAGGCCGTGCTTGGCCGTCACATAAGCCGACTTGAACGGCGAGGCGACGAGGCTATGCGCAGAGGCGGTCTGGATGATCCGGCCCCATTTGCGCTGCTTCATATAGGGCACGGCAAGCCGGGTGGTGTGGAAGGCGGATTCCAGATTGAGCTTGATGATGAGGCTCCACTTGTCGAGCGGGAATTCCTCAACGGGCGCGACATGCTGGGTGCCGGCATTGTTGATGAGGATGTCGACGCCGCCAAAGGCCTCCGCCGCCTGCGCCATCATCGCCTCGATCTCCTCCGGCTTGGTGAGATCATGGCCGGAATAGATCGCCTTCGCACCACTCGCCTGCTCCAGCGCCAGCCGCTCCTTCTCGATGGCGTCTGCATCGCCAAAGCCGTTGATGACGAGGTTGACGCCCTCGGCCGCCAGCGACTTGGCATAAGCAAGGCCGATGCCTGATGTGGAGCCGGTGATCAGCGCTGTCTTGCCCTTCAAACTCATGCCTGCTTCTCCTTGATCTGACCGGTCAGCGCGAGGTCGAAGGTTGCGCTGCGGCCACTGACGATGTTTTCCGCGATAAGCTGGGTCCCGTGCGAGAGCACGGCGGCGACGGCAGCATCGCCCTGCGCCCAGTGATCCAGCATCGTGCGGCGCGAAAACTCGAAATCGCGCGCGCCGCTGTGCCAGGCGCGCAGGCGGTGGATGAGATGGATGATGTTGACCGATCCTTCCTCGATCATCCCCGCCAGCCGCCGCGCCTCGGATGTTTGGGCGACGTCCTGCGGCAAGCGATCCAGCAGCGCGCGGATCGCCTCATGCTCCCGCCGGGTACGCAGGAAGCGGTCCGTCACCTGCCGGGTGCGGCTGGAATATTGAATATCCTTTTGCCGCGACCAGACATCGCTCATTTCGCGCGGCAGCGGCCCTTCTGCCGGGAAGAGATCGACCTGGAAGATCAGCAGATCACCGGACTGGTGCTCGAGGACATGACTGAGCGGGGTATTGGAGACCAGGCCCCCATCCCAATAATGGCGGCCGTCAATCTCCACCTGCGGGAGTCCCGGCGGCAGGGCACCGGAAGCCATGACATGGCGGGCATCGATCCGGCCCCGCCATTGCGGGTCCTGATTGTCGAAATAGACGAAATTGCCGTTCTCGATATCCACTGCGCCAATGGAAAACCGCATGGGACCGTGATTGACCCGGTCCCAGTCGACCAGCCCGTCCAGCGTCTCGCGCAAGGGCGCCGTGTCGTAATAGCTGATCGCTTCCGTCGTGCCGGGCGGCGCCCATAGGGGCTGCAGAAAATGCGGGCGGAAGAAACCTGGTACGCCCCCGAGCAGCACGGCGCCGGCGGCGGCGAGATGTGCGCCCTCGCGCAGATGATCGTCCTCGGGCAGGCAAATGTTCGGTAGGCCGCTGCTGACGAGAGTCCAGAACTCGGTCAGACGCGTCACCCATTGATCGGGCGTGTTGCCGGCGATGATGGCGGCATTGACGGCGCCGATGGAGATGCCCGCGACCCAGTCGATCCCGATGCCAAGCGCCGCCAGCCGCTCGATCACGCCGGCCTGATACGATCCCAGCGCGCCTCCGCCCTGGAGGACCAGTGCGACCTGATCGGGCAAAGGGAGCGGCGCATGGCCGCCGCGGCGACGCGGAGTCGGCATATCCATGGTGCGATGCAATATCCCATTCCCCGGCCGTCCACCAGCGCCGAGCGGGGACCGGATGTCGCGATCCCCACAGAATTGCCGGGGCGTTGGGATAGTTCCTAGCCTTGTTGCATTTCACCGTCGCAGCGGGGAGAATTTCCCGACACATCGATCATGGCGTGATCATGCAAGCACGCGCTGGGGAAGGGACGAGAATGCGGCTCGACGACGAACGGGAAAGCAGCAACTACGAGATCCAGCGTGGCGGCGGGGGCGGTTTCGGCGGCGGGGGCGGCAATCTGCTCGGCATGTTGCTGCCGATGATCGGCAGCCGCTTCGGCTGCGGCGGGGTGGTAATCGCGCTCGCCGTGTTCGCCTTCATCAGCTTCAGCGGCGGCGGGCTGCTGACCGGCGGAGATACCTCCCAGCCGGCGACCGAGCAGGGCGCTCCTACGGGTCAGGAGGGAGAGCTGACACAGATGCAGAGCTTCTCGCTCAAGGTGCTCAACACCACCGAACGGGTTTGGGGCGATCTCTTCCGGCAGAGTGGCCAGACCTACAAGCCCACCATCCTCTCCTTCTACGCGCAAAGCGGGCGCTCGGGCTGCGGGGCGGCGCAATCGGCCATGGGACCATTCTACTGCCCGCTCGACGAGAAGATTTATCTCGACACGGATTTCTTCCGGGAACTGCAGCAGCGCTTCGGCGCGCCGGGCGACTTCGCCCAGGCCTATGTGATCGCCCATGAAGTCGCGCATCATGTCCAGCATCTGGAGGGCCGACTGGATGATGTGAACAAAAAGCAGCAGCAGCTGGGCGAAGCACAAGCCAATGCGCTGCAGGTCCGCATCGAGCTGCAGGCCGATTGCTACGCAGGGGTGTGGGGACGCCGTACCGGTCTGATGGAAACTGGCGATCTTGAGGAAGGCCTGCGCGCTGCCGCCGCGATCGGCGATGACACGCTGCAGAAGGACGCCGGGCGCCGGCCGGTGCCGGACAGCTTCACCCACGGCACCAGCGCCCAGCGCGTGGCTTGGCTGCGTCGGGGCTACGACTCCGGCGACCCTGCCCAGTGCGACACCTTCAGCGGCGACATCTGATCGTCGAAGCGGGCAGGTGATTCGCGAACAAGGGCGACATTGCATTCGATTGCAATGTTCAGCTAGGAGCAAGGCGCCCTCATCCATGATCAGAAAATGGCGGGTTTCTTTGAATTTTTTTCGCTTCTTTGAGGCGATCCCCGGTTGATTCCGTCACCTCTCGCGGGCGCGAGATAAAACCCAGCGGTGAGAGAGATGAAGAAGGTTTCCCCTCCGGCGAAAATTTTTTCTCTTTTAGATCAAAGGCGTATATCTAAATTACATTTTTGCATCAGCGAGTTTCGTTTTTCGCACTTGCAGCAAAAAAAGGATGTGCTATTTAGAAACTGCCTTTCAGGCATCCTCTCCTAAGACTCAAGGGGCCGATCTCTCACGAGGTCGGCCCTTTTTTTTTGTATAAAACTGCATTAGGCAGGCCCGTCTCCATCGCTCTTACAAGATTACTTCGGAGAGGGAGCCGCCGGGAAGACCGGCACGGGCGACGGGACAAAGCGGAGGATCGAGCGCTTAGAAGCAGCTCTCCTCCGCTTTTTCGTTTCTGGACATTGGCGCGAGTATAGATGCAGCAGAATCCTGCTGTCATTGCGGGCTGACTGCCGTAGGCGGGTGTGAGCGCGCGGGTTAGGGCACAAGGATGCTCCCCGAGCGAAGGCGGCAGCCCGGCACCGTTGACAGCCTCGCGAGAGAATAGAAAGCCCGCGAGCACTGAACCGCGCACGCGCAATCAACGCTAGTTGATCAGTCAGGAAGGCAAGCGGCCGAACGCCGCTCATCGGCGGCGCGCCCTGCGCAGACATGCAAGCTATCGGGAGGAGAGCTGCCAGTCGTGTGATCAATCGTCGCGGGAGACTTTTTCCTGCCGTTCGTGGCGCTCCTGCGCCTCGACGGTCATGGTCGCGATGGGGCGGGCTTCAAGGCGACCGAGCGAGATGGGCTCACCGGTCACTTCGCAATAGCCATATTCGCCATCGTCGATGCGGCGCAACGCGGCGTCGATCTTCGAGATGAGCTTGCGCTGGCGATCGCGGGTGCGCAGCTCGATGGACCAGTCCGTTTCGCTGGAGGCGCGATCGTTGAGATCGGGCTCGCGCAGCGGTTCGCTCTGCAGCGTGGCGAGCGTGCCCTCTGCCTCGGCGAGAATTTGCTTTTTCCAATCGAGCAACCTGCGGCGGAAATATTCCAGCTGCAGCGGCCCCATAAACTCTTCGTCTGCGGAAGGCCGATAGCCCTCGGGAAGATCGATCCCCGAGCCTTTCGAGCCGTTTTTATCCGACGAATCTGCAAGCGAGGCCATTCACTTCTCCGCGTCGATCAAGTCGCCGATTTCCGGCGCTCTCGCGGCGCCTATAGAGCGCAGCCGAGAGTGAAACAAGCACTGTTTCCCGCGCATTGAACGATGACTGAACAACGGCCGAATCCGCCATGAATCGGCGGCCGAACGAGCCGATTACCGCTGCCCTCGCCAAGCTTGGGCGGCGGTGCCAGTCGCGTCCCCACCACTGGGAGATCGCTGGCCGCTTGATCGGCCATGGCGCGCGGGGCATAGGCGGTGCGCCATGCATGATATCAAAGCCATTCGGGACAATCCCGCCGCCTTCGACGCCGCCCTCGCCCGCCGTGGTATGGAGCCGGTCGCCGCCTCCATCGGCGAGGAGGACACGCGCTGGCGCGCCGTCGCCACGCAGGTGCAGGAAGGCCTCGCGCGACGCAACGAGGCCAGCAAGGCCATCGGCCAGGCGATGGCGAAGGGCGACAAGGAGACAGCCGAGGCGCTGAAGGCGGAGGTCGCGACACTCAAGACCAGCCTGCCCGAGCTGGAGGCGCAGGAGAAGGCGCTGGCGGAGGCTGTGCAGAGCCACCTCGCCGCCATTCCCAATCTGCCCGCCGCAGACGTGCCCGATGGCGTCGATGAGGCGGGCAATGTGGAAGTGCACCGCTGGGGCACGCCGCGCAGCTTCGACTTCACGCCGCAGGACCATGCCGATTTCGGTCCCGCGCTGGGTCTCGATTTCGAGGGCGCGGCTGCCATGTCCGGCGCGCGCTTTGCGGCGCTGCGGGGGCAGATGGCGCGGCTCCACCGGGCGCTCGCGCAATTCATGCTCGACCGGCAGACGGAGACCAATGGCTATACCGAGGTCAATCCGCCGCTGCTGGTGCGCGATGAGGCGGTGTTCGGCACCGGGCAGTTGCCCAAGTTCGCCGAAGACCTGTTCCGCACTACGACCGGCCACTGGCTCATCCCCACGGCGGAAGTCAGCCTCACCAATCTCGTGCGCGAGCAGATTTTGACCGAGGCTGCGCTGCCGATGCGGTTCACGGCGCTCACGCCCTGCTTCCGCTCGGAGGCGGGATCGGCCGGACGCGATACGCGCGGGTTCATTCGCCAGCACCAGTTCGAGAAGGTCGAGCTGGTGGCGATCTGCACGCCCGATCAGGCAGCGGCGGAGCATGAGCATATGCTCACATCCGCCGAGGGCATTCTTGAGGCGCTGGGCCTGCCCTATCGCCGGATGCTGCTGTGCGCGGGAGACATGGGCTTCTCGGCCACCAAGACCTTCGATCTGGAAGTCTGGCTGCCGAGCCAGCAGACCTATCGCGAGATCAGCTCCGTCTCGACCTGCGGCGACTTTCAGGCCCGGCGCATGAATGCCCGCTACCGGCCTGAGGGTGAGAAGGGCACGCGCTTCCTGCACACGCTCAACGGATCGGGTCTCGCCGTGGGGCGGACGCTGGTGGCGGTGCTGGAGAATTACCAGAATGCCGATGGCAGCGTGACCGTGCCTGAGGCGCTGCTACCCTATACCGGCGGCCTCAAAGTGCTGACGCCGGCCTGATGCGCATCCTGCTCACCAATGATGACGGCGTGAACGCGCCCGGCCTCAAGGTGCTGGAAAAGATTGCCCGCTGCTTCTCCGACGACATCTGGATCGTCGCACCGATGGAGGAGCAATCAGGCGCCGGGCATAGCCTGACACTCTCCCGCCCGCTGCGCCTGCGCCAGCATGGCGAGAAGCATTATAGCGTCTCCGGCACGCCCACCGATGCGGTGATGATGGCGGTGGGGCATCTGATGAAGGACCAGAAGCCCGACCTGCTGCTCTCCGGCGTCAATCGCGGCGCCAATCTGGGCGAGGACGTGACCTATTCCGGCACCGTCTCGGCGGCGATGGAAGGCGCGATCTCCGGCGTGCGCTCGATCGCGCTGAGCCAGGTCTACTCGCGCGAGGGGCTGGGCGACAGCATTCCGTTCGAGGCGGCCGAGGCCTGGGGCGAGCGGGTAGTCCGTGCGCTGCTCAAGCAGGATGCGCTGGAACGCACACTCATCAACGTGAACTTCCCGGCCCTACCCGCCAGCGCGATCAAGGGCATCAAGGTCGCGCGGCAGGGCTTCTACGACATCGACCGCACCCGCATCGTGCCAGGCACCGATCCGCGCGGTTATGATTATTTCTGGTTCGGCCTGCACCACAGCGACTCAGCACCGGAAGCAAGCGACCTCGCGGCGGTGGCGGAGGGTTATGTCTCTGTGACGCCGCTGCACTACGACCTGACGCACTATGAATTGCTGACGGCGCTGGAAGCGGGGCTGGCGGGGGCCGGGGAATAACGGCAGTGGTCTGAAGCCCCTTCTTGGAAGATGAGGGGAGAAGGTTCACCCCTGCCCCCACCTCGCCTTGCACCCTGCCCTCCCCGCTGGCACAAGGCCGGTGATGTTCCAGCGCGACGATCCCCGCGTGCCGCCGCGCGCCTTTTTGCGACGGCGCTCGTCCCTGCCGGTCTGGGCGGACCTCGCGTGGCGGGTGGGTGCGATCCTGATCCTCGCGACCTTTGTTCTGATGGTTCACTGGTTCGAGCGGGACGGGCTGCGCGACAATCTCGACGGGGAGGTCAGCTTTGGCGATGTCGTCTACTTCACCGCCGTGACGGTCACCACCGTGGGTTATGGCGACATCGTGCCGGTCACGGACCGCACCCGGCTGTTCGAGAGCATCTTCGTTACCCCGGCGCGCATCTTCGTCTGGCTGATCTTTCTTGGCACGGCCTATCAGTTCGTTTTCCGCAATGTTTGGCACAGGTGGCGCATGTCGCAGATCCAGAAGTCCCTCACCAACCACATCATCGTCGCCGGCTTCGGCACGAGCGGTTCCGAGGCGGTGCGGGAGCTGGTGGCGCGCGGCACCGACCCACGCTGCATCGTCGTCATCGAGCGCAGCGACGAATCACTGGCGCTGGCCGAGGCTGCTGGCTGCAACATCCTGAAAGGGGATGCGACGCGCGACCAAACTTTGATGGACGTGCGCGTTCAAGAAGCGCAGGCCATGATCGTCTCGGCCGGACGCGACGACACCTCGATCCTCGTGACGCTGACGGCTCGCCACCTCGCGCCCGATATTCCGTTGAGTGTCGTCGTGCGGGCGCCGGATAATGAGTCGCTCGCCCGCCAGGCGGGTGCGACGACGGTCATCAACCCGGTCAGTTTCGCCGGATTGCTGCTCGCCGGTTCCTGCCAGGGCGCTCATATCGCCGATTATATGGCCGATCTTGCGGCATCGGGCGGGCGCGTGCAGCTGCGCGAGCGACGGGTCGCGCAGGCCGAGGTGGGCGAACCGCTGAGCGCGATCCAGACCGGCTTGGGCGTGCGCCTCTATCGTGCCGGGCGCGCCTATGGCTTTTGGGAGCCAGAGGCTGCGATGCTCTATGCGGGCGACATGATCATCGAGATCATTCCCAACGACGGCGAAACACCGCCCAGCCCCAACCCGGCGTAACGCGTCAATGGACCGTGCGGGACGACTCGCCTTTTGCTTGCCGGCGCCTTATATGCGCGCGCAATCATGGCATTGAAAATTCCCGACGCGCCCAAGGTGGGCATGGTCTCGCTCGGCTGTCCCAAGGCGCTGGTCGATTCAGAACGTATCCTCACCAAGCTGAGGAGCGATGGTTACGCCCTGTCCCCGGACTATGATGGCGCGGACGTGGTGCTGGTGAATACCTGCGGGTTCCTCGACAGCGCCAAGGAAGAAAGCCTCGAGGCGATTGGCGAAGCCATCGCCGAGAATGGCCGCGTGATCGTCACCGGCTGCATGGGCAATGAAGCCGAGCTGATCCGCGCCCGCTTCCCGGAGGTTCTCGCCATCACCGGGGCGCATCAATATGAGGATGTGGTCAATGCGGTGCATGATGCCGCGCCGCCCGTCCCCAATGCCTTTGTCGATCTGGTGCCCGAGGGTGGCCTCAAGCTCACCCCGCGCCATTATGGCTATGTGAAGATCAGCGAGGGCTGCAACCACAGCTGCGCCTTCTGCATCATCCCCGATTTGCGCGGGAAGCTCGCCAGCCGGCGGATCGACGCGGTGCTGCGCGAGGCGGAGAAGCTGGTCGCGGCGGGCACCAAGGAACTGCTGATCATCAGCCAGGACACCTCTGCCTATGGCGTGGACGTGCGCCATGAGGAGCGGCTGTGGAAGGGCGAACCGGTCCGCACCCACATGACCGACCTCGCCCGCGCGTTGGGCGGCCTGCGCACGCCGCAGGGCGAGCAGCCCTGGGTGCGGCTGCATTATGTCTACCCCTATCCGCATGTCGACGCGGTGATCCCGCTGATGGCGGAGGGGCTGCTGACGCCCTATCTCGACATTCCCTTCCAGCACGCCGCGCCCAATGTGCTGCGCGCCATGAAGCGCCCCGCCAACGAGGCCAAGGTGCTGGAGCGCCTGCGCGGCTGGCGGGAAATCTGCCCGGATATCGCGATCCGCTCCAGCTTCGTCGTCGGCTTCCCCGGCGAGACGGAAGCGGACTTCCAATATCTGCTCGACTGGTTGGAGGAAGCGCAGCTCGACCGCGTCGGCGCCTTCCGCTTCGAGCCGGTGGAAGGGGCGCAGGCCAATGCCCTGCCCGACCATGTGCCGGACGAGATTAAGGAAGAGCGCTTCCAGCGGATCATGGACGCCTGCGCGCGGATTTCAGCAGCGAAGCTCGCCGCCAAGATCGGCCGGACGCTGCCTGTGATTATCGACGAGGTTGGCGAACCGGATGAGGACGGCAGTGTGGGGGCGACCGGCCGCAGCCAGGCTGACGCGCCGGAGATCGACGGGCATGTCTATCTGCGCGATGTGGATCCGGGGCTGTCGGCGGGTGATTTCGTCTCGGTCGAGATTGAGGATGCGGATGAGCACGACCTGTTTGGCGTACCGATTTCGGTCTGACGAAGCTTTCCAGCCTCCCGTTCGTGTTGAGCCCTTCGACTGCCCGCAGGCGGGCGCTCAGGATAAACTTCAGCCGTTAGGCTGAAGTCGAGACACGGGAAGAGCGGTGCTTGTGTGTCTCGACTTCGCTCGACACGAACGGGAGGTGGGGATTGCGGGCCTACTGTGCCGCCGCGAAGGCCTCCTTCCAGGCCGGTTTCACCGCGCCCAGCACTGCCGCATCCACCGGCACTTCGATCTCGTAGATCCCTTCCGCATAGGGTCCGGCCTCATAGGGCATGATCACGAAGTGGAGGCGGTTGAGCGCGCCGCCACCTGACGTCGCGGCAATGATCGTCTGCTTGGTTGGATCGACACATTGGTCGAATTCGGGGATCGGGCTGCCCTCGCCGCTGCCGACCGGCTCGCCGCGCCGCTTGGTGCGCTCGGCGTCCAAAGCCGCGCAGAAGCGGTCTTTAACGGCGCGGCCTAGCGCAGCAATGTCGAACAGGTCGCTGGCCTCCAGCGCCTTGTTCCCAGCCTTGTCCCAGTAGAGCACCTTGACCAGTGGCATGCCGTGCGCGCCGCCCGTATAGCTATAGCCTTCGCTGCGCAGAACGAGCAGCGTCGGCACGTCGGCTGCCACGGACCAGTCCTCGGTGTAGCTATAGCCACGGAAGGGATAGCCGGCTTCCTTTGCGGAGGCTTCTTCTGCCCGGATGCCGTCCTCCGTTTCCTTGCGCTGCTTCTCCGCGCTCTCTTGCAGCATGGCATCGAGCGGGGCGATGGCCGCCGCCGCGGCGGGCCAGCTGACGCGAAATTCGGATTCGCCCTTGGTGAACGCCACCGACTTGCCCGCCACGGCATTGGCCTGCATCGCATTGGCGGGCTCGGCTGCGTTGGCCGCATTTTCTACCGGCGCCTGCATATTGTTGGCGACGGTCTCATTGCCGCAGGCGGCCAGCGCGATGCAAAGGCTGAGCAGAGTGGCGGTCTTGATGGGGGCCATGGGGCAATCCTTTCACGAATGGGGCGAGCCTAACGGATCAGCCGGCGCTTGCCGAGGCCCCTTGCGCACTCTAACCCTGCATTATGACGGACCCAGCCGATCTCGTGCGCCCCGACACGGGCCAGACCGCCCATCTCATCCATCTCATCGATGCCGCCAGCCATGAGCAATGGCTCGCTGGACGGACCGAGCGGGAACGCGCCGCGCTCGTGGCGCAGAATTACCAGCCAAAGGCCTATGCCCACGCCATCATGCCCGGGGAAAAGCCCGATGGTTGGAGCGTGGTGACATATGTCGCCAATGTCGAATCGCTCTCCAGCTGGTGCCTTGCCAAACTGCCGGGCGTGCTGCCCGCCGGAACCTATCGCTTGGCCGAGCGGGAGCCCGGCCCAGCCATCTTCGGCTGGATGACGGCGCAATATCGCTTCGAGCGCTACAAAGCGAAGCCGGCGGCCAAGGGGCCTTGCGTTCTGCTCACCGGCCAGCCCGGCGCCATTGACGGTGCCGCCGCGCAGGCCCGCGCGACGGCGCTGGTGCGGGATATGGTCAATACACCGACAGCCGAAATGGGCCCGGACGAGATCGAGGCGCAGACCCGTGCGGTTGCCGAACGCCATGGCGCCACCATGACCGTGACGCGGGGCGATGCGCTGGAATCGGGCTATCCGATGATCCACGCCGTCGGTCGCGCGGCAGACCGCGCCAATGCGCCCCGCCTCATCGAGCTGGTCTGGGGCCGTGAGGAGCATCCGCGCATCGCTTTGGTCGGCAAGGGGATCACCTTCGATACCGGTGGCCTTGATATCAAGCCTGCATCGGGCATGCGGCTGATGAAGAAGGACATGGGGGGCGCGGCCCATGCGCTGGCACTGGCGGATCTCGTAATGGGTGCGGGCCTGCCGGTGCGCCTGCACCTGCTGCTGCCGGTCGCCGAGAACGCCATCGCTGGCAATGCCTTCCGCCCCGGCGATGTGCTGCGCAGCCGCAAGGGCCTGACCGTGGAGATCGGCAATACCGATGCAGAGGGACGGCTGGTGCTCGGCGACGCGTTGACGCGGGCCGGCGAAGATAAGCCCGAACTCATTATCGACTTCGCGACGCTGACCGGTGCGGCGCGGGTCGCGCTCGGCCCGGACCTGCCTGCGCTGTTCACCAATGACGATGCGCTGGCGGCCACGCTGGCCAGCTGTGGCAGCGACGTGGACGATCCGCTGTGGCGCCTGCCCCTTTGGGCGCCCTACAACGACCTGTTCAAGAGCGACATTGCGGACCTCTCCAACAGCGGCGAAACCCCGTTTGCGGGGGCCTCGACGGCGGCGCTGTTCCTCCAGCGCTTCGTGCCGGACAAGACCCCGTGGGTGCATTTCGACACCTTTGCATGGCGGCCGACCGCCAAACCGGGCCGCCCCAAGGGCGGCGAAGCGCTCGGTTTGCGCGCGACCTTTGCCATGCTGCAAAAGCGCTACGGACAGTCGGGGGATTGAGCGATCCGGGCGTCTGCGCCGGGGGGCCGGGATGCACCGTTGCGGTCGGGTATCCCTTGACCTTTCGGCCTGTTTTGCCGCAGGGGGCGCCGATGAAACAGACCATCGCCGGGACTAGCGTGGCGTCGTCGCCCGAACGCAAGAGCGTGAAGCTGGACGGGACATCCCGCAGCTACGATCCGCGCGTGCGCGCGATCCGGCCCGATCTGGCCGATGTGGCCCTCGCCGATCTGTATTTCGCGCCCCATTATGCCGCGCCCGTGCCCCGCGGTTGCGTCGTGGCCGCCACGATGCTGCGCGCCGCCCCAGATGCCGCCGCGAGCGCCGTGAGCGAGCTGCTCTATGGCGAGAGCTTTCACATGCTCGATGCCCGCGCCGGCTGGGCCTGGGGCTATTGCGGCCATGATCATTATGTCGGCTATGTGCCGCTGGATGCGCTGGGCGAACCTGTCGAGACCAGCCATGTCGCACACGGCATCACGCCGTTGTTCGCGGCGGCCGATATCAAATCCTCGGTGCAGATGCTGCTGCCCGCCGGTGCCAAACTGGCGGCTACGGTGCAGGGCGATTTTCTCGCCATCGCCGAAGGATTTGTCCATCAGCGGCACGTCCGCACTCTCGCGGATGTCGAGAGCGACTGGGTTGCCGTCGCGGAGCGCCATCTGGGCGCGCCCTATATATGGGGTGGCCGGGGCCTTGGGCTCGATTGCTCGGGGCTGGTGCAGATCGCTCTGGCTGCCTGTGGTATCAACGCACCGCGCGATACCGACCAGCAGGCCGAGGCCATCGGCGAGGCGCTGGGCGACAATGCCGCGCTCCGACGAGGCGACATCATCTTCTTCCCCGGCCATGTGGGGCTGATGGTGGATGGCGAGCGCCTGATCCATGCCAATGCCCACGCGATGGCCGTGACCATCGAGCCGCTGGACGATGTCGTCGCGCGGCTCCGCGACACGCATGAGCAGCCGGTGACAGGCCGGCGCAGGATTACGACATGACAAAGATTTTCATTGACGGCGCCGCCGGGACCACCGGCATCCAGATCCGGGACCGGCTGGAGGGGCGCAGCGAATTCGATCTCATCACGCTGGGCGATGCCGCCCGCAAGGACGATGGCGCGCGCGCCGAAGCGATCAACGCCGCCGATATCGTCATCCTCTGCCTGCCCGACGACGCGGCGCGCCAATCCGTGCAGATGATCGCCAATGATCGCACGCGGGTGATCGACGCCTCGACGGCGCATCGCGTGGCCGATGGCTGGGTGTATGGCATGCCGGAAGTTTCCGGCCATGATGCGGTCGCGCAAGCCCGTTTCGTGAGCAATCCCGGCTGCTACTCGACCGGCTTCATCGCACTGGTGGCGCCGCTGGTGCAAGCCGGCATCATCCCCGCCGAGACGCAGCTCACATGCAACGCCGCCTCCGGCTATTCCGGCGGCGGCAAGGCCATGATCGCCGAATATGAGGGCGCTGATGGCGCGCCGAGTGCCTTCCGCACCTATGCGCTTGGCCTAGGCCACAAGCATGTGCCCGAAATGCAGGCCCGCTGCGGCCTGACGCATCGCCCGCTGTTCGCGCCGGCTGTCGTGCCGGTCTATTCCGGCATGATCGTGGACGTGCCGCTGCATAGCGATCTGCTGACCAATGGCACGGATGCCCGCGCCATGCGCGCAGCACTGGCCGAGCATTATGCAGGCTCGCCGATCATCAGCGTGGCGGATGGCTATGAGGCTGCGACGCTCCCCATCGAGTTGCTGCGGGACAAGGACATCATGCGCCTGTTCGTCTTTGCGGACGAAAACAGCGCGCAGATCCGACTGGTCGCGGCGCTCGACAATCTCGGCAAGGGCGCATCCGGTGCGGCCGTGCAGAACCTCAACCTGATGGCGGGCCTGCCGGAGACGACGGGGCTGCGCCTTTAGGCAACGGCCAGCGGATTCCCGTTCCCGTTCCCGTTCGTGTCGAGCGAAGTCGAGACACTTTGCCACTGTGCTTGACGTGTCTCGACTTCAGCTTGCAGCTGAAGTTTATCCTGAGCGCCCGCCTGCGGGCAGTCGAAGGGCTCGACACGAACGGCAGGTTGACTGGGCGCGCCCCTTTGCACCCCGCCACCGACTTCCTATCTTTGAGGCAACACACCCCTCCTCGAAAGGACGCCCCCTCATGAGCGCGACTGCTACGCTGGCCGGCGGCTGCTTCTGGTGCACAGAAGCGGTCTATCAAAATCTCGCAGGCGTCGAGTCCGTCGAGAGCGGCTATATCGGTGGCAGCAAACCCAACCCCACTTATGAGGAGGTCTGCTCGGGCAGCACGGGCCATGCCGAAGCGATCCGCATCACTTATGATCCGGCCGTGATCGGTTATGGTGATCTGCTCGATATCTTCTTCGCCACGCATGACCCGACGACGCTGAACCGGCAGGGAAATGACATCGGCACCCAATATCGCTCGGCGATCTTCCCGCACGATGCCGAGCAGGAGGCTGAAGCACGCGCTGCCATGGGACGGGCACAGGCGGACTGGCCGAACCCTATCGTCACGAAGATCGAGCCGCTGGCCACCTGG
The DNA here is from genome assembly GCF_025961735.1 of Sphingobium sp. B11D3B. NCBI lineage: Bacteria > Pseudomonadati > Pseudomonadota > Alphaproteobacteria > Sphingomonadales > Sphingobiaceae > Sphingobium > Sphingobium sp. B11D3B. The sequence goes on along the minus strand of NZ_JAOQOF010000001.1, from coordinate 302,900 downwards.
TATCCTGCCGAAGATTATCACCAGCAATATTGGGATCGGGTCGGCGACCGGAACCCTTATTGCATGGCGGTGATCCCACCCAAGCTGCAGAAGCTGCGCAAGGGCTTTGCCGACCGCCTGCGAAACTGAGGGGAAACGGCGGCCATTCCGGCGCAGCAGGCTTGCGCGACGGCGGGAAGCCGCTCAGACAAGGCACCTGTCCCTGATGGACATTGGAGAGGCTGCCATGGTTCGACCTGCCCTGCTGATCGCCGCGAGCGTGCTTGGACCGCTCACCCTGCAGGGCTGCGTCGCCCGCACGGCCTATAAGGTGGCCAAGGCGCCGGTCGATGCCGGTGCGAAAATGGCTGACTGGGCAACGGTCAGCGGCGACGAAGCGGATCGGGAACGGGGTCGCGAACTTCGGCGCAAATGCAAGGCGCGCTACGACCCTTATTATTGCGAATGAGGCAGGAGGGCGGGAGGGCAGGATTAGCCGCCCTCCCCCGCGATTTCCAAAAACTCAGCTTTCCCAGACGCGGCTGACGGCGACGCGCGCATCCCGCGGAATGTAGCGCGGGCGAGACGGCCTGGGCGCCGGGCGGGAGGCACGAATGGCCGTCGCCGCCATCAACGGTGCACAGAAGAAGCGCAGGGCCAGCGACACGAAGCCGATAAAGCTGAGGAGCGCGACGCCCGTGCCAAGCAGCCCGATGGCAAACAGGCAGAGCACCGCCACGGCGAGCGACGCGCACCCTGCGATCGTCTCTGGCCGGGTCGCTGCAAAGGGCGATTCGTCGGCCAGTCCGGCGAACTTGGGCGTACGTCGCCAGGCGAGCGGGCGATTCGAGAGGCCGGCAATGCCTGCCACCAGCACGACATAGCTGAGCGATGCGCGGGCGATCTCGCCCCACACCATGGCGCCAGTGTCATAGCAGCCGGACAGGCGATAGCGATGCACGAGCCGCACCCACCATGTCGCCGCACCGATGAGCATCAGCAGACCGGCGATGGACGGCACCTTGACCGGCTCCATAGCGCCGATGGCCAGCCCAACGACCATGGCAAGCATGCCGCCCACGCTGACGACGAGCGCGGCCAGCGTCTGCAGCGGCGCGAGGCAGCGCACGACTTCCAGCAATTTGGTCCAACCCGGCAGCGGCGCGGCAAAGGGCGCCGGCAGGAACAGGCGCCAGTGACGGCGCAGCTGCTGCACCGGACCCGCCGTCCACCGGAAGCGCTGCTTCTTGTAATCGTCAAAGGTCTCGGGGATCAGGCCGCGGCCAAAGGTCTCGCCGAAATACAGGCCCTCATAGCCGACCTTGCGCAGGCGCACGGAGACTTCAGAATCTTCCGTGAGGCACCATTCCGCCCAGCCACCGGCTTTCACCAGCGCATCCTTGCGCATCAGGCACATCGTCCCGATGGTGAAGGCGCCGCCATATTCGCTCACGCCGGGGTAATCGACCTTGTTGACCGGCATATATTCCCAGTAGCAGGCGCTCAGATAGTCATTGCCCTCATAATCGCGATAGTCGTGCGGCGTCTGGATATAGCCGAGCTTCGGATCGGCGAAGAACGGCAGCAAGCGCGAGAGGAAGTCGTTGCGGGAATAATAGTCGGCGTCGATCACGCCGATGATCTGCGCATCTGAGGCGGTCTGCTCGAGCAGGAAATTGAGCGCGCCGGCCTTGGCGCCGGGCAGCGGATCGACATGGAAGAAGCGGAAGCACTCCTTACCCAGCTTCGCATTGAGACGCGCGCAATGGGCTTCCAGCGGCCTCCAAAGAGCTTCGTCCTTCGTATTATTATCGCAGACCAGCACCTCGAAATTATCATAATCCTGCGCGGCGAGACGGTTCATCGTCTCGATCACGATCTCGGGCGGTTCGGCATAGCAGGCTAGATGCAGCGAGACCTTGAGATGCGCGGCTGCAGGATCGGATGAGGGAATCGCCACCGGCAAGCGCCAGCGCTCATGCGTCAGCACCGCTTCGCGCGCTACGCTGGCGATGAGATTGGCAAGGAAGGCGAACAGCGTCAGCCCGAGCGCGGCGAAGGCCAGCACCATCAGCAACGGCGGCAGACCGGCTTCGAGAATGAACAGCGTGCCCCACAGGCTCGTCATCACGCTGCCAAGCCCCGCGCCGGTCAGCCAGAGGATGCCCGGCATGCTGAAACGCACGAGATAATAGCGCGCGATGGCGACCAGCGTGATCGCGGCGAGGAAGATGGGGATGACCGAGCCGATCTGCCAGGTCACCAGCGCCGTGGCGAAAAGCGCGCCGAACGAAGCGCCCAAAAACTCGTGCACCTCCTCGGACACTGGCCGAGAAATACGATGCGGCGCAGAAACGGCACGAAGTGTCAAAAGTGCAGCCGCAAGTGTAAAAAATGCAACGAAGATCAACGAAGAATCGAGATCAACTCTGGATAAGGCGATCAATTATTCAGTCCTCCGTTTACTGCCGACACGCCAACTGGATTTGCCGCGTCCGTGCATAACGCATGGATTTGACAATCGAGCCTTCACGAACTCTTCAAAAACCGCAAACCAGCCAGCGGCAAACCGTGCATGAGCCGCCGCTGCCTGCCACATGTGCGAGATTCGCGAGGATGGCCAGCGGTCGATCGCCCCCGCCCGTCCCGCATATTTTCGACCGACTCACTGCTCAGGCCGACCTCACGCAGCCGCGCGCCGCAGACGATCGTTGATGGCAAGGCCGAGCCCTTCAGACGGGATCGGCGCCACCGAAATGCGCGCCGCTGCGCTCTCGTCTGCTTCGTGCAGAGCGGCGAACAGATGCGCGGCGGCTTCGATCAGATCACCGCTCGGGCTGAGGTTGCGCTGGGATGGTCCCGGACCGAAACCAATGTGGAAGCTGCCCGGCGCAGGGTCCGTGCAGTTGAGCATCAAGGGTTTGGATGGCGCATAATGGCTTTCGAGCTGGCCGGGTGCGGTAATCCCTGCACTGGCTGCCGGTGCGCGCACCGGTCGTCCGGTGATCGCTTCGAGGCGCTCCGGGGTCACGGGGCCGGGCCGCAGCAGGATGATCGCATCGTCAAGCGGCTCGACGATGGTCGATTCCACGCCATCGCTGGCTGGCCCGGCATCGAGGATGAACGGGATACGCCCGCCAAGGCTGGCCAGCACATGGCTGGCGCGGGTCGGGCTGATCGCGCCGGAGCGATTGGCCGAGGGGGCGGCCAACGGCACGCCCGCCGCGTCGATGAGCGCGCGCATTGCCGGATGCGATGGCAGCCGCACCGCCAGCGTGGGAAGACCGGCGCTGGCGAGCCCGGCGACGGGGCTATCGGGACGGCGCGGCAGGACCATAGTCAGCGCGCCGGGCCAGAATGCCTCGGCCAGCGCCTGTGCCATGGCGTTGAACGACACCAGCTGGCGCGCCATCGCAACATCGCTGACATGGACGATCAGGGGATTAAAGGACGGGCGACCCTTGGCCTCATAGATGCGCGCCACGGCGAGATCGTTGGTCGCATCGGCGGCGAGACCGTAAACCGTCTCGGTGGGCACGGCGACCGGTTCGCCGGCCATGATCAGCGCGGCGGCTTCCGCCAGCCCGGCGCTGTCATAGGCGCGAATACGCGTTTCGAGGGACCGGGTGGCGCGGGACATGTGCGGCCTATAGCCGCGCCGCGTGACACATTGAAGCGGCATGATAGCGTGGCGGCGACGGGGCGGAGACCGGTGCCGCCGGCCTTCGCGTCTTGACCTCGCGGGAACGGCCCGCCACGGCTCAATCCATGATGACCGAGGGAAATGCCATGTCCACACCGTCCATGGACGATGCGCTCGCGCGGATCGCCGCCGCGCTCGAACGGCTTGCGCCGAATGCCGCCGCCACCCCGGACCTGGAAGCGCATCCGGCCTATCGATGGGATGGGAAGATGCTGGTGCCTATCGAGGGCTTCGAGCCGATCGACTACGCCCTGCTGACCGGCATCGACGCGCAGAAAGAGGCTTGCCTTGAGAATACCCGTCGCCTCGCGCGGGGCCATGCGGCGCACGACATTCTGCTGTGGGGTGCGCGGGGCACGGGCAAGTCGGCCACGGTCGCCGCCTGTGTCGGCCAGGTGCAGAAGGAAGGGCTTCCGCTCGCGATGGTCGAGATCGCGACGGACGATCTGCGCAGCCTCGCAACGCTGTTCTCGCTGCTGCGCGCCGCCCACCGGCCGATCGTCCTCTACATCGACGACCTTGGTTTCGACGGTGACTTCGGCGCCGATGCACGAGCGCTGCGCTCGCTGCTGCAGGGTGGCGCCAGTGCGCGCGGGAGCCATGTGCGGCTCTATGCGACCTCCAACCGACGCCACATCGTGCCGCGCTCCATGGGCGAGCAGGATGACCCGATCAACCCCCGCGACGTCGTGGACGACCGGATGGCCCTATCCGACAGGTTCGGCCTGTCGCTCGGCTTCCATGCGCTCGATCAGGATGCCTATGTCGCCATCGTGCGCCGCTACGCCGCCCGCTATGACCTGGACGTCGATCCACTGGCCGCGATCCAGTGGGCAACCCAGCGCGGCAGCCGCTCAGGCCGGGTCGCCTGGCAATATGTGGTGGAACTGGCGGGCCGGGCGGGCATTACGCTCGACCGCTGAACGACCGGGCGGGGCGCTGCTATAAAGGCCGTGCTCTTGCGAAAGCAGGAGTCCAGGGCGCGGCCGAGGAGCTGAGCCGCCCTAGGCCCCTGCTTTCGCAGGAGCACCGGGTCCGATCATTTGCGTGAAGGGCTCAGGAGGCGGGCGCGCGCTCCGGCGTCGGCGCGGCGGCCGGTCTTGCGGAATTGCTCACACGCCAGATAATCCCGCCGACATCGTCACTGACCAGCACCGATCCATCGGCGGCGACGAGCACGTCGACCGGCCGACCCTGCGCCTGCCCGTCCTTGTTGAGGAAGCCGGTGAGAAGATCGACAAGCTTGCCCTGCGGCCGGCCGCGATCGTCAAAGGCAACATAGGAAACCTTGTAGCCGCTGGGCGGTTTGCGGTTCCAACTGCCATGCAGGGCCACGAAGGCCCCCTGATTGAACGGTGCGCCAAGCGCGGACCCCGGCGTGAAGGCCAGGCCCAGTGGCGCCGTGTGCGTGCCCAGACCAAAGGCCGGGCGGCGGGTATATTCGCGCAGATCATCGCGCTGCGGCTGCACGCGCCGGTCGACATAGCCGCCCCAGTAATTCCACGGCCAGCCGTAGAAGGCCGCGAATTCCACGTCGGTCATGTAATCCGGCACGAGGTCCGAGCCCAGCATGTCCCGCTCGTTGACGACCGCCCAGAGCGAGCCGGTCCACGGGTTCCAGGCCAGATCGGTGGGGTTGCGCAGGCCGCTGGCGAAGATATTCGCCTCGCCCTTGCGCGGATCGATCTCCAGAATAGCGGCGCGATAATCCTCCGCGTCCAGCCCGTTCTCGGCGATATTGCTGTTCGAGCCGACGCCGACATAGAGCTTGCCGTCGGGGCTTGCTGCAAGGCTACGCGTCCAGTGATTATTGGGCGCATTGGCGGGAAGATTGGCGACCTTGCGGCCTTCCACGGTGATCCGCGTTTCGCCCAGCTTGTAGGGGAAGGCCATCAGGCTGTCGGTGTTCGCGACGTAGAGCGTCTCGTCGATCAGCGCCATGCCATAGGGCGAGTTCAGCCCTTCCAGCAGAACATGCCGTTGCTCGGCAATGCCGTCGCCATTGGTATCGCGCAGCAGCGTGATGCTATTGGCGGACACGCCGCCAGCGCCGGCAAAGCCGATCAGCTTGCCCATGATCCAATCCTGGATGCCACCGGCTTTGCGGGGCGGGCTATTGGTCTCCGCCACCAGAATGTCGCCATTGGGCAGGCGCAGCATCTGGCGAGGGTGATCGAGACCGGCTGCGAAACGCTGCACGACGAGACCACGCGCGGCCACTGGCGCGGCGCCATCGGCCCACCCCACCGGCTTGGCGATCATGACGGTGGGGAGGATCTGCTTGCGCGCTGGCGTGAACTCGGGCTCACGCCCTTCAAGCGCGGTTTCCGGCAGGCGCGCGACATCGGGGCGCGACAGATAATAGAACACGCCACCCGCGATGAGGATCAGCGCGGCGAGTGTCAGCAGGATGATCTTTTTCATGGCGACGATCTTACGGCTGCGCCTGCCTTGACGCAACAAGCCGAGCGGGCATGCGCGCCCTTATCTGCGCGGATCAGCCCCGGCCCTTCAGCCAGATCGCGACAGCCACGATCACCCCCAGCGCAAGCCCGGCCAGAATGCCGATCGAGGGCTGCCCGGTCGCGATGCCGACGATCGTGCCAAGGAGAATGAGGCCAGCCAGCGGCGCACCGCCGCCCATGGGTGATTTGTCGCCTGGAGAATTCGGATCGGTCATGTCACGCCCATGCCATGTCCCGCGCCGCGATGCCAGCCGAACAAGCCGGCGGTCTTCGTCGTGCCGTAACTGGACAGATTGCTCCCGCGCGGGACTTGGTTAAGCCGTGCTTAGCCAGCGTGGGGCGTCCGGCGCGGATTGAGGGCGAAGCTGGCACGGTCCGTGAATGGATACAGCTGGACCAGAATGACTTGATTTTGCGGGGGCAAGGGATTCGAATTTTGAATGCATCTTCCGATCATGGTCGACCGTCGGAGTTACGACGACGCCACCGCATTGATGCGCATTTTCGGCGATCACGCGGGCGTTGAAGCGGCCCAGCGCGCAGATCGCAGCCGCGATGTCGGCAACCACATCCGCTTCTGCCACTGGAGAGAGGTGGAGCGCGTCCTGTTTCTTCTCCAGGTCCAACATTGCGTGGGAACCGTCCATTGACAGCCGCGTTGAGGGAATGATGCGGCTCCCCGCAATTGCCGCTATCATCTCTCCCGGCTCATCCCTCAGTCCCCCCCAACGATGAGCCGGGAGAGAAACCCTCAAACAAGCCCCGCCTTGGCCCGCTCTTCCGCGACGAGTTCCTTGCGCGAGAGCTTGCCGACCAATGTGCGCGGCAGGCTCTCACGGATTTCGACCGCGCAGACGCGCTCATGCTTGCCGAGCTGCGGATTGAGCCAGTCCTTGAGACGCTCGCCGTCGATGTCGTCCTCCACCTCCGGCCGCAAGGTCACGAAGGCCTTGGGCACCTCCCCGCGATAATCATCGGGAATGCCGATCACGAGCGCTTCCCGAACGGCGGGATGGCGATACAGCACGTCCTCCACCTGGCTGGGGAAAACTTTGAAGCCACCGACCGCTATCATGTCCTTGATGCGGTCGACCACGCGGAAATAGCCGTCTTGATCGATAGTGCCGACGTCACCGGTGCGCAGGAACCCATCGACGAAGACCTCCCGATCGGCATCCGGATTCTGCCAATAGCCTTGCATTCTTTGCGGGCCGTCAAAGGCTATCTCGCCGGGTTCCCCCGGCTGGGCAAGCCGGGACGGGTCTTCCCGGTCGAGCAGGCGCACGCGCGTGCCGGGAATGGGCTGGCCGATCGAGCCGGTCTTGCCCGGCCCATCATAAGGATTGGCCGAGACGACGCCGCTGCTCTCCGTCAGCCCATAGCCTTCGACCAGCCGCGCGCCGGTGGTCGCCATGAACCGCTCCTTGAGTGGCAGGGGGAGCGGCGCGCCGCCGGAAATACAGACGCGCAGGGAAGAGAGGTCCGCTTTGGCGAGATAGGGACTGTCCAGCAGAGCCTGGAACATGGTCGGCACCCCGGGCAGCGAGGTGACGCGGGTCCGCTGGATCGCTGCGATGACCTGACGCGCATCGAACCGCGGAAGAATGACGATCTCGCCGCCGCGAACGACTGTGCGATTGAGCACCGCAGTGTTGGCGAACACATGGAAGAAGGGCAACGCACCCAAAATGCGGTCCTCAAGGGCATGCCAGGGATCGAGCAGGTCGATCTGCCGCGCATTGGCCGAGAGGTTCTGGTGAGTGAGCATCGCGCCTTTAGGCCGCCCGGTGGTGCCACCAGTATATTGCAGCAAGGCAAGGTCACGCAGCGGATCGATCGACGGCAGGCTGGAGGGATCATCGCCCAGCAACGAGCCGAACGAGAGAATGCGCGGATCGGAGGGGACATGGTCATCGGCTGACCGCTTGAACAGGCGGTAGAGCAGGGATTTGCCCAGCGGCAGGCCACCGGCGACGGAGCCGACCACCAGCCGGTCAATGCAGGAGCAATCCAGCACGGCGCAGGCATTGCCAAACAGGGGTTTGGCGGAGATGGTCACCAGCAGGGTCGTCCCGCTGTCCTCAGCCTGATGCGCCAGTTCCTCGACCGTATAAAGCGGCGAGAAATTGACCGCGATGGCGCCGGCCATCATCGCGCCATAATAGGCCACGACGTAGTGCGGGACGTTGGGGAGGTAGAGGCCGACCCGATCGCCGGGCTGGACGCCAAGGCCGATCAGCCCGGCCGCGAAGCGCCGTGCATTGCGGTAGCACTCGGCATAGCTGAACTTGCGCCCGTAAAAATCAAGCATCGGGCGGCTGCCGTCCTGCTCCACGGCAGATCGCAGCATCTCCGGCAGCGATAGCGGGGCAAAGTCCTGCGCCCACGCAACGGGGTGATCATAATGGTCCTGCCAGGCGGGTTTTTCGCTCTCCATACGGAGAGGCTATGCGATCCCGCGTGGCAAGGCAACGCCATGCCGGGCGACGCTACGTCGCCCGGATGAATGCTTTTGATCACAGTGTAAATTCGACCCCGAACGCCCCGAATCGGGGCGCAAAATCAGTCTTCGCGGGGGCGGCTCGCGAACAAAGCGGCTTCCTCCGCCAGCATCGTTTCAGACGCGCGGCGCTGTGCGTCCTCGCGCTCCTGACGCAGTTCGGCGATCAGCGCCTCACGGTCGCCATCGAGACGGTTGTCGGTCGGCGCTTCGATGCCGGCCTTCTTGGCCGCCTTGGCCACCAGTGCATCCAGCTCACGCTGCGAGCACAGACCCAGCGTCACCGGATCCTTGGGCTGGATGTTGCTGATATTCCAGTGCGTCCGCTCGCGGATCGCCTGGATGGTCGTGCGCGTCGTGCCGATCAGCTTGCCGATCGCGCCGTCCGAAACCTCGGGATGGTGACGCAGAATCCAGGCGATGCCGTCCGGCTTGTCCTGACGCTTGGAAACCGGCGTGTAGCGCGGTCCCTTGGTGCGGCGGACCGGGTCCGGCCCCTTGAGCATCTGCAGCTTGTAATCGGGGTTCTGCTCACCCTTGTGGATTTCCTCCACCGAGATTTCATGCGCACGGACCGGATCACGGCCGGTATATTTCGTGCCGGCGGTATCGTCCGCGATCGCCTGCACCTCGAGGATGTGCAAACCGCAGAATTCCGCAATCTGCTCAAAGCTGAGCGCAGTGTTGTCGACCAGCCAGCTGGCTGTGGCGTGGGGCATGAGCGGCTGTGCCACGGGACAAGTCCTTCTGTGCAAAATAGAAGGGCCACCCCTCACGGGATGGCCTTGATGGTCGCACAGATAAGCTATTCCGGCTGGATCGGCAAGCGTTCGCGCGCGTCGCGGCCCCCGAGGGGGCGAAAGACCGTTCGGCCCTTACAACGGGCTCAGGCCGCGTGTGCCAACGCCGGGGCGTCGAGCCAGTGCAAGCTCTCGAGGAACTGCTCCGCGCTGCGCCGCCAGGTGAAGCCGCGCGCATGCGCCGTGCAGGCCGACGGAGAAAGCTCCAGCGCCTGCGTCACGGCGCGCGCGAGATCCTCATCCATCGCGCCGGTCTGTGCTGTCAGCACGTCGACCGGGCCGGTGACCGGATAAGCCGCCACTGGCGTGCCGCAGGCGAGCGCCTCGATCATCACCAGCCCGAAGGTGTCGGTGCGACTGGGAAAGACGAAGACATCGGCAGCCCGATAGGCCGAGACAAGCGCCTCGCCGCTCAACATGCCGAGGAAGTGAACGCCGGGATGCCGCGCCTCCAGCGACGCGCGCGCAGGCCCATCGCCCACCACGACCTTGCTGCCGGGCGTATCGAGCGCGAGGAAGGCCTCGATATTCTTCTCCACGGCGACACGGCCGACGTGGAGAAGGATCGGCCTCGGCAAGCCGGCAAGCGCGGGATGCCCATCCCCTAGCGGCGAGAATTGCGTGAGATCGACGCCGCGCCCCCAGTGATGCGTGTGGCGGATGCCGGCGCGATGCAGTTCGGCGCGCACGGACGGCGTTGCTGTGAGCACCGCTTGCGCCGCCCCATGAAACCAGCGGAAATAGGGCCAGAACCAGTCCGCCGACAGGCCCGTGCGCCGCTCGACATAATCAGGGAAATTGGTGTGGAATGCCGTGGTGAACGGGCGGTTGTGGCGCAGGCACCAGCGCCGCGCGGCCAGACATAGCGGGCCTTCGGTCGCGAGATGAATCGCATCCGGCCCGAACGCCGCGATCATGCGGGCAATCGCTCCCGGCGCGGGCATCGCCAGCCGAATTTCAGGATAAGTGGGGCAAGGCAGCGTGTGAAAGCGATCGGGCGCGATCACCTCGACCACATGCCCCATGGCGATAAGTTCTGCGCGAACCGCCTGAAGCGTGCGCACGACGCCATTGACCTGGGGCGCCCAGGCATCGGTGACGATGAGGATGCGCCGGCGGGTCGGAGCAGGCCCGTGACCGCTCAAGCGGCAACCTCCAGATCATCCGCAGCGGCGCCTAGGGTGCGCGCTTCCATCACCTCGGCCCAGTGCAGGATTTCCATCCGCCCATCATGATGCTCGACAAGCGCCGTGCATCCCTCCACCCAGTCGCCATCATTATAATAAGTGATGTCGCCAAACTGACGGATTTCCGCCGTGTGAATGTGCCCGCAGACGACGCCATCGACCCGCCGTCGTCCCGCCTCATGCGCGACGATCTCCTCGAAGCGCGTGATGAACGCCACGGCATTCTTGACCTTGTGCTTGGCGATCTTGGAGAGCGACCAATAAGGCAGGCCCAGCCAGCGGCGGACCTGATTGACGCGGCGATTGAGCGCCATCAGCGCGGTGTAGGCGGCGTCCCCAACAAAGGCGAGCCAGCGATGGGCGAGCATGACCGTGTCGAACTCATCTCCATGCAGCACCAGCAGCTTGCGGCCCTCTACGGTCGTGTGGATCATCTTGCGGCGGATCTCGACGCCGCCAAAGCTCATGCCGGTGAACTGGCGGAAAATCTCGTCATGATTGCCGGGGATATAGATGACGCGCGTGCCGCGCCGCGCCCGCTTCATAACGCGCCAGACCACATCGTTATGGGCGGTCGGCCAGTAGACGCGCTTCTTGAGCTGCCAGCCATCGACGATGTCGCCGACCAGATACAGCGTGTCGCTGTCCACATTGTCGAGAAAATCGACAAGCATCTCGGCATTGCACCCCTTGGTGCCGAGATGGATGTCGCTGATCCAGATCGTGCGGTAGTGGGCGCGCGGATGACCGCTGCGGACAGCCCGCTCCTGCGCGATTGAGCTGATGGCGTTCATGGCATTTCGACCCCCGGGGACACCATTTCCCCAAGCGGGCTCTAGCCGAACAATGTGACAGTTTTTCTGGGAATATGACGGATTTGCGTCACTCGTCGGCCCTTCACCGCACCTTCAAGACGATCTTTCCGAAGTGCCCGCCCGCTTCCATCAGCGCATGGGCTTGCGCGGCTTCGCCGAGCGGGAAGACGCGGTCCAGCGCGGGACGCAGCGCGCCCTCCTCCGCCATCGACCAGACCGTGCGGCGGATTTCATCGACGAGCAGGCCTTTGAAGCCCGCGGTCCGCGCCCGCAATGTGGAGCCGGTGAGCGTCAGGCGGCGCATCATGATTTTGGGAATGAACAGGTCGGCCTTGGCCCCACCCAGCACTGCGATGGAGACATGCCGGCCGTCCTCCGCCAGGCACTCCAGGTTGCGCGGGAGATAATCGCCGCCCACCATGTCCAGCACCGCCGTCACGCCCTTGCCATCCGTGATGCGCTTCACAGCTTCGACGAAGTCCTCGCTGCGATAATTGATCGCATGGCCAGCGCCCCATTCGAGCGCGGCCCGGCACTTGTCGTCACTGCCACAGGTGACGATCGTCGTGATCTCGAACAGCCGGCATAGGGCCACGGCCATGGTGCCGATGCCGCTCGTCCCGCCATGGATGAGCACGCTGTCGCCGTTCACGATGTAGGCGCGCTCGAAGAGATTGTGCCAGACCGTCATCAATGTCTCAGGAATTGCGGCCGCTTCTTCCATCAAGAGCGCCGGTGGAATGGCGAGGCATTGGGCATAGTCGGAGCAGGCATATTCGGCATAACCGCCGCCCGCGACCAGCGAACAGACGCGTTCGCCGATCACGTCAGGGCCTATCCCCTCACCCACCGCCACAATGGTTCCAGCGACTTCCAGCCCCGGAAGCGGGGAGGCGCCGGGCGGCGGCGGATAGCTGCCTTGCCGCTGCAGAACGTCCGGGCGATTGACGCCTGCCGCCACGACCGCAATGAGCACTTCGCCTTGCGCGGGCACCGGCAGGGGAACCTGAACCTCGGTCAGCACATCCGGCCCGCCTGGCTCCCGAATAGCAATGGCGCGCATGGTCTCGGGCAGGTTCGTCACCTTGGCTTGCTCCCCCTGGCTGGCCGTGATCGGCCCTACGTCTAGAGTCCGGTGCGAAAAAGACCAGCCCGGAAAGCAGGATAGACGGATTGAGATGGCCCCTTCGGGCATGCCGAGGCTTCTGCCAAGCCCGGTTGACTTGCGCGGACTTTGGCGCAAGCATGTCGCCATGGATTTCGACGACGCCTCACCCCGGGCGCGGCCCGGCGACCTGATTGCACAGCTGATCCGTGAAGATTTGGATCGGCTTTCGGTCGATGAGCTCGATGAACGCATCAGCCTTCTTTCAGCCGAAATCGAGCGCACCCGCGCCAAGAAATCGAGCGCGGTTCACCACAAGGCAAGCGCTGAGGCGCTATTCAAGAAATGAGGAGAGCGGAGGCAGGATCGCCTTCTGGCGCATATCGGCCTCCGGCAAATCGGTGGATGACAGAGCGGCCCTTGAAGGCAGCTCGCGGCGTGCCGACATTGACCCTAACGCGACCCTCTCTCGGGCCGCAGGAGTAGAACGATATGCCCTCTTTCGCGTCCGCCCTCGAAACAACTCTGCACAATGCCCTGGCACATGCCACGGAGCGCGCGCACGAATATGCGACGCTCGAGCATCTGCTGCTGGCGCTGATTGACGATGAACATGCCGCAAAGGTCATGCAGGCCTGTGGCGTGGATCTTGGTGAGCTTGGCGACACGGTCACCCATTATCTCGATACTGAACTGGAGAGCCTGAAGGTCTCCGGCGGCGTCGACCCCTCTCCCACCAGCGGGTTCCAGCGCGTCGTCCAGCGCGCGATCCTTCACGTCCAGTCTTCCGGCAAGGAAGAAGTGACCGGTGCCAATGTGCTGGTGGCTTTGTTCTCCGAGCGGGAGAGCTACGCCGTGTATTTCCTGCAGCAGCAGGACATGAGCCGCCTCGACGCGGTTTCCTATCTCTCGCACGGCGTCGGCAAGGGCGCTGCCTCGCCGGAGCCGGCCAAGCCGGCCCAGGCCGAGGAAGAGAAGAAGCCGGAGGCCAAGAAGAAGGAAGGCGCGCTCGACCAGTTCACCGTCAATCTCAACGAAAAGGCGAAGGAAGGAAAGGTCGATCCGCTGATCGGACGCGATTCCGAAGTGGATCGGACGATCCAGATCCTGTGCCGGCGTTCCAAGAATAACCCGCTCTATGTGGGTGATCCGGGCGTGGGCAAGACGGCCATTGCCGAGGGTCTGGCGCGCAAGATCGTCAATGGCGAAGTGCCCGACGTGCTCAAGGAAGCGGTGATCTACTCACTCGACATGGGCGCGCTGCTCGCCGGCACGCGCTATCGCGGCGACTTCGAGGAGCGGCTGAAGGCCGTCGTCACCGAACTGGAAAAGATGCCGCACGCGGTGCTGTTCATCGACGAGATCCACACGGTGATCGGCGCCGGCGCGACCTCAGGCGGTGCCATGGATGCCTCGAACCTCCTGAAGCCTGCGCTGTCGGGTGGCGCGATCCGCTGCATCGGCTCAACGACCTACAAGGAGTTCCGCAATCACTTCGAGAAGGACCGCGCGCTGCTGCGTCGCTTCCAGAAGATCGATGTGAACGAGCCGACCGTGGATGATACCGTGAAGATCCTTATGGGCCTGCGCTCGGCCTTCGAGGATCACCACTCGGTCAGATACACGCCCGATGCCATCAAGGCGGCGGTGGAGCTTTCGGCGCGGTACATCAATGACCGCAAGCTGCCGGACAAGGCGATCGACGTGATCGACGAAGTCGGCGCGATGCAGATGCTTGTGCCGCCCTCGCGTCGCAAAAAGATGATCACGCCCAAGGAGATCGAGGCCGTGATCGCCACGATGGCGCGCATCCCGCCCAAGACCGTGTCGAGCGATGACAAGAGCGTACTGGAAACCCTCCAGACCGATCTCAAGCGTGTCGTCTTCGGGCAGGACAAGGCCATCGAGGTGCTCAGTTCCGCGATCAAGCTGTCTCGCGCCGGCCTGCGTGATCCGGACAAGCCGATCGGCAACTATCTTTTCTCCGGCCCCACCGGCGTCGGCAAAACGGAAGTTGCCCGCCAACTCGCCACGCTGCTCGGCATCCCGCTCCAGCGCTTCGACATGTCGGAATATATGGAGCGGCATTCGGTCAGCCGCCTGATCGGCGCGCCTCCGGGCTATGTGGGCTATGATCAGGGCGGCCTGCTTACCGATGCCATCGATCAGAATCCGCATTGCGTGCTGCTGCTGGACGAGATCGAAAAGGCCCATCCGGACCTGTTCAACATCCTGCTGCAGGTGATGGACAACGGGCGCCTGACCGATCACCACGGCAAGACCGTCGACTTCCGCAACGTGATCCTGATCATGACGACCAATGCCGGCGCGTCCGACATGGCGAAGGAATCGATCGGGTTCGGGGAATCGACGCGCGAGGATGTGCAGGAAGAGGCCGTGAAGAAGCTCTTCACGCCGGAGTTCCGCAACCGCCTCGATGCGATCGTGCCCTTTGGCTATCTGCCGTCTGAAGTCGTCGCCCGCGTGGTCGACAAGTTCATCCTGCAACTCGAGCTTCAACTGGCCGATCGCGATGTGCACATCACGCTCGACGACGAAGCCCGCAACTGGCTCACTGCCCGCGGTTACGACAAGCTGTACGGCGCCCGTCCGATGGGTCGGCTCATGCAGGAGAAGATCAAGCAGCCTCTTGCCGAGGAACTGCTGTTCGGCAAGCTCGTGCACGGTGGCGAGGTTCACGTCCGCCTCAAGGACGATGCTCTCACCTTCGAGATCACGCCTGCAGCACCCAAGCGCAGCAAGGGGAGTGCCACGCGCAAGGCAAAGAGCGGCCCTTCCGAGGTCTCAGAACCGAAGAGCTGAACACCATCGACGGCACAATTCATATAATCTCGACCGGCCCCGGGCAGTTGCTCGGGGCCGGCTTGTTTTCAGGATATCCGCATCACCATGAGAATGGCCGGGATCGCTCAGGCGTGATCAGGCGTTGAAACCCATCGTGCAGCCGACTGTCATCCTTATTCATGGCTTTGCCGGATTTGCGGTGATGAACCGCCCCCTCGCTGCCGTGCTTCGCAGCACCGGCTATCAGCCCGTCGATCTGAGTTACGACAGTTGGCGGCTGGACCTCGAGGGCATATGCAAACTGCTCGGCCCACGTCTGGAAAAGATTGATAGAGCGGGTAGCCCGGATCAGCCTCTCCACATCGTCTGCCATTCCATGGGCGGTCTGGTCGCCCGCGCGCTCATCAAAGCGCGGCGCCCGGCGCGGCTGGGCCGGGTCGTCATGTTGGTAACCCCTAACGCTGGCAGCGAGATAGCCGACACATTGCACCGTTATGCTCTGCTGCGCCCGATCCTCGGCAGGGCAGCCCCGGCCCTGGTCACGCAGCGCCCCGCAGAGATCACTGCAATGCTGGGTGAGATCGACTATCCGGTGGGCATCATCGCCGGCGACCGCCCGATGATGCGCTATGGCGCGTCACGCCTTCTGCCAGGGCCGAGCGATGGCAAGGTCAGCGTGGCCTCGACCAGATTGAAGGACGCGACTGACCATATCGTCCTCCCGCTCTCCCATATGCTGCTGCCCTATCACCCGACCGCCCACGCCCAGATAAAGCATTTTCTGAGCGAAGGACGCTTCGCCCATAAGGCAGGGCTTTGACGAAACCCTAAATTTCGTTCATGATACGTTCCAGTCACTGGGGAGACGATCATGAGCCAAATTCAATTCTACACCAACCCGATGTCGCGCGGGCAAATTGTCCGCTGGATGCTGGAAGAAGTCGGCGTCCCGTACGAAACCCACCTGCTCGACTACCAGACCGAGATGAAAGGCCCGGCCTATCTGGCCATCAATCCGATGGGAAAGGTGCCCGCCGTGGTGCACGAAGGAGCGGTCGTCACAGAATGCGCCGCAATTTGCGCCTGGCTGGCGGATCGCTTTCCCGAAGCAGCGTTGGCCCCGCCCCTGGCCGATCGGGCTGATTATTATCGCTGGATGTTCTTCGCGGCGGGGCCGCTGGAAGCGGCTGTGACGAACCGTGCACTGGGTTTTGTCGCTGAGCCTGGTCGGGCAAGGACTTTGGGCTATGGCAGCTTCGAGCAGACGATCGACACCTTGGAAAGCTCGCTCCGGGACAAGACGTTTATCTGCGGAGAGATGTTCACGGCAGCCGATGTTTATGTCGGATCGCATATCGCCTGGGGGCTGCAGTTCGGCACCATCCCCTCCCGACCGATTTTCTCGGACTATGTCGCCCGTCTTGAGAGCCGACCGACCTATGTGCGCGCGAAGGAAATCGACAATGCGCTTATCGCGCAGGCGCAGTCGGGCAAAGCTTAATCCAGACTCAGTTCCAATGCATTCGCTCGGGCTAGTTTAATAAGAAAAAAGGCCGGGAGGATATCTCCCGGCCCTTCTGGTCAATAAAAGAACCCGACGCGATCAGTCGCGATTGCCCAGGAACTGCAGCAGGAACGTGAACATGTTCACGAAGTCCAGATACAGGCTCAGCGCGCCCATGATGACGGCCTTACCCATCATGTCGGACCCGGCAACCTGGAAATACAGGCTCTTGAGGCGCTGCGTATCATAGGCAGTCAGGCCGGCGAAGATCAGGACACCAAGGATGCTGATCACCAGCTGAAGCGCTGTCGACTGCACGAAGATGTTGATCACCATGGCGACCAGAATACCGACCACGCCCATGATCAGGAACGTGCCGAAACCGGAGAGGTCCTTCTTGGTCGTATAGCCGTACAGGCTCAGGCCCACAAACGCCGCTGCCGTGGCGAAAAATGTCTGCGCAATCGAGACACCCGTGAACACCAGGAAGATCGACGACATGGAGAGGCCCATGACGACGGCAAACGCCCAATACAGTGCTTGCGCGGTGCTCGTCTGCAGCTTGTTGATGCCGAAGCTCAGCACCATCACGAAGGCCATCGGGGCCAGCATGATTACCCAGCGCAGCGGGGTTACCAGCAGCTGAGCTGCGAAGCCGGAGCTAGCAAACAACAGCGCAACGATACCCGTGACCAGAACACCGCTGGCCATGTAATTGTAGATCGAGAGCATGTAGGAGCGCAGGCCTGCGTCATAAGCAACCTCGCTCGCATGCGTGGAAGCACCACCGTAGCCCGTAGCGGACGACCGGGGATCTGGCCAATTCGCCATTTTATCATCTCCTCTTTCCGGCAACAGCGCCGGACTGTCAGCGCACAATATCGGGCTATGCCCTTAGATTTCAAGTGAAACCGGTCTGCGAGGCTCATCATGCCTGCTGTATCGCCCGCTCTCTATGCGCGCCCATAGACGCAAGCTGACAGCCCGACGCTCTTTCACACAAAAAAAGGGGCCGGATAAGCCGGCCCCTTCCTTGTTCGTCCCGCCGAAGCGGAGAGTTCTTAGTTGCCCGAACCCG
Source organism: Sphingobium sp. B11D3B (assembly GCF_025961735.1). Classification (NCBI taxonomy): domain Bacteria; kingdom Pseudomonadati; phylum Pseudomonadota; class Alphaproteobacteria; order Sphingomonadales; family Sphingobiaceae; genus Sphingobium; species Sphingobium sp. B11D3B. The sequence goes on along the minus strand of NZ_JAOQOF010000001.1, from coordinate 284,959 downwards.
GACCGTAGGTGATTTCCACGCGACGGTTCTGGAGTTCACGCACACCGTCGGCCGTGTCGACACGCGGACGCGTCTCACCGAAGGCCTGCGTCGAGATGACGCCGTCGGAGATGCCACGCGAGGTGAGGTAGCCACGGACCGAAGCGTTACGACGCTCGGAAAGGCCCATGTTGTAGCGCGGCGAGCCCGAACGGTCAGCGTGACCAGCGAGCATGACCTGCGCACTACCGCAGTTCGCATAAGCCGAAACCGCGTTGTCGAGGATCGAGGCAGCATCCGGCGTAATGTCGGCGCTATCCCACTCGAAGAACACGATGTACGGCCCCGGCTGGCACTGCGCGACCGGCGGAGGCGGCGGAGGCGGAGGCGGCGGGGGAGGCGGCGGCGGGGGCGGCGGGGGAGGCGGCGGCGGAGCCGGCTCTTCACCACCGAAGTTGAACACCAGGCCAGCCAGGATGCTGTGGCTGCGAACCTCAGTTTCCAGCGGCGTGCCAGCGGTGTTGATCAGGTCGATGTTGCTGTGGTTAAAGAAGCGATACTTCAGCGACAGATCGACATTGTTGCTCACCGGATAACGGACGCCAGCGATTGCCTGCCAGGCGAAGCCGGTGTCGGAATCGCGCGTGTCGGGCAGCGAGATCTTGGACCGCGCAACGCCGACGCCACCGCCGACGAAGCCCTGCAGGCCATCATCGGGACCGAAGTCGAGCATACCGTTCAGCATGATGCTGTCCACGCGAGCCTGGCCGCCGGGCAGAGCCGTCGTCCGGTTCGAGTAGGTGGTGTTCTTGTTCATCGCCTTCTTGTGCGAATATTCGGCTTCCAGGCGGAACGCGCCGAAGTCGTAACCCACATAACCCGCGGCGTCGTAACCGACCTTGTGCGGGGTGTTGGCCGTGACACCAGTGGTCGCTGCCACACCGGCAACGGTGCCGGCGTCATACGTGGTGTCAGAGTCCTCGACGATGATCGCGCCAATGTCACCGCCCAGATACCAGGCGCCGTCTTTGGCGAGCGATGGTGATGCCATCGCGGTCGAAGCGAGCGCTATGGCGAGGCCAAGCTTCCGCATATCATTCCCCTTTCAGGTTGATCGTAAAATGCTGCTCGACGTTTTTAGGAGTGCGCCGCAAAGGTTTCAAGCGCACAATCGCATGATGTTGCCTAAATGCCGCATTGTGATCAGCTAATGTTGGCCCTGCAGGAAATATTGCCTGTCGCGTCCGCATGTTGGGAACCGACAACGTCTTTGTGCTTTATGCGTGGTTACGATGCGATGAGGCCGTGTGCCCTCAGGGTATCAAGCACTGAAATGATCGCCTCTCTCGCCTGCGAATCGACGGGCGCGCCCCCGGATGGATTCGGTATTGCAGGCCGCCTGCTGCCAATCACTTTCTCGCCATCAACATAGAAACCGTCAGTCCGCAGACCGTCTTCCCGCCAGTCGCCGGCCTGGAATCTTACGCCGCTTTGCGTATCCCGCTTCCAGCAATGCAAGCCCTCGAACGGCGCAAGGAAGCGCCACCCAGCGGCGGTCCACGCCGCAATCGTCCGCTCTCGTCCCGTCCATTCGCCTGTCGCCCCACTCCCAACGAGCCAGCAGGCACCCAGATCGGGCGCAGCGGGAGGCGCTGACAGGCTCGCGCTTTCCACCACTCGTCCAATCGCGATGTCGATGAGCGACAACGCCTCATTATGGGTGAGTTCCTTTTGCGCCTGCCCAGCAGAGAGCAGCGGCAAGCCAAATCGATCGGTCTGAGCCATTGATCGTTATCCTTCTTTGGGGGATCGCGCGGACACGCTGATAAGTCAGGGCCAAGGAATGACGAGCGCCCGCCCCGCTCCCCAGCTTCCCATCTGCCTTACTTCGATCTGCATGCCAGCCGAGGCCGCGGCTGCGAGATCGGTCGCAACGTCACTCGCCGCGTAAATGCACGACGAGAGCGTCGTCTCCCATCGCCGCAATGTCACGCCGTCCGCGACGACACTGACCGCATAAGCCTCCCGCTCCTCCCCGAGAGGCGCATCCACGCCGTCGATCCATGCCGAGCCAAGCCGGCTTCTGCGAACCCAACTGATCTCAACATCATCACCGGCCAAAGTCGTGCGCCGCCCGTGCACCGGCGAAAGGGGCATCAACGCGCGGCCGTCGATCAAAAGGCTGTCCTGCGCGGGCGTACTGTCCCCGCTGCCGATTGCCCTCAGAGTCAGCGTCGTTCCAACCGCGCTTTGCTCTACCGGGATCGGCGCCAGCCGCTCGCGGTCGATCAGCACGAACCGTTCGCCCGCATCGTGCCCAGTCATGGCCCATTCGGTCCCCATGCGCCCGCGAACGAGCCGCGACAGTCGATAATGCCCCGGCGCGACCACGTCCGCCTGGCCAAATTGCAGCAGTTCCTTTCCAATCTGGCAGATGTTAGCGCCGCCGAGCAGAAGATCGTCCCCCACCCCGGTCAACACATCACCAGGATCGTCGAGAATGATCTCAACGCTGCTGAAAAGGTCGATCCGCCACGGCGCGCCCGGAGGCAGCGCGCCAACAGTGCGGCCCATCACGGCGCGCGGCGCTGTGCTGCCAATGGGCTCGGCAATCTCCAGAACCGGATCATAGCGAAAGAGGGTTGCGCGCCGCCACCCGGCATTCGAGCCGCACGCCGCTGCCGCAACGACGGGGCTCGTGGAAATCGTAGTCCCGTCACCCGGCAACTCCACAATCGCCAGACTGGTCGGCCCCTGGACGAGGTCGGGCTGACGGACCGGTTCCCCGGAGGCCCCTACGCCTGCGATCGCCCGCGTGCCGCTCTCAAAAGCCTGCAAGCTGAGCCTGAAGGCCATGTCATCCCATTCCGTCGTCTCGACGAGCCACTGCCCCGGCTCGCCCGCGACCGTCACAAGATCGCCCGGACCAAGGTCCAGCGCGCTCCAACCAGTGCCGATATTGACACTTCGGCGCCGCCGGAGCGCATTGCGCAACTTCCGGTCGGCTAGGCGCCGGGCATCGTCCGCGCCCATCGCGGCCGGCAAGTCGATTTCCTCGCTGCGCATCCCCGGCCCCGCCCGCAACGCGGTCTGCAAGCCAAGCTGATAGTCGCGAGCCGGGTCGTGGTGACGGATCGCCAGCCGGGCAGCCACCGTCTCGATCGGTGTGCGGACATGCTGAGGCTCGGCTTGCTTCTCGCCATCGATGCAGCGCACGGCGGTGACCGGATCGATGACATGGCTCGACGGCGTCCCGCTGCTCAGCGCGAGCTCCCCCTCGCGCTCTGTCCATCGCACGTCGTGCAGCGAAACGATGTCGCGCATCGCCTCATCGACCGTCCCCTCCGCCGCGAAGCCCAGCAGGCGCGCAGGATCGCCGTCTCCGGCATGACTGACGGTGCGTCCGGCAAGGTCGGTGGCAATCGCCGGCAGGGCCACTGGTTCGGCATCAGCGATCACTTCGAACGTCAGCGAGGGAATCCGGTTGCCGAAGTCCGCCAGCTGAAGCCCTTCGAACACGACATAAGCGCAGCCGCGATAAGCAGGGCATTGCGCCACGCCCACTGCGGACGCCACCAGCGGGTCCACCATTTGATCCGGCCCGCCCAGATACAGCCGAAATGCCGTGAGCGGCGATTTGAAATCCCCCACGGCACCACGAAGCAGATTGCCGTCCGCCCAGATGCGCCCGATGCCGAGAATAGGCCGTGAGGAAAGCGCAACAGCCAGGCTCGCGGAATAGCTGTAGGTCGTGACGCTTGGGCTGCCCTTGCCTCCACCGCTCGTCGATGTGCTCTCCTGAAGGTCCGTGGCCCAGATCACCGTCCCCGCGACACGGAGCGTTCCGTGGATGCGCGGGATCGCCGCGCCGTAACGAGATGTCTGGACCTGAAGGTCACTTAGCCGGGGCCCCGTCCGCCCGCTTGGTCGAAAAATCAGCGCGTCGACAGACCGTCCGGCGAGCGCGCCGACCGCGCCGCCAACCGCCGCGCCCACAGCGCCGAACGTTCCGCCAAGGGCACTGCCCACGGCGGTGAGAACCAATGTCGCCATGCGCTACTCCTGAAATTGCCAAGCGCCCAGCACCGGCCAGGGCGATGGCCCCGGCATCAGCACCACCTTGCCCAGTCCGGCATGAGCATGGACATGGCCGCCCCGCGTCACGATCATCAGATGCAACTGCATCGGACCGCTATCGACCAGCAGCACGGCGCCCTCGCCCATCTCCGGCGCCGGCGAGAGGCCGCATGCCGCGAGGTTCTGCACTGCCCTCGCCTGCCCCATCCCCCTCAGCTTATAGGTCGGGAGCGTGGGAACGCGGACTCCGGCGCGCCGCGCCGCCAGCGCAACCAAGCCCACACAGTCCACCCCCGTCTCTACGCTGCGCCCGTGCAGCCGAAAGGGCACACCGACCAAGGCCAAGCCCTCGGCCGCCATTCGTTCGCCCACGTCCATCACTCAGCTCCCCGGATAGCGCGTCAGCAGGTCCATGCCGGGCAGATGCGGCTCCCCGCGGAAATTGACAGCATTGCCGAACCGCCCCGCGCAGGTCGCGAGGCGCTTGTCGCACCCCTGCGTCAGCAGCGCGCGCGTGCCTGCTGCCACCGGGAACACCGGCGGCTCCGCCAAGAAAACGCCCCCCGCCCCCTGATCGACAATGGTCTGCACGAGGCCACAATTGGGCCCCTCCAGCCAGCGCAACGAGCCGAACGGATACACGGCGGCGACCAAGCCACTGCACGCAACGCGGTCATCAGCCACGGCATCAACCGCGACGATCTGCTGATGCCGCCGCAAAGCGATCCGGCAATCCGCATCCCCCAGCGCCGCCCGGCAGCTGGCGCTTGTCGCCGGCGCGACCGGGCGCTCGAGCGCCTCCGCAAGCGTAGATCGCAGGCTCACCGAATAAGCGCCGCCGCGCCGCTCGATGCTTCCCAGTTCGCCGCGCGCAAGTTCCAGCCACAGCACCCCGGGTTCGGTCCACTCGGTGAGATGCAGGAGCAGTGTCGCGCCGTCCCAGCGCCCGGCATCGAGATCGACCTCACTGATGGCCGCGCTGCTGATGGCGCCCTGCAAGTCCGTCAGGTCCGGGTCGTTGCCACCCTGCATGATAGCGCTCGGCGTGATCCCGGGTGCTGCCGCATAATGCAGGCCGTGCGCCTGCAGGCCCCGGTCATGGCTGGTCAGGCCGATGGTCACGCCATCCCGCCGCTCCAACCGCCAGCAAAAAGCGAGCGCGCAAAGCGGCTTGCTCAGGATCGCCGCAGCGCTCACTCACGCACCTCCATCAGGGGGACGGACGGGACAACGCCCGCCGCAAACGTCTCTTGGTCGATTTCCAGCCGGTCTTCGGCGAAGCGCACGGGCACGTCGAAGACAAAGCCCGCCGTCACCACCGCGCCCTCGGGCGGCGGGTCATCAAACGCGACCTGACCCATGCCCGGATGGGACCAGCCGGCAAACCGCTCGACCCCGTCCACCGCAACCCTGATGGTCCCCGTGACGGGCCGCGTGATCCGTCGTTGCTGGGGATCATCCACCCCGTAATTCTTGCGCAACTGGAAGCTCGTCGTCACGCCATCGCCCGTTCCGATCCACTGATCAAGCGGCCCCGGCGCAAGGCCGAACGAGCCAGACGCATGATCGAACGGATCACGGAACCGAAACCCTCGCGCTGCACCGCGTCGAGCCCGAAAAAAGGCGATGAGCGTCGCGATATCCGCCTCGGATCGCACCCCCGGCCCCGCATCGAACTGCAGCCTCGCGTCAGCCCATTGCGTGCTGCGCTGCTCGTGGCCGGACACGCTCTCCACGATCCGCGTCGAGAAAGCCGGCGCCACCTGCGCGCGATTGCCGATGTCGAGCGGAAAGGCGAGGTCGTCGAAATGCTGCACGTCCGCATCTCCTGAAAGCTGGAAATAGGTAAAGCCGTCCCGCGCGACCTGGGGCAGCGCCCAGATGAAGGTGGCGGCATGGCCGCGCGCTCGCGCAGCATCTGCAGCTGCGGCGATCCGGTCCCAGCCGATCTGCGTTGACTCATCGGTGGAGCCAGCCGGCAAAAATCCGGCGAAATAATGCTGCTCATCTGGCGGATAGCCCAGGCGCGCGTCCATCGCGGCGCGCCCTGCGGCTGAGCGGGCGGTTCGGCCCTCGGTCACCCAGTCATAATCTTCGATCTGCAACCGGTCGAAAGCCGGCGCGGCCCAGCCTGTCGGCACGTTCGCGCGTTTGAGCTCCGGCGCCTCAGGGTCCAGCACGCTCGGCAGATAGACAAGCAGAAGAAGCTCGGCGCCCGGCGTCTCCGCGCGCACGGCATCCGCCACGCCCGCCGTCGAAGTGGCCAGCAGAGCGCCAGCCGCATCCAACAAAGCCATCTGCCCGCTGTCGAGCGTATCGCGAACCGTCGGAATTTCCACGGCGGCACTCCCGAACGCAGCGCGGGCGGCATCGTCGTACAGGCAGGGTCGCCCATCCGACATCACCCACCACCAGGGCTCGCCGATCTGGAAACGCACCGCTAGCCCGGCATCCCGCGCGATGCCCGCAAAGGCCCGCGCCACCGCACGCAAATAGTCGTTAGCCGCAGCATTGGCTGGCGAAAGCAGGGCGGAGGGCGGAGTCCACCCTGTCAGCGCGGGCGCTCCGTCCCACGCCCGCTGCTTCCAATCAGGTGGGCAATAAGCATCGAACAACTCGTAAGAGAGCGACAGGATTAGCCCGAACCCCAGCGCATTGCAGCGCGCCGCGAAATCCTCGTGCCAGCGCCGGCATGGCGTCGCCAGCGCACCGCCCTCCAGCGTCACGCGAAAATCGCTACCGTCAGGGGCGAGCCGCATATAGTGGCTCATTCCGACATAATGATTGATCGCGCCGCGATAGCCGAGCGCCAGCACCTGCCGCAGCAAGCGCTCGGGCGTCTGGTTGTACGCATCATCATAGCCGCTGGCGATGGACAGCCCATGCTCCGGCAGCATCGGATCGCCCATGGCGATGACCGATCCTGCCCCCTCGCAAACCATCTCGCTGACCTCCACCCAGCCTTCGCGGGCGTCAGGAAAGGTCGTCTCTCCCTCGTCATAATCGGTCTGGACGATGGAGATGAACAGGCGGTCAATATCCCGCGCATCCACCGGGTCCGCATCGGCGGGCAAGGCAAAGCCGCCGACCAACGCGTCGAAGTCGAGGGTGACGACCGCATCCTCCGGACTGCCTTCTGCATAGTTCCATAGCCGCACGTACCAGGCGCACGCATTGCCGGCCGCATCCCGCCCCTCAAGCGTCAACGTCGGGCCCTGAATGGCATCGAGCGGCTTGACCCCAGCACTCCGCCACCGGAACCGCAGGGTGCAGCCACGATAATCCCGTCGCGTCTCATAACGGAGCAGCGGATGATCCCAGACATCAGCCGATTCCCAGATCAGCCCGGCAAGATCGCCCGAGCTGTGGAACACCGCATCCACGCGCAATCCATCATCCCCGACCGTCACGACGGAGGCCGTCATCGGCCGTGGGAAATTGACTGTCCAGAAAGGTGGCGAGAAGCGCTTGATGACATTGCTCTCCTGATTGCGCCTCTCGGTCGCCAGCCAGTAGGCCATAAGGATTGTCCTTTACTGATGCCATTTCGGCGGCGGATCCCCATCCGACCCCGCCCGCTCGTGTCGAGCGAAGTCGAGACACGGCCAGGATGGAAAAACCGCCTACTCCCCGAGCGCCCCACGCACCGCCCGCGCCACCTGACGCGCACTGCGCGCCAGCGCGCGCGGCGCCTCCTGGCCGCTGCCATTGACGGTGATCGACACGCGCACGTCTCGTCCGCCCTGCCCACCGACGCCAGGCGCGATCTGGCCGCTGTTCGTCGGGACGAACACTTCGGGCCCGCGCTCGCCGACGAGATAGGCCCGCCCCGGCGCCACCGGGCCGCCCGTTGCCCGGCCGGGCAACCCAAGCGCACCGGTGAGGAGGCTCGTTCCCAACCCCAAAAGCCCGGAAGAGCCTCCGCCGCCAAGGACGGCCTCCAAGCCGTTACGGACCGCCGAACGGGCAATCTGGTCCATGACGGACAGCGCGATCTTGCCGAGATCTTCAAAGCCGATCCGCCCCGTCCGCACGGCACGCAGCAGCCCAGCCTCGATGGCGCGGCTCGCTCGTTCCGCGCCTGCGCTCAGTAAATCCAGCTCGTCCCGCAGACCGCTCGCATCTTCGCGCAAGCGGGCCATGTCGCTACCCATCGGCGCGAACAGGCTTTGCATATCCTCATCCATCGGGATGCCTTTCCATCATCTTGGCCAGTGCAGATCGGTCGAACGGCGCGACCTGAGGCCCGGTCAAATCGCGCAACACCGCCAGGGCGTCGGCCAGCTCGGCCGGCGTCGCGCGCCAGAACTCGTCGGGGCGCCAGCCGAGCAACAGCCCGGCCTGCCCGGCCAACGTCCGAGCGACCTCCGCAAAGCAGGCCGACGTCATACCCCGCCAGCCACGACCTGCCGCATGATTGCCCGAAGCGCCGGCAAGGCCACGCCCACCCCTTGCGCGATCAGCGCGTCGCCCAGATCGGCTCGAGCCATCGCCTCGGGTCGATCCGTAAGGCAGTGCCACAACAGAGCTTCCATCTCGGCGAGGCCGAGCCGCCCGTCCGCCGCGCGCTCGACCAGCGCGATCAACGGCCCGGTCTCACGCTCGGCAGCGACCAACGCCGCAAAGGTCGGGCGCACCGTCAGGCAGTGCGCGCCGACCATGAGCGCGGCTTCCCCGCGCGCCTCATTCGCGACCGCCCCGCTCATAGTGCGCTCACGGCGCCTGAGCTTTCCAGCGCGAGCGTATAGGTGCGCTCGCCATTATAGTCGCCGGCATAGTCCAGCCGCGTGACCAGAAACCGCCCACGCAGCTTCTCGCCACTCTCGAAGCTCAGTTCATAATCGTCGATGGCACCGGCCAGCGCATGATTGCGCAGCCGGGTTTCCGCCGCCGATCCGGTAAAGATGCCGGAGCCTGACACACTCACGGAGCGCACCCCCGCGCCCGGCAGAAGGTCGCGCCAGCCGCCGGAATCCTTGGAGGTGACATTCACCGCCTCACCATTGACGGAAAGCTGCGTAGCGCGCAGCCCCGCCACCGTCGCATAGCTTACCGGCGTGCTGCCATTGCCGATCTTGAGCAGAAACGCGCTGCCCTTCTCCACTGCCATCGCCTTGATCCTTTCAATATCCGCATCCCCGTTCGCATCGAGCGAAACCGAGATGTCGGCTTCAGTTCAGCCGTGCCGCCCGCACGGCATAGTCGGCGCTCGCTCGCCACTCGGTGCGGCTGCGCAGGATGCGTGATCGCTCGAACCGCAAGCTGGTGATCCGCCAGTCGCCCAGATCGCCATCGACCCCCGCGAGCACGGCATCCAGGCGCGCCAGCACGGCGGTCACCCGCGCCAGATCATCGCCACGAACGACCAGCTGGATGGGCAAGCGGAGCGCCAGACCCGTCACATCCCGCGCGCCCCAGCCGGTCGACATCATCTCGCCGACCAGAAGCCAGGGCGGGCTCGCCTTGATCGGCTCGCCATTGCTCACGAGGTTGACCAGCGCCATCAGGTCCGCATCGTTGCGGAGGGCGGCGACGACCGCGCCCCTCACTGCCATCTCGCCGCTCATGCGAGGTGCACCCGTCGCCAGGGCCGCAACAGGGAGACAACCGATGCCGGCAGGTCTCCCTCCAGCCCGTCGCGTCGCGCATACCACTCGCCCGCCAGCCGAACGACGGCGTGCTGAAGCGCATCGGGCACCTCGGCGGTAGGAAGGGCAAGCCCGGCACGATAGGTCACGCGAACCCGTCCGGCCGATCCCGGATTGAGGATGCGCACCCACCCCGCCCCGTGCCCATCGATATCGATGGCATAGGCCGTGACCGGCAGCACGAATGCCGCGCCATCCGCCGGCAGTCCTTCTACGCTGCTGATCGCGCTGACCGGCGCCATCGTCAGCCGGTTCCATGCACCGCTGGCCCCGCGCACTTCGGTCACAGTCCTCTCGATCAGCATCTGGCCGAGATATTGCTCGGCCGCCTCGCTCGCCGCGCACAGCAGATCGGTGAGCGCAGCATCATCGTCGCTAAGGCTGATGCCCAGATACTGCTTCAGGTCTTCGAGCGGCACCGCGAGCGGCCCGCCCTTCTCGATTGTCACGGTCATGATCGCAGCCGTCCTTCAAACATGAGAAAAGGCGCCATGCCGGCGGGGAGAGACCGGCATGGCGCCCCTCATCGGTTCGCCGATCAGGGCCTCCTCAGGAGGCGGCGAACTTCATGAGCTTGATGGCCTCGCTGTTGGCGACCGCGCCGCCGATCCGCTTCACTGCGTAGAAGTGGACGAACGGCTTGTTGGTGAAGGGATCGCGCAGAATGCTCGTCTCGCTGCGCTCGGCGATCACATAGCCATTGGCGAAGTTGCCGAAGGCGATGGAGAGGCTGTTGGCGGCCACGTCCGGCATATCCTCGGCCTCGATCACCGGATAGCCAAGCAGCGTCGCCGGCTGGCCCGCGATCATGCTCGGCTGCCACAGGAATGCCCCGTCGCTGGTCTTGAACTTGCGGATCGTCGCCAGCGTCGCGGCATTCATCACAAACACCGCGCCCTGCCGATAGGGCGCCCGCAACGACTGGACGAGGTCGATCAGCCGATCCTGCGGATTGCTGGCCGGGAAGCCGCCCGCTGCCCCGGATGCGACATATTGCAGCGATCCGAACGGACGAACGCTATCCGCCTGATTGGTGGTGGCATACGTCAGGAAGCCCTTGGGCTTGCTCGTCCCGTCGCCATTGATGAATGCCGCGCCCTCGGCCCGGCCAAACTCGCGGGCGATTTCCTCGGCGAGCCAGCTCTCCACATCGAACTGGGCATCGTCCAGCATCGCCTGGCTGGCCGACGGATTGGCGTAAAGGTCGCCGGAGGGCGGCGCGATTTCCTGGAAGGTGGGGGTCGCCGTCTCGGGTCGCGCTGCCGTCTCGGCCGCCCAGCCGGATACGACACCGCCGGTCGTCACAAGCTTGCGGTATCCCGCCGACCCCGTACGCACCACATTGGCCACCGCGCGGATCGGGGAAATCGACTTGAGCGCCGCGTCGATCATCTGGTCGATCTCGCGCGGCACCGCATAGCCACCGCTGCCGCCGCTCGCGCCCGAGAAGCTCTTCAGCTCCACACCGGCCTCGATGCCGCGCCGCAGATAGCGGTCGGTAAAGGCCGCGCGCGCCGGGTCGACATCGCTGCCCTTGGCGCCATCCAGCGGCGGCCGACCGGCCAGCGCCATCGCCCGCTCGGCCTGCTTGCGCAGCGCTTCGTCAAAGGCGTCCATCCGGGCTTCCATGCCCGTCAGCCGGTCTGCCTGCAGGATCGCGTCGAAGCTCTCCTCAAGGCTTTTGGTTTCCACGTCCTGCATTGCGTCATTCTCCTACGGTCAAAAACAAAAAAGGGGCCGCAGTCGGCCCCTCGAACATCCAGAAAATCGGCGCGCGCTGTCAGCCAGCCTCCACCGCGTGAACCCGCGCCAGCGGCTGCATCGGGTGAGTCACCAGGCTCACCTCGACCAGATCGAGCGCATCGAGCCGTCGGGGTTGATGGCCCTGCGCCGCCACCACGCGATAGCCGAAGGACAATCCCTCGATCCGGCGATCGCGCAGCAGCGCCTTCGCCTGATCCGCTGTCGGCCCGGCCGCACTAATCGTACCGATCACCCGCAACCCGCGTGCGTCCTCCGCGACATGATCAATCCGCCCGATCACCGCGCCCGCCCGATGCTGCCAGAGCAGCGGCAGCGCTGTCGCCGCACGGCGCGCGAGGCTGGCCGAGAAGGCACCCTGCGCGATGACATCGCCGCCCTGATCAATCTTGTCGAAGATCGCCGCATAGCCGGCGAACCGCACGGTCCCGGCGCTCATGCGCGCGTGGCGTCCAGCCCCAGCATCGCGCGCTTTTCCTCGGTCGAGAGGAAATCCGCCCTCTCGATCCGGTCCCACAGCAGCATCCTGTCCTCGGCGAGCGCGGGCAAGCGGTTGAGATCGACCTCCAGCACCAGTTCGGGCCAGAAGTCGCGCAGCCCCTGCCCGAGCGCGCCAAGCAGTTTGGCCAGCAGCGGCAGCACGCTTTGCCGCCACAGCGCCTTATTGGCCTCCCGATAATTCGAGTAGGTGCTGTCCCCCGGCATCCCAATCAGCACGGGAGGCACACCGAAGGCGAGCGCGATGTCCCGCGCCGCCGCTGCCTTTAGCGCCACGAAATCCATGTCGTGCGGGGAAAGGCTCATCGACTGCCAGTTCAGCCCGCCTTCCAGCAGCATCGGCCGCCCCGCATTGTCCGCACCCTGAAATGCGCCTTCCAGTTCGGCCTTCAACCGGGCGAACTGCTCGGGCGCGAGCACGCTGCCATCGCCCGGCGCATAAATGAGGGCGCCGGATGGCCGCGCCGCATTGTCGAGAAGCGCCTTGTTCCACTGCGTCGCCGCATTGTGGATCGCCACCGCACCCGCTGCAGCGCCCAGGCAGCCTAGCCCATAATGATCGTCTGCCGGGTTGATCGCTTTGACATGGATGACCGCAGTCCGCCCCGCCGCGTCCTCGCTGGCATAGCGCATCTCGCTATCGCCCGCCCGGTAGCGATAGCCCACGGGCCAGCCGGCGCGATCCTGCTCGATTGTCACCCGTTCGGGGCGCAGGGCATAGAGGGTCGCGGGCAGACCATCGGCGCCATGGCCAATCTGTGCGTAACCATTGCCATGCAGCAGCACATGCGCGGCGAGCGTCTCGATGAGACTTTGCCCCGCCACGCGCCGCTGCACGAGCGCCAGGGCCGCTTGCGCATCCCCCTCCTTGGCAGCCACCGCGTGCAACGCCGCGCTTCCCGCCGCCTCCGCCACCAGCCGCACCGCACGCTGCGCCACCGGGTTGGCAATCACTGCCCCCTTGAGCTGCGCCTCATAGCTTTGCGGCCAGTCGCCCGCTCCTGCCCAGCCAAGCCCCAGCCACGCGCGCGCCAGCGGCGGCCGCGTCGGTGTCGACGCGGCTTTTCGTCCAAACCATTTCACCTGATCGTCTCCTCGCTTGCGCACGAAAAAGCCGCCAGCGTCGCGGCTGGCGGCTGCAAGATTCACTTATGGGTCGCGACGGTCGATGCGCGGCAACGCCCCCGATCGCGCAGGAATGGATCAGGCCGCGATCAAGCCCGACCCCACACCTTTGACGGCGGCGGACGTCCGGTCAGACACCTCCAGCTTCTCGTAAATTCGCCGCATATAGGTATCGACCGTTCCCGGCGATATCTGGAGGATGTCGGCAATCACCGTGTTGCTCTTGCCCCGCGCCACCCAATGCAGGATCTCCTTTTCCCGCGCAGAGAGTTGCCGTTCCCGCCCCGTTTCCTCAGAAAAAAGGCCGCAGATCCGCAAATGCGCCGCTTGCGCCGCAAAATGCAGCTGGGTCATCCGCTCTTCGCTCAGGTCCGCACCCGGCGCGATTCTCCCCAGGCCAACAACGCCATTGCGATTGCCGGGGCCATAACAGGGCAAGGAGAACCCATCGGTGAAATCGATCTGCCGCATGGCCTCCAGAAACTGGCGCTCCTCTACCGTCAATTCGGTATTGCCCCACACCTCATGCCACCGGATGGGTACGCCTGCTGCCAGCGCCGCACGCGGCACGATATCCAGCCGCTGGAAGTCGAACGAGCAATAGAGCGCCACCTCCTTTTTGGAGAAGCCATGTTGCAGCGGCAGGGTCGCCGGCATGTTGGTGCCGATTTTCACCCAATAATAGCTGACCGCGCCGAAACCGTTGCGCGCATAATAGCGCGTCATCCCGCGCCACAGCAGCGGGAGGCTGGATGCCTCGGCAATCTTCTCCAAAATGTCGTTCACCCGTGGAAGCTCCTGGGGACAGCTTCATGGGACGATCATGCTGTGCCTGCTTGCAACCAATAGCAAGCACTTCCGTATCGTTCCCGAAACGGGGTGAAGCGACAAGCTAGAGTGATCGAACCCGCGCCTGCGGATTGGTCTTCAAAAGCAGTTCGGTCAGGCACCAGACGAGGGCGTCCGCACGGTCAGGCGATCGTCCCGGCCCCTCGTAACGCCCATTGATCAACAAGCCGCACAACTGGTCCTCCAGTATCGCAAAGGGTCGGGCATGGCGGACCCGACCAGCCTCATAGGCGGCGGCAATCGGCTCGGCTCGCGCCACTTTTCCCTGCGCCGCGTGAACGAGGCGGACCGGCAGGGTCATGTCGGCTCCGCGCAGCACGGTACGCACCATCTCGCCGCCATTATTCGCTTCCGCCACAATGCGGTCTGCCGCCCAGCGCTCCGCGGCGTGCGCTACAGCCTGTGCCCAGCGTTGCGGGCTCGCCCACTCGACGCTCGCATCCTCCAGCACGATTGCCTCGCCGGCCTGATCGATTCCTGCGACAATGATCCCGCAGGCGTCGCCTCCCGCGCTCGCTGGCGGATCGACCCCCACCGCGACACGCGCCAGTTCTGCACGCTCAGGCACAAGGCCGGCTAAACGGCACGTCTCAATGAGCGCCCGCGTCCACAGCGCGCCTTCGTGATCGAGCAACAATTCCCCGTCCAGCTCCTGTCGCCCCAGCCGCGTGCCCCCGAAATTTCGTTCCATCTCCGCGAGGAAGCTCTGCGGAAGCGCACCACGATTGTCCTGCGTGCTGCCTCGCGTCACCACCACGCGCGGATCGGCTGCCAGACGTCGGATCAGTGGCACGGCGCGCGGTGTGGTGGTCGCGACAATGGCCGGTCGATTGCCCAGACGCAGCCCCATCGCCAGATTGTCCCACGCCGCTTCTCCGCGCGCCCACTTCCCGATCTCGTCTGCCCAGGCGTGGCTGTGCTGTGGTCCGCGCAACGTCTCCGGGTCCGCAGCGCCGTAGAGCATGGCGCACGCCCCACTTGGCCAGCGCAAATGACGCTTGGCCGGAAACCATTTCGGTTCATTGCCTTGTGTCGCGATGGCAAGCAGTCCGCTCTCGCCTTCCACCATCACGGCTCGCGCTTCATGCAGGCTCGCCCCAACCAAAGCGATGCGCGCGGTGGGATCGCGCTCGGCCACCATCTGCACCCATTCGGCGCCGGCTCTCGTCTTGCCAAAGCCCCGCCCAGCCATAATCATCCAGGTGAACCAGTCGCCCCGCGGCGGCAATTGCGCAGGTCGCGCCCGAAAGCGCCAAGCCTGCGTCAAGCGCCGCCGTTGGGTGAGTGACAAGTTCCGTAAGAGTTGCTGCCGCCGCGCGGGCGTCAGTCTGGCCAGGCGATCGATCATCGACAGCCTGTCGTCATTCACCTGCCGGCTCCCCGGCATTCTCCTTTCCATCGTCCTCCGTGAGGAACCGCTCGCAAATGGCCTCCAGTTCGGCATCCAGCCCGTCCAGATCTTCCGGCTCATCGCCAGCGCCACTTGCCGCCTCGGTTTCGCGCCGCCAGGATTCCACCTCCTGCCGATGGGCTGTCAGCAATCGCACTGCCACCGTCAACGGATAGCTGTGGATGGTCCGCACCTGCTTGACCGCCTTGGTCTCGCCATCGATAACCGTTTCGGTTCGCATCGTCCCGTCAAGCGATTGGCGCATGAGATGTAGTTCGAGGTCGGAATAGCCCTGCTCCAGCGCCTCTTTCCAGGCTCGGGCGAATTCCGGATCACGTCCCTTGAGCGCATAGGCCGTGCATCGATGCATAGAGACTGCTTGCGCCGCTGCACTGACATTGGATGTCTCGGCGAGCACGGCAAGAAACTGGCGGCGGCGCTGGATCGTCCAGCGCGGGCATCGGGGACGCGACATGCGCGGTCGCGGCGCACCGATCGGGCGTTGCGTCATGAACACCATCCTGTTGAGAGAAGCCTTCGCAATGCGCCGCATGACGAGGTGGCCGGCTCTGTCAGAGCGGCCCGCTCGAGCGATTCGAATTGCGATGATGCCTTCTTCTAACCAGAGAGCGTCACGATGTCAACAATAAATAACCTAAATGGTTATTTTTACTTCCGGCGATACCGGAAGTACCAGACAACACTTCCCATTCAATCTAACACCCTGAATAAGAAAACGAAAATGCTATTTTACCCAAGTGTAATTCTTCTCAGCAACCATATAGCAAACATGGCCATGAAAAGTGATGCGAAAAAGTGGCGCGCCAATCATGCTTCGAGGGCCGAAATGGAATCAGCTAAAATGGCACGGTTTTTATGAATTATTATATCCTAATTGGTTTCAATAATCCGTTTCTCTGAGGCTGGCTGGACCATCATTCAAGGCACCAAAGCACCTGATATGAGGACACCGCGGAGAAATTGGCTTTACCCGCTTCTGCAACAAGCCTTGTGTCGCAGCTGGCCTATCACCGTTGATGATCCTAAAAGCCGGAAGGCGCGCTAAGGCAGGTCATGCACCCGTGCATCAATTCATTGTCACCCGCGCCCAACGACGATAGGATCGCCATGCGACTTGGGGGCAGTCGAACAGACGCGATTTCCGAGCGTTGCCGCAACAGACAGCGCGAGTGGATGGCATGGTAATATTTTCGATAGCATATCGGCGCTTATGACTAAGGCCACACATCTCGTCGCGCTGCTGCAAAGCCATATTGATGGCGATGATGAGCAGTTTCTGACTGTGGCCATGCAGGCTGCGGCCAACGAGGCACGCCAGGGTCATGGTAAGCTTGCTCAGCAGATGCGCGAAATGGTCGATGACGCTCGCGCGCGACCCAAATCGAAGGCGCCAGGACGGGCTGTGCCTCTGGTTCAGCCACGGGGCGAATTGGGGAACCTGGTTGCCGCTCGGTACACCGACACACGCCTCTCCAGCATGGTGCTGCCAAACGCGCTTCGCGAGCGTCTCGAGCGCGTGGTCCTCGAGCAGCGCCAAGCTTATCGACTCCGCGAACATGGCTTGCAACCAAGGCGCAAACTGCTTCTGATCGGTCCACCTGGCGCTGGCAAGACTATGACGGCCGCCGCAATGGCGGGGGAACTCAAGCTTCCACTGTTTTCCGTGCTTCTGGATGGCCTGTTGACCAAGTTCATGGGCGAAACGGCCAGCAAGCTCCGAACCGTTTTCGCAGCGATGGCCGAAACGCGCGGCGTCTACTTCTTTGACGAGTTCGATGCGATCGGCGCCAAGCGCAGTGAACGCAACGATGTGGGGGAAATTCGCCGTGTCCTGAACTCCTTCCTTCAGTTTCTGGAGGAGGATGACAGCGAAGGTCTAATCGTCGCAGCGACCAATCACCCTGAGCTACTCGATCCGGCGCTATTCCGCAGGTTCGACGATGTGATCGAGTATGAGCTCCCCAGTCCTGAGGTGGCACTCGCAATTCTGGTAGGACGCCTGTCGACATTCCAGACGAGCGGCGTCGACTGGGGCCAAGCCGCGAGGGATGCCGAGGGCCTAAGTCAGGCTGATCTATCACGCGTTGCCGACGACGCTGCCAAGCATGCTCTCCTCTCAGGAAGAGACAAGGTCGATACCGGCGATATCCTTACCGCGATCTCCGAACGGAGAGCGGCGGCACGCCGCTAAGCATGGCAGACGAGCCCGCGCGGCCCTATCGGCATATCTATCTGCAGAAAACCGGCGATCGGCGGGCTTACACCGCACACCCGGGTGGCGGTGATAACGGAGATGGTCCGCCTGCGCGCAACCGCGAACAACATGCCGAGGCCTTGACACAGGCATTGACCCTAGCGGTTCAGCAGGGCGAAGCGCTGCTCGCAAATCGGCAAGCCAATCTCGAGGCCGGGACCAAAGGCTTCTACATCGAGTTCAGCCTCCCCGAGGCTCAGGCTGATATCGTCGACAAGCTCGAATACCGCCGCGGCAAGCTGCCGATCGAACTTGTCAACGTCCGTGCGCCCGTCGACGGCCAGATCAGGGCGACCGTCTTCGTTCCCGAAAAGCAGAAGGACTATTATCTCAAGAAAGTTGCGAGCTATCGTGACGAGGATAAGATCCGGCAGAAGGTCAAGGAAGACGGGACGGTCGAGGTCATTTCCCGTCCCAAAAACGAATTGCTTGTTGCGTCGATCGAGACCGCGCGCCTCGCCGTCGCCCGGTCCTTCTACACCGATCAACCCGACCTCTTTCCGGCGCCCGGCGATGCTGTCTGGTGGGAAGCGTGGCTTCGTTCTGGCACACGCGGCGCGTTCGAAATTGCGTCTCAGGCCTTGGACCTAAGTACACGCGAACACAGCCTCAGCTTTGCGGAACGCGAAGTGATCGTGGTCAGAGCGACGGCCGAGCAGCTGGGCAGCGTGATCGCAAACACCGATTGCGTGGCGGAACTCCGGCTTGCGCGCGATACGCCTGCACTGTTCATGGGCATGGATGGTGCCGAACAACGGGCATGGAGCGATGACCTTGCCGGCCGCCTGGTCCCTTGTGACAACAACGCGCCGGCAGTGTGTCTCCTGGATTCCGGATCAACGATCACCCATCCGCTGATCGCGCCGTTCCTGAATGTCGATGACATGCACGCCTTCCATGGCGGAGCGCTGGTCGGCGACACCAGCCTGCAAAGCCATGGCGGCCATGGCACACGGATGTCGGGCACTGCGCTCTACGGTGACCTTACTGAGGTACTCGACGGCAACGGTCCTGTGGAGGTCCGCCATCGACTGGAATCTGTAAAGATACTGCCGGACCACGGCGCCAACGATCCCGATCTTTACGGGGCGATCACCGCCGACTCGATTTCTCGTGCAGAGATCGCGGCGCCTCACCGCCCGCGCGCCATCTGCCTCGCACTGACCAGTCCGGGAGATCACTTGCGCGGCCGCCCCTCTTCCTGGTCAGCCAAGCTCGACGCCCTGTCATTCGGACGAGATGAGGTAACGCGCTTCCTCGCGGTTTCAGCAGGCAATATTCGCGAAGCTATCGTCTCGACGGATTACCCAGCCCATAATGACACGACCCCGATCGAGAGTCCTGCGCAGGCATGGAATGTCCTGACAGTCGGCGCTTTCACGGAGCGCACCGTGATCGCGGATCCTGCTTTCAACGGCTGGGCGGCGCTTGCGTCTGCTGGAGACATCCATCCGTGCAGCCGCACCTCGGTCAGCTGGAATCGGGAGTGGCCGCTCAAGCCGGACGTGGTGTTCGAAGGCGGCAATCTCGGTGTCGACCCTGGCACAGGCCAATCGGACAGCATCGATGATCTTGCGCTCCTAACAACGTTCCATCGGTTCAACGAGCGCGCCTTCTCCACAACCGGAGACACGAGCGCCGCCACCGCGCTTGCCGCGCGCATGGCTGCACAAATCCTCGCCGATAGGCCGGCGCTTTGGCCTGAGACTGTCCGCGGGCTCATCGTTCACTCTGCGGAATGGACGGCGGCTATGCGCGCTAATCAGGCGGACATCGGCAAGACAGCGCTACTGCGACGCTATGGCTTTGGCGTACCATCGCTCGTTCGGGCGCTGGGAAGCCTCGACAACGACGTGACCATCGTTGCCGAAGAAGAGCTGACCCCGTTCAAGAAAGACGGCTCGTCGGGGGCAACGGACGAACTGGCGGTGCATCAGTTGCCTTGGCCAAGACACAAGCTGCTCGAACTGGACGACGCTCTGGTCCAACTCAGGATCACGCTCAGCTACTTCATCGAGCCTAATCCCGGCGAGCGCGGCGTGTCCCGGCGCCACACCTATGCGAGCCACGGCCTTCGATTTGACCTTAAGCATGCAGATGATTCGCTCGACGTGTTTCTGCGTCGGCGCAATGCTCGGGCGGGTGCCAGGCCGCCAAAGCGGGTGGCGCCTGATACGGGTTGGACGATAGGCCCCCAGCTGCGAAACCGCGGATCGCTCCATGCAGACATTTGGGAAGGAACAGCGACCGAGCTGGCGTCCCGCGACGCGATCATCGTCTATCCGGTGGGAGGCTGGTGGCGAGAGAATGTTGCTCAAGGCCATCTTAGCGAGACGGTTCGCTACAGCCTGATCGCGAGCATTCGCGCCGCGCCGGGCACCGAACTTTATACTGAGATCGCGATGCCGATTGCTCCCGAGATCGAGATCGGAGTCTGACGGCCCCTGCCCTGATGGTCCAGCGTAGCTCACGGCAAGACACCGCTGCCTTGATTGGCGTTATAAGAAAGCCGAGAAAGAGCAAGTGAACTTAAAGCACCGTCCCCAGCGCTATTCGTAAGTGATGCTCGCCAAAGTCATGACCGATCGAGGCCTGACAGCCAAAGTCGCCCGTCCGACACCACAGATGCGCGCGCTGTTTCGCGAGATTGCACGAGACATCATTGCGGACGATCGCAAGGCTCGCAAATATGGGCTAGCGCAGAACGCGATCGGCAGGATCGAGCGCGCGATGGTGAAGGCCTATGTTGCGGGTCAGCAAGCGCTCCTTGATGATAGCATGGCGCTGCCCCCTGTGCCTGATGCAGCAATCGAATGGCTAGAACTACCACCAAGAGCACGGAACACGCTGATTTCGATGACCGGTGCCCTCTCTGGGCTTGTCGCCCGGCTGTTCCCCGATCGCCCGATTCCCCACGCCAAAGCGCCGGATGAGATAGAATTGACAATCGAGAACGGCCGCAAACGCTGGACGCTGGTTCGGGACGACAAGCGCGACGCCGAGTCAATTGCGGACGGCAGCGTGGCTCCACTGATCCGTCTCGGCCTGCTCGCACCCAGGCCGGACAGCGACGGACGTTATGCCCTTACCGATTCCGGGCTCGCCGCCGCCAGAGAGTATTGGCGTCGTGCAGATGCAGGCGACCCCACGCTGCCGCGCGAAAGCATGCGTTGACCGGCTGATCCACACTGCAGGATGACACCGTAGATTCTCGGCCTGATCCGGAGGATGACGGGCAAATCGGTGGACACGGGTCTTGTGAAAAACTGCAAGACAATCTGCCCAGAGCCAAGAGGATGCCGGAAGGCATCCTGCATCAGCCTGCCTCCAGTGAAATTCTTTGCTTGGGAGGAGCTTCGCGCGAGATGGAGAGGACTAGTCCATTCCCATGACGGGACGAGCACAATTATCGCGGAATTCGTTTCACTGCTAAAATGAGATATAAGGACAGCATCGCCGACTCATCGACATTGCGCGACCATGTGCATGTGAGGGATGCGAAAACGCGGGCCGAGGCATGGCGTGAGACCTGTTGTTGAGGTCCATCGGAATGAAAGGCTTATCGCGGGCCTGCGGGAAGGGAGCGCATCCGTGGTCATGACAGGGGGAAATGCGTCTTGAACTGGCCGACACTCTGGGCGAACTGCTTATAAGGACACCGTCAATCGACGGATTGAACGACGCCATGGGCCAGGCTGCCCATGATATGGGGTTCCAGCGCTTCGCTCTCTCGCTTGAGATCGGCTCTGGAAGTGAGTGCGGCAAATCGATCCTGCTGCACGATTATCCTGCGAGCTGGGCAGACGTCTATCTCGGCTTCAACCTTGCCGCGACAGATCCCATCCGCCGTGCCGCTGAGCGGAGCCTCACCGGGTTCCGCTGGAAACAGGTGCGCGATCTCATCCCTGTGACAGCGCAGGAAGAGGTCATGTTCACGACCGGTTATCGCTACGGCATTGCCGACGGATTCACAGTCCCTCGACACCTTCCAGGTGAGGCGATCGGATCCTGCAGCTTTGTCGTTGGACCGGGGCAGTCGCTGCCTGAGCAAATGCTGATTGTAGCGGACACATTGGGTGCCGTTGCGCTCGAGCGTGCCCGCTTGCTGTCCGGCTGCGGCAGCCATTCTGTAAAGCCCAAACTCACCGAGCGCCAACGCGACTGTGTGCTGTGGGTCGCCCGCGGCAAGACGGACTGGGAGATATCGCGGATCCTTGGCATCAGCCGCGAGACCGTCACACAACATATCAACGATGCCCGAGAGCGTTATGATTCCGTGCGGCGTGGCCCGCTCATCCTGCATGCGTTGTTTGATGGATTGATCAGCTTCACCGACATTTTCCGGTGGCGCCCACACCGTTGAAGCCTGCGGTGCATTAACTGGCGGCCCATACCGAAAGCCGCCGCCTGCGCTATCCCCATTTATGGGGATGGGCTGTCTCCGAATGGGATGATTTCCTGCGCGTGCAAACCATCGCGAGGAGATCCATCATGTTGGAGGAGACGTTTGAACGAACCCAAATCGATGAACACCAGGCGCTGAGGGCCATGTGGCGGGCGCGCAGGGAAGTGTTCGTCGACCTGCTGCGCTGGGATCTGCCCGTGCTTGCAGGGGACTTTGAGATCGACCAGTTCGACGATGAGGACGCCTATTATCTGATCCTGCTGGCGGATGGCGCAGCCCATCGCGCCTCTGCGCGTCTCCTGCGGACGGATCGACCGCACATTCTAGGCGACCTCTATCCGCATCTGTGCGCAGGCGTCCCGCCCAAGGGAACCAGAATTCGCGAAATCACGCGTTTCTGCCTTGATCGCCATCAGCAAGCGTCGGAGCGGCGCAGTGCGCGTAACCAACTCGTGACCGCCCTCGCGGAACATGCACTGGCGCGTGGCATCACCGAGTATACCGGCGTCGCCGAACAAAGCTGGTTCGAACAGATTCGGGAATTTGGATGGTCCTGCGAAGCTCTTGGCCAGCCCGTTCGGCACGACGGACGTTGGCTCACGGGACTGCATATCCGGATCGAGGACGATACGCCTGACCGTCTGCGGGCGAGCGGTGTCTATGCGCCGCTCCGCCACACGCTCACCGCCACCGCCATGGGAGGGTTGCTGCAATGACCGCCACCCTCCCCGTCTCCGCCACCCCCGAGGACTGGACCGACCGATTGCTAAGCCAAGGCTACTGCATCATTCCCAATGCGCTCCCGCCAGAGACGATTAAGGCCTTGGATCGCGATCTTGATCCGGTGTTCGAGGCGACACCGCTATGCCAGGGGCGCTTTTACGGCGAACGCACCAAGAGGTTTGGGAGTCTTCTCAAGCGCTCGCGCTATGCGTCCGCGCTGGTGCTTCATCCGGGCATTCTAGCCATGGTTGAGAGGGTGTTGGGGCAAGCCTGCGAGCGCATCCAGCTAAACGTGGCCCAGGCGATCGAGATCCATCCGGGCGAAGTTCGCCAACTTCCGCATCGCGATCATGACATGTGGCAAGGCCAGAAAGGCGCACATGAGTATCTGATCAACGTCATCTGGCCACTCACGCCCTTCACGCGTGAAAATGGGGCCACGCTGATCTATCCGAACAGTCACGGCGCGACGGGGCTAGCGAGGGAGCATCTCGGCGATCCTATCGGTGCGGCCTGTGGCCCGGGCGCGGCGATCTGCTTCCTGGGTTCTACGGCGCATGGCGCAGGCGCCAACATGACCGGTCAGCCTCGCAGGGGGGTGGTGATCGGATACAGCCTTGGGTGGCTAAAACCTTACGAGAATCAGTGGCTGGCTTATCCGCCTGAGATCGCCCGTGCCTTTCCCGCCGATCTGGCCGCGCTGGTGGGTTACGCGCAGCATCGCCCCAATCTTGGCAATTATGAAGGGCAATGCCCATCGATCCTACTTCAAAACGAAGTCCCAGCCCATATCGGCGCGATCGACGCGCTGCGTCCTGACCAGGAAGCAATGCTCGCCTCCTTCGACGATATGCAGCAGGCCTGAGCGGTGAGTCCGGCCCATGTTCTGGAGCCGACCTATGATGCGATCAGGCGTCGGCTGATTGCCGGCGCCTGGCGTCCAGGCCTTAGGCTCGAGGCTGCGCGGCTTGCGAGCGATTTGGGCGTAAGCATCACGCCGGTCCGCGATAGTCTCAATCGGTTGACGGGGGAGAGGCTCGTCCACTCTACGCCTGGCGAAGGCTTTCAGGTTCCGCGACTCGATGGGACAGAGCTTCGAGGACTGATCGACTGGCACCGCCGCCTAGTCTTTTTCGCTTGCGCAGTTGCCACAGATGCCTGGCCAGCCTTCATCCCGCACGGCCATGACGGAAATGCCGAGCGAACCGCACTTCTCTTTGGATGCCTCGCCGCCATAACCGAGGACCTGGAACTTGAGTGGGCACTAGGCAATGTCGCGGCACGCATAGCGCCTTATCGACGGCATGAGGACAGCATCCTGTCCGATGTGAGCAGCGAACTCGATGAGATCGAAGCGCGGCTTCAAAGTACAGACGCCGATGCGATCCACCTCGCCGTTGACCACTACCATAGGCGACGTATCAATATCGCTGACCAACTCGTTCAATTAGCACGAAAATGAAAGAAAGCTCGTGCTCCAGCCTGCTCAGGCAAGACGCCCGTAGCGCTCCAACCGGCGGTGCTGCGAAGCAATTCCCAGAACTGCCATTGCCGGCCTCGCGCAGTACCAATTACCGCCATTGAGTGGGCGGCGACGTCTAGATCCAGATTGCGACCAGCAGCAGGCAATTGGGCCGGCTGGAGCGCCAACGCCAGATTGGCCGCCCGGACATGCCTGCCTCTGATCGCAACCGGGTTGGCTGCACCTCCCTAGCTTCGAGCCGGCGCACCGACCACGTCGGAGACGTCGACAACATACATTTGTCGTTCGCCTTCATGCACGGAATCAATGCAGATCGCGTCCCCCGAACGGTTCCATCGTGGGTGCAGATCGCAGCGATTGACCTTGCCAAGTGCGGGATCGGTATAGAAGCGGCCGACATCGTAGCGCCGTTTCGATACGGTATCGTAGAGGATCAGCAATCGATGATCCTCCTCGTCAGGATAGGTGTCCGACACCATCCAGCGGCCGTCGGGAGAATAGGTCATGTGACCATTCTCCGTCAGACAATCCGCTCCAACGATCTCCACCTCATCCGTCCGGTCCGTGTAGAGATGATAGTGCGCCTGATGGTCGTGCGGCCCCCAGATCATGACATGATCATCGTCTCGCCAGGTGGGATGCGACAGCTGGTAGATCGCCTTCTCATAATCGAAAATCCCCTCCGGCGCGGCGCCGGGCGGCGACAACGGATGGTCGCCACATTCGAGCAAGCGAAGGTCAGAGCCATCGGGATTGGCAGTGAATAAGCGATGGAGCCAGCGAGTCTCATCTTCAAAGCATTCCGTCCAGCGGTGAAGGAACAGGAAACGGCCAGATCCCGGTGCGATTTCCATATGCGTGACCCAGTGAAAGGCCTTGTCCATCGATGCTACAGCATCAAACTCCCGCAGTTGCCTGAGGGATATCACGAGCTGATGCTCACCGGTCGCCATATCCATGCGATGGATGCCATCATCGGGTGGCGCGAGATCCAGCGGTGGACGCACGCTATGGGGGAAATAGCCAATGGTCGGATGAGCGAGCTGCAACCTGTCATAGCTGATGCAAAGCGCATATTCGCCGCTGGGCGCGACCACATAGATCGGGAGGGGAAGCGCGCGACGCTCACCGGTGACAATATCAAGAACGGTCGCCCCGAAATCCGGATAAAGCGCCTGTTCCGCAAAGCTTCGCGTATTGAACACTACGCTGGATGCTGTGTTCTCTAGCCATTGGAGCTGGCATCCCATCTGAAAATTCCAGGTGGTGGTCTCGCCGAAAGGACGGAAGACGCCATCCTGGGTCATGTCGAAGACGCCGACCTGTGCAGCAGCCAGACGGCCCAGGTCGCTTTGCATCGCATCGACGCGGTTCGCCAGCGCCAGCGTGCCTGCTGCGTTCCACACGGGCTTGTTATAATAGCCGAAGAAATGATGCGCTGAACCGTCACCCAGCCGCGTGACTGGACATCTTGCCCAGATGGAGCCGAGTGCGAGCGGGTCGGTGACTGGCGTGGTCGCCATAGTGCTGATCCTCAAATTGGTCGATGAAAGGGTAAATTGGGGGCGGCGAGCGCTAAGGTCGTCGCGCGGATTGCCGTTTGTCTTCGGCCAGACCTCGCAACAGAACGTCCCAGCCGGCATCGACCCGAACCGGTTCGATATCGTCTGCTGCTAAGCGAGCCGGACCCATGCGGGTCGTGATTGCAGTCGCGATGTCCGGCTCTTGGCCGTGAAAGCGAACACTGGAGATCGCCGGCAGTTCATCCCAACCCGCCCGCGCCATCTGACGATCGTCGGCCGAAAGGGACGCTTGTCGGGCAGACGCCAAACCAGAACTGGCCGTGACGGCGAGGGCCGGCACGGCCCACCACAAAGGCGAGATGGTCAGACGCTTCACTGTACGGATCCCACCGTGGCCAGCGCTCTAACCCGATCGAGCACGGAGTCGGTCGCACCGAACCAGTCGGAAGGGATGGGTTCCATCCCGATATCAGGCTGAATGCCGACCGTGTCGTATCGCTCGCCGGTCTTCTGGAATGACGCCATCGTCGAGATATTGATCAGCAGCCCGCTGTTAGGCAGCGCGGTTTCCTCACCCTGCCCGCTCCGTCCCATCGTCGGCGTGCCGATCAGGGTGATACCGGGCCAGCGTTTGAATGCCGAGGTGAAGATGTCTCCCGCGCTGCCCAGACCCCAGTCGATCAACATATAGACCGGGCGCGCATAAAATGGTTTCGCCGGGTCGGGCCGCTGCGTCGTGAAGTACCAGTCGGTGAATTTGCCGGCAGGAGGCGACCAGGCCGGCTTGAAACTGGTCATGAACGCGTGAAACGCAGCGCTCTCAGCTGCGGGATTGGCTGGATTTGACCCAAAGAGAAGGCGCTTGTCGGAACTGTCGAACACCGTGAGCGGATCGAAACTGACGGCGCCGTCCGGTATGCGAAATTTTACGACGTTAACTACATAGGGCGGTGCGCCAGGTGCCATAAAATAGGGGAAAAGCGCGTTCAGGACTTCCCGCTTGCCGCCGCCTGACTGGCGCGCGTCGATAATCAACGCGCGGGTATCGCGAAACCGTGCCATCTCGCTGTCGACATTGGCGACGAAACTGGCCGCCTCCGCACCTTGATGCGCCGGAACGCGCAGATAGCCGATATTGCCTTCCAGTATCCGGCTCGCAGTGCCGAGGTGAAAGGGCTTGGGCTGGTCAGGCCTCGTAGCGAGCACCGGCAATTTCATCGTTGTGCTGCGCTCGCCATCTTCGGACACTAGTTCAACCGTGACATCGGGCAGGCGCGGCAAGCCCATTTCGGCGCGCATATAGTTGATGTCGGTCATCAGACCCACCGCGCGGCCGAACCGTGCCGAGACCGAACTGAGCGGGCCCTGGCCAATGTCGCCGGCCACGCGCATCCAATCTTCTATCAGCACACCGTCAATCGCGCGGACGAACGGGAAGCCGCGATTGAGCAGGCCCGCAGGCTTTGAGGAGTACAGAAAATAGCGCGTGTCGATCTTGCCAACGCGGAAAGGCGAAAACCCTTGTGGAATGCGCGCTTCCCAATCGACGACCTGGGCGTGATCATCACCGAACAACCGCACCAGCTTGTTGATCTGGGTCGAAAGCCCGTTCACGGACACCTTTGCAGGCAGCTGACGCTCTATGACTGAAATAGCAGCGTCCAAGGGAAATGTGGTCGACCAGATATAGGAACTCGTCGACCGAATGATGTGTCGGACCGCCTCCAGATCCTCCACCGCTTGAGCGCGTGTGAGAAAGCGGTCGGTATCGGCTCTTCCAATGTCATTGCGATGCAGGTCCCGGACATCGAAGGCTGCAACGTGTGGCGCTGGAACAGAGGCGGAAACGGCGATAGGCGTCAGCCCACCGGCGAGGATGATGGCAAGCCGACCGGATCGGGCCGCACGATACATCCGGCGATTCAGATCAAGGCGCACACGAACCTCCCCACGCTTCTCGCACTATCGACCTTCGTCAGGACAAGCCGTGCCGGAACAGTTCGGCACGATAGAATTCGCGCGCACGCGCGATATGAGCACGCGCGGCGGCCGAAGCGCCGTGCGCATCGCCAGCATGCATTGCCTCGAGCAAAGTCTGATGTTCGCTGACAATCAAAGTCGATCGCCCCTCGAGCGAACGAACGCACTGGCGATAGCGCTCGAGCCGGACCATTAATTGCGCAAGGAGGCCCGAAGCGGCCGCATTGCCGGAGAGCACGCATAACCGCGCGTGAAAATCCACGCCAACACCCAGCAGCACACCCGTGTCACCAACAGTGGCAAGTGCACTCATCTGCGTGTTGATGCTCTCCAAGCGAGAGAGGCTAATCTCTCCAGCGACCAGACGCTCTGTCGCCTGCCGGGCGATCAGCCCCTCCAGTTCCTCACGTGTCCTGGACAACTGCACCATGTCGTCCGTCGAAAGCGGAGGAATTTCGATTGAACGGCTGCGTTCACGCCGGATCAGACCGATACTGTGGGCCCGATTGATGGCCTCGCGCAACGGCGTGCGGCTCACACCGAACACTGCGGCCAGTTCGGTTTCCGTGATCGAACAGCCCTCCATCCGGGCCGGATTGGCGATCCAATCCGTCAGGCGCGTCATCAGCGGCACCGACTGGTCCTTGAGTTCGTCCTCCAGGATCATTTCTCTCTCCACCTTTTAATGGCTTATGATTTTCGACAGGAAACGCTGCGCCCGCTCCGAGCATTGAGGGGGCGACCCGAAGAAGGCATCGCGCGGGCAGTCATCCACAATCTGACCCGCATCCATGAACACCACGCGGTCCGCCACTGCGCGGGCGAAACCCATTTCGTGGGTCACACACATCATCGTCATCCCATCCCGCGCCAGCCCCGTCATCACATCCAAAACTTCAGTGACCATCTCCGGGTCCAGTGCAGACGTGGGTTCGTCGAACAAGATGCAGGACGGGTCCATACACAGGGCGCGCGCGATGGCGACGCGTTGCTGCTGACCGCCGGATAATTGCCCAGGAAATGTGTCGCCGAACCGAGCGAGTCCGACCCGCTCCAGATAGCCGATCGCACGCTCACGCGCCTCTTCCGGGCGACGTTTGAGCACCTTGACTTGCGCAAACTCCAGATTGCGTAGCACGGACATGTGCGGGAACAGCTCGAAGTGCTGGAACACCATGCCAACGCGAGCGCGAATTTCCGGAAGCACAGATGCGGGCGCCGGGATAGAAAAATCGCCGATCAGGATTCGCCCCTTCTGGATCGGTTCCAATGCATTCACGCATTTGATGAGCGTCGACTTGCCTGATCCCGATGGACCGCAGACCACGACGACCTCACCCGCCGCAACCTGAAGACTGCAGTCATGCAGCACTTGGGTTGCGCCATACCATTTGGACACATTCTGAATATCGATCATGCTAGCGCCTTTCTGGCCGTCCAGCGCTCGACAAGCTTCGACGCGACAAGGCACATGACGAAGTAGACGGCACCAGCAAACAGGTACAATTCGATGAGACGGCTATCGCGCTGGCCGATTTTTGTCGCCGCGCCGAGGAAATCGCTCACGCTGATGACATAGACCAGCGACGTATCCTGAAAGATAATAATCGCCTTCGTCAGGATCAGCGGCGTCATCGCGCGTAGCGCCTGAGGCAACACGATATAGCGCATTGTCTGCGTACGGGTCATCCCGAGTGCAAGCGCAGCTGCCGACTGCCCGGGGCGAACGCTCAGAATTCCCGCGCGGATCACTTCGCAGAAATATGCGGCTTCGAACGCCACATAGGCGATGAAAGCCGAATAAAGCGGACCAATCGGAGTGTAGCTTCCACGGATCGCTTCCAACACCAGCGGAACAAGCAGGTAGAACCAGAAAATCGCCAGAACGAGCGGGATCGAGCGAAAGATCGTGACATAGCCAGTGGCAAAGCCCGCAACCACGCGATTTGCGGAAAGCCGCATCAGCGCAAGCCCGATGCCAAGGGCCATTCCGCCGATAAGCGACACCAGCAGCAAAGCCAGCGACAGCCCCATGCCTTGCCACAAAAATGGCAGCGCCTGTCCGATCACGCTCCAGTCGAGGTCGTGGTTCATTTCGCGCCTCCGGTGCCATGCATGGGAACAGCGAGGTACAGTTCAAGCCGCCGCATCGCCCAGGACACGGTTTGTGCGATTACGAAGTAGAGCAGCGTCGCGACAATGAATGCTTCAAAGATATGCCCCGTAAACTCGCCGATCTGCCTGCTCTGCGCTGTCAGTTCCAGGAGACCGATCGTCAGTGCAACGGCGGAGTTTTTGAACACATTCAGAAATTCCGATGTGAGGGGCGGCAGGATGATGCGGAAAGCCAGCGGCAGCGTAATCAATTGGTAGACCTGCCAGCGCGTCAGACCGAGCGCCAAACCCGCGGCGAGTTGCCCCGGCGGTTGCGCCTCGATCCCGGCACGCACTTGTTCGCACACGCGTGCTGACGTGAAGAGGCCGAGGCACAGGGTTGCCGTGACAAATTGGACTAGTGCCGGATGCGCATTGTTCAGCCCATTCTGGATCGACATCGGGAGGAAGGCCGGGGCGATATAGTACCAGAAGAAGAGCTGGACGAGCAGCGGCACGTTCCGGAACAACTCGACATAGACGCCAATGGCGCCACGCAACGCTCGCGACTGGGATGTGCGTCCGATCCCAAAGGTCACACCCAGAAAAAGTGCGATCATCCAGGACAGCAGTGAGATACCGATAGTGATGGCGAGGCCAGCCGCCATCCAGGTCAGATAACGCCCCTCACCGGTGAACGTCGTCGACAGGAAAATGCCCCAGTCCCAATCGTAGTTCACGAGGCGCCTCCCGAGCTCAGACGTCTTAGAAGAGTGCAGAGCGCGCTCATTGCAGCGGCCTGTCATTAGGGGCTGCGAAGAGGCTGGCCAGCTCAGCGGAGAATGGCACGGCCAGATTGACACCCCGAGGTGGGATCGGTGCTTGGAACCAACGCGCGTAAAGCTGTCTCATTGCCCCGGAACGCATCATCTTGATGATGGTGCGATCAGCCAATGCTTTGAAGGTTGGGTCTTGCTTTCGCAGGCCACAGCCATAGACCTCTTCCGTCAGCGGTTCGCCCACGACGTGCCAATCGCCTGGGACTTTCGCTTTCGACAACTCTCCATAAAGGATCGCGTCGTCGCTCATGAAGGCGATCGCCTTGCCAAATTCCAGCGCAACAAAGGCATCGCCATGGTCTCGGGCCGCGATCACCCGGATGCCGAGCTTCTTTTGCACATTGACGGTGCGCAGCGCGACTTCTGAGGTTGTCCCCGCCGCGACCACCACATTGCGACCGCGCAGATCGTCCAGCGCGTGCACGCCGCTGTCGCGGCGAACGAGAAACCGCGTCCCGGACATGAAATAGTTCGTGCTGAAGGCGATCTGCCGGCCTCTGCTTCGGTTGTTAGTCGTGGTGCCGCATTCCAGATCGATCGTGCCGTTCAGCAGCAGAGGAATGCGCGTCTGCGATGTGATGGGGACCAGCCTGACGCGAAGGTTCGGGATTCCCAGTTCCTTGCCCACCTCACGCGCGATGGTCATCGAGATGTCGTGCGCATAGCCCACGACATGCTGCTGGTTGTCGAAGTAAGAGAAGGGAATGCTATTCTCTCGATGGCCAAGCGCAATCTCACCGGTCCGCCGAATGCGCTCGAGCGTCGGCTCCGTGACAGACGTCGAGGCAGCATGATCGGGGTTCCCGCATCCGGCAAGCATGGTGCTGCAAGCCAGAGCGACCGCAAGCGACAGGCGGACACAAACGCGCTCCACTCCTCTCACGATCGTCCTCGCCAAACAGATTCTCCTCTGTTTTGGGTCACTGGCTTTGTTCGAACCAGTGCCCCACAACTTTTTCCCGCCCTGTGTGAGAGACGCTTGCCAAAATCACCGGCAAGCGTCTCATCCCCTATGCCATCCGCAATCGGCTTTAGAATTTCAGACTTGCCGAAACGGTGAAAGTTCGCCCGAGTATGTCGTAGGTCGTCGGGAAGGTGTTGCCGTTGTTGAACGGATTGCCACCCACGCCCGACCCGACCAGGGGCGGCTTCTTATCGAACAGGTTCTCCACAAGGATGTTGAACCCGAACTTCTCACTGACCCGGAACTGGGTCGAGAGGTCGAAGAAATCATAGGCCTTAATCTTGCGAAACGCCTCCAGCACCGTGGACGGGTTGGGACCTCCTCCTTGCGGGGTGGTCAGCGGGGTGATCACGGTGGCGTTGTAATCCTCCAGATGCACCGAACCGATGCGCGTCCAGAGCAGGGAGACATCGACGCCCCCATTACTGTAACCGACACGACCATTCCATTTCCACTGCGGTCGAGGATTGGTGCAATTGGTCGAATAGGATGCCGTGCAGTCGCGGTTGATCGAGTTCGGCGTCGCCTGATAATGGTAATATTGCAGGTAGGTGCCACTCAAGCCGAACTTCAATGCGCCTGGATTACCCCCCAATCCGAGCGAGGCCAGATCCAACCGATAGTTCATGCCAAAATCAATGCCGGCGGTCTGGATCACGCCCAGGTTCGATCCCGCAAGGATCACGCCTGGTGTATCGGCCCCACCATTCAATGAGCCGTTGAGAGGGTTGCGAGCGACCAGCTGGCAGAAGGCATTGGGGGTATAATTCGGATTGAGCGCGGCCGAATAGCAGCCATTGAGGATATCACCGGCGGCCGGCGTTGAGATCGCATCCGTGATCTTGATGTGGAAATAATCGACCGTCATCGAAAAGTTGCGGACCTGTGGCGGCGTGAGAACGAGACCCAGCGTGTAGGTGCGGGCTTTTTCAACGCCCAAATTGGGATTGCCCGACGTCGTAACGTTAATCTGTGAAGAGGATGGCGCACTGATCGAGCCAATGGACGAGGCTGGCGCGCCTGTGGCGATACACAGGGCCGTCAAGCCGGCGTTGCCGACTGGAAGGTTGCTTTGGCAAGGATCCTGCGAGAGATTACCCGCAGATGTAACGGCCGCCTGGAACAGCTCTGAAATGTTGGGTGATCGGACAGCGACCTGATACATTCCACGAAACTTGAAGCCCTGGATCGGCTCAAACGAGCCACCGGCCTTCCATGTCGCGCTGCCACCGGTCGTGCTGTAGTCGGAATAGCGGAGACCGGCTTCGGCCTGGAGGCTGTAGAGAAAGGGGCGGTCAGAGACGAGCGGCACGATCAATTCGCCAAACGCTTCTTTCACTGAGATGAAGCCGGACGTCGGCGGCGTCCGCGTGCCATAGCCAAGCACCTCACCTTGAGTCTGGGTCGCGGCGTCCGGGATGCTTTTCGCGGTCAGGCGGCGGTATTCTGCGCCGATCGAAAAGGCGATCGGCTTGTCCGCCAGCGGGCTGGTGATACCGAACAGGTCGCCTGAGATATTGCCGGTAACGACCCCAAGCGTCACCTTTCGGCGGACAAGAGCTTCGAGGCCGATGAAATCCAGCATGCTGTCGGTGACGCTGCCGAGCGGACCGAACAAATTCATCGGGACGCATCCGTTCGACGTGTCGCTACAGACGGGCGTTCCCGACGTGTTGACGTAAGACCGTAATGCTTGCTGGAGCTTGCTGTACGAACCCCAGTTCGACAGTGTCTGGTTCTGGCTTGTTTCGCCATACTGGGCGGAGACATCGAACTTGATCGCGGGCGCAAGATCCCCACGAAAACCGGCCTCTACCTGGAATTGCTGCGATTCGAACAAGTTGCCGCGCGGACCATTTTCAAGGAAACGGCGCTGCGCGATGACGGGCACTTCGCGATAATTGGCACTGGTTGGCGTGGTCGCAGCAGCGGCCAATGCGCATTGCGCCGCACTTATGCTGCGGGCCGCGCAGAGTTGGTTGCGCACGCCAACCGGAAGATAGGCGTTCGACAATGGCAGGTTGTAAGTGGCGGTGAAGGTCGCACTGGCCGTTTGCTGGATAGCGGACTCGTTGCGAACGAAGCTGCCACTCGCATAGGCTTCGATACCAGGCGTGAGCTCATAACGTGCCGCAGCGTAAATATTGAAGCGATCGAGCGGCGACTGAATATAGCTACTACCCGCAGTGTCCTGCAGATCAGATTGGGTTGCCAGACGCAACGAACCAGTGGCGGGATTGAGGATTGCACCCAGGCTGCCGGAGCCGAGACCAAGCGCCGTCGAACTGGGACTGGTAAATAGCACGGGGATGGTCGCTTGGGAGCCGCTAAACAGGCCGTTCGCTGAGTTGATCGTGACGGCGCTGACCGAACGCCTGTCTCCCGTCAGAGAGTTACGCTTCATATAACCAATGCCAAGGACGGCGTTACCGCGACCATCGTCAAGATTGGCCCCGATCAGGAGATCGGCTCGATATTGGTTTGCATCTCCCCGCTGGGTAATGCGATTGCTCGCGTCGAGCTGGAATCCGACGAAGTTCTTCTTGGTGATGAAATTGACGACGCCCGCGACGGCGTCTGCACCATAAACCGACGAGGCACCGCCTGTGGTGACGTCGACACGTTCGATCAACGTAGTGGGTATCGTATTGAGATCGACAATGCCGTCGAGGCCGAACGGGACAATGCGCTTGCCGTCGAGCAGAACAAGCGTGCGATTGGTACCAAGGCCACGAAGGTCGACGTTGGACGAACCGTCGCCGCCGCTATTCGTCGCCGAACCGAGCGAGGGCCGAACCGAGGGAAGATCGCGCAACAGGTCCTCGGCAGTATTGGGCTGGCGGAGCTGGATTTCCTCCTGACCGATGACGTTAACCGGGCTCGCGACCTGGAGGTCGGGACGCGCGATGCGCGACCCGGTGACGACGATGTCGTTCCCCGTCGACGCCGGCTCCCCTGCGTCCCGCAACTCCGACCCTTCCTGCGCACTCGCCGGCACAGCCAGCGCCAGCATCATCGCGGAAGAGGTCAGAAAGCCAACTTTACGCCCCAAACTACCGAGAATTCCCATAGTGCCCTCCCTGGCTACCGTAGATTGCATACTTGTATACAACATCATTGTCAATTGGGCTGTTCTGCACCCGTAAGGGTTCCGCATGATCAATGCCAAAGACGATGACGCTAGATCGCCAGAACTTCCTATAAGGCGATCAATAATGATCTTAGATGATCGTGTATCTCTTTAATAAATCAATGATTTCATAACTGATAAATTTTCCAGTCAGCACTGATTTCTCAAATACTGATATCGCAGACCTCATGCCATTATTAAAGTCTTACGCCATTGCGTCGGTATTTCTACACTCAAACATCACGACAAAAGCGGAAGGCGATTTCCTTCAAAGCTGTTGAGGCCTGCCTTTGCTGGGTTGCAGCCTTTGCTCCAGGCTGGCGAGCATGCCATTGCGATCACCCCTCTAGAGGGAGGGGTCGTCATGGTGACTTGGCCATAAAGGGTGGTAGCGAAGCCGACGCGGAATTCACAAGTTTGATGATGTCGTGGCCATATTTGGTTTGCAGCGCGTAGCTGCGCGGCCCTGTGACAATCGCGTCCTCAAATCCAAATGACGCAAGAGTCCGACGGAGATGGCACACGTAAACCTTGACGATCGCATTGCTCTCAGTCCTCGCCCCCATCGTAAACTTGAGGTCGTCATGCTGAACGAGCTGGCCTGGGTAGGACAGCAGGTGAGCCAGAAGCAGAGCGAGCCTGGCGGGCACGTCAAAGACATTTTGAACACGCAACACGAAGGCTTCCAGCATCAGGCCGTCCAGCCCTAGAAGCAAACTTTCGGAATTGCTGGGCTGATGCCCCGCTGGCGTCTGGAACGGGCGATCCTTGGTTCTCGCACTCTGCAACAGCTCCTGTTCGATGCGCAGCAGGCGCGCGGCAACAGCCGAGTGATGGGATCGCTCGAAAGCAAGTGACGACATCCTCAGGGCATCGAGCGCAATGCTCAACCATGGATCCGAACCGTCGTCCGTTACACGCAGTCGTGGCGCCTTAGGAAACTCTCGAGAGAATTTCGTCCGTACTCCGGTCATGCCATTGTCCCGTGGAGTTGCGCGTGACGACCGGCACATGGCTGCTGATGAGCGAGACCAAATCTTCGAACAAAACGATCTGCCTGCGCGCAGTTCTCGAACGCGAGCGTCGCTTCGACGACCGAGCCTGAAACCGGATTACGATAGGCGATCACAAGTTTGGGTCGGCGGGTGCCCATGAATTTGGCGCCGAGGAGCAAGCTGAGCTTACATGAGACAACGCGGTATCCAGTCGAACGGTCGCACAGAACGAAATGCGCATTGTCCATAGCGGCCGCACCGGGCCGCGGGCTGGTCCAGCTGTGGATGTCCCCCCTCCGACGATCGACATGGAACGCGACCAGTTGGGCGAGCCGCCGACGCCGCCGTTGCCAGATGAGGCCGCGCACCCCCTTCGCGGCGTGCTGGACATAGAGGCCCTGAGCAATGGCGACGAGAACAATTCCTGCTGCCAAGGCGGCCCATAATGAACCATCCGGCACGATCTCATGAGAACGTTCCTTCATTCCAGTGGCAACCCAAAACGCGCAGCCCAAGAGCGCCAGAGGCAAGGCCCATTCGGCGCAAATCCAGGCCCGGATGGTGAATGCCGCCCACGCATGCTTTCCATAAAAGCCGAGCGCGCGCGACATTATCCAACGCTTCCCATAAGCAGGACGTGTGGGCAGAATGATGGATGCGCAACACTGCCGCGCCGCGTCTGGTAGAATTTATAGCCGACAGCCGGTTTCGTTGGCGACGCGATATCGTCCCACCGTGCCGGGCCGTCCTCGAACAGAGATGCCCTGCTCTGAAGGGTGGGCTGAAACGGACATAAGCTGGGCCACACCGGGAACGCTTCACCAGGGATTTTGGCGTGAAATGGCGATTGTACGTGACGTTCGGGCGCGTAGCGAAGAGGCTCACACTGGTAAACGGGACCATGGCTACGGAGACCGACCCATGAGGCCGGCACATACGAACAGGTTAAAGCCACACCCGCTCCGATCATCAGGCCAATCATGATGGGATCTTGCCGGGCTGACGCCCCACGAAGCAGGGCTTGCGTGCAACCGTCATGGTTTGACACAGCCGGTTCGCACTCGTCTGGTCGATGTTCTGAAGCCGAAGTCTCACGATCTTCCCTGCAGGAATGAATGATGGCCGCCGGCCACCGGCGAGAGGACGAACGCGGGACTCCAAGTCCTTCCAGGCCGAACGCGCCTTGGCTTCGTCGGAAAAGGCGCCGAGCTGCACATAGTGCTCACCCGCCTGAACAGCGCCCTGCGCTGGCTGGCCGCCATTGC
Source organism: Sphingobium sp. B11D3B (assembly GCF_025961735.1). Taxonomy (NCBI): domain Bacteria; kingdom Pseudomonadati; phylum Pseudomonadota; class Alphaproteobacteria; order Sphingomonadales; family Sphingobiaceae; genus Sphingobium; species Sphingobium sp. B11D3B. Next base: position 247,956 of record NZ_JAOQOF010000001.1, on the reverse strand, counting down.
GCGCCGCCACTGGTTTCGCTGGGTTGGGCTTCGCTGGGCTTGCCTTCGCCGGGCTGACTGCTGCAGCGCTGGGTCTAACCGGGCGATCGGCGGATGGCCTGCTGGGCGGGGCAGCCTGCTGCGTGGCAAGTTGCAACTTGAGTGCGCGTAAGCGGCTCGCACCTTGGTCCCGTTGCTCGGCTGACAGCAACGACGTCACGCGCGCCAGACTGGGACGTGCGGAGACCTGCCCTCCTTCGACAGCGAGGGTGAGATAGACAAATGCCGCAGGCCAGTTCTTTGGCCCACCGTCACCATTGAACAGAGCAATGCCAGCAATGTATGCGGCTTTGGCATCGCCTCGCTCGGCTGCCTTGATCAGCCACGGTATTCCTGTGGTTTGATTTTTTGCAAAGAGAAGTCGGCCATAGTTGCCCATTGCATCGACGTCACCACTTGATGCGGCTTTGCCGTACCAAAGTTCCGCTGCATCGATGTCCATCGGAACGCCCTGCCCCAGTTCAAACGCCTGACCGAGGCGGCGCTGTGCAACAATGTCTCCCTGTTCGGCCGATTTAAGAAGAGCGCTGATGGGTTTTGTGACCTGTGCCTGTACGCTCGTTGCTGCAACGGCAATAGCCAGTGGAAAAGCGATCAGAAGGCCCACGCGACGCAAATTCGATATCATTAGAAGGGGTCTCCCGCAGGGCGGACAAAGGATTGGAGCTCCGATCGCCAGAAGCGGGCGCCCGCGAGATCATTGACGAAAGGAATGGTGACGCATCGCTGCCGCGATCCCGCACGCAGCATGAAACCGAGGCGCACGGGATCTGTGAACGCATAAATGAACAATGATTGCAGGGTCCCCGGCCCTATCAGCACGGGATGGAAATCAGTGCCCTCGCAACATATCCAAGCTCCGTCAGGAGATCGCGCAATCACGCCGGGACCACCCTCGAGCCAAGTGTAGGTCTGGTCGACATCCGGTATGCTGGCAGCCCACTGCAGAATCTGGCGTTGCCCGGTCCCGAGCACCATGCGGCGACACAGGGGAAGCCCGTAGAGAGGCCATGCTGCAAAGCCGGCGAACCAAATGACACACGCAAGGGCCCCAGCCATCAAGGCCGCAAATCCGGTAAGCGTGCCTGTGTCATGCAAGTAGAAGGGGATACCCACCATGACCAAGAGCGAGAGAATGGGCGCGCCAACCCGCAACATGCTCCACATGCGCACCGACAGCCTGACGAAAGCATGAGACGCCCGGCCCATTGCTTAGTGACCCATATTACGAATGGTGTTCGCGGCGCGCATGCCTTGCTCGATTTTTGCCATCACTTCGGCAGTGATGTCCGCGTCTTGCGCGATGGCCACCGCGCCTTGCGCGGGTAGGACAACGCCGCAACCCTTTAGCTCGCCCACCGCGCGCACTTCAGGCGCGGACAACGCAATCACCTCTGTTTTGAGTTGCTCGTTCAAAGCGGCCAGTGTGCGGTTGTCGCCTTCAACCTTGCGCTGCAGAGACAGGCGACGACCGGCAATTTCGCTCTCACGGCTTGCCGCGACAGCCGGAGGCAAAGAGCTCTTTAGGCTCGCGAGCATACGCGCATCGGACTCTATGGCAGTATTCAGTGCCTCGTTTGACGCCTGCAGCGAGCGGCGCTGCTGCTGAAACCGCTCGCCTCTCTCGACTGCTGGCGCCGATCGTGTGACCAAGGCGATCTGATCTAAAAGACAGGTGCGGGTTGCCGGTACGGAAGCGGCATGAACAACTCCCGTACCGGCGAGAAGGCCGGTCGATGTCAGCAGGATCAAGGCGCCGAATGCAGGCAACATTCGGATCAGGGGCTCTTGAGTGGGGTTTTCCTGCATCATCGCGGCCCCCTGTTCAGAATTGATATCCGACGCCGGCCGCTGCCCCGACCGTCCCGCGGCTGTCGATCGTGCCGCCCATCTTGAAGACCGCGTGGTCGTCGAACGCCCGCGAAGCTGAGATGGCGAACGAGGTCTGATCGCGATAGTAGCCAAAGCCACCGGCGATCATGGACCTGCCCGCGCCAAAGGCTTGCGGCATGGCCGCAAATGCCATGGCCGAGGCCGTTCCTGCGGCTGCATCGCGACGTAGTCTCGAAAGGTCAAAGTCGACAGCCGCCAAGCGCGCATCGGTATAGGCATTGGCGCTGTTCAATGTGGCGCCCATGCTGTTTTGCAGTTGCCCAAGATTGACGGCATCGGTCGACCGGGTGCCGGCGGCGACATTCGTGATCTGCCGCTCTGCGCCAGCCGACCCAACCGAAACGACCCCAGCGCGGCCGCCATCGTTCGATCCAAAGCCCAGGGCGACGGAGTTCGCGCCAGATGACACGGCCGCTGTGCCGACCGCTGTACTGTGGAAACCGCTGGCAGTCGCCCCGAAGCCGCCTGCAACAGACCCCGTGCCGGTCGACGCCGGGCCGGCTAGGCCGGCACTATTCTCTGCCCGGAACGGCCCAGCAGCGCCGTTATTGAGAGCAGTGATCTGGGAGGACTGAGTGCTGATCGCCGCGCTGTTGGCCGCCACTTGCGCATTGGTTGTATAAAGCTGGCTCCCATTGACAGCATCCGTCGACGTTGCCGTCACTGCACCGTTGGCGACATTATGGAGGGCAACCGGGCTGCCGGACGCGTTGAGGGTAACACTCGTGTGGCCTGCATTATCGTAGTGGATCGCAGAAGTATCGCTCCCTGCGCCCGTTGGGATAGCGGCCAATGCATCGGCAATTGTGGTGTAGCTCCCGCCCCCTGTTCCCGCCTGGAAGCTTCCGCCAGTGAAGTTACCGCTGGCAGCATCATAGCTTGTTCCACCACCGATGATTGCCGCGAGCGTCGACCCTTGATTGGCATTGGTCGTATCGAGGGCAGTCAGCGCTGCGCCAACGCCCGTGACGTTCGATCCCCCGATCGAGTAGACAGGCGCGGTCAGCGCGCCGGTCGTCGCATCAAAACTCGACCCGCCTCCAAGAGCTTGTGCGGTCGCCGTTCCAAGCGTTTCGGCCTTGTCGTTGACGACCGTGAGCTGAGACACGGTTACGGCATCGCTCGATGCAGCTCCATCAGCCAAATTGGTCAAGCGACGAGTGGCGCCGTTGGCTACGTCGCCGATAGACACCTCGATGCCAGGCGCCGCGCTGCCGGTCAGATAGCCTGTCGCGGTCGACGCGGTGGCTAACGTCGAGCTTCCGGCACCGATGGCAACGCTGCCCGAATACTTAGCGGCGCTGTCACGGCCCAACGCAATGGCATTGTTGGCCGAAGCCAGAGCGCTGGGTCCGATCGAGATACTGGCGTCGGCCACGACTGGAGAGCCGCTGGCGCCTTTGCCGGCGTTGTACCCAATGGCGATGTTCGCGTTACCCTGAACATACTGCCCCGCCAGAAGGCCTGCGGCGAAGTTGCCATCACCAGTGACATATGTACCAGCTCCGGCGCCAACACCTGTATTATAGTTGCCGGTGACACGCTGTCCTGCCGAGCCCCCAAAAGCACTATTAAAGTCGCCCTGAACATATTGCCCGGCCACCGCGCCGGTTGCGGTATTCCAGCTGTTTGTCGAGGCGCTACCCGTGCCGGCACCCGCGCCGACAGCGGTAGAGTTCGTGCCCGCAGCGTAGGCTGTCTGGCCAAACGCCGCACCGGACGTGCCATCGGCACTGGCGTGATCACCGACAGCAGTTGAACTATTGCCGGAGGCCGCAGCTCCACTGCCGATCGCGATTGCACCGCCTGTGGTTGCCGCGCTATTCCCGCCGACCGCGATCGAGCCCGTACCATTTGATGTCGCGGTCTGGCCGATAGCGATGCCGATCAAGTCAGTTGCGCTCGCACCACTTCCGATTGCAACGGCATTGCCGCCTGTGGCCGAACCCCCGCCCGCGCCATATTGCGCGTGTGCAGGGACACAGACTGCAGCCCCAGCACTTGTAAGGAGAGCTGCTCTGAAAGCGAGATGTGAGAGGGGTCTATAGACATTGAACATGAGATCGCTCCTTGTCGAGGAGAGGAGAGGAGATGGCTTAAGGCTCAACGATCCTCAAACAGGACCATGCCCGTGCCTGACCAAGCGCCAGAACTGGTCAGTGATTGGCTGTCGGCGGGGTCAATCGCGATGACCAGATCCAGTTCAGGATTGCCTTCAAGGTCGATCGAATTGCCCGGACCGGCGACAGATTGCGGGTTGCGCGCCACGCCATTGACCGCGACGACGACAGGCCAGACGGTGACGGATTTTTCCCCGTTTCTGACCTGATAGCCGTTCGGCATGGACAGCCGATACCGCGCAGCGGGATCACATCCCTGAATGCGCAGCTTCACTCGTTCGGCAGAACGCGGATTAACAACTCCGCCTTCGCGCTCGGCAAAGCGCTGAGGCACTTCGGTGTTGAGAAGACGGCCCATGCTGATGAGGCTGGAAACGTTGCAGCGCTCGACCGTCTCAGCCTTGGCGGATCCCACACCGAGCAGTGCGAGTGCAACGGCGATTGTGCGGCAGCCACGCCCGACCGCGGTCACTGGACCGTCCAGGATACGACCTGACGATCGTCTGGTCGCTGGCTACGCAAATCAACCTTCGCGTCGGGACCACTCGCATACAAGACCTCAACCCTGTCACCCTGCTTGAGGGGGACATTGAGATCGATAGACTGCCCTGGCAGAACATAGCCCACCAACTGATTTTTCTCGCCGGCGGGCTGATTCACGCCAAGCGCGACGATGCGTTGGTAGACAGGTCCGGGGTTACGCAGCCGCAGCAATTGCCCGGGGCGAGCGCCGCTTGCCTTTTCAGCAGCCGACGGTGGCGGAGCCTCACGCATACCCTCAATTTCCAACGGCAAAGCCCGAGCCGCGGCAGGCGCCCGGACGATCATTGGAACGGACGCTTGCGGCTTCACACGCAGAGTCATCATAGCCTCCGACTCCGGGGGCGGATTGTCAGTGCCGTCTGCTCGGTCGAATTCGCGCAAAACGATGCGATAGTCGCCTTCAGTCCCCCTTTGCAGGGGCTTTGCGGCCTTAATGGTTACACTCTTACGCGTATCCGACGAGATACGGACGAGTTCAGGATAGACAGTGAAATCGTCAGTTGGTTCGAGGACGTACATGTCGTCGCCACGCTGCGTCCACTTGTAGACCCGCACCGACAAATAGGTGGGGTCGGCGCCATGGAGACCGATCAACGGGTAAGCCACCCCCTTCTCAAAAGCCTCGGGCGTTTCGGCCACAAGCGTCTTCTCAACGGTGATTGCCGCCTGAGCATTGCCAACTGACAGAGCTGCGATAGAAAGGAACGCTAGTAAGGCGGAGCGGCCTCGCCAGACATGCTGACTACGAGAGAGCATAGGAAATATCCTTTACTGCGATTGTGCTAATTGAGGTCGGGACTGCTGCCCCGATCCGGCGGCAGTGAGGGGAAACTCGCTGCTTCCACTACTGAAAAGCGGATAAGGCAGACGCGGCGTAGGCTGTTCAACTGGAACGGGCCTAACTGGACTGTCTGCTGGCGAGGCGTTAAGCGGCGTGCATGCCAGGTCGCGCATTTTGCGAACAAAATCCTCAGTCTTCGCTGCCTGTGCCGCCTTCACCTGGTCGATCTGGACAGCGCAACTCCGCGTTGCATCCCCTATCTGCCAAGACAGCAGAATGTTTCGCTTCACCACGGCAAGGTCTTCAACATAGAAGGAACCGTCGGGCTCAATCGGCACATTGACGCCTTCAATGTCGGCATATGGACCGGCTTCAAGCGCATCGGGCGGCAGGATCGGAAAAATCCGCGCGGGCACCAGGGTTCGCGTCTTCACGTCAACCAAGTAGCCCCGGTAGGGATGGACCGTGCCGGGCACCGCGTTATCTGGCACCTCTAGTCCAAGCGGTGCATTGGCGTCGTTCACGCGCACCGGGTTGGGACGATAGATCAGTGGGTTGGGGATGACCGCATAGCCCGCGCCGTCCGTAGATGTGACGGGTTGCCCAAAGCCGCCTAGGTAGACGTCCTCGTCTGGCAGAGTAGGTGCCTTAACCACCAACATCGTATCATTGGTCGCTTTGCCCAGGATCACCCGCCCGTCGACAAATGTAACCGAACCACGCGCTGCGGCATTGCCATTGACCCCAGTATCGGGGCTACGGAAGGCGTTGATCGAGGCTGACAGGTTGGAGAATTCGCGCGAGTAGCTGGCAGTCCCGTAGCCCAGATTATCGACCATTAGGCTGTAGATGTTGGACTGGTTCCAGTGCGACTTGGTGCTTCCATTTACCGTCAGCGCGTAGCGATCAGGCGACAGGGACTGACCGTCTACCCGGTCGGTTTGATAGCTGAGGCTTGCCGTGTTCCGCCCGCCAAGCGATATCGACCAGAAGATGTTGCCGCTTAATGTGTCGCGACCATAGCTATCTTCGCCAGCCCGACCAAAAATCCCCCAATTGCCCCAGCGGCCAAGCCCACCATAGATTTGCGCCTCAGCATACCGCATGGCTTGGGGTTGCGCCACATAGCTGGTTGACCGGAGACGCAAGGTTCCGCTGATCCCTGTCGAGAATAGCGGACCGTTTACATACACTTGCGCATCTTCGCGCACCAGCGCGCCAAGTGTCATCAGGCCAATGTTAGCGTAGCTGCCTCGCAGCCCATCATAGCCGCCGGCAATGATGCCGCCATTTCCATAATGCTGGTAATCGCCGCCGACGGTAAGCTTGCCAACACGCCGTTCGTAGTATGCCCCTAAAGACCAGCCCTGACTGTCCTCCTGGTCGCGTGAAAGATACGGGTTTAAGCGACGCCATTGCCAAGCGCCGCTGAAGCCCATTACACCCAGATCGTAAGGGAGACGGATGTCTGCGGATGCATTTAGTGCGATGCTGTGAGGTGTGGCAGTTGTGGCCGTTTCGACAGTCAGGTCGTTGCTGACACCATAGCGCCCACCGAGATTGAGAGCGGCAACATAGCCGCCGCCTGCCGTGCGCATGCGCCCAAATTCGATATTGCCATCCCAAGTGCCCGCTTTGAACATGGGTTGGAACCGCTGGATCGTGAGTGGCAGGTTCAATGCCGTTACGCGCCCATCGTAGCCGGTAATTTCGATCTGACCGCCTTGCGGCAGACCCGCAAAGAGCGATGGATCAATGCTATAAGGACCAGCAGCCAGCGGAACCTGCTTGAGAACCTGATTACCCAAGCGATAACTCAGCACGCCTGCAGACTGATTGTAGCCCGTAATTTGCTGCGAAAGACTGCTACGGACGAAGCCCTGATTATCCAAGTTTTCACGTGCAAGCCCCACACCGTCGAAGAGGCTGCCGCTCAGATATCCCCGTTGGCGCATGGACGTGCGACCGATTGCGAGGCTCAAACGTTTATCAAACCAGTTACGACGATAAGCTGCATCCGTGATAAGGAGCCGTGTATCTCCAGAACCCCAAGTCAAAAGCTCGCCTGAGTATCCAGGAAAGAAATTGGTGCTCGGCGCGGTCGTGTGGCTAATAACAGCGCCCAGATCAAAGGCATTTTCTTCCAGGCGCAGCCCACCACGCAGGCTGCCTGTGAAAGAAAGCTCGCTGGAGATGAGCGAGCTGCTGACGTCATAGTTGAAAAAACCAAGGTCAACGGGCGTAAGTTCCGGAATGATGGCCGGCTCGCTCTCGCCGGTCAGCGCGGTGCGACGGAAGGCCGCGACGGGAACAATGAGCGCAAGGTTGCGCCCCTCTTGCGATATCCGCCGGGCAGGCACCGCACACAGGACGCGACTAAATCGCGTGACAGATCGCGTGCAGTCTAAATTAGCCGCCTGGGCCATCGCGCGTTCGATGTAGTAAGCGTCGCCGACCTGAACAGCGATGCCACTGCCTTGTGGCTCTCCATTTATTGTGATCTCGTAGAGATAGGACTCTTCGCTGTCGCTGGCGGCGATTTCCGGTTCAGGGACATTTTCCATGTCCAGATCCATTGATCGCGCGCGCGCAGAATTAGATGCAGCTAGCGACAAGGCAGAGCCAGCGATCATGAGTGCACTGATCCAGTGCTGTCGCGAAATGCGCACGACCGCCCCCTTTTAGAGATATTTCTGTTTGGAATGGCTTGAGGGATAAATCGCCGCCACCCCGAGGGTGGCGGCGATCCTGACCCGGATTAGTAGGTCAGCGTAGCCGTGGCGGCACCGGTGTACGTGCCGGTAACCAGCGCCGTTGCGAGCTGAGCAGATGTTGCGTTACGCGTAATGAAATTGCCTGCAACGATCTGTGCCGCACCAGTGCCGGTGCCGGTCGCTCCCTGACCAGCGGCGCTCATATAGCCAGCCTGCGCCACGCCACCAACAGTGCGCTTGTAGGGGAGGACACTGAACACAGCGTTGTTGCTCGGATCATTGACGGTGAAATCTCCGACAGAGCCAGCACCCGCAATCCTGAGCGACCATGCCGTGCCACTCGGGCACGTCACCGAAGCCAGCGTCTTAGCCGCTTCGCTACCGGCAGTGATGACGTTAGCCGTGTTGATGCTGCCCTGGCGATCGGCGTAGGTCTGCACAGTATCGCCTACAACGTAAGAGCCGAGATCAACTGCACCAGCTGTCAGCGTGCAAGCAGCGCCGACCGTGAACGTCAGGCCCGAAGTCGCCGTGGCAGTCGCAGCGTTGGCCGAACCGGCACCAGCGATCAGAGCAGCGCCCGAGAGCGCCGCGAGGACGATTTTCTTCATCATGATGTTGTTTTCCTTCAAAGGAACGGGATGGATATCCCGCCGTTTTTGACAGAATTGGACATGGTAAAGGGCAGCTCCCCTTTAGCCTCGGCGACCGTCTGCCCCGGACCGCCTTGTCCACAGGGGACGCCACGCGAGACGTCCCGTGCCCCTTTCGCTGGCATGCGCCTCATGCCAGCCACCGCCACAGGCCGAAGCCGGTGCCGACAATCACAGTGTTGAATGCAAGACCGAACAGCAGGCCCCGCGCGAAGCGGACGCCACTATTGGGCTCCCATGCTTCCTCGATCTCAATGCTTGGCTGAAGAAAAGCCGGCAGCGCCGGATCATCTTTTGAGCTATCCTTGGCAGCCGTCTGGACGGACGAAGAGTGCGCGGGAAAGAGCGTGACAGCTGGCGCAACCCACTGACCTTGCAGCCAGCGCGCGCCCGCCCGGACCGCGACATCGCGCATCCAAGCTGTTTCAACGCCTTCCATGATGACCTCACGGCCACGGCAGCTTGCAAGCGCAATCAGGCTGCGTAGTTCGTCAGCGGCGCCCTCACGCAAGCCTTCCGACGAAGCCCAGCGCAGGAATGACGCGTCGATCTTCACTACGGCCGGATTAAGGGCGACAATGTCGCGCAGCGACGCGCGCCCTACCCCGAAATCATCGATCACAATCGCGCAACCCAGACGCTGCAACCTGCCGCAGAAATCTACTGTGGCGGATACGTCCGGGAACTGAGCGGTCTCAGTGATCTCCACAAAGAGGCGGCTCGCAACGTCGGGGGAAAGAACGAGGTCCGCCAGCAACGAAGACCACCACGCGTCGAGGACAGCACTCTGCGCGGAGATGTTGCACGCTAGCCTGATTGTCGGATCAGCCTTAAGGCGCTCCATCACCCGACCAACGACCCAGGCATCGAGAGCCCGGACCAGACCCAAGCGCTCGAGGGCCGCCACGCTCTCGCCACCCGACTGCAGCGCAGACTCGTCAAGGATCGGCCGCCCGTCCGCGCCGTCATGGCGGACAAGGCGGAGCAGCGCCTCCTCGTAAAGCACGAGGGCAGAATCGTCGGCAGAGGTGACCGGTTGCCAGGCCAGGAAGATGCGCCCGTCCGCCAAGGCGTCATAAAGGGCGACAGCCTCCGCCATATCCAAGCGCTCGCGGATCAGTCCCTGCCCGTCGCGATCGACCGCAGCATCCCGCGCCGCGCGCTGCGGCAAACCACATCGTAGGCGATGCAGCTCCGTCGAGTAGCTTTCCAGGCCGTTGATATCTAACAGGCCCGACGCCGCCTGGGCGCTGACAAGGAAGCGATTGGCGCCCTCGTCGCCGGTGACGAACGGCACAGCCAGAGATTGCAAGAGCTCTCCCGTCAGCCGCGTATGCTCACCCGCAGAAAGACGTTTCCACGTCACCAAGGCGTCGAGATTGGCTTCGTCGTTCCAAAACAGAGCGACAGACGGACCCACCACTGATCTCAGGCGGGCTTCCACGCCGTGACGCGCAGCCACAGCCGCCGCCTCGCCATAAAGCGCCTTCAGCCGATCCAGATTATCGATCTGGACCACGACTAGAAGCTCATGGGTGTACTCAGGCGCAGTGGGCGCTGGAGCGCCACAGGCACCGCCTTCCACCACCATTTCCCTTATCGACATCCCGAACCCCTGCTCTCTTGCCAGGGTTACGGAATAGCCAAAAGTGTAACATCGGGGCGGGCGGGTTGGGCTGCGGACGTGTTGCCGCAGCTCACCGTCAGGTCGTTGTAATGGTAAATAGCAAGGCGACGGCCTGGACGTTACTCAATGAGAGGGGGAAGCGAAAATATGTCACGCGTCAAGAACGCGACAAGTTTGTGGAAGCAAGCTACACATTTCACCACGACATTGCAGATTTCTGTATGCTACTCGCAGCAACAGGATGTCGAATATCTGAAGCCTTATCTCTCACTCCGGCCCATTTTGACTTCAAACTCGGTGTGGTCGCAGTCGAAACCCTAAAGCGTCGTCGCAAGGGCGTGTATCGAGAAATTCCCCTTCCGCCACTGCTTGCCAAACGCATTCGCCATCGCATTGATGAAAGCCATTGCCAACCTGCACAGCGGCTCTGGAGCTGGTCAAGAATGACCGGCTACAGACATGTCTGCGCGGTGATGGAACGCGCTGAAATCCATGGCATCCATGCTTCACCTAAAGGGCTGCGCCACGGGTTCGCCGTCATCGCCATTCAATCAGGCATTCCGCTCAATCTCGTCCAAAAATGGCTAGGCCATGCAGATATGAAAACGACTGCGATTTATGCCGCGGCTATGGGGCAGGAAGAACAGGAAATCGCTGCGCGAATGTGGATGAAGCAAAGCCGTTGCGCGTGAGATCTAAAATTGCAATGCTTGTCATGAAATATGACCTCAACCCAAAGCGCGGCTACAACCAGCGAAGGGCCGGTATGACGCTAGACCCAATTTTCGCATTTGATTTACATCAATTTACAAACCACTGCATCAACACGGCTCTTTTTAGCGATTTTACTCTTGCGACTCGTTACACTTTTGGCTATTCTGTAACTTGAATATTTATCTTTCATTTTAGTCATTTTGTTTTTTTCTTTCTTTATCTCAAAAGCACTTCTGACCCGCTTGCAAAGGCAAGCAGAACCCCAGATCGCATGGATCTTGGGGCCCCTGCCTTCTCCCGCCCCCTACTATAGAACCGCGCCCCTCCCCATTCAGGAACGAACCGCGCTCTGAAGCCCGAATCGTGCTCGTGGCAAACGGGCTTATGACCGGCATCTTCGGTTAGCGAACGTGGCCAAAAGCTGACTGGCCGACGCCAGGCATCGTCGACGCCTGATAAACGATTAGGCCACTCCAATAGCCAGTTCAGGTCATTGTTCGAGGGAACGCGCGCTGCAATTCAATACCAGGACAGAGGGGACGATATGCATAACCTGGTGTTCAGCAACGAGGGCAAGCGGAAATATCTGACGGCTGTGGAGAGGAGCCGTTTGCTCGCATCGGCGAGCAGCATGTCTCCGCACATTGCGACGTTATGCTGGACAGTTGCGGTCACAGGATTGCGGATTTCTGAAGCCCTTGCCCTCTCTGCGGGCAACATCGATTTTGAAAATCGCATGATCGTCACGCGATGCCTCAAGAAGAGGCAACCCCATGTGTTCAGGGCAATCCCCATACCCGATGACCTGATTGAAGCTCTCATCGCCGTCCATGGCATCAAGACGAACGGCGTTGGAGCTGATGGCCCGCTGTGGCCTGTTTCACGTATGACGGCCTATCGCTGGATCCGTCACGCGATGAAACTCGCGTCGATCATGGGGCCTCATGCCATGCCCAAGGGCCTTCGCCATGGCTTTGGCGTTTGCGCGATTCAGTCAGGCGTGCCGCTCAACATGGTTCAGCGCTGGCTGGGTCATGCTGACATCCGGACGACCGCGATTTATACGCATGCCGTTGGCCCCGAAGAGAGGGCGATTGCTGCGAAAATGTGGTCGCCAGACGAGTTTAACAGCCTCGCTACTGCGCTTGTCTGAATATTAATTCAAGAATGCGGAGCGGTGTCGAGGACACCGATCTGATCAAGCTTGGTTGCCAAATCGAAGACCGAACTTACGCTCATCTTCTGCATGACGCGCGAACGGTGTACCTTGACGGTATTCTCAGATCGATCTGTCAGCCCGGCAATCTGTTTGTTGAGCAGGCCGGCAGCCAGATATCCCGCTACGTCACGTTCCGCTGGGGAGAGGCGGTCAAAAGCCTCGCGAATCGCTGCCAACCCGACGGCATCGCAACGACTTCCCGAAGCCTTTTCATAGGCGCCGTCGACTGCATCGATAATCTGCTGATCGCGAAAGGGTTTGACCAACATATCATGAGCACCGGCCTTCATAATTCTGACCGCATCGACCACCTCGGCCGTACCGCTGATAAACACTACCTCGAGGCCTGGCCTCGGCAATTCCAACCGTTCCAACAAACGCAGACCACTCATACCGGGCATGCGCATGTCGAGAATGAGAACGCCCTCGGGATTAACGACAGCCCCCAAAAAGCAGGAGGCGCAATCATACGCGGCCACCTGATAACCCACAGAGGCGAGCAATAGACTACAAGCATCTCGCATCGTGATGTCGTCGTCGACGACATAGACTGGCAGGCCCTGCTTCCCGGCAAAATCGCAGGACGGCGTCGTGTTCGTCATCTCCAAGTTCATGTCCCCTCCCGGCCTTAACCATTGGCCAATCCGATGTGAGATCGTTAATTAACAATTAACCTTGCATATGGCGTCAGTGCTATCGATTTTTGGATGTATCAGGCGGCCCCGGACACCGACCGCTCTATTGCTGCCCTGCTCGGCAGCTCAAAGCAGATCATCGTCCCACCGCTGCCTCGCCGCTCCGCTCTGATGCGACCTCCCATTTTATCGACAAGAGTATTGCAGATGAGAAGACCAAGACCGGTTCCGCCGCGACGATGCGCTGGAGCATCGACCTGCGACCAGGCTTGAAAAAGCGCCGCGATCTGATCGGCGGGAATACCGATACCCGTATCCCTCACCGTGAACTCAAGGTTGCCTGGCCGGTCGGCCCGCGAGATGCGAAGATCGACCTGGCCCTCATCGGTGAAGCGAATGGCGTTCGCGAACAGATTGTCCAAAATCTGTTGCAGACGCATTTTGTCAGCCTGCATTTCACTTGGCACGTCGGCATCGATTGACCACAGCAGCGAGAGGTTTCGGTTCAATGCGGACTCCCGATGGTCCGCAACGACCTCTTCGATTAAATCTGCCAGCAAAAATGTTGAGGGCGACAGACTTAGCACGCCTGCTTCAAGCTTTGAGAATTCAAGCATTTCTGAAAGCATTCGCGTGACCCGTTGGCCATCCTCGTCCAGCCGGGACAAATATCGCCGCTGCTCCTCGGGGAGCCTTTTCTGACGGCGAAGAGCACTGGCAAGAAGCGTCATACTGCCAATTGGCGCGCGAATCTCGTGACTGATGCGGGCAAGGAAGAGGATTTTCTCGTCGGCCACCCTAGCCTTTTCTTCTGCCAGCGTCAGGACGCGTTGGCGATGGCGATGGCGGAGCGCTAAAACACCAATCAAAAGAAGGACTATGACGCTTCCCGCAACGGCGATAATAATCAACTTCTGATCTTGTGCACGCTCGCGCTCCCGTGCGGCTTTGAGATCCCGATCCAGGCCGATGCGCTGCGCTTCATTTTCAAGCGCTGTCATTCGGGTCTGAAACGCTTCCGCCTGGAACGCCCTGTCGGCCTTATCCTGCTCATCTCTCGCTTTGGCTGACGCCTCCATAGCCGCGTAAGCACCTGCACTGTCCCCAAGAGCCGCAAGGGCTTTCGCCTTTGTATGGATTTCCTCCGGGAACGGGTTTCCCAGATTGATTTTTCGGACTTGCTCAAGAAACGCGAGCGCTTCGCGCGGCTGCCCCTTTGCAAGTGCCAGTTCCGCTTTTGCTTTCAGATGACTGGCCAACAGTGGCTCGGCCTGGCTCCGCAGGTCGTTCGAACGATCGCAGTGCCGCTGCGCCAAAGCAAGCTGCCCTAACTGGACATAAGCGCGGCACAAATTCGAATGCACGACCGTCATGATCGCGGAAGGCATGTCTACACGTTCTGAATTAGCGAGTACCCATTGTGCCGCTGCTACAGACTTTGCCGGTTCGTCCGCCCAATAATGGGCGAGCGACATCCTCACGGCAACAATGGCAGCTTGAAAATCCTGGCCATTTTCCTGGTACCAACGCTGTGCCTCTTCGTAGAGTGGCTGGGCCATCTCCATCATTTGTCGATAGGAGACGACGTCCGCCAGAGCAGCGGCATTCTCAGCACGCAGATTCTTCCTGCTGGCTCTCGAGCTTAAAACATAACCGTTCGTCAGATCGGAGAGCGCTTTAGATGACTCGTTAAGGATGTCATAGGTTCTTCCCCGTGCGTTGAGGATACAAGCTTGCTCGTCGATATCTGCAGAGCCGCGTAGCATGGTCGAATAGGCAATAATTGCTGCTCGCATATCTTCCGTACTGGTCGCGCTATTTGCCAGAGCCAGTTGCAAATCCCGATAGCTTGGCGCCTGTCTGCTTTTTGCGAGCGCGAGGCCCTTGCGAGCTGCCTGCTGAACACCCTCGGCTTCGTTAAGATCATAATGTGCGCCAGCGAGAACCGAATAGAGCCAGGCGCCGCGTTCTGGGTTCAGCCGGCCATCTTGCAAGGCCTTCAGTTCCTGCTGGATTGCCACAATAACCTTGTGCGGCTGAGCGCCGACTTGCGCGCGAAGCCGCTCAATCGAGGCGGGCGCCGGTCGCGCCCAGCAATAAGCTTGCGCTTCCCCTCCTTGCAGTCCCAAGACGAGGAGCGCGAGCGTCAAACGCGCCATCCAGCCCCACATTCGATATGGTGGTTTTGCGCGACTGGACCACCGTAATTCTTCTTTGTTGCGCGGCGCGCCAGTCGAGTCGCGCGCATGCCCAAGACCACGTCGGTCTCGACGAAAGCAAGCAATCTCGCTGACCAAATCTATGATATGTTCCGACAGCCCCACAGTCTCCAGCCCCACCCTCTCTGCTTCTGAATGTCCCATTTTTGGATACTTGCATACAAAAAGTTAACCTCTTTAACTTTTGTTAACAATAAGAGGCGGCGTGGCAGCAGGTATATTCCGAAGCGAAATCGTTATGTTGCTCTATCGCCTGATTTCCGCCATTCTTGCTAAAGCGCGGACGAATAGTCTGGCCATCGCCCGTGCTTCACTTGCGCCAGGCATTATGAACGCCGGTCCATGAAGGGACAGGCGGCTGTACCGGGCAAGGCTTCCTTCAGGGTTGCCGAACGGCGGCAAAGCTCTGGAAGTACAAAGGCCGTTTTCGGCTTTCCTGTGCTGTTGCCGGGGATCATGTCACGTGTCATCCGCACCGCCGTTCCGCGGCAGTCGCCCGCCATTTTCTGTCTCATCCGCTGCTCACAGATGCCCAGTCGACCCGGCCAAAGTCGTTGATAAGGGGATTTCGGCACGCGACCTTGATGAAACGTTTCGCGCGGAGCACGGTCCCCTCTTGCGCTATCTTCGTCGCTGCGTCGGCCATGACGCGGCGCCGGATCTTGTACAGGAGGTGTTTGCTCGCGCTGCCGGGAGCAGGCAGGCACCCTATCTCGCCAACCCGGCCGCTTTCGTGCGCCGCATTGCACGAAATCTGCTGATTGACAGGGCGCGCCGCCGCAAAAGAGAGCAGAGTGTCGTTTTTTATTCTCTCGACGAGCAGCAGGACATCAGCGCTCCGCCGGAGCAGGAAACCGCCCTTCAAGCAGTCGAGCTGATGCGCACATACCAGCAGGCGCTCGATGCGCTGCCGGAGAAGACACGAAACGTCTTTCTCATGAGCAGGGACGAGGAAATGACGTACGGCGAAATCAGTGCAGCACTCGGAATCACCGCCGCAACTGTTCAATATCATATGGTGCGCGCGATCGCATTTGTTGCAGCGGCTATGAAGGATCATCGATGACGGACGAGCATTGGTCCCCCTGCCGATCATTCTCGCCAGCAGAGACCGGAGCAGCGCAGTGGTGTGCACGCTTGCGGCAAGCGCCATCGGAGAAGATGCTGAGCGACTTCAAAGCTTGGATCGATGCGACCCCGGACAATGCGGATGCCTTCGCAAATGCGATGTACGTCGCGCCAATGTCTCGCGACGCGCGCACGCGCATAGAGACTCTGGTGGGCCGGACCTTTCCAGCGCTCCAACGCACGCGCGGCCAACCCCAAAGAGCGATGATGCCTACCTCGTCTCCTTCTTCCCAAGCGCAAACGATCACCGGACCATCCGCTACGCCGCGCTTCTGGATGGCTGGAGCGGTAGCTGTGTGCGTTGCGGCAGTCTTTTTGATGGTTGGGCCTCAACCTTATTCGCTGCTGCCGCAGTTTCTGACATTGGCTCATGCGGAGACCTATGAGACGGGCCATGGTGAGATACGCGCCATTAAGCTGCCGGACGGAACCCATCTCACGCTCGACAGCGATAGTTGCGTTGAGGTGTTGACCGATCCTCATCGTCGTACGGCTCGGCTGCGCAACGGGCGCGCACGCTTCGCTGTCATGAAGGGTCTACGCCCGTTCACGATCTCGGCCGGAAAGGGCGACGTCGTAACAGATCACGGCACGATCGACATGGGAATGGATGATGGGGCGATTGTCGATCTGCGGTTGCGATCGGGCAGCGCGCGTCTGATCACCCACCAAGTCAAGTCGCCAGCCAGTCGGGAGCCGATCGAACTCGAAATCGACAAAGCGTTGATGGTGCCTGCCAATGGCGATGCCCCCAAGGTCGTGAGTATGCCATTGGCCGACACACGCGACTGGCCGAGCGGATGGGTCGAGTATCGAACCGTTGCCCTTGGCGCTTTGGTCCGGGAAGCCAATCAATATGCGTCTGTGCCAATCCTGTTAGACGATCCCCGTCTCGCGAAGCTTAGCGTTTCGGGCCGCTTCCAACTCACCCGAACGGAAGTATTCGCACAACGGATCGCTCAACTGTTCGGCCTGTCGATGGTTCATCGCGGCGACGGCATTGTTTTGCAGGATGGAAAAAAATCGCCTGAGTGACTGACGACATGCGCACAGCGTGCGTCGAACCCCTGAGAGGAGCGAGCCGTCCGGCATGCGCTCCTGATCATGAGCTGATCAGCTCAGCATCAACAAGGGGAAAATCATGGCAGGGAATAGATTTCGTGGAGCGTCAGTATGGCTGGCGGGTTCGGCAATGGCGATTATGCCGCTTCCACAGTCTGCACATGCCGAGCAGACGTTCTCGTTCCACTTGCAGGCGCAGGATCTGGGCGACGCTCTCCGCAGTGTCGCAACGAAGGCTGGCTGGGAGCTTTATGCGCCCGCCGTCGTCGTGAACGATGTTCGTGCGCCAAGGCTCGTCGGCAAGTATACGCCTCGACAAGCCATTGAGCGGCTTCTGGTCGAAACCTCCCTACGCGCGCAGTTTCGCGACCGTGCAGTAATCATCCGGGCGGCATCCAAAAAGAACAAATTTGCGGAGGCCAGCGACGACCCGTCCGATATTCTCGTGACCGGAAGCCTCATTCGGGGCGCTGCTGTTTCATCTCCCCGCATCACCCTCTCCCGGACGGACATTGAACAGGCCGGACAGACCGATCTAGGTGAGGTGGCACGCGCAATTCCCCAGAACTTCGGCGGGGGTCAGAACCCTGGAGTCGGCTTTGGCGCGGGGCAGCTCAATACCAATCTCAATTCTGGTGCGCATCTCAACCTGCGGGGACTTGGCGCGGACGCGACACTTACCCTTCTCAACGGTCATCGCCTGCCTTACGACGGGGCATTTGGTGGCGTCGACATTTCCGCCATCCCGGTCGAGGCCGTCGAGCGCATCGAGATCGTGCCGGATGGCTCTTCCGCTCAATATGGGTCGGATGCGGTGGCCGGTGTAGCTAACGTCATCCTCCGGAAGGACTTTTCGGGTCTGAAAACATCAGCGCGGCTGGGCAGCTCGACGGATGGCGGCAATGTTCAGCAGGGCATCGATATGGTTGGCGGCACGAGCTGGTCGTCGGGCAATGTTATGGTCGCCTATCACTTCGCACACAACAATGCGATCCGGGCACGGCAACGCGATTACACGGCCAGTCTGGCGCCGGAAAACTCTCTCTATCCGTCGATCCGCCAGCATTCGGTGACGATCTCTGGACGACAGACGATCAGTCCAAGCATTGAAGTACATCTTGATGGCCTCTTCAGCGACCGGCACTCGATTATCACCGGTGGCAGTCAGGGAAGCGCAGGTCTGACCTCCACCCGCTACGCACCAACCGCCCAATCCTATGCCGTCATGCCGCAGATCGATGTCGATCTCGGCGGTCGGTGGATGGCGCGGGCGTCGCTCTCTTACGGTCGCGATGACAGTCGCTACAATACTTTGATCAGCCCGCCAAATTCGGCAGTGAGCGCCACTACCGGATGCTATTGCAATACGGCGCTAACGACCGAACTTGTACTCGACGGCCCGCTGCTGACCTTGCCGGCCGGAGATGTCCGCATCGCGCTTGGCGCAGGATATCGCTCGAACAGCATGCGCTACTCGCGCTTTCAAAATAATGCGTCGGTCGCGGCCTTTGATGTCAGCCGCAAGAGCCATTATCTCTTCGGCGAGGCCGAGCTTCCTGTCATCGGGCCCGAGCAGCACCTGCCCCTGCTTCACCGTCTCACACTCACGGGCGCGCTACGCCATGAGGATTATCCGGGGATGGCGAAGGTGACGACGCCCAAGCTGGGCCTTGTGCTGGAACCCTCTCGCGACCTGGCCTTCAGAGGCTCCTGGGGTCGATCCTTCAAGGCGCCGACGCTCTATCAGCAATATGTCGGCTATGAAGCCTACCTTCTGCCAGCAGACTGGTATGTCCCGGGTCAGGCTGGCACGATCTTCTATGCCAGTGGCGGCAATCCCGATCTGAAGCCCGAGCGCGCGCGCAGCTGGTCCGCAGGCGTAGATCTCCATCCCCAAAGTCTGGAGGGCTTCCACGTCGCAGCGAGCTATTTCAACGTTCGTTATCGTGATCGGGTGGCGAGGCCGATTGCCGGTTCGATCGCATCGGCTTTCAGCCAGCCTGGCTATGCCAGCCTGCTGAATTACACGCCCACCGCCAGTCTGCTCAATGGACTGGCGGCAAACGCGCTCTACGGCCTGACTAACTATGCCGACGATCCGTTTGATCCGGCACGCGTCCACGTCTTCGTCGACAATCGGAACCTCAATCTTGCAAAGCAGGACATTGAAGGGATTGATATCAACACGGGCATGCGACTGCGCGTCGGGCAAGATCAAAGCCTCAGCATCACAACCTCTGCGACCTATTTAAAAAGCAGCCAGCAGCTCACTGCCCTTCTCCCACGCACCGCGCTTGCGGGCATCATTTTCAATCCACCGCACTGGCGCGGACGCATGGGAGCGAGCTGGGAGACGCCGGGCGTCACATTGTCGACCTACGCGAATTACACCGGCAGCGTTACGGACGACCGTTTTAAGCCTACGGCCCGGGTTGGCTCCATTTTCACCGTGGACCTCGCGGCGCGGATCGGCATCGGGCGAGATCGGTCCGGAGCCCCTGCCCTGACGATCGCCGCGGTCACCAACAACCTGTTCAATGCCAAGCCGGACATCATCCGGGTCACCGGCGCAACGGACACGCCCTATGATAGTACGAATTATTCGGCGATCGGCCGCTTTCTGGGACTGACCGTCTCGCGGAGCTGGTAATGCTCGCTATCCTCTCGTTGTTGGCGGCTCATACCGCCAGCATTTCCGCAACCCAAGCAGACCCCTGTTCCGCTTTCGAGACGCCAGCAGAGCGCCTTCCGGCGACTCACGCCATGACCGCAGTCGACCTGGCAACACTGACCGACTTCGGCAGTGCTCACCCGTTCGATACGGAGAGCCCGTTCAGTCTATCCCCGGACGGCCGCCATATTGCGCTGCTCGTGCGGCGCGCCAATCCGCTCACCAACAGCTTTTGTCAGCGGCTCCTTGTAATTGACCGTGCGGCCACGCGCGACGCTGTGGAACTGGATCGGGGCGGGGATCTGATCCGTCCTCTCTTCGATTTGCGCAATCTAGCGGCGGTGCGCGCGGGCACTGCGCAAGTCATCACCCCGCGTTGGTCCAACGACGGCTCGCAGATCGCCTTTTTGAAACGGATCGGGGACCGCACGCAGATTTGGGTCGTTTCCTCCAATGGAGGTGCGGCCTTTCGCGCAACCGACCTCGATTTCGAGATCGAAGATTTCAGATGGGCGCGTGATGGGCAAGGTTTCATCGTTCAGGGACGGCCGGATCTGGCGAAGGCCGAAAAGGCCATCGACGAAGAGGGTAGAACCGGATTTCTCTTCGATGCCCGTTTCAGCCCCATGATGTCGGATCGTCCCTTCCCGGTGGGTCATTATCCGACGCGGTATCTGCGTGTGGGCTTTTCAGATCAGATCGGCAGCGACGCACAGCCTGAAGACATTGCCTTGTTCGAGCCTTCGGCCGATCCGGACAAACCGGTTGAAGCGATGCGTTTCACGGCCGACCGGCGGGGCAATCGCGCCTGGCTCGAGAAGCGGGATCGCTCTCTCCTCTTGTCTCCTTCCCAGCTCATTGTCCGTTGGAAGACCGGATCTGCCACCATGTGCGTGACGAAAAGCTGCCAGGGCATTCAGCGCTTGTGGTGGATGGACGGACGCGAAGCCCTTCTGTTTCTCTCCAGAGATGGATGGGGCGCGAGCCGCTCAACGCTTTATCGATGGGACAAAGGCGCAAAATCGCCGATCTTACTCATGAGCACGCAGGATGCGCTGGTCGGCTGCATCCTGAATGCCAACACGCTGATTTGCGCGCGCGAGGGACAGCGGCAACCCCGCCGTCTTGTCGCCACCGACGTCGCCACGTTGCGGGACCGAGTCCTGTTCGACCCCAACCCCCAGATGGCCAGTGTCCGCTTTGGAACGGTGCATCGGCTGCAGTTTCGCAACGCTCTGGGCATGGAATGCTTCGCGGATCTGGTGCTGCCGCCTGATGCGAGACTGGGCACAAAGCTGCCAATGGTCGTCGTACAATATAATAGCCGGGGATTTCTGCGTGGCGGGACAGGCGACGAAGTGCCGATCCAGGTCCTGGCTGCGCGCGGCTTTGCCGTCCTGAGCTTCGAGCGCCCCTTTGGCGTACCCCAGACGATGAACGCCAGAAGCGAACGCGAATATCGGGATCTGGCACGCACGGACTGGATCGACAGACGCAGCGTTCAGTCGGCGCTTGAAGAGGCCATTCGGCAAGCTGTTGCCACGCAGTGGATCGATCCAGACCGGATCGGCATTTCGGGCTTCAGCGAAGGCACGACGATGACTCAATGGGCGCTGATCAACAGCCGGCTCTTCAAGGTCGCTTCACTGGGTGTGTGTTGCGAGGACCAGGTGGCCCTGCCGCTCAACGGCGGCATTGGCTATGAGGATTATCTCCGGGAGATGGGCTATCCCTTGTTCGATGCCGATAAGTCCGGCTTCTGGACGCCGCTTTCCTTGGCCCGGAACGCCGGCAAGATCGATGTGCCGATCCTCGTGCAGACCAGCGACGATGAGTATGAAGCCGGTCTCGATGTCCTGCAGGCCTTTCGGGAGCGTGGCAATCCAATCGAGCTCTATGTGTTCCCGGATGAGCCGCACATCAAATGGCAACCCGCCCATCGGCTCGCCATGTATGAGCGCAATGTCGACTGGTTCGCATTCTGGCTAAAGCGAAGCATGGATTGCGCGCCGGAAAAGCGGCCACAATATGCGCGATGGCAAGCCATGCGCGGCGCGCCCGATCTCTCAGGTCAGTGTGTCGATCGCGTTCGGGATCGACCTTGAGCGTACCCAGGCCTCGGCATCGGCAAGATCCAGAAGTCGATAAAAGAGCGGGCTCCTGCTCGCATGAGGATCGGCCAGAAGCTGTTCGATCGCCATCGGATCGATGATCTGGTTTTCGCGGAGATGACCATCGAGGAGGAGCTCACGCAGTTTCGGTCTGCCGGCCTCGAACACACACGCCGTAAGGCTGTCAGGGCCGGCCTTGGAGGTTCTGTGCGTGACCTGCCGAGGCAGGAAGCCGCTGAACGCACGGCGAGCAACGGAACGGTTGATTCCGCCGGCGCACCATTGCCAGCTTGATATCCGCAGGCAGGTCTCGACGATTGGCTGCGCGAGAAGGGCCGGGTAGGACGCAGGAAATGCGTTTCGATCGTGCCCCTCGACGGAGTTCTGGATGCGCTGCAGCAAGCGGACATGCGCTTTTTTCCCTGGGAGCTGTCCGCCAGCTGTCTCCATATAAGGCGTCAATGGCAGCGTTTGGGCAGCCAGACCGCGCCTGGGATCAAGCAAAGAGAGGTCTGGTTCGGGCCAAAGCGCAGCGTCCCGCGCGCGCAGCAAGTCGAATGTCGCGTGCAGCATTGTCGGCACATCGCATTGTGTCACCCGGCACATGTCGAGCAGGGTCGTCCAGACCGACGACAGACGCTTTTCCTGTCGCCAACGATCGACCACTGGCGCGGCGGAATGGAGGAAACAGAAGACATTGTCGCCGCCATTTCCGGTGAAGATTGCATCCGCCCCCTCTTTCTCGATTTCGCTCGCGAGGGCTTGGTCCAGCTCCTGCAGAAAGGCGCGGCCGACCGGGCGGGGCAGATGAGACGCGCTGGACCGCCCAAGATCGATCTTCTCAGCACGATAGTGACGTGTTGTCAGCGGCGCGCCCACGGCGCTCGCCATCGCATCTGCATAGCGGCTTTCATCACCACTCGCGTCGGCCGTCGCCATGGTAAGGCAGGTAAAACGATGCCGTCCCCGCGCGAGCGCCGCACAAACGATCGAAGAGTCCAGACCACCCGACACGGTGACGACGATCTTGCGATAGCCCGTCGCTAAAGCGTTGATCGATGCGAAAACGGTCTCACGCAGCAGCGCGACCGCCTGATCCGGCGGGATCGCCAGATCGGGATGCACGAACCTCCAGGGTGTCCACAGCATCCGCGCGTCGACGTCTGGAGCATGCAGTTTGCGCGCCGAGCCTGGCGCCAGTTCCGAAACTCCCGCGATGCAACTGTGCTGGCGACGCACGTTGGGCCATTGCAGATGCTCATGCAGACGATCCCAATCCACCTTGGACACATCGACCCCCGCTTGGACAAGCGTTTGAAGATCCGATGCCCAAACATGATGGGTCTCTATTTCAGCCTGATAGCAAGGAAGAAGGCCGGAGGGGTCGCGCAAAATGAGATAGCCCCTCGCCTCCTCGCTTTGCAGAACTGCGACATAGGCACCCCAATGATGTTCCATCATCGCCGCGCCGCCGGAGTGAACCAGGCTATCCGTCTCTAAAGCGGAGAGAGTATCGACCGGCTGACAGGTCTTGCGTGAGAAGAGCCGACCAATGATCGCACCGCTGTCGTTCGGAAGCCAAAGCAGCTTGTTGGGATCGCTGCACCATAGAGACGCTGAGCCCGCGTGCAGGGACGGCGCCTTAACGGCAGCGATCTTAAACGGTGGTTGCCCGGCCTTGCCGACGCTGAGCATGAAGCGCAGCGCGCTCACAACACGAAGATCGGCGTGAAGCGCGCCACCTCTTCAGGACTATCATTGAGGACGATATCGTCCGTCTGGACCCAGGCGTGCGCAGTGAAGGGAATGCCCCTCACACCCAATACAAGATGGACCCTACACCCCTGAGCAGCAAGCTGCCGAACCAGCGCGATCGAGCGGGAGAGGCAGCGATTGGCTGGCGTGCGAACAAGCTTGGCATGTTCAAAGGCCCGTACAATTCTGGCTGGAACGGGGTCATGGATGAGGGCGATTGCGGGCCGATCTTCGGGCCACTGCAGCGAGGCGATCACCCAGCCAAGTCCTTCGCGCTCAAGATCCTTTTGAGCACGGATTTGCGCAAAGACAGCCTTCACCGCTTCCATGACGCTAGCCTCGGCGCGCAACATATCTGCGGCCCGCGACGGCAATAGGGGCTGGGCCGGCAAGGAAACTGTGTCTGTTTCGGCCGAACACAGAACCCCCCGGGCAATCAGGGTCGAAACGGCCTGCTCAGAATAGAGGCGACCATCAATAGCCGCCTGGAACGCCGCTTCGAGATCGGCGCTCAACTGAAAATAGCGGTCCTGGTTCACATCCAGGAAGATGAGGCGTGGCCCTGCCTGACAGTAGAAGATGCCAGGGGCCGTGACGCAACGCATGATGCGGCGGGCAGAGAAGAAAAGGGCGTGCGATCAATCGCACGCCCCTTCCGTCAGTCCTGCGCAATGCCGATGAGGAACTGCAGTTGGCCGCCGCCGACATCCTGCTCGATCCTCGCCTCGCCCTTCGTTTCCAAGGACGCAATGCCGAGATCGATGAGGTCCTCAACGTGGATATCATGGTTGTTCATGACGCTCTCCATTTTGACAGATCGCGACTCAAATCGTCGCGTAATCGAAGGTCACAGAGCGTCAGAAACAATACCATTTTATAATCGGATTATAATCGGATTATAATCGTGAACCCAATCCACAGCATTGCGTAACAGGATATTGTGACCGAGCATTGAGACCGTGCGAATAGGGAGCACGCGCTGACACCTTTAGCTTGAGCCTGGACATACGCGTCAGCAACCCGGTCACGCATCTGAGGATTTTTCTCCCCAGAACGATTGCAAAGTGCCGCCATTACATTGCAGGATCAAGCATAACTCATTCCTGAAGCGGCTCGCCTGATCGCTCAGCGCTTCTTGCGGGCAAAACCGCGATCGCTCGCCATGAACCGCTCAAGCATCGGCGCGACCAGCCGCTCAGGCGGATGGGGTTCGGCAAGGTCCGTTTCGGCCGCGTGGAGACGGGCATAAGCCAGAAGGTCACGATGGACCTGCGCTGGCAGTTCAATGCTGAGTTTCACCGGCTTGTCATCGTCGATCGGTCCAAGGCGCAGCCTGCTCACCGGCGGTCTCCCGGCATGATAGGGTCAAGAACAAGGTCGCGGGTCACGATCACCCGCAGCACATGGCCTGGCCGCACGGTGAGCGTGGGCGGAACGCTGAGCTCACGCTGCACGACCTGGCGACCGGTCTGGCTGATGCTATCCTGTGTGCCGGTCCGCACGGCTCGCACAAGAGCGTCATCGCTGCCGACGGCCAGTTCGGTGCCGATCCCGAGCAGGGACGAGACCAGGGCAGCTTTCAACATATTGCCCCAATGATAGTTGGCCCCGTCATGAAGGCCTGCCCTGCCCGCGGCATCGGCGCCAGGCTGACGATCTAGGAGGATCGAGCGTCCGCTCGGCAGGATCAGCCGGTCCCAGGCGAGAAGCACCCGGCTCTGTCCGGCCGAAATGTCGCTGTCATAGGCACCGACCAAGCGGGAACCTTGCGGTATCAGCAGAACGCGGCCGGTCGGACTGTCATAGACATTCTGGGTCACCTGCGCGGTGATTTGACCCGGCAAATCAGACTGGATGCCGGTGAGCAGCGCAGCAGGGATGATGCTCCCGGCCTGTACGATGTTAGGCGAAATCGGCGGAGCGATGCGCTCAGCCGAAACGAAGGTGCGATCTGCGGGACCGTTGAGGAAGCTACCTTTTCCACTTGGCGCCTGCGCTGTCGCGAGGGGGTCAGTCGATGACAGCAATGCTGGCATGATCGCCTGTTGATCCTCCTTGCTGCTCGCGGCGTTCTTCAGGAAGAGCTGGCTGGCGCGCGCGGATTCGCGTTCCTGCATCGCGCGCTGATGTGCCTGCTGGGCCTGGGTGACAAGCGGGTCGCTGCCCGGCGGGAGCGACGCGCTGATCGGCGGCACCGGCACTGGGTTGCCGTTCTGCTGAGCCCTAAGAATCGGGCGGCCGAGATCGCCAGGCATTGGCGGACCGAGCTTGGGGACCTGCGAATAGTCCTTGGGCGCGCCGGTCACAGTATCGGCGCGGTTGCGGCCGTCGGTATCGACAAGGTTTAGGTGGGCCACCTTCTGCGCTGGCCGTAGCGCGTAGACGAGGGCGCCGCCGATCGAAAGACAAGCGGCAGCCCCAAGCCCTGCCAGTGCCTTGCGCGACAAACGCATGACCCGGGGCGGTGCCCTACGCAGACTGAATGCAGCGGGATCTGCAGTGAGCGGCAACGTCATGGCCGCAACATTCCCATCCTCGTTCGCCGCGTCGGGATCTGGCCTGTCGAACGGACCTGTGCGGCCCTGTTCGACCGCGCTCATGACTGCCTCTTGCCGCGCGCGGCGAGACGTTCGATGCTGACGCGCACAGCGCGGCGCCCCGAGACGAGCCGCAGCTCGGCTGTGGCGAACAGCCGGTCGACGATCATATAGCGGCCAGCAACGCGATAGTTGACGAGTTCGGCCTCACCGCTTTCGCCGATCACGAACAGAGGTGGCATGTCGCTGCGCGCGACGCCCTCGGCGAACTCGATAAACACCTGGCGGCCATCGTCGAAAATGCGCATAGGCCGCCAGTCGGGCCGGTCACCGCCGAGCCGATAGCGAAAATCGAGCGATGTGACGTCAAGGCCGGACGCTAGCGGCGCGACGCGGTCGCGCTCGGCTTCGGCGGCACGCAATGCGATCAGCGCATCCTGCGGATAGGTCCAGGAGATGGCCGCCATATACGTGGCCGCCGTGGCGTGCAGCTCGAGATGATAGGTGCGCCGATCAGTGTTGATCACGAGGTTGGTGGCGATGTCGGCCCGGGTGGGCTTCACCAGGATATGGACCCGTCGCGCCGCGCCGCTGCCGCTCACCGTGTCGCCGATGATCCAGCGCACGGTATCGCCGGCTGCGACTGGCCCTGGCCCCACCAGTTGCTCCCCCTCCTGAAGCACGATGTCCGTGATCTGGCCGGGGGCGGTGTAGATTTGGAAAAGAGCGCCCTCGGCCCATGGATATTGCTGGATCGCATTCTGGTAGCCGGCATGATCGGGCTGGACCCGCGCGGCATCATTGGCCCGGCCGACCCGCTGGCGGGCACTGGCCGGTTCGGCCATTTGACCGGACGCGCCGGAAGGCGAGGGCGCGGGCTTTCCCTTGGCATCGCTGATAAGCGGAGCGGCAAGCCAGGCGGCGGATGCGAGGATCGGAGAGAAGCGCCGAAGGGCACGCATAGTCAGGGTCATTGGCTCAGTTCCTTCGACCAGTTTAGGGCGTTCACGAACAGACCGAGCGGATTCTTCCGCAAAGCTTCGGGACTGCGCGGTGTCTGGATCGTGACGGTGAGGATCGCTGACCAGCGCGAGGTTTCGGCGAGCGCGCCATCAACATAACGCCGCTCGGTCCAAGCGATCCGGAAACTGTCGTTGGAGGCGCGGATCACGCTCGAGACGTCGACGGCGACCTGCGTCTTGCCGACTTGCGCAAAGGGGTCGTTATTGCGGGCATAATCATTGAGCGCCAGCGCGCCCTTGTCTGTGGTAAAGTCATAGGCGCGCAGCCAGTTCTCACGCAGCACGATCGCGTCTGCGGGAACTGCCCGTACCTGTTCGATGAAGCGGGCCAAATGGAATGCGATCTGGGGATCGGTCGGGCGATAGTCGGCATCGGCGGGCGCAACGGCCTGGGCAGCGCCGAGCTTATCGACCTCGACCACCCAGGGAATGATCGTGCCACGCGCGGACTGCCACACCAGACCGACCGTCAATCCGCCCGACAAAGCCAGGCAACCGAAGAAAGCGAGCCGCCAGTTCTTAGCTGCGACGCGGGCGGAGCCAATGCGATCGTCCCAAACCTGGGCGGCACGTTGATAGGGGGTGATGGGTTCGGGCGATTGCCCGTAGTGGATGGAGGGACGACGGAACATGGGCAGTCCTTTCGGAATAATCAGCTCTTGTCAGTGATGTCGGGTCCAGCGCCAGCGCCGTGGCTATCGCCGCCTTTGAGCGTATGCGCGGTCAGGTTCACGCCGTGGGTAATGGTCCGGCGGCGCTTCATCGTTTTGGCCCAGCTGGGCTGGCCACTGGCCGCTGAGACCGCGCTTTGGGCGGTCGACCCCGCGGACGAGGACGCTTCGCCATCAGCACCTTGCGGTTCGACCCCGAAGCCGGAGCGAGCGCCAGCGTGGAAATTTGTGCGTAAATCCTCGCGCACCTTATCTGCTGCCTTGCGCAGGGGCGACGTGGCGGCAGCAGCCGTGCCGGCTGCCGCATTTTGCCCTGCAGAAGCCGTGCCGCCGAAAATAGCGCCGGCGCCGCTTCTACCAAGGGAGCCCATGCTGTAGGCGGACGTCGAGGAACCAGCGGCGCGCGCACCAGCACGCGCCGTGGCTGCGCCGGCCCTGCCCCCGGCCGACACGGCAGAACCGATGGCGCCAGTTGCAAGTCTGGCGCCGGCTGCGCCGCCCGCAAGCGTGGCGCCTGCCATGAGGGCCGTGCCGGCAGCAGCGCCGGCACCGAGCTGGGGACCGCCTGCGACAATGCCATTGGCGATGCCGGGACCGAAAATGCCGAGGCCGAGCAGCGTGAGCGCCGCAAGCGCGATTGCCATCACCTGTTTGACGTCGGGTTCGGCGCCGAACCCGGCGTCTGTGAACTGGGCGAATAAGGTGGTGCCGATGCCGGTGATGACGGCGAGAACCAGCACCTTGATGCCAGAAGAAACGATGTGGCCAAGCACCTTCTCGGCCATGAACGCCGTACGATTGAAAAAGGCGAAGGGCAGCAAGACGAAGCCGGCCAGCGTCACCAGCTTGAACTCGATGATAGTGACCAAGACCTGGATGGCGAGCACGAAGAAGGCCATCACGATGATTGCCCAGGCGAGGAGCAGGACGAAAATCTGGGGAAAATTGGCGAAGAGGCCGATCGGTCCCAATAGGTCCTCGGTTGCGTCGAGCAGGGGCTGAGCAGCGGTGAGGCCGGTTGCGGCCACGGTGCCGGGCTTCATGAACTCGGCAAGCGCCATACTGCCCCCCGACACCTTGAGACCGAGGCCGGCGAAGCTGTCGAACAGGATCGTGGCGAGGCTTGAGAAATTGCCGATGATGTAAGCGAAGACGCCAATATAGAGGGTCTTCTTGATAAGCCGCTGGAGCACATCCTCATCGGCGCCCCAGGCCCAAAATAGGGCCGCAAGTGTGACATCGATCACAATCAAGGTCGATGAAAGGAACCCGATCTCGCCACCTAAGAGGCCGAACCCGCTGTCGATGTAACCGGTAAAGACAGCGAGGAAGGTATCAATGATGCCCGTGTCGTTCATTGCCGGTCTTTTTTGCCGAAGAAGCGGCGGCGCTTTTCCTCCCAAGCGGCCTCGCAGCCGCTATTCGGCGTGGTCATAGTGCGGCAGCGGCGAAGATCGGCCTCCGGCGGGTGGGCGTGACGTTCGTCTTCCGGGACTATTCCGGTTCGGGTCGGGGGTTCGCTGCGGAATGCGATACCGATGGTCAGCGCCACCGACAGTCCGCCAAGCATAGCGGCGGCTGCGATCTTCGCCGTGCGGCTCATCCTAGTTCTTGCCCCGGAAGCGCCGGAACCGCTCGCGTGCCTCGGCTTCGATGGCAGCTCTGCCCGCCGCGTCAAGCGCCTGGGCACGGCCTTGGGCGGCTATAGCTGCTGTCAGGTCGGCAAGTTGCTGCGACTGAAGCGCGAGGAGCTGGTTTCCCGCCTGGGCCGCCTGCAACGCGCCGCTCGCCGACTGGCTGGCGCCGACCAGCGTATCGATCGCGCCGCGCGTACCGCCAAGATTGCCGACCACGCCGGCCTGAACGCGCAGCGTATCTTCGAGCGCGCCGACGCTATCCTCCCAGCGCGCCTTGGCGTTGGCCACCATCTGGGTGTGGGGGCCGGTGAGCGCCGTACCCTTGTAACGGCCCTCAAAGGCCCCCTGAATGCTTTGCACGTCATAAGCGATGCGCTGGGCCTGCCCGAGCAATTGCCGGGTATGGTCGACCTGGGCCTGCAGGGTGGAGAGAGCCGAGACCGGCAGGCTTGCGAGATTCTTC
This sequence comes from Sphingobium sp. B11D3B, assembly GCF_025961735.1. NCBI lineage: Bacteria > Pseudomonadati > Pseudomonadota > Alphaproteobacteria > Sphingomonadales > Sphingobiaceae > Sphingobium > Sphingobium sp. B11D3B. The sequence continues at coordinate 217,742 of NZ_JAOQOF010000001.1, read as the reverse complement.
GCCTCGTTGATGAGGCTGGTCGCTGCCTGCTGGATCTGCTTGATCTGGTTGTTGACCTGTTGCAGCGCGCGGGCCGCCTGCAACACGTTTGAGGCATAGTTGGTCGGATCATAGACGATTCCGCCGAACTGGGCCTGGGCTGGTGCAACGACCGTCACGGACCCGCCTAGCATCGAGACAAGAGCCGAGGTCAGCAAGGCTCGGCGAATTGCACTGTTCTTCATGAGCTCACTCCTTGGGGGCGCGGCAACGGCACGTCGTCGCGGACGATGGACCTCAGCGGATCGGGGTTGGGCAGCAGATCTGCGGCCCAGTCGAGATCACATGAGCGCAGCCAATGAGCGGCAAAGCCGGCGCTGCCATGGGCAGCGACCAGCTCACCAATGCGCCGCTGGTCGGCTTTCGAGGAGGCCGCTGCGAAGGCGAGCGCAACTTCGCCCAGTCCGAGTTCGAACAGGCGGTTGCCGCGCCGCGACTGGCAATAATAATCGCGCTTTGGCGTCGCCCGGCTTAGAATCTCGATCTGGCGGGCGTTGAGCCCGAAGCGCGCATAGATGGCAGCGATCTGCGGTTCGGCCGCGCGTTCGTTGGGCAGGAAGATGCGGGTTGGGCAGCCTTCGATAATGGCCGACGCGATGGGCGAGGTTTCGATATCGGCCAGGCTCTGGGTCGCGAAAATGACGCTCGCGTTCTTCTTGCGCAGCGTTTTGAGCCATTCGCGCAGTTGCGCAGCGAAGGCTGGGCTGTCGAGCACCAGCCAGCCCTCGTCGATGATGATGAGGGTTGGCCGCCCACCGAGGCGCCCTTCGATCCGATGGAAAAGATAGGAGAGCACGGCCGCCGCCGCGGCCGCGCCGACCAATCCTTCTGTCTCGAACGTCTGGAAATCGGCGCCACCGAGATGCTCGCTTTCGGCGTCAAGGAGCCGGCCCCAGGGGCCGCCCATGCAATAAGGCGCCAGGCCCTGCTTCAGGCCCTGATTTTGCAGAAGCACCGCCAGGCCCGTCATTGTGCGTTCCGACATTGGCGCGGAGGCCAGCGACCCCAATGCGTCCCAAAGATGCTCCTTGGCGGCGGGATCGACCACAATCCCCTCGCTCCCCAATATGGCCGCCAGCCACTGGGCAGCCCATGCCCGTTCGCTCGCCTCATCGATCCGGCCGAGTGGCTGCAGCGCAACGCCACCCTCCCCGCCTCGGACGTCGAGCGCGCCGCCTAGATCCTGCCAGTCGCCGCCACAGGCCATGGTGGCGGCACGGATGGAGCCACCAAAATCAAAGGCGAAGATCTGGCTGCCCGCATAGCGCCGGAACTGCATCGCCACGAGGGCGAGCAGCACCGACTTGCCGGCGCCGGTCGGACCCACAATCAATGTGTGGCCGACATCGCCGACGTGGAGATTAAGGCGGAACGGGGTCGAGCCTTCGGTCTTGCCGAAAAGCAAGGGGGGAGCACCGAAATGCTCGTCCCGTTCCGCCCCCGCCCACACCGCTGAGAGGGGAATCAGGTGGGCGAGATTGAGCGTGGAAATGGGCGGCTGACGGACATTGGCGTAAACATGACCGGGCAGAGAGCCGAGCCAGGCTTCGAGCGCGTTCATGCCCTCGATTGTGCAGGTGAAATCGCGGCCTTGGATGACTTTCTCGACGAGGCGCAGTTTCTCGGCCGCCAATGCGGGATCGCGGTCCCATACGGTGACGGTCGCTGTAACATAGGCGATGCCGGCATGATCGGCGCCCAGCTCCTGAAGCGCCAAGTCGGCGTCTGCAGCCTTGTTCGAAGCGTCCGAATCGGTCAGCGCGGATGCCTCGTTGGTCATCACTTCCTTGAGAATCGCCGCGACGGATTTGCGCTTGGCGAACCACTGTCGACGGATCTTCGAGAGCAGTTTGGTGGCGTCTGTCTTGTCCATCATGATCGCGCGGGTAGACCAGCGATAGCCGAAGGCCTGGGCATTGAGTTCGTCGAGCAGACCGGGAAAGGTCTCAGTCGGAAAGCCGGTAATGGTGAGCGTGCGCAGATGATGCGCGCCGAGCTGCGGTTCGAGGCCGCCGGTCAGCCCTTCGTCGGCAAGCAGCGCATCGAGATAGCAGGGCGTCTCCGGCACGCGCACGCGGTGACGCTTGGTTGACACGCAACTATGGAGATAAGTGAGCGTCTCGCGATCATCGAGCCAGGCCGCCTCGGGCACGAAGCCATCGATCAAATGCAAGAGTCGGTCGGTGCGATCGCGGAAGCCCGCGACCCACTCGCGGGGATCGACACCACTGCTGCTACGCCCCTCAAAGAGCCAGGCTTCTGCGCGTGCCGCATCCTGAGGGGGCGGCATCCAGAGCAGGGTCAAAAAATAGAGGCTCTCGAAATGTGCCCCCTCCTCGCGAAACTGTTCACGCCGTTCCATGTCGACCAGTGCCGAGACGGCATCGGGAAATTCGCTGTCGGGATAGTCCTGCGCGGGCACGCGCTGCGCTTCGACGAATATGGCCCAGCCCGATCCCAACCGGCGCAGCGCATTGTTGAGCCGCGCCGTGACCGCGACCAGTTCTGAAGGCGTTGCGCTGTCGAGATCGGGACCGCGAAAGCGTGCGGTGCGCTGGAACGACCCGTCCTTGTTAAGCACCACGCCCGGCGCCACCAGCGCGACCCAGGGCAGGAAGTCCGCCAGACAAGCGGCTTTCAAGCGATACTCGGCAAGGTAGATCATGGCCGCATCCAGACCGGGTATTTGAGGTGACGACGGGCGACGTCGACGAACTGAGGATCGCGCCGAGCGGCCCACACCGAGAGGGCGTGACCGATCGCCCAGAGCGCGAGGCCTGCGATCCAGAGCCGCAAGCCAAGTCCCAAGGCTCCTGCGAGCGTGCCGTTGAGGATGGCGAGACTGCGCGGTGCGCCGCCAAGCAGGATCGGTTCACTCAGCGCGCGATGCACCGGCGCATAAAAGCCTGCGACGTCTTCCTGCGCACCCTGCATCACACCAGCGCTCCGCCGCCAAAAGAGAAGAAGGACAGGAAGAAGGAGGAAGCGGCGAAGGCGATCGACAGGCCGAATACGATCTGGATGAGCCGCCGGAAGCCACCCGAGGTATCGCCGAAGGCGAGACTGAGGCCAGTGACGATGATGATGATCACTGCGACGATCTTGGCAACCGGCCCTTCAATCGATTCCAGGATCGACTGAAGCGGCGCTTCCCAGGGCATGGAAGAGCCACCAGCATGCGCGGGCGCGGCTGTCATCGCTGTAACGAAAGCGGTGGTCGCGAGAAGCGCGGCGTGTTGCGCGCCACGCCGAACGGCATGGTTCATCGGATGTCTCCTTGTGAAACAGAGGGGGCAATGAGGCGATAGTCACCGGAGACGGGATCGAGCCCGTCGACACGGGCAAGCTCGGCGAGGCGTCGCCCGTGACCATCACGGACGAGCACCGCGACGAGATCGATGGTCTCGGCGATGAGGGCGCGGGGCACAGTGACCACCGCTTCCTGGATTAGCTGTTCCATGCGGCGGAGTGCGCCGATGGCACTGCCGGCGTGAATGGTGCCGACGCCGCCGGGATGACCGGTCCCCCAGGCCTTGAGGAGATCGAGCGCCTCGGCGCCGCGCACCTCGCCAATCGGGATACGGTCGGGGCGCAAACGCAGCGAGGAGCGCACGAGATCGCAAAGCGAGGCGACGCCTTCCCGGGTGCGCATGGCGACGAGATTGGGCGCGGCGCATTGCAGCTCGCGCGTGTCCTCGATCAGCACCACCCGATCGCCCGACCGCGCCACTTCGGCGAGCAATGCATTGGTGAGCGTGGTCTTGCCTGTGCCGGTGCCGCCGGCCACCAGGATGTTCAGCCGATCGGCGACGGCACAGCGGAGGATTTCGGCCTCGCCGGCCGACATCACGCCCGCCGCGACATAATCCGCCAGCGCGAACACGGCGACCGCAGGCTTGCGGATGGCAAAGGCCGGCGCGGCAACCACGGGCGGCAACAGGCCTTCGAAGCGCTCGCCGCCATCGGGCAGCTCGGCCGAGACGCGCGGGCTTCGGGCATGGACTTCGGTGCCGACATGATGGGCAACCAGGCGGATAATGCGTTCGCCATCCGCAGGTGACAGACGTTCGCCGCTATCGGAAATCCCCTCCCCCAACCGCTCGATCCAGAGCCGTCCGTCCGGGTTGAGCATTACCTCGATCACGCTTGGATCGGCAAGCCAGCCGGCGATTGCAGCGCCAAGCGCCGTGCGCAGCATGCGTGCGCCGCGGGCTTGTGCTTGCGATCGATTGGGCTCGGCGTTCATGTCATCCCCATGCGGAGCGCCGGAGAGTTACGCCGGCGCGATGGGGATGATTAAGAGAGGCAGAAAACGGCCATGTTCAACAAGGATTTGTGGCGATCGCACTCTGGCGAAGGAAGACAGGCGATAGCGTAGCGCGCCACCTCATCCTGGCCGTAACCGAGCCGCTCTGATCAATGATAGCGGCGCGCTATCTCCCGCGAATCAATCCCACTCAAGGGCCCGAAAATCAGCGTAGCGCTCGATGGTGGACCCAGCCCTTATAGGTGAGAAGCAGATCGTCCGCGTCGGTCTTGGCGGTCCCGGCCACCGCTCGGGGGATCGCCGGTAGCGCGGCGGCGATGGCAGGATGGCTTGCCCACGGCGCCACGTCCTTGAGCATATAGCGGTCGATCACGCGGGTCGCCTTCACGCCCGCCAATCTTCCGCTCGTTGGGCAACGTCAAAGCGGCGCCCAAGGTGATCTCTTGCCAAGGACGGGCCGAACCGACAGGGTAATCCAGACCATGCGCACTGACCTTGATCATCTCCCTGCGAACAAGCGGCGCGAACTCGAACGGGTGGTGCAGATCATCTTCGAGGAGTTTGGCGATGCGATAGCGCTCGCCAAACATGAGTGGAAGAAGAAGGGCCGGATCGAGAAGGTCATCCTTTACGGCAGTTATGCGCGCGGCGGCTGGGTCGATGAGCCCCATACTGCCAAGGGCTATCGTTCGGACTTCGATCTTCTCATCATCGTCAACGACAAGCGCCTCACTGATCGTGTGAGTTATTGGCTCAAACTCGAAGACCGGCTCAATCGCGAGTTGGGCATCACGCAGACCCTGCACACCCCGGTCAACTTCATCGTCCATACCCTGCAGGAGGTGAATGATGGCCTCGCCCATGGCCGCTACTTCTTCATGGATATCGCCAGGGATGGCATCGCTCTCTACCAGTGCGACGACCGCGCCCTTCATACGCCCAAGCCCAAGACGCCCGAGCAAGCGCTCGCCATGGCGCAGGAGTATTTTGAGGATTGGTTGCCCAGCGCGCAGAGCTTTATGCGGGGCTTTCGTCATGCGGTAGACGACAATGATTTCAAGAAGGCGGCTTTCGATCTCCACCAGGCGACCGAAAGGCTATACCACTGTGTCCTGCTGGTGGTGACGTTCTACACGCCGCATGTTCACAATATCGGGTTTCTGCGTACGCAGGCCGAGCGGCTCGACCTTCGGCTGGTCCATGTCTGGCCGGGCGACACGCATAAGCAGCGCGCAATGTTCGAGAAGCTCAAGGAAGCCTATGTGAAGGCGCGCTACTCCAAGCACTACCGGATCAGCGCCGACGAGCTCGCCTGGCTCGGCACGCAGGTCGAGGAATTGGGCCGGGTCGTCCACAACATCTGCGCGGAGCGGATTACCGAACTCAAAAAGCTCTCCGGCACACAGCTCTGATCAGTCTGGTTTTGCCACGTGCATGGCGTTCAGCATCATCGCCGTCAGCGCATCTTCGGCCCGCTCGCGAATGGTGCTATCCTTGGCATTGAGGTCACGGCGAACCCACTCGGGCAATCGTGCGATGATCTCTGAGATCTCCTGCTTCAGGGGGGCATCCATCATCGCCCTCTGCCAGCCACAGCAATAGCTGCAAGCGTTTCTTTCGCCATCCTCTCATCCTGGCTCGTGTCAGAACAGCGATCACTTCCAATGGTTCTGAGGCTGCTCAGCGGTACATGACAAAAGCGGCTCGGCCTACGACACGCTTCCAAACAAGAGCATGCGCTCGAGAATATATTCAAATCGCTCAGTAGCATGCGGCCGAGCGCGGTCCATTTGCGCTGACTTGAGCTCCACGAGCCGATGTTCAGGAAATGAACAGCCGAACACATGTTATCTGCAATAATCGTTCGTATAGAGGGACAGCTTTCAATGAGAAAACTGGAACACTGCGTCGCCACCATCATGATATCATTCTTGATGGCGTTGCCGGCCGCTGCCCAATATGCGCCCGTTGATCCCATGCCCATGGGACAGACTTCGACAAGCACGATGGCGAACAAGCTCTCCGGGGAGATCGCCGGTGGTCGAAAGAGCGGGGCCAACGTTTCAAGCAGGTGCTTTGCAAATTCGGGTCCCGGGCCCGAGCGCCGTGCGATGGAGGCCGAGCATGCGCGACGGCTTCGCGCGGACGGTAAACGCAGCGCCGATGCGTGGGTCGAGGAGCATGGCAAACGGTACCGAGCCAAGCTGGTCGCTGAAGGAAAATGCTGATGAGCTCCTCTGGAAAGTTTGGGCTGAGCGTTTTGGGTGCGGGAGCTTTACTGGCAGGCGCGGGGTTGGCTCCTGCCGCGGCTCAGGACTATAACTATGTTCCTGGATGGGCAGACACGCACAATCACCGCTACAAGGGCGGCGGCGAAACCAAGGAGTGGCCAGCGAAAACCGAATTGTTCGCAAAACTCCGTTCACGTGGTCCAGCCGCTCAATGCACACTGGCAAATCTCTCCGAGCCAGACGCCAACGTCATCGTAAATCGATATCGCAGCCAAGTTCGGAAGACGAACGAGCAGACGGCGCTAAGTTGGGCCCATCAGCAAGTCGCAAACCATCATCGATTGCTCGTGCGCCAAGGCAAATGCAGCGAATGAACGGTCGCTAGGCTTCAAATCGCGCGTTCGCGAGCAGAAGTAACAGTCGGCGGGGTGTGAAGGACAAGTCATGTTCGACAGAATGTTTCAGAAAGCCATTGGTATCGCGGCAAGATTGCTGTTCGCGGCCTCCTTGATGATGGTCGTCTGGGGGTGCGTCTATGCGGCCTTTGTTGTCACCAACTTTGGAGCAGCTGGACCAACTCTGTTAGAGCAGGCGGGATGGCTCGGTGCTTCACTCAGCGTCCTCCAATCATCCTTCGTTCCAGCAGCTCAACTGTTTTGCGGTTCCGTTATCATCCACTACCTCGAACTCTGGATGGCTCAACGCGAGGGTTCGTAATGCCCATCGCACCCCAGTTTCGACTGCCTGCTTGAGGCCTCGCAAGCAAGGCAGGCAACCCGCTATCGCCGGTGGAGAGAGAATCCTTTCGCCCCGGGTGCACCCAGCTCAGGCCGCAGTTCAAGGCTGGGAATGAGATAATCACCGCCATTCTGACGGCGAAAGGGTATTGGCACCGTCGTTTCGAGCGTGCGCATCCGCTCTCGCAAGCTTGTGGCCACGAGATCAAAGCCGGCGTCGTCGAGACGGTCGACCCGATAGGTCACAAATGGCGGCAGAACATCATAGCCGGGATAATGAAGAATACCGTGGTTGATCGGAAAAAGAAGATCGTCAATCGGACCGTTTATGCCCCGCGCCGCATAATGTTGTTCCCAGCCGCCGGCCGTCACGATGAGCATAGCGCGCTTGCCGGCGAGCCTCCCCTCCCCGTACCGCTCGCCCCATCGCCGGTCGCTATGCTCACCTACGCCGTAGGCAAAGCCATAGGCATAAACGCGATCGACCCAGCCCTTGAGGATTGCGGGCATGGAGAACCACCAGAGCGGAAACTGGAAGATCAGCACATCGGCCCAGAGGAGCTTCTTCTGTTCGGCCTTCACATCGGCTGTCAACGCATCGGCCGCAAAAGCCTCGCCTGACGCAGCGGGCACTTTTAGGCGCGCATCAGGATCAAGCGCGGCAAAGTCGGCACGATCCACCGGCGACTTCCAGTCCATAGCGTAAAGATCGGATAGTTCGACGCTGTGACCTTGGGCCATGAGCTCTTCGATCGCGACATCGCGCAGGGACGCGTTGAGGGATTGGGGATCGGGATGAGCAAACACGATCAGAACATTCATGGTGCACGCCTGCGGTTGGAGATGAGATCCACCAGCAGCTAGGCTGACACCCTTTATTCCACTAGGCTAGCATTATGCATATGATCTCTCCTAAACATGGATAAATCCGACGTTACGCTTGAGCGGCTTCGCACCTTCGTTCGTGTGGCGGAACGGGGCAGTCTCTCGGCGGTCGCGCGCGAGCAGACCATCGGCCAATCCAGCGTCACGCGGCATCTTCGAGAATTGGAGCAAGCGCTGGGTGTGGTGCTGCTGGCTCGCACGACGCGGCGCGTCACACTTACCGAGGAAGGTAGCCGCTATTACGCACATGCCATTCAGATTTTGCGATTGGTGGAGCAGGCCAACGACGAGGCAAGGAGCACAAGCGAGACGGCCGCCGGCACAATCCGTATATCCTGCACGGCAGCGTTAGGCGTTCGACATCTGAGCCGCCTTATCTTCGCCTTTCAGGATCAGCACCCAGCAATCAGCGTCGACCTTGGCTTGACCGATGAGCGCATCGATCTCGTGCGTGACGGTGTCGATGTCGCAATCAGGCTCGGCCCATTGAGCGACAGTTCGATGAAGCTTCGGTCCCTGGGGCATAGCCAGCGGATTCTCGTAGCTTCGCCTGACTATGTCTCACGGCATGGGCGCCCGGCGTCGCCGGAGGCATTGGCCAACCTCGAGGGCATTCGCATGTCGAATATCGCCGGCAGCGACATGCTGAGTCTGACGGGGCCAGATGGGGCGGTCCAAATGGTGCCAATTGGTGGGCGTCTTCGGGTCGATCACGGCCTTGCGGCTCGGGAGGCCTATCTTGCTAGTCGCGGCATCGGCCCTGCGCATCTTTGGCTTGTCGATGATCTGCTCTCAGAAGGCCACCTCGAGCGGGTTCTGCCGGACTATGCCCTCTCCCCGATTCCACTCAGCATGCTGATTGCCCCTGAGCGCGCGAGCATTGCGCGCGTCAGGCTGCTTGTGGAATTCTTGGCCGAGGCAGTGCTTGATATTCCCGGTGTCGAGCGCTCAGGACGCGAGGTGTAGGCTAGCGTATTGCGCGCGCAATTTGTCCAGTCGCCGCCCCCTGCCGGACGGCCCTCGCGGCGCTGGTGTCCATATCGCGTTCGAAGCCCAAAGCAGAGCTGCGGTCGATGCCTTCTACGCCGCGGCAATCGCACAAGGCGGTCGCGACAATGGCGGGCCGGGTATCAGGCCGCATTACCATCCTGCCTATTATGCAGCGTTCGTGATCGACCCCGATGGGGTCAATGTCGAGGCAGTATGTCAGAAGCCGGAATGACATGGCCTTGCGTCACGTCCGGTAGCTCCACCTGACGGGATAACGCGACGTCGGACCTAACCCAGCGCCCTGTTCTTCAGTGACTGAGCTGGCGCAGGTCCAGAACGACCGGCGGCGCGGCGCGGTCGATGCGCCATCCTCCGTCACGGTAAACCAAATCGACCAGCGCATCGTCCTCCTCCGTGAGCCGCTGATCCAGCCAGGGATAGAGCGCCTTGATCCCCGGCGCCTTCGTCCAGGACGGCACTTCGACCAGGCGGAAGCGATAACGGAGCGTCGCCCGGCGCATCATCGGATCGGCATTCTCGATTTTGACCTCCTGTGGATGGACCTTGCCGTAGCAAATCATCGTTTTGGCCCCACCATAATCCTCTCCACCAGCGCGAATATATTGCTCGCTGCCTGGCGCGGGAGCGTAGCGCAGCGCCGGCCGGGGAGCTACCGCACCCTCAAACGAAGACGAGCCCGCCGGCCGCAGGAGACCAGCGGCCACGAAGGCTTGCGCGCGGCGGCGCTCAACCGGGCTATCGACTGCGACATCCCAGGGCATGGCAAAGAATGGTGCGCAGGCAGGTCGGGTTGCGAGCCAGTCCGCGATGAGCTTGCGCCCATCCGCCGCGCTCGGCGGCGTCGGGTCACCATTCTCGTCGAGGGGAACAGACGCCGATCCGTCGGGTGTGCCCCCTGAACAAGCGGCCAGCAAAAGACAGGCTGCGAACAGCAAAAATGAACGTCTCATCACATCCTCTCAAATTGCTGATGGTGGACGAGGCCGGCTTTCTAAGGGGTCAAAGGCGGGTCCCGGTGCATCGGCTGCAGATTTTCATAACGGACAATTCAGAGCAATCGTGTGGCTAAGCCGTTTAAGCTCTGGCGAGGCTTCGAAATGTTATCGACCACCTCGGGACCTCCATAGGCGCAATGCTGTGCTCCCAATTGTCCCGGGCTTCTCCTGACAGATGATAGATGGAGCGCGGCGGCAGTTCGACCTTCGCCCGCTCGAAGCCGCGATCCGTTCGCCGGCGCAGCCGCAAACTGGCCACGTGTCCCAGCGAGATGCCGACCACATGTTCGAACACCGGTCGGTCCTTGTGCCAACCAATGCCCGCGCCTGGGTCATATCGGATCACCAGCGCCTGAACGAGGGCTTCGGCTGGAAGGCCCGCAACCCTCGCGGCCTGTGTCCTCACTGCGTGGAGCCAGTCTGGCAGCGGGTCAGTGGGCGCGAATTTGCCGGTCTCGAAGTCGTAGCTCCAGCCATAGGACCGCGTCAGGCGCTTGCCTGTCCATTGCTGGAAACGAAACGGACTAAGACCGCTCTCATCGATATCGGCGATCAAGGCGGCCTCTTGCCGCACCGTCAGCATGTCCTCCTTTATGGAGAAGCCGGGAACGACGGGGGCCTCGAAAAACTCGAACATGGCAGTCATTTGGAGCGCCCTCTCCCGCCCTCGGTGCCCCCTGCCCGTCTTAGGATATCACCCACAGGCCGCCCGTCCATGGTGCAGGCGGCCACTACGCGGTCATAGCTTCGCCGCCCTGCCCTGCAGACGAGCATCTTGCCCATGACAAGCCGTTCAAGTCGCCTTTTGGCGTCCGCGCCGCCCGGCTCGCGGAGCTCCGGCGCATAGAAGTCGGCCAGACGAACCTCAATCCAACGGTCAGGTCGCCCAGCAGGACCGACGCACAGCCCATCGCCATCGCCCACATAGCGAACGATCCCAAAAAAGGTCGTGCCCTTGCGCGGCAAGGCCCCTTCGCATGGATCGGCCAGGGCTGGGGTGGCACAGACACAGATGAAAGCCGCGGTCAGGGGACCGATAAAGCGGTACTTCATTTGGCCACCATCAGCGCAACTGACTGTCCTTGCTGCCGCGCCGGTTGATGCCGGAGAATGCGCGGTGCTTGTCGCGGCCAGACTGGCAAGCAACGCATGTCCGCGCGCCGGGAAGAGCCTCGCGGCGTGCCTGCGGGATCGGCTCTCCGCATTCCTCGCATTCGGCGCGGCCTGGTCCCGACGGCATGCGGGCGCGCGCCGTTGCCAGCGCGTCTTTCACACTGTCGTCGATTTGGTCCTGAACGGCGCCGTCCGGCGCCCAGCCATTGGCCATGCGTACTGGTTCCTGCGCAACTGTTGGTTGAGGGTCCGATATAGGAATGCGGCGGGCTCATTTCATCCTCGCTGGGTCTTCGACGATGGCGCCGCTGGTGCGCAGCTGCCGCACAATGCCGTTATAGGCGGCGTGCAATCCCTGATTGCGGCCGATCTCATGGTCCGACCCTGCCGCTTCCCAGAATGCGATCAGCCAGTCATCCGGGCAGCGCTCGCGCAGCACCCAAAGCGCCAGCGCGACACCGCGGGTCTGCACTTGGCCGTTGGCGGCCGCCGCTTCCCGCAGGACATTAAGCGCGCGCTCGGTGGTCCCCGTCTCGCGGGGTGCTTCATCAGTGGAAATCATGGCTACGGATACGAACAATCTCTTCCTGTTCCTGCGCCGACCCAAAGGGCGGTGAGGCAAGCGTGCGCCCGCGCGGGAATGTCGGGTCGCGCGGGTCGGGCCCGCCGCCATGCGTTGCGCCATCGCCGCGCCCCGGCGCCACGGCGAAATCCATGCGACCGATCGAGCGCAGCATTGCGTCATGATCAGTGATGCGATCGCAGATGATATGGATGACCTCGCCTTCCTTCTGGAGGCGCCCGCGCATCGCGATCATGGAGGCAGACATGACCTGCCGGCGATAGATCTCGAAGCGATCGGGCCATAATATGCCCTGCGCCACGCCGCTCTCGTCCTCGATGGTCACGAACAGCACGCCCTTGGCCGACCCGGGCCGCTGGCGCACGAGAATGACGCCAGCCACCTCGACATTGCGGCCATCGCGAATATTGGCAAGGTCCGCGCATTTGACGATCCGCATAGCATCGAGCTGCTCACGCAGAAACTGCATCGGATGGCCACGCAGGGAGAGCTGGAGCGAGCGATAATCCTCGACCACTTCGCGTCCGGCGGTCATCGAGCGCAACGACACGCCCGGCTCGATCCCTTCGGGCGAAAAGCCATTCTCGCGTTCGTCAGCGGCAGCAAAGAGCGGCAGCGGCGCTTCGCCCAGACCCTTCACTTTCCACAGGCCCTGTCGACGATCCTGCGCAAGGCAGTGAAAGGCATCGGCCTCGGCAAGACGCTCGATCGCGGCGCGCGGCACGCCGGCACGGCGCCAGACCTCCTCGACGCTGTCATAAGGGCCAGGCCCCCTCCCCGCGACGATGGCTGCCCCATGGACGTTGGCTAGCCCCCGCACTTGTCGGAAGCCAAGACGAACCGCCCTGTATCGCCCGCGCCCTGGCTCGAGCGTGCAGTCCCAATGGCTATGGTTGATCGAGACCGGCCGGACCTCGACGCCATGGTCGCGCGCATCGCGAACGATCTGGGCAGGCGCATAGAAGCCCATGGGCTGGGCATTGAGGAGCGCGGCGCAGAAGACGTCAGGATGATGGTACTTCATCCAGCAAGAGGCGTAGGCGATCTTGGCGAACGAGGCCGCGTGGCTCTCAGGGAAGCCGTAGGAACCGAACCCCTCGATCTGCTTGAAGGTCCGTTCGGCAAAGTCCTTGGGATATCCCCGCGCAACCATGCCGCCCACCAGCTTGTCGTAGAAATGGCTGACCCCGCCAGTCAGCTTGAAGGTCGCCATCGCGCGGCGGAGCTGATCGGCCTCGACCGCCGTGAACCCCGCGCCAACGATCGCAACCTTCATGGCCTGCTCCTGGAAGAGCGGCACGCCCAGGGTCTTTTCCAGCACCGCGCGCAGCTCTGGCTTGGGATATTCGGGTTTCTCCTTGCCCTCGCGACGGCGCAAATAAGGATGGACCATGTCGCCCTGGATCGGACCCGGGCGGACGATCGCCACTTCGATAACGAGATCGTAAAATTCCCTCGGCTTCATGCGCGGCAGCATCGACATTTGCGCGCGGGATTCGATCTGGAAGGTGCCCAGCGTGTCGGCTTTCTGGATCATGCCATAGACCTGCGGATCATCATCCTGCAGGTCCGCCATCGTGACCTTGATGCCTTTGTCCTGTTCCAGGAGATTGAAGGCGCGGTTCATGCAGCCAAGCATGCCAAGCCCCAGCACATCGACCTTCATGAACTTGAGCGCGTCGATATCGTCCTTGTCCCATTCGATGATCTGACGATCTTCCATGCGCGCGGGTTCGATCGGCACAAGGTCGTCGAGCCGGTCCTGGGTCAGCACGAAGCCACCAGGATGCTGCGAGAGATGGCGCGGCGTGCCGATTAGTTCGCGGGCCAGCTCCAAGGTCAGCTTGAGGCGATGATCGTCGGCATTGAGATTGAGGCTCTCGATCTGCTCCTGTGGGATGCCGTCCATCGACCAGCCCCACACAAGGCCGGTCAGCATCTTGGTGAGATCGCGGGGGAGCCCAAGCGCCTTGCCGACCTCAGCGACCGCGCCGCGCGTGCGGTATCGGGTGACGACGGCAGTCAGGGCCGAGCGGTCACGGCCGTAGGTCGCATAGATCCACTGGATGATTTCTTCGCGGCGCTCATGTTCGAAATCGACGTCGATATCCGGCGGCTCACGGCGCTCGCCGCTCACAAACCGCTCGAACAGCAGTTCGTGCTGGATCGGATCGATCGAGGTAACGCCCAGCAGATAACACACGCAGCTATTGGCCGCGCTCCCACGCCCTTGGCACAATATGCCGCGCCGGCGGCTCTCGGCGACGATCGAATTGACGGTCAGAAAATAGGGCGCGTAACCCAGTTCGCCGATGAGTTTGAGCTCATGGTCGATCTGCGCGCGGTAGCGCTGCGGGATGCCGTCGGGAAACTTCGCGGCCGCCGCTTTGTGCGTGAGGGCGGCAAGCGCCTCCTGAGCGGTCCGGCCCTCGATCACCTGCTCATAAGGGTATTGATATTGGATCTCGCCAAGATCGAAGGTGCATTGTGCCGCGATGTCGGCGCTGGCCTGGATGGCATCGGGGAAAGCAGCAAAGCGGCGCTCCATCTCGGTCGGCGACTTAAGGTCGCGGTCCATGAACCGTTCGCGGCGGAACCCCAGCTCATCGATCGTGCACCGCTCGCGGATCGCGCTCACCACATCCTGAAGCGGGCGGCGCTGCACACTATGGTAGAGCACATCTCCGGTCGCGACCGAGCGAATGCCGTACTTGCGCGCCAAGGCGTCGAGAAGGTGGAGGCGCTCAGCATCATCGGGTCGGCGGCGCAGCGACAGCGCGCAGAAACCCCGCTCGCCGAACAGCTGGGCAAGCTCGCGCAAATGATCGCCAGCCACATCGTCAGGCATATCGGGCAGCAAGATGCCGACCATGTCTTCGGCATGGGCCGCAACATCTGCCCATTCGAGGATGCACTTGCCCTTGCCGCCACGCTCCTTGCCGATCGACAGCAGCCGCGTCAGCCGCGACCAGGCAGGCCTTGAGCGCGGATAGAGCAGCAGTGCGCGTCCATCCGTCAGCTTGACCCGAGTCCCCGGGATCATTCGGACACCGGTCGTCTTCTGGCCGTCCCATCCGCGCACGACCCCGGCGACCGTCCCCCAGTCCGCAAGCCCCATTGCCCCGTGACCAAGCAACGCGGCGGCCGCGAACAATTCCTCCGGCGAAGATGCGCCGCGCAGGAACGAGAAGTGGCTGGTGACCTGCAGCTCGACATAGGTCGTATCCGGCGTAGCCATCAGCCGAACATCCCGTGCATGTACCAGCTAAGGTCGCCGGTCTGCGCCTCGACGCCATCGCCCCGCCGGAAGATCCAGAAGCGCGCGCCGCCTTGCGCCTCGACCCGAAAATAATCGCGCACGGCCCAGAGCTCATGCGCATTGCGCCACCATTCGCCATGGACGCGCTCGGGACCGTCCCCTGCGACCACCTGGTAGCTCTGCCGGCGCCATGTGAAGCGGCGTGGCGGATGATCGGGCAGCAGCGCGACGACGTTGGAGAGTTGTTCGGGACGCTTGAGCAAGCGCGCCGGCCGCTTCCAGCCCGGCCAGCCCTGGACGCAATCCAGCGGCGAAACCCGGCGCATGGCCCGTTCCGGCACATCGCTTTCTTCGCTCGATATGCGGAATAGCGCCGAAGCGCCTGCCCGCGTCGCCAGCTGATCGACCAGCGGGGCAAGGTCACGCACCTTGGCCGAGGTTTCGAGAAGCGCACCGGCGGCCTGCGCGCCGAGCGGCTCGGCCATCGGCACGACAAGGTGCATGGCCTCGATGCCGAGACCGGGATCGAGTTGCGTCATCCGCAGCGCGAACATGCGCTTCAAATGCTTTCCGTCGCGCGTCGCACGGGATGCGCCGACCCCCAGGCGCTGCGCTGCGCCGTCCACCCGCTCAGCGATCAGCAGCACGTTGCGGGCGCCCAATCCTCGGGCGCGCAGCAAAATGACGAGATCCTCGACAAGATCGCCGATAACCTGGGCGATGCTCTCCGGCGTGCCGATCGGTTCCAGTAGCCGCCGCGTCACCATGGGGGCTTGCGTCGGAACCACCGGGATGATCGGCTCGGCAATGAGGCCGCGCGCCTGATCAAGGCGCTCGACCGTCTTCAGGCCAAGCCGGCGTGCCAGCGGCCCGCGCGGCATGGGATAAAGGTCGGCAATCCGCTCCAGCCCGAACCGGGCTGCGGCGAGCAGCGCGTCTCCTTCAAGACGCAGCGCAGCAATGGGGAGCTCTGCGATGGCTTGGGCTTCCTTGCCCACCTCGAGCAGCGTGATCGCTTCGCTGCCAAACCGCGCGAGCGCGTTTGCCGCACCCGCCGTGCCGGCCACGGCGATCCTCGCCGTGAAGCCAAGCCGCTTCAGGAAAGCGAGCAGCCTGCGGCAGAAGCGCTCTTCGCCGCCGAACAGATGCGTCGTGCCGGTCAGATCGAACCAGAGGCCGTCAGGCCCAGACACGCTGGCCGATGGCGTCCATTGCCGCGCGGCGTGCAGCGCCAGCCGATCGAGCAACGCGCGGTCCGCTTCAGGCTCTGCGTCACGAACTTCCAGATCAGCAACCAACGCTCGGGCATGGGCTCCAGCCATGCCTGGTCGAAGCCCCAGCTCTAACGCCTGCGGACAGGCGGCGGTTATGACATCCTTCTGCCCCGTGCGCGCGACGAGAACGGTCGGCGTACCCCACCAAGTCGCCCAGGTCGGCATTGTGGCTAGCGCGCTGCTGTGACCATCGTCGCTGCGGGCGATATTGTATTTCACGGCCTTGAACGGATGCTCGGCATGCTCGCTTCGCCGACCCATCTCGCGCATCGTGGGACGCTGGTGCGCCGGCAGCGCATCGAGGTCTGACTGCGATGGTCGGCGGCCTAGCGCCCCGTCCCGCGCCCAACGCGCACCCGGTCGCCATCCGCCACCCCGCGGCACCGAGCAGGCGCCAGGATCATCGTCGACCGGCTCTGGAAAGCGTGGGCCTGGCGCAGGCCCGGCCTCAGGCGGCGTAGCTGGCCGCTCGTTCCTGCGCAGGCGCTCGAGCCGGCGTAGCCGTTCGATCGGGAGTTGCGGCAGGAAGAGCGAGGCGACCCGTTGCATCGCACGCCTCCAGTTCGAGGGAAAAAGGATCGCCATTGCGCTGACGGACAAGCTCGACCTGCCAGCGCGGCCGCCCAACGCCCGCCCAGGGAAGACGCTGCGAGGCCGTGCAGCCGATCCGCCAGCGGGTCATGGCTGACGAGGGCACGCTCAGCGGACAGCGATCGCGCGATCGATGGCGCCGGTAAAGCAGCATCGGCGTCCCGCCGTTGGCGGCTGCAAGCTGGAGCCGGCGGGTTGCGGTCATATCTGCCGCTCTCACTTCGGCGATGACGCAGGCGAGCGATCCATCGCGCAAGGCATCCTCGGCCATGGCGAGCACCTCGACGTCCTTGCGGCCTTGCGCGTAGACCAGCTTGTCCGGACCAAGCCCAACCTGCTCGAGGCCAGGGGCATAGAGATCGAAAGCGGTCACGGCCCACAGGACATTGAAGCCGGGCTGACTCGCGAAGCGCGCGGCAATGCTGGCGACGAACAGCGTCGCAGCTGCGTCGTCGTTCAGACTGGCTGAAGCGGCCGCAACCTCATGGAGCCCGCTCCCATCGATACCGTGATCGGCGAGCCGCTCGTCAAGCGCGGACACCCCAAAGCCCAGCGCGTTACCGCGCGCGGCGCGCGAGCACGCGATCTCTGCGCGGAGCGCAGCGAGCGTCTCGGCCGACGGCCGAGGCAAGGCAGAACAGGGTGCAGGCATTGGTCAGCATCGACTCACTTGTTCCCTTTATGTTCCATCCAAGTAGGCCAGTCCGTCAAGCGCCTTGCGACGACAGGATGGTCAGAGCGCCAGCGATGGCTGCTCGGCCTGTTGGTCGGGCGGCGGCCACACTTGCGTGACCTTGAGCATGCCCGCGGGGAGATAAGTGAGGACCTCCTCGGCAGGAACATCGGCATTGAGCCAATCCCCCCATTGCTCGCGCGACAGCGGGATGATCTGCCGGTGATGATAGGGCCTGATGTCATCGCCGGCATCCATGGTCAGCAGCGAAAACGCCTCGCCGACCTTGGGATCATGTTGCCACACGCCGGCCATGCAGAACCAGCGATGATCCTTCATCTCGAACAGCCATTTATCGAGACGCTTGTCCTTTGGACGCGGCATGGCGGGGTCAGTGAACTCGTAGAACCCATCGCACAGAACAAGGCAGCGATTGAGGCTGAGATCGGGGGCCTTCCCGCCAAAGCCTTCGGTTCTCAGATTATAGACCGGGCCTTTCCTGCCCGGCCAACTCCATCGCCGGTTCACCAGTTCGCCCACGGCGCGATAGTTGCCCGGCGGTCGGTCGACGGCGCGAACAATGGGCGCCATGTCGGTCATCCGGATATCGACGCGCGGGTTGTCCTCCGGCACCCCTTCGGGCGTCTCGATGTTGATTTCGAGATCCTCGAAATCATCCATGATCGAGGCAATGTCGACCTCCTGCCGATAGTCATTGCACATGGCTGTCGCTCAACCCTCCTTGCCCGCTCGCAACGTTCTTCCTATGTTCTTGTAATGGCGCTGACACCCTCTCCGTTCGATTCCGATGCGGCAGATGGCACCACCCATCATATCATTCGCATGAAGCCTGACGGATCGGGCAAGCAGGAGCTGGTGAATGCCCATTGGGGAACGAACCCGCGCTTTAGCGACGGGATCTCCTACCGGTTCGTCCAGGCCGAAGAAAAAACCTTCCCCAGCCACCGCTGTCTCGTGCCGGTATCCGACTTCCGGATGAAGGTGGGATCGAAACATTATCGCGTAACGCGCGAGGATGGGAATTTCTTCTATCTGGCCGGTGTCTGGGAGCCGCCGCTTGGGCAATGGCCGCTCGCGTTCAAGGTGATCACCGTATCAGCCAATCCCGAGGTCTCCCGCTATCAGGATCGCCACGGCGCGATCATCGAGCGGCGGCACGCGATGGACTGGCTCTGCGCAACCATGCCAGAGGAAACTCTTCTCGCCACCCCTCCCGCGCACGTCTTCCTTGTTGAGACAGTGGGCAAGAGCTGACCGCTACAAGCGTGCGACCGCAAAACGGCAATTATCGCCGCGACATATCTCAGGACATATTCCACGGCATCGAGCCAACATGTTCACAGCGAGCCGCTCACAGAATTCGGTACATCGGGCGATACTTCTGTGGTCAGGCGCGGCCCCTGCTCCATGCGTCGGCTGAGGGCTTCAACGAACCGCTCCCACCGTTCGCGCCCCTGCGCGCGAACCTCGTCGCGCCCGCTGTCCGGCAACACGGGCATCACGTTCAGCCAATTACGAATGAACAAGGCGAGCGTCTCATTCGACAGAGCAACATGCCATTCAAGACGCCCCAGATCGCGGGTGATACGATCAAGCCGCCGTGAAAGTGCGGCTTCGAGCCGCTCGGCTGCATCGGGCGACAGGAAAGAGTCGAGCGCTGCTTCGATGATCGCAGCCTGACTGGTGCGGCGCGCAATGGCCTGATCGGCGAGCCGACGTGCGATATCGTGACGAAGCCGGATGCTGCGCTTCACCGAGGCCGTTTTCACAGGACAATTCCGTCATCAGGATCGAGCGAGGCGGCACGGGCATTGCGCCCCATGGCGCGATCGGCTTGACGCTTTGCGCGCGCCGCTTCTTCATCCTGCCGATCGTCCTCGGCTCCATCAGGGAGCGCGGGCACTCTGTCGCGTGTGACAATCTCCTCATGCTGGCCGAGGCCTGGCTCAAGGCGAATGCCGGCATTGGCCGGATCAGCGGCATCGCCTTTGCTCGGCTCTTGGCGACCTCCGGCCGGCGCTTCACCAACATTGTCACCCGGCTGCGCTTTTCCAACGTCGGCCTCATTGATCCTTTCCGCGCCCTTCTGCCGATGGCCACCTTCCATCTCGCGATCCGTGCCCCTACCCGTCCCCACTTCGGTCTCCGGCGCCAAAGGTCCGTCGACCGCCTCGAGCGCCGACCAGTCATCCCGAGGCCGCTGCTTGGGATCGCTGGGCGTAATTCTGGGCGGCGTGACCATCCGGCGGGTAAAGCGCGGATCGGTGAAGTAGCGTGCTTTCCGGGCACGGATAGGCGGGATCCCTGCCACCATGACGATTTCCTCGTCGGGCGACAGTTGCATGATCTCGCCGGGCGTGAGCAGCGGCCGAGCGGTTTCGGTGCGCGAGACCATGAGATGGCCAAGCCAGGGCGACAGCCGATGCCCGGCATAATTCTTCATCGCGCGCATCTCGGTCGCGGTGCCGAGCGCGTCCGAAATCCGCTTTGCGGTGCGTTCGTCATTGGTCGCAAACGCTACACGGACATGACAATTATCAAGGATGGCATTGTTCTGCCCGTAGGCCTTCTCGATCTGGTTGAGGCTCTGGGCGATCAGAAAGGCTTTGATCCCGTAGCCCGCCATGAAGGCGAGCGCGCTCTCGAAGAAATCGAGGCGACCCAGCGCCGGAAACTCATCAAGCATCAGCAACAAGCGATGTGAACGGCCCTTGGGCGTCAATTCCTCAGTCAGCCTTCGGCCAACCTGATTGAGAATCAGGCGGATAAGCGGCTTGGTCCGACTGATGTCCGACGGTGGCACGACCAGATAGAGCGAGACCGCCCGTGGTCCGTCCACCAGGTCGGCGATGCGCCAGTCGCAAGAACGCGTGACCTTTGCCACGATCGGGTCGCGATAGAGCCCGAGGAAGGACATGGCGGTGGAGAGCACGCCCGACCGCTCATTCTCCGACTTGTTGAGCAGCTCGCGCGCGGCCGACGCGACCACCGGGTGGACGCCCGCTTTGCCAAGATGCGGCGTGGACATCATTGCGCGTAGCGTGGTCTCAATCGGGCGGCGCGGATCGGAAAGGAAGGCGGCAACGCCCGCCAGCGTTTTGTCTTCCTCGGCATAGAGGACATGGAGGATCGCACCGACCAGCAGCGCATGGCTGGTCTTTTCCCAGTGATTGCGCTTCTCGAGGCTTCCTTCGGGGTCGACCAAAACATCGGCGACATTTTGAACGTCGCGCACTTCCCATACGCCTTTGCGCACTTCGAGCAGCGGATTGTAGGCGGCGCTCGCCGAGTTGGTGGGGTCGAACAGCAGCACACGGCCATGCCGGGCGCGGAAACCAGACGTGAGTTGCCAGTTCTCGCCCTTGATATCATGAACGATGCAGCTTCCCGGCCAGGTCAGCAGCGTCGGAATGACAAGGCCGACGCCTTTGCCCGAGCGGGTCGGTGCGAAACACAGCACATGCTCAGGACCGTCATGGCGCAAATAGTCTCGCGCAAGGCACCCCAGAATGACGCCCTGGTCGCCAAGCATGGTCGCGCGTTTGATCTCACTCTCACTGGCCCAGCGAGCCGACCCGTAGGTTTCGGCCTTCTTCGCCTCGCGCGCACGCCAGACCGACATGACGATCGCAAGAACGATGCCCGCCATCGCGCCCGACACCGCGATGAGCGCGCCCTTCTCAAAGATCTTGGGCGCATAGGCATCGAACCCGAACCACCACCAGAAGAAGGCAGCAGGTGGATAGATCGGCCATGGCCCCAGCCAGAACCAAGGCGCGCCCAGTTCGGCCTGATAGGCCAGCGCATGGGCCGTCCATTGGGTCGCTGCCCAGATGCCGGCCAGCGTCACGCTGAGCACGGCGATGACCTGGCACCAGAGAATTTGGGTGGCCTTCATGAGCCTGGACTCCGTGGACATGGGGAAGGAAGGTTCAAAGGCCCATTCCCCGGCCGCGTCCTAGCGACCAGTCGACGCCGGCGGGGTTCATGGTGCCGCTGATATGTGTGCCCAAATGTTGATCGAGCGCTGGCCGCCAAGGGACGAGCTGGAAGCCGAGCCCGTCGTCGATCATTGCGAACCGGCCCGAAGCCAGCGTCACGCGCTCGCGATAAACGCCGCTCACATAGTCGCCGGCGCCCGATGGCCGATGCACAAGGCCGGTGCGCCGGACGAGAGAGTCGATCTCCTGCTCAACCTCATTGGCCTTGAGCGTTTCGATCAATCCCCGCGCGAACAGAAAGCCTGTGCCGCGTCGTTGGGCGAGCCCAGCGCCTTCGAGATGACGCGCCCGCTCAACTAGGGCGACGCGAATCTCGCCACCGAACCCTTGGCCCAGCGCCAGCGGCTCGCGGGCGATGAGCTGGCGATCGAGCCAGGTTGCACCGGGCGCCTTCACCTGCTCGGCCAATGTCAGGTCGCAGCGCATCGCGAGCGACAGACGGCTATTTCCTCTGGCGTCCTGCCAACTTCGTGTCTCGACGATGGCGCCTGGTTTCGCGTCGCCGGTCATCTCGATATCATTGAAGCGCAAATGATGGATCCGGCCGTCCGTGCCTTCGATCACGGCGTAAGCGGTGCCCATCAGTTCATCGTGCAGTCCCCGCTCGACGAGCCGGCCGATGATGGGATCGTCGGGTGCATCGCCATGCACCGCGAAGCCGCCGGGATCGAAGTTATGACCGCCCGCGCGCATCGCGCGGTGCATGGCCTTGATGATGTCGCCGCGGATGGAGAGATCGCGCAGGGTCTGTTCCGCCTGAGGCCGGATCGACCAGACCGCCGGCCCCTGCCTGGAGGCAAGCCCCAGCCGTTCGAGCCTCGTAGCGCGCCCGATCAGCAGGCGACGCATCTCGGGATCATCTGTGCCGCCAGGACGCAGATCGACCATGCCGCTGACGCCGTCGGCCATCCGTTGCAGCCGCCGGTCGAGACTGGTCCAGCGATCGGCCTCGACCTCCCGTTCGAGCGCGGTGCGAATTTCCTGGTCGGTGCGCAGGCCCAGTTCCGCAGTGACGCGCTCTTCGGCACGGGCGCGCATGCCTTCGCGGATATAGTCGCGGTCGATGACCAGGTCGGCGCCGCGCTCATCGACGCCGCGCACGAGGATATGGATGTGGGGATTGTCAGTGTTCCAGTGATCCACCGCGACCCAGTCGAGCCGGGTGTCGAGATCACGCGCCACGTCTTCCATCAGCTCGCGAGTGAACGCGCGCAGATCGCTTATCTGCACGGCGTCTTCGGGGGAGACAATGAAGCGGAAATGATGTCGATCGTCTTCGCAAGCGTGGGCAAATGCACTGCCGTCCGCCTGATCCGAGCATGCATCGAAAAGGCTGGCGTCGCGTCCATCGCGAGCCACCCCGTCGCGCTTCAAATAGTCGATATGGCGGGCGAGCGGTGCGGAACGGTACTTGGATCCCTTGTGCCGGACGACGCGGGCCTTGATGACCACGCGCCTGGCATTGGCCGGCGACCTGGCTCTCAGCCGCGCGATGCGACCGCGACCATGATGCCCGGTCCCCTTGCCCCGGGAGGCTCCTCTGCGGCTATAGCCTGCTTTTGCCGCCGCCCGGCGGACCTGCGCCGCGAGGCTCTGGGCCTTGCGCCCGGACCCCTTGCCAGCGTCGCGACTCCTTCCCGGCCGCACCTCGAAATCATCGTCGCCGATGGCCATCACATCACCGAAATCCGCGCTGCCACCTGCCAACAGGCTGATGTCACGCGATAATCGGAGAATCGCGCCACCCGGCTGAATATCGTGCCACCTGAAAAAACCGCGCACCTACAACCACATAAGGTCCAGCAGGTGGCGGCCCTTTTATCTCGCCATCCCCTTTTTCCTCCGATGACGATGCACTTATGCCATCCCCTCCGCAGTAAATCCCAACCCTGGCAGCGCCAACAGACGCCACGACCGCTCACGGCTCGCTCCGACCCGAAAGCGGGACGAAAAGGTCGTACGAAGCAGGCGACAAGGAGCGTGGCGGGATTGTCGAGGGCGGCGAAACAGGCGTTGATGTGACGCCGCCCGGCTGCGCGACGGGCGTAGTTTCGCTGACGGCGTCCGTGCGCTCTAATGCGTCGCCGCCGCGCGCGAACAGCGTCGCCTCGCGCCAGGATGGCGCAGCAGGCGGGTGCCCGATAGCAGGCATAGTGTCGAGCGAAGCGACGCCGAACGTGCCGAGGAAGGGCGTGACCTTCGCAACATAGGCGACCGTTTCGGCGGGCAAGGGACGGCCACGCTGGCGCCACTCGTCCACCCTGCCCGGTCCCGCATTATAGGCGGCGAGCGCGGCAGGAATGTCGCCATAGCGATCGACCATTTCGCGCAGATAGGCAGCGCCGGCATGGATATTGGCGCGCACGTTCCAAACATTATCGCCCAGTCCATAACGCGCGGTCAGCATGGCCCATGTGCCTGGCATGATCTGCATGAGGCCGATGGCGCCAGCGCGCGAGATCGCCGCCGCATCGCCCTTGCTCTCGACACGCATGACCGTCCAGATCCATGCCTCCGGAATGCCGAACCGCTGCGCGGCTTCGATCACATGCGCTGCATAAGGATGGGCGGCAGAAATCGCATTCACGGTAGCGGCAGGCGCGGCGGCCCGCACAGCGATGGTCGGGACGAGAACGGTGAAGGCGCCGATCAGGGCGAATGCCCCAGCGAGGCGGCGAGCATGTGAGCTACAACGCGGCGTGAGACGGGTGCGCATAGGTCACTCTGCCTTGGGACGCCGCAGGCGCGGCGACCACAGCAGGACATGCGCATTCTCGTCTTGTTTGGAGCGCAGCAGATTGGCGCGAACCGAACGGATAAGACCCGGACAATCGAGTTGAAGCGCGATGTAGGTGGTGCTCTTGCCTTCATGGTTCCAGCCCGATCCGACCTCCGGGCCAATGCCATCGGGTGCGTCGGCGTCGCGGAGATGAACGCGCCAGTCCGGTGCGCGTTCTTGCCCGGAAAAGCCGGTCGGCACGATCTGCAGCGCGACATCGAGCGTTAGCGTCTGAAGGCGCCCGGTGAAGCCGTCGCCTTGGCTCTGGAAGCAACCTATTTGCATCGAACATCTCCTTGGTGGGTGATGGGGTGAGCCTCCCGTGGGCGCGCCAAACGCCAGCGCAGCGGCGCATCGGGCGCGTCGCGGGTGAGGATCGGCGTCGCACGGCCGATCAGGCCGGAC
The DNA here is from genome assembly GCF_025961735.1 of Sphingobium sp. B11D3B. Taxonomy (NCBI): domain Bacteria; kingdom Pseudomonadati; phylum Pseudomonadota; class Alphaproteobacteria; order Sphingomonadales; family Sphingobiaceae; genus Sphingobium; species Sphingobium sp. B11D3B. Next base: position 192,878 of record NZ_JAOQOF010000001.1, on the reverse strand, counting down.
GCCGGGACAGGTCCGAAATAACGGCCGTCCAGACTGTCCGGCGCATCGTTCAGCAGGAACAATTGGTCTGCCCGAAGCCCGCGGCAGCCGCGCCAGACGGGCAACGGTCGGCCTTGGCTGTCGGACGCCCGCGCGATCGCGACCACATGCCCGTCGATCATCACCACCGCGTCGCGGCGGCAAATCGTCGCGCCCGAATAGGCTGCCACATGTTTGAGCAGCGGTATGCCCGCCGGCAGATAATGGCGCTGCGCCATGAACTGCGCGAGCACCGGCGATGGTCGATAAGCGACCAGATCACCGAAGCTTGGCTTCTCACCTGGATAGAGCCGATAGAGGCCGATCGGTGCGCTCGCACTGGCATTCCAGAGCAGGCGCGGCTGCGGCATGAACCATGCCACCGCTGTGAACAGGGCGATGAACGATTGGGCGACGACGAACGTCACCAGCACATAACCGAGGCGGGTCATTGCCCGAGCGCTTTGCGCTTGAGCCAGGCCTGATGACGTTCATGCGTATAGGCCCGCACGCGCTCACCCGCACTCAGGCGGTTGTGCGCGTGGCGCCAGTGATCGGGCGCGACCTCACATGGGTCGAGCCCCACCACTTCGATGGCGTCGATCAGTTCGAGCACCCGCTGAACCTTTGGCCAGCCCTGGATGGAAAGCAGCAATTCGCCGCCGGGCCGCACGAAGGGCGCGGTCGTATACCTTTCTCCGGCGCGCACGGCGCGCAGAATGTCGACACGAGAATGAAGGGTGCCATAGTCACTGGCAGACCAGCGCACGAACGCGAAGAGCGCGTCGGGTCGAAAGCTGACGACGCGCGTCTTTCGGCTGATGATCGTCTCACCCGCGATGCGGCCGAAGCGGATCCAGTGCTCCAGCCGCTTTTCGATCCAGATCAGTTCGACCTCGGTCATGCCCGTCCGCATTGGCGGGACGCGTGTATGCGCGCGGCTGTCGAGCGGTGAATGGGTCATGGCCTGTCTCGGGAAAGAGAGACGAATGCGACCAGGGCGCCGATCAGTGGCAGGCTGCTCGCCATGCGCTCAACGGTGTGGGCCATCAAGTCGGCGTCGATGGTAAGGTTGTTATCGTGCCGAGCTGCGCCGTTACTGGCATCATGCCGCGCGCAGTGACGCGCAGACATCCTCCGCCGCGATTGCCCGCAAGGAACATCCACAGATGCGTGTCGGGTTAGCAAGAGTCCGAAGGACTCTTTGTTAGCATGGTTAGAAGAGTTGCAATTTCGCCCGGATTTTCGGCGACTCGCGGTGGGGCGCGGTTTCCAATAGGCCGAACCTGCGGTTTTCAATCGGCCGAGCAGCGCGGTTTTCAATAGGCCGAGGCTCATCTCCGCTTATCCACAGGCTTGAGCTTGAGGCGCCGCATGGCGCGATCCAAAGGATCGACCGGCGCGGCCACGAAGTTCAGCCGTTCGCGGCCGAAGGCATGCTCGATGGTTAGGACGTAGCCGGGCAACGCCTGGCGGTGGACGATACCGCGAATATCGAAGGCAAATTGTTTGAGCGGTGAGAGCGCCCCGGACTTGCGATACAGATGCGCAACATCGAAGCTCCAGCCCCCTGATTGCTTACCGCCATGCTTGCGAACGATGCGGTAGAGCCAGCGCTCGAGCCCGCCGGTGAGCTGGAAATAGGCGCGGTCGATCGTCAGCACGAGCGCGCGATCAGCGACGCCGGCGTAGAACCAGTCCGGCAGGACCAGTTCTATCCCGAGCGGGCGCCCCTGCCCATCGGCCAGTTCGCGCCATTCATTGATCCAGGAGAAGCGATGGCGGCGGCGTTGGTGCTGCTGGCGGATCGAGGTGGCGACGGTGGTGGACTGAAGCCGGTCAAGCGCCGCCTTCAGGCGATCATAATGATCGCGCCCAGTGCTGCGCCCGATGAAGGTCAAGATTTCGTGCGGCGTGGTCATCATGAGGCGCGAACATGGCCGTCCGGCGTCACGCGCCTCCACAATCTGGCTCGCAGCCCAAATGAGCACATCCGCATCCCAGATGGTCGCCATGCCATGATCGGGGACGGCCTCAACCGAGATCCAGGTTTCACCCATCCGGAAGTCGATGGGCGCGACGCGCTTGCGTTTGGCGAGACTGAAGAACGGCCATGACATGAGATCCTGCGCGTCGCGAGCGGCGAAGTCGCCCGGCATCGAACGGAACAGCTCAAGCTGTGGACGCGCGATCCGCGCACCAACCAGTCGAGACGAATGATCAGCCATAAGTTCAGCGATCCGGGCAAACGACGATGCGCTTGGCGGGCAGGCACACCCCTATTCCCGGATCGGACGTCGAGCGGCGCCGGCCAAGCTCCGCCCAGGCATCGAGCGCCTCGGTCGAATAGACCACCCGGCCGCCCAGCTTGTGAAAGGCAGGACCAGTGCCATAGCAGCGATGTTTTTCGAGCGTACGCGGCGAGAGGCCGAGCCACGCGGCAGCGTCCGGCGTCTTCAGAAATTGCGACTTGTTGGATATGCTTTCAGTCATCGTCTTTCTCCAGCGAGGCCCGGATCACGCGCGGCGGTGATCGACCGTGCTGGAGGAAAGTGGCGAAGAAGGACCGGCAGCAGGGAGCGGCTGTTTAGCGCCTTAGCTTTTTGTCGCACCGGAAGAGCAGCGTCATCCGCGAAGCAGGGTGCGATATCCTCCATTCATGAGGCCCGTCGCCTCATCGATCAGCCGCTGTGTGCGGCGGCGTTCGGCGGAGGATTTCCACTCATTGCCCCGGCCGATCGTCATGGCGGGATAGACATGGCGTCGCGCGATTTCATGGGTCGTGACGCCGGTACGTGCGCGGTCGAGCGTCGAATCGAGAATGTCGAGCAGCATGGACAGGCGTTGCCGCTGAAAGCGCGAGGGCATGGTGCCGGGCGCTCGGCGCATCGGCGGCGCGCCGGCGAGCCTTCGGTCGAGACGCTGGATAGCCGTGCAGCGCAGATCGATGACGTCATCGCGAGGAAGTACATAAGCGAGCGGCCTCCCCTTGCCCGGATCGCGAATCCAGAGCCGGTGGGCGCCGTCGAGATCGGCAAGGACGAGATGGCGTCCGGTCGAGAGCATGCGGTCGGCAAGAATGATCGGCCAGGTGTCGATGTCGAACGGCGCGGTGCCTGCCATTCCGGGAAGGGCTTTATCGAGAATGACGGTCGTGGCGACAAGCGCCGGCTGCCAGAGTGCTGGCTCAGCCCCGGCAAATGCGTCCGGTGGGCATGGGAAAGCTCAGGCCCCATCGCCGGGCCATCACCTCCTGATCCTGCGTTGCTCCCTTCCCGGCGCGCATGATCGTCTGATGATGCGCGCGATAGAGGGGATTGCGTCGCAGAAACTCCTGTGCAAATCCCGGCCGGTCAAGGAGGCGCCGATCATCGTCACTCCCTTGCTCGCCGGGCATGTGCGCTCCCTTTCGAAACTGGAAGCAAAGGCTGCGATCGATCGGATTTCTGCGCTATTCCGATAAAGCGGGAAGTGGCTCCCCAAAAATGGGGATAGCCAGCACTATCTCGTGAGCGTGAAACTGTATGAAGCCCAAGACCGGGAAGCTGGCTCTATCGCGCGCATTGGGATGGGAACGGATCATATTCGCCAATGATTTGGGCGGTACTACCGTCGAACTCGTCCCACGCATGACGCCGAAGCCGCAATCGGTGCGCACGATGACCATGACGGTCATGAGTGTCTGTGCAAGATCCCAAGCAATCGACTGAGCGATGGAAAGCACCATGATCGTAGCACCTGTCGTTCTGCAGCGTGAGATCATCCCTCGATCGACAGGCGCCCCGCTGTTCCGGGGCTGCCTCCTTGCCCAAATTTACCTGTCCCGATCGCGCGCAAACTGGGGGACCGTAAGAGGTGTGACCCAGGGTAGCCGCTGGATGGTCCAATTCTCATATTGCGGATCGAGCCCTGACGCATCGTCGAAGCTCGCGACCGGTAGCTCGATTTCGTCGCCAGTCAGGTTGGCAACGCGCGATCCGCACGCCGGACAATATAGCCTATGATAACCGGTGCTGCTCTCCCATCCTGCATGCTCGCCCAACAGATCGACCGCCCTGCGCGGAAAGACGGCAAAGGCGAGATACGGCGCGCCATGCGCCGTCTGACATGTGAGGCAATGACACAGACCGACGCGAACGGCCCCGCCCCTTGCAACGAGGCGAAGATCTCCGCATGCGCAGCCGCCGAACCGTTCCAGACTATCGATCGTCATGATCAAATAACGCGCAACCGTCGAAGCCGGTCCGGCCAATTTTTGCAGCGGGCACAAATCCTTCGAGGAAGCTCGTGTAATTGCAGCCGGTCATCTTATCTGGGTCTCATGCAGATCTTCACTATCGGGTATGAGGGCGCAACCCAAGCCGAGCTTATTGCGGCCCTGAAGGAGGCGGGCGTCACGTTGCTGGCCGATGTTCGCGCTGTACCACTATCGCGCCGGCCCGGCTTCTCTAAGAATATCCTTGCCGCAGGACTTAAGGACGCCGGGATCGATTATGTCGGGCTGAAGGCACTTGGCACTCCGCCCGAAGGTCGGGAGGCAGCTCGCAGAGGCAACCATGCACGCATGGCGGAAGTTTATTCTGGCCAGCTCGACCTCCCCGAAGCGATCGTCCAGAGCGCACAATTGGTCGAGATGGCGCAAGAGAGGCCCACAGCCCTCCTCTGCTTCGAACGCGACCCGGGCGGCTGTCACCGATCCTTGCTGATCGACGAAATTCTGCCCGGTGCCAAACGCATAGATCTTTATCCCAACAGTACTCGAGCTGCCTGATAGCTATTTCTAAAGAGAATATAGTACGACCGCCATCTGGCCTGCTCGGAACCGGTGTTGGACCTGCTGTCAGCTGAGCGTCTTCGCCATCAGGCGCTCGAGCCGCTCGGCAAAGGGACCCGGATCGGCAGGCGGTTCTGCCGACATAGCACCGTTCGGCGGGCGATTAGAGCCCCCTGAAAGCGGACCTCCGTTCATACGGCCAGGAAGGTCGGGCTTTGGGACAACCCCGTCATTCGCGTGCGAATGACTAAACAGCGAGTTTTGTCGGGAGCTGCCATTCTTAGGATGGCGATGCTGGCCCGAGTGCTTCGATGATGCGGCAATCAGCGACGCTGCCGCCATCGCAGGAATCGATCACAGCCTTGAGTTCTTTCCGGAGCGCCGCAAGGTCAGCCAGCTTGCGATCCACTTCCAGGAGGTGCTCTTTGGCGATCTTGTCGATGCCTGCGCAATCACAGCTGCGATCACCCGAAATGCTTAGCAGCGCCCGAACCTGATCGAGCGAAAACCCAAGGTCGCGGGCGCGCCGGATGAAAGACAGCCGGCTAAGCGCCGCCTGCCCATAATCGCGGTAGTTGCTCGTCGTTCGTGCTGGTTTGGGTAGCAGGCCGATCTTCTCATAATAACGGATCGTCTCGATCTTCGTGGCCGTCGCCTTGCCCATGTCGCCGATCGTAAGTGCCATACCCTTGACCCTGTAGTTGCTACAGGCCCTATATATCCTGTCATCACCGAAACAGGAGATGCAAATGGCTGGCGGATGCTGCGGCGGCTCACAGAACAATACCGAAAGGCTGAACGATGCGGCATGGCGGCGCGTGTTGTGGATCGCGCTCGCCGTCAACGCGGTCATGTTCGGCGTCGAGATCGTCGCCGGTGTCACTGCCGGGTCCGCTTCGCTCAAAGCCGATGCGCTCGACTTTCTGGGCGATGCCGCCAATTATGCGATCAGCCTCGGCGTGGCAGGCATGGCTTTGGCGTGGCGAGCGCGGGCCGCGATGGCCAAGGGCGTGTCGATCCTGCTGTTGGGCGTATGGGTGCTGGGCAACACCGTCTGGATGGCGGCGCAGGGCGTCGTTCCTGCCGCCGAGACCATGGGGATCGTGGGCGTGATCGCGCTCGTCGCCAACCTTGCCTGCGCCGCGATGCTATGGCGCCACCGCGAGGGTGACGCCAACCGGCGCTCGGTCTGGATCTGCTCGCGCAACGATGCGATCGGCAACATCGCCGTGGTCGCCGCAGCGCTCGGCGTGTTCGGCACCGGCACGGGCTGGCCTGACATTGCGGTCGCAGCGATCATGGCTGCGCTGGCCTTGTCCGGTGGATGGCAGATCATCCGCCAAGCCCGTGGGGAACTGAGGAGCGCGCCTATTCACCGTCGAAGCGAAACCGCACCCCTCCGTTAAGGACGAACCCGTCGGTCGGTGCCCAGGCATCGACGGTCCACGCACCCGTCGCCGCCCGGCGCGGCAGGAGCAATGGATCGTATTTTGTCTGCCGCACATTGAGCAGGTTCTCGGCATTGAGGAACAGGCTGACCTTGCCCAGTATCAGTTCGCCCATCGCACCAAGTTGAACATAGGGCCTGCTGCGCGTCCGATAGGGATTGTCATCCAGCGACTGCCGCCCGGTATAATAGGCCTCGATCCCGAAGCGGCCGCGCCCTTCCTTCTCCCACATGCCGACAAGACTTGCGCTGTCTCGGGGCGTCAGCGGCACGATGCGCCGACCGGGTCCGTCTGGGTCCGGTTCGCTCGCGGCGACATGGACATAGCTGCCGGTCACCGACAGCGCCCGCCAGCGATAGCGCAACAGCACTTCGGCGCCGCGCGTTCGCGTGACGCCATCGGCGTTGACCAGCGTGACATGATCGGCGTCCACCACCTGCAATTGCTGGGCACGGTCGATGTTGGAAGCGAACAGGCTGACGTTGGCTTCGAATGGCCCACTGGCATAGCCGAAGTCGATAGAACCGCTGTCGGCGAGCTCCGCCTTGAGCTTTCCATAGGGCAGCAGGCGCGCGAGGCCATTGGCCTCCGTTTCCTCGATGAACGGTGTCGGCGCGTAGAAACCACGTCCCAGCGAAGCGCGGATCGTCCAGGGACCGGGGCGATACAGCGCGGCCAGGCGAGGGCTAACGTGCGAGCCGTAGTCACTATGCGCATCCCAGCGCAGGCTGCCTGCCAGCGTCAGCCTGTCGGCCAATTCCTGCTCACCCTGCACGAAGAGCGCGGGCACGGTGTAGCTATAGTCGAAGGCTGAGAATGCTTTGGAGCGATAGTCGTCCAACTGGACCGCGGCGCCCGCCAGCCATGTCGTCGCGCCCGCCTTGCCGCCGATCGACGCCTCGGCAAAAGCCGTGCGGTGACGGTCATTCTCCATCGTGTTACCAAAGACATGACGATGCGACTGGGTGACGCCTGAGGCACGCAGATGCAACGTGCCGATGCCGTCCAGCGGTGTCTCGGCCGTGAGGCCCAGATCGTAGCGTCGGCTGCGCAGCGTTTGCGCAAATGGCGATCCGTCCGGCGCATTTGCGCCAGGCATAGTCCCGCCATCGCGCTGCTCGGCCATTGCTCCGAAGGTCAACAATGCCTTGGTGCCATCGGCAGCATCGAGGAACAGGCGGGGCCGGACCGTGAAGCGCTCATAGCCGGGCATGTCGGCCCAGCCGTCGTCGTTCAAATCCTGACGGCTTTGCCGGTCGTAGCCAGCGGTGAGCGAGGCGCTGAGCACGCTACCGAGCGGTGCGGCGACATACCCCGTCACATCTTGCCCGTTGCGACTGGTGGCATTGAGCAGAAGTTCGCCTTGCGGCTCGGTTGCCGGACGGCGTGACACCAGATTGATGACGCCGCCAAGCGCCGAAGGGCCATAGAGCGCCGATGCTGCGCCCTTGATGATCTCGACCTGGCCAAGATCGGTCGGCGGGATCTGCAGCAGCCCGATGGAAGGCGTCTGCCCGCCGTAAAGTGGCAATCCGTCAGCCAGGATCTGCGTGTAGCGGCCCTTGAGGCCCTGAATGCGGACATTGGCCGCGCCTAGTGCAGGCGATGTGGTCTGGACGCGGACACCCGGCGTCTCGCTCACCAGCATGGCGATATTGCCCGGACGCATGAGGAGCTTCTCCTCAATCTCTTCGCGGCTGATGACATCCACGCGGATCGGTTCGTCCTGCACCCGGCGTCCAATCCGTGTCGCTTGGACGACGATCTCGGTTTCGGCCTCTTCGGCCTGATCTGCGTCGGTCTGCGCGCATGCTGGACCGGCCATCACAGTCCCAAATACCAGCACGCAGCCGACCGCATATGCTCCGCCGCAACGAAATATCCGCTTCATATTGCCCCGTTCCTGCCCGGCATAAGCGCCGGTAACGGAAACTCCATAATCCCTGTAGTAACTATAGGGTCAAGGGCGGGTTTCGACAGGAACGGTCATTCGCGCGCCCATCCGGGAACGGCCTTGCCTGGTCGGGAGCCGCCAACATCTCGGACATTCGCGAATGAATTCGCGCTGCCTGATAGCGGCCGTTCGTTCAGCATTTATCGCTCATGGTCAGGACCGCTGAGCACTCATATCGATTCGCGATTTTTGCAAGGTCTCAACCGAGCAGTTTGGCCTTCAGCGCAGCGAATTCTTCATCTGTCAAAAGACCCTGCTGACGCAGTTTGCCCAGCTTTGCGATTTCATCGGCGACCGATGGTTTCCATGCTGCAGGTTCCGACCTCGACGGCGAACCGGCCTCGATCCATTCACGCAAATCTGCGAACTTGTCTCTATCAGCGCGATCATATTGTAGTCGATTCTGGTTTTGCACATTGGGGCTGGCATGCGGCGAGGGCGGTCGCTCCCCCAAAAATGTCCAGCTCTAGGAAGCCGGCAAGCCAATCACCCGGTTCCTTCCAGGTGACTGATGTGATGTTTGAACGGGGAACACGCTTTGTTCCCAGAAATCCATAGAACCAGACCGAATATTTGAGAAGAAGGACCTCGCCTTCCGTCCAGATGGTAATCCCACCAGCTTTTAGCGGATGCGCTTCATCGATCATGTTCAAGTCCCCCGATCTAGAAGATATTGGCCAAATCTGACTGTGTCTAGCGGGAGCCTAAGCGGGGTTTCCCCTGAAATAACACTTTCGATTGACGATTGACCCTGTGTGAAATCGGCCATTCGGTCATTCTGCCGTCTATTCCATCAAAGGGACATTAAGGTGTGTGGACTTTGAATCTCGGTTTACCGATAGCAGACATTTCAGCCAAAAGCGGTGTGCGCTCCCAACAAAATGAGAGTCCCATTTAGCTTGAGACCCAACTGAAGCGCGTGTGCCGCCGCATGCTACGTGGCCGTGCGCATGTCACCGGCGGCTCACTGGGGATTTTCTTTGAGTCAGATCTCTTTTATCACTGCCAGATAGTCAATCGGGGGAGTGGCAAATAGTGAAAGGGTACATCTACATTAGCAGTCCCAATGCGGACCCCGAACGTAATCGGAATCTGAACGACCCGATCTTTAGAAAAACGCCGACCCTCGGTGGCTGCATGCCACCGATCCGGCGTCTGGTACGGCCTGGAGATTATGTTTTTGTAATCAGCGGCGCAACCAGAGGCGTTCAGCAGTATGTTGTTGGCGGATTTGAAGTGGCGGAGAAAATCGATGCTTTGGCCGCGTATAACCGGTTCCCGGAGAACCGGCTCCAGTTGAATGCTGAAGGTAAAGTCGTCGGCAATGTCCTAGTCGATAGCACCGGGAAGCAGCATCCCCTCGACACCCACAGTCCTACCAATTTCGCCAGCCGCATAGAGAATTACTTGATTGGGGTTAATCCAGTGGCGCTTGAGACGCCCGCGGAGGTCGCGCGCGGCCGAAGCGAAACTTTGGACCGGCTATCTTCGATTTTAGAAAAGCGACGCGCCAACCGCGTCATAGACGTGATGGGTCGTTGGGCTCGCCTAGACCAGGTTCAGATCGAGAAGACTCTGGACTGGCTGCAGGGAATCAAGCAACAATCAACCTAAATGGCAAACGTCGCAGCTACCCTTCGGGCGCTTTCGCTCAAACCTAGCGAGATCGCTGCGCGGACACGCTTAGCAACGGAGCGCGTGAGAGAAATTCTCGATGGCGCGCCAGTAACGGCATCGGAACTTCGCGCTTTAGCGCGTGGACTTAAATTATCCATGCGCGCGTTCACATCTGTGGGATCGCCTGCAAACAGCTCCGGGCTTGGAGCTTTATTTCGGGCACCGGGGGTTGCTGACTCCGAGCGCGAGCCGACGCTTGACCGGCTGGCTGGCTTTGTGGAGGCTGCACTAAAGGTCCTTCCGGTTCGCGGAGGACTTCCCGATTGGCTCGGCCGATTTGGTCTGCAGGCGCCTGAAACTTATGACGAGGCCGAACGGCTAGCGGCGGAGTTGCGTACCGTTCTCTACCCGGGCGAAGTTGATAGCCCTGCCATCGACCTGCCGCAGCGCCTGCGCATGCTTGATGGGCTGATCGTTAGCCAACTCAAGAATTCGAAGTTTGAAGGCGCCTCTGTTGCCGCGGGCGGTTATTTATTTGTGTTCGTTTCACCGCGCTTTCCCGCGCGCATGTTGTTCACGCTTGGGCACGAGCTGGGTCACGTCGTGGCTCATCATTCTGTCCAGTCTGCCCACCTCGATCTCGCCTCCCACATCGGGAGCTTTCGCAATCGGGTTGAAGGATTTGCCGATGCATTCTCCTCAGCCTTCCTCCTCCCGCCACAAGCGGTTGGGGGCTCGTTGCAAGCAATACGTCAATTCATTGGCGCATCCAGCAACGAGATCGGCGATGTCGAAATCCTGATCCTCGCTCGTCTGCATGGCGTGTCGTTCGATGTAGCTGCGAGACGATGCGAAAATCTCGACCTTTTGCCCCCCGGTGGAGCTGCCTCTCTCGCGCAGTATATCCGCGAGCACCACAAAAGCCCGGAGAAGCGTGCTGACGCACTGAATCTGCCGCCTAGGGAGAAGATACAGTTCGATCTGGTGTCTCCGGTTCTTATGAAGTTCGTTCATGAGAGCGTGGCTCGCGGTATGACTTCGCCGTCGTGGATCGCTGATCGGCTCGGTACGACGATCGAAAGCATCTATGAGACCCACGCATCGACGGGTGGACGCCGTGCGACTACTCATTGATGCCTGCGCAGCCATAAACCTTCACAATTGTGGAAAGCTTGCAGTCGTCTGTGGACTTCCAAACACCGAGGTCGCTTTGTCTCCGATCGTAGTCTCGGAATGCGGTTTGGATTGTGCCGCCGCAATCATTGCGTTGCAGGCAGAAGGGAGCATCCATTTTGTGCCAGACGAAGAGATCTCGCCAGATCGTTTCCTAGAGCTTGTGACCGATCACGACATTGGCGACGGCGAACTCGAATCCATTTCCATCTGTGAGGCAACTGATCGTGCATTTTGCACAGATGATGCTGCAGCTCGACGGCTCGCTACAAACCTGCTTGGTGCCCCTCGAGTAATGGGCAGCCTCCGCCTCCTGAAGCTGTCGGTTGAAGCCTCATTGCTGATGTGCACCGACGCTTTTGAAGGCTACAATAAAATGCGGGATTGCGGTGGCTTTCTGCCCGACGTGCCAAGTGATTTCTTCTGTATTGGCGAAGCGGCGTGATTGATGGGGAGGATGTGATGACCGAGGGGCCATTCCCGAACAGCTTGCTGGAGCAGTTCGATACTGCCTATGCGACCGTAACCTTTGATCGACGCGACATCTACGGCGCTCCTGAAGATACATATCGTCGAGTAGCCGCATTGCGGTCTGTGGTAGATGAGTGCCAAGATCCCCAGATTAGAGAGATCTTAGGTATGATCGTTACGAAGGTTGCACGCCTGGTACAAACGCCAAACCATCTTGATTCTTGGGTAGATGTTGCTGGCTATGCGCGCTGCGGTGTAATGTTGCTGAACGATAGATCTCAGTAAAGGGGCACGTTCCAGCCTCCTTTAAATGCTGGCTTTCCGATTTGGCTTTAATCGATGCGCGGCGTTCCAGTCGCAAGCTAAGGCGCGAGGACGTGTTGATAATCGAGAGAAAGATTTGCGCCGCGTCGGGGCGCGTAGAGTTGTGGTGGGCCAAAACGAGCCCCGAGAAGGGGCGGGTGCTCGTCAGCAAAATCATGGATGAGCAGCCCTTGGCGATGGCAGATGAAAGCGGAACGCAAGCACGCGGTGCGGTCTGCTGGGCGTATGGTCGAACTCTGGGAAACATTGAAGTCCGCTCAGCTCAACTTCTCCGTCACTTCACGGAAAAACGCGCCGCTGACACTGTTTTGCCTTGTGACTTCGTCTATGCAGGAAAGTACCGACATGGTGCCCATAGATGGTGGTGCCGGACACATCAGAGCCACTGGGGTACCAAAGCTGATCTTGCGGCACTGCAGTCCTCAAACGAGATGCTATGTGCCAAGCACACTCAGCTCATGAGCTATGAGATCGACCCTTACACGGTGTATCTTGATAAGCATGCTGAGGTGGGCGTTTGGTGTTCTATGCCTGCTGCCCTCTCGAACTTTGAGATTAAGCCCCGTCCGCCAAAGATACACGTCCACGTGCGCGACACACCCACAAGTCAAAAACGCATTGATGCAGACTTTGCTGCAATCTCGGCCATTTACACAACGCGGGAAGGTTTGTTTGGCGGAGATAGTCCCGTTCGCGTTAATATCACGCCGCCGGCTGCCTTTGAATTTGTCTGCGCTCTCGAAGCACACCAGAAGATGGGTTGTATCGATTGTTCACACTGCCGACACCCCCATCTCGACTTGGGCGACTTTGGAAAAACTCCGCATCGAAAGCACTTTTGCGCAAATTGCGGCAGAGACAGTACTTGGAGCCAAGGTCCAATAATTTCGACGCCGCTACAGCCACTGCATGATCGAACTGCGACTCATCTTACCTGTCTTCTGCCCGACCGAAGCCTCAATCTCGACGACTACAAAGGGCACAGCTACACCGTCTGGGCCTCGACCCCAGCGATTGTGTGGACTGCTAGCAGGCCGCAGGAATATGGCATCCATGTGCACGTTCATGACGGCAACAGTCGCGTGATTGACGACACCTTTGGCGAAGTCATCCTTAACGGAAAGGCGCTGGTGCGTGAAGAGTTGCTACAAGCAATGATTGATCGCGCGGTTGTATAAATCTCGAGCCGACGGCTCAGATGTAGCGAGGATAGTCCGTGCTGATTGCCTGACCCTCTTTCACATATTTCAGAACCTCGCCGACCATGCGCGCGGCGCGAATGGGGATTGGGAGCCGCTGGTTCATCTGGGTTGAGTTCCAGTTGATCTTGGTGAGAGAGAGCACTTCCTCGGCAATTTGCGAGATCGTGCTGTCGCTGCCGGGATAGGGACATAGGAGCAGTGGCCTCGGATCGTAGAGGCCAGGATAGGTGCCGTAGTACGGCATGCTGCCATTGGTGTAGAGCAGCCCCTTTCCTCCGAGATCTACGAAGGTGCCGCGCAGCACGGGATAGTTGCCGTCGCGCAGCACCTTCACCGAATAGGATTCCTGCACCCAGACGAGATCGCGTAGCTCGGTGCCGGCTTCGCTGAGCGCTTCGTAGATGCCTTCGGCCTCATCCTGACGAAACCGCGAGGTCTTGAGGACGATGACGCGCGCTGGCAGCGTCTTGTGATGGGTGCGATAGGCGGCGAGCACCCGGCCGACGAGTTCCTTGGCGTCGTCGCGCGCCATGTAAGGATGGCGGCCCCGGCTTTCGGTATGAGCGCGATTGCCCTTGAGCACAAAGCCGCGGCCGCGTTCGTCGAACATCTGGGCCGAGCTGGTGAAGAGCTGCTGGCCGCCGACCTCGCGGTAGAAGCTGATTCCAATATAGCAGGAGGTAAATTCGCCTTCCTTGGGTAGGCGGCGCCAGGGAATACGGCCGCTGCCCTTATAATAGAGCGTGGTGAGCAGATTCCAGCTTCGTCCGGCCATGTCCTGGATCTTGCGCGCGCTCGTTTCTTTGATCTTGCGCGGGATGACGGCCTTGTCGTCAAGCACATCTTCCCAAACGATCTGGATAGGGAAATTGAGGCTCATCGCTTTGGCCTTGAGCAGACCGCGAAAATTCGGAGCGTCGGAGCCCGCGCTATCCTCTTCCTCGGTCGTGCCGTCGGAATCGACCTTCGCACTCCAGACCCGCTCGATCAGCCGCACGGGCAGCGCGACCATGGCGACATGCGGCCGATTGCCGCCGTCGTCGAGCATCTGCAGCTGCTCGACAATAGCGTCGACCGCCATCTCGACAGCCTTTTCGTGGTTCGGCTCCTTAGCGATCCTATCGATCTGCGACTGTGAGAGGATGGCAGTGCCGCCCTCATCGATTTCGAAGCGGCTGCGATATGGATTCTGATTGCTCAGCCCCGGAAAGGGCGGATGAAGATTGGGATGCTTCTCGGACTTGCCCTCAACGCCTGCCGACGCGGTCTCGATGAAGCTCTTGGCATCTTCGACGGTCTTAGCGCTACCGACGACAGCCACCTTTATAACGTCACCGACGAAGGTCTGGAGCGGTCCCGCATCCATGAGACCGAGCCGCGGATCGGGATGATGGTGGCGGTCCCCGAATTCGAGCTCCGGTTCGTCGAAGATTTTGGTTGGGAAGAGCGTCATGCGAACAGACCTTCCTGCTCGTCGGCGTCCTCTACCTTGCGCTTGGGGCTTCCCCAGACGTCCTCAGGTACGCGCGTGCTAAGCTCGATACTGGGCGGCGCGCCGAAGATCAGACCGGGTTCGACGATGGGTGCTGCGGCAAAGAGATCGCCTTTATCCGATTGCCGGGCGGACAGGAAGCGGTGCCACATTATGACCTGACCGCGCAGCGCGCTGCTGTTGTCGAGGCGCTTTTTCCCTGCGAGCAGGGCGGCGGGATGCGGATGGGGCCGAAACCCATTGGTGGTGAAATAATAGCTCGGATTGACGACTAAATACCACTGGCCGGCGAGGAGTTCGAACCGCGGCGAGAAGGCGTGATGGCGCACGAAATCGACCCGGTCGGGATCGGTCTTGCTGCGCACCACGTTGACGACATCTGCGTCGGTCTTCTTCTTCGCTGACTCATAATAGAAAGTGCGCGGAACTCCCTCCTCGAAGGCGCAGAAATAGAGCAGCTTGCGCGTCTTCGACCACCATAGATCGTCGCGAAACTGGTGGCGCAACGTGTCGCGCAACAGATGCGAGAAGATGTGCCGCTCGTCCTCGTCGTCGTGAAACGCGAAATGTTCGGTCTCGATGGCCTCTACCTGATCCTCGTCGACGATCTCGCGACAGGCCGAGGTGCGGGGGTCATGAAAGGACCAGAAAAGTCCGCCGCGCATGACCCAATCGAAGCGCGGCGTCTCGTCGCCGTCCAGCAGGGTGGCGATTGCCTTATTTGGGGTGAGCGGCGTGGTCGCGACAAACAGCTCGGTGGGCAGTGTGAGCGGGAGAATGTTGACCAAGGCCTCCTCGCCGCCGCCCAGTGGAGGCACATAGTAGCCGAAGCCGGCCTTGGGAACGGTGAGAGCTGCGAGGCGGTCCACCGCCGCACTGTCGAGACGATCGGTCTGCTTGTCGAATTGCAGGCGGCGCTCACCATCCCCGAGGTCGGACGGGATCGCCTTCCAGTAGAAGCTCTCGTCATCCTGCCGGTAGAGCACCAGAATTACGGGTAGGTTCGAGCCCCGCCAGTAAGCGAGATCGGCGCTACGGATCAGATAATAGAAGCTATTGTCAGTCTCCGAGGAATAGCGTCCCTTGGCGGTGCTCTTGACCTGGACCGCGATCATGCGGGCCGTGGGCTGCCCTTGCGCCATAACCTCAGCGATGCCGTCGATCCCGGTTTCGAGACGCGAGCGGGCGTCGAACTGAAAACCGATGCCAAGAAACCTCAGCCTAACTGCCGCTTCGCCGATTTCGCCTATGAGCTGATTGGACGTGATTGTTTTCGCCATGTTGCCATCTTGAAACAGTCGAATAGGCAAAGGAGCTACCATAGGAGCGGGGGGAACAGATAGTGAAAACCTAGCTTGCCCTCACACGGCGGGAGCAGTCGCCGCTAGACGGCCGAACGTTTGTTAGCTTGGCGTCGCGGTCGCGGGCGCTGCGGATTGATAACCGAAGTCGTCGGCCTTTTGTCGACCATACTGCGTGCCCAACCTGGGAAAGGCGACGGTCGACATCTTGAAGTAAAATTTAGAGGGCCGAGCGAACGACGCTAGTCGAATGCCGCCGATGCGATCATCGCGATCGAATGTCAGCTTTGTCTCGATCGCTGCCCGAAAGCTGCCTGTCCAGAACGTCCGCAATAGCTGCCGATATTAGTGCATAAGCGATGACGAGATTGCGGCCCCGCCTATCGGCGGGGCCGTCGTTGGCCAATCAGGCCGGCGCGTTCCAGATGATCACCTTTTTCGTCGGATCGTCGCCCGGCGCGTTGGCAATGTTGCCGTAGATCGTCCCGAACTCCGGCGCGGAGAGCACCACCGAGATGTAGTCGGCACCAGTTGTCTGTGAGGACTTGATCCAGCCGGCGCCCAGCTCAAAACCATTCTTGCGGCTAATGATCCGGTAGTCGGGTTCGGATTCCTTCGCCTTGCGGGCGTTGGGGATGATGGAGATCGGACCACTGACGGTGAACGTGGCGAGCGTGCCTTCGAAACTGTCACCCTTGACGGTCAGATTTGCGACTGTGGTAGCCATGTCAAAAAACTCCTTCGGTTGCTCGGGGACCATCCCCGATGGCGCCCAAAGGAGAGCCCGGTTGCCGACGTCATCGAAGCACAGCGGAGGGGAACCCCCTTGCGGGGTTGACGGAATAAGGCTGCCGAGGCTCGTATTCAGGCGACGAGTGAGGGGTGGCTTCGTGCTACCGGGGGGGGGCAACCAATCTGGCGGCCAAAGCGCATCTCGCCGGCTATTCAACTTCGAGGCCAGCCTGCTTGCCTAACGCCGCCCATCCTCTCACAACCTTTCCACCGCAATATGATACCGAACCTGCCTCGGTCGTCAGATGTTGAGGCTGAACGCTCGGTTTAGAAAGTCTTTCCGTAACTGTGCCGCCTCCGCTCCGAAATGGGCCTCACGATGATGATTGGGACACAGGCAGACGATGTTCGCCACCGTGTCGAGGCCATCTTCCGACAAGGGGATGATGTGGTGCGTCTCAAGGTAGATCGCACCGTCGGCACGCACAAAACCGGTCGCGCCACAATGTTCGCAGCGGCCCGCAGCCCGTTCGAGCGCCGCAAGTCGCACTTTCGGATCACGCACATACACAAGCCCCGCGCGCTGCCGCCGCGCGCCTTCTCCATCCTCCCTGTGAACATGCGCGAACTGGTCGACGAAACGCGGACCCGCCTCGCCGCGAACCAGCAGATGCGCGCCGGTCGTGCCGTCGTACGATACGAGGGTCCAGGGCTCAGGATCGAGTTCGCGTTCGGTCACCTGCGAGGCCTTGGCATCGGGATCGTCGCGCTCGCGACGTTTCCCAGCATTGAGGATAACCCGGATCGCCAGCCCTTCGTGATAAACCCGTTGCAAGGCCTCATCCAACTTGCGAGCGCGGCGGCCCCAAGGGTTGCCGTGTCCATTCGCGAATTGGATGGCCGCATCCTCACGAAAATTACCGCGATGCACAATCCGACCGTCGGCGTCCTCCTGCAGCAGCACATGCCAGAGGTTCAGAACGATCGCGCGCCCGGGCTCGACGAAGACCCATTCATAGCAATATTTGGGGTTTGCGCGGGCCCCTGCCCCACCACGCTTTCCGTTTGACCAATCTGAAACATCAAGGCCTGCCTCGCGGACCAGGTCGTGAACGAGGCCTTTTGTTTTGGGCCGAATTTGCTCGATCTTCGTCATGCGTCTGTATCTAACAGACCCGGGTTAACATCGGTGAGCCCGGACCATCATAAGAGTACATAGCCACGTCAGGGTGTATGTGTGGTTGCCCCTGATCCACATCCCTTGTTTCAGCGCGGTTGCGCACCGAATCTTCCGCATCTTGGCAAACGCGTTGTGCCACATGGGCAAACTGGCATTTTGATGTCCCGTATCGATGTGCAGGACTGGGACCCATGATGGCCATGTTCTGATCAGCGGCAGGATCATACAGGACACGAAGCATTTCCCGACCGGCTATGTGAAAGACTGCCGTGGCGAGCAACACTGCAAATTCGCGACGGAGAGCGACTGTTTGCGCCTGACGAACGCGCCACTGGATTTAGGACGTCACGATCGCGGTGCCGTCAGGTTCGACGCCGGTCACGAAAATCCCAAATGCGGATCCCCATCTTGCGAGCCTTATCGGCAAGATTGTCCTGAATGCCGGTGCCCGGGAACACGATGACGCCCCTCGGCATCCGTTCCAGCATCGCATCATTGCGTTTGAACGGCGCAGCCTTCTTATGGCGTTCCCAATCAGGCTTATAGGGATCCTGCGGCACAGACCGGTCCCGCGCCCAGCAGGCGGCGATGCGTTCGGCTCCGGTCGGTGTCGCGCCGTGCATCAGGATCAGATTCGGAAGCTGTCGATGAACCTTGTCCAGCACCGCGTAGATGAGTTCGTGGTCGATGCAATCGGCGCCACCGCTAAAGGCGATACGGTCACCATCGGGATCGAGCACACGCTGCTTCTGATGGCCCCGCTTGTCGATCATCCTCCGACTGTCGAGTACAGCTGATGTCAGCGCCTTATGGTTCACCATCGGCCCGGAACGCGGCAGCCAGGGCTTGCGGATATGGAGGCGGAACTGGTCGGCGGCGGCGTCGCGGAAGAACTCCATCGTGTCGCGGCGTTCGATCATGCTGATGCCTTCGGCAGTGGTGCGTTCCAACTCGACCGACTTCACCTCACTGCCATCCTGTTCGCGCTGCATCCGCTTCTGCGCGCGCTCATTGTCATCCAGCTCGCGCTCGACCCGATCGCCGGCGCGTTGGAAGACATTGACGATGCTCCAGAGCAGGTCTTCGAGATCGGGTTCGATCCGCGTGTCGATCAGGCAGGACACCATCGCATCGAACATGTCAGCGACCGCACCGGCTGCGATCCGGGCGTCCGGGAGCGGACGATGATCGGGTTCATCCTCATAGGGGCGATAGCCATAAAGCTGCATTTCCTGAAGCAAATAGGCGGTCGAGCCGGGTTGGGCTTCCTGTTCTTGTTCGGGCTTCATCATGAACCTCCGTGCCTTGAGCGCCGCGCCTCTCGCGGCCTTCGTGGCGACGCCCGGCGGCGGGTGGTTCGGGGCTGCACCGCGCCCTCGTGGCGCGGCCGGAGTGCGAGCGGAGGATGTCGGGATCAGGCTATTTTGCTTCGCGATGCAAAGGGGCACTGCCCCGGCGGAAAATAGCCGCAAGCCCTGCATTGCCGCCCCGGGGCGCCTGCCGCAGTCGCCCCTCCAACGAAGGCCGAGCGCGCGGCCCCTCTGGCAAGCGGAGAAATGGAGCCCGAGCAGGCAGGAGCACAGTGCCGTCCCGGCCTATGCCCCGGAGATCAGGAACTGCCCGGCATCAACGGCCCGAAGCTGGGCATGGACCGTCTCGGCCAGCTTCGCCCGACCAAAGGCCATCAGGTCGCTGTTGAAATCGTCGAGCCGGGGTTCGAGTGGCACGATCTCGATCCCCGCCGGGATCGCCCGCTCGGTCAGGGTCCTCAACGCCCCCGCACCAGCCGAATCGTCGTCGCGCGCGACGTAGAGGCGCCGCAGACCTGCCGGGAACAGGATGGCAGCGAGGTGTGCGGCCGACAGTCCCGCAATCGCCGACAGAGCCGGCATCACCTGACGCAGCGACAACATGGTCTCGATGCCTTCGCCCGCAACCATGACGGGTCCGGCCCGCCCGAACCGCACGCCGTTGCCAAGCAGATGCCCCATGGCGCGGCGGGGGTAAGCGACGGCTGCCTTGTCGGAGCCGTCCAGCGCCAGCCAGGTGCGATGAACGCCCATGACGGTGCCGTCGAGATCCGTGACGGCCGCGATCATCGCCGGGCATGCCGGGCGGACGTCGGGCTCATCGCCCTGCGATGCCCGATACCAGCAGCAGGGATGGAAGCGCAGCGCCTCGCAGCCGATGAGATCGATAATGGCACGACCGGCCAGATAATGCTGTGCAAGGCTGCCCATGATCGGCCGCGATGCCGCATGAAGCCGCTGCGCCGCCTCCGGCGTACCGGTCGACGTCTTGGTCTGCCGATATCGCACGCCCTCATCGGAGGATGGAGGTATCGGCAGACGCAGAAATTGCCGGGCCTCGTCGAGTGTCTCGCGCAGAGTGCGGTGCCCACAGGCCGCGGCGATCACATCGAGCAGGTCGCCACGATCGCCGCTCTGGGCATCGGTCCATTTGCCCGCTGCCCCCCGCCCATCGGGGGACGCGAGGAGGCGGACATAGAGGCTACGCCCCGGCGTGTTACGAACGTCACCGACCAGCCAGTAACGGCCCTCCTTGTGGCCTTTGGAGAGATAGCGCCGACAAACGCTTTCGGCATGCTCAGCCAGACGGTCGGCAATGAGGGTCGCGGGGCTTTGCATCGACATGGGGCTCCTCAGGCAGCCTTGCGCGATGAGAGCTTCTCGATCGGGAACCGGTCGAACAGGCGCTCCAGCACGCCCGCGCCGACAGCCCCTGTCGGCACGTAAAGCCGGAGCTTCCACGAGACGATCTCCGAGATCAAGCCCATGGCTTTCAGCCGCTCGATACCGAGATCGTTGAAGCCGGTGAGTTCGATCCGCCAGTCGTTCATGGCCCGGACACGCTGGAGCTTCTGATTGTCCGCCAGCATCAGCACGGTTTCGCCGGACATCAGCATGGCGAACGCATCTTTGCCGGTCAGCGTCACTGGCCCGTCGTCATTGGCAACCCGCGCGGCCCAGGCCGGCGACACCCGGCGACCGATCACGCGCTCGCCGTCATCGGTCTGGAGCCGATAAACGCGGGTCGATTCGTCGGGGAGCAGCTTCCAGATTGGCAGCAGCAACCCCGAGACCATGTGGATCGTCGAGAGCTGATGCACGGGAAGTTCCGCCAGTTCGGTAGACCAGGCCGCGCTGAACACATCGCGCTGCGCTTCCTCCCACTGGCTCACGGCCAGCGTCTCGACAGGAACCACGCTGTCGGCCAGCGGCCAAACCAGACGCACGCGCGGATGGATCGCGCCGTCATCATCAGTGACGCTGCGCGCCCGGCGCTGGATCGCCGCCCGACCCGTTTTGGCATTGATGAGCAGCTTCGCCCCCCGGTCATCGGCCTGCGCCAGCGCGTCGGCCAGCGACAGGGGCGTCAATCGATCCTTGCGCTCGATCGTCAGCAGCGCAGTCTGCGCGCCGGTGCCCGGATGCGTATAGATCGGCGTGCGCCCGACGATGCGGAAGCTCTCGGCCGTTAGCGTCTCCAGCCCAAGCTCATAGCTGCCGCTGGCGATCGCGCCTTCGATGCGGGCGGTGAGTAGCCCTTCGAACACATCAAACAGGAGGTTCTGCATCGCCACCGTCAGCGCAAGCATCCGGTTGAGGAAGGTGTTGATGCCGGGCAGTTCGTCGCGCAAGCCACCTTCGCTATCGAGCAGCGACAGCCCGGTCGCTGCCTCAAACTGGGCGAGCGAACAGCCTTCGACCTTGTCGTGTGCGAGCAGGCGGTACAGCTGGCGGAGCGCATCGCGGGCATACCAGCTCTCCAGATTGTCGGTGGCGCGGAACATGTTCTGACCGCCGGTCTGGCGCTGGCCGCGCGTGATCGCACCCAGCGAATCGAGTCGCCGGGCAATGGTCGAGATGAAGCGCTTCTGCGCTTTCACATCGGTTGAGACCGGCCGGAATAGCGGCGGCTGCTTCTGATTGGTGCGGTTGGTCCGCCCGAAGCCCTGGATCGCGGCATCGGCCTTCCAGCCCGCTTCGAGCAGATAATGGATACGCCGACGCTGGTTCCGACATCCCAGATCCGCATGATAGGATCGCCCGGTGCCGCCGGCTTCGGAGAATATCAATATCTGCTTGGCGTCATTCTGGAAGGCGTCGGTCTCGTGGAGCCCCGCCGATGCCGGGCGACTCTCGACGGCGAAGCGCACCGCGCCGTCGTCGCTCTTCCTCGGCACCACCCGGCGCGACCGCCCCGTCACCTCGGCCACCATGCCTGTCCCGAAATGCTGGACGATCTGATCGAGCGCACCCGGCACCGGCGGTAGGGCTGCGAGGCGCTCGATCATCGCCTCGCGGCGGCGGACGGCCTCGCGGTTGAGCACGGGCATCCCATTCTCATTGCTGACCGGCCGGGACGACAGATTACCCTCGCCGTTTGTGAAAGGCTCATAGAGTTGCACTGGAAAGCTGTGCTGAAGGTAGGAGAGAACGCCGTCCCTCGGCGTGATGTCCACCGAGACATCATTCCATTCCTCGGTCGGAATCTCCGCGAGGCGGCGCTCCTGCATGGCCTCGCCGGTCGAGACGATCTGCACCACGGCGGCGTGACCATCGGCCAGATCCCGCGCGATGCTGGCGATGACGGCTGGCGTCTGCATGCTGGTGATGAGATGATTGAAGAAGCGCTGGAGCATCCCCTGATAGACGGATTTGGCCTGTGCCTTCGCCTGCCTGTTCAAGGTGCCGTGCGTCGCGCTCGTGACCCCAGCCGCTTCGAGCGCGGCATCGAGATTGTTGTGAATCACCTCGAAGGCTGAGGCATAGCTATCATAGATGCGGACCTGCTCCGGGGTGAGCTTGTGCTCCAGCATGGCATATTCCACACCGTCGAAGGACAGCGAGCGGGCCGCATAGAGACCAAGTGCCTTGAGGTCGCGGGCCAACACTTCCATCGCGGCAACCCCGCCATTCTCGATCGCGGAAACAAACTCGCCCCGCGTCGCAAACGGGAAATCATCGCCGCCCCACAGACCCAGGCGTTGGGCATAAGCGAGGTTCTGCACCGTGGTCGCGCCAGTCGCCGAGACATAGACGATGCGGGCGTTGGGCAGTGCGTGCTGGAGGCGAAGGCCAGCACGGCCCTGCTGCGAGGCGGCGACATCGCCGCGCTCGCCCTTGCCGCCGGCTGCGTTCGCCATGGCGTGGGCTTCATCGAACACGATCACCCCGTCGAAATCGGAGCCCAGCCATTCGACAATCTGATCGACTCGTGATTTTTTGCCCCCACGCTCCTGCGAGCGCAGCGTCGCATAGGTGGTGAAGAGCACGCCTTCCTCGAGCCGGATGTCGGTGCCCTGACGGAAGCGCGAAAGCGGCGTGACCAGCAGACGTTCCTGACCGAGCGCCGACCAGTCACGTTGCGCATCCTCCAAAAGGCGATCTGAGACCGACAGCCACAGCGCACGGCGCCGGCCTTTCAGCCAGTTGTCAAGAATGATCGCCGCGACTTGACGGCCTTTGCCGGCGCCGGTGCCATCACCCAAAAACCAGCCCCGGCGGAACCGGGCGGCATCGTCCATCCCCTCCGGCGCGGCGGTCACGACATCGCAGGTCGCATCGACGGTCCAGGCGCCCGACAGATAACCGGTATGCGCTTCGCCAGCATAGATAACGGACTCGATCTGCGCGTCCGATAATATGCCGAGCGTCACGAGATGCGGAGGCAGATGCGGCCGGTAGGTCGGTTTGGGCGGCGCGACCGAGGCCATCGCCGCGGACTGGACCAGTGGCGTGGGATGCGGGGCCGCGCCTGCGATTTGCAGCGACTGAAGCGCATAGGGCTCGTAGATGCCCTCGCCGAGGCTGTCGGCGGGTGGCGTCCAGTCCACCGTCTCATAGGTCAGTTCGCAGGCTTTCGCTGACGGCGCAATAGCAACGGACGGATCGGCCAGGGCGGAGTTCAGGGGGCTACGCATAGAGGGGGCACACGCAGCGGCGATCGGAAGGATGGCGGCGGACGGCGCCGGGGTGGTCGGGTGACGAGGCGGCACCTGGGCCTGCACCCAATTAAGCAACGTCGCGCAGTCGGGTGCGATGTCCCCGCTGGCTAGAAACACCGTGGGATCGTCGGCGGGAAGTTTGTCGATCACGGTGAGGCGCGTGTCGATAGTCGTGCCGTGCCTCGCATAGACCTTACCGTCGATCGCGGCGGTGAACACAATGCGGCCCGTTTCCTGCAGGCGGACAAAGCTGTCCCGCCACGCCGGAGCATTGGGCGAGCAGTTTGCCCCAGTGATCGCGACCAAACGCCCGCCCGGCTCGAGCCGTGCCAGCGCCGAGGCAATATGGCGCAGCGCCGCGTCCTTCATGGCGCGATCGACATGGGCCACTGCCGAGAAAGGCGGGTTCATCAGCACCACGGTTGGCCGGACCGCGGTGGGCAAGTAATCGTCGATCGACGCGGCATCGTGGCGCGACACGGGAACGCCCAGGAACAGGCGACCAAGCAGTTCGGCGCGCAGTTCAGCCAACTCGTTCAGCGTGATCGCCACGCCGCGATGTTCGGCATGGATGGCGAGCATGCCGGTGCCGGCGGACGGTTCGAGCACGTGATCGCTGGCGCGCAGCGCGGCGGCGGTCGCGGCGACGAAGGCGAGACCTAGAGGCGTCGAGAATTGCTGGAAGGCCTGCGAGGTCTCCGAACGCCGCGTGTGGGTTGGCAGCAGCTTAGCGATCCGCTCGATCAG
This sequence comes from Sphingobium sp. B11D3B, assembly GCF_025961735.1. Lineage (NCBI taxonomy): Bacteria > Pseudomonadati > Pseudomonadota > Alphaproteobacteria > Sphingomonadales > Sphingobiaceae > Sphingobium > Sphingobium sp. B11D3B. The sequence goes on along the minus strand of NZ_JAOQOF010000001.1, from coordinate 168,474 downwards.
CAGCAGCTCGCTGGGCGCGGAGCGGGCCGAGACCGCCACAGCATATTTGCGCAGGAACAGGAAGGCTGCCACTTCGCAGGCGTCGTAGGCGGTCTTCCAGTCCCAACCTCCTTGCGCATCGGTGGAACTGAATGCCCCGGTCATGGCGGAGCGCAGCGTTGCGGCATCGATCGCACGCCCCGCTTCGAGGCTGGGCAGCAGAGCGGTGGCGGCAGTGATGATGGCCGCCGCACGGTCGGCGAAGCCGAACGCGGTGGAGGAACGCGCAGCGCAAAGCGCAGCGTCGGACAGGAGCTGGGTCATAGGATAGGTTTCCGGAAGAGCGAGAACAGGACGGGCCAGCGGACGCTCTCTCTCAGCCCGGCTGGCTCCCCCGCTCCCGCCCTGCCTCTCCCTCTCGACCTTCGTGCCGCTATGCGGGCCGAACGATGCGTAAATACTGGCCCGAACTTGAATGCTGCGCTATCCGACGGAAAAGTATCAAGCGCCACCGCATGCGACCGGTCCCACTATATCCGCCTGCGCAACAGAAAGACTTCCATGACCGTTCCAGTCGAAGCCGACACCGTCCTTATTTCGCTGACTGCCGATATCGTCGCATCGCATGTATCGAACAACAATGTTGCGGTCGGCGACCTGCCGATACTGATCGGGAATGTGCATGCCGCCCTGAGCACACTGGGTCAGGCGCCGTCGGTCGAAGAACCCAAACAAGTGCCCGCGGTTTCGGTGCGCGCGTCGGTCAAGCCCGACTATATCGTATGCCTGGAAGATGGCAAAAAGCTCAAAATGCTCAAGCGTCACTTGATGACGCACTATCAAATCACCCCCGAGCAATATCGCGCGAAATGGAACCTGCCGGCCGACTACCCGATGGTCGCCCCCAACTATGCCAAGCAGCGCCGCGCGCTCGCACAACAGATAGGGCTGGGCCGCAAGCCCAAGGTCGAGGCAGCCATTCCAGCGCCAAAGCCAGCGAAGGCACCTGTGACGCGTCGCCCTCGCAAAAAGTCCACCGAGACCACGGCATAGGATTATCGCCGGCTCTGGATACGGGGCGTGTAGAAAGCCCGCCACGGTCGCGCCGCGGCGGGCTTCTCGATAGTGCATCAGCCCATGGGCATCTCGCGATGGTCGACGGCGTGAATCACGAGCCCGTGATGGGCTGACCCACAGTCGTCGCTGGACATGAGGAACGAGCGGCGATCGACACCGCTATCGCGCGCCTCATCGATGATCGCGACGGGCTCGGTGACCACAGATGTGGATCAACCGAGCAGGAATGATGGCCGGGGAGCGACCCGTGTCGCCCCGTTCGATTCTCACGCGACCGCCGCGAGGGCCTCACCATCGTCTTCAATGTCCACCAGTTCCTCCTCGTCGAGGAAAGCCGGCAAGGTGGCAGCCTCTGCTTGCACCTCCGGATCGGAGGCAAGCGCGTCAAGCATTGCAGGCGTCCGCATCGGCTCGGGCAGCCAGCCGGCATCTTCCAGCAGCCGCTCGGCCTCGTTCGCCATGTCGCCCTTCTTCAAATGGTCGATCATCTCGGCAAATTTAGCGCCTCTGGCCTCCGCCACATCGGCGAGGATGCGCGGCTTGGTCACGCTGCGGAAATAGCCTTCAACAGTTGGCTTCCAGCCCGCGCCAATCACGTCGAGTCCGACCGCCCGCGCCAACACATGACTATGCTCGATGCGTCGCTCGATGCTGTACTTCGAGATGCGGCCATTATCGTACTTCGGCACCATTTCGAGCTGGGCGTTGACCGACTGCGAAACGCAATGGGCAAACAGCGCCGCCTGTTCCGCGCCATCGAACGCAAGCAGTGCGTCCCATAGGTCCTTTTCATCGTCCGGCAGGCGGTCGGCCCAGCGCTTGTGACGCTCCTCGATCGCCTTGGCTGGGGCGCTGCAACGTAGGGCCGCGGGCGCGAACCCGAACGACACCTTGTGCAGAGAGACTTCGAGGCAGGACTCTCGGCTTGCCATATAGAAGGTGGCGAGGACGAAGGCGTGCAGGACCGCGCAGAGGGCCGTCGCCGAGTCCTGCGCAAAGGCGTCCTGCAGAGCGAGCGTACGCCAGGCGGTGAGTTCAGCCACAAGGCGGTCAGGCAAGGGCTTGAGGATCTCGCCATCCTCATCCTCGACGCTGCCAGAGGCCGCGCCGATCGACACCACCTCGGAAGCGGCCGAACCGGCCACGGCTTCGCGCTTGGCTTCGTCGCCTTCGACAGGTGCAGCTTCAGAACCGGCAACATCTTCTCCTTCGTCGGCCTCTCCCGCTGGCTCATCCTCAGGCCGGACATAGCCGCGCTCGATACAGAGCGAGCCATTGCTCTCGATCGAGACGAAGACGCCAGCCCGCGCCACCTCGTCTGCATCGAATGTCATCGGCCGGTCGACCAGCACGCCGATCGCCGCGTCGATAACATCCATGCGCTTGACGATCTCTTCGGGAACGCCGGGCATGTCGGCCCATTCTTCCTCGATCGCCTCAGCCTCTGCCTTGAGCGCGGCGAGTTGCGCTTCCTCCTCGGCGCTCATGGGGTGGGCTGTGCCATCGATCTCCCGCAGGCCCTCGGTCACGCTCCAAGGCAGGTCGATCGCGGTCGTCACCCACTTCCAGCCTTCGGCGCCGATCGCTTCACCTTGTGCCTTAAGCTTCTCGCCCACCAAACGGTCAAGCAGGACCGGATCGGTGAGCCAGCCGCCATCGTCCTCCTCGAACAGATCGCGCATCACGCTGCCGCCCGCCGCGACATAGGCATCGATTCCGACGAATCGCACGCGCTTGTCGGCGACGCGGATCGTGTCCTCGGTGAGCTTCTGGCGGATATAGGCGCCCGATTTGTTGTAGCTGTGAGTAAGCAGCTCCCACAGCTGTTCCTGGCGCGCATGATCCTCGGCGACCGAGAAGGCCATGAGCTGTTCGAGCGTCATGCCGTCCTCGGCATACACGTCGTGGAGTGTCGGCGAGACCTTCGCGAGGCGCAGGCGCTGATTCACCACCGCCGGAGTGACGAGGAAATGCGCAGCGATGGAGTCGATATCTTGGCCTTTGTCGACCATCGCTTGCATAGCGCGGAACTGGTCGAGCGGATGGAGTTGCTCGCGGAACGTATTCTCCGCAAAGCTGTCCTCTTCGGCCGACACGCTATCATTGGCCGACTTGACGACACAGGGAATCGGCGCGTCCCTCGCGAGTTGCTTGCGCTTCACCAACAGTTCGAGCGCGCGGAAACGCCGGCCACCGGCCGGCACCTCGAACTGCCCTGTCTCCTGGCCCTTCTCATCAAGAATGGGCCGGACGTTGAGGCTTTGGAGCAGCGTGCGCCGGACGATATCGTCGGCCAATTCGCCGATCGACACGCCCGCTTTCACCCGACGGACATTGGACTGGGAAAGGATCAGACGGTCGAACGGAATGTCGCGCGAACCGCTGAGAGTGATCTTTTGAGGCGCTTTTGCCACGGGAGTTCTCCATGACGGACCGCCGTAAGACTCTCTCCCGGCTCCCAACCCGTCATGAAGCCCCCGGCTTCCCTCTTCCTCTAAGGCCTGCCACAGGCAGGCCCTGCGCGATTAGCGATCCGGTCTAACCCTATGGAGTTGACGCCCGCCTTCGATCGATTGGCGCGCCCTAGCGGTGTCGCTGTTAGTCAAATGCCTTCGCGCAGGCGCTCCCACTGTCTTCGAGAAGGGCTGCCACGTAGTTACCCCAATCGCGCAGCGCTTCCTTCTTTTCCGTTTTCCAGTTGTATCGTTGATAGATGCCCGCGACGCCCGCCCGCGAGCCGCCCACATGGTTGAGAACGGCCTCTGTGACCTCAAAGCGGACACCGAGCCGTTGGAGGCCGGTCGCGACTGTGCGCCGTAGATCATGCAGGCGCCAATCGGGAACAGCCTCTCCACCATCACACGCAAGCAGTCGCTCGATCTTGAGCTTCCCTTTGTGGTATCCTGTGTAGCGCGCACCGGTCGAAGTCGCGAACACGCGACCTTGCCGCGGCCATTTGGGTCCCAGTGCAAGTCCGTCCAGCACCGCGATAGCTGGGTCGCTCAGGTAAATCTCGTTTGGCTCCCTGTTCTTGGTGCGCGAACTGGGAAGACTCCAAAGCCGTTCGGCCCGGCTTATCTCGTCCCACGTCATATCGTTCACTTCTTCCCGGCGCTGGCCAGTCAGCATCAACAAACGGATGATTGGACCGAAGCACGGATGGGTTTTCGGCGCATGCGTCCATATCCGGCGAAGCTCGTCATCTTTGAGCCAACGGTCGCGCGGCTGAACGGCAGGCGGCGTTTCCATGCCTTCCAAAGGACTACGCTCGATATCCCCGCGACTGACGGCCCACTTGAACAGGCGGCGCATGACCGCGAACACGTTACGCCGGTTGGCCATCTGCCCGGCGGGCATGGCATCGAGCACAGCAACAATCTCTACACGGGTAATCTTCGGCAAAGGCTTGTTGCGAAGCACTGGCTTCACATGCAGACGCAGATTTCGTATCACCGTAGCTTGCCATCTGCCGCTCAAAGACTGGGCGAAGCGATCTGCAAAATTGGAGAAAGCTAGGTCGACTGCCTCGCGCCGTCGTGCCTTCGCCGCTTCTCCAGGATCAACACCTTGAGCAACCAGGATTGCGAGGCGCTCGGCTTCAGCACGTGCCGTGACCGGGGTCCATGGTGAGCCATGCGAACCGATCGTGTAGCGCCGGCTCTTCGCTTCCGAACCGCCCATTCGGTACTGCAGAATGTACGATGCCTTTCCAGAGGAGAGGACTTTGACGCCGAACCCTTTGAGTGCGTCATCCCAGAGGAAGTCGCTTGCACCTTTAGAGATCAACGAATCGACGCTCCGTTTGATAATTTTTCCAGTAGCCATGACTTTGCCTTCCGTCATCTCAGCAACCATCCAGCAAACATCGTGGAGGAAACCGAGGGTTACGCCCGGAAGTGTATGTCGAGCTATCTTATTGATCTAGGACGACAATTATACGCCAGACTTAGCGGCTGTACGCCTAAATTTAAAATACCAGACCTCATGCCCTTGCCTGCGAGCCTTGGCCTCATAGCGGGTTTCGGGCCAGCCGCCCGGACGGTTGAGAAAATCGCGCGGGCTATCGCACAGCCAGTCGAAGTCCTCGCGGTCCCGCATCACCATCAGCGCCCAGCGCAGGTAGATCGGATGATCGGTCCCGAACCGGAACTCGCCGCCCGGTTTCAGCTTGGCGGCGATCATGTCGACCGGCCCCTTGTTCATCATCCGCCGCTTGGCATGGCGCGCCTTTGGCCATGGGTCCGGGTGGAGCAGATACACAAAGCTGAGCGCCCCATCGGGGATGCGCGCCAGCACTTCGAGGGCATTGCCCATATGCAGCCGGACATTGCCCAGATGCTGGTCCCGCACATGCCCCAAGGCGCCGACCACGCCATTAAGGAAAGGCTCGCAGCCGATGAAGCCATGGTCCGGCAGCATATCGGCGCGGTAGGCCAGATGCTCGCCGCTGCCGAAGCCGATCTCGAAATGCAGCGGCCGCTCGCCAAAGGCGGTCGGGCCGAACAAGCGCTCGGCGGTGATCTCGCCCTCCTCGGGCACGCTGATTGCCGGCAGCAGCTCATCGACAAGGGCCTGCTGCCCCTGCCGCAGCTTATGGCCGGATTGGCGGCCATAGAGCCGGTTGAGCGTGGTGGGATCGCCTGATTTGTGCGCTGTCATGCGCGTGCGCCTAGATCATTTTGTCGCTGGAGGAAACGGGGGACGGCGCGCGCGGTGCCTGCTTTCATCCGCCCGCGCAGCACCTACGAAAAACGGCGCGAAGCAAGCCTCGCGCCGTTCCCTATCTCTTAGAACGCAAAGGAGCGCCCTGGCTCAGCCCAGCGCGGCCTTGAGGTCCTCGACCAGATCGGTCTTTTCCCAGGGGAAGAAGTCGCCTTCCGCCTTGCGGCCGAAATGGCCGTAAGCTGCGGTCTTGCGATAGATCGGCTTGTTAAGCCCCAGATGCGTGCGGATGCCGCGCGGGGTCAAGCCGCCCAGCTTCTCGATCTTGCCGATCGCCGCCTCGATCTTGTCGTCGCCCACCGTGCCGGTGCCGTGCGTATCGACATAGAGCGAGAGCGGCTTGGACACGCCGATGGCATAAGCCAGCTGGATCGTGCACTTGCTGGCCAGGCCCGCCGCCACGATGTTCTTGGCCAGATAACGCGTGATGTACGCCGCCGAACGGTCAACCTTCGTCGGGTCCTTGCCGGAGAACGCGCCGCCGCCATGCGGAGCCGCGCCACCATAGGTGTCCACGATGATCTTGCGGCCGGTCAGACCTGCGTCGCCGTCCGGCCCGCCGATCTCGAAGCTGCCGGTCGGGTTGATGTGATACTCGGTCTCGTCGCTCAGCAGCGCGGCGGGCAACACGTCGGCGACCACCTTCTTCACATAGGCCTTGAGCTCGGCTTCCTTTTCGCCGGCATCATAGCCCTTGGCATGCTGGGTGGAGACGACGATGGCAGTGCAGGCGACCGGCTTGCCATTCTCGAAGCGCAGCGTGACCTGACTCTTGGTGTCCGGCTCCAGGAAAGGCGCCGCACCCGAGTGGCGGTCGGCGGCCATGCGCTCGAGGATCTTGTGGCTGTAATCCAGCGTCGCCGGCATCAGGTCGGGCGTCTCGTTGCAGGCATAGCCGAACATAATGCCTTGGTCGCCAGCGCCTTCATCCTTGTTGCCGCTCGCGTCCACGCCCTGCGCGATGTGCTCGCTCTGGCCGTGGAGATTATTCTCGAAGCGCAGCGTCTCCCAGTGGAAGCCCTCCTGCTCATAGCCGATATCCTTGACCGTCTGGCGGACCGTGCGCTCGATTTCCTCCAGCGCGCCCGGCGCCCACTGGCCGTTCTCATACACGCCCTTGCAGCGGATTTCGCCGGCCAGCACCACCAGCTGCGTCGTCGTCAGCGTCTCGCAGGCGATACGCGCTTCGGGGTCTTTGGAAAGGAACAGGTCGACGATCGAATCGCTGATCTGGTCGGAAACCTTGTCCGGGTGCCCCTCGGAAACGGATTCAGACGTGAAGAGATAGCTGGAACGCATGGGAGATCGTGACCTTTCTTCTAGCGGCTCTCGTGGCGGAAGTTCGGGGCCGCAGTTCATATAAAGAAATGTTTATGTTGCGCGCTCCTTAGCGAGTGCGCCGTGCGATAGCAACGCCGCTGACGAGCAGCAGCACGGCCAGGCCGACCGGCAGCAGGTTGCCCAGCCGCGCAAACAAGGTGGGCGGAAGCGGCGCGGGCAGGGGGGCCTCAAAAGCACCCGCCTGCTGGAAGGGTATGGACCGGACGACACGCCCGGCTGGGTCGACCAGCGCCGAAATGCCGGTGGGGGTCGAGCGGATCACGGACAGCCCCTCCTCGATGGCCCGCAGCCGCGCCTGCGCCAGATGCTGCGGCGGGCCCCAGCTACCGAACCACGCATCATTGGACGGGTTGAACAGGAAATCGGGACGATTAGCGCGGTCGACCACCTGCCCGGAGAAGATGATCTCGTAGCAGATCTGCACCGCCATCCGTAGCTTGCCGCGCGCCTGCCCGCCATCCGGAGTCGCAGGCAGATCGAGCGTGCGCGGCCCCGATCCGGGCCAAAAGTCGACGCTGCCCGGCACGAGCCGCGAGAGGCCGATCGCCTCCAGCACCGGCCGCATGGGGAGATACTCCCCATAAGGAACGAGGTGCGCCTTGTCATAGCGCCCATGCAGGTCCCCGCGCGCGTCCAGCACCCACAGGCTGTTATTGGCGCCCTCCAGAACCTGCGTATCCACCACGCCGCCCTGCTCGTGGAAATGATATTTGTCGCCGCCGAGCATCAGCAGATCGTCCATCCCCAGCAACGAGGCGATCCGCCCGCGCCAGCGTGGTTCCATATCCAGCACCGCTGGTACGGCTGCCTCCGGCCAGAAGATCAACGCAGGCTTGCCGGACCGCAGCATGGTCAGCTCCGCCAAACGGCGGAAGTTCAAGATTTCAAGATTGGCGTCGTACTTCTCGTTCTGATTGATATTGGGCTGCACGACATGGATATTGGCAAGGTCGCCAGACTGGCCGTTTGCGCCGATATAGCTCGCCCGCAGCAGCCCCAGCCCAGCCACCAGCGCCAGGCCGACGATCATGATACCTGCCGGCCGCCATTGCCGGTGCGCCAGCCACCACAAGGCCGCCGCTGCGAGCATGGCGACCAGACCAAGACCATAAGTGCCGATGGCGATGGCCGTCTGCTCCACGCCTGTGCCCAGCCAGATCACCCCCAAAGGATTCCAGGCGAAACCGGTGAAAAGGCTCGCGCGCAGATATTCGGTCAGCAGCCAGGCCGTGGCGAGGAACAGGGCGAAGACCTGCGGCCGGCCCCGCCCGAGCGTCCAGCCGATCATGGCGGCCATCGCCGGATAAACCGCCAGATACACCGAGAGCAGCCCAACCGCTGGATAGCCCAGCCAAGCCGGCATCGAATCCTGAAAGGTGAAGGCATGGGCAATCCAGTTGAGCCCGAGCATGAAATGCCCGAGGCCGAACAGATAGCCGATCCGTCCTGCGCTCTTGCGGTCCGGCGCCGCCCAGATCAGCTGCATCAGCAGCGCGAGCATGATGAGCGTCACCGGCCACAGCCCCAGCGGCGCAAAACCGGTGGCGGAGAGCAGCCCGGCAAGCAGGGCCGTCACGCCCGGCCTGCGCGCGACGAAGGCTGCAGCGATCCGGTAAGGCGCGGGGGACATTGTCACGCCATCACACCAGATACTTGACCAGCACGAACCCACCGACGCCCAACGCGCCGACAATCGCCGTGATCAGCCCGAAGTTCCGGTCGATAAAGGCCTTCATCGGCTCTCCGAACTTCCACAGCAAACCCGCGACCAGAAAGAACCGCGCGGCCCGCGAAATGATGCTCGCGATCACCAGCACATAAAGGGGCATCCCGGTGGCGCCCGCCGCAATGGTGATCACCTTGAAAGGCAGCGGCGTGAAGCCGGCGAGCAGCACGATCAACCAGCCTTGCTCGTTAAAGCGTTGCGCGAAGTGCTGAAACTCCGCCGTCAGACCATAAAAATCGAGGATCGCCCGCCCGATCGTATCGAACAGGAACATGCCGATGACATAACCGAGCAATGCGCCCAGCACGGACGCCACGGTGCAGATCAACGCGTATTGAAAAGCCTTGTGAGGCTTGGAAAGGCACATTGGCCCCAGCAGCACGTCCGGCGGAATCGGGAAGAAACTGCTTTCCATGAAGCTGATGCCGAACAGCCAGCGCGGCGCGGTGCGATGCCCAGCCTTCTCGAGAGTCCATTCATAGATGCGACGCAGCATTGGCGCTCCCCGGCGGTGTCAGGCTGCCTGCGCCTGCCCGCCCCCGCTGCGTTCGTCAAGCACTGCCCACCGCAAGGCAGGCGGCGAACATTAGCAAACCGGCGAAGCGGTTGGAGCGAAACTTGATGAGCGGGTCCTTGCCATCCTCGCGCAAGGTCCAGACCTGCCAGCCGAACTGCACCGCCAGAGGCGCCAGCGCCACGAGCGAGAGCCAGCTCGGCACCCCCTGCCAGAGCGCTCCGCCCCACAGGAGCAGCGCAAGGACAAAGCAAAGTCCCACGCCCGCCCGCACATGCGGCCCCATCGCCAGGGCGCTGGAGCGGATGCCGACCAGCGCGTCATCCTCCTTGTCCTGCAGGGCATAGATGGTGTCATAGGCGATCACCCAGAAGAAGGCGCCGCCATAGAGCAGCAGCCCCGCGGCGTTCATGCCCCCGCTGATCTCCACCCAACCCACCAAGGCGGCCCAGGTGAACACCAGCCCCAGCCAAGCCTGCGGCCACCAGGTAATGCGCTTCATGAACGGATATGCCGCGACCAGCGCAAGGCTCGCCAGCGCCACGACCTGCGCCTGCCAGCGCAATTGCAGCAGCACGATCAACCCGATGAAGCACAGGATGAGCAACCACGCCCAGCCGGCCTTGAGCGATACGGCGCCGCTGGCGATGGGCCGATTGGCGGTCCGCGCCACCTTCGCGTCGAGGTCGCGGTCCACGATATCATTGTAGACACAGCCAGCGCCCCGCATCGCGATGCTGCCAATCAGGAACCAGAGCAGCATCGTCCAGCGCTCGGGCACCCCGCCGGCAAGCGCGATCGCCCAGGCGCCGGGCCAGAACAGCAGCCACCAGCCGATCGGCCGGTCGAGCCGCGCCAGCAGCGCATAGGGCCGTGCCGCAGCCGGGAGCAGGCGCAAGAGACCCTGCGCTTCGGTATCCGGCACATATTGCGGCTCGCTGCGCTCCATCGCCTTGCTAGTCCCTGTTGCCTTGATGGTCGCCCTACCCCTGCGCCAGGAGCGACCATCCGATCAACCCCTCCTTGCGCCCGGCCCCCTTTTCCGCCTTCTCTTGGTGGCCTCCGCCCATATGGCTTGAGCGGCGTATGTATAATTTCACCGTTCGTGTCGCGCTTTCCCGTTCGTGTCGAGCGAAGTCGAGACACGCCCCTCGACTTACGCCACGCTGATGAGTGTCTCGACTTCGCTCGACACGAACGGAATTGAGACGTTGCCGATTCAACGGACGATGCACTAGGGCAATGCCCATGCCCGCCACCCCTGCCTGGCCACCCAAATCTACGCCGCGCCTGTTCGTCGAGACGGCGCTCGGCGAGCAGGTTGCCGTGCCGGTCGAGGGCAACAGCGCTCATTATCTGATTTCGGTCATGCGCATTCGCGAGGGCGACACCGTCCTTCTCTTCGATGGCCACTCGGGCGAGTGGAGCGCCACCGCCGAGCAGGTCCGCAAGCGCGATCTCGTCCTGCGCTGCACGGCGCAGACGCGCCCGCCGGAGAGCGTGCCGGACTTCTGGCTCTGTGTCGCCCCGATCAAGAAGGGCCGGATCGATCTGGTCGCCGAAAAGGCCTGCGAACTGGGCGTCGCGCGGCTCGTCCCGGCCCGCACCGAGCGCAGCATCGTCGACAAGGTCAACGGCGAGCGGTTGCACGCCCATTTGGTCGAGGCCGCAGAGCAATGCGGCCGCACCGCGCTGCCGGAACTGGCCGACCTCACCACCCTCCCCGCCCTGCTCGCCGACTGGCCGGCTGACCGCGCCCTGTTCTTCGCGGACGAGACGGGCGGCGAGCCGATGACCACGAGCTTTGCGGCGAACACCGGTCCGGCCGCCCTGCTCATCGGGCCGGAGGGCGGCTTTACCGAGAAGGAGCGCGCGCTGATCCGCGCGCATCCGGCCGCCCGCCCCATCTCCCTTGGCCCGCGAATCCTCCGCGCCGAGACCGCCGCCATCGCCGCCACGGCCTGCTGGATGGCGCTCAACGGTGACTGGACAAGTTTCGAATCGAAATGAATTTGCGCGGGCGCGGCAAACCTCTTATGGGCGCGCCGATGCAGGGCGAGGACCGGATCACGCAATGAGTACACGCAAGGAAACGGCGGGCGAAGATCCGATCATCGAGTCTCGCAGCCAGCTCATCAGCCTGTTCCAGGATGGCGAAAAGCCTGCGGATCGCTGGAAAATCGGCACCGAGCACGAGAAGTTCGTCTACCGCCTCGCAGACCATCGCGCGCCCTCGTATGATGAGCCCGGCGGCATTCGCGATCTGCTCGATGGCCTGCGCACGTTCGGTTGGGAACCGGTCGAGGAAGGCGGCAAGGTCATCGCGCTCTCGGGCAGCGATGGCACAATCAGCCTTGAGCCTGCCGGCCAGCTCGAACTCTCTGGCGCCCCACTCGATAATCTCCACCAGACCTGCGCCGAAACCGGGCGGCATCTGGAACAGGTCAAGGCCATCGGCGACAAGCTGGGTCTGGGCTTCCTCGGCCTTGGCATGTGGCCGGACAAGACGCGTGCTGAACTGCCGATCATGCCCAAGGGCCGCTATGGCATCATGCTGCAGCACATGCCGCGCGTCGGCAGCATGGGCCTGGACATGATGCTGCGCACCTGCACGATTCAGGTCAATCTGGATTATTCCAGCGAAGTGCGCATGGTGAAGATGTTCCGCACCAGCCTCGCGCTCCAGCCACTGGCGACAGCTCTCTTCGCCAATTCGCCGTTCACGGAGGGCAAGCCCAACGGCTACCTCTCCTATCGCAGCCACATCTGGTCGGACACCGATCCGCACCGCACCGGCATGCTGCCCTTCGTGTTCGAGGATGGCTTCGGCTACGAGCGCTATGCCGATTACGCACTCGACGTGCCGATGTACTTCGTCTTCCGTGACGGCAAATATATCGACGCCGCCGGCCAGAGCTTCCGCGACTTCCTCGATGGCAAGCTGCCCGCCCTCCCCGGCGAGCGCCCGACCATTGGCGACTGGGAGGATCACCTCTCCACCGCCTTCCCGGAAGTGCGCATGAAGAGCTTCCTCGAAATGCGCGGCGCCGATGGCGGCCCGTGGAACCGGATCTGCGCCCTCCCCGCCCTGTGGGTCGGCCTGCTTTATGACGATGGCGCGCTCGACGCGGCCTGGGATCTGGTCAAGGACTGGACGATGGAGGAGCGCGAAACCCTCCGCACCGAAGTCCCCCGCCTCGCCCTGCGCGCGCCCGTCCCTGGCGGCCGTACCCTGCAGGACATCGCCGGCGAGGTGCTCGCGATCGCCCGCTCTGGCCTCGCGGCCCGCGCCCGCCTCAACAGCATCGGCGAAAATGAAGGCGGCTATCTCTCCGCGCTGGACGAAGTCGTCGCCACCGGCCGCACCCACGCCGAACGCCTGCTGGACCGCTACAATGGCGCCTGGGACGGCGACATCACGAAGGTCTACGGCGAAGAGAGTTTTTGAAAGGCGGACGCCTCAACATTAAACGCTGCACACCACTCGTCATTCCCGCGAACGCGGGAATCCAGATGCGGCGTGGGATCTGAGCGGTAGCGATCAACTGGATTCCCGCGTGCGCGGGAATGACGAAGTGATGAACCGAACCCTCACCCCTCCCGCGGCATCCGGTTCCATGCATCCAGCGCCGCAATCTTGTAGGCCTCCGCCAGCGTCGGATAATTGAACGTGTTCTCGATAAAATAATCGATCGTGCCTTTGAGGTTCAGCACCGCCTGGCCGATGTGGATCAGCTCCGTTGCGCCCTCGCCGATGATGTGCACGCCAAGCAGCCGCCGCGTCTTGAGCGAGAAGATCATCTTCATCAGCCCTGAATCCAGCCCCATGATGTGCCCGCGCGAGGTTTCGCGAAAGCGCGCGATCCCGCATTCATAGGGAATCTTTTTCGCCTTCACGTCCTGCTCGCTCATGCCGACCGTGGAAATCTCCGGCACCGCGTAGATCCCATAGGGGAAATAGGCCGGCGCCGGCGGCATCGGCAGATCGAACGCATGGCACGCCGCGATCCGCCCCTGCTCCATCGAGGTCGAGGCAAGGCTGGGAAAGCCGATCACGTCGCCCGCCGCGTAGATGTGCGGCACCTCGGTCTGGAAGGTCTTGGGATCCACCTTCAGCCGGCCGCGATTGTCCACCGCCAGTCCGCAATGCTCCAGCCCGAGCGTATGCGTCGCGCCCACCCGGCCGGCCGCGAACAGCATCATCTCGGAGCGGATCGCGCGCCCGTCCTCCAGCGTCGTGACGACGGCTCCGCTCGCATCCTTCGCCACATTGGTGACCTTGGCGCCCAGCCGGATGGTCATGCCCCGGTCGCGCAATTGATGGATGAATTCCTCGATGATCTCGCGATCAATGAAGTCCAGGAATGTCTCGCGCGGCTCGATGAGCGTCACCGCCACATCCAGCGCTGAGAAGATCGTCGCATATTCGATGCCGATCACGCCCGCGCCGATCACCACCAGCGAGCGCGGCACGCGCGGCGCCTCGATCAGCACGTCACTGTCCAGCACGATATCGTCGTCGAAGGGGATATTATCCGGCCGGAACGGCGCAGTGCCGACCGCAATCAGGATGCGTTCGCCGCGCACCCGCAATTCGCTTTCGTCCGGCGCGGTAACCAGCAAGGTGTGCGGATCGATAAAACGAGCAAATCCCTCCAGCGTGCGCACCCCATTGCGCTGGAACTGGTGCTCCAGCACGTCCACCTCATGCTCCAGCGTTTTGTCGATCCGATGATCGAGATCGCTGCCGCCAATGTCCTTCTTCACGCGGTAGGAGCGGCCGTAGAAGCCGCGCTCGCGCCAGCCCGTCAGATTGAGCACGGTCTCCCGCAGGGTCTTGGAGGGAATGGTGCCGGTGTGCACGGACACGCCGCCGACACGCTTGCGCCCTTCCACCACCAGCACCGATTTACCGAGCTTTGCGGCCTGCACCGCTGCCCGGCGCCCGGCCGGCCCACTGCCGATCACGACGAGATCATAAACATCCATAATGGCGCCCCCCGCTGCCTGACAGGCTGCTTGCCTGTCCACCCGCCTTCCAAGGGACATCCTCTCGAAGCGATGATGGTGGTGCATTTCCCCCGCCTTTGCAATGTTCTCTCCAAGGCGGCCGGGCCTAGCCTCAAATGGCTTAGATTTGATTTACCATCGCTCCGTCCCGGCGTCTCCTCGCGAGGGCCGTGGCCGCGCAGTGCAATCCGCGTCCTCGCCTCCGGGGACTTACTTCTCCGCCCCATGCCCCCTATACTGAAGACCGGCCTTGAACCGGCGGTGTTATATCGCAATATTACACCCCAAGGAGACCCAGATGGCGACCAGCGCGACGACGACCCAAGACAAGCTCGATCTCACCCCACCCGAGGTGGTGCCCAATGTGACGGCTGAACGCGCTGCCGGCCTCGTCCCGCTGGAAGATGAGAAGAAGAGCAAGCTCGACGAAAAGGTCGATGCTTTTGTCGAGGAACTGGCCGCGCTCGACGCCAATTCCCCCGAGTTCGGCGCCAAGGTCGATCAGATCACCAATATGGGCCGCAAGGAGATTGCGGAAGCTGCCGGCCACTCCAACCGCTTCCTCGATCGCCCGGTGCGCGCCATGGACGCGGACAGCAATGTCGGAACCGACCTTGCCGAGCTGCGCCGTGTCATCGAGGATCTCGATCCCGGCAAGCGCGGCAATCTGCTCGCGCCGCGCAAGCTCTTCGGCATCATCCCGTTCGGCAACAAGATGCGCAACTATTTCGACAGCTACAAGTCGAGCCAGACGCACATCAACTCGATCCTCGGCAGCCTCGCCAGCGGCAAGGACACGCTGATCAAGGACAATGCCGCCATCGATGTCGAGCGGCAGAACATGTGGGCGACCATGGGCCGGCTGGAGCAGATGATCCACATCGCCAAGGCCATGGACGCGCGGCTCGAACAAAAAGCCTTCGAGCTGGAGGCGACCGATCCGGCCAAGAGCAAGGCCATCAAGGAGAGCGCGCTGTTCTACGTGCGCCAGCGCACCCAGGACCTGCTGACGCAAATGGCGGTCACCGTGCAAGGCTATCTGGCGCTGGATCTGGTCAAGAAGAACAATGTCGAGCTGGTGAAGGGGGTGGACCGCGCGAGCACGACCACCGTCTCTGCCTTGCGCACGGCGGTCACCGTAGCGCAGGCACTGGCCGGGCAGAAGCTGGTTCTCGACCAGATCACCGCCCTCAACACGACCACGGCCAATCTCATCGATTCGACGGGCGAACTGCTCAAGACCCAGTCGGCGCAAATCCATGAGCAGGCGGCCAGCAGCACAATCCCGCTGGAGACGCTGCAGCGCGCCTTCCAGAATATCTACGACACCATGGACAATATCGACACCTTCAAGCTGAAAGCGCTGGAGAATATGAAGACGACGGTGAACACGCTGAGCACCGAAGTCGAGAAGTCGAAAGGCTATATTGCGCGCGCGGAGGGTCAGGCCCGCGCGCAGGCAGCGGTGACCAGCGGCCAGTCTCCGCTGACGGCAATCGAGTAACAGGGCCGCCATGCCCAGCGAAGTCGACGAGATCGTCCAGCGCGCCAATGAGCTGATTGCGCGGACCAGCGAGCGCTACCGCCATACCGGTCGCAAGATCGCCCGGATGCAGCGCGACTGGACGCGGCGGCTCAAGCGCATGATCCTCGCGGTCGCTGCCGTGCTGGTCGGCGCAGCGATTGCCGGGTTCGTGCTGGGCGGCATCGGCACCACGGGCGTTCTGCTGGTCATGGGCCTGCTCATCGCCTGCCTCGCTTTCGCGTTCATCTCCACCGAGCCCCGCGTCATGGAGCCGGAACGGCTCGCGCAGGCGGACCTCAAGACGCTTCCGCAAAAGACCGAGATCTGGCTCGACAATCAGCGTCGCGCGCTGCCGGCGCCCGCCATTCCCATCGTCAACGCCATCGGCAACCGCTTGGAGACCCTGGCACCGCAGCTCGCCAAGCTCGACCCCCGCGAGCCCGCCGCCGTCGAGGTCCGGCGCCTGCTCAGCGACCATCTGCCGGAACTGGTTACCGGCTATCAGTCGATTCCCGAACCGCTGCGTCATGTCCCTCGCAACGGCCGCGTGCCGGACGCGCAGCTCGTCGAGGGCCTCTCTGTCATCGAGCAGGAGATCGCGCATATGACGGCCCAGCTCGCCGATGGCGATCTCGACAAGCTCGCTGTCCATAACCGCTATCTTGAGCTCAAATATCAGGAAGCCCGCCAACTCGGCGAATAACGCCGGTCGCTCCGCCCCGCGCCCGCTATGAGGCGGTTTTTGCGACAGAAAAGCCTGTTCAGACTTGAACAGCCGTCTCGGCTTGCTACATTGGATGTGCGGGCCGGGCCCCTCTGGCGAGCAACGACGTTCCCCCTGCGTCAGCTCGTGATGTCGGACCGCATCGGGTGACACCGGTGCGACGTCTGGCACCCCCATGCAGACAAGATCATCGCCCGGTTGTCACCCGAGTTTTGGAAACCTTCCAACGGAGTGGCATATGTCCAAGCATATCTTCAGTCTCCTTGATCGGCACCAGAAGCTCGATGAAGCCCTGCGCTTTGAACAGCGGCAGCGCGCGCCGGATTTCGGAAAGCTGCAGCGACTCAAGCGCCTCAAGCTGGCGGTCAAGGATCGGCTTGCCTTGATGGCGCGCCGGCGCCACCTCGTGCCGAGCGACTGATCTCCCTCGATTGTCGCGAAATGCAGTTGCGGCGCCCGGCGTTTATGCGCGTCGGGCGTCCTTTTTTTGAGCCAGCGGCACGCGCTGGCTTTGGCCGAGCCACAGCTTCACGGTCAGTTCGCCGCCCGCCAGCGTATCCACCTGTTCCAGCGCCACGCCTGCCGCCGCAAACCACGCCCTGATCTGCTCGTCGGAAAAGCCCAGCCGGCTATGGGCATCGCGCGTTCTCAACTCCTCCCGCTCATGCGGCGCGAAATCGACGATCAGCAGCCGCCCGCCCGGCCGCAAGGTGCGCGCGATCTCGGCGATGACCCGCTCGGGCGCCTGCGCATAATGCAGCACCTGATGCAAAATCGCCGTGTCCGCAGAGCCATCTTCAATGGGCAAAGCACTGAAATCACCGGCCAGAAAATGCACCTGGTCGGCGATGTCGCGCGGCAGCTTCCCGCGCGCGAGCCGCAGCATTTCGGCACTGCGATCGATCGCCAGCACCTGCTCGGACTGCGCAGCGAACAGCGTCGCGATCCGCCCCGTCCCCGTGCCCACATCGAGCAAGCGGCCAAGCTTGTGTGTCTTGAGCATCGCCAGCATGGCCGCTTCCACATCGGCCTCCGGCACATAGAGCGAGCGCTGGGCGTCCCATTCCTCGGCATGGCTGGCGAAATAATCCTCGGCGGCGCGCGCCCGCTCCGCCCGAACGGCCGTAAGGCGGGCCTGGTCCGCCTCGATCCACAGCCGCTCGCTTGCCGAGGGTGCCGCCGCGTCAAGCAGGGCCAGCAATGCCGGCGTCTCCTGTCCCCCGCACAGACGCAGGAACACCCAACTGCCTTCCTTCCGCCGTTCCGCCAGCCCGGCCTCCACCAATATGCGGACATGCCGGGAGACGCGGGGCTGGCTCTGCCCGACGACGAGCGCGACTTCGCCCACCGCCAGTTCCATCTCACGCAGAAGATGCACGATCCGCAGCCTCGTGGGATCGGCAAGAGCGCGGAAAAGATCGAGTTGTCCCAGCATCGCCCGGCTGTCTGCGGCATCCGTGGAGGCAGTTCAAGCCATAGCTTTCATCGCTGGTTAATGGGCATCATTACCAAGGGATTGCGCTGGCGCTCACAAATCGATACGAATCGCTTCGCAGGCAAAGGGGGGGGACCCCTTCCACAGCTTCTGCTCGGTTTGAATTCATCAAGGGGTTTGCCCATGACCAAGACTATTGCCATCTCGCTTGTTCTGGCTGCTTCGCTCGGCCTCGCCGCGTGCTCCAAGTCCGAGACCAACGAAGCCGTCAACAACACCGTGAACATGTCGAACGACGTGGAAAACGCTGCCGACAACACCATGAACGCCGCGGGCAACGCGATGGACAACATGGCGAACGGTGCTAGCAACGTCGCCAACAACGCGATGTAATCCACGGCTTTGCCGCAAGAATTCGAAAAGGGCTGCCGGCGATCCGGCGGCCCTTTTTTATTGCGCGCTCGCCTTAGCGGAACACCCATTGGCGGTTGAGCGTGAAGACCAGCACCGGCGTGATCACGCCCATCAAGGGAATCGGTGACCAGAGCGGCAGCATCAGCCGTTCCACGCACAGCCAGACCCAGAAGGCGTTGAGCGCCAGACTGAGCAGCGAAACGATCCCAAAGCGCACCGCCTGCGCCATCGGACGATCCCGGCTACCATGCCCCCGAAACGTGAAGCGGCCATGCAGCACATAGCCTGTCGCTACCGCCACCAGATAGCCGCAGACATTCGCGAGCTGCGGATGGACGCCCAGCGATTGCGCCAGAATCCAGTAGACCGTCGCCTGCAGCCCGGTGACGAAGCCGCCGGTCAGCGCATAGCGCACGAGTTGTCCACCGATCATCAGTTCCACGCCTCTACGGTCGACCGGCGTTTCGATTCGCCCATGTGTGATTTGCCCCGTTGCGCTTTTGATGCACATGGCTAAGCCCTAGGCCGTGAACTCGGCAGCGGCAATGGTCGCGGTTCCCCATCGGGGAAGACCGCGGGCGGATCGGGACAAGAAGACCGCGCTGCCAGTTCCTGCACATACGGCTATCGGGCGCTGAACCATGCGGATTGACAGTTCTGCCACTCAAACCGGGTGGATATCGCGCACGAGCCGGCTGTGGCGCGCCATAGACGGGTTCGCGCAGCGCGAATGGCGCTGGATCATCCTCATCGCGTGGCTTATTATCGCGGCCTATTTCCTCAATCGCTCCGCCGACGCGATCCGCTTCCTCTCCCTTGGCGATACCGACGATAATATGCGGTATCTGCAAGTGCGGGACTGGCTCGCCGGACAGAGCTGGTGGGATTTGCGGCAGCACCGCATGGCCCCGCCCGATGGCGCCAATATCCACTGGAGCCGGCTGGTCGATCTGCCCATCGCCGCCCTCATCCTCTTCTTCAGCCTGTTCACCGATCGCGCGCGCGCCGAGGAACTGGCGGTTGGCGTCGAGCCACTGCTCCCATTGCTGCTGCTGATGCTCGCCCTCGCCTTTATCGCCCGGCGCTTGTCGGATCGTGGCCAGGGCCAAGGCTGGTTCATCGCGATGCTGCTGCCGCTGGGCGCCGGCATGGGCCTCTCCATGTTCATGCCCCTGCGCGTCGATCATCATGGCTGGCAGTTGGCGCTGACCGCGACCGCCCTGGCCGGCCTTGTCGATCGCAAATGGACGCGCGGCGGGGTCGTCACCGGCGTTGCAAGCGCTCTCTCCGTGGTCATCGGCATGGAAATGCTGGTGTATCTCGTCGGGGCCGGCGCGCTCATTGCCTTGCGGTGGATTTTCAAGGAAGGCGCTGCCCGCCGCGTCCGCCCCTATGCGCTTGGCCTCGGCGGCACGACGGCGCTTGGCTACGCGCTGTTCGCCAGCAACGCCAATCGCGCGCCGGTATGCGATGCCATCTCACCGGTCTGGGCCAGCGTGCTCGTGCTGACAGCGGGCGTTCTTTATGGCCTCACCCTCCTGCCGCTCCGGGGCTGGCTGCAGCGCCTGGGCGCTGCGGCCCTTGGGGGAGCGGCCGTTCTCGCTTTTGCATGGCTGAGCTGGCCCAATTGCGTGACGGACCTCTACGGCATCTCGCCGGAACTCCAGAAAAGCTGGCTGGTCTACATCCGCGAGGCCAAGCCGATCTACGTGCAGGCGCAATCGAGTTGGGTGCCGATGATCAGCCTGCCGATCACCGGTCTGCTCTGTGGCCTGATCGGTTGCTGGGCCTCCCGCCGCGATTCGGAGCGGATGTGGGCCTGGGCCACGGTCACGCTGATGATCGCCTTCGCCATCGCGCTGACTTTCTGGCAAATCCGCGCTGGCCCTGCCGCTCAGCTTCTGGCCATTCCCCCGGTCGCCTGGGCGGGCTGGGCGATCATCGTGACCCTGATCACCGGCTCGTGGGCGCGGCGACTGCTCGCCGTGCCGGCCGCGCTCGTCCTCATCTGGGCGAGCAGCGTCTATTTCCTCTATCCCATCGTTTCGAAGGCCTTTGCCCAGGCGCCCAAGCCAGAAAACCAGGTGAACGCCGCTCGTACAACGCATAACCAAGCGCCGCCCTCGGCGAAGAACGCCTCAGCCAACAGCACCAACGCCGCACCGGCGTCCAATCTGTCTGCGATCTCAAAACCCGCCACAAAGCCCCTCACCGGCGCGCATCGACCGGAAGTGCGCTGCCGCACCCAACCCGCTCTTCAACCGCTCGACCAGATCGAGCCTGCGACGATCTTCACCCTTGTCGATCTCGGGCCGCGCCTCATCGCGATTACGCATCACACGGTCATTGCCGGCCCCTATCACCGCAATCAGGAAGCCATTCTCGACGTGCACCATGCCTTCGATGGGTCGCCCGAGACATTCCGCAAGATCGCGCAGAAGCGCGGCGCGACCTATCTGCTCTATTGTCCCGGCTTCCCGGAAGGGACGATCTACCAGCGCCGCAGCCCTAAAGGCTTCTATGCGCGGCTGGCGCGTGGCGAGACATTCCCCTTCCTGACCCCGGTCACCGTCAAAGCGGCGAGCGAGCTGCCATACCGGCTTTACCGGATCGAGCCGCTGGAGACGCAGGCGTCTTCCGCAACCGCGTCACCGCCGCGCGGCGAAAAAGTCCCGCAAAAGGTCCGCTGAGCTGTCCTCGCCGATGCCGGGGAAAATCTCCGGACGGTGATGGCATTGCGGCTGCGCAAAGACGCGCGCGCCATGTTCGACGCCCCCGCCCTTGGGATCGGCAGCGCCATAATAAAGCCGGGCGATCCGGGCATGGGCAATGGCGCCTGCGCACATTGGGCAGGGTTCGAGCGTCACCCACAGGTCGCAATCGCCCAGCCGGTCCTGCCCGAGATGTGCGCAGGCAGCGCGGATCGCGACGATCTCGGCATGCGCCGTGGGATCGCGGTCGCGCCGGTTGCGATTCTCGCCCTGCGCGATCACCGCGCCATTCCGCATTATCACAGCGCCGATCGGCACTTCCCCCGCTTCCGCAGCGCGGCGCGCGCAGTCCAGCGCCAGACGCATCGGCTCGGGCAGGGGAAAAGCGCTCGACATGATCGCAGCTAGTGGCTCATCCGCCCTTCCCTGTCGAGGCCAGTCCTGCTAGGCCGCGCGCAAGGACAGGGTCGTTTTGCGGGAAACCGCCTTGACGATTCGTCCCCCGCCTTGTATCGGCGCCGCTTTCCGAACGACCAAGTATCAGGATCGATTGACATGTCGCGCATCTGCGAACTGACCGGCCGGGGCCGCCAAGTGGGCCACAATGTGTCCCACGCCAATAACAAGACCAAGCGCGTGTTTCTGCCCAACCTGCAGAATGTGACGCTCATCTCCGACACGCTGGAGCGTGGCGTGAAGCTGCGGGTTTCGACCCACGGCCTGCGCTCGGTCGAGCATAACGGTGGTCTGGACAACTGGCTGCTCAAGACCTCTGACGAAAAGCTCTCGCTGCGCGTGCGTCGCCTGAAGCGTGAGATCGTCAAGAAGGTAGCCGTCAAGGCTGCCTGAACGCGCTGGCCGATTCATTCGGCCAGACACAGAGATTGAAAGGGGCGGCCTCAGCGGGCCGCCTTTTTCTGTGCCTGTAATTCAGGGTCGCAGCCCCTCCCGATCCAGTCGGCCGGCAAGGCGAAGCGCAGCAGCAAGGTGCGCTGCAGGGCAAAGCGGTTATTGTCGGAAACGACCCACAGGATCGGCTGACCCGCCTCCCAGCCCAGCGCCAGCCCCTCGAAATTATCCGCCAGCCCGGGCGGCTCCAGCCGGGCCACGACCGTACCGGAAAGCTCGGCGCCATCCTTGAATGCTGGCAATCGCACAAGGCTCAGCCGGGCCGTAAAGCCGTGTGCCAGCGTCAGCCGTCGATTGAGAACCAGCAGCCGGTCTCCGCCAAGCCACAGCGCATCCGTGGGGCGGTAACCGGCGGGCGCGTGATAGCGAAGCCGCAGCGGCGGTGGCGTCTCCTGCGCGACCGGATCGCCCTGCCACAGCAGCGCTTCGAACGCACCGGAGCGGTCCTGCGCCATTTCGGCAATGGCGAGAAACCGCCCATCGCCCAACCGCACCAGCGATTCGATGCTGCCCGTCGAGGGCCAATGTCTAATTTCCGCTGGGGCGACGCAGGCTTCGACATGGCGAAACCGGGGCGCATAGCGGCAGATCCGCTGAAGATGCTCGAACCCCACCCAGGAGCGCCCCGACACCGGGTCATGCGCGAGGCTCTCCGAATCCATCTTCCACCGCGGCCAGTCCTGCTCGACGGCCCAGCGCGGCAGGGACTGGACCTTGCCAACGCCCGGCCGCCCCGGCCGCATGATTTCGAACAGCTCCCCCGAATCGCTCAGCCCGGTCAGATTGCCGTCAGCACGCACCATCAGCGCGGAAATGCCGCCGAAGACCTCACGCGGGCTGGTCAGGGACCAGGCGCCCGTCAGGCGGAGCGGCCCGAAGGCCGTGGCGTCCGCTGCGGCCGACCTTAGCGCCAGTGGCTCGGCCTTGATGAGCAGAGGCCCGCTCTCAAGACCCGGAGAAAGCGCCGGGTGGCGGCCATTCATCAGCAGAATGAAGAGGGCGAGAATGAGCAGGATGCGCCGCATGGCCTTGCTCCTAGCGCCCCCTCGGGCAGCGCGCCAGCCAAGCGACGTCAGGTCGGCAAAGCTGAACCTTGGCTAAAATGTCCATTCAGCTTTGGCTCAACGGATGGGGTCTAAACAGAGATCATGACGGACAAGGCGTGGCCACCGTGCCGCAAGATGCCCGCCAAAGGATTTCAAGGAGCAAGACCATGACTGCACGCAAGTTCCTCAGCATCACGGCGGCCGCCACCATGGTCGCAACGTCCTTCGGCGTCACGGCTCCGGCCATGGCCCGTGACCATTATCGCGACTATCGCGGCGATTATGGCCGTGACTATCGCTACAACGACCGCGACTATCGTGATTACCGCGATGCCCGTTATTCTGACCGCCGCAACTATCGCTACGATAACCGCTGCCGGGACAATGGCACGGGCGGCACGATCATCGGCGCCCTTGCCGGTGGCCTGCTCGGCCATGAGGTCGCCGGTCGCCGTGGCGACAAGACCGCAGGCGTGATCATCGGCGGCGCCGTCGGCGCGATTGCCGGCCGCGCGATCGACAAGGCCGACAGCCGCTGCTGAGCAGCCTGACAGCCACGCTTCTGCCTCCCAGGCAAATGGAAAGGCCGGCCCCGCGAGGGACCGGCCTTTCTTTTCAGTCGCGTCACCTGAGCGGTGGCGCTCTTAGTGCACGAAGCGCGCGACCACGTCGCGATAGGAGCGGCTCACCTTCACCTGGCTGCCGGATTCAAGGATCAGGAAGCACTCGCCATTGGTATGCGGCTTGACCTGACGAACCTGCGACAGGTTGACGATGGTCGAGCGATGAATCCGCTGGAAATTGCGCGGATCGAGGCGCTTTTCGAGGTCCTTCATCGTCTCCCGAAGGATCAGCGAGTTATCGGCCGTGTAAATGCACATATAATCGCCGGCCGCATCGATCCGCTCGATGGTATCGACATCGATGCGGAAGATCTGCCCGCGATCCTTGATGTTGATGAGCTTCTCATAGCGGCTCGATGAGGGCGCCTCATTGTCCGCAGGCATTTCGGACACCGCGTCCGGAGCCACCTCGGCCAGCACTTCGCGCAGGCGGCCGGCTTCCTCCACCTGCTTCTTCTCATGCAGGCGAGTGCGGGCACGGTCGAGCGCATCGGCGAGGCGCTGCTCCTCCACCGGCTTCATCAGATAATCGATCGCCTTGGCCTCAAAGGCTCGCAGCGCGTGATCGGAATAAGCCGTCACGAAGATGAAGAGCGGCGGCTCGACCTCCATCACCCCCTGGACCACGGAGAAGCCGTCAAAGCCGGGCATCTGGATATCGAGGAAAACGAGATCGGGCTTGTGTGTCTTGATCGCGCGGATCGCTTCGCGACCGTTGGTGCACGTCTCCACGATCTCAACGTCGGGATGAGCCTCCAGGCGGAGCTTCAGCCCCTGAATGGCGAGGCTTTCATCGTCGACGAGAATGGTGCGTATGGTCATGCGGCTACCCTTGATGGTTCGGCGGTAATGAACGGCATCTCGATGATGACGCTGTAGCCCCCCTCGGGTGGTGAACGCGTTTCCATATTCTGGCGTTCCCCGAACGCCTGAACCAATCGGTCACGAATGTTGGCAAGGCCCACACCCGTACCCTTCGTCATGCGCTGATCGCTCCCGTTCAAGCCGGGACCGGTGTCCGAAACGACGATCCGCACGTTTTCGCCGACAGGCTGCGCTGTGACCACGATATCCGCGCCCTCCTCCTGGGGGGTTACGGCATATTTAATGGCGTTCTCGACCAAAGGTTGCAGCAGCAGCGAAGGAAGTCGCGCGGAGGCGACCGCCGGATGAATGTCGAAGATCGGACGCAGACGATCCTCGAAGCGCATTTTCTCGATCTCGAGATACAGCTTGAGCGTCTCTACTTCCTGCTCCAGCGTCACCTGCGCGGTCGGCTCGTTGATGAGCGTATAGCGCAGGAAAGCCGAGAGGCGGGAGAGCATCGCATTGGCCCGCTCGGTCTGCTTGAGCAGCACCAGCGTGGAAATGCTGTTGAGCGTGTTGAACAGGAAATGCGGATTGAGCTGGTAGCGCAGCATGGCAAGCTGGGCGCTGCTGGCCTGGCTCTCCAGCAACTGCAACTGGTCGGCCTGCTCTTCCACGGTGATGTAGAAATTGATCGCGTAATAAAGCGCCGACCACGCCCCCAGCAGCGTGAAATTGAGGTAAAAAGCTCCTAGGAACAGCTTGAGGCTGGAGCCATCGCCCGACTGGTTGAGCGTGGTGAACACCCAGGCATCGATAAAGGCGGATGTTCCGCCCGCGACGATCGCGATGACGATCGAGGCGGTCCAGGTGACGATCGGCGTCTGCCGCAGCAGGAAGCGATAGCCCACCGCCATCAGCAGCGTCAGCGAATAGCCGGTGATCGTCGAGATGAGCACCGGCACCAGAAAAGACATTGGCTGGCCATTGGCGATGCCGGAGACGGCGCGCAGCAGGAACGCGCCGGTCCATCCGACCGCCTGCAAGGTCCAGAACGCCTTGTTCTTGTCCTCAAAGAACGGCCGACGGCGGATGACGAGCACGGAGGTCATCGGCGGGCTCAACGCGCGGCGCCCATCGCGCGCAAGGGCGCGGCGGTGCAATCCGGCTCGTCGTCGGCCGCGGCCGGCGCCTCGATCCAGCACAGATCCTGATAGTCGAGCAGCCGGCCATCGGCTGCCTGCAAGCGCACCTCGCGGACCGGCTGCCGGTCGCGGCTGTCCGCCAGAATACGCCGTGCGGGCTGCACTGGCTCCCAGCGCTCTCCCCACTGGCGCAGCGCAATCATCACCGGCATCAAGGCTTTGCCTTTCTCGGTAAGGCCGTAAGCGACACGGCGCTTGTCATTGGCGACCGGCTCACGGGTGAGGATGCCCCTCGTAACCAGCTTACCCAACCGATTGGACAAGATGTTGCGGGCGATGCCGAGCGCACATTGGAAATCCTCGAAATAAACGATGCCGCTGAAGCAGGCGCGCAGGATCATGAACGACCACCGCTCGCCCATCGTTTCGAGCGCGGCCGGCAGGGCGCAGCCCTCAAATGCATCAAGACCCTTGCGTTCAGCCATGGCCAGCGACGCTAGCGCATTCGGCGCGCCGCGCCAAATGGCGAGTGCGCTCGACTGTGCCTTCGTCGCACGGATCGGGCGGAGCGTGGCGTTGAGGGGACAACTTCCCCCTCCCCGGCCGCTGCAGCGCGAGTTTTTTGTTGCGCTGCACGGGGTCCGCCCACCATGTTGCGCGACGATGTTGCGTCAATATGAACTGGTCGAGAGGGTCAAAGGCTATGACCCGGATGCCGATGAGGCCCTGATCAACCGCGCCTATGTGTTTTCGGTCGCCAAGCATGGCACGCAAAAACGCGCCAGTGGCGATCCCTACTTCAGTCATCCGATTGAAGTGGCAGGCATTCTGACCGATCTGTTCCTGGACGATAAGACCATCGTCACCGCCCTGCTGCACGATACGATCGAGGATACGCTCACCACCACGGCGGAGATCGAGCGCCTGTTCGGGCAGGACGTTGCCCGACTGGTCGATGGCGTGACCAAGCTCAGCAAGATCGAAGCGCAGAGCGAAAGCCAGCGGGCCGCCGAGAATCTGCGCAAGTTCCTGCTCGCCATGTCGGACGATATTCGCGTGCTGCTCGTCAAGCTGGCGGACCGGCTGCACAATATGCGCACGCTGCACTTCATCAAGAACGAAGAAAAGCGCCGCCGCATCGCCCGCGAGACGATGGATATCTATGCGCCGCTCGCCGAGCGCATCGGCATGTACGAGTTCATGCGCGAGATGCAGCTCCTTGCCTTTCAGCAGCTTGAACCCGATGCTTATGACAGCGTCACCAAGCGTCTCGCCCTGCTCAAGGAAGGCGGCGAAAGCAAGGTTGCCCGCATCTCCACGCAGCTGCAAAATATGCTCACTTCGGCGGGCATGCACGTCACGGTCTCTGGCCGGGAGAAGCATCCTTACTCGATCTGGCGCAAGACGCAGGAGCGTCACATCAGCTTCGAGCAGCTGACCGACATCATGGCATTCCGCGTCGTCACCGACAGCACGGACGATTGCTACCGCGCCCTGGGCCTGATCCATCAGCGCTTCAAGATGGTGCCCGGGCGGTTCAAGGATTACATCTCCACGCCAAAGCGCAACGGCTATCAGTCGCTGCATACCACCGTGATCCACGAGGAGAATGCCCGCATCGAGGTGCAGATTCGCTCGGAGCGGATGCATCAGGATAGCGAGTTCGGCCTTGCCGCCCACTGGGCCTACAAGCAGTCCGGCGCGCGGCCCGACGGGCAGGCCGGCTGGCTGCGCGATCTCGTGGAAATCCTCGAACAAAGCCATGACGCGGAGGAGTTGCTCGAGCACACCCGCATGGCGATGTATCAGGATCGGATCTTCGCCTTCACCCCCAAGGGAGAGCTGCAACAGCTCCCCAAGGGATCGACGCCGGTCGATTTTGCCTATGCCGTCCACACCACGCTCGGCAACCAGACCGTCGGCGCGAAGATCAATGGGCGCGTCATGCCGCTGCGCACGCAGCTTGAGAATGGCGATCAGGTCGAGATCCTCAAATCCGATGCGCAGGAGCCGCAGCCCGGCTGGCTCAGCTTCGCAATCACCGGCAAGGCGCGCGCGGCGATCCGCCGGTTCATTCGCCAGAAGCAGCGCACCGAGACGATCGCGCTGGGCGAGAAGCTCTACGAGGAGATCGTGCTGCGCCTGCCGGTGGAGATTGGCGACAAGGCGGAGAAAGCGGCGATCAAGCGGCTCAAACTGGAAGACAAGGCCGCGCTGATGATCGCCATCGCCACCAACCGCATCTCGGACGAGGAGGTGATGAACGCCCTGGTGCCCGGCAGTGCGGAGGACGCACCCGGCGCGGCCCGGCGGCGCAAGAAGCAGGCGCAGGCCGTTTCGATCATCGGCCTGACGCCCGGCATCGCCTTCACCCTATCAGAATGCTGTCATCCCGTTCCGGGCGACCGCATCGTCGGCCTGCGGCGGCCGGGCGAACCGATCGAGGTGCATACCATCGATTGCCTCGTGCTGGAGACCGGTCAGGATGCCGACTGGGTGGACCTCAGCTGGGACAGCGAAGCCAAGGGCGGCACGGCGCGCCTTTCGGTCATCCTGAAGAACCAGCCCGGCGCTCTGGCGACGGTTGCCAACATCTTCGCGGTCAACAAGGCCAATATCCTCAACCTGCAACTGGTGAACCGCGAAGGCCCGTTCCACACCGATCTCATCGATCTTGAGGTGGAAGATGCGAGCCACGTCGCCCGAATTCTCTCGGCGTTGCGGGCCGTGGACGCCGTGGTGCAGGCGGATCGGATCTAGCGGCGGCGGGCGGCAGCGCCTTGCAAACGATCATCCCGCTTTTCCACGCGCGTTAATCCTTGCTGCAAAACAGTGCCAATGTCGGACAGCGCCCGGAAGGGCCAGGAAACTATCCTTAACGACCTCGCCCCTTTTTGCCGCGGGCTCTACATGCTCGGTCATCAGGAAGCCTCCGTTGGAACGAAGGCAGGCCTGCCAAAGGAAACGAGCCGAGAACGCTCAGTCGGGAAGTTCGATACATGCGTAAGATCCTCATCGCATCGCTGGTGACCTGTGCTGCTTTTGCCGTTCAGCCGGCTCAGGCTGCGCTTGTCAGCTCTGCCGCAAGCTGCTCCGCATCGGACATTGGCCTCACCGCGAGTTCGAGCTTCAGCTGCGTCGGCTTCTACAATGGTAATCTGGCCAGTCAGGCCACCACGGGAGATCAGACGTCCGCACTGGCCCTGCTCGGTCTGACGCTCCCCAACGCCTTTTCCAGCGCCGTGGAGAAGGTCTCCGGTTCGCCCTGGATCTCGACCACCACCCTCAACTTCGACACGATGATGTACGGCACGACCTATATCGGCGTGCACTTCGGCAACATTCCCAATCCGTCGGGCAAGGGTCAGCCGCTCGCCAACAACATCACCGCATTCTATAAGTTCGATGCTGGCACCGACGGCATCGACCTGCTGAATCTCCAGTTCGCCAGCGGCTCGAACGCGACCATCTACAAGACGGGCGCAGCGCCGGTCCCGGCTCCCGTGCCGGAGCCCGCCACCTGGGCACTGATGGTCGCCGGTCTCGGCCTGGCAGGCATGCTGATGCGCCGCCGCGCCGCGAAGGTTCAGTTCGCCTGATCAACCTGACCGCCAGAATTGCATAAGGACAGGGCGTCGGGTTTCCGGCGCCCTTTCTTTTACCTCAAGGCGCAGGGCGTCCGCAGCGCACCAGACCACTCCCGACCTGGCGCACGGTACAGGCAGGGCGCCCCTCCACCACCGCGCTGCCGGTTCCCACCAGCATCACTTTGGCGGTTCGCTCGGCAAAGGTTTCGGCCGTCGCGGCGCCATCCACCGCGAGGTCAAGGTCCACGACCCGCAGGTCGCTCGCATCGAGCGTGCCGCTGCCGGAGAGACCGATCTGCACCTTGCGCGCTCGCCCGGACAGGAGCGTGCTGCCCGCACCGCCCTGCACGAGCTTGAGATCGTCGAGCTCGATTCCCCTCACCTCGATGCGACCGCTGCCCACGAGGTTTACATCGGCAGCTGCCTTGTTGAGGCCCTTCACGCGCAGCAAACCGGAGCCCATAAGTTGCACGCGGCGCAAGCTCGGCACTGTGAGAGCGAGCCGCGCCGTGCCCCGGTCGCTCCGCGCCCCTGAAGCGCCGGCCACGGGCGCGCGGAGGCGCACCGTCAGCGTGCGCGCGGACACCGTCAGTTGCAGGGCATCCAGCGTGGCACGATCTCCCTCGCCCCGCGCGGACGCCCCGCGTCCGGTTTCAAGGGAGACTTCCAATGGTCCCTCGACGCGGATGCTCTCGAAGTCGGTCACGATATAGGTGCGGTTCGCTGCATTGGCCGCTGACAGTCCGCCAGCGGCAGCCACGAGCATCAGCAGCCGGATCGCCCGGCGCGCGGCACCTGATGTCATGACGGTCATCCCCCGAAGCAGTTCATGAGCGCGAGCATAGCAGATGTGTCGCCCCAAGTCGCCAACACGAGCCCCCATCGTGACGAGGTGACTATGGACGATGCCCCTGGCGTGGACGCGCCCCAACAAAAAACGGCGCCCATAAGGGGCGCCGTCTCTTGTTCTGTAAGGAAGAAGCCTCGATTACTCGACGCGTTCCTTGGCATATTTCGGGGCAGCCTCATTGAGGATCTGGAGGATCTTCTTCAGAGCCGTCGCCTCGTCCACCTCTTCCATCGCCGCGAGTTCACGCGCCAGACGGCTGGAGGCGGCTTCGAAGATCTGACGCTCGGAATAGCTCTGCTCGGGCTGATCGTCCGCCCGGAACAGGTCGCGCGTCACTTCCGCGATCGACACCAGATCGCCGGAATTGATCTTGGCTTCATATTCCTGTGCGCGGCGCGACCACATCGTCCGCTTCACCTTCGGCTTGCCCTTGAGGGTTTCGAGTGCCTCGCCCAGTGTCTTGTCCGAGGAGAGCTTGCGCATCCCCACGCTTTCGGCCTTGTTCGTCGGGACGCGGAGGGTCATCCGCTCCTTCTCGAAACGCAGCACATAAAGCTCGAGGTCGATCCCAGCGATCTTCTGGCTTTGCAGCTCGATCACCCGGCCGACGCCGTGCTTCGGATAGACAACATAGTCGCCGACATCAAAAGACAGCGCTTTTGCAGCCATTCTTGCGAACCTTTCTTCTATCTGTTTGTATTCTTGGCTGAGTTACGCGGCACGTTGAGAATGCAGATTTGCGAGAATGCAGATGTGCAGGTGCCAGCCACAGGCCATGCGCGAATACTCCTGAGTGACGAGGGGTGTCACTTCCCGGCGGGTTTAACAGATTCGCAACAAAATTACCAGCCTAACCGGAGGTAATCTGATATTTTGCGGCATATCGCACACCGACACACTATGGATGGCGTGTCGCGCTGGTCTGGAGAGTTCATCTGGCCCAACCGTAGCGGGCTCGCTCCGAACCCGCCCTTAGTCCTTCGCGAGCCAATAGGTCGGCATCGCGAGGGACCACATCCGCCCGCAATTGCAGGCGAATACAGTCAGTTGAGCGTAAGGCTCAGCCGCCTTCGCCCGGCTCGGGCGAGAAATATTTGTCGAACTTGCCGTCCTCACCCTTATGCTCTTCGGCATCCGCAGGGGGTTCGCGCTTGGTCGTGATATTCGGCCACTCGGCGGAATATTTGGTGTTCACCTCCAGCCACTGCTCAAGGCCGCTCTCGGTATCGGGTAGGATCGCCTCGGCCGGGCATTCCGGCTCGCACACGCCGCAGTCGATGCACTCGTTGGGATTGATGACGAGCATGTTCTCGCCCTCGTAGAAGCAATCCACCGGGCATACTTCCACGCAGTCCATATATTTGCAGCGAATGCACGCGTCGGTCACGACATAGGTCATGGCTGGCTTTCCTAGCTTGGTTTTCGCTGATCGCGATATGCGCGCGCCGCCACAGGGTCAACAGGCAAGGGCAAGGATTGCGCGTAGCTTAACTTTATCGGGGCATCACCGTCGTATCCGGGTCGGCGCCGGGCGTGATCGCACTGTAGCAAAGCTGGGCCTCGGTGGCCGGGCCGCGCCGCTCCGGCAGATGTTCCACGCGGATCACGCGAATGACATTGCCCTGCGGCAAGGTGAGCAAGTCACCCACACGCACCGGCGCGTGCGCCCGCTCGATCCGGCGGCCATTGATGCGCACGATGCCACGCTCCGCGAGCGCCTGCGCGCTAGAACGACTGGGGGACAGGCGCACGAACCAGAGGAATTTGTCGAGGCGCAAACTCGGTCCATGACTGGTCGATGCGCCCTCATCCCGCTGCCTCGCCAGAAAGTCAGTCCTCTCGGCCGAACAGGGCGCCAAGACCCGCCAACGCCTTGCCCGTAGCCACGATCGGCCGCTCGCGACCTCCGCCATCACGATCCGGTCGCGGACCACGATCCGGCCGTGGGCCGCGATCGGGACGATTGTCGCGATCGGGGCGCTTGTCCCGTTCACGCCGCGGACCACCCTCGGCTGCCTTGCCGCGCCGATCCGGGCGGTTGCGCGGGCCATCGCCGGCCGCTTGAGACTGGCCATCCTTATCCTGCCGCCCCTGCTGCGCCGGACGACGATTGCCCCCGCGATTGCGCGGCCCCTCGAATTTCGGACGGGGCTTGGGCCGGCCACGGAACTGCCAGTTGGGCGCGCCTTCCGCCGCATCGGGCACGGGGCGGAACCCCGCCTGCCGCATCAGTTCCAGGAAGCTCGCTTCATTCAGGCCAATGGAGACGATGGTCGGATCGTCGGCGCCATAGGGCTTGCCGGCGGCAATCGCCTCATGCGCCCCGCGCGCGAGCCGTTCGGCCATATCGATGCGCAGCCAGGCCTCGCCCAGCTTGCGGAACCCGGCAATACGCGCGCCAATCTCGTCGATCGGCACGACAGGCTTGGCGACCTTGGCAAGTGCGTGCGCCTCGGCAGCTACCGGCGTTTCGGATGCCGGAGCTCCGGCCGCTTCCGGAGCCTCCGCGGACGCTTCGACTTCGGGCTCAACCGGTGCTGCGACGTCGCCGGCTTCCAACGGTTCGCTCGGCGCACTCGCCTTGCGCTCTTCGCCGCCACCGCTCTGCAGCAACACCGCGCCCGGCGCGGGCAGCGCCACCAACGGTTTGCCGGATTTCAGCGAGAGCAGCACCATGCGCCATTGCGCCGCCGCCGGCTTCATCAGGCCGGGATGATACAAATCCATGACGCCGATCACCACGCCGGCCTTGCGCAAATGGGTGCGGTCTTCCTTGGCGACCTGCCCGAGCGCTTCATCCAGCGTGTTGCGCGGTACGATGCCGCCGGCGTCCGCCAGTTGCGCGAGCACCGCGCGCACGGTCGCGGGGAGTTCGGCGTCCGTGGAGCCGGCCTCCATCTTCAGCAGCGCCGGAATGTGGCGCTCGAATTGATTCTTGAGCCAGAGCGCGAGCCGATCGCGCACGCCCTGCTGAATTTCCGGCACAAGGCTGGAGAGCCCCGCATCCAGCGTCATTTCAGGCGCGAGCAGACGCTGCCCTGCCTTCAATGTCGCGACCGGGTGCCCGTTCCAGATGATCTGCGCATCACCGCCGGGAGGGCTGGCGAGAGTGAACGCTTTATCGTCCACCGCCAGCAATGCCTGAGCCATCTCGTTCAAATGCGCACCCAGTCTCCGTTCGGCAGCGGCCAGCAGCAGCCGCTTCTCATTCGCTCTCGCCAAGGGATCGACGATGAAGCGGAAGCCCCGCATCGTGCCGATCCTGTGACCATCGACTGTTACATTGCCTGCGCCGTCGACGTCCACTGACAAAAACGCCTTGGCATCACCGCCGCGCCGAAGCAAGGCGGAGGCGCGCCGATCGACGAAACGCTGCTTCAATGCGCCGTGCAACGCATCGGAAAGCCGCTCTTCCAGCGCCCGCGCGCGCGCCGCCATCTCGACAGGCTGGGCCAGCCAATCGTCGCGCTGCGCGACATAGGCCCAGATTCGCACGGCACCGATCCGCCCGGCCAGCGCATCGACATCGCCCTGCACATTGTCCAACCGGGCGAGCTGCGCTGCGAACCAATCCTGCGGAATATGGCCGCTGCCCTGGCTCAGCCACGTCCACAGGCGGTGGATGGTCCGCGCATGATGCTCGATGCCGAGCTTCTGGAAATCTGGCACGGAGCATGCAGCCCAGAGCCGCGCGACCTGCCCCCGGCCCCGCGCCCGTGCGCGCACGTCCGGCAGGTCGGCGAGATATTGCAGCACCGCTAGGTCGATCGCTTCGGGCGCCGCGCGCAAGCCCGCGCGCTCCGGACGATCCAGCAGCGCCTCGATCAGCGTGTCGATATCATCCATCGGCAGGTCCGCTTCCCGCCAGAAAATCTGCTCGAGGGGTTCGAAGCGATGCTCCTCGATCCGCTCCACCTCCTCGGCAGAAAAGGCCGGCTCGCCATCCGCCGCGCCGACATCGCCGAATGTCCCGTCCCGCTGGTGCCGCCCGGCGCGCCCGGCAATCTGCGCCATTTCAGACACGGTCAGGCGGCGTGTCCGCCGCCCGTCGAACTTGCGGAGCGACGCGAAGGCGACGTGATCGACGTTAAGATTGAGCCCCATGCCGATGGCATCGGTGGCGACCAGATAATCGACCTCTCCGGCCTCGAACATCGCGACCTGCGCATTGCGCGTCGCAGGGCTGAGCGCCCCCATCACGATCGCCGCGCCCCCGCGATGCCGGCGCAGCATTTCAGCGACGCGGTACACCTCCTCGACGGAGAAAGCGACGACGGCGCAGCGGCGCGGCAGGCGGGAGAGTTTCTGCGGCCCACTGTAGCGCAGGGTGGAGAAGCGCGGCCGCGTCACGATTTCCGCCTTGGGCAGCAGCGTGCGCACCAAGGGCGCCATGCTCGCCGAGCCGAGCAGCATTGTCTCCTCGCGCCCACGGGCATTCAGCATCCGGTCCGTGAAGATGTGGCCGCGCTCAGGGTCGGCGGCGAGCTGGATCTCATCCACGGCGACGAACGCGAAGTCCGAGAACGCGCCGAAGCCGCCGCGAACCGGCATCGCCTCGGCAGTCGCCAGCACATAACGGGCGCCGGGCGGCGCGATTCGCTCCTCGCCGGTCAGCAGCGCGACTTGGTCGGCGCCCTTGATTCGCACTACGCGCTCGTAAACTTCACGCGCAAGCAAGCGGAGCGGAAACCCCATGAGCCCGCTCGAATGGCCGCACATCCGCTCAATCGCCAGATGGGTCTTGCCCGTGTTGGTCGGTCCCAGGACCGCCTTGAGAGCTGCAGGCTCGTAGCTCGACATGATTGGCTGACACATGGAACGCGCCGTGGCTCACGGCAAGGCTCAATCCAGACGGCGCATGAATTAGGGATGGTTCCGCAATCAGCCGACGATTGCGCACAACTCGCCGCAAGCTATGGGCCGATATTGTGTCTTTATTTGACTTTAACCCGCTGCGTTTACAAACAAAGCGCGACGTTTGGCAGTCGCGACAGCGTGGCAGAAGCCGTCAGGGGCGCATCAATTCGTGTTTCAGAAGATCGAGCTTAGCCCCACGCAGGGCGCCGGCACCGGTACGCTTTGGCTTAACAGCCCGGCGAAGGTGCTCGCACCGCTCCGTTCTGTCGACTGGCGCGAGCGAGTGCAGGACTGGGCGCATCGCGTCGATCTCGCGCCCGATCTTGGCCAGAACATCGGCAGCCGGACCTGGTGGCGCGGTCTCATCACCTGCTTTTCGCTCTGCGGCATCATGGTGATGTCCGCGCCCGGCGTTCTGACCGTTCCCGGCGCACAACCCGCGCCGCTCTCGACCGAGCAGCTGGACCAGTATCGCTCGCAGATGATCAGCGCCTCGGCGCTCGGGGCCGATACAGGCAAGCGCATGGGACCGACCGATCTGGTCGCGCCGCTGCGCGAGACGCCCGAGCGCCCGCAGATCGAGCTGGATGCGGCCGTCGGCACTGGTGACAGCTTCGCCCACACCCTCTCGCGCGCAGGCATCAGCAGCAATGACGCCAGCGCGGCGATGGCGCTGATCCGGCAGGCCGTCGATCCTGCCACGATCGCGCCCGGCACCCGCGTGCGCATCGTGCTCGGCCGGCGCGCCAATCGCAATGTCGCGCGCCCGCTGGATCATCTGTCCCTCCGCGCGAAGCTCGAGCTGGCGCTGGAAATCACCCGGCAGGATGGCGCGCTGGCGCTGCGCCGCATTCCCATCATTGTGGACAACACGCCACTGCGCATTCGCGGCCAGGTGGGTGACAGCCTCTACCGCTCCGCCCGCGCAGCCGGCGCCGATCCGTCGACGATCCAGGCCTATCTCAAAGTGCTGTCGGCGCAGGTCAATGTCGGCAACGGCCTGCGGGCTGGCGATACGTTCGATATCATTGTCGCCCACCGCCGCGCCGCAACCGGCGAAAGCGAGACCGGAGAGTTGCTGTTCGCAGGCCTCCAGCGGCAGCGAGGCAAGGACATCAACCTGCTGCGCTGGACGCAGGCCGGCCGCGCGCAGTGGTTCGAGGCATCCGGCGTCGGTGAGCGGCGCGGCGTTCTCGCCCGTCCGGTAAGCGGACGACAGAGCTCCGGCTATGGCATGCGCAGGCATCCGATCCTCGGCTACAGCCGGATGCATGCTGGCCTCGACTTCGCCGCCAGCACTGGCACACCCATTTACGCGGTGAGCGACGGCCGGGTGACCTATTCCGGCTGGCACGGCGGCCACGGCAAGTACGTCAAGATCGAGCATGGTGGGAGCCTTGGTTCCGGCTATGGCCATATGAGCCGCATTGCCGTCGCCGCTGGCCAGCGCGTCAAGCGTGGGCAGGTCATCGGTTATGTCGGCTCGACAGGCCTCTCCACGGGGCCGCACCTGCACTACGAGCTCTATCGCAATGGCCGCACGATCAATCCGGCGAGCGTGAAGTTCACGGAGACGGCCCAACTGGCCGGCGCCGAACTACGCGCCTTCAAGGGCCGCCTTGCCGAACTCAAGCGCCTGCGCGCCGGCCTTCCTGAGCCTGCGAAGACGGAGCCGACGGAAATGGCAGCGAGCAATGCCTCAAGCGCTGCTGCGTCCGCTCAGTCGGCAGGCGGCGGGTCCAGCCGCACGCGATAAGAGCGTCCGCTCGGTCGCGAGCGACGCCGGTTCCCCTCGGATGCCGCGTCTTCGGCGCGCCTGACGCGCCCCGCCCTGCTGCCGCGTGAAAATTTGCACGAAGCGAACGCCGAACGATATTTCGCTTGCGCAGCATTTTTCCACTCGTTACGTTATATCATATGAAAAGCAATTTCCGTCCGCGCCTCGCGCATACCGCCGCCCTCTCCGCCCTTCTCTCCAGCGCCGCGCTGTTAGCAGCCCCTGCTCTGGCGCAGCGCCAGCCGCCGCCGGATACCGGCGAAGCGCATGGCCATGACGATCGGCCGGAGAACATCGTCGTCACCGCGATCATCCCCCGCTCGCATATCGATGTGCTGGGCGGCACATCCGTCCTCACCGGCGAGGAGCTGGCCCGCGACATCCGCCCGAGCCTGGGCGAAACGCTGGCCCGGCAGCCGGGCGTTTCTTCCACATCCTTCGGTCCTGGCGCCTCTCGCCCGATCCTGCGCGGCTTCTCGGGCGACCGCATCCGCCTGCTCACCGATGGGATCGGCAGCTTCGACGCGTCCGCCACCTCGGTGGACCATGCCGTCGCAATCAATCCGCTGCTCGCCGACCGGATCGAGGTGCTCCACGGCCCTGCAGCGTTGCTCTATGGTTCGTCCGCGGTCGGCGGCGTCGTCAATGTCATCGACACGCGCATTCCCACACATCTGCCCGAAGGCGGCTTCGATCTGGCCGCTACCGGCACATTCGGCAGCGCCGCCCGCGAGAAATCGCTCGCCGGCAAGACCGACATTGCATTGGGCGGCGGCTTCGTCTTCCATGCCGATGGCAGCTGGATCGAAACCGGCGATCTGCGCAGCGGCGGCTATGTGCTGGGCACCGAGCCGCGCGCCGAAGCGCTGGAAAGCGACGAAGCCGATATCCGCAACCTCGCCGGGCTGCGCGGGCGCATCCCTAACTCCGCCATCGAAGGCTGGAGCTACACCGGCGGCCTCAACTACATCGATTCCGGCGGGTCCCTCGGCTTCTCGGTCGGGCGCTCGCAATTCACCTACGGCCTGCCGATCCGCTACGTGACGCACGAGGATCATGAGGACGAAGGCGCGATCGAGGGCGGAGAAGGGGAGCACGAGCATGGCGCCGAGGAAGTCAAAATCCAGATGAAGCAGACCCGTGCCGATCTGCGCGCGCAAGTGAATGTGGGCGGCGGATTGCTCGACCAGATCCGCCTGCGCGCCGGCTGGGCCGATTACGAACATGCCGAAATGTCGCTTGACGGGCAGGACATCCACACCCGCTTCTTCACGCAAGGCCTCGAAACCCGGCTCGATCTCGTACAGGCGCGGCGCGGCGGATGGGAAGGCGCGATCGGCGGCCAGATGCTGCTGCGCAAGAGCCACATCGAAGGCGAGGAGAAGTTCCTGCCGGCTATCGACAGCGAGACCTGGGGCCTGTTCACGCTGCAGGCGCTCGATCTCGGCAAGGTGCGGCTGGAGGCCGGCGCGCGGTTCGAGCACAACCGCATCGAGGCGGCGCAGGACAGCGACCTTGGCTCGCCGGACTATCGCCGCAACTTCGACACGGTGTCGGGATCGCTCGGCGCCAGCTATGCCATCGCGACTGACTGGCGGGTCGGCGTCAACCTCTCCCGGGTCGAGCGCGCACCCACGGCAGACGAACTCTTCGCGCGCGGCAACCATGCCGGCACGCAGGCTTTTGAGCTTGGCAACCCGAATTTCGGCACCGAGCGCGGCTGGGGCGTCGAGGGTACGCTGCACGGGCGGGGCCAGGACTTCCACCTCACCGTCTCGGGCTTCTACAACAAGTTCGACCGTTTCATTTACGATTCCATCGTCGATGACAGCGCCTGTCTGGAGGCCAGCGGCGCGACCTCGCTCGAATTCCCCTGCTTTGCCTATCTGCAATCCGGCGCGGAATATTATGGCGCGGAGATTCAGGCGGATTGGACGGCGGCGACATTCGGCCGCACCGAATTGCGCCTGGATGGTCTGGCCGACTTCACGCGCGCAACGCTCGACAGCGGCGAGCCCGTGCCGCGCATCCCGCCGCTGCGGCTGCTTGGCGGTGCCACGCTCGATGCCGGCGAATGGTCTGTGCGCGGCGAGATCGAACAGGCCTTCAAGCAGGATCGGGTAAGCGCGCGCGAGACCGTTACGCCGGCCTACACCTTCGTCAACGCCGGGCTGACCTGGAAACCCGCCATCGCGAACCAGCAGGTTTCCTTCTCCCTGCAAGCCAACAACATCTTCGATGTCGAGGCGCGGCGCCATGCCAGCCTGCTCAAGGATTACGCCCCGCTCGCCGGGCGCGACATACGCCTCACCGTCTCCCTCGCCCTGTGAGTGCCGGGCGGGGCGCCCCTCTCCGCGCCCCGCCCTTTTTTCTCAGTCACTTGACAGCTCAGCCGCATCCGGTGTCTGGTCGCCCGCGCAATAGCCGGGGGACCATTGCCAATGAACGACCAGACCGACCGTGCATTCGGTTTTGAAGGAAGCTGGCGGGAATACGCCCCGATTGCCTTCACCAATCTGCTGCTGACCATCGTGACGCTGGGCGTCTATCGCTTCTGGGCGACGACGCGGACTCGCCGCTATTTGTGGAGCCGCACCCGCTTCA
The DNA here is from genome assembly GCF_025961735.1 of Sphingobium sp. B11D3B. Classification (NCBI taxonomy): domain Bacteria; kingdom Pseudomonadati; phylum Pseudomonadota; class Alphaproteobacteria; order Sphingomonadales; family Sphingobiaceae; genus Sphingobium; species Sphingobium sp. B11D3B. The sequence goes on along the minus strand of NZ_JAOQOF010000001.1, from coordinate 129,091 downwards.
TCGACGAGCGGCTGGAATGGACCGGTACCGGCGTTGAACTGCTCATCGGCTTCCTGATCGTGCTGGTGCTCTTCGGCATCCCCTTCCTGTTTCTCAACTTTGGCATGCAGGCGATGGTGCTGCGGGGGCAGGCCCCGCTCGCTGGCGTGCTGGGCCTCGCGTCATTCATGGTGATCTTCTACCTCGCCGGCGTCGCGCGCATGCGGATGCTGCGCTATCGCCTCAGCCGCACATGGTGGCACGGCATTCGCGGCGGCAGCAATGACAAGGGCTGGGCCTATGGCTGGTCCTATGTCTGGCGCAACATCGTCGCGTGGATGGTGATCGGCCTGCTCATTCCCTGGTCGATGACCTCGCTGTGGAACGACCGCTGGAACGCGATGAGCTTTGGCCCCCATCCCTTCCGCGCGGCGGCAATGCCTGGCCAGATCTTCCGCCGATTCCTGCTGTTCTACCTGCTGCCGTTCATCATCTTTGCCGTCATGGCCGTACTCATCTTTGCAGGTGGTGGCGCTGCGATGCGTGGCGGTTTCGATCCCGAGACGCAGGCCCAACCCGGCCTCGCCTTCGTGCTCGCGATGATCCTGATGGTGCTGCTGATCTATACGATCATCGGCTTTTTTGCGCTGGCCTATTACGCCAAATTCTTCCGCGTGGCCGTGAGCAGCCTGTCACTTTCGACGCTCGATTTCCACTTCTCGGCCCGCACCAAGGACTGGTTCAAGCTCATCCTTGGCGACATCGCGCTGGTGGTGCTGACGCTCGGCATCGGCCTCGTCTTCCTCTCCTATCGGCACTGGAAGTTCTTCATCGTTCATCTCGATGCCAGCGGCGAGATCAGCCTCTCCTCTCTCACCCAGTCGAGCACGAATGCGCCGGGTCAGGGCGAGGGCCTTGCCGATGCGTTCGACATCGGCGCCATCTAGCACCATAGCGCGCGCATGACCCAGGCCGGCCCGGACGAGACCATCTGGCATTATGATGGTACCAGCGCGACGCGCCATCATCCGGTTCTCGAATGGACAGCAGAGACGTTCACGCTCCGCTGGGGTCTGAACAAAAGCGGCCCGCACCGCTGGGGCGATCTGGTGCCGGTCGATGGCAGCGGCGGGCGCTCTATTTACGGCCTGCGCGGGCAGCATGGCTGGCGGCTCGGCTTCACCGGCGCGCCACCGCAGGACTTCGCGATCCACCTGCCCCTCCCCGCACGTTATGGCCGCTGGATCGACCGTGTCGGCCTGTGGCGGGCACTGGCGCTCTTCGCCGTGATCGCGGCGGGCGTCGTCTACGCCGTCCTCCGCGCGCCCGACTGGATCGCGCCGCATGTTCCGCTCAGCTGGGAGCAACGGCTCGGCGATGCCATGATCGGCGATTTCGGCGGTCGCCTGTGCCAGACCCCGCAGAGCCGCGCCGCGCTCGACAAGCTCCAGCGCAAGCTCGGGGAAGATGTACCCATCCGCCGCATCGGCATCGCCAATGTAAAGATGGTCAATGCGGTCGCCCTGCCCGGCGGCCACATCCTGCTGTTCGACCAGCTCATTCAGGATGCGCAGTCCCCCGATGAAGTGGCGGGAATCCTCGCCCATGAGATCGGCCATGTCCGCAACCGCGACACGATGACGGCGCTGATCCGTCAGTTTGGCCTCAGCATCGTGCTGGGCGGGTTCGGCGGCGACCTCGGCAACACCGCCAACGGCCTGCTGTCCCTGAGCTATGGCCGCGATGCCGAGCGGGCGGCGGACAGCTACTCTATCGGCGCCTTGCAGAAGGCCGACATATCGCCCCTGCCCACCGCCGCTTTCTTTAAACGCCTCGGGGGAGGCGACGGCGGGGAGCAGATCGAGCGTGCCGCCAATCTCATGGCGTCGCACCCCATCTCTGCCGAACGGCGCAAGGCATTCGAAGCCTCGGCGCGCAAGGGCCACCGCTATGAGGCCGCACTGACTCCGGCGGAATGGCGTGCCATCGTGAATGCCTGCAAGGATGACAAGGACGTCGCACCTGCCAGCCGCTTCCCGTTCTGATAAGGGCAGCGTCATGACTGACGACATCACCAGCGCACCGCCCGCCTTCCTGCCCAACGCCGCGGGCCTGCGCCTCGCCTACCGCCACCGGCCCGGCACAGGGCCGACGATCGTGTTCCTCCCCGGCTACATGTCGGACATGATGGGCAGCAAGGCGCTCGCGCTGGACGACTGGGCCGCCGCCCAAGGTCGCGCCATGCTCCGTTTGGATTATGCCGGCTGCGGCGAAAGCGAAGGGCGGTTCGAGGACGGCACACTCGCCAGCTGGCGCGACGATGCCCGCGCCGTGATCGATCATTGCGTCCCCGCCGGGCCAGTCATCCTCGTCGGCTCCTCCATGGGCGGCTGGCTGGCCCTGCTGCTCGCCCGCGATTTGGGCGCGCGCGTCGCCGGCCTGGTCGGCATCGCCGCCGCGCCGGACTTTACCGATTGGGGCTTTGATGCCGCGCAGAAGGCGACCCTGCAGCGCGACGGCAAGTTGATCGAGCCTACGCCTTATGGCGACCAGCCCTATGTGACCACACGCGCCTTCTGGGAGTCGGGTGAGGCGCTGCGGCTGCTCGATGGAGAGATCGCGATCGATGGCCCGGTGCGGCTGCTGCAGGGCCAGGCCGATGCCGACGTCCCCTGGCAGATCGCCGTGCGGATCGCGCAGCAGGTTCGTTCAGCCGATGTGCAGACGCTGCTCGTCAAGGATGGCGATCATCGGCTCTCGCGCCCGCAGGACATTGCCCTGCTGATCGCGACTGTCGCGCGCCTCGTGGAGTCCTGACCCTGCCTATGCTCGTTGCCGCCGCGCTTTCCCTCGCCCAGCTCGCCCAAGCGAGCGTGCCCCAGCATGATCCCGAGATCGAGGCCTTGCTGCGGCGACGAGACGAGATGCGCCGCGCCGAGGCCGAGCAGCGAGAGCAGCGCCCCTGGATCGAGCAGGTGCCCGCGGAACGCGCCGGCAATGACAGCACGGAACTGGCCGCCGTCGTCCCGCCCGCCATTGCACCCCGCCTCGCCACCTGTCTGGAGCGCGCCAACGCAAACCCCTCCGAGGGCATTGCCGATGCGGAAAGCTGGGCAAAGGCCAATGGCGGCGCCTATGCCGCGCAGTGCCGGGGCTATGCGCTCGGCCAGGCCGGGCGCTGGAGCGACGCGGCAAAGGCTTTCGAGGATGGCGCGACCTTCAAGGGCCTCGACGCGGTAACGCAGGCGCGATTGTGGTCGCAGGCCGGCAACGCGGCACTGATCGCGGAAGAAACGCCACGCGCACTGCGGGCGCTGGACGCGGCGCTCTCGCGCCCCCTGCCCAAGACGCTCGCGACCGGAGAAATCTATCTGGATCGCGCCCGCGCCCGCGTGGGTGCCAACGATCTGCCCGGCGCCCGTACCGACCTCGATCAGGCGATCGTGCTGGCCGCCGCCGATCCGCTCGCATGGCTCCTCTCGGCCACGCTGGCCCGGCGCATGGACGACCTGCCCTTGGCTCGCCTGCATATCGAGGAAGCCGCCAGCCGCGCCCGCAACGATGCCGCCATTGCGCTGGAACAGGGCATCATTCTGGCGCTCTCAGGCAATGATGCCGGCGCCCGCGCTGCCTTCAGCCGCAGCAAGGAGCTGGCTGCGCGCGATAGCGATATTGCCCGGCAGGCCACCGACTATCTCGCCCAGCTGAGCGGCGAGCCGGCCCCCGCCGCCGAGGGCGCGTCAGCCACCGACAGCGGTCGCTGACGCGCGCTGGAGTCAATCGAGGTAGAAGTCCACCGTCGTCACAACCCGCACCTTCTTGAAGGGCGTGTCGGCCGCGCCATAGCCGCCGGATGTCTCGCCATCGCGCGGCTCGATCGAGAAATAGCCCTGCGTCGCGCTCTTGATGCCGCCCACGCCGGTGCCGCTATCCTTGGCGAACTGTTCTGCGGAGGAGCGCGCATCCTTGGTCGCGGCGGCGACCATCTCCGGCTTGATATCGTTGAGCTTGGTGAAGCTGTAGCTCATCGCCGAACCTTCCTGCAGCGTCACGCCGCGCCGCACGAGATCGAACTGATTGGCCACTGCCTTTTGCGCCCGCTCGATATCGGTCGTGCGCAACTGCATCCGCTGGGTGATCGTGATGTTGGGGACGCCATTGTTGATGAACTGATTGACCCCGGCCCCGGTCGCGGTCAGCGCATTGTCCGGGAAGCCGAGGCTCTTGAAGTAGCCGCGCAGTTCAGCCGTATTGCCCTCGATCTCCGCCCGCACGCTGGCAAGGTCAGTGCCGGTCGCGGAATAGGCGATGGTCCAGGTCGCGAGGTCTGCGGTGACATTCCGCTCGGCGAGGCCCCGCACCGTGACGGATCGGTCAGCTGTGTGGGCACGCCGCAGGCCATCCCCAAGCAGGTAGCCACCGGTGATCATGCCGCCCGCAAGCACCACAGCACCTGCCAAAGCGACCTTGTTCATGTCCTGCAGCCAAACCATTGTGCGCATTCCTCTCTTTTCCCGCGACCGCGAGACGCCTATTTGAGAGGTGACTATCTCACTCTTGTGCTGAACCGTTGCTGACGCGGGACCAAAGGAAAGAGCTGCACCATGCCCAAATATCTCCACACCATGATCCGCGTCACCGACATCGACGCAACCTTGCGCTTTTTCGAATTGCTCGGCCTTAAGGAAGTCCGTCGCTTCGATAATGAGAAAGGTCGCTTCACGCTCGTTTTCGTCGCCGCGCCGGGCGATGAGGATGCGCAGGTGGAACTGACCTACAACTGGCCGCCGGAAGACGGCAGCGCCGGCGAAAGCTATGGCGGCGGGCGCAATTTCGGCCACCTCGCCTATCGGGTCGAGAATATCTACGAGACCTGCCAGCGCCTCATGGACAATGGCGTGACCATCAACCGCCCGCCCCGGGACGGCCATATGGCATTTGTCCGCACGCCCGATGGCATTTCCATCGAGCTGCTGCAGGATGGCCATCTCGAACCGGCCGAACCCTGGGCGTCGATGCCGAACACGGGTGAATGGTGAGCACGCTCGAAATCCTGCGTGTTCCGGTTCTGTCGGATAATTATGTCTGGCTGGTTCATGACAAGCCGAGCGGGGAGACGCTGGTCGTCGACCCCTCGGTGGCCGAGCCGGTGCTGGCGGCCGCGCAGGCGCGCGGCTGGTCCATCACCCAGATCTGGAACACGCACTGGCATGGCGATCATATCGGCGGGAATGCGGGCATCGTAGCAGCGACCGGCGCCACCGTCACGGCGCCCGCCGCCGAACTCGCGAAAATCCCCAATGTCGATCGCCCGGCACGCGAAGGCGACCGGGTGCGGCTGGGCAACCATGAAGCGGTGGTGATGGAGGTGCCCGCACACACCGCCGGCCACGTCGCCTATCACTTTGCGGAAGATGCCATGATCTTCGTAGGGGATACGATGTTCGCCATGGGTTGCGGCCGGCTCTTCGAGGGCACGCCCGCGCAGATGTACGCCAACATGCGACGCTTCGAGGCCCTGCCCGACGACACCCAGGTCTATTGCGCGCACGAATATACGCTCTCCAACGGCAAGTTCGCCCTTCAGGCAGAACCGCAGAATGAGGCCATCGCGGATCGCCTCGCGCAGGTCGAAGCTGCCCGCGCGCGCGACGAGGCCACCGTTCCCACAACGATCGCGCTGGAACGCGCCACCAACCCCTTCATGCGCGCCCAAAGCGTGGAGGAACTGGCCAGCCGGCGCGCGGCCAAGGACAGGGGCTAGGCAATAGAGGCCACGGCGCTCTGTCCTGGCCTGCGCAACCAAGGGCCCGCACATTCGTATCCGTCATACAAGATGCGAGACAGCCGGAAATCTGCTAGTTTCGCGAGACAGAAGGACGCGAGAGGAGCGGAGATGATGAACAGATTGTGTCTCTCATTGGCGGTCCTGCCGCTGGCCGCCTGCGCGACGGCGGGTCCCGCTCCCGAACCGAGGCTCAGCGAACGCGAAACGCAGGAGTTGGAGCGTCTGCTGGAGGGCAAGACGGCGGGCGAGCCCGTCTCCTGCGTGACCTCATTCGACAGCAGCCGCCTGCGGTCCATCGGCGATAACACCCTGGTCTATGTCGTGAGCAAGGATCAGGTCTATCTCAACCGTCTGCAGGGGAGCTGCACCGGCATCTCGCGCGGCGACACGCTGGTCATGAACCGCATGAGTTCGTCGCAATACTGCCGGGGCGACATCGCCCGCGTGGTGAACCTGCCTTCGGGCGCGATGACCGGCAGCTGTGCACTGGGCGACTTCATTCCCTATCGCACGCCCGGCAAGTAACACGCCGGGCAGCCGTCACGCCTTGTAAAGCGCGTCCAGCCGCGCCTGATAGCGTGCCCGGATCACGTGGCGGCGGATCGATTGCTTGGGCGTCAGCATCTCATTGTCGATCGTGAACGGCTCGTCCGCCAACGCAAAGCGCCGCACCTTCTCGATCACGGACAGGTCGATATTGACGCGATCGACCGCGGCCCTGATCGCCCCATGCAGCACCTGGTCCTCACGCAGCGCTGCAAGATCGGCTTGCTTGCCCTGCGCTTGTGCCCATGTCTTGAGCCAGTCCGGATCGGGCACGATCAGCGCCACGATGTGCGGGCGCCGGTCGCCATGCACCATCACCTGCCCGATTTCCGGCTGCAGGGTCAGCATGCCCTCCAGCTTGGCCGGGGCGACATTGTCGCCCTTGTCATTCACGATCAGGTCCTTCTTGCGGTCCGTGATCATCAACCGCCCGGCATCGTCGAACCGGCCGATATCACCGGTGTGCAGCCAGCCATCCTGGATGGCCCGCGCGGTTTCCGCCGGGTTGTTCCAATAGCCCTTCATTACCAGCTCGCCGCGCACGAGGATTTCGCCATCCTCGGCAATGCGCACCTCCACATGCTTGAGCGGCGGCCCCACCGTGTCCATCCGCAGCCCGACCGAGGGACGATTGCAGCTTACCACCGGTCCCGACTCCGTCTGGCCATAGCCTTGCAGCAAGGTGAGACCGAACGACTGGAAAAAGGTCCCCACCTCCGGGTTGAGCGGCGCACCGCCGGACACGAGCGCCTTCATCCTGCCGCCGAACCGGGCCTGGATTTTGGGATTGATCGTCCGGTTGAGCACGGCCTCGAGCGGCTTGTCCCACACGGGCAGCGTGCCGCCCCTCTCGGCCCGCTTGGCGCCCAGCCGCAGTGTCTGCTCCAGCAGCAGCGCGGGCACCTTGCCCTGCTTCTCCACCGCCTTGGTGACGCGGGTCTTCAGCAGCTCGAACAAGCGCGGCACGACCACCATGATGGTCGGTCGGGTTTCGGCAATATTGCTGGCCAGCTTTTCCAGGCTCTCGGCATAATAGATCTGCCCGCCCAACCCGATCGGCAGGAACTGCCCGCCCGAATGCTCATAGGCATGGCTGATCGGCAGGAAGGAGAGGAACACCTCGTCGTCCCAGCCGAAATCACCGGCAATGATGTCGACACAGCCCTCCACATTGCAAAGGATCGCACCGTGATGCTGGATCACCCCGCGCGGCGCCCCGCCGGTTCCGCTGGTGTAGATCAGGCAGGCGATATCATCGCGCGTGGCCGTCTGCTCGGCGGCGCAGGCGACAGGATCGGCCGGATGCTCGGCGATGAGCGTCGCCCAGTCGCAGATCTGCACAGCCGAGTTCTGCATCGACTTGATCGGCTCGATGCTGATCGCGAATTCGATCCGCGAGCGCACGACGGCGGGCAGCAGGGCAGCGCCGATTTTCGCGGTCGAGAAGATCACCGCCCGCGCGCCGCTATTGCCGATGATGTGCTCATGATCGCGCGTGGTGTTGGTGGTGTAGGTGGGCACGGTGATGGCGCCCGCCGCCATGATCGCCAAATCGGCAATGCAGAATTCCGGTCGGTTCTCACAGACCAGCATCACCCGGTCGCCCGGCGCGACGCCCAGCGCCTTGAGCGCCTTTGCCATTGAAGCAACCCGGCGGGCGGTCTCCATCCAGCTGATCGGCTGCCATTGCTCGCCCTGCTTGGCCCACAGGAACGGCCGCTCGCCGCGCTCCATGGCGCGCGTGAAAAACATGGCGGTCAGGCTTGGAAAATATTCGAGGGCCTGCAAGCAACGCTCTCCTTGAACCGGCTGCTCCGACAGCGAGCGCCTTTACATCCCATATAGCGCGCCGTTGCGCGAGGGCCACCCTGCCCGCGCGCCCGATCGTGCATGGGCGGCAGCGCCGGCAAGATACGCACATCATCCCCTTGCTTCGGGATCGTGCGCGCCCCACTGTGCCGCGACTGCAGCGCAGCGTCATCGATTACAACCAAGCGGGCTTGCCATATGTTCCATTTCCGTGCCGCCATCGGCTTCCTTTCCGCGCTAGCCCTGACGGCCTGTGCGACGACTGCGCCGCCCCGCTCGAGCACAGCGCCGCGTCCTGCTTCGCCGGTAGCCCAGAATTTCGTCGTGGCGTCCAACCCGCTGGCAGCGGAAGCCGGCATGAAGATCCTGCGCCAGGGCGGCAGCGCTGTCGATGCGGCCATTGCCGTGCAGGCGATGCTCTCGCTTGTCGAACCCCAGAGCTCGGGCATGGGCGGCGGCGCATTCATGACCTTCTTCGATGGCGGCACAGGCAAGGTGGTCGTCTATGACGGCCGGGAAACCGCGCCCGCCGGTGCCACGCCGGACATGTTCCTCGGTGCCGATGGCAAGCCCATCCCCTTCCGCGACGCGCTGGTGAGCGGCCGGGCAACCGGCGTGCCGGGTGCGGTGCGGATGCTGGCCCTGGCTCATGACGAGCATGGCAGCCTGCCCTGGAAATCTCTCTTCGGCGATGCGGAGCGGACGGCACGCACCGGCTTCACCATCACGCCGCGCCTGGCCAAGTTCCTGGAAGGCAATTTTCCCCAGATGCAGGTGGCCGATGCGCGGCGTTATTTTTCTGCCCCGGACGGATCGATCAAGAAGGCCGGCGATCAGCTCGCCAATCCCGCTTATGCCGAATTTCTGCAACGGCTCGCCGCGCAAGGGCCATCCGCGCTCTATGCCGGCGATACCGCGCAACGGATAGTGACGCGAGTCGCTGCCGGCCCCCTCGGCAGCAGCATGACGCTGGCTGATCTGGCGGCCTACCGTCCGATCAAGCGTGAGGCTGTGTGCAATCCCTACCGGGTCTACGTCGTGTGCGTACCGCCGCCGCCGTCAAGCGGCGTCGCCTTCCTGCAATTGCTCTCCCTGTTGGAACGCACCGACATCGACAAGCGCGGGCCAGCCGACCCGCAGGCATGGTTCCTGTTCGCCGAGGCGAGCCGGCTGATGTACGCCGATCGCGACCGTTATGTCGGCGATCCGGCGTTCACTGCCGTTCCCGTCGCCGGGCTCCTCGATAGCGCCTATGTCGACAGCCGGGCAAAGCTGATCGGCGCTACCGCGGGGCCGCCGCCCTCGGCCGGCGTGCCGCCCGGTGCGCAGATCGCCGGCATCGACGATACCCATGAGCCCGGCGGCACCTCCCATTTCATCGTGGGCGACGCGCGCGGCAATGTTGTCTCGATCACGACGACCGTCGAATCCATCTTCGGCACGGGCCGCATGGTCGATGGCTTCTTTCTCAACAATCAGCTGACCGATTTTTCCTTCACGCCGCAGGATGCGGACGGAAGGCCGGCAGCCAACGCCGTCGCCCCCGGCAAGCGCCCGCGTTCCTCGATGATCCCGCTGGTGATGGTCGATCGCGCGGGCCACTTCGCGGGCGCCATCGGCTCGGCGGGCGGCAACGCCATTCTCGCTTATGTGGGCAAGTCGCTGGTCGCTGCGGTGGATTGGGACCTCCCCATGCAGGAAGCCCTCGCCCTCCCCAACCTCATCGCACGTGGCTCTGCCTTTCAGGGTGAAGTGAGCAAGTTCTCGCCGGACACGCTGGCAGGCCTGAAGGCCCGCGGCATCGACCTGCGACCCGGACAAGGTGAAGACAGCGGTGTTCATGCCGTCATCATCCGCAATGGCGTGGTTGACGGCGGCTATGACCCGCGCAGAGAGGGGCGGGTCTTGGTGGAAGCGGCGCGCTGACCGCTGGAAAGGGTTCGAGCTAAGCGCAAAATGGAAAAGGTGGACAGCGTTTGTGCTGCCCACCCTCCGATTTTTTGCCTCAACGGATCAGCGCGTGATGTAGGATTGCCGGAACAATTCCACCGCATTCTCCTTATTCGCCTGGCTCAAGGGCTGGCCGACATAGTCCCGCTGCCCCCAGCTTCCCCACTTGCTGCCGCCGCCATAGTCAGAGAACATCACCATCAGATCGCCGACCTGTTCGCGCCATTGCTTGAGGTAAGCAGTGTAGAGCTTGCTCATGCGCGGATCGCGTTGCAGCGCGACCATCTTATCTAAAGGTGCCGACCCGAGGACGTGCTGGCCGGCCTCATATGTGATCGTCCGAATGCCAAATTTGGTCGCTACGTCCTTGACCTTCTTTGATTCGCTGATGCGGTCGGTGACTTCGGCGGCCAAGTTCGCATAAACAGTGTCAACCGCTGCAGGCGTATCAAGCGCGGTCTCGGACAAATTCGCTGCGAAGTAAGGCGCAATCGCCACCGCATCGACTTTCTTTGCGGTGTCGCCGTAACTTAGGACATAGTTCGCATTCCAGGCGCCCGTCTGAATCGCTATAACGCGTACAATCCGCTGCATCTGGCCCGCGAAGACCGACGACCAAATGTCCATTACTTCACCAGTCTTCTGGGAATAGCGCAAAAGCATTGCACCATGATCATTGGTGGACAAACCAGCAGCCTTGCCTTCCTTCAGAGCTTGCGTGGTCACAGGGTAAGTGTAATTCCAAACCTCGTTGGAGACCTCCACGTAGGCTTTGAGCGATGGGTCCAGTCTCGTGCGGACGAGCTCTGCAAACTTGCGCACATAGTCGTCGTCCGCGTTCCAGGGAACACAGAACCAGGGATCGGCCTTCAGTTCGTTGGCCAACTGGATCATGTATTCCAGCGCCACACCATCTGGTCCATTGACGACTTCGTCGCCCAGCTTACTTCTCGTCTCCCAGCGAACCGGAAGATTGCCTTCCACTCCGCCATAGGACCATTTCATGAAACGCAACACGCCGTAGCGCTTCACCTCGGCAAGATAGGTGGGGTCAAAAGTAGCGTTCGGGTCCGCGTCTACCTCCCTACAATCCGCGTTGCGAATGGGATCGGACGCGCTGATATTCGCGATACGCAACCAGGCTCCCGCGCCATTTTTTGGAACGAAGGTGAAGGTGATGGTCTTACCAGACTGCCTGGCATTCTTCACAGGGTCGCCACCGACACTGACACTGCCCGCGCCTTGCCAGCGGCAGATAATATCCACGCTTTCCCCCCACAGGCTGCGGGTAGGCATCGCCATCGTTCGAATGCCGAGTTCTCCCGGCCGTAAATCGACAAGTCGCTTGTTTGCATCTAGGCGGTCCTGCGGCATGTCAGTCCAGGCACCCTGGGGTGTGACAATGAGCCAGCTCCCCAGCAAGTTCAGAAAAGATCGGTTTCCCACGTAGGTAGTCGGGGGTGTCAAGTTCAGACCCAGCTTCATGGGCGGCACACCCGACACCGCCGACCCGCTTCCAACAGTGGTCGCGGAACCCGGTGTAGAAATCGTTGTCGTGGAAGAGCCCGACGGCTTGGTACCCGAGGACGTCGACGGGAGCGACGCAAGGGTCAGAACCGAGAGAACATCGGCCCATTTCACCAGATTGAGCCCTTTCAGTTTGATTGACGCCGTATAGAGAAGAAACGCGCTGGCTGTGCTGGCAGCCACTGCCGCCGTGCCCATCATCACTGTCGAACTCAGTGCCATCGCACCGATCAACCTGAGTTTCGTTTTACGCACCCGGTTCATACGCTTCAACTTCCTGCCAACCCCGTAGGGATTCATTGCGTCCCGAAGCGAACCTAGGAGAGAGCCAAAAAGCTTCGATTGCCAAGTGTGGTTAAATTCCTGCTTACCACCCCGCCGAACGCATCGCGTTACCGATCCGCTATATATTGCTCTGTAGATTATCTGCAGCCCGCCGTTGTACGCCGGTTGACCGATCTTTCGGTTTTGCCAAGAGCAAAGCTACCAACAGGTTTCCACCTGCGGCGATCAGCGGCACACCATGCTGCTAGGCTCGCGAGAGCGCCTTTGACGGCGGGCGGATATACGGGATGGCTCACCTGCCCGGCTGGGCATCGCGCTGGCCTGTCCGGAGCCTCGTGTCTAGGCGCAGTCCGGCGATCGCTCCCGCAACCAGCCATGTAATCGGCTGAATGGACGAATTTGGGATCAAGTCCAGCACGTTGTACATGTGGACCGCCACCAGTGCGAGGCTGGCTGTCGGCACCGCGCTGCGGCGCAATCGGAAAGCGCGCCAGAAGGGATAGGACAGCAAACCGAAGAATAGCACATAGCCTACCCAGCCCAGCATGCCGATGACGATGATCCATGTGCCATCGGTCACCGCGACATCGAGTGTGCCTCCCCAATGCGCGACCACGATCACACGATTTCGGCCAAATGTTCCCCAGCCGAACAAAGGCCGTTGCTCTGCCCGGTCGAGCAACAGTTCTTCATTCCTCAGTCGGAAATCGAAGGAGTCCGCCCGCTCAGCGCTCAACGAGGCAGCGGTCTGTACGATGTCCTGCAACGGCAGCAGATTGGCCCCGCGCAGGGCGGGATAGGTCACGACCATCATGGCCAACCCGGCGATTGCGATCAGGAACATGCGCCGCTTGAGCAGCAGCAACATCGGGGCCAGCAGGGCGACCAGGACGACTGCGCCGACGGATTTGTTCAGGATCAGGATGCCCGCCAGATAAGCCGCGATGAGGGACATCGGCAGTCCGAACAACTTCATTCGCATCTTCATCAGGCCGAGTGCGGCCAGAAGTGCCATACCGAGCAGCGTGGACACTAGCAGGCCATGGCCGAGGAACACCATCGAGCGAAAGCCGCCGAACCGCATCTGTTGCAGGAAATATTCGGCGTCTTCGATGCCATAGACCCATCGCTGCAAAAACGGACTGAGCCTGACTTCGAGCATGATTGGGATGGAATAGGCTAGCGCGCCGATCACCAGCGCGAGCAGGATCTGCCGATGGCCGCGCTCATTGCCCAGCAGACCGGCGCCGAGCACGAACGGCGCCAGCGTGATCATATGGCCGACCGACATGGACAGCCCTTCTCTGAAACCAAGCGCCGGGAAGGCCATGCTCCCGATCATGTAAAAATCGCGGTTGGTCAAAGCCGTGGCAAAGGGCGTGAGGACGAAACCCAACATCAGCAGGTTCAGCGCCTTGCTGCGCGGCCATTTGAACTCACCCCGCCGCGAGGTGGCCAGCGCAAGCACGAACGCTGCGAGGCTTGGGACGGTGGACTTGTCGAAGGCCGGGATGCCCGGAAGGTCGAACGCAACCCCGCGCGGCAGCAGCAGATAGCCTGCGAGCAACGTCCAGATCGTCGCCCGTCCGGCCGACATGGTCATGTAAAGGACCAGAGCCACCAGCGGCCAGAGGATGAGAACGCCCTGAGCGATCAACGCCTGCATCGCTTCATCCCCTCCGCGCGATGCAGTTGAGCGCGCTCATCAACGCGCCGGCCATGGCAGCCCGCTCGCACGACCCTTCACGCTGGCGGACAGCCTCAGTAGGCATGCTTGTCCCAGATCAGGCGCACGACAGTCTCGAGGATGATCCGCAAATCAAGCAAGGGCGACCAGTTCTCGATATAATAGATGTCATATTCGACACGTTTCTTGGCTCTCTCGATCGTATCGATCTCTCCGCGCAAGCCCCTCACCTGCGCGAGGCCGGTGATCCCGGGCTTCACGCGATGCCGCGCCGCATATCCACGGACCGCGTCGTGATAATAGGCATCGCCGACGCGCATCGCCAAGGCATGGGGCCGTGGACCAACGAGGGACATCTCACCCCTGAGCACATTCCACAACTGCGGCAGTTCGTCGATGCTGGTGCGACGAATGATGCGCCCTACCCGGGTGATCCGCGGATCGCCCTTGCGCGTCCGTTCGCCGCCGCTGACATCCTGACGATCGGTATACATCGACCGGAACTTGAGCACCTCGATTTCCAGATTGTTGAAGCCGAGGCGCTTCTGGCGGAACAGGATCGGCCCCCTGCTCTCCAGCCGGATGGCGAGCGCGGTGAGGATGAGCAGCGGCGCCAGCACGATCACGGCGATGAGCGCAAGAAGGCGATCCTGGATCTCCTTCAGAACGCCGTCGAAATCCCGCATCGGCAGTTGCCACACGCTGAGCACCGGCAGGGAGCCGATATAATTGACGCTGTACCGATCGCGCAGCACCAGGAACTCGCGCGGCATGATGCAAATGTCGATCGCGCCAGCACTGAGCTGCTCGATGATCTGGTTGAGCCGCTCCTGTCGCACCAGAGGCAGCGCCACGATCACCTGGTCCAGCATCCCCTGCTGCGCGAGACCCAGCATCTCGTCGAACCCGCCGAGATACGGAAATCGCCCGATCATGCCCGTCTCGACCCGAGAGCGCCGGTCGTCCGCAAAACCCACGATGTTGATGTGGGGCAGTCGCTCGATCTCCAGCAGTTCCAGCAGCCGGCTCGTCACCTCCCGGTCCGCGCCATAGATCGCCACGCGCTGCCCGATGATCTTGTGCTTCATCGCCACGCGAACGAGCTGCCGGAACAGCAGGCGCGAAAACACCAGAAAGATGAGGCAGACCAGCGAGAAGATAAGCGCGAAGCGGAGCGACAGATCGCCGCCTTTGCCAAACTGGACGAGGATGAATCCGGTCAGCGTCAAAGCCACGAGGAAGTCGAGGAATGTGCTGCCACCAAGATCATCGCCCTGCCCCCGGAAGCCGGAATAGGCGTCCCGGGATATCCGGATCAGGAAAAAGTTGATCGCCATGACGACCACGACGGTCGAATGGAGGCGCGCGTCGAGATAATAGCCCAGGAAACTGCGGTAAAAGGCGACCGTGATCAGATAGGACAGCAGGAAGCACAGGCTATCATTAATGATACCTCCCGAGCGCAACACGTTCGACGTGAAGCGGACATATTTGTTACGCGCAGGACGCTGAAAGCTGATCATGGTTCGCCGAATTACAAAACGGTGTCAAAAGCGACCAAACAGGCCGCGATCGGCCGGTTTGCCTGGGGGATCATCCACGAGATAGGCTGTCCGGGCATTGTCCAATCCATTCTGAGCCACGCTCGCGCAGGTCCCATCTTGTATGGCCGCGCATTGCGCCACGAGCAGGCTCCACGCCTTTTCCGACGACGGCAAAGCCCGGGCAAAATTGCGCGCGACCGACATACTCCGCGCCCTATCCCCCGAGTCATGAAGATATTGCATATAAGATTGCACCAGAGGAAAATTCTGGGGAATCTGCTTCAAGCCCTCTTCGTAGATCTGGCGGGCACGCCAGTTCTCGCCGCGCGCCCGATAAAGCTGCGCCACGGCCTGATAGGCGTCAGGATTGCGCGGATCGTTCGCCAGCGCCAGCTGCGCCGCTTCCAGCGCAGCGCGTGCGTCGCCCCTTTTCGCCGCATAGTGCGCGCGCAACAGCAGCGCGTCGACATTCTCGGGATCCTGCTTGAGCAGCGATTCGACCTGCCCCTCGACTCCTTGATCCTTGCCGATTTCCATGAGCAGCCGCAGCTTGAGCGGCGCGATCAAATCCTTGGCCCGCCCATCCGGCACGGAATTCAAAAGCAGATTGGCCGTCTCGCGATTTCCGCGCGCGAGCAGATAGCGCGAAACCGTCAGGACGGCGAGCGGGTCACGCCAATCCGTCGGCCCGCGCGCGACGTCGGGCGACAGCGGCGTGGGGTCGAACTCCCACCAGATTCGGGTGAGAACCTCATAATCCGACGGCTCTCGCAAACCCTCGCGGAGCAGCGCCAGGCTGGCCTCGCGGGCCTGCGGAAGCCGGCCCATCTTATAGAGCAGATTGATGCGGTCCAGCTTCATGGCCGTACCGGCATTGCCGGTCGCGACCAGCCGGCCCAGCGCCTCCGCCATCGGCTCAGGCTTGCCGAGATAGCGGTACAGATTGACCTTGTTGGTCAACAGCGCCGAGGAATCGCCGGAGACACGCAACGCGTTGTCGATCAGCGCAATGGCCTCTTCCGCCTGTCCGCGCCGCGCCAGCACCCGCGCCTTCACGATAACGCCGGCCTCGTCTGTCGCCGAGCGCGCCAGAATTCGGTCCGCATAGGACATCGCATCGTCCAGTTGCTCGCGGGCCAGGGCGATCATGCCTTTCGTCTGGAGCGCGGGCATGGCATCGGGCTCCAGCGTCAACAGCCGATCCGCTGCCGCTTCGGCATCTGCGATCTGCCCGAGCTGAACGCCGAGATTCGCCACATAAGCGAGGGCCAGGCGGTTCGTGGCATCGAACTCCAGCGCCCTCTGGAACGCCCGATAGGCCCCCGCAGGATCGCCCGATTGCAAGGCAATCATGCCAGCCAATTGCTGGAAATTGGGTCCATCTTCCCGCAGACGGATCGCCTCGCCAATCGCCCGCTGCGCACCGGCGAGGTCACCGGCCTGCAGCAGCGCTTCGGCCGCCTGTGCCCGCTCGGCGGCCTGCTCGCTCGGGCTCTTGCAGCCGCCCAAGGCCGCAAGGATCAGCAAAGCTGCCAAAGCGTTCGACGATGGGCCTCTGCCCGAGGCCTTCGGCATTCTGCCGCCGAAACGGGCGGCGCTGCCATGAGCGAAAGTCAGCCTGCCAAACCCGGTCATATCGCCCTGTCGTGAATATCGCCCAACCCGCGTCGCGTTACAGGGCTTAACCCCAGCAAGCAACGAAAGTAACCATTGCCCCCACATCATTAACCCAGCTTTTACGTAGTGACGGCATAGGGTTTTGGTATATGAAGCCTGCATTCCCGGCCAAGTAGAAGGATCCTCAACCGTGCGGTTTCCCGTAATTTCATGGTCCATGGCGGGCCTTCTTGCCGCCGTCGCAACGCTGCCAGCGATGGCGCAGCAGAATGCCGCTGCGGCAGGCGGTGCATCCAATCAGGTCGCCCGGCCCTATACAATTAACCCCGGCGACCAGATCGAGGTTTATGTGTGGGGTGAAGAGCGTCTGCAGCGCTCGATCCGCGTGCTGCCGGATGGCAGCTTCTCCTTCCCGCTGGTCGGCCGCATCGTCGCGCAGGGCATGCTGCCCGAGCAGGTCCAGACTGCGATCTCGAACGGATTGGCCAGCCAATATCGCGGCGAGCCCCCGCAGGTGACCGTCTCGGTCGAAACGCCCTCTGGCTTCACCTTCTCTGTGGTGGGCCGGGTCCGCGGCCCTAGCTCGTTCACCCCGGGTCGCTATGTGAACCTGGTCGAGGCCATCGCCATGGCCGGTGGACCGGACGAGTTCGCCAATCTCGATAACGTCACCATCATCCGCAAGAACGGCAATGAGCTGTCAGCGCTGCGCTTCCGGCTCGGCGGCGCGATGAAGGGCAATCTCTCCGAAGAGGCCGCCCGCGCCATTCCCCAGATCCAGACCGGCGACACGGTGATCGTTCCATGAATAAGACGAAGCTGATCGGCTCGGCAGCCATCGCCGTTCTCATGCTCGGCAGCGCCGCGCAGGCTGACACCCGCATTGGCGCGGATCTCGGCGTCACCGGCGGTGTCGCCAGCAATCCCTATGGCACGGTGGGCGGCGATAGCGCCGCCGCCACGCTGGCCGGCAGCTTCGCCCCCACCGTCACGATCAATTCGCCGACGGGCACGACCCAGTTGCGCGGATCGGTGACGCATACGGAATATTCGCGGCTCTACGACGGCACCACAGATTACGGTCTTTCCGGCAACATCAGCCGCCAGATCAGTCCGCTAACCTCGCTGACTGCAGGTCTCTCCTACAGCAGCTATGTGCGCAACGGCCTGTATCCGGTCTACGATCCGATCGTCGGCGGGCCGGTCGATCCTGGCGCCCCGATCATCGTCGATCCGAGCGGCAGCGTGAACTATCGCCAGCGGTCAGACGTGTTCTCCGGCCAGCTTGGCCTTGGCTTCACCCTCTCGCCCCGCGACACGCTCAACGTGTCAGCCAACGGCACGCGCGTGCGGTTCCCGGACAATATGGGCCTCTCCAAGGAATATGACACCTACGGCGGCGGCCTGACCTATATGCGCGCAATCGGTGCAAACACCTCGGTGGGCGTGGGCTTCAATGCGGCTCGCAGCGATTATCTCGATCCCGCCTTCGGCAAGACGACCCAATATACGCCGACCGCACAGCTTAACACGCGGCTGGCGCCCCGGCTGAGCCTGAAACTCGCGGCCGGCTTGACCTTCAGCGAGACGCAATTCCCCGCCGTGTCGATCAACAACACGTCCTTCTACGCCTCGGCCGATCTGTGCCGTGAAGGGGATCGCACGAGTTTCTGCCTCACGGGCTCGCACGGGGTTTCCCCCTCGTCGATCGCCGGCTCCTCGCGAGTCACGGCCATCGGCGCGCTGTATAATTACAAGATCGATCAGCGGAGCAGCTTCAACGCCAGCGCCTCTTATTCCCGGTCGAGCAGCCTTGTGGGAACCGGCGGCAATGATAGCGATTATGCGCGGGCGAGCGTCGGCTACGAGCGTTTGCTGCGTCCTCGGCTGTCTGCTGTCATTTCGGTAACCTATAGTGACACATATAGCTCGCTCGTCTCACGCAACGCAAACATCCACGGACTCGTTGGATTGCGGTACAGGCTCGGTCAGAACTGATGAACAACGTCCACGCCAATTACGACACGGCTGAGGAGTCCGGCGGGGCATCGTTCCTGCCGCATATCCCGACGATCCTCATGCAGCGCAAATGGCTGGTCATCGTACCGGCCCTCCTGCTGCTCCTGGCCGGCATCGCCACGGCATTCCTTCTGCCGGTGCAGTACCAGTCCAAGGCGGTTCTGCTGGTCGAGGCCTCGCTTCTTCCCGAGGATGTGGCGGGCGATCCCCGCAGCGCCGACGGCACGAGCGTCGTGGACCAGCGCATGGCGCGCATTCGCCAGCAGGTCCTCAGCCGTCCGCAACTTGTGGAGCTCATCCAGAGGAACGGGCTGTACCAGACCGAATTGCGGACCCAGTCGCTCTCCGAAGTCATCACCACGATGCGCGAAGCGATCGCCATCGAACCGGTCACAGCGGACATTCAGGCCGCCAATGGCGGGCGGCGCAGCACCATCGCCTTCTCGATGAGCTTCAACTATTCCGACCCGGTGAAGGCCCAGGCCGTCGCCCAGGCGCTGACCGACCAGGTGCTGCAGCTGGACGCCAGCACCTCGGCCGCGCAGTCGGTGAACACCATTCAGTTCCTCACCGACCAGCAGGCCGATCTGCAGACGCAGATCGCCGCGCTGGACAAGCAGATCGCCGACATCCAGCTGAAGAACGGCCTCACTTTGGCCAGCAGCGGCATGGCGACGTCGGGCAGCACCATCGGCATCGACAGCCGCATCGCCGCACTCCAATCCGCCAATGCGCAATTGCAGGCTCAGCGTGAACTGACGCAAAGCGCGGCCGACCGCGATCCGGTGATCGCCGAAGCGGAAGCTGCCGTGGCCACCGCCCGGGCGCGCTACACCGAGCAGCATCCGGACGTGGTACTCGCCAAGCAGCGGCTCGCCGAGGCGCGGGAGCTGGCGAAATCCAATCAGTCGCGCATTCCGACCTCCGCGATCGCCGCGCAGATCGCTGCCAATAATCGCGAGATTTCCCGCCTTGAATCGGCGCGTGCCGCCGAAGAAGGCCGCAGCGCCTCAATTCTGAGCGCCCAGATTCGCGCACCGGTGGTGCAGCAGGAACTGGCGCAGCTGCAGCAGCGCATGACGGGCCTCAACGAGCAATATCAGAAGGTTTCCAACCAGCTGATGAACGCCAAGGCCGGCAAGCGTGCCGAGGACGAGCAGCAGGGCGAGCGTCTTTCCGTGATCGACCCGCCGGTGGTGCCGGACGATCCCTATTCGCCCAATCGCCCGAAGATCATCCTGCTCGGCGCCTTCGCAGGCTTGGGCCTCGGCTTTGGCCTGATCTTCCTGATCGAAATGCTCACGCGACCGATCCGTGGCGCTGACGCCGTCCTGCAAGCGACCGGTGCGTTGCCGCTGGTGGTCATCCCCACCATCATGTCGCGGGCCGAGCAGCAGCAGCGCGGTTTGAAGCGCCTGTGGCCCTTTGGCGGGCGCAAGGGCCGCACGAAGCCCGATGACGATGATGACGACGACTGATCCGCGCGCACTGTATCCAAGGAGTTTGAGCATTGTCTGATCAGCTTGCGCCATCGGCCCTGCAGGGCGCGCCTTTCCGCATTCCCGCGCCCAATGAGACGGCGCTGTTCACGCCCGACCCGAAGCTTCTCGAAGCCCAGCATGTCGTGGCGTTCAGCAACCGGCACCTTGCCTCCCGCCCGTTCAGCCTGCTGCGCTCGCAGGTGGTCAAGCGGATGGCAGCGGGCGGGCACCGGATCATCGGGGTCACCTCCCCGGCTCCCGGTGCCGGCAAGTCGTTCCTGACCGCCAATCTTGCCGCCACGCTGAGCCGCCTGCCCGGCAAGCAGGTCCTCGTGTTCGACCTCGACATTCGCCGGGCCTCGCTCGCGCAGAATTTCGGCTTGGTGGGCGAAGTCGGCCTGGAGCGCTTCCTCGCCGGCGAAACCGACGATCTGCGCAAGATCGGCCGCCATGTCGAAGGCACCAACCTCACGCTCTACCCCTGCTATTCGAACGATCTCGACAGCATGCCGCTGCTCGCCGGCGACCGCTTCGACCGGTTCGTCAAAGCCCTGCGCACGCTGGATGACGATACGATCATCCTCTTCGACATGCCGCCCGTGTTCGCCAATGACGACGCCATGGTGATCGCCGGCCATGTCGATGCTTATCTGATGGTGATCGAACAGGGCCGGACCAACCAGAAGCAGGTCACCGATTCGATCCGCCTGCTCGACCCCGCCGAATGCCTCGGTTCCGTCCTCAACCGCTACGATGGCGGCGTGACCGACCCCTATGGCTATTCCTACGGCGGTTACGGCAAATATACGGATTACTTCAGCAAGGAAGACTGAACGGCGAGGCAGGTTCACGCATCCCGCGCTGCCTGACTGGTCGCACTGGAAGGACTGTCCTCGCTAAAGGGGCTAGAGTGCCCCCAGTTCCCCACCGTCACCCCGGGCTTGACCCGGGGTCCAGCTTCCTAATGCTCAATTACATTCCGGCGCTCGAATGCACGGTTTGGTTGAAACTCCCTCCCCCGCAAGAAGCCTAGCGGGGCCCGGGTCAAGCCCGGGGTGACGAGGGTGGTGGGCCGGCTCGTCGGGCGTCAGGCCGACGTCATGAGTTCGATCAAAGGCCGATAGCGCTGCACTCCGACCCTCTCCCTCTGAGGGAGAGGGATGCGCAGACTTGGCAGCGTGCTGCCTGGTCGAAGCTGAGAGAGGGCTCAGCGATCCGAAGGGTCGCGCGGATCCGAGATCCGCCCCCCGTCACTGGCCAGCAGCGGCCTTCTCAAGCAACGGCCGCCACCACTGCTCATTGCGAAGATACCAGTCCAGCGTCTGCGCGAAGCCTTCACTGAAGGTGCGGCGTGGCGCATAGCCCAGTTCCGAGCGCGCCTTGGTTTCGTCAATCGCGTAGCGCCGGTCGTGCCCAGCGCGATCGGTGACGAAGGTCTTCAGCGTCTCGGACGCCTGTCCCCGCGCGGCGGGCGCGTCGGGGAAGCGCTGGGCAAGTTGCGGATCGGCAGCGAAGGCGCGATCCACCGTCGCGCAAATCTCCTCGATAACGGTGAGATTGGGCAGTTCCTGACCGCCGCCAATATTGTAAGTCTCGCCCGGTCGCCCGACCTGCAGAACCTTCTCGATGCCGTGGCAATGGTCCTCGACATGCAGCCAGTCGCGCACATTCATGCCGTCGCCGTAGATCGGAAGATTTCGGCCATAGAGGCAGTTGAGCAAAAACAGCGGGATCAGTTTCTCGGGAAACTGATAAGGGCCATAATTGTTCGAGCAATTGCTCGTCGTGACCTCAAGGCCATAAGTGTGGTGATAGGCGCGCACCAGATGATCCGAACCCGCCTTGCTGGCCGAATAGGGCGAGTTGGGCGCATAAGCGGTGGTCTCGCTGAACGCCGGATCGTTCGGCCCGAGCGAGCCATACACCTCGTCGGTCGAGACATGATGGAAGCGGTGCGGACGGCCCGTGCCGGTATCAAGCCACAGCTTGCGCGCAGCCTTGAGCAGGCTGTGCGTGCCGATGACATTGGTTGTCACGAAGGCGTCCGGCCCTGTGATCGAGCGATCGACATGGCTCTCGGCAGCGAAGTGGACGATGGTGTCGATCTGCTTGCGGGCCAGCAGATCCTCGACCAGCGGCGTATCGCAGATATCGCCCACCACCAGTTCGACATCGCTCAGGCCATCGAGATTGGCTGGATTGCCCGCATAAGTGAGCGCATCCAGAACCGTGACAACGTCGCTGGCATGATGGGTGCGCCAATAATGCACGAAGTTCGCGCCGATGAAGCCGGCACCGCCGGTGACGAGCAGATTAGCCATTCGCCTTGATCACTCCGAGCATGTCACGAAGATGGACGCGCCAATGCGGCGCGGGTGCGCCGATGTGCGCAACGGTGCTGCTCTTGTCCAGAACCGAATAAGAGGGTCTTTGCGCCGGCGTAGGATAATCGCGGGTGCTGATCGGCACGATCGGAACGGCCCGGTTCAGCAGGCCGAGCACGACCGCTTCCTCCTGAATCGCCACGGCAAAATCATACCAACTCGCCGCGCCACTGTCGGTCCAGTGATGGAGGCCGCTTGCCCCTGCGGTTTGCAACCGCCAGAGGACGTCGGCCAGCCCGGCGGCATAAGTCGGCGTGCCGATCTGGTCGGCGACCACCCGGACCTCGTCCCGCTCCGCCACCAGGCGCAGCATCGTCCGCACGAAATTATGGCCGGTGTCGCCATAGACCCAGGCCGTCCGCACGATGAGGGCTTGCGGAGACGCCGCAAGCACCGCCTCCTCCCCTGCCCGTTTGCTGGCTCCATAGACACCCAGCGGTGCAACGGGGCTGTCCGGCCGATAGGGCATGCCAGACGTGCCGTCGAACACGAAATCGGTCGAGACATGCACTAAGTTTGCGCCGCTTGACGCTGCCGCACGAGCCAGATTCCCCGGCCCGTCAGCATTGATGCGCCACGCCAGGTCGCGGTCGCTCTCTGCCTTGTCCACGGCGGTATAGGCGGCCGCATTGAGGATGAGCGCGGGTTGAACCTCGGCGACGCAGGCCGAAACAGCCGCCGCGTCCCCGATATCCAGCGCGGCCCGGTCCAGCGCGACAATGTCCGCATCCTCGGGCGCGCATCGCTGCAGAGCCTGGCCGAGCTGACCGCCGGCCCCTGTGATGATGACCTTCACGGAAAAGTCACCGCATCCGCCAGCGGCTTGCCCGCCATGTCCTTGGCTGAAAGCTGCGGCACGATGTCCCCCAGCGGCCAGTCGATGCCGAGCGCCGGATCGTTCCAGAGCAGGCTGTGCTCATGGCTGGGATCGTAAAAGCCGCGGCATTTGTAGAGAAAGTCCGTGCCATCCTCCAAGCACAGGAACCCGTGCGCCATGCCTTCAGGCACCCAGAGCATCCGCTTGTTGGCCGCGCTCAGTTCGACGCCCACCGATTTGCCGAAGGTGGTCGAGGACCGGCGCATATCCACAGCGACATCGAAGACCGCGCCGGCCGTGACCCGCACCAGCTTTCCCTGCGGGCCAGGCTGCTGATAGTGCAGCCCGCGCAGTACCCCGCGCGAGGAACGGCTGTGATTGTCCTGCACGAAGTCGATCTCGAGCCCGGCATCCTTGAACGCCCGCGCATTCCAGCTTTCCAAAAAGAAGCCGCGCTCATCGCCGAAAACCTTCGGCTCGATGATGAAGACGCCATCAATGGCCGTTTCTATGAGGTTCATCAGGCTTTGCCGTCCAGCAGCTTGAGGAGATACTCGCCATAGCCGGACTTGCGCAGCGGCTCGGCGATGTCCAGTAGTTGCGCATCATCGATAAAGCCCATGCGCCAGCACAGTTCTTCCGGGCAGCAGATTTTAAGGCCCTGACGCTCCTCGGTAATCCGCACATAATTGGCCGCGTCGATCAACGAGCCATGCGTGCCAGTGTCGAGCCAGGCATAGCCGCGCCCCATCAGCTCGACATTCAGCTCGCCGGCTTCTAGATAGACGCGATTGAGATCGGTGATCTCCAGCTCGCCCCGAGCGGAAGGTGCCAGCCCGGCCGCGCGCTCCACCGCCTGCCCGTCGTAGAAATAAAGGCCGGTGACGGCATAATTGGATTTGGGCTGCGCGGGCTTTTCCTCGATCGTCTGCGCCTTCCCGTCGGCATCGAAGGAGACGACGCCATAGGCTGTGGGGTCGCTGACATTATAGCCGAACACCGTCGCGCCCTGATCGCGCGCATTGGCGGCCTGCAATAGCTCGGTGAGCCCGTGGCCATAGAAGATGTTGTCGCCGAGGATCAGCGCGGAGGGGTCCGTGCCGACGAAATCCGCACCGATATGATAAGCCTGCGCCAGACCACGGGGCTCTGGCTGCACGGCATAATGCAGGTCGAGACCCAGCGCCCTTCCATCGCCCAGCAAGGCCTGGAATGCCGCCTGATCATGCGGCGTGGTGATGATCATGATCTCCCGAATGCCCGCCATGATCAGCACCGAGAGCGGATAATAGATCATCGGCTTGTCATAGACCGGCATGAGCTGCTTGGAGACAGCCTTGGTCAGCGGATAGAGCCTCGTCCCCGATCCGCCTGCCAGAATGATTCCCTTACGCAATAGCAACACTCCATGCCTGTGCCCGGACGGGCGCCCCGAGGTAACGCATCACTTCTACAATGCAAGGCGACCATTTTCGGCCGGTCCCGAGCCTGAACCATTTTGGCATGGCGGGATTATGCAGCCATAGGACGAAAAGATCGTGAATCGCTTTGCGTTTTCATTTCAGAAAAATTAGCGGTTTCGGACCGATCGATCCTGCGATCAAAAATTGTGCCGCCTGACGGGAGAAGACTGCATGGAAACAGTTTATGACTGGCTCTCTCTGGCGATATTTGCTGGCATCATCGTGCTGTTCCTCCAGCGCTCGTCGATGGAAAATCCGCCGGACCGGATGATCGACTATCTGCCGCCGGCGCTTGGCTGCGCCATTGCCAACCAGGCCGGCAATTATGCGATCGAGCATGACAGCATGGTCATGCATGCTGCCGGGATTTTGCTGCTGGTCGGCGTGGTGGCCTATGTTTGGCTGGTGTTGAAGCCCAGTTTTAAATAGGCCTTGCGCCTGTTGGCGGCGTCGGGCTGCCGGCGCATCCACCGTGATTACGGCAAAAAGGGCGTGTTCCTGTGAGAATTACAATGATCGGCTCGGGGTATGTGGGCCTCGTCTCTGGCGCGTGCTTCGCGGATTTTGGCCATGACGTCATCTGTTTCGACAAGGACGATGCGAAGATCAACGCCCTCCAGGAAGGCCGCATCCCCATCTTCGAGCCCGGCCTCGATCATCTCGTCGCCAGCAATGTCGCGGCCGGCCGGCTGTCCTTCACGACGCAAGCGGCAGACGCGCTCGCGGATCCCGATGCGATCTTCATCGCCGTCGGCACGCCCTCGCGGCGCGGCGATGGCCATGCGGACCTGAGCTATGTCTATGGCGCGGCCGCGGAAATTGCGCCGTTTCTCAAACGCTTCACCGTGGTGGTCGACAAGTCCACCGTGCCCGTCGGCACTGGCGACGAGGTCGAGCGGATCATTCGGGAGACCAACCCCGACGCAGATTTTGCCGTAATCTCCAACCCGGAATTCCTGCGCGAAGGCGCGGCAATCGATGACTTCAAGCGCCCCGACCGCGTCGTGATCGGCGGCGATGATCGCCGGGCGCTGGACGTGATGCGGCAGATCTATCGCCCGCTGGTCATCGGCCGCTCACCGGTAATCGAAATGAGCCGGCGCGGTGCCGAGCTGACCAAATATGCCGGCAACGCCTTTCTCGCGACCAAGATCACCTTCATCAACGAGATCGCCGATCTGTGCGAGAAGGTGGGCGCGGACGTGCATGAGGTCGCGCGGGGCATTGGCCTGGATAATCGCATCGGCGCCAAGTTCCTTCACCCCGGCCCCGGCTTTGGCGGCTCCTGCTTCCCCAAGGACACGCTCGCCTTGTTGAAGACCGCGCAGGATTATGAGGCGCCGCAGCGGATCGTCGAAACGGTCGTCGCCGTGAACGATTCGCGCAAGCGCGCCATGGGGCGCAAGGTCATTCAGGCGATGGGCGGGGAAGTGCGTGGCAAGACCATCGCCGTGCTCGGCCTCACCTTCAAGCAGAATACGGACGACATGCGCGATTCGCCCGCCATCGCGATCATCGAGACGCTGCAGGACGCAGGCGCCGAGATCCACGCCCATGATCCCGAGGGCATGGAGCAGGCCAAGCTGGTGCTGCGCGACGTCACCTATTTCGGCAATGCCTATGACACGATGGCCGGCGCCGATGCGCTGGTGTTCATCACCGAGTGGGACGCCTTCCGCGCGCTCGATCTGGCCCGCATCAAGTCGCTGCTGAAGACGCCGGTGATGATCGATTTGCGCAACCTCTACCCGCGCGATCTGGTCGAGGAGGCCGGCTTCTCCTACACGGCCGTCGGTCGGTAATTCGGCGGAACCGAGTTTCCCACCGACCGTTCTGACCTCGGCCTGATGGATGCCACCACAAAGCGGGGCTTTTCATCCGGCCTTTGGGGCGGCCAATCGAACAATATGCGGTATCTTTACCTTAATGCTCGATAGGCACGTCCACGACTGACAGAGCAATCAGGGGGTTCATTTGACGATACGCAAAGCTGTCTTCCCGGTCGCCGGGCTTGGCACCCGCTTCCTGCCCGCCACCAAGGCGGTGCCGAAGGAAATGCTTCCCGTCGTCGATCGCCCGCTGATCCAATATGCCGTCGATGAAGCGCTGGAAGCCGGCATCGAGACGATGATATTCGTCACCGGGCGCGGCAAGGGCGCCATCGAGGACCATTTCGATATCGCCTTCGAGCTGGAGCGGACGCAGGCCGACCGCGGCAAGAGCGTCGCGGCGCTGGAAGGCACGCGCCTGACGCCCGGCAATGCGATCTTCGTGAGGCAGCAGGAACCCCGCGGCCTTGGCCATGCGATCTGGTGCGCGCGCGATATCATCGGCGACGAGCCCTTTGCCATCATCCTGCCGGACGAGCTTCTCGTCGGCCGTCAGAAGGGATGTCTGGCCCAAATGATCGAGCAATATGAGAAAGTCGGCGGCAATCTGGTCTGCGCGCTTGAAGTGCCGATGGACGAGACGCCTAGCTATGGCGTGATCGATCCGGGCGCCCGCGACGGCGTGCTGACAGAGGTCCGGGGCTTGGTCGAGAAGCCGGCGCTGGGCACGGCGCCCTCCAACCTGATGCTGCCCGGCCGCTATATTCTGCAGCCCGAGGTCATGGCCCTGCTTGCCACGCAAGAAGCTGGGGCGGGCGGCGAAGTGCAGCTCACCGATTCCATGGCGAAGCTGATCGGCCAGCAGCCCTTCCACGGCGTGACCTTCGATGGCGAGCGTTTCGACTGCGGCTCGAAGCTCGGCTTTGCTCAAGCCAATTTCGCGCTCGCCTGTCGCGACGATGCCATGGGCGGCGATCTCAAGAGCTGGGCTCGGGATTTCCTCGCCTGAGAGGCGCCGACTCCGACGCAACGACCCTAGGCTTGCGCAGCAGCGCCTGACGCAAGCGCCATCTCCAATATCCATCGGCACATAAAAAAGGGCGGATCCTGCGATCCGCCCTTTTTCTTATCTCGTCGGGTCTATCGACCCGGACTTGAACCCTCAGTGCTTCTTGTTCGCCCAGATGTTCTGGTACGACATGTAAGCCAGCACCGTCGCGAACAGCAGGAAGATCACCACGGCGATGCCGGTGCTCTTGCGCGCTTCCATCTTCGGCTCGGCCGTCCACATCAGGAAGGCAGCGACGTCCGTGGCCATCTGGTCGACGGTCGGCTTGGGCTGACCCTCGCCATAGGTCACCTGACCTTCGGCCGTCAGCGGCGGCGCCATCGCGAGATTGAGGTTCGCGAAGTACGGGTTGTAGTGCAGCCCCTCCGGCGTCTTCGCGTCGGGGAACTTGCGCAGCAATTCGGCCGGCTGCTCACGATAACCGGTCAGCAGCGCATGAACATAGTTCGCACCGTCATGACGGGCCTTCGCGATCAGCGAAAGATCCGGCGGAATGGCGTTGTTGTTGGCGGCAGCGGCAGCCACGCTGTTCGGATAGACCAGCGGGAACTTGTCCGCCGGCACCCCCGGACGCGTGCTGGGTTCACCCGTGCTGGGGTCGATCGACGGCACCTGACGGGCTGCGGCGATCGCCTTGATCTCGGCTTCATTATAGCCAAGGTCGGCGAGGCTGCGGAACGCCACCTGATGGATCGAGTGACAGGCCGAGCAGACTTCCGTGTAGACCTGGAAGCCGCGCTGCAACTGCGCGCGATCGAATTTGCCGAACGGCCCTTCAAAGCTGAAGCCAGCCTTTTCGGGGTGGAGGTGGAACTCCTTCTCAGCCGTGGGCTGCGGCGGCTCGCTCACATAAGCGACCCCACCCCAGATGAAGCTGAGCAGCAGCATGCCGGAGAAAAACAGGCCGACAAGGAAGGCCAGGACACGAACCATTGACGGACCCCTTAATTAAGCTGCGCCGGTGGGCTGGGTATCGCTGCCCATGCCCGGAGGTGCAGACTGTTCTCCCTCGAACTTGCCCTTGGCCAGCACCGCTTCGGTAATCGAACCGGGGAGCGGCAGCGGTCGCTCGATGGACGCAATGATCGGCAAGATGATCAGGAAGTGCGCGAAATAATAAGCCGAAGCGATCTGGCTGATCATGACATAGGGCTCTTCCGCCGGTGCACCGCCGCAATAGCCGAGCACGAGCACGTCCAGAATGAGCAGCCACCAGAACTTCTTGAACAGCGGGCGGTAGTTGCCCGAGCGGACCGGCGAGGTGTCGATCCACGGCAGGAAGAACAGCAGCAGAATGGACGAGAACATCGCCATCACGCCGAGGAGCTTCGCGGGAACCAGCACGATACCGGTGAACGGGATCACCAGATCCATCGTGAAGGCGCGCAGAATGGCGTAGAACGGCCAGAAGTACCATTCAGGCACGATGTGCGCCGGCGTCGAAAGCGGGTTGGCCTGGATATAGTTATCCGGGTGACCCATCGAATTCGGCGCGAAGAACAGCACCAGTGCGAAGAGGATGAGGAACACGCCGAGGCCGAAACCGTCCTTCGCCGTATAATAGGGATGGAACGGCACCGTATCCTGCGGCCCCTTCACTTCCACGCCCGTCGGGTTGGACGAGCCGGGAATGTGCAGCGCCCAGATGTGCAGGATGATGACACCCGCGATCACGAAGGGCAGCAGATAGTGGAGCGAGAAGAAGCGGTTGAGCGCGGCATTGCCAGGCGCGAAGCCGCCGAGCAGCCAGGTCTGGATCGGCTCACCCACCACCGGAATGGCGGCGAAGAGGCCGGTGATCACCTGCGCGCCCCAGAAGCTCATCTGACCCCAGGGGAGCACATAGCCCATGAACGCCGTCGCCATCATCAGCAGGAAGATGACCACACCGAGCAGCCACACCATTTCGCGCGGCGCCTTGTACGATCCGTAATAGAGGCCGCGGAAAATGTGGAGATAGACGACGATGAAGAAGAAGCTCGCGCCGTTGGCGTGCGCATAACGCAGCAGCCAGCCCGAGTTCACATCGCGCATGATGTGCTCGACGCTATCGAACGCCACGCCGGCATTCGCCGCATAATGCATGGCGAGGATGATGCCGGTGATCAGCTGGATCGTCAGCGCGACGCCCGCGAGGACACCGAAGTTCCAGAAATAGTTGAGGTTGCGCGGCACTTCATAGCCGCCGCCGACGGCGTTGTAGACGAAGCGCGGGAGCGGCAAGCGCTCATCCACCCACTTCATCACGGGATGCTTCGGCGTGTAATGCTCAGCCCAGGGAAAGCTCATTATCTTTATCCTCAGCCTACGAGAATGGCGGTGTCGGAGGTGTACTTATACTGCGGAACCACGAGGTTCTTCGGCGCAGGCCCCTTGCGGATGCGCGCGGCAGTATCATAGCTCGAACCGTGGCACGGACAGAAATAACCGCCGAACTCGCCCCGGTTCTCACCCTCGCCGGCACCGAGCGGCACGCAACCCAGATGGGTGCACACGCCCATGGTGATCAGCCACTGCTTCTTGCCGTCGACCGTGCGCTCTTCCAGCGTCTGGGGATCGCGCAGGGTGGAGACGTTGACGGCGTCCGCCTCGGCAATTTCCTTGTCCGTGAGATGCCGCACGAACAGCGGCTGCGAGCGGAACACCGTCTTGATCGCCTGGCCGGCCTGGATCGCCGACAGATCGACTTCCGTCGTCGCCTGCGCCAGCACGTCCGCACTCGGACTCATCTGGGTAATCAGCGGATACAGAACGGCGAGACCGCCAACACCAGCGAAACTCACGGCTGCGATGTTGATGAAGTCGCGACGACGCACGCCTTCGCCATCGTCCATGACAGCTTCCGTCCCTTGCACTTCAGTGGCCATGCTTTGTCATTGCCTCCCTTTGTCCACGATCGCCCGAGAGCGTCGTGCACGCCGAAATCTCGATTCGGGCGCCAGTCGATCGCGCGTCGAACCGAAAGGCTTCCTTATTGGCCGGAAGTCCGCTCGTCCGCCGAATGATACGACACACCGCACGCCAGGATGGTCCCGGCGCGTTCGGGCGCCTGATAGCGCCGTTGATTGCGATTTGCCAACCTTCAATTTCGTGGCCCGCCCGCCTTTTTCCAGCCGGGCGCAACAGGGGTGGGATTGCGCAGGGGCCGTGGCTAGGAGGTGAGGATGCGCATCGCCCTCTATCAGCCCGATATCGCCGGCAACGTCGGCACCATCCTGCGACTGGCCGCCTGCTGGCAGATCCCGGTCGACATCATCCTTCCCTGCGGCTTTCCGGTGTCCGACGCGCAGCTGCGCCGGGCGTCCATGGATTATGGCGCGCAGGCCGATGTGACGCGGCATGTGAACTTTGAGAGCTTCATCGCCGAGCGGCTGAAGGATGGCGCGCGTCTGGTGGCGCTGACCAGCGTCGGCAGCGTGCCCCTGCCTCAGGCCAGCTTCCAGCGCGACGACATCCTCTTGCTGGGCCGCGAGAGCGCCGGTCTGCCCGAGGCGATCCACGCACAAGCGGCTTTGCGCGTGCGGATTCCCATGGCGCCGGGCTTTCGCTCCTTGAACGTCGCGGTGGCAACTGGCATCGCGCTTGGCGAAGCTCTCAGACAGACCGGACTTTTCCCCGCATGACTTCCACCGCTCCCAACAGCCTCGACGATCAACAGCTGGCCGCCCGCGCCTGGTTCGAAAGCCTGCGGGACCGGATCTGCGCCGCGTTCGAAGCCATCGAGCGGGAAGCGGGCAGCGATGCGGCGTTCGATTATCTGTCCTGGTGGCGCGAGAGTGACGGCCAGCCCTCCGGCCCGATCGAACAGGGCGGTGGCGGCGGCGGCGTGCGCGGGGTGATGAAGGGCAAGGTGTTCGAGAAGGTCGGGGTGAATGTCTCCACGGTCGGCGGCGCCTTCTCGCCCGAATTCGCTCGTACGATCCACGGCGCGGGCGAAGAGCAGCCGGGCTTTTTCGCCACCGGCATCAGCCTCGTGGCGCACATGGCCAATCCGCATGTGCCGGCCGTGCACATGAACACGCGCATGCTGGTGACGACCAAGCGCTGGTTCGGCGGCGGCGCGGACCTCAATCCGCCCATCGTCTATGAGGAAGACACAGCGGACTTCCATGACACGCTGCGCCGCGCCTGCGATGCGCATGACGAGAGCTACTATCCGCGCTTCAGCAAATGGGCAGAGGAGTATTTCTACATTCCCCACCGGCAGGTTCACCGGGGCGTGGGCGGGATTTTCTACGATCATCTCGAAGGGCCGTTCGAGGAGAGCTTCGCCTTTACGCAAGCGGTGGGCGAGGCGTTTCTGGAAGCCTTTCCGCGAATCGTGCGCCGCCGCATGGGGTTGCCATGGACGGCGGAGCAGGAAGCGCAACTGCTCGAATGGCGCGGCCGCTATGTCGAGTTCAACCTCGTGCATGATCGCGGCACGTTGTTCGGCCTCAAGACCGGCGGCAATATCGACGCGATCCTGATGAGCCTGCCGCCGCGCGTCACCTGGAGCTGAACGGCGCTCCGGCTGCCGGCGCACCCGCCATCGCACGGTAGAGCGCGGCGCAGATCAGCACGACGAGGACCGTCCGGGCGGTTTCCACCAGCGCGGAGACCATCGCGATCAGCAGGTCGGCGATGTCGGCCGGCAGCAACAGCTCGGCGACCACCCCCACGACGGAGGTGAGCGCGACCCCCAGCATGATCATCATGATGAAAATGAGGCCGAGCACGCCGAACACGCGCCACCCGTTCCCCTGCGTCAGCGCGGCACTGCGCTGGAGGATAGTGAGCGGGTTGCGCTGCGACTCCGCCGCGGCGACCGGCGCAATCAAGGCCAGCCGGCCAATCAGATAGCAGCCGGGCAGAATGAAGAGCATGAAGCCGCCCATGGCGCCCAGTCCCTGCAGAAGATTCGCAAGGAAGAAACCGGGCAGGACCGGAAGAGCCATGACCAGAGCCTCCCGCACCGTCGGTCGCTCGCCGCGCAGCAGCAGCGCGTGCATCGCCAGCACGGCGAAGGACGAGATGGCGGCGAAGGCAAGCAGCACAGGCCAGTTCAGCTCGGCATATTGGGTCAGCCGCGCCAGCATCATGTCGTTGGTGGCATTCTCGGCGAGCGGCTCGGGCTGCTTGACGAGCTGCTCGGCCACCAGAGCGGGCAGGAACATGAACATGCCGGCCACGGCGCCCAGAATGTCGCGGTTTGCCGCGCCCATCTGCTTGGCGTCGTCCCATATCGCTGCCAGATCGATCCTGCTCAACCGCTTGTGCTCCCGTTTGCGCGCTCGATAGGCAATATCTGCCCCGCGCGCCATAGGCGAGCCATGCCTTGCCAAATTTGGTCGCAGATCGCATCTCGGGCGGGATGACCGCCCCTTCCCTCCCCGAACAGGATTTCCCGGCCAGCCCTGAGTGGCGGATCGAGCCGGGATTGCTCGATTATGAAAGCGCGCTGGCCGATATGGATGCGCGCGTCGCGGCGATTGCGGCGGGCGAGGCGCGCGAGCGCATCTGGCTTGTCGAGCATCCTCCGCTCTACACTGCGGGCACCAGCGCGCTCTCGACCGATCTTCTGGCGCCGGTCTTTCCCGTCCATGTCACCGGACGCGGCGGGCAATATACCTATCACGGCCCCGGCCAGCGCGTCGTCTACCTCAATCTCGATCTGGGCCGACGCGGACGCGATGTGCGGCGCTTCGTCCGCGCGCTGGAGCAGTGGATGGTCGCCGCGCTGGCCGATCTCGGTGTCGAGGCGTGGACCGTGGATGGCCGCGTCGGTGTCTGGACGCAGGGGCCGCACGGGGCGGAGGCCAAGATCGGTGCCATTGGCGTGCGGGTGCGCAAATGGGTGACGTTGCACGGCCTCTCCATCAATGTCGCGCCGGACCTGGGCCATTATGGCGGCATCGTGCCCTGCGGCATCAGCGATCTGGGTGTCACCAGCCTCGCCGATCTGGGACGCCCGGCCGACATGCACCGCCTCGATGGCATTCTCCAATCGCATCTGCCGGCCATGCTGGCAGCGCTCGAGTCCGACGGCGGGTGAACGGCCGCAGCCATGGGGTGGTCGGGTTCCACGGCCCCTTGAGCCCTGCGGCATCCCTCTTTAAGACCGGCTCTTCGTGCTGCCGAGGGGGCCTCGACCGATCGGGAAAATCGGCCACGACCAAGAAGACCAGAAAGGATGCCGCTGATGCGCAAGACCCATGTTCCCCTTCTCCTGCTTGCGGCCATGGGCGGTCTCGCGCTCGCGGGGTGCGACGGCGCGCAGGACACGTCGGGCAATACGGTCGAAATGCGGGACATGAACGTGCTGGAAGGCACGGTGAACGATTCGATGACCGACCTCGATGCCGTGAAGGCCGATGGCCTCGGCGCCGTGGGCAATGCCGGCAGCGTCAGCCGCAAGCAGACGAGCGAGCCCGCCGCCAATGCCAGTTCCGAAGACACCGAGACGGTCGCCTCGGAGTAACCCTACTTCAGCCCGAGCAGCTTGTGGGTCTGGAGGGACAGTCGCCAGCGGCTGTCTGACAGAACCAGCGCGATGGCGGCCTCCCGGTTTGCGGCATTGGCCTCCGGGGTCCCGCTGTCCATCGGCTGTACCAGAAACTGGCCGAAGTCCCAGCCGAGCAGCTCGGCCGGGTCGATTCCAGGCTGCGGCCAGACCAGCTTGAGTTCATCGCCCCGACGCTGCGTCACGCTACTGCCGGCCTTGGGGCTGATGCAGAGCCAATCGACGCCCGGCGTCGCCGCCAGCGTGCCGTTGCTCTCCACCGCGATTTCAAAGCCGGCGGCATGGAGCGCGTCGATCAGCGCCGCATCGAGCTGCAACATCGGCTCGCCGCCGGTGATGACGACGAACCGCTGGCCGGTCTCATCACCCCATAGATCGGCCACCGCCTGCGCGAGCGCCGGTGCCGCGCCGAAGCGACCGCCATTCTCCCCGTCCGTCCCCACGAAATCGGTGTCGCAAAACCGGCAGATCGCACTCGCCCGATCCTGCTCCCGCCCGGACCAGAGGTTGCAGCCGGCAAAGCGCAGGAACACCGCCCGGCGGCCGGCCTGCATCCCTTCCCCCTGCAAGGTGAGGAACATTTCCTTGACGGCGTAGCTCATCGGCGCGGCTCAGGGATGCGTCGCGTAACGCGTCGGATCGGGCAGGCCGGCTTCCTGATAGCCCTTCGCGCGCAAACGGCAGCTATCGCACAGGCCGCAATGCAGGCCTTCGGGCGTCGGATCGTAGCAGGACCAGCTCATGCCGGCATCCAGCCCCAACCGCGCCGCCTCGGCGGCAATCTGCGCCTTGCTCATATATTGGAGCGGGGTTGCGATCTGCACCGGCGCGCCTTCCACGCCCTGCTTGGTGGCCAGCGATGCCATATGCTGAAACGCGGCGATGAACTCCGGGCGGCAGTCCGGATAGCCCGAATAATCCAGCGCGTTCACCCCGATGTAGATGCGCTCTGCCCCCACCACCTCGGCCAGTCCAAGCGTGAGCGAGAGGAAGATCGTGTTGCGCGCCGGCACATAGGTGATCGGAATGCCCTCGCCCACGCCCTCCTTGGGCACGTCGATGTCAGCGGTCAGCGCCGATCCACCGAACAGCGAGAGGTCGAGCGGCAGCACGACATGGCGCTCCACCTCCAGCGCGGCCGCCACCCGCTTGGCGGCCTCCAGCTCGACGCGGTGGCGCTGCTGATAATCGATGGTGAGCGCCGCCAGACGAAAACCCGCCTCGCGCGCCAGCCCACCGGCGACCATCGAGTCGAGCCCACCGGAAAGGAGGACAACCGCCATGGGGGCGTGCGATGCAGACGATATCGGTGACATGATGCCCCGCGCTAGCGCAAATCCCCCGCCCCTGTCACGGGATGAGATGATTTCGGGTTTCGCGAGCGGGGAGAGAATTGCGCTCGAGCGGGAGAACGCCGTTACAGTCACTCTCTGGCTAAGCGATGCTGGCGCATCGCCGCCACCCCCTGCCCCTCCTCTGAGCAGGGGAGATATGTCTTCAGCTTCAGCGCCTCGCAGCACCGGGGCGGCAGGCCCCTACCCGTCGGGCTTCCATCTCATGCGCAAAAGGCAATCCATCCGACACCCCTTGCGACGAAATCTGCACGAGCCGCGAGGTTTCGATCCGTAGATCGGTGCGACCGCGGCCGCCCTCGCCGCAGTCATAGGATGCGGCAACGGCACGCGGCGACTGGCGAATCAGGTAACGCTCGCACTGCCGATAGGGGTGCTTGGGCTGGAGCAACTGACTGCCATCGCTGATGCAAATCCGGCGCGCAGCCTGATTGCTCCCCCGCTCGAGCAGCTCCCATTCGCCCGATTCGACCGCATCCAGCCCGCCGGCCTGCGGCGCCTGCGCCATGGACATGGGCGCCAGCAAGCTGCCCAGCGCGAGCCCGATCGCCAGCATCGCTGCCTTAAATGCCATGTCGCTTCAGCCACTTCTTCATTTGCAGGCGGCAAAGACCGACGGGGTGGGATGCCGCAATATTTCAACGATGGAAATGCACGGCTTGTCGCAGATTGTCAAATCTGCCGGCGGGCGTGCGCCTCAGTGCGGGGCCTGCAACTCGGCCAAAGTGATATCGAAAATCCGCGAACAGAAAGCGCAGTCGACCGCGATCACCCCGCGCTCATCGGCCATGGAGGTGCGCTCGGCGGGATCGAACCGGCCCAGCACGCCACGAATCCGTTCCGGGTCGCACCGGCAGCCCTTGCGCAAATCGGCGCTGGAGAGCGCGCGAATCTCATCTTCCTCGTGGAACAGGCGCCAGGCGATATCCTCCAGCCCCAATGCGGGATCGGTCAGTTCCTCCTCGGACAGGGTGTTGCCGAGGATCATGACATGCTCCCAATCGGGATGATCGTGCCGCACATGCAGCCGCTCGCGCCCCACCTCGCCTTCGGGCAGATGCTGCAGGAGCATGCCGCCGCCGATGCAGCCCTCCTCCGCATCGTGCCGAACCGCGATTTTCACGATGCTCGGGATCTGCTCGGACTGGGCGAAATAATGCTCCGCCGCCGCGCCGAGGCCAGTGCCTTCGAGCGGGACGATCCCCTGATAGCGCTCGCCCGTGACAGCCTGATCGAAGGTGATCGCCAGATAGCCCTTCCCGAACAGACCGAAGAGCGTGGGATTCTCGCCCAGCTCGGCGAGGCGCTGCTCATCGAACTGCGCATATCCGCGCACCGCGCCGCCCATATAATCGGCGACCAGCAGCGACACCGCACCCTGCTCGGTCTGCGCCTGCAAGGTAAGCTGGCCCTCATCATCCTTGAGCATAGCGCCGAGCAGAGCGGCCAACACAAGGGCCTCGGCCACCAGCTTCTCGATAACGGGCGGATAGCGATGGGCGGCGAGCACCGCGTTGAGCGCAGGGCCAAGGCGCACGAGCCGGCCCCGGACATTGCGGGCAGGCAGGGCGAAACCGAGGACGCGGTCCTCTGTGCGGGTAGGATCGAATTCTGACATGGCGCCTAGATAGGCACTCCCCTCACGAAAGTCTAAGGGGCGAGAGTCTAAGGCGCCGCCTGCGAGGAAGCAGGCGGATGAGGCCGCGCCTCCAGCCGGGCCCGCAACCAGCGCCGCGACGGTGTCTCGAACAGGCGGAAGGACAGCACCGCGATGATGACCACGCTGGTCATAAACATCAGAAAGAAGGCCGGCTCGCGCGCCAGCTGATGGTCGGTCGCCAGACGCGGTACAGCGAGCAGCAGCACCAGCTGGACGGGAAAATGCCACAGATAAATGCCGTAGCTGGCATCCCCCAGCCAGCGCGTCCGCTGCAACAGGGTCGCCCGCAGGCAGGGCTCCAGCAGGGCGGCCAGCAGCACGATCGCCATGCTGAACAGCGGAACAGAGAGATAGCGCCGGATGTCGAGACTGTCGTCCCAGCTCGTCCATCCCCCTGCTCCCAGCAGCAGAACGACCAGCACGGAGAGCCAGATGGCGCGATTGGCGTGAACAGCAAACAGCGCCGCGCCGCCGAAGAAACCTGCCGCGCACATGAAGAGGATGTAGCCCTCGAACAGGAAGCATCCGGCGATGGCCCCTGCGGCCAGCAGGGCGGGCCCAAGCACGCCCGCGCGAAACAGCACCGGCAAGCTCAGCCAGAACAGCGCGTAAACAAGAATCTCGATAGACACCGACCAGATCGGCGCATTGAAGCTGTAGACCACCGTCGGCCACCAGTTGGAGGCAAGACCAAGATGCAGCAGAAAATTGCCCAGCGTATTGTGCTGGTAAACGAGGAATGCGCCGAATTTCGCCTGCGCGATTCCCTGCAAGCCCGCCACGATCAGCAGCGTCAGCACGTGAAGCGGATAGAGGCGCGCGAGCCGGTTCACGACAAAGTCGCGCGTGCTGCTTTTCCGGCCATGATAGACATGGGCGAAGACGAAGCCGGATATCACCCAGAAGAGCTGCACGGCATATTTGCCATGCTCATAGAGCCAGCTGGCCTCCTCGAAAAAGGGCTGCTGCGGGCGGAAGCCGGCCATCGCCCGCTCGGCGCCCGGCGGGTAGAAGAAATGCTGATAGTGCCAGAAGATGATGACCAGCGCGGCCACGCCACGCATCGCATCGATCAGCAGAAAATGCCCCGACGTCCGCTCGGGCGGCGCGAACAGCGCGGCAATCCGCCGTGCCCCGGCGCCGATCATGCGTGAATTATGCCAGAGCGCGCATTGGGCGCCCCGGCATATCCTGTGGAACTCCGGCGCGGCGCCGGATGTCCTGTGCCTGGTTTAGCACCGACCAACATTCAGATGATGGCCGCCGCTGAATGGCGGCTGGTCCTAGCCAATCAGGCCCGCCGCCCAGAGCAGCACCGACTTCTGGGCATGGAGGCGGTTCTCGGCCTCATCCCAGATCAGCGACTGCGGCCCATCGATCACCTCTTCCAGCACCTCTTCCCCGCGATGGGCGGGCAGGCAGTGCAGGAATTTCGCATCCGGCTTGGCACGGGCCATCAGTGCGGGCGTCACCTGATAGGGCATCATCGCGCGCAGCTTGGCGTCGCCGCCGGCCTGACCCATGGAAATCCATGTGTCGGTCACAACGACATCCGCGCCGCTGGCCGCCTCCACCGCATCGCGAGTGAGCGTGATCGTAGCCCCCCCAGCCCGCGCCGCTTCGGCAAAGCGCGGATCGGGATCGAACCCTTCCGGCACGCCGATGCGCACGTCGAACTTGAACAGCCCGGCCGCCTCGATGATCGAGTGCAGCACATTATTGCCATCCCCCAGCCAGGCCCACTGGCTACCCGGCAAGGCAAGGCCATGCTCGATGACCGTCAGCAGATCGGCCATGATCTGGCAGGGATGCGAGAGGTCGGTCAGGCCGTTGATCACCGGAACGGTCGCATGATGCGCCATTTCCTCGATCTTGGCGTGATCGTCGGTGCGAATCATGATCAGATCGACCATGCGGCTGAGCACGCGGGCGGTATCCGCCACCGTCTCGCCACGACCGAGCTGGGTCGTGCCGCTGTCCAGGATCAGCGACGAACCGCCGAGTTGGCGGATCGCCATATCGAAGCTGACACGCGTACGCGTCGAGTTCTTCTCGAAGATCATGGCGAGCGTGTGGCCCGCCAGCGGCGCGTCCTTGTCGACAGCGCCCTTGGGCATGCCCGCGCGCGCTGCCTTGCGGTCCATCGCATCGTTGAGAATGGCCGCGAGCGCGTCGCCGCCTGCATCCGTGAGATTGCGGAAATGCCGGATCATGATGCGTTCGCCTCTGCCTTGATGCTGGCGGCGCCTGCCGAAAGCTTGGCGATCGCTTCGTCGATATGACTCTGCTCGATCACCAGCGGCGGCAGGATGCGCACGACATTCTCGCCGGCCGAGACGGTCAGCAGGCCGTGATTGTCGCGCAGATGCGCCACGAAGTTGCGCGCCTCCACCTGCGGCTTCAGCTTCACGCCGAGCATGAGGCCGAGGCCACGCACTTCCTCGAAGACATCGTCATGATTGGGGATGAGCTGCTCCAGCGCGCCGCGGAGCCGCTCGCCGGTTGCCGCGACCTGCTCCAGGAAGCCCGGCTCCAGCAGCACGTCGAGCACCGCCATGCCCGCCGCCATCGCCAGCGGATTGCCGCCATAGGTACTGCCATGGGTGCCGAACACCATGCCCTTAGCGGCTTCTTCCGTCGCAAGGCAGGCGCCGAGCGGGAAGCCGCCGCCAATACCCTTGGCCACGGCCATCACGTCGGGCTTCACGCCATAATGCTCATGCGCGAAGAACTTGCCGGTGCGGCCATAGCCACACTGCACTTCATCGAGCACCAGCAGCAGCCCGTGCTTGTCCGCCGCCTCGCGCAGGCCCTTGATGAAGTCGGGCTTGCCGGCGGTCAGACCGCCCTCGCCCTGCACCGTCTCCACGAGGAAGCCGGCGGTCTCATCGTCGATCTTGGAGAGCGCCGTCTCCAGATCGTTGAACGCGACATAATCGAAGCCCGGCAGAAGCGGCTCGAACCCGTCGCGCATCTTGGGCTGGTCGGTGGCGCTGATCGTGCCCAAAGTCCGCCCGTGAAAGGCGTTCTTGAACGTGATCAGCTTGTGCCGCTGCGGGTTGCCATTGGCGAAGTGATAGCGCCGCGCGGTCTTGATCGCGCATTCCACCGCTTCCGCGCCGCTGTTGGTGAAGAACACCGTATCGGCAAAGCTGTTCTCGACAATGCGCTGCGCAAACGCCTCGCCCTGCGGCGAGCCGTAGAGGTTGGAGACGTGCATGAGCGTCGCGGCCTGCTCGGCAATCGCTTTCACGAGGTGCGGGTGGCCATGACCCAGCGCATTGACCGCGATGCCGCTCGCAAAATCCAGATAACGCTCGCCGCGCTCGCCGATCAGATAGCAGCCCTCGCCTCGCACCGGACGCACATCGCACCGGGGATAAACGGGCATGAGCGGGGTGATAGACATAAGACTACTCTTCCTTCCTCGCACGGCTTTTCAAACAGAAAAAGGCGGCCCGTGCGAGGCCGCCATCGTCAGGGGGTGGCTATAGCTGTGTGCGGACTGGTTGGCAAGAAAAGCGCCTAGCGGACCTTCACCACCGCCGGGACGCCGACCGCGAGAGCACCGGGGGGCACATCCGTCATCACCACCGCGTTCGCGCCAATGGCGGCGCCATCGCCAATCGTCACGCGGCCCATGATCACGGCACCGGCGCCGATGTTCACATTCCGCCCGATAATCGGGGCTTCATCAAGCCGTTGCAAGGACCGCAAGCCCAGCGTGCAGTTCTGCCGAATGATCGAGCCATCGCCAATGATGCTGGCCCCGTGCACCACGATGCCGCCCTGATGCTCGACGATCACGCCCCGACCGATCGTCGCGGTGTAGGGAATCTCGATGCCATAGACATTGCGGCAATGCCGGTAGCCCCAGCGATAGATCATGCTGAGCGGCCCCCGCAGCAGCTTGGAGCGCACCGTCATCCGCCAGTTGCCGAACCGGTGCCAGAACAAGGTGCGGAAACCCGGCCGGGTCCATTCGCGCCCATGCGCCGCATAATCCTCGCGCACGAGCTGACACATGTCTTTGAAGCTCATGGCCGCGCACTCCCTTCTGCGCCCTTATATTCGATAAGCCGGGCCGGCCCTCCCCCCCGCGCGCGCAGATGATAGCGCGCCAAGCCGCCGAATTGCGCGAACTTGCCGAGCATCATCCACAGACCATAGCCCATGGCGAAGCGCAGGGGCGACCCCGCCGCGCGCTTGCGGGCCGCGATCCGCACGACCTGAGCGGGATACATCAGCAGCATCGCAAGCGCAGCCCAGATCAACGGCGCAACGCCCGATACCAGCCCGAGCAGGATCGCGCCCAGGATGAGGAGCGGGATCATACCGCCCCACAGCAGGATGCTGTTGCGCTGGCGGCGCCAGCTCGGAAATGCCGCATCGCCATGACGCGCGACATGCTCGGCAAAGGCATAGCCGGCCCGGCGCGCACGCAGCCATTGTTGGCGCGCATGGTGAATGTCGGCATCGTGCAGCGTCATTTCCGCGTCGATCCGCCGCACCTGCCAGCCCATCCCACCAAGACGCAGGCAAAGGTCAGGCTCTTCGCCGGCAATCAGGCTGCCGTCATAGCCATCGGCTTGCGACAGCGCCGCCACGCGGAACAGCACATCGCCCCCACAGGCCTCGACCAGCCCAACGGGGACATTCCATTCATCGTCGCACAGCGCGTTGTAGAAGCTGGCAGCGGGGAAGCGCTCGCGACGCCGCCCGAAGACCGCGCACAGTCCCGGCTCGGCATCCAGCGCCTGTTCGGCCCGACCGATCCAGTCCGGCGCAAGTTCGCAATCGCCATCGACGAATTGAACGAAATCGAGCGTGGGATGATCCGCCAGCAGGCGCCGCCATCCGGCATTGCGCGCACGCGCCGCAGTGAAAGGCGTCGCGACATCCAGCTCCACCACGCCAATGCCGAGGCTCCGCGCGAAGGCGATGCTGCCATCCGTCGAACCCGAATCGACATAGATCACCGGACAATCAGCCGGCGCGCTTCTGAGGCAGCGCTTCAAGCGCTCGCCTTCGTTCCGGCCAATCGCCACGATGCCCGTGCGCGGCGCCACGACGCTCATGGCGCGGTCCAGGCCGGCGCACGACCTGCTGGCTCATCCCACCGGGGGATGGAGGCGCGCCCATCCGCCCGCTTGGGCCAGAAGCCATGCCGCAAGGTCATCGACACCTCCTGCGGAACGGCGTCGGCCCTCGGCCCACGCAACGGGCGCGAGGCGAGCGCCAGCGCCCGCCCGGCAAGCCACGCAAGGTTGGCACTGAACAGCCGCGCAACGCCGCCGGTGCGCACAAAATAACGCCGCCGCGCCTCGAAACGATAAGCCGGATAGGGTCGCACCGCGACCTGCGCGCCGCTCGCGACGCCCGTGGCGGCCCCGGCAATATGGATCACGCGGCTGCCCGGCACGAACCACATCTCCCATCCCGCGCGGCCCATGCGGTGCATCAGCTCGACTTCCTCGAAATAGAGGAAGAAGCCATCGTCGAACAATCCGGTCTCCCGAAGCGCGGCACTGCGGAACAGGACGCTGGCGCCGGTGAGCCAGTCTGCCGCGACAGGCACCTCACCCTCGACCAAAGTCGGTGCAATGCCGAGCATCGTCCCGAGCTTGGCCATGCCACATCCCCGAACGAACTCCCGGCCCGGCGTCGGGAAGCGAAAGGCGGAGCCGGCCAGCGCGCCATCCGGCTCCAACAAGCGACTGCAAACGGCCCCGGCGCGCGGGCGGGCGCGCAAGGCATCCAGCAAGGCCGTAATCGCGCCGGGCTGGACCAGCGTGTCGGGATTCAGCACATGAATGAAGGCCGGCGGCGCCGGGCGCTGGAGCAGGCGCAACATCGCCTGATTATTGGCCCAGCCAAAGCCGCCATTGCGCTCCAGCGGCAGCACCGTCACCCAATCCTGCCACTCAGGTTGAGCGAAATGCTCGGTGAGTTTTTCTGCCGACCCGTCAGCCGAGCCACCGTCAACCACGATGACCTCGAACGGCCCTGCCTGCGCCCGTTCCGCAACGAGCGAGTCCACACAACGGATGACATAATCCGCCGTCCGGTAATTGACGATGACGATCGCGAGATCGGAAGGAGAAGTGGCAGGCATGTCGGTTCCGATAAGGCATCATGGGCCGGCGCGGTCGACGCCACCCCGCCCCGCTCTTAGCGGCATTTCCTAAACGAAAGCTATGGTCAGCGCGCGGCGCTGTAGCGGGCGCCGCCCTGATGC
The DNA here is from genome assembly GCF_025961735.1 of Sphingobium sp. B11D3B. Taxonomy (NCBI): domain Bacteria; kingdom Pseudomonadati; phylum Pseudomonadota; class Alphaproteobacteria; order Sphingomonadales; family Sphingobiaceae; genus Sphingobium; species Sphingobium sp. B11D3B. Next base: position 85,545 of record NZ_JAOQOF010000001.1, on the reverse strand, counting down.
AGCGTGCCGACCGCACGGGAGACCGCCTGCATCAGCTCCCAGCGCTGTGGAATGCCCACCGTTGTCTCGCCGATCATCACCGCAATCGCATAGCTCGAGCCATCCGGCGCGGTCATGATGCCGACATCATTATAGCCGGTCGAACGCGGCGCCAGATCCTGCCCGGTGCCGGTCTTGTGGAGATAGGTCCAGCCCGCCGGAACGCCGGCCTTGATCCGCTGCGGACCGGTCTTCGCGCGCTCCATCGTCGCCAGCAGAATCTGCGTCGAAGATGGCGAGAGCATCTCCCCCTTCTGGAGCCGCGCCAGCGCGCCCACGATGGCCAGCGGCGCCGCGCCATCGGGCGGATCGGCCAGATAGCTGTCGAGCGCCCGCTCGCGCACGGAGCGCGGCAGGTTGGACCGCGCGGCATAGAAATTGCGCCCGGCGGACATGTTCTGCGACCAGGTCAGCCCGGCCGTCTGGCTCTGCAACAGCCGCTCGCCGGGGCCGAACCTGATGCTGTCCGTTCCGATAAACCGCCGCGCCAGATAGCTGCGCACGGCGTCCGGCCCGCCAACGGTGCGCAAAACCGAATCGTTCGCGGTATTGTCACTCTGCGTCATCGCCCGCTCGAACAGGCTGCGCAGCGAGGTGGTATAACCCTGCTCGCTGTTCACCAGCGCCGCGATGGGCTGATGGAAGAGCGTCAGGTCGGACGGACGGATGGTGACATCCCGGTCCAGCGTCAGCTTGCCGCGGTCGACGGCATCGAGCATGGTCATCGCCACCCACAGCTTGGAGACGCTCTGCTGCGGGAAGAGCAGATCGCCATTGTGCGAGACGGTCCACCCCGCATCCACGCTCTGCACCGCGATGCCGACCTTGCCATTGAACTGGCGCCCGAGCGCCTGAATGCTGGCGACCAGCGCGGGCGGCGCCGCCGTGACCGGCACGCGCGGCGTGGGAACGGCATTGCGATTGGGCAGCCAGGGCGCGCTCACCGTGCCGCCGCGCTGCACCCGCTGAACGGCGGCCTGCTGCGGGACCGGCTGCACGACTTCACGCGGCGGCGCGTAGCGGACGGCGGGCTGCGCCGGCGCCGCGATCCGCGCGCTTGGATGTGTCGATGACGGAATGGCGGTGCACGAACTCGCCAATGCAAGCACCGCGAGCGCCGCCGACAATGGCCCCAGACCCTGCCTCACGCGCTGAAATCTTCCTTGCCGAACATAGGGATATACTGACCGAGCCCTGCGCATAATTCCAGAACGAAGCGATCAGTTGCGGTGTACCGAATCCCTTTTGCGACAAAGTGAGGATGTCGCGGGAACAAGCGCTGCCCTAATTATTGCAAATCGCAACGGTTTGATCTCTGTCAAAGCGCGCACTGCCGGCATCGCCCATAAACATTGTGACGCGACGATCCGCAGTCGAAGCGTTGAAGGCAGCTCTGCTGTTTTCCCTCCTAGTCAGAACCTCAGGGCGCGACGGCCTGGCCATCGCGCCCTTTTTTTGCTCATTCTGACGTCAGGGCACCAGCACCGTGTCGACCGCCTCCGGCAGCATGTCGGGATGATCGAGCGTGTAATGCAGGCCGCGGCTCTCCTTGCGCTTGAGCGCGCTGCGAATGATCAGCCGGGCGACTTCGAGCAGGTTGCGCAGCTCGATGAGGTCGGACGTCACGCGGAAATTGCCGTAATAGTCATCCACTTCGCGCGCGAGCAGGTCGGCGCGGTGCTGCGCCCGCTCCAGCCGCTTGGTCGAACGGACGATGCCGACATAATCCCACATGAACCGGCGGATTTCCTTCCAGTTATGGGTCACGACGACTTCCTCGTCGCTGTCCGTCACACGGCTTTCGTCCCACGCCCGGATCGGCGGCGGGGCGGGCAGATCTGCCCATGTCGCGCGGATGTGATTGGCGGCGGCCTCGCCGAAGACGAAGCATTCGAGCAGCGAGTTGGAGGCAAGGCGATTGGCGCCATGCAGGCCGCTTTCCGTCACCTCACCCGCTGCATACAGGCCTGGCAGGTCGGTGCGGCCATCAAGATCGATCACCACGCCGCCGCAGGTGTAATGCTGGGCCGGCACCACCGGGATCGGCTCCTTGGTGATGTCGATACCCAGGCTCAGCAGCCGCGCATAGATGGTCGGGAAATGCTCCTTGATGAACGCGGGCGGCTGGTGGCTGATGTCGAGATGGACATAATCCAGCCCAAGCCGCTTGATTTCATGGTCGATGGCGCGGGCCACGACATCGCGCGGCGCGAGTTCACCGCGCGGATCGAACCGGTCCATGAACCGCTCGCCGCCACCGGGCACGCCCGCGGGAAGCTTGAGCTTGCCGCCTTCACCCCGCATCGCCTCGGTAATCAGGAAGTTCTTGACCTCCAGATTGTAAAGGCAAGTGGGATGGAACTGCATCATCTCCATGTTGGAGACGCGGCAGCCGGCCCGCCAGGCCATAGCGATCCCGTCCCCGGTCGCGCCACGTGGCGCGGTGGAAAACAGATAGGTGCGGCCTGCCCCGCCCGTCGCGAGGATCGTCGCCCGACCCACAAAGGCTTCCACGCGCCCGGCCTTGCTGTCGAGCGCATAGACACCCCACACCCGGCCATCGCCGGAATAGCGCTCGCCATGACGGGAGGTGATCAGGTCGATCGCGACCATATTCTCCATCAGGGTGATGTTCGGATTGGCGCGCGCGGCCGCCATCAGCGCGACCTGCACCGCGTGGCCGGTCGCATCATCGACATGCACGATGCGGCGGTGCGAATGCCCGCCCTCGCGCGTGAGATGCCAGCGCTCGCCAAAGGCCTCGCCCGCGTTGAACGGCACGCCCAGTGCCGCCAGCCGCTCGATCGCGGCAGGTGCCTCCGATACGACGAACTCCACCGTCGCCCGGTCGTTCAGTCCGGCGCCGGCGACCATGGTATCCTCGACATGCGCCGCAAAGCTGTCCCCGCCATCGAGCACCGCCGCGATGCCGCCCTGCGCCCAGTTGGTCGATCCGGAATCGAGCGCGCCCTTGGCGAGCACCAGCACCTTGTGGGTCTGCGCCAGGTTAATGGCGGCGGTCAGGCCGGCCGCGCCCGATCCGATGATGATGATGTCATGCGTGGAAATGGTCATGCACAAAGTCCCGAGCGGCCGCGTGGTGGAATGGCGCGCAATGCCGTGTCCTAGCCTGCGCGCGGCGCTTTGCAATGCGGCAGCTCGTAATAGACTGATCGAGAACGATCTTTCCGATTATTCGGCGGAAGCTCACGGGAAGATAGTTAACGAAGAGGAAATATATCGCGAAATGGAGTACAAAGCCTCGTGTGACGCCTTGTGCGTTTGCGTGTGGGAGAAAAGATCATGAAATCACTTTATTTTCTGGGGACGGCTGTCGCGCTCGCCCTGACTGGCCCCGCCATGGCGGCCAATCTCGTCACCAATGGTGGCTTCGAGTCGGGCAGCTTCAGCGGCTGGTCGTTGAGCAATGTCGGCGGCGGCACGGCTCCCGTGGTGATCGCTTATGGTCAGGGCTCGGGTTACCCGACCGGTGCCTATGGCGAATCCATTCCCGCCCCGGCTGGCGGCGGCACCTATGGCGCCTATTTCTCGTCCGACACGGCCAACCCTGACTCGCTCTCGCAGAGCGTGAACGTAGTTGCCGGCGTGAGCTACTATCTGTCGTTCGACTATTTCGTGCCGCTGAATGGCTATGGCAACCCGTTCGACGCCTCGCTCCAGTTCCTGATCGACGACGTGCCGGCTGGGCTGAGCCTCACGGCGGGCAGCGTGAGCGGCACCACGCCGCAGACCTGGTACACCTTCACGACGCAGTTCACCGCGACGAACAGCGGCCCGGCCAATCTGAAGTTCAACTTCTTCGGTGACGGCAGCACGGCAGCCGACTTCGTGGTCGACAATGTGTCGATGGCTGCGGTTCCCGAGCCGGCGACCTGGGCTCTCATGATCGGTGGCTTCGCGCTCGCCGGCATTCAGCTGCGTCGTCGTCGGGTTTCGACCAGCTTCGCCTGAGCCTCGCTCAGTCTGAACACATGAAAGGCCGCCGGTGCAAATCGGCGGCCTTCATTTTGCGCATCATGTCTGACGCGTGAGAGGTTTCTTCAACCGTCCGCGCGGGTGAGAGTCAGGAAGACGTCTTCAAGGTCGGGATCGTGCGTGGAGACGTCCACGATGCTATAGCCCTGCGCCTGCACGACATTGAGCACATCGCCCGCCGTGGCCTTGTCCTTGAGATAGGTGATCTTGAGGCTCCGCGCGTCGGACCGCTCGACCCGCTCGAACCGGTCATGCGCGGGCAGCGTGCCGAGGTCGCGGTCGACGGTGACTTCCACCACCTTTTCCCGCGCCATGCCGACCAGTTCGCGCGTCGGCTTGTCCGCGATCAGCCGGCCGTGATTGATGATCGCGATGCGATCGCACAGCTCCTCGGCTTCCTCCAGATAGTGGGTGGTAAGCACGATCGTCACGCCCTGCGCGTTGAGCGAGCGGACATAGGACCAGAGCTGCTGGCGAAGCTCGATGTCCACGCCTGCCGTCGGCTCGTCCAGCACGAGGATCGGCGGGGCATGGACCATCGCCTTGGCGACCATCAGCCGCCGCTTCATGCCGCCCGACAGCGTGCGCGAATAAGCCGATGCCTTGTCCTCAAGATGCACCGCGCGCAGCAGGTCCATCGAGCGCCGCTCCGCCTTGGGCACGCCATAATAGCCGGCCTGATTTTCCAGCGTTTCCAGCGGCGTGAAGAAAGGATCGAACAGGATTTCCTGATTGACGATGCCGATCGAGAGCCGCGCGTTGCGCGCATCCTTGTCGATGTCGAACCCCCAGATCCGCGCCGTGCCGCTGGTCTTGTTGACCAGCCCGGCGAGGATGTTGATCATCGTCGACTTGCCGGCGCCATTGGGGCCCAGCAGTCCGTAGATGCTGCCGCGCGGCACGGTGAGGTTCACGCCGTCCAGCGCGCGCTTGCCGCCCTTGTAGGTCTTGCAGAGATCCTGAATTTCGAGAGCGGCTTGCGTCATGGTTCGCGCCCTAGACCAAATCGCGGAGCAAGGGAACGCTCAGCGCTCGGCCGCCAGCGCGCAAAAGCGCGCCGCGTTGAGGAAATCTGTGCGACGACGTGCGAGCCGCGCGCTCTCTTCGGCATCCTCGCCCCATTGCTCGGCCTGCCAGGCCTCATCCAGGCTCGCCGCTGCAAACATATCCTGCGCCGACAGCCTGCCTTCCATCAGCGCGAGCGAACCGACCAGCGTGCCACTGATCTGCACGAGCGTGGCAAAGCCTGCGAGTAGCCAAGGATCGAGCGCTTCGACGGCGGCGCGCAGGCCCGCCAATGTCAGCGCCGGTTGATCCACCGGGATGATGCCCTGCGTGACGACGAAGGCGATGCCAAAGCGCTCGCCAGCCCAGTCGAGCAAGGGCTGCCATTGGGCTTCCTGCCACGCGATCAGTGTCTGCGGTCCATCTGCGCGGTAGCAGAGCAGATCGCTCTCGGCATAAGCGGCCACCTGCCCGCGAAAGTCGCCCAGCGCCGGCAGCACACGGTCGATCGTCGCATTGGCAAAGCCGGTCATCGGCATGGTGGCGGGGTCGATCTTCTCGCCTTGCCCGTTCCATTCCTCGGCAATCGCCTGCGCCAGCGCCGCACCGGGCACGACCAGCAGTGCGCGCGCGGGCGTGCGCACCGGGCGCCCGTCCAGCCCGATCGACCAGCCGTCCTCGCTCGCGATCGCCTGCGCGGAAGTCCAGAACCGCTTCATGTCGGGGCTCAGCCTTTGTCCTTCGGCGTCGCGAACGCGCGCGCCAGCATCCGGGGCACGATGAGAAACTGGATGAAGCCAACGGTGGAGACGATCACGCCCATCCACTTCGCCTTGTCGCCCTGCACCCAATCGAACCGCTCCAGCGAGATTGCCATGCCGAACAGCAGGATGAACGCGCCGGACAGCCGGAACAGGCTGATCGCATAGAAGCGCTGCTTGGCTGCGGCCGCACGGCGGGCCTGCGCTGCGGCGTCGGACGGGTTCGGACCGGCGCTCTTGGGTGTCGTCTCTGTCATGAAAGGCCGATATGGCGCGCCAGCTCGGCACTGTCCATGGCCACGGAGGCGGCACCGGCCTCGATCAGCTCTTCGGCGCGATGATAGCCCCAAGCCACGCCCAGCGCCTCGACCCCGGCCGCTCGCGCCATCAGCATATCGAAGCTGGTATCGCCGATCATCACGGCACTGTCCCGCTCGACGCCCGCCTCGGCAAGCGCCGCGCCGATCATCGCCGGGTCCGGCTTGGAGGGATTGCGATCCGCCGTCTGCAGCGAGATGAAGCGCTTGGCCATGCCATGATGCTCGAGCAGCAGCCGCAAGCCCCGCTCCGATTTACCGGTGGCGATGGCGAGCAGCCAGCCTTGCGCTTCGAGCCGATCCAGCAGATCGGCGATGCCGGGGTATAGCGGCTCGCGCAGCCCACCAGAGGCGCGGAGATGCTGAAAGCGCAGCTTATAATGGTCGCAAATTTCGTCGCGCAGCGCGTCCGATCCGTCGGGCACCAGCCGGGCAATCGCATAAGGCAAGGAGAGGCCCACGACAGAGAGGCACTGCTGGCGGTCGGGCGGCACCAGCGATACCGCACGAAACGCGCCATCCATGGCCTCGACGATGCTGTGCTGGCTATCGACCAGCGTTCCATCGCAATCGAAAATGGCAAGACGCAGGCTCATGACAGGCGAGGCATCCGGATCAGGCGGGTGTGGCTGGACGGGCAGACCGTCCAGCCGCCCGTGCCAGACGCGCCCGAGGCACGCAAGGCCAGCGATGGCCGCCCTTGCGGGCACCGCGCACGCTCAGCACAGCCGCTCAGTCCGATTGCCGCGGGTCCTTCTCGCCCAACTCGGGGTAGAACAATGCCCGATTGTGGCGGGATTCGTTGAACACCGCGCGCTTGGAAAACAGCCATTTGCCGTCTTCCTTCACATAATCCTCGATGACATGGCCGAAGTAGAGCACCTGCACATCGGTCTGGGGCGTATTGTTCGTCAGCGCGAACCAATACACGCGGCCCGACGCGGTCTTGCCGTCCGGGTTCACCGTGATGTCGTGGTTGAGCACATAATGGCGCGTGCGCGGCTGCGAACCGGCGTCCGCCGGAATCGTCGCCTTTTTCGCGATCTGGCCGCGCCACTCCTCGATGGCCTTGCGGATCGCTTCGCGCCCATGTTCCACCCCGCCGATCCAGTCCAGCACGCCGTCACTGGCGAAGCTCTCGGCATAGGTCTCGGCATCCCGCGCGTCGGACGCGATCATGAGCCGGTTCGACAGGTTGACGATCTCGGCGCGCGCGACCGCATAGTCCTCCGCCGAAAGGCTCTGAGCCTGGGCATTACCGGTCATGGCCAGCCCCATCGCTACGGCCGTCAAAGCCAGGCACCGCAGTCTCGTCATGGCCATATCTCTCTCCTCCTGTTTTTGCAGCCTCAAGGGCCTCGGTCTCATCACGCATCGATGCCTCCTGCTTTTGGAAAGGGCGCCAGTTCGTCCGACCGCACCCAGATGCCGTGGACTTGCGGACCTGCGCGGAACGGCAGGATCACGCGGGCGATTTCGCCCTCCTCCAGCCGCTGCGCATCGGCAATGATCAGCTCGGAGCGCATCTCCGCATAATTGGAAGCCGTGCCAATCAGATAGCCATCGCCCTCCGGCGCGTCGGCATTGCGAGGAATGAAGCAGCACTCCTGCAGGCTGTGCGTATCCCCCGGGAAATAGCGATCGACCTTGTTCGTATGCAGGTCAAACCGGGCATAGCTGTTCGTCACGCGCCCGCGCAGATTGCCCGCCCGCGCCTCGTCGAACGGCCGGGTCGGATCGGTGAAGCCCGTGAAGCAGTAGCGGTTCTCCTGCGTCAGATAACGCGGATCGATCCGCCCCAGATCGCCGATGGGTAGCGGGAACAGAATCTCCTCCTCCCAGCTATCCTTCTTGGAATTCAGGTCGAAGGTCAGGCGGCGGACATAGGCCTTTGCCCGCGTCGGGTCCCAGGGAGAGCCATCGACATTAGGGAAGAAGGGGAAGAAATTGGAATCGTAGAAGGGGGCGTAGAGCACGACCTTGTTGCCGATGGTCTGCGCGTTGAACGTGTGCATCATGCACCGTTCTGGGCCCTTGAACCAGCGGATGTCCTTGCCGTTGCCATCGCGCGGCATGATGCCGATGTAGCTGTCCTTGCTGCGGTCCCACCCCCAGTGAACCTTGCCTTCGCGCAAGCGCTCCATGCTGGTGACATAGCCGCCGAACGGGAAGAGGATGTGCTTCTCGGTCAAGGCAATGTCATGCATCACCGAGACATAGGGCACCTCGAACCGGGTCTCGCGCGTCACCCGGCCCGCCTTGTCCATCGCGTAGACGAACACGTCCCTGGAGGCCGGCCCCGTCGCCTCATAGCCATAAGCGATCATCTCGCCGGTGAACGGGTCGATCTTGGGATGCGCCGTGAAGGTCTGGCTCTTGTACTTGCCGTCGAAATCCCACGCGCCGATCGTGTCCAGCGTCACCGGATCGATCTGCTGGGGCAGCGAATCCTCCTTGAGCGTGAACAGCTTGCCGCCATGCACCAGCGGGGTGGTGTTGGACACGGTGCCGTCGATACCCTGCACGCTGGGATCGTCGGTAAAGCGATTGCGATAATAGCCAAAGAGTTGCCGGCCCGCCTTGAGATTGGCCTGGAAGCGCGGCGTGCGGACGAACTTGCCTTTGTAGGAGACGCGCCCATCCTTGAACCGGAAGGTGCTGACATAACCGTCGGTATGCAGCATCGCATCGTCCGGCTTGCTCGGCGGATAATACCATTCGCCCCCCAGGCGCACGAAGGTGCCCACCAGATCGGCGGGCAGTGTGCCCTGCACCTCGCACTCGAGAATCTCGGCATCATAGCGCTGCGGGGAAAAGAAGCCGCGCTTGGCCGGATCAGAAGAAAAATCGACCACTTGAACCTCCGGTCAAGGGCCGCCGCACATCTCGGCAGACCCGTTCAGACATAACAATTCACTCTGCGCAGCATCTCGTCGGACAGCGGCTCCAGGCCCTCGCCGCTGCGGCACCCCTGCGGCGGGTGCCAGGGCGCGGCGCGGCCGGTGCGGTCCAGCCACGGTTCGTTGGAATGGAAGGACAGCACGGCGTCCATCCGGGTGGTTCCGCTCGCGCGCGCCAGCACGGCGGAGCCGCCCGCGCCGATCAGCAAGGCGCCCACGCACGCCCCGCGCAACATCTGGCGGCGGCTGGCCAGAAGCCCCAGTTCATGCGCCAACCGGGGACGATGCTCCCGATTGTCCGACTCCACCGACACGTGCTGCTCTCCTGCAATTGCACATGATCGTTAGAAGGGCCGGCCCCGCGGGGCTTTACTGGCGACGCATCGTGCTTTGCATTGCCGGGAACAAGCCGCGGGTGGCCAAACCGCCTTGCGCCACGTCCGGCAGCAGGCGGTCAGCCGAACCGGCGCAAGAGCTCGCAAAGCTGGGCGATCCGCTCCTGCCCGATGCGCGCATCGAAATGCGCCTCATAGGCATCGTGGCAACGCCGCACCTCGGCCAAGAAATCCGTACCCGCCGCCGTCATCCGCAGCAGGCGCACGCGCCGATCCGCTTCGCTCACCTCCCGCGCCACGAAGCCGCGCTTGACCAGATCGTCGAGAAGGCGCGTCATATTGTTGGAGGTGATGCCCATGATCTCCGAGAGGTCGCCGGGCGCGCAACCGGGGTTGCTGTGGATCAGCAGGAGAACGGAATAAGCGCTCGGCGTCATGTCCGTGCCGGCGAAGAAGCGGTTGAACGTCGTCGAGGCATCGCGCCAGGCCGCATGGAGCAAAAAGCCGAAGGTGTGCTCCAGCCCGGCCAACTGGAAGCCCCTCTCTTTCAGTTGCTCTGTTCGTTCCACCGCCGCCTCGCTCATGTCCGCTCCAGCCTTGGCGCGAGCAATGCGCCCTGTCGACCCTCATGCGCGCGCGGGGGCGATCTTCGAGCGCCCAGTTCACCGGCAGACGAACAAGAGTTCCCTGTCCGCAAATTGCGAGCGGGCCGGAGTTCCTAGAATGAGGCGAACCAGAGGAGCCTGCCATGCCCGCTCACCCCGGCGTCAGCAGACGAACGGCATTGAAAGCCGTCTTTGCTGCCACGACCGCTCCCGCCATCATTCTGCCAAAGGCTTTTGCGATGACATCATCCGAACCGATTGCCGACACGCAATATGGGCGCCTGCGCGGCCGCCTCGAAGGCGATGTGATGGCGTTTCGCGGCATTCGCTATGCGCGGGCCGAGCGCTTCCGCCCGCCCGTCGCGCCGGAGGGCTGGACGGGCATTACCGATGCGCTCGCATTCGGGGCCAGCGCACCGCAATCCAACCCCAATCCGCCGCCCGGCCCGCCTTATGTCATCCTTGCGCAACTGCCGCGCCCGGCCAATGCGCCGCCCGCACCCCCGCCGGTCCCGGAATCGGAGGACTGCCTGTTCCTGAACATCTGGACCAGCGGCCTGCGCGATGGCGGCAAGCGCCCGGTGATGGTCTCGCTTCATGGCGGCTTCTTTTATGGCGGCTCAGGCTCGGCGGTGGACGGCAGCAAGCTCGCGGCGCGCGGCGATGTCGTATTCGTCAGCCTCAACCATCGCCTCAATGCCTTTGGCTACACCCACCTCGCCGGCCTGACGGAGAGCGACGAATTCGCGCACGCCGGCAATGCAGGGATGCAGGACATTATCGCCGCGCTCGGCTGGATCCGCGACAATATCGAGAATTTCGGCGGCGACCCGGCGCGCATCATGGTGTTCGGCACCTCCGGCGGCGGAATGAAGACCAGCTTCCTGATGAGCAGCCCCGCCGCACAGGGCCTAATCCACCGTGCCGGCGTGCAGAGCGGCCCGGCGCTGCGCTTCATGGAGCGGGACGGTGCGGCGGCCGCGACGGACCGGCTGCTGCACCGGTTGAACATCCCGCGCGACAACTGGCAGAGCCTGCTCACCCTGCCCGTGCAGACCCTGCTTGCAGGCTATCATGCGGTGGCGGACGATTTGAAGCCGCGCAACTTCACGCATCTGCCCTGTTTCGCGCCGGTGCTCGATCCGCTGTTGCTCCCGCAACACCCCTTCTCGCCCCGCGCGGCGCCGCTCACCAACGCCATCCCCATGCTCATCGGCTGCAACGCGCAGGAAATGAGCTTCTTCTGGGGCAATGATCCCGGCGCCTTCACGCTGGACGAGGCCGGCCTCGAGGCCCGCTCCCAGGCGTTTCTCGGCGACCGCACCGGCAGAGTCCTCAGCCGCTACCGGCAGGCCTATCCCGAGGCCACGCCGAGCCGGCTCTTCCTCCAGGTGTTCAGCGACTATTCCATCCAGGCACCGATCATCGCGCAGGCCGAGCGCAAGGAAGGCGCGCCCGCCTTCATGTACCGGCTCGATTATCAGAGCCCCGCGCTCGGCGGGAAGCTGGGCGCCCTTCACACCATGGAGACGCCGTTCATTCTGAATACGCCGCAGTCCGCCCGAGCACTGCTGGGTGAAGGCGATGCCCCGACCACGCTCGCGGCCAAGATGAGCAGCGCCTGGGTTGCCTTCGCCACCAATGGCGATCCCAATGATCAAGCGAGCGGATTGCCGCACTGGCCCGCCTATCAGCGGAGCACCCGCGCGACGATGCTGTTCGACCAGTCGTGCCGCGTGGAGCCCGACGCAGGCGGGCTCGCGCGCGAGATCATGGGCGATCTGGTGGAAGGCTAGGCACGCGGGGACCGTAAGGACATTCTACCCGTTCGTCCTGAGTAGCCGCTGAGCTTGTCGAAGCGGCGTATCGAAGGGTCGGCCCTTCGAAACGATGCTTCGATACGCCTCTTAGGTCCGCGCCTACTTCCCGTTGCCCGGCCCCCAGGGCGACGTCGCATTATAGGGCGCCGTGATGAACGTGGCTTCCACCCCGGTAATCATGCCGCCCTGGATCTTGAACATTTCCAGCAGCGCCCAGCTATGCGGCTCACGGAAGATGGATCGACGCGGCGTGCCGTCGGTCAGGGTGTAATCGGCCAGAACGCCCTTGTGATCGATGAAGCCGCGGAACAAGGAAATGCCCCGCTCCTCATCGACGAGGATCGGCACCCGCCTGACCTTATTGTTGAAGGCATAGCGACCCAGTCGGAAATCCTTCTCGATGTCGCCGAAGATCATGCCGTTTTCGTAGCGGATCGCATCGGGCGCAAAGCGCGTGTTGCGGATTTCGCCGATGTTATTCTCCAGCGTCTGGAAGTAGCCGTCGCCCAGGCTCAACAATTCCTCACGGCTATTGCGGCGCGCCTGAGGGACCGGCGCTGCACGGTCGGCGGGGCGCATGAAATCCTTGGGCTCCGCAAACGGCGTCGGCGGCGAGCTCAGGTTGCGCTTGGTCGAGAGCATATGCTCGACCTCGGTAATCTTCCGGTTCTCGATCTTCAGCCGGACGGCGAGATAGCCGGGAATTTCGCTCTGGTTGATGGCCATGAACGCAGCGGCCTGCCCGGTCTGCGGGTCGGAGAGCGTCAGCGCCGTGCCGACTTCCTCCGTCACAGTATCCCAACTCGCATCGGGAAACGCCATCTCGATATTGTTTTCCGTGAAGCGCACATGATCGGCAAAGGGCGCAGCCGAGACATCATGGGCGAGATAGGCCGCCCGATATTGCCCCATAATCTCTTCCAGGCAGGCTTTGTCGCAGCCAGCCTCGGCCTGCACCGCGCCACTCGACATCGCCATCATCATCAATGCTCCCACACGCGCCAGAACCAACCGCATCACACCCTCCACTCGATCGGCTGTCAGCCTAGCATCGTCACGTCCCCGCGCTTGTCGGGGCGGACATGCGCGTTTTGTCCGTGCGTGAACCGGCATCCAGCATCTGCGCGCGGTACGCCTTGGGCGCGGTGCCGAATTTTTCGCGGAAGGCGCGGCTGAAATGCGCGGAACTGCTAAAGCCGTTCTCGAAGGCGATCTGCGTCAGCGTCGTCTGCGCCGCCTTGGGCGACGCCAGCGCGGCGCGGCAGCTTTCAAGCCGCGTTCCCCAGATATACTCGCTGATCGTCTCGTCGCCATTGAAGACCTTGTGCACATAGCGCTTCGAGCACTTCATCGCCTGGGCGATCATATCCACGGATAGAGCGGGATTGCCGACGTTCCGCCGCACAAACGCACGGATGCGGTCCTGGGTGAGTTCGCGCATCGGCGCCACGTCGCTGCCCAGCCGCTGCTCGTGCAGCAGCATGCGCATGAAATCGACCATCGTCTCGCCAAGATCGGCATCGAGCCGGTCGTCCGTCTCGGCGGTGGTGGTAATCGCGCTATGCAGGCAGGCCTGCAGCATCCGTGCGATACCGCCCCCGACCTGCAGCGCACCGGGCAGTCGGGCAATTGCGTCCTGCTCATGGCGCGCCAGCCGGCCGAGCGGTAGTTGCAGCGCCAGCTTGCGCGAGGCTTCCAGATGCGTCGCCACATAGGGATATCGCCCGTCGCTCACAGACCATTGCCCGGCCCGCACGATATGTTCGCCATGGCGGGTCGAGACGATTGTCGAGCCGCGGTGCTGAAACCAGATGCGGACATGCGGATCGCCTTCACCTGCGGCAATCAGGCGCCGCGTCCACGCCGCGCGATGCGGGGATGTGTCGAGCCGAAAGACCTTGGCATCGCCGAGCGCCCGCCGGACGACGACGCCCTGAAAGGCGTGGTCCTCGATCCGGTCGGCTTCTACCCCGCCGATCGCCGCGGCGCCGGCATTCCAGAACCCCAGCCGGTCGCGGTCTGGGATGTCCTCAGTCGAGACTCTGCGCGCTGCGCCCACTGCCCTCTCCCGTCCTCATGTCCGGGCCGCTCGCATCCCTCTTGGGACCGGCCGCCCGCATTATCTCTTTGCGAGAGATTGTTTCGTGAGACCGCTTCCAAGTCAAGCCGCTTACAGTGCAGCCACTGTTGCGCCCGTGCATCATGAAACAAGTCCGCGTGCACCATCGGAGAAGGCAAATGCCTTTGCCTGCCGTAATTTGGCGGCGGTCTGCCCGATCAGGGTCCCTCGACCGGTCGGACGAAAGAAACGGCCAGTCCCGATTTTGCGCTTCGCATCCTTAGATATCCCAATTATAGTAGGACAAAATAAATTACACACAGGGGAGATGTCATGAGAAAGTTCCGTTTTGCGCTCTTGTCGTCCGCGATCGCGCTGATCTCGTCGACCAATGCTTTTGCTCAGGATGCCGCGCCGCAGGCGGGCAATACGCAGGCCGCGAGTGACGGCGACATCATCGTCACCGCACAGTTTCGCGAGCAAAATCTGCAGGATACGCCTATCGCTATCACCGCCGTGAATGCGGCGATGCTGGAGGCACGCAGCCAGACCGATATCAGCCAGGTCGCCAACCAGGCCCCCTCTGTGACACTCAAGCCACAGGGCGCTGCCTTCGGCCCATCGCTCGGCGCTAACATCCGCGGTGTCGGACAATTTGATTTCAACCCGGCGGTCGAACCGGGCGTCGGTTTCTATGTGGACGACGTCTATTACGCCACGCTCACCGGCTCGATCCTCGACCTGCTCGACCTCGATCGCGTGGAAGTGCTGCGCGGCCCCCAAGGCACGCTGGCTGGCCGTAACTCCATCGGCGGCGCGGTGAAGCTCTATTCGCAGAAGCCGGAAGGCACGAACACCGGCTATGTCGCCGCAGCCTATGGCAGCCGCAACCGCATCGATCTGCGCGGCAGTGCCGACTTCAATCTGGCACAGGGCGTTGACATGCGCATTGCCGGCGTCGCCAAGAAGCAGGAAGGCTATGTCGATCGGCTCGACTTTGGCTGTATGTATCCCGCTGGCGGCACGGCGACCTTCACGCCGGCCTTCGCCACCGCAGCCAATCCCACCCGCGCTCCGCAGCTGATCAATCCCGTCGGCGGTGTGCCCGCGCGCACCAATCGTCCGGACTGCGTGCTCGCCAAGGAAGGAGAGGTCAACTACATCGCAGCGCGCGCGCAACTGCGCCTGCGCCCCAGCGACACGATCGATATCAATATTATCGGCGACTACACCGACGACGATCGCGTCGCGGCCGGCTCGGTGCTGCTGCTGCGCACTTATCCGGATGGCACGGTGGCCTCGCCGCGCTACCCGCTGCCGCTGACCCCGGCGCCCGGCTCCTCACCGGCGCAGAACTATGCGACCGCCTCCGCACAGCGGGACATCAACCCGTTCCCGATCGGCAATACCGCCAATGCCAACCAGTTGGCCTATGACAACCGCTTCATCTGCGGCAATTACTGCAACTTCGCGACCTATGACATGCCCGCGGACACCGCGATCGGTCAGAACGGCCAGCCGATCCTCGTCGGGGGTCAGCCGCTCACCTATCGCGCCGCCTCTGGCGACGGACGCGTGCGTTTCAAGGGTTGGGGTCTCTCCGGACAGATCGACTGGGAAATCTCGCCAAATTTCCAGCTTAACTCGATCACCGCCTATCGCGAGTACACGTCCAACTTCTCCAACGACAACGACGTGTCGCCGATGGCCCACAGCCTCGGCTATGGCCCGCTGACTTTCCGCTTCTTCAGCCAGGAACTGCGCCTGAACGGAAAGGTCAACGACCAGATCAACTTCACCCTGGGCGGCTATTACAGCGATCAGAAGTCGGTCTACACATCCTTCCAGGACCTGCGCTCCTCTGGCCTGCAGTTCCAGCAGAGCGATCCGGTAGATGCAGACAGCAAGGCTGTGTTTGCTCACCTATCGTGGAACCCGGTCGAACAGCTGACCCTGACAGGCGGCATTCGCTATACCGAGGAGTCCAAGACCTACACCTATGTCCGCCAGCGGCCTTATCTGGATGCGACCTCGCTTGCGGCGAACGGCGTGTTGCCGCTGAACGGCACCGTGGGCAAGTATAGCGGAAATCGCGTCGACTATCGCGCCAACGTGCAATATGCCTTTACGCCGGACATCATGGCCTATGCCCAGTTTTCCACCGGATTCAAAGGGGGCGGCGTGAATCCCCGTCCGTTCTTCGTCCAGCAGGCCCTCTCCTTCGGGCCGGAAACGCTGAGCGCGTACGAGCTTGGGTTCAAGACCGATCTTTTCGATCGCATGGTACGCTTCAACGTCGCGGCCTTCCTCAGCAAGTATAAGGGAATCCAGCTTACCCTCAGCAATTGCACGGCGATCACCGGGGCTGGCTTCGGTGCGCCTTGCGCGCTTCCCGTCAACGCCGGCGATGCCGACATCAAGGGTCTGGAAGCGGAGATCACCATCCGCCCGGTCGAGGGCATGACGCTTGATGGATCGCTGAGCTACATCGACTTCGACTACAAGAAGTTCGGGACCTACACGTCCGGCACCTCCACGGTGGCCGTCGGTGGACCCACCAACCTCAATGGCCCGCAGTTTGGCGATTATGCGCCTTACACGCCCAAGTGGAAGTGGAGCATCGGCGCGCAGTATCGCATCGATCTGGGTAATTCCGGTTCGCTGACGCCGCGCATCGACGCCTCGTACCAGAGCAAGGTCTATACGGTCTCGGCCAACCGCTCGAGTAACCGCATCGACGCCTATGGCGTGGCAAACGCCCGTCTGACCTGGCGTAATGCGGATGAGGATCTCGATGTCTCGCTCGAAGTGACCAACCTGCTCGACGAATATTATCTGCTGACCATCTATGACCAGACGGTCGGTGGCCAGGGTTACTCCAATGGCCAGCCCGGTCGTCCGCGCGAATGGGCTGTGAGCGTGAAGAAGAAGTTCTGATCTTTCTCACGACGATTTAAACGGAGGCCGCGGCCAGCTCATGCTGGTCGCGGCCTTCTTCATTCCTGAGCGGTGTGTCACCCGGCCCAAGATTCCAGAACAAAAACTGTGGCTTCCGAGCAACGCTGCCGGAGAGTTCCGAGCAACCCTTCAATCTCCAGCGTCAGACTGGTAGGACCGGCCATCGACGCGCCACGAGCCGTCGACCATGGGAACCATATAGGGACCAGTGCTATGTTCGCGGAGGCCGACGCTCTCCTGCTGGCGCGTATCCAGTTCGCTTTCACGGTGAGCTTTCACTTCATCTTCCCGGCCTTCTCGATCGGCCTGGCCAGCTATCTTGCCGTTCTCGAAGGGCTTTGGCTCAAGACGGGCAAGTCGGTCTACATCGACCTGTTCCGCTACTGGCTGAAGATTTTCGCCATCGTCTTTGCGATGGGCGTCGTCTCGGGCATTGTCATGTCCTACCAGTTCGGCACCAACTGGTCGGTCTTCTCGGATGTCGCCGGGCCGGTCATCGGGCCGCTCATGGCCTATGAAGTCCTCACCGCCTTCTTTCTGGAGGCAGGCTTCCTCGGCGTCATGCTGTTCGGCATGAACCGCGTCGGCAAGAAGCTGCATTTCTTCGCCACGTTGATGGTCGCCATCGGCACCTTCGTCTCGGCCTTCTGGATTCTGTCGGTCAACAGCTGGATGCAGACGCCGCAGGGCCACATCATGGGCGCGAACGACCAGTTCCTCCCCGGTGACAGCTGGCTGCCGATCATCTTCAATCCCAGCTTCCCCTACCGCCTCGTCCACACCGTGACCGCTGCCTATCTCACTACGGCACTGGTCGTCGGCGCGGTCGGCGCCTGGCATCTGCTGCGCGATCGCGCCAATGCCCATGCGCGCAAGATGTTCTCCATGGCCATGTGGATGATCGCGCTGGTCGCGCCCATCCAGATTTTCGTCGGCGACATGCACGGGCTGAACAGCTGGGAGCATCAGCGGCCCAAGGTGCTCGCCATGGAGGGCCATTATGAGAGCTATCCGGATGGCGCGCCGTTCATCCTCTTCGGCGTGCCGAACGCCAAGGAAGAGCGGGTCGATTATGCCGTGAAACTTCCGGGCATGACCTCCCTCATCCTGGAACACGACATCCACGCCCCGATCGACGGCCTCAAGACCATTCCCGTTGATGAGCGTCCGCCGGTCGGCGTCGTCTTCTGGTCCTTCCGCATCATGGTGGGGCTGGGCATGCTGATGCTCGCGCTGGGCATGACCAGCCTGTTGGCCCGGTGGCGCAAGGGCCTGTATGACTGGTCGCTGCTGCACCGCTTCGCGCTGGTCATGGGGCCGGCGGGCTTCGTCGCCGTCATCGCCGGCTGGGTGACGACCGAAGTCGGCCGCCAGCCTTATGTGATCTATGGCCTGCTCCGCACTGCCGATGCGGCCTCGCCGCTCGCCGCGCCGGCCGTCGCCGCCTCGCTGCTGGCCTTCGTCGTCATTTACTTCGCGGTGTTCGGCGCAGGCACCTGGTATATCCTGCGGCTCATGAACATGCCGCCGCACCCCGGCGAGACGGGCGTGGAGGAGACCGAACGCGGTCCGATCCGGACCGCCGGGATCACACCCGGCCCTGCACAAGGCGACCCCAGGTCGACGTCGCCAGTTCAGCCGACAGTACAGGGGAGGGCCGACTCATGATCGATCTCACGGTCATCTGGGCATTCATCATCGCCTTCGCCGTCTTCGCTTATGTGGTGATGGACGGGTTCGATCTGGGGATCGGCATCCTGTTCCCGACCATCACGGTCGGCCACGGGCGCAATCGCGCGATGAACTCCGTGGCGCCGGTGTGGGATGGCAACGAGACCTGGCTGGTGCTCGGCGGCGGCGGGCTGATGGCCGCCTTCCCGCTGGCTTATGCGATCATTCTGCCGGCCACCTACCCGCTCGTCATCGCCATGCTGCTGGGGCTCGTCTTTCGCGGCGTCGCCTTCGAGTTCCGCTGGCGCGATCCGGGCCACCGCGCCTTGTGGGACATGTGCTTCTTCGGCGGCTCGGTGGTCGCCGCGCTGGCGCAAGGCATGATCCTGGGCGCACTGCTGCAGGGCATCGATGTCACCGGGCGCTCCTATGATGGCAGCTGGTGGGATTGGCTGACGCCCTACACCCTGCTCACCGGCGCCGGCGTGGTCGCGGGCTATGCCCTGCTGGGCGCCTGCTGGATGATCTGGAAGCTGGAGGGCGAGGTGCAGGAGCACGCCTATCGGCTCGCCTTCAAGGCGGCGATCGCCACGCTGCTGTTCATGGGTGCGGTGAGCGCCTATAATCTGCTGCTGCTGTCCGATTATCGCGCCCGCTGGCTGGAAATGCCGAACATCCTGTTCGCCAGCCAGGTGCCGCTGCTCACCGCCATCGTCGCCGGCGCGCTATTCTACGCGCTCAAGACGCGGCGCGAACTGATGCCGTTCCTTCTGGCGCTGGCCCTGTTCTTCCTCGGCATGGCGGGTCTTGGCGTCACCATCTGGCCCTATGTCGTGCCGGATCAGATCACCATCTGGGATGCGGCAGCGCCTGAAAAGAGCCAGATCTTCATGCTGGTCGGCGTCGCGATCACCCTGCCGCTCATCCTTGCCTATACCGGCTGGTCCTATTGGGTCTTCCGGGGCAAGGTTGGCCATGAGGGCTATCATTGACCCGCGCGCCGCAAGAGGCACCGCTGTGGCAGCGCCTCGGCTGGATGGCAGGCATCTGGCTGGCGAGCGTGTGCGTGCTCGGCGTCGTGGCCTGGGTCCTGCGCCTCTGGATTGCCTGACACACCGCCACGCCTAAGTAGCCGGCATGATAATAATCAGCCGGCGCGCCGGGGGCCAATCCGCCTTTCGCTCATTGTGCTCCTGCAACAGGAGCACCGCCATGACTGCCAACCCCTTTTCAATGTGGTTCGATTTCGCGCAGACCTGCATTCGGGCGACCGAAACGATGGTGAGCACGCACAATGTCCTGCTCGCCCGCACACCCATCATCATGGCGGCATGGCAGTCCCCCTTCACGGCCGATGGCCGGGAGCTCAGCCTGATGGTGACGGAAAAGACCGACGCCTTCGGCAAGGCGGCTCGCGCGCAGGATCGCGGCGCCCGCCGCTTGCGCCAGACCGGCGCGGCCAACGCCCGCGACATGCAGCGCCTCGCGTCTGGCCAGCCCTTCTGGCCCCACGACTGGATGCGGCTGATGGAGCGCAATGTGGCGACGACCGTCGCCATGATGGCGCTGCCG
Organism: Sphingobium sp. B11D3B; assembly: GCF_025961735.1. Lineage (NCBI taxonomy): Bacteria > Pseudomonadati > Pseudomonadota > Alphaproteobacteria > Sphingomonadales > Sphingobiaceae > Sphingobium > Sphingobium sp. B11D3B. The sequence goes on along the minus strand of NZ_JAOQOF010000001.1, from coordinate 65,507 downwards.
GGCAAGATGCTCGCGCCTTATCACAGCGCCGTGACGGCTAACGACCGGCGTTTGCGCTAAGCGCTTATCGAGGCAGAGACCGTCGGGGCAACCTTGGCCCCTCCTCTGCAGAGGAGGGGAGACTGGGCAGTCAACGCCTGGAACCCGGCGACCCTAAACCAGATCCTCAACCATATAATCGATCGGCCGAAAGCTCCCGCCATTGCTCGCATAAGCCGAGCAGGCCGTCAGGCCGATGATCAGATCCATCTCCGCCCTGAGGACAATCCGGTCGCCCGCCGAGCTGAGCGGCGGCAGAACGCTGATCTTACCGTCCGCTCCCACCGGCACATTCATGAAGCAATTGAACGCAACCGGGATCATATCGGCCGTGATGCCATAAGGCGCCAGAGCCGCTGCCAGATTGCCGAAACAGCCCGGAACGACCGGCTTGTCCGGATAAAAGTGCAGGAAGGTATCGGTGCTGCACGGCGTCAGCAGAAAATCATGGCAGCCGACCGTATCCTGCTCGATCGTCAGCAGCACATTGGACCGGTTCGACCACAGCCGGTTGCCCGTCGTCAGCCGAATGGTCTCCTCATAATCGAGCGTGCGACCATTGCTGAGCACCTCGCCGATGTCCGCGCGATTATAGGCCAGCAGGTCCGCCACCTGGCACCCTTCCGGGTCGATCACGGTCAGATACTGGCCGGCACGCAATTCGAACGCCACGCCCGAACGGGGCGGAATACGCTCTGCCATCACGCGACCTCGCGGGGGTCATGGAACGGGCATTTCCAGTCCTCGCCGACATGCCGCCCGCTATACTGCGCGGCCTCGCTGCTCGTGCCGTGGCGTGCAAGCATCGGATTGGCCTCACCGGCAAGATCGACATCGCGGGCGATGATCGTCTCGCGGATCTTTTCGTAGCGCCCTTCCTGACGCAATTGCTCGAACTGATCGTGCAGGTTGAACACGATCACCGGCCGCTCGAAACGCCGCGCCGGGCGGCTTGCCGCCGGATGCAGGCCCACCGCGAAAAAAGCTTCCCCGCCAAAGCTCAGCGAGAAATGGGGATCGTCAGGATCGCGGCTCACCCGCTCATCATAGGGCAAGCCGAGCCATGCATCCTTGTCAGCCAGCGATTGCAGGCGGTCCCACATCGCCTGCTCATAGGCCTTTTCGTCCAAGGGTGCCGCATGCGCGAAAATGATCGCGAGGCTGCGGAACAGCCCCGGATCGCTCGCATAGGATTGCGCCCAGGCCATCAATTCGCCATGCAGGCGCAAATCGTCCCAGCCGCTGTCGATGGACCAGCCCACGAGAATGTTGAGCGTGCCGCGCGAGAGGGCCGATTTGGCCCCCACGCACGGAAAACTCCGGTCCATAATAAACGCCTCGAAAGAGGCGCGCAGCCGCGCTTCTTCCTCCTGTGAAATCAGCATCCGTCCTATATCCGCTATCTACTCAGTCTAATTCAGAAATCCTGCCCGGGGCATTCGTTCCAAATCGAGGCGGACCCTTCGCACTAACAAAAAGCACAGCAGACGGACCTGCTGCGCGATTACTCCGCCGGAACCGGAAAGCCACGCTTGCGCAGCAGCGCATTCACATCCGGGTCGCGGCCGCGGAATGCCCGATAGGCTTCGGCCCGGTCGGTCTCGTTGCCGGTCGAGAGCAGCGCCTTGTTAAAGCGCGCGGCCAGCGCAGGGTCCCAGACATTGCCGGTCTCTTCGAAAGCGGCCCAGGTGTCCGCGTCCATCGTCTCGGACCACAAATAGCTATAGTAGCCGGCCGAATAGGCATCGGACGAGAAGAGGTGATTGAACTGCGGCAGGCGGTGCCGCATGATCATCTCCTTGGGCATCCCGATTTCCGCCAGCGTCTCGCGCTCGAACGCGTCGATATCGGTCGGCGCGTCGGGGCGATTATGCAGCTTCATGTCGACGATGGCCGAGGAAAGATATTCGACCGTGGCAAAGCCCTGGTTGAAGGTGTCGCTGGCCTTGATCTTGTCGACCAGAGGCTTGGGGATCGGCGCGCCCGTCTGGAAATGACGCGCATAGGTCTCGAGAATATAGGGCGTCAGCACCCAATTCTCATGAACCTGGCTGGGATATTCCACGAAGTCGCGCGGCGTCGTGCCCAGGCCCGGCCAGGTGATGTCATAGCTCAGATAATGCAGCGCGTGGCCGAACTCGTGGAACAGCGTGGTCGCATCGTCGAGGCTGATCGTCGTCGGCGCCCCGGCGCTGCCCTTGGCGAAATTGTTATTGTTGGACGCCAGCACATACTCATTGCCGTTCAGATGATCCTGCCCCTTGTAGGTAGTCATCCACGCCCCTGACCGCTTGCCGCTGCGCGCCCAGGTATCGAGGTAGAACAGCCCGACGACCTTGCCGCCGCGCGTTACTTCAAAGGTCCGCACATCGGGGTGGAAGACCGGCACGGCGCCGGTATTCTCGGTGAAGGTGAAGCCGTAGAGGCGGTTCGCCATGTCGAACATGGCCGAGACCATCTTGTCGAGCTGGAAATAGGGCTTCACCTCATTCTGATCGAGGTCGTACTTCGCCTTGCGGACCTTCTCGGCGTAGAAGCGATAGTCCCATGGCTCGATGGTGATCTTCGGCCCCTGCCCGGCTTTCACCTCGGCATCGGCGATGGCCTGCATGTCCGCCACTTCCTCGCGGACGCGGGCGACAGCCGCCGGCCACACCTTCATCATCAGCGCCATCGCCTTGTCCGGCGTCTGCGCCATGGTGTCGCGCATGCGGTATTCGGCATGTGTCTTGAACCCGAGCAGCTTCGCCCGCTGGGCGCGCAGCGCCACGATCCGCGCGATGGTCGCATTGGTGTCATTGGCATCGCCATTGTCGCCACGATTGGCGAACGCCTCGAACACGCTCTTGCGCAGATCGCGCCGCGTCGAGCTTTCGAGGAAAGGCTGCACATAGGAGCGGGTGTTGACCAGCAACCAGCCATCCACGCCCTTGTCCTGCGCCGCAGACTTCATCGTCGCCACAAAGTCGGCCGGCAGGCCTGCCAGATCGGCTTCGCTGGTAAAGGTGATGAACTTCTCCTCATCAGCCAGCACCTTGTTCTGGAAGCTGCTGAACTCCTGCGCGAGCGCCGTCTCGATGCCGATCAGTTCCTTCTTCTGCGCGGCATCCAGCATGGCGCCGTTGGCGACCAGATCCTCATAAGTGCGGGTCAGCAGCCGCATCTGCTTGGCATCGAGACCCAGCGTGTCGCGCTTGTCATAGAGCGCCTTCACCCGCGCGAAATAGCGCGGATCGAGCGTCAGTTCGTTGAAGAAGGCGCTGAGCTTCGGGCTCCACTCACCCTGAATGCGGCGGATGTCGTCATTGGAGAGATTGGAGACATACACGCCCCAGATCGGCATGACCCGGTCGGACAGCGTCTCCTTCTGCAACGCGGTGATCGTATTGTCGAACGTCGGGGCGGCCTTATTGGCCAGCACACCCTCAAACTGCGCCTTCACCGAGGCCATCACCGCCTCGAACGCGGCAGGGAATGCCGCCGGGTCTACCTTGTCCCAGGCGGGCACGCCGCCATAGGGGCCGGTCCATGGCGCGGTGATGGTCTCCGCCTTCTGGGCGGCGAGCGGCGTGGACAGCGCGAGCGCGACGGCGCTCAACGGGGCAAGAACATGCTTTGAAGGCATTTGTCGGAAAACCTCAATCCTTGGGGAAACGCAGTGTCGCGTCACATGAGGCCAAACTTATCGGCTACCCGCTTGGTTTCAACCCCTTGCGGGCGACGCTACAGTCCTCTCGACAAGCCTGCGCGCCCGCCGACACGACCCGGACGCTACGGCGCAGCGTGATCGCCTTGCGCGCAGACCGCACGCACGCCGGATCAGAAAATCGTCGTCACGCCGATGTCAAAGCGGGTGCGGCGGTAGGCATAGAGCGCGATATTGCTTTCGTTGATCGTATGCGAGACGCCCACGCGCGGCGCAAACCGGCCGAGCGTCACCTTGCGATTGAGCGCGCTCACCCCAAGGCTGTAGCTCGTGTCGCGCCGCGCCGTGCCGAACGCGGCAAACACGCCATCGAAGCGGCTGTAGGAAAAGCCGGGCTGCAGCGAGAGCGAGAAGCCCATCGGCAATTCGCGCGCGTAGATCGCGCCCGCCGTGTAGGAGGTCTGGGCAAAAGCGCGGTTGGCCGCGTCGTGACGATTGATGCCGACGCGCAAATTGCCGAGGCTCTGTTTGTCCAGCGAGCGCGTGACGCCCAGCGACAGGCCGAGCAGCGCCCCATTCAGATGCGTGGCGCCCTTATGGCGCAGGTCGCTCGCGCTGGCTTGCAGGCTGATCGCCGTGCGGGTGCCCGGATAATAAGCAATGTCCGCCTGACCGCCGAGCATCCGGCTATAGGGCTGCCCGCCATACCAGCGGCGGGAGGCCGTGCCGGCGGCGGCCAGCGCGAACCGGCCCAGCGTCACGCGCGGGCCGAGATAGGCGCTCAGCACCATGTCGTCGAACTGCTGCCCCTGATAATCGCGCCGCGAGAGGGATGCGCCAAATCGCTGCCGAACCCGCGCGGACAGACGTGGCGCCCACTCCGCGCCGATCTGCCCATAGACCCCCACCCCGCTCGACCGGCGGGCGGCATCCGACAGGTCAAACGGCAGGCCATAGAGCTCGATCGTTTCCGCCGCCGTCGCCGCATTGATGTTGGTATCCGGCGCGAGCGCGAAGGAGGCGCTGAACGACCAGGATCGCATTTCACGAATGGACTTGAGGTAGCGATCGACATTGGCGGAGACGATCGCGGGCAGATTGGCCGCGCCGGCCAGACGGAATTGCCGCTCGGCATTGGCATAATCCCGGGCGACATAATAAGCGCGCGCCAGCTCCAGCCGCACGCGCACCGCTTGCGGCTGATCGGCGAGCAAATGTCGGAACTGCCGGATCGCCTCGCGCGTCCGCCCCGCTTCCATCAGCGCCATGCCGAGGCGAAACCGCAGCTCGGGATTGGCCGGATCGCGCGCGAGCCGTTCGGCATAGGCCTCTGCCGACGCCGACATGGCCGCCGCTGGCGCTGCCGCTTCCGGCGCGCTGCTGGCCGCCGCGTCGGGATGCGCGGCGATGGCCGTTGGTGTCCCGGCCATCGCCATCGCCCCCACCTGGGACATCAGCATGAATGCTCCCACTGCAGACATGTGCTGCCGTCCCATTCGATCCGCTGCCCCCACCACGCTTTCTGCGCCCCACGCGCGGGCAGCGGATCGCCCCTCGGGTTACTGCTTGATTCCGGCGATCGTGCCGAGCGCCGTGTTCGTGCCGTCGGAGAGCGACCAGATCGCGCCGACCTCATCGGCTGCCGGCCCGTAGAAGCTGCCGCCGATCGTGCCGACCGCGCCGCTCTGCAAGGATGCCGCACCGCTCGGTGCGCTGGTCACCGCCGTGGCGCCCGAGAAGTCATTGCCGGAGAGCGAAGCCGTGAACGAGGCGTCGTTCCACGCCGCCTGCTGCCAGTTGCCGTTCTTCTCGTAGCCAACCTGCATGTTGGACGTGGTGCCGGTCAGGCTGTTGGCGGCAAAGTTCACGCTGATCGCGGCATTGCCTTCCAGCTCGCCGACATTGCGGGCACTGCCATCGACAAAGCTGACATAGCCCTCCACCTCGCCGGCATAGGTGGCGGTGCCGCTTGTCGGCATGCCGGCGCTCGGCGTTTCGTACCCGCCGATCAGCGGCGCATAAGTTCCAAGCTGGCCGTTCTGTCCAAAGACCGCCCATTCGCCGAAGCGCAGATAGCTCAGATCGCCATTATCCAGCTCGCCATCGAGCACGACCTCCAGCTTGCGACCGTTGGAGAGGTTGGCCGAGTAGCAATCGTCGCAATCCTCGACGAGGGCCACATTGGTGATCCCGGCCGCGGGGACATTGACGGTGAACTTCAAGCCCGATGAGTCCCGGCTGATCGTGACGCCATTGGCGTTGGCAGTCGCCGCGGCGGTGGGATTCCCCTGTGCGTCGAAATTCACCGCAAGCTGGCTGAGCGGAAAGCTGATCGTTCCCGACGTCTGGGTATCGAACGAGGCGCCATTGGTGGCCTGCACGGCCGGCGTCGCGTTGGTGCCCGGCCCTGCAACGATGTTGGCGATCGGCCCCGCAGCGGGCGTGGGAGTCGGCGTGGGCGTCGGGGTCGGGGTCGGCGTGGGTGTCGGTGATGGCGTGGGTGTCGGCGCAGGCGTGGGCGTGGGGGCAGGCGTGGGCGTGGGGGCAGGCGTGGGCGTGGGGGCAGGCGTGGGCGTCGGGGTCGAGTTCACGCCTTCGTCTCCGCAGGCAGACAGGGTGAGTGACAGCGCCGCTGCCGAAACGAGCAGCAAGGCCCTGGAATAAGTCCGTGAAACTATCATGATGCACCCCCTGGCAAAGACATGGACCGGCTAGGGATTTCATCCGTTCGCCGCTACAGCCTGCGCCTGCCAGAAGGTGATCGACCCGGCATCTCCCAAACGGGATATGCGCGCGCATCCACAAGAAAGGGGCGCCCGGCCCGTGCCGAACGCCCCTTTCCAATCTTCAACCGATCAGCTCCGCTCAGGCTGCCTTCGCCTGCTCCTCCGCCGGCGCGAGGCGGATCAGATAATCGAAGGCAGAAAGTGCGGCGGTCGAGCCCTGCCCCATCGCGATCACGATCTGCTTGTAGGGCACGGTGGTGCAATCGCCCGCCGCGAAAATGCCCTGCTGCGAGGTGTGCGCCCGCGCATCGATCTCGATCTCGCCGCGATTGCTCAGCGCCACCGCATCGGTGAGGAATTCGGTGTTGGGCACCAGACCGATCTGGACGAAAATGCCTTCCAGTTCGACCAGATGCGATTCATCGCTGTTGCGGTCGCGATAGGTCAGGCCCACCACCTTTTCACCATCGCCATGCACCTGCGTCGTCAGGGCGGAGGTCACCACCGTCACATTCGGCAGGCTGTGCAGCTTGCGCTGGAGCACGGCATCGGCGCGCAACTGGCTGTCGAATTCGACCAGCGTGACATGCTTGACGATGCCGGCGAGGTCGATCGCGGCCTCGACACCGCTGTTGCCACCGCCGATCACCGCCACGCGCTTGCCCTTGAACAGCGGGCCATCGCAGTGCGGGCAATAGGCCACGCCCTTGTTGCGATACTCATCCTCGCCGGGCACGTTCATCGTCCTCCAGCGGGCGCCAGTGGCGAGGATCACCGCCTTGGCCTTGAGGGTCGCGCCGCTCTCCAACTGCACTTCGGCGAGGCCGCCCGGCGCCTTGGCCGGCACCAGCTTGCTGGCTTTCTGCAGGTTCATGATGTCGACATCATAATCCTTCACATGCTGCTCCAGCGCGGCAGCCAGCTTCGGCCCTTCGGTGTGCGGCACGGAGATGAAGTTCTCGATGCCCATGGTATCCAGCACCTGCCCGCCGAACCGCTCGGCAACGACGCCCGTGCGGATGCCCTTGCGCGCGGCATAGATGGCCGCGGCGGCACCGGCCGGCCCGCCACCGACGACGAGCACGTCGAACGGCTCCTTGGCGGCGATCTTCTCGGCCGCGCGGGCCACAGCGCCGGTATCCAGCTTGGCGAGGATCTGCTCGATATCCATGCGTCCGGAGGCGAACGGCTCGCCATTCAGATAGACGCTGGGCACCGCCATCACCTTGCGCTCATCGACTTCCGCCTTGAACAGCGCGCCATCGATGGAGACGTTGCGGATGCGCGGGTTGAGCACGCTCATCAGGTTGAGCGCCTGCACCACGTCCGGGCAGTTCTGGCAGGAGAGCGAGAAATAGGTTTCGAACTGATAGTCGCCCTCCAGCGCCTTGACCTGCTCGATGACGTCATCGCTCACCTTGGGCGGGTGGCCGCCGACCTGCAGCAGCGCCAGCACCAGCGAGGTGAACTCGTGCCCGAGCGGAATGCCGGCGAAACGCACGCCGATATCCGTGCCGGCCCGGCGGATGAGGAAGCTGGGCTTGCGCGCATCGCCTTCATCGGCCGCAATGGTCACAAGATCGCTCAGCCCGGCGATGTCTTCCAGGAGGCCCCGCAGCTCCGACGCCTTGGCGCTGTCGTCCAGCGACGGCACCAGCTCGATCGGCTGCTTGATGTTGGCCATATAGGCCTGCAACTGGCTCTTGATATTGGCTTCCAACATGGGATTTCCTTTGAATTTCTCCTGCTTTCAGCAGGGTGGGGTGGTGGCGATGCGCAGCACCGCGCAAAAGCGAAAGGTCGCAGCGTCGCCGCACCACCCTCTGCCCCTCCTCGCATGAGGAGGGGGGAGAACGACGGGATCGCCACGCGACCCCGTCGCGAAGCAGTCTTAGATCTTGCCGACGAGGTCGAGCGAAGGTGCGAGGGTCTTCTCGCCTTCTTCCCACTTGGCGGGGCAGACTTCGCCGGGGTGGCTCGCCCAATATTGCAGCGCCTTGATCTTGCGGAGCAGTTCGGCAGCGTTGCGGCCGACGCCTTCCGGCGTGATCTCGACCAGCTGGATCGTGCCTTCGGGGTCCACGACGAAGGTGCCACGGTCAGCAAGGCCGACGCCTTCGCGCAGGATCTCGAAATTGTTCGAGATGCTGTGGTTCTGGTCGCCCAGCATGTAGTAGCTGATCTTGCCGATGGCCGGCGACGTGTCGTGCCAGGCCTTGTGGCAGAAGTGCGTGTCGGTGGAGACCGAATAGACTTCCACGCCCATGCCCTGGAGCGTCGGGTAGATGTCTGCCAGATCCTCAAGCTCGGTCGGGCAAACGAAGGTGAAGTCAGCCGGGTAGAAGAAGAAGACGGCCCACTTGCCCTTCACGTCCGCCTCAGTCACGTCGACGAACTTGCCTTCCTTGAAGGCCGTGGCGGAAAACGGCTTGATCGGGGTGTTTACGAGACTCATGTCTGCTCCTCTTGGTGAATTGACGCCTTGCACATAGGCATCATTGTTGTTCAGGCAAAATTGATTAATCTCAACGCAAAGATCGATTTTGTCGATCTCTACGCTGTCAATTGCGCGCCTGTCACACAGTTAGGGAGAAAACATGTCGGCTAAAGGACAGGCGCGACCATCCAACGCACATTGCGCCCTGCCGGTCTCGAACCGGGCAGGGCGTCATGTGGCCAGAGCGGTGCCGTGCTCGCCTTTCGCGAGATCAATCCTTGGCGAGATGCTCGGCAAAGAAAGGCAGGACGAAGGCCCGGAAGCGCTCGCGCACGCGATTGCCATGGTCGCCGTCATAGACGGTATAGCTGTGCGCAACGCCCATCCGGTCGAGCAGCTTGGCCATATCGCCATTATCCTTGATCAGCGTGTCCTTGTCCCCCACGTCAATCGCGATGGCCTTGAGGCTCTTGAGCGCCGGCAGATATTGCGGCGCCATGGCGAGCGGTGCATTGGCCGCCCATTGCGCGATGATCTGCGGCTGGACGACGCCCTTTTGCGTGCCAAGGTCGAGATAGAAGGGCGCCTTGTCCGGCGCGGGCGACCATGCCGAGGCTGCCGCGAAGTCGGCCCGCACGCCAAAGTCGCCCTTGAGCGCTTCATCCATGCTCATCGCTTCGAGGCGCTGGCTGCGCTCTGCATCCACCGGGCGGGCGGAGAGGCAGCAGGCGCTCATCGCGTAGATGCTCGAAAACACGCCGGGATATTTCATGGCAATGCGTAGCGTCCCGTAGCCGCCCATTGAGTGGCCGCTCAGGCCGCGCGACTCTTGCTTGGCGAGCGTGCGATAGTGCTTGTCGACATAGGCAACGAGATCCTGCGCAATGAAACGCTCGAAATTGCCCGTGGTCGGTGAGCTGGAATACATCGAGCCGCCATGGCGGGAGTTGGAATCCGGCACGACCAGAATCGCCTGGCGGTTCTTGGCCTCGGCGGTGTTCAGCGCATCGGCAAAGCCGATATATTTGTCATAGCCCTCGGCCGATCCCATGAAGCCGTGCAGGAAATAGACGACCGGATAGCGCTTGGTGCTCGTCGCATAATCCTCCGGGAGGAAGACGATCACGTCCCGGTCGGCGCTGTTTCCTTCCAGATTGCCTTCCACCGCCTGCGAGTGGACCTTGATATGCTCCACCTTCACCTCGGCCCGGCTGGCCGTCAGCGGGAGAAGCATCAGGGACGCCGCCATCAGGCAGCGGGCAAACAGGGATTTGGGCGGCATCACTCTCTCCTCAACGCGCGATCCGCCCTTGCGGGCGGATCGTTAGACCATAGCGTTAGCAGGAGTTGCACGACCGCCGCCGACCGCGCAACGCATTATGCGGTTGCGCGGTCGGGTCTGATCAGCGTGCCTTGGCTTTCTCTTCGGCAAGCAGCGCCTTTGCCTGCTGGTTGAGATAGGCGCGGATGGCCTCGGCTTCCTCGGGCTTGAGATAGGCCGCGAAGCTCGCCATGCCATTCTGCGCCAGCGCGCCGCCGATCACGACCTGCTGCCACAGATCCTTGTCGGCAATCAGCGGCGAGCGCCGCAGGTTCGGGTTGACCGGCCCGCCATGGCAGATTTGGCAGAACTGGAAGAAGCCCTTCTGGCCGGTCGCGATCTGCGCCGCCGTGAAGGTCTCGTTGCTCGGCGTCGGCTCGGGCTGCGGGATCGGCGTGTAGGGCGGCAGCTTGCCGGTGCCCTTGATCTTGAACGCCAGCACGAGGCCGTTGGGCATCTTGTTCTTCATGAACGGCGTGCCGCTTGCCATACCCATCGAGCCGCCATAGCCGGCCATGACGGCAATATACTGCTCGCCATTGACGCGATAGGTGATCGGCCCGGCCAGCACGCCGCGATGGGTCTGGAAGGACCACAGCTTCTTGCCATTGTCCGCGCTGAACGCCTCAAAGTCGCCATGCGGCGTGCCCTGGAAGACGAGGTTGCCAGCGGTCGCCAGCGTGCCGCCATTCCACGGCCAGTCGCGCTCGACTTCCCAGCGCGGCTTCTGCGTCACCGGATCATAAGCGACGAGCTTGCCCTTCACCATGGATTCGAGGGCCTTGCGGCGCCCTTCCACGGTATCGGGCAGACCCGGCATCGCCGGCGGATCGAGGAAGGACACTGCCGTATTCCAGCGCCCCTCATGGATCACGAACGGATCGGCATCGCCATAGACTAGCGGGTGCTCCATCGCCGGAATGTAGACCAGCCCGGTCTTGGGCGAATAGCTCATCGGCATCCAGGCATGGGCGCCGATGCCCGAGGGGATGACCAGCGCCGGCCCATTATCGTAGCGCACGCCGGGCTTCTCGATCGGCCGCCCTGTCTTGAGATCGATGCCCTCGGCCCAGTTCTGCCGCGCATAAGGCTTGGCGGAGATCAGCTTGCCGTTCGTCCGGTCGATCACATAGAAAAATGCGTTCTTCGGCGCCTGCATCAGCACCTTGCGGTCGCGCCCGTCGATCTTCAGGTCCGCGAGCATGATCTGCTGGGTCGCCGTGTAATCCCAGGTTTCGCCGGGATTGATCTGATAGTGCCACTTATAGGCGCCGGTATCCGGGTCGAGCGCGAGAATGGAGGAGAGGAAGAGATTGTCCCCCTTGCCGGCGCTGCGCCATTTGTGGTTCCAGGGCGAGCCATTGCCGACGCCGATGAGAAGCTGGTTCAGCTCCTGATCGTAGACCACGCTGTCCCACACGGTGCCGCCGCCGCCGAGCTTCCAGTAATTCTCGCCATACCAGGTCGGCCGGGCCAGCTTCTCCAGGATCGCGTCGGAGGCAGCGCCATCCGGTCCGTCCTTCGGATTGCCGGGCACCGTATAGAAGCGCCAGACGAGCTTGCCGGTATTGGTATCGTAGGCCGAGACATAGCCGCGCACGCCCAGTTCCGCGCCGCTATTGCCGATGATCACCTTGTCGCGCACCACGCGCGGGGCCATGGTGATGGTGTAGGGCTTCTTCTGGTCGACCGTGATGGTCTCCCAGACCTTCTGGCCGGTCTTGGCGTCGATGGCGATCAGCCGGCCGTCGATGGTGCCGACGAAGACGCGGCCCTTCCACACGGCGACGCCGCGATTGACGACGTCGCAACAGGCGTGCGCGGCCTTGGAGCCTTCATTCTCCGGGTCGAACTGCCAGAGCTGCTTGCCGGTCGCGGCATCGATGGCGACGACCTTGGACCAGGCGGTGGAGGTGTACATCACGCCATCGACCACGATGGGCGTGCCCTCCTGCCCGCGTGCGGTATCGAGCTCCAGCGCCCAGGCGAGGCTCAGCTCGCCGATATTGCCGTCATTGATCTGGGTGAGCCGCGAATAGCGCTGCTCATCATAGGTGCGGCCGTAGGTGAGCCAGTTGTCGTCATCCTTGCCAGCCGCCTCAAGCCGCGCCTGATCGATGGCGGCGGGGCCGAGCGACGTTTCGCTCCCCTCGACGCCGCTGCACGCCGCCAGAAGCATCGTCAGCACCGCAATCGGCACAGGCCGGATCGACCGCAACACCATAATCCACTCTCCTCTTCGCCCGACCCGCTCCGGCCCCGGCCTTGTCCTGATACAAAGATAAGAGGGGAATGCCCGGCAGGCAGTCCCCTCTTTCCCCCTTTTAGTCCGTCATCCTCAGAATTTGAACGACGCGCCGAGGTAGAAGCGGCGGCCATTCATATCATAGAAGTAGGCGTTGAACGGGCTGGCACCCACGCCGTTTCCAAGCGCTGCGCCCGTGTTATATTCGAGCAGCGGCGGCGCCTTGTCGAACAGATTGTCCACACCCCAGCGCAGCGTCGCGTCCCGCGTCACGGCGAACGAACCGTTCAGGTTGAACAGATCGTAAGCGGGCGCCCCGACAAAAGTGGTGGCGTTGTTGGAGGTGTAGGTGATCGACTTCGCGGCAGGCAGGTGCTGCCACTGTACCCCAACCGTGACAGGCCCGACCGCATAGCTGAACGAGTTCAGCATCTTCCAACGGAAGGAACCGGGATTGAGGCCGTTTTCGGCAATCGCCGCGCTGCCTGCCGGGCCCAGCGTGCCTGCATATTCAACCAATTGTCCGGCCGCACCGGCCGATGCCGGCAACGGCGCCGATTTCAGCGAGAGCAGATAGTTGAAGACGGAGTTCACGCTGAATGTGCCCGGACCCACCGGAACCGACCAATCGAGCTGCACATCGATACCCGAGGTGCGGAAACGCCCGTTGTTGAGGTAAGTGACCTGCACATTGCCCAACGCACCATCGCCGGCCACGCGCCCAATCGCCTGACAGGCTGCCGTCGCCGCAGCGGCTGTCGGATTGTTGGCGATCGCCGGATTGAAGACCGGATCGAAGCATTGGCGCTGCGCAGTGTCGAGGGTGAGCGGGCCGATGGCGTCGTCCACCTTGATATTATAATAATCGACCGTCAGTCGCAGGCGACGCAGCAACTCGCTGGTTGCGGTGGACCGCAGCACGGCGCCGAGAGTCCAGGTCTTGGCCTTTTCCGGCTGCACAGACGGGTTGCCGACGAGGGTCGGGAACGCAAAGGCCGGGCCCTGGGCATTGTAGAAAGCCGGGTCCGAGTAGAAAGTGTTAGCCGTGCCCGCAATCGTCTGATCCATCAGGATTCGGCAGACTGCCTGCACATTCGCTGCATTCGAATTCTTCGCCGTATTGGCCGACCATGCTAGGCCGTTATTGAGGCGGCAGACATCGCCGCCACCGGCAGCCGTGAAGGTCTGCTGCGGTGCCAGGAACAATTCGGCGACGTTCGGGGCGCGAACGGCCTTGTTGAAGCCGCCACGAATCGTGAGGAAGTCGGTGACTTCCCAATCGGCCATCGCCTTCCACGTAAAGGCATTGCCCGTCGTGTTGTAGTGCGAGTTACGCGCACCCACGGTCACGTCCAGCTTGCGGATCAGTGGCAGATCGGAAAGCACCGGGACGAGCAACTCGCCGTAGAACTCGTCCACGCGGATGAGCCCCTGCGAGTTGCCGCTCGGGTAGATGCCGATCGCCTGATCCTGGAAGGACGTGCCCTGCGAGGTCAACGTATCATTCTGGAACTCATAGCGATTCTGGCGATGGCTCGCGCCGACCGCCGCACGAACCTGACCGGCTGGCAGGTTGAACAGCCCGCCCTGAGCATTCGCTTCAAACACGCTCTGCTGCATGACCGCGCGGTTCTTGAGATCGGCCCGGATCGCGTCGATACAATCTTGCGAAACCTGCGCATTGGGATCGAACGGATTGAAGCCGCTCGTGCAGGTGGCTGAAGCCGCGCCGAAGCCGCCAAAGGCTGCGTTGCCCTGCGACTTGAAACCGGCGCCCCAGTTCGGTGACTGGATGACAGCGCGGAAGCGGGCGAGCGAGGCCGTCCCCGTGATCAGGGCGTTGGTTTCGGATTCACCTTGGGACGCATAGGCCTCCCAGGTCCAGTCCGTACCGGGGACCTTGCCTTCCAGGCCAGCCACCAGATTGTAGGTAAAGACGTCAGTACGCGCTTCACGATTGGCGTAGTTCAGATAGTAGGTGAGCTGCCACGGCGCCGTGGGGTTCCCGCGAGAAGCCAGCACCTGTGCCAACTCCGTTGGGATTGCTCGCCCATCCACCGGGATCAGCGCGGACCACCCATTCACCGAAGGCGAAGGCTGCTGGACCGTGTGAGTCTGAACGCGCGTGAACGTGCCTTGGGCGAAGGCGCCGATCCAGTCGTTGATTTCGTAATTGCCGCGTGCGTAGAGGTTATAGCGGTTGAGCGGCAGAACCAGCAGTTCGTCCTGGAAGTTCTGGCCGAGCGAGCCATCTCCCTGACGCTTCCATTTGAGACCCGTCAGATCGCCTTTGAAGCGCGACGCGCCGCCAGTGGGGCTTTGGAAGAAGCCGGTGAAGGCCGTGCCGTCGTCATTGAAATAAAGCCGGCTTCCGGCCGCCACATTCGGGACTGTTTGTCCTTGAGTGTTGACGGTGGTTCCGAACCAACTGTTGAGCAGTGCCTGATTGGGGTTGTTGCCGCCAATCGGCTGATAACCCGAAAAGTCCGGGAAGAACTCAGTGCCGGTGAACCGGGGGTCCTGCCAGGCGTTACGGAACCACGGTCGGTCGCGGCGCAGGGCGCTCTCGCGATCGTTCATGGACAGGCCAATGGTGATGTTGCCGCGCCCATCGTCGAAGTTCGCGCCCATGATCCCGCTGATCGAGAATTCACGGCCGTCGCCCCGCTGGGAGATGCCCATCTGGGTATCGAACTGAAGACCCTGGAAGTTCTTCTTGAGGATGAAGTTGACGACACCGCCAACGGCGTCGGCACCATAGGTCGCCGAAGCACCGCCGGTAATGATCTCGACCCGCTCGATAGCCGCGGCCGGGATCGTGTTGATATCCACCACGCCCAAAGCGTTGGCCGGCGTGGCACGGCGGCCATCGACCAGAACGAGGTTGCGGTTGGTGCCCAAGTTACGGAGAGAAACGGTTGCCGCACCCGGCGTGCTGGTTGCCGTCGGCTGAATATCGCTGGCAATTGCCGGCGTCTGCACAGGCGTAAACGCGGGAAGTTTGTTCAGGTTGGTCTCAAGCGCGGCGGTCGAGCTGTTCTGGAGCAGTTCCTGCCCCGCTGTGACGATCGGGCTGCTGGCTTCATAGTCGCGTCGAACGATGCGCGAGCCGGTGACCACGATGGATTGCTCGTCAGCGCCATCGGTCTGCTGCGCGATCGCGCCCGATGGCATGGACAGAACCGTCAGTGCCGTCGTGCACGCCAATGCCGCGCGCACGCAAAACGAGTCCATTTTTACAGACATAGTTTCCTCTCCCTTTTCTCAGCCGCCTCCCGACGGCTGCACTCCCGCCCACTTTCCGGAGCCCGATTCTGGATCGTCAGGTCGCTGACACAGCCTTGTCGGCACACTCTCGTAGTAAGCTAACTAATAGGCTAGGCGACGATCCGGGACAAACTCAAGCGGATAATATCATCGATAACGCAATCGAACGGAGTGTTGCCAATTAGGCACAATTTTCAGAATTTATATTTGTGCTTTAAAAACAGAGCTTTGCAGATCTTTTCAGTCCAAAAATCGCCGATAAACAAGGAGATGCCGCTGGCCAATAAGTGGATGAAGTCAATTTTCACAAAAACGCTTTCGACAATGCTGCCGGATTTCATGCAAATTCCGGGCTGCGATCCCGCGTAGCCTCCGTCGCGCGCCGCACGCGTTCGCCAAGGCTTGTGGCGTCGGCCAGCAGAGCTTAGATTGTGAGCATGGCCACCGCTGACCATCACATTCATACCCATGCCGAGCCGACGGGCATCAAGCTCTCCGCTGCGGCCCGCGCCACGCTCGAAGCCAAGGGCGAGCAGTGGACGGATATGCGCAGCGACATTTTCGATGTGCTCGCGGCCGAGGAAAAGCCGGCGTCTGCCTATGACATCGCAGACAAGGTCTCGCAAAAGCGTGGCAAGCGCGTCGCGCCCAACAGCATCTATCGCATTCTCGACCTGTTCGTGGCGACCAACCTCGCCCAGCGGGTGGAAAGCGCCAATGCCTATATCGCCAACGCCCATCCCGGCTGCCTGCACGACTGCATCTTCCTGGTCTGCAAGGCCTGCGGCGAGGCCACGCATATCGACAATGACAGGCTGACCAGCGAAGTCCGCCGCATTGCCGGAGAAGACGGGTTCGCAACCGAACGTCCCGTTATCGAAGTGCTGGGCACCTGCGCCAAATGCGCCTGACCTGAGGCGCTCATAGGCACTGCGACATAGCGCCCTGCCCCTTAGACCAGTTGCCGCAATATGCGATGAGCGTATCATCACAGGTTGGATGACCGTTCGACAATGGCCGGTTAACGCACTAGATAAGAGCCGATGATGGACCAGCCCGAGACGCCCCTGCTCGATCAGGTGCGCACCCCCGCCGATCTTCGCAAGCTCGCCCCCGAACAACTGCGGCAGTTGGCCGATGAGTTGCGCGCAGAAACGATTTCCGCTGTCGGCACGACCGGCGGCCATCTGGGCTCCGGCCTTGGTGTCGTCGAGCTGACGACCGCCATCCATTATGTGTTCAACACGCCCGACGACAAGTTGGTCTGGGATGTCGGGCATCAATGCTATCCGCACAAGATCCTGACCGACCGGCGCGACCGTATTCGGACGCTGCGCCAGGGCGGTGGCCTGTCCGGCTTCACCAAGCGCGCCGAGAGCGAATATGATCCCTTCGGCGCCGCGCATAGCTCCACGTCGATCAGCGCTGCGCTTGGCTTTGCCATCGCCAACAAGCTGAGCGGCCAGCCCGGCAAGGGCATCGCGGTCATCGGGGATGGCGCCATGTCTGCCGGCATGGCCTATGAGGCGATGAACAATGCGCGCGAGGCCGGCAACCGGCTCGTCGTCATCCTCAACGATAATGACATGTCCATCGCGCCGCCGGTGGGCGGTCTCTCGGCCTATCTGGCGCGGATCGTCTCCAGCCGCGAGTTCCTCTCAGTGCGCGAAGCGCTGCGCAAGCTGGCGCGCAAGCTGCCCCGCCCGCTCCATCAGGCCGCCCGCAAGACGGACGAGTTCGCCCGGGGCATGGCCATGGGCGGCACGCTCTTCGAGGAGCTGGGCTTCTATTATGTCGGCCCCATCGATGGGCACAATCTCGACCAGCTGATCCCCGTGCTGGAGAATGTGCGCGACATGGCCGATGGGCCGGTGCTCGTCCATGTCGTCACGCAAAAGGGCAAGGGCTACGGCCCTGCCGAGGCGGCCGCGGACAAATATCACGGCGTCCAGAAGTTCAATGTCGTCACCGGTGAGCAGGCCAAAGCCCCCGCCGGCCCGCCGAGCTACACCAATGTCTTTGCTCAGGCACTGATGGCCGAGGCCGAGCGCGACGAAAAAATCATCGCGATCACCGCTGCCATGCCCTCGGGCACCGGGCTCGACAAGTTCCAGAAGACCTTCCCGAACCGCTGCTTCGACGTCGGCATTGCCGAGCAGCATGCCGTGACCTTTGCCGCCGGCCTCGCCGCGCAGGGGATGCGCCCGTTCGCGGCGATCTACTCGACCTTCCTGCAGCGTGCCTACGATCAGGTGGTGCACGATGTCGCGATCCAGAACCTGCCGGTGCGCTTCGCCATCGACCGCGCCGGGCTGGTCGGTGCGGATGGCAGCACTCATGCCGGCAGCTTCGACATCACCTATCTCGCCACCCTGCCCAACATGGTGGTAATGGCCGCTGCCGACGAGGCCGAGCTGGTCCACATGGTCCACACCGCCGCCTGTCATGACAGCAGCCCCATCGCGCTGCGTTACCCGCGCGGCAATGGCGTCGGCGTGCCCCTCCCCGCCAAGCCGGAGCGGCTGGAGATCGGCAAGGGCCGCATCGTGCGCGAAGGCAAGCGCGTCGCCATCCTGTCGCTCGGCACGCGGCTCGAGGAAGCGCTCAAGGCCGCCGATGCGCTGGACGCACGCGGCCTCTCCACCACCGTGGCCGACTTGCGCTTCGCCAAGCCCTTGGATGAAGCGCTGATCCGCAAGCTGCTCACCACCCATGATGTGGCGGTGACGGTCGAGGAAGGCAGCATCGGCGGCTTCGGCGCGCATGTGCTTACGCTCGCGAGCGACGATGGCCTCATCGACGCCGGCCTCAAGTTGCGCACCCTGCGCCTGCCGGACGTGTTCCAGGATCAGGACAAGCCGGAAAAGCAGTATGACGACGCCAGGCTGAATGCGCCGCATATCGTCGAGACCGTGCTGACGGCGCTGCGCCACAACAGCACCGGCATCGAGGAGACCGGAGCGCGGGCGTGACCGCCGGCACCATCCGCACCGGGATCGGCGGCTGGACCTATGAGCCGTGGCGCGGCACCTTCTACCCGGCCGATCTGCCCAAGGCGAAGGAACTGGACTACGCCGTCAATCATCTCGCGACGATCGAGATCAACGGCACCTTCTACCGCACCCAATCCCCGGCGACCTTCGCCAAATGGCGCGACGCGGCGCCGGACGGGTTCGTCTATGCGGTCAAGGCGCTGCAATATTGCGTGGCGAAGAAGAAGCTCGCCGAGGCCGGCGAATCGATCGGCAAATTCCTGAATTCAGGCCTGTCCGAATTGGGCGACAAGCTCGGGCCGATCCTCTGGCAGTTCCGCCCGACCCGTCAGTTCGATGCAGACGACATGGCCGCCTTTTTCACCATGCTGCCGAATAAGATCGATGGCGTTCGCACCCGCCACGCCGTCGAGGTGCGTCATCAAAGCTTTGCCTGTCCCGAATTTGTCGCCATCGCCCGGCAGCATGGCGTCGCCATCGTGATCGCCGATCATGACGAGCACCCGCAGATCGCCGATCGGACCGCCGATTTTGTCTATGCCCGCCTGATGAAGAGTGATGAACAGGTCGAGACCGGCTACGCAGCCGCCGATCTCGATAAATGGGCTGCGATCGCCCAATCATGGGCGGCCGGACAGGCGCCAGAAGCGCTGAACTATGTCACGCCGGACAAAGCGCCCGCGCAGCCCCGCGATGTTTTCGCCTACTTCATTTCCGGTGCAAAAGAGCGCAATCCCGCAGCGGCCATGGCGCTCGCCGAGCGCCTGACCGCGCGGGATTGATCCGACGGATCAGACCGGCATCTGCGCGTGATCGCCGGCTTCTTGCGGATCGATGCGGCTGCCGGTCAGCAGCTTGAGGCGGCCCTTGATGCCAAGATCGGCCGTCCAGATTTCGATGTCGCCAAGGTCCATGCGCAGCACCAGCAGCTTGGGGTCATCGCGGCCGTCGAACCACGCTTCGACCGGATTGCTCCAGAAGCGATCGATCAGTCCCTCGTCGGTTTCCTCGACAAGCTCACCTGAAACGCAGGCGAACACATCATGCCCCTTGGACATGAACTGCGCCATGGCCGGCCCGCCGGACGCAAGGCGATTGTCACGCTCGGTAAAGAACCAGACGGCACCGCCATAAGCCGGGCCGAGATCCTTATCGAGGCAGGCATGCATAGGCAGCGCATGCTCGTCGCTGCCGTTGCGGCGGACCATCAGCACCGGGCTGGCGGCCAGCGCCTTCCAGAAATCATCCTTGATATCGTGAGACATGAGTGACTCTCCTTTCCCCCGCTCAACGAGCCGCTGAGCGGAAAGGTTGCAGCGCTGCCCTTCGGGGCGGCGCCGTCACTCATGCTGATAAGCTGCGCCTTATTGCGCGGACGCAACCACGCGCGCGAACTGGCCGTCACCCTCGGGCGCGGCAATGATGTCCTGCGTGACACGGCCCTTTTCGAGCACTTCCGTCTTCGGGTCGCCAACGACCGAACGGATGCCGACCTCGGCCAGCGAGCGGCCGGCTTCGCGCAGCGCGGAGGTCTCCGCGCCGCTGCGCGCAGCGGTACCGCCGAACATCGCTTCCAGCGCCTGCTGGTTGAGATTCTGCTGGCTGGCCGCCGTGCCGGGCGCCGGGGGCGAGAGCGAGAAGTCCGGCGGAATGACCAGCGGAGGCTGGCGGGAGACAGCCATTTCGTCCGGCCGGTCACGGTTGAACAGGCTCGTGCCTCCGCAGGCGGACAGCAGGGTCAGGCCGGCGAGCACAACCGGAAGACGATAAGACAGACGCATGTTAACGGGACTCCTTCGCTGCGGTCTTTTCGCGCAGCAGCAGCGCGCGTGCAAGCAGGATGACGACGCCGATACTGATTGCGGCATCGGCAAGGTTGAAAATGAGGAACGGCCGCCACTCGCCAATGTGGAAATCGGCATAGTCGATGACGTAGCCCAGGCGCACCCGGTCGATGATGTTGCCGATGGCGCCGCCCAGCACGAGGCCGAGCGCCAGCGCGTCATCGCGCTCCTTCTCACGCCAGATCCACCAGAGCACGAAGGCGGAGACGGCCATGGTCATGGCGACCAGCGCCCAGCGCATCACATCCGTCTCGGCGTGGAAGAAGCCCATCGAAATGCCGCGATTCTCGGCATAGGTCAGCTTGAAGAACGGAATCAGCTCGATGCCGACAAGGCCGCGCTCGTGCAGTTCCAGCACCTGCGTGACAAAATATTTGACGAGCTGGTCAAGCGCAGTCACGCCGAGCGCAAGCGCCACCGCCGCCTTGCGCCAAGCCCCGGCAAGCGCCGCGCTCATGCCAGCACCTCCGCGCAACGCCCGCACAGGTCGCCATCCGCGTCCACCTCGGGCAGATGGCGCCAGCAGCGGCCGCATTTGTGTTTGTCCGTCGCGGTGATCGCCGGGGCGGCCAGATCGGCATCCTGCGTCACGCTGGCCACGATGCACATCTCCGCAAAATCCACGTCCTCGGGCACATCGGCCATCCGCACATCCGCCGCGAGGCTGGAGCGAACGACCTTCTCGCGCCGCAGAGGCTCAATGGCTTCGTTCACCTGATCGCGCGATGAACGGATTGCCGCCCAGCGCACGCCGAGCGAGGGATCGCGCCAGAGCCGATCCACCTCGGGCCATTCGAGCAGATGCACGGAGCCATCCTCGCTTGGATAGCGAGCCTGCCAGACTTCCTCGGCCGTGAAGGGGATGATCGGCGCGGCATAGCGCACCAGCGCGTGGAAGAGATGGTCCAGCACGGTGCGATAAGCGCGGCGCTTGTCCGTCTCCGCGCCCGTCGCCGGGTTCACATCGCAATAGAGGCAATCCTTGCGGATATCGAAGAAGAAGGCCGACAGGTCATTGTTGGCGAAGTCGTTGAGCGCGCGGGTATAGCGGCCGAACTCCAGCCAGATGTCCCGCTCCTCGCCCTTGTCGACCACCGCGCGCAGCTCCACGTCCAGCTCGGCGAGGCGATGGAGCATATAGCGCTCCAGCTCCGGCATGGCAGAGGTCGCCACCCGATCCGCCGCCTCGAAGCCGGCGAGAGCGCCCAGCAGATAGCGGAAGGTGTTGCGCAGCTTGCGATAGGCATCCGAGGCGCCGGCCAGCACTTCCTTGCCGATGCGCACATCATCGAAATAGTCGGTGGAGGCCGCCCACATGCGCAAGATGTCGGCGCCGCTCTCGTCCATCACCTTGAGCGGATCGACCGTGTTGCCCAGGCTCTTGGACATCTTGCGGCCCTGCCCGTCCAGCGCGAAGCCGTGGGTGAGCACCGCGCCATAAGGCGCATGACCGCGCGTACCGCAGCTTTCCAGCAGCGAGGACTGGAACCAGCCGCGATGCTGGTCCGATCCTTCGAGATACAGGTCGGCGCGGGCACCCTCGCCATAGCGCGCCTCGACCACGAAGGCGTGAGTCGAGCCGCTGTCGAACCACACGTCGAGAATGTCGTTGACGACCTCATAGTCCGCCAGCGCATAGTCCGGGCCGAGCAGCGCCTGATGATCCGCGCCGAACCATGCATCCGCCCCGCCCTGCTTGAACGCCTCGACAATGCGGGCATTGACGGCGGGATCGTTGAGATACTGGCCGGTCTGGCGGTTCACATAGAGCGCAATGGGCACGCCCCAGGCGCGCTGGCGCGAGATCACCCAGTCCGGGCGGTCGCTGACCATGGCGTGGATGCGGTTGCGTGAGCGGGCCGGCACCCAGCGCGTCGCCTCGATGGCATCGAGCGCCACTTCGCGCAGCGTCGGGCCGTTGCTGAGCGGCGCAGCGGCGTTGACGCCCAGCGCGATGCCCGCACCGATGCCAGCGAGCGGCGCGATCTCGACGTCGGACGCGGTGCTCGCCTTGTCCATCGGAATGAACCATTGCGGCGTGCAGCGATAGATGATCCGCGCCTTGGAGCGCCAGCTATGCGGATAGCTGTGCTGGAAATCGCCGGCGGACAGCAGCGCCCCGGCCTCACGCAGATCGGTGAGGATCGGCCCATCGGGACCGTTGAACTTCGTATTGATGACACTGCCCTGCCCACCGAGCCACGCCCAGTCGTCACGGTAGCGGCCGTCGTCGGTGACGGCGAACACGGGATCGATGCCGACCGCCTTGCAGGCGATGAAATCTTCCTCGCCATGATCCGGCGCCATGTGGACGAGGCCGGTGCCGGCATCGGTGGTAACATGATCGGCCGCGATGAACGGGCGGGGACGGTCGAAGAAACCGACCTTGCCACTTCCAGCACCCCCGTCACCCCGGACTTGATCCGGGGTCCAGCTGCCTTCGGCGCCGGTTGAAGAAGAAGCGGGATCCCCGCTTTCGCGGGGATGACGAAGGAGATTGGCCATCGGGTGGCGCGCGATGGCGCCGGCTAGGTCTTTGCCGGTGCCAGTCCAAAGCGGCTTGAAAAGGTAGTCGGGAACAAAGCCCGTGCGTCCTCGGAACTCATCGAAGAGGCGCGCCGCCACTAGCACCACGCCTTCCCAGACCGTCTTTAAATTATTGTCGGTTGAAGGAATCGACTTATCGATGAATTCCTGCTGCCGCCCGCGATGAGCAACATATTCAATATCCTCCCCATAAGCGATCCCTTGGTTCACAGGGATCGTCCACGGGGTCGTCGTCCAGATCACGGCACTGACCTTTTCGCCAGCGTCAATCAGCTTCTGGATTTCCGGCGCATTCGGCGCCGCGACAATCTCGAACGCCAGATCGATCTGCGTCGAGGTGACATCCTCATATTCCACCTCGGCCTCGGCCAGCGCGGTCTTTTCGACCGGGGACCACATCACCGGCTTGGCGCCGCGATAGAGCTGGCCGCTCTCGGCGAACTTCAAAAGCTCGCCGACAATCGCTGCCTCGGCCTCGAACTTCATAGTGAGATAGGGGTCTTCCCAATCGCCCATGATGCCGAGGCGCTTGAACTGCTCCTTCTGCACGCCCACCCACTTGTCCGCATAAGCGCGGCACTGGGCGCGGAATTCCTGCGGGGGAACCTCGTCCTTGTTCAGCTTCTTCTTGCGATATTCCTCCTCGATCTTCCACTCGATGGGGAGACCGTGGCAATCCCAGCCGGGCACATAGGGCGCATCCTTGCCGAGCAGGCTCTGGCTGCGCACGATGATATCCTTCAACACCTTGTTCATCGCATGGCCCATGTGAATGTCCCCATTCGCATAAGGCGGGCCATCATGGAGGATGAAGCGGGTGCGGCCCTTCCGCTCCGCGCGCAGCTTGCCGTAGAGATCCTGCGCCTGCCAGCGCGCGAGGATGCCCGGCTCCTTCTGGGCGAGACCGGCCTTCATCGGAAAGTCGGTCTGCGGCAGGAAGACGGTGCTCTTGAAGTCTTCGCTCTTCTGGCTTGGCTGGTCAGTCATGGGCTTCCGGCAATCGCTATGGCGTCCGCATCGGGCGAGGCGCGGCGTCCGCCCCTGGCTGCCCTGCGCAGACGAACAGGAAATCAGCGCCCGCCCCTACGCGAGGGCGCGCGCTGGCGCAAGCGACGGGCGGCTCCACCGGCGCCGGCAAGGGCACATCGCGCCGCCCGCCGTGGAACTACACGCCGGGCCGGACGTTCCTTTGAGCAGCATCTGGGATGCGCGCGCGGGACACAGCCTGGGAGATCGCTGTCGTCCAGCCGTTTAAAAAGACCGGGAGGGTTGCATGTCGCTTCTCAACATCATCATCATCTTGATCGTCGTCGGCGTGTTGCTGTGGCTCATCAACACGTACATTCCTATGGACGGCAAGATCAAAAGTATCCTCAACATCGTCGTGGTGATCGCGGTGGTGCTCTGGCTGCTGCAGGCCTTTGGCGTGCTCGGCTCGCTTGGCGGCGTCCACGTCAACTAGCTGACGTCGATCAGCCCTATCAAATCCCCATTTCAGCGGCGCGCAAGTCGGCCGCGCAATAATCGAACGAGGTTGTCCATGAAACTTCCCGCCACTCTCGCCAGCCTGGCCCTCATCTCGCTGCCCATCGCAGCCTGCAGTGAGAAAGCGCAGCAGGAAACCAGCGAAGCGGCCGACGCCGTCGGCAACGATGTCGAGCATGCCGGTGACCATGCCGCGCAGGAATCCCGCGAGGCAAGCCGCGAGGCCGGCGCCGCCGCCGACCGCATCGGCGACGACATCCAGCAGGGCGCGCGTGAAGCCGGCGCCGCGGCGGATCGCGTGGGCGACGACATCAGCCGTGGCGCGGACGCCGCTGCCGACCGCACCGGCGCCGCGCTGGAAAACACCGGACGCGCAATTCGCGACTAAATCTGAGGGGTAGCGCCTCCCGGCGCTACTCCGCGTATATCAAGGAAGGGCGGCTCGGTTTACGGGCCGCCCTTTTTGCGTCTGGGCAGCACAGCCCACATTCTCATGCTTTATCAAGATGATCGACGCGCTCTTAGAAGATCGCTTGTCACGCGATCCATAATTCCTTACATCAGGAATTAACGGTCGCTGAGAGCCGTCTTGGGAGAGTGAACATGAGAGCTTTGTTGTTGTGCACCGTCGCGTGCGCCGCCTTCATCCCCACCGCTGTCGCTGCGCAGGGCGCCGCGGTTTCGCCGGCGGATACGACCAGTGATGGTGGCCTGGTCGACATCATCGTCACGGCCCAGCGCGTGGAAGAGAACAGCCAGCGCACCCCCCTCGCCGTCGACGTGATTCGGCCCGAGGAACTGACCCGCCAGAATGTTGTGCGCGCAGAAGACCTCTCGCGCATCTCCCCGTCCCTGTCCGCATCCGGCGGTGGCGGGCCGACGACGGTGTTCTTCGTGCGCGGCGTGGGCAACTCCACCGTCAATGCCTATTCGGACCCGGCGATCTCGTTCAACTATGACGGGGTCTACATCGGTCGTCCCACCTCGACGTCAGGCGTGTTCTACGACCTGCAGCGCGTCGAAGTGCTCAAGGGACCGCAGGGCACGCTCTATGGGCGCAACGCCACGGCGGGCGCCATCAATGTCATCCCCAATCGGCCCAAGCTGGGCGAGACATCCGGCAGCGCGACCCTGGGTTATGGCAATTATAACTGGTTCACGGGCCAGGCAGCCCTGAACGTGCCGCTCGGCGAAACTGTCGCGCTGCGTGCCGCCGGCACGTTCTCGCACCGCGATGCCTTCCAGACCGACGGCACGGGCAACCAGCGCGAACATGGCGGCCGCCTGCAGATCTATGCCGAGCCGACGCCGGACCTCTCGTTTCGTGTCGCTGCCGATTATGCCCATCAGGGCGGCGCGAGCAGCAGCGGCTATTATCTGGGCGCGGTCAACCCGACCTTCGGCCCGAACGGCCCCTCGGGCTACCAGTTCGTGCCCAGCAACTTCTCGACCCAACAGGGCCTGCTCGATCCAGCCTCAAACGCCTATCTGGCCCCGCGCTTCTTCACGCAGGTCGGCCGAGCCGGCGCGGTCGTGGATGGCGTGCCGTTCAACGACAATGATTATTGGGGCATCACCGCCGAGCTGAACTACACCACGCCCGCCGGCACGCTGACGGTCCAGCCCGCCTATCGTGAGGCGGACCTCGAATATGCCTTCAACGGCGTGTTCCGCCAGGGTTACACCAAGGAAAAGGACAAGCAGACCAGCGTCGAAGCCCGCTGGACGGGGGACTTCGGCCCCTCGATAGATTATCTTATCGGCGCGATGTACTTCGACGAGGAAATCGCAGCAGTCGCCCGCTATAACCAGCAGAGCCTCTCGCCCTATCAGAACTTCCGGACGAAAACGGAAAGCTGGGCAGGCTTCGGCAAGCTAACCGTGCGCCCAGTCGAACAGCTGAGCCTGACGGCCGGCGCCCGTTATACCTCAGACAAGAAGCGGTTCGACGGCACCTCGAATGTCTACATCCTGTTCTGCGGCAATCCCGCGCCGCCGCAGGATATCTGCCCCACCCTGCCGTTCATCCCGTTGGCAGAGACGGAAGCCGATTTGCAGGCCTTCTATGGCCAGCGCGGTATCCCGATCACGCCGGTCCCGCTCTTTGCGCTGCCGCCGATCGCCGGCGGTTCTCAGACCGCACCTTTTGTCCTGCGCTCGCAAATCCCGATCAATTCCGGCCTGACGAACAACAAGTTCACCTATCGCCTGGCCGCGCAATATGATTTCTCGCCGCGCAACATGGTCTATGCCAGCTTCGAGACGGGCTATCATGCCGGCGGCTTCAACTTCGCACGCGGCCTTGAAACCTATCGGCCGGAAACGATCGACGCCTACACCATCGGCACCAAGAATCGGTTCCTCGACAACCGCCTGCAGGTGAACCTCGAGGGCTTCTTGTGGAAGTACAAGGACCAGCAGTTCAGCCAGTTCGGCTATGATCTCGGCACGCCGCCCTCGACCGTGTTCCTGACGCGCAACATCGGCAACAGCACGATCAAGGGGCTGGATCTCGACGTGGAATTCATGGCCACGCCGAACACCCTGCTCTCGGCGAATGTGCAGTATCTCGACACGAAATATGACAGCTTCGTCTACTTCGCGCCGAACCAGGGCCTACCGGCCAACACCACCTGCGCCTCGACGCCCCAGCAGCAGGTGACGCCGGGCGGCACAATCAACGTGTTCCGCATCGATTGCTCCGGCAACCAGGCGTTCAACTCGCCTAAATGGTCGTTCAATCTCGACGCGCAGCAGACCATTCCGCTCGGCACATACAAGGCTGTGCTGCAGGGCGGGACGCGCTATCGTGGATCGAGCTATTCTACGGCGGACTATCTGCCCTATCTCCGGTCGGAAGCGGCGTTCGTGAGCTATGCGTCGCTAACGCTCGCAACGGAGGATGACCGGGTCTTCGTCACGGCGTACATCAACAATATCGAGAACAATCAGCGCCTCATTACGGGCAACATCACATCGGCCTCGCTGGTCACGGCCAGCGCAGAACAGCCCCGGACCTACGGTCTGCGTGTCGGCGGCAAGTTCTGAGCAAGGTCAGGCTCATCCAGGGAGTTATGCATGGTTAGCGTTACCGATCTTCATTATGTCGCCATGGCCGTGCCGGACCTTGCCAAGGAACGCGAGTTCTACGGCAAGACCTGGGGGCTGATTGAGGTCGCGGAGCAGGACGGCCGCGTCTACTTCGCCGCCGAAGGCATGCCCCACCCCTATGTGATCGTGCTGCGGGAAGACGCGGAGAAGAAGACTGATCTCGTCGGCTTCTCCGCCGCCTCCAAGGAGGACGTGCTGGCGATCTTCGAACAGGTGAAGGCATCCGGCGCAAAGATCATCAGCGAGCCCGCTCCGGCCAGCGGCCCGGCCGGGGGCTTCGCCTTCCGCTTCTTCGATCCGGACGGGCGGGCGATGGAAGTGATCTGCGACAGCACCCCGCGTGAGTTCCGCAAGCTCGACAAGGGCGAGGCCATCCCCATCGGTATCAGCCATGTGGTGTTCCACTCGCCCGACCATGTCGCGCTCGCAGACTTCTACCAGAAGGCGCTGGGCTTCCGCCTGTCCGACTGGATCGGCAAGTTCATGGTCTTCCTGCGCTGCAACTCGGCGCACCACCGCCTCGCGATCCTCCCCGGACCGCCGGCACTCAACCACATCGCGTTCGACGTGAGTTCGGTGGACGAGCTGATGCGCGGCCTCGCACGGATGCATGAGAGCGGTATCAAGCTGAGCTGGGGGCCGGGGCGGCACACTGCGGGCAACAACACCTTCAGCTACTTCGTCACGCCCAACGGCAATGCCGTCGAGTACACTTCCGACCTTGAGGAAGTGAACGAGGACAGCTGGCAGGTCACGCATTATGAGCCAGGGCCAAACACCATCGATCAATGGGGCACCGGTCGCATCATCACCGGCAATGTGCCCCATGCCGAAATGCAGCCCGACAAGGGCCTGTGGCAGGTTCCGGCCTAAGAAAGGCGCTTACAGCATGATCCGTACAGCATTGGTCGTCGGCGGCGGCGTCGGTGGCATGAGCGCGAGCCTGTCTCTCGCCAAACGCGGCGTCGCCGTGGAATTGATCGATATCGACCCGCAATGGCGCGCTTATGGCGCTGGCATCAGCGTTACCGGGCTGTCCTTGCGGGCGTTCGATGACCTCGGCATTCTGGATGAAATCCGCGAGCAGGGCTTTGTCGGCACCGGCTTTCGCCTGCGCACGCCCGACGGCGCGGTGGTGATGGAAACGCCGCGCCATGCCGGGCTCGCTCCCATCGATTCGAGCGGCGGCATCATGCGCCCGGTGCTTCATGCCATCTTGCAGAAGCATGTTCGCAAGGCCGATGTCACCGTGACGCTGGGCGTCGAGCCGCGCGGGTTCAGGGAAAGCGGGGACGGGGTGACCGTCGCCCTGTCCGATGGCACGGAGCGCACCGTCGATCTGGTCGTCGCGGCCGATGGCATCCAGTCCAAGACGCGCAAGACCCTGTTCCCCGATGCCCCGGCTCCGCAGTTCACCGGACAGGGCTGCTGGCGTATCGTCGCCGACCGCCCCGAGGGTCTCAACGGCGCCGAAATGTACATCGGCGGCCCGGTCAAGCTCGGCCTCAATCCGATCTCACAAGACAAGCTCTACGCATTCATCCTCGAGCATGTGCCGGACAATCCCTGGTATGCCGATGAGGACATGCTGCCACGCGTCGCCGAGCTGCTCGCGCCCTATGGCGGCGACATCGTCAAAATCCGGGAAAGCCTCGGCGAAGACTCGCTGGTCAATTACCGCCCGCTCGAATGGCAGCTCCTGCCCCTGCCCTGGCACAAGGGGCGCGTGGTGGTGATCGGCGATGCCGCCCATGCCACCACGCCGCATATGGCCTCGGGCGCCGGCCTCGCTGCCGAGGATGGCCTCGTACTCGCCGATGAGCTGGCGAAGACCGACGATGTCGAAGCCGCACTGACCGCCTTTGGCCTGCGCCGGTTCGAGCGCGCGCGGATGGTGGTAGAAAACTCGGTGCGGATCGGCGAGATCGAGATGGCCGGCGGCAATCAGGTGGATGCCAACAAGATGCTCGGCGGAACGATGCAGAAACTCAAGGAGCCCTATTGATGACGGTTGGTTTGGCGACAGTGGGCACGGCTGCCGTGCTCGTCCGCGACGATCGCTTCGTCCCGCTGGCCCATTGGGGCGAGCAGCGCGACCTGCCCGGCCTTCTGGCGGCGTGGGACGAGATCCTGCCGCAGATCGAGCGCTGGGCCGCTGACGAGGCGGCCTTTGCCGGTGCGCAGAGCTTTGCCGAGGCCGATGTGCGGGCGCCCTATCGCCCCGGGCAGGTGTTCTGCACCGGCGCCAACTACAAGAAGCATGTCGTCGGCCTTGTCATGGGCGACCCCTCGATGCGCACGGCCCATGCCGAGGCGATGAGCGACGACGAGCGCCGCCGCAAAGTCGAGGAGATGATGGACGCCCGCGCGCAGGCGGAACCCTATTGCTTCATCAAGCTGCCCTCCTGCGTGGTCGGTCCGCGCGACGCCGTGGTGCTGCCGCGCAACGTGATCAAGCCGGACTGGGAACTGGAACTGGGCGTGGTGATCGGCAAGCCGGCCCGCCACGTCTCCGCCGCGCAGGCGATGGACCATGTCGCCGGCTTCGTGGTGGTGAACGACGTCACCGCGCGCGAGCAGATTTTTCGCCGCGATGCCGGCGGGCTGGGCGCGGACTGGCTCTCGGGCAAATGCTTCCCGACCTTCCTGCCCTTCGGCCCGATGATCGTGCCCCGGCAGTATGTCGCCGATCCCTATGATCTGACGATCACCCTGTCGGTCAACGGCAAGGTCTATCAGAACGAGTCGACACGCGACATGATGGTCAGCATCGAGCGGCAGATCGCCTATCTCTCCGATCGCGTGGAGTTGATGCCGGGCGACGTGATCTGCACCGGCTCGCCTTATGGCAATGGCTCCGCCTTTGGCGTGTTTCTGCAGCCGGACGACGAGATGGAAGGCATGATCACTGGCCTCGGCACCCAGCGCAACCGCTGCGTGGCGGAAGGCGCCAGCTAGGTGCGGGGCCGCAGGCCGTTCATCAGCAGGTCGACGACGAATTCCTCATATCGGCTGATCAGCTCCTCGGCAGCGATATCTGCCGGGAAGAGCTGCCTGACCACGGGCTCGGCAGTCGCAAAGAAGTCGAACAGTCCGAGGACCGCGACGTGAAGCAGGGCAGGATCGACGTCCCTGATCGAACTGGAGTCCCGCGCGAGCACTTCGCCCAGCCAGGCGACAGCCTCGCGGTTCATCTCGCCGAGGCGCTCGCCCACGTCGGACGATTTCGCGTCCGCCAGCTCGTCGACCATCAGCCGGTGGATATGGCGGTTGGAGCGGGTGAACCGCGCCGTGCGGCGAATATTATCTTCCACCACTTCATGCGCCGGGCGCGGATCGCGGGCGCTATAGGGCACCCGATCCATCATCGAAGTCGCAACCGCCAGCAGCAGGTTGCTGCGGTCCTTGAAGTAATAGCGCACCAGCGCCGGGTCCACGCCCGCTTCCCGCGCGATCATGGCAATCGAGATGCGCTCGGGCGGATGCTCCTTCACAAGCCGTTCCGCCGTTTGCAGTACGACCTCGCGCCCAACCCCATTTTCGGCCGGCCGGCCCTGCCCCCGTTTGCGCGGTTTTTTCGCTTCACCCATGATGCTACGCTTGGCGCGAAAAATATATTCCTGCAAATAGGAATTGCTGGACCGCGCGCAATCGCTAAGCTTTGACGGATATCGACAGGAGAGACGGATGGCCAACTGGCCTTTCACCCAAGGCATTCATGACATCGGCAATGGCCTCTATGGCTATGTTCAGCCGGACGGCACATGGGGCTGGTCCAATGCGGGCCTGATCGCCAGCGACGGCGAGACATTGCTGGTCGATACGCTGATGAGCGTGCCGCTGACGCGCGAGATGCTGGACCGGTTCAAGGCGAAGGTGCCGGAAGCCGCGAAGATCGACCGGCTGGTCAACACCCATGCCAACCCCGATCATTTCTTCGGCAATGGCTTGGTGGCGGATGCGGAGATCATCGGCACCAACGAAGCCAAGAAGGAAATGGCCGGCTTCAACCCGAAGATGCTCGCCAACCTGAAGAACGTCTACACCGAGATGGGCGATACCGGCGCGTTTCTTTATGAAACGATGGGTCGCAAGTTCGATTTCTCCGGCGTGGATGAGCTGACGCTGCCCAACCGCACGTTCGACGGGCGGCTCGATCTCAATGTCGGCTCCAAGGCGGTCTCGCTGATCGACCTCGGCCCGGCACACACGGATTCCGACACGATCGTGTGGGTGCCGGAGGATCGCGTGGTGTTCACCGGCGACCTGCTGTTCAACGAGGGGCACCCGATCATGTGGGCCGGTCCGGTCGAGAACTGGATCGCCGCCTGCCAATATATCGTCGACCTCGATCCGCAGGTGGTGGTGCCCGGCCACGGCCCGATCACGGACACGACGGCCGTCCGCAACATGCAGGCTTATTTCGAATATGTCCGCGATGAATCGCGCGAGCGGTTCGAGGCTGGCCTGTCCTATGAGGACGCCGCGCGCGACATCAACATGCAGGAGTTCCGCGGCTGGAGCGACCCCGAGCGGATCGTCGCCAACGTCTTCTCGCTCTACAAGCAGTGGGGCGCGCAGTTCACGCCGGAGCAGCAGCGCGATTTGTTCGGCGCGATGGGCCGCTATCGTCACGAAATGCAAAGCCATGCAGAAGGGTGCGACCATGCCCATTGAGATCAACGCGACGCACGACCCGCAGCGCAAGAGCTGGGTCGAAAGCGCAAACGCAGCTGACAGCGATTTCCCGATCCAGAATTTGCCCTTTGGCCTGTTCCGTCACCGGGGGGTGGCGCGCGGCGGTGTGGCGCTGGGTGCGTACATCATCGATGTACCCCAGCTCCACGCCGCCGCCCTGCTGGATGGCGACGTGGCAGAGGCTGCGGCGGCCATGGGCGGCCCATCGCTCGCGCCCCTGTTGGCCGCCAGCCCGGCATCAGTCAGCGCCCTGCGCGCCCGCCTCTCCGACCTGTTCCGGGTAGATGGACCAGGCGACCGGCAGCAGCTCGAAGCCATGCTGGTCCCGCAGGCCGAAGCTGAGCTGCTGATGCCGCTCAAGCCCACGGCGTTCACGGATTTCTGCACATCCTACGATCATATCGCGCGGATGGCACAGAAGGCGCCGCCGCTGGCCGCGCTCTCGCTGCCGGTTGCCTATAACGGCCGCGCCAGTTCCGTGCGGGAAGACGGCACGCCGGTCGTCCGGCCGCAGGGCCAGTTTGAAGCCCCACTCGGCAGCGGCAACGTCCAGTTCGCGCCGGAACCGATGCTCGATTTCGAGCTGGAATTCGGCGTGTGGCTGCGCGGCGGCAATCCGCTCGGGCAGCGCATCAGCGTGGCGCAGGCGGAAGACCTCATGTTCGGCTGCTGTCTCGTCAACGACTGGTCGGCGCGCGGCATCCAGTTCTTCGAATCCATTCTGGGGCCGCATCTGGGCAAGAGCTTCCTCACCACGATCAGCCCGTGGATCGTGACCATGGAAGCGCTCGCGCCCTTCCGCGTCGCCGCGCGCGGTCGGCCGGGCGACGAGCCGGCGGTCGCCGCCCATCTGCTCGACGCGCAGGATCGCGCGGCGGGCGGCATCAACATCGAACTCACCGCCGACTTCGCCAATGCGGCGGGATCGAGCGCGCGCATCGTGCGCAGCAATCTCGCCGAACTCTATTGGACGCTGGCGCAGATGGTCGCGCATCAGGCCTCCAACGGCGCACCGCTGGAAGCGGGCGACCTGATCGCGACCGGCACTGTTTCCGGCGCCGCGCAGGAAGCGCGCGGCTGCCTTGCCGAGATCGTGCTGCGCGATGGCGAGACCATCGACCTGCCCGACGGCACGACGCGCCGCTGGCTGGAAGATGGCGACACCCTCACCCTCAATGGCCGCGCGGTGGCGGAGGGCTATGTGCCGATCGGCTTCGGTCCGTGCAGCGGCACCATCCATCCGGCAGGAGCAAGCGCATGACCATCACCACCTGTGGCGACCGCCAGCCGATCAAGGTCGCCGCGCGCGGCAAGCATCTGGTGGTGGACATCCATTGCCACCTCGGCATTCCCGCTGCCGACGCCATCGTGCAGGCGCGCCACCCCGGCCCGCCGCCCGGCATCAACGATTTCACCAGTGCCAAGACGAGTGAGGTCAACCGCGCCCAGTTCGCCACGATGGGCCGCACGCTCAACACGCTCGACCAGCGGCTGGCCGACATGGATCGGCTCGGCATCGACGTGCAGGCGATCAGCCCCAGCCCCGGCCAGTATTTTTACTATGCCGATGCCGATGTCGCACGGGAGACCGCACGCACCGTCAATGACGGCATGGCCGCTGCCGTCGCCCAGCACCCCGACCGGCTGGTCGGCATGGGCACCGTGCCGTTGCAGGATGTCGGCCTTGCCGTCGAAGAAATGCGCCGCTGCGTGCGCGAACTCGATCTGCGCGGCATCGAGATCAGCTCCAACGTCAACGGCCGCGACTTTCATGCCGAGGAGTTTCGGCCGTTCTTCGCGGCCGCCGAAGAACTGGGCATCCTGCTCTTCATCCACCCGCTGGGCTTCACCCATGCCAACCGGATGAGCGAATATTATTTCAACAACCTCATCGGCAATCCGCTGGAATCGACGCTGGCCGTGGGTCATCTGATCTTCGGTGGGGTGCTGGATCGCTATCCGGGGCTGCGCATCTGCGTGGCGCATGGCGGCGGCTATATGCCCGGCTATTGGGGCCGGATGGACCATGGCTGGCGCGCGCGTGGCGATTGCAGCGAGCATTGCCAGCACGAGCCCTCCAGCTATCTGCGCAAGCTGTGGCTGGATACGCTGGTGTTCGATCAGGACCAGCTCGACAGCCTCGTGCGCACCCATGGCGCCGACAAGCTGTGCCTGGGGAGCGACTATCCCTTCGACATGTCCGAGCCCGATCCGGTGGGCTTCCACGCCCGCCTGAGCGACGAAGAGCAGCGCAAAATCCTCGGCCTCAACGCCGCTGAACTGCTTGGACTGGAGACTGCCGACAAGAGCTGACCCAGCCATACACGACCACCACCAAGGCCGCCGCACCAAGCAGACCTCCCATAAGAGGCAGGGCCGATCAGGAGAGAAGACGGTGACGAAGACGCAGCACGGCGGGGCCTGGGTGCCCGGCTATACTCTGTTCCTGCTCTTCGTGAGCAATGTGTTCAATTATGCCGACCGGGCGCTGCTCGGCATCGTCGTCGATCCGGTGAAGGCCGACCTTCAGCTGAGCGACACGGCCATGAGCCTTGTCTCCGGCACGGCCTTCGTGCTGTTCAACCTGATCGTCGGCATCTTCATCGCCCGCTGGGTCGATCATGGCAATCGCAAGAAAATCCTGCTGCTCGGCGTCGCCATCTGGTCCGGCGCCACGGCGCTGACGGGCCTTGCGGAAGGCTTTGTGTCGCTGGCGCTCACCCGGGTTCTGGTCGGTGTCGGCGAGGCGACGGCCTTTCCGGTCGCCATCTCCGTCATTGCGGACCTGTATCCCAAGGATCGGCGGCCGCGCGCGCTGGGCATCTATCAGTCGAGCGCCTTCGTCGGCATCGTCGGCGGGTCGATCGCGGCGGGGATATTGGCCGCGATATTCGGCTGGCGGACGATGTTCTTCATCTGCGGCGGCGCGGGCCTCGCCTTCGTGCTGCTGCTCGCGCTGACCATGAAGGAGCCACAGCGTGGCATGCATGACGAGCCGGATGCGGCGGATATGGGCATGCGCAACCTGCCCCAATCCATCCGCTTCCTGCTCGATGTGCCGGGCTTCCGCATGCTCGCGGTCGGCATGGGGATCTCGGCGATGGGCGCGGGCGTGCTGCCGGTGTGGGCGCCGGCGTTCCTGCTGCGCAGCCATGGCGTGAGCCTTGCCGAGGTGGGCGCACTGATCGCGCCCTCGGTCGGCCTTGGCGGCATCGCCGGCGCCATTGCATCCGGTTTTATGGCCAGCTACTTCACCAAGAAGCACGGGCGGGAGATCGACAGCCTCATGGTGCCCCTGATTGCACTGCCCCTGTCCATCCCCTTCTTCATAGCCTTCTGCTTCGCGCCGTCGCTGGCCCTGACGCTGGGCGCAGCGGCGATCATGAACTTCCTGCTCTCCAGCGGCATCACCCCCTGCTTCTCCGCAGCCATGGGGCTGGCCACGCCGCAGACCCGCGCGGTTGCATCGATGTTGTTGCTCGCTTCGTCGGGCATCATCGGCTCGGCGCTGGCGCCGCTCGTGGTCGGCGCAGCCAGTGATGCGCTGACGCCCAAGTTCGGCACCGAATCGCTGCGCTATGCCATGTCTGCCGTGACGGTCGCGCCACTGCTGGGCTGCGTCTTCCTCTGGCTCGCCTATCGCCGCGCTCGCGCGACCACCATGGCCGAGACAGCCACCGCGTGAGCACGCCGGCATCCCCGTCCGAGTTCCGCCAGGGCTGGCCGGTGGTCCTCGCCGCCGCTTGCGGCTCGGGACTGGGGATTGCCGGATTGCTGACCTACTCGGCGGGCATCTTCGCGAAAGATCTCGAGAGCGCGATCGACCTCAGCCGCACGACGCTGGGCGCCGCCTTCTTCCTGGCGACGGTGGCGCTGGCGATCGCTCTGCCCATCGCCGGCTGGCTGATCGACCGCGTCGGCCCGCGCTGGCCTGCTGTCGCCGGCTCACTGGCGCTGAGCGGCGGATTTGCGCTCCTCGGGACCGTCGTCCATTCGGTCGCGGGCTATATGAGCGTGATGGCAGGTATAGGCCTGCTGGCCGCCTGTTCGTCACCCGTTGCCTACACGCGCGCGGTCAATGCCGTCTTCGATCGGGCCCGCGGACTGGCGCTCGGCCTTACGCAGGTGGGCATCGGCATTTCCGCCGCCGTCGTGCCGCCTGTTCTGGCCATCATTGTGGCAGAACGGGGTTGGCAGGCCGGCTATCTGGCGCTCGCCGCCATTGCCGCGATAGGCGTCATCCCGGCGCTCAGCCTGCGCAACCTCCGCAGCCCCCGGACGCCCGATTGCGCGGGCGGCATGGCCCGCGCCCAGATGCGCTCGCCCCTCTACCTGATGGTGCTGGCATCCTTCGGCATGATGGCGCTCTCCTTTGCCGGCTTGCTGCCCCATTTCGTGCCGATGCTGCGGGAATCCGGCCTGGATGCCCGCACCGCCGGATCGCTGGCGGGACTCATCGGCGGCTCCGTCATCGTCAGCCGGATCGTTGTCGGCTGGCTGGCGGATCGGGTGCCGGCGCCACGCATTGCGGCGGCCTGCTGCGCCTTGTGCGCGCTGGGGTGCATCGCGCTGGCGACCGGCGGCGCAACCCTCGCATGGGTCGGCGCCATCGCGCTTGGCACGGCCATGGGCGCGGAAGCCGACCTCATCGGCTATCTGACCGCCCGCTACTTTGGCATCACCCATTATGGTGCGCTGTACGCCGTGCAATATGCCAGCTTCATGCTGCTGGCGGGGCTTGGCCCACTCTGGGTCGGCGCGCTGGCCGACGCCACTGGCGGATATAATGCCCCGCTCTGGGTGGCCGCTGCCGGCCTTGGCGTTTCCATCCTGCTGTTCCTGCGCTTGCCCAACCCGCAGACGAGCCGCTAGAGGCTGTCACGAGGCAGGCCGCAACCAAACGACCGCCGCGACCATTCACCCGAGGTCGAAACGGCTTTCATCCGGCGCATGGCCGGGCCAGACTGACCGTCACCCCAACACCGGAGGCCTGCGCCCGATGCCTTTCTGCCCGCCATCTGCTCCCTTCGCCCGTCCTGTCGCACTGGCGCTGACCCTCGGCCTCACGCTCGGCGCCTTCGCGTCGACCGCCTCCGCAAAGGAGAAGGAACCGCGCCGCGTGCGCATCGCCATCGGGCCGGAAATCCAGCCCAGCTTCCCCGGTTCCGACAGCCTGTCCGTCCGGCCCTTTCTGGAAGGCGACATTGCGCGCGGGAATGAACCTTTCGAGTTCGAGGCACCGGACGAGAGCTTCGGCATTACGGTCGTGAGTGTGGGCCGTTTTGAGGTCGGCCCATCCATGGCCGTTGAAGGCAAGCGAAAGGCGGACGAGGTCCCCGGCTTCGTCAAGGTCAACCGCTCGCTGGAACTTGGCGGGTTCGTGCAGGTCTTTCCTACCCCGTCCTTCCGCCTGCGCGCCGATCTGCGCCAGGGCGTGACCGGCCATGAGGCGCTCGTCGGATCGGTCAGCGCCGACTGGATCGTGCGCGACGGCGACCGTTGGCTGGCGTCGGTCGGCCCGCGCGTGACGCTCGGCAGCGGCAAGCACCAGCGCACATGGTTCGGCGTGTCGCCCGCGCAAGCCACGGCCTCGGGCTTGCCGGTGTTCGAGGCGAATGGCGGCGTTCAGTCCGTCGGTGCCGCTGCCGGCCTGATCCGCCAGCTCGATGCGCGCTGGAGCCTCCACGGCTATGCCCGTTACGACCGGCTTGTCGGCGATGCCGCCGATTCGCCGGTCGTGCGGGCCTATGGCGCGCGCGACCAGTTTTCCGGCGGATTGGCGCTGGGCTACACCTTCTGGTGGGGCAAACGCTAAGCCGCGCGGGGCGCCCTATCGCCCCTCCAGCCGCGCGTAGGCAGGCGAGTGGGTAAAAGCCTCCCAGCGCGTGCACCATTGGCGCACCGGCTTGGCCTCGGGCCAGAAGGGTGTCCAGATCTCGCCCGGCTCGGCGCCCAGGGCCTGGGCGACCTTCTGGCTCGGCACATTGTCATCGGCGATCATGTGCAGCGTCTCACTCTGGCCAAGGGCCTCGTGCGACCAGCGGAAGGCGGCGGCTGCCGCCTCCGCTGCATAGCCCTTGCCCTGCGCGGACGGAAAGATGCACCAGCCGATCTCGAACGCCGGCCAGCCCGGCGGGTTCATCGGCCCGACATGACCGAGGAACGCCCCGCTCGCTTTCTCTTCCACCGCGAAATTGCCATAACCGCGCGCCACCCAATGGCCGGCGAGACTGCAGAAGCGTTGCCAGCTTTCGCCATAGGTGAGGCCGCGCCCTTCCTTGGTGATGAACCGCGCGAAGTCATCTTCCGCCATGGCCGCGCACAAGGGCTCGGCATCGGCCGCACGGAACGCTCGCAGGATCAGCCTGGGCGTTTCGATAGTCGGTGCGCGGTCGATGGTCGGGGCAGTGCTGTTCTGTTGGGTCATCCGTGGCCTCTCCTTGTCAGCGCAAGTCTTGCCGGAGACCTGCGCGGTGACAAGGCATGATTAGGCCCCGAGGATGATCCGCGCCCGCACGACATCGGCGCTCATCTGCTCGACCAGCGCATCCAGGCTGTCGAACTTGCGCTCGCCCCGCAGCCGTTCGATGAGGGCGATCTCCAGCGTCTGGCCGTAAAGGCTGCCGGAGAAATCGAACAAATAGGTCTCCAGCAGCTCGCGCGGCGGCACGAAGGTCGGGCGGATGCCGAGATTGGCCGCGCCGCAGACGATTCGCCCATCGGGCAGCCGTGCGCGCACGGCATAGATGCCATAAGCCGGGCGCAGATAGTGGCCCATCTCCATATTGGCGGTGGGGAAGCCGATGGTGCGGCCGCGCTTGTCCCCATCGATGACTTCGCCGGCAATCGCGAAAGGACGCGTGAGGAGGCCCGTCGCCGTGGCGCAGTCACCGGCCAGCAAGGCCTCGCGCACGCGGCTGGAGGAGATGATCTCGCCCTGCTCGTCGCGCACCGGCGCCACGGCCTCGGCCGCCAGGCCATGCACCGCGCCAAGCGTGCGCAAGGCGGTGACGTTGCCCGAGCGCCCGCGCCCGAAGGTGAAGTCCTCGCCGGTCACCACCCCCGCCGCGCCAAGTTCCGTCGCCAGCATGGCCACGAAGTCCTCCGCGCTGTGCGAGGCCAGCTCAGCCGTGAAGTGGAAGACCAGCATGGCATCCGCGCCCGCCTCGCCGAACAGGCGCTCGCGCTGATCGAGCGTGGTCAGGCGGAAGAAGGGCGCATCCGGCCGGAACAGCCGCATAGGATGCGGATCGAAGGTCGCGACAATGGCCGGACGGCCCTGCGCACGGGCCAGCTCCACGGCCCGGCCGACCACGGCCTGGTGGCCGCGGTGAAAACCGTCGAAATTGCCGAGGGCAATGATGGCACCGCGCAAATGTGCCGGTATCGGCTGATCGCTGCTGATCCGTTCCATGGCGGGCGCCTATAGGGGGAGCGACGCGCGGGCGCCAGCCCCGATGGCGGCTCGCATGCGCACCGCGATCAGGCTCCGCGCCGCAGGAATGTGCGGTAGCTGAAGGCAGCGACTGCGCCCTCCGCCGGGTGATCCTCGCGCATCGTCTCTTCCCACCGAGCGGGATCGGGCGCATCGATGCGCGCGTCGCCCGGCGGCGAGA
The DNA here is from genome assembly GCF_025961735.1 of Sphingobium sp. B11D3B. Classification (NCBI taxonomy): domain Bacteria; kingdom Pseudomonadati; phylum Pseudomonadota; class Alphaproteobacteria; order Sphingomonadales; family Sphingobiaceae; genus Sphingobium; species Sphingobium sp. B11D3B. Next base: position 25,532 of record NZ_JAOQOF010000001.1, on the reverse strand, counting down.
GATGTACCTGCGTGATCTCCAGCCGATCGGCCAGCGGTTCGAACAGCCGATAGACTTCCGCACCGCCAATCACCGACAGCACCGGCGCCTGCGCGGCCGCAAGGGCTTCATCGACACTGTGGACCACCTCTGCGCCTTCCGCCTGCCACGCGGTGTCGCGGGTGAGCACGATGTGGCGGCGACCCGGCAGGAGCCCGGGCAGGCTGTCGAAGGTCTTGCGGCCCATCAGCATGGGCGTGCCCATGGTCATGGCCTTGAAGCGCTTGAGATCGCCGGGGATCCGCCAGGGAATGTCGCCCTCGCTGCCAATCACGCCATTGTCGGCGCGGGCGAGCAGCAGCACGATTTCTGGACGCGCATCCATCGTCATGCCGCGCTATCGCTTGTATGCACGCGCGTCACATGGCCCATCTTGCGGCCGGGGCGTGCTTCGTTCTTGCCGTAGAGATGGAGATGCGCGGTCTCGTCGGCCAGAATCGCCTGCCACTCATTGGCCTCGTCTCCGATCAGGTTCTGCATCGAGACGGCCGGCGCGGCGAGCGCCGTCGATCCGAGCGGCAGGCCGCAGATGGCGCGGACGTGATTCTCGAACTGGCTGGTGACAGCGCCTTCGATAGTCCAGTGCCCGCTATTGTGGACACGCGGCGCCATCTCGTTGAAGATCGGCCCGGCGGCCCCGGCAAAGAACTCCAGCGTAAGCACGCCAACATATTCCAGAGCCTGGGCGACGCGCGCGGCAATGGCCCGCGCTTCGGGCACCTGCGCCAGCACGACCGCCGGAGCCGGCAGCGTGGATGTCGCGAGAATGCCGTCGACATGCACATTATGCGGCGAATCCCAGAAGCGCACGGTGCCATCCTGTCCGCGCACGAGCACCACCGAAAACTCGTGGTCGAAGGTGACGAACCCTTCCAGCACCGCCGGATTGCAGCCGATTGCGTTCCAGGCGCTGTCCAGTGTCTCGGGCGCCGCATTCATCAGGCGGACCTGGCCCTTTCCGTCATAGCCAAAGCGCGTCGTCTTGAGGATGGCGGGCGCGCCGATCCGCGCGATTGCATCCTGCAGCACCGCGCCACTGGAGACGGGCGCATAGGGCGCCGTCCGTCCGCCAAGGCCGGCGACGAAGCTCTTTTCCAGCAACCTGTCCTGCGCGACCGCCAGTGCGCGGGCATTGGGCCGGACGTGCCCGAGCTTGGGGAGCAAGGCGACGGCGTTGCTCGGCACATTCTCGAATTCATAGGTGATGATATCGACCGCGTCTGCAAAGGCCGTGAGCGCGGCATCGTCCTCATAGGGCGCCTGCGTCCACGCACTTGCAATGTCCGACGCGGGGCCGCTCTCTTCGGGCGCGAAAATATGGACCCGATAGCCAAGCTGGATCGCGGCCATGCCGATCATCCGGCCAAGCTGGCCGCCGCCGACGATGCCGATGGTCGACCCGGGCGCAATCGTCATGGGGGAGGTCATTGCGGGCTGCCTGCCACCGAATCCGTTTGCGCCGCGCGCCATGCATCCAGTCGATCGGCGAGCGCTGCGTCGCTGTTCGCTAATATTGCAGCTGCGAGCAGACCCGCGTTCTTGGCGCCTGCTTTGCCGATGGCCAGCGTACCGACCGGGATGCCCCCCGGCATCTGCACGATCGAAAGCAGGCTATCGAGGCCGGAGAGGGTCGCCGACTGCACCGGAACCCCTAGCACCGGCACGCGAGTCATGGCCGCGACCATCCCCGGCAAATGGGCCGCTCCGCCGGCTCCGGCGATGATGACGTGCAGACCTCGGCCGGCTGCCGTCTTGGCATAATCGACGAGTCGATCCGGTGTGCGGTGAGCCGAAACAATCCGCGTTTCACATTCAATTTCAAGGTCTTGCAGAACATCGACGGCATGGCGCATCGTGTCCCAGTCGGACTGCGAGCCCATGATCACACCGATTTTCGCCATTCTTTGCCGCCCCGTCCTCGTGCTGCCTGGCGTCAACGGGAACGCCGGCCGGAAACTTCTCTTTAAGTCTCAGCCCATAGACACCAGCGCCATGGCGCACAACCGGTCAAAACGCTCTGATCATACGGCGGAACGCGGGTTCCGCAGTGCACAAAGGCAAAGCTTGGAACTATACCCAGCTCACAGGGTTACATGCTGCGGTCGCGCACAGGAGATAGAGCTTTGATGGAAGCCACTGCGCGGACGGTCGCACTCGATCTTCCCGCACCTGACATTTCAGCGCTTGAGCAGGAGTTGGATATACTCCGCCGGGAGCTGTCCCTTCTTAAAACCGCCAACAAGGAACTTGAACGACTCGTCATTCGCGATACGCTCACCCCGCTCTACAATCGGCGGCATTTCATGAACTGCCTTCGGGATCGGTTGGACCGGCTCGAACGGCATGAAGGCAAATGCGCACTGGTGTTCATCGATGTGAACTCGATGAAGCGGATCAACGATCGCTTTGGCCATGGCGCCGGCGATGCCGCTCTGGTGCATATGGCGCGCCTTCTCGCGAATGGACTGCGGTCCACCGACGTCGCGGCCCGCATGGGCGGCGATGAGTTCGCGTTGTTGCTGGACGATCTTGACCCTGAGGCCGTGGAGGAAACCACCCGGCGGCTCCAGCGCATGATCGCGGAATCGGCCTGCTTGCACGAGGGCGTGATGCTGCCGCTGTCTATTTCCGTCGGCTGGACGGCCCTCGAACAAGGTGACACGGAGTTTTCCGCCCTTACTCGCGCGGATATGGCGATGTATGCTGCCAAAAGACCCGGCAGCACCTTTGCCGAGGCAGCAGAATAAGGAGCAGGTCATGGCCCACGCGGTTCAGGACAATGCCCAGCGCAACCGATACGAGATCATAGTGGACGGCGAGATCGCTTTCGCTACCTATGAGCGCGATGGCGACACGCTGGCGATCACGCACACCTTCACCCCACCGGCTTTGCGGGGGAAGGGCGTCGCGGCCGATCTGGTCGCCGGGCTGCTTGACGATGCGCGCGCACGCAGCCTCAAGATCCGGCCGGTGTGCAGCTACGTCGTCACCTATTTCGAGCGCCACCCCGATCAGCGCGACCTGCTCGCCGCCTGACACGCGCGCCGTCCGCTCACGGTTAGGCTCCCTCTAGCTCGGCCTTCTCGCGGTCCATCATCGCCTGGAGGATACGCCGCCCCTGCACCGCCGTTCCGTCGCTTTTGAGCATCAGCTCGGGCGGGAGGACGTCCAGCGTGGAAATGATCTTCTCGATTTCCTCGGTCGCGAACTTGTCCTCATCCAGCACCGGCTCGAGACGGCGGCGAGCGTCGTCCACCCGCGCCTGTGACGGCGCGCTCATCGCAAAGAAGTAGTTGCAGCTGGTCTTCTTCGCCGGGGTGACGGCATGCCAGACCCGGCTGGTGTGGAGCACCTCGCCGGCCTTCTCATGACCCTGCGGATAGCGGGATTCACCAATCCCCGCGTGAAAGCCGGGGAAGAAGAAATCCATGCCGGAAATGCGATCGACCAGCCCGTCATGCACGCTGCGATCATGATAAGGCGGCATCGGCGTATCGCGCATGATCCGCCGGCTCGACAGGCGACGGTCATTGAGGTCGCGCACTTCGGGCGTCGCGGCATCATCGGGCGTGCCGATCGATGTAGCATGGAGATAGCCAAGATGGCTCAGGTCCAGCAGGTTATCGTTGAGCAGTTGATAGCGCCCATCGACATGCATGGAATAAAAGGCATCCGGGATCATGCCGGGAATGTTGAAACCGATCTCGTCCAGCGTCGGGATGAGCGACTCATCCGCCTTGTCGGGATCGCCAGGCCAGATCCACGCCCATAGCCCGCGCTCGACCAACGGGTAGCTCTTGATCCTGTAGACACCGGGAATGGTGCTCTGGCTCGGCACCATCGTGCAGGCCCCCGAAGAATCGAAGGTGATGCCGTGATAGCCGCACTGGATCGCATCGCCGACGCGCTTGCTCGCGCCCAGGGGATAATGCCGGTGCGGACAGCGCCCCTCCACCGCCACGGCCGTGCCATCTTCCTTGCGGTAGAGAACGACCGGCTCGTTGAGGATCCACCGGCTGAGCAAATCCTCGCCGATTTCGCGCACAAATGCGGCGACGTACCAGCCGTTGCGCGGCGCGTAGCTGCCAGGGGTGAAAGGATACATAGGGTCCGCTCCTAATCGAACATCGTTCGTTTAGCGATTGATGCTTTTTCACCGGCAAACTGTCAAGGGAGCAGCATGTCATTCGCGAAGCTGGATCAGGACGGGATCGTCGAAGAAGCCATTGCGCTGCTGAAGGAAGAAGGGCTGGGGGCAGTCAGCCTGCGGAAGATCGCCACCCGGCTCAGCGTCAGCGTCTCATCGCTTTACTGGCATGTGGAGGACAAGCAGGCCCTCCACGCACTCATGTCCATCTCCATTTTCAAGGCCTGCCTCGACTCGGTGCCGCCGGCAGAAAGCTGGTGGGCATGGCTGCATGATTTCGGCATCGCCTTGTGGGACGCGCAGACTTCCATACGCGATGCGCGTCAGCTCATTGCCGTCACCCGCGCGCAGAGGGGGGCTGGCAACCATCTGATCGGGCAGATCGTGAAGGAGTTGACCGCGCTCGGCCTGAACGCAGAGAGGGCCGCCGTCGCGCAGCGGTCCGTCCAGGCGCTCGTCACGGGCTGGACGACGCTGCGCGCGGTTCAGGTCGCGGCGGACCGGGACAGCTTCATCCTGGCGCTGGATGTTCTCATCGACGGCTGGCGAACACGCGCAGGTGCGGATCAGCCGTGACGGACACGCCAAAACGCCCGGCCAGCAACTGACCGGGCGCCTGATCGGCAGAGGCAGGGCGAAAGCGCCCCGCCACGCGTCTTCAGCCCTGGCGGGCCTTGAAGCGACGCTGCGTCTTGTTGATGACGTAGGTGCGCCCACGACGGCGGATCACGCGGTTGTCCCGGTGACGGTCCTTGAGCGACTTGAGCGAGTTGCGGATCTTCATGATCGGGTCCAAATGATTCTTGCGTGACGGAAAATTCGAAGCCGCGCCTCTATGGGTCAGTCCCCGGAAAGTCAAGGCGGCGGTGCAAGTTTTGCGCAGCCCCCGTCCCCTCATGTCGGCAACCGCTTTCCTGAACAACCGTTAAGCCATCATGCAGCATTTCCGGTGCAAACTCGACCGATGAGAGGCCATTTCAGAGAGATGGCCAGATGATAAGGGATGCAAGGCCATGACGAGCAGTTTTTCCATGCCGCCGCTCCATGGGCGGGCGACTCCCCACATCGAGGGTCGTCGGCGATTCGCCTCACGCAAGGCCGGCGTCGCGGCCATTGTGCTCGGCGCGCTCGCCCTGGGTGGCTGCGCGACATCCACCGGGCCGGTCGACGTCACCCGATTTCATCAGCCGGACGTCGCCCGGCAGGGAAGCGTGCTCATCGTGCCCGGCAATCCGGACGATAGCGCCAGCCTCGAATTCCGCACCGCCGCCAACGCCGTGAGCGCGACGCTGGCGCGGACGGGCTTCTCTCCCCTCCAGCCCGGCGCATCCGGTGCAGGGGCAGCGCAATATGAGGCGGTTGTGGACATGGGGCGGGAAACGATCGCGCCCCTGCCCGCACGCTCCCCGGTGAGCGTCGGCGTGGGCGGATCGACCGGTTCTTATGGCAGCGGCGTCGGCCTTGGCATCGGCATCAATCTCTCCGGTAAACCCAAGCCGGTGGTGGTGAACCGGATGCGCGTGCAGTTGCGCCGCGCGGGCGACAAGGTGGTTGTGTGGGAAGGTCGCGCTGAGACGCAGGCCAAGGAAGGCACGCCGGCCGCCCAGCCCGGCCTCGTGGTCGGTCGCCTTGCCGATGCGCTGTTCAAGGGCTTTCCCGGCACGTCCGGCGAGACTATCACGGTGCCATGACCGCACAGCAGACAGGCAGCACTCCGCCCCTTCGCATCAACAGCAGCTTCGATAGCGGCAACATCCGCGTCGAAGCCATCGACGGCACCACCGCGACTCTCTCCATCCACAAGGATCATGAGAGCGATTTCTTCCAGTGGTTCCACTTTCGCGCTGCCGCGCCGGCGGGCACGCGCCTGACCTTGCGCATCACCGGCCTTGCACAATCCTCCTATCCCGATGGCTGGCCCGGCTATGCCGCCTGCGTATCGGAAGATCGCGAGCGCTGGGACCGTGCCGCCAGCCGCTACGATCCCGGCGTCGATGGCGGCACCCTCACCATCGACTACACACTCGTCGGCGATGCCGCATGGTTCGCTTATTTCGCGCCTTACTCACAGGAGCGGCATCACGATCTCGTGGCGCAGGCGGCAGCCTGCGAGGGCGTAACGGTGCGCCAGTTGGGCGAGAGTCTGGACGGGCGCCCGATCGATTGCCTGGAATTGGGGAGCGGCGACAAGCCCGTCTGGCTGATCGCGCGCCAGCATCCCGGCGAAACGATGGCGGAATGGTGGATGGAAGGGGCGCTCGACATGCTGACCGACCCCACCAACGCCCATGCCCGCGCCTTGCGTGCCGCCTGCCGCTTCTACATCGTGCCGAACATGAACCCCGATGGCGCCTTTCGCGGCCATCTGCGCACCAATGCCCGGGGTATCAATCTCAATCGCGAATGGCACGAGCCGCAGGCCGACCGCGCGCCGGAAGTGCTTTGCGTACGCAATCGCATGGACGAAACCGGCGTCGCCTTCGCCATGGACGTGCATGGTGACGAGGCGATCCCCGCCGTCTTCCTTGCCGGGTTTGAGGGCATCCCCTCGATCAAGGACGCGCAGCTTGCGCTGTTCCGGCGGTATCGCGATACGCTGGCCATCCGCACGCCCGACTTCCAGACTCGCCTTGGCTATCCCGAGGCGCGGCCGGGCAAGGCCAATCTCTCCATGGCAACCGCCCAGATCGCAGAGCGCTACGGCGCGGTGGCGATGACGCTGGAAATGCCGTTCAAGGACAATGACGACCTGCCGGACACCGCCCAGGGCTGGAGCCCGGAGCGCTCCATGCAACTCGCGCGCGACTGCCTCGCCACGCTGGCGGAGATGGTCGGGGATATTTGAGAACGGTCGACACGAGGCAACCGACTAATGCCGTCACCCCGGGCTTGACCCGAGGTGACGGATGCCGGGCGTGAGGAGCTGCCGCTCACTTCACCCCAGTTCATCGTCCAAAAAGTCCATCGCCGCGCGCCAGCTGCGCCGGTTGGTCTCGGGCTCGAAGCCGAAGCTGCGGTCCGCATTCAGCGGCACATCGTCTGCCGTGAAGGCGTGGCCGGTGCGGCTGTAGGTGGTGAACTGGAAGTCCACGTCCGCGGCCGCCAGCTCCTTGCACAGGGCCAGCTTGGCATCGGGCGGGCAGAGATTGTCGTTCCAACCGTCGCAGATCATCAGCTTGGCGGTGATCGGCGCGTTGGGGAATGGCGGCGCGTCGTAGACGCCGTGGAAGGAGACGCCGGCCTTGATGTCCGCCCCGGCGCGCGCAAGATCGAGCACGCATTTGCCGCCCGCGCAAAAGCCGATGGCGCCAATCCGGCTGGTATCCACGCCCGGCAACGCACGAAGCTCCGCAAGGGCATCGAGCAGCCGGGTCTTCACCGCCTGCCGATCCGCCATGAAATCATGCAGCAGCTTGCCAGCACTCTCCATGTCCGTGCCGCGCTTGCCCTGGCCGTAATAGTCGACGACCAGCACCTTGTAGCCCTGTGCCGCCACCGTCTCCGCCTTGGCGAAATCCCATTCCTTGGTGCCCATGAAGTTAGGGAACAGCAGCACGCCCGGCTGATCGCCTGCATCCGCATCGCCGACGAACATCGATTCAAAGGGACCGCCGGGGCCTTCATGAAGGTGGACAGTGCGGGTGATCGCCATGGTTCCTGCTCCTTTGCTGCAATGGGATGATGCGCTCATCCATGGCGAATTGTGCTCGGGCGGACAAGGGCGCTTGCGGCAGTGATCCCGGCCGAAAAGACAGCCCGCGCCGGTGGTTTCTCAACATTTAACGCAGCCGGTCGCTTTTGCCGGAACCAACCGGCCCCGGCGCAGTTTTCTGCCAGCAATATGGGAGTTTACGAGATGAAGACGTTGTGGGATCCGGGCTTTCTCCAGAGCCAGATCCAGCAATTCGAAGCGCAGGCCACAACGGCGATGCACCCGGATGAGAAAGCCGCCTATCAGAGCTATGTGCAGCATTATCAGACGATGCTGAAAGCGCTTCAAGCGCGTGGCCACGCCGCGACGCTCGAGCACGCCTGAAGCCTCTCTGCGCGTCTTCAAGACCCGCCCGAACGGATTGCGCTCACACCAAATCCCGCTATCAGGCCCGATAACGGTAAAACCGCCGAAGATCGGGAGATAAGACCTCATGCCCACCCTCGTCCTCATCCGCCATGGCCAGTCGGCCTGGAACCTGGAGAACCGCTTCACCGGCTGGTGGGATGTCGACGTGACCGAGAAAGGCGCTGCCGAAGCCAAGGCTGCCGGCGCGCTGATGCGGGACAAGGGCCTCGATTTCGACCAGTGCTTCACCTCGCTGCAGACCCGCGCGATCAAGACGCTCAATCTGGCGCTCGAGGAAATGCAGCGGCTCTGGCTGCCGGTGGAAAAGGACTGGCGGCTCAACGAGCGGCATTATGGTGGCCTGACGGGCCTCGACAAGGCCGAGACGGCAGCCAAGCATGGCGATGAGCAGGTGAAGATCTGGCGCCGCAGCTTCGACGTGCCGCCGCCGCCACTGGAGGCCGGCAGCGAATTCGACCTGAGCAAGGACCGGCGCTATGCCGGCATCGCCATCCCGGCGACGGAGAGCCTCAAGGATACCATCGCGCGCGTGCTGCCCTATTGGGAGGGCCGGATCGCCCCCGAACTGAAGGCCGGCAAGCGCGTGCTCATTTCAGCGCATGGCAATTCACTGCGCGCGCTGGTCAAGCACCTCTCGAACATCCCCGACGACGAGATTACGGGCCTCGAAATCCCGACCGGCCAGCCCATTATCTATGAGCTGGCCGACGATCTTTCCGCGAAGGACCGTTATTATCTGTCTGAGCGGTAAGGGTTAGGCGGCCGGTCAGGCCGCCACCTTCACCTCAAGCTGATCGACGGCGGCCAGCGCCGCCTCGATACCGGCCGCGCGATGTTCGGGGCCGACGGCAGCGCCTTCCGCCACGATGAATTCGGGCACAATACCGATGAAGCCGAAGACGGCGCGCAGATAGCTCTCCGCATGTTCGACAGCGGCGGCAGGCGTGCCCGCGCCGTAAAAACCGCCACGCGAGAGGGCGACGATCACGCGCTTGTCACCCGCCAGGCCGATGGCATTGCCGCTTTCGTCATAGCGGAAGGTCTTGCCGGCCACCGCGATATGGTCGATCCACGCCTTGAGCTGGGTGGAAATGGTGAAATTGTACATCGGTGCGCCGATCACGACCGTGTCCGCAGCCAGGAATTCCGCCAGCACGGCCGCCGCCTCGTCCGTGCCGAAGCCGGGCAGCGTCAGGTGGGGCAGCGGCTGGGCGGCGAGATCGCGATAGCGCACGTCCGCTCCGGACTGCTCCGCCGTGAGGCGCTCGACGATGGCTGCCGAAATCTGGCGGGTGATGGAGTTTTCGCCCTGAATGCTGGAATCGATATGCAACACGGTCATGGTCGGCCCTTTCGTAAAATTGCTGTTGAGAGACGGATCGGGAAGATCAGTTTCTGTTTGCAACCAGCTAGGGTGGACCTCTAGAACCAACAAGAACGCATTTTTTCGAGACCTAGTCACATGGATATGACCACCACCCGCCTCACCGTGACGTCGCACAAGGAGTGCATGCGGATCACGCAGACCCTCGCGCGCTTCGGCGACCGGTGGACATTGCCGGTGGTGGCAGCACTGGGTGATGGCACGATGCGCTTCAACCAGATCCGGCGGGAGGTGAGCAGTATCTCGCAGCAGATGCTCACCCGCACGCTGCGCGCGCTGGAGCGGGATGGCATGGTCAATCGCACCGTCCATCCGACCACCCCGCCGCAGGTGGATTACGCCCTCACCCCGCTCGGCCATTCGCTGGCCCGCGAGGCGATCCGCCTCGGCAAATGGGCGCAGATGCATCGCGAAGAGATCGACGCCCATCGGGAGCGGTTCGATCGCCTGCAGGAGGGCTGAGGCGCTCTACATCATACAAAGTGCTCCTGCGAAGGCAGGAGCCTCGGGCGGCAAGGCCCGGCATCTGAGCCATGGGCTCCTGCCTTCGGAGGAGCACTGTGGTGGTCCTATGCCTTGCTGCGGACGAACGCCACGGCGATCCCCGCGACGAACAGCGGCAGCCCGAAGGCCAGCGCCACGCCGAACGGTCCAACACCCTGCGCCAGCAGCCAGCCCCCGGTCGCCGGCCCGATGATCGCCAGCAGTCGCCCCGCCCCGGCCGTCCAGCCAAGCGCCGTGGAGCGGATCTGCGTGGGATAGGCCGCGGAGATGAAAGCATAGAGCCCGCTGATCGAGCCGACCACGAAGGCGCCGAAGGCAATCGCCATGAAGGCGGCCAGTGCCGGCGTGAACGGCTGGACCATGTAGACGAGCATCGAAATGCCGCCCGCGAAATAGCAGAAGAGCAGGGTGCGCTTGACGCCGATCCAGCCGACCAGCGCGATCATGATGAACGGCCACACGATCGCGCCGACGGAGGAAAGGGCAAACAACGCTGCCGCATCCGCCATCGGAAAGCCGGCTTGCATGTGCCAGAAGGTCGGCGCCCAGGAGGCCACGGCATTGCCGACGAACATCATCATGCCGCCCGCCAGCATGAACAAGAGCGTCATGGCGAGCCGCCCCTCGGCAAAGACGGACTTGAGTGACGCCCGCCCGGCTGGCGGCTCATCAAGAAAATAATGGGCCGTGTCGCTGACGTGGCGCGTGATGTGCCGCAGGACGCGGTTGACCTGTGCAGTGCTGCGCCCGGCGGTGACAAGAAAGCGGGGAGATTCAGGCAGGGTGAAGATCAGCACTGGCAGGAGCAGCAGCGGTGCGGCGCCACCCGCCAGAAACGCGCCCCACCAATCGAGCCGATGAACAATGAGAGGCGCAAGCGCGCTGCCCATCGCCGAACCGAATGCGAAGCAGGCGGTGACCAGAATGATCTGGCGAGGACGGATGTGGCGCGGCGAAATCTCCGCCACCATTGCGATGATGTTGGGCGTGATGCCGCCGAAAAACGCAAAAGCGACCAGCCGCAGAAGCGAGACCGCCGTCAGGGTCGATGCCAGGGCCGTGACAAGCGTGACGAGGCCGAAGCCGAGCACGCACAGAATGACGATCGGCTTGCGTCCAACCCGATCTGCCAGCGGTGCGATGAAGGCGTAGCCCAGGGCCAGGCCGATGCCCTGCGCCACGAACACGGCGGAAATCGCGGCCGGCTCGACAGCAAGACCCGCAGCAAGAGCCGGCACGATGGCCCCGAGCATGTACATGTCGAAGCCCTCCATCGCCATGGCGATGCCGCAGAGCGCAAAGATGTACCAGCGCCAGGCCCCGTAAGGTCGGTCCAGAATGGTCTCGATGTCGATCCGCTGCCCGTCTGCATGGGACTGCGCCATGTATCTCTCCCCCGAAGGCTGGTCGGTCTGTCTTCGAGGGTCGAATGATGAGAACCGCCCCCGCCGCATGTGCGCTCCTGCGGAACCGCTGCCCGTCTGGCAAGCCGGAATTCACCGTGACCAACCGCGCGCGAGGTAAGATTTTGCGCCGGCGAACAATGCCTTGCGGCTGCCTCCCATAGAGCCGGCCGAGGGAATTCCGGCCCTGCGCGAGCACGGAAGGATGGAGCGGCCCCCTGCGCTTTCATCGAAAACGGGTCCGATTGTGCGGTTGCACCAAAGTCGTGCGCCTGTAATGTCCCGCTCAGGTGCGCAATTCATCAGGCCACGAAGGGTCCCCAGTCTTGTTCGAAAAGTCCGCGACACTCATCCTGTTCGGCGCCACCGGCGATCTGGCGCACCGGATGCTGTTTCCTTCGCTCTATCATCTGCTGTGCGACGGGCTGCTGCCCGAGCCGTTCAACATCCTCGCCTCCGGCCGGTCCGAGATGGATGACGCGGCCTTTCGTGACACCATCCGCAAGGCGCTGGCGACCTATCTCGCCGATGAGCATCATGATGAGGCGCGCGTTACCGCCTTTCTTGAAAAGATCAGCTATTGCGCCGTGTCCGCCGGCGAACAGGCGCATTTCGATGCGCTGGCGAAACGGGCGAAGGCGCTCGGCGATGGCCCCATCGCGGTCTATCTGTCCACCCCGCCCTCGCTCTTTGCGCCCACCGCTCAGGGCCTCGCAGCCGCTGGTCTGGTCGATGCGCACACCCGCATCGCCATGGAAAAGCCCATCGGCAAGGATCTCGCCTCGTCCAAGGTGGTGAACGACGCCATTGGCGACCTGTTCGATGAAGAGCAGATTTTCCGCGTCGACCATTATCTGGGCAAGGAAACGGTGCAGAACCTGATGGCGCTGCGCTTTGGCAACCGCCTGTTCGAGCCGCTGTGGAACGGGGGCGCCATCGATCATGTCCAGATCACCGTCGCCGAGACGGTGGGGCTGGAGGGCCGCGTCTCTTATTATGACGGCGTCGGCGCGCTCAAGGACATGGTGCAAAACCACATGCTCCAAATCCTCTCGATCATCGCCATGGAGCCGCCCGCGCGGATGGATTCCACCTCGGTGCGCGACGAGAAGGTGAAGGCGCTGCGCTCGCTGCGGCCGATGACGCCCGAAACGGTCCGCACCCACAGCGTGCGCGGCCAGTATCGGGACGGCGCGGTGAAGGGCAAGATCATCGCCGGCTATGCAGAGGAATTGGGCAAGGAGAGCGATACCGAGACCTTCGTGGCGTTGAAGGCCCATATCGACAATTGGCGCTGGACGGGCGTGCCGTTCTACCTGCGCACCGGCAAGTGTATGCCCAACCGCCAGTCGGAAATTCTCATCCAGTTCAAGCCGGTGACGCACAGCATTTTCCGCCGCAACGGCTATGATCGCGCGCTGGAGCCCAATTCGCTGATCATCCGCCTGCAGCCGGACGAGAACATCCGCCTGTGCATCATGGCCAAGCGGCCGGGGCTCGACCGGGATGGCGTGAAGCTGCAGGAAGTCGGCCTCGACGTCTCGCTCACACACGCCTTTGCCGGTGAGCGCCGACGGATCGCCTATGAGCGGCTGCTGTTGGATCTGCTGGAAGGCGACACCACATTGTTCGTGCGCCGCGACGAGGTGGAAGCGCAGTGGACCTGGATCGATTCCATCACCCAAAGCTGGCAGGAATCCGGCCAGCAGGTCGTGCATTATGCTGCCGGCACATGGGGGCCCTCGGCTGGCATTGCCTTGATCGAGCGCGATGGAGCAAGCTGGTATGACTGATCTCAATTCCACCGTCGCCGCCGTCACGCAGCGCATCGTCCAGCGCAGCGCGGTCAGCCGCCGCAAATATCTCGACCTCATCGAGCGCGGGCGCGATGCCGGCACCAACCGCGATCGGCTCTCCTGCGGCAACCTCGCCCATGGCTTTGCCGCGAGCGGTGAGGACAAGCCGGCGATCCGCGCCGGCAATGCCATGAACATCGGCATCGTCACGGCGTACAACGACATGCTCTCGGCACATCAGCCCTATGGCCGCTACCCCGAGGCGATCAAGATCGCGGCGCGGGAAGTGGGCGCCACGGCGCAGGTCGCGGGCGGCGTGCCCGCTATGTGCGACGGCGTGACGCAGGGCCTCGCCGGCATGGAGCTCTCGCTGTTTTCGCGGGACACCATCGCGCTCGCAACCGCCGTGGCGCTCAGCCATGCGATGTTCGAGGGCGCGCTGATGCTCGGCATCTGCGACAAGATCGTGCCCGGCCTGCTGATGGGCGCGCTGCGCTTTGGCCACCTGCCTACGATCTTCGTCCCCGCCGGACCGATGCCTTCGGGCCTCGCCAACAAGGAGAAGCAGCGCATCCGCCAGCTCTATGCCGAGGGCAAGGTGGGGCGCGAGGAACTGCTGGAGAGCGAGAGCGCCAGCTATCATGGCGCGGGCACCTGCACCTTCTACGGCACGGCCAACACCAACCAGATGATGATGGAAGTAATGGGACTGCACATGCCCGGCGCTGCCTTCGTCAATCCCGGCACCAAGCTGCGCAGCGAGCTGACCCGCGCCGCTGTGCATCGTGTCGCCTCCATAGGGTGGGATGGCGATGATTATCGCCCGCTCGGCAAGTGCATCGATGAAAAGGCGATCGTGAATGCCGCCGTGGGCCTGCTGGCGACCGGCGGATCGACCAATCATGCCATCCACCTGCCCGCCATCGCGCGGGCCGCGGGGATCGTCATCGACTGGACGGATCTCGCCGATCTCTCCGCCGCGGTGCCCTTGCTGGCGCGCGTCTACCCCAATGGCGCGGATGACGTAAACAACTTCCACGCCGCAGGCGGCATGGCCTGGATCATCACCGAACTGCTGCGCGGCGGCCTGCTGCACCGGGACGTGATGACCGTCGCCCGCGCCGACCTCACCGATTACGGCCGGATGCCGACGCTGGAAAATGACGCGCTCGTCTGGGACGAGCCGCCGACTGCGCCGGGCAACGAGGCCATCCTGCGCCCGCTCTCCAATCCGTTCAGCGCGGATGGCGGGATGCGGCTGCTCGCCGGCAATCTCGGCCGCTGCATCATGAAGACCAGCGCCGTGGACCGCGAACGCTGGACCATCGAGGCGCCGTGCCGTGTGTTCTCCGATCAGGATCAGGTCATGGCCGCATTCAAGGCGGGCGAGCTGGATCGGGACGTCGTGGTTGTCGTGCGCTTCCAGGGGCCGCGCGCCAATGGAATGCCAGAGCTGCACAAGCTCACCCCGCCGCTGGGCGTGTTGCAGGACAAGGGCTTCAAGGTCGCTCTGGTGACCGACGGGCGCATGTCCGGCGCGAGCGGCAAGGTGCCGGCGGCCATTCACCTCTCGCCCGAGGCGCTGGGCGGTGGCCCCATCGGCAAGCTGCGCGATGGCGACATCGTCCGAGTCTGCGCCGAGAGCGGCACGCTGGAAGCAAAGGTGGATGCCGCGGAATGGGATGCGCGCGATCAGGCCGATGCGCCACCGCCGCCCTATGACACCGGTCGGGAACTGTTCGCCCTGTTCCGCCATAATAGCGATCTGGCGGAAGCCGGCGCCTCGCCGCTGCTGGCAGCCATGGATGCGGAACTATGACCGATCTTGTCGCCGCCGACATTGGCGGCACCAATGCCCGCTTCGCCCGTGCCACGCTCGATGCGCGCGGCGTGCCCACGCTGGGCACCGTGCGCAAGTACAAGGTCTCGGATCATGCCAGCCTGCAAAGCTGCTGGCAGGCCTTTCTGGCCGATGACGATGCGCCAGCACCGGAGAGGGTCTCCATCGCCTTCGCCACGGCCATCGGGCGGGAGGTCATCAAGCTCACCAACTCAAGCTGGATCATCCGTCCCGCCCAGCTGGCCGATGATCTCGGCGTTGCGGCGGTGCGGCTGGTCAATGACTTCGAGGCGGTGGCCCACGCCATTGCGCGGCTGCCGCTCAGCGATCTGCCGCTGCTGTTCGGACCGGACGAGGCTTTTCCTGAAAATGGCTCGGTGACCATTCTTGGCCCCGGCACCGGTCTTGGCGTGGCGATGATCGCCTTTGACGAGGGCATGCCGCATATCGTCGCGACCGAGGGCGGCCATGTGGATTTTGCCCCGCTCGACGCGCTGGAGGGCCGCATTCTCGCACAATTGCGCACCGATCTCGTGCGGGTCTCGACGGAGCGGATCGTCTCCGGACCGGGGCTCAATACACTCTACCGGGCGCTGGCGACGATCAGCCAGGCGCCGGTCACGCTGATGAACGACGCGGACCTGTGGGCCGCCGCGCTGGAGGGCAGCAACCCCCTCGCCCGCACGGCGCTGGAGCGCCTGTGCATGAGCTATGGCGCCACGGCCGGCGACCTCGCACTGGCGCAAGGGCCGCATCATGTGGTGCTGGCCGGCGGACTGACGCAACGGATGCGCGACTTCCTCGTGAACAAGAGTGCCTTCCATGATCGTTTCACCGCAAAGGGTCGCTTTGAAGCCCTGATGAGAACCGTTCCGGTTCGCTTGGCAACCCATCCTGAAATTGGCCTTTATGGCGCCGCCGCTGCATGGCGGGAGAAGAAAGCATGAGCATGACTGTCGATGATGTAATGGCGCTGGCGCCGGTGATTCCGGTGCTGATCGTGGAGTCCGTGGCCGATGCCGTCCCGCTGGCGCAGGCGCTGGTCGCCGGGGGCCTGCCGGCCCTCGAGGTCACCATGCGCACCCCAGTCGCGCTCGAGGTGATGCGCGAAATGGCGCAGGTCCCCGGCGCCGTGGTCGGGGCCGGCACCGTGCTCAACCCCCGGCAGCTCGATCAGGCGCTGGAGGCGGGCGCGCAGTTCATCGTGTCGCCCGGCCTCACCGAGCCGCTCGGCAAGGCCGCGATCGCCAATGGGGCCACCCTGCTCCCCGGCGTCGCTACGGCGGCGGACATCATGCGCGGACTGGATCTCGGGCTTGAGCGCTTCAAATTCTTCCCGGCCTCGACCAGCGGCGGCCTGCCCGCGCTCAAAGCCTTGGCGGCGCCGTTCGGCGGCGTGCGCTTCTGCCCGACCGGCGGCATCACCGCGGCCAATGCGCCGGAATGGCTGGCTCAATCCTTCGTCGGCTGCGTGGGCGGAAGCTGGGTTGTGCCCAAGGGGCCGCTCGATCCCGCAGCCATAGAAGCGCTGGCGAGGGAAGCTGCGACGCTTCCGCGATAATCGGAGAGGCGCCGCTGGCGTGCCTTGATGGGCACGCCCACGCCGAGGTGTCCGTCAGTCCAGCGCGCCCCACAGGCTCGCGGCCTGCACATAACCGCGCCGGCCGTTCACCTCCATGGCGCACCAGCCGTCCGAGCAGCCGGAGAGCCGCCCCACGACGCCCGGCGCCAGGCGGAACAGCAGGCGGGCGCTCTCGGAGGGGCCGTCGCGCATCTGGGCAATGCCATCTTTCACGATCGCGGTCGCTTCATCCTTGAGCAGCCGCACATGCATCCAGCCCTGCGTGCCGTCCGGATCCTCGATCTTTCGCCAATTGGTATAGACCTCGACCACCTTCACCGGCAGGTCGCGCTGGCGGTAGATCCAGCTCGCCGGATAGTCCGCGCTTGGCCCCACGCGCATCTTGGCCTCCCCCTTGGAGAGTGAGGCCCAATAGGGTGTCGGGCGACCGGTTTGCGCCTGCGCGCCGGCAGCACCCAAGGCCAGCGCCGCAAAAGCCATCAACAGCCCGCGCGCGTTCATGCCATCGATCTCCCGGAAAATGCCCACACCATAAGGTCCGCTTCTGCCACGGCCACCGCATGGCATCAACCGGAAGCAGCCTTGCGCGAATTGCCGCTTGCCTTTCCGCGCTCGCCTGAGCATTCCCGCCACATGTCCAGGCGTCCCCGGCCCGCTTCGCCCCGCGTGATCGTGACACGGCGTCTGCCGCAAGCGGTGGAAGCCCGGCTGGGCGAACTGTTCGACGCCCGCTTCAATGTCGACGATCATCCTATGACCCGCGCCGAGTTGCATGAGGCCATGCAGCAGTGCGACGTGCTGGTGCCCACGGTGACGGACGATCTCGATGCCGATCTGATCGCGTGCGCAGGCGATGCTCTGCAGCTGATCGCCAATTATGGCGCCGGCGTGAACCATATCGCCCTGCCCGCCGCCCGCGCGAAGAATATCATCGTCACCAATACGCCCGGCGTGCTGACCGAGGACACGGCGGACATGACCATGGCGCTCATCGTCTCGGTGCCGCGCCGCCTGGCCGAGGGCGAGAAGCTGGTGCGCTCCGGCGAGTGGACCGGCTGGAGCCCCAGCAACATGCTCGGTCACCGCATCGGCGGCAAGGCGCTCGGCATCGTCGGCATGGGCCGCATCGGCCGCGCCGTCGCCCGCCGCGCCCGCGCCTTCGGCCTCTCCATCCACTACCATAATCGCCAGCGCCTGCCCGAGGTGGCGGAGCAGGAAGTGGATGCGATCTGGCACCCCGACCTCGACGAGATGCTGCGCAGCATCGACATCCTGACGATCCACACGCCGCGCAATGCGCAGAGCGAGAACCTCATCGACCGGCGCCGCATCGGGCTATTGCGTCCCCATGTCTACCTCATCAACGCCTCGCGCGGTGGCGTCGTGGATGAAGAGGCACTGATCGAAGCGCTGGAAGCCGGGCAGCTTGCCGGCGCCGGCCTCGATGTGTGGGAGTTCGAGCCACAGATCGACCCGCGCCTGCTCGCTCTGCCCAATGTGGTGATGACCCCGCATATGGGCTCGGCGACCTTCGAGGGCCGCATCGCCTCGGGCGAACGGGTGATCGCCAACATCCGCATGTGGGTCGGCGGCGACCGGCCGCCGGATCAGATTCTCGAAGGCTGGGTTTGAGCGAACAGCGCGCTCCTCACCTCACGTCATCCCGGACTTGATCCGGGATCCCGCTTCTTCTTCGCTCACCCCAAAAGGCAGCGAGGCCCCGGATCAAGTCCGGGGCGACGAGAATTCAAGCGGCAATTGAACCGGATTAACCCGCAAGCGCCTTCGTCGCCTCGATCGCGCTGCGATAGGCTTCCTGCCGCGCTTCGCTCCAGTAAGCGAGTTCGCCGAGCGGAATCTCCACCCCGCTCACCGCGCAGATCACGAAGCGGCCCGAGCGGACCACCTGATAATCCGCCGCGCGATATTTGAGGATGGCGAGGCCCGGCATGTCCGGCGTGCGCATCATGCTCATCAATCCCCGGTGAGGATGCGGTCGACCAGTTGCTTCACGGTCGGCACGAACCCGTTGGAGTAGAAGGGGTCCTGCTTGAAGCGATAGGCGCCATGGCCGGCGAACAGCAGGTTCTTGTCGACATCGCCGCCATGCACTGCGTCCTGCAGGGTCTTCTGGATGCAGAAGCTGCGCGGATCGGCAAGGCGACCGGTCGAATAATCGTCATGGTCCTTCCACGACGAGAAACCGCAATGCGAGAGGCAGCCCATGCAATCGGCCTGATCCTTGCGGATCACGGCGCGGTCCTCGTCGGTCACGAAGACCAGCGTGTTGTCGGGCGTCTTGAGCGCAGTCTCATAGCCCTGCAGCACCCACTCACGGGCGCGCAGCAGATCGTTGCGAGTCACCCAGTAATTGCGGCCCTTGATGCCGACATCGAGCTGATGGTTGTGGTCGCCCGCTTCCTCCATGGAGAAGGCAATCTGCCGCTCCGAGCGCGCTTCGAGATCGCGGAGGAAGGGATTGCGGATCGCGGAGGAATAGAAGCCGGTCGGCGAGAAGCGGTGGAGGAGGATGTCGCCTTCCTCCAGCGTCATCAGCTTCTCCTTCCAGGCCTGCGGAATGGGGCTTTCCTGGGTGAGCAGCGGACGGGTGCCGAACTGGAAGGCAATCGCCCCCAGCTCCCGATTGTCGATCCAGTCGCTCCAGTCCCGCAGATACCAGACGCCACCGGCCATCACGATCGGCACTTCGTCGCTGATGCCGCCCTCGCGCATCGTGTCGCGCAGCGCCTTCACGCGGGGATAGGGATCTTCCGGCTTGGTCGGGTCTTCCGCATTGGAAAGGCCATTATGGCCACCGGCCAGCCACGGATCTTCATAGACAACCGCGCCCAGCCATTCCGCAGCCTTGTGATAGGCCCGCTTCCACAGCGCGCGGAAAGCGCGACCGGAGCTGACGATCGGCAGGTAGCTGACCTGATGCTGCGCAGCAATTTCGCTGAGCTTGTAGGGCATGCCGGCCCCGCACGTCACGCCTGCGACCATGCCCTTGGTGCGCTCCAGCACGCCTTGCAGCACGGCCTGCGCGCCGCCCATTTCCCAGAGCACGTTGATGTTGATGGCGCCCTTGCCGCCGGCCATCTCATAAGCGCGCTTCACCTGCTCCACACCACCTTCGATGGCGTAGGCGATCAGCTCTTCATGGCGCTGCTGGCGCGTGCGGCCATGGTAGATTTGCGGGATGACATTGCCGTCGGCATCATAGCTGTCCGCATTCACGGCCGACACGGTGCCGATGCCGCCAGCGGCAGCCCATGCCCCGGAGCTCATGTGATTGGAGACCGCAACGCCCTTGCCGCCTTCGATAACCGGCCACACCTCGCGACCGCCATAGACGATCGGCTTCAAGCCCTTGAACAAATGAAACTCCTCAGTGCCCCATCGGCCAGCTTCGCAAGCCAGCCACGAGCGCCTTTACCAGCATTTTCCTCAAACCAAGTGCTAAAATGCCACAAAACTCAAAATAACGCCAGTTCGTTACCGACCGCCTCACCATAGAGCCGGGCGTAGAGCTGGATCATCACGGCTTCATCGAAACAGCGCCTCGCTCTGTCGCGATTGGCTGCGCCGATGGTCCGACGCAGATCGGCATCCCCGGCCAGTTCTGCAAGGGCAGCCTGAAAATCATCGGTCGCATCCGGGGCCACGATGAAGGGCCGGTTGTCCGGCGCGACCATGCCGAGCGTATCGCCGACGTCGGTCGCCACCACCGGCAGGCCGGCCGCCATCGCCTCCATCAGGGCAGTGGGGAACTGCTCGCTATCGGAGGACAATGCGAAAATATCAAAGGCGCCGACATAATCCTGCGGGCGCGGCAGGGCTCCGGGCATCAGCAGATCGTGCATGCCCTGACGCTCCGCCTCCGCAAGGATCGCCTCCCGCTCCTCCCCGTCACCGACGATGACCAGGCGCAGCCGGTCGCGCAGCGGCGCCACCGCCCGGACGAGCCGGGGCAGGTTCTTGACCGCACGCAGATTGGCGACGGTGCCCACGATCAGCCGCCCGTCCGGTACCAGCCCGGGAATCGCAGTGACCGGCCGGGTGCCCTCATAGGCGGCGACATCCAGCCCGTTGGGGATCTGGTGGACTTTCTCGGCGGGCTGCCGCCACTCCGCCTGAGCGATATGCGCCAGCTGCGCCGACGGGACGACGAGCGCCCGCGCGCCTTGCAAGGCGATCTGGCGATAGCGGTTGCGAGCGGCCTGGCGGACGAACGCCTCGTCCACATCAAAGCCCTCTTCGTGATGGATCAGCGGCGGCAGGCAGCGCAGCCGCCGGAAGAGACGGTGCGCCATGACGCCGTCGATCGCACCCCAATTGAAGCTCAGGATGAGGTCATAGCCGCGCATCGCCTTGGCCAGCGCGTTGAACCGGCCGAAGGTCGCGGGCCCCTCCAGCGCGGGCGAATCGAGAAAGCGCACCTTCAGCGTGGGGTCGAGCAAGGCTTGCGCGGTAGTGGCGCCCGGCGCGCCCAGCAGGATGTCGTGCTGCATCCGCGCGCCCCAATGATTCATCAGCCGGGCAAGGCGCACTTCCTTGCCGCCCAGATCGAAGCTGCGGTGAATTTGCAGCACGCGCAGCGGCTCGCGGGAGAGATCGCACCGGGCCGCCCGCCGCGTCATGGCTTCCCACTGATCCGGTCGAGCAGCCTGTCGAGCGCCGCCACCGCTTCTGGCTCTTCCAGCGTGGGTGCATGGCCCACCCGCGGCACGGTCACCAGATCGAGCTGCGGCAGGCGCGCTTGCATCGCCTGCGCCGTCTGGACGGTCAGCAGATCGCTGAGCGCGCCGCGCACCAAGGTGAGCGGGATGTCGCCGATCGCCTCGAACGCCGGCCACAGGTCGACGCCCGCCGCACCGCCGGGCGCCCGAAACGGCTCGGCGAGGCGCTGGTCATAATCCAGCACGATGCGCCCCTGGCTCGTCAGTCGATATAGCCGCTTGGCGATGCGCAGCCAGTCGGTCAGCTTGTAATCGGGGTAGATCACCCCCTGCACATCCGCCACCGCCCGCGCCGCGTGAACCCAGGTAGGCTGCGCGCTACCGGTACCCACCCCTTGCCGGATGCGCTCCAGCCCTTCCTCGGCAATCTCCGGCCCGATATCGTTGAGCAGCGCGCCCGCAAGGCTCCCGCGCCGGGTCGCCGCGATCAGCATCAGCATGATCCCGCCGAGCGACGTACCGACTCCCACGAAGCGCGGCAGGGCCAGCTCATCGATCAGCTTGAGCAGATCCTGCAGATAGATCAGCGGCACATAGCTCATCGGGTCCTTGGCGTAAGCGCTCTCGCCGCGTCCGCGCAGTTCCACCACGATAACGCGCCACTCGCCGGCCAGCCGCTCCGCCACCGGCTCGAAGTCACGGACGTTGCGCGTCAGGCCTGGCAGGCACAGGATCGGCGGCCGATCCTCCCGGCCCGGATAGTCCCGGTAATGCAGCCGTAAATTGTCCTGCGACCACCAATATTTGTCTTCATAGCCCGACAAGCTTGATCCTTTCCCGGGGCGCCCCCCATATCAGAGCATGGACGCAGCGCTTAAGACAGACATATTTCATCCGGAACGCGCAATAGCTTCAATTGCGGATTTTCTGGCCGACCCCGTGCAGCCGGCGGATTTCCCGCAGACGATCCTGCGCTTCCGCAATGATCGCGCGGCCAGCACGGTGGGGCTGGCGGCGCTCGACGATGCGCAATGGATCAGCCATTTCGGCTGCTTCACGCCCCTGTCCGGCGCGCAGCCGGAGCCACTGGCCCTGCGCTATCACGGTCACCAGTTCCGCACTTACAATCCCGATCTCGGCGATGGGCGCGGCTTTCTGTTCGCCCAGATGCGGGAGGCCGCGCCTGCAGGCGGCCGATTGTTGGATCTGGGCACCAAGGGCTCGGGCCGCACGCCCTGGAGCCGCACGGCGGACGGCCGCCTGACCCTCAAGGGTGGCATGCGCGAAATCCTCGCGACCGAAATGCTGGAAGCGCTGGGCGTCACCACCTCGCGCACCTTCTCGATCGTCGAAACCGGCGAGCCGCTGGTGCGCGGCGACGAGCCTTCCCCCACCCGCTCGGCGGTAATGGTGCGGCTCAGCCACGGCCACATCCGCATCGGCAGCTTCCAGCGGCTCGCCTATCTCGGCCAGCGCGAGGAGAGCGCACGGCTGATCGACTACTGCCTGCGCCATCTGCTGGCGGTGGAGCCGGGCGAGGTGCCCGCGCTCACGCTGCTGGAGGCGGTCGTCACGCGCACGGCCGATCTCGCCGCGAGCTATATGGTCGCCGGCTTCGTCCATGGCGTCCTCAACAGCGACAACATCGCGGTCACGGGCGAGAGCTTCGACTATGGGCCATGGCGCTTCACCCCGCGCTGGGAGCCGGGCTTTACCGCCGCCTATTTCGACCAGACCGGCCTCTATGCCTTCGCCCGCCAGGCTGAGGCTATCCACTGGGATGTCGCGCAACTGGCGCAATCGCTCGTGGAGCATGCGGAGACGGAGGCGCTGGTCGAGGTGCTTCGGCGTTTCCCGGCCATTTATGAGAATCGCCTGATCGAGCGGTTCCTTTGGCGGCTGGGCCTGACCGCGCCAGACGCGCAGGCCGGCCGCGCCTTCGTAGTCGCCGCTGTCGAGGCGCTGCGCGGCAGCGATGTACTCATCGACCGCTTCTTCTTCGATTGGCGACGTGGCGACCATGCCGAATCGCGTTATTCGGGCGCAGCGTGGGACGAGGTGCGGGCCGCGCGCGAATCCCTCACCCTACGGCCCGGCGCCGGTGACCACCCGTATTGGCACGGCGATGCGCCCTGCTCGATGCACATCGAGGAAGTCGAGGCCCTCTGGGCGTCCATCGCCGAGCGCGATGACTGGGCCCCGCTTTACGCCGAGATCGAGGCAATCCGCGCCATGGGGGCGGCGCACGGCCCAGTGCCCGGTCAGCCACTCGCCTCGCGCAGCGCGTAAGCCGATGCGCGCTCCGGCGCGCGCGTCGTAAATCCGCTGGAAACTAATTGCGCCGCATAGCCGCTGCATGTTGCACGCCCCGCTTCATGCCACCGAGGCTCCCCACGAGCCTGCCGTCCTCGAATCGCTCGATCCGGCGACGGGCGAGGTCGTCTGGCAGGGGCAGGAGGCCGACCCCGCCGCGCAGATCGCGCTGGTGGCGCACCAATGGACCGCATGGGCAGGCCTCTCCTCCGCTGTCCGTATAGAGACCATGCGCCGCTTCGCCAATGCCGTGCGCGCCAGTGAGGAGGCCTTCGCGACCCTGATCTCGCGCGAAACCGGGCGACCGCTCTGGTCCACGCGGCAAGAGGTGATCAGCCTTTTCGAGCGGGTCGAGAAGGCCGTGCAAGCTTATTCCGAACGCACGGGCCAGCGGCAAAGCGAAGGCGCGATGGGCGCCCGCACGGCCCTGCGCCACAAGCCCCATGGCTTGCTCGCCATCATCACCCCGCACTGCCTGCCCGCGCGCATTCCGGTCGATCATATCGTGCCGGCGTTGCTTGCAGGCAATGGTGTGCTCTTCAAGCCCTCGGAGAAGGTGCCCGCCACCGGCGAAATGCTGGTGCGCCTGCTGCATGAGGCCGGTGTGCCGCACGATCAGGTGCAATGCGTGATTGGTGGCCCGGCGATCGGCGAAGCGCTGGCCGCCGCGCCGGACGTTCACGGCGTGCTCTTCACCGGATCGACCCGCACCGGCCGCGCCATCAACCGCGCCTGTGCCGACCAGCCCGGCAAGCTGCTGGCCCTGGAAATGAGCGGCAACAATCCGATCATCGCCTGGGACACGCCGGACATCGCCAGCGCCGCCGCGCTCATCGTCCAGTCCGCCTTCGACATGAGCGGGCAGCATTGCCTGTCCGCCCGCCGCCTCATCGTGCGCGATACCCTCGCCGAGCCGCTGCTCGACGCGGTGAAGGCGCTGACGGATCGCCTGATCGTCGGCCCGCCGACCGGCGATCCACTCCCCTTCATGGGGCCGGTGATCGACATGGAGGCCGCCGACGGCCTCACGGAGAGCTTCCTTTATCTGATGAGCCATGGCGGCCGCCCGATCCGGCACATGCAGCGCCCGGTCGAAGGCCTGCCCTTCGTCACGCCCGGCATCATCGACGTGACGGCCATGGCACCGCGCAGCGACGTGGAACTGTTCGGCCCGATCTTGCAGGTCATATGCGTCGCCAGCTTCGACGCGGCGATCATCGAAGCCAACAGCACCCGCCACGGCCTGTCCGCGACGCTGATCGGCGGTGGCCCCGAACATTATGATCGCTTCTGGGCCAACAGCCGCGCCGGCATCGTCAACTGGAACCGACCCACTTATGCGCTCGCGCCCAACGCACCGGTCGGCGGTACCGGCCTGTCAGGCAATCACCGCCCCGGCGGCCATTATATGGCCGACCACTGCGCCTACCCCGTCGCCTCATCCGAAATGCCCCAGCCCCGCGCGACAATCGGCGTAGGTCTGCGCGCGATTGTGGCGGATCGGTGAAGTGAAGGCTCTCTGATAATTGGCCTGCATGGTTGCGGAAAGCAGCCTTTGCCCCCCTCTGAAGAGGACGGGAGACGTCTCCGCCAAATTTGAACGCCCGGACATCCTTCTCAACCGCTCAGATACAGCGTGTGCATGGCAAGCATGGTACGGCAAACCCTCCCCCCCCCCAACCCTCACCGTTCGTGCTGAGTAGGGTCTGAGTAGCGCCGCAGGCGCATATCGAAGAGCCGTATCGAAGCACTGCAGCCCGAGGG